>NZ_JABCSC020000008.1 GCF_012972705.2 Uliginosibacterium aquaticum | reverse complement strand
GGGTAGTCTGACGATGACCTACTTTCGCATGGGCGGACCACACTATCATCGGCGCGGTTTCGTTTCACGGTCCTGTTCGGGATGGGAAGGGGTGGAGCCGAAACGCTATGGTCGTCAGACTATAACTTGTGCTTCGTGACGCGAGCGCGTTGCTTGGGTCACGAAGGTGTGCTGGAAGGCAAATTGGTATGGGTGATGATTGCGCGATGTGTATCCGACGTAAAAGTCGGGTTCGCTTGTAATGTGTTCAGGGTTATAGGATCAAGCCGCACGGGCAATTAGTATCAGTTAGCTTAACGCATTACTGCGCTTCCACACCTGACCTATCAACGTCCTGGTCTTGAACGACCCTTCAGGGGACTCGAAGTCCCAGGGAAGTCTCATCTTGAGGCGAGTTTCACGCTTAGATGCTTTCAGCGTTTATCTCTTCCGGATTTAGCTACCCGGCAATGCGACTGGCGTCACAACCGGTACACCAGAGATCCGTCCACTCCGGTCCTCTCGTACTAGGAGCAGGCCCCCTCAAACTTCCAACGCCCACGGCAGATAGGGACCAAACTGTCTCACGACGTTTTAAACCCAGCTCGCGTACCACTTTAAATGGCGAACAGCCATACCCTTGGGACCGGCTACAGCCCCAGGATGTGATGAGCCGACATCGAGGTGCCAAACTCCGCCGTCGATGTGAACTCTTGGGCGGAATCAGCCTGTTATCCCCAGAGTACCTTTTATCCGTTGAGCGATGGCCCTTCCATACAGAACCACCGGATCACTATGACCTGCTTTCGCACCTGCTCGACTTGTGGGTCTCGCAGTCAAGCCTTCTTTTGCCATTGCGCTATCAGTACGATGTCCGACCGTACCTAGAAGACCTTCGTACTCCTCCGTTACTCTTTGGGAGGAGACCGCCCCAGTCAAACTGCCTACCATGCACGGTCCCCGATCCGGATTCACGGACCAAGGTTAGAACCTCAACGACACCAGGGTGGTATTTCAAGGACGGCTCCTCCGGAACTAGCGTCCCGGTCTCATAGCCTCCCACCTATCCTACACAAGTCCCGTCAAAGTCCAATGCAAAGCTGCAGTAAAGGTTCATGGGGTCTTTCCGTCTAGCCGCGGGGAGATTGCATCTTCACAAACATTTCAACTTCGCTGAGTCTCAGGAGGAGACAGTGTGGCCATCGTTACGCCATTCGTGCAGGTCGGAACTTACCCGACAAGGAATTTCGCTACCTTAGGACCGTTATAGTTACGGCCGCCGTTTACCGGGGCTTCGATCAAGAGCTTGCACCCCATCACTTAACCTTCCGGCACCGGGCAGGCGTCACACCCTATACGTCCACTTTCGTGTTTGCAGAGTGCTGTGTTTTTAATAAACAGTCGCAGCCACCGATTCTCTGCGGCCTCTTCGCCCTTCGATTGTTCATCTACAAGCTACAGAGGCATACCTTCTCCCGAAGTTACGGTATCAATTTGCCGAGTTCCTTCTCCTGAGTTCTCTCAAGCGCCTTGGTATTTTCAACCTGCCCACCTGTGTCGGTTTGCGGTACGGTCGATTCTTGACTGAAGCTTAGAGGCTTTTCCTGGAAGCAGGGTATCAACCACTTCGTCTGCAAGCAGACTCGTTATCACCTCTCATCTAAGCCCGGCGGATTTGCCTACCGGGCACGACTACGGGCTTGAACCAGGACATCCAACGCCTGGCTGGCCTAACCTTCTCCGTCCCCCCATCGCATCAAGAATCGGTACAGGAATATTCACCTGTTTCCCATCGACTACGCATTTCTGCCTCGCCTTAGGGGCCGACTAACCCTACGCCGATGAACGTTGCGTAGGAAACCTTGGGCTTTCGGCGAACGAGCTTTTCACTCGTTTTATCGCTACTCATGTCAGCATTCGCACTTCCGATACCTCCAGCAGACCTCTCGATCCACCTTCACAGGCTTACGGAACGCTCCCCTACCACACGTACTAAGTACGCATCCGCAGCTTCGGTTCATAGTTTGAGCCCCGTTACATCTTCCGCGCAGGACGACTCGACTAGTGAGCTATTACGCTTTCTTTAAAGGGTGGCTGCTTCTAAGCCAACCTCCTAGCTGTCTATGCCTTCCCACCTCGTTTTCCACTTAACTATGCATTTGGGACCTTAGCTGGCGGTCTGGGTTGTTTCCCTCTTGACAATGGACGTTAGCACCCACTGTCTGTCTGCCGTATATCACTTTGCGGTATTCGGAGTTTGCTATCGCGAGGTAGATCGCAATGACCCCCTCAACGATTACAGTGCTCTACCCCCGCAAGTGTCCGTACGACGCACTACCTAAATAGTTTTCGGGGAGAACCAGCTATCTCCAGATTTGTTTAGCCTTTCACCCCTATCCACAGCTCATCCCCTAACTTTTCAACGTTAGTGGGTTCGGACCTCCAGTACGTGTTACCGCACCTTCATCCTGGCCATGGATAGATCATCTGGTTTCGGGTCTACGCCGTGCGACTGATTCGCCCTTATCAGACTCGCTTTCGCTACGCCTCCCCTATTCGGTTAAGCTCGCCACACAACGTAAGTCGCTGACCCATTATACAAAAGGTACGCAGTCACCCCTTACGAGGCTCCCACTGTTTGTATGCACGCGGTTTCAGGATCTATTTCACTCCCCTCCCGGGGTTCTTTTCGCCTTTCCCTCACGGTACTGGTTCACTATCGGTCGATTACGAGTATTTAGCCTTGGAGGATGGTCCCCCCATATTCAGACAGGGTTTCTCGTGCCCCGCCCTACTTGTCGTACGCTCAGTACCATCCAATTGTTTTCGCATACGGGGCTATCACCCACTATCGCCGGACTTTCCAGACCGTTCTGCTAACAATTGAATTATCACGTACAGGCTCTTCCCCGTTCGCTCGCCACTACTCAGGGAATCTCGGTTGATTTCTTTTCCTCGGGGTACTTAGATGTTTCAGTTCTCCCGGTTCGCTTCCACTGACCTATGTATTCAGTCAGGGATACCTCTTACGAGGTGGGTTTCCCCATTCGGACATCTGCGGATCAAAGCTTCATTGCCAGCTCCCCGCAGCTTTTCGCAGGCTTGCACGTCCTTCATCGCCTGTAATCGCCAAGGCATCCACCACGTGCACTTAGTCGCTTGATCCTATAACTTTGAACCCTGGGTCATCTTGTCAGACTCCCAGGAAGTTACAGGCGAACTAGTACATCGTTTATGTTGGACTGTTGCCGCTGGTTCGCAAACAACAATCCGATGCAATCACTACCCATTCGATTGTCTGTTTCATGCAGTTGCCTGCAATCGACTTTCAATCGATGTTTAATTTGCCTTCCAGATTTTTAAAGAGCAGTACAACCGATCACTCATAAAGAGTGATTAGGCTATGTGCAGTCTCGCTGCGCATGGCTTAATCACCACTTAGGTACTTCAGTCAGAGACTTGGTGGAGGATGACGGGATCGAACCGACGACCCCCTGCTTGCAAAGCAGGTGCTCTCCCAGCTGAGCTAATCCCCCAATGCATGATTTCACGCATTCTGTGGTGGGTCAGGTAGGAATCGAACCTACGACCCCCGCCTTATCAAGACGGTGCTCTAACCGACTGAGCTACTGACCCGATCCGTATCAGACCGGGCGCCAGTGTTCAGGCAAGCTATTTATTTCTAAATGAGCTTGTGTTCCCAGTCCCTACTGCTTAATCAAACAACCGATAGGTTGTGGATACTTGACCAGAGCTTTGCTCTAGAAAGGAGGTGATCCAGCCGCACCTTCCGATACGGCTACCTTGTTACGACTTCACCCCAGTCATGAATCCCACCGTGGTAAGCGCCCTCCTTACGGTTAGGCTACCTGCTTCTGGTGAAACCCACTCCCATGGTGTGACGGGCGGTGTGTACAAGACCCGGGAACGTATTCACCGCGACATGCTGATCCGCGATTACTAGCGATTCCGACTTCATGGAGTCGAGTTGCAGACTCCAATCCGGACTACGATCGGCTTTCTGGGATTAGCTCCACCTCGCGGCTTGGCAACCCTCTGTACCGACCATTGTATGACGTGTGAAGCCCTACCCATAAGGGCCATGAGGACTTGACGTCATCCCCACCTTCCTCCGGTTTGTCACCGGCAGTCTCATTAGAGTGCCCTTGCGTAGCAACTAATGATAAGGGTTGCGCTCGTTGCGGGACTTAACCCAACATCTCACGACACGAGCTGACGACAGCCATGCAGCACCTGTGTCCTGGTTCCCGAAGGCACATCCGCATCTCTGCAGACTTCCAGGCATGTCAAGGGTAGGTAAGGTTTTTCGCGTTGCATCGAATTAATCCACATCATCCACCGCTTGTGCGGGTCCCCGTCAATTCCTTTGAGTTTTAACCTTGCGGCCGTACTCCCCAGGCGGTCGACTTCACGCGTTAGCTACGTTACTCAAGAAGTCACCTTCCCGAACAACTAGTCGACATCGTTTAGGGCGTGGACTACCAGGGTATCTAATCCTGTTTGCTCCCCACGCTTTCGTGCATGAGCGTCAGTACAGGTCCAGGGGGCTGCCTTCGCCATCGATGTTCCTCCTGATATCTACGCATTTCACTGCTACACCAGGAATTCCACCCCCCTCTACCGTACTCTAGTTACACAGTCACAAACGCAGTTCCCAGGTTGAGCCCGGGGATTTCACATCTGTCTTATGCAACCGCCTGCGCACGCTTTACGCCCAGTAATTCCGATTAACGCTCGCACCCTACGTATTACCGCGGCTGCTGGCACGTAGTTAGCCGGTGCTTCTTCTTACGGTACCGTCATCCTTCCGGGATATTCACCCGAAAGATTTCTTTCCGTCTGAAAGAGCTTTACAACCCGAAGGCCTTCTTCACTCACGCGGCATGGCTGGATCAGGCTTTCGCCCATTGTCCAAAATTCCCCACTGCTGCCTCCCGTAGGAGTCTGGACCGTGTCTCAGTTCCAGTGTGGCTGGTCGTCCTCTCAGACCAGCTACGGATCGTCGCCTTGGTGAGCCTTTACCTCACCAACTAGCTAATCCGACATCGGCCGCTCCAATTGCGCGAGGCCTTTCGGTCCCCCGCTTTCCACCTCAGTGCGTATGCGGTATTAGCGTAACTTTCGCTACGTTATCCCCCACAACTGGGTACGTTCCGATGCTTTACTCACCCGTTCGCCACTAACCAGAGGAGCAAGCCCCTCTGATCCGTTCGACTTGCATGTGTAAGGCATGCCGCCAGCGTTCAATCTGAGCCAGGATCAAACTCTTAAGTTCAATCTTTTCAAAGCTCAACTCAAATTCATTACTGACTTTGTGTTGAGTACTCAATCATTTTTGCAGCTATCCGAAGACAGCCACTCTGACCAAGTACCCACACCTATCGGTTGTTCTATTTTTTAAAGAGCATCCCGTTTCCGGGCTTTTGCATTCTTTGCTACGCTTCTTACTGCGCTGCATCGTTTGCGAGAGG
>NZ_JABCSC020000007.1 GCF_012972705.2 Uliginosibacterium aquaticum | reverse complement strand
CTCGGTGAGACTCGCCCCAAGATTGTTGCGGGCCCGGCGGCATCCGCATCGGGGCGCTCTCGCCTTTGCACACAAATGCTTCAATTCAAGACCTGACCCTGGTCTTGCTCATCGCTATTGAATTTTTTGCGCGGAATTGGCTACACAGCGCATGGCGTAATCCGCAAATTCCCCTGTCGGATCGATTGGCAATCGAACCATAGTCATTGCGCGCATCTCCATCGCTACCGGTTCCATATTATCTTGACCGCGGGTTACTTTTTGGGTGCCTGTTGCAGGGCCCTTGGGGTTGAGGACAGGGGAGTTCGCGTAGTACTTCGCGTCATACCAATCCAGCGTCCAGTCCGGCCCGTTGGAGACCAGATCATATAGACCTAAAGGTGACGGGGGAAATAGTCCAACTTCATACAGTGAATGCATAGACGAATAAACACCTTCAGCTTGATTGTGTTCCTCCAGCCATTCATAAGTTGGCACATTGCGCCCCGCATCTATCTTGCCGTTGTCGGTGGCATAGATCACCATCTGGCCCCGGTTACGCGCGGCATACTCCCATTGCGCCTCAGTGGGCAAGTCCATGGGCGTGCCCACTTGCTTGCCAAGCCATTGGCAATAGTCTCGCGCGGCTTGCCAGCGAGCCCTAGCAGGCGCTGTACGACGTTTGTACTCGAGATCGCGCGGATCTTGCGCAATCTTCTTCTGCCCAGTCGCTTCGGTGTAGATGTCGTAGTCTTCATACGTTGTCTTGTAGGCAGCTATGGAGAAGCTATCCAGCTTTACCTCGTGCAGTGGCATGGTATCCAGCGCGCCGTAGTAGGGCAGCTTTGCAGCGTTGTGCACCATGCCGAAATCGCCCATCTGGAATGTGCCGCCTTCGACAAACACCAAGTTCTTTTTGGTCTTGGCGATCAGGGTTTGAAGGGCGCTGCCTTCGGGGCTAGGGGCTTTAGTGCCACTGGCGGGCGGGGTGGTGGATGCTTCGCAAGCGGCCAGGCACAGCACCAAGCTCATGCCTAGGGCGCGTAAAGGGAGTGGTGTGAGCATAATTAGCCTACCGGGTTATCAAGGTTTGCAACGGTAAACGACGGGCTGGTTTTTTGGCCAGAAATGTTAAAGGATGGCGTGTCATTCATCGCCACCTTGTAACCTTTAGGGAACTTTCCTTTAAGCCTTGCTTTCATCTCAAAGAATGTAGTGAGGTAGGGGTTGTCCATATCCTTGTTGGCGGCATTGTTGCCTGCGTTGGTGTTGGCAAAGGCTTTCCGCAAGTCGTCGCTCAAATTCAGACCGTTGTTCAGCAAGCGCAGTACGTCACCTTCGGCTTCTCCACTGCTGCGGGGGGCTTCGTTTTTAGCACGCGGCTTCGTTGGGATTTTAGAGGGGAGTTTTTGCCCGGCGGGTGTCATGTGCTGAAACACGTTCTCCCATTCAGCGGTGAGCTGCACAGGCGTCAATATCTTCAGGATGGCTTGCTTGCGCCTGTCCAGATAGTGGATATTGGGCAGGTAGCCTGTCCCCTCCCTTTTTACCGCCGGGGTATCGCTCATATGGTCGTAGTCCCAGTGACGCGTCAGCTGATAGAGGAGCGGGCCGCGCGTCTCAGGAGGGGCGTACACCAACCAATGCGGATTGCGCATGATGCCATCGAGCATTTTTTTGCGGTCATCGGAGCGGTCAATAGTCTTAAGCATTTTGTTAAATGATTGGTCAATCTGTAGTGCAGATTCTTTTAGTGCCTGACCCAGCGAAGTTTGCTCGCCAATTAACCTCACCAAGACTTGCGACAATGCCTGAAACGCAGCTTTCTCCACAAACACCAGCTGCTTGAAGCCCACGTGCTGCAACTGCATGGCCAGCCACTTCACCATTTCGGCCATCTGGTCCAGGTTCACTGCAAAGTCCAGCGCACCTTTGGCACCGGGGCCAAAGGTCACGCCAGCAGCTACTTTGAAGCGGAATTTGCCTTGGGCGTAGTACATGTGAAAGTTGGCTTTTGCGCCAATCCCTGCGCTGAGCGCGAAGTCGAACGCCACTTCGGCAAAGCTGACAAAGTCTTTCTTCTCGGGCGGTAGCCACTGCAAGCTGCCTTTGGGGGTGATGCCGGCTTCCGCACCAGCGAAAGCATCCACACTGGCTTTGACACCCGTGCCATCCGGCATTGCGGTGTTTTCGCCATCTGCTTCAAAGGAAGGCAGTTTGATGGGTTTGTTTTTGTCCTTCCAAGCGGTCTTCACCATGCTTGTATAGTTGGGGCCTTTATCACGGGGTTTTCCTTCAAGCGACGGGCCGACGCCTGGTATGAACTTGAGCGTGGCGCTGCCCTCCATTGCCACTTTGGCGCCCGCAAAACCATACAGCGTAAGTTCCAGGTAGACGCGTATCGCGCCCATGTCTTGGCCACCGCATGTCATGAGCCAGCCCGCACGCGAGGGCACGGCATAGTGCATCGCGTAGCTGCCTTCGCAAGCGACTACCTTGCCTTGCAGGTTGCCGCTAATGCCCACTGCGCCTTTGCGCCAGTCCATTTGGCTTTGTGCGCCTGCCGCTCCGACCAGCCGCAGCCACTGTGCCGAGTAGTCGGTGTCAAAAGATTCGCTGTACTCAATGCTGTCGGCCAGCTGCCCGCCGAAGCCGGGCAAGTCTAGGGTACCGTAGGCATTTTTATCGAGCCCCTTGGTCTTGAGCTCGCCAAGTATGTTCGACATGGATTTAGTTAGTAAATTGCGGTCTACGGCCCCGGCCCCTAATGGGGTGCGTGGCGGCGGGGCCTTGCCGGGTTTGTCCGCGTAGTAGGCTTCTTTTCTAGCCGCATCAGCAGATTTTTTGGCAGCAGCCTTTTTTGCTTCATCGGTATTTTTTGCTGCTTCCTCTTTGTCTGCTTTGGCTTTGGCAGCGGCATTGTTTTTTTGCAGATTATTTGAAGCGTCAATGGCGGTGTGGCCTTTGCCTTCGTATTGTTTTTTTGTGGTGCCGTCTATGTCTTTGACCGTGAGCTTGATGCTGAATTGTTCACGGTTGAGTCGGTTGTTTTTTAGCTTTAGATAGTGGCCTTCATTGATGTAGCGACGACGAAGCGTCGTTTTGGGCTTGCCGTCGAGCTTTCCGCTGGTGGTGGTTTCGAAGGTGTAGACCTCTCGAATGTCTGTGAGCTTTTTAAAGTTTTTGTTTAACGTTTCTTTTACCTTGTCCTCCGCCAAACCCAAGGCCTTTTCAGCAGCGGCGACCGCATCGGCGTCTCTCGACTCTAGTGCCTTGCCAAGGTCTGCTTGTGCTTGGTGTTTGGTGCGCAGAACAGCGTCAAACTGCCCGCTAAATTTCTCAAAGTCTTCAAAGTCTTTGCGCGGCACGACCAGCAACTCTTGTGTCTGCGGGTTGACTACCACGGGTGCCGAAGTTACGCCTGCCAAAGGCACGGTGTGGTTCGCATCCGGCGCAGTGTTCGCCGATATGGTTTTAAACGGTACGTTGTGATGGGTTGATGTGCCGCCCTGTACGAAGGGCTCAAGGTATCCAGTTTTAATCAGCGCACGGGTGCCTGGGTAGGTGAATTCAAAACTCACGCTATCTGTGCACCAAATACGCTCTGTCAAACCCTTGGCATCGGTTTTGCCTTCAATGAGCTGGCCTGACTTTGCGTCACGTGCGCGAACACGCTTGCCTTTGTCGTCCACCATAAACGCTTTGAACGAGGCCCCGGCAATGGGTTTGTTGGTGGCAGCGTTCACAAACATCGCGCGCTGGAATGACAGTAGGGCCACTTTCCCGGTGATAGCCCCTGCAGCATTGCTGCCCAACACATCAATGTGTAATTGCGAAATGGTTTGATCTTCCACACGAATTACAGGGTCTTCGTAGCGGGCAAGGACTGGGTTCAGAACTTTAATTTTGAATGTCTGATTGGTTGCACTAGTGTTGGGAAACTGCGCAGTTTCTCCATTGGCTCCAGTGACGCCGCGTGTAATTTCCGTGTTTGCATCATTGACGATTTGGTAATGCGTCTGCGCGCTTGCATGCCTGCCGCCGTAGGTATCCAAGTAGTACAAAGAGAATTGTCCGTGTGCCATATCGAAGCTCTTGGGTTAGATTTCTTGAGGCTGCACGTGGTAGCCCTGGTGATCGTCGTCTTGCAGGAAGAGCTGCACACGTTGCGCAAATTCGGTGGTGATTTGTGGTGTGCGGCCTTGAGCGTCAGTGCGGCCTGATGCTAGTACGCTGCCGTCTTGACTGAGCATGACGTAGTTGGCGCCCTTGATTGGCTCGCCTTGCACGGTCAAGGCTTGGTAGCGAAGGTAGTGAGGGCCAGAAGACAAATTGAGACTGGATTGAATAAAACTCACCGGTGATGGCGTCGCACTTTTCGCACTCGTGAAAATACGCTGACTCCCTTTCAGTTCCACCTTCCCCGGCGCAATCAGGGTGATGTTCCCGCCCGAGATCTGTATCGACGCGCCGCCTGCTGTGAGCGCGAGGTCGTTCTTGCCCTGCAGCAGCACATCCTTGGTAGTGGAGGTGATCGTCACCTTCTTGTCTGCGTTGAAGTCGGCCTTGTCTGATTGCGCTTGCACGCTGAGCTTGCCTTTCGCGGCGTGGAGCTTGAGGCCTGTGTCTTGCACCGGGCGGCTGCCATCGGAGGCTTTGCCGTAGGTGTAGAGCGCGATGCCGTCTTTCACCGCCCAGGCGCTCTTGCCTTGGGCGGCGAGGTGGATGTCTTGTGCGGCGAGCGTGAGGGTGTTGCCGGTGTTGAGGATGGCGTCTTTGGGGGTGAGGGCGCCGATGCCGGCGGGGGACTCGGCGGTGATCATCGGCTCGCTCCAGCCGGCTTCGCCGGAGGACTGAGGGCTGGGTGCTGAGGACTGAGAGTCACCCAGCACGTTCTGGCTGTGGGCGAGTTGTTCAGTTGCGGCGAGCTTGTCGGGCGCGGCTTCGCCTTCGAGGCTGGC
Organism: Uliginosibacterium aquaticum; assembly: GCF_012972705.2. GTDB lineage: Bacteria > Pseudomonadota > Gammaproteobacteria > Burkholderiales > Rhodocyclaceae > Uliginosibacterium > Uliginosibacterium aquaticum. Next base: position 89,065 of record NZ_JABCSC020000007.1, on the reverse strand, counting down.
CTTCTGTTTCTGTGCGGATTCGGCGAGCGCCTTGACGAGGCCGTGGGCGGCGTCGAGTTGCGTGCCGGCGAGCTTGGCGTCCATCTGCGCGCCCGTGGCATTGGTGCGTGCATCGGTGCTGAGCAAGAGGCCGCTGCCGGCACGCAGCGCTCCGGACTCGTGGGTGCTGAGCTCCGCGCCCTGGCCGCGAAAAGCTTTGCGCTGGTTGTCGAACTGATGACGCAACGCGCCCAGATTCAGGCTGCTGGCGAACTGGGTGGTGGCCAGCTGGGTGCGTGGCTCCTTGGGCGTGAGATCAAAGACCAGTTGATTGAATCCGCCGTTGCCGGACTGGCTGGCGGACATCGCTTGGGTCTTGAAGCCGGCGAGCACGGCAGGGTGGGCATGGCCCGGGCCGGTACTTGAAGTCGCTGGATTCCCGCCTTCGCGGGAATGACGATCTTCTGAGGCGTCGCTGCCCCCCGCAAACCAGGCCGGTGCATTGCCCGTGGCCACCCCCGCGCCGCTGGCCACCTGGTTGCCCTGTGCGGCATTGGCGCCCTGGCCGTTGTAAAGACTGCCGACGACGACCGGGCGATCGATATCACCCTCGATAAAGGCGACCAGTACCTCCTGGCCGACACGGGGCACGAAAGAAGCGCCCCAGTTGGCACCGGCCCACTGGCTCATCACGCGCACCCAGCTCCAGCTGCCGGCATTGGCCGGCGCGTTGTCCTCCCCCGAGGGCACGGCCAGCCGGCTGTGGCTCTGGCCGCCGCGCTGCCAATGAAACTGCAGCCGGATGCGGCCGTCGCGGTCGGTGTGCACCGGCTGGCCCGCTTCGCCCACCACGATCGCGCTCTGCGTGCCCTGCACGCTGGGGCGCGGGCGCAGCAAGCGCCCTTGCTCGGTGCTCAGGGGCGCGCGCCAGGGCAGGGCGGTAGGCAGAAGGGTGAAACTATTGTGATAGAGCGGCGCCTCAGGCTGTTGAGTGAGCGCGCCGAAGGTGTTCGCGAGCTTCTCGGTGAGACTCGCCCCAAGATTGTTGCGGGCCTGGTGGCGGACGCGAATCACCGCGTAACGATTGCGATCCGCTTCGTTCTGCGCCTCGGGCGCATCTGCATCGAAGTGATCGAGCAAAGTGAAACGGCTGCCGGGGGTGAGGCTGCGCACGGCGCTTTCACCGATCAGTGTCTGGCGCTGAGCCTCGATGGACTCCTGCAGGCAGCGAGCGAAGCGCTCGCCCGTTTCGCGATCGGGCCAGGCATAGGCGCCGGGCGTATCGAAGCGGGTCAGCGGCATGCTGGCGACCTGCTCGTCGGGCAGCCCCGGGGCACTGGAGAGACGCGCATCCAGGCTGCGGTAATCCCAGCTCGCGAGCGCCACCGCATGGCTTGCCAGCGCACGTTGCGACACCAGATGCTGGATCGTATCAGCCGCCTCGGTCGCGTCGGAGCGGTGAAAGCGGATCGAAGCCTGAGCGTTGTCCGCCAAGGCATCCATATGGTCTGCAATCACCAGCGTGTGGCTGGCCTCGGCGGCGCTCGCCCCGCTTGCGTGCTCGAACCAGGCATACAGCCCCTCTTCGGCCATCAGGCGCTGCACGAAGGCCAGATCGCTCTCGCGATACTGGGTGCACACCGAGCGCTTGCGATACAGCGAGGCATCGGCGAGCGCCCAGCGCCAGGCCGGGTTGAGGCTAGCCTGACCGAGATAGTCGGCAAACACGGATTCGACGATCTCGATTACCGACATGTCATGGAAGACGTAGCTATCCCGCCGATGGGCAAGAAAGGCCAGCCAGGGCTCCACGGTGAGGCGGTAATAGCCGAAGGCGCCATCGGCAGCGAGGGCTTCGAAGTGGGTGATGTGGCCGGAGAGGGGGCGCAGGGCCGTGCGTGACTGGGCCGTGAGCAGCTCGATCAGCAGTGGCTGGCCGAGCCAGTCGGCCGCTTGCAGACTGGTGTTGGGGCTCAGGGCGAGCAGCTCGAAGCGGAAGCCTGCGCCATCCTCCCGGGCGGGGATGATTTCTTCGACGCCCTCCAGGCGTTCGGCGAGCAGGGAGACAGTCTTGTCTGCCGTATGCAGGCGAAGCAGGCGGGAGCTGTCGGAGTGGCCGGCTTGCAGCAGTTGGCGGACGTCGTCGGCGAGGCTGGAGAGGTCGGAGTTCATGGTTGTTGTGTGGCTGTAGGTAAGGTGGCGCGGTTTCAGGCCAGCTCCCAGAACCAGACTTCCTTGCAGTTGAAGTAGCAGTTCGAATTGCAGAGCACGCCGAGGTTGCTTGGCTCGAGCAGGTCAATATGGCCGCCGCCATAACCGGTGATGCGGTGGAAGAAAACGATCCCGCGGCGCCTGGCAAGCTCATCAGCCGCTTTGCCTGGATCACTGAAAACCTGGGGCTTGCCGAGCAGACTGCGCAGGGCCAGTTGATCCGCCAGAAGCTTGGCGCCGGACTCGATCCGTTTGCCCTTGTGCTTACCCGTCTTGATCGGCAAGCGGCCTGTGAAGGCCACGCCTGAATCGAGCAAGGCCAGGCTCATGCGCACAGCGCAAGTGTTGATGTAGGCCGGATTCTGTTTGAGCAGCTCGCTTTGCTCGTAACCCACCGAGGCGTAAAGCGCTTCCCCGGAGCGGTAAGACGGGCTGGCATAGTTCGATGAAAAGTGAGCGGCCTTCAGCCTTGAGTAGGCGGGTTTCATTTCTTTTCCTTACAAGGGAGCGCAGCCTGCAGCCCCTCTTCGATCAGGCTTGAGGCACGGCGGCTCAGCTTCGCGGCGGGCTGCTTGCGCAGGTGCTCAAACACGATCTCGCGCAAGGTGACGGACTTGGCGATGCGGTAACTGCACCAACTCCGACCTTCGCTGGCTTCCATCACACCGAGCAGATAAAGCTGGGCGCGTTCGCGGATGGCCGGGTCGCTATGGGTATAGGCCGCGAAAAAGTCCGTGCCGGAGAGATTCACGCTGTCGATGCCAGGATTCGGCGCTGCATCGGGCGCTGCCGACGCTGCAAGACTGGCTGCACAAAGCGCGGCGCACAGGCCCGACTTCAGCCGGCCACTCCACACGCCTGGCGTGCCCGAAGCGCGGCGCTGGCGTGCGGCTGAAGCCGCACCTACGGGGAGAACGTGGCGAACGTCAGCTGATCGCATACTTGAACTCACCCTTGTCGTTGGAGCTGAGCTTGATCTTCTTGATCTCGCGCCCTTCGGCCATGCGCGAGAGCACGCTGCCGGCAATCTCGGGCAGCATCGTGCCGTTCAGGATGTTGTCGACGTTGCGGGCGCCGGAATCGACCTCGGTGCAGCGCGCGAGCACCGCTTCAACCAGATCATCGGTGTAGCTCATGGCGGCACTGTGGTTGGCTTCGACTCGGGCAGCGATGCGGTCGAGCTTGAGGCGGATGATCTGCTCAAGCACTTCATCTGCAATCGGGTAGTAGGGCACGACCTTCAGGCGGCCGAGGAAGGCGGGCTTGAAGGCTTTGTTGAGCTGGCCGCGGATCAGCGCATCGAGTGCTTCCGGTGTCGGGATCTCGTCGGCGCCCTTGTTGAGACAGGCCTGCATCAGGGCGCTGGAGCCGACGTTGCTGGTGAGGATGATGAGGGTGTTGCGGAAGTCGATCTCGCGGCCTTCGGCGTCGTCCATCACGCCCTTGTCGAAGACCTGGAAGAAGAGCTCCAGCACGTCCGGGTGAGCCTTCTCGACTTCGTCGAGCAGCACGACGGAATAGGGCTTGCGGCGCACCGCTTCGGTGAGCACGCCGCCCTCGCCGTAGCCCACGTAGCCGGGGGGCGAGCCCTTGAGGCCGGAGACGGTATGCGCCTCCTGGTACTCACTCATGTTGATGGTGATGAGGTTGCGCTCGCCGCCGTAGAGTGATTCGGCGAGCGCCAGGGCGGTCTCGGTCTTGCCGACGCCAGAGGGGCCGACGAAGAGGAACACGCCCTTGGGCTTGTTGGGGTCTTCGAGGTTGGCACGTGCAGTGCGTACGCGCTGGCAAATGGATTCAAGCGCAAAAGGCTGGCCGATCACCCGGGCTTCGAGCGATTCCTTGAGCTTGAGCACGGCCTGGATTTCGTCCTTGACCATCTTGCCGAGCGGGATGCCGGTCCAGCCCGAGATGATCTCGGCGACCACATTGCCATCTACCTGCAGCGGCACCAGCGGGCTCTCGCCCTGCAGGCTGCGCAGCTCTGCGGCGAGCGCATCCAGTGCGAGCTGGGCTTCACTGCGTACGCTCTTGCCTTTGGCCTTGCCCTTCGGCACTTCATCCGCTTCGGGGTGGGGAGACTTTTGCTCAAGAGCCAGACGTTCGCTGGCGATCTTCTCGACGAGCTGCTTCTCCTGCTCCCAGCGAGCCTTGTCGGCGGCCAGCACTTCATTGAGGCTGACGTGCTCGGCGTTCAGCGTCTTGATGCGTTCGGCATGATCCTGGCCGATGGCCCGCTCGCGCGAGAGCGTGGCGAGTTCGGTATCGATGCGCGCGAGGCGCTTGCTGGTGTCTTCTATGCGGGCCGGCGTGGCGCTCTGGCCGAGGGCTACGCGGGCGCAGGCCGTGTCGAGCACGCTGATGGCCTTGTCCGGCAGCTGGCGGCCGGTGATGTAACGGGCCGAGAGGCGCACGGCTTCGGTAATGGCTTCGTCGAGGATGCGCACATTGAAGTGGCGTTCCATGAGCGCGGCCATGGCACGCAGCATGGCGCTGGCGATGTCCTCAGAGGGCTCTTCGACCTTGACGACCTGGAAGCGGCGGGCCAGGGCGGCATCCTTCTCGAAGTATTTCTTGTACTCGCTCCAGGTGGTGGCAGCGATGGTGCGCAGCTCGCCGCGCGCCAGCGCCGGCTTGAGCAGATTGGCGGCATCGTTCTGGCCGGCCTGGCCACCTGCACCGATCATGGTGTGGGCTTCATCGATGAAGAGGATGATCGGTGTAGAGCTTTTCTTCACTTCGTCGATCACATTCTTGAGGCGGTTTTCGAACTCGCCCTTCACGCTGGCGCCAGCCTGCAGCAGGCCCATGTCCAGTACATGCAGGGCGACGCCCTGCAGCGGTGGCGGTACGTCACCTGCCGCGATGCGCAGGGCCAGGCCTTCAACCACCGCTGTTTTGCCAACGCCCGCTTCACCGGTGAGGATGGGGTTGTTCTGGCGGCGGCGCATGAGGATGTCGATCACCTGACGGATCTCGGTGTCGCGGCCGATTACCGGATCGATCTTGCCTTCTGCTGCGCGGGCTGTGAGGTTGGTGGTGAACTGGTCCAGCGCAGGGCTGCGGGCATGCCCCTGGCTGGCGGCGGCCATGTCTTCGGCATCCACTTCACTGGCGTCAGTATCATCGGCGCTTACGTTCTGCACGGCTTCATCAGAGCCGATAGTGAGTTCGACGAGCTTGTGCTTGATCTCGTCGAGCGGGAATTTCACGAACAGCTTGGAGCCACGATAGGCCAGCTGGGAGAGATCGGGTGCAGTGAGCAGGGCCAGCAAGAGGTGGCCCGAGCGGATCTGGTGATTGCCGGCTTCGAGCGAGGCGATCAGCCAGGCGTGCTCGAAGAGCGCTGGCAGGTGCTGGGAGAACACCGGGGTGCGGGTGTTGCCGTTCTTGAAGCGCTGGATCTCATTGGCCAGATCACGTTCGAGCGCGGTGATGCTGACGTCGAACTTGCGCGCAAGGCGCGAGAAATCGGAGTTGTCGGTTTCGCACAAAGCCAGGAACAGGTGCTCCAGATCGACCTCGAAATGCCCGGAGGACATGCACAGCGCGGCGGCACGCTCGGCGGCCTTGCGGCAAGTGGGGTTGAGCTTGCTGATGAGAACCTTGAGATTGTTCGACATGATGTTTGGCCAGGCTGGATTGATTGAATTGGGAAAATGAGGTGGGTCAGGCTGCGGCGTCGTGGCGGACTTCCCAGGCGAGGTCACTACGGTCTTCCTGGGTCATGCGGGTCAGCATCCAGGTGTTGTGGCCAAGGCGGGCTGGGATGCTGCCGCCGAGTTGCGTGGGGCGCACATCCTGGCGCCTCAAGGTGGGGCGCACCGTGCAATCCAGCGTGATGCCGGTCAGCATGGCGAGCAGGCTGGTGATGGCACGGGCGGCTTCACCGCCGGGCAGGAAACGGTCGAAATCTGCCCGTGCCAGCGGGCCGATCTCCAGTGCGATACCGGTCTGGCACTGCCACATGCGGGTGCCGCAGACGGTATCCACGCCAAGGCTCATGTTGGCGGTGCCGAGCATGCTTTGCTGGGCTGCCGGCAGATCGTGCCAGCGGCCGACGAACTGGCGCAGGCGCACCGGCACGCGGAAATAGTCCGCCACGATGCGTTCGATCAGATGGGCCGGGCGCGCACTTTGGCGCAGTGCTCCGGCGTAATAGGCCAGGGTTTCTGCCATCAGCTGGCGCGCTGGATCGCAGACCTTTTCCTGGGTGCCGGCATTGCCGACGCCGATCAGCGAGAGCAGCATCGGCAGGAAGCGCTCACGCCGGTTGCGCTCGTACTGAAAGTGCAGGCGGTGCTTCTCCCAGGCTCGGTAGAAGAGGGCTACGGCTCGGTTCGAGAAGATGTCGAGGAAAGCGCGTGCGCCCTTGTCGCGCTTGCGGAGCTCGCGCTCTATCAGATCTTCGGTATAGCCGCGCGGCAGTGTGCCGTTGTTGCCGGTGAGGCCGATGAAACTGGGAGTGAGGCGAGCCGCGATGATACCTTCGCTTGCTGGGAGCGTGGCCTCGGCTGGCCAGGCCGGCGCTTCCGGTTGGGCTTCCTGGTAATCGAAATCCAGCGCCTCGATTTCGCTGGGGGCGAAACCGATATTCAGCGAATTGCCGAAACGGATGCGCTCGCCAATGATGCGCGAGGGTGCCTCATTGTGTTCCTGGCGGAAATGGGTGGCCAGCAGGCGCACGGCCTGAAAGAACTCGAATTTGTACGGCGCCTCACGCAGGCGCTCGATTACACCAGCGTCTGGTCGCCGTTGCGGGGTAGGCATCGGGTGATCTCCTCGCCATTTTCGTGATTGCACACGACGAGCTGGGTGAAGCTGTTGGTGTGGACATAAAGTCCGAAGAAGTGGTCTAGCAGGCGCGCGAACTGCTCCACGCTGGTGCCGACGAAGTGCTGGGTATTCACGCCCAGGCGGATCTCCACGCCCTTCACGAAGCTTGGAAAGGGATTGCCGGCGATGCGCGCGGTGACGACTTGATGCGAGATGCTCTGCAGCCCGTCGATGAGCTTGCGGGTGACCGGGGAGCGGGTGAGGTCGTAGAGCGCGAGGGTTTCCTTGAGCGTTTCGAGGCCGGCTTCGGTGAGCGAGAGCTGGCCCAACGAGAGGTGCGAGATCAGGCGCCAGTGAGATTTGCTGCGGTCGATGCGCACCGTCTGGCTGGGCTTTCTCAGCAGACTGATGCTGCGGGCGAGTGAGCCTCCCTCCATGAACAGGTCTCCCCCTGCCATGCCGAAAGGTAGTTGCGCAGGCAGGTCACGGTTGGTGCAGGTGAGCTCAATGGAGAGGGTTTCGGTTTTCTCGGCGCGGGTATCGAAATCGAGATCCACCACCGAGATTTCATACTCGAAACCGGGGCTGAGTTCTGCAACCTGCTCGTCGCGGCGAAGATGCCAGAAGCGTCCGCTGTTCTCGAGGTTTTCGCCGTGGCGCAGGGCGTAATAAGGGCGGTAGTCCAGCACAGCTTCGCCGCGCGAGGTCTTCTCGACCTTGCAGACTGCCTTGATGGCGTAGAGCTCGAAAGCATGGGCGCGGCGAGCGTCCGGCACCACGGGATAGCTGGATTTTGTATGGGTGACGCGGATCGGATCTGCATTTTGGTCGAACAAATTCACTACGGGTGTGCAGTGGGTGAGGATGTTCGAGGTGCTGACGCGCTCAAGCAGGCGGGCATCGCGGCTGTCGTCGTGTTGCGAACCGAGGATGAAATGCAGGCTGCAACGGCGGATGCCCGGAGGCAGCAGGGCACGCAGGGCCGCGTAATCGAAATCGACGAAGTTGAACTTCTCCGGGAAGGCAAAGAACTCGGAGAGCAGGCGGTAGGCCAGATGAGAGCGGGCGTCGTAGTCGAAGAGTTCCTCACTGAGGCCGAAACCGACGGCCTGGGTGAAGCCGGCCCCCAGCCGATGCCATCGGTATTCGCCCGGGATTTCGAGCACGATGGCCAGTGAGCGCGAGAGCAGTGCTTCGCGGATCTGCTCGACCTGCGAGCTCTCACCATCGATGAAGCAGCGCAGCTTCTGCAACTCGATGCTACCCAGCGGCAACTGCTCGGAGGCAGAGCTTAGTCCGATGCTTAGCAGGGCCGCACTGCCCGTGGGCAGGGTAAAGCCGCGTGGCGGCGTGAAGCTCTCGGCATAGCCGACGGATTCGATACGTAGTGAGGACAGCGCCACATCAAACGCGGTTCGGAACTTGCAGCTGATGCCCTTGACCGGGCGGGTGGTGAGCTGACTGCCACGTTCGATCCGGCTGATGCCGGAGAGCTGGGCATCGGCGCCGCCCAGGTCGAAGCGTGCGATCGAGCAGGCGGGAAGGGGGCGCAGGTAGTGAGGGTAGAGCACATCGATGAACGAGGAGGTGAACTCCGGGAAGTCGTCATCGAGTTTCTTTTGCACGCGGGCCGAGAGCAGCGCGAAGGATTCGATCATGCGCTCGACGTGCGGGTCTTCGCAGGAGTCGCCGGATATCAGCAGGCGCGAAGCGACCTTCGGATAACGCTGGGCAAACTCGCGGGCGTGGCGGCGCAGGAAGGTCAGTTCCTGCTCGTAGTAGGGCAGCAGATCGCGCATGAGCTTCAGCGGACTCCGGACAGACCGCGGCTCTTGGCCACGGAGTACTGCAGGGTGTTCGGTTGTAGCAGCGCATCGAAGGTCACCGGTTCGCTGGCCGGATTGACGTAGAGCACGGCATTGATGCCGAACTGCAGGCAGCCGATGGAGCTTCGATCCGCTTCCAGGCGTACATCCACCTGGCGCAGACGCGGCTCGTGGTGTGCGATGGTGCGCTCCAGGGTGCGACAGATCAGGTCACGATCAGCGGGATTGGCAAGGCTTAGACCCACGAAATCCCCCATGCCGTAACTGGCGACTGAGCGGTGGCTTTCGGGGAAGCGCTCGAAGCTGTCGGAAAACAAGGCGGCACGGCTGTTGAGCAGGGATTCCAGATCGTGGGCGACGGACTCCTTCAGCTCATCCACGGACCAGCGGCGCATCGGATCTGTTTCGGCACTGCGGTGAGGTGCGTCATCACGCAGACGCTCGAAGAGGGTTGGCAGAAATCCAGCCATGAACTGCTTTCAAACTAGAACTCGGAGGGGCAGCAACCGGCGCGGGAACGCCGGTTGCTGGAGGCTGCCTTACACGTCGTAAGTCGGCGTGTTCTTGGCCAGGCTCCACTTAGCAATCTTGTTGCCCTTGGTGCCGCCCTTGATGTCTTGCGCGGTGTAGGTCCACTGCACAGCGGCGTACTTCAGCGAGAAGTTCTCGGTGGGGATGCCTTCACCACCCACGGCCGGAGTCACTGCGGCAATCAGCACGTTCTTGAGCTTGATCTCGAGGTACTTCACGCGCTTGTCGCCGTCGGCACGCATGAAATCAACGGTCACTTCGTCAAAGGTGTGGCCAGCCGAGCAGCCTTCCCACAGGCGGGGCGAGGTCAGATCGATATCCTTCACGAAAATCATCTCGCCGTGCTCGCAACGCTCGGCGGTGTGACCGCCCGCGGTGGAGGCGGTGGCCGACTTCGGTTGCAGGATCTGGTGCTGCCAGGAACCGACTTCAATCCATTCCTTGTGATCGTTGTCGCGGGATTCGCCCTTGACGTCGAACTTGCCTTTGAACTGAACGTAAATATCCTTCACTTGCTGCTCCTTCTAGGGGGTTAGTGATCAAGCGCCTTTTGCGGACTGCGGCAATTCGGCCACCAGGCGCAGTGAGACCGAAAGTTCATCGAGCTGGAAGTGCGGGCGCAGGAAAGACACCGCGCGGTACACGCCAGGGCGGCCCGGCACTTCGGAAACCTGAATCGATGCTTCGCGCAGCGGGAACTGGGCCTTGGCTTCCTGCGATGCGCCGTCATCGAGCAGCACATACTGGGCAATCCAGTTGTTCAGATAGGTTTCGACGTTGCCGGCCGAAGCAAAGCTGCCGATCTTGTCGCGCATCATGGCTTTGAGGTAGTGCGCGATCCGCGAGACGGCAAAGATGTACTGCAACTGCGATGACAGCACCGAATTGGCATTGGCCGAGTCGGTGTTGTACTTCTTCGCTTTCTGGGCTGACTGGGCGCCGAAGAAAGCGGCATAGTCAGTACCCTTGCAATGCACCAGCGGAATGAAGCCCAGGTCAGAGAGCTCCTTCTCGCGGCGATCGGTGATGGCGATCTCGGTCGGGCATTTCAGCGCGACTTCGCCGTCGTCGGTCTTGAAGGTGTGAGTCGGCAGATCCTCGACTAGGCCACCACCTTCCACACCGCGTATGGCTGCGCACCAGCCGAACATGTCAAAAGCATCTGTCAGGCGGGCTGCGAAGGCATAGGCAGCATTCACCCACAGGTACTTGCTGTGATCGGTGCCGTCTACATCTTCCACGTAGTTGAAGCCTTCTACCGGGGTGCCGTCTTTGGGGTGATAGGGCAGGCGGCCCAGGAAGTGCGGCAGGGTGAGACCCACATAGCGGGAGTCATCGCTTTCGCGGAAGGATTTCCACTTGGCGTATTCGACGGTATCGAAAACCTTGCCCAGATCACGTGGTTTGCCCAGATCGGTGAAGGTCTCCAGTCCGAAGAGCTCGGCCGAGGCGCTGGAAATGAAGGGGGCGTGAGCTGCAGCGGCGACGTGCGACATCTGGTCGATGAAGTACATGTCCTCCGGCTGGCGGCCGATCTCGTAGTCGCCGATCAGGGCGCCGAAGGGGGCGCCACCGAAGGTGCCGAACTCTTCTTCGTACACTTTCTTGAAGAGCACGCTTTGATCGAAGTCGATGGCCGACTTGAAGTCCTTCACCAGATCCTTCTTATTGGTATTGAAGACCTTGATCTTCAAGGTGGTGCTGGTGGAAGACTGCTTGCACAGGTACTCAAGGCCACGCCAGGATGATTCCAGCTTCTGGAATTCTGGTGCGTGCATGATGGCTGAGAGCTGGCCGGAGATCAGTTCATCCAGCTCGGCAATGCGGGCATCCAGCGTTGCGGAGAGATTGTCCGAAACCACCACGGCACCATCCATGACCTGGGAAACCAGTTCGCTGATCAGGTCGCGTGCGCGCGAGTGTTCGGCCTGTGACTTGGCCACCTTGCTGTCGGCCACGATGCGGTCGAGCAGGGAGGCTGACTCAGCCGTCGGTGCGGCAGCCTGGAGAGCGGAAAGATTGGCGTTCATGGGCTTACTCCTTGGCTCCGGTTTCCTGACTGATGACAGCCAGTTGCTCGGTGCTGGTCAGTACCTGTTGCAGGATGTCGTCGAGCTTTTCGTTACCGGCCAGCTTGCCGCGCAGGTCGGCTAGCTTGTTCCTGGCTTCGAGCAGCTTCTGCAGGGGTGCGACCTGTTGCACGACGGATTCCGGGCGGAAGTCTTCCATCGACTCGAACTTGAGTTCGATGCCGAGCTCGCCGCCGGCCTCCGAAAGGGTGTTCTTGGCGCGGAATACGGTGCGCGGTGCCATGCCCTTCATTACGTCGTCGAAATTGTCCCCATCGATGCTGACGAACTTGCGATCCCGCAGGCGGGGCAAAGGGGCTTCCGGATTGCCGGAAAAGTCGCCGAGCACGCCGACGACAAAGGGCAGTTCTTTTTGTTCGACGGCGTCGCCGATTTCCACGTCATATGAGAGCTGAACGCGGGGCGGGCGCACGCGCTGAAGTTTCTTCTGGATGCTTTCTGATTTGGCCACGATGGTCTCCGGATCAGTGTTTGGGGCAGCGCGGCTGCGCCTTACTTGAGGGTGCTGAAGGGGCTGCCGCCCGCAGCAGGGGCTGCGGCAGGCTTGGGCTGAGAGGTCGGGTTGCCGGCGCTGGCGGGCTGGGTGGCGGGCGCCGATTCCGTCTTGCCCGTGGAGCGGGGCTTGGCCTTGGTTTTGGACTTCGCTTGGAGGTCTTCGAGCGGCACCAGCTGATCCTGAGCCAGGGTTTCGCGCAAGGCGCGAGCCAGACGCTCAGCTTCCGAGCGGTTGGAGCCGCGCAGCATGCTGTCCTGGCTCATGTCGCTGATCGCGCGAATGGCAACACGCAGGCTGGCCACGACAGCGATGGCCTTGGCCTGTTTGTTGGCCGGCTCACGCTTCATGGCTTCATCCGCAGCCTGGATGGCGGCAGGGTAGTTGTCTGCGTCGAAATGCAACTGGGCTTGCTTGAGCCACGGAGTCGCATCAGCAGGGTTGTTCTTCGATGCGCTCTCGAGCAGGGCGACAGCTGTTTCGCGGTTGCCCGAGTTCAACGCGGTCTGCGACTCTTCGATCAACTGAGCGGTTGTTTTCGGGGCTGGCGTTTGCGGTGAAAGCGCACATCCGGTAACCAGCAGGATGAGAGAAAGTGAAATAACGGGCAAAACGATAGATTTCATTGTGATTAACCTTCTTGAGTCGCGAATTCATCAAATCCGGCCGAAAATTTTAAATAAATTCTTGTCTTTATTTTCTGCTGGCGGCGCATCCTAGCACCCAAAATTTTGATTACAAAATGTTCGAATGGGCAGGTTTTAAAAATTTCGTGTCGTTGTATATTCGCCCCTCTGTTTTTTGTTTAAGATTGTTGTGTGTCGTAAAAAATCCATAAAAAACAATGGCTTGTTTTTTATTTGATGAATATGATGTATTTTTTATTTTTTTGTTTGTGGTGTTGTGTTTGGTGATTTTTGAAAGAAGCCTGTAATGAGTGATGATTTCAAGAAATTAAGAATTTGCGCGCTTCTTTTGATGTTTTTGTTGTTTCAGGGGTGTGCCAGCTCGAGTGCGACAAAAATAAAAGATGGTGCGCTGGCATTGGTTGGTCTGGTGCCGGCGGAGAGCCTTTCCAAAGCTGCTACAGCGCCTGCCAAGCCCACGCGTGTGGAGGTGTTTGCCGGCCGCAACCTGAATGCCGATGAGCGTCAGCGACCGATGGCGGTGGTGATCAAGTTCTATCGTCTGCGGGATCCGGCGGCCTTCATGCAGGCGCCCTATGAGCTGTTGGCAGATGGCCTGGCGGAAAAAGGGGCGCTGGCCAGTGATGTGATCGAGGTGAAGGAGTTAGTGGTCACGCCCGGTCAAGAGGTCGTGCGTCAGGAAATGCTGGCAGGGGATGCCACCTATCTCGGCGTGGTAGCACTGTTTCGCAAGCCGCACCCTGATCGCTGGCGGCTGGTTTTTTCTGGCTCGGATCCGGTCAATGCCAATGGCGTAGTGCTTGGCGCACATGCCTGTGCGATGACAGTGTCGCGTGGCGTGCCTTTCAATGCACAACTGGTCAATGCAGGCTCGCTGGGTGGCGTGTCGTGCAAGTGAGCGTAGCGGGTGAGGTAGCGAAGACGTGAAGAAAGTTCAGAAGTTGATGTGGGGCGAGGGCTTGTTTCTGAAGCCTCAGCATTTTCAGCGCCAGGATCTGTATCACGAGCAACGTTTGGCAACTGGTTTGCACGCGGCGCACCCCTGTTTGTGGGGAGTGGGCTCCTTGAGTGTGGATCGCGATGCGCTGGATAGTGGCTCCTTGCGGCTCGTGGAAATCAAGGCGCTGGCTCAGGACGGGGAGCAGATCGATGCGCCCTATGTAGACCCATTGCCGGATCCGCGCTCCCTGGCGGACTTTGACCTGCCAGCGGAAGGTCTGATCTTTCATCTGGCGCTGCCCTTACTGCGTCCGGAGGGAGGGAACTACGCTCAGGCTGGTGTGCGGGCGGCGCAGGCGGCTCGTTATCTGCTGGCAAATGAAGAGGCCGGTGACCTGTATACGAATGCGGTGAGCGGTGATCTGACGGTGCTGCGCAAGCAAGTGCGTCTGCTGGCTGATACGGAGCCGCGTGATCAGTGCGTGTCGTTTCCGTTGCTGAAAGTGCGCCGTACAGCCACGGGGGGTTTCGAACTGGATCCCGGCTTCGTGCCACCTTCACTCAGCGTACTCGCCTCACCGTTCCTGAATGGCATGTTGCGCCGTCTGCTGGATATGTTGCAGGCCAAGTGTGAGGCGCTTTATGGCCATCATCGTGAGCCGTCCAAGCATGTGATCGAGTTTCGCTCGGGCGATGTGGCGTCTTTCTGGCTGCTGCATACCGCAAGCTCCGGCTTTGCCGAGCTTTCGCATTATCTGCATCTTCCTCAATTGCATCCGGAGCGGCTGTTCCAGAGCATGCTGCGCCTGGCGGGACAGTTGCTGACCTTTTCGAAGGCCTATTCGCTGGCTGATCTACCTGCCTACAAGCACCAGGATCCTGCGTCGGGCTTTCAATTGCTCGATCGCATTATTCGCGATCTGATTGATACGGTGATCTCGGCACGCTATGTGACCATCACCATCACCGAGAGCAAGCCTGGTCAGTACTCTGGTCGTCTGGAGTCCGACAAGCTGGGGGCGAACGCTTCGCTGTATCTGGCGGTTGGGGCTGACATGCCGCCGGCAGAGCTGGTCGAAGCGGTGCCGCTGCGCGTCAAGGTGGGCGCGCCGGACGATGTGGACAAGCTGGTCCTCTCGGCCATGCCCGGTATCAAGCTGATGGCTGCGCCGCAGGTGCCTGCGGCCATTCCGGTACGCCCCGGCAGTTACTACTTTTCTATCGAGCCACATGGCGCCATTTACGAACGCATGCTGCAGGCACAGAGCATCGCGATCTATGTGCCCTCAGGCTTCAAGGATCTCAAACTCGAACTCATGGCGGTGATTGAATGAGCCTCTCTGCTCCGACCCTCTTCGGCAATGCGCCGGCCCAGCCCAAGGCAGAAGCACCGCGTATCGCGCGCAGCCTCGCAGACCTCATGCACGACGGTTTCTATCTTCTTTTCATGTTGCGAAACCGCGCAGCCCCGGCGGATGCCGGAGTGTTTCGCGAGCGCATCCGGCGTTTCCTCGACGAGTTCGAGCGTAATGCGAAGCGCCAGAATGCTTCGGCGGATGACATCTACGACGTGAAGTACGCCTTCTGCGCCGCAGTGGATGAGGCCATTCTTGGCTCACGCTTTTCGGTGCGTGACGAGTGGGAGCGTCAGCCGCTGCAGCTTGCACTTTTCGGTGAGCAACTGGCCGGTGAGGGCTTCTTTGAGAAGCTGGAGCAACTGCGCGCCCAGGGGGCTCGGCGTGTGCAGGCGTTGGAGGTGTTTCACCACTGTCTGCTGCATGGCTTTCGCGGCAAGTACCTGCTTGAAGGGCCGGAGAAGATCAATTACCTGATCGCCCGGGTGGGAGATGAAGTGGTGCACCACAAGGGCAAGCGGGCTGTTTTTGCGCCGCATTGGGCGATCCCGGATCGCATCCGGCATGCCCTGCGTAGCGAAGTGCCGGTGTGGGTGATTGCCAGCGTCATGGGCCTGATGGGAGTGCTGGGCTTCATTGGCCTGCGTGCCTATCTGGATCATCAGACCGGCAAGACACTCGCTTCCTATCAGGAGCTGTTCAAGCTCGCGCCGCGTCAGGCGCGGATCACGATCACCCTGCCTTGATTCGGCTTCGTCGTATTTTCCCGAGCTTCTGATGGATATCTCTTCTGCCAGTACGAGTCTCTTTGCCAGTCTGGGTGGCATGCTGCCCAGCCGCGAGGATTTTCTCAAATCCCTCTCCCAGCATGCACGTCTGCTGACGCTGGTTTGCCCGCTGCCGGAGGCCGCCCTGCTGGTTGAACAGATGCGCGGGCGCGAGGCGGTGTCGGAGGATTTTCAGTTCGAAATCCAGTGCCTGGCGAGCTCGGCGCATCTGGAGCTTAAAGCCCTGATCGGCGAAGAGCTCACCTTGCGTGTCCTGCTGGCAGACGGGCGCAGCACCCGAAGCTGGCATGGTCTCGTGACGGCCGCTACCCAGCTGGGGAGCGATGGTGCTCTGGCACGCTATGCCCTGAAGTTGCAGCCGTGGACGGCCTGCATGGCACTGCGCCGCAACAGCCGGATCTTCCAGGATAAAAGTGTTGAAGACATTGCGCGCGAAGTTTTCGCCGACTACCCGGCCGGAGCCTTCGAATTCCGTCTCAGCGAAGCCTTGCCGCTGCGCAGCCTGTGCGCTCAATACCGCGAAACGGATCAGGCTTTCCTGGCGCGCCTGTTTGCCAGTGAAGGATTGTCCTTCTATTTCGAGCATCAGCAGGATGAAGCCGCTTCTGGCGAGCTGGCGCATACCCGCCACAAACTCATCATCGTCGATGGCAGCAGCGAGGCTCCCGAGAGTCGTCAGCCGCTTGTGCGCTTTCATCGCAACAACGCGACCGAAGCCAGCGACAGCATTCAGACCTGGCAGAGCGCGCGCAGCCTCGGCAGCAATGCCGCGACACTGGCCAGCTGGGATTACCGGCAATTGCTTGCTCCCGCAGCGAGCAGCGACGCTGACTTTTCTGCACAGGGCGGGGCAGGGGATTTGCCTCGTCTGGAAGACTATGACGGTTCGGGCGCCTATCGTTTCCGCGATCAGGCGGCGGCCGAGCGCAGCGTGCGTCTGCATACGGCTTTCATGGCACTCAGTGGCGGAGCACATCGCAGCGCCGGCAGCGTTCGCCAGCTGGAGGCAGGCAGCTGCTTCACCCTCACGCAGCATCCATCCATACACGGCGAGGCAGCGCGGCAGCGCGTGCTGATCGTCGAGCACGAAGCCAGCAACAACCTTGACAGTGAAGCCCGTGCTGCGGGTGCGCAAGCGCGCATCGAACGCGGTATCTATCGCAATCGGGCGGTCAGCGTTCCTCTCTCGCTTCCCCTTGTGCCGCGCCCCCTTCCCAAGCCTGCCGTGCCGGGTCTGCAGACCGCACTCGTTGTCGGCACCCAGAACGCGCACGCCTCTGCGACCAGCAGCGAGCGGGATGGGCGGGTTCGCATCCAGTTTCATTGGCAGCGTGGTCAGCAGCCCAACCCGGGGGGCCTCGCGCACGACACCGAGCGCGCCACGGGTGAGCTGGGCAATGGCACCTGGGTACGAGTGGCCGAAGCGCTTGCCGGCGCCAACTGGGGCAGCCACTTCACGCCGCGAATCGGCAGCGAAGTGCTGGTGGATTTCCATGAGGGCGATATTGATCGTCCGGTCATCGTTGCCGCCTTGCATAACGGGCAGGACGAAGTGCCGTGGCCTGCCGGTGAGGCGGCCAATCACTCTGGCGTGGTGGCGGGCATTCACGCTCCGACGCTGGATGGCAATGGCTGGAGCCAGTGGCAGATTGATGACGCCACCGGGCAACTACGCACCCGCCTCGCCAGCAGTGCCTTTGCCAGTCAGCTCAATCTGGGGCACCTGATCCATCACAGCCCGAGCGGCAGTCAGCGTGGTGCCGGGCGCGGGCAAGGCTTCGAGCTGCGCACAGACGGCTGGCAGATCCAGCGTGCCGCCAAAGGCATGCTGATCTCCGCTACGGCGCTTCAGAACGCAGGATCAATCCAGCTGGACACTAAGGAAGCCGCCAGCCAGCTCAAGGCCGCGAATGACACCGCCCAGCGTCTCTCGGATGCCGCGACCCAGTCCGAAGCCGATGCGCTGGCCCAGGCCCAGAAAATCGAAGCCTTCCGCCAGAGCATTTATCCAGAGGCCCCGCCGCCGGACGGCAACGCACTCCCGGATCGCGAGCTCAAGTCCTTTGAGGGGCCGGCCTTGCTGATGGAAGCGCCGGCCAGCATCGCCTTCACCACGCCGCAGAGCAGTACGCTGTTTGCAGGAGAGCATCTCTCGGCAACGGTACAGGGTGATACCCAGCTAACGGCCCAACATACCGCCAGTTTCGTTTCGGGCGACGCCACCAGCCTCTACACCCACGCCGGCGGCATCAAGGCGATCGCCGCTAACAGCCCGCTCAGCCTCCAGTCCCACGACGGCCCGCTTGAAGTGCTGGCTGATCAGAACGTCATCGTCACCAGCAGCAACGACGAGATTCACGTGCTGGCCAACAGCAAGATCGTGCTACAGGCGGGGCAGAGCTCGATCACGCTCGAAGGCGCGAACATTACCTTTGCGTGTCCGGGAAAGTTCGAGGTCAAGGCTAGTCAGAATGTGTTGATGGGGGGGGGCAGCGCCCCCGCCAGCCTAGGCAAGCTGCCGGATTCACGAATGAAGCTGTTTGATGAAGGGTTCGTGATCAGAGATCCTGACGGAATTCCGCTTGCAGGCATTCGTTATCGAATCAAGCTTCCAGATGGCACATTTGAAGAAGGCGTTAGCGATGAAAATGGACGGACGCATGTGATTCAGTCTGCAGACCAAAACGAGTTGATTCTTCAAGTGCAGAAGGACGTAGTACGAAATGGCCGATAACAGCTTTATCTCTCGGAAAGATCAGTGGCTGGATCTTGCTTTTTCAAAGCAAACCCCCGTTGCTAACAAAAAACGTGCAGATGCAGTCCTTCCGGGAACGAAGTCGAAGGACTTCATCCTGGTGGCTCGGTGCAAAATAATCAACTTAAACAAAAGCGTCACCATGTACGCTGAAGATCTGCCCGAGAATGTGTGTTATGCAAAAGAAAGCTCCTATGCTTGGTCGACCAAGAGCAACAAGATAAGAATAACCACTCCAACCAGTGTCAGCGGTGGAAGGGTGAGAATCGAAGCATTGGATACTCCCAGTTTAGGACGAGACGCTGAAGTTATTACCGTAACTCGAACGGGGGCAGATGGCTCTGTCTCTACCAAAACGGTAGCGGTAACGGTCGCAAGGGTGAAATTATTGGCGTCGCCAAGCCAGAACTACGGTTACGATGATTACGACACCTCTCTCGATAGCAGCGATGATCACGTTAGCATCGAGAGTGAAAAAAGTTCATTTGTAAAGGTTTGTATCGAGGGGGGGGCGATTGGTTCAGACTTTGAATTTGCTTGCAAATCCTCCTCTATTTGTAGCGTCCAACCACCTCAGGCTTCTTCAGACTTTGATTTGCAATTAGATGCAGGAATAGGCAAAAAGAAGCAAACCGTCTTGCAGGTTTTTTATAAGTGTCCGTGCCGTGAAGTGTTTGCAGAGTTGTTTGTGAATGTATACGCAAAGAAAAATGCAAATATTGTTGTGGCAAAAATTTTTGACAGTTTGTCGCTGGCGACTTCTTTGAAATTTGCTTCTGCAGACTATGCTGCACATACAGGCCCTGCAAATCAAAAAATGAAAGATGCTGTTGTTAAATATGACATACAAAACTATGGGAATGGTTCTCCCCTTGACGTGCATTTTGATCTGGATTTGGATGGGGCTTTGAGTTTTGATATAAACAATAGCGGCGGAGCGGAATTTCAGGCGATTGATAGAGCATTTGTGGCGAACGGTAGATTTAGGGTGATTGTTGTTCGTAATCTGAAGTCATATTATTACCTGGATCAAGCTGCGAAGGCTGGTGATGTGGTGGTTAAGGTGAGAGGGCAGGGGGTTTTTTCTTTTCCGAATCACAGCATGCCTTTGGGGCGCGGAAGTTCGCAAGAAATGGTAACTGTGATGAGTGGGAATGGGAATGTTGCGTCGCTGAAGACTCCCTTGGTTTACGATCATTCACCTGGTGAACCTTTGGAGTTTCCTGCTGCAGGCTGGTCGACAGATCCTATTATTATTTGCGAAGGAAATACTTCGTTGGATATTGCCAAGTGGACGGTGGTGCACGAAATTGGGCATGCTGCGTTAGGGCTTTCGGATGTTGTTGATTCAACAAACGTCATGCATTACGATCAAGGTAATGTTGATTATCGACTAAGGTTCTGTCCTCGTGTTTTAAATTACAACAACCCCAATGGGCTGCTGACTGAAAATCAATGGGATTTGGTTTTGCGGTCTTGATTGTTTTGAAAAGATAAATTAAATGAAAGTCGGGTTTTTGTTGCTACCTTTTTTGTTGGCTGTATTTATGTCTTCAGGGTATTCGTATGCTGAGGATGAAGGAGGGGAAGTGTCGAAAATTGCTGATGAATATATCGAAATGTTTCGTAGGGGAGAGGATTTTTCCAGACCAATCAAAGGGTTGGTTGTTGATTGTGTGATTGACAAGCGCGCGCTAGCTGTTTTGACAAAGGAGTTATCTTTTGGGAATTCAGATGTTCGTGAAAAAATAGTCGGCCTTTTGGTCGAAATTGGCTTTATGGCAAACAAGGATTACCCAAAAGATTTTGTGCTACGAGATCCGTCTATTGTAAAAGCAATTTCTTTGGCAGGATTTTCTAAAAAAGATTCGGCTACCACCGATGTGGCTAGAGAGTTGCGTATGAATAGTACGCATGATGCGCTTAAAGCATATGGCGATGTTTATGTTGAGGCATTAAAAAAATCCTCTAAATCTGAGATTTGGTTGTTGGTTGCTAAGGCTAAGCCTTATCAGGCCAAGGTGGTGGTTGATGAGTTGGCGAGCAAGTCTGATCCTGAAGTTGAGACTGAAGTAAAAATCGCTCAAGCTGCTTTGGGGAGCTCCAGATTGGAAGATGAATTTATTGGTTTGGCCAAGGTGGCGGCAGATAATTCTGATGGAAAGGCTCTTGCTGAGGCGTTGAAGTTTCTTGGTTGGATTGGGACACGGCGCAGTCTTCAAACTGTTGCCACCTATTTGCGTACGCCATTAACAGTGAATATTGGCGGCGTAAACATTAGATCTGTTCGTATGGATGCACTTGAGGCCTTGTATTACAACTATCTCGGCCAACGGGTTGTTCATCCGAATTCCATTCATTCACAAGAGGATTATGCTTCTGCCGAGAGGTTTTGTAAGGAGAATCTTGGCGTTGTTTTCGAAGGTCCGCTGCCTCCGTATTTTAAAAACCAGCCTAGTCCTATCCCGCTTCCTGCCCGGTAGGCTTTTTCACAATATGCCGATACTGCAATCGTCGAACAAAGGGGGCGAGGTCAGGTCTTGTATTACAACATTTTTCATTATCAGAAATGATCCGGCTGATGGTGGCGTAGTGCAGTCCGAAGTCGGACCAGACGGGCCATACGTCAAGAAGAGGGATGTTGAAAAACAAGACCTGACTTTTTCTCCGTTGCGACGATCTGGCAGTGGGATGTTGCGCAGGAGTGATTACTGGTTGATGGTTCAGCGTGCCACGCTGAGTATTTCTAGGACAGGGAGTTTGAAGTGAAGACTAGATTCGTTCTGTATTTGTTTGCCCTCGGCTTGAATGCCTGCGCAGTGTCTTCAGGCAATAAGCCCGAGGAGCAACAAGTCCAGCTACCCGAACGCTTCATGGGCGTGAATATTTTTGTGGCCACCGATCCGGTGAAAATTCCCGAGAAGGGCGTGGCCATGCAGGTGATGCCGGATCCGCGCAAACCGATTCCGTACGACGAAAGTGCGGCTTCTGAAACCCAGCAGATGGTTTATGGTTTTGCGGTGGATTTGCGCGAGAACATTGAGCCGGTTTTTCGCCAGCAGAACGTGCAGGCCTTCAGTTACATCGCGGGAGCGAATTACCGTTGGGACGAGTTGCGCAAGGATCAGCGTAATTATTCCCTGGTGATCTGGCCGACCCGCAGCAGTCTGCAGGGGCAGGAGGTGGATGTGCGGGCGGTGCTGGTGCATGAGGGGAGCGGGCGCCAAGTGTGGCAATACACATTCAAGGATCCTTATCGCAGCAGGAATGCCGTGCTGGGAGGCTATACGCGCAGTGAGCGGCTGAGCATCGTGCGCGCCATGTCGGAGAAGTTGCTCACCGAGATGAAACTGCAGGGCATCCTCGTGACGGGTGGCGTTTGAATCGAGCGGCTGGGTGTTGAGCGCCCCGGATCGGCCCTTCACGTGAGCCGGTGCTGGCGGGCATGGCTTCTAACCCCGTACGCGGGGCTTCTGCAGGATCTGTATTCATGTCTGGTTTGACTTTGCGTCTGGTGATGCTGTTGTGTTGTCTGGTGTCTGCTCGGGCAGGGGCGATTGATGCGCTTCTTTCTGCGGAACCGATGCCGCTGTGGCAGGAGCAGCCCTGGGCTTTGCGTTACATCCTGAAACTGGATGCGCCGTATTTCTTTGATATCCGCGCAACGCGTGGCAAGAAAAAGCTCTCTGAAGCGAGGCCTGGTCAAGAGCAGGAGATTGAGGCTGTTGCGCAAGGGGTGCGTACCTACGTCGTAGAGAACGCGTTTCTTGAGCGGGAGGAAGTTTTTGCCTCCCTGCTGCTCGAATTCAACCGTTCCGGCGAACTGGTCTCTCGCCACTCCAGCAGGGCTCCCTTGTTTGGGCATCTGGCTCAGGATGATGAACTGGTACTGGCTACCGGCAATGGCACGCAGGACTTTGTGTTCGGCTTAGGGCAGTGGCAGACAGCTTCCTTGGGGGAGGGGAGTGGTACGCTGCCCGCGTTGTGCACGAAGGAGGATGAGCAACGTTATCGCCCGAATTTTCGGCCCAGCTCTGTGCTGGGAGGCTTCGGTTGTCGAGAATGGCGCGCTTACCTGGAGAACCGCAAGCTGCCCTATATCGATGTCACTTCCTACGAGCTCGAAGATGATCGCAGTGCCAAGCCGGATCGCAAGGGGCGCTATCCGCAACGAATCCTGGCGACGATCCGGCCGGTGATCGGTTGGGGGCGTTTTGATTTGCCCGCCAAACCGGTAATCGGACGTCATGGCAAGAGCTGGTTCTGTCTGCACGACTGCCCCGGCGGTGACTTTCCCGGTTTTATCCCGAACATCGCGTCCTGGGCCGCGCGCAGTGGTTGGCCGGTGCCGAAGCCACCCAAGCGTATGCCGCTGTTCCCAGACCCTTCAAGCTGAGCATTCAGCGAGCCGCGTAGAGGCGCAGTCGGCCGCGCCTCTACTACGTGCGCGAAGCTGGCGGCACGGGTTGCTTAGAGTTTACCTGCCCCGGCATTCTTGAGCACATAGGCCGGCACGGCTTCGGGCGGGAGCAGATCGTCTGGCGTTGGTGGTGTCCAGCCCAGGTCCGTAAGGATCACTGCACGGCCTTGGGCCGCGTTAAAGCGTTCTACGATGCTGACGGCCTGGCCGTTGAGTAGAGTCCCTTGGTCCTGCAGGGCTGCCCCGACGATGAACAGGCTGACCAGCCGCGCTGGGTCGCTCAGCCCCTCTATCTCGAAAACATTGTTCTGCGAGTAGATGCGTGCCGAGGTACCGAGGCCGAAGGCGTAAGCGAACGGGTACTGGGGATCGGTGCGACTGCCCTTAAACAGATTGTTGTAGCTGTGCAGCTTGCCGTAGCGTACAAGTTGCTGGCGTTGGCGCAGGTTCTCGAACAGGTTGTGGTGGTAGGTGACGTTGAGGCTGCCCTCGTCTGCAGGCTGGTTGTCGCTGCCTCCGACCAGCATGGATTTGTCATGGTTGAAGAAGTGGCTGTTGGAGACCGTAACAAAGTCAGAGGCGTTGGTTATGTCCAGCAGACCATCGTGTGGTGTGATCTTCTGTTCAGGCTGATCGTAGGGAATTGTGAAAATATTCGGGATGGTCTTGGCCAGACTCTCGCCATCACTGAACGAGCAGTGATCGATCCAGACCCGCTTGGCGCCCTTGATTGAAATCAGGTCGAACTCTGAGTTCCAGCGCCCACCGTTGCAGCGATGCGGGCCGTGTTCGTCATCCACGAACTCGGTCTGGCATCCTGGTACAGAGTGATTCTTGCCGAAGTCGTCCACAACCGGCGCGGTACGCGTCGTGCTGTAGGAGTCTCCGGGATTCCATTGAGGGAAGTGATCGTAGGCATCTTCAAAGTGGATGTTGCGGATGATCACGTTCTCTACGCCCTTGTCGAGGTAGAGATTGCCACGGGTGATCTTTGCATCACTGCCGATGCCGATCAGGGTGGTATTAGAGGGAATCAGTACCTGTACTTGTTGCTTCTGCTTGTTCCAGGAACGCTTGCGAGCTTCTTCGAGCGGGCCCGCAATCCGGGGGGGCCTGCCATTGACGAGCGGTTGGCGATTCCAGGTGTGTGGATTGACCAGCTTCTTGTATGCCTCAAAGTCGTAACCGGGGTCCGCAAAGTCCTTGAAACCGAGCTCGCGGCCGCTATCGTCCGTCATCAGGTTGATCGTGCCCTGGATGCGGATGATTTTGGGTTCGTTGCCTGCCCGTTTGAGTGCATCCAGCAACTGTTGCCGGGTGGTGACGGTATAGGTGTAGCGCTCCTTGGCTGCCATGCCCCCGGTGACACCTCCGCCTATCGCAGCCCAGCCATCGCCAGGAGGCAGGGTCTGTCGCTCAGGAGGAACCGGCTGTGCAAAGGCGCATGCACAGGCCATTGAGACGAGAATTGCGCAGAACCTCCGTGCTGCAGGATTCATGACAAACGACTCCCTTGAGTGAAGCATTCAGGATCTCTTTCGTAAGGAAAAAAGCCGACGGCGAAGCGTCGGCTTTTTCACTCAGAACCGCCTTGCTCAGAGCTTGCCAGCTCCCGCGTTGGCTTTCACGTAAGCCGGGACCTCAGCGGCTGGCTTGACCTTGCTGCCATACAGTGTTGGCTTCCAGCCCACGTTGGGACTCAGTGCCTTGCCACTGGCAGCATTTGATTCGGCCAGCAGATCAACCGGTTGGCCGTTGAAACTTGAGCCTTGATCGAAGAACACAGTGCCGCCAGTGTAAGGAGTGACCGCGATATCAGCCTTGCCGCCGGTGATCTCGAACACATTGGCTTCTGAGTAGATCGCTGAGTCCTTGCCGACACCGATCAGGCTGCGAGCGATGTTGTGTTTGGCATGGGCGGCCAGTTCCTGCTGGTGCTTTTCGTAGTCGGTCTTGGCGGTGCCCAGTCCGGTTGCGTTGGCAATGTAGTAGTTGTTGTAGACGTGGACCTTGCCGAAACGCACACGCGGAGCGCGCTGACCGACGTTTTCAAAGTAGTTGTTGTGGATCGTGACGTTTAGTTTGCCGGTATCGAGCTTGGAGCTATCGCTGCCGCCAATCAGGAAGGACTTATCGTGATCCTTGAATACGCTGTAGGAAATGGTCACGTAGTTCCCGCCATTGGTCACGTCGACCAGACCATCGTGATGCTGGACCTTTTGCGTCACTTCGTTGTGTGGAAAGGGGAAGATCGGCGGGAAGAGCTTGTCGGAGCGATCACCATCACTGAACGTGCAGTGATCAATCCAGACGCGCTTGCCACCGTTGACCGAAATGTTGTCGTACTCCGAATTCCAGCGCCCGCCCGGGCAACGTTGCGGACCCGTCTTGGCATCCACATAGGCTTCCTGGCAGCCGGGATAGCTCTTGTCGATCTTGAAGCTGTCGCCCGGATCCCAGCCCGGGAAATAGTCGAAGGCATCTTCAAAAGAGATGTTGCGGATGATGACGTTCTCGGATTCCGGCCCGATCCACAAGTTGCCCTTGACGATCTTGGCATCCGCACCCAGCCCTACGAGGGTGGTGTTCGAAGGCAGTTTGATCGTGATCTGGTCGCGCTGGCGCTTCACCGAGGCTTCGCGTGCGGCTTCCTGTGGACCATCCAGCTTGCGGTTGGGGCGGCCTTTTTCCAGCTTCTGGTTCCAAACAGCCGGCGCATAGGCCTTCATGTATGCGTCAAAACTGTAGGGTGCAACGGCGTAATCCTTCTCTGTTAATTCGCGTCCCGAATCATCACTGGAGAGATTGATCGTGCCCTGGATGCGGATGATCTTCGGATTCGTTCCTGCTTGGGCCAGCGCAGCAACCAGTTCTTTACGGCTGCTGACGGTGAAGTCGTTTTCCGCCGTGGCGGCCGAGCCACCCGTGACGGTGCCTTCCGCAGCAGCCCAGCCATTGTTGGCAGGCATGACAGCACGGCCCAGATCCGACCCGGCAATACCCGAAGCATCACCATCGGCCTCCAGTTCAAAGCCGGCACAGCCGCTCAGGACGCCGATCATGGCGACCGACAGGGCCAGTATGTTTTTTTTCATGCTCTCCTCCAGATTGAATATGACAAGCAGGGCAGTGCAGGTGCCTCACCGCGCGCGAGCCGTCTGACTCCAAGTCGCGGCTCAGGTTCCGGTAAGACCGGAAACATACGCCCAAAAGCAGGCTTTCGCCAGTTCAAAAAAGTGCGCTTTTTTCAGCTTTTTGCTTCAAGCGCTTCCCAGCGTTCAAGTAACTCCAGGAGCGCTTCATCGATCTCCGCAAGGCGTGCGTTCATGGCCGGAACATCGGCGCCACGCGTGCGATAGATATCAGGGTCGGCGAGCTGTTGTTGCAACTCAGCCTGCTCAGCCTCAAGACTCGAAAT
The DNA here is from genome assembly GCF_012972705.2 of Uliginosibacterium aquaticum. Lineage (GTDB taxonomy): Bacteria > Pseudomonadota > Gammaproteobacteria > Burkholderiales > Rhodocyclaceae > Uliginosibacterium > Uliginosibacterium aquaticum. The sequence goes on along the minus strand of NZ_JABCSC020000007.1, from coordinate 62,837 downwards.
CCTGCCGGGCAGGGCTTCGAGTTCGCGTTTCTCGTTGAAGCTGAGTTTGACACTACGGTTGGTAGTGGCTTTGCGCTCTGATTCGACGGGCTTGGCGGTGCTGGTCTTGCCCGCATCGTTCTTTTCCGCGGTTTCGCGCTCTGCCGTTTTGACTCTCAGCCAGTCGTAGTAGCCACCGGCATATTCACGCCATTTTCCATTGCCTTCAGCCGCAAGGGTCTGGGTGACGACATTGTCGAGAAAGGTCCGATCGTGGCTGACCAGAAACACCGTTCCGTCATACGACTGCAAGAGGTCTTCGAGCAGTTCGAGCGTTTCCACGTCCAGATCATTGGTCGGCTCGTCGAGCACCAGAATGTTTGCTGGCCGCGCAAACAGGCGCGCCAGCAGCAGGCGATTGCGTTCACCGCCGGAGAGCGACTTCACCGGACTGCGCGCGCGCTGCGGGGAGAACAGGAAATCTTCCAGATAGCCGATCACATGTTTGCGCGTCTTGCCGATTTCCACATAGTCGGAGCCGGGGCTGATCACTTCGGTCAGCGGCGCTTCCGGATCCAGCGCTTCGCGGAACTGGTCGAAATAGGCGATCTGCTGTTTCGTTCCCCTCCGGATGCTACCCGTGTCCGCCTCAAGATCACCGAGGATCAGCTTGAGCAGGGTGGTCTTGCCAGCACCGTTGGGCCCCAGTAGGCCGATACGGTCGCCGCGCATGATGCGTGCCGAAAAATTCTGAATGACGGTCTTGGTCCCAAAGGCTTTGCTTACGTCTGTCAGCTCGGCGATCAGCTGTCCACTCTTCTCGCCACGATCCAGTTGCAGGTTGACGTTGCCGATCCGGTCACGCCGCTCGGCGCGCTCGCTACGCAGCCCCTCAAGGCGTCGGACCCGGCCCTCATTACGGGTGCGGCGAGCTTCCACACCTTTGCGGATCCAGACCTCCTCCTGAGCGAGGAATTTGTCGAACTCGGCAGCACTCTTGGCCTCCATCTCCAGCATTTCGGCCTTGCGGCGCTGGTACTCGGAGAACGAGCCCGGGAAGCTGCCCAGCCGGCCACGATCGAGTTCGATGATGCGGGTCGCGACGTTGTCCATGAAAGCGCGGTCATGGGTGATGACCACCACGCCACCCCGAAAAGCACGGATCAGCTCCTCCAGCCAGCCGATGGCCTCAACGTCCAGGTGGTTGGTGGGTTCGTCAAGCAGTAGCAGATCGGGCTCACCAGCCAGCGCGCGGGCCAGTGCCACGCGTTTGATCCCGCCGCCAGAAAGACTCGCCACCTGTACATCGCCATCAAGGCGCAGGCGGTCAATGACTTGCTCAACCTTGTGGTGCAGGCTCCAGCCGCCGCCGGCTTCGAGCTGATGCTGTAGCTCGGCCATGCGCCCCAGAGCAGCCTCTTCTCCTTGTGCCAGTGCATGGGCCGCAGCGTGATAATCAGCAATCAGGCGCGCCGCCTCACCCACGCCGTCTGCAATCGTGGCGAATACGGTCCGATCCAGCGCGAAGTCTGGTTCCTGCGCTACATAAGCCACTTTCAGTCCGGGCTGGCGCCATACCGTGCCATCGTCCAGTTTTGCCTGCCCTGCCAGAGCGCGTAGCAGACTGGATTTGCCGGCGCCGTTACGTCCAATCAGGGCGACTTTTTCTCCGGGTTCCAGAACCAGCTCGGAATGATCCAGCAGAGCCACGTCGCCAAAGGCGAGGCAGGCATTTTCAAGAGTCAGCAAAGGCATGTTGCGATCGGCAGGCAAAGCGGAGGGGGCTGATTGTACTCGCCCGTCTAGTCTTTGCCGCGTATCACTCCTTCGCGAAACGGCCGCAGGGCGCTACAATGCGCGCCTTCTTGCCGCCATAGTTCAATGGATAGAACGGCCGCCTCCTAAGCGGCAGATACAGGTTCGATTCCTGTTGGTGGTACCAGCCCATGCAAGCTGGCGAGCGAGCGCGAGACGAAAAAATGGAGCCCCGAAGGGCTCCATTTTTATTTCTGGCGGAGGCGGTGAGATTCGAACTCACGGATGTCTTTCAACATCGCCGGTTTTCAAGACCGGTGCATTCAACCGCTCTGCCACACCTCCAGAATCGGTCAGGCTTATCAGAAAGCCAAGGGAGTGGCATTCTGCCGCTGCTTCGAGCGGCTGTCCAGCCTTAACGACGAGCATCCGCCCAGCAGTTGGGCGTTTCGTAGATCCGTACGTTTTCCAGCGTCAAGGCCTTGTCGCAGAGATCATTAATGTGAGGAGCGAGCAGTTCGAAGGCCTTGGCTGCGAGGTTTTCGGCGGTCGGCACCACGTTCAGTACGACCGTGCGATGCTCTGGCAGGCCGTCGAGAAAGTCACGGATCTGTTTATCCCCCTCGTAGACCAGAAAAGCGTGATCCCAGACGTCAACCACGTACTGCCGCATCAAGGATTTGACCTCCGAGAAGTCCAGCACCATGCCATTGCGAGGATCACCATCCATCCGCGTGACATCTCCCGAAACAGTGACCTCCAGCGCATAGCGATGGCCGTGCAGGTGTCGGCAAAGGCTGCGGTGATCCGGAATCCTGTGTCCGGAGTCGAATTCGAGGCGGCGGGTGATGATCACGATGAAAGTCCAGAGGATGCGGTCAGCCCGCAATGGGGCGAGAGTGCTGGATTGTAGCCGAAGCAGAAACAACAAGCCCCGCCGGACGTATGCCTGGCGGGGCTTCGCTGATGCAATGCAAACAGGGAATTACTTTTCCTTCTTCCAGGCCTTGGCTTCTTTCTTCAGGCTCTTGAACAGATCCGACTTCTGCGAGCGCAGGAACTCGACCACTTCGTAGTCGTCCTTGCGGATCTTGTTGATATCGATCTGCTCAATGTGCACCAGGCGCAGCAGGGCTTGAACCGGGCGAGGGATGCTGCGGCCACTCTCGTAGCGTGAGCCACCAGACTGCGTCACACCGATTTCAGACCAGAAATCCGACTGGTTCAGGCCCAGTTTGCGGCGGATTTCACGCACATCTACGTTTTCAACGATCTTCATATGACCTTATCCTTTTCAACGGGGTGGGGGCGAGAACCGTCATGATCGATGGTCAGTCAGAATGGAAGTATATTAAACAACAAAAACAAATACTTCCCAAAGCATCGATCTATGACTTTGGTTATAGATGTCTTCAGTATAGATCAATATTTCGGGGGCATTCAAGTGGCATTTGCTGTGTTTCCCGGGCGCTTTTCACGCTTTTACTTATGGATGCGGGGGCTTCAAGTCTGACCACACTTGTCTAGCGCCCCCTGTCTGGATCAGGCTGCTTGTTATAGAATTCGCGCCTTTACCGTTCCGGCAGCACCAAGCAAGATGGCCCTGATAGTTCAGAAATATGGCGGCACCTCGGTCGGCACCCCCGAGCGCATCAAGAATGTGGCCAAGCGCGTAGCGCGGGCGCATGCGCAAGGGCATCAACTGGTGATCGTGGTATCTGCAATGAGTGGCGAGACCAATCGCCTGGTTGCACTGGCCAAGGAAGTCCAGAGCAATCCCGATCCCCGTGAGCTCGATGTGGTCATCTCGACCGGCGAGCAGGTCACCATCGGTCTTTTGAGCATGGCGCTGCAAGCCGAAGGGATCAAGGCGCGCAGCTACACTGGCGCTCAGGTACGTATCCTGACCGACAGTTCTTTTACGAAGGCTCGGATCCAGAAAATCGATGAAGACCGCATGCGTCACGACCTTGAAGAAGGCTGTGTTGTGGTCGTTGCCGGCTTTCAGGGGGTTGATGATGCGGGCAATATCACCACGCTGGGGCGCGGTGGGTCCGACACAACCGGCGTTGCCTTGGCTGCGGCGCTGCGTGCAGATGAATGCCAGATCTACACCGATGTGGATGGCGTGTACACCACTGACCCGCGCATCGTGCCTGAAGCACGCAAGCTCGACCGCATCACTTTCGAGGAAATGCTCGAAATGGCGAGCCTTGGCTCCAAGGTACTGCAGATCCGTTCGGTCGAGTTTGCTGGCAAATACAAGGTCAGATTGCGAGTTCTCTCAAGCTTCCAGGAAGGCGGCGAGGGGACTCTGATTACATTCGAGGAAGATATCAAGATGGAACAGCCGATCATCTCCGGCATCGCCTTCAACCGCGACGAAGCCAAACTCACCGTGCTTGGCGTGCCTGACCGCCCCGGCATTGCCTACCAGATCCTCGGCCCGATAGCTGAAGCCAATATTGATGTCGACATGATCATTCAGAACGTCGGTCAGGATGGCTCCACCGACTTCTCCTTCACCGTGCCGCGTGGCGAGCTGGATCGCGCACTGGGGATTCTCGATGGCGTCAAGGCGCATGTTGGAGCCCGTGAAGTTCGTGGCGACCGCGCCATGGCCAAGGTGTCTGTGGTTGGCGTAGGTATGCGCTCACATGTCGGTATTGCCAGCCGCATGTTCCGCACGCTGGCTGAAGAAGGCATCAATATCCAGATGATTTCCACCTCGGAAATCAAGATTTCCGTGGCGATCGACGAAAAGTATCTCGAACTGGCTGTACGCGTACTGCACAAGGCTTTCGAGCTTGATCAGGTTGCTGGTTGATCTTGACCAGCCAAGGGGAAGTGGCTAAAATGCTGCTTCTTCGCGGAGAGTTGGCCGAGTGGTCGAAGGCACTCCCCTGCTAAGGGAGCAGACGGGCAAAACCTGTCTCGAGGGTTCGAATCCCTTGCTCTCCGCCAAAGAACACAACATCGAAAGATGTTGCAAAGGCAAGAAAAGCAGCAGATAATCTTGCCTCTTGATTTTGCACCCATAGCTCAGCTGGATAGAGTACCTGGCTACGAACCAGGGGGTCGGGCGTTCGAATCGCTCTGGGTGTACCAATAAGTGGTGAAGCTAATCTTCAGTAAGATTGGTTTTACGGGTTTTGCACCCATAGCTCAGCTGGATAGAGTACCTGGCTACGAACCAGGGGGTCGGGCGTTCGAATCGCTCTGGGTGTACCAAGTTTAAGTAAAAAAAAAGCCAGTCGAGAGACTGGCTTTTTTTACGCTTGGCTGGGGCCTGGCATGAATGTCAGATGCGTGCTTGCTACTGATGTCTGCTTGAAATTACGCGGCTTACACTACTTGTGGTTATTGCTGGCAGCAGTTTTGGTCAAGGTAGATGGGGCGCAAAGTTTGCAGTCCGGGTGGATTGAGGGGAGGGCTTCGCAGGAAGATGTAAGAAGCTACTCACGACTTACTGCGAGGCCGTGATCAGAGCTCATACGCTGCTCGGAATCCTAATTGACCAACATTAACTCCGGTTCCTGTACTGCTCTTCACCCTGCTGACGGCCTCTCGCTACAGATCTTGAACAGCCTCTAAGGCGTTAGGGCTTCCTTGCTGCTATCCATACGGCTGTCGTGTTCGCCAGATCGAGCATCTTCTGGCAAGGAAATCCTTCAAAAAACCCATGTTATGGCAGTCTCTTCAAATTAGTTCTTGACTCATTAAGAACTAACGTACATAATGATTCTTCTCTGACGCGGGGTGGAGCAGTCTGGCAGCTCGTCGGGCTCATAACCCGAAGGTCACAGGTTCAAATCCTGTCCCCGCAACCCAATACCTTCAGTAGAAAGCCCGGTCGAAAGACTGGGCTTTTTGCTTTGTAGGTCAGTGCTTGGATAAATCTAAGCACTTAGCGACTCAAGTGCGAATTCGCAGGGGCCACGCCGTGCTGGACGCAATGGGACTTCAGGCTCGATCCTGGGCTTGCCAGTGGTGGTTAAGGCAAAAAGGACATGGCATGCATGTCCTTTTTGTTTGTCTGGGGGTGGGGCGCTGCGACTCAGGTCACAGCGATCTGCACGTGATCGTTCTCGACGCGCACGGAATGGGCACGCACTGAGTAGGCTGGGTTTTCCAGGCATTCGCCGCTGCGCAGATCGATGTGGTTTTTGTAAAGCGGCGAGGCCACCGCAATACGCTCGCCGAAGCTGCCCACCAGACCGCGCGCGAGTACGCTAGCGCCGGATTGGGGGTCGATATTGTCGATGGCGTAGAACTGCGCCTGACCAACCCGGAAGATCGCGATGTGCTGGTCGTTGATTAGGGCGCAGACTCCAGTGTCGGGCAGGATGTCGCTGACTGCGCAAACGGTGGTCCATTGCTGGGTGCTGTTTGTCATGGGGCTTACTCCTGGTGTCAGGCTGGGCTGCCGTCAGTTGAGGTCTGGACGCGTTCTTCAGGACGGGCCGGGCGGATCTGGCCGCGTTCCTGCACGAAAACGATCCTTTGGTCCGCTTGTTCGCTATTGACGAAGGAGCGGAAGCGCTTGCGGGTTTCGGGGTCGGAAATGGCCGTCTTCCATTCGCACTGGTAGGTATCCACCACATGTTGCATCTGGGCTTCAAGCTCGGCAGCAATGCCGAGGGAGTCCTTGATCAGCACTTCCTTCAAATACGCCAGGCCGCCTTCGAGGTTTTCGCGCCAGGTGCTGGTGCGTTGCAGGCGGTCTGCCGTGCGCACGTAGAACATCAGGAAGCGATCGATCAGGCGGAGCAGCTCGGCCTTTGTCAGGTCTGAAGCGATCAATTCGGCGTGACGCGGCTTCATGCCGCCGTTGCCGCACACATAGAGGTTCCAGCCCTTGTCCGTGGCGATGATGCCTACGTCCTTGCCTTGGGCTTCGGCGCATTCACGTGTACAGCCAGAGACGCCAAATTTGATCTTGTGCGGCGCGCGCAGGCCCTTGTAGCGGTTCTCCAGTTCCACTGCGAGCCCGACACTGTCATCGACACCGTAGCGGCACCAGGTTGAGCCGACGCAGCTTTTCACCGTGCGCAGGGACTTGCCGTAGGCATGACCGGATTCAAAGCCGGCTTCGATCAGCTCTTCCCAGATCAGGGGAAGTTGCTCGACACGTGCACCGAAAAGGTCGACGCGTTGTCCTCCGGTGATCTTGGTATAGAGGCCGTATTTCTTGGCGACCTGTCCCACGGCGATCAGGCCGTCAGGCGTTACCTCGCCGCCAGGCATGCGCGGTACAACGGAATAGCTGCCGTCTTTCTGGATGTTGCCCAGATAGTAGTCATTGCTGTCCTGCAGGCTGGCCAGCTCGGGCTGGAGCACAAAATCGTTCCAGCACGAAGCCAGGATATTGGCGGCGGCAGGCTTGCAGATATCGCAGCCCAGCCCCTTGCCGTGGCGGGCCAGAAGTTCGCCAAAGGATTTGATCTGGCCGACCCGGACCAGGTGATAGAGCTCCTGACGGGAGTGCGGGAAGTGCTCGCAAAGGTGGTTGTTGACGGCCATGCCGAGGCGAGCCATTTCGGCTTTCATTACCTGGGTGACCAGCGGCACGCAGCCGCCACAGGTGGCGCCGGCCTTGGTGCAGGCCTTGAGTTCGCCGATGCTGCAGGCTCCCGCAGCTACGGCTGCACAGATCTGCCCTTTGCTGACGTTGTTGCAGGAGCAGATCTGGGCGGTTTCCGGCAGGGCCTCCACACCGAGGCCGGGCTTGGCCTTGCCATCACTCGAGGGGAGGATCAGGAATTCCGGATCGGCGGGCAGCGTGATGCCATTGAGCGCCATCTGCAGCAGCGTGCCGTATTCGTCGGCATTGCCCACCAGCACGGCACCGAGCAACTGCTTGCCATCTTCACTGACCACGATCTTCTTGTAGACCTGACGGCGTTCATCCACGTACTGGTAGCTGCGACAGTCCGGCGTCTTGCCATGGGCATCCCCGATGCTGGCAACATCGACGCCCATCAGTTTGAGCTTGGTGCTCATGTCGGCGCCCACGAAGGCCACCTGTTCCTGGCCGGCGATATAGCGGGCCGCCACGCGGGCCATGTCGTAGCCGGGCGCCACCAAGCCAAAGACCTGTTCATTCCAGGCCGCACACTCGCCGATCGCAAAGATGGCCGGATCACTGGTGCGGCAGACGCTATCGATCGCTACGCCACCGCGCGGGCCGATCTCCAGCTGACACTGCCGGGCGAGCTCGTCGCGGGGGCGGATGCCGGCTGAAAACACGATCATGTCCGTCTCCAGCGAGCAGCCATCCGAGAAGTTCATGCGGTGCCGGGCATGCTCGCCCTCAACGATCTCCAGCGTGTTGCGGCTGGTATGCACATGTACGCCCAGCGCCTCGATCTTGGCGCGCAAGACGCGTCCGCCACCTTCGTCGACCTGTACCGCCATCAAGCGCGGCGCAAACTCCACGACATGTGTTTCCAGTCCCAGATCGCGCAGAGCCTTGGCACATTCCAGCCCCAGCAGACCACCACCGATTACCACCCCGACGCGCGATTGCGCACCGCTGGCCTGCATGGCCTGCAGATCTTCAATGGTGCGATAGACGAAACAATGCGCCCGCTCGCGCCCTGGCACCGGTGGTACGAAAGGCGTGGAGCCCGAAGCGAGGATCAGCCTGTCGTAGGGCAGCAGCTCACCGTCGAGCGTGGTGACGGTGCGATTGTGACGGTCGATGGCAACGGCCCGGGCCGCGAGGCGCAGCGAGAAACCGCTGCGTTCGAAGAAGCCTTCCTCAACCAGCGACAAGTCCTCAGCGCTCTTGCCGGCGAAGAATTCAGAAAGATGAACCCGGTCGTAGGCAGGCCTGGGCTCTTCGCACAGGACGGTGACTTCGATATCCGGTACCTGGAGCTGATGCAGTTCTTCCAGGAATTTATGGCCCACCATGCCGTGGCCGATAATGACTATCTTCATGTTGGATCTCGCACGACCGGCTTCGGAGGCTTGTGCAAATCATCGCGTGCCAGGCTTTGAAGCGGCACGTACATGAAGGCCCCCGCAGAACGCGGCGCTTTGTCGGGTTGGAATAACCGGGCTTCTGACTCTCGATAAAGAGAGAGGCCCGGATTTCGCCGTCGTTGGCGGAGGCAATATGTCCGCTACTACGTTGCAGGCGGACGCATGATCGCTAGCAGCATTTGTGCCAGACGCACAGGGCTTTATCTTTCAATGGTTTGAGGTAGAGCAGGAGATGCGTTTGAAACTGCGCAGCACTGAAGTAGTGCGATAGGGCAGCTCTGCTGCATTGGTTTGGGTGTGGTGCGCGCGCTCAGCTGCGCAAGGAAGTTGGTTGCTGTGGGCGAGGGCTGGTGAGCCCAGGTGTCGCGGGACGCTGTGCCTGGTGCAAGCAGGCCGTAGCGGAATGGGGGCCCCAAAAAGCAAAACCCCCGGAGACCGGGGGTTTTGCTTTTGGGCGCTGCCCGGCCGCAGCCGGGTTTAGCGGGGATCGATCAGGGGGCAACCGTGATCGTGATCTTGCCCTTGGTGCTGCCGCCGAGGAAGTCCGTCACCTGGTACTGGACCACGGCGGTGCCGGCGAAGTCGGCGGCCGGGGTGAAGGTAACAATACCGTTCTCGTCGAAATCCACCGTGCCCTGGCCTTCCAGCACTTTGGTTTCTTCGATCATGAGCGGATTGTTTTCCTTGTCGGAGTCGTTCTTCAGCGCCTCGATCTTCACCGGCTGACCCTTGGCGGTCTTGCCAGCATCGTCCACCACCGTCGGGGCCGCGTTCAGCTCACCCACTGCGGTAGGCAGCCACAGCGAAAGCTGGGGCAGATAGGTCACCATCATCAACACGGTGAACAGGGCAACAAAGAAGGGGGCCATGGCCTTGGTGACCTGCTCCATCTTGCGACCCGATACAGCGCTCGCCACGAAGAGCACGGAGCCCACCGGCGGGGTGATCAGGCCGATCCCCAGGTTCACCATCATGATCATGCCGAAGTGCACCGGGTGGATGCCGAGCGGGGCAACAACCGGGTACAGGATCGGGGTCATGATCATGATCAGCGGGGCCATATCCATCAGCGTGCCGAGGATCAGCAGCAGGACGTTGATGGCCAGCAGAATGACGATCGGGTTGTCCGAGAGGCCGGTGAAGAAGGCCGAGATAGTCGCCGGGATCGACAGGATGGTGAGCACCTGGCCGAAGGCTGCAGCAAAGCCGATCAGGATCATCACGATGGTGACGGTCTTCACGGTGCGGTGCACAAGCACCGGCAGCTGGCTCCACTTGTAGTCGCGGTACACGAACATGGTGACCAGGAAGGCCCACACACAGGCGATGGCGGCTGATTCCGTGGCCGTGTAGAGGCCGGAGAGGATGCCGCCGAGGATGATCACCACGGTGAACAGGCCGGGAATGGCATCGAAGGCCTGCTTGGCGGCTTGCTTCACGGTGAGCATTTCGCCCTTCGGATAGCCGCGCTTGGCTGCGAAGAACACGCACAGCGCCATCAGGGTGATACACAGGGTGAGGCCCGGCACCACGCCAGCCAGGAACAGCGCCGGAATCGAGGCGCCGCTCACATACAGCGAGTAGATCACGGCGTTGTGGCTGGGCGGGATCAGGATTGCCTGCACCGAACCGGATGCCGTGACGGCGGCTGCGTAGTCACGCGGGTAGCCGTGCTTTTCCATCTGCGGAATCATCACCGAGCCGATCGAGGCGGTATCCGCCACGGAAGAGCCGGAAATGGCGCCGAAGAAGGTGGAGGCAAGGATGTTCACCAGCGACAGGCCGCCGCGGATGAAGCCCACGAAGATCGAGGCGAAGTTGATCAGGCGGGTGGCGATGCCGCCCTCGGCCATGATGGCGCCAGCCAGCACGAAGAAGGGAATGGCGAGCAGGCTGAACTTGTTCACCCCGTCACCCATCTTGAGCATGATGGTGGTCATGTAGCTCATGTCGCCGGCGAAATAGATCGCGCCGAACATGGCAGTGAGCCCCAGGGTGTAAGCGACGGGCAGTCCTACTGCGAGCAGCAGGAAGAAGATGCCCATGATGATTGCAGAATCCATGACGGGCTCCTTAGTTGGTCGAATCTTCAGCGCTGCCACCATGGCTGCCGATCGTGACGATCGGGCGATGGTGCTGGGAGCCGAAGAAGAAGGATTCGATGATGAAAAGCAGGGTTGCCGCCGAGCCAATGGGCAGGGGCAGGTAAGTCCAGCTCACTTGAATCTGGGTGAAGTCGGCAAGCGTCTGACCGGTTTCCATGAAGAAGAGCACACGGTCGGTGCCGTAGACGATCACGAAGAGGGCCACGAGGGCCATCAGCAGGTCGACGATGCGGGCAAAGATGTATTTGCCTTGGGGGGGCAGGCGATCGGTGAGCATGGTCACAGCGATGTGCGAACCAGCGCGATAGGCCGCAGCCGAGCCGACGAAGGTAAAGATGATCATGCACATGAGGGCCATCGGCTCAGGCCAGGAGAGGCCGGAATCGAACCACTTGCGGGCAACCACCTGAACCGGGATGACGAGGGTCATGACCACCATGGCCAGACCGGCAATCCAGATGCAGAGCCAATACACCGCATCCATTGCCTTGCAGTACGTATCTTTCATTGCTACTTGCTCCAAAAGGCCGCAAAAAAACTGGCGGGCCGGGCAGACCCGCCAGTTCCTTGGTGCAGCGGTATTACTTGACGTCGTTGATGCGCTTGATCAGGTCGGCGAACTGGGCACCGTACTTGTCACGCACCGGTTGGGTGGCCTTGTAGAAGGCTTGCTTGTCGACGTCGGCCACAATGGTCACGCCAGCAGCCTTGAGGCGGGCGGAGTCCATGGTGACGCGCTTGTCCCACAGGGCGCGCTGCTCAAACTGAGCTTCCTTGGCCAGCTTCTTGATCAGAGCCTGGTCTTCCGGGGTCAGTTTTTCCCACTTGGCCTTCGAGAACACGAAGATTTCGGGAATGATCAGGTGGCCGGTCAGGTCGTAGTACTTGGCGACGGTGAAGTGGTTCTGCGTCACATAGGTCGGCACGTTGTTTTCGGCACCGTCAACCACACCGGTCTGCATGGCGCTGAAGAGTTCGCCGAAGCCCATCGAGATGCCCGAGCCGCCCATGGCGTTCATGGTGTCGATGAAGAGCGGGTTGCCCATCATGCGCAGCTTCTGGCCAGCCAGGTCAGCCGGTTTGCGCACCGGCTTCTTGGTGTACAGGTTGCGCGTGCCGCCGTCCATCCAGCCCAGTGCCACGAGCTTGGCGGAGCTGGCGCTGATCTTGGCAAGGATTTCGTCGCCGATCGGGCCGTCGATCACCTTGCGCATGTGAGCTTCGTCACGGAACACGAAGGGCATGTTGAACACGTTCACTTCCGGCACCACCGGGCCCAGCGGGCCAAGCGAGGTGCGCAGAATGTCGATGCCGCCTGCCTGGGTCTGCTCGATCATGGACTTTTCATCGCCCAGAACGGCACCCGGGAACATCTTCAGGGTGTATTTGCCCTTGCTTTGGGTTTCAAGCTTCTTGCCCAGATTCTGCATGGCCACCACGTTCGGGTAGCCCTCGGGGTGGACGTCAGCGGCCTTGATTTCCACGGCTGCTACGGGGGCGGCGGCGAAAATCGCCGTGGCCAGTACTGCTGCCAGCTTTGATGTACGCATTATCGTGTGTCTCCTGATAGTGACCAACAAAACAAAAAACGTCCGGCCGGGGCCGTCCATCTCCTGAAACCAGCCCTCACAGGTGATGCGGATCGGAATCCATACCGCCTGAGCGGGGTGCTACGACGATATCACCGGGGGATATCGTGTTTTCGATGCCATACCCTTCGGGTGCGATGTCAGTGTTGCCCTTGAGCAACACCTGACCCGCGCTTATCCGGAGGTCTTCTGAGCGGGGCCTTCAAACAGTCTGCGGCGAGCGTTGCCGAGGTGAAAACGCATCGCCTCGGCTGCATCGACCGAGGAGCCCTTTTCGATTGCGGTGAGGATCTCGCGGTGCTCAATCTGCACCAGCTCACGCCACACGCGTTCGCGTTCGAGCGAGAGATTCAGCGCCAACTGCATGCCCACCCGCATCTGCTCGATGATCAGTTCCAGCGCCGTGACGAAGAAAACGTTCTGCGAACCACGCGCGACGGCGAGATGAAACTGCAGGTCGTGTTCGACGAAGGCGATGTTGTCGTCCTGATTGCGTGCAGCTTCCATCGCATCGAAACAGCGCCGGATGTCGTCCAGATCACGCGGAGTACGCATTTCGGCCGAGAGGCTGGCTCCGGACGCTTCCAGCGCGATGCGGAAGGCGAAGCAGCGCTGCACGTCGGCAATGCTTTCGATCGGGGCAAAGCGCTTGATATTGCGATCCGGGCGGCGCAGTACATAGCTGCCGGAGCCGCGCTTGGAGGCAATCAGGCCATCCAGACGCAGACGGGAAAGTGCTTCACGCACGGTCGGGCGGGAGACGCCGTACTGCAGTGCCAGCTCGGCTTCGGTCGGCAGACGCGCGTTTTCCGGGAAGTCTCCGTTGGACATGGCTTCCACGATGCCGGTGTAGACGGTGTCCACCCGATTCGTGCCGCTTGCCCTGGTTTTTCTATCCGGCTGGATGTCAGCCATGTGCCCCTCCTGTAAGAGTCGGCGCATTTTGCCTTACACCTTGTAGGCGATGTAAACCTTTTTCGGACAAGTCGCCGAAAAGCCCGATTTTTTTGATCTGGCAAGGGTTTGCTAGGTGTTAACCCGCATGCTTTTGGGCTATTTTGGGGTGTCTGGTAAGACAACTTCTTACGTATAAACCTTGATTGTGCATGCCCTGGAATGCTTGTCAGGCAACTACTGAACAAGCCGGGTCGCTTCGCAAGCGTTTGTCGGCGTTTTAGCCAAGCTGACTGAAGTCGCTTTCCTCGAGGCGTCGCCACTGTCCGCCCACGCGGCCTTCGAGGGGGCGGAACTTTTGCTTGTAACTCATCTTGCGACTGTCGCGAATCCAGTAACCCAGATACAGGTAGGGGCGGCCGATGCTGTGGCAGCTGGCGATCTGCCACAGGATGCCGAAACTGCCGTAAGAGGCGCCCGGCACTTCGGTGTCGTAGAAGGTGTAAACGCTGGAGAGGCCGTCACTGAGGCAGTCAATCAGGCTCACCATGCGCAATACCCCGTTTTCGCGGAACTCGATCAGGCGCGTGTCGACCTGGCTTTCGAGCATGAAATGGGCGTATTGCTCGCGATCATCCTGATCCATGCCGCCGCCTTCATGGCGGGCATGCTGGTAGCGGCGGTAGAGGTCGAAGTGCTCTTCCGAGAAACGCAGCTCGGCCTCACGCGCCTCAAGATTCTGATGCTGTGCCCAGGCGCGACGCTGGCTGCGGTTGGGTGTGAACTCGGCAACGGGCAGGCGCACCGGCACGCAGGCGCGGCAGGCATCGCACCAGGGGCGGTAGGTGTAGATGCCGCTGCGGCGGAAACCATCGCGTACGAGCTGGCTGTAGAGCTGGGTGTCGACCATGTGGGCCGGCGTGGCGACCTGCGAGCGCGCCTGACGCTCTGGCAGATAGGAGCATTCATAGGGCGCCGTGGCGTAGAACTGCAGCAGGGCGTAAGGCAGATCCTGCAACTGGGACATCAGCTCCTCCAGTCGGCCTGCGCAAAATCAGCGGGCCATGTGCCGGGAACGGCATCGCGGGTCCATTCCTTGAGGCCAGCCACATAGGCATGGCGCGGAATCTCGGCGGCTCCCAGCGAGGCTAGATGAGTGGTGTTCATCTGGCAATCCAGGATTGCAAATCCTTCCCGTGCAAGCAGGCGGGCAAGATGGGCGAAGGCGATCTTGGAGGCGTCAGTGGCGCGGTGAAACATCGATTCGCCGCAGAATACCCGCCCCATGGCTACACCATAGAGCCCGCCGACGAGTTCGCCATCGATCCAGGTTTCCACGCTGTGCGCCCAGCCCAGTTCATGGAGGTGGCAATAGGCTTCCTGCATGTCCGCCACGATCCAGGTGCCGTCGGCATAGCTGCGCGGCGCTGCGCAGGCGTCGATCACTTGGCGGAAGGCCGTGTCACAGCGTACTTCGTAGTGGCCGCGGCGCAGGGTTTTCCGGAGTGAAGCGCTGATGCGCTCTTCGCCGGGACGCAGCACCATGCGTGGATCCGGGCTCCACCACAGGATCGGGTCTCCTTCCGAGAACCACGGAAAAATGCCCGCGCGGTAGGCGGCGAGGATCCATTCCGGCTCCAGAAGCCCGCCGGCCGCGAGCAGGCCGGCCGGGTCGCGCAGGGCGCGGGTCACCGGGGGGAAGGCTGGCGGATGCTCGGGGTTGAGGCAGGGGATCATGCGGCTTGGTCTGGCGGGCTTGCGTCCATTCTAGGGCATGAATGAACAGGGGCGGCCTTCTGCAGAAGAACCGCCCCTGAACGGCGTGCGTCAATGCGATCAGTTGGAGCTGATCGTGAAGGTTTTGCTGCCGAGTAACACTCCGTTGGCGTGGAACTCGGCGCGCCACTGGCCTTCGCCCAGTCCGACAGTGGTTTGTGTGGCCCAGAAAGTACCGGGCGAGCGCTTGTACTCAACCTTTGTGTTGCGCTGGGTGCGAATCAGCTGGTTGCCCTTGAACCATTTGACTTCGATGTGCTGCAGGCCAGGTGCCCAGTCTGCAGGTTCCCACGAGATGTTGGCAAAGAGCACGACCTTGCCTTCCAGCGTGAACTGGTCGGCGATGCCCTGCAGGCCTGCATCCTTGCTGTAATCGCGGGCCAGGCTCAGCGTGACGTGCTCGGGCTTGAGGGTGGGGGTGAAGTAGGGCGGCACACCGCTGCTGGTGGCTGAGCTGGCAACCTTGCTGACAGCAGCTGGCACGGCGGCAATGACGGGCGCAGCCTGATCGAAGGGAACGAAGACGACCTTGTCATCAATCGCGTAGAAGCGACATTCGCCGATCTTTGCGTTGCGGCAGGCATAGAGGGCGACTTCATAGGGGCGGGCAACCTGAGCATTGGCCCATTTGCAGGACTGGTCCGCTCCGACCACGAAGGCGCGCGGGGAGTCCTGCTTGAGGAAAAGCTTGTAAGCCTCAATGCACTTTTCGCTCAGCGGAGCGATTGGTGTGCTGTCGAGCCCGGCGATCTGCGTGGCCGGCGGAGGCGTGATGTCGGCGCGCTCGGTAAGGGCTTCGTGGGTGAAGAGTTCTTCGGTGGTGATGATCTTCTTTTGCAGGGCAGAGCCGGGTGCTGTCATGCAGTCACTCAGGTACTGATAGCGACCGAGCTTCTTGGCGCGCTCTCCCGAACAGTGCAGGACGGCGCCGAGCGAATGTTGTGCCCCCGGCGCGAAGAACACCTTGCGGTCGTACATGCCGTCCATGTTGGTTGAGAAAATTGAGTCGCGATGAATCAGCAGATCCTTACCGGAGAGCGCGGTGTGATCTTCCCACCAGCTGACGACCCGGCTCATTGCGGTCTGGTCTTCGGTCTGGCGGTAGGTGGTGTCGCCGAACAACAGGGAGACGTAATGCATCTCGGGGCGGCCTGCGCCGCTGAACATGCGCCGCTGCCCGGCGAGGAACATCATGGCGCATGTGAAAGTTTCGCAACTGCCGTGGGCAACCGTGGTGAGTTTGGCCTTCTCGACCTTCTCGGCCAGCGCCGAGGCCACCTGCCAGTTGTTGCCATCGGGGGAGCGCAGGACCAGCGTGGTGATGCCCGGCGTGAGCGCGGCCTGCAGCCGGTCGGCATCGCCAGTTTCGGCCTTGCCTTGCACCATCAATACCTCGTTTTTCTGGGTGAAGCTCAGCATGGCATGTGCTGTACCCAGCGTCAGCAGGCCGGCTGCGGCGCTCAGGGCGCGCAACAGTGCTGTTCCTTTCATGTTTCCCCCTTTTGTGTTCGGTCTTGTTTTTTATGACGACGCGCATTCTAGCTAACGCGCCGGATGCGTTGACGCACGCATCCGGCGGACTGCTCAGGGGTGCCAACTACCCAGCAGCTTGTCCCGGCTGAAATCTGTCAGTTGTGTTTCGGCAAGCTGGCGGCGCCTGGCGTTGATGGCTGCGCCCGGGCCGCTGCTCTTGTATTCAAAGAAGCGCGATTGCTCGGGGGTGTAGGTGACGCGTTCGCCGGTCTTGGTGGTGGAACTCATCGAGTCCCAGCCCTCGGCGGTGATGTGGGCATCCATCCAGCATTCGAGGAAGACGGACTGGCCGATGGCGTCCGCCGCGCCATTCGGGTGCCAGGGGCGGCCCAGGGCGACGCTGGCGTTCGCCACACCGGCCTCGCGGCTCAAGCGGCAGCGATTGAAGACGAAGCCGTATTTTTCGCTTACGTGGGTGCTCGGCGCAGTGAGGTAGCCCGCCTTGGTGGTGGCATAGCCAGCCGGGCGGGCGCGCAGCTCGCATTCTTCGAACCAGGCCTGGCCGCCACCGAAGATGAAGTCGACGTTGCCAGCGATCAGGCAGCGCTCGAAGTAGCTGCGGCCGACGTGGGGGCAGAGCGTGTCCTGATAGCCCAGCAGGCTGACGTTGCGGAAGCTGCAGCGGTCGGCCTGGCCGCCGATGTAGACGGCGAGAGCCTGACTGCCCCGGATGAAGTCGGGGCCGTTGCGGTCTCGCGCCATGTTGCCGAGGTAGTCGAAGCTGTTTTCGATGGTGAGGCTTTCGGCGCTGAAGTCTGTGCCACGGATCGTCAGTGTGGCGCTGCCATCTGTGCCCCAGAAGCCGCCGGTGGGTTTGACCTGGCCGGCGTAGGCATCGAAGCTCAGCACGCAGCGCTCGCGGTCTTCACCGGTGAGGCGCAGGCCGCTCTTCATGACGGTGATCTTCTCGACGTAGCGTCCGGGCTTGAGCTGGACCCACCAGTCACCGAAGACCGGCGCGGCATCGAGCGCTTGCTGCACGGTCTGGTAGGTGGGGCGGCCATTGATGAGGCTGCCGGCCTTGCCAGTGAATGTGGCGTCGACCACGCTGTCCGGCCCGTCCTTGGGCTTGGCGGGGGCGCTGGCACAGGCGCCGAGGCCGAGGGCGGCGAAGGCGAGGCTGCTGCGGGTGAGAAATTGGCGGCGATCAGGATTCATGGCGTGCTCCAGCGAAAACGGGTTCGCGGGCAGGATAGCAGTGCCGTGTTTCCGGTGCCAATGCAGGCGGGTCAAGCTGGTTTCAGCGCTCTGCGGCTGGCATGTGCCGCAGGAACCATGCGCAGGCAGCACGGCTGGCGTTCTCCAGGCTTCCCGGCTCGATCAGGCTGGCGCTGGCGCCGGGAACGGTATGCCAGAGTTTTTCGCCGCCGAGCAGTTTCCAGGCCTGTTGGCTGGGGGCTACGAGTTCGCTGGCGGCTTCGGGCACGATCATCATCAGTGGTACTTGCAGGCTGCGCAGCGGGGCGGCGCCGGCAAGTTCCGGGCGCCCGGCGCGGCTGACCAGTGCGCTCACATCGCCGGGCTCGCGCGCGAACTGGCGGATGCAGGCGCCGAGCACGCTGTCGCTCGCCAGTACGCCTAGTGGCAGGCCTTGCAGACTTGGCTGGTGAGCGATCCATTCGAGCAGGGCGGCGATGCGTTGGTCGAGCAGGGCAATGTCGTAATGCGCGTCGGAATCGTGCTGGGCTTCGTAGGGGGTGAGCAGGCTGACCAGCAGGGTGGCGAAACCGGCTTCATGCAGGAAGCCGGCGGCGTGGCTGTCGCGTGAATCGCGCAACTGTGCAATGTGCGGCAGGGCACAGAGAATCAGGCCGCGCGGCTGTGCGGGGCTGGCGTGGAGGGCATCGAGCCAGACCTTGCCAGTCTGGATACGTAATTCATGGGGGCTTGTCATTTCATCCTTTGCCGGCAAGCTGGATCGGAATACGCCGGTTGCCGAAATGTCCGGCCTGCGCTGCGAAATGCCCGGCGAGTGGCTGACCACAGGCGGGGCAGCAGCCTGTCGGGCTGAGGTGGTAATGGCGGATGGCATAGCCTTCGCGCTCGATCAGGATTGTGCCGCAGTGCGCGCAATGGGTGGTGGCGCCGTCAGGGTCATGCACGTTGCCGGTGTAGACGTGGCGCAACCCGGCATCCAGTGCGATGCGGCGCGCCCGCTGCACGCTGGCGAGTGGCGTAGGGGGGCGGTCGGTGAGCTTGTAGTCGGGGTGGAAGGCGGTGAAGTGCAGCGGTACTTCGGGGCCCAGTTCGCGGCAGACCCAGTCGCTCAGTGCCTTAATTTCGGCGTCGCCATCGTTGGCGCCGGGAATCAGCAGGGTGGTGATCTCCAGCCAGGTGCGACTGTCATGCTTGATCCACTGCAGGGTGTCGAGCACCGGGGCGAGGTGCGCACCGCAGAGCTTCACATAGAAATCCTCCGTGAAACCTTTCAGGTCGACGTTGGCGGCATCCATCACGGCGAAGAATTCGCGTCGCGGCTCGGGGTGGATGTAGCCGGCGGTGACGGCCACCGTGCGCACATTCTCGACATGACATTCGGTGGCGATGTCGATGGCGTATTCGGCGAAAATCACCGGGTCGTTGTAGGTGAAGGCCACGCTGGCCGCGCCGATCTTGCGCGCGGCGCGGGCGATGGTGAGCGGGCTGGCTTGATCCATCAGCCGGTCCATGTCGCGGGATTTGGAGATGTCCCAGTTCTGGCAGAACTTGCAGGCGAGGTTACAGCCGGCGGTGCCGAAGGAAAGGATTGAGCTGCCCGGCAGAAAGTGGTTGAGCGGTTTCTTCTCGATCGGGTCCAGGCAGAAGCCGGAGCTGCGGCCGTAGGTGCTGAGTACCATCTCGTTGTCGACCCGCTCGCGCACGAAGCAGGCGCCGCGCTGGCCGGCATGCAGGCGGCAGTCGCGCGGGCAGAGGTCGCACTGGAGGCGGCCGTCATCAAGCAGATGCCACCAGCGCGCCGGGTGATTCATCCGGCTTCCTTGTACTTGGCGACGTGGTAGCGGCCGACCTGCATGTCGGCGGGCCACAGGTCGACCGGCAGGCCGGCTTTCTGCAGCAACTGGCGGATGAAGTCCTGCGGGTCCGGCAACTGCTCCCAGACCTGTGGCAGGAAGGTGGCGCGCCGCGCGCCGCTGGCGAGGATCACGCCGTCTTCGAAAGGCGTGAGCTGGCGCAGGCAATCTTCTTCGGTGGGGCAGTGCACGAAGCTCACCGGCCCCAGCACCGAAACCTCGATCTGCAGATCGGGCCATTCTTCGGCTGTGAGCGGGGCGAAGCGAGGGTCGCGAAAAGCCGCTGCGCGGGCGTTGTCGGCTACGTCCGCGCCGAGCGCCTTGACCGGCTGGAGCTGACCGATGCAGCCGCGCAGCTGCCCTTCGCGGGTGAGGGTGACGAAGCTGGCACCGAGCTCATGCAGGGCCGGGTGATCGCCGGGCTCGGTCGCCTTCAGCCCCAGCGTGCCGGCAATTGCCGCTCGTGCCTGGGCAAGGAGGAGGGGGCCGAGTGCGGCGTCGGTGGTCATGGCGACTCAGTGCGTGCGGCGCTGGCCGGGCGAAAAACTCAGGGCCGCGTAGCCGACCACGCGTGAGCGGTCGCCTGCCGTGTCGCCCGAGTTGCGCAGATCAAGCAGGCGCGGCAAGAGGCCGTGGCGTCGGGCGGCGATGCTCAGTGCATTGATCGCGGTGGCGCCGCAAGCCTGCTCGTGGTTGAGTGGCCCTTCGCCTTCGAGGATCTGGCCGATGCTGTCCATGTCGTCGGCCTGGGCCTGGGCATAGGGGTGGTAGTGGGAGAGGTCAGAACTCACCACGATCAGGGTTTCCGGCCCGCCCCACACGGCTTCGAGCAGCTCGGCGACCTGCTGGGCTTCGATCATGCCAAGGGTCAGCGGCAGGATGCGAAAGTGCTCCAGCACGGTCTGCAGGAAGGGCAGCTGGACTTCCAGCGCGTGCTCCTGAGCGTGGGCACTGTCATCGAAAACCACGCCAGGGCGTTGAGCAAGCGTGAACACGGCTTCGCTATCGATCTCCACATTGCCGAGCGGTGTGGCGAAGGCGGCGCAGCCGGGCAGGGCGGCTCCGGCAAAGGCCACGCGGTGGCTGGGCCCCACCAGTACCACGCGGCGAATGATGTCGCGCAAGGCTTCCAGCATGGCATAGGCGCTAGCGGCGATCGGGCC
The DNA here is from genome assembly GCF_012972705.2 of Uliginosibacterium aquaticum. Lineage (GTDB taxonomy): Bacteria > Pseudomonadota > Gammaproteobacteria > Burkholderiales > Rhodocyclaceae > Uliginosibacterium > Uliginosibacterium aquaticum. The sequence goes on along the minus strand of NZ_JABCSC020000007.1, from coordinate 42,042 downwards.
GGAGTACATGTAGCCGGCATGCGGCACGATCAGCGCCTTGGGCGGCTGCAGGGCGGACGGCCGCTCGGTTTGTGCGAGCAGGCTGTGCAACTGCGCGCTCAGCGTATGCGGATCGGCCGGGTAGAACAGACCGGCAACGGCGGCGGGGCGGACGGGCTGGGTGGCCATGGGCAGGGGCGAGTGAGAGGCTATCCTGATTATAGGTAGCGGGAACCCCACCTGGCCGGGCTGAATTGCCCGGCTGTCCGTTACAATCGCATGAATTATTCAATATGAACAACAGGATAGCGGCGTGATCAGACAGAGAACCCTAAAAGCAGTGGTCAAGGCAACCGGCGTGGGCCTGCATGGCGGCAAGCGCGTGGAAATGACGCTGCGACCCGCAGCCCCCGATACCGGTATCGTGTTTCGTCGCGTGGATCTGACGCCACCGGTGGATCTGTTCTGCGATCCCTACGCGGTCGTCGATACGCGCATGTGCTCCGGTCTGCAGAAGGATGGCGCCAAGATCGGCACCGTAGAGCACCTGATGTCCGCCCTGGCCGGGCTGGGCGTGGATAACTGCTATGTGGACGTCGATGCGCCCGAGATCCCGATTCTCGATGGTAGCGCCGCGCCTTTCGTGTTCCTGTTGCAGTCGGTGGGCTTCGAGCTGCAAGACGCTCCCAAGCGTTTCCTGCGCGTGAAGAAGCCGGTGGAGTATGTGGAAGGTGATAAATCCGTGCGCCTGCTGCCACATGATGGTTTCAAACTCTCCTTTGCGATCCACTTCAATCATCCGGCTATCGATGGCACGGCCACCGAAGTGACCGTGGATTTTGCCAATCAGAGCTATTCGCGCGACGTAGCGCGGGCCCGCACCTTCGGTTTCGTGCAGGATCTGGAGGTGCTGATCGGCATGGGCCTGGCGCAGGGCGGCAGCCTCGATAACGCCATCGTGCTGGACGAATACAAGATCCTCAATCCGGACGGCCTGCGCTATGCGGATGAGTTCGTGAAGCACAAGGTGCTCGACGCCATTGGCGATCTTTACCTGTGCGGCCATCCGCTGCTCGCGCATTACGTGGCCAACAAGTCTGGCCATGCGCTCAACAACCAGATCCTGCGCGTGCTGCTGGAGGATAAGGAAGCCTGGGAGATCGTTACTTTCGAAGATGACGCAAAGCTGCCCGAAACCCTGCGCGGCCAGCTCGAAACCCAGCTGGCCTTTGCCTGAGGCGGTCATGCTGATCCTGCGCCTGGTTGCCCTCGCACTGGCTCTGGCCATCGGTGTGTGTGCCGCGCTGGGCCTGCTCACGCGGCAGCCACACTTCTTCCGCTGGGCCTGGAATCTGTTCCGCTACGGACTCGTTGTGGGGCTGGTCACCCTGGTCCTGCTGGTGTTCGAACGCCTGATCGCGCCGCTGGTCTGAGGGCCGCTCCTACTGGAAACGCGCGGGCCGCTGGCCCCCGCTCAAGCGCTCAGGCATCAGCCCTTTGCGCTGCGCTCGATCATCCGCTTCAGGGCCCGCGCCAGCGGATCGTCCGGCTTGAGGCCTTCAGCCAGTCCCAGCAGCGCAGCCCGCCCGTCGGCGCCAATCGGCCGCACGATGACTTCCTCTTCGCGCCCGTTGCCCGTAAAGGGGCTGGCCCGCACTTTCACCTTGATGCTCTGGATCGGCTCGCCGGCCACCTGCAGTGAATGCTTGAGGGTTTCCAGCCCCAGTTTGAGACGGGTGGCCATCACGGGCGAGGCCACGTGCAGGATCAGTTCGCCGTCCTGGAAATTGGCCACCTGCGCGGCTCCTCGCGATACCGCCGGCAGGGCAGCGTCGAGCTTGCGCTGCAGGCGCTGCAGGAGGGCGGCGTGGTCCTGCAGGCGGGCGAGGACGTCCGAGCGTCCGATGAAACGGTTGAGCGGGCTTGTAGCCATCGAAATCGGCCCCATGTGGGCGCACAAGGGGGAGTGAGTCAGCAGGGCTCAAGCATGCCGTGTTTGCGTTGTAGCAAGCAAGCAAGGAAGAGCTGATCGGCCTCCGAAACGCCCGGCGGGCCATGCCGGGGCCGCATGCTAGAATCCGCGTCTTTGCCGCGCCTTACTCGTCCATCCAAAATGATCGCTGGCCTTCTCAAGAAAGTCTTCGGCAGCCGCAATGACCGGCTGGTCCGTCAATACATGCACAAGGTGCGTGCCATCAACGCCCTTGAGCCGCAGATCCAGGCGCTCAGCGATGAAGCGCTGCGCGGCAAGACCGAGGAATTCAAGGCGCGCATCGCCAAGGGCGAAAGCCTCGATGCACTGCTGCCGGAGGCATTTGCGGTAGTCCGCGAAGCCGGCTTGCGGGTGCACGGCATGCGCCACTTCGACATGCAGATGGTCGGTGGCATGGTGCTGCACGATGGCAAGATCGCCGAAATGCGCACCGGTGAAGGCAAGACGCTGACCGCTACGCTGCCGGTCTATCTGAATGCTCTCACCGGCCAGGGCGTGCATGTGGTGACGGTGAACGATTACCTTGCCAGCCGCGATGCGGACTGGATGGGGCGCATCTACAGCTTCCTGGGCCTTTCCACTGGCGTGATCTATTCGCAGCAACCGCAAGCCGAGAAGCTTGCCGCCTACGCTGCGGACATCACCTACGGGACCAACAACGAGTTCGGCTTCGACTACCTTCGCGACAACATGGTCTACGAGCTCGGTCAGCGTGCCCAGCGCGGCCTGAACTTTGCCATCGTCGATGAGGTGGATTCGATCCTGATCGACGAAGCGCGTACGCCGCTGATCATCTCCGGCCAGGCCGAAGATCACACCGACCTCTATGTGCGCATGAATGCTGTGGCGCCCCTGCTGACCCAGCAGGAAGGTGAGGACGACAACGTTACCGTGCCGGGCGACTACACCGTCGACCTCAAGCAGCAGCAAGTGCTGCTGACCGAGCAAGGCTATGACCATGCTGAAGAGATTCTGGTGCGTCTGGGCTTGCTGCCCGAAGGCCGCAGCCTCTACGAGCCGGGCAACATCCTGCTGATCCATCACCTGTACGCCGCGCTGCGTGCGCACTCGCTGTTCCACAAGGATCAGCAGTACGTGGTGCAGAACGGCGAAGTGATCATTGTTGATGAATTCACCGGCCGCCTGATGGTTGGCCGCCGCTGGTCCGACGGTCTGCATCAGGCCGTGGAAGCCAAGGAAAGCGTGAAGATCAACTCCGAGAACCAGACCCTGGCCTCGATCACCTTCCAGAACTTCTTCCGCATGTACGGCAAGCTTGCCGGCATGACGGGTACGGCCGATACCGAGGCCTACGAATTCCACTCCATCTATGGGCTGGAAACGGTGGTGATCCCGACCAATCGCCCCATGATCCGCCTGGACATGAACGATCTGGTCTATCGCACCGAGAAGGAAAAGCACGCCGCCATCATTGCGGACATCAAGGACTGCCACGAGCGTGGTCAGCCGGTGCTGGTCGGTACCACCTCGATCGAGTCTTCCGAACTCCTGTCCGAACTGCTCAAGGTCGAGAAGCTGCCGCACAACGTGCTCAATGCCAAGCAGCACGCCCGTGAAGCCGAGATCGTGGCGGATGCCGGGCGTCCCGGCGTGATCACCATTGCCACCAACATGGCCGGCCGTGGTACGGACATCGTGCTGGGCGGCAACGTCGAGAAGCAGATCTCGCTGGTCAAGGAAAACACCGAGTTTTCTGACGAGCAGAAAGCCGACAAGATCGCCACCCTGCGCAATGAGTGGCAGGGCCTGCACGAGCAGGTTCTGGCCGCTGGTGGCCTCAAGATCATCGGTACCGAGCGCCATGAATCGCGTCGGATCGACAACCAGCTGCGCGGCCGCTCCGGTCGTCAGGGGGATGCCGGCGCCAGCCGCTTCTACCTGTCGCTGGAAGACCCGCTGATGAAGATCTTCGGCGGCGAGCGTCTCTCCGCCATCATGCAGCGCCTGAAGATGCCTGAAGGCGAGCCGATCGAAGCAGGCATGGTCAACCGTTCGCTGGAGTCCGCCCAGCGCAAGGTCGAGCAGCGCAACTTCGATATCCGCAAGCAACTGCTCGAGTACGATGACGTAGCCAACGATCAGCGCAAGGTCATCTACCACCAGCGCAACGAACTGCTTGAAGCCAGCGATATTGGCGAGACCATCACTGCCATGCGCCAGGGTGTGATCGCCGAACTGTTCCGCACCTACGTGCCGGCTGAGTCGGTCGAAGAGCAGTGGGATCTGGCCGGTTTCGAGAAGGCGCTCAAGGCCGAGTATGGTGTAGAGGTACCGGTGGGCCAGTGGGCCAAGGACAACACCCGTCTCTCTGACGAAGACCTGCTCGTCAAGGTGGTTGAAGCGACCGATCAGGCCTATGCCGACAAGGTCAAGGATGTGCAGCACGACGCTTGGGCTGGTTTCGAGCGCAGCGTGATGCTCAATACCCTTGATCAGCACTGGCGCGAACACCTTTCTGCGCTGGATCACCTGCGTCAGGGCATCCATCTGCGCAGCTATGCGCAGAAGAACCCGAAACAGGAATACAAGCGCGAAGCTTTCGAACTCTTCGAATCCTTGCTGGACACCGTGCGGACCGAAGTGGTGCGTTTGCTGATGACCGTGCAGGTGCGTTCAGAGGAGCAGATCGAAGAGGTCGCCGAACAGCATCCGGGTGTGGAAAACGTGCAATACCACCACGCTGACTACGACGAAGCGCTGGCGGAGGCGGCCGTCACCGAGAAGAAGCAGCTGCCGGTTGAAAACAACGGCTTGCGCGTGGGGCGCAATGATCCTTGCCCATGCGGTTCAGGCAAGAAGTACAAGCAGTGCCACGGGGCATTGGCGTAAAGCGTGCTGCGCGAACCGGGCTTGAGGCTGTGATGTTCGCTGTATAAAGCATACGGCTGCGTGTCTCGCCTCAATCGCGGCCCGCTCGCTACGCTTTCCGCCAACGCCTGGTTCGGGCGATGATGAATAAAAAAAGCCAGACAGTGTCTGGCTTTTTTTGTGTCTGTCGAAATCTTGGTACTGACACCCTGTTCTCGGGTAACAGGCCCGGCGCGCGTTCGAATTCGCGCAGATTATTGCTGATCAGCGTCAGCCCCTGCGCGCGAGCGTGGGCTGCCCTATGCAGATCGTTTGCGCCGATGGGCTGGCCCGTTTTCTCCGGCGCGGCTCGGAGGCCGCCGTAATGATGTGCCTCGCGTTCGCCATGGGGCGGCACGGCCAGGCGGCTGCAGAAGTCTTCCACCACGGTGAGGTTGCGTGAAACCTGGCTGCCTTTTTCAGCGCCATGCGCCCGCTCGGCGAGCATGATGCTTGAGATAGCCATGCGCCCGAGCTGTCTGACGGCGCGTCAAAGCGGAAGGCTGAAAGCAAGAAAGCCAGTCTTACGGACCGGCTTTCTGATGAATGTTTGCTGAAGGGGGTCAGGATATGGATTTGCCGATGTAAGCCAGTAGCGCTTCAGTCGATGTGTCATAGCGAGGGCCACTCGCAGCACTGAGGCGCTGCTCAATCCCGCTGGCAAGCTGTTTGCCGAGCTCCACACCCCACTGGTCGAAGGAGTTCAGGCCCCAGATCTTGCCTTGCACGAAGACCTTGTGTTCGTAGAGCGCCAGCAGTGCCCCCAGCGTGCGTGGCGAGAGATCGTCCAGCAGCAAGGTGTTGCTCGGGCGGTTGCCGGGGAAGACGCGGTGCGGCAGCAAGGTTTCGATTTCTGCCGTGGCGACGCCCTTGGCCTCCATCTCGGCGCGTACTTCGTCCGCTGTCTTGCCTTGCATCAGGGCGGCTGACTGGGCAAGGCAGTTGGCGATCTGGCTCACGCGGTGGTTAGCGAGCTGACCCGGTTGCGAGAGGGCGAGGATGAAATCAACCGGGATCACCGCCGTGCCCTGATGGATCAGCTGAAAGAAGGCGTGCTGGCCGTTGGTGCCGGGCTCACCCCAGATCACCGGGCCCGTGGCGTAGTCGACCGGGCTGCCGTCTGCGCGCACCTGTTTGCCGTTGGATTCCATGTCCAGTTGCTGCAGGAAGGCCGGCAGGCGGTGCAGGGTCTGGTTGTAGGGGGCGACGACCTGTGAGCGGCAGTCCAGGAAGTTCACATACCACACGCCCAGAAGGCCCAGCAGCACCGGCAGGTTGTCCTTGAACGGGGCTGTGCGGAAGTGCTGATCCATGTCGGCCGCGCCTTCGAGCAGGGCATCGAAGCCGGCGGCACCGATGACGAGGGTGATAGGCAGGCCGATGGCACTCCACAGCGAGTAACGGCCGCCGACCCAGTCCCAGAAGCCGAACATGTTGGCGGTGTCGATGCCGAACTCAGCAACCTTGGTTGCGTTGGTCGATACCGCCACGAAGTGCTTGGCGACAGCCGACTCCGAGCCGGCGGCCTTGACCAGCCAGGCACGGGCGCTGCGGGCATTGGTCAGGGTCTCGACCGTGGTGAAGGTTTTGGACGCAATGATGAACAGGGTACGTGCCGGGTTCAGGCCAGCCAGCGTCTGGGTGAGGTGCAGGCTATCTACGTTGGAGACAAAATGCAGGCGGGGGCCGTCGGCATAGGGTTTCAGTGCTTCACAGACCATCAGCGGGCCGAGGTCGGAGCCACCGATGCCGATGTTCACGATGTCGGTAATGGTCTCGCCGCTGTAGCCAAGCCATTCGCCGCTGCGTACGCGTTCGCTGAAGGCTGCACAGCGAGCGCGGACTTCGCGGATCGCCGGGATCACGTCTTCGCCCTGCACACGGACCTGAACTTCGCCCTGGGCGCGCAGCGCGGTGTGCAGCACGGCGCGGTGTTCGGTGTTGTTGATCTCGCCCCCCTCGAACATGGCGCGGATCTCGCTGCCCAGCGCACATTCTTCGGCGAGTGCCAGCAGTTCGCGCAGGGTGTCGGCCGTGATCCGGTTTTTCGAGTAATCGAGCAGGATGCCGCAGGCCTTGCTGCTGAAGTGGCCGGCGCGGTCGGGATCGGCCGCGAAGAGCTCGCGCAGGTGGGTGGCTTCGAGCGCACGGGCGTGCATTGCGAGTTGTTGCCAGGCAAGGGTCTGGGTCGGGTTCATCGGCGTGGATTCCGGTCGGTCAATGGCATTCAGTTCAGTTCTGTGATGATAAGCCGGCCGGGGCGCTGCGGGCGAGTACGGAATACGGCGTGCCGCGCTGCCTCTAGGAGTATGAGCCCGCGCAGCCGCCGGCTGAGGCCAGTATCATGCAGGGTCATCCACCCTTTTGCGGCCCTGCATGAACCCGGAAGCCAGTAGCCTCAGCACGCTTGTCACGCCCCACGCCGCGCTGGCTACGCCCGAGCGCCAGCTGGCCGTGCTGGTGCAGGATGCCGCCGGCTTCGTCAATCGCGGACTGGCCATCCTGTGGCGCGATCGCGTGGCAGGCGATCTGGCTGTGCAGTACGCCGAGGCTTGTATCCTCATTGAACGCAATGAGCTGGCCCCCCTGGCGCGCTTGCTGCGCGACGAGCCGGAGTTGCTGGAATACCGTTCGGACGACGACGAGGGCCAGCAACTGCTGCACTTTGCGGCCCGGCGTGCTTCGCTGGCGGCACTCGGTTTACTGGTCGAGCAGGGCGCGCCGCTTGATTCTCCCAGCGGCCATCTGCGCGAAGGCGTGTTCTTTCCGGGCGCTACGCCCTTGCTGGTGGCTTGCGAGGCGGGTTGCGAGGACGCTGCGCTGAGCTTGCTGACGGCCGGGGCCGACCCCAATGCGAGCTTGCCGGGGCGGCGCGAAAGCGCACTGCATCTGGCTGCCGGGCAAGGTATGACGGCGCTGGTCGAAGCCTTGATTGCTGCCGGAGCGGATGTGGATGCGATGTCTGGCTGGCATTCCTTTGATGATCAGCTCGGTGCATTCGGTGGCGGCTCGCCCCTGCATGCTGCCGCCCTGAGCAACTGTGCTGCCACCGCCTTTCTGCTGCTGAAGGCCGGCGCCACGCGTGACGCGGCGTGCGCCGACTTGCGTACGCCGCTCCACTACGCGGCCGCACGTGGTGCGGTGGGGGTGCTCGAGGTGCTGCTGGCCGCCGGCGCTGAGCCGGATGCTCAGGAGGTGTGCGCGTTTGAAGGCGGCACGACCGGGCTCAGCGCTTTGCATTACGCGGTAGTGAATGGTCATCTGGAAGCGGCCGCGATGCTCCTGTGCTACGGCGCCAACCCAGCATTGATCGAGCCGGCCAGTGGCGAAAGCGCGCTGGAAATGGCGCAACGCAGCGGCAATCCGCTGCTGCCCGGTGTGCTGCAGCGCGCCTTGCAGGGCCAGCCTGACGCGGTTTATGGTCCGCTCGACGAACAACTGGTGCGCTGCAGTCCGGATGACTATGCCGAACAGCGCGATTTTCTCGAAAACCTGCTGGTCGAGTCCCCGTTTTCCAATCGCAGCCTGCTGGTGCTCAGCGACTGGCTGGCCGAAACCCTGGGCCCCGAAAACCGCCCGCATCTCGCCCGCGCCTATCGTGAGTGGGCCGGCAGGAGTCAGACCTGATGTTCAAGTGGCTCAGCAGTGATCGCCCCGCACCCGAGGAGCTTGAGCTCGAAGCCAAGCTGCAGCAGCTCGAAGTGCTCGAAGAGCGCTACGCCGAGGTGCAGACCGAATACGCCACCCTGCAGAATGGCCTGGCTGCCTTCAAGTTGCGCTACTGGCGCCGGGTAGGGGATCTGTATGCGCGGCTCGATCGCGTGCGCGCCGAGATTGCCCAGCTGCGCGTGCGCCTCGCACCACGCGATGCGCTGCGCCAGGCTGCCGCCCGCGCTGCCAGTACTCAGGCTCAGGCCAGCGCTGAAGCCGCCCGCGCCATCGATATCGATCCGGGTGCCGAGGAGTTCATGCCCAGTGATGATCTGCGCAAGTACTACCGGATGGCGGCCAAGATCGTACACCCGGACCGCGCCGGTGATGACGACGACCGCAGCCTGCGTGACGAGATCATGTCGCGTATCAATGTGGCCTATCGCGATGGCCATGTGCACACCATCCAGGCCCTGATCGACGAATACCAGATGCGCGCCCAGCCGGGCGAGGACGATGCGGCCACCCGCCTGATCCGCACCATCCGCCTGATGTCGAGGGTGCGGGAGCAGATCAGCAATATCGGCCAGACCACCGCGACCCTGCGCGAGTCCGGCCTCTACCGGCTCTACAAGGCGGTGGAGGAGGCTGAGGCACGGGGGGAGGACAAGCTGCGCATCATCGAGATCGGTATCGAGCGCGACATTGCCCGCGCCGAGAACGAGCTTGCCCGGCTGCGTCAGCAGGCCCTGATGCCGGTGGCCGCTGAAGTGGCTGCGGCGGGCGAACCCAGCCCGGAAGGCGAACCGGGCGACTCACAGGACGAACCGGCAGAGGATGAGGCCGCGATGCGCCAGCCACAGTTCAGCCCGGCCGAGCTGGCGATCGCCGCGCTGCTCGACGAACTAGGGCTGGAGTACGCCTACCGTCAGCCTCTGGCCGGCAGCGCCCGCCCGGGTGAGCGTGAGCCGGCCTTCACGATCCGGGATGCCAAGGGGCAGAGCCTGCTATGGGAGCATCTGGGCGTGCTTGAGAGCGAAGCTTTGCGTACTGCCTGGCAGGAGCGCCAAGGCTGGTTCGCCGCCAATGGCTTTGATGCCGGCATCAATCTCTTCGTGACTCGTGATGAGGCCGACGGCACTTTTGATGCGGCGCGGCTGCGCAAGATGGCGGAGTTCATCCGCAGTCAGTGCGAGTAGCTTGCCAGAGCACCGCTACGCGGCTTCAAGTCGCAAGTTGTAAGTTGCGAGTTGTGGCCCGCAAACCATGAATTTTGGCCGCGCATCCCGCCGGGTTTTTACTTGAAGCTTGTTGCGCCGAAGGCGCGCCCTTGCCGCTCGCAACTTAGTAGGTGTGTTCCGGCGCCGGGAAGCTGCCGTCCTTCACCGCAGCGGCATAGGCGGCTACGGCCGCATCGATGCTCGCCGCGCCGTCCATGAAGTTCTTCACGAAGCGTGCCTTCTTGCCGGGATAGACGCCCAGCATGTCGTGCAAGACCAGCACCTGACCATCACAGTCCTTACCGGCACCGATGCCGATGGTGGCCATGCTGCTGAGTTGGGCGGTCAGTTCGGCGGCCAGGGTGGCGGGCACCATTTCCAGTACGACCATGGCGGCGCCAGCCGCTTCGAGTGCCAGCGCATCGGCTTTCATCTGTGCCGCGCCCGCTTCAGTTCTGCCCTGCACGCGATAGCCGCCGAGCTGATGTACCGATTGCGGCGTGAGGCCGATGTGGGCACACACCGGTACACCGCGCTCGACCAGAAAGCGCACCGTCTCGGCCATCACGGCACCGCCTTCAAGCTTCACCATCTGGGCGCCGGCGGCCATCAGGCGCGCCGAGTTGCGCAGGGCCTGCTGCGGGCTTTCCTGGTAGCTGGCAAAGGGCAGGTCGGCGATCACCCAGGCACGCTGGGCGGCGCGCGCCACGCACTCGGTGTGATAGACCATCTGCTCCATCGTCACCGGCAGGGTGGTTTTCTGGCCCTGGATCACGTTGCCGAGTGAATCTCCGATCAGCAGCACATCCACGCCGTTGCGCTCGCACAGTGCGGCGAAGCTCGCATCGTAGGCGGTGAGCATGGCGATCTTCTCGCCGTTCTGGCGCATCGCGGCCAGGCTGGTGAGGGTGACGGGCTTGGCGTTTTCGAGGTAACTCATGTCGACTCCTGTGCGGTGTGGCGACGAGCCGGGCGAATGCGTCGCCGGCGAACGGGAGCGCATTGTCCGTCAATCTCCTGCTGACGGGCATCCAGCCTTTTTATAGATGCATGAACGCTGCGCAGCGAGACGGGTTCAGGCGTAGCTGAAGTATTCGCGATAGCCACGCATGGCTTGCAGGCGCTGCAGGATCAGTTCGAAGTCGTCGTCTTCGTCGACCGGATTCAGGACTTCGGCGTTGATCACGAACAGCGGGGCGGCATTGTAATCGTGGAAGAAGCGCGCATAGCGCTCCGACACGGTGCCAAGGTATTGCTCGGTGATGCGGCGCTCGGCATCCAGCCCGCGTTTCCTGACTCGTTCGATCAGGGTCTCGGGCTGGGCCTGAAGGTAGATCACCAGATCCGGCCTGAGCGGCGCCGGGCGCAGCTGGGTGAAGACCTTTTCGTACAGGCGCGCTTCGTCCTCGGTGAGATTGAGACTGGCGAAGAGCGGATCTTTCTCGAGCACGAAATCACTGATGACGCGCTGGCCACCCTGCAAGAGGCGAGTGGCTTCGGCGAGCAGATCGGCGCGCTGGAACAGGAATTCGATCTGGGTGGCCAGGGCCCAGCGCTCGCGCTCTGCGTAGAAGCGGGCGAGGAAGGGATTCATCTCCGGCTGTTCGAGTACCAGACTGGCCGACAGGCGCTCCGAGAGGCGCCGGGCGAGGCTGGTCTTGCCGGCCCCGATCGGGCCTTCGACGACGATGTAGCGGGCTTTTTCGAGCATTCCGGGCTTTCAGGTGCGGAAGATGAAGTACACCGCACCCAGCATGCATAGCGCGGCCCACAGGTAATCGAGCTTGAGGGGCTCGTCCATGTAATACACGGCGAAGGGCACGAATACGGCCAGCGTGATCACTTCCTGCATGATCTTGAGCTGACCCAGCGAGTAGGCCTGGGCGCCGATGCGGTTGGCGGGGACCTGAAGCACGTATTCGAAGAGGGCGATGCTCCAGGCGATCAGCGCTGCGATGAACCAGGGGCGATTGCCGAGATGCTTGAGGTGGCCATACCAGGCAAAGGTCATGAACACGTTGGAGGCGACGAGCAGGCCGGCGGTTTGCATCCAGATCGGCATCGGCTTTCCTTCAGTCGGCGATACGTGCGATGCGCTGGTCCGGCAGCGCGTTGAGCAGTTCGAGCACCGGGCCGCGGCCGGGAATGCGGGTTTCCGGCGCCAGTTCGGCGAGCGGGATGAGCACGAAGGCACGTTCGTGCATGCGCGGGTGGGGCAGGTGCAGGCCGGGCGCATCGAGAATCTCGCAGCCGTAGAGCAGCAGGTCGAGATCCAGGGTGCGGGCAGCGTTGCGTGTGCTGCGCTGGCGGCCGAAGTTCTTTTCGAGTTCGAGCAGGGCTTCGAGCAGTTCGGGGGCGGCGAGGGTGGTATCCAGTGCCGCCACGGCATTGACATAGTCCGGCTGGCCTTCGGTGCCCGGCCCTTGCGGGGCGGTGCGGTAGAGGCTGGAGGACGTCAGTACGCGGCAACCGGGCAGCTGGCCCAATGCGGTGAAGGCTTCCCTGAGGGTGTTGACCGGGTCGCCGAGATTGGCACCCAGTCCGATCCAGGCGAGTACGGCCATCGCTTATTCGCCTGCCGGCTCGGCGCCGCCGGCTTCACTGCGCGGCTTGCGGCGGCGGGGGCGACGCTTGCGGGCCGCGCCGTCACCTTTCTTGTCTGCTACCAGCATGGTTTCGCGATCATCGGTGTTGGCATTGGCGAAATCATCCCACCAGTCCGGCAGCGCCATCTCGATCTCGCCAGATTCGGCGCGCAGGCGCAGGAAGTCGTACGCAGCGCGAAAGCGTGGCTGCTCAATGAGGCGGAAAGGTGCTTTGCCGGCGCGCTTCTCGAAGCGTGGCTGGAGTGCCCAGATTTCTGTGATGTCACCCGCGATACGGCGCGTGATGGCGAGCTTCTCGGCCTGTGAGGCGAGCACTTCGTCCATGGCTTCAAACAGCGCCGGCTGCGGATACTCGCCCCGCTCCTTGCGGGCGCTCCAGTTGCTTAGCACTTCGTGCCACAGCAGGGTGGCGAACAGGAAGCCAGGAGAGATCGGTTTGCCAGCGCGCACGCGTTCATCGGTGTTTTCGAGGGCCAGCCAGACGAATTTCTCGCCCTGCGGCTGCTCCAGGATGACGTCGAGCAGGGGCAGCAGGCCGTGGTGCAGGCCCTCGTCGCGCAGGCGCTTGAGGCTCACCACGGCGTAGCCGGAGGAGAGCAGCTTGAGCATTTCGTCGAAGAGGCGTGCGGCGGGCACATTGGCCAGCAGCTCGCTCATTTCGCGGATCGGCTTGCGGGCGTCCGGATCGAGGGCCAGGTCGAGCTTGGCGGCTAGACGCACGGCGCGCAGCATGCGCACCGGGTCTTCGCGGTAGCGCGTCGCCGGGTCACCGATCACGCGCATGGTTTTCTGCTTCAGATCGGCCACGCCGTGGTGGAAGTCCAGCACGGTTTCGGTGGTCGGGTCGTAGTAGAGCGCATTCACCGTGAAGTCCCGGCGGGTGGCGTCGGCTTCGATCGTGCCCCAGGTGTTGTCGTGCAGTACGCGGCCGTGCTCGTCGGTGACGGTGTCTTCGTCGTGCAGCGCACGGAAGGTGGAGACTTCGATGGTCTCCGGCCCGCTCATCACGTGCACGATGCGGAAGCGCCGGCCGATGATGCGCGAGCGGCGAAACAGGTGGCGCACCTCTTCCGGCGTGGCATTGGTGGCCACGTCGAAATCCTTCGGGTCGATGCGGGCGATCAGGTCGCGCACCGCACCGCCGACCACGTAGGCCTTGAAGCCGGCTTCCTGCAGCACATGGCAGACCTTGCGCGAGGCGGGTGAGACCATTTCGCGGCGGATGCCGTGAAGTTCCAGCGGGATGGCAGCCGCCTCGGCCACGGGAAGGGAGGCGGGGGCTTTCTTGAAGACGCGACGCAGCAGTTTGCGGATCATGCCGATGTGGGCTGGGGGCCGATGGCCCTGAAGAGGTTCTTGAAGCCGGGAAGTATATCGCCTGGCATGCCTGCTTCGGAATTTAGTGCCGGGGCGCACGAACAAACAGCGTCGGGTACTGTCGCGTGCGTGCTGCGCTGGCGGATGATCAGCGCACGCGGGGGCGTTTTTGAAGCTGACGGAAGATCCAGCTACGGGCGGGCTCCACGCCGCTGCGGACGAACTCGAGCGGGCTGGGGTCGAGGTGGAAGCGGTGCTGCAGACGCTCTTCGCCCTCGCGGCCGGCAAACAGGATCCGGTCGCCGGACTGCAGTTCCATGTCCAGTGCCGGCAGCATGAACTCTTCCTCGCCACGTAGCAGCAGCAGGGGCACGGCGCACAGCTGCAAGCTCGGGTCGAGCGGGTGGATCTGTAGTTCCTTCAGGCGCAAGGGGGCTCCTGCCTGGCCGCTGAGCGCTGCGCGCAGGCCCGGGTAGGAGGCGTAGGCGTTGAAAACCCAGATGTGTGGCACCCGTTCTTCGAGCCCGGTGAGCAAGCGCACAGCGATTTGTTCGGCGAGCTCCGCGCCGTGCTTACGCACCTGCAGCAGGAAGCGGTTGAGCAGTGGGGCGACCAGCAACTGCAGGCATTCGCGCACCATGATTTCGGATTTCACGAAGCATTGCTGGGCGCGAGCGGCTTCGATCAGGCTGCGCTCGGCGACATGGTTCTGGCGGATGATCACGTGCAGCTTCGGATTGAGTTTGCGGGCGCGCGTGACGAGGGCCAGGTTCATGGCGTCGCGGTCGGTGCCGGCGATGATGCCGACGGCCCGGTCGATGCCGGCTGCACCGAGGCTCTCGACCGAATTGTCGCTGTGTTGCAGATGGGGTTCATCAGTCAGGTGCAGGTTGGAGTCGATGGCGGTCCAGGTCGAACCGGTGCGCTCCAGGGCCCGTGCCACGGCGTGGCCGAAGCGGCCGAAACCCAGCACGAGCCAATGTCCGGCAGGTAGGATCGGTGGTGGCGGGCAGGCGCTGCCAGGCACGCTGGAGAGCCAGTCCTCCACCCACAGCACGGCGGGCATGGCCAGGGCCAGCTCAAGGTTGGTGGCGAAGGTGTCAAAGGGGTCGATGGCCGTGATGTTCGGGAAGCTGTCGAGGTTGGCGCGGGCCAGTGCGCTATGCACCCGGGCGATTACTGGCAGGTCGGAGCTCAGGGCCGCCGCACCGATGGCGATGGCCTGAGCGGCTTCGTCGTCGCTCACCAGCACGATCAGGGCCTTGCAGCGCGGATGGGTCGCGCCGGCATCCTGCAGCACGTCGGGCCAGCGCGCGTCTGCCGCAAGACAGCAGGGCGGCTCCTGGTAGATTTCCACGTCTGGCCGGGCGGCGCGCTCGGGGCGGGTTTCGATGATCACGCTGCGGGTGCCCAGTGCATCGAAGGCGTGCGCCAGGGCCGTGCCGCTCTGGCCGTAACCGCAGATGATGTAGAAGGGCTCGTCGAGGCGCCGGACCCGCGCCGTGAAGCGGCTGCGCGCCACGGCCGTGCGGAACACCGGTTCCTGCACCAGCGCGAAGATGCTGCCCAGCGCATAGGCCCAGCAGGTGACCGAGAGATAGATGGTGAAGGTGATCCAGGCGCGTTGAGCGTCGGTGAAGACCCAGGGCAGCTCGCCGAAACCGATGGTTGTGGCGGTATAACTCACCACGTAGAAGGCATGGAAGAAACCCAGCTTCATGGGCTGGCCACTGCCGTCCAGCCCGGGCATGGCGACCAGCCCGGCCACCGAGATGGCATAGGCGAGGATGAGGGTGATCAGCGGCGTGCGCAGGCGGCGCAGCGCAATGAAGAGAACGTCACCCATGTGGGCTCAGCGGCTTTGGCGCAGGGTCTCGCCGATCAGCAGGATCACCGAGATGAGATTGGCCAGCAGGGCTCCACCCGAGAGCGAGACCACGATCGAGATGGTGTGGCCATCCATCGGCTGACCCACGATATGCAGTTGCCACATCCACACGAAGCTGCCCGCCAGCAGTTGCAGCATCGCGACGAGGCTGGTGGCGAGGTGGGTGGCGCCGATGTGGGTGCGGTCACCGAATTTCAGCACCGTGGCGATCAGGTTCACCACGATGGCGGCGAAGAGCTCGGAAGCATGGTGGAGCTCGGGCCGGTCGATGTCGCCGATGAAGAAGCCGAAGTTCAGCGTACAGGCGAGGATGATGAAGAAGCCGAAGATGACTTTTTCGAGGTTCATGGCGGAGTCTCCAATGTGCTGCCCGCATCCTGCCAGTGCACTGTGCGGGCAGACAAGGGATTGCCCGATCAGGCTTGCAGAATGATGCCGCTGCCGGCGCCGTCCTGACTCTTTTCGCGCAGGCTGATGATCGGCCAGCCGAGGGTTTCGGCACGCAGACGCAGGGCGATGCAGGGATCGACGGCCACCGGATCGCTGACCTGCTCGAGCAGCGGAATGTCATTGGCCGAATCGCTGTAGAACCAGCTCTTTTCGAAGCAGGAAAGATCCAGCGCCATCGATTCCAGCCAGGCATTCACGCGGGTAATTTTGCCTTCGCGGAAGGCCGGCGTGCCGCGCGCCTTGCCGGTGAAGCGGCCATTTTCCAGGGCCGGTACGGTGGCGATCAGGTGCGGCACATGGAAGTAGTAGCGCACGATGCGTTCGGTGACGAAGGCATTGGTGGCGGTCACGACAGCGCACAGGTCACCCTGCGCCAGGTGCCAGTTCACCAGTTGCTTGCCCATCTCGTTGATCATGCCGAAGGCCACGTCGTTCATGAACTCGTCATGCAGTTTCATCAGCTCCTCGCGCGAGTGGCGGGCCAGCGGAGCGAGCACGAAGTCGAGGAATTCGTCGATGTTCAGGGTGCCGGCTTTGTACTGCTCGTAGAAAGCGTCGTTACGAGCCTTGAATTCCACCGGGTCGACAACGCCCTTGTCGCACAGGAACTGGCCCCAGGCGTGGTCGGAGTCGCCGTCGAGCAGGGTGTTGTCGAGATCAAAGAGAGCGAGGTTCATGGTGTTTCAGCTTTATCAGAAGGGGAGTTCGGGTTCGCAGTCCTCGCGCAGCACTTCGCGCAAGAGCGGCAGGGTAAGCGGGCGGGACTGCGAGAGCGACGCATCGTCGAGCGCGTCGAGCACTTCCATCAGCCAGTGCGTGTCACGGCGGCCATGGCGCAGCAGGTATTCGATGACGTCCGCCGGCAGCAGCATGCCGCGCGCCATGGCGTGCTGCATCAGCAGCGCCCCCTTGGCGTCGTCGTCCAGCGGCTGGATCTCGAAGATCAGGGCTTGGCCAATGCGGGTGCGTACATCTTCGCGCAGGGCGAGGTGCTGGGGCGGCAGCTTGCCGGCGAGGATCAGCGAGCCTTGTGCTTCGCGGGCCTGGATCAGGGCGCGGAACAGGGCGGCCTGGCCGTCGGCATCAAGCTGGTCGACATCGTCGAGCGCTGCCAGCAGGCCATCTTCCATCTGCAGCGTGTCGCCCTGCGTGGCATCGAGATAGCAAGCGGGCCGGCCGGCCGCCGCTGATTCGGCTACCGCCGCCTGCAGCAGATGGCTGCGTCCGGAGCCGGCGGCACCCCACAGATAGAACCAGCTGCCGTCGCGCGCGCCGAGCTGGCGGCGCAAGGCCAGCAGTAGGGCCTCGTTATCGCCCGCCACGAAATTCTCCAGCGTCGCCGGCACGCGGGGGCGCACGTCGAGCGTGAGCTGATGCGTCGGATAAGGGCTGGGGAGGGCGGACATGAGGGGCAGCTGCGGTGGGTGAGGGCGGGATTTTACCTGTCGGCGCCCTCTCACAGCACATCCGCCTGCAGATCCGACGGGCGCCGAGCCGCCCGAGCAGGTAAAATGCCGGCCTTTCCCGCTTGACCGAGTTCCCCATCATGGCCCAGACCCCTCTCGACTACACCGCCGCTGGCGTGGATTACAGCAAGATCGATCCGCTCAAGATCCTTGCCCAGAAAGCTGCCAGCGCCACTGCCGGCAATCTGGCCGGCCACGGGGTCTCCGAAATTCTCGCCTCGCGCGGCGAGTCGGCCTATGTGATGGACATCGGCGGCACCCTGATCGCCTCGATCACCGAATGTCTCGGCACCAAGGCCCTGGTGGCGGACGCCGTGCGCCCGATCACCGGCAAGACGCATTACGACTCGATCGCGCAGGACACCATCGCCATGGCGGTGAACGACCTGATCACCGTGGGCGCCACGCCGCTCTCGATCCACGCCTACTGGTCCGCTGGCGGCAGCGAATGGTTTGCCGACGAGCAGCGCATGCGCGACCTGGTGCTGGGCTGGCAGAAGGCCTGCGACGTGTGCAAGGTCAGTTGGGGCGGCGGCGAAACCCCGGCGCTGGCCGGTGTGGTGGAAGCCGGTCGCATCGATCTGGCGGCCTCCTCGGTCGGCATCATCCCTTCGCGTGAGCGCCTGACGCTGGGCGACAAGATGCAGGATGGCGACGCCATCGTGCTGCTGGCCTCCTCGGGCATTCACGCCAACGGCGTGAGCCTCGCGCGCAAGCTGGTCGAGCGCCTGCCTGAAGGCTATGCCTCCAAGCTCTCGGACGGCCGCCTCTACGGCGAAGCCCTGCTGGACCCGACCACGCTCTATGTGCCGGTGACCGAAGCCCTGTTTGCGGCCGGCATCGTGCCGCACTACTCGGCCAACATCACCGGCCACGGCTGGCGCAAGATCATGCGTCACCCCGGCAACTTCACTTATCGCATCCACACCCTGCCGGACGTGCCGCCGGTGCTGGCCTTCATGCAGGAGCACGCCGGCATTGACGACCGCGAAGCCTACGGCAGCCTCAACATGGGCGCCGGTTTCGCCTTCTACGTCGCCGCTGAGCAGGCCGAAGAGGTTGCGCGTATCGCGAACGGTCTGGGCGTGAAAGCCTGGGTCGCCGGCCGCGTCGAAGCCGGCCCGAAGCAGGTCGTGATCGAACCGCTGAATCTGACTTACGCGGCCGATGAGCTGCATCTGCGGGCTTGATTCAGGAGATAGTCGTGAAGCGCGTTCCTCCACGACTTTATCGGTATCGGTCGCTAGACAGCCTTGATCCAGTAACCAAAGAACCCATCGTTCAACGGATCATTCTTCATGGTGAGCATTACTTTCCTTCGCCACGGCAACTAAATGATCCGTTCGAGTGCCGCCCTCTTGCTGGATTTTCGCCGAAGGGGGCTAACACCCGAGCCCATCTTGGGGCGTTGGTAAAGAGAGCCCGCCCCGACGCAAAACCAGCCAAGAGATTGCAGTTGGCTGCGCAAATGAAGCGCATGCCTCGTTTGCAGCGAGGTCAGATGGAGGGGGTTGGACTTCTTTCGCTCTCTGAGTTGCCTGATTCTCCCTTGATGTGGGCGCATTACGCCGATACGCACCGAGGCGTATGTCTTGAGTTTGAAACATCAAAGTGGCTTTTTCAGCTTGCTTGGGAGGTCGTGTATCAAGACACGTATCCCTTCGTTGACACGGCGAACCAGAGCTATCTGGACATCCACCGAACTGTGGCATGTACAAAAGCCACGTATTGGGATTACGAAAAAGAGTGGCGAATAGTTTCCTACGTCAATAACGACGGAAGCGCCTTAGCTAAGCTAGGCCTTGATGGCCAAATGACAGGCCCGGGTTTGCATATCGCTCCGGTCGAAACTTTGACTGGCGTTGTCTTCGGATTGGATTGCGATTCGGAAAAGCAAAATGACGTTCGGACTTGGGTGAAAGACGCTGGCTTGTCTTGTTCATTCCGTAAAGTCGAACTCGATGATGGACAATTTAAATTTAATCTTGTGTCGTGCTGACTCGGGAGATACGAACAGTGGCTGCGACCCACGACTTCATCCTCTTCGACCTCGACGGCACCCTCAGCGATCCGCTGCAGGGTATCGGTCGTTCGATCAATTACGCGCTGGCGCACTTCGGCTATCCCGAGCGGGCGCTCGACGATCTGCGTTTCTGCGTGGGGCCGCCCTTGAAATACAGCTTCCGCGAGCTGACCGGCACGGATTCCGACGCGCATGTGCGTGAGCTGATCGACAAGTATCGCGAGCGCTATGGTGATGTGGGTTACGCCGAGAACACGCTTTACGCGGGCATCCCCGAGGCGCTGGCGGCCATCGATGCGGCCGGCATTCCGATGGGCTTATGCACCTCGAAGCGGGCCGATTTCGCCGAGCGCATCCTCGATCTCTTCGGCCTGCGCCAGCACTTCTACTTCGTCAGTGGTGGCGACGTGGACATCCACAAGTGGGAGCAGATCGCCGCGCTGGTGGCCGACGGCATCGTGAGCCGGGCCAGCCTGATGGTGGGCGACCGCGAGGTGGATATCGACGCCGCGCATCGCAGCGGCCTGGCCGCTGCGGGCGTGCTGTGGGGCTTTGGCTCGCATGCCGAGCTGGCTGCCGGGGCGCCGCGTTATCTATTCAGTCAGCCCGCTGAAATTTATCCCGCGCTGGCAGGCTAACCCGCAGACGGGTGTTCGCCCGTTGAAGTGCTACGAGCGTTTTTTCGGAGAGAAACCATGATGCGCAAGCTGGTGAGCGGGATCTGTGTGCTGCTGGTGCTGGTGCTGGTGCTGGCTGCCTGCGGCCGGAAGGAAGAGATGGCGGCTGCGCCGATGCTGGCGGCTGCGCCGGCCGTCGAGATGGCACGCAAGCTGGAGGCGCCTCAGACCGATGCCGGCCAGCCCGCCAGCGTGCCGCGCCATATCGAGTTGCGCCACAACGTGGTGATCGAAGTGGCGGAGGATCGGCTCGAAGCCCTCTGGCGCGCACAGCTGGAGGCCTGCCAGTTGCCGGCCTGTGAGGTGGTGGCGGCGGGAATCGCGAACCAGCGCGGTGACATGGCCAGCGCAAATCTTGCACTGCGCATCGTGCCGGGGCGGGCGGGGGAATTGCTGGCGACCCTGCGGGGCTTGGGCAAGTTGGCACAGCATGAGATGAGCCAGAACGATCGCACCAATGAGGTGGTTGATCGGCAGGCACGCCTGGCCAACCAGAAAGCCTTGCGCGATCGCTTGCGCGGGCTGCTGGCCGGGCGAGTCGACAAGGTGCGCGATCTGCTGGAAGTCGAGCGCGAGCTGGCCCGGGTTCAGGGCGAGATCGATTCGCTGGAAGGGCAGATGCGCGCCACGCTGGCGGTCACCGAGAAAGTCAGCTTCGATATCCAGTTCCGCGCACCGGCCTCGCTGAGCCAGCCCGGTAGCTGGGAGCCGCTGCGCGAGGCCTGGCGCCGGCTGGGCAGCACTTTTGCCGAGAGTCTTGCGATGCTGATGTATTTTCTGGTGGGTGGTTTGCCCTGGTTCGCAGTCGGAGCTGCCGTGTTGTGGGGCGGGCGGCGCTTGTGGCGGGCGCGCAAGTCGGGTCCGAAATCCTAGCCCGGCTTGGCGTTGAGGTGCCGCGCAGGGCCGTCTGTCCATCCATCCGATGCCACATTTGTTGTCGTTTTGGCGGAAAAGATCTGTGAGAGGATTCAGATCGTTCGACGTTAAAACTTACGGAGCAGGTGATGGCACAGTACGGCCTGAAGTGGCAGAAAACATTCTCTTGGGCGGTGGTGTTGGCCGTGGCCTGTGGTCTGCAGAGTGGGGCACACGCCCAGACGCTGGAGAAGATCAGCAAGAGCAAGGTGCTCAACATCGGCGTCCGCGAAGACAACCTGCCTTTCGCGGGCTATAGCCAGGGCGTGGCGTCGGGCTACTCGATCGATCTGTGCCAGAAAGTTGCCGAGCAGATCAGGAAGGAACTGAAGCTCTCCGAGCTGCGTGTGCAATATGTCGTGGTGACGGCGGCTGACCGTCTGGCCAAGGTGCGCGATGGTGTCGCAGACATCGAGTGCGGCACGACAGTGAACACCCAGACGCGTGCCAAGGATGTGGATTTTTCCTACGCCCACTTTATCGCTGGTACGCGCTTCATGAGCAAGCAGTCCGCAGGTTTGAGCGATTACACCCAGCTCAACAGTCAGGCGGTCGGCATCGTCAAGGGCACCACGGCCGAGAAGCTCTTCAACCAGTTGCGCGATGACACGCTCAAGTCCATGAAGCTGGTGGTTTTCAGCAAGAACCAGGATGCGATGAAGGCGCTGGAGGCCGGCACCGTGGCGGCGGTGGCCCAGCTGGACATTCTGCTCGAAGGCATGCGTCAGAGCAGCGCCCAGCCGGGTCAGTACGCGATCAGCACGAAGCCGCTCTCCATCGAGCCGATGACCCTGATGGTCCGGAAGGAAGATCCGGCTTTCAAGGCCGTGGTCGACAAGACCCTCGCGAATCTCTATGCCTCGGGTGAGATCAGTTCGATTTACGAGCGCTGGTTCAAGACGTCCAAGCTGAACACGCCGGTTTCGCTGATGCTGGCGGATTGCTTCAGAAGGCCTTGCAACAGCCGGGCGACAGCACTGGGCCTGGGTTACATGCTCTGAGAGCTGCTCCGGTCTCGCAGTAAGGTCGTAATAAGCTTCTGGGCGGAGACCGGCTGTTACAGCCGGTTGGCCGCCTTGACCGCCAGATAGCGGTTCACGGTTTCGATCGCCAGATCTTCAGGCTTTACGTCCAGACACAGTACGCCTTCCGCGCGTAGCCGGCGCAGCGTGGCTTCACGGCGCCGCGCGTAGTCCACCGCGGCGGTGACGCGGGCGGCATCGAAGGCATCCTGGATGCCTTCGTCCTGCGCCGCATCGAGGGCTGCTTCGCGCAGGCTGGCAACCAGCACCAGATGGCGGCTGCTGAGCAGGCGCACGGCAGCCAGCAGGCCCTGATCATCTTCATCGCGCAGATTGGTCATCAATACCACCAGCGCGCGTTTGCGCTCACGCAGCAGCAGTTGTTGGGCCGCGCGTTCGAAATCGCTGACCTGCAGCGTGGGTTGCAGATCGTAGGTCTCGCGCAGGATGCGGCTGACGGTGGCGGCCGAGTGCTGCACCGGCAGGTAGCGTTCAGGGCCGCCGAGGGTCATCAGGCCAACGCGGTCGCCGTGCGAGAGCGCCACATAGGCAAGCATCAGCACCGTGTCCAGGGCGTGATCGAAGTGCGAGAGATCACTCCCCGAGGTTCGCCCGGGATCGCGTTCCCTGGCGCCCATGCGCCGACCGCAATCGACCAGCAGGAGGATGCGCTGGTCGCGCTCATCCTGATATTCACGCGAAATCATCTTGCCCATGCGCGTGGTGGCTTTCCAGTCGATCTGGCGCATCGAGTCGCCTTCGCGATATTCGCGCAGCTGCGAGAAATCCATCCCCTGCCCACGCCGCTGCCTTTGCTGCAGGCCGAAGCGCGCATTGCGGTAATCCACCGCGCGCAGTGCGTGGCGGGCCAGCGGTGCAAAGTTGGGATAGACGCGCACTTCCTGCGCTTCGGCGACCTGTACTTGCCTCAACCAGGCCGCCCAGGGCGAGCGGATGCGCAGTTCGATGTGGCCGAAGGCGTGATCGCCGCGGGCCTGCGGGCGTACCCGGTAGCGCAGGGCTTGAGCGTTATTGCCGGCGGTGCGAACGGCTGCGGGCAGCCCTTCCTGCTGAAAGCTGGCGGGATGGTGATCGAACACGCTGAGCTCGGCTGGCACGCGGTGTGCCCAGTGAAAGCGCAGTTCCACCTGTGCCCACTCGCCGACGGCGAGTGTGGCATTCACCACGCGCTGGGCGGCAGGCAGGGCTTCGCTGCGCGCGCGCAGCCAGTCCACCGCCGCCCACAGCAATAGCGCTACCCCCGCAGCGTTATCGAGCGGCTGCAGGGCGGGTTCGATGGCACTGGCAATGGCCAGTACGAGCCAGGCGGCGAGGGCCGCAAGCAGGGCCTTGGCGGGCAGCATCATGCGCGTGGAGCGTCGGTGCGGGCGAGCAGGCTGGTGAGCACGCTGTCGATCGACAGGCCTTCGATCTCGGCTTCCGGCACCAGGCTGATGCGGTGACGCAGGGCCGGCAGGGCAACACGCTTCACATCATCCGGGGTGACGAATTCGCGCCCGGCGAGCAGGGCCGAGGCACGGGCCGCACGCACCAGCGCAATCGCGCCGCGCGGGCCGGCGCCGATGGCGATTCCGCTCCATTCGCGGGTGTTGCGCACGATGCGTACTGCATAGTCCAGCACAGCCTCGTCGATGCGCAGGCCAGCGGCGATTTGCTGCATGGCGATGAGTTGCTCCGGTGTAGCAACCTGCTGCACGGCTTCGACTTCCAGCTTGTCGCCGGTGCGGCCGGTGCAGGAAGCGGCAACCAGCGCACGCTCTTCATCCAGGCTCGGATAGTCGATCAGCACCTTGAGCAGGAAGCGGTCGAGCTGCGCTTCGGGCAGGGCGTAGGTGCCTTCCTGCTCGATCGGGTTCTGGGTGGCGAGCACCAGGAAGGGCGGTGGCAGCGGCAGCGTCTTGCCTTCGATGGTGACCTGGGCTTCCTGCATTACTTCGAGCAGGGCGGCCTGAGTCTTGGCCGGCGCGCGGTTGATTTCGTCGGCCAGCACCAGATTGGCGAAGACCGGGCCGCGGCGGATCACGAACTGGCTGCTGCGCGTATCGAACAGGGTGTGGCCGGTGACGTCGGCGGGCATCAGATCGGGCGTGAACTGGATGCGCGAGAACTGGCCGCCGAAGGTCTTGGCGAGTGCCTTGACCAGCAGGGTCTTGCCGAGACCGGGCACGCCCTCGAGCAGGATGTGGCCGCCGGCGACCAGCGCGCAGAGGGTGTGTTCGACGACGGCGCTCTGGCCGACGAAGACGCGGCCGAGTTCCTGGCGCAGGGCGCGGGCGAGTTCGGTGGCTTCAAGCGGCGTGGTGGGCAGGCTCATGGTTCGGCTCCGGGAAGGGATGGGCGTTGCAGCAGGCGGCATTGCTGGCGCAGCGTGGCAAGGATGCGGGCGCGGCGCAGGAATTCATGCGCGTTGGCAGGGTCTGGGCTCAGGGCGCGCTGGATGTCGGCGGCCTTGATGCCGGAAAGGTGTTCGCCGAGTTGCTCGCGGCCCTCGATTTCGGGGTGGCGATGCTGCAGCCCGTCGAGCTGGCGCAGTACGGCTTCGCGCAGCGGGGCGAGCAGGGCTTCGTAGCAGTGCTGGCGGAGCAGGAAATGACCGCTGGCGGCAAGGTGCTCGCGCAGGCCCGGGCGCTGCGGCGGCGCATCCGGCAGCAAGGGGCCGAAGCGCGGCATCACCCGGCGCAAGGCGGCCAGCAGCAACAGGGTGGCAACCAGCAAGGCCTCGGGTGCGTGATCAATGAGCCAGCTGAAGAGGCCCGGGTAAGGTGGCAGCACCAGCATCAGTACCGGGCGCGGCTCGGTCGGCAGGGTCAGCAGACGCACAAAGAAGGCGGCGTGATCAAACTTCTCGATGCGCTCGTTGGCGAAGGGTGCGAAGCTGCCGACGGTGACCATGCCTTCACCGAGGCGGAAGCGTGAATACAGGGCGAGGGTTTCAATGTGGGCGTGCTCGTCTTCCTCGGCGGCATCTGGCGTGTCCTCCTCGCTTGCCGGAGCGGCTGCTTCCGGTGGCACGGGCTCGCTGTCGGCCAGCGGAATCAGCTCGCTGCGAGACTCCCCTGGCGCCGCTTCGCTATCGGCTTCAGCGGGCGCGGCCGGCTGTGGATTGGGGCAGCTGTCGTTGTGGGCAGGCGGAAGCTCCTGCTCGTCCTCGCTGAGCGGTTCGAACACGTCCGGCTGGTTTTCGTCTCCGGACAGGCTTCCACGCAGGCTGGCCTGCCATTCGCCGGGGCGCTTTGCGAAGAGGCCGGCGCGGAAAACCGGCGCATCGTGGAGCACAAGCTGCGCGGCGTGACCCTCGGCGCTGAGTTTGCGCCGGCCAATCAGATCGATATCCACGCCGAATTTCTCACTCATCGCGCCGATCAGCTCTCCGCCGGTCTGCAGGCCGCCGCGAATGTCGATCTGCAATTCGCGCAGGAGCTCGCGATCCTTGTCTTCGGTGCTGAGCGGCAGTACGAGGTGGCCGCCCCGTTTCACCCAGTCAAGCAGTCTGGTGCGCAGTTCCGGGTCGGCGAAACGATCCATGCCGGAGAGCATCAGGGTGCCTTGCGGAGCGAGCTGGTCGAGCGCCCGTTCGGTGCTGGCGAAGTCCGCCGCATAGCCCAGGCGGCCCAGCAGGAGCCGGCCGGCATGCCAGGTGTTGGTGCGTGCTTCTGGCGAGTAGCCGCTGCGCGATTTCTCTTCGCGCCATTCAAGATGCTCGGTCACGTACCAGCCGGCAAATGCCAGCGCACACAGGGCGAGCAGGGCGGTGAGGAGGCGGCGCTTATCCACGCGAAACCTCCTCGAAGTGCTTGCGCCAGTCCTGACACAGGGCTTCGATCTCGGCCGGCGGAATGACCTGATGGGCGTAGGCCAGGCGCTGCCAGCAGCCGAGCAGGCGGGCCAGATAAGGCGCGCGGGCGGAGGCTTGCTGACGGGTGCGGTCGAGGCAGTCGCCCTCGGTGTCGCCGCGGGCGAAGGCGACTTGCTCGCGATGGGCGAGCCGCGACAGGCTTCCGCGGAAGAGCAGGCTTAGGGCTCCTCGCGCATCGCCTGCGGCGAGCAGGGCGTGTGCGGCGCTGGCCAGATCGTCCGGCAGGGACTGCGGGCGGATATCGAAACCGGCGAGTTCGGCGGGCGGCGCCTTGGCGTCCCCGCTGTTTCTGAGCCAACCGAAGCGACTGGCCAGATACAGCAGCAGCCCCAGAGCCGCCAGGATCAGTAGCCAGCTGCCGATGCGCCCGAGCATGGCCATGGCTTTGCCGATCCACTCAAAAAAGCTCTCCAGTCCCTGGAAGAGTCCACGTAGCCCGTCCGGCAGCTTGAAGGCATCCTTGTTTTTGGGTTCATCGCTGCTGCGCCAGTGCAGGCGGCGTTCCGTTTCTTCCTTGCCGAAGGCCGGGTCCTGCATCACCTGCTTGATGGTTTCGCCGGACTGGCTGATCTGCGTTTCACGCAGGCTGGCGCTGTCGGCCGCCTCGGCCGGGCTCGGCGTTGCCACGCCGAGCAACAGGCCGAGCAGGATCGCGATGCATACCGAGGCAAGGCCACTGCGCGCGGTGTGGCTCTGGGCCAGGCGGCGGAACTGCAGCTCGACATCCCAGGCTTCCAGATCGGTGCGGCGCTTGAGATAGAGCATGAAGCCGCCCGCCACATAGAGCGGTTCCAGCAGCAGGCTGCAGGCCAGCAGCGGCAGGTAGAGCAGGCAGGAGAACCATAGAGGTTGCGCCGTGAGGAGTTTCCACAGCGTCACCCCGGCCGGCATCAGGTCTTCAGGGATCAGCAACCAGACAAGGCCCAGCAGGCCGGTCCACAGGATGGTTTCCAGATGCAGCCAGGCCAGCGTATGCCAGGTGGCGGCGCTGCCGATGCGCCGGCCGAGCAGGCTCTTGCGCTGGCGCCCGGCCTTGCCGCGCAGGCCTTCAAGCTGATCCACCGGCAGCCGGATGCTGCGCGTCAGGCTGAAACGCTCCCAGGTGAGGGCGGCCAGCAGGCGCGAGTTGCGCAGCAGGCCCGGCAAGGCGCGCAGACTCTGGCGCAGGCTCGGAATTTCGCCGAACACGGCGTGGCTCACCACATGCAGGGCGAGCCGATCAAAGACCGGCTTGAGCCACCACATGATCAGCAATACCCAGGAGATCTCGCCCAGCCACAAGGCAAAGATCAGCGTCAGCACAGCCAGCACCGGCAGGGTCAGCGCGAACCAGGCGGCATACAGCGGGCGGGCGCGGCTCAGCGCGAAGCGCACGCCCAGATCGATGGCCTCCCAGTGATTGCGCGGCCGCAGGGTGACCGACAGGCGTTCAAGATCCATCACGCCTCCCGGCAAAAAGGAAGTACAACAAGGGGGTGAGGATCAGCAGGCTGCCCACACCGAGCTTGATCGGGAAGGCCAGGCGCAAAGGAGACCAGAAGGCTTCGATCAGGGCTGCGATCACCAGCATCACTGCCAGCCCGCAGACCATGCCGATGAGGCTGCGGGCGGTGTGGGCGAGGGCGGCGCTGCGGGTGCGCTGGCCCGGTGCCAGCACCGCGAAACCCAGGCGCAGGCCGGCCGCGCCGGAGAGCACGATCGCCCCCATCTCGAAGCCGCTGTGGCCGATCACGAAGGAATGGAAGTTCTCCGCCAGCCCGGCCTGAATCAGGCGCATCTCGATCACGCCGAAGAACAGACCGTTGTGCACCAGAGCAAAGATCGTCAGCAGTCCGGCGCTGATGCCACCGGCGAAGCAGCGGAAGGCGATACTCACGTTGTTGAAGATGTAGAAACCGAACATCTGGAAATCGGTTGAGGCCTCGCGCGCCACTTGGCCGAGGTTCTTCACCTCGTGGCTGTACATGTGCTCGATCTGGCTGAGTTGCTGTGGATCCAGAATCAGGTAAGCCAGATCCGGCTTCAGGTGCACCGCCAGCATCATCGTCAGCTGGGGGCCGAACAGCAGCAGGGCTGCCGCCAGCACCCACCAGCGCTCACGGCGCACATCACGCGCAAAACCTCCGGCCGCGTAGCGCCAGACGCGTTGCCCCAGATTGCCTTGCGCACCGTAGAGCAGGTCATGCCCTTGCTGGACCAGGGCGTGCAGGCGCTCGACCAGCGATAGGCTGTAGTCGCGGTCCCGTGCCAGGGCGAGTTGCTGGCACAGGTGGCGGTAGCGCTGTGGCAGCTCGTGGGCCGGAAAGGGCGGTTGCTGTGCATTGCGTTGCCGCAGCGGTAGTGCGGCATACGTCAGCCAGGTTTCGAAGGCCGCCCAGTCCTGGCGATGATGCAGTTCGAAAGTGTCCTGCTTCATGTGCGCCGCCCAATCAGATGACTCGCCAGGCCAAGCAGGCGCGCCGCGCCCTGCGGGCCATAGCTGCCTTGCGAGAGCTGGGGCAACAGGCTGGCCAGTTCTTCCTGGCGCGCCGGGGTGAGGCTTGCGGCGCGCTCGGCAAAGGCCAGCAAGGCGCGTTGGGTCGCCCGGTCGAGCGGCTCGGTAGGCGCGATGGCGGCAGTTTTTTCGAGGGCAGGCAGGGCCACCGGTTTCTCGCGATAGACCACCAGGGTGCCGGCCACGATATCGCCAAGGCGGCGAAATTCCTGATGGCACAGCATCGTGACAAGGCCGCAGCCGTAAGCCATGGGCAGCATGTCGGCCACGCGCAGCAGGTTGCGCGAAAACGACGCCCCCCAGCCCACGGGCGTGCCATTGTCATTCACCACCATGAGGCCTAGTGCTTTCTTGCCAGGGGTAGCTCCCTGGCGCCAGACCTCGAAGAAGACCGGGTAAAACCAGTCCAGCAGGAAGTAGGCGAGCAGCCATAGCCCGCCGCCGGCACGCCCGAGGCCGCTGGTCAGCGGAATCAGGCACAGCAGCAGGGCCATGCGGATCAGGAAGTCTATCGTCCAGGCAAGGCTGCGCGGCAGGAGGCCCGCCGGGCGCAACTGCAGTTCGATGAGTTCCGGGGTGGTGACGTGACGCAGGGTGTCGAGCATGGGCAGACGGTGGCACCCGTGAGTGCCACCGTGAAGGAGAGAGAATTACTCTTCGATGAAAATGTCGCGGTAGCCGGCGTAGATCGACACCATGAGCATCGGCAGCACGACCAGCAGGCCCAGCCCGAGCGGGATGGCACCGAGAATCATCAGGATGGTGGCGGTGATGAAATACACCAGACCGGCGAGGAAGTTCTTCCAGCAGCCGGCAAAGCTGGCCTTGATCGCCTCTACGGGAGACAGGTTTTGCAGGGTAATCAGCGCCGGTGCAAACCACAGGGCCGAGTACATCAGCATCGAGACCACAACCATCAGCAGCATGGCGAGACCGAAAGAGCCCATCATGCCCATGATCATTGAGGGGTCGATCTGTTGGCCACCCATCAGGGCCGATGCAAAACCAAAGCCCATGATGGCGATGACCGGGATCATGCTGACCAGCATGACGCCGAAGGAAATCAGCCCGAGGATGGCCAGCGGGCCGAACTTCTGCTGGAAGCCGGCGAACAGGTCACCGATGGCGAGGGAGCCGTTCCGGCGCTGGTTTTCACAGGCAATCATCACGCCACCGTTGAGTACCGGGAAGAGCACGATGGCCAGCAGGTTCACCAGCGGGATCATCGACACCACCATCCACAGTACGCCGAAAACGATCAGCAGCACGATCCAGCCCAGCGGGCTCTGCTTGAAAAACTCCCAGCCCATGCCGAACCAGGACACACCGCGACCCGCGCTGACCGTACGGCCGCCGGGGATGTACTGACCGTCCTGCTGCCAGTTCTGTTCATCTTCAACGATTGCAGCCGGCGGTGCGTACGGGTTATTGCCCTGTGTTTGCATGAAAGCGCTCCCTGATCTGTTGTGGGTGTTGTGTATCGCCGGGCAGCATGCCGCAGGTACATGCCGGCCGCAAGTTCTGTCGAGCCGGATGTCATGTCTTTACGACATCCGGCTGGTGCCGCTTCAGGCCTGGCGATAGGGTACCTTGGCGCTGGGCACCAGCGGTGCAGCGCTCGCCAGATGCACATCCTGATCGTCGAAGAAGATATGTGCGCCAAATGCTGCGAGTACTTCGTGCTTGGTCACGCCGCCGAGGAAGAAGGCTTCGTCCACGGTCACCCCCCAGGCACGCAGGGTGTGTACCACGCGGGCGTGGGCCGGGCTGGCACGCGCGGTGACGATGGCGATGCGCACCGGGCAGCGTTCGGCCGGGAACTGCTTCTGCAGCTTGGCGAGCAGGATCAGCAGTTTGGCGAAGGGACCTTCGCGCATCGAGTCGAAACGGTGGGCTTGTTCATGGGCGTAAAAGGCGTCCAGTCCTTTTTCCTTGTAGATGAATTCGGATTCGGGCGAGAACAGGACTGCATCGCCGTCAAACGCGATGCGGATCTGTTCCTGCCGCGCGGCGTTGGCGGTGGGCGGGGCGTAGAGCGTGGCGGCGGCCAGGCCGGCATTCACGGCACTCTGCACGTCATCCTGGGACTTGGAGAGAAAGAGATCGACCTTGAAGGGCTGCAGGTAGGAGACGATCGGCTCGCCGCCGGAAAAGGCTGCGCGGGTGATCGGCAACTGGTAGTGCTCGATGCTGTTGAATACGCGCATGCCGGTGTCCGCGGTATTGCGTGACATCAGCACCACTTCAACGAACTGCTTGCCTGACACCAGTTCATTCAGGCCCAGCAGGGCTTTCACCAGCGGGAAGGCCGTGCCAGGGGAGAGCACCTGATCTTCGTGAGCACGCTGATAGTCGGAATAGGCCGTTACACCTTGCTTCTCGTAGAGCGCGTTTTCGCTCTCAAGATCGAACAGGGCCCGGGAGGAAAGGCCGATAACCAGCTTGTCGGAAAGATCGAATGGCATGTGCGGGCTCCTTGTCGTTCGTAGGGCCGACTTCAGTCGGCCGCACAGGTGGTTTGTGCGACTGAAGTCACACCGACCAATCAATGTTCCAGATTGTGTTTGCGCGCCACCTCGTGCTCGTCGAGGATCTGCAGCAGAGTGGCATAGCGGCGTTCGTTGAACTGGCCGCCATCCCGCGCGGCGCGGATCGCGCAGTCCGGCTCCTTGATGTGGCTGCAGTCGCGGAAGCGGCAGGTGCCGAGCAGGGCGCGGATTTCCAGGAAGCCGCACTCGATTTCATTCTTCGTCAGATGGGCGAGGCCGAAGCTTTGCAGGCCGGGGCTGTCGATCAGCTCACCGCCGCCGGGCAGAGGGTAGAGGCGGGCGTGAGTGGTGGTGTGTTTACCTGAATCGAGCACGGCCGAGATCTCTCGGGTGCGCGCATCGGCTTCCGGAATCAGCGCATTGGTGATCGTGGATTTGCCCATGCCGGACTGCCCGACCAGCAAGCTGACATGCCCGGCGAGCCTGGCGCGCAGCGCTTCCACATCACCCTTGGCGGAAAGCTCCAGCACGTCGTGGCCTGCCTTGACGAAGGTTTCGAGCTGGCGGCGCGCCGATTCGAGGCCGGCGGTGATGTCGCACTTGTTGAGCACGATCAGGGCCGGGATGTCCTGCGCATCGGCGGCCACCAGGCAGCGTGTGATCAGCTCGTCCGAGAAGCCGGGCTCGGTGGCTACGACGACGACGACCTGGCTCACATTGGCCGCGATGAGCTTCTCTTTCCACTGGTCGGCGCGGTAGAAAAGGCTGGCGCGTTCGCTGATCTTTTCGATCACGCCCTGATCTGCACTGGCCATGGCCAGCTCCACGCGATCACCGCAGGCGACTTCGCTCTTTTTGGCGCGCGGCACGCACAGCAGCTGGCTGCCGTCTGCGAGGCGCACCGCGTACTGGCGCCCGAAGGCGGCGATGACCGTGCCGATCTGGCGCGCGCTCATGCCGCCGCTTTCAGGCGCCCGATGCGGATCGTGGCAGGCGGGTGCGAGTCGTAGAACAGCGAATGGAGCGGGTCCGGTGTGAGAGTGGCGGCGTTGTCTCGATACAGTTTCACCAGTGCCGAGACCAGATCCCCCGCCTGGGCATGGGCCATGGCATAGGCATCGGCCTCGAACTCATGTTTGCGCGACCAGAAGCTCATCATGGGAGTGAGCGGGAAAGTGAAGGGGCCAAGGATTAGCGAGAACAGGATCAGGGTCAGCGCTTCGCTGTGTGCCTCGACGCCCAGTCCGGCAAAGAAGGCTGGTTGCTGCGCCAGCCAGCCCAGCAGCGCGAAAAAGGCCAGTGAAAGCACGGCGAACAGTGCCACGCGCTGGGCAATGTGGCGATGCTTGAAGTGACCCAGTTCGTGGGCCAACACGGCTTCGACTTCTTCAGGCGTGAGTGTGGCGAGCAGGGTATCGAAGAACACGATGCGCTTGGCCGCTCCGAAGCCGGTGAAGTAGGCATTGCCGTGAGCACTGCGCTTGGAGCCATCCATCACGAACAGGCCCTTGCTTTGGAAGCCGCAGCGGGCCAGCAGCAAGTTGATGCGGGCAGCCAAGGCTTCGTCCTTGAGTGGCTCGAACTTGTTGAACAACGGTGCAATGAAAAGCGGATAGATCACCATCGCCGCCAGATTGAAAGCGATCAGCACGCCCCAGGTCCACAGCCACCAGTTCGCCCCCATGCTGCGCATCAGCCACAGCACGCACCACAGCAAAGGTCCGCCGATCAACACGGCCAGCAGGCTGCTCTTGAGCGTATCGAGAATGAGGGTCTTGACGGTGGTTTTATTGAAGCCGAAACGTGCCTCGAGCACGAAGGTGTAATACAGCGAGCCCGGCAGCTCCCAGACGAAGCCCGCCACGGACAGCAAACCGAAGAGTGCGAGCCCGTGCCACAGCGTGCTTGGCTCAAACCATTGCGCAAGCAGGTCGTGCATGAGCTGCAGGCCACCGCCCAGGGTCAGGGCCAATACCCAGACCAGCCCCAGCGCCAGCTCGATGCGACCGAAGCGGCCCTTGGCAAGTGTGTAGTCCGCCGCTTTCTGGTGGGCCGCCAGCTCGATGCTGGCCGCAAACTCGGCCGGCACGGCGGCGCGATGGGCGGCGACATGCCGTGCCTGGCGCAGCGAGAGCCACAGGCGGATACCGCTGGAAAGAAAGAGGGCCAGCAGGAACAGGGCGGTCAGCGTGGAAGCGGTCATGAGGGTCTGCGGCTAAGGTGAAAAGGCTCGTACATGCGAGAATCCGGGCTTTGCAAGCGCTGGAGGATTATATGGCACAGGATCAGAACAACCTTGTCTGGCTGGACATGGAGATGACCGGGCTGGAGCCGGACCGTGACCGCATCATCGAGATCGCCATGATCGTGACCGACGTGAATCTCAATGTGATCGCCGAAAGCCCGGTGGTGGTTGTGCATCAATCAGCAGCAGTGCTGGACGCTATGGACGACTGGAACAAGAACACCCATGGCAAGTCCGGCCTGATTGAGCGCGTGAAGGCTTCCACGACGGATGAGGCTGCAGCCGAAGCACTCTATCTTGAGTGGATGGCGCAATACGTGCCGAAACGCACGACGCCGATGTGTGGCAACACTATCGGCCAGGATCGCCGCTTCATGGCGCGCTATATGCCTGCGCTGGAGGCTTACTTCCACTACCGCAATATCGATGTCAGCACCCTCAAGGAGCTGGCGCGGCGCTGGCATCCGGCGCTGGCTGCAGGCGTGAAGAAGAGCGAAGCGCATACCGCGCTGGCCGATATCCGTGAGTCCATCGAGGAACTGCGCTACTACCGCGAAAATTTCTTGCGACTTCCCGCCTGAAGTCTTTGACAGTCGAAAAAAAATCTCTATAATGCGCAGCTCTTCAGGCGCGTAGCTCAGCTGGTTAGAGCACCACCTTGACATGGTGGGGGTCGTTGGTTCGAGTCCAATCGCGCCTACCAAAATTCCTGAAGCGGGGATTAAAAATGTTTCGAACTCGCACGGTGATGATTGCTTTTTAAGCGCTCACCGCCGCGCGTCCCCGATTTGGTAGAAAATTGAAAAAGTGCGGCTAAGCCCGCACTTTTTTTTTGCCCGCATTTTCGATTGCTTGAGGCCAGACAATGCCGAATATCACCCTCCCTGATGGTTCCGTCCGCAGTTTTGAGGCACCGGTTTCGGTTGCCCAGGTTGCGGCCTCGATTGGCGCTGGTCTGGCCAAGGCTGCGCTGGCTGGCAAGGTTGATGGCCAGTTGGTCGATACCTCGCATGTGATGGCTGCTGACGCAAAGCTGGCGATCGTGACCGAGAAGGATGCGGATGGTCTCGAAGTTATCCGCCACTCCACGGCCCACCTGTTGGCCTATGCAGTGAAAGAGCTGTTCCCGGAAGCCCAGGTCACTATCGGTCCGGTGGTCGAACATGGTTTCTATTACGACTTTGCCTACTCCCGCCCTTTTACGCCGGAAGATCTGCTTGCCATCGAAAAACGCATGGCTGAGCTGGCCAAGAAGGATATCGGCATCAGCCGGGAAGAGTGGGATCGTGATGAGGCGGTCAAATTCTTCCTTGGGCTGGGCGAAAAGTACAAGGCCGAGCTGATTGCTGCGATCCCGGCAGGTCAGACCATTTCCTTGTACCGAGAAGGTGATTTCATCGACTTGTGCCGCGGCCCGCATGTGCCTTCTACCGGCAAGCTCAAGTTCTTCAAGCTTATGAAAGTGGCGGGCGCTTACTGGCGCGGTGACGCCAAGAATGAGCAGTTGCAGCGTATCTACGGTACGGCCTGGGCCAAGAAGGAAGAGCTGGAAGCCTATCTGCACATGTTGGAAGAAGCGGAAAAGCGCGACCATCGCCGTGTTGGCAAGCAGCTTGATCTCTTCCATCTGCAGGATGAGGCGCCAGGTATGGTGTTCTGGCATCCGAAGGGCTGGACTCTGTGGCAGGCAGTCGAGCAGTACATGCGCGCACGTCTGAATGCTGCGGGCTATCAGGAAGTGCGTACGCCGATGGTGATGGATCGCACCTTGTGGGAGAAGTCCGGTCACTGGGAAAACTACCGCGACAACATGTTTACCACCGAGTCGGAAAAGCGCGACTACGCGGTGAAGCCGATGAACTGTCCGGGTCATGTGCAGATTTTCAACCACGGCCTGCGTTCCTACCGCGACTTGCCACTGCGCCTGGCTGAGTTTGGTTCCTGTCACCGCAACGAGCCGTCTGGCGCGCTGCATGGCCTGATGCGCGTGCGCGGCTTCGTGCAGGATGATGCACATATCTTCTGTACAGAAGATCAGATCGAGTCCGAGGCAACCGATTTCGACGCGCTGCTGATGAGTGTGTACAAGGATTTCGGCTTCAATAATGTGGCTGTGAAACTGGCTTTGCGTCCTGAAAAACGTGCCGGTTCCGATGCTACTTGGGATAAGGCTGAAGACGGTCTGCGCGCGGCGCTCAAGGCTTCCGGCAAGGAGTGGGAGGAATTGCCGGGCGAAGGCGCCTTCTATGGCCCCAAGGTCGAGTATCACATCAAGGATGCGCTGGGGCGCTCCTGGCAGTGCGGCACGATTCAGCTGGATTTCGTGCTGCCCGAGCGCCTTGGTGCCGAATACGTTGCTGAAGACAACGCCCGCCACCGTCCTGTGATGCTGCACCGCGCGATCCTTGGGTCGCTTGAGCGTTTCCTTGGCATCCTGATCGAAAATCATGGCGGCGCCTTCCCTTTGTGGTTGGCGCCGACTCATGCGGTGGTGATGAACATCTCCGAAGGGCAGGCCGATTACGTGCAAGAAGTTGTGGCAGAGTTGCGCGCCAAGGGCTTTCGTGTCGAATCGGATTTGCGGAACGAGAAAATTACCTATAAAATCCGCGAACATAGCTTGCAAAAGCTACCCTACCTGCTTGTCGTAGGCGACAAGGAAAAAGAAGCCGGCAAGGTCGCAGTGCGCGTCCGGGGCGGTCAGGATCTGGGGCAAATGTCCATCACGGAATTGGCTGAGCGTTGGCAACACGAGCTGGAAAGCCGTGGCGCCGAGGCTTGATTTTTTGTTTTTCTAGGAGGTTTCTGCCATAGCTCAGGAAAAGAACTCGCATCGCATCAACCGGGAAATCGGTGTTCCCGAGGTGCGGCTGGTAGGTGAAGAAGGCGAACAACTTGGTGTTGTTCCGACTCATCAGGCGCTGGCCATGGCTGAAGAAGCCGAGGTCGATCTGGTTGAAATCGCCCCCCAGGCAAAGCCCCCGGTCTGCCGTTTGATGGATTACGGCAAGTTCAAGTACCAGGAGCAGAAGCGGGCTCACGAAGCCAAGCAGAAGCAGAAGCAGATCCAGGTCAAGGAAGTCAAGCTGCGCCCGGCAACGGACGAGAATGACTACCAGATCAAGATGCGTAACATGGTCCGCTTCCTGGAAGAGGGCGACAAGGTCAAGGTAACCCTGCGTTACCGCGGCCGTGAAATGGCTCACCAGGAATTCGGTATTCGCCAGCTTGAGCGGATCAAGGCGGATCTGGGCGACACCATTGTGGTTGAGCAGTTTCCGAAGCTGGAAGGTCGCCAACTGATCATGGTGATTGCGCCGAAGAAGAAAATTTGAGTTTGAAGGGGCGCAGCAGCCCTGGCCAGAGCACCGGCTGATTGCTGCAAAACAAGTGATGTTCCGGTAGTTGAAGCGCTCCAGGCGGAGCCACCGGGGGTCATATCTAAAATCGTTGGAGTATCAAATGCCCAAGATGAAAACCAAGAGCGGCGCTGCCAAGCGCTTCAAGGTTCGTGCGGGTGGCAGCGTCAAGCGCGGCCAGGCGTTCAAGCGCCACATCCTGACCAAGAAAACCACCAAGGCAAAGCGTCAGCTGCGCGGCATGACCGGTGTTCATGACACCGATACCGCACGCATCCACGCAATGATGCCTTACGCTTGATTCAGGAAGGAGATAAAACATGCCTCGCGTTAAACGTGGTGTAACGGCTCGCGCCCGTCACAAGAAAGTCCTCGACAAAGCCAAGGGTTACCGCGGCCGTCGCAAGAACGTATATCGTATCGCCAAAGAAGCGGTGATGAAGGCCGGTCAGTACGCTTACCGTGACCGTCGTCAGCGCAAGCGTCAGTTCCGTGCACTGTGGATCGCCCGTATCAACGCGGCTGCCCGCGAAGTCGGTCTGACTTACAGCCGCTTCATGAACGGCCTGAAGAAGGCTGCGATCGAAGTCGACCGCAAGGTGCTGGCTGATCTGGCTGTGTTTGACAAGCCCGCTTTTGCGGCGCTGGCCAATCAGGCCAAGGCACAGCTCGGCGCCTGAGCTGTCCGGGAGTAAAAAAAGGAGGCGTAAGCCTCCTTTTTTCTTTTCTGGCCTGCTCCGAGCAGGCCGCGAACCAGAATTGCGGGTATTGACGTGGAACACCTCGATCAATTGCTCAAGGACGCTGCAGCCGCCTTCGCCGCCGCAGCCGACATGAATGCACTGGAGCAGGCCAAGGCGATCTATCTTGGCAAGAGTGGCAGCCTGACCGAGCTGCTCAAGGGACTTGGCAAGCTGGATCCGGAGGCGCGCAAGAGCGCCGGGGCTGAGATCAACCGTTGCAAGAGTGCCATCGAGCAGGCGCTTGAAGCCCGCCGTGAGGCTCTGCGCATGGCTCAGCTCGAAGCCCAGCTCGCCGCCGAGGCGCTGGACGTGACCCTGCCCGGGCGTGGTATGGGGCGCGGTGGTCTGCACCCTGTTGTGCGCACCCAGGAGCGCTTCGAAACTCTGTTCCGTTCCATCGGTTTCGAAGTGGCCGATGGCCCCGAAATCGAGGAAGACTGGTTCAACTTCACCGCGCTGAACACGCCGGATAACCATCCCGCGCGTTCGATGCACGACACCTTCTACATCGAAGGTGCCAAGGATGTGCTGCTGCGCACGCATACCAGCCCGGTGCAGATCCGCGCCATGCAGGCGCACGCAGCGAAATTCAAGGACGCCGAGAGCATGCCCGAGCTGCGCATCATTGCGCCGGGCCGCGTTTATCGTGTGGATTCCGATGCCACGCACTCGCCGATGTTCCATCAGGTCGAAGGCCTGTGGGTGGGCGAGGAGGTTTCCTTTGCCGGTCTCAAGGGCGTGATCATTGATTTCTTGCAGCGTTTCTTCGAAACCGACGAGCTGCAGGTGCGCTTCCGCCCCTCCTTCTTCCCGTTTACCGAGCCTTCCGCCGAGATCGATTTTGCCTTCATGAGTGGCCCGAACAAGGGGCGCTGGCTGGAAATCGCCGGCTGCGGCATGGTGCATCCGAATGTGCTGAAGAATGGCGGTATCGATGCCAGCCGCTATACCGGCTTTGCTTTCGGCATGGGGCTGGATCGACTCACCATGCTGCGCTACGGCGTGAATGACCTGCGTCTGTTCTTCGAGAACGACTTGCGCTTCCTCGCTCAATTCCAGGACTGATCGACATGCAGTTTTCCGAACAATGGCTGCGTAGCCTGTGTAATCCGGCGCTTGATTCTGAAGCGCTGTGTCATCTGCTGACTATGGCCGGCCTCGAAGTGGAAGAGGTCGAGGCCGTCGCGCCGCCCTTTACCGGCGTGGTAGTGGGCCAGATCGTCAGCTTCGAAAAGCATCCGAATGCCGACAAGCTGCGCGTGTGCCGCGTGGATGTGGGGCAGGGCGAGCCGCTGCAGATCGTGTGCGGTGCGCCCAATGTGGTTGAAGGCATGAAGGCCCCGTGCGCCATGGTGGGCGCCAAACTGCCGGGCTTCGAGATCAAGCCGGCCAAGCTGCGCGGCATGGAGTCCTTCGGCATGATGTGCTCGGCCGATGAGCTGGGCATGAGCCAGGATCACGACGGCCTGCTGGTGCTGCCGGACGATGCACCGGTCGGCACGAACATCCGCGAGTATCTGGCTCTGGATGACAAGAAAATCACCATCAAGCTCACGCCGAATCGCGCTGACTGCCTGAGCCTCGCTGGCGTCGCCCGCGAGCTGTCGGCGCTGACCGGAACCCCTGCCCAGATCACCGCGCCGCGCAGCGTTGAAGTTGCCCATGCGCAGCAGCGGGCCGTGGTGCTGGATGCACCGGAAGGCTGCCCGCGTTATCTGGGGCGAGTGATCACCGGCGTGAATGCCAAGGCTGCGACGCCGGACTGGATGAAGGCCCGCTTGGCCCGCTGCGGCGTGCGCTCGATCAGCGCTGCCGTGGACATCACCAACTACGTGATGCTGGAGCTCGGTCAGCCGCTGCATGCCTTCGACAACGCCAGGCTGCAAGGCGCGATCCATGTGCGCTGGCCGAATGCGGGTGAAAAACTCACCCTGCTGAACGGCCAGGAAATCGAGCCAGCCGCCAATATGCTGTTGATTGCCGACGAAGCACGCGCGCTGGCGCTGGCCGGCGTGATGGGCGGCGAAGACAGCGGCGTGAGCGACGAGACGACCGAGATTTTTCTGGAGTCAGCCTTCTTCCAACCGGACGCCATCGTCGGTCGCGCCCGCGCATTGAATTTCTCGTCGGACGCCTCCCATCGCTTCGAGCGTGGGGTGGATTTCGAACTCGCGCCGCAAGCCATGGCGCGCGCCACCCAGCTGATTCTGGATATCTGCGGCGGTTCGGCAGGGCCGGTCATCGAGACCGTGGTAGCGGACAAGCTGCCGCAGCGCCTGCCGGTGATCTTCCGTCCTGCCCGCGCCCGCAAGGTGCTGGGCTTTGATATCTCTGATGAGCAGATCGAGGCTTCGCTGCGCCTGCTCGGCATGCAGGTCGAGCAAAAGGGCGAGGCGCTGGCGGTGACGCCGCCGAGCTACCGCTTCGATATCGCCATCGAGGAAGACCTGATCGAAGAGGTTGCCCGCGTTTACGGTTACGACAATATCCAGCCGCTGCCGCCGAAAGGCCCGGCCAACATGCTGGCCAGTACCGAGACCCTGCGTCCGGTGCATCGCCTGCGCCGCTGGCTGGCGGCGCAGGACTATCAGGAAGTGATTTCCTACGCCTTCGTCGATGCAGCCTGGGAAAAGGATTTTGCCGGCAACACCAATCCGGTGAAGCTCGCCAACCCGATCGCCAGCCAGATGAGCGTGATGCGCTCCAGCCTGCTGGGCGGCCTGGTCGGCGCGCTGTCCGCGAATCAGCGGCGCCGCGCCAGCCGCGTGCGTCTGTTCGAAGTGGGCCGCTGTTTTGCTGGCAACGCGGCTGAAACGCCGCTTGATCCGGCCGCCCAGCCGCTACGCGTGGCCGGTCTGGCCTGGGGCGCGGTGGCGCCCGAGCAATGGGGGCAGGCCGCACGCAAGGTTGATTTCTTCGATGTGAAGCGTGATGTCGAGCGCCTTCTCGGTGAGCAAGCGGAGTTCGCTGCTGCCAAGCATCCTGCGCTGCATCCCGGGCGTTCCGCAGAAATCAAAGTGAACGGGACTGTGACAGGCTTCATGGGCGAGCTGCATCCGGCTCTGGTACAAAGCTACGAATTGGGCAATGCTCCGGTCGTATTTGAGCTGGATCTCGCCGCAGCCTTGGCCGTTGGCGTTCCTGCACACGCAGACCTGCTGCGTCACCCGGCTGTGCTACGCGACTTGGCCATTGTGCTCAAACAGGAAGTGTCTGCCGCGGATCTGTTGCGCGTGTTGCGCGCGGCTGCGATTGAAATTGTCCGGACGGTAGATGTATTTGATGTCTATGCGGGCAAGGGTGTTGCCGCCGATCACAAGAGCATTGCACTGCGTGTGGTGCTTCAGCACACTGAACGCACGCTGGAAGAGACGGAAATCGATAACGCC
Source organism: Uliginosibacterium aquaticum (assembly GCF_012972705.2). Classification (GTDB taxonomy): domain Bacteria; phylum Pseudomonadota; class Gammaproteobacteria; order Burkholderiales; family Rhodocyclaceae; genus Uliginosibacterium; species Uliginosibacterium aquaticum. The sequence continues at coordinate 1,371 of NZ_JABCSC020000007.1, read as the reverse complement.
ATGCGCGCTCTTGTGAGTGCCGCAGAGCGAGAGCTGGGGGGGCAGCTTCGTGCCTGATGAAAGCAAGACAAACGGGATCACGCTGACCAAGGCCGAGCTCGCCGATCTTCTCTTTGATCGTGTTGGCCTCAACAAGCGTGAAGCCAAGGACATGGTTGAAGGTTTCTTCGAAGAAATCCGTAACGCACTTGAACGTGGCGAAGAAGTGAAACTTTCTGGCTTCGGTAATTTCCAACTACGTGACAAGCCCCAGCGGCCTGGACGCAATCCCAAGACGGGTGAGGAAATCCCCATTACCGCAAGGCGGGTAGTGACCTTCCATGCCAGCCAGAAACTTAAGACGGCAGTTGAACAACTGAGCGATGGACCATCAGCTTGAAGAGCTAACAGAGCTTCCCCCTATCCCTGCCAAACGGTACTTCACCATTGGCGAGGTGAGTGAGCTGTGCGGAGTGAAGCCGCATGTGCTGCGCTACTGGGAGCAGGAGTTCACCCAGCTCAAGCCGGTCAAGCGGCGTGGCAATCGCCGCTACTATCAGCGCCACGAAGTTCTTCTCGTACGCCGTATTCGCGAGTTGCTCTACAGCGAAGGTTTTACCATCAGCGGTGCGCGCAATCGCCTGGAGGAGTACCAGATCCTGCGCCGCGAGACGGACGAAATCGTCGAGCGTGGCCGTGCAACTAACGCGCAGGTGCGTGGCGAACTGCAAGCAATCCTTGCGCTCCTGCGTGAGTAAGAAAAGCCTCTTGGGAGGCTGGCAAGATTAGATTCTCCTGCTATAATCTCGCTTCTGTGTCGGGGCGTAGCGCAGCCTGGTAGCGCACTTGCATGGGGTGCAAGGGGTCGCGAGTTCGAATCCCGCCGCCCCGACCAACAGAAACAAGCACTTAGCCCAATCTTCGGATTGGGCTTTTTGCTTTCTATCCCAGAATTTCGTTTCTGGTTGCCGTTTGACGGAGGCTTGAGCGCCTGCCCGTCGATCTATCACGGCTCGTTTCCGGTGTGGGTGTGGAAAGGGTTACGCTTGAAATACGGCGTGGCCTGCGGCTCAAGTTGTAGAGGCGGACGCTGGTTGTCGGCCTTGGCGGTCGTTGATGCCCGCGGACTAGAATGGCTGCTGTCGGCTAGGTGCGGGCATTCGCCCATGCGACAAACCGGCAATCGGAATGGCCACAGTGCTTTCAAACCTGCCAGATGAGCCATTCGCACTACTCGGCCTCCGCGGCGGTTGGCCTGACTCAATAAAAATAGAACTGTCCGTACTCAGCCTTCCCCTCGCATCCTTATGCTCTGAGAGCCTATCGACAGCGGCCCAAGCCATTCAAGAAGCGAGCAAGCATCCAGTCACCAGGCCGCCTAACCTCCTTGGA
>NZ_JABCSC020000006.1 GCF_012972705.2 Uliginosibacterium aquaticum | reverse complement strand
ATTCATATGGACTTCCCCTTTCGCCATTCAGATTGAGTTTCGCAACCCCAATCTTGGCACTTTGATGCCGGCGAGGCTTACGCCTCCGGCGACTGTGGGAAGTCCCTTTTTAGTCCGTCGAGAGGGATCGCCCACAAGATGCGCTTGTGGGTTCCCTTCGCGGCTTCGCCGCTACGGCGGCCCCTCACGTCAAACGTTAGGCCTCAGTTAATGCTACGAAACGCAGCGCTTACTCTTCTGATTGCAGTATCACTCACTGCTTGTACGTCTTTGGAAAAAGACGACGAGATTCAGAGCGCAAATCAAATACCAAAGAATGGCGCTCCTATATATCCAAAAGAATCTCGTAACACTGGCGAAGAAGGTACCGTCTTTGTCTATGTTCTTGTTGGAAAGTCTGGCGATCCAGTTGAAGTGAAAATTTCAAAATCAAGTGGATTCAAAGCACTAGATGACTCGGCTATTTCCGCAGTTAAAAGCTGGAAATTCAGTCCTGCTAGAAACAAAGGTCAGCCAATTGAAGCTTGGCTGAATATTCCCATTGCCTTTAAAATCGAAAAATAGTCGGCAGTATTTCCGCCCTAACTCCTCCATCGAGAGGGACGGTTTGAAGCTGTGCTTCAAATTCCCTCCGCCTGCGGCTCCGGCCGCCCCTCGCGTCAAACGTTGGGCATCATGATCCGCGTATTCGCGAAAGGTGTCTTTCTTATGGTTTTCGGATTGTTTGGCGCCAAAGCACAAGCTTCACCAGAAGCTGATTTTTGGAAATGGTTCACGACCAATGAATCTATGCTTTTCTCTTGGGAGTCAGACCGCGAGGCGACCTTCGACAAGTTGGCCTCAGCCATGCAAAAAATCCATCCGGATCTCACCTTCGAGTTCGGCCCAGCGATTGGCGGCAAAAGAGAATTCGTCATCAGCGCTGGAGGAATAAAAGCCGCATTCGCGGCAGTGGAGGCACTCTACAAAAGTGCGCCAGCACTTAAGCGCTGGGAGTGGGTCAAATTCCGCCCCCGCAGACTACCTCTGAACAACATTGAGTTTGGAGGCAAGCCGATCCGCGTTGAAGATGTTCACTATCTACTTGCCAAAGATGATCCGAAAGTTGGGATCGTTCTTTTCTTTGATGGCTACAACGAAAAGGAAAAAAATATCTTCGGGCAGATCGGCTACTTGTTTCTCGATGAAGCCCTTGGCGAGTTTGCTGTTGAAATGCAGGTTGGGTTCATCGAGTTCCAATCGCGCGATTCAAAGTACTTCCAGAACGCCTCGCCTCTCGAAGAGCTGCCCGCTTACTTTGATGAGCTCTGGGCGAAGAGGGGCACTGATGCCCAACAATTCCGTCGTGAGGGGCCATAGAAAATGGTAGCGATTGAGGTTGTTGTCAAATTTTTAATCGTTGCACTCATCTGGATTGTACTGTCTAGCCCATTTATCATTTTTTCGGTGGTAATAGCTCGGCACATGAGGCGCAAAGGGGCAACGTCGCGTTTGGCTTCGGTAGGATTGGGTTTCATCACTGCCATGCTTATCGCACCAGTTCCAACCTCCATAATTACAATATTTATACCAAACGGCTTGGCTGTTGCTCAGTCTGAATATTACGAAAGGCTCTTTTCAGGAGGAGCACTGGATTCACGGCTCTGGCCTCGGGTAGTGCTATCCATTGCGATAAGCAGCCTTATCTGTATCTCTTGGATTTCTCGCTTCTTTCAACGAGAAGTAAAGGTCACGGTTGATGTATCAAGCGCGCAGTCTCAGCTTTGAAGTGCAATTCACCAATGCCCCCACCCTAACCCATGAAGTCATCCCCTGGTCTGCATGACTCAACATCTCCGACGCTTCGCTATTGCTCTGTGGCTCATCAGCTTTGTTGTGCCCACAGGCACATTGCAAAACGGAACAGTCGCGCTTGGTGCGCAGATCGCCCTGGCAGGCCTGTTCGGCATGGCCTTCATGTTTCCCGTCGGCTTGCTCGGTATGCCGCTTCAGGCCATCAGCCTGCTGAGCAATTTGCTCATGCTGGATGAAATACGACGTGAAGCAAGCAGATCGAGTTATCCAAACACCCTTTTCAGAACGCTTCTGCTTGTTTCGACTGCAGCGCTGAATGTGGCCGTTGCGCAGCAGGTGAGGTCATTTTTACCTGACCTCCTCTCCCATCCTGGCTTCTATCTGTGGTCGTCTTCCTTCGTTCTTCTGGCATCCATCGCAGCATTTGAAGAAAGGCTCTTCTTTTTTGCGCTCCTGAAGCGAAGCCTGGCGCTCAGTGCTGTTGCCCTCGTCGTGTTTTTTACAGGGCTCGTAGCCATCTTTTTGGGTCATTAGCGAGCACGCCCTCGGCAGCTTCCGACATCTGTTGTACTTCGCTACACACGTTGAGTTGGGTGGCGCTATTCACGATGCCCTGCGCCTGAAGGCCCGCCGTTCGAGTCTCCGGATGAGCCCCAAAATCAAAAGCCCCCGCCGGTCATTCCGGATGGGGGCTTTGTGTTGGGCGGGCTTTGGAACTTACGCGGCTTCACCCCTGATCAGCGGCAGGGATTCGCCGCCGTCGATGAGGATCTTGCGCGGTTTGTGGGCCTCGGGGATTTCGCGCTCGAGCTCGATATTGAGCAGGCCGTTCTCGAAGCTGGCGGCGACCACTTTCACATGGTCGGCGAGCTGGAAGCGCTGCTCGAAATCGCGCGCGGCGATGCCGCGGTGCAGGAAGGTGCGCTCACCGGGCTCTGTGGCCTTCTTGCCGATGATCTTGAGGGTGTTCTTCTCGGTTTCCACGTCCAGCTCATCGCGGCTGAAGCCGGCCACGGCCATGCTGATGCGGTATTTGTCTTCCGAAACCAGCTCGATGTTGTAGGGCGGGTAGCTGGGCTGCTCGGTGCGCAGCGCGGTTTCGGCGAGCTGGGCCAGGCGATCGAAGCCGATGGCGGAACGGTACAGCGGGGAGAAATCATAGGTACGCATTTTTCATATCCTCGTAAGCGATATAAGGGTTGAGCAGGCCTCACCGTGAGCGCCTGCCCTCCCTATCTGCGTACGCCACACATGATTTTCAAGTGCTTGAAATCATGTGGCTTTATCCCCATCTGGGCTTGTTTTGAATGCTCCCTGGATCTTCTTGGTGCGCATCGCCCCTGCGCTGCCCGGGTGTGCGAGCCAGAACGCCTTGTCAGCAATCCACTAGGGGCTCTGATATTTCGATCAGGTTGAGATCCGGATCGCGCAGGTAGATCGAGCGAAGCTTGTGGGTGGCCCCCGTGCGCTGCACCGGACCTTCAATGATCGTTCCGCCAGCCTCGGTAATACGGGCGATCACTTCATCCAGCGGGATGGCGGCGATGAAACACAGATCGAGCGCGCCCGGCACAGGCAGATGTGCCTTGGGCTCGAACTCGCTGCCACGCACATGCAGATTGATTTTTTGGTTGCCGAATTTCAGCGCATGCCGCCCGTTGCCGAACTGCTCGTAACACATGCCCAGCTGCTCGGTGTAGAAGCGGATGGTGGCTTCCAGATTGGTGCTTGTGAGAACGAGGTGGTCAAGATGATCAATCATGTCGGGCTCGTCAGATTGGGTTGGGGAATGGCTTTGAGGTCTGCACTCTGCTCAGGGCTAAAGCGCTGCCTGCAGCTCAGGCCGCCAGCCACACCAGCCCCATGGCCAGCGCGGCGGGAATGCCTTGCACGAAGAGGATCTTCTTGCCGACCGTGGCGGCGCCGAAAATGCCGGCCACCAGCACGCAGCCGAGAAAGAACAGGCGCACCGCCACGCCCTCCGGCCCCAGCCACAGGCTCCAGAACAGGCCGGCGGCGAGGAAACCGTTGTAGAGCCCCTGATTCGCTGCCAGCACACGGGAGGCCTGCGCGAACTCGTCACTCAGACGGAAGGTTTTCTTGCCGAGCGGGTGAGTCCAGAGAAACATCTCCAGGATCAGGATCCAGCTTTGCAGCAGGGCGATGAGGAGGGTAGCGAGGCTGGCGGCGGTCTGCATGGAAGCTTGGGCTGGATCAGGCGGCTACATCCACGGCGCTGGTGATGCTGATCGTGAGCGGCTGAGCGAGCAGCGGGGTGATCTGTTCCTTGAGGGTGAGGAAGTGAGCAGACTGGGCGTGGGCGACCAGCGCGGCTTGGTCCACATACGCCTCGTAGAACTGGAAGGATGCCTCCCCCTGCACGGACTTGAACAGGTCGTAGCGCAGGCAGCCGGGCTCCTTGCGCGATTGCACGACGGCGGCACGCAGGATCTGTTCGGCAGCTTCGAGGTGCTCGGCTTTGGGGGTAACGCTGGCAAACACGTAAATGCTCATGGGTTTTCCTTGAATCCTGGATAAGGGTAAGCGGCGCAGGGAGCGGCAGCGCATGCTGCGCTCCCCGGCAGATGGCTTACTTGAGTTCGATGATGAACTTGTCGCGACTGCGGCGCACCTTCTTCAGGTTTTGCAGCCAGTCGCCCTCGTCGGCGCGGTAGCCGAGCGGCAGGATGATGACGGAACGCAGGCCGCGTGCCTTGAGGCCGAGGATTTCATCGACCTTGACCGGATCGAAGCCTTCCATCGGGGTACTGTCCACGCCTTCTTCAGCGGCGGCGATCAGCGCAGTGCCGAGTCCGATATAGGCCTGGCGAGCTGCGTGCTGATAGTTGACCTCGGCATCGCGCGGCACATAGCTGCCAAGCACTTGCTGGCGATAGTTTTCCCAGCCTTCGTTTTTGAAGCCGCGCTCGTCGTTCACGAGGTCGAACATCATGTTGATGCGATCACTGGTGTAGTTATCCCATGCAGCAAAGACCAGCAGGTGCGAGGCTTCGGTGATCTGGGCCTGGTTCCAGGCATGCGGCTGGATCTGGGCACGCAACTCGGGATTGCTGACGACGATCACTTCATAGGGCTGCAGGCCGCTGGAGGTAGCGGTGAGGCGAATGGCTTCGAGGATGCGCTCGATCTTCTCTTGCGGCACCTGCTTCGCCGGGTTGAACTTCTTGGTGGCGTAGCGCCATTGGAGCTTTTTCAGCAGATCAGACATGGGGACTCACTTTCGATGTTTCAGGGGAGGGGATGAAACCAGAGGGCTTCAGGATAATGCCAAAAGGATTTTCTGGGCGACCAGTTCGGAGGAGGCCGGATTCTGCCCAGTGATCAGTGTGCCATCGACCACGGCGTACGGGGCCCAATCCGGCCCCTTGCTGTAGTGGCCGCCATTGGCCTGGAGCATATCCTCAACGAGGAAGGGCACAACCTTCGTGAGCTGCACGGCCTCTTCTTCAGTGTTGGTGAACCCAGTGACACGGCGGCCCTGCACCAGTGGCGTGCCATCGGCATTTTTAGTATGGCGCAGCACACCCGGAGCATGGCACACGGTGCCCAGCGGTTTACCGGCGGCAACGGCGGCTTCGATCAGGGCGATGGAGTGCGGGTCTTCAGCCAGATCCCAGAGCGGGCCGTGGCCGCCGGGGTAAAACACTGCGTCGAAATCGGCGAGTCGGATATCGGCGAGCCGCAGGGTACTGGCGAGATGAGTCACAGCCGCCGCATCGGCGCGGAAGCGATGGGTGGCTTCGGTCTGAAAGTCTGGCTCGTCGCTCTTGGGGTCCAGCGGCGGTTGGCCGCCCTTAGGTGAAGCGAGGGTAATGTTGAGGCCGGCATCCTTGAACACATAGTAGGGGGCGGCGAATTCTTCGAGCCAGAAGCCAGTCTTGAGGCCGGTGTTGCCAAGCTGGTCATGCGAGGTGAGAACGATGAGGACGTTTTTCATGGCTTTGCTCCGTGTAGGGGGTGAGGTGTTCAGTCGGCCAGCTTGACGATCAGCTTGCCAAAGTTGCGGCCCTTGAGCAGACCGATGAGTGCTTCGGGGGCGGCTTCGAGGCCATGCACAACGTCTTCGCGGAACTTGATCCGGCCGGCCGCAAACCATTCGCCCATCTGCTGCAGGAACTCCGGATAGCGATGGCCGTAGTCATCAAAAATGATGAAGCCCTGCATGCAGATGCGCTGCTTGAGAATGGTGCTGGCCAGCAGCGGCAGGCGATCCGGCCCCTCCGGCAGGCCGGTGGCGTTGTAGCTGGCGATCAGGCCGCACACGGGCACGCGGGCCTTGGTGTTGAGCAGGGGCAGCACGGCATCGAAGACCTTGCCACCGACGTTCTCGAAATACACGTCGATCCCGGCCGGGCAGGCATCGGCAAGTTGTGCGGCCATGTCGTCCGCATGGTGATCGAGACAGGCATCGAAACCGAGCTCTGTCGTCACATAGGCGCATTTCTCCGCCCCACCCGCAATGCCCACCACACGGCAACCGAGGATTTTGGCGATCTGCCCTACCACCGCGCCCACCGCGCCACTGGCGGCCGCGACCACCACGGTTTCGCCGGCCTTTGGCTGGCCGATATCGAGCAGGCCCATATAGGCGGTGAAGCCGGGCATGCCCAGCACGCCAAGCGCAAGGGAAGGCTGGGCGAGATCACCGAGCTTGTGCAGACCACTGCCGTCGGAGAGGAAGTAGTCCTGCCAGCCGGTGTAGGCCAGCACCAGGTCACCGGCCTTGAAATCCGGATGCAGCGAGTTTTCGACGCGGCTTACCGTGCCGCCCACCATCACATCGCCGAGCCCCACCGGCTTGGCGTAGGACTTGGCGGCGCTCATACGGCCACGCATATAAGGATCCAGCGAAAGGTAGAGCGCACGCAGCAGTACCTGGCCCTGGGCGGGCTGCGGTACGGGCGCGGTTTCGAGGCGGAAATTGGCGACCGTGGGCTCGCCGACAGGGCGGGAAGCCAGCACGATGCGGCGGTTGAGAGAGGCAGGTGCGCTCATGGGAAAGTCCTCGGGCATTTCGCACTAGACCGGTCGTCTAGTTCGGGATCAAAAAAAGCGGCGAGGCCTTTGCCCCGCCGCGTGCGTCGTGTCTTTTCAGTTCAGTTGCAGCAGCTCGCGGGTTTTTTCCATGGCGCCGGCAAAGGCACTGTCGTCCCGCCGCAGCTTGGCCAGCAAGGATGCGCCGAGCCAGGCTTCATACAGCCATTGCGCCAGCGCCGCGGCATCCTGCGGATTGCCGATCGAGCCATCTGCCTGGCCAGCAGAGACATGCCCGGCCAGCTCGCGCAGCACAGCATCGGTGGCAGACAGCATGCGGGCCCGCATCGCTTCGGAAAGATCGGCCACCTCGGCACTGAGCTTCACGATCAGGCAGTACTCGGCCGCATCGTCGCCGCGCTGGGTTTCGGCCCAGCGCTCAAAATAAGTCAGCAGCCGCTGTGCGCCCTTGAGCCCGGGCCGTGCGTTGAGCGCCGCCAGACGATTCAGGTAGCTGGCCTCGTAGCTCTCCAGCAAGGCCACTCCGAAGGCTTCCTTCGACGCGAAGTAGTGATAGAAGGAGCCCTTGGGTACTTTTGCGGTCGTCAGAATCTCGGCCAGCCCGACCGCTACGAAACCCTTGGCCGCAATGAGTTGCTGGCCACAGGCAAGGATGTGCTGACGGGTATCGGGGCGTTCGGAGTTCATGGCCTGGATCCTAAAGCACAAATAGACCGGTCGTCTAGTTAATTTTTGTGTGTCCAGAAAGACTCGCTCCCAGGCCTGGCCATGCATCGGCGTCAGTCGCGGCGCGCGCCCTCCTCGGCATGATCGGCATTGAAACCTGGCTCTTCTCCCCCATATCAGGAAAACGGACACACGCCCGGCCGGGGAATCTTTTGCCGGATCCGCGCTCTGAACCTCCGTCTTCCCCGCACCCAGCCGGCTCGCTGGCTACAAGGATCACCTGTCATGCCTTCACCCGTTTTCATCCGTATCCCCTCTTCGCGCCCACGCACCCCAGCCGGCCCCTTTACCCGGATCGTGGCAGGGCTGTTCACGCTGGTGGCGATCGTGGCCATGGTGATGTTCTCGGTGGTGGCGCTGGGCGTAGTGCTGGTCGGGGGCGCCGTGTTTCTGGGCTATTTCTGGTGGAAAACTCGCGCCCTGCGCCGTGCCTTGCGAGCCCAGTCCCCCGTGCAGCAGGAGCCCTTTGCGCAACGCAGCCCGGCTGAGAACTCCGATGGCATGGTGATCGAAGGCGAGATGATTCGCGAGGTGCCTGATCATGAGGCTCAGCGTCGATAAATTTGAGGCAGGGTCAGGAAGCAATACAGGCTTGCCGCTTCACTCTGGAAAGACTCCAAGAAAAAGGCCTCGCGTACTGCGAGGCCTTTTCATTTCATACTCCAACACACCTCAATCCCAGCTCAATGCCCCGCCGGTCTGGTACTCGGTGACGCGGGTCTCGAAGAAGTTCTTCTCCTTGCGCAGGTTGGCCTGTTCGTCCAGCCAGGGCAGCACGTTCTCGGCGCCCGGGAAGGGTTCGGCGAGGCCCAGCTGACGCGCGCGGCGGTTGGCGATGAAGCGGAACTGGGCACGGTGCAGATCCGCCGAGTAACCGAGGATGGGCTCGCGCAGGATGTAGCCGGCATAGCCTGACTCAGCGGCTTCAGCTTCTTCCCACAACTCCTGCACGGCGCGCGGATCGAGTGTGAGGTTCTCTTCCTTGAGCAGCTCGCGCACCACGCGGATGCCGAAGGCGCAGTGCAGTACTTCGTCGCGCATGATGTACTGCAGCTGCTCGGCCGCGCCCTTCATGAGGCCGCGGCGCTGCAGGGCGAAGATTGGCGTGAAGCCGTTGTAGAACCAGCAGCCTTCGAAGATGCCGGCGAAGAACATGTAGGAGAGCGCGAACTCGTGCAGGTTGTCGCGATCGGCGAGGTCGAAGTCCGAACGCATGACACGCTCAAGGCGACGGTTGGCCAGCGAGATCTTGGCGTTGATCTCGGGCACCACGCGGTAGCGGTTGTAGATCTCCTGCTGATCGATGCCCAGGGTTTCAATGCAGTGCTGGTAGGTCCAGGTGTGCAGCGCTTCTTCGTACACCTGACGCGCCTGGTAGATCTGCAGTTCGGGCGCACTCATCTTTTCCATCACCGCCAGACCGATGTTGCGCATGGCGAGGATGTCCGAGGTGGTCAGGTAGGCCAGCACGTTTTCGAACACATGGCGCTCGGCCGGCGTGAGTTTGTGCTGGTAATCATGCACATCCTGAGCCATTGAGATTTCGAGCGGGGTCCAGTGGTTCTTGTTGGCGTTGAGGAAGAAATCCCAGGCCCACGGATACTTGAACGGGGCGAGCTGGTTGATGTCGCCCTGACCGTTGACGATGCGTTTGTCCTGCGCGCGCACGGCAGCCAGCGCGGGGTGCGGCATGTTGCCGGTGACTCCACGCGGCACCGGCGCAGCCGCCTGCGGCGCCGGTGCGGAGCCGCCCGCCACGGGCTGGAGGGCGGACGCGGGGCTGCCCCAGTCTTCGAAATTCAGGGAGCTCATTGGCAGGCCTCGCATTCGGGATTGTCGATGGAGCAGAACTTGGGCTCGGCGGGCACATTGATCTGCTCGACCGGGGCGGAGGTCTTCTCCATGGCGGTGGCACCGAGGGTGCGCAGGTAGTAGGTGGTCTTCAGGCCACGCTTCCAGGCCAGCTTGTAGATCTCGTCGAGCTTGCGGCCCGAGGGCGCAGCCAGGTACAGGTTCAGCGACTGGGCCTGATCGATCCACTTCTGACGGCGCGCGGCGGCTTCGATCAGCCACACCGCGTCCACCTCGAAAGCGGTGGCGTAACGGGCCTTGAGCTCGGCCGGGATACGATCGATGCGGGCCAGCGAGCCATCGAAATATTTCAGGTCGGCGATCATCACTTCATCCCACAGGCCCAGGGCTTTCAGATCGCGTACCAGGTGTTCGCCCACCACCGTGAATTCACCGGAGAGGTTGGATTTCACGTAGAGGTTCTGATAATCCGGCTCGATGCAGGCGGAGACACCGATGATGTTGGAAATGGTGGCGGTAGGTGCGATGGCAACGCAATTGGAGTTGCGCATGCCGTGGCGGCCGATCTGGCTGCGCAGGGCATCCCAATCGAGGCGCGCGCTGCGATCCACTTCCACCGCTTCGCCGCGACCTTCTTCGAGCAGGGCGATCGACTCGTGCGGCAGGATGCCGCGATCCCACAGACTGCCACGGTAGCTGGAGTACACACCCCGCTCTCGGGCCAGCTCGCTGGAGGCCCAGTAGGCCTGATAGCAGACGGCTTCCATAGAGCGATCGGCAAATTCGACGGCTTCATTCGAGGCGAAAGGCAGGCCCATGCGGTGCAGGCAGTCGGCATAGCCCATCACGCCGAGGCCCACCGGGCGGTGGCGCAGGTTGGATGTGCGCGCCTTGGGGGTGGCGTAGAAGTTGATGTCGACCACGTTGTCGAGCATGCGCATGGCGGTGCCGACGGTGCGGGCGAGCTTGGCCTGATCGAGCTGCCACTCACCATCGATCTGCACCAGGTGGGCCGGCAGGTTCACCGAGCCGAGGTTGCACACGGCGGTCTCGGTGTCGGAGGTGTTGAGGGTGATCTCGGTGCACAGGTTGGAGCTGTGGACCACACCGGCATGCTGCTGCGGCGAGCGCAGGTTGCACGGATCCTTGAAGGTGATCCAGGGATGGCCGGTCTCGAACAGCATGGTCAGCATCTTGCGCCACAGTTGCACGGCGGGCAGCTTCTTGTGCAGCTTGAGCTCGCCACGTGCGGCCTTCTCTTCGTAAGCCTCGTAGGCAGTGCGGAAGGCGCTGCCGAACTTCTCGTGCAGATCGGGCACATCGGAAGGCGAGAACAGGGTCCAGTCTTCACCGGCGATCACGCGCTGCATGAAGAGATCCGGAATCCAGTTGGCGGTGTTCATGTCGTGCGTGCGGCGGCGCTCATCGCCGGTGTTCTTGCGCAGCTCCAGGAACTCCTCGATGTCGAGGTGCCAGGTCTCCAGATAGGCGCACACCGCGCCTTTGCGCTTGCCGCCCTGATTCACGGCCAGCGCCGTGTCATTGACCACCTTGAGGAAGGGGATCACGCCCTGGCTCTTGCCGTTGGTGCCCTTGATGCGGCTGCCCAGCGAACGCACCGGGGTCCAGTCGTTACCCAGGCCACCGGCATACTTCTGAAGCAGGGCATTTTCCTTCACCGCCTGATAGATGCCGTCCAGATCGTCAGCTACCGTGGTCAGATAGCAGGAGGAGAGCTGCGAGTGGCAGGTGCCGCTGTTGAAGAGGGTCGGCGTGCTGCTCATGAAATCGAAGCTGGCAAGCAGCTGGTAGAACTCGATGGCGCGCGCTTCGCGGTCGATCTCATTCAGTGCCAGTCCCATCGCCACGCGCATGAAGAAACTCTGCGGCAGCTCGATGCGGCGCTCTTCGATGTGCAGGAAGTAGCGGTCGTAGAGAGTTTGCAGGCCGAGGTAGTCAAAGCGCAGATCGTTGTCGGCCTTTAGTGCGGCAGCCAGGCGCGGCAGGTCGTACTCGGCCAGACGCGCATCGAGCAGGCCGGCCTTGACGCCTTCGCGGATCAGGCCCGGGAAAGCTTCCGGCAGGCGCGCAGCCATGGCGACCTGGCCCAGCTCCTCACCCAGCACTTCGATGCTCACGCTGCGCAGCAGCAGGCGGGCAGCCAGCTTGGAATAATCCGGATCACGTTCGATCAGGGTGCGCGCCGCGAGCACCAGAGACTGACGCACGGAAGCCACCGGTACGCCGTCGTAGAGATTGTGCAGGGCGTGTTCGAGCACGGTTTCGGCGGACACATCTCCCAGGCCAACGCAGGCTTCACGAATCTGGCCAAGCAGGGCAACCTCATCCAGCGGGCGACGCTCGTCGCCATCCAGCACATGCAGGCGGGCCGGCGCGGCAGCGGGCACGGCAGCCTGCTGGGCGGCGCGTTCGGAAGAGCGCTTCTCACGGTAGAGCACATAGGCACGGGCCACATCGTGCTGGCCGGCGCGCATCAGGGCCAGTTCGACCTGATCCTGCACATCTTCGATATGCACCGTGCCGCCGCCAGGCAGGCGGCGGGTCAGGGCGCCGACCACAGTCGCCGTAAGCTGATTCACCAGCTCGCGGATGCGCGCCGAAGCGGCTCCTTGCCCACCCTCAACGGCGATGAAAGCCTTGGACAGCGCCACGCTGATTTTCTCAGCCTGGAAGGGCACCACAGCGCCATTGCGACGGATCAGCTCGAGACCTGCCTGGCTGGCGGCAAAGTCGGACTCGCTGCTGGAAATGCTGCTGGGCGCGCTGCTGCGGGCGGCCTCGGCCGCGATGGCGGAATGTTGCATACCGGCTCTCTCTCTCTTGATGGGGAACGGCATGCTGGGGGCGGTGAACGCAGGCCTGCAGGCAGCGTCGCATCGGCCCCGGAGACACCCCGCTCCAGTTGATGTTTTATCTGTGTGACGGCCGGTCTCCTGGCTGCCGGGTCAAAGCCTGTCGGCAGCCTTCCCGGATCATCCCAGTGGCATGCCGACACTCGCCGGTCACAGTTGCGGGGGCAGCGCCAGCGAGCTGGCTTCCCGACACCGTCGGGACGGAGTGTAGGGGCTGTATTTAGTTGGAGTCAAGCTGATGACAACTATACCTAGTAGCAGATACCAATAACCCGACTAGATGTAGTGAAATGCAGAAAAGCGCTTGTGGGCTTGCTGCAGGGCCGCTTGCGCTGGTTTTGCGCCGCCCGGTGCGCTTACTCCTGGCGCACCAGACGCACCCCATCCACCTCCATCACCCATTCCCCCTGCTCCGGGTGTGGGCGCTGACTGACGACGAAAGTGGCAGCAGCCGGGCCAAGGCCGGCGACGATGTTATCGCCCTCAAAGCGCTGGATCGGCAATTCCAGCGTGCGTGAGCTGCTGCCCTGCACGCGCTGGTAGTACAAACGGCCGTCACTGCTGATCGACAGCTGCATGCCCGGCCCTTCCCAGTCACCGGCGTAGATTTCCTTGTCGGCGGGCAGGGGCTCGCTGCAGGCAGCCAGCAGCAAGGCGATCAGGAGCAAGAGGCGTTTCATGGGAAGCATCTTTCAGGCGTAAAAAAGCCCGGCGACTGCCGGGCTGGAGGGTTTCAGCCACCGGTGGCGAGTCGGTAGGCCAGATCCGGTGAGAACTGACCAGCGCCGGCCGCGCAGCCATCGGCTTCGCCCGGGGCCTTAAGCCACAGCGCCATCTCCATGCCGCTACCGAGGCTCAGCACCTTACTGGTGGCACCGACCTTGCGGCCGGCCGGGTCGCACCATTCGCTGCCGTTCGGGCCATTGCCGTTGCGCGAAGAGTCGATCACATAAGGCTTGGCAGCACTGCCCTGGAGCTGTAGCTGCGCGATCACGGCCGCGCCGTGGGTCTGCAGTTCGGTATCGGCCCGGTAGTTGGACACGTTCAGGGCAAAACCACGCACCCGCGCCACACCGGCATTGATCAGGCGGGTAGCGGTATCCGCCGCACTCTTCCAGTTCGAATGGCCTGCATCGATATAGACCCAGGCATTCGGAGCCTTGGCGGCAAACTGGTCGACGGCGTAATTGAGCAGGGCCAAGCGCGCCGTGCGGTCGGCATCCGAGGGCAGGCAGTCGAGCTGCATCAGCGCGTCCGGCTCAAGGATCACGATCGCCGGCTTGCTGCCGATGCCCCCAGCAAATGCGCTGATCCAGGTCTTGTAGGCGTCACCACCGCTGGAGCCGCCTGCGCTGTAAGAGCCGCAATCACGGCTGGGAATGTTGTAGGCGATCAGCAGCGGGATCTTGCCGGCGCTCTGCGCTGCGCCGGCATAGCCACTCACGGCAGTGGCGATATCGCCGCTCCATTCGCCGAACCACTTGCCGAAGGCCTGCTGGGCGATCGCACTGTTGATGGTGGCGGTGCGTGAGTCAGCGGGATTGGCAGCTACCCAGTTGCGCACCTGCGAATTCGGGTCCGAGTAGAAGGCGCTGAAGCCATTGCTGAGGCCCAAACCTCCGCTGGCACTGCTCGCCGTGCTGGAACTGGCAATGCTGCTGGCAGCCTTGCTTGATGCGACACTGCTGGCAACACTACTGCTCGTTGCGGCGCTCGAAGCCTTGCTGCTGGTGGCCGCCGATGAGCTGCTGGCGATGCTGCCGGCCACTGAACTGGACACGGCCACCGCGCTGCTGCGGGCTGAACTGGCGCCCTGACTGGTTGCAGCGCTGCTTACCTGCACCGAAACCGACGACGCGGAGGCGCCTCCACTGCTACCCGCACTTCCACCGCCACCGCCACACGCGGCCAGCATGACAGCGGCCACCGCTCCGACCAGAAAGACCTGACGCATTGCTTCACTCCCCGAAACTGCTTGTTATGTGCGTGGAATCCTAAGCAGAATCCGTGACTTAATTCACGAAAACTCGACCAGTGGCACTGCGCTGCTGCCAGCTGCGAGGCTCGCCGCAAGCCCTGGCCTGCGTTATCCTCGCCCGGCATCCTGACCGGCTCCCTGCGCATGTCCATCGAACCTTCCCGCTCCACCCTGCAGCTTCTCGGCGCCCGTCGATTCGGCCCGCTGTTCCTCACGCAGTTCTGTGGCGCGTTCAATGACAACGTGTTCAAGAACACGCTGCTGCTGCTGATCACCTTCCAGGCCGGCCAGGTGCTCGGACTGGCGCCGGCGCTGGCGGTGCAACTGGCGGCGGGGCTATTCGTGCTGCCCTTCTTCCTGTTTTCGGCGCTAGCTGGCCAGCTGGCGGACAAGTACGACAAGAGCCGCCTGATCCGCATCATCAAGGCGGTGGAGATCGGTATCGCAGTGGTCGCCAGCGTGGGTTTCTTCACCCGCCATGTGGAGCTACTGCTCTTCGCCCTGTTCATGATGGGCTTGCACTCCACCTTCTTCGGCCCGCTCAAGTATTCGATCCTGCCGCAGCACCTGCATCCGGACGAACTGGTCGCCGGCAATGCCTGGGTGGAGAGCGGCACCTTCGTGGCGATCCTTGCCGGCAGCGTGCTCTCCGGCCTGCTGATGGCCATTCCGCAGATCGGAGCGGACCTCTGCGGCGTGCTCACGGTGATCGTGGCGGGACTGGGCTATGCCGCCAGCCGGCGCATTCCGCCGGCGCCTTCACCCGCGCCAGAGCTCAAGGTGAGCCACAACTTCATCGCCGAAACCTGGCGCAACCTGAAGCTCGCCGCGCGCAACAAGACGGTGTTCATGGCGCTACTGGGCATCTCGTGGTTCTGGTTCTTCGGCGCCCTACTGCTGACCGAGTTCGCCCCTTATGTGCAGGGTGTGCTGGGCGGCGATGAGCTGATGGTTACCACCTTGCTGGGTACCTTCATCGTCGGCATCGCGACGGGCTCCTTCCTGTGCGAGCGCCTGTCGGGCAAGCATGTGGAGCTGGGCCTGGTGCCGCTCGGCACGCTGTGCATCAGCCTGTTTGCCTTCGACCTGTGGCTGGCCAGCCCCACCGGTACGCCTGCACCGGTCACTCTGGCGGGCTTCCTGGCCAAGCCAGCCAGCTGGCGCATCCTCCTCGACATGGTGATGATCGGCATCGGTGGCGGCTTTTTTACCGTACCGCTGTATGCGCTGATGCAGAGCCGCTCGAATGTGGCCGAACGCTCGCGCATCATCGCCGCCAACAACATCCTGAATGCCGCTTTCATGGTGGCCTCGGCCGGCATCACGGCCGGGCTGCTTGCCGCCGGGCTCACGATCCCGCAATTGTTTCTGGTATGCGCGCTGCTGAATCTGCTGGTGGCCGGCTTGATCTACCGCGCCGTGCCCGAGTTCTATCTGCGCTGCATCGCGTGGTCGCTGACCCACAGCATCTACCGCGTAGCCCCCAGCGGCCTCGCCAATGTGCCGGCCAGCGGCCCGGCGCTCGCGGTGTGCAACCACGTGAGCTTCGCCGATGCGGTAATCCTGATGGGCGTGCTGCCGCGCCAGCCGCGCTTCGTGATCGATCACCAGATCAACCGCACGCCCTTGGTGCGCTGGCTGTTCCGCGCCAGCCGCTGCATTCCGGTGGCCAGCGCGCAGGAGGACCGCGAATCGGTGCAGCGCGCCTATGAAGAAATTGCCCGCGCGCTGGACGCCGGCGAGCTGATCTTCATCTTCCCCGAAGGCACGATCACCCGCGACGGCGAAATCGGCCCCTTCAAGGGCGGCCTCAACAAGATCCTGCGCCGCAACCCGGTGCCGGTCGTTCCAATGGCCCTGCGCGGCCTGTGGGGCGGCTATTTCTCGCGCGCCTACGGCAGTGCCATGAGCAAGCTCTTCCCGCGCGGCCTGCGCAACCGGGTGGAGTTGGTCGTCGGCGAAGCACTAGCGCCGGAAGGGCTCAAGCCGGTCGAGCTGCGCGCGCGCATCGCCCAGCTGCGCGGCGAGTGGAGATGAACGCGCCCTTGCTGCTGGGCGTGGACTTCACCTCCGCTCCCAGCCGGCGCAAGCCGATCACCGTAGCCAGCGGATGGCTGCGCGGAAATACCCTGGCGGTGGCGGACATGGAGCGCTGTGCGGACTGGGCCCGCTTCGAAGCGGTGCTGCAGCGCCCCGGCCCCTGGGTTGGCGGTTTCGATTTTCCCTTTGGCCTGCCGCGCGCGCTCGTCGTGCAACTTGATTGGCCACAGAACTGGGCCGGGCTGATCCGGCACATTCACACGCTCAGCAAGCCGGCCTTCAAGGCTGCGCTCGATGGCGTGCGCGAGCGTCGGCCGATGGGCAGCCGCTACCTGCACCGCGCCTGTGACGGACCGGCGCGCTCGCACAGCCCGATGAAGCTGGTCAATCCGCCGGTCGGCCTGATGTTCTTCGAGGGCGCGCCACGCCTGCTCGCCGCCGGCCTGAGTCTTCCCGGCCTGCACGCCGGCGACCCGCAGCGCCTCGCGCTGGAAGCCTATCCGGCCCTGCTGGCGCGCCGCTTCACCCAGGCCTCCTACAAGAGCGACGAGCGCGCCAGACAGACGCCCGAGCGCCGCGCGGAACGGGAGAAAATCATCATGTGCCTGAACACAGGCGCAGCCGAGCTGACGCTGAAGCTGAGTCCGGCGCTCACCGGGCAGCTGCTTGATGACGCCAGCGGCGACAGCCTCGACGCTGTGCTGGCCCTGCTGCAGGCGGCGCGGGCCTGGCAGTTGCGTGAAGCCGGCTTCGGGCTGCCGGCCGACGTCGATCCGCTTGAAGGCTGGATCATCGGCTGTCCGGGCTAGGGCCTGTTCACATTTACCCCGCCAGATCACGTTGGCCGGTTCAGGCGTGCCAACAAGGCGCACGAGGCAGCCAAGGGTGGTCCCCTTGGCAACGAGTGCAACGCAGTGGGCGCGGCTGAACCGGCCAACCCACAGGGCTCATGTGATGCGGGCGCATCGCCACGTTGGTGCTCCTCACGAGGGGGCCACCCTTGTTTCGTCGCCCCGCCTTGCGCTGCATCCCGCAACACATGAGCGTGACTGGCGCGGTAATTGTGAACAGGCCCTAAACTGGCTCCTTTGCCCGCGAATTCTGCTTCATGCACGCTAGCGCTCCTGCCCGCCACTTCACCCGCGATGACATCCTGCGCGCCCTCGGCCCGGCCGGGATGGCCAAGGGTGAGGCTTATCTGCCAGCGGTCAGCCAGCTGCATGTCAGCGACTTCGAGGTCAGTGCGCTGGTGCAGGGCACCGAGCGGCGGCCCTACACCGTGCGCGTCGTGTTCCATCCGGCCAAGCGCGGCATGCAGATCAATGCGTCCTGCACCTGCCCGGTGGGCAGCGCCTGCAAGCATTGCGCCGCCGCTCTGCTGGCCGCCATCGAGCAGCGTGGCGAGAAGAAGGCTCTGCCGGACCCGGCCGTGCTGGCTTGGTTGCGCGACTTCCGCGAGGAAGTGGAGGCGCCGGCCAAGCGCGAGGCCACGCGCAGCCGCGAGCAACTCTTCTACCTGCTTGAAGCTTCGCCGGACGAACGCCTGCTCTCCGTGCGCCTGTACAAGATCCGCCCGGCGCTGGATGGCGGCTTTCCGGAGCGCCCGGCCGAGTGGAGCAATATCGAGCGCGCCCTGATCCAGCCGCCGGCTTTCGTTGACGACAATGACATCGCCATCCTGCGGGCGCTGTGGCTGACGCGCGATCGTGATGGCTATTACCTGCGCCTGCGCCTTGATGGCTGCAAGGTCGAAGAATTGCTGCCGCGCCTGCTGGCTACGGGTCGCTGCCATTTCAGCAGCCTGCAGCACGGCGTCCTGCAGCCGGGCCCGGCACGCAGCGCACGGCTGGGCTGGCAGATGCGTGAAGACGGCTGCCTGCATCCTGCCATCGAAGGGCTTGCTGGCCTGCGCCTGCTGCCAACCGAACCACCCTGGTATCTGGATGAAAAGGGGCGCTGTGCAGGCCCGCTGGAACTGGGCCTGCCGCCGCGCCAAGCCAGCCGCCTGCTCGGCGCACCGCCCCTGCGCCCGGTGGATGCCGCCGTCGTCGCGCGCGAGCTGGCCGAGTTCGCGCCGGAACTGCCGCTCCCTCAAGGCCGCGCCACCGAGTTACGCGAAGTGCGGGTGGCACCACGGCCACGTCTGCGCCTCTACAGCCGCACGGTGGACACCAGCAGACGCTGGCGTCAGCACCCACCGCTGTTCCGTGACTGGCTGGATTTCGCCCAGCCTAGCTTCGACTACGCTGGCATCGAGGTGGCGCTGGATGACACGCGCGAATTCCGCGTGCAAGGCAGTGAAACCGTGCGCCTCGTGCGCGACACTGCCGCCGAGCAGCGCGCGCTGGAAGTGCTCACCCGTCTCGGCTTTGAAGAAATCCCGCGCGGCCTGTTCCAGTATTGGTCGGTTCCCACCGAGAAGAATCT
This sequence comes from Uliginosibacterium aquaticum, assembly GCF_012972705.2. GTDB lineage: Bacteria > Pseudomonadota > Gammaproteobacteria > Burkholderiales > Rhodocyclaceae > Uliginosibacterium > Uliginosibacterium aquaticum. The sequence continues at coordinate 133,430 of NZ_JABCSC020000006.1, read as the reverse complement.
CTTCAGCCTCGCAGCGGCAGAAGACTGGCAGTACTGGGTCGGCAAGCTCGCCCCGGCCCTGCACACGGCCGGCTGGACGCTAGAGCTGACGGAGGACTTCCGCCATCACATCGTTGAAATCGATGATTTCTTCAGCGACATCGAGCCCGGCGAAAACGGCTGGCTGGAGGTGAGCCTGGGCTTCGAGCTGGAAGGACGGCGCGTCGAGCTTGCGCCGCTGTTGGCTGGGCTGCTGGAGCATCCGGCGGTGAGCCGTGCCGGCGGGCTGGACAAGCTGGCCGACGACGCCCGCCTGCAACTCACGCTCGACGAAGGTCAGCGCGTGAGCCTGCCGGTGGCGCGCGTCCGCCCGGTGCTGCGCGCCTTCCTCGATCTCTTCGACGGCAGCGCCCGCCTGCGCCTCTCGCCGCTGGACGCCGCCCGGCTCAGCGAGATTCCGCCACCCCGTTCGCAGGATGGCCTGCGGGCCCTGCAGGCCGCCCGCCAGCGCCTGCACGAGCTGGCCCGCCCGCCGGCGCTGGCCGCCCCGGCCGGGCTGGGCGTGAGCCTGCGCCCCTATCAGCTCGAAGGTCTGGCCTGGCTGCAGCAGCTGCGTGCGCTCGATCTGGCCGGCATCCTTGCCGATGACATGGGCCTCGGCAAGACCGCCCAGACCCTCGCCCATCTGCTCACCGAAAAGCAGGCCGGTCGCCTCGACCGCCCGGCGCTGGTGGTGCTGCCGACCTCGCTGGTCTTCAACTGGCAGCGCGAAGCTGCGCACATCGCCCCGGCCTTGCGGGTGCTGGCCCTGCACGGCCCGCAGCGCGATTTTTCGGCGATTGGCCAGCATGATGTGGTGCTGACCACCTATCCGCTGGTTTGGCGCGATGCTGAGCACTTGCAGGCCCAGCCCTGGCACATGCTGATCCTCGACGAAGCGCAGACGGTAAAGAATGCCGCCAGCAAGGCCGCTGCCGTGGTGCGCGAGCTCGATGCGCGGCACCGCCTGTGCCTCACCGGCACGCCGATGGAGAACCACCTCGGCGAGCTGTGGAGCCAGTTCGATTTCCTGCTGCCGGGTTTTCTCGGCGACAACCGCGATTTCACCCGCCGCTGGCGCACGCCGATTGAAAAGAATGGAGACAGCCTGCGCCGCGAGCTGCTCTCACGCCGCGTGAAGCCCTTCATCCTGAGGCGCCGCAAGGAAGACGTGGCCAGCGAACTGCCGCCGAAAAACATCGTGCTGCGCACGGTGGAACTGGCCGGCAGCCAGCGCGATCTCTACGAGACCGTGCGCGCGGCGATGGACGAGAAGGTGCGCGCGGTGGTCGCCGACAAGGGCTTCAAGCGCAGCCAGATCGTGATTCTCGACGCGCTGCTCAAGCTGCGCCAGGTGTGCTGCGATGCGCGTCTGCTGGACATGCCCAGCGCTACAAAAGTGAAGGAGCGCGCCAAGCTCGATCTCTTGATGGAGATGCTGCCCGAGCTGATCGAGGAAGGCCGCCGTGTGCTGCTCTTCTCGCAGTTCACCAGCATGCTCAGCCTGATCGAAGCCGAGCTGAAGCAGGCGGCCATCGGCTATGTGAAGCTCACCGGCCAGACCCGCAAGCGCCAGGAGGCGGTTGAAGCCTTCCAGAGCGGGCAGCTGCCGCTGTTCCTGATCAGCCTGAAGGCCGGCGGCGTGGGGCTCAACCTCACGGCGGCGGATACCGTGATCCACTTCGATCCCTGGTGGAATCCGGCGGCCGAGGATCAGGCCACGGACCGGGCGCATCGCATCGGCCAGACCAAGTCCGTCTTCGTCTACAAGCTAATCGCCGCCGGCAGCATTGAAGAGCGCATCGTGGCCCTACAGGAGAAGAAATCCGCGCTGGCCGCCGCGGTGCTGAGCGGCGACGCGGAAGGCGAAGTGAAGTTCAGCGAAGCCGACATCGCCGAACTCTTCGCGCCCTTGCCCGAATGAATAAAGCCCGGCGCGAGGCCGGGCTTTGGATTTCGTAGGTGCGGCTTCAGCCGCACGCGGGACGTGGTGGCGGACTGAAGTCCGCCCTACAGCGGCCCTGCTACCTCAGCGCATCGCACGCAGGCGACGAATGCGTTCTTCGGTCGGCGGGTGGGTCGAGAAGAGGCCGGCCAGCCCCCCACCCGAAAGCGGGTTCATGATCATCATCTGCGCCGTGGCCGGGTGCTCGTCCGCCACCGGCATCGGGATGCCACGCGCGTAGTAATCGATCTTCTGCAGCGCGTCGGCCAGCGCATCCGGATCGCCGCAGAAAGCAGCGCCGCCCGCATCGGCTTCGTACTCGCGCGCCCGCGAGATCGCCATCTGGATCAGGCTGGCGGCCAGCGGGGCGAGCAGGGCCACGGCGATGGTCGCGATCGGGTTGGCCGGGCGGCCGTTCTCGTCGCGCCCACCAAAGAACATCGCGAAATTGGCGAGTGCCGAGATCGCGCCGGCCATGGTCGCCGAGATCGTCGAGATCAGGATGTCGCGGTGCTTCACGTGCGCCAGCTCGTGCGCCATCACGCCGCGCAGCTCGCGTTCGGTGAGCATCTGCAGGATGCCGGTGGTGGCCGCCACGGCGGCATGCTCCGGGTTGCGGCCGGTGGCGAAGGCGTTGGGCTGATGCTCGTCGATGATGTAGACGCGCGGCATCGGCAGCTGGGCGCGCTGGGCGAGCCGCCTGACCATGTTGTAGAGGTAGGGCGAGCTGGCCTCGTCGACTTCCTGCGCGTTGTACATGCGCAGCACCATCTTGTCCGAGAACCAGTAGGAGAACACGTTCATCGCGCCGCCGAAGAGCAGCGCCAGGATCATGCCCTGCTGTCCGCCGATCATCGCGCCGACTACGCCGAACAAGGCCACGATGCCCGCCATCAGGATCGAAGTCTTGAGCCAGTTGAACATTGTCTTAACCTGCCTTCCAGAAATAAACCGTGCTCATGCACGCGAAGTTTAGATGGGGGTCAGGAAAAAAGATTCAATCCTGGTTCAGGCGGGCAGATCGAAACGGGCACCGGCTGTCAGCGCAAAACCGCGCAGAAAATCCCCCGCTGGCAGGCGTTTGCTACCCGGCTTCTGCAGCACGGTCAGACGCAGCGCGCCTGCGCCGCAGGCGACGACGACGCCGGCCGCATCCGCCGCCAGCACTGTCCCCGGTTCGCCCGCGCCTGTCGTGGCCTCGCCCGCCCACAGTTTCAGCGTGGTGCCGGCGATATTTGCGGCGCCACCCGGGAAGGGGTCGAAGGCGCGCAGCTTGCGCGCGAGTACTTCGGCGCTCTGGCGGAAATCGAACTGGCTTTCGGCCTTGTCGATCTTGTGGGCGTAGGTCACGCCTTCTTCAGGCTGGATCGTCGCCGGTAGCGGGCCTTGTGCCAGCGCACGCAGGGCCTCGACGATCATTTCGCCGCCCAGTGCGGCGAGGGTGTCGTGCAGGCTGGCGGTGGTGTCGGCGGGCAGGATAGGCACGGCGCGCTTGAGCAACATCGGTCCGGTATCCAGCCCGGCTTCCATCTGCATGATGGTGATGCCGGTCTCCGTGTCGCCGGCTTCGATGGCGCGGTGGATCGGCGCGGCGCCACGCCAGCGCGGCAGCAGCGAGCCGTGGATGTTCAGGCAACCGAGGCGCGGCAGGTCCAGCACCGCCTGCGGCAGGATCAGGCCGTAGGCGGCGACCACCAGCACGTCGGCGCCACAGGCAGCGAGCGCAGCCTGCTGCTCGGACGTGCGCAGCTTTTCGGGCTGATCGACGGCGATGCCATGTTCGAGCGCGACCTGCTTCACTGCAGAAGGTTGCAGCTGCATGCCGCGCCCGGCGGGTCGGTCGGGCTGGGTCAGCACCAGCGGCACCTCGAAGCCGGCGGCGAGAATGGCGCGCAGGGCGACGGCAGCGAATTCCGGAGTTCCGGCGAAAGCGATTTTCATTTTTGAGTAAGGGCTTAAAGCAAGCGGGCGGCAAAAGCCGCCCGGGAACACGCCACCGCAGGCATCAAGGCATCACGCCGTAATGCGTGCCTTCTTGGCAAGCTTGGTTTTGATACGGTTCTGCTTGAGGGGCGAGAGGTATTCAACAAAGACCTTGCCCTCCAGATGATCCATCTCGTGCTGCACGCATACGGCGAGCAAGCCGTCAGCCTCGAACTCGATCCGCTCGCCCTTCTCGTTCAGGGCACGTACCTTCACATGCTCGGAGCGGGTCACCGTGTCATAGATGCCAGGCACCGACAAACAACCTTCTTCGCAGGTCTGCTCGCCATCGCGCGCAATAATTTCCGGGTTGATCAGGGCCAGCAGGCCACTTCTGTCTTCGGAGACATCAATGACGATGACGCGTTCATGCACATCAACCTGGGTGGCGGCCAGGCCAATGCCCGGCGCCTCGTACATGGTCTCGGCCATGTCATGCACCAGCTTGCGGATACGCTCGTCCACAACGGCCACCGGTTTGGCCTTGGTATGCAGTTTGGGATCGGGATAGCGGAGGATGGGCAGCAGCGCCATTTGTCTGAAAAACCCTTGCTGGATGAGTGAGCTACATGCAGAATCTAACGCAAAACTTGAATATCTGCAGCGTCTGGTCAAGTAATGAATAGGCCGGCTGCAAAGCAGCCTGCACGCCTAACAAGGCGAGGAGTTTAGCGTTTCCGGAACGACTCCGCGCCGCGACCAACCATTTACGGGGTTCGCAATGCTCAGAAAATCGCTTCTCGCACTGATCGTGGCCATGGCCACCGCTTACGCCGGTGCTGCCGACAATTCGCCGATCGCCGATAGTGCGCCAGACAGCTATACGGTCAAACAGGGTGACACCCTGTGGGGTATCTCCGGCATGTTCCTCAAGCAGCCTTGGCGCTGGCCGGAAGTCTGGAAGATGAACCAGGACCAGATCCGCAATCCGCACCTGATCTATCCGGGTCAGGTGGTGGTGCTGGATCGTGCCAACGGCACTCTCTCGATCGGCAAGTCAGTCGATGGTCAGGTGACCGGGGGTGACCGCCTGTCACCGCAGGTCTATTCCAAAGACGCTCTTTCCCCGATCGCCAGCATCCCGCTGGAAGCCATCCGTGCCTTCCTAGTCGAACCGCTGGTCGATGAGTATGGTGACAATCCCGCGCTGCCGACCATCGTCGCCAACCAGGAAAGCCGTGTGATTGTCGGTGCACGTGGTGACACCACTTACGCCCGCAACCTCACGCCCGGCATCGACGCATGGGACATTTATCGCCGCGCCCAGCCGATCAAGGACCCGTACTCGGGGGCCGTGCTGGGCCATGAAGCCAAACTGGTCGCCAAGGCCCGTGTGGTGCAGCCTGAAGCCAACGGCAAGGTCGCTGAACTGGCGCTGACCGAGTCGGTCAGTGAAGTGATTGCCGGCAACCGCCTGGAGCCCTCGTCGAAGACCAGCCTGATGGCAGCACCGCCGCACCCGCCGGCAGCCTCTCTGCAGACTTCCGTGGCCTCCATTTACGACGGTGTAAGGGATGCTGGCCGTGGTTCGGTCATCGCCATCGCTGCCGGCCGTGATCAAGGCATGGAGCCTGGCCATCTGGTTGCACTGACGCGAGTGAATGGAACGGTTACCTACCTGGAAAGCCTGCGCAGCTCGCAGAAGGTCAATCTGCCGGACTCCCGCGTCGGCCTTGCCTATGTGTTCCGCACCTTCAATCGGCTTTCCTACGCCCTGGTAATGGACGCTACCGGCCCGGTCAAGGTCGGCGACAAGGTCAGCGCGCCCTGACGCGTTGAGCGCCAGCGACCTGCGCCACTGGCTGCGCCTGTGCCTGATTCCAGGCATTGGCCCGGAACGGCAGCGCGAGCTGCTAGCCACCTTCGGACTGCCCGAGCGGATCTTTGCCGCCGGGCAGTTTTCTTTGGCGCAGGTGATCGGTGAAAAGCTTGCCACCGCCCTCCGTACTCACGACAACAGCGCCCTGGTCGAAACCGCACTGGCCTGGGCCAATGAGCCCGGCAATGCAATCCTGACTCTTGGCGACGCCGCCTATCCCCAGGCGCTGCTGCAGATCGCCGACCCGCCCAGCCTGCTCTACGCCAAGGGACGCGTCGAATTGCTGCAGCAGCCGGCCATTGCCATGGTTGGCGCACGTGCTGCCACACCGCAGGGTGAAGCCAATGCTGAGGCCTTCGCGGAAGCCTTTGCGGCCGCCAACCTTACCGTGATCAGCGGCCTTGCGCTGGGGGTCGATGCGGCAGCCCATCGCGGCGCGCTGAAAGCCGCCGGCAGCACCATCGCGGTGATCGGCACCGGAGCCGACCGGATCTACCCGGCACGCAATGCCGCGCTTGCCCGGCGCATTGCCGAGAATGGCCTGGTGATTTCGGAATTCCCGCTCGGCACGCCACCGACACCCTACAACTTCCCGCGCCGCAACCGCATCATTTCTGGCCTCGCGCGCGGTGTGCTGGTGGTGGAAGCGGCGGTGGATTCCGGTTCGCTGATCACCGCCCGCACAGCGATCGAACAGGGGCGTGATGTGTTTGCGATTCCCGGCTCGATCCATTCACCGCAGGCGCGTGGCTGCCATCGCCTGATCAAGCAGGGCGCCAAGCTGGTCGAAAGCGCCCAGGATGTGCTCGAAGAACTCGACTGGGCCCACAACGCCCACATCGCCCCGGTAGTATCCCAGGCAAGCGCTGACGCGGAGGAGCTCGGCTTGCTCGGTCAGATGGGCTTTGATCCGGTCGATCCAGACACACTGGGCACTCGGGCGGGCTTGACGCCGGATGCGCTCTTCGCCATCCTGACCACACTGGAACTCGACGGACGCATTGCGCGCCTGGCCGGGGGCCGGTTCCAAAGAATCACCTAGTGCCGCGCCGTGTGGCGGCACACAAGCAGGAGCTGCCATGATCGACATTCTGGTTTATCTGTTCGAGACCTATGGCTACGCGGATGCCTGCCCGGAAGAGCCGGAGCAACTGACCCGCAAACTCACTGCCGTCGGTTTTGAAGAAGGCGACATCGCCGAAGCGGTCGAATGGCTCAGCGGCCTGCGTCTGGTTGCCAGTCAGGCGGCACCCAAACCGGCCAGCGGTTCGATGCGCATCTTCACCGAAGCGGAAAGCGCACGCCTGGACGTCGCCAGCCGCGGCTTCATGAGTTTCCTTGAAAGTGCTGGCGTGCTCGATATGCGCAGGCGCGAAATGGCCATTGAACGGGCCATGGCGCTGCCTGAGACAGAGATCGGCCTGTCCCAGTTCAAGGTCATCGTGCTGATGGTGCTGTGGCAGGAGCGTGCCAGTGTCGACGCTCTGATTCTCGATGAACTGCTCACCGACGAAGTCGAAACCGTCGAGGACGATTGGCAAACCACGGTAGCCGTGCACTGAAAGCCAAGAGCCTGCTTTCAGCGGGAAAACTTGCGCCGCCGGGCGCAGCACTTCTATCATCCAGAGCAGTTTCAACAACCGCGGCTTTACAGCCGCGTTTTTTTGCCTGTCCAGGCCACCATGACCAAACAACTCATCATCGCCGAAAAACCCTCTGTTGCTCAGGATATTGCCCGGGCGCTGGGCGGCTTTACCCGCCAGGGCGACTATTTCGAGAGCGATGACTACGTATTGTCCTCGGCCGTCGGCCACCTGCTTGAGCTGGCTGTGCCAGAGGAATTCGAGGTCAAGCGCGGCAAGTGGAGCTTCACCCACCTGCCCATGATCCCGCCGCACTTCGCGCTGAATCCGATCGAGAAGAGTGCTGAACGCCTGCGCCTCCTGACCAAGCTGATCAAGCGCAAGGACGTGAGCGGCCTGATCAACGCCTGTGACGCGGGGCGCGAAGGTGAGCTGATCTTTACCTATGTGGCCCAGCATGCCGGCACCGCAAAGCCGGTGCAGCGTCTGTGGCTGCAGAGCATGACCGCGCAGGCCATCCGCGACGGCTTCCAGCGCCTGCGCACGGCCAACGAGATGAGTGGCTTGCGCGAAGCAGCAATGTGCCGCGCCGAGAGTGACTGGCTGATCGGCATCAATGGCACCCGCGCCATGACCGCCTTCAACTCCAAGAGCGGCGGCTTCCATCTGACCACCGTGGGCCGGGTGCAGACGCCGACGCTGGCCATCGTGGTCGAACGCGAAGAACGCATTCGCGCCTTCAAGTCGCGTGATTACTGGGAAGTCGAAGCCACTTTCGGCGTCTCCGCTGGCGAATATGCCGGCCGCTGGTTCGACGAGAACTTCAAGAAGCCAGAGGATGACGAGCACGCCACTGCGCCGCGCATCTGGGACAAGGCCAAGGCCGACGCCATCCGCACCAAATGCGCCGGCAAGCCAGGCAAGGTCGAGGAAGAGTCCAAGCCCTCGACCCAGCTCTCGCCGCTGCTCTTCGATCTCACCTCCCTGCAGCGCGAGGCCAACGGCCGCTTCGGCTTCTCAGCCCGCACCACCCTGCAGCTGGCCCAGGCCCTGTACGAAAAGCACAAGGTGCTGACCTACCCGCGAACCGACTCACGCTGCCTGCCGGAAGATTACGTCGCCACCGTGCCGGGCATCCTCGGCGCGCTGCCGGACGAGTACGTCGGCTTCGCCACCCAGATCATCAAGCGTGGCTGGGTCAAGCCGAACAAGCGCATCTTCAACAATGCCAAGATCTCGGACCACTTTGCCATCGTGCCGACCGGTACCGCGCCGAAGAGCCTGAGCGAAGCCGAGTACAAGATCTACGACCTGGTCACCAAGCGTTTCCTCGCCGTATTCTTCCCGGCCGCTGAATACCAGATCACCACCCGCATCACCCGCGTCGAGAACGAGGCCTTCAAGACCGAGGGCAAGGTTCTCGTGAACGCTGGCTGGCTGGCCATCTATGGCAAGGAAGCCGCGATCGAGGGCGAAGAGGCAACCGGCTCGCTGGTGCCGGTACAGGCTGGCGAGGGCTCGACAACCGAAGAAATTCACGTCAAGGCCAGCGTCACCAAGCCGCCCGCACGCTACAACGAAGCCACCCTGCTCTCCGCCATGGAAGGCGCCGGCAAACTGGTCGACGATGAAGAGTTGCGCGCTGCCATGGGCGGCCGTGGCCTCGGTACGCCGGCCACCCGCGCCCAGATCATCGAGAACCTGATCGCCGAAACCTACATGCTGCGTGAAGGCCGTGAGCTCATCCCGACCGCCAAGGCCTTCTCGCTGATCACTCTGCTCAAGGGGCTGGGCATCACCGAGCTGTCTTCCGCCGAGCTGACCGGCGAGTGGGAATACAAGCTGGCGCAGATGGAAAAGGGCCTGCTCACGCGTGCCGAATTCATGGGCCACATCGAGGCCATGACGCGCGAGATCGTCGAGCGTGCCAAGACCTACGATTCGGACACCATCCCCGGCGATTTCGGCATTCTCGAAGCCCCTTGCCCCAAATGCGGCGGCCTGATCCGCGAGAACTACAAGAAATTCCAGTGCTCGGATTGCGACTACTCGCTGTGGAAGATCGTCGCTGGTCGCCAGTTCGAACCGCACGAGATCGAAACCTTGCTCACCACCGGCCGCGTCGGCCCGCTGCTGGGCTTCCGCAACAAGATGGGGCGTGCTTTCAACGCCGAGATCCGCCTCAATGACGACAAACTGCCCGAGTTCGACTTCGGTCAGCCACGTGACGGTGAAGCCGCCGAAGCGCCGGACTTCTCGGCCCAGACCAGCCTCGGCAGCTGCCCCAAGTGCGCCAGTGGCGTGTATGAACACGGCACCACCTATGTCTGCGAGAAGGCTGTTGGCCCCGAAAAGAGCTGCGACTTCCGCTCCGGCAAGGTAATCCTGCAGCAGCCGATCGAAATCGAGCAGATGCAGAAGCTGCTCACCACCGGCAAGACGGATCTGCTGCGGCTCTTCGTGTCTTCACGCACGCATCGCAAGTTCTCGGCCATGCTGGTGTGGGATGCCAAGGCCGGCAAGGTCGGCTTCGAGTTCGAACCGCGTGCCCCCAAGGCCCCCAAGGCAGGTGCTGCCAAGGCCGTCGCGGCAACCGAGGGCGAAGAGGCAACTGCAGCGGCCCCCGCAGCCAAGGCCAAGGTCGCCAAGAAACCGGCAGCGACCAAGACAACCCGCACCCGCAAGGCTGCCAGCTGAACCGGCGCCTACGTCGTCCGGCCCAAGGCCTGCGCAAGCAGGCCTTTTTCATTCCGGCACGGAACTCCTGCCACGACGCACACTCACACCAGCTTCAACTCTCCCGAACGATCCATGTCCAGCCCGCTGTACCGCAACATCCTGCCCCTGCTGTGCCTGCTGGCCAGCACCGGTGTCCTCGCCCAAGCCCCTGAAGAAGCCGAGTCGCCCACCCCCGCGCCACCACCACCCCTGCCATCGCAGGTGAAGGACCCACTCTTCAACAACCTTGCCCGAGCGCCTGAAATCGATGCGCCTTCGGACAAGTGGAACGGCTCCTTCGGTCTCGGCATCACCCTGCAGCAAGGCTCCACGAACTCCAGCCAGGGTTCGATGACCCTCGACGCGGTGCGGACAACCGCCAACCGCCGCCTGCTCGCCAACGTGATCGCGGTACGCGGTACCGAGAACGGCGAACGCGATACCGACAATATCAACGCTGATTTCCGCAGCGAACGCAGCTTCGGTCAGGACATGTTCGGCTACCTGGCGCTAGGTGCCGAACGCGATGGCGTGCAGGAGCTCCAGTCGCGCGGCAGCGCAGGCGGTGGCCTCGGCTCGCATCTCTTTGCCTCGGACACCCTGAGCTTCAACGCCTACACCGGTATTGCCTACAGTGAAGAGCGTTATCGTGGCGAGGAGGCCTCGCGCGGCATCGAAGGCCTGCTCGGCTCCGAGCTGCGCTACGACATTTCCGAGCACTCGCGCTTCACCCATCGCCTGGTGGTGTATCCGGACTCAGTCAGCGGCGGCACCCGTTTCGCCATGCAGGGCGCCCTGTCGACGCGGATCAATTCGACGCTGGGCCTGCAGGTCGCGATGCTGCAGAAATACCGCGAGAAGGTTCGCGGCGACGCAACCAATCTCGACACCATCGTGTTCACAGGCATCACCGCCGGCTTCTGAACGGCATCGCCGCCGCAACGCCAGCCCCTATACTCGGGCAGATCCATTCCCGGGCCCCGCCATGAAACGTTGCTTCAACCTGCAGGCCGGCACCATCCAGCACGCCGAGGGCGATCCGGCCGCAGCACCGATCCGTGTCTACGCCGCGCCCGATCGCGCCGAGCGCGAGGAGTTGCGCAGCACGCTCGGGCTCGATGATTACGATCTCGACGCCGCACTGGACCCGGAAGAGATCCCACGTGTCGAGTTCGGTGCGCATGGCGCCGCCAACATCATCTGGAAGCGCCCCAAGAACGTTTCGATCGGCGCCCAGCTGCGCTTCGACGTGGCCTCGGTGGGCATCTTCGTACGCCCCGATGCGGTGGTGCTGGTCACCGCCGAAGGGGAGCCGGACTTTTCGGAGCGCGAATTCCGCGGCATCCACAGCCTCAGCGATTTCCTGCTCAAGCTGCTGCTGCACACGGTGCACCACTATCTGGGCCACCTGAAAGTCATCAAGCAGATCAACGCCGAGCTGGGCAGCAAGATCAGCGTCTCGATGGAAAACCGCTACTACCTGCAGATGCTGGCCCTCTCCGAGAGCCTGATCTACTACGTGGACGGCATCGAGGCCAATGCGGCGGTACTCGCCAAGCTGCGCAGCTCCACCCATCGCCTTGAACTGACGCCGCTACAAGCCGAGATGCTGCATGACACGGTGCTGGACATGCAGCAGTGCGCGCGCCAGGCTGCGATCTATTCGAGCGTGCTCTCGGGCCTGATGGATGCGCGCGGCGCGATCATCAACAACAACGTCAACACCCTGCTGAAGAACCTGACCCTGATCAGCGTGATCTTCCTGCCGCTGAATCTGGTGGCCAGCATTGGCGGCATGTCCGAGTTCAGCGTGTGGACTGCTGGCCTGGACTGGCGCCTGTCCTACGGCCTGCTGGTGATCGGCATGGCGCTGGCCGGCTGGCTGGGCCTGCGCATCATCGTGCAGCTCGCCAGCGGACGCGGCCTCGGCTGGAATGGGCTACGCTGGCCGCGCGTACTGAGGCGCAGGTAGTCAGCCGCTGTGCTGCTGGCCCCAGCGCCGCGCCAGCACACTGACCATCACCAGCTGCAACAGGTGGAAGATCATGATCGGTGCAATGATCAGGCCCAAAGCCGGATTGCCGGCGAACATGATGCCAGCCATCGGCACCCCGGCCGCAAGCGATTTCTTGGAGCCGCAGAACTGGGCTGCGATACGGTCCTCACGCGAAAAACCGAGCCGGTCGCACAACAGCGCCAGAAGGCCCATCACGCCCCAGAACAGGACGACCGCGATGGCTGCGATCGCCAGCAGGGTCAGGATGCCTTGCTGCGCCCACACGCCCTCATGCACCGAATCCGCGAAGGAATTGGCCACGATCGCCACGATGGTGGCGCGATCGAGCCAGCGCGTGACGGGAGCGGCCCGCTCCAGCTGGCGCAGCAGCAGGGGGCGCAGCAACTGGCCGAGCACGATGGGCACAACTACCATCAGCACGATCTTGCCGATCACCGGCCCGAGCGGCAGGCCAGCGCCCTGGGTCTGCAGATAGGCATTCACCCACAAGGGCGTGATGAAAACGCCGATCAGGCTGGAGAGGCTGGCATTGAAGATCGCGCCCGGCACATTGCCATGGGCAATGGAAGTCATCGTCACCGATGACGACACGGTGGAGGGCAGGGCGCACAGGTAGAACAGGCCCAGCGCTAGCGGCGCAGCAAACAGGCTGCCGAGCGTGGCATCGAGCAGCAGGCCCAGCAGCGGAAAGAGGATGAAGGTAGCGCCCTGCACCACGCAGTGCAGGCGCCAGTTGAGCAAGCCTGCGCGCATCCGCGCTGGCGACAGGCCCAGACCGTAGAGCAGGAAAACGACGGCCACCCCCCAGCTGGCATACCAGTCCAGATGGAGCAGACCGCCGCTGCGGCCAAGCTCCGGCCACACGGCGGCAAACAATGCAGAAGCCAGCAGGGCAAGGATGAAGCCATCCAGGCCAAAACGTCGAAGCAAAGCGAACATCGGGCAGCGGGTAATTCAGGGGAAACCCCGAGTTTAACGCGCCCAGCCGCCCTCTCAGAAACCCGCCTGAGCGCCCGCCCGGCCAGCGGGCCGGCGCTCACATGCTCAGAATTTGCGCGGATCGAAGCTGTCGTATTTGGCCAGCCCGAGCGCGGTGGCGATCTTTTCCCAGGAGGTGTACTTCAGGTTGGTCTGGTGAGTCACATCGCTCAGATTGTCCAGGTCGTCGTTATAGCCGTCCTGGCTGATGAACACGCCATAGGGATAGCCCGGCAGCTGCAGCGCGATCACGTCCGCGCCATCACACTCCTGCACCCCATCTGCCTGCCCGGCCGCGCCCTTGCTGATGCGGAAGCCGCCCTTGAAGACCGGCGTCTTGCTGCCGTCGAGCGTGAGAACCACGAAGCTGTCGTCATACGGCGCATCGGCCAGGGTTGCGCCGGTGCCATGCGCGCCGCCCTGGCTGGAGGCGATCAGATAGCCACCGCCGTCCGGGCCGTAGTAGATGCTGAGGCCTTCAAGATCGCGCGAGATGCGGCTCTCCGGGTTGAAGAAGCTGTGTTTGACGCTGCTGGTCCCGTCCACATAGCTCGCCACGCCGCTGCCGCGGGTCTCGTAGAAAGGCGCCGTGCTGTCGAGTTTCTCGCCGGTCTTCAGATTGATGCGCCAGATGCCCACGTCTTCCTGGCCGGCGTAGAGAATGCCGTTGCGCTGATCCACCACCATGCCTTCAAACTGCGGACTCCAGTCGCGCGAGGCATCAGTGTCGCTCGCTTCCAGCAGGCTCTGACCCTTGTAGGTATAGGGGAAGCGCCAGTCACGTCCGCTCACGGCTGCCACGTTGACCGTACCGCCCACCTCGGCCACCAGCTCGAACTGCTGCACCCGCGCCTGCTTGCGCTGATTCACCAGCACATAGTGCTTGCCACTCGCGCTGTCGCTCCAGTGGGTCAGACCATACCCCGTGTTCTGCTTGGAAACCTTGATCGACACATCCTTGCTGCTGTCCGCCTCGCTGCCGGTCGCCGGCACCAGCGGGAACAGGCGCAAAGGCGTGGCCGAAGTGATGTCGGTAAGCGGAGCGGCGCTGTCGCCATCAATCTTCCAGACCCGGATCAGATCCTGGCCACGATCGCTGGCCACCGCGAGATCAACCGTCGTGCCGTTGGCCAGCTTGAAGCCATAGACCACGTCGACATTGTTGAAGCGGCTCTTGCCGGCCGTGTCATGCACCAGGATGCTGGCAGCGATGCTCTGCACCACCTGGCCTTGCAGGTCATAAACCCTCAGGCCACCATCCTTGACTGCGGCCACCACCAGGCTCTTGCTGCGATCCGTGGCATGTACCCAGATTGCAGGATCATCGACATCACCGCTCGCGGCAGCCATGTTTTCGGTTTCCAGATCAAAGCTCAGCGCGGCCACGCTGTAACTGGAAGCCGACGAAGCCCCTGCACTGCTCGCCGCACTGGCGCTTGAGGCGCTGCTGCTGACGCTGGCAGCGGAAGAAGCAAGGCTGCTGGTTGCGCTGGAAGAAGAGGAGGGCGTGGCTGACTCGCTGGAGCCGGCACCACCGCAAGCGGTCAGCAGACAGGCGAGCAGCAGGCAGGATCCTGCCGCAAGGGAATATTTCATGGACTTCGGGCCTCGTAGAAAGGCCCGCAGTCTGCTGCCGGCGGATTACCGCAGGATGACAAACGGATTACACGGTGGACGGCGGCAGCAGCTCGACGGTGATATGTACCAGCTCTTCATGGATCGCCAGCTGGGCGCGGAAGTACTCCGCACTCACCGGCTCCGCAACGCTCAGGCTCAGAATGACGGCATAGCTGCCCTTGCCCACGCGCCACACGTGCAGATCGCGGATCGTGGCCGGCACTGGGCTGGCCGCGATCACTTCACGGATCTCTTCCACCACCGGCACATCCATCTCCGCATCGAGCAGCACGCGTCCGGTCTGCTGCAGCAGGCCAACCGACCAGCGCGCCACCAGCAAAGCACCGGCAATCCCCATCACCGGATCCAGCCAGGCAGCGCCCCACAGCTTGCCACCAAACAGGGCCAGGATCGCCAGCACCGAGGTGGCTGCATCGGCCAGCACATGCAGATAAGCCGCGCGCAGGTTCAGGTCGTGATGGTGATCGTGGTCGTGCGCATGGCCGTGATCATGGTGGTGATGGCTATGGTCGTCCCGCAGCAGCCAGGCACAGACCAGATTGATCAGCAGACCGAGCAGCGCGATCGCGATCGCCTGATCGTAATGGATGGCCTGCGGTGCAAGCAGGCGCTCCACCGACTGAAACAGCATCAGGCCGGCCACACCGATCAGGCACAGGGCACTGGTGTAACCACCGAGCACTTCGAACTTCCAGGCTCCGAAGCTGAAACGCGCATCAGCCGCGTAGCGCCGGGCCAGCGCATACGCCAGTAGCGACAGCCCCAGGGCCAGCGCATGCGAGCTCATGTGCCAGCCATCCGCCAGCAGCGCCATTGAATTGAAATACCAGCCGCCAAAGATCTCAGCGACCATCATCAGCACAGTGAGGATCACGGCCCAGCGCGTCTTGCGCTCGGCGAGCGGATTGCCGGCGTCGAACTGGCCAGCTTGCAGGCAGTGATGAGCGGAAGGGCGCGATTGCATGATTGTTTGTGCTCGGTGTATATACTCCCCCCCAGTATAAACCCGAGACCTGCCATGGCCCATACCATCCGTGATCGCAAACCCCTGCTGACCCGCGTGCGCCGCATCCAGGGCCAGTTGCGCTCGCTGGAGACCACGCTTGACGAAGGTGGTGACTGTGCTGCCGTGCTGCAGCAGATCGCCGCCGTGCGCGGTGCGGTGGCCGGGCTGATGAATCAGGTGCTGGAAGGCCACATCCGCGAGCATCTGGGCAACCCGGACGCCACGCCCGAAGAACGCACGCAGGATGTCGAGCAGGTCGTTGCCGCACTACGCTCGTATCTCAGATAGACCGGTCTGAAGTTGGCAGGCTTGTCATCAAACGCCACGGCGTGCTTGACTTCGAGTGCACTCAAACTTCGAGAATGCCGCCATGGATACGCAACTCAGCATTCAGCAGCTCGCCGCGAGCACCGGTCTGAGCCCCCACACCCTGCGCTACTACGAGCGGATCGGCCTGATCCAGAACGTAGCGCGGGATGCCGGCGGGCGACGACGCTACACGGCAGCAGATCTGGACTGGCTGCGCTTCCTGATGCGCCTGCGTCAAACCGGCATGTCCATCACCGAAATGCTGCGCTACGCCGGATTACGACGAGAAGGCAGCAGCACGCAGGCCGAACGCTGCGCGATGATGGAAGCTCAGCTTGCTCACGTCCGCCAGGAGATCGCCCGCCTGCAGGCTCTGGCAGGGTTTCTGGCCGACAAGGTGGACGGGTATCACGACGCCCTGCGCATCTCCATGAATGCAGCAAACACGGAGATCAAACATGCTGAATCACGAAGAAACCCGCTTCCAGAACGGCCTCGCAAAACTCGCCGAAGTTGATGGTCAGGCCGGCGAGAAGGTGATCGCCGCACTTCAGGACATCGCGCCGGATTTCGCCCGCCTGCTGGTGTCCTTTGCCTTTGGCGATATCTACAGCCGCCCCGGCCTCGATCTGAAGTCTCGCGAGATAGGTGTAGTCGCAGCCCTGACGGCGCTCGGCAATGCAAAACCGCAACTCAAGGTGCATATCCACGCGGCACTCAATGTCGGCTGCAGCCGCGAGCAGATCATTGAGACCATCATGATGATGAGCGTCTACGCCGGCTTTCCGGCTGCGTTGAATGGCCTGTTCGCCGCCCAGGAAGTGTTTGCGGAAACGGAGCACAAAGCGCATTGCCGGCCAACGCCTCCGCCCGCCCCCTGCAGCATGCCTGCCTGAAGCCCTCGCCGGCCAAGCACGGGGGCGGCAACCGAAACCAGCAGGCCCCCTCGCCGCACGCTGTCAGACACAGATTGCGCTGCGGTCCGGCCGGAACCGGCCCGCGCGGACAATCAACCGGCCTTGGCCAGCGCCTGCTCGAAGTCGGCAATGAGATCGTCGGCGTCCTCGATACCGACCGAGATGCGCACCGTACCGTCAGCAATCCCCATCTCGGCACGGCGCACCGGCCCCATCTCGGCGTAGATGG
This sequence comes from Uliginosibacterium aquaticum, assembly GCF_012972705.2. Taxonomy (GTDB): domain Bacteria; phylum Pseudomonadota; class Gammaproteobacteria; order Burkholderiales; family Rhodocyclaceae; genus Uliginosibacterium; species Uliginosibacterium aquaticum. The sequence goes on along the minus strand of NZ_JABCSC020000006.1, from coordinate 116,270 downwards.
TGTGCGCCACCGGAATCACCAGCGTGCGGTTGTCACCCAGATTGCTGGCCAGCACGGCCAGCTCCAGCGCATCGAGGAACTTGAAGCAATCCACTTCCGGCTTCAGCTCGATGGCCATCAGGCCACCGAAGTTGCGGAACAGTTCGCGGGCGCGCGCGTGCTGCGGATGACTCGCCAGGCTCGGATGGAAAACCCTGGCAATCGCCGGTTGCGCGGCAAACCAGGCGGCGAGCCGGGCGGCGTTGTCAGCCGCACGCTGCTGGCGCAGAGGCAGGGTTTCGGCGCCGATGGCGATGTGGTGCGCGGCTTCAGGCGCCAGCGTGGCGCCCATGTCACGCAGGCCCTTCTTCTTGATCTGGGTGAGGCCCCAGTTGCTGGCCGCGCCGGTCTTGTAGCCTTCGATCAGGTTGGGGAAGCGGCTCCAGTCGAACAGGCCGGTCTCGGTCACCGAACCGCCCAAAGCGTTGCCATGGCCGCAGATGTATTTCGACAGTGAATTGATCACCAGATGCGCACCCACCGCCTTGGGGCGGAAGTTCCATGGCGAAGTCATGGTGTTGTCGACCACGTAGAGCAGGCCGCGCGCCGTACAGAGCTGGCCGATGGCGGCCAGATCGGCGATCTGGGTACAGGGGTTGGCAATGGTCTCAACAAAGACTGCGCGGGTGTTCGGCTGCAGTGCGGCCTCAACATTCTGCGCATCGGTGGCATCGACGAAAGTGACCTCGATGCCAAAGTTCTTGAAGGTATTGAAGACACTGTTGGTGTTGCCGAACAGGAATGCGCTCGACACCAGATGATCTCCCGCCTTCAGCAGCGCCAGGAAGGTGGCGCTGATGGCCGCCATGCCGGTGGCGAAGCAACAGGTGGCGAGCCCGTCTTCCATCAGGCTGAGTTTCTTCTCCAACGCCACCACGGTCGGGTTGATCTGACGACCGTAAGTGAAGCCGGCCTGCTTGCCCTGGAACACGGCGGCAATATCGGCGGCGCTGGCATGCTCGAAAGTGATCGAGTTGTGCACCGGCTTGTGCAGTGAGCCATGCTCGATACCGCCGGCGCGATCACTGTGGAGGATGGCGGTGGTGAAACCCTTGGCCTTCATCTGGAAACCTCGTTCAACATGGCGAAACAACCGCCATTGTCCGTCAAGGCAGGGCTTCTATGCACGGAACCGATGCATCTATACGCCAGTTTCGACGCGATTGCGTCCGCCGGTCTTGCCGCGATACAGCGCTTCGTCGGCCCGGTTGACGGCGGCATGCCAGTTTTCCTGCGGGTCCAGAAGGCTCACGCCGAGGGTCAGGGTGACCGGGATCGCCTGGTCTTCAAAACTGATCACACACGCCTCAACTGCTGCACGCAGGCGTTCGGCGATCGCGGTGGCCCCTGCTGCCGTCGCATCCGGCAACAGGATCAGGAACTCCTCGCCGCCCCAGCGAGCCACGCAGTCGTACTCGCGTACGGTCGCCTGGAGCAGGTTGGCCACCGTCTGCAGCACATGGTCCCCGGCAGCGTGACCGTGGCTGTCATTGATGCGCTTGAAATGATCGATGTCGCACAGGATCAGCGACAGCGGCTGGTGGGTGCGCTGGCTGCGGGCGATCTCGCGTTCGGCGAGTTCGGTGATGGCGCGGCGGTTGAAAAGGCCGGTGAGTGGATCGCTGCTGGCGATCCGCTGCAGCACCTGCTCGGCCTCATGTGCGGAAAGCGCATGGGCGTGCGCGATCCAGGCCAGGATGGCGCAGAAGCCGAGAATGTTGAAGTGGCGCAGGATGGCAGTCAGCCTGGGGGTCAGCGCGTAGAGCGGAGTCTCGCTCGCCAGCCAGGTGTCGCAGAGCAGGAAGAAAGCAACGATCACCGCGCCCTGGAAGAGCTTGTGCGAGAGCGGCCGGCTCAGGCTGGAAAAACTCGGCAGCAGGGTGCCTACCAGGTACAGCTGGAAGCCAGCCCCGGGACCCAGCAACAGCACCGCCAGCAAGGCCTGGGCGAAAATCACCAGCCATATCCACAGCACCAGCCGGTTAGGCCGGTAGCCAGGCGCATTGGTTGCCCGGAACACCCACAGGTAGTACAGGCTGCCGGCCAGGTAGCTGGCGGCGAGCGGCCAGATCTGCAGGATCGCAAACAGCAAGGCAAAGCCGACATTGAAAACGACGCTGACCGGACGCAGGCGCAAGCCGATGCGGCGCTGCTCCTCATGCAGGGTCTGCAACAGGCGGTCTTCATCGAGATCGGAGACAGGCGGGCTGGCGGGCATGAAAACTTCCTTGGGGGCAGATCCCTCTTTCTAGCAGCTTCCGCTCGCCTCTCTACGCAGGACTTCACCGATGGTCAGCTTGCCGTCAGGCACCGTATGCCGGGCTTGGCATAGCGATCAGGTATGCTGCGGGGCTCCGCGCGGCCTGCCGATGCCGGCGCCCCCCTTGTCGAGGACCCGAATATGACAAAATTTTCCTTCTTCCCGCTGCTGCTGGCCGCCCTGTGCACGCTGGCCGGCTGCGCTACCGAATCCTCCCGCAGCCTGGCCGTAGCCAAGGTCGAAACCGCCAACCAGCCCTATGCCGGCGCACGCAGCCCGCTGTCGGTCGGCAAGTTCGACAACCGTTCGAGCTATCTGCGCGGCGTGTTCTCCGACAACGTCGACCGCCTCGGCGGCCAGGCCAAGACCATCCTGATCACCCATCTGCAGCAGACTGGCCGCTTCGTCGTGCTGGATCGCGACAACATGAAGGAAATCGCTCAGGAAGCCCATATCAACAAGCAGACGCAGAGCCTCAAGGGTGCCGATTACGTGGTGACGGGCGACGTCAGCGAGTTCGGCCGCAAGGAAGTCGGCGATATGCAGCTCTTCGGCATCCTGGGCCGTGGCCGTGAGCAGGTGGCCTACGCCAAGGTGAATCTGAACGTGGTCAACGTGCTGACTTCTGAAGTGGTCTATTCGGTGCAGGGCGCTGGCGAGTACAGCCTGTCCAACCGCGAGGTGGTCGGCTTCGGCGGCACCGCCAGCTACGACTCGACCCTCAACGGCAAGGTGCTGGATCTGGCCATCCGCGAAGCGGTGAACAATCTCGTGCGCGGCGTCGAGAGCGGCGCCTGGCGCCCCGCCCAGTAAAGGCACGTGCTTCCGATGCGAATCAAGACCACACTCGGCGGCCTGCTGCTGGCCGCCCTGCTGGCGGGCGGCTGTGCCACCCGCACGCCCACACTCTACTACTGGGGGGACTATCAGCCGCAGCTGTATGCCTATCTGAAGAACGAGGGCAGCAGTCACCCCGAGCAGATCCTCGCCCTGCAGAAGATCATCGAAGAAGCCAAGGCCGCCAACAAATCCGTGCCACCCGGCTTCTACGCCCACCTGGGGCTGCTGCAGATCAACGAGGGCAAGCCGGAACTGGCGCGCCAGGCCTTTGAAACCGAGAAGACCCTGTTCCCGGAATCGGCCGCGTATATGGATTTCCTGCTGCGCAAACTGGCCGGAGGCAAAGCATGATCCGCATCCTGAAGCTCGCCCTGCTGCTGGCCTTGGCTGCGCTCGCCACCGGTTGCGCCACCTCGCCGCAAGCCTATGACTACACAGCCTTCCGGCGCGCCCAGCCGCGCTCCATTCTGGTTCTGCCACCGGTGAACAAGTCACCGGACATCAAGGCCAGCAACAGCGTGATGTCCTACGTCAGCTACCCACTGGCCGAGTCTGGCTACTACGTTTATCCGGTCACCGTGGTGGATGAAACCTTCCGCCAGAACGGCCTGACCCAGCCCGACGAAATCCACGCCGTGGCACCCGCCAAACTGCACGAGATCTTCGGCGCGGATACCGTGATGTACATCGAGATCACCGACTACGGCACGCGCTACCAGATCTTCTCCAGCGACACGCGGGTCACCTGCAGCGGCCGCCTGGTCGATCTGCGCAGCGGCGACACGCTGTGGATCGGCTCAGCCACGGCCTCCACCAACGAGGATCAGGGCAACTCCGGGAATGGCGTGATCGGCATGCTGGTCAAGGCGGCGGTCGACCAGATCGTCAACACCCTCAGCGATCAGGGCCACCGCGTGGCGGGTGTGACCAGCCAGCGCCTGCTGGCCGCGCGCCCCAATGGCATCCTGTACGGCCCGCGCTCCCCGCGCTACGCACTCGACGCAGCGCCGAAGTAAGCTGATCCGCCGGCGGCCACCTCAGACGGTGGCCGGCGCATAGCCGCACAGGAAGACCTGCACCGCACGTGCCACCATCGGCGCAATGCTGGCCGGCTCGATCTCATCCTGTACGCCCAGCAGCAGGCGCTCCAGGCTCTCAGCCTTGAGCAGGCCGAGGAAATGGTGGGCAGCAATCATCTTGTCTTCACTGCGTAGCTTGCCCAGCGCCATCGCCTGCTGCATGAAGTCGGCCAGCATCTGCAAACCTTCGAGCGGGCCGCGCTCGTAGAACAGACGTCCCACATTGCTCTTGCCGGCCTCCGCAAACAGATTGCGGTGCGCACAAACCATATCCGGCTGGCTGATCCGGCCCAGGAAGCGTTCACCGAAAACCTGCAGCGTGTTGCCCAGATCCGCAGCAGGATCGAGCAGGGCGAAGATTTCGCGCATGTGCGCCTCGGCAAACTGGCGCACCACGGCCACGAACAGCTCCTCCTTGGAGCTGAAGTAGCTGTACAGCGTGGCCTTTGAGCCGCCTACCCGCGTCGCGATTTCGGACATCGAGGCGGCCTCGAAGCCGAACTCCCGGAAGACCTCGCTGGCGACTTCCACAATGTTCTGGCGACGTGCTTCGCACTTGATCCGCATGGCTGAAACCTTTTTTTAAACTCACCCGTACAGTTTTGCTTGACAAGGCGTCGCTGTCAATTAAAACTGTACCGTACAGTACAGTTAATAAGGAAGCCGTCGTGCCCTCCCTCCCCAATACCCCTGCTGCAGCGCGGGTTTCACCCTCCCTCACCGTCCTGGCGCTGACCAGCCTGCTGGCCCTCGCAGCCTGTGCCCAGATTCCGCAAACCGGCCCGCTCAGCGCACTCAAGCCTGCCGCAGACTGGTCCGCCGAGCAGAGCCTCGCCGCCCCCGCCCAACGCTGGCCACAGGATCGCTGGTGGAATGACTATGCTGATGCCCAGCTTGATCGCCTGATCGAAGAAGCCCTGGCCGGCGCCCCCAGCCTGCGCGCCGCTGCTGCCCGCCTGCAGCGCGCCGAAGCCGGTGTGCAGACCCGTCAGGCCGGCGGCGGGCCGCAGCTCACGGCCAATGCCTCGGCTTCCGAAGCCAAACAGAGTTACAACTACCTCACGCCCAAGAGCATGTCGCCGCAGGGCTGGAACGACTACGGCCGGATCAGCCTGGATTTCAGCTGGGAGCTGGATTTCTGGGGCAAGAACCGCAGCGCCGTGGCTGCCGCCACCTCCGAGCGCGAAGCCGCTGCCGCCGATGCCGCCCAGGCCGCGCTGCTGCTGTCGAGCTCGATTGCCAGTGGCTACGCCGAGCTGGCCCGCCTGCACGCCGCCCGCGACACCGCCGCCGCCGCGCTGGAAGTGCGCAGCAAGACCGCCCAGCTGTTCCAGGAACGCTACACCAACGGCCTCGAAACCCTGGGCAGCGTGCGTGGCGCCGAAGCCCGCCAGGCCGCGGCTGAAGGCGATCTGCTGGCCGCCGACGAGAGCATCGCCCTGCAGCGCAATTACCTCGCCGCACTGCTTGGTGCCGGCCCGGACCGTGGCCTCGCCATCGCCCGCCCGACAATCCGCCTCGACCATGCGCCAGGCCTGCCCGGCCAGCTCGCGCTGGAATTACTGGGCCGCCGCCCGGACGTGATCGCCGCCCGCCTGCGCGCCGAAGCCGCTGCCAAGCGCATCGATTCGGCCAAGGCCGAGTTCTACCCGAACGTGAATCTCTCCGCCTTCATCGGCGTGCAATCCCTGGGGCTGGACCAGCTCTTCAAGTCTGGTTCGGACATCGGCGCGGTCGGCCCGGCTATCTCCCTGCCGATCTTCGACAGCGGCCGCCTGCAGGCGCAGTACAAGAGCCGCCGCGCCGACTACGAGGAATCCGTGGCGAACTACGACAGCACCGTGACCCAGGCGCTGCGTGAAGTGGCCGATGCGGCGGTGAGCCAGCGTGCCTTGGCACCGCGTCTGGAGCGTGGCGAAGCGGCGTTCGGCGCTGCGAAACAGGCATGGCAGATCGCCCGCAACCGCTATGACGGCGGCCTCTCGAACTACCTCGACGTGCTCAGCGCCGAAGACGCGATGCTCAGCAGCCTGCGCGGCCTGACCGACCTGCAGTCGCGCGCCTTCAGCCTCGACGTGGCCCTGGTGCGTGCCCTCGGCGGCGGCTACCAGCACAACTGAACCGTCATTCCCGCGCAGGCGGGAACCCAGCGACTTTTGAACGATATCGACCCGAATTCAAGGAAAACCATCATGTCCCAGACCTCCACCGCCAAGATCCACGCCGTCAGCGAAGAAGACCTCGCCATCGATGCCCGCAACGGCCAGCGCCGCAAAACCCTGTTCACCGCACTCGGCGGCGTCGTAGCACTGGCTGTTGTCGGCTACAGCCTCTACTACGGTCTCTACGCCTCACACTTCGTCACCACCGACAACGCCTATGCCGCCGCCGAGATTGCCCAGGTCACCCCCGCCGTCGGCGGCACCGTGCGCGAAGTGAAGGTCAGCGATACCCAGGCCGTGAAGGCCGGCGATGTGCTGATCGTGATCGACGACACCGATGCGCGTCTGGCGCTGGCCCAGGCCGAAGCCGAATATGGCCGCGCAGTGCGCAAGGTGCGCGGCTACCAGGCCACCGATAGCGGCCTCTCGGCCCAGATCGCCGCGCGGGCGGCCGACGAACAGCGCGCCGCCGCCCAACTCGCTTCGGCCGAGTCCGATTTCGAACGCGCCGGTATCGATCTGCGTCGCCGCGAAGCCCTGGCCGGCTCCGGCTCGGTCTCCGGCGAAGAGCTGAGCCGCGCCCGCAACAGCTTCGATGCGGCCCAGGCTGCACTGGCTGCGGCCAAGGCCGGCGCCGCCCAGGCCCGCGCCAACCGCGCCGCCGCCGTCGGCTCGCGTGAAGCGAACTCAGTGCTGATCGACGACAGCACGCTCGAGACCAACCCCGAAGTGGCGCTCGCTCGCGCCCGCCGCGATCAGGCCCTGGTCGACCTGCAGCGCACCGTGGTCCGCGCGCCGGTGGATGGCGTGGTGGCACGCCGCGCGGTGCAGGTGGGCCAGCGCGTGCAGGCCGGTGCCAGCCTGCTCTCGGTGGTGCCGGTGGCGCGCATGCACGTCGATGCGAACTACAAGGAAGTCCAGCTTCAGGACGTGCGCGTAGGCCAGAAGGTTGAGCTGCGCGCCGACATCTATGGCGACAAGGTGACTTATCACGGCACCGTGGCCGGCTTCTCCGGCGGCACCGGCGCTGCCTTCGCCGCCATCCCGGCGCAGAACGCCAGCGGCAACTGGATCAAGGTGGTGCAGCGCCTGCCGGTGCGCATCGAGCTCGACCCGACCGATCTGGCAGCCCACCCCTTGCAGGTCGGCCTCTCCATGCACGCCACCATCGACACCCGCAGCAGCACCAACTGAGCACCGCCCCATGAATCAGGCTCTTCTCCCCAACGGCGAGCAGCCCCTGCGCGGGGGCATGCTGATTGTCGGCGCATTGGTGCTGGCACTGGCGAACTTCATCGCCGTGCTGGACATGACCATCGCCAACGTGTCGGTCGCCACGATCGCCGGCAGTCTCGGCGTCACCAGCAGCCAAGGCACCTGGGTGATCACCTCCTACGCGGTGGCCGAGGCCATTACCGTACCGCTCACCGGCTGGCTGGCCGGGCGCTTCGGCGCGGTGCGCGTGTTCGTGACTTCCATGGCCCTGTTCGGCCTCGCATCCCTGTTGTGCGGCTTCTCCAACTCGCTGGGCATGCTGGTGGGCGCGCGCGTGCTACAGGGGCTGGCCGGTGGCCCGCTCATGCCGCTGTCGCAAACCCTGCTGCTGCGCATCTTCCCGAAGGACAAGGCCGCGGCAGCCACAGCGATCTGGGCCATGACCACCCTGGTCGCCCCGATTCTCGGCCCCATCGTGGGCGGGGTGATCTGCGATCAGAGCCACTGGTCCTGGATCTTCTACATCAATGTGCCGATCGCCCTGCTCTGCGCCTGGTTCGGCTGGGGCCTGCTCAAGCGTTACGAGACTGGTCTGGAAAAGGCGCCGATCGACACGGTTGGCCTCGCCCTGCTGATCATCTGGGTCGGCGCGCTGCAGATCATGCTCGACGAAGGCAAGAATCTGGACTGGTTTTCCTCACCACTCATCGTAGGCCTCGCCATCGTGGCCGTGATCGGCTTCGCTGCCTTCCTGATCTGGGAGCTCAACGAGCGCCACCCGATCGTAGACCTGCGGGTGTTCCGCCATCGCGGCTATTCCTTCGGCGTGCTCACGCTGGTGCTGGCCTTCGGCGCTTTCTTCGGCGCCAATGTGCTGACCCCGCTGTGGCTGCAGCAGCACATGGGTTACACCGCCACCTGGTCGGGCATGGCCACGGCCTGGAGCGGCGTGCTGGCGGTACTGTGCGCGCCCTTCGCAGCGATGCTCTCGAGCAAGATCGACTCGCGTCCGCTGGTCTTCTTCGGCGTCTCCTGGCTCGGCACGGTCACCCTGTGGCGCGCTTTCGGCACCACCGACATGACCTACTGGCAGGTCGCCCTGCCGCTGCTGGTGATGGGCATCGGCATGCCCTTCTTCTTCGTGCCGCTCACCGGCCAGATCCTGGGCAGCGTAGAGGAACGCGAGACCGCCTCGGCCGCCGGCCTGATGAACTTCCTGCGCACGCTCGCCGGCGCCTTTGCCACCTCGCTGACCACCGCCAGCTGGGAAGACCGCATCCAGTTCAACCGCGCCGACATGGTAGCCACGCTCGATCCGGTGAATCAGGCCGGCATCGCCAGCCAGCTAGATCCGCTCGGCTCGGCCGCCCATGCCCTGCAAGACCCGGGCGCCCTCGGCGCGCTCGAACGTCTGGTCGAAGGCCAGAGCGTGATGCTCGCCACCAACCAGCTGTTCATGCTGATCGCCGTGATCCTGTTCGTGGCGGCCTGCAGCATCTGGCTAGCCCCGCGCGCCACGCGCGCCGTGGATCCCTCGGCCTCGCACTGATGAATTGATGAATCTGAACTACGGAGGACAGCTCATGCATCCCGATAACGCACCCCGCTCCCTCGCCAGCCTGCCAGGCTGGCGCCTGCCGGCTTTCAGCCTGTCGCACCTGGCGGCCATGCTGCTGGGCTTGCTGGTCGTCGCTTACGTGGCTGGCTGGATGGTCGGTCAGGAACAGGAACGCGATCTGCAGCGCGCCCGCCAACTCGCCTGCCAGGCCGACCAGCACTGCCTGCGCCCCTGAGCAAGCAGGCCTCAGGCGCGCACCCGGATCGAGCGCGGTCGCGGCCTGCGGCTGAGCCTGGCGCCCTTGTTGTGATCGTCGCAGGTGAGCACGAAGTCGCCGTGGATACCGTCGGCCAGCACGAATTCGCGCAGCAGCCCGGCCGGAAAGCTCATGGTCTGGCCGTTGGCCAGCGTCACCACCACCTGCAGTACCTCGCCACGGTAATAGGCGAGGTATTGGGTGGGGCTGATGTCGAGGCGGAATTCGAAGCGCTTCATGGGTGGAATTTTGCCACTGCATGAAAAAGCCCGCATCGCTGCGGGCTTTCGGGTGGGTGAGGCTCAGATCGTTTTCACGCCGATCTGGCTGATGCGCGATTGCCATTCCTTCGGCCCGGTCTCATGCACCGAGATGCCGGTGGAATCCACGGCCACGGTCACCGGCATGTCCTGCACGGTGAATTCGTAAATGGCTTCCATGCCGAGGTCTTCAAAGGCCAGCACGCGCGCGGCCTTGATCGCCTTGGAGACGAGGTAGGCGGCGCCGCCCACGGCCATCAGGTACACCGACTGGTGCTTCTTGATGGCTTCGATGGCGACCGGGCCGCGCTCGGACTTGCCGATCATGCCCAGCAAGCCGGTTTCGGCCAGTACCTGCTCGGTGAACTTGTCCATGCGCGTGGCGGTGGTTGGGCCAGCCGGGCCGACGACTTCGCCCGCCACCGGATCAACCGGGCCGACGTAGTAAATGAACTTGCCCGCCAGATCCACCGGCAGCTTTTCACCCTTGTTGAGCATGTCGGTCATGCGCTTGTGCGCGGCGTCGCGGCCGGTGAGCATCTTGCCGTTCAGCAGCAGCACGTCGCCCGGCTTCCACGAGGCGACTTCTTCGCGCGTCACCGTATCGAGATTGACGCGTTTGCCCTTGGAGGCGTCATAGGTGAGGCTCGGCCAGTCTTCCAGCGAAGGCGGATCGAGGTAGACCGGGCCGGAGCCATCCAGCTCGAAGTGGGCGTGGCGGGTGGCGGCACAGTTCGGGATCATCGCCACCGGCAGGTTGGCGGCGTGGGTCGGGTAGTCGAGGATCTTCACGTCCAGCACGGTGGTCAGGCCACCGAGGCCTTGCGCGCCAATGCCAAGAGCATTGACCTTTTCGTACAGCTCGATGCGCAGCTCTTCGGCGCGATTGCTCGGGCCACGGGCGATCAGGTCGAGGATGTCGATCGGCTCCATCAGCGCCTCTTTGGCCAGCAGCATGGCCTTTTCAGCCGTGCCGCCGATACCGATGCCGAGCATGCCCGGCGGGCACCAGCCGGCGCCCATGGTCGGCACGGTTTTGAGCACCCAGTCGACGATGGAATCCGAGGGGTTGAGCATCGCAAATTTGGACTTGGCTTCCGAGCCACCGCCCTTGGCGGCGACGATCACATCCACCTTGTCGCCCGGCACGATGCTCATGTTGATCACGGCCGGCGTGTTGTCGCGGGTGTTCGTACGCTTGCCGGCCGGATCGGCCAGCACCGAGGCGCGCAGCTTGTTGTCCGGATGGTTGTAGGCGCGGCGCACGCCTTCGTTGATGGCGTCTTCGAGGCTGCCGGTGAAGCCTTCCCACTGCACGTTCATGCCGACCTTGAGGAAGACCGTGACAATGCCGGTGTCCTGACAGATCGGGCGATGGCCTTCGGCACACATGCGCGAGTTGATCAGGATCTGTGCCATCGCGTCCTTGGCGGCCGGGCTGGCTTCCATCTCGTAGGCACGGGCGAGGCCCTTGATGTAGTCAACCGGGTGGTAATAGCTGATGTACTGGAGTGCGGCGGCAACGCTGTCGATCAGGTCGGCTTGCTTGATGGTGGCCATATAGTTCTCTCTTTGTTTTCGGCTAGGGCTGACATAGCTGGGGGCGTAGGTTCGGCCTCAAGCGCACATGGCGGGTTGAAGCCCGCCCTACGAATCAATGCTCGAGGTCTTTGTTCAACAACAAGGTGCTGTTCATGATCCTGTCGGTATAGGCCATGACCAGGGCCGAGAGGACGAAAGTCAGGTGAATGCCGATCTGGAACAGCACGCCATGCTCCAGACGGGTCAGCGCGAAAGCGTCCGGCGCCTGGGCCATCTTGCTGCCGACTTCGATGAAGGTCTTGAGCAGATGGATCGAGGAAATGCCGATCAGCGCGGTGGCGAGCTTGATCTTGAGCACGCCGGCATTCACATGCGAGAGCCACTCCGGCTGGTCCGGATGATCATCCAGATCAAGGCGCGACACGAAAGTCTGGTAGCCGCCCACGATCACCATCAGCAGCAGGTTGGCCACCATCACCACATCGATGAGGCCCAGCACGATCAGCATGATGTCCACTTCGGTGAAGCTCACCGCGTGAGTCACCAGATGGATCAGCTCCTGCAGGAACTTGAACACGTACACGCCCTGGGCGAAGACCAGTCCGAGGTAGAGCGGAGCTTGCAGCCAGCGGCTGCCGAAGAGGAAAGCTTCGAGGTGGTGCGATGCGTCTTTTTTCATGATCTCTCTTGCAGTAACAGGGGCGGCAGCCGGGGTACAGCTGTCTGGAGCCCATTTGGGGCCGGGTCTGCGCCCGGTCAAGCGCAAAGTATAGCAGCGGCCCCGGAGCCGTCTGGCGGGCTAGAATCCCGCCGCTATCAGGAGGAAACCATGCTGCTCGACCCCAACAATCTGCGCGACCATATCCGCACCGTGCCCGACTGGCCCCAGCCCGGCGTGCAATTCCGCGACATCACCCCGCTGCTGCAGGACCCGGCGGCGCTGCGCGTGCTGGTGCAGCATTTCGTGCTGCGCTACATGCACCAGAAGATCGACGTGGTGGCCGGGCTGGACGCGCGCGGCTTCATCATCGGCTCCATCGTGGCCTATGAGCTGAACGTGGGCTTCGTGCCGATTCGCAAGAAAGGCAAGCTGCCCTACACCACCATCGCCGAGGAATACGAGCTCGAATACGGCAGCGCCACCGTCGAGATGCATGCCGACGCCTGCAAGCAGGGCGACCGCGTGCTGCTGATCGATGACCTGATCGCCACCGGCGGCACCATGATGGCCGGCAAGAAGCTGCTCGAACGCCTCGGTGCCACGGTGGTGGAAGGTGCGGCGATTGTTGACCTGCCCGAGCTGGGCGGCTCGCAGCTCTTGCGTGACTCGGGCCTGCAGCTGTTCACGCTGGTGGATTTCGCGGGGCATTGAGAGCCAGATTTGACCCCGGCGGAAAATCACAAGCGGACATTTTCGACTTGCTGGATGAAGCTTTATGACCCGCCACCTCATTCATTCGCAGATTTCTTGATTCATCACGGAGAGCATCAGCATGGTTTTCAGATCCTTATTTTCTTTCGGCTTCACCTTGATTGCGGCGGGCAGCTTTAGCGCGGTGCACGCTGCAGCAGCTACTCCGGAACGCCAGCAGGCGTCAGCGGAGCGGGTTGAGCCAGCCGGGCAAGAGGTGACTACTCCAGCTTCCTTGGAATTGAACGCCGCCACGGGTAAGTTTCAGAGTCTTCGCGTAGGGATGTCAGCGCTTGAAGTGAATGAGGCTCTGGGGCGGAAGCCGGACATTTACCACACCTACGAATCAGGAAAACGCTGGATTCCATTCTATTTTGGCAGTGATGCGGTCCGCCTTCAGGCCCTATACAAGGGCGAAGGTTGCCTGATTTTTTCGGCGGGCTTCCGCTACCAGAATCACGGAATTGACTGGGTTGATTTTTCAGGCACTCTGGCTGAAATCGCCCTTGACCCCAGCTCTGCCTGCTACAAGCCTTGAGGGGAGAACAGTGCAAACCTGCTCTACGGTGAAACGGGAAAGCCTCACTGGATGAAGCCCGCCGAACATCCCAATGCCCGCCGCATCCAGCAACTTCTGGATGCGGCAGGTGTTGCCACCACCGTGGTCGAATTCGAGCAACCGACGCGGACCTCGGCCGAGGCCGCGGAAGCGGTGGGCTGCCGCGTGGCCGAGATCGCCAAATCCATCGTTTTCCGCGGCAAGCAGAGCGATCAGGCGGTGGTGGTGATCGCCAGCGGCGAGAACCGGGTGTGCGAGAAAAAGGTGGCTGCCCTGGTGGGCGAAACCCTGGGCCGGGCGGACGCCGATTTCGTGCGTACCGCCACCGGCTATGTGATCGGGGGTGTCGCCCCGCTGGGCCACGCCCAGCCGGTACGGCTGGTGATGGATGCCGATCTTCAGCGCTTCGAGCGCCTGTGGGCGGCAGCCGGCACACCCTTCTCGGTCTTCCCGCTGAGCCCGGCCCAGCTTGCTAGCCTGACCGGTGCAGCCTGGTCCGACGTGCGCAAGGACTGAGCATGGTCCACCGAATCAGTCAGGGCGAACACCTGTTTCATGCGCAGCGTGGCGAAATGCCGCATCGCCCTCGGGTACAGGCTTAACAAAGTGGCGCGCCTGTCGTACAAAAGGTCTGTTTCTGCAACGCACACCGCCGGGCCACCCGCATGTTCTCCCTCGCCGAACTGACCGAGATCCTCGGCGCCTTGCCCGACCCAGTCTTCATCCTGACTCGCAGCGGCCGCTACGTGGCGGTACTGGGTGGCTCGGACGCCCGCTACTATCACGACGGCAGCGGCCTGGTCGGGCAACGCATCAGCGATGTGCTGGTGGCGGAGAAGGCAGATTGGTTCCTCGCTGAGATCGCCAAAGCACTGCAAGCCGGCACGCTGCATGTGGTGGAATACGGGCTGGCCGGCAGTGACGTGAAGGGACTGAGTAGCGACGGGCCGCAGCAACGCATCTGGTTCGAGGGACGCGTGCAGGCCCTGGCCTTCCGTGTCGACGGAGAAGAGGCTGTAGTGTGGGTGGCCAGCAATATCACCGAGCGCCATGAGCTGGAGCAGCGGCTGCGCGCGCAGAGCGAAACCGATGCCCTGACCGGGCTGTGGAACCGCCGCCACTTCGAGAAGCGGGCACCGCTGGAACACGAGCGGGCACAGCGCCACGCCTATCCAGTCGCCATCCTGATTTTCGATATCGATCACTTCAAATCGATCAACGACAGCTGCGGGCATGAAATCGGCGATCAGGTGCTCAAGCAGGTCGCCCAGACCGTAAAAGCCTGCATCCGCGAATCCGATCTGGTCACCCGCTGGGGTGGCGATGAATTCACCGTGCTGATGCCCTATGCCGACGCCGGACATGCAGCGACGGCAGCCGAGAAGATTCGCCAGGCAATTGCCAGCCTGGCTTTCAGTGGCGGCCTGAAGGTCAGCGTCAGCATCGGCGTTGCGGAATGGGCCACGCCTCATGAGAGCATCGGACGCGCGCTGTCGCGGGCCGATGAGGCGCTCTACGGCGCCAAGTCGGAAGGGCGTAATCGCGTCGTGCTGGCCGCCCCCCCGCGTGATGCGCAGGATCACGCGATGACGGTACGCCATGCCCGCCTGCTGTGGCGACGCCACTTCGAATCGGGCCACAGCCAGATCGATGCCCAGCACCGCAGCCTGTTCGAGTGCGTCGAGGCGGTGCAAGAGGCGGCCGCCAAACTGGAACCAGGCAATCTGGCGAGCGTATGCGCAGCCATCGATCGACTCATCGACGACCTGCACAGCCACTTCCGCTATGAGGAAGAGGTGCTGGGAGAGGCCGACTGGCCGGGGCTCATCGCCCACCGCCTGGAGCACACGCGCCTGCTCAGCAAGGCGGCCAGGCTGCGCGCCGAGCTGACGCAAGCGCAGTCCGCCGCCGCTGCGGCAGAGTTGATCGACTTCCTGATCGTCGACATGGTGGCCAACCACATGCTGCGCGCCGATCGCGCGTTCCACGCCCTCTTCAGGCCCGCCAGCGAAACCCGCCAGGACTAGCGCTGTACGGACAAGGTGACCAGAAAGGGGAAGTCCCGGTCGGCCGACTGCCTGATGCGGGTATCCGGCCCGAGATCACGTGTCAGCGCGGCCTTCAGCGCCTCGATGTCCACGGCCTCGCAGCGCAGATCGGCCATGATTTCACCTTCGTTTTCATAGACCGGGAAATCGCTGCAGCCCACCGGTTTGAGCGGGGTGGTATAGACCGTGCAGCCGCAGGCCGCATCGAAGGCCGGGCAGGGTTTGCTGTGCGCGTAGTAGAGACCGTTGGCCGGGCGGATCTCTATCGGGCCCCGACCTGTGGCGAGGCGTTTGTCGAAAGCCTTGCGTGATTCTTCGAGCTGCCAGAGGCCCTTGACCTGTGCCCATTCCAGCTCCAGCACCAGCTTGTCGAGCTTGCAACAGGGCGCTGCACACGTCGGGCAATGCGGGATGACGGCTTCGCGCTGGTAGCCTGCGGCGGCAACAGCAAGTTCCTGAGGCGGAGTGCGGCGGAGTTTCTGCTTGTTCATCGTCAGACCCAGTCCCGCACCGGCAAGAAATCGGTATACAGCCTGGCCTCGGCGCTGCCCGGCTCCGGTTGCCAGTCATAACGCCACTTCACCTCGGGCGGCAACGACATCAGGATGGATTCGGTACGCCCGCCCGACTGCAGGCCGAACAGGGTGCCGCGGTCGAAGACCAGGTTGAACTCGACGTAGCGGCCGCGCCGGTAGGCCTGAAAATCACGCTCGCGCTCGCCGTAAGGCGTGTCACGACGGCGCTCGATGATCGGCAGATAGGCCTTGAGAAAAGCGTCGCCGACCGAGCGGGTCAGCGCGAAGCTGTTGGCAAAGCCCAGCTCGTTGAAATCATCGAAGAACAGGCCGCCGACGCCGCGCGCCTCGTTGCGATGCTTGAGGTGGAAATAGCGGTCGCACCAGTCCTTGAAACGCGGATGCAGCGCCGGCCCGAAAAAAGCCACCGCCTGTTTGCAGGTGGCATGGAAGTGGCGGGCATCGTCCTCGAAACCATAGTAGGGCGTGAGATCCATGCCTCCGCCAAACCACCACGTCGGCTCGGCTGCTTCATCCTGCGGCCGGGCAATGAAGAAGCGCACGTTCATGTGCACCGTGGGGCACCAGGGATTGCGCGGATGCAGCACCAGCGATACGCCCATCGCCTCGAAGCCGCTGCCGGCGAGTTCCGGACGGTTGGCCGAGGCAGAGGGCGGCAGCTTGCTGCCGAAGACATGCGAGAAATTCACCCCGCCACGCTCGAAGAAGTTACCGCCTTCGATGACCCGGGTGATGCCTTCACCACCTTCCGGGCGCTGCCAAGCATCGGTGCGGAAGGGCTGGCCATCGAAATCTTCGAGGGTGGCGACGATGCCATCCTGCAGGCCCTGCAGGTAGTCGCGTACGGCGAGGGAATCAGGCTTCATGGTCGGGGCGTTTGTGAAATCCGCTGGAGTGGGTGTGATATCTGCCGCGCTGCCACCTCTGCGGGGGCGCATTCGTTATGCTGCGGCAATCCGCCCGGTCAGAGGCGGTTTCATCATTGTCCGGAGACCACGCCATCATGTCCATTCAGCGTTTCGCCAGAGCGCCGCTGGCCGCCAGCCTGCTGCTCGCCTCTTCCGCCGTTTTTGCCTTGCCGGCCTTCCCGGGCGCCGAGGGCTTCGGGGCCGATACCGTGGCCGGACGCGGCGGGCGGGTGATCGCCGTCACCAACCTGAATGACGCCGGCCCCGGCAGCCTGCGTGCGGCGGTGGAAACCGAAGGGCCGCGCACGGTGGTGTTCCGGGTGGCCGGCACGATTCATCTCCAGTCGCCGCTGGCGATCCGCCACCCCAACATCACGCTTGCCGGCCAGACCTCGCCCGGCGGCGGCGTGACGGTGGCCGGCTACACCACGCGCATCTATGCCAGCGATGTGGTGCTGCGCTACATGCGCTTCCGCCTCGGCAACCTGACGAAGACCGAAGACGATGCCCTGGGCGTGATGCACGGCGCACGCCGGGTGGTGATCGACCATGTCAGCGCCGGCTGGTCCACCGACGAGTCGCTTTCCACCGAAGGGGATGTGGCTGACATCACGATCCAGTGGAGCCTGATTGCCGAGAGCCTCAACAAGAGCGTGCATGCCAAGGGCGCCCACGGTTACGGCTCGCTGCTGCGCGTGAATGGCGGCGTATCGCTGCATCACAACGTGTACGCCCACCATCGCGGGCGCAACCCACGCTTTGGTGACAACTACTTCAAGAACACGGCGCCCGGCAGCATCGATTTTCGCAACAACGTGATCTACGGCTGGGGCGACTACGCCTCCGGCACCAACGATGGCTGGATCAACATCAATTACGTGAACAACTACATCAAGCCGGCGAAATACTCGGTGCTGATCGAGCCACTGGTAATGACCGACAAGGCCACGCCGGACAAGATCCAGCTCTTTGTGGCCGGCAATTTCATGCAGGGCAATGCCGCCGCTTCACGGGACAACTCCAGGCTGCTAGGTGCGGGCGCGCCGCCCGACAAGGTCAAGCCCGCGCCGGACAAATACACCGTGGCTGCGCAGGCTTTCGCCGCCCCGGCGGTGACCACCTGGCCGGCCCTGGACGCCTTCATCCGGGTGCTCAGCGACGTCGGGGCCAGCTCCCCCTGGCGTGACTCGGTCGATCTGCGCGTGATCGAGCAGGTCTCCGAAGGCAGCGGCCGCATCATCGACTCGCAGGAAGAAGTCGGCAGCTGGCCCGCTGTGCCGCAGGGCACGCCACCGCTCGACACGGATGGAGATGGCATCCCTGATGACTGGGAAATCGCCCAGCGCCTCGATCCGAAGAACCCGGCCGATGGCGCAAAGCTGGCCCGCAACGGCTACTCCAATCTGGAGAACTGGCTCAATTCGCTGGTCAGCTCACCAGTGGCCAGGCCAGCCCGCTGAGGCAAGCCAAGCGCATGAAAAAGCCGCCTTGCGAGGCGGCTTTCTTGTGTGGGCAAGCGCTGCTTACCAGCTGAAGAGCACCCACTGCGGAATCATCTGGGCGCGATCCAGATCATTCACACGCTGGAATGCACCGCCCCGCTCGCGAGATACGAGGTAATAGACGGGGCCTACACGCGGTGTCACCTTGATCATGTAGAGCTGGCCATGGAGGCGGTATTCCTCATAGCGATCACCACCACGATTGCGGATCGTGATCTCCGGCTCGGGATCATTGGCACCGGCTGGCGGCGGCGGAATTTCAGCAATCGGCTCCAGTTTCTGAGCCAGGCTCAGGGTGCTGGCCAAGGAGAGGGTAAGGGCAAGAATCAGGGGAATGGTTTTTTTCATGATGGGCTCCCGGAAGCGCCAGGGCGGCTTCCACGGTTCAATGATAGCCCGCCCCTGCGCGCAGCGCCGTCTCGGCCGCCTGCTCGAAGAGCGCGCCGGCAGGCAAGGCCTGCGCCCGTGCCTCGGCCTGCTGTAGCCAGCGCTGCGGAATAACCAGGCAACGCGTGGCATCCAGCGTGCACGCCAGATACATCCTCGGACTGCCTTCGCAGGCGCAGATCCGGAGCCGCAGGCTACCGGCCTCGCCCGGCAGGCACAGGTCCAGCCAGTGGTCTGCCGCCAGCTGGGCAATCCACTCGGGCGGCGGGCTGTCGGTTTCCGGTGCCAGACGCACCCATTGCAGACCCGGCAGCTGACTGGCGGCTTCAAGGCGGGGCGGCGTCGCTTTCAGGATGTCGTCGCCCAATGAGGGCCCGGACTCACGCCCCTGCATGGCCAGCGCATGAAGGCTGGCGAAACTCTGAAAAGCGCGCTCACGCAAGGCTTCCGGCGTACCGATGGCATCCAGGCCGGCGCGCAGTTCGGCCAGCAGACCCGGCAAGCCAGCCAGCAAGGCATCGCGGCTGGCCGTATCGCTGCGCGGCTGCACGCTCTCGACCAGCTGGTTGGCAGTGCGCAAGGCGCGCAGCCAGGCCGGCGATTTCTCGCCGCCACCATGCTGGTGGATCGCAGCCAGCACGCGTACCCACAGACGTTCAAGAAAGACCCGCACCGGCCGTGGCAGATCGCCGGCGCACAGCGCCCGCACGGCGCGTGCGGCGCGATTGCGCGAATGCTCGCGCTGGGCCTCCTGCTGCAAGGCGGGCTGAAAAGCTGCGCAGGCTTCCGCCTGGCGGGCCAGCAAAGCCGCTTCATGCTCGCCCAGCAGCGCGGCTTCGCGGGCGAACACGGCGGGATCACGCTCGAACTCGCGCTGGATGCGCAGCACCGCCGCATCGATGGCGCTACACAGCGGGTCCGCCGCCGCGGCATCGGGCGCCAGGGCATAGCCCAGGCGCAGCAAAGCCTCAAGGAAACGGCTGACCACCCCGTCGGCCTGCCCCAGCACCTCGCCCTCAATCAGCGCTGCCTTGGCTACCGGCAGGCGCAGGCGTGCGAGGCTGGCACGTACTGGTGGGCACAGACGGGCATCGGCGCATAGCACGTCAAAACTCAGATTGATGGCATCCAGCGTGGCATTGCTGGCGGCGGGCAGGAGGGCCTGCAGCTCGGCCAGGCTGCCCGGCGCAGCATCGGCGGCGGCCTGCTGGCGCTCGGTGAGCCAGATGAAGACGCGTTCCATGATGGCCGCCAGCAGGGCCGGATCGAGGGTCGGCGCACTGGCTGCGGCGCCGCTCTGGCGATTGCGCAGCAAACGCTCCTGCAACTGACCCAGCGGGCCATCCAGCGTACGCCCGATGTTGAGGCTTTCGCTGCCGGGGCCGCCGTAGCCCTTGCCATCGCCGCTGGCCAGCGGCACCCGCTCCTGCAGCGGCTGGTAGCCGCTGCCACCTGCTTCCTGGCCGGAGCGCAGCAGGGACACCGGCTCCACGCCAGCCGCCTGCAAGGTTTCGGTGAGCCCGCTGTAGAGCTCGCGGAGCAGCACACTCAGATAGGGCCGGACCAGGTCCGGCAGCTCGAGACGCAGCTCCGGCGCGATCTCGCCGGAATCACATACCCCGCGCAAAGCCACACAGACGGCATCCGGCCCCACGGGAAGCTGGTCCAGCACAGAGCTGTCCTGCCCAAGCAGGCGCATGAAGAGCAGGTGCAGGCGTGGCAACTCGCGTTCGCAGGCGTCTCCCAGGGCGTGGCTGAGATTGATCAGAGCCACCGTGAGGTCCATGTCCTCCGGGTGCACCAGGCTGATACGCGAAGCCGTGACGCTGCGCAGGCGCTGGTATTCCTCCTTGCTGTGCAGGCCAGCCAGTTCACGGAAGGCACTGGCAGCCTCCCGCCGGATCACTTCCTGCACGGCCGGCAGGCGCAAGCCACATTCGGCCAGCGCGGCCGCGAGGGTGTCGGCAAAACGCGTGCGGCACTGCTCGAGCAGGGCGTCCATGATCTCAGCCCAGTCCGCGCAGGCGTTCGATCAGCAGTCGACTGGCTTTGCCACGATGGCTCAGGGCGTTCTTCAGTGCCGCATCAAGTTCGGCGGCGGTCTGGCCCATCTCGGGCAGCAGGAAATAGGGGTCGTAACCGAAACCACCGGCACCGCGCGGCACATCGATGATCTCGCCGTGCCATTCGCCCTCAGCGATCAGTGGTTGCGGATCCTCGGCACTCCGCACCATGGCCAGCACGCAGACGTAGTGGGCGCGGCGGTCCGCCTCGCCCTTGAGCTTTTCAATCAGCAAGGCGTTGTTGCGTTCATCGGACTTCGGCGCACCGGCAAAGCGCGCCGAATACACACCGGGCGCCCCTTGCAGAGCATTCACACAGATACCGGAATCGTCTGCCAAGGCCGGCAGCCCGGTATGCGCGGCGGCATGGCGGGCCTTGAGCAGGGCGTTTTCGATGAAGGTGCAGTGTGGTTCGTCGGCCTCCGGCACGCCCAGTTCAGCCTGCGGCAGCACCGTCCAGCCCAGCGGGGCCAGCAGGGCCTGGAATTCGCGCAACTTGCCGGCGTTATTCGAAGCAAGAACGAGTTTTTTCATGGCGGGCGGCTTTCATGACGATGTCAGCATTCTAAGTCTGGAGAAACATCTCCCTGTTGCGGCTTTTCAGGATTTTTCCGGTGCATTTCCGGGCTTGACGCTCAGGTGCCGGCTCCAGGCGAAGAAAACCACCGAACACAGCCAGAAGCCGGCCATGGTCCACGCCATGGTCAGGGTGGAGTGCCACACCATCGGGGCCACCACTCCGGCCAGCACCGACATGATCATCGTATGGATGAAGCCCTGGCAGCTGGCGGCCATGCCGCGCCGCGCCGGGAAGAGATCCAGCGCGATCAGGGTCAGGCTGGGGAAGGCCAGATTCATGGCAAAGCTCTGCAGCGCCAGTTGCGGAATGCGGGTCGCGACACTGTCCGGCAACAGCAGATTAGCCGCCAGATTCCATACCGCTGCGAGGGCGGTGATCGCAAACCCAAGCTTGATCACCTGCAACTGGGTGAAGCGGTGCGAGAGGCGCACCGCCGTCATCGAACCGCCGATCATGCCGCACACCAGCGGCACGAAGAGCCAGCCGAACTCGGTGGCACCCAGCCCAAGATGACGCATCAGAAACACCGGCGCGGACATCACGTAAAGGAAGAAGCCCAGGAAGATGAAGCTCATGGCCAGGGCGATGAATACGAAGGGGCCGCTGCCCAGCACCGCGCGGTAGCCGGCCAGCATGTGGCCGGCGGCCAGGGGCTGGCGCTTCTCGGGCGGCAGGGTTTCGGGCAGCACACGCCAGGTCATCACGATCTGCACCGCCGCCAGCAAGGTCAAGAACCAGAAGATGGCACGCCAGCCCAGATGCTCGGTGAGGAAGCCGCCGAAGATCGGCGCAATCGCCGGGGCAATCGCGAACACCATGGCGATGTGGGACATCAGGCGTTGTGCCGCCGGGCCATCGAACAGATCGCGCACAATGGCGCGGCCCACGATCACCCCGGCGCCTGCCGAGAGGCCCTGCAGGGCGCGGCCGAGCAGCAGCACATGGATGTTGCCGGCACTGGCGCAGAGGATGGAGGCAATCAGGAAGACGACCAGCCCGGCCAGGATCACCCGCTTGCGGCCCAGTGAATCAGAGATCGCGCCGTGCCACAGCATCATCACCGAGAAGGGAATCATGTAGGCGGTGAGGGACTGCTGCATCGCGACCGCGTCGGTCTGCAGCGAGGCCTGCATGGCCGGGAAGGCCGGCAGATAGGTATCAATGGCGAAGGGGCCGATGGCATTCAGGAAAGCCATCAGCACGGCCAGTACGGGGTAGGAAAGCTTCATCAGGGTGTTACCGGTCCAGCAAAGTGGGCTACGTGCGGCCCAGAAGGAAAGAGGCCCGTCCTCACGGACGGGCCTTTCCAGATTAGCGGAAGCTGCGACGACTTACTTGCAGTTCGGAATCACGCGCACATTGATCACACCATCCACGGCCTGCAGTTTGGCGACCAGATCGGCCGACACGTCGCCGGACACGTCGATGATGTTGTAGGCGTAGTCGCCGCGGTTCTTGTTGAGCATGTCGTCGATGTTCAGGCCCGAAGCGCCGATGGCGGCGGTGAGGCTGCTGATCACGTTCGGCACGTTGCGGTTCGAGATGGTGATGCGGGTCTTGCCGGTGGGGGCCATTTCACAGGCCGGGAAGTTCACCGAGTTGCGGATGTTGCCGCGCTCAAGGAATTCACGGGTCTGGTCAGCAGCCATCACAGCGCAGTTGTCTTCCGATTCCGGTGTGGAGGCGCCGAGGTGCGGCACGCACAGGATCTTGTCCACGCCCAGCAGCTCATCTTCGGGCAGGTCGATCACATAGCCGGCGACGTGGCCGGAAGCGATAGCGGCCTTGATGGCGGCGTTGTCGACCAGACCATTGCGGCTGAAGTTGAGCAGGCGCGCGCCCTTCTTCATACGCGCGATGCGCTCTTCGTTGAAGAGGTTCTTGGTGTCCTTGGTGGCCGGCACATGAATGGTGATGTAGTCGCACTCGGCGATCATGGCGTCGAGGCTGGCAGCCTTCTGCACTTCGTGCGAAAGCTTCCAGGCCGCGTCGACGCTCACAAACGGATCGAAGCCGATGACACGCATGCCCAGGGCGTTGGCGGCATTCGCCACCATCACGCCGATGGCGCCGAGGCCGATCACGCCGAGAGTCTTGCCCTGGATTTCCGGACCGACGAACTGGGCCTTGCCCTTCTCGACCAGCGGCGGCACTTCGTCGCCCTTGCCCTTCAGGCTGTTGGCCCAGGTGATGCCTTCAAACAGGTTGCGGCTGGACAACAACAGGGAGGCAATGACGATTTCCTTCACACCATTGGCGTTCGCGCCCGGGGTATTGAAGACCACGATGCCGCGCTCGGAACATTTATCCAGCGGGATGTTGTTCACGCCGGCGCCGGCGCGGGCGATGGCCTTCACGGAGGCGGGGATGTCCATGCTGTGCATGTCGGCCGAGCGCAGCAGGATGCCGTCCGGATTCACGATCTCGGTGGCCGATTCGTAGTTGTCGCGCGGCAGGCGATCGAGGCCGCAGGCGGCGATCTTGTTGAGCGTCTGGATCTTGAACATCGTGTTGTTCCTCGAACGTGAAATGGAAAAACCCTGGCGGAAGGCGCGCTGCCGCACTCCGCGAAAATTCCCGGACTGCCCGCAAGAGGCAGAAAGATCCGCATTGTAGTGGTTTTGTATTACCAGCAACTTGAAGCGGCTCAAGGCAAGTGATCGCGGCAGGCCCTTGCGGGCAATCGTCACGCTGGCGTCATTGCCACGAGGCAGCATCCATAGCCATATGCTGAAAAGGGCTGCTATCCTGAATTTGCTGCTTTGCAGCATCCGCCGCTGCAACATTCCCTGAACCGATTCCGAGGAGCAAGCATGGCCACCACCTTCACCGATCCGAACTCTATCGACCCCCTACCCAAGGTGTGGGACGAAAATTCCCGCGTGGGCGACATGCTCAAGGGCAAGAAGGGCCTCGTCGTGGGGGTGGCCAACGCCGACAGCATCGCCTTCGGTTGTGCCGCCAAGCTGCGCGCTTTCGGCGCCGACATCGCGCTGACCTACCTCAACGAGAAGAGCAAGCAGTACGTGGAGCCACTGGCCAAGCAGATCGACTGCTCGCTGCTGATGCAGATGGACGTGGCCAAACCCGGTGAGATGAAAGCCGTGTTCGAGCAGATCGAAGCCGAATGGGGCAAGCTGGATTTCGTAATCCACTCGATCGCCTTCGCCCCCAAGGATGATCTGCACGGGCGCATCGTGGACTGCTCGGAAACCGGCTTCCTGCAGTCGATGCAGATTTCCTGCTACTCCTTCATCGAGATGGCCCGCTACGCCGAACCGCTGATGAAGGAGGGTGGCGCGCTGGTCACCATGACCTACTACGGTGCCGACAAGGTCGTCGGCAACTACAACATCATGGGCCCGGTGAAGGCCGCCCTGCAGGCCTCGGTGCGCTACATGGCGAACGAGCTTGGCCAGCACGGCATCCGCGTCTATGCCGTGTCGCCCGGCCCGCTGAAGACCCGTGCCGCCAGCGGCATCGCCCACTTCGACGAGCTGATCGACATGGCCGTGACGCGCTCGCCGGGCCAGCGCATGGTATCGATCGACGAGGTCGGCCGCGTGGTGTCCTTCCTCGTCGGCGGTGGCGCTTCGGGCATGACCGGCGACACCATCTTCGTGGACGCCGGCCTGCACATCGTGGCCTGATCCTGAATACGGGGTGGCTGCGGCCGCCCCGCTCTCAACACTCCCGACGGAACACGCGATGCAGACCATTTCCCTTGCCGATGCCGTGGCCCTGATCCCGGATGGAGCCAGCCTGATGATCGGCGGCTTCATGGCCGTCGGCACGCCCGAACCCATCATCAATGAACTGGTCCGTCAGGGCCGCAAGAATCTCACCGTGATCGCCAACGACAGCGCCGCGCCCGGTCGCGGCATCGGCAAGCTGATCACGGCACGCGCCGTGAGCCGCCTGATCGCCAGCCACATCGGCCTGAATCCGGAAACCCAGCAGCAGATGCTGGCCGGCGAACTCGAATGCGAACTGGTGCCGCAAGGCACCCTGATCGAGCGCATCCGTGCTGGCGGCGCGGGGCTGGGCGGCGTGCTCACGCCGACCGGCATCGGCACCAGCGTCGAGGAAGGCAAGCGCAAGATCGAAGTGAATGGCCGCGAGTACCTGCTCGAAACGCCCTTGCGTGCTGACTTCGCGCTGGTCGGCGCCTTCCTCTCGGATTACCTCGGCAACCTGCAGTACGCGCTCACCGCGCGCAACTACAACCCGATCGTCGCGATGGCGGCCGACACCGTGATCGTGAATGCCGAAAGCATCGTGCCGACTGGCGTGATCAGCCCCGATCACGTCATGACCCCCGGCGTACTGGTCGACTACCTGATTGCCCACGAGTGAGCCCCATGGACGCACAAGAACTGATCGCCCGCCGCATTGCCCAGGAGCTGCGTGAAGGCATGCTCGTGAATCTCGGCATCGGCATTCCGACTCTGGTGGCCAACTATCTGCCGGCCGGCCTGCACGTCTACTTCCAGTCCGAGAACGGCCTCATCGGCACCGGCTCGGTGCCGGACCCCGGCATGGCCCAGCCGCGCCTCACCGATGCCGGCGGCAAACCGGTCAGCGCCCTGCCCGGTGCCTGTGCCTTCGACAGCGCCATGTCCTTCGCCCTGATCCGCGGCGGCCATCTGGACATGACCGTGCTGGGCGGCCTGCAGGTGGATCAGCAGGGACGTCTGGCCAACTGGACCATCCCCGGCAAGATGGTGCCCGGCATGGGCGGCGCCATGGATCTGGTCACCGGCGCACGCCGGGTGATCGTGGCCATGCAGCACAATGCCAAGGGCAAGTCCAAGATCGTGCGGGAGTGCAGCCTGCCGCTGACTTCGGCACGCATCGTGGATCTGGTGGTCACGGATCTGGCTGTGATCGACTTTGCCAACGGCCGTGCCCGCCTGCTCGAAACCGCGCCAGGCGTCAGCGTGGCCGAGGTGGTCACGGCCACCGAAGCGGAACTTGAAATCCCGGCCGACGTGCCGGAAATGCAGCTTTGAGCTAGGCGCTCAGATCTGCTCGGCGCCGCGGATTGCCGAGATCGGCAAGCCAATCTCATCATTGGGCCCAAGGCCCATGAAGCCCGAGAGGCGGATAGAACGAATCGCACTGAGCGGAAACAGCTGGATCTCGTGCTCGAGCTGGATCACCACGAATTGGCCCTGCATGAAGTCTTCCAGGCGCATCTTGCGGGCTGCCGGGCTGCTGGGCGGAGCTGGAAATGTGAAGCTTTCCTTCTTGCCGTCGAGAAATTCGATGACGAGAAAACGGTTGGGCTCCATGGTGTGCAGCTCCTGTCAGTCGAATGAAGGCTTTTCGAGTATGGGTGGCAGCCTGCTGGTGGTCAAACTACATCAACGCGATCAGTACGTCCTTGAGCGAATCCACTACCGGTACACCGTAGCGACGGATATCCGCCTCCGGGCGCAGCAGGTCCGGCACCATCACCACCGGCATGCTGGCGGACACCGCAGCGCGCACGCCGGCGTTCGAGTCTTCCAGAGCCAGGCAATCACGTGGCTCCACACCGATCCGACGGGCGGCCAGTTCATAGATGTCCGGTGCCGGCTTGCCGCGCACCACTTCATCCCCACAGGTGAGCGCGCCGAAATAAGGCAGCAGATGGACCCTCGCAAGCTTGGCCTCGGCGCGCGTGCGCCGCGTGGAGGTCGCCACGCCACGCGGAATGTCCGCTGCCACGAGATAATCCAGCAATTCACGCACATAGGGCTTGAGCGGAATGTCCCCCGCCACAATGGCCGCCTCGTACAGTTCGCCGAAACGCTGACGATGGGCCTCAAGCGGAAAATTTTCGCCAAAGGCTTTTAAAATCAAAAGATTGGCATCTTTCGAATTAAGCCCGACCAGCGACAGGCCGACCTCAGCGGACCAGGGCGTACCCAACTCACGCGAAGCCTGCTCGAAAAATCGCAAGGCCACACGTTCGGAATCGAGCAGCAGGCCGTCCATGTCGAAGATGACAGCGCGAGGGCGGGAAAGGCTCAGCATAAGCGGTATACCCTTGAAAAATAAGTCAATACGGGTGGGACCGTTCACATTACCCCGCCTGATTTTGTAGGACAAACTCCTACAACAACCGTTCGTCGCCGTGTAGGAACGGTCATAAGAAAGCGCTTGGGAACATACCTCTGCGCATGTCCAAATTCACCCCGGCAGAAGCACGCCTTCGTGGTGTTAGCGCGCCACCCCCGAATAAAACTTTAGAAGTAGGAGCAATCCCATGCGATTCACGATCAAGACCACCGCTGCAGTTGTCGCAGCGCTGCTGGCCGGCAGCGCCTTCGCGGCCTCCACCGGTGGTTTCGCCACGGCTGACGGCAACATCGGCAGTGCCCGCAAGTTTACCGCCAAGACCTACGCCGAAATCAACACCATCATCGCCAATGCCCGCGTGAATGACGCCGGCAGCAAGGTGGCCACCGGCGCTTATCCGCTGCACATCACCTACACCGGCAATGAAGACGCGCTGATTGCCCAGATCGTCAAGGATTCCACCAAGGATTCTTCCGGCAACTGCCCGGCCCCGCACTGGAGCGATGCCTACCGCTATGTCGAGGTGAAGAACTTCACCGCCGGCATCACCATCGAAGGCGCTAACGGCTCTTCGGCCAACTTCGGTATCGTGATCAACGGCGCATCCAGCAACGTCGTAGTCAAGAACATGAAGATCGGTGCCCTGGGCGGCGCCAGCAACGATGCAGACATGTTCCGCATCGACAGCGCCTCCAACGTGCTGATCGACCACAACGAGATGTTCGCGGTGAACAACGAGTGCAATGGCTCGCCCGACGGCGACCTGACTTTCGAGTCGGCCATCGACATCAAGAAGGATTCGCACAACATCACCGTCTCGTACAACTTCATCCACGACAGCAAGAAGGTCGGCCTGGATGGCTCCTCGGCTTCCGACATCGGTAACGGCCGCGAGATCACCTACCACCACAACTACTACAAGAACGTGAACGCCCGCCTGCCGCTGCAACGCGGTGGCTGGATCCACGTTTACAACAACCTGTACGACGGCATCACCGACTCAGGCATCAACGTGCGCACCGGTGGCTATGCACTGATCGAGAAGAACTGGTTCCAGAACGCCAAGAACCCGATCACCTGCCGTTACGACACTGTCAACTGCGGCAAGTGGGATCTGCGTGGTAACAACGCCACCAGCGCAGCGGATAACGCCACCTACGGCATCACCTGGAACGACGCAGGTTCGGGCGGCATCAACGCCGATAGCTGGACCACCACCGGCGCCTTCCCGAAGACCCTCAGCTACACCTACGAGCCGGTCAGCCCGCAGTGCGTGAAGGACAAGCTGGCCCAGTACGCCGGTGTGGGCAAGAACGGTGCTCAGCTGACGGCTGCCGCCTGTAGCGGCTCCACCAGCTCGGCTGCTGCCTCTTCCGCCGCAACCTCTTCGGCCGCTGCCTCGAGCAAGGCCGCCAGCTCGGCTGCAGCCGCCAGCAGCGCCGCGTCGTCCAGCAAGGCTTCGAGCTCGGCAGCCGCCAGCTCTGCCGCTGCTTCGAGCAAGGCAGCCTCCAGCGCCGCAGCTAGCAGCAAGGCCAGCTCCTCCGCCGCTTCGTCCAGCAAAGCCAGCTCGTCGGCTGCATCGTCCGCAGCGTCTGGCGCTCCGGTCCTCTCCGGCACGGGTGACTACCCCAACAACTTCAGCAAGTGCGCTGACGAGGGCAAGACCTGCACGCCGAGTCGTGGCACCGGTTGGGTGGCTTTCGGCCGCAAGGGCAAGTGGGTGACCAAGTACGTCGGTGTGGACAAGAGCATCGCCTGCACCGTCGCTGCCTTCGGCGCCGACCCGGCTGGCAACCCGAACAAGTGCTCCTTCCGTAACTGATCGGCAGCACTCAAACAAAGCCCCCGTCCGGTTACCCGGCGGGGGCTTTTTCATGGGCCGGCACTAGGCGCTCAGAAGCTGTTCACGATCTGTAGCATGAGCCCTCTCGGTTATCAATGAGCGGCCTCGCAGTCAGATCGGGAACTGCTTCTCAGAGCAGCACGATATCGAACTGCTCCTGGGTGTAGCTGGTTTCGGCATGGAAGGAAATCGGCTTGCCAATGAAATCCTGCAGATTGGCAATCGCCTGCGCTTCTTCGTCGTGAAACAGATCGACCACGCCAGGCGCAGCCAGGATGCGGAATTCACGCGCGTTGAACTGACGCGCCTCACGCACCACTTCGCGCATCACTTCGTAGGCTACGGTACGGCCAGTCTTCACTTCACCACGCCCGCCGCAGGTGGGGCAGGTTTCGCACAGCACGTGGGCCAGCGACTCGCGGGTGCGCTTGCGCGTCATCTCCACCAGCCCCAGCGAAGTGAAGCCGCCCACCGAGACCTTGGTGTGGTCGCGGGCCAGCGCGCGGGTCAGCTCGGCCAGCACGGTGAGGCGGTGCTCCTCGTTCTCCATGTCGATGAAGTCGAGCAGGATGATGCCGCCGAGGTTGCGCAGGCGCAGCTGGCGGGCGATGGCCTGGGCGGCTTCGAGGTTGGTCTTGAAGATGGTGTCGTCGAAGGTGCGCGCGCCAACGAAGCCGCCGGTGTTCACGTCGATGGTGCACAGGGCTTCGGTCTGATCGATGATCAGGTAGCCGCCGCTCTTGAGGTCGACGCGCCGCGCCAGCGCCTTCTGGATTTCGTCTTCCACACCATGCAGATCGAAAAGCGGACGCTCGCCGGAGTAGTGCTCCAGCAGATGCGCCACACGTGGCATGTAGTCGGTAGCGAACTGGCTGAGCTTCTGGAAGTTCTCGCGCGAATCGATGATGACCTGCTCGGTGTCGCTGCCGACCAGATCGCGCAGCACGCGCTGGGCGAGGTTCAAGTCGCGGTAGAGCAGCGCAGGCGGCTTGCCTTGAGTGCGCTGAAGCTGGATCTCGGCCCACAGCTTGCGCAGGTAGGCGATATCGGCGGCAAGTTCTTCGTCGCTGGCCTGCTCGGCCTGCGTGCGCACGATGAAGCCGCCTTTTTCCTCACCGGGCAGCAATCCCTGCAGACGGGCGCGCAGGGCTTCGCGGCCGGCCTCGCTCTCGATACGCTGGGAAATGCCGATGTGCTTGTCCTGCGGCAGATAGACCAGCAGGCGGCCGGCGATCGAGAGCTGGGTCGACAGGCGCGCGCCCTTGGTGCCAATCGGATCCTTGAGCACCTGCACGATGAGGCTCTGTCCCTCGGAGAGGATGCGCTCAATCGGGCGCTGCTGCTCGCCGGCCGAGCGATCCACCCAGATATCCGCCACATGCAGGAAAGCGGTGCGATCGAGGCCGATGTCGATGAAGGCGGACTGCATGCCGGGCAGCACACGCACCACCTTGCCGAGGTAGATGTTGCCGACGAAACCGCGCGCATGTTCGCGCTCGATGTGCAGTTCCTGCACCACACCGTTGTAGAGCAGCGCGACGCGCGTCTCCTGTGGCGTGAAATTGACTAGATAAGCCTCGCTCATGGGGCCCCCGGAATCCTGTTGGTGGCGACATTCTACCGGCTGGCAGCAAGCCGCCGGCTATCATGCTGCCCATTGAGGAGAAGCCTTGTGACTGAGACTTTCGATGTAGTGGTGATCGGTGCCGGTGCGGCCGGCATGATGTGCGCCAGCGTGGCCGGGCAACGCGGCCGGCGGGTGCTGGTGATCGACCATGCCACCGCGCTGGCCGAGAAGATCCGCATCTCCGGCGGCGGGCGCTGCAACTTCACCAATCTGCAGGCCGGCCCAGCTAACTTCCACTCCGAGAATCCGCATTTCTGTCGCTCCGCCCTCGCGCGCTACACACCGCAGGATTTCCTCGCCCTGCTAGCCCGCCATGGCATTGCCTGGCACGAAAAACACAAGGGCCAGCTGTTCTGCGACGACTCCGCGCAGAACATCATCGACATGCTGGTCGCCGAATGCAGCGCTGGCAATGTCGCCTGGCGCCGGCCCTGCAAGGTCGAGGCCCTGCAGCGCGAAAACGAGGGCTGGCGGGTGGATACGGAGGCAGGCACCGTACATGCCGCGTCGGTCGTGATCGCCACTGGCGGCCTGTCGATCCCCAAGATCGGCGCCACCGACTTCGGCCACCGCATCGCCCGCCAGTTCGACATTCCGGTGATCGCGCCGCGCCCCGGCCTCGTGCCACTGACCTTCGACGCCGGCAGCGCGCCCTTCGCCGAGCTGGCTGGCATTGCGCTGGAAGTCGAACTCACCTGCAACGCCGGCTTCTTCCGCGAAGACCTGCTCATCACCCACCGCGGCCTGTCCGGCCCGGCGATCCTGCAGATCTCTTCTTACTGGACGCCGGGCGACGCCCTGCGCATCAATCTGCTACCGGACCTGAAGGTGGACAGCGAACTGCTTGCTGCCAAAAACGGCGCGCGCCAGCATGTGGTAAGCGTGGTGGCGCAATGGCTGCCGCGACGCATGGCGGAACTGCTGGTGGAGCGCGCGGGCCTCGCCGGCCGCCCGATTGCCGAGGCGGGCGACAAAGCCCTGCGGCAGCTTGCCGCCAGCATCAACCAGTGGGAGCTCAAGCCCTCAGGCTCCGAAGGCTATCGCAAGGCCGAAGTGACGCTCGGCGGCGTCGACACCCGCGCGCTGGACCAGAAGACCATGATGGCGCGCAGCCAGCCCGGCCTGCACTTCGTCGGTGAAGTCATGGACGTCACCGGCTGGCTGGGCGGCTACAACTTTCAGTGGGCCTGGGCCAGCGGCTACGCTGCGGGAATGGCAGTCTGACGAGTGCATCCGGGCCAGGAAAACTGCCTTACGTGTTGCACCCCAGCTCGATAAAAAGACAGACAACAACAACAAAAGTCCGACAACATGGGCGCAAAAACCAACTGACAAGCCTGTTTTTGCCAGACAAGGTGTAGCCAACGGGCCGTTTTTTTCAGGGTTTGTCCGCGCCAAAAACAAACAAATGCGTTCCGTCACAGGAAACAATAATTTATGCCCATAAGGGCTTGTTTTCCGCCCAACAAAATGTTTTATTTCACGCCGTCGCGCGAAAAACAGTGCGTCGGCGCAGCCACCGCGCAACGATCCGAAGCGTGGCGCTGCACAAAAACATACCTATATAAGCAGGAGACAAGTCAATGAGCTTCACCCTCAAGACATCCGTCGCAGTTGTCGCCGCCTTGCTGGCTGGCGGAGCATTCGCAGCCAACACCGGTGGTTTCGCCACCACCGACGGCGGCAATGTGGCCGGTGCCCTCGTCAAGAGCGCGGCCACCATGGACCAGATGAACGCCGAAATCGCCGCCGCCAAGGCTGCCAAACTGCCGCTGATCCTGACCTATACCGGTAACGAGGACGCGCTGATCGCTCAGGTGATCAAAGATCACACCATCGATGCCAACCACAACTGCCCGACCCCGCGCTGGAACGACGCTTACCGCAAGGTTGAGGTCAAGGACTTCACCTACGGCCTGACCATTCAGGGCGCCAACGGCTCCTCGGCCAACTTCGGCATCCCCATCATCAACTCCAGCAACGTGATCGTCCGCAACATGAAGATCGGTGCGCTGGCCGGTGCCAACAACGATGCCGACATGATCCGCGTCGACAACTCGCCGAACGTGTGGATCGACCACAACGAGCTGTTCTCGGTCAACAACGAGTGCAATGGCTCGCCCGATGGTGACCTGACCTTTGAGTCGGCCATCGACATCAAGAAGAACTCGACCCACACCACGGTCTCTTACAACTACATTCACGACAGCAAGAAAGTCGGCCTGGATGGCCACACCCAGAGCAGTGGCACTACCGACTTCCAGCGCAACGTGACCTATCACCACAACATCTACAACAACGTGAATGCCCGCCTGCCGCTGCAGCGTGGCGGTATCGTGCATGCCTACAACAACCTGTACAGCAAGATCACCGATTCGGGCATCAACGTTCGTGCGGGTGGCAAGGCGCTGATCGAACGCAACTACTTCGAAAACTCGATCTCACCGGTAACCTGCCGTTATGACACAGTGGGTTGCGGCACCTGGTATCTGGACAGCAACAACACCACCAGCGCCGCCAGCAATGCTACCTATGGCATCACCTGGACCTCTGCTGGATCGGGTGGCATCAACGCCGACACCTGGGTCTCCACGCTGACCACCAAGCCTTCGCTGACCTACACCTACGAGCCGGTTCCGGCCCAGTGCGTG
The DNA here is from genome assembly GCF_012972705.2 of Uliginosibacterium aquaticum. Classification (GTDB taxonomy): domain Bacteria; phylum Pseudomonadota; class Gammaproteobacteria; order Burkholderiales; family Rhodocyclaceae; genus Uliginosibacterium; species Uliginosibacterium aquaticum. The sequence goes on along the minus strand of NZ_JABCSC020000006.1, from coordinate 82,878 downwards.
AAGGACAAGCTGGCGTCCTACGCTGGTGTGGGCAAGAACGGCGCCGTGCTGACGGCTTCGGCCTGTAGTGGTTCCACCTCCTCGGCTGCTGCGTCTTCTGCTGCGGCTTCCAGCGCTGCCGCTTCGAGCGCTGCGTCGTCCAGCAAGGCTTCCAGCTCGGCAGCCGCCAGCTCGGCAGCTGCTTCGAGCGCCGCCGCCTCCAGCGCTGCCGCTTCGTCCTCGGCCAGCACCGCACCGGTTCTGTCCGGCACCGGTGATTATCCGAGCGGCTACAGCAAGTGCGCCGATCTGGGCGGCACCTGTACCGCTGGCAGCACCGGCTGGGTCGCTTTCGGCCGTAAGGGTTCGTGGGTCAGCAAGTACGTCGGTTCGGGCAAGACCATCGCCTGTACCGTGGCTGCTTTCGGTTCCGACCCGCTGGGCAACCCGAACAAGTGCTCGACCAAGTAAGCTGAGCACGCAGCAAGCAAAAGCCCCTGTCCGGTTCGCCGGCAGGGGCTTTGTGTTTTATGGAACCGGTCTGCTTCGTACGGACGTCAGACTTCGCCGATTTCCTCCAGCTCGGTCTGAATCTCCAGCCAGCGTTCCTCGCCGGCATCAATGCTGGCGCCCAGCTCGCCCTGACGCTTGAGCAGGCTCTGCACCAGCGCACCATCGCCGCTGGCGTAGAGCGCCGGGTCAGACACGCGCTCGTCGAGCAGCTTCTTCTCGCCCTGCCAGCCCTGCAGCTTGCGCTCGAGCTGCTCCAACTCCTTGAGCAAGGGGCGACGGCGCTGGATGCGCGCCTGCCGGTCAGCCTTTTCGGCCTCACGGCTGGCAATGCGGCTGGCCTTGTCATCAGCCGCCTGCACATCGACGCGCGCGGCGGCTTCGCGTGAGCGACGCGCATCGAGCCATACGAGGTAATCCTCGATATCGCCATCGAAGGGCTGGGCAAGGCCATCGGCCACCAGCAGGAAATCGTCGCACACGGTTCTGAGCAGTGCGCGGTCGTGACTCACCAGCACCATGCTGCCTTCGTATTCGGACAGCGCCAGGGTCAGCGCGTGGCGCATCTCTAGATCGAGGTGGTTGGTCGGCTCATCGAGCAGCAGCAGATTCGGTTTATGACGGATCAGCAAGGCTAGCGCGAGGCGCGATTTCTCGCCGCCCGAGAACGGCCCGACCTTGGCGTCGGCCATCGGGCCACGGAAATCAAAGCCGCCGAGGTAGTCGCGCAACTCCTGCTCGCGGGTCATCGGCTCCTGGCGGATCAGATGCTGCAGCGGCGACTCATCCGGGCGCAGTTGCTCCAGCTGATGCTGGGCGAAGTAGCCCAGCACCACGCCTTTGCCGAGCAGCACCGTGCCGCTCTGCGCGGCCAGATCGCCAGCCAGCAGCTTGATCAGGGTGGACTTGCCGGCGCCGTTCGGCCCCAGAAGGCCCAGGCGTGCGCCGGGGCGCAATTCGAGTTTGAGCTTGGCGATGATGGTCTTGTCGCCATAACCCAGCTGCACATCCTTGAGGGTCACCATCGGGTCCGGCGCCCGGTCCGGCTCGGGGAAGGCGAAATCGAAAGGCGTGTCGACGTGGGCAGCGGTGATCCGCTCCATCCGCGCCAGCGCCTTGATCCGGCTCTGCGCCTGACGCGCCTTGGTAGCCTGGGCGCGGAAGCGGTCGATGTATTTCTGCAGGTGCGCGACTTCACGTTGCTGCTTCTCGAACAGCGCCTGCTGCTGCGCGAGCTGGGCGGCGTGCTGATCCTCGAAAGCATCGTAATCGCCGGTATAGAGGGTGAGCTTCTGCGCGTCGAGAAAAGCGATGTGGGTCACGCAGGCGTCGAGAAAATCCCGGTCGTGCGAGATCAGCAGCAGGGTGCCGCGATAGGCGGCGAGCCACTTTTCCAGCCACACCACGGCATCCAGATCAAGGTGGTTGGTCGGCTCATCGAGCAACAGAAGGTCGGAGCGGCACATCAGCGCCTGCCCCAGATTCAGGCGCATGCGCCAGCCGCCCGAGAAATCCGACACCGGCCGGCTGAAATCCGCATCGCTGAAACCCAGTCCGTGCAGCAGCGTGGAAGCCCGCGCATTGGCCGAGTAGCCTTCGATTTCCTGCAGGCGGGTGTGGAGCTCGCCGATCAGGTGACCGTCGTGCGCGACTTCGGCCGCCACCAGATCCCGCTGCACGCGGCGCAGTTCGGCATCGCCTTCGAGGATGTAATCCAGTGCCGAGCAGGTGAGCGCCGGGGTCTCCTGCGCCACATGGGCAATGGTCCAGGCAGAAGGAATATCAAGATCGCCCTGCTCCTGCTGCAGCTCGCCGCGCAGCAGCGCGAACAGGCTGGACTTGCCGGTGCCATTGGCGCCGACCACGCCAATGCGCCAGCCGGGGTGAATCTGCAGGGAGAGATTGTCGATCAGGCGACGAGCGCCGCGCGCGAGCGCAAGATTACGGAACTGGATCAAGGCCGTAGGGTCTGGGAGAATTGGAAGCAATGCGCATTCTACCGGCCCGCGAGGCCCAGCTCCCCATGTCCATCAAGAAGCTTGTGTTCCTCCTGTTGATCGCCTGCCCGCTGGCCCAGGCCGTTGGCCCGCAGCCTTCGGCCGACCTGCCGATGCCGCCCCAAACCCTCGCCGAGGCGAAGGAGCAGCAACAGCTGGCGGCGGAGTTGCGGCGCGATGCGGATGCCCGCCGCAGCGAATCCGAAGCCGCCTTCAAGCGCGACGACATTGCCTGCTACGCCAAATTCCTGGTCAACGCCTGCCGCGAAAAGGCGCGCCTCGCCAATATCGAGCGCATGAAGGTGGTGCGTCAGTACGAAATCGATGCCAACCTGATCGAGCGACGCGCCAAATCCAAGGTGCTGGAACTGGAGGATGCAGAGAAATCCGCCCCGCAGCCGACCCGCCCACCTGTGCCGACGCCGAGCGGCACGCCACGGGGTGAGGCGCCGGAAGGCGGCACGCCGATCGTGCCGCCCCCGCTGAAGCCGGCACCGGCAGCCCAGCCCGGCCCGGAGGCCAAGGCCAAAGCCGATGCCGACAAGAAGACGCGCGTGGCAGAGGCCGAAAAAGCCCGCCGGGAGCGCGAGCAGGATGCGGCCGAACGCGCCGCTCGCGCCAAGGCCGACGCGGCCCGCTACGATCAACGCGCCCGTGAGGCGGCCGAGAAAAAGGCCAAGAAGGCCGCCACATCAGCCCCCTGAACCCGCATTGGCGCATCCACCACATGGATGATCCACACCCGCCAGCCCCTCCATCGGGCTGGTTTTTTTTCGTCGCGCGCTTGTATTTCGTTTAATAGCGAATTACGATTCGCTACATGACGAAAGAAAATTCCACTTCCGACGAAACGATCTCGCTCGCCGAAACCGAGCTGGAAGAGATCATCAAGGCGCTGGCCAGCCCGGCGCGGCGCGAGATCCTGGCCTGGCTGCGCACGCCCGAGCAGCATTTCGCCGATCAGGCCCATCCGCTCGAAATGGGCGTGTGCGCCGGCAAGATCTTCGAGAAAACCGGCCTCTCGCACTCCACCGCCTCGGCGCATCTGGCCAGCCTGCAGCGCGCCGGCCTGGTCAGCACCCGCAAGATCGGCCAGTGGATCTTCTATTCGCGCAACGAAGCGGTGATCGCCGCCTTCCTGCTCAAGATGCAGCACGAGCTCTGACCCCCTCCCCGCAGCCCACAAGGAACCCCACACCATGAGCATCCTCTTCGAACCCCTCCAGGCCGGCGATCTGCTGTGGCCCAATCGCATCGTGATGGCCCCGCTGACGCGCTGCCGCGCCAGCGAGGGCCGCGTGCCCAACGCACTGATGGCCGAGTACTACGCCCAACGCGCCAGCGCCGGCCTGATCCTCAGCGAAGCCACCTCGGTGACCCCGCTCGGCGTGGGCTATCCGGATACCCCGGGGATCTGGTCCAACGCCCAGGTTGAAGGCTGGAAACTGGTAACCCGCGCAGTGCATGCCGCCGGCGGGCGCATCTTCCTGCAACTCTGGCACGTGGGCCGCATCTCCCATCCGGACTATCTGGACGGCGAGTTGCCGGTGGCGCCAAGCGCCATCCAGCCGGCCGGCCATGTCAGCCTGCTGCGCCCGATGCGCGATTACGTGACCCCGCGCGCACTCGACACCGCCGAGATCGCAGACATCGTCGAAGCCTATCGCCAGGGCGCCGAAAATGCCTTGCGCGCTGGTTTTGACGGCGTCGAGATCCACGGAGCCAATGGCTACCTGCTCGACCAGTTCCTGCAGGACAGCACCAATCAGCGCAGCGACCAGTACGGCGGCAGTCTCGAAAACCGCGCCCGCCTGCTGCTCGAAGTGACCGACGCTGCCATCAGCGTGTGGGGCGCCGGCCGCGTCGGCGTGCACATCGCACCGCGCAGCGACTCGCACGACATGGGTGACAGCGATCCGCTGGCCACGTTCAGCTACGTCGCCCGCGAACTGGGCAAGCGCCAGATTGCCTTCCTGTTCGCCCGCGAATCGCAGGATGCGCCGCGCCTCGGCCCGGCCCTCAAGGCAGCTTTCGGTGGCGTGTATATCGCCAACCAGGGCCTCAGCCGCAGCCAGGCCGATGCCCTCTTGAGCAGCGGCGAAGCCGATGCGGTGGCCTTCGGCAAGGACTTCATCGCCACACCGGACCTGCCACTGCGTTTCCTGCGCGAGCAGCCCTTGAACGCGCCGAAGCCGGAGAGCTTCTACGGCTACGGTCAGCCAGATCCGCGCGTCGGCTACGTCGACTATCCGCAGGCCTGAGCAAGACTGCAGGCAGACCAAAGGGGGCTCGCCCGGCGAGCCCCCTTTTTTTCTTGTCGCAGACTTCAGCGTGGCAGGCTGATCATTTCGATCCAGTTCGGCCCCTGGCCGGCCGGGTAGCGGCCCAGCTTTTCAAGGCTGCCGTCGGCGCGAATCGCATGCACACCGAGCATGCCGGAGCTCTGGCCGGCTTCGATCAGGTAGCGTCCTGCCGGATCGATGTTGAAGCCGCGCGGCTGGGTTTCGCTGGGCCAGTGGCCGATCAGGCTCAGGGCGCCACTCCCGGCATCCACCTTGAAGCCCGCCAGGGTGTTAGAGCCACGGTCCGAGGTATAGAGGAAGCGTCCGTCCGGCGTAATGTGAATATCCGCCCCGGCGGCCTTGCCGCTGAAGCCGGCCGGCAGGCTGGCGAGGCTGGCCACCCAGCTCAGGCTGCCGCTGGCCGCATCGAAGCTGAAGCTGTGCACACGGGCGTCGAGCTCATCCATCAGATAGACGAAGCGCCCGCCCGGATGAAACGCCAGATGGCGCGGACCGGACTTGGCCGGCAGGGCCAGCTCGGCCGGCGCGTTCGGGCTCAGCAGCCCCTCCGCGGCATCCAGCCTGAATTGCAGCAACACATCGCCGCCGAGGCTGGTGGCGAAGGCAAAGCGGTTGTCCGGCGTGGCCTGCAGGTTATGCGCCATCGGCGGAGTCGGGATGATCTGGTGCGCGGGCGCTACTTCGCCGCTGGCGCTGATGCGGCTCACGCTGAGCAGATTGCCGCCATAGGAGGCGGCCAGCAGAAACCGACCGCTGCGGTCCGTGGCGATGCTGGCCATGCTCTCAGGCAAGGGGAAGTTGCCAAGGTGGCGCAACTGGCCGGATTGCGGATCGATCGCGAAGGCCGCCACGGCATAGGGCTTGGAGCGCAGGGCGGCAAACAGGAAGCGTTTGTCCGGGCTGATTGCCAGTGGCATCACCGTGCCGTCGACGGCGACCGTCTGGCGCGGCGTGAGGGTGCCACGGGCACGATCGAGCTCAGCGACCAGAATGCTCTTGCTGACCGAGCTCGATACGTACACATAGGTGCTGGTCGGCGCGCAGGCCAGCAGGCCCAGGCAGGACGAAACGGCACACAGGGTGCGCAGGCTGCGGATGTATTTCATGAGGGCTCTCTTGTTGTGGATCGGGGCCAGCTCAGCTGGCCCCGGTTCGAACGCTGCTTACTTCTGGCTCAGCTTGCCATCTTTCTGCAGGATCAGCTGGTTACCCATGCGCGCCTTGAGCGAGAACTTGCGTGCCTCGACGCTAGCATTGCGGATCAGCAGGCCACGCTCGGCCTCGATCTTCACATTCTCGAAGCTGAACGCGCTGATCGGGGCCTCGGGCACGCCGACGATATAACCCGCGGCCTTGCTCTTGCCGGTGGACACCAGATTGATGATGCGGATGTTGCTGAAATGCGGCGTCTTCACAGCATCAAAGGCCTGGGCCGGATCGGAGTCCGCCGGGTAGAGCTGGTCACCCACCACGAAGCCGCCTTCGGCCAGGGCACGGGCCAGCTCTTCGGCATTTTCCGGTGCACTCTTGTAGTAGCCGGAGAAGACCAGCGGCACGCCGACGTTCACCATCTTCGTGTCGCGGTAGGTGATGTTCGTCACCTTGCCGGCCTTGCCGCGCGGGCTCTTGATGCGCAGGCCGTACATCGAGCCGTCGAAGCTGTTGTGCTCGACCAGCACATTCGACACGCCGCCCGCAGACTCGCTGCCAATGGAGATGCCACGGCCGCCCTTGATGGTGTTGTGGGCGATGTAGATGTTGCTGGTGACGCCATCGGGATAGCGCGGATCGGCCTTCTCGGCCTTGATCGCCACGTGATCATCGTTGTTGTCGATGTAGTTGTGGGTGATGCGGATGTTGCGGCTGTCGATCGGGTCGATGGCATCGGTGTGCGGCGCAAACGGCGGGCTGACGATGCGGGTGCGGGTGACGTCGATGTCTTCCGAGTAACGCATGACCACATGGAAGCTCGGCGAGTTGGTGATGGTCACGCCTTCCACCAGCACGTTATGACTGTTGCGGATGTAGATCAGGCGCGGGCGATCCGTCGAGCCGCGCTTGGCCGGATTGGCGCGCACATTGCTGCGCCAGCGCTCCCACCACACCGCGCCCTGACCATCGATCGTGCCTTCGCCGCTGATCGCCACGTTTTCGGCGCCCGCCACGCTGATGAAGGGCAGCCAGCCGTTCTCGGCTTCGGCGTACTTGGTTTCGGGCGTGGCGCGATAGCTCGATTCGATGCTGGAGGCGACCAGGATGGCGCCCTTTTCCAGCTTGAGGCGGATATTGCTCTTGAGGAAGATCGGGTCGGTCAGATAGTTGCCGGGCGGAAACAGCACGGTGCCGCCACCGGCGAGCGCGCAGTCATCAATGGCCTGCTGGATCGGCGTGGTGTTGAGCACGATCTGCTGACGCTCGCCATTGGCACCGTAAGCGGTCACGTCGCAAATCTTGGCCGGGATGCGAATGTCGGTAACGGCCCAGGCGCTCGGTGCAAGTGCAGCCAGCGCCAGACAGATCAGGGAATGAGATTTCTTGAAGGACATGCAGATACTCCACAGAACAGAAAATGGCAGGAATCAGGGAAGCTCAGAGTGCCAGGCGCATGCTCACGGCGCCGGCTGTGCCCCTGGTCCGTAGTTGTTGAACTCCCACAGCCGGTTGAAGGCGGGGTCATCGAAATTGCGGCTGGCGGCCACATTACCGCGATGCGGCCGGCCAGTGGTGGCCGCTTTGTCCCAGGGCGCAGCAAGATCAAAGCTCTGGTCGATATAGCTGTCGCGGATCACCAGCTGGCCGTTGGGCGAACTGCCCGGCAGATAGCCGGTGCCGCCCGCACCCTGATCCCAGGAGCGACCGAGCTTGGAGAACTTCAGCGCCTGATGGCCTTTGTCACCCGTGATGCGGCTGTGGATGACCAGAAAGCCCAGCGAGGAGGCCGGCACCGTGTCCGGTGCGAAGACGATCGCCGGCACGCTGCGGCGGGTGGACACCACACGGAATTCGCACTGCTCGAACACCGCGTTGGCGCGGCCGAACACGAAGTCCACATCACCCTCGATGTAGGCATCCCGGATGTAAGCCCGCGCAATCTTGTCCAGCGGATAAGTGCCCACCTTGTTGGTGGGCGTGGGCGCCTCGCCGACGTTCACCAGGAAAGTGTCCTGACGGCCGATCAGGCGCACCTGCTCGAACTGGGCACGATCGCCATCGCTGCGCAGGGCCACCGCCTGATGGCCTTCGCGCTTGGCGTCGATCACCGATTCGAGCAGGGTGTTGGTCACCGTCAGGTTCTTGAGCTGGAAGCCATCGGCCTGCACCCACATCACGGCAGCACAGGGCGTATCCATCGGCTTGTCGGCGGCCTGGCCGGCGCACACCTGGTACATGGCCCAGGCCGGGTCGCCCGCCTTGAACTGACCGGCCGGATTCAGCGCTGCGATGTAGGCCGACGGCGGGGTGCGCGCATCCAGGGTCAGCTCGATATTCACCTCTTCAGGCTTGCCGCTGCCGTAGAGGGTCAGCGGGCCAGCATCGATCGGCACATACACTGCGCCGGTATAGGTGCCGGGCAATATGCGGATGTATTGACGGCTGCGCTTGCCGCTGGAAATCGCTGCATTCACCGCCTGCTGCACGGTGGCATGGCTGCCGCCTGCGCCGACGACGAAGTCGGCCTTCACGCCAGCCAGATCAATGGGCTGCGGTTGCCAGGGGTCATGCTCGGGGGCCGACAGCCGGCCCTTGTGCGCGAAGTAGCGCTCCCGGGTGAAACGGCCAGCTTCCTCGGCATTGAGCACAGGGCGGCTGGCGCTCCCAGGCGCGACCTGTGGCGATACTGGCTGCGACGCAAGCAGACTGCAGCCGCTCAGGGACAAGCCCAGCAGAAAGGCCAGCACAGGCCCGGCAGGATTTTTCATGACCAGCTCCAGACAAGAGAAAACAGGATGCATGCCACCGCCGATCAGCCAGCAGCCCCGATCAGGATGGCGCGGAAGTCATTCACATTGGTCAGGGTTGGCCCGGTGATCACGGAGTCTCCCAGCGCACCGAAGAACCCATGCGCATCATTGGCGTCCAGTGCTGCGCGCGGACGAATGCCCCGTGCCCAGGCGCGTTGCAGGCTATCCGGAGTAAGCAGTGCGCCCGCGATCTCTTCCTGGCCATCAACGCCGTCGGTATCGCCCGCCATGGCCCAGACGCCAGCCAGGCCATCGAGCGCCACGCCCAGCGAGAGCAGGAATTCGACATTGCGCCCACCGCGCCCATCACCGCGCACAGTAACGGTTGCTTCGCCGCCGGAGAGCAGGATGCAGGGCGACGGAAAGGGTTGCTGATTGAGCGCCACGTTGCGCACGATGCCGGCCATCACCTTGCCCATGTCACGCGCCTCGCCTTCCAGGCTGTCGCCAAGATTGAAGACGGCAAAGCCGGCCTCGCGCGCCAGTTTCGCCGCAGCTTCCAGCGCCAGCGCCGGAGTGGCGATGAAGTGGCAGCTGCTGTTCGCCAGGCGCGGGTCGCCAGGTTTCACCGATTCGCCCTCGCCACTCTCCAGCAAGCGGCGCGCGGCGGCCGGCAGAACCACGCCGTAGCGCTCGACAATGGCCAGCGCATCGGCGCAGCTCGTAGGATCAGCCACGCTAGGGCCGGAGGCGATATCCACCGGATGATCGCCCGGTACATCGGAAATCAGCAGGGTCACCACGCGCGCCGGATAGCAGGCCGCAGCGAGGCGCCCGCCCTTGATCGCCGAGAGGTGGCGGCGCACACAGTTCATCTCGCTGATCGTGGCCCCGGAGGCCAGCAGGGCGCGATTGATCGCCTGCTTGTCTGCCAGCGTCAGCCCTTCCAGCGGCAGCGGCAGCAATGCCGAGCCGCCGCCTGAAATCAGGCACAACACGGTGTCGTCGGCCGTCAGGCCACTCACGAGTTCAAGCATGCGGCGCGCTGCATTGAGGCCATTCTCATCCGGCACCGGATGCGCTGCAGTGGCGATCTCGATGCGCTGGCAGGACACCTCGTAGCCGTAGCGCGTGACCACCAGCCCGCTGAGCGGCCGCGCCCAATGCCCTTCAACCACCCGCGCCATCTCGGCCGAAGCCTTGCCGGCACCGATCACCACCAAGCGCCCGCGCGGAGGTGGTGGCAGAAAGGGTGGCAGGCAACGTGCCGGCTGGGCGGCGGCCACCGCCGCCGCGAACATCTGGCGCAGGAGCACCTGAGGATCGTGCGTCACGCCGTGCCCTTTCCTCAGGCGGATTGCCCGATTTCGAAATTGGCCATCAACTCCAGCGCGCGCACCATGCCGGAGTGATCCCAGGCTTCGCCGCCATGTGCGGCGCAGCTGTTGAACAACTCCTGGCAAGTCGCAGTGTTGGGCAGCGACAGGCCCAGCGTACGCGCGGTGGACAGTGCGAGGTTCAGATCCTTCTGATGCAGGGCGATGCGGAAGCCCGGTGCGAAGTTGCGCTTGATCATGCGTTCGCCATGCACTTCGAGAATCCGCGAGTTGGCAAAACCGCCCATCAAAGCCTGGCGCACCCGGGCCGGATCGGCACCGGCCTTGGAAGCCAGCAGCAGGGCTTCGCCGACCGCTTCGATGGTCAGCGCGACGATGATCTGGTTGGCCACCTTGGTGATCTGGCCGGCACCGGCCTCGCCCACCAGGGTGATGTTCTTGCCCATCTTCTCGAACAGCGGACGCACGCGTTCGAAGACGCTCTCCTTGCCGCCGCACATGATGGTCAGGCTGGCGGCCTTGGCACCCACATCGCCGCCAGAGACCGGTGCGTCGATGTAGTCGGCGCCGAGGGCTTCGATCTTCTGCGCGAATTCCTTGGTGGCTACCGGCGAGATGGAGCTCATGTCCACCACCACCTTGCCGGCCGAAATGCTCTCCGCCACACCGTTTTCACCGAAGAGCACGGCTTCGACGTGCGGGGTGTCCGGCACCATGATGATCACGATATCGGCCTGAGCCGCAACTTCGGCCGCGCTGCGGCAGGCGATGCCGCCAGCGGCGACGAGTGAGGACGGCACTTCGCCAACAGTGTGCAGATAGGCCGGGTAGCCCGCAGCGATGAGATGGCCCGCCATCGGCGTGCCCATGATGCCGAGGCCGATGAAACCGATTTTTTCCATGTCCAGACTCCTGTGATTGTCCTGTGATTGAAGCGCGGCCTCAGGCGGCCTGAGGGCAAGTGTTCTTGAGCGGCGCAAAGCGTGCCGCGAGTTGCTCGGAGGCCCGCGCCAGCAGCGCAATGTCGGCCCCCACGGCAGTGAAGCAGCAGCCCCATTCGATGTACTGACGCGCCTGGGCCTCGTCGCCGGTGAGGATGCCGGCCGGCTTGCCGGCGGCGCGGATGCGCTTCACGGCGTCTGCAATCGCAGCCTGCACCTGCGGATGGCCCGGATTGCCGATCTGCCCCATGGCCGCCGACAGATCGCCGGGGCCGATGAAGATGCCGTCAACGCCTTCGACGGCAGCAATGGCTTCGATCTGCTCCAGGGCTTCGACGGTTTCCACCTGCACCACCACGCAGATCTCATCGGCGGCGCGCTGGTGGTAATCCTTGATGCGACCGAAACGCGAAGCGCGCGACAAGCCGGTGAAACCGCGCAAGCCGCCGTCGTGCGGATAGCGCGTGGCGGCCACCGCTTCGGCGGCCTCCTGAGCGTTCTGCACCTGCGGAATCAGCAGGGTCTGGGCACCAATGTCGATCACCCGCTTGATCAGCACCTTGTCATTCCAGGCCACGCGCACCACGGCACTGCTGCCGCCCTCGGACAGGGCCTGGAGCTGCTGGTGCAACTGGAAGGTTTCGTTGGGCGAGTGTTCGGCGTCCAGCACGATCCAGTCGAAGCCAGAGCCGCCGATGACTTCGGTGCTGACATGGTTCGACAGATGCGACCACAGGCCGATCTGCAATTGGCCTTCAGCGAGGCCGCGTTTGAAACGGTTGAGGATCATGTCCACGGTGGATTCTCCTGGGTTCAGACGGCTTCAGCGGGAGTGAGGTCGGCCCCGACTTCAGCCATCTCGCGGCTGTAGTGGCGGCTCGCTTCGACCAGCATGCGGGTATAGGGGTGCTCGGGTACCGCGCCGACCAGACTGGCGCTTTCGATCAGATCGACGATGCGGCCCTGCTGCATCACCGCCACGCGGTCGCACAGATGAGCGACCACGCCCAGATCGTGCGTCACCAGCAGGTAGGTGAGGCCTTCCTGTTTGCGCAGGTCGGCCAGCAGGTTGAGGATTTCGGCCTGCACCGACACATCCAGTGCCGAGGTCGGTTCATCCAGCAACAGGATGCGCGGCTCGAGGATCAGCGCGCGCGCAATCGCCACGCGCTGGCGCTGACCGCCGGAGAGCTGGTGCGGATAGCGATAGCGGAAATTGGTCGGCAGGCCGACCTTGGTCAGGATGCTGTCGATGCGTCGGCTGGCATCGGTAATGCCGTGAATCGCCAGCGGCTCGCTGAGCGCGGTCTCCACCGTGTGGCGTGGGTGCAGCGAGCCGTAGGGGTCCTGAAAAACCATCTGCAGCTTGCGGCAGCGTGCCTTGTCGAGCTTGCGGCCAAGCCTCTCACTGTTGATGGCAAGGCTCCCGCTCCAGTGGCTGTACTGGCCGGCGAGACAGCGCAATACGGTGGTCTTGCCGGAGCCGGATTCACCGACCAGACCAAAGGCCTCGCCGTCGCCCACGTCGAAGCACACATCGTGCAGTACCTGATTGGCCTCGGCGCCTTCGCCGAAACTGAGATTGAGTTTGTCGACTTCGATCATTGCCATTGCGTTCTCCTCAGGCGCCGATGGGCTGGGTGAGCCAGGCCGGGTCGCGCTGCAGCACCGGCAGGCGCTCGCGGCGCTGGTCCACGCTGGGCAAGGACGCCAGCAGGCCCTGGGTATAGGGGTGCTTCGCGTTGTCCAGATCGCTGGCGGCGATTGATTCAACGACGCGGCCGGCATACATCACGAGCACCCGGTCGCAGAAGCTGCGCACCAGGTTCAGATCGTGGCTGATGAAGATCAGGCCGAGGCCACGCTTGGAAACGAGATCGTCCAGGGTAGCCAGCACCTGCAGGCGCACCGATACGTCGAGCGCGGAAGTCGGCTCGTCGGCGATCACCACTTCGGGCTCGGTGATCAGCATCATGGCGATCATGATGCGCTGGCCCATGCCGCCGGACACTTCGTGCGGATACATGCGGAACACGCGCTGCGGATCGCGGATGCGCACCGCTTCGAGCATCGCCAGCGCGCGCTGATTGGCCTCGGCACGCGCGACCTTGTGGTGCGCCAGATAGGCCTCGGCAATCTGGTCGCCGACGCGCATCACCGGGTTCAGCGAGTACTTCGGATCCTGCATGATCATCGACATGCGCTGACCACGAATGGACTGCATGGTTTTCTCGGAGCAGGTGGCCAAATCGATGTCGCCGAACTGCATCTTGCTGGCGGTGATGCGCGCGCTCTTCGGATGCAGGCGCAGCAGGGTACGGCCCACGGTGGACTTGCCCGAGCCGGATTCGCCGACGATGGCCAGCTTCTCGCGGCCGAGGCTGAAGGACACCCCGCGCACCGCGTCGACCAGTGCGCCGCCACTGGTGAAACTCACGCGCAGGTCTTCCACCTGCAGCAGGGGCTGATTGGTTTGATTCATCATGATTACGTCCCAGGAAGGGCTAACAAAATGAAGTGAAGCGCAGCGAAACGGTGCTGACGAGGCGTAGCCGCGCAGACAGTACAAGTGGTACGGCAAGCGGCTGCAACAAAGTCAGCATCATTTTTTAGCCCTTCCTATTCGGAGCGCGGGTCGAGCACGTCGCGCATGCCGTCGCCGAAGAGGTTGAAGGCCAGGCTGGCAAACATGATGGCGGCGCCGGGCATGGCCACCAGCCACCAGCACTCCAGCATGTAGCGGCGCCCCGCCGAGATCATCGCGCCCCACTCCGGCACCGGCGGCTGGGCGCCGAGGCCCAGGAAGCCGAGGCCGGCAGCGGTGAGGATGATGCCGGCCATGTTCATGGTCAGGCGCACCACCACCGAAGACAGGCACATCGGCGCCACATGGCGCAGCAGGATGCGGGTGGCAGAAGCGCCCTGCAGCTGCACCGCGACGATGTAGTCAGCCTTGCGCAGCGACAGCGTTTCGGCGCGGGCCAGACGCGCGATCGGCGGCCAGGCAGTGAGTGCGATGGCGATCACGGCATGATCCAGCCCCGGGCCGAGGGCGGCGACGAAAGCCAGGGCAAGCACCAGACCGGGGAAGGAAATGAAGATGTCGGTGATGCGCATGAACACCGTATCCACCCAGCCGCCGAAGTAGCCCGAGATCACACCGATCGCGAGGCCGACCGGGCCGACGATCACGGTCACCAGCGAGATGATGTAGAGCGTGATGCGCGAGCCATAGACGAGGCGGCTGAAAATGTCGCGGCCATATTCGTCGGTGCCGAACCAGTGTGCGGCATCCGGCGCCTTGAGGGTGTTGGCCAGATCCTGAGCCAGCGGGTCGTGGGTGGCAATCCAGGGCGCGAAAGCGGCCAGCAGCAGCAGTGCGCCGATCACCACCAGGCCCGCCACCGACAGCGGATTGCGCACCAGCTTGCGCAGGTTACGCGCCAGGTTCTGGCGCAGGGCCTGGGCGGAGGATTGCGGCGTTTGCTCGCAAGCCGCAGCGGGAAGAGTTGTCGTGGTCATGGTGCCTGCCTTATCGAGTGCGGGGGTCAAACACCTGGTAGAGCGCATCGGCCACCAGATTCAGGGTCACGAAGATGATGCCGATCAGCAGCACACAGCCCATCACCGCGTTCATGTCGCCCAGCAGCAGGCTGGAAGTGAGGTAGCTGCCGAAGCCGGGCCAGGCGAACACGGTTTCGATCAGCACCGCACCTTCGAGCAGCGAGCCGTAGGCCAGGGCAACGATGGTCAGCAACTGCACCAGGATGTTGCGGAAGGCATGGCGCCAGACCACCTCGAACTCCGAGAGGCCCTTGACCCGCGCGGTGATGATGTATTCCTGGTTGAGCTGGTTGAGCATGAAGGAGCGCGTCATGCGGGCGATGTAGGCCATCGAGTGCAGGCCCAGGATGCAGGCCGGCAGGGTGATGTGGCGGATGGCGCTCTGGAATACTTCCCACTCGCCGGCCAGCGCCGCGTCGATCAGCAGCAGGCCCGTGCGGCTCTGCACCAGACCGTCGTAGGCCAGATCGACGCGCCCGGCGCCGCCGGCCCAGCCGAGCCAGGCGTAGAAGATGATCAGGCCCATCATGCCGAACCAGAACACGGGTACTGAATAACCACACAGGCTGATCACGCGCACCACCTGATCACCGAGGCGGCCCTTGCGGGTGGCGGCGAACACGCCCAGCGGCACGCCGACACAGGTACCAAAGAGAATCGCGATGGTGGCCAGCTCGATGGTGGCCGGGAAAACGCGGGCGATGTCGGCCGTGACGGCGTTGCCGGAGAGCAGCGCACGGCCCAGATCCCCGTGCAGCAGATCGCGCAGGTAGTAGGCGAACTGCATGTAGAGCGGCTGGTCCAGCCCGAGCTGGTGGAAGACCTGATCGTAGGTGGACTGGTCGGCGTCGGAACCGACGATGGACAGCACCGGGTCCAGCGGCATCACGCGGCCGATGAAGAAGGTCATGGCCAGCAAGCCCAGCAGGGTCACTGCCACGATGCCCAGGCGATGGCCGAAACCGGTCAGCCGGCGCGCGGAACGGCCAGAAGGAAAGAGGATCGACATGGAATGCTCCGTTGCGACAGGAGGCGCTCATCCGCAGAGCGCGGATGAGCGATCGGGAACTCAGCGCTGCTTGTAGACCTCGCGCCAGCGCGTGGTCGAAGCCGGGTGACTGTGGAAGTTGCGCAGATCCTTCTGCAACACCACGGTATCCACCATCTGCGACACCGGCTGGATCGCGCCCACCTGCGCGTCATACAGTTTCTGAACTTCCTGATACATGGCGGTCTGCTTTTTCTCGTCCTGCTCGACCTCGGCCTTCTCGATCAGGGCGTTGATCTCGGGGCTGATGAAGGAGGTGCGCCAGCCCTGGAAGTTGGTCAGCTTGGCCTCATCCCGGTTGTCCGGGTTGTAGACCAGGGAGCGCAGGCTGCTGTGCGGGTGCGGCTCGGCCCCACCGCCGCCGCGGCCGACGATGATCTCGAAGTTGCGATCACGCATCGCGCCATACACCTGGTTGCCAGTACCCGGAACTACGCTGGCCTCGATGCCGCCCAGCGCCAGAGTGGATTGCAGATTGGTGGCAATATTGATGAAGGGCGGGTCGGAGAGCACGCGGATAGTGGTCTTGAAGCCATTAGGGAAGCCGGCTTCCGCCAGCAGCTTCTTGGCCGCCGGCACATCGAGCTTGTAGCCAGGGTTGGGCAGGGTTGCCGGCAGGCCCATCTGCACCGGGCGCTGATGGTAGAGGCCGTAGTTGGGCATCACCGTCTTGTTGATGCCGTCATAGTCGATGAGCGCACGGATGGCCTGACGCACACGCTTGTCAGCGAACTTCGGGTCCTTCACGCTGACCGCCACGTAATACACATTGCCACGCTTGACTGCCTCGATCACGGCATTCGGATTCTTCTTCATCGACTCCACATCCGGCACCGACATGCCGGCGGCCACATCGATATCGCCGCGCTCGAGCATCAGGCGCAGGGTCTGTGATTCGGTCATGTGGCGCAGCACCACGCGCTTCAACTTGGCCGGACCGCGCCAGTAGCCGTCAAAGCGGCTCATCAGCAGTACATCCTTCTGGCGCCAGTCGTTCAGCGCGAAGGGGCCGGAGCCGGCTTCGTTGGTGGTGAGCCAGGCCTTGCCCATGTCGCCATCCTTCTCGTTGGCCATCACCTTCTTGCGATCCAGCACCATGGCGCCCACCGAGGTGCCGAGGGTGTAGATCACCAGCTTCGGATCGGTCGGCTCGGGCAGGGTCAGCACCAGGGTTTCGGCATCCAGCGCGCGGATGTTCTGCTCCACATTGGCCGCGGAAAAGCCGTAGCTCTTCCACACCGAAGCCAGCGCGAGGTTCAGCTTCAGCACACGCTGCAGTGACCAGGCGGCGTCTTCAGCCGTCAGCGGATTACCCGAATGGAATTTCACGCCCTTGCGGATCTTGAACGTGATGCTGCGGTTGTCCGGTGCCACCGTCCAGCTTTCGGCCAGACCCGGCAGGATCTTGTAGGTGTCGGCCGGGTCCAGTTCGACCAGCGAGTCGTACATGTTGGCATTCACCTCGACCACATCATTGCCGGTGGCGCCGGCCGGATCGAGCGACAGCAGATTGTTCATGCTCATGCCGACAATCAGCTGATCGGCCGGCGTCTTGGCGGCGGCCAGACCGCTGGCCAGGGCCATCGCGACGGCGGATGCAACCAGAAGGCGATTGAATTTCATGCGGGTCTCCTTGCTTGTCTCTGTGTGGACTGGGGGCGCTCAATAAGTCGCCACGGTATGCGCTGCGATGTAGTCGAAATTGATGTCTTCGCCCAGGCCGGCTTGCTGCGACAGATGGACGAAGCCGTCCTGGTCCATCGGGTCGGCCAGACTGTTGAGATAGGCCGGCACCTCGTCGTATTCAAGGAAGGGGTGGAGCAGGCCGCGCTCGTACCACTGGCAGTTCTTGATCGCCGCGCATACCGCCAGGTTGGCCGCGCCATTGCCGTGCACTTCGCAGTTCATGCCGAAGGCGTCGGCCATATAGGCCACCTTGAGGGTCGGGGTGATGCCCCCAACGCCCGGCACGCCGGCACGGGTGATTGCGGCGGCGCCGGCCTTGATCCATTCGGCGCGGGTATGGTGCTTGCCGCCCATGTATTCCGGGCCAAGGATGGGGATATCGAGCTGCTCGGAGAGCCACACATAAGAAGACATGCTCTGCTCGTCCATCATTTCCTCGAACCAGGCGAAGCTCAGCTTTTCCAGAGCACGGCCGATCTTCAGCGCCTCGGTGCGGGAATACCAGTGGTAGCCATCGAGCATCAGGTCGATGTTCGGGCCGACCGCTTCGCGCACTGCGGCACAGCACTTGATGTCCATGTCGACATTGGGCGCGAAGGCCACTGGCGGCATCCAGGTGTGCAGCTTGATGGCCTTGTAGCCGCGCGCCACCAGCTTGAGGGCGAAGTCCGCGTATTCCTCGGGAGTGGACAGACCTCCCTTGAGCTCGTCGCCACACATGGTGGAGCCGTAAGCCGGCACCTTGTCGCGGTAGCCGCCGATCAGTTTGTACACCGGCTGGCCCAGCTTGCGTCCGGCCAGATCCCACAGCGCCTGATCAGCCACCGCCATCGCGCGGTCGGTGAGCTGGCCGGCACTGCCGCGCTGCCAGTGGGCGAGGTCCTGCCAGATCTGTTCGCGCATGAAAGGATCGGCACCAATCATCACCTTGCGGAAAAAGGCGTCGAACACATGTTTGCGCACCACCTCGACCGGGCCGAAAGCATGGCCTGCGCTGCCGTCATCACAGGTGATGGTCAGCATCGCCAGCTTGGCGTCCTTCTCCGGTCCCGGATGGGAGTGACCCGCGCTATCCACCGAGCGCTTGCTCGGGTAGGTGAATACGGTGCCGCGGATGCTTTCGATCTTCATCATTTCTCCTGGTTCTGCGAGCCTGGGCTGCGTCTTGTCAGTCGTCATACGTGTTGGACTGAATAGTAGTGAGCACGAAGCCAAGGCGTCAAACCCACTAAACCCCTAGACGTTTACCCTAGGTTTTTTTCATACACCCTTGAATAAATGCCTATTTTTTGATTTTTAAGGCCTCAAAGCGTCTCTATCAGGGCTTTCCCTTGGAGAGAAAAAGCACTTGGAACTAGTCATATAATGAGTTCAAGACGTCACACGAGTTAAAAGTCATCATGACAGGTAGCCCACAGGAGTACGGCATGAATAAAGCC
Organism: Uliginosibacterium aquaticum; assembly: GCF_012972705.2. GTDB lineage: Bacteria > Pseudomonadota > Gammaproteobacteria > Burkholderiales > Rhodocyclaceae > Uliginosibacterium > Uliginosibacterium aquaticum. The sequence continues at coordinate 64,172 of NZ_JABCSC020000006.1, read as the reverse complement.
CGGCCGCGCGAAACCCTGACTGGCCAGCTGACCCGCACCCTGGCCGAACGGATCACCTCCGGCCAGTACGCTGTCGGCACCCAATTGCCGAGCGAGCAAAAAATGATCAGCGAGTTCGGGGTGAGCCGTACTGTCGTACGCGAAGCCATTGCCAACCTGCGTGCCAACGGCCGGGTATTGACGCGTCAGGGCTCCGGCGCCTTCGTGCTGCAGCAGGAAGCGGCCAAGGGATTCCATATTGATTCAGGCCATCTCACGGACATCCAGGAAGTGGTGTCTCTGCTCGAATTGCGTATCGGACTGGAGTCAGAAGCCGCGGTGCTCGCTGCCCAACGCCGTACGCCGGAGCAGCTGGAGGCCATGAAACAGGCCTTGCGCGACATCGAACAAGCCATCCTGCGTGATGAAAATGCCCTTGAGCCGGATCTGCGCTTCCACCGCCTGATTGCCGAGGCGGCTGGCAATCCGCACTTCCTGAAGCTCTTCCACTATGTCAGCGAGTTGTTGATGACACGCGCCAGCATGCGCCCGGGCCGCCTCAGCAGCCGTTCGCCCGAGGAATTCCTGAACCACGCCCAGCGCGAACACGAGCAGATCTGCTTCGCCATCGAACGCCAGGATCCGGAGGCTGCCCGCGCGGCACTGCGCATGCATCTTTCCGAAAGCAAGGCGCGCCTGCTACGCAGCGCGGCCTTGCACAATCCATGAGCCTTGTACCTGCAGCAGGGCCGGTGCAAAAACAGAGAAGCCCGCATTTGCGGGCTTCTCTGCTATCCGGGATGCGGCGGATCAGGTCACCGGCGCCGGGTTGAACAGGGTCAGCGCGTTGTAGAGCTTCAGCTGCTCGGCCCAGGTCTTGCGACCGCTGGCCACTTCGAGCATGAGCTGGAAGATTTCCCAACCCAGGGACTCGATGCTGGCCTCGCCGTCAGCAATCCGGCCGGCGTTCACGTCCATCAGATCGTGCCAGCGGCGGGCCAGATCGGTACGCGTGGCGACCTTGATCACCGGGCATTCGGCCAGGCCATAGGGCGTGCCACGGCCGGTGGTGAAGATGTGCAGGTTCATGCCGGCCGCCAGTTGCAGCGTGCCGCAGATGAAATCCGAGGCCGGCGTAGCGGCATACACCAGGCCGGACGTGATGCCGCGGTCTGCCAGGCGCTCACCGGGCGAGATCACGCCGGAAATCGCCGATGAGCCGGACTTCACGATCGAGCCCATGGCCTTCTCGACGATGTTCGACAACCCGCCCTTCTTGTTGCCGGGGGTGGTGTTGGCGCTGCGGTCCACCTGGCCCAGTTTCAGGTATTCGTCATACCAGCCAAGTTCGCGGATGATCGCCTGGCCCACTTCGGGCGTGGCGGCACGCTCGGTGAGCTGGCGCACGCCATCGCGGACCTCGGTGTTCTCGGAGAACATCACGGTGGCGCCGGCCCGCACCAGCAGGTCGGCGGCATAGCCCAGCGCCGGGTTGGCGGTAATGCCGGAGAAAGCGTCCGAGCCGCCGCACTGCATGCCCACCACCAGCTTGGAGGCCGGGCATGGCTCGCGGCGCCGCGCGTTGAGGCGTTCCAGATGGACGCGGGCGCGCAGCAGGATGGAATCGATCATGGCGCCGAAGCCGACGTGCTGTTCGTTCTGCAAGCAGACAACGTCGAGGCCTTCAGTGCTGTCGGTTTCCTGCTTGAGCATCACCGCCTTGGGCAGATCGAGGCGCTCGGGCTGCAGCTTTTCGCAGCCCAGGCTCACCACCAGCACCTCGCCGCCGAAGTTCGGATTCAGGGCGAGGTTGCGCACGGTGCGGATCGGGATGATGGCGGTGGGCGCGTCGATCGCCACGCCACAGCCGTAGGTGTGGTTCAGCGCCACTACGCCATCCACGTTCGGGTATTGCGGCAGCAGCTCCTCGCGGATGCGCTTGGCGGCATGCTCGACCACGCCGGCCACGCACTGCACGGTGGTGGTGATGGCCAGCAGGTTGCGCGTGCCGACGCTGCCATCGGCATTGCGGTAGCCCATGAAGGTGTGACCTTCAAGCGGCGCATGTTGCGGTGGCTGGCGGGTGGCCAGCGGCAGGCCTTCAAGGCCGACAGCCTCAGGCATCGCCAGCAGCGTCTCGTTGACCCAGCGGCCGGCGGCGAGATCCTCGAGGGCGGTGCCGATACTCACGTCGTAGCGGCGCACCACCTCGCCCTTGGCGATCGGCTCCAGCGCCACCTTGTGGCCCTGCGGCACATGTTCGCGCAGCACCACGCCGGGCGCGACCTCGGTGCCGGCGGGCAGGCCACCCACGCCGACGATCACGGCCACGTTGTCGGCCGGGTGCATGCGAATGATCAGTGGGGCCTTGCCGGTATTCGGGATATTCATGGCGTTTCCTTCACTTTCGTCTTGTCCTGCGGAGTTGCCTTCAAACGTATAACTTGTCTGGATCGCCTCGCCGTGCCATGGCACGGTGTTCGGCGCCCCGTCCTGTTCTACGCCTGAAGCAAGCCTGCTTCAGAGCATTTCGAGCGGCGTGGCCGCTGCGGGAGGTGGAAAAAAAATGTCCAGGGCGGCGCGCGTGGCGGCATCCAGTTCAAGTGACAGGGCGGCGGCATTTTCGAGCACGCGCGGCGGGCTCGAGGCCTTCGGAATGATGATGCATTGATCGTTACCGAGCAGCCAGGCTAGTGCGAGCTGAGCCGGAGTGAGGTTCAGGGAGGCTGCGATGCGGCCGAGGCCCGGATCGTGCAGCAGGCGCGACTGTTCCAGCGGCGAATAGGCCATCAGCGGAATGCCGTGCGCACGACACCAGGGCTGCAGATCCCATTCGATGCCGCGCCGGCCAAGGTTGTAGAGCACCTGATTGCACACCGGAAGCTTGCCGTGCGAGGCCTTCAGTACATCGTCGATACCGAGCGCGGTGAAATTGCTCAGGCCCCAGTAGCGGATCTTGCCTTCACGTTGCAGGCGCTCGAAAGCTTCCAGGGTTTCGTCCAGCGCAATGGAGCCGGGCCAATGCAGCAGATAGGCGTCGAGCCGGTCGGTCCCGAGACGCTTCAGGCTGGCTTCACAGGCGCTGATCATGCTGCGGTGCCCGGCGTTGAAGGGATAAACCTTGCTGACCAGGAAGACGCCGTCGCGCCGACCCCGGATGGCTTCGCCGACGAGGCGTTCCGATTCACCATCGCCATACATCTCGGCAGTGTCGATCAGGCTCAGCCCCGCATCCAGCCCGGCCTGCAGGGCCGCCAGCTCGCGCGCCCGATTGGCGCGCACTTCACCCATCATCCAGCTGCCCATGCCGAGTGCGGGCACTGCTTCGCCGCCAGGCAGGGTCACGGTTTTCATGCCTGTGGCTCCTCAATCAGGATGGCGCGGAAGTCATTCACGTTGGTCAGGGTCGGGCCAGTCACCACCGCGTTGTCGAGTGCGCCGAAGAAGCCATGGCCGTCGTTATTGGCGAGGCTGTCCTTGGGGCGGATGCCCTGCTCCCAGGCGCGTTGCAGGGTGTCCGGAGCGAGATAGGCGCCGGCGATTTCTTCGACGCCATCGACACCGTCGGTATCGCCGGCCAGCGCATGCACGCCGGCGGCGCCGTCGAGCGCAATGCCCAGCGAGAGCAGGAATTCCACGTTGCGCCCACCGCGCCCCTGGCCGCGCAGGGTGACGGTGGTTTCGCCGCCCGATAGCAGCACGCAGGGGGTACGGAAAGGCTGGCCATGCGTCACGACCTGCAGCGCCACGCCTGCCATGACCTTGCCCACATCGCGCGCCTCACCTTCGATGCTGTCGCCGAGAATATAAGGCGTCACGCCAGCATCCAGCGCCACTTTGGCCGCGGCTTCGAGGGCCATCTGCGGCGTGGCAATCAGATGCGTCTCGCAATATTCGAGACGCGGGTCCAGCGGCTTGATGGATTCGGCCGCCGGGCTGGCGAGCACTTCGAGCACGTTCGCCGGCAGCGCGATGCCGTAGCGGCGCACGATGGCCAGCGCGTCTTCGCAGGTGGTGATGTCGGCCACGGTGGGGCCGGAGGCGATGTCGCAGGGCTTGTCGCCCGGCACATCGGAAATCAGCAGGGTCACCACGCGCGCCGGATGGCAGGCGGCGGCGAGGCGCCCGCCCTTGATCGCGGAGAGGTGACGGCGCACGCAGTTCATCTCGCTGATCGAAGCGCCCGAGGCCAGCAGCGCGCGATTCACGGCCTGCTTGTCGGCCAGGCTGAGGCCCGGCAGGGGCAAGGGCAGCAAGGACGAGCCTCCGCCCGAGATCAGGCACAGCACGGTGTCGTCGGCAGTCAGCCCACTGACCAGATCGAGGATGCGCTGCGCGGCCGTGAGGCCGGCTTCATCCGGCACCGGGTGGGCGGCTTCGACGATCTCGATCTGCCGGCAGGGCACGGCGTAACCGTAGCGGGTGACGACCAGGCCTTCGAGCTTGCCCGGCCAGGCCGCTTCCACCGCCGCGGCCATCGCCGCCGAGGCCTTGCCGGCCCCGATCACGATCAGCCGCCCGCGCGGCGATTCCGGCAGGAAGGCGGGGATGCAGTGAGCGGGCTGCGCGGCCTCGATGGCAGCGAGGAACATGTCCCGCAGGAGACTTTCGGCAGAACGCTGGCTGCTCATGTGCATCCCCTTTCCGCTCAGGCCTTCTGGCCGACTTCGAAGTTGGCCATGATCTCCAGCGCCCGCACCAGCGCCGAGTGATCCCAGGCCGCGCCGCCGTGGGCTGCGCAGGTATTGAACATTTCCTGGCAGGTGGCGGTGTTGGGCAGGGCCACGCCGAGCTTGCGCGCGGAGCTGAGCGCGAGGTTCAGATCCTTCTGGTGCAGCTCGATGCGGAAGCCCGGATTGAAGGTGCGCTTGATCATGCGTTCGCCATGCACTTCGAGAATCTTCGAGGAGGCGAAGCCACCCATCAGGGCCTGGCGCACCCGCGCCGGATCGGCGCCGGCCTTGGAGGCAAACAGCAGCGCCTCGCCCACGGCCTGGATGTTCATCGCCACGATCATCTGGTTGGCGACCTTGGCGGTCTGGCCGTCGCCATTGCCGCCGACCAGGGTGATGTTCTTGCCCATCAGCTCGAACAGCGGCTTGACGGTGTTGAAGGTGGCTTCGCTGCCGCCGACCATGATGGAGAGCGTGGCGGCTTCGGCGCCGACCTGGCCACCGGAAACCGGCGCATCCAGATACTCACAGCCCAGGGCGCGGATCTTGGCGGCGAACTCCTTGGTCTCGATCGGCGAGATCGAGCTCATGTCCACCACGATCTTGCCGGCCGTAAGGCCCGCGGCGATGCCGTGCTCGTCGAACAGCGCGGCCGCCACGTGCGGGGTATCCGGCACCATGATGAAGATGATGTCGGATTTCTGTGCGACTTCCTTCGCAGAGGCGTACACCTTGCCGCCGGCCTCGGTCAGCGCCGGGGCCACCGGGCCGATGGTAAACAGCGCCAGCTCATGGCCGCCCTTGATGAGATTGGCCGCCATCGGCGTGCCCATGATGCCCAGCCCTACGAAACCCAGTTTGCTCATGCTTTTCGTTCCTTGATGATTGATGAATTCTGCTCACGCGCCGACATAGCGGTCGCGCAGTGTCTGACTGCCGGCGCGCAGCAGGCCGATGTCGCTGCCCACCGCGACCATCGTGATGCCCATCTCGATATAGCGGCGCGCATCGGCCTCCACCGGAGCAAGGATGCCCACGGCCACCCCGTGCTTCTTGCCGGCGGCCACGACGGTGGCGATGGCTGCCTGCACCTCGGGGTGCCCCGGATCGCCGAGGTAGCCGTAACCGGCGGCCAGATCCGAGGGGCCGATGAACAGCACATCCACGCCCGGCACGGCGCAGATCGCGTCAATGTCGGCCACGGCCGAGCGTGTTTCGATCTGCACGGCGACCACGATATTGTGGTTCACCACCTTCTGGTAATCCGGCACCGTGCCGTAGCGGTTGCTGCGCGTGGCCACCGATACGCCACGGATGCCTTCGGGCGGGTAGCGCGTGGCGGCCACCGCGGCGGTGGCCTGCTGTGCGTTCTCGACGAAGGGCACGAGGAAGTTGTAGAAGCCGGCATCAAGCAGGCGCTTGATCTGCACCGGATCGTTCCACTGCGGCCGCACGATCGGGGCGCTCGGGCTGTCTTTCAGCGCCATGAGCTGCATGACCAGGGTCTGCATGTCATTGGGCGCATGCTCGGCATCGAGCAGCAACCAGTCGAAGCCGGCCAGACCGATGATCTCGACCGAGAACGGACTAGTCAGCTGTTGCCAGCAGCCGATCAGCTTGTCGCCCTCGCGCAGGCGGCGCTTGAAGCTGTTGGGGATGGGGGTGTAGGCATTTGTGTTCATGCTCATGTCCTCAGCGCACCAGGCACGGGCGCTTGTTGTTGAAGGTCCAGCCCGGAATCAGGAACTGCATGGCGACCGCATCATCACGCGCGCCGAGGCCCATGTTCCTGTAGGCCTGATGGGCCTTCTCGACCTCGGCCATGTCGATTTCCAGGCCCAGACCCGGCTTGTTCGACACGCGGATCAGGCCGCCTTCGATCTTGTAGGGCTCCTTGGTCAGGCGCTGCCCGTCCTGCCAGATCCAGTGCGTGTCGATGGCGGTGACCTTGCCCGGCGCAGCTGCGCCGACGTGGGTGAACATCGCCAGCGAAATGTCGAAGTGATTGTTGGAATGCGAGCCCCAGGTGAGGCCGAACATTTCGCACATCTGCGCGACACGCACCGAGCCCTGCATAGTCCAGAAATGGGGATCGGCGAGTGGGATGTCGACCGATTGCAGCTGGATCGAGTGGGCCATCTGGCGCCAGTCGGTGGCGATCATGTTGGTGGCGGTCGGCAGGCCGGTGGCACGGCGGAATTCAGCCATCACCTCGCGGCCGGAGAAGCCGCCTTCGGCCCCGGTGGGGTCTTCGGCGTAGGCCAGGATGCCGTGCTTGTCGCGGCACAGGCGGATGGCCTCGGCCAGCGACCAGGCGCCGTTCGGATCCAGCGTGATGCGGGCCTCGGGGAAGCGCTCGTGCAGGGCGATGATGGCTTCCATCTCTTCGTCGCCCGAGAGCACACCGCCCTTGAGCTTGAAATCGTTGAAACCGTAGCGGGCGTGAGTGGCTTCGGCGAGGCGCACGATGGCTTCCGGGGTGAGGGCTTCTTCATTGCGCAGACGGAACCAGTCGTTGTCCGCGCCTTCTTCGCTGCGGTAGTTCAGCGTGGTCTTCTTGCGGTCGCCCACATAGAACAGGTAGCCGAGGATCTCGACCGCCTCACGCTGCATGCCTTCGCCCAGCAAGGCGGCGACCGGCACGTTCATGAACTGGCCGAGCAGGTCCAGCAGGGCCGATTCAACCGCCGTGACGGCGTGAATCGTGGTGCGCAGATCGAAAGTCTGCAGACCACGGCCACCGGCATCGCGGTCTGCGAAGGCACGGCGCATGGCGTTGAGGATCTCGTTGTAGTCGCCCAGGGCCTTGCCGATCATGAAGGGGCGTGCATCTTCGATGGTCTGGCGGATCTTCTCGCCACCGGGCACTTCACCCAGGCCGGTGTTGCCGGCGCTGTCGGTGATGATCACGATGTTGCGGGTGAAGAAGGGACCGTGCGCACCGGAGAGGTTCAGCTCCATGCTGTCCTGCCCAGCCACCGGGATCACTTGCAGATTGACGATCTTCGGAGCGCCGCTGACGCGCTGATTGCCTGTGGTCTGATTCATGATGATTGCTTCCATGCTGTTTTGATTTGGCCGCCCCCGCATGGAGGGCGGCTCAAGAGGGAGGTCTTGTGATTTCAGCTGCGGGCGGCTGCGGGCAGGGCGCCTGTTGCGCTCGCCTGATCACCCAGCAGGGACTTCTTCAGGGTCACCCGCTTGATCTCGCCGACGATCAGCAGATAGCTCAGGATCGCCACCGCGGCATTGGCACCCACGAAGACCAGTGCGCCAGAGAAGGAACCGGTGCCCTGTACGATGTAGCCGATGATGATCGGGGTGGTAATGCCGGCAGTATTGCCAAAGGTGTTGAATAGGCCGCCGGAGAGACCGCCCGCTTCCTTCGGCGAGGTGTCAGCCACTACCGCCCAGCCCAGTGCACCCACGCCCTTGCCGAAGAAGGCCAGCGACATGATGGCGACGACGACCATGTCGGCCTCGACGTAGTTACAGGCAATCATGCTCATCGACATCAGCATGCCCATCACGATCGGCGTCTTGCGTGCCACGGAGAGGGAATAGCCGGCCTTGATCAGGCGGTCGGAGATGAAACCGCCGAGCACGCCGCCAAGGAAGCCGGCCACGGCCGGAAGCGAGGCCACGAAACCAGCCTTGAGGATGGTCATGTGGCGTTCCTGCACCAGATACACCGGGAACCAAGTCAGGAAGAAGTAGGTCAGGGTGGTGATGCAGTACTGGCCGATATACACGCCCAGCAGCATGCGGTTACTGAGCAGCTCCTTGATACAGGCCCAGGTGTTCACCTGCTTGGGAGCGGCATGGGCGCTGTCGAGATCAACCAGTGCGCCGCCGGCCTCGATGTAATCCAGCTCCTCGACACTGACGTTGGGATGGCTCTTCGGCCCGTAGATCGTCTTCATCCACACGAAGGCCACCACAATACCGAGGCTGCCCATCACGTAGAAGACGCTTTCCCAGCCATAGGTATGCACGATCCAGCCCATGATCGGTGCAAACAGCACGGTGGCGAAGTACTGCGCCGAGTTGAAGAGGGCCGCCGCCAGACCTCGCTCTTCGGTCGGGAACCAGGCCGAAGTGATCCGGCTGTTGCCCGGGAAGGACGGTGCTTCTGCAGCCCCGACCAGCAGGCGCAAGGCGAACAGCAAGGCAACCGCCAAGCCTCCTGACACGAAGCCGACCGTGCCCTGGAGCAGGGTGAACAGCGACCAGAAGAAGATGCTGAAGAAATAGGTGATCTTGGAACCGAAGCGGTCCAGCAGCCAGCCGCCAGGCAACTGGGCAAGGACGTAGGACCAGGCAAAGGCCGAGAAGATGTAGCCCATCTCCACCGGCGACAGGCCGAGCGCCTTCTTGATTTCCGGCCCGGCGATCGAAATCGTCGCGCGGTCGGCATAATTGAGGGTGGTCACAATGAAGAGGATCGCGAGGATGAACCAGCGCGTCCTGCCGACACTGCGTTTTGCTGAAGTTTCTTGCGTGCTATCCACTTTTGTCTCCTGTGTGAACGGCCCCGGACTGTCAGCAAACCTTTCGTTCACCGCAGGCCAGAACACCGCCAAGTCATCGCTGATAAAACTCGGATGCAGACGTCGCCAAGTCATCAGTCGTCGTACGTCTTATCAGCCAGTATAATGACGGCATGAGCATTTCCTATAAGCGTTATCTCTGACTGCGGAAAACCCCTATGAACCAAGCAGACGGCTCGCTGCAGCCAACCCGCAAACGCGGTCCCAGCCTGGTCGAAACAGTCATGAACGACCTGGCGGGCAAGATCCGCAGCGGTGTCTATCGGGCCGGTGCCAAGTTGCCGACCGAACCCGAAGTGATGGCCGAACATGGCGTGAGCCGCACTGTGGTGCGCGAAACCATGTCGCGCCTGCAGGCTGCCGGGCTGGTCGAGACGCGCCACGGCGTCGGCACCTTCGTGCTAGCTCAGGCGACAGCCTCGCCCTTGCGCATGGACAGCGCCACGGTCATGACCATCCGCGAACTGCTGGCCATGCTGGAGCTGCGCATCAGTGTGGAAACCGAGGCGGCTGGCCTCGCCGCCATGCGCCGCACAGATGAGCAGGTAGAGGCGATGCGCCAGGCACTGCGCGAATTCGACGACGAGCTCAGCAAAGGCGGTAGCTCGGTCGACGCAGATTTCAAGTTCCACCTGCTCGTTGCCCAGGCCACCGGCAATCCGTATTTCGAGAATTTCTACCGACAGCTCGGCACAAACACCATTCCGCGCACGCGGCTGGATACCTCGGTGTTTTCCTCGGCGCCAGGCCAGAACTATCTGCGCCGCTCCAATGAAGAACATATGAACATTCTCGAAGCGATTGCCCGTCGTGATCCTGAAAACGCCCGCGCCGGCATGCGCCTGCACCTCTCCAATAGCCGCGAACGACTGCGGCTGGCAAGCGAGGAGAGCGACAGACAGAATGCGGGCTGAAACCTCGCCCTTGTCATACGACGTCTTCTGACGAAAAATGGCGCCTCTTTTCAGGGGTTGCCGAGATGAACGCGCTGTGGATGCTGCTGACCTGCTTTCTGTTTGCCACCATGGGCGCCTGCGTGAAATCCGTTGGCGGCCACTTCAATATCGGCCAGATCGTGGGTGTGCGTGGTCTGGTGCCGGCCCTGATCCTGGGCCTGTGGGTGCTGTGGCAGCAGCGCTCGCTGTACTCGGCGCACTGGAAGAGCCACCTGTATCGCTCCACCGCCGGCACCCTGTCGATGCTGCTGTACTTCCTGGCGATCACGCACCTGCCGCTGGCCACGGCGGTCACGCTTAACAACACCTCGGCGCTGTTTCTCGCGGGCATCCTGTCTTTCCGCCAGCCGCCGCCGCGCGCGGTGTTTGGCGCGCTGGCGCTGGGTTTTGCCGGTGTGATCCTGGTGCTGCAGCCAAGCTTTGCCCAGGAGCAGTGGGTAGGCGCGGCCTATGGCCTGGCGTCAGCCTTTCTGACCTGTGTGGCGCAACTTAACCTGCGCGAGTTGGGGCGTGCCGGCGAGCCTGAATGGCGCACCGTGTGCATCTTTTCCCTGACCACGGCCTTGCTGGCCCTGCCGCTGGCGTTGTGGCTCTCCTCTTCCGCCGCGCAGGCAAGTGAGCTTGAGTGGGGCTACCTGATCGCTGTCGGACTGTGCGGCGGCCTCGGCCAGCTCACGCTGAGCCGGGCCTTCGGGCGCGGGCGGGCCATCGTCACGGCCAGCGTAGGCTATTCGACGGTGATCTTCTCCAGCCTCTACGGCGCGCTGCTGTGGGGAGACCGGATTTCCCTGCTCTCCACCCTGGGCATCGCCATGATCATCGTCGCCAGCCTGATCAGTACCCACCCCGCTGTGTGGCGCGGACACAAGGCCGAACACGCAGACTGAGCCCGCTCGGAACGAGTACCTGCAAACCTCCGTCGGTGTCTGCACAGAAGGCGCCGTAAGGCATCGCCCCCCCTGCAGAGGCTTGTCAGCAGCCCCTCTGCCAGCGGCTTTGGGCCGCCTTGGCTTACCCAAGCCGTTGGTGCGTAACAAAAATAGTTCACGGTCGTCCCTTGAAACCGCCCCACCCCGCCCCTATCATTAGCACTCGTCAGGGGAGAGTGCTAACAGCGCGGCGTCAGCCGCCCCGGCCCTCCCCGGGTTCCCCCGGGTGCCATGCACCCAAGATTTTTTAAATCAAACCCTTAACAGGAGTGGATATGAAGATTCGTCCCCTGCACGACCGCGTGGTCGTCAAGCGCGTTGAAGCCGAAGAAAAGACTTCTTCCGGCATCGTTCTGGCCAGCTCTGCCGTTGAAAAGCCCGACATGGGTGAAGTGGTGTCCGTGGGCACCGGCAAGCTGCTGGATGACGGCTCCGTGCGCGCCCTGCAACTGAAGGCTGGCGACAAGGTCATCTTCGGCAAGTACAGCGGCCAGACCGTCAAGGTCGACGGCGAAGAACTGCTGGTGATGCGCGAAGAAGACATCTTCGGCGTCATCGAGTAAGGACTGGTCTCGCGCAACGAATGCGGGTCGGGCTGAAGGCTCCGCTCGCGCAGCGCACCTCCTTTCATTCCACGAATTTTCTGAATATCACTGGAGCTATAAATGGCTGCTAAAGAAGTCAAGTTCGGCGATTCCGCTCGCGAACGCATGGTTGCTGGCGTTAACGTTCTCGCCAATGCCGTTAAAGTCACCCTCGGCCCGAAGGGTCGCAACGTGGTGCTGGAGCGCTCCTACGGCGCCCCGACCGTGACCAAGGACGGCGTTTCCGTCGCCAAGGAAATCGAACTGAAGGACAAGTTCGAAAACATGGGCGCCCAGATGGTCAAGGAAGTCGCTTCCAAGACCTCCGACATCGCCGGTGACGGCACCACCACCGCGACCGTGCTGGCCCAGGCCATCGTGCGCGAAGGCATGAAGTTCGTGGCCGCCGGCATGAACCCGATGGACCTGAAGCGCGGCATCGACAAGGCTGTTGCAGCCCTGATCGAAGAGCTGAAGAAGGTTTCCAAGCCCTGTTCCACCTCCAAGGAAATCGCTCAAGTTGGCTCCATCTCGGCCAACAGCGATGCTTCCATCGGCGAAATCATCGCTACCGCGATGGATAAGGTTGGCAAGGCTGGCGTGATCACCGTTGAAGACGGCAAGAGCCTGGACAACGAGCTGGACGTCGTCGAAGGTATGCAATTCGACCGCGGCTACCTGTCGCCCTACTTCATCAACAACCAAGATCGTCAGATCGCCACGATGGATAGCCCCTTCGTGCTGCTGTACGACAAGAAGGTCTCCAACATCCGTGACCTGCTGCCGGTGCTGGAGCAAGTCGCCAAGGCTGGCCGCCCGCTGCTGATCATCGCTGAAGACGTGGATGGCGAAGCTCTGGCAACCCTGGTGGTGAACAACATCCGTGGCATCCTGAAGACTGTTGCCGTCAAGGCTCCTGGCTTCGGCGACCGTCGCAAGGCCATGCTGGAAGACATCGCCATCCTGACCGGCGGTCAAGTGATCAGCGAAGAAGTTGGCCTGTCGCTCGAGAAGGCCACCCTGGCTGACCTGGGCCAAGCCAAGCGCATCGAAGTCGAGAAGGAAAACACCACCATCATCGACGGCGTGGGCAAGGCTGACGCCATCCAGGCGCGTGTCGCCCAGATCGAAGCACTGATCCAGGCATCCACCTCCGACTACGACAAGGAAAAGCTGCAAGAGCGCAAGGCCAAGCTGGCCGGCGGTGTTGCCGTGATCAAGGTTGGCGCTGCCACCGAAGTCGAAATGAAGGAAAAGAAGGCTCGCGTGGAAGACGCCCTGCACGCTACCCGCGCTGCTGTGGAAGAAGGCATCGTGGCCGGCGGCGGCGTGGCCCTGCTGCGTGCCCGCTCGCAAATCGGCGCTGTGAAGGGTGACAACCCCGATCAGGAAGCCGGCATCAAGATCGTGCTGCGCGCGATCGAAGAGCCGCTGCGCCAGATCGTCCAGAACGCCGGTGACGAGCCCTCCGTGGTCGTCTCCAAGGTGCTGGAAGGCAAGGGCAACTTCGGCTTCAACGCTGCCAACGGTGTCTATGGCGACATGGTTGAAATGGGCGTGCTGGACCCCACCAAGGTCACCCGCACCGCACTGCAGAACGCTGCTTCCGTCGCATCCCTGATGCTCACCACCGACTGCATGATCGGCGAACTGGCTGAAGACAAGCCGGCCGGCGGCATGCCTGACATGGGCGGCATGGGTGGTATGGGCGGCATGGGCATGTAATTTCGCTGCGCACTGCGCGCCATGGCGTCGTTGCCCGCCGCTTGCCGTACTAAATGTACTGTCTGCGCGGCGGGCGCCTAGCCCTGGCGCCCATTGCTTGCGAAACCGCGCCCCAAGCGCACTGCACTACAAAAGCAAAACCCCGCATCACGCGGGGTTTTGCTTTTGAAGCTAGTCATTTGGTCCTTTAAGGCAACTGCCGACGCCCTGCCAGCCCTCACTCCCAGGGCACCAGACCAAAATCGGTGATCGCAGCGATCAGCTTGCCGCGACTGTCGTAACCGAACCAGGTGGAATACACACCATCGCCATAGCCACTGGAGAACATGGCCACGGTTCCCTTGGCGGTTTCAAGCAGGTGCCAGCTGCGCGTGTGCTGGTAATGCTTGTCGAGCTCTTCGAACAAAGCATCGTCGAATTCCTCTCCCTCACGCTGGCGCCGCGCTTCGAATTCGCGCAAGGCGGCCAGATCCATGAATGCGCCGGTTCCGCTGTCCACGCCATAACCGAAGAATTCGCCCGGCTTGAGGCTGGCGCGATCCTGGCCGGCGGTGAGCGCCAGCTCCCAGGCCTCGATCCGCCCCGGGGCAAAGACGATTCGGGCGAAACCGATCCGCTCATCTTCCCCATTGCGGGCAATCGCCAGTTGAAGTGGGAAACGCCCGGCGGGCACGGCTTGAGTAAAGGGGAGATCGCAACTGACCAACGGATCGCAGGCCACGAGCTGGCCGCTTTCAAGGCGGATTTCGCCAATGAGCTGAGGGCGGAACTGATAGCGCTGCTCATCCACGGCAATCATGAAACCATCCGTGAACGCCTCGTTGAAGATCGGACCCTTGTGCATTTGCACGCCGGCTTGCTGAGGCGGCGCCGGAGGGCTGCCGCAGGCACTCAGTACCAGCCCCAGTACGCCACACAAGAATGCCCCCAGATGCGATAGCAAAGCCGTGGTACATGGCGGAGGCGGCATACGACCCATCATGCGGTGTCCTTTCGGCGCCAGTGGCAGCAAGGGTTGAAGCCATCGATGCTAGCGAATGTCATCACGCGCCAGCACGCACGCGCCCTCTTGGGACATCACTCCGCGAAGCACACGGCTTGAAGCCCGCACACTCAGGCGAGACGGGGATTGGTCGCGCCGCTCACCAACGCAGCGGATCAGAACTGCAGCGCTGCGCACCGGGCGGATTCCTGCCGCGTTACTCCGGCGCGATTTGACGCACGAGCGGAGGACGGCAGGTTCAGGCAGAGCGTTTCGCTCCGCGCAGGCCGGCTTTATTGATATACGTAAATGAACTCCAATCAGGAATCATTATCATTTACGGAGTCCTGTTCTTTCCTTGGGGGAGGCATTGGTGTGCGCGGCGTCCTGATCTGCCTTGCGCCGGCCGATTCCGGCTGGCTCCCGCAACTGGGCCCCCGAGAACACGATCCATCGCGTCGGCCTCACTGCGGGCCGACAACACCCGACAAGCCCCTGATATTGATGGCCTGAAAATGACTGCAAAATTCATCGTCGCGCTTGCGGCCTTCTACCACCTCATGGCGACCGTGGCGGCCATGATGGCGATTTTCCACTTCGCCCGCGTCTTGCGTGGCGAGGAAAGCAGCCACCCCGTCTGGCGGTATGTCTTCAACTGGGGCGAAGCTCATCTGTGGATTTCGGGCGCCATCCTGATCGGCGTCGGCATCTACCTGAACGGGCTGAGCGAATACCTGAACAATCCCAAGCTGTGGACCAAGGTGAGCCTCGTGCTGCTGTGGGGCTTGAACTCATGGGGAATCAGGAAAACCATCCAGACGGCTTCGGCGCTGCGCCGCAAGCTGATGTTCGGGATTTCTGCGGGCAGCCTGCTCTACGGCAGCTTCCTCGGTGTCGCCAAGCCCTTGGCCTACGGAGTGCTCGCTTTCCCGTGGTTTCTGGCCGGATTTCTCGCCACCATTGCAGCCTGCACCTACGGGGTCAGCCGGCTTTTCCCGCCATCCTCCACAGCAACCGTGTAGGACGACACGGAACAGTGCAATCCGCCACAAAGACAGCCGATAGAGGATTGAAATTGCCGGGGGCCATCCGCACCTGAGAGAGACGGCGTAGCATTCGGCAAGCCCTCGCATTTCAAGAAAACTCTCCATGTCCCTCGACTCCCTGCTGTTCGTCCTGAGCATCCACGCGCTGGCGCTGATTTCACCGGGACCGGACTTCGCGGTGGTCACGCGTCTTTCGATCGTCTCGGGACGGCAGACGGGGCTATGGGCCGCAGCCGGCGTAGCCAGCGCCATCGGCGTGTATGTCCTGATCTGTGCGCTGGGCTTGTCGCTGGTGCTGGCGGCGCTGCCGGGACTCTCCCGTCTGCTGGCCATCGTCGGGGCGCTTTATCTGGGCTGGCTGGGCGTGCAATGCCTGCGCTCACGTGGTGCGCTGCCCGAGGCTCAGGCCGCACAAGCCGGCGGCCGTGCCTTCGTGACCGGCTTCCTGACCAACCTGTTGAATCCGAAAGCCATGCTCTATTTCGGCTCCATCCTCTCGCAGGTGCTGACGCCAGAGCTGGGGCACACCGAAACCGCTCTGATCGGCGTCCTGCTTGTGGGTGAATCCCTGCTCTGGTTCGGGCTGGTCGCGAGCCTGTTCTCCTCACCTCAGGTGCTGAATTGGCTGCGCCACCGCATGGTCTGGTTCGAACGCTGTATCGGCGCGGTGCTGCTGGCCCTGGCCGCCAAGCTGGCCAGCTCCGCATTGCGTTGAAGGGCTGTTATCCGCGAGCCAGGTGAGCGCTCAATCCAGATTGCGCACCAGGTACTGAACTTTTCCGGCGAATTCCGGAGAAGTCCGTAGTTGCTGAATCTGCTTCCAGAAGTCCTTCACGACCTGAGGTTTGCGACTCGCGCAAACCTTTGAAAAAACAGTGTAAAAAGCCTCACGCTCAAAGGGCTGCGGGTGCATTTCAATCAGGCTGCGCAGGCTGATGGTATGGCGAAGCATTTCGCTGCCGTCGATAGTCTCGATGACAGCGGCTGCAATCTCGCCACGCTCCAGGCGCTTGAAGAGGTCCACATAGGACGTGGACGTGCTATCCACTTTGATCCCCATGGCCTGCAGGCTTTGAGCCGCAAAATTGCCGCGCCGGACACCGACCACCCCGCTCACCTGAAGTTTCTTGCCGTCCCAGAGCAGCTTGTCCTGCTTGCGATGAAACAGGCTGACACTGTTGTTGTACATGCGCTGCTGGACATCGGCGGGTCCGCTGGCCGGGCCCGGATACACCATGCTGGTCAGCCGTTCCGGCAGAAAGGCAATGCTGATCGCGCCATCCACGCGGCCTTGTTGCACCGCCTCGACACAGCCGGCGCCCGGCATCGGCAGCAGAACCAGCTTGATCTTCAGCGCCTTGGCCGCTTCGGTGGCCATGATCTGGCTGACTCCGGGCGTACGCTTGAGGAGCCAGGGGAAGGATTCGTCCTGGTTGTGACACAGCCGCAGGGATTCCTGCGCGGCGGCCGTCAGCGCAAAGAGGCTCAACCCTGCAAGAACGAAATACCTCGGGATGGGATGCATGATGATTCCGCAAAGAGAAACAGAGTCTCTTTCTTGACGGCGGGCCAGACCCGAAATGAAGAGGCGCCGCCGCAGACTACCCGGAAGGCCGGCACGGGCAGACTTCAGCTGCCCAAAGCACTCCAGAGCTGTTCGAACTGGGTGGAGAAGGCCGCCACGAGCGCCGCATCCTTGCTCACGACGAGGTTTTCCTCATTGCTGTGCGCGGCACTGCGCGTCCAGTTGTAACTACCGTTGAGGAGGTAGCTCTGATCGAGCAGCGCGAACTTGTGATGCATGTGGGCGGTGCTGCGATCGACGCGGACCGGAATGCCGGACTGCCGCAAGGCGGCGATGTCACTGCCGACATCGTCTTCCTTTTCGTTGTCGGTAATCAGGCGGATACGTACGCCACGCCGATGTGCTGCGTGGATCTCGTCGCTGATCCGGTCGTCCGAGATCGTGAACACGCAGATGTCGATCTGCCTGGCAGCCTGACGCAGGCGTTGCAGGATGGCGTTCAGGCAGTCCTGGCCCGGGCTGAAGAAAACCGCGTGGCTGGCGCTAGCAGGGGCCGGGCGCGCGGAATCAAGCGCCCGCATCACGCCCTCCAGCCAACGCAAGATATCCTGCACGGCAGCGTCCTCGCCCAGATGCTGGCGGGCAATTGCAAACGCGAGCTTGCGCACATGGCGCAGATTCTCTTCGAGTGGCCGTACCTCTCGCAGCACTTCAGTCAGGCCGCGTCGCTCTTCTTCGCTGAGGCGCTGATCAACAAAACTGGCTTCGAGCCGGGTAATGGCTTCTTCAAGGTAGGCGTGCATGGCGGCGCTTAGGATCGTCCGGACTTCTTCTTGCTGCCCGCTTCGAGCGCACTGACGCCGATCCAGCTCTTGACCAGCATGCCGAGCCCGAGCCCGCCAATGAACACCAGCCAGAAAAGCAGCGCCGACATCTGTTCCAGCCCGCTGTGCAGATTCATGCCGAATACGGCCGACACGCTCATCAACGGAAAGGCGATAGCGGCCAGGATATTGAGCTTGTGCTGGGCCCGGTTGCCAGCCTCTGCGGCCCGGGTCTGTTCCTCAGCGCTGCGCGCCAGGCGGAACTCCAGCGCCAGGCGGGCATCCGCCAACAGAAGCTCGAAACCACGCGCGATCTCGACGCTGCGATCTCGGAAATCGATGATGCGCGGGTCATTGCCCAGTTGCTCGCGGGCAGACTGCAGAGCAGCCTTCATGTTGGCAGAGGCACGTGCAATCGGAATCAGGCTGTCAATGATGGCAAACAGCGCGTCGATGCCGTGTGCTTTCTCGAAGCGCCTTTCCAGCTCGGCATGCAGGCCAAGATAGTCCTCCAGGTATTTGTTCAGAGCATGCTCGCCGCGATCCAGCCCCTTGTGCATCCACTTGCCTTCGGGCAGCCGCAGGAAGACTTCGTGCTCACGCTCGTTACCATCGCCACGCGGCGGCGTGTGCAGCACGAGCAGCAAATGCCCGGCCTCGAAGATGGCGCGCTGGGCGCCCCAGCTCTCGCTGCCCAGGCGAGCGTTGATGGCCTCTGGCAGGGGCCAGGCATACTGGGTTCGCTTCATTCGCTTGCTTCTCCTCGCTCAGGCCTTGTCACCGGATTTGCTGCGGCCAGCCCCGGCTTCGAGTGATTTTTCAAGTTTTTCAACGTAACCGGACATGCGCTTCATTTCTTCCCACAGCGTGTGGTCCAGTTTCATCTTGTGGTAAGTGGCCGTCACCAGCGGCAGCAGCACCCGGTCGTAGGCATCCGTCATGCCTTTGAGGGACTCGCCCAGGCCAGCCAGATCCGGCGCAGCGTTCGTGATGGTGATCTTGGGCTTGATCGCGCCAAGCGTTTCCGCCAGCGCCGTAAGCCCCTGGCGCAGGCTGTCATCCAGGCGCGAATCGCGCTTGAGACCGTCGACGGCCCGGGCCAGATCGAGCACGGTATTGGCAATTCGCGTGCTGCCGTCATCGCTGCCACCGAGTTTGCGAAGACGCATGAACTCATCCCGGATTTCCTGCCAGCGCGCCTGCTCATCAGGCGTTGGCGCTTCAAGCAGGTGGGCCAGTTTGAGCAGGTTCTCTTCGGCGCCGGTCGTGAGAGTCTGAGCCTCACCGCGATAGTGGTCACGCAGCAGGGAATCCAGCTCCTGCTCCGTCATCAGGGGCGTAATCCGCGCGGCAAGCTTGCTCATATTGCGGTAACTGCCCTGCAGCTTGAAGGGCGGTTCGCTGCGGTAATCCTCCTGCTGCGCGGCTGACGCGATGTAGCTGGCATTCACTTTCAGCAGCATGTTGCGGGCACGGAACAGGCGCTGCAGCAGGGCAGTGAGTTCATCCAGTTCCTGAGCGCTGTAAGCATGCGAGAACTCGCTGCCCGGCACTTCCTCGCCTTCGGCCAGGCGCACCAGGCGGTGCACATCCTTCGGGTCGCGCGAGGCCAGCGGCAACAATACCGGATTGGCGGTGATCGCGTTCTCGATGTAGGACAGCGCAAACACCGCTTCGCGGCCCGCCAGCACATCACCGAGATTGTAGATATCCGCGCGGTTGGCCAGCATGTCCGGGATCCGGAACACGTCGCCTGACTCGGTATAGGGATTGCCTGCCATCACCACGGCGAAGCGTTTGCCGCGCATGTCGTAGGTGCGAGGCTGGCCGTCCCATACGCCTTCGATGCGGCGCGTACCATCGGCAAGCGCAATGAATTTCTGCAGGAATTCCGGACTGGTGTGCTGGATGTCATCCAGATACAGCATCACATTGCTGCCCATGGCGAGGCCGAGGTTGAGCTTCTCCAGCTCCTGCCGGGCCGCAGCATGGGCAGCGCTGGCCGGGTCCAGCCCGGTCACCTCATGCCCCAGCACCGGGCAGTTGATGCGCACGAAAACCAGGCCCAGACGGTCCGCCACATACTCCATCAGGGTGGTCTTGCCATAGCCCGGTGGCGAGATCAACAGCAGCATGCCCATGCGATCGGTGCGATTACCTTCACCCACCGTGCCCAGCTGCTTGGCGAGGTTATCGCCCACGATGGGCAGATAGACTTCATCGATCAGGCGGTTACGCACGAAGGTGGCCAGAGGTTTGGCCTGAAACTGGGCCAGACGCAGGCGCGTCTTCTCGCGGCCAATAAGTTCCTGGCGCAAGGCCTGCAAGGCAGTGAAGGCAGGCACCACGCTGCGGCAGTGCGCGATGTAGCGTTGCCAGAAATCATTCAGGTTCAGACGCAATACACCACCGACGATACGCGGATGTTCACCGAGCAGGCCCTGCAGCTCCCGGTCCAGCTGGGCGTTCACACGCAGGCGCTGGGCCGGCTGGGCCAGCTGAATGGCCGCGTCGGGCACCCAGGCTGCGGCAGACTGTGCTTGTGCCGCATCGAAGGCGCGCAGCCATTCACAGGCTAGCGCCCAACGCTCGGCAGGCTGGGCATGGGCAAGATCCTGCTGCCAGGCGCTGAGCTTGCCGGCCCGCTCGAGCTGGCGAACAAGTTCGGCCGCCAGATCCTCACCGGCGGCCGCAATCACCCAGGCCTCCACGCCACGCTCGCTGGCCAACTGGCTAACCAGATATTCGGCAGCGCGCTCCTGCAGCGTCAGCACCGCAGCCTCATCGAGTCCATCTGGCAGACCAAAGGGCTGCATGAAGCCAGCCATGCTACGGGCCACCTCGCCCACCAGACGCTCAAAGCTGGCCCGTGCGCCAAACAGCGTGCGCATCTGCTCGGCGGCGCGGGCTCCGCGCGCCCAGGTATCACGCTCGGCATCGAAACAGCCGTGGAACCAGAACAGCTGAGCCCAGGCCCGCTCCAGCGGCCCAAACGCGAGCAGACCCGCTTCAGACTGCATGCCGACCAGATGCGTCAGGATCTGCAGGGCATCGCTGTCGTGCACACCCTTCTGATATCCCTCCTGATAGCGCTCGGCAGCGTGTTTGCGCACCAGCTCAGCAAGCTGCGCCGCGCCTTCCGACTGTGAGCACAGCGTTTGCAGCGCATCCCATGCCACCGGCCCCCGGCCTTCCAGCACGGACTCCAGCAAGCTGCCAGCCAGGTACTCGGCACGGTACAGGGCAGCGCTCTCGGAGATCAGGCTTTGCTGCCAGTAGGCTTTGAGTGCATCCAGACGCGCATCCGCGACCGGTGCGAAATAGTCGGTACCGGTGAGGTGGTAGAAGAGGCTGCCATCGCGCGGCGCCAGCGTGATATCCAGCGCCTGACGGCTGACCGTGAAGGCGTGCTTGCCCAGGCGCAGTGCATTGCCACCATCGCTGACCAGTTCAGCACGGTCCCGGACTGCGCGCTGGGCTTGATCGCGTGCAGTTTTCAGGCGCGTATCCAGCTCATCTGCGGCCACGGCGGCGTTCATGGCCCGCAGCTCTTCGATCAGCTTGCGCAGCTTGCCGAGCAAGGGGTCACCGGCAAAGTAGCTATGCACGGCGGGCAGATCGATCAGCTGCGCGACACGCCGCTGCACGCCCTCCAGGATCCGCTCGGCCGCATCCACCAGCGCCTGGCTGCGGCGCTGGCGCGCTTCGAGCAGACTCTGCTTGCGCGCGGTGATGGCCTCATAGACCGATTCGCGCTTGCTGGCGATATCGGCAATGTAAGCCTCCTGCTCGATGAAGCGCCCTTCAAGCTCCTCAAGCTGGGCCAGCAGACGCGTCAGCGCGTCATCGCACTTCTCCGGCGTATCGGCAAAATCCAGCGCGTTCTCGACAGCCTGCCCGAAGAGCTTGAACTGCGCGCCGAACTCCGCTGCGGATTCAGTCGCCCCCAGGCCTTTACGGGTGCGGCGTGCTTCGGCTCGTAGGCGATTGGCTTCGGCATACACCGCGCCGATCTGGTCCAGGATACGCGTGCGCATCACCGCATCGCCACCGGGCAAACTGCCCAGCTGCTCGGTGAGCAGATCGAGGCCGCTGGCCGTTTGATCCAGCGCCGCCAGTATTCGATCAATCTCGCTGGTATTGCCGGCCTGCAACAATTCGCTAGCCAGCCTGGCGAGCGCCTCGCGATAGCCGTTGAAGGCGGCATCCCCCGCCAGGAACTGCACGGCACGCTCGCCCACCCGGCCCTGTTCGGCAGCCAGATCGGCATCCAGCGTATCGATCACGCCCAACTCGACATAGCGCAGCTCGCGCAGGGACAGCAACTTGCCACGCTGCTCACGCAGGCGGCTCAAGGCCTGCACGAAATCATCCGGTTTGTGCCAGAGCATGCTGGCCACATCAGTCATCAATACCCGCTGCTCACTCTGGGCACGCGTGAGTGCCGCCGCCGATTCACGCCGGATGCTGTCGACTTTCTCGAACTCGTCGAGCGTCTGGCGGGCGCCTTCTGCAATCTGCTTCAGGCCGGAAAGCAGGCCGCCTGCCTCGTTAGCATCAAGCCAGAAGTAAGCATCCTGCACACGCACACACTGACGGATCAGATCTTCGTAGGCCGTGCGGGTAGGGGTTTGTTCGCGCAGGGCACGCGCAATGGCCATCAGTTCGGATATGCCGCGAACCAGCTCAGCATTGCCGACGCGACCGAAAAATCCTTGCGCCTTGGGGGAAGCTGCCGCGTGTTCCTCGCTGCAGAAGGGCGTCTGCCACAGCTGCATGGGGTGCACGCGGGTCGGCTCGCCGCTATCGGCCATGAAGACCAGCACCCGGCCATCCGGATAGCGTGCGTAGCCATTGGAGAGAATGGGCGTGGCCAGACTCTTGTTGATCAGGTTGTAGGTGAACAGGCCGTAGTGGCCGATGCCCGGCGCATAGAAGACGTACAGCACATCCTCGCCATTGGGCGAACGGATCATGCGCTTGAAACGCAGGTTGTCGACCACCTCACCAGGCATGTCGAAACGCTTCGATTCGCCGGACTGCAGGTAATAACCGCCGGGGAAAATGATGCCGTGGTCTTCCGGCAACTGCACGCAGGCCTTGCCAATGGCATCGATGCGGAGCACTTGCTGGGTGCGGATGTTGTAGACCAGATAACGTTCAAGCTGCTCGCGATACGGGCGCACGCGCAGCAGGATCAGCGAACCGAGCCTGGCGTAGGCAATCTCGGCGTCCGCCAGCGACTGATTACGATCCTCGACCGGCTCGGAATGGATGCCCAGCCCGGTCTCGCTATTGTTCTCGATCTTGATCGTGAGATCCCCGCCAACCGTTTCCACAAACACGGTGTCAAGGATGTTCACATGCGGATGCTTGCCACCCACGTGATCTTCGCGGGTGGTGGGAATCCACTCGAAATCGTGGGTAGGCGGCAAAGCCATGTCGCGCTCGCCACGATTGTCGAGGTAAGTGAGCGCGCCATCCCGATCGATGTTCCAGCGGAACACCCGCACATCGCCCAGCTGTGCACCAATCCGGAAAGCCGCGAGCAACTTGTCCTGCGTCACCCGCAACTGGATCAGCTGCGCCTGCTTGTAGTAGGCGTAGAGCTCGCGAAAATCGGAACCGAAGCGCGTGTCCTCGAGGAAGCTGCCGGCCAGCGGCACGCTTTCCAGCTCATCGGCGCCCTCGCTGGAGGCCAGCCGATACAGGGCAAACACGTCGCCAGGCGCGGTTTCACGGCGCAGGCCCAGGGTGACGTTGAAACCGAACAACAGCAGCTCGCCGATGCGCACGATGTCGCGCGCCACGCAGTTGTTTTCGGTGCGCGCACGCGCGCGCAGGATCAGCGCCTGATCAGACTTGCCGAAGGCTGCGACGCGCGCAGCATTGAGCGCAGAAGCCTGGGCCAGCAGCACATCGCCCTGATCGCTCAAGCGTTTCTTGAGCAGATCGTAGCTGCTGCTGCCAGCCAGCATGCTTTCGGCCTGGCTGCTTGCGGGTTGCGTTTGTGAGGTGTCGTCCATCTTCGCCATCTTGAATGTTCAGCGCCCCCGCAAGCGGGGCTTGATTACCAACCTGCGCGCAGCAACGCAATCAACTCGTCGCGCTGCGCTTGGCCATCAAGCCATTCGCGCACGCGTTTGATCTCGTCAATACAGGCATCCCCATGTTTGCTACGCGAGCTCGAAACGCACCCGCTCAGCGCGTGGCGCACAGTTGCAAGCAACGCGCGCGCCCATCAGATGCCCGTTGCCGCGCGTACGGCGTCGATCTTTGCGAGCATGTCCGGCGTCAGCTCATCGGTCTTGAGGCGACGCAGGATGTTGCGCAACACGCGCTTCTCGTTGGCATCCACCACTCCATCGCGCAAAGCGACATCGACCAGCTTCTGCAACTCGTCCACGCGCAGCTTGCCATCGTCGGAAAAACACTCGATGGAGCGGAAAGCTATCTCCAGGTAATCACGGTTCTCGCTCATTGCATCGGCTCCTTGTTACTTGCGGAAACCATCGATCAGGCTCTGCAGCGCAGCCTTCTGGCTGTCATTGCCATCGCGCGCCACCTTGGTCAGCAAAGCCGCCACGCTGAGGTTCTGCAGCTCAGCTGCGGAGCCTCCGAGCGCACCAATGATGTCGCGCACATCACCCACCATGTCACGCTCACCGCTCAAGTGATCCTTGAGGCCGATCTTCAGCGTATCGCTCTTGGCAATCGCGCCGTCGATACCCTTGCCGATAGACAGGGCGCGCACGAAGCTGTCGAAGTAATCGCCCTGGCCTCCCACGATATCGATCTTGGCGTTGGCCAGTGCGGTGCCCAGTACCTCGGCCTGGTCCTTGGCGATGCCGCTCTGCGCTTCGATACCAGCCATGGTTTCGGTATGCGCGCGTTCCAGACGCATGCGGAATTCCTCGTGCTCGCGCGTGTCCTGGCTCATCACCTTCATGGCATCGAACTTCTCGCGCAAGCCCTTGGCCTCAGCCTGGAAGCGGGCTTCAATGACCTGGGCTTCAGCCTGACCGGATTTGACAGTGGCATCGGCATCCGCACTGCGGACATGCACATCGGCCAGGCCAAGCTTTTCCTTGCCCTCGGCTTCAGCATCCATCTTGGCACGCAAGGCGTCGGCTTCGGCCAGACCATATTTGCTGACGGCCTCGGCCTCGGCGATCTTCACCTTGGCATCGACCATGCCCTGCTTTTCCTTGGCATCGGCGGACACCATCAGAACCCTCGCGTCGGCCAGGCCCGGTGCAGCGGCCATGGCTTCCACGCCCTCGGCCTCGCGCTTCTTGCCCTCGGCCTGCTTCTCGGCCACCTTGAGCTTGGCTTCTGCCAGGGTCAGCTCCTCGGCCGCCTTGTGACGGGCACGCCGCTCCTCGGCCTCGGCCGCCTTCACTTCCAGCACCAGCTGCTCTTCTGCCTTGCCTTCGGCGGTGATCACGACGGCCTTCTTGGTGCGATCGGCCTCGGCCACGACACGCAATTCCTTGATCGCTTCTTCCTGCTCGGCAACCGTACGCTCTACCACGATGCGCTCGCGCACCACGTCGGCAATCGCCTTCTTCTGCACTTCAACAGCCTTGTCCCGTTCGATTTCCTGCAGCGTGACTTCCTTCTCGCGATCCACAATCTCCAGCTCACGGGCCCGGGTGACCTTTTCCTCTTCGATGGCCACGGCACGCTTGCGATTGTTCTCCGCCACTTCCTTCTCGCGCAGCACGTTTTCCTGCTGCACCGCGATCAGCTGTTCGGATTGCAGGCGCGCCAGTTCAGCCTTGGTGTGTTCCTCGGCGGCCACCTTGTCGGACTCGGCTTTTTCACGCGCCCGCACATTGGCAACCTCGCGTGCCTGGCGAGCTTCTGCATCGGCCTGCTGACGCTCCAGTTCGAGCAGGGTTTCCTTGGTTTCAACGTCTTTCTTCTTGATCTGCATCTCTTCGTTACGACGCAGTTCATTGGTGCGCACATTTTCGACCGCCGTCAGCTCGGTAATTTTCTTGATGCCCTGGGCATCGAGGATGTTGTGCGGATCGAGCTTGGAGAGCGGCGTCTGCTCAAGGTAATCAATGGCTGCGTCTTCCAGCACATAGCCGGAAAGATCATCGCCAATCTGGCGGATGATCTCGTCGCGGAACTTGTCACGCGCCTGATAGAGCTCGACGAAATCCATCGCCTTGCCAACCGTCTTGAGGGCTTCGGAAAACTTGGAGGAAAACAGCTCTTCGAGCGTCTCCGGACTGGAGGCACGCTCGCAGCCGATCCCCTGTGCCACCTTGAGCACGTCTTCGGAAGTCTTGTTCACCCGCACGAAGAACTTCACCTTGATATCGGCGCGGATGTTGTCCTGGCAGATCAGGCCTTCATTGCCGGTGCGGTCGATCTCCACCGTCTTGAGCGCGATATCCATCATCTCGGCCTTGTGGATGATGGGATACACCATGCGGCCGGTGAAAGTAACCTCGGGCTCGGCACGCAGGGTGTTCACGATCATCGCGTAGCCCTGTTCCACCTTGCGGTAGAACTTGGCAAACATCGCGAAGATGACCAGCAGAAAGAGAGCGCCCAGGCCTGCGGCGACGTAAATCGGTTCCATGAAAGATCCTCAGGATAAGAAGGATGGAGAGTGACTAGTGACGGGGTGTGATGAAGGACTGCGCTCAGGGCTCGGCTGCGACCTGATAGCGGCCGGTATCGGCTTCGTATTCAAGAATCCTTGCACTGGCGCCTTTGCCCAGGGTGTTGGGAGTGGCCGCCCAGACCCGGATGTTGATCGACGCACCATTCGTGGCCACTTCGGCACGGCCGAATTTTTCGGTTACCGAGCCGGTCAGGATGCGACAGCTCTGGCCCACGATGCTGGCGTTGGACACCGCGTTATGACTGACGAAGAGTTTGCGCAAAGGGTGCACGATGCGAGCGGTCAGCACGATGGCCAACGCAAGTGACAGCAGCAGGATCAGTGTTCCAGCCAGTAGGCCAGGCAGCTTGCCGGGCAGCAAGGGCAGCAGCCATTCTGCGGCGGTGCAGGTGAGCGTCCAGGAAATCAGGATCAGCAGGCTGACAACGATGGAGAAAGGCACGCCGTTGAGACCCATGGCGAGGATGTAGCTGGCCAGCACGCTGATGTCGCCGGCATCACCATCCAGTTGCGCATCGGTATCGATCTCGATGCCGCTGGTTTCGAAATCCACCAGGCCGACCAAGGCCAGCAACCAGTAGAAGACAACGACCAGCAGCAAGGCGCTCAGTATCGCTGTCGGATAACTGAAAGCCGCTGCCATGAAACTCCCCATGATTCCCCCGTACCATCCGGGCCGCGCCAGGCGCCCTGTTATGCGATGCAATCCGCTTGGAGGCGGATTCTCCTTGCCAGACCTTGCAGGCGGCGCAGGCCTAGCCAGACCTGCCCTTTTGTCCATGCTGCGCGAAGGCAATCAATTCTCGTGTCACACGCTCCTTGATGGCCAGCCGCTCATCTGCAGGCACGCCATAGCGAGCGCCGAGCATCTCGTAATCCGCCTGCGCCAGCGAAACCGTCAGGCGTGGCCGCTTGGGGCGGCTCGAAACAGGCAAGCCCAAAATCTGGCGGATCTGGTCCGAGGTAGATAGATTCTGGTCAAAGGCCGCCTGGCGCACCGCCGACAGCACAGCCTCTTCCACATCGAAAGCCACCTGCACAGCCCGGATCGCTTCATCCGAGCTCTGCCAGCGTGCGGGCTTGTTACTGACGCTCATTCGCTGACCGCCGGCTTATCGGCCCCACCCGAGGCCACGGAAGTTTCGGCGCGTGCCCGGATCCGGGCCAGGATGCTGGCCCTGCGATCGGCGTCCGGACCAATACCGGCCGCCGCCAGCTTGGCTTCCAGCGCCTTGCTGCCCACTTCGCGCTCCAGTTGCTCGGCTGCCGTCATGCGATCCGACAGATCTTCGTGACGCTGGCGAATGCGTTCGAGCGACTCCTTGGCACTGAGCAGCTTGGAGCCGGTGCCATCCACGCTATCGGCAATGGAGCGCGTGGCGCGATAGACGCTCTCGGTCGTCTTGGCCATCACGATCTGGCGCTCATGCTCGCGGATCTTCGCCTCAGCGCCCTTGATCAACTCCTTCAGGCGCGCGACCTGCACGGCATAGCTGGCATGCGCCTTGGTCTGCTCATCCAGTTCAAGTTCCAGCTCGGCGACACGGCCAGCCACCTCCTCCGCCAGCGTGTCCTGCTGTTTGGTGAGAGCTTCCAGTGCCAGGGCCTCATAGCGGGCGACTTCACCACGCAGGCGCTCGATCTCACGGGCACTCTGCATTTCCTTGGCCATCACCCCTGTCAGATCGCCACGTGCCTGCGCCACGTTGTGCTTGGCGTCGAGAATTTCCTGTTCGTAGATGCGTGTGGCGTTAGCGTCCACAACGCTCTCACCAATCTCGCGCACGCTGCTGCGCATCAGGATTGCCAGTTTCTTCAGTACAGACATGATCGCCTCCGCTCAATTCAGGAATTCGGACATCGCGTCCAGCGCGTCAATGGCGTTGTCGCTCAAGGCGGCCACGTCCTGCGCCACGTCCTCGGCCCGCGCATTGCGCGATAAGGCACCAAGGAGCACGTAGTGCTTGCCCACCCGCCCAAAGGATGACAAGGGCACCGAGGGATTGAGGTCCAGCAGGGTCTCGAGCAATTCCGTCCGCCGCTCGGCACGCACATCCTCATCGGCCCACAGGTAACACATGCACAGCACCTGGCTGTCGGAGCAGGTCACATAGATCGGCAAGGCGTCACGCTGCTCGATGCTTACCTGAATCACCTCCACATCGCCCGGGATCGGCTGCAGCTGGACGCTCAAGCCGCCGAGTGCAGCACTCGTCATCAGATCCAGTCCACGCAACTGTTCTTGCAGGGTTTTCATGATCGTTCTCACCGCCTCCTGAATATGTCGAAGCAATAGGGTGATTCGAGATTAGAAGTTTCGACATAAAATGTCAAGACATAAAATGTCGTGGCTTGCATGCATAACGAGGGCACCAGACTTCCATAAAGCCCCAGAAAATAGAGCAGGGCGCGCGCCTCTGGTGCAGACTTGGCCACTTGTTCAGGACATCGCGCGCGACCTTCCGCTCAATCAGTCCAAGCCGCCGCTGGTCATGACATGGGCTGCAAGCGTGACTTTTGTCACACATAGAAGCCCTGCGTTCGTCGGAACTTGCGGGCAAGCAAGGGCATGAAAAGTCACTCTAGGCATAATCGCGAATCACAAAAAATTTGCCGGATTCGCGATCGGCCATGAGAGCGCAGGGGGAGTGATGTATCGCATCGAGTTCAACGGAGTCTTGTTGCCCGGCTTTGATCCGCAGATCGTACGGATGGATGTCGCGGTACGCCTGCGTCTGCAGGAGAAACAGGTTGACCGCCTGTTTACGGGCAAGACCGTGGTACTCAAGAAAGCGGTCGCCGAGGCCAGCAGCCAGGCTTATCTGACCGAGCTGCGCGGCATGGGGCTGGATGCCCGGCTGGTGCCGCTGGCGCAGGAAGAGGCGCCGCGCAAAGACGGCAGCGAGTTCAAGGCGGTGTTCTGGGGACGCCTGCTGCCCGGCTTCGAACGCACCGCCGTGATGGCCGCCGCAGCCAAGCGCCTGCGGGTGAGTCCGGCTCAGTTGATGCAGATGTTCAGCGGCTCGAAGGTCGTGCTCAAGCGCGGCATCACCGGAGACCAGGGCTCTCGCCTGGTGGTGGGGCTGGCGCTGATCGGCATGCAGATCGAACTCGAAATGGAGCAGGCCGCGCCGGAGGCTGCCGCCGCGCTGGAGGCCCAGACGCCGGCGTCGGAGGGGGAAGATGATCCGCAGTTCGGCGCCCTGTTGCGCACGGCCTGTGATCTCTCGGGTACGGCGTTTTCTGGCTACGACGTATCTTCGAACGTGGCACATGAGGAGCCCGCCGAGGAAATGCCCGTTCCGGTCATGCCACCGCCGCCCGCACGGCGAGGCACCGAAGGGTATGCGTCGGCCAATCAGGACGGCTACCTGAACTGCCCGCGCTGCGGCCTGTATCAGCCGCAGGCCGCGCAATGCACGAAGTGCGGTGTCGAATTGCCGGCACGTCGGCCTTATGGCGGCCGCCAACCCGTGTTCCACGATGCTGCGCCAACCACGCTGGTGACACCGGCCGAAGCGGCCCGCCCCTATCTGTCACCACAGGAAAGGCCGCGTGCCAAAGGGCCCTCGCTGCACACCCTGATGGAAGAGCAGGAGCTGCAGGAAGAGGAAACACCCGCCCGGCGTGCCCGCCTGCCGCTGCTGATTGCCGCCGCAGTCGTCGTGGCAGCCCTGGCCTGGGGGCTCATGCGCTGACCCGTGATGCTGCCGGGGCGACCAGCCCCGAGCCCGGTCGTGATGAAACATTGAGCCTGTAGGCATAGTACTTTTGTTGTACATAGGCGACGCTCAACTTCTCGGCGGCAAAAGTCTGGCGCGGTTGGTGAATGCCCTAATGGGCCTGCAGGTTAAGATTGCCCAAGATGATTCAAAACACCCGCTTGCGGCGGGGAACAAGAAGAATTGCGGGGGAATCTCGATGTACAACATTGTATTTAGTGGTCGCCTGCTGGATGGGCATGCGCCGGAAAAGGTACAGGCAGCCGTCGCCAAGCGCCTCGGGCTGAACCCGCCGCAGGTCGAACGCCTGTTCAGTGGCCGCAAGGTTGTACTCAAGAAGGGCGTCACTGAAGAATCAGCCAAGCTTTATCTGTCCGTGCTGCACGGCCTCGGCATGAATGCCGGAATGGCCCGCATCGCACGGGGCAACGCCTCGGTACAGGCACTGGCTACGTTCAAGGTCGTGTTCTGGGGGCGCACCCTCGATGGTTTTACGCGCGCCGCCGTGATGCAGGCCGCCGCCGCTCGCCTCAAGCTGAATCCGGCGCAGATCGTGCGCATCTTTGATGGCAGCAAGGCCGTTCTCAAGCGCGGAGTGAGTTCCGATGTGGGGAGCCGCTATGTGGTGGAGCTGGCTCGCATCGGCATGCAGATCGATCTGGAAGTCGAGACCGAAGCGCCTGCCGTAGTGAACGCTGCCGCACCCGTACCACGCAAGACCAGTGAGGATCCTTACGCCGGCCTGCTCCAGACCCAGTTCGAGTTGCCCGGCACCACGGATGAGGCTGAGGAAATGCGCCCGGCGGCTGCGGCGGAAAGCGCACCAGTGATGCGCCATGTCCCTCAGCCGGCACGCGCTACACAGCCGATTGCCGTGCCCGCAGCGAAGGCCGGCAGCAGCGTCATCGAATATGTACGCTGCGGCCAGTGCGGTAGCCGTCAGGCCAGCAGCACACGCTGCACGGTATGCGGCGTAGCCATGGAACGCCGCGCGGGCGAGCGTCGCCAGAGCCAGAAGCAGATTCCGATGGATGCCTCGGCCTATGCCACGCCAACCACCATCATGGGCAACATGCCGGAAGGCCTGGTGCGTCACAGCGCCGCTGTGGCCCGCCGCAGTACACCCAGTCTGCGTGAGGAGTTGCATCACCAGCCGCCGGTCAGTGCAGCCGTGCGCCAACGCTTCATCGATGAGCAGAAAAGCAAGCTGCTGGGTCTGGCCTTACTGGTGATCGCCGGGATCTGGCTGATCTGGTAAGCACACCGTAGATAAACACAGCCCGCTTCGGCGGGCTTTGTTTTTTACTCCATTTGAGAATGGTTTGCATTAAGCAACACCGCTGCGTATGATCAAAAGCCGCTCCCAATCTTCCCCTTCAGGAGAGTCTTCATGCATAAGCTGTTCGCCGCTGCCCTGCTGGGCGGCATTGCCAGCATGGCCGCCCAAGCTGCCGATACCGAGCTGAACCTGTATTCGGCCCGCCATTACCAGACCGACGAAGCCCTGTACAAGAACTTCGAGAAGGCCACCGGCATCAAGATCAACCGCATCGAGGCGCAGGAAGACGCGCTGCTCGAACGCATCAAGAACGAAGGCGCAAACAGCCCGGCCGACGTGTTCATCACCGTGGACGCCACGCGTCTGGCCAAGGCCGACGAACTGGGCATCTTTGCCGAAGTGAAATCGAAAGTGCTGGACAGCCGCATCCCGGCGCACCTGCGCACCGGCGAGTGGTTTGCCTTCTCCACGCGTGCCCGTGTGATCGTGTACAACAAGCTGGCGATCAAGGCCGAAGACGTGCAGACCTACGAGCAACTGGCTGATCCGAAGCTGAAAGGACAGGTCTGTGTACGCGGTGGCATGCATCCCTACAACCTGTCCCTCGGCGCAGCGATGATTGCTCACGAAGGTGAGGCCAAGACCGAAGCCTGGGTGCGCGGGCTGGTCGCCAACTTCGCGCGGGCCCCCAAGGGCGGCGATACCGACCAGATCAAGGCGGTGGGTGCTGGTGAATGCGGCGTGGCGCTGGCCAACTCCTATTACGTGGCGCGCATGATGCGCTCCTCCGCCCCGGAAGACCGCAAGGCGATGGAAGCCGTGAAGGTGGTGTGGCCGAACCAGCAGAGCTGGGGCACCCACATCAACGTCTCCGGCGGCGGCATGCTCAAGACCGCACCGCACAAGGAAGCGGCCGTGAAGTTCCTCGAATATCTGGCCTCCGACGAAGCCCAGATCTACTTTGCCGACGGCAACAACGAATGGCCCACCGTGCCCAGCGTGAAGGTGAAGAACCCGGCGCTGGAACGCCTCGGCCCGTTCAAGGCAGATACCCTGGAAATCGGCAAGACCTCGAAGGGCGCCATCACCGCCCAGAAGATCTTCGACCGCGCCGGCTGGCGCTGAGCAAATCAGGTTCGAAGCAAAAAGCCCCGCCTTGTGCGGGGCTTTTTCATGCCTGCCCGGTCCACCATTGAAAGCGCCCTCGCCCGCTGCGCTTGACGATGTACAGCGCTTCGTCGGCGCGGCGCAGGATGTCCTGCGGATGGTCGTCTGCAGCGCCCTGCGCACCACCGAGGCTGCAACCCACCCGCAGCGCCTGCACATCCGCCATGAAGGGCCGTTCGAAGCAGCCAAGGATGCGCTGCGCCACGGCCTCTCCCACCTGCTGCAGCTGGGCTCGCGGTGCCACCACCAGGACCACGAATTCGTCCCCGCCCAGGCGCGCCAGCATTTCACCGCTACGCACCACCTCCTGCAGACGTCGCGCCACATCACGCAGCAGTGCGTCGCCAATGCCATGGCCGTGGTTGTCATTCACCGCCTTGAAGCCATCCAGATCCATGGCCAGCACCGCCAGCCCTTCGCCGCTGCGGCGGGCTCGTTCAGCCGAAAGCTCCATGTGCAACTCCAGCGCACGTCGGTTGTGCAGGCCGGTGAGGGCATCGCGGTGGGCGAGTTGCTGCATGTCATCGAGCGCTTGCTCCCGATGCGTCAAGGTGTCCAGCATGTGCTGCAGCGCGCCGGAAAGACTATCGACCTCAGACAGATGAGAATCGCTGGCCGGAATCCGTGGCTCAGCGCCTTCGGTGATGGCTTCAGCGGCCTGCGCGATGCGCGCCAGCGGACGGGTAATGCGGCGGGCCTGGATGCAGGCTAGGCCTATCACGCCGAGCGTCAGCAAGAGTGCAGCGATAGCTAGCTGGATGCGTAGCTGGCGTACCGGGCTCAAAGCCCGGTCGCTGGGCTGGCGTACCAGCACCCGCCAGCCCAGCGCAGCCAGATGGTCGGGAGGTGGCATGTCGATCCAGGCAAACAGATGGCGCGGCTCGTCGGGCCAGGCCGCTTCATGCCAATGCGCCTTGCCAGTCCCGTCAGGCTTAGCCATTCCCTCCAGCGCGAGCATGCGTCCGACCTGCAGGGCCGGGCCAGCCAGTACACGGTTTTCATGATTGAGGATCAGCAGCTCGACGCCACGCACACGATCAAAATCGGTCAGCATCTGCCCGAAGAACTGGCGCACCCAGCTCCACGACAGATGGGTCGCCAGCACGCCGACATAGTTGTCGTGCTGGTCATACACCGGGCGGGCAATGTCGATGAAGCGCAAGGCCGCCTCGCCGTCCGGCGGTGGTCCCAGCAGGCGCGCGAGCAGCACGGCTTCATGCACGTCGCCGAGGAACAGACCTTTCTTGCCTTCGCTGAATACCGGCCGGGTGGCGATCGACTCGCCCTGCAGAAAACCATCGCTGGCCGCCTGCACACGGCCCTGGGCGTCGGTACGGCCGATCCAGGCAAACGCGGGATGACGCGTGCGCATCACATCAAAGGCCCGCCGAGCACCTTCCCGGTCGTTCTCCCGATACCACGCTCCGTGGCTGGCCAGCAGGTCGACATCTGCCACACGCTCGGCAAGATTGGCTTCTAGAGTCGCCGCCATGCGTGCCGCCGCACGGGCCAGGGATTCCCCGATGACCTGGCGTTCCCGTTTCTCGGCCAGCACACCTAGCAGGATCATCAGACCGAGCGCCAGCGCGCCCAGCGGGATGGCCAGACGCAGGATCAGCTCGGTGCTGAAGTTTCGGCTGAAAGGAAGGAGGCGCATGCCCTCATTCTGGGTGACAGAATGAGCTGCCGAAAGCGCCGACTGCTGCGGAAAACCGGCGTTTATTGAGCCCTGCCGATGCGCCGTGAGAGCAGGATCACCGGCAACAGGCCAACGATCACAATGGCCAGCGAAGCCGTAGCCGCCTCACTCAAGCGCTCATCGCTGGCCAGAGTGTAGGCCTGGGTGGCAAGGGTGTCGAAATTGAAGGGGCGCATCACCAGAGTAGCGGGCAGCTCCTTCATCACGTCCACAAAGACCAGCAGGCCGGCGGTGAGCAGGCTGCCGCGCAAGAGTGGCCAGTGCACCCGGGCGAGTGTGGTGGCGCGGCCGGCGCCGAGGCTGCGCGCGGCTTCGTCCATCGACGGGGTGATGCGTGCCAGCCCGGTTTCCAGCGTGCCCAGCGCCACGGTGAGGAAGCGCACCAGGTAGGCGTAAATCAGCGCAGCAAGACTGCCGGTCAGGAGCAGGCCGGGGTTGCTGCCGGTGGCCGAGTGGATCAGCGCGGCAAGCACATGGTCAAGACGTGTCACCGGAATCAGGATGCCCACCGCGATCACCGCACCGGGCAGGGCATAGCCGAGGCCGACCAGCCGGTTGAGGCCTGCCGGCAGGCGCGAGCGGCTCATGCGTGCGGCGTAGGCGAGCAGCAGCCCGAGCAGCACTGCGCAGCCGGCGGTGAGCCCGGCCACCAGCATGCTGTTATGCACCAGCTCCAGATAGCGGCCGCCCAGTTGCGCATCTCCCTCGCGAAAGGCCATCTGCAGCAACAAGTAGCCCGGCAGCAGGAAGCCCCCGGCCAGCGGCACAAAACAGGCGAGGCTCGCCAGCGCGGCGGCCAGCCCGCGCAACTCGGCACGCCGGCCGGGGCGGGCGCGCTGGCCGGCAGTATGGCGCGCACGTCCGCGCGAAGCCTTTTCCAGCAGCAGCACCAGGGCCACGCAACTGAGCAGGGCCGCGGCAAGCTGGGCAGCGGCGAGGCGGTCACCGAGCGAATACCAAGCGCGGAAGATGCCGGTGGTGAAGGTCTGCACCGCGAAGTAGGACACCGTGCCGAAGTCCGCCAGCGTCTCCATCAGCGCGAGGCTCACGCCGGCCACGATGGCCGGCCGCGCCAGCGGCAACGAGATGCGCACGAAGGCCGCCCAGGGGCCCAGCCCGGCACTGCGCGCGGCCTCGGTGAGGCTGCCGGCGCGGGCCAGAAAGGCGGTGCGGGCCAGCATGTAAACATAGGGATACAGCACCAGGGTGAACATCGCGCAGGCGCCGCCGACGCTGCGGATATCCGGGAACCAGTAATCGGCGCGGGTCCACTGGAAGGTTTCTCGCAGCCAGCTCTGCAGCGGGCCGACGAACTGCAGGAAATCGGTGTAGACGTAGGCCAGCACATAGGCCGGGAAGGCCAGCGGCAGGATCAGCGCCCACTCGAAGACGCGCCGGCCCGGGAACTCGGTCATCGTGGTGAGCCAGGCGCAGCTGACGCCGATCACCGCCACGCCCGCGCCGACAGCCACCACCATGATCGCGGTATTGAGCGCGAACTCGGGCAACACGGTTTCCAGCAGATGCACCCAGGTTTCGCCGGTGCCGCCGGCGAACACACTGCCGGCCACCACCACCACCGGCACGGCGAGGATCAGCGCACACAGCCCCCCGATAAGGGTGAGCGGGCTGAAGGAGGAACGCAGGCGCTGGAGGAAAGACTGCACGGGCGTGGTGCCGGTAGAGAGGAGTGTCGAGATTATAATGATTCTCATCTGACTCGCCCCGATCGCTGCACATGTCCGCACCCGTCCTGCAAACTCGTGATCTGCGCCTCGCCTACGGCAGGCATGAAGTCGTGCGTGGCCTCGGTTTCGAGCTGGCGCCCGGCGCCATCGCCTGCCTGCTGGGGCCTTCGGGCTGCGGCAAGACCACGGTGTTGCGCGCCATTGCCGGTTTCGAACGCTTGCTGGGCGGCGAAATTCACTTCGAAGCGCGTCTGATCGGCAGTGCCGACACCCACCTGGCACCCGAAGCGCGCGGCATCGGCATGGTATTTCAGGATTACGCCCTGTTCCCCCACCTCTCCGTAGCCGCCAACATCGGCTTCGGCCTCGGCAAGCTGGCACGGCCGGCGCGCGAAGCACGGGTCGCCGAAATGCTCGAACTGGTCGGCCTCGCCAGCGAAGCACAGAAATTCCCGCACGAGCTCTCCGGTGGCCAGCAGCAGCGCGTAGCCCTGGCCCGCGCCCTGGCCCCTCATCCAGCGCTGGTGCTGCTCGATGAGCCTTTTTCGAATCTGGACAGTGAGATGCGCGAGCGCCTGTCACTGGAAGTGCGCGACATTCTCAAGGCAGCCGGTACCGCCGCCATTCTGGTCACCCACGATCAGCACGAAGCCTTCGCCATGGCAGACGAGATTGGCGTGATGCACGAAGGGCGCATTCAGCAATGGGCCGATGCCTGGCAGCTCTACCACCGCCCGGCGAACCGCTTCGTGGCCGATTTCGTTGGCCAGGGCGCCATCGTGCAAGGCGTGGTGCGCGATCCGGCCACGGTGGAAATCGAACTCGGGCGGCTGAGTTCGAACGTACCGGTAGAGTGCTGCCATGGCAGCCGCGAATGCGTGGTGGACGTACTGCTGCGCCCGGACGACATCGTGCATGACGACAGCAGCCCGCTACAGGCCATCGTGGCCCGCAAGGCTTTCAAGGGTGCCGAAATCCTCTACACCCTGCGCCTGCCGAGCGGCGCGGAAGTGCTGTCACTGGTGCCCAGTCACCACAACCATACGATTGGCCAGCCGATCGGCATCCGCCTGGATGTTGAGCAGGTGGTGACCTTCCCGCACGCTTGAGCTTTCTAGGAGCGGTCGTCTTAGGGCCGACTTCAGTCGGCCTTGCCGCCTGTCTTGTGCGACTGAAGTCGCACCTACGAAAACGTTCGGCGCCGCTCAGGGAAACAGCACGCTGGTGTCCCAGCCGCCGTCCTCTGTCGGGCGATAGACGATGCGTTCGTGCAGGCGGAAGGGTTTGTCCTTCCAGAACTCGATCTTGGTCGGCACGATGCGGAAGCCGCTCCAGAATTCGGGGCGCGGGATTTCGCTGATGCCGAATTTCAGCGCGTATTTCGCCACGCGCTGCTCCAGCTCGAAGCGCCCTTCCATGACCTGCGACTGCTTTGAAGCCCAGGCGCCGATGCGTGAATCACGCGCGCGGCTGGCGTAGTAGGCGTCGGCCTCTTCCTTGCTGACAGGCTCCACATTGCCTTCGACGCGCACCTGGCGTTTGAGTGACTTCCAGTGGAAGCACAGCGCAGCCTTGGGATGCGCCGCCAGTTCATGCCCCTTCTGGCTCTCAAGATTCGTATAAAACACGAAGCCGCGCTCATCGAAACCCTTGAGCAGAACCATGCGCACCGAGGGCATGCCGTCCGGCCCAACGGAAGCGATGGACATCGCATTCGGATCGTTCGGCTCGCTCTTTTCGGCCTCGGACAGCCATTGCTGGAAGAGTTCGAAGGGCGTGGCGTGAGGGGTGTGGCTCATGGCGAATCCTTGCTGCAGAGGTCGTATTGTGACGGATCAGGCACGCTTGCGGCGCAGCACCTGGAGTGCCCACAGGCGTGCGTCATCCACGTAGGTGAATAACACCGGAATCACCAGCAGGCTCAGGAAGGTGGAGGTGATCAGGCCGCCGATGATGACGATGGCCATCGGCGCGCGGAAGCTCGGGTCGGTGCCCATGCCGATGGCGATTGGCAGCATGCCGGCCCCCATCGCCACGGTGGTCATCACGATCGGGCGGGCGCGCTTGCGACAAGCATCCAGCAGGGCGTCGAGCCGGCTCATGCCCTGATCGCGGCGGGCCATGATCACGTATTCGACGAGCAGGATGGAGTTCTTGGTGGCAATCCCCATCAGCATGATCATGCCGATCATGGCCGGCATGGTCAGCGCGTTGCGGGTCACGAACAGCGCCAGAATCGCCCCGGGCACCGACAGCACCAGCGCGGCGAGGATGGTGACCGGCTGGACGAAATCCTTGAACAGCAGGATCAGCACGATGTAGATGCACAGCACACCGGCCCCCATCGCCATCGTGAAGCCGGTGAACAGCTCGCCCATCGCTTCGGCATCGCCGAAAGCGGTCTGGGTCACGCCCGGTGGCAGCTGCTGCACGCTGGGCAGCTTCTGCACCAGCGCTTCGACTTCGCCGAGCGGCTGGCCGTTGAGCTCGATCTCGAAGTTCACGCTGCGGCGGCGATCGTAACGGTTGATCTGTGCCGGGCCGCCATCCAGCGTGATGCTGGCAACATTGGCAAGACTGACCGGGCCACGTGCACCGGGCACATTCAGACGCGAAATCAGGTCGAGGTCCTGGCGCGCCGAATCCCGCAGCTTGACCATCACCGGCACCTGGCGCTGGGCGAGGTTGAGCTTGGCCAGCGACTGATCGTAATCGCCCGCCAGTGCCACCCGCAGGGTGTCGGCGATAGCGGCGGCACTCACACCGAGGTCAGCGGCGCGCGCGAAATCTGGCCGGATCACCAGCTCGGGGCGCACCAGGCTAGCGTTGGTGGTGATCGCACCGATGCCGGGAATGCCGCTGCGCATCTCGCGCTCGATCTTGCGCGCCTGCTCCAGCAACACCTCGCCATCGTCCCCGGCCAGCGACATCTGGTACTTCTCGCTGGAGCCACCGAAGCCGACCTTGATGCGCACGCCGGCAATGTCCTGCAGTTGCTGCCGGAAGTCGGCCTCGATGTCCTGCTTGCTGATCCCGCGCCGCTCGCTGCGCGCGCTGAGATTGATGGTCAGCGTGGCCTTGCCGACTTCCGCCGCGCCTTTGGGCGCGAAGGGGTCTGCCCCCGAGGCGCCGCCCCCGATGGCGGTGTAGACCGACTTCACTTGCGGATGCTTGCGCACCACGGCCTCGGCCTGCGCCACGACGCTCTGGGCCTGCACCAGCGTGCTGCCCGGCGGCAGAGTCAGCATCACCTGGGTCTGTGGCAGATCGTCCGGCGGCATGAAGCCGGCTGGCAGCAGCGGGGTGAGGCCGATCAGCACCCCGAAGAAGAACACGATGGTGATCACGGCTGTTTTCACGCGGTGAGCCAGACACCAGTCGGCCAGACGCATGTAGAGCTGCTCCCAGCGCGCCAGCTCATGCCCAGGGGTATCGGCGCGCAACAGGTAGGCCGCCATCATCGGGGTGAGCATGCGCGCCACGACCAGCGAGAAGAACACCGAGATCGCGGCGGTCCAGCCGAACTGGACAAAGAACTTGCCGACCACGCCAGTCATGAAAGCGGTAGGCAGGAACACCGCGATCAGGGTGAAGGTGGTGGCAATCACCGCCAGGCCGATTTCGTCCGCCGCTTCCATCGCCGCCTGATAAGGCGTCTTGCCCATGCGCAGATGGCGGATGATGTTTTCGATCTCGACGATAGCGTCATCCACCAGGATGCCGACCACCAGCGAGAGCGACAGCAAGGTCACCACGTTGATGGTGAATCCCATCAGGTACATCACCGCGAAGGTCGGGATGATCGACAGCGGCAAGGCGGTGGCGGAGACCAGGGTGGCGCGCCAGTCGCGCAGGAACAGCCACACCACGAGGATCGCCAGCAGCGCGCCTTCGTACATCAGGTTCAGCGAGCTGTCGTAGTTGTCGATCACCGGATTGACGAAGTTGAAGGCCTCGGTGATGGCAATGTCCGGATGGCGTTCGCGCAATTGCTCGAGTTGCTTGCGCGCACCGTTCATGACGTCGACTTCGCTGGCGCCCTTGCTGCGCACGATCTCGAAGGCCACCACCGGCTGGCCGTCCAGGAGCGCTTGCGAGCGGCGCTCAGCAATGGTGTCGCTGACGTTCGCAACTTCATCCAGGCGCACGCTGCGCCCATCACTGAGCGGAATCTCGATAGCAGCCAGTTCGGTCGCGCTCTGCACGGTGGCAATGGTGCGCACCGATTGCTCGGCGCCCCCCAGATCGGTACGCCCACCGGAGGCCTCCTGCTGCACCTGACGCAGCTGGCGCGAGATCTCGGCGGCAGTGGCGCCCAGCGCCAGCATACGGTCAGGGTCCAGCTCCACGCCCACCTGGCGCGTCACCCCGCCGACGCGGCTGACCGCTCCCACGCCCTTCACCGAGAGCAGCGAACGGGCGACGTCATTGTCCACAAACCAGGACAGGGCTTCCTCGTCCATGCGTGAGGAGGCCACGGTGTAAGTCAGGATCGGAGTACCGGCGATGGACGAGCGGGCGATCACCGGATCGCGCATGTCGCCGGGCAGATCCGAGCGGATCCGCGAGACGGCGTCGCGCACGTCATCGGTCGCTTCCTGGGTCGGCTTTTCGAGCCGGAATTCGATGGTCACCGAGGCCGTGCCATCCTGCACCAAGGTGTAGATATGCTTCACGCCCTGAATCGCGGCCACCGAATTTTCGATCTTGCGCGCGATCTCGGTTTCCATCTGTGCCGGCGAAGCGCCGGGCAGGCTGGCAGTGACGACGACCATCGGCAGATCAATGTCCGGCATGTTCTGGATCTGCATCGCGCGGAAGCTCAGCAGGCCGCCCAGGGTGAGCAGCACGAAGAGCAGGATGGCCGGAATCGGATTGCGGATCGACCAGGAGGAGACGTTGAACATGGACGGCCCCTCAGCGTGCTGCAGCCGGTGCTACACGCACCAGATCGCCATCCGCGAGAAAGCCCACGCCACTCACGACCACCTGGCTGCCCGCCTCCAGCCCGGCACTGACTTCCACCCGCTCGCCCTGGCGACGCCCCAGCGTGACCTTGGTCTGCAGCACCCGGCTGTCCGTGCCGAGCCGGAACACATAGGCAAAGCCGTCGCGCAGCAGCACTGCGCCTTGCGGCAGGGTCAGAACTTTCTGGGCACCCAGACGGATTTCACCGCGCGCAAACATA
This sequence comes from Uliginosibacterium aquaticum, assembly GCF_012972705.2. Taxonomy (GTDB): domain Bacteria; phylum Pseudomonadota; class Gammaproteobacteria; order Burkholderiales; family Rhodocyclaceae; genus Uliginosibacterium; species Uliginosibacterium aquaticum. The sequence goes on along the minus strand of NZ_JABCSC020000006.1, from coordinate 23,012 downwards.
CCGGGCCGCGCTTCACCCCGTGTCTTGATATCGGCATAAACCAACGCGTTGCGGGTCTTCGGGTCCACGGTCGGGGCGAGTGCGCGCACCGTGGCCGCAATCGGTTCGCCACTGGCCGGGAAGACCTGTGCCGTCATGCCCGGCTTCACCTTGGCCAGATCGGCCGCGGGCAGCTCGGCGCGCCATTCGAGGCGGTCCTGACGAATCAGGCGGAACAGCTCCTGGCCAGCCTGGAGCACAGCGCCGAGAGTGGCGCTACGAGCGGAAATCGTGCCGTCATCGGGCGCCCGCACCACGGTCTTATCCATGCGCAACTGATCCGCACGCAGCTTGGCCTTTAGCACCTCGACGCGGGCCTGCGCAGTCGCCTCGCTGGTGATGTAGCGATCCACCTGCTGGGCGCTGAAAGTGCCACTGTCCTTGATCTGGCGGGCACGATCGGCGTTGGTCTTGGCCTCGAACAGGGCGGCTTCGGCCTCGGCCAGACTGGCCCGGCTCTGTGCCAGCTCGGCCTCCACCACATCGCGCTGCATGCGAGCCAGCACCTGACCGCGCTTGACGTGATCACCCACGTTCACCGCCACCTCGTCGAGGCGCAAGCCGCCAATTTCGGCGCCAATGATGGCCTCCTGCCAGGCCGCGATGCTGCCATTGGCGGTGATCTGGGTAGACCAGTCCTGCGCCTGGGGGGTGACCAGGCTGACCGTCAGTGCGGGCTTACCGGCCGGCTGGGCAGCCGCTGAAACAACGTGGACAAGGGCGATGCAGGCAAGCAGGCGGAAAGACATGATGGCAGCGGATCGGCAGATGAAGAGGAGAGCCCGAGCAATCCGCTCGGGAATGCCATGCTGCCGTAAAACAGCGCCCCTGTCATGCCTGCTGGATGACAGGAGGCAATGTGCTTCTTAGCTCAGAAACCGAGGCAGCGCATGACCTCTGGCGAAACCCGCTCGAAGGACATTTCGGGAATGCCCAGCTCGTACACCGAGCCACTGTGGGTACGCACGCGGCGGGTCAGCGGATCGAACGCGGCAATCGGGCTGGTGCGGCCCTTGGGAATCTGCACAGCCGAGCCCACGATGTGATTCGGAGTAATAGCTTCGACAACACCACGCACCAGCACTAAGCGCCAGTTGTCGAGGCGCATGGGAGCAGGAGGCTGCGACAGGCAAACGGTGGGAATGGCCGGCAGATCGATCGGCCCGTTAGCCGCCACGGCAGTCTGCGTCGTAAGGGCCAGAGTAGCCGGGTACTCTTCTTTATTCGCGAAAACCTCGTAGCCCTCGAGATCGAAGCAGGTCGTAGTCAGGGCATCGTCATTGCGGGTTGCGTGCTGCATGGCTTCATCCATAGATACGGTAGCGGACTGATTCTACGAAGCCGTGCCGGCCTTGCCGGCCTGCCGAAAGGGCAGTTTCCGAGGCTTTGCCCGAGGGGACAGGCCCCAAGCAAAAGGCCCATGTGACAAAAGTCACATGGGCCTTCTTGATGACACACGGTTGTGGAGGCTTAAAGCAGCACGCGCTCAATGCCACCGGTATTGGCCTGTTGCACATAGGTGGGTAGCCAGTCCGGGCCGAGGATATTCTTGGCCAGCTCGATCACGATGTAATCGGCATCCAGCTTTTCAACATCTTCGTTGTAGCGCTGCAGCCCCTGCAGGCAGGCCGGGCAGGAAGTGAGCACCTTCAGATCGCCTTCGAAGCCATCCGCACGCAGCTTGTCGGCGCCTTTCACCAGCTCTTCTTCCTTGCGGAAGCGCACCTGGGTGGAGATGTCCGGGCGGGCCACGGCCAACGTGCCGGATTCGCCGCAGCAGCGGTCGGACTTCTCGATCTTCGCCTGACCTGCGACGCCGGAGATCAGCGCATTCACCGTCTTGAGCGGATCCTGCTGCTTCATCGGGCTGTGGCAGGGGTCGTGATACATGTAGCGGGTGCCACTCACCCCTTCCAGCTTCACACCCTTCTCGAGCAGGAATTCGTGGATGTCCATCAGGCGGCAGCCCGGGAAGATCTTGTCGAATTCGTACTTGGTGAGCTGGTCAAAGCAGGTGCCGCAACTGACCACCACGGTCTTGATGTCGAGGTAGTTGAGGGTGTTGGCAACGCGGTGGAAGAGCACGCGGTTGTCGGTGGTGATCTTCTCGGCTTTGTCGTCCTGACCCGAGCCGCGCTGCGGGTAGCCGCAGCACAGATAGCCCGGCGGCAGCACCGTCTGCACGCCGACGTGATACAGCATGGCCTGCGTGGCCAGCCCCACTTGCGAGAACAGGCGCTCCGAGCCGCAGCCCGGGAAGTAGAACACCGCTTCGGAATCCACCTTGGTCTTCTGCGGGTCGCGGATCACCGGCACGACGTGATCGTCCTCGATGTCGAGCAGCGCGCGCGAAGTCTTCTTCGGCAGATTGCCCGGCATCTTCTTGTTCACGAAGTGGATCACCTGCGCCTTCAGCGCTGGCTTGCCCAGCGAGGCCGGCGGCTGGCGCGTAGAGCCCTTGCTGAATGGGCGCAGCAGATCCACGCCCAGGCGTTGCGCCTTGTAAGCCCACTCGATCGAGACCTTGCGCAGGAACTTGATCTTCTCCGGCGAGGTGGTGTTGAGGAAGGCCATGGCCAGGGTCTTGGCCGGGTTGAAACTCTGCTTGCCCATCTTGCGCAGGAGTGAGCGCATGGCCATCGACACGTCGCCGAAGTCGATATCCACCGGGCAAGGCGTGTAGCACTTGTGGCAGATCGTGCAGTGATCGCCCACGTCTTCGAATTCTTCCCAGTGCTTGATCGACACGCCGCGGCGGGTCTGCTCTTCGTAGAGGAAGGCTTCGATCAAGAGAGATGTGGCGAGGATCTTGTTGCGCGGCGAGTAGAGCAGGTTGGCGCGCGGCACATGGGTGGAGCAGACCGGCTTGCACTTGCCGCAACGCAGGCAGTCCTTCACCGAGGCGGAGATCGCGCCGATGTCGCTCTGCTGCATGATCAGCGACTCGTGGCCCATCAAGTTGAAAGACGGGGTGTAGGCATTGCGCAGGTCGGCACCGGGCATCAGCTTGCCGGCGTTGAAGCGCCCTTCCGGGTCAACCTTCTGCTTGTAGGCGTGGAAGGGGGCGAGCTCTTCCTCGCTGAGGAATTCGTACTTGGTAATGCCGATGCCATGCTCGCCGGAGATCACGCCACCGAGCCCGCGGGCCAGATGCATGATGCGTTCGACCGCGGCATAGGCTTCCTGCAGCATGGCGTAGTGATCGGAGTTGACCGGCAGGTTGGTGTGCACATTGCCGTCGCCCGCGTGCATGTGCAGGGCCACGAACACGCGGCTGCGCAGCACTTCCTTGTGGATCGCCTCCATGCGCTCGATGATCGGGCGATAAGTGTTGCCTTCGAAAACTTCTTCGATGGCCGCCTTCAGCTCGGCCTTCCACGAAATGCGCACGGAATAATCCTGAACGCGATGGAAGAGACGCAGCACTTCAGCTCTGTTCTGCAGCGGGCCGGCTTCGATGCCCAGCCCGGCGAAAGCGGCTTCGGCCTCGGCGAGCGGCAGGTCCAGATTGTCGAGAATCCAGGTCCAGCGCGCACGCACGGCGGCGATGGTGTCCAGCACACGGATGCGGCGGTCGCCGATCAGCTCATCCTTCTCCAGCGCGGATTCGGTGGCGCGCAGGGGCAGATCGCCGCGGAAGAAAGTGTCCAGCGCTTCGACCAGACGCAGCTTGCTCTTGATCGACAGCTCGATGTTGATGCGCTCGATGCCATCGCAATAATCACCCATGCGCGGCAGCGGGATCACTACGTCTTCATTCACCTTGAAGGCGTTGGTGTGCTTGGCGATCGCGGCGGTGCGCGAGCGGTCGAGCCAGAACTTCTTGCGCGTATCGGGGCTGACGGCGATGAAGCCTTCTGCGCCGCGCGCATTGCACAGGCGCACCACTTCGGAGGCAGCCTGAGCCACGGCCGTCTCGTCGTCGCCGACGATGTCGCCGATCAGCACCATCTTCGGCCGGCCGTGGCGCTTGGCTTTCGTCGCGTAGCCGACCGCCTTCACATAGCGCTCGTCGAGGTGCTCAAGGCCGGCCAGCAGGACGCGATTGTCGCCGGTCTTGGGCAGGGCTTCGATGAAGTCCTTGATCTCAACGATGGCCGGCACGGCTTCGCGCACCTGGCTGAAGAACTCCAGACACACCGTGCGGGTATGCGGCGGCATCTTGTGCAGGATCCAGCGCGCGCTGGTGATGATGCCGTCGCAGCCCTCCTTCTGGATGCCGGGCAGGCCGCCGAGGAATTTGTCGGTCACATCCTTGCCAAGGCCCACCTTGCGGAAGCGCTCGCCGGGGATGGTGAGGAATTCTTCGCCGAGCAGCTTCTTGCCATCGGCATCAAAGCGCTTCAAGCGGAACATCACTTCGGCCTGATCGTGGATCTTGCCGAGGTTATGGTTCAGGCGCTCGACTTCCAGCCAGTTGCCATCCGGCGTGACCATCTTCCACGAGGCGAGGTTATCCAGCGCCGTGCCCCACAGCACGGCCTTCTTGCCGCCGGCGTTCATGGCGATGTTGCCGCCGATGCAGGAAGCGTCGGCCGAGGTCGGATCGCAGGCGAAAACGAGGCCGGTGTCGTCGGCCAGATCCATCACCCGGCGCGTTACCACGCCCGCCCCGGTGAACACCGTGGCGTAAGGCTGCTCCACGCCGGGCAGTGAGGTATTGAAATCCACCTTGCCGATATCGATCAGCTTCTCGGTGTTGATAACCACCGAGTTCGGTGTGAGCGGTACGGCGCCACCGGTATAGCCGGTGCCGCCGCCACGCGGGATGATGGTGAGGCCCAGCTCGATCGAGCTACGCACCAGATGGCCAATTTCCTCTTCGGTATCCGGGTAGAGCACCACGAAGGGGAACTCCACGCGCCAGTCGGTCGCATCGGTAACGTGGGCCACACGAGCGTAGCCATCGAAGGCGATGTTGTCGCGGCGGGTGTGGCGCGACAGCAGCTTGAGCGCCTTGGCTCGCAGGGCAGCGGTACGCTCAAAGTGCTCGGCAAACGCATCCACCGCTTGGTTGGCTGCAGCGACCAGCAGACCCACTTTCTCGCTGCGATCTGCATCTTCGGTGGCCGAATCCAGGCGACGCTTCTCGACCTCGCGCAGGCGATGGCGCAGCGCTTCGAGCAGTGCCTTGCGACGCCCCGGATTGTCGAGCAGATCGTCTTCGAGGTAGGGATTGCGCTGCACCACCCAGATATCGCCGAGCACTTCGTAAAGCATGCGTGCAGAACGACCGGTGACGCGCTCGGCGCGCAGACTATCCAGCACGGCCCACATCTCGGCACCCAACAGGCGGATGACGATCTCGCGATCGGAAAACGAGGTGTAGTTGTAAGGAATCTCGCGCAAACGCACGGGCGGCTGGGCTGTCACGAATTCTGGGGCGAGTTGCATAGCTGGGGGCGCTTTTCTGTGGCCTGCCGGGGGCGGCAGACCCTCCATTTTAGGGCTTCGGGGGGGCAAACGCGACCCGTCGCTGAGTGCGGGTTTGGGCAAGCATGAACGTGAAGGAGGGCTGTAGGGCGGACTTCAGTCCGCTGCACACGCTCGGTGTGCGACTGAAGTCGCACCTACACGCCCTGTGCCGCCATCACCGCAATCTCCACTCGCCAGCCCGGCCGGGCCAGCGCGGCCACCTGCACGCAGGCGCGCGCCGGAGCGCAGCCGGCGGGCAGCCAGGCTTCCCACACCTCGTTCATGCCCGCGTAGTCCGCCATGTCGATGAGGTAGAGGGTGGCCATCAACAGCCGGCCCTTGTCCGAACCGGCGGCTTCCAGCGTAGATTCAAGCAGGGCCAGCATTTCGGCGGTCTGGCTGCGGATATCACCCTCCTCGGAGGCGGGTACTTCGACAGCCTGCACCAAGCCCTTGAAGATCGTGGCGTCGGCATAGCGGGCCGCCGGATTGAGGCGTTCGATATCGCTCATGGCTGGCCTTTCACGTTTTGCAGGATCTTGCCGAAGCGCTCCGGTGCCATGAAGCCGATCACCCGGCTACCCGCCACTTCCTTGCCGGCCGGCGCAAAGAACAGAGTGCCGGGCGGGCCGAAGAGGCCGAAGCGTTTGAGCAGTTCGCGGTGCTCGGGCAGATTGGCGGTGACGTCTGCCTGCAGAAGCGTGAAACCGGCGAGTTGAGCAGCAATGGCCGGGTCGGCGAAGGTCTGTTGCTCCATTTCCTTGCAGCTCACGCACCAGTCGGCGTAGAAGTCGAGCATCACCGGCCGGCTACTGGCGGCGATGCGCGCATCCAGCTCAGCGCTGCTGTTGATGCGCTCAAAGCGCGGTGCGGCATTTTCACAGGCGGCTGCGGTGCTGCAGCCGCTGAGGCCAGACAGAGGCTGGAGCGGATTGCGGCTGCCGGCCAGCGCGCCGATGAAGATGGCGGCGCCGGCGAGCAGCAGCAGAATGCCCAGGGCCTTGAACAGACGTTGCAGCGGCTTCGCATCGGGCGGCAGGCTATCCAGCGCATGCAGGAAAATGCCGCCGACCAACAGCAGTGCGGCCCAGCCAAGCATGGGCAGGAGCGGTGGCAATACCGGGGCGACGAGATACAGCGCGGTGGCCAGCAACAGGAAGCCGAAGAAGCGCTTGACGCCTTCCATCCAGGCGCCGGGTTTGGGCAGAAAGCGGCGCGCGGCTACGCCAACCAGGATCAGCGGTGCCCCCATGCCGAGGCCCAGCATGAACAGGGCAAGGCCACCGAGCAGGGCATCGTGCGTCTTGGCGATATAGAGCAGGGCGCCGGCCAGCGGGGCGGCAACGCAGGGACCCACAATCAGCGCCGAGATGGCGCCCATGATGGCGAGCTGGCGGGCCGAGCCACCATGATGATGAGCGCTGGCCGAAAGCTTGTGCTGCCAGCGCGCCGGCACTTGCAACTCGTACACGCCGAACATGGCCAGCGCGAGAACCACGAAGAGCAGCGCGAAGGCGCCGAGCACCCATACGTTCTGCAGCCAGGCTGACAACAGCTGGCCCGAGAAGGCCGCGGCGACTCCAGCCGCAGCATAGGTGGCGGCCATCCCCAGCACATAGGCGCTGCACAGGAAGAAGGCGCGGCGGTGGCTGATCTTGTGGCCGTGGCCGACGATGATGCCGGAGATGATCGGCACCATCGGCAGCACGCAGGGCGTGAAGCTGAGCAACAGGCCGAAGCCGAAGAAGCTGGCGAGAATCAGCAGGAGGTTTCCGCCATCGAGCAGACCGGAGATGCGCTCCTCTTCAGGCGCAGACACCGCTGCGGAAGCGGTTTCCTGTGCCCCCGGCGGTGGCGTTTCAAGCGCGAGCAGCGAGGCGCCAGAGGCTTTGCTCACCTGGCTCATGGTGGCTGGGTGGAGCTCAATCGGCACTTCGCTGGGTGGGTAGCAGATGCCGAAATCAGCACAGCCCTGGTGGCTCACGGTGAGCACCGCGCCCTCGCCCACCGCCTGATCCAGTGGCAGGGTGAAGACCACGCCTTCACGATAGACCGGCTGTTTGCCGAAGAACCGGTCTTCGTGGGGCAGGCCCGGTGGCAATGCGATCTTGCCCAGCGTCGCCGGAGTGCCGGCCAGCGCGAAGCCGAGCTTGGACTGATACAGGTAGTAGCCGGGCTCGATCTGGAAACGCACTTCAATCGTGCGTTCATCAAGCAGGCTGGCGGCAAGGCGATAGGCTTGCTCCGGTGGCAGCGGTTCGGGCTGGGCGGCATGGCCAAGCAGGCTTGCACACAGCAGCAGGAGGGTAAACAGGGCTTTCATGCCGTTTCCTGAACAAGCCAAGCGAGGTAAGCCGGCAGGCCGGCAGCAATCGGCAGGGCAATGATTTCCGGGACTTCGTAGGGATGCAACGTGCGCAGCGCGCTTTCAAGTTCGGCGTAACGCGCGGCCGTGCTCTTGATCAGCAGCGGTACTTCGCTGGCGGTTTCGACCTTGCCCTGCCAGCAATACACCGATTGGCAGGGCGCGAGGATGTTGACACAGGCGGCGAGCCGGCGTTCCACGAGCGCCTGGGCGATCGTTTGTGCACAAGCGGCATCGGGTACGTTACAAAGAATCAGCAGGGCATCGGTGGCAGGCATGGCGGCAAGCTTACCAGCGCCACCGGCCGCTAGGCGTCGTCCGCGACCTCTTCGCGCTGCGGTGCGATACGCGGCAGCTCAAGCCTGAAGCTGGCACCCTCGCCCTCGGTGGAACGCACGCTGATGCTGCCACCCAGGATGGTGGTGACGAGACGGTGGGTGATCGACAGGCCCAGCCCGGAGCCGCCGCGGCCCAGGCGGGTGGTGAAGAAGGGGTCGAAGATACGCGGCAGGTGTTCGGCGGCAATGCCACGACCGTTGTCGCTGACCACGATCTCCAGCCGCTCGGTGCCGACGGCGCGGGTTTCGATGCTGACCGTACCGTGGTCTGCGCCATCGAGACCGTGCAGGATGGCGTTCTGGGTCAGGTTGCTGATGACCTGACCGAGCGGGCCGGGATAGCTGTCCATGGCAATGCCGGGCGCCAGATCGACACGCAGCTCGATCGGCTTGTGCTTGAACATGGGCCTCAGGGTGCTGAGGATGTCACCCATGGCTCCGGCCAGATCAAAACCGCGGCGGCGCTCGGAAGCCTGATCCACCGCGACCTGCTTGAAGCTGGTGACCAGCTCGGCCGCCCGCAGCAGGCTCTGCGCCACCAGGTCTGCGCCGGTATGCTGATCGCCGAGAAAATCGAAAAGGGCCTGCTTGGTGATCGGCTCGCGCCGGATGCGCTCCGAAAAGTCACGCACCTGATCCTGCAGAGCCGTGCTGACTGTCAGTGCATTGCCGATCGGGGTATTCAGCTCATGCGAAATGCCCGCCACCATCGAGCCCAGCGAGGCCATCGTTTCAGCATGCACCAGTTCATCCTGCGTCTGCTGCAGGGTCTCCAGGCTGCGCGCCAGCGACTGGTTGGCCTCAGCGAGGCTGCGTGTGCGCTCGGCCACGTGTTCCTCGAGCTTTACATTGAGTTCGCGCAAGCGGGCCTCAGCTTCACGCTGCTCGGTGATATCGATGAAAGCCGCAAACACACAGCGCTCGCCCTCGTAGTTGATCACCTCGCTGCTGGCGAGGAAGTAGCGGATAGAACCATCGCGCAGGCGAAAACGCGTCAGCCGGTTGCTCAGGCGTCCGGCCGCACTGAATTCGGCAATCCATTCCTCACGTTCCTCCGGCGTAACCCAGATGCCCAGATCCAGCGAGTTACGGCCGCGCAACTCCTCGCCAGTCCAGCCGCCAATTTTTTCCCAAGCCGGATTGACCTCTACATAGCGCCCGGTGCTGAGTGAGGTAATACTCACCGGCACCGGGTTCATGAAAAAGAAGGTGGAGAACTTCTCCCTGGCCTGCTGCATCTCACGAACCTGATCAGCCAACTGTTCCCCGAGTTGCTTCTGGCGACTGTAATGGCCTTGCAGGGTGTAAGCGATCCGGCTGGCGATGATGGAGCCGGTGATGATGCAAAAGGCATAGCTGGCCCAGAAATTGAGGGCCGAACGTGGCTTCTGCTGGGGCCAGAAAATACTGTCCAAACCCGCCATCAGGCCCAGCGCGCTGAGCGCGAAGAGGCCCAGGGCGAGCGTCTCGCGCTGGCGGCCGGACCAGGCACTGAGCATCACCACCACCGGCAACAGCGCCGCAATCGGGCTGCGGATGCCGTTGACCAGCAGACACTGCAACACGATCAGGCTCGTAAAGCCCCAGGTGAAGGTCCGCCGCGCCACGGCTGGCGGATAGTGTTCCAGCAGAAGAAGCGACACCCCACACAGCAGTGCCAGCCCGAACACCACCGCCCAGCCCAGTGGCAGCGGCTGTTCGTTACCCAGAACGACCAGCAGACCGAGACCGACGCCCAGACTCAGGGTGAGCAGAATGATCATGCGCAGCAGGCCGGTGGCCTGTCGCGCAAGCAGCTCCTCGTCTGAATCGCTTCCGGACTCCTGGGTTAATTTCATGATCGAGACAGATTAAGCGGCCCCTCGGGCCAGCCCCGGCAAGGCACCGGCCCGCTGATTCTGAGGGCCGGCAGCCCAAGTGCACTTGCCCTTGCGGGCAATCAGCGCAGCAGGCGACGACGCATCAGGGCCCTGGCTACTGCCATGCCGATCAGGGCGTATGCAGACAGCACCAGCACATGCAGCCAGAGCCCATCCGTAGCTCCGCTCAGCAGCAGTGGCCGGATCGCCCCGATGGCATGCCCCAGCGGCAGCACCAGCGCCGCGCCCTGCACGAAGGCCGGCAACTGTTCCAGCGGGAAGAACACGCCGCAGAGCATGGCCATCGGGCTGATGAAGAGCGTGAACCAGTACATGAAAAAGTCATAGCCAGGCGCCAGCGCCGTGGCGATATAGCCGATGCCGGCAAAACACAGCCCGGTGAGGAACACCAGCGGCAGCGCCGCCAGCGCATGCGTCCAGGGCACCAGCCCGAAGAGGCTGATCACGATCAGGATCGCCCCGCCCGAGAACAGCGATTTGGTCGCCGCCCACAGCCACTCGCCGGCCATCACGTCATCCAGCGAGAGGGGTGCGTTCATGATCGCCTCCCAAGTCTTCTGCTGATGTGCCCGGGCGTAGCCGGAATAAAGCGCCTCGAAGGTGGCGGCGTTCATGGTCGAGAAGGCCACGGTGCCGGTGGCGAGGAAGCTGATGTAGCTCACGCCATGCACCTGCGGCAGCAGAGCGCCGAGACCCAGCCCAAGACCGAGCAGGTAGATCAGCGGATCGGCCAGATTGCCGAGCAAGGAAGGAATCGCGAGGCGGCGCCAGACATCGGCATTGCGGCGCCATACTGACAGGGCGCGACGCGGGGAGAGATCCAGTGGAACCAGGAGTTTACTCATCCCGCATCTCCCGTCCGGTGAGCTTGAGGAACACATCTTCCAGATTGGCCGGGCGGTGCAGGGTACGCAGGCCGCCCTGGGCGGCAAGGTGGGCGAGCAGGGCTTCGGGGTGCTCAAGGTAGCAGAAGGCGGTTTCACCGCTCACCTCAAAACGCTGGGCGTACTCGCCAGCATGGGCCGCCGCCCAGGCGGCCGCGCCCCCCTCATGCCCGGCCCATTCACCGAAGACCTCGACGACCTGCGGCTCGATGTGGGCCGCAATCACTTCGCGTGGCGTGCCCATGGCGATGATCTGGCCGCGGTCGAGGATGGCGATGCGGTGAGCGAGGCGCTCGGCTTCGTCCATGAAATGGGTGGTCAGGAAAATTGTCTTGCCCTGCGCGATGAGGCCCTTGAGGCGATCCCAGATCAGATGGCGCGCCTGCGGGTCCAGCCCGGTAGTGGGCTCGTCCATGATCAGCAGATCCGGATCGGCGACCAGCGCGCGGGCCATGGTCAGGCGGCGCTTCATGCCGCCGGAGAGCGCCGGCACTTTGGCCTCGGCCTTGGCCTCCAGCCCGGCAAAAGTCAGCAGCTCGGGCACACGCGCCTGGGCTGCCTCGCGACTCAAGCCGAAATAGCGCGCAAAGGTGAGCAGGTTTTCGGTGACAGTGAAATCCGGGTCGAGGCTGTCGCTCTGCGGCACCACGCCGACCTTGGCACGCGCTTCACGGGCACGGGCCGGTACCGGCAGGCCGCAGAGTTCGATGCTGCCGGCGGAGGGCTCGGTGTGGCCCAGCACGCAGCGCAGGGTGGTGGTCTTGCCGGCGCCATTGGGGCCGAGCAGGGCGAAGCATTCACCAGGCTGAAGCTGCAGGCTGATGCCACGCACCACCTCCAGCTCGCCATAGTGCTTGTGCAGGTTTTCGATGAGCAGCGGCATCAGGCGACGGGGATGGTCTGTTCAAAACTCGGCCGGGCCAGCACGCGCGCAGTGTGGGCGGCGAGCGCCGGTCGGCTGCTACGCCAGTCATAGGCCGGGAAACGGAAGTCGATCCAGGCCAGGCCACAGGCCATCGCGATGTCCGCGCGACTGAACTGGCCGCCGTACAGGAATTCATGGCTGCCCAGACGCGCTTCGACAGCATCCAGGCCTCGCTCCATCTTGCCGCGCTGGCGTTCGATCACTGCGGCATCCTGTTTTTCGGCGGCGCGGCGGGTTTCGAGCAGCCACACCACGGCAGCATCGGTAATGCCATCGGCCAGCGCTTCGAGCTGCTTCACGCGCAGCACTTCGAGCGCGTCAGTGGGCAGCTCGGGCGGATACACACCGAGGGTTTCAAGGTAGTCGGCGAGAATCGGCGAATCGAAGAAGATCTCGCCGGTATCCGTCACCAGCGCCGGCACCTTGCCGAGCGGGTTGAACTCCGCCACATGATTGCCCGGCTCCCACGGGGAATCATTCACGAACTCGAAGGGAATGCCTTTTTCGAGCAGCAGCACGCGAATCTTGCGCACATAGGGGCTGGTAAGGGAACCGATCAGCTTCATGATGTTGCTCCGTTCAGGATTGTTCAGGAGATCAAGCGTGAGCCGCACGCCATGCGTGGAGGCCGACTGAAGTCGGCCCTACAGGATTGCTGTTGTTCAGTGACACTCGCAGGAAGAGCGATTAATGATGTCCTTCAGGCAGTGCAGACGACCGTGGAAGAAGTGGTCTGCGCCGGGCACTACCACGACCGGCACATCGAGTGGCTCGGCCCAGGCCAGCACATTGGCGAGCGGTACGGTTTCATCCTTGGAACCATGGATCACAAGGCTGTCCGGGCCAACGGCCTCGGTCGCGTACTGGCGAGCACCTTCGACAAACCCGGCGGCGGTGCCGACGAGAATCAGGCGTTTGGCGGCCTGTCCGGCTTCACGCAGGCGCTTGGCGACCCGGGTCTGGACGAAGGCGCCGAAGGAGAAACCGGCCAGCACGGTGGGGCGGTAGGCATCCAGGTTCCAGCGCGCATGGGCCCAGTCGAGCACGGCGAGCATGTCTTCGGTCTCGGCACCACCATTGTCGTGCGTCCCTTCGGATTTGCCGACACCGCGGAAATTCGGTCGCAGCGCTACATAGCCCAGATCGCGCAGGGTGCGGGCCAGGGTGTGCGCCACCTTGTTGGTGTTGGCGCCGCCGAACAGCGGATGCGGATGACAAACCAGCGCAATGCCCCGCGGGGCCTCGGGCGCATCGATCAGCAGCTCGATGGCCCCGTCCGGGCCTGCGATCAGCTGGGCTTCAGTAGGCTGCGCTTTCATACCTTCAGGCGCTCCACGATGCGGCCGTTCTGCAGGTGCTCGCGGATGATCTCGTCGATGTCTTCCTTATCGACGAAGGTGTACCAGGTGCCCTCCGGGTAGACGACCAGCACCGGACCATCATCACAGCGGCCGAGGCAGCCGGATTTGTTGATACGCACCTGGCCCTTGCCGGACAGGCCCAGTTCCTTGACGCGTTCCTTGGCATAGGTCTGCAGCTCGCTGGCACCATGGGTGTTGCAGCAGGCGTCCGGCGCGGCGCGCTGGTTGCAGCAGACGAAAACGTGATGGGTGAAATACTGGCTCATGGCGGGGGCGCTCGTTTGTTGTTCTGACGGGAGCAGCAATTGTAGGCTGGTCCGCGCCCGACGGCGATGCTCAGGCCGCGCCCAGCCAAGCCTCGATGGTACGGCGCAGGGCTTCGAGTGCCACCGGCTTGGTCAGGTAGTCATTCATGCCGGCACCCAAGGCGGCATGGTGGTCACTGGCCATGGCATCGGCGCTGACGCCAACAATGCGCGTGCTGACCCCGCGCTCCCTCAGCAGGCGGGTGGCAGTGAGGCCATCCATCTCGGGCATGTGGGTATCCATCAGGATCAGGTCGAAGCTCCGGGCTGCGCATTGCTCCAGCGCTTCGAGACCGTTGCGGGCCACGCTGAGCTGGCGTGCGCCCAGCTTCTTGAGCAGGTTGCTGATCACCATGATGTTCACGCTGTTGTCTTCGACGATGAGGATGCTGGCCTCCTCCGGCACCATGGCCTGCGACACACTGGGCCGGGCCTCGCGCTGGACGTCGACCTCCGCGCAGGCGAGCCAGATCTCGAACCAGAATTCCGAGCCCTCGCCAGCCTGGCTGCTGACGCCGATCTCACCCTCCATCAGCTCGCACAGCATGCGGCAGATGGAAAGCCCCAGGCCAGTGCCGCCGAAGCGCCGGGTGGTACTCATGTCGGCCTGCTCGAAAGGCGTGAAGATGTTGGTCTGCTTGTCAGCCGGAATGCCGATGCCTGAATCACGCACGGCAAAGCGCAGGCGGGTCCGCGCAGCCTCGCGCTGCACTTCATTCACGGTGACATGGATGGAACCGCGAGCGGTGAACTTAAAGGCATTGCCGATCAGATTGACCAGAATCTGGCGCAGGCGGGTGGGATCACCCTCCACGCTGAGCGGGGTGCCCGGTGCCATCAGGCTGTGATAGCTGAGGCCCTTGTCACGCGCCTGCAGCGAGAACAGGCGGCCGAGATCTTCGAGCAAGCTGTCGAGGCGGAAGCGGGTCTTCTCCAGCTCCAGCTTGCGCGCCTCGATCTTCGAGTAGTCGAGGATGTCATTGATGATGGCCAGCAGGGCATCACCCGAGGTCCGCATGGTGCGCACGTACTCATGCTGCTCGGTGTTCAACGGGGTGGATTCGAGCAGCTGGGCCATGCCGATGATGCCGTTCATGGGCGTGCGGATCTCGTGCGACATCATGGCGAGAAACTCGCCCTTGGCGCGGCTGGCGGCGGTAGCTGCATCGCGCGCGGCGATCAGATCCTGCTCGGCACGGTAGCGCTGGGTAACATCAGTGAAGCAATACACCCGGCCGATCACCTGTTCGCCGTGGCGGGCCGGACGCGACTTGCACTCGAACATGCGGCCATCACGCAGCGGCAAGGCATCGAAAGTCTCGCGCTCGTCATCGGCGCCCAGTTCGGTGATCCGTCGCGCATGGATTTCCGGCTCGCTGATCTGGTCGAGAATGTAGGCCATCAGGCGCCGATCCTCGTGGCGCAGCAGCAGCTCACCCGGCAGCTGCCACATCCGCGAGAAACGCCGGTTCATGTTGCTGATCTGGCCCTGGCGATCCAGCACCAGGATGCCATCGGCCGTGGCTTCGAGCGTGGCACGCAGCTGCGAAGTCATCAGCGCCAGCTCTTCCTCAGCACGCTTCCTGGCTGCGATTCCGTGCGCCCGCACGATGATCCAGCCCGGCGCCTCGCTCATCCGGGTCACATTCTTGAGCGTGGCCAGCATTTCGCCATCGGCACACTGATGCAGGCCTTCCGCATCCACCAGCTCAGCACTGCCACCATTGCGCACCTCTTCCCAGAAGAACACGTCCGCGAGCGCACATTCAATATCGGTGATCAGCTTGCCGAGCAATTCCTCACGCGAATAGCCCAGCTCGCGGGTGGCCGCCGCACTCGCCGCGACAATCGCCAGCGAGACCGGATCGACCAGCAGCATGATCTCGCTGCAGGCGTCGAGCAGGATGGCCTCCGGTGCCGGCTGACTCATGACCTGCCGCCTCCGCCACGCGAATCGGCGTCAAAGAAATACGTTACCCGGGTGCGCGGACTCAGGTAGCGGAACACCTCGGCCGGCAACTGACCCGGGCGGATCGCCTTGCTAATGTTGATCTCAGGCTCCTGTTCCAGATCCAGCATGATGGCCTCTTCCTTGGGCACATCCGGGTCATACACCACCACCCAGGGACGCAGGGGCTTCTGCGGATTCACCGACTGTACCAAGGCCAGCGCATCGTTGGACAGTTTCACGATGCTGCCCGGCGGATAGACGCCGAGGTTCTTGATCAGGATCTGCAGAACCTTGGCATCGAACTTGGCACGCCGCTGCGCGAACATCAGCGACAAGGCCTCATGAGGTGTCAGCGCCTTCGCGGTATTCACTGGATTGCACAGATTGTCGTAGTAGTTTGCCAGCGACACGATGCGCGCCAGCGGATGGATCGCCTCGCCCTTGAGTCCCTTTGGATAGCCCGTACCGTCCGCCATCTCATGGTGCTGGAAGATGATGCTCAGCACGCTGCCCGGCAGCCCCGCCTTCTGACCGATGCGCACGCCGTACTCGCAATGCAGCTTGCGCAATTCGCTCTCAGCATGGGTCAGCTCATCGGTTTTCTTCAGCACCCGGTCCGGAATCTCGATCAGGCCAATGTCGTGCATCAGTGCGCCAAGGCCCAGCACCTTGCCCTCCTCCATGGCCATACCCATATCGCGGGCCAACATCATGGAAAGAATCGAGGTATTGAGGCCGTGGTAATACACCTCTTCACCACCCGCCTTCTCGCCCATCACATGCAGGGTCAGCTCGGGCGCCTCAAGAAAGGCCTGGGCCATCTGCTGCACCAGCTCGCCGATTTCCTCGATACATTCCTTCGGCCGCGCCTGCAGGTTTCGATTGATGTTGCGCATGATGCTGGCCGCCTTCACGAAGGCCTTCTCCACATTGCCCATGCGAACGCGCTGCTCGCGCAAACGCTCAACGCGCTCACGCTTGGCGGCCAAAGCAGGGTCAGCCGCATCGGCAGGCTCCGGCAAAGACGCCTCCGCCGTCGTTACCACCGGCTCGGCCGTAGCCACGGCGGCGGCCGGAAACTGCGGTGCGTCGCTGCGATCCGGGTCATAACGGAAACGCTTCACACCCAGCCCACGCAGGGTCTGGATCTGGTCATTGCTGCGGATCTTGAAACTGTTGAAACTGAATGGATGGCTGAACCAGGGCAAATCGATGAACACGAAGAGCCCGATGCTCAGCTGCTCGGGGGTGATGAAATAATCTTTCTGGGAGCTCTCGGTATTCATGGGGTGAGCGGTCTGTTCCAACGTATTCGCAGGGCTATCGGCATCCGCACGGATAAATTGAGTTACACATGCGGGTACATCCAAGTTTCTCTGCACGAAGAGCTTGCCAAACAAGAAAAGTGTTGCTATATTTCTTGGCTCGTTTGGCCGGTTAGCTCAGTTGGTAGAGCAGCGGATTGAAAATCCGCGTGTCCGTGGTTCGATTCCGCGACCGGCCACCAAAGATTCAAGCAAAAAGCCCAGCCCTCGCGCTGGGCTTTTTGCTTTTCGGCTGCCGAAAACCTGTGCCGCACCGCCCACCGGCCTGAATGTCACGGCCTGGACGTACCTGAGCGCGCCGGGATCTGCTCGGGCGCTTTCGCCATTGCGCCGCTTCGAGTCGGCGACCAGCCTGCAGCCCTTGAGCCGGTCAGCACCTTCCGAGATCGCACGAGCAGGCAAGCCGCCTGCCGCCGGGCTGACGCCCCAATTTGCATCAATTCCGCGTTGCCACGCACCGTTTTCGGACGGTCTGAGGCCCGTTTTGCGGGTGCGGGAACGATTCTGCGGCGTATTGCGGTGGTGGCATGAAGTTTGCGATAGGTGTTCTGAATTTAAACCATTTGGTCAAGAAATTGACGGTTCAGGACGCCTTCCCGATGAATGCACCGCACCCCACCGAACTTCAGGCCAGCCCTCACTCCGCACTTGAAACCCCCGTTGCCCGGCCCGCCGTTGTGGCCCGCAAGGCCAGCGTGATCTACCAGGCTGCGGATCGCCCGGTACATGCGTTGAGCGAGATCGATTTCACGATCAACCGGGGCGAATTCGTGTCGCTGATCGGGCCGTCCGGCTGTGGCAAGACCACCCTGCTGCGCGTGATCGCCGATCTGGAGCCAATCACTTCAGGCGAGGTGCTGGTCAACGGCATGACGCCGAGCGATGCACGCGAGCGCCGCGCCTATGGCTATGTTTTTCAGGCGCCGGCCCTGTTCCCCTGGCGCACCGTGCTGGCCAACGTGATGCTGCCCCTGCAGCTGATCGGGCGCAGCAAGGCCGAGTGCGAGGCGATTGCGCGCGAGCAGCTGGGGCGGGTCGGGCTGGCCGGCTTCGAGAAGAAGTATCCCTGGCAACTCTCCGGCGGCATGCAGCAGCGCGTGTCGATTGCCCGCGCCCTGGGCTTCGAACCGAAGATCCTGATGATGGACGAGCCCTTCGGCGCGCTGGATGAAATCACCCGCGACAAGCTCAACGAGCAGTTGCAGCAGCTCTGGCTGCGCGAGCGCCGCACCGTGGTGTTCGTGACTCACTCGATCGCCGAGGCGGTGTATCTGTCGACGCGCATCGTGGTGATGTCGCCGCGCCCCGGGCGGATCGTGAAAGTGATCGAGTCGCCGCTGCCCTTCGAACGCGATCTCTCGATCCGCGATACCCCCGAGTTCACCCGCCTGGCCCAGGAAGTACGCGAGGCGCTGGCGGAGGGCCATCAATGAGCCAGAACCGGTTTCAACAGCATCTGGTTCCGGTCGCGACCCTGCTCGCGGTCGGGCTCGTCCTCTGGTATCTGCTCGCCATCTGGCTCAATGCGGCCGGGGTGATCGAACGGGTCCTCGCGCCGCAAGGCGCCTGGAGCTGGCAGGAGCTGGTCGCCGCGACCTTCAGCATGCAGCGCCCGGTGCTGCCGGTGCCGCATCAGATCGCGCTGGATCTGTGGACCTCGATTTTTGACGCGCCGCTCGACTCACCGCGCAACCTGTTGCTGCACGCCTGGGTCACGGCGGGCGCCACGCTGACCGGCTTCCTCATGGGCCTGGTCCTCGGCGGCCTGCTCGCCGTATGCATTGTGCATTCGCGCACGCTCGACCGGGCGCTGATGCCGTGGATCGTCGCGAGTCAGAGCGTGCCGGTGCTGGCCATCGCCCCGATCGTGCTGATCATTCTTGGCAGCCTGGGCATCACCGGCATGCTGCCCAAGGCCACGATCGCGATGTACCTGTGTTTCTTTCCGGTCACGGTCGCCATGGTGCAGGGCCTGCGTGCCCCGCAGCGCCTCGAGATGGAGCTGATCCACACCTATTCGGCCTCGCGCATCCAGACTTTCTTCGTCCTGCGCCTGCCCTCTTCCCTGCCCTTCCTGTTTCCCTCCCTGCGCGTGGCCATCGCGGCTGGGCTCGCCGGCACCATCGTGGCCGAGTTGCCCACCGGTGCGCAGGCCGGCCTCGGCGCGCGGCTCCTCACCGGTTCGTACTACGGCAACACCCTGCAGATCTGGTCGGCCCTGATCATGGCAGCGCTGCTGGGCGTAGTGCTCACCGCGCTGGTCGCTGCGGTGGAATACCTGATTGTCGGGCGCAGGAGGCAGGCATGAGTCAGACCAAACTTCCCGGCGCCATCGGCGCACTGCTGGCGATCATTCCGGCCGGCCTGGCACTGAGCCAGACCTTCTCGCTCAGCGGCTTCGATCCGGTCATCCCGCTGCCGGCCCTGCATAGCCCCGCGCTGCGCATTGCGGCACTCCAGATCGTTTGTGTGCTGCTGGCGGCGCAACCCCTGCGCTGCCTGCTCGGCACCCTCCCGTTGCTGCTGGGCAGCCTGCTCACCGGAGCCCTGCTATTGCTGTCGGTGCCTAGCGGAGAATCCGAGCCGGCCACTGCGTTCTGGTTGCTGTGCATCGCCCAGTTCCTGCTCGCCCGCACCAGCGTGCAGCGACTGGCCATGCTGGACTCGCCCCCCTGGGTCGCCACGCTGACGGCCGTCCTGTTCGGACTCTGGATGCTCTATTTCTGGCAACTCCTGGTCACGGCCTTTGCCGTGCCCCGCGTACTCCTGCCAGCACCGGCCGACATCCTCCTTGCGTTATTCACCGAAGCCGACAAGCTGGGCGGCGATTTTGTGCAGACCGTGCTGAAGTCCGTTCTGACCGGCTATGTGCTGGGCAGCGGGCTGGGCATCGCCACCGGCATCGCCATCGAGCGCTCCCCCTTCCTGCAACGCGGCCTGCTGCCGATCGCCTCGCTCACCAGCACCATTCCGCTGGTCGGCGTCGCCCCGATTGCGGTGATGTGGTTCGGCTTCGACTGGCCTTCCAAGGTGGCCGTGGTGGTGTTGATGACCTTCTTCCCAGCCATGGTCAGCACCCTGGCGGGCCTTGGGGCCGCCGGCAAGCTGGAGCGCGAACTGATGCATTCCTATGCGGCCAGCCCACGTCAGCAGTTGCTGGCACTGCGATTGCCCGCGGCCATGCCCTTCATCTTCGGTGCGCTCAAGGTCAATGCCAGCCTGGCCCTGATCGGCGCCATCGTGGCCGAGTTCTTCGGCTCGCCCACGGCAGGCCTGGGCTTCCGGATCTCCACCGAGGCTGCGCGCATGCAGATGCCGCTGGTCTGGGCCGCGATCGTGCTCTCGGCCATCGTGGGTTCGGCGCTCTACAGCCTGCTGGTGCTCTGCGAACGGCGCGTCAATTTCTGGCACCCGTCAGTGCGCGCGGCGCAATCCTGAGCCCCTTCTTTTCGTTCTTGCCCCCTCGTTTCACCCAACCAAGGAGTTGTCCGATGTCCACGTTGCACATGTTCAGGAAGCATCTTGTCTTTAGCGCACTGGCGGCCGCTGCGGCTTTCGGTTCGATCGGCGCCCAAGCGGCCGAGAAGGTCACTCTGCAGCTCAAATGGGTGCCGCAGGCGCAGTTCGCCGGCTATTACGTGGCGCAGGCCAAGGGCTACTACAAGGAAGCCGGGCTGGATGTAACGATCAAGCCGGGCGGGCCGGACATCTCGCCGGTGCAGGTGATCGCCGGCAAGTCGGCCGACGTGGTGGTGAACTGGATGCCGGATGCCCTCGCTGCACGCGAAGCCGGCGTACCGCTGGTGAACATCGCTCAGGTCTTCGACAAGTCCGGCCTGATGCTCACCTGCAAGAAGGCTTCCGGCGTGAGCTCGCCCAAGGATCTCAAGGGCAAGACCCTCGGTGTCTGGTACGGCGGCAACGAGTACCCCTTCCTGAACTGGATGGGCAAGCTGGGCTACAAGCCGGGCAAGGACATTACCGTGCTCAAGCAGGGCTTCAACGTGGATCCGTTGCTGCAGAACCAGGCCGCCTGTATCTCGACCATGATTTACAACGAGTACTGGCAGGTGGTGGATGCCGGCGTAAAAGAGTCCGATCTGCTCGCCTTCTTCTATCAGGATCAGGGCGTGGCCTCGCTGGAAGACGGTCTCTACGTGCTTGAATCCAACCTGCGCGACAAGGCTTTCGTCGCCAAGATGGCCAAGTTCCTCAAGGCCAGCTTCAAGGGCTGGAACGACGCGGTGAAGAATCCGGAAGAGGCCGCCAAGATCGTGGTGGCCCAGGATGCTTCGGGCAGCGCCACCGTCGCGGTGCAGAAGCGCCAGATGGAAAACGTCGCCAAGCTGATCTCCAACGCCAACACGCCGAAGATCGGCTACCTCGACCCGGCCGCCTATGAGCGCACGGTGAAGGTGCTGATGAGCGGGGGTTCGGATCCAGTCATCAAAAAGGATCCGGGCAAGGCTGCCATGACTCACATGGTGTGGGACGCGGCCGCCAAGTAAGCAAGCCCGGCCGGGAGGGGCGGCGGCGCCACCCCTCCCGGCTGCCCCGGCCATCCGGCCCGGAAGCTAGAATGTGGGCCCCACTGCCCGCCCGAGACCATGGCCATGACGACCCGGAAAACTGCAAGCCGTGCAAAGGCCGCGCTCGTTGAAGAGTCAGACGTCAGCAAAAGCCGGATTCGCCAGCTCAACGAAACCGCCATCCTCAGCGGTGCCGAACGCGTCTTCGCGCGAGCCGGCTTCGGCGGCGCCACCATGGCCCAAATCGCCGAAGAAGCAGGCGTACCCAAACCCAATCTGCATTACTACTTCGGCAACAAGGCCGAGCTCTATCGCGCGGTGCTCGATCGGGTGCTGCACGACTGGCTCTCGCCCACCGACGTGATCACGGCAGACGCTGATCCGCGTGAAGCGATCGAGAGCTATGTGCGCCGCAAGATGGCCCTGGCCTATGAGCGGCCGGATGCCTCGCGGGTGTTTGCCAACGAATTACTGCATGGCGCGCCGGTGGTGGGCGAAATGCTGCAAAGCGAATTGCGTCGCACGGTGCGCGAGAAAGCGGCCGTGCTGGACGCCTGGATTGCCGCCGGGCGCATCGCCCCGGTGGACAGCACCCACTTCTTTTTCACGCTGTGGGCCAATACCCAGACCTACGCCGATTTCGACGTGCAGATCCAGGCCGTGCTCGGGGCTGACACCCAAAGCCCCCGCGCACGCAAGCGTGCCCTCGAGCATGTGCTGAACGTCACGCTGCGGGCTTGCGGGCTTTCGTCGCTTCCCAACTCTTCGTCATGATCACAACGCTGGCGTGATCTGAAGTGGCGCTGGGATCAGCCGCTTCAAGCGCTCCGGACGACTGGCCTCTGCAACGCTCAAGGGCAAAACCGACGGCACAGGCATCATCTTGAGCGACTGCTCACCGACGCCGCGCTTGATGCCAGCGGACTAGAATGGCTGCGGCTGGTCAGGTTCTGATATTCAGGCTTGCCGCTGCAAAGTGGCCGTAATGAGCTTAAAGCCTGAAATCTGCAGAGTGAGGTTTTTGTCGACGCTGTTAATGCGGGTCCGATGTACAGCAGGATCGTGAAAAGCTAGTCTGGAAGCCAATCTTCGCTGATCGGTCATGCCATGTTAGGGAGCATGTGCCGATGATGAATAGCAAAACTGATCCCCATAACACGTTAGGCTTGAACAAAACACATCCCCGCAAAGGAGCGCCGATGAATCACATAGAAATAAATTTGTTCAAAGATAGTCGTGAGCCTTTTTTGAAAATGCTCACCGATGAAAATATCGAGTACGGTGAGATTCATAAATTCAGCGTCGGCGCTGTTCTTGCCAGCGGTACATCTATCGGAGTAAGCCTTATTCAGGCTTCTGCGCCATGGGTTGCGTTCTCCGCAGTCCTTGTTGCATGGATAAGATCAAGAAGTAGCCGAAAAGTCATAATTACAACCAAAGATCACGTTGTTATCCATATTGAAGGGATGTCACAACAGGACGTTGAGAAAATTCTGGATCGGGTCGAAAACATTACTGTTATCGATACAAAGCCGCCTGAAAATGAATAGTGCTCGCATGCCTAACCATTCTCTAAGGGACTTCCCGTCAACTGGTTTGTGAATGCCGGCCGCTAGGCCGGTTTTCTTTTTGTTTCTCCGGAACGCTTCAAACCGCTGCTTTCGTGCTGACGACCGCGACCAGACTGTCATCTCT
>NZ_JABCSC020000005.1 GCF_012972705.2 Uliginosibacterium aquaticum | reverse complement strand
GAGAGATGACAGTCTGGTCGCGGTCGTCAGCACGAAAGCAGCGGTTTGAAGCGTTCCGGAGAAACAAAAAGAAAACCGGCCTAGCGGCCGGCATTCACAAACCAGTTGACGGGAAGTCCCTTAGAGAAGGGTTAGGGCGATGGTTGTGCAATCTCAGCCGCCTTTTCGACCTAAGCGATCAATCGCAACTTCCTCCGCCATCACCGCCGCAATCGGCGCTATCAGACGAACTGAAGTCACTCGGGCCATCACCGCCGCCGGGACGGGGTGAGCCGTCTGCCGTATAGATACAGTAGGCCAGCAATAGGCAGAGCCCTGCACCCACCAGAGAGTAGAACGATGTAATAAATGCTGTGCTAAGTAAAACGCCGATATATAGGTGCCTCACCGACAGATCTCCATAATTTTGCTTAGCCCTAACGTTTGACGTGAGGGGCTGCCGTAGCGGCAAAGCCGCGAAGGGAACCCACAAGCGCAGCTTGTGGGCGGTCCCTCTCGACGGAATTGTTAGATTGCGCGGATTCACAAACGAAGTGCAACGCTCCCTGAAATAGGCGGGCGAGCTGAGATACTGAGAGCTTCCATTTCCCGCCAAGAAAAAGGAAGCATCGATGAATAAATACCACCAGCTCACCCGAGAGGAACGATACAGCATTACAGGGCTGCAGCGTGTGGGCTTCTCTCAAGCCGAGATAGCCCGCCAGATGGGGCGCTCGCCCAGTACGATCAGCCGGGAGCTGCGGCGCAACAGCACCACCCACGACGGACGCTACCGAGCGGAAAAGGCGCACAAATATGCCCGCGCGCGACGCAGGCGAGCGCGTCGGCGTTCGTGGTTCAGCCCGGCTCAATGGCAGAAGGTTGAATCGTTGCTGCGCCAGAAATGGAGCCCGGAGCAAATCAGCGGGAGCTTGCGCGTGAGTGAGGAGTGGAGCATCAGTCACGAAGCGATCTACCGCTACATCCTCCGTGACAAGAAGGCAGGAGGCTCGCTCTTCAAATGCATGCGGATCATGCCCAAGCTTCGGCGCAAGCGATACAACAGCAAGGATTCGCGAGGCGTTCTGGCTGGCAAGCGCCACATCAGCGAGCGCAGCGAAGCAATCGAACAACGCCTGCAGATCGGGCATTGGGAAGGCGACACGGTCATCGGGCAGGACAAGCATCACTGCATTCTCACCTTGCTGGAACGTAAAACCGGCTATGCGGTGATCAAAAAACTCAGCGCCCGCACGACCGAACAAGTGACCCGCGCAGCCAGCCTGGCGCTCATCGAGCAGGCTGGACGATTCCACATGCTCACCCTGGACAACGGCACCGAGTTCCATGACTACAAGACACTCGAAGCGCGCTTTCCTCTCACTTGCTACTTCGCGACTCCGTATCACTCATGGGAGCGCGGCGCCAACGAAAATCTGAATGGACTGATCCGACAGTACCTGCCTAAAGGAATTTGTATGAGCAAAATCACTCAGGCCGACTGCGATTGGATCGCGAACGAATTAAATAATCGGCCTCGTAAAAGACATCAATTCAAAACGCCGAAGGAGATTTGTCATGGTTCCAAATGATCGTTGCACTTCAACGTTGAGACTACGACTCACTTCACGCTACCTTTGAATAGATTGGAAAGCCCCGCACCTCCCGCGACAGCCAAGCTTGAGCCGAGGATGTATTTAACCAGCTCAAATTGAGACAAATACAAAGAGGAAATAACAAGAATGAAAACCAACAAAGAGACGACCCCGAGAATTATCGTGGCTCTTTTGTGCTTCTTGTCTTGAAGCTCTATCTCTCTCTTGTGTTGAGCGTCGGCGGCCTCAGCCTCTTTCTTTTCCTGTTCCGTCTTGCTTTCAAAGTATTTGGAAACGGCTTCAAAACCTTTCTCCGCAACCACCTCGACGGTTCCAGCTATTTTTTCAATCTGCTTTAACCGTGAATCGAGTCGTTCGATTTGGGCTGGAAGAATTTCTGCTTGGGCGGAGATTTCTTTGTGGTCGCTAAGGGTTGACATTGGAGGCAGAGAGTAAGTTGTGAGTTTTAACGTGTTATAGGGATCAGTTTTGCCGCATAACATCGGCGCGTGCTCCCTAACATGGCACGACCGAGCAGCGAAGATTGGCTTCCAGAGCGGCTCTCCACGATTCCGCTGTAAAGATGAACAGCATTAACAGAATCGACAAAAACCTCACTCTACAGATTTCAGCCCCAGAGCATCAAACGGCAACTTTGAAGCGGCAAGCCTGAGCCTCCGCTTACTGCCGATACCTGCCTAAAAATCCATCAGCATGATGTCATGGCTCGCGCAGAGCGCTCAAGACCACCCGTGGAGTTTTGGGCGCCCAAGTCCAACCGGCGGCTCAGCACATCCTGAAATGCAGCGCAGCTTAGCCCTGCTCTACCATGAACGCCTCCGCCCAGCGCCCCACGCGCGGCAGGCAGGCGCGCATGGCGGCTTGCTGTTCGGGTAACTCGAAGTAGCCGGCTTCGTGCAGATAGGGAAAGCGCATGCGGCCGACGTCCTGCGCGTCGTGACCAAGATCGACGAGGCGGCCCGCGATGCGGTTGTACTGGTGTTCGTAATGACCTTCGATGCTGCCGCCGAAGACGATGCGCATGAACTGGGAGCCGTACTTGCAGGCGCCGGAGAGGTCTTCTGGGCGCAGGGCCTGGCGCTCGCTGGCAAAGGCGCACCACTGGCGGAAGACGAACTCCTTGGCACGGGCAAAGTGCTGATAGTCGTAGGCCAGCAGTCCACAGTGTTCGTCGATTAGGCTCATGGCGTTTTCACTCGGGCAAGCACTCAGCGGTAGCCTTCTTCGCGCAGCACTTGCTGCACGACAGGACGGCTGCGCATCAGGGTGTAATGGGCCGAAAGCCTGAGGGGCAAGGGAATGTCCAGTTTGTCGGCCCAGAACTCAACATAGAACAAGGCCGGGTCGGCAATCGAGAACTCACCGGCCGCGTAAGGCCCGACGAGCTGGGTGTCGAGAATGGCAAAGGCCTTGTCGACAATCGCCCGCCCCTGCCCCTGGAGGGCTTCCTTGCCGCTGCCGGCAAAACCCTCGGCATTGAAGAGGCGTGCGAAGCCCTGGCCGTGTACGGTGCCCACCACATAAGCAAGGATTTCCATGACCCGTGCGGCAGCCAGCGCATCGTCAGGCATGAGCCGGGCACGGGGATGACGGCGCGCGAGCCAGTAGGAGATGGCGATGTAATCGGTGAGGGACTGGCCATCGTCCAGCACCAGCGTCGGGATGCTGCCCTTGGGATTGAGCGCCAGATATTCCGGCTGCAGATGCTGGCTGGCCGGGATGCTGATGATCCACGCTTCGAAGGGCAGCCCCAGCTCCTCAAGCAGGATGTGGATACCGGTAGTGCAGGATCCGGGGGCCATGTAGAGCTTCATGCGGAGGCCTCGCTGAAGCGCATGACCTGTGGCTCTTCATCGGCAAAGGTGACAATGGCTTCGTGCAGCCTCAGCTCACTGTCGTATGTGTAACGATGCGTCATTTCCACTTCGCCATAGACGATTTTTTCGACCCGTATCAGAGTGCCCTGTGCATCGTATTCGGCGCGGAACCAGGTGTTGCGGTTGCGCAGGGCCGCCTCCGGCAACTCTTCTACGAGTTGCAGTGGCAGGCGTACGCCGGTGTAGGAAAGGAAGAAGCGCGGGCTCATGTTGCCGTTCCGCAAGGGCTCACCCGCGCGGCACAGCCTTCTGCAGGCGCGGGGGCCGTTGGCGTGCCGGTGAGATGGCCGCGCAGCCGTGTTTCATCGAAGCCCACCAGGCAGCAGCCATCTTCCAGGGTCAGCAGTGGGCGACGGATCAGGAGTGGTTGGGCCAGCAGTGCGGCAAGGGCCTGTTCGGCCGAGAGCAGCTCCGGCTGGATCAGTCCATCACGCACCGCAGGCGCCGCGCGATTGAACCAGTCGGCTACCGGCAATGGAGCCAGAAAGGCCAGCAGGCGCTCGGGCGTCCAGGCCCAGTGCAGCAGATCGCGCACTTCAAGCGTGTGGCCGGCAGCCATCAGCCAGGCTTTCTGTTTTGCGTTGCCGCCGCAGCCTGGCTTTTCGTAGAAGACGATGTGGGCCATCAGCTTCTCCCGCCGATGGGCGTGTGCAGAGAGAGCAATTGTCGCGTTTGTACTTCGATGCGATGGCGCACGTCCGGATCAATGCGGCGGATCCACTGGCGCGGAAACGCCCGGGTGCCATAACGGGCACCCGCCAGCATGCCAACGAGGGCGCCGGTGGTATCTGCGTCATCCCCGCGATTGACCACGGCGATCAGGCTGTTCTCGAAGTCTTCGTGATTGAAGAAGTGGTAGAGCACGGTCTGCACCGTGTCCACCACATAACCGGTAGCACGGCCGCGATAGGCCTGGATTGAGAAACGTGGCTCCAGGGTAAAGAGCTCATCAGCAATGGCCTGCACGACCGCCATGCCCTCACCGCGCAGGAGTGCGGCCGTCATGCGTGCAAGGGCCACATTGGCCAGATCGGACAAAGGATGGCCGTGGGTGATACGCCCTTGCGCGAGGCTGTAATCTATCAGGGCCTGCTCGTTGTTCAGGAAACCCAGCACCACCGGCAGATTGCGCATGACCGCGCCGTTGCCCGCGTCGCCTTCGTTGAAGGCGGCCACGAGGCTGCCCTCCTGCATGTAACGTCGGATCCCGCGCCGGCAGGTGTTGCCACAATCCACCGGCTTGCTGCGCAGCCAGCCCACATAGTGCTCGGCCACCTCTGTGAGATCCCAGCCGCGTGCCGAAACAATGGCATCCCCAAGCGCAAGCGCCATGGTGGTGTCGTCCGTCACCTGACCGGGCTTCAGGCGCAGCCAGCCACCGCCGATGATCTCGCGGTGGGTGCCGTACTTGGACATGATCTCGCGCGGCGTCATGAACTCCACCGTGGCGCCTAGCGCGTCACCGATGGCCAGGCCCAGATAGGCGCCCAGCGCACGATCGAGCAGGGATAGCGGTGGCGCACCGGCGGCGGCAGGTTGATCCAGCAAGGCTTCAGCCATTCATGACTCCTGACTCATGGGGCTGACACATGCGAAGCAAGCATAGCGAGCGGTTCAAGGTCGAAGCGAGGATCAGAAACGTGGGGACGTTGATCACCAGAGCTTCGAGATTGAGCCGCGCAGAAGCTTGATTCGCGTGTGTCCTAGACGGGACGGTTTTCGTAAGGATTGCGCACCGGCCCCATGGTGGCCACCAGCTCGTCATACGTGCTCTTGATGAATTTACGGTCGCCCACGAACTTCACGCCGGCATTGACCACTGCATCGAGCTTGCCGCCGGTGTCCATCTTCTTGAGCTCATTCTTCTCCAGGTAGAGCAGCTCGAGCGTTTCGTTGTACACCGTGGCTTCGTCGATCGGCAGGATGTAGAAGGTGGCGCCGGCATAGTCGATGACGTACTTCTTCGACAGGTCGATGTTGTCGCAGAAGAGGATGTACTTGCCTGCGGGCGACAACGCTTCGCCCAGCACTTCGGCAAGCAGCTTGAGGTAGCCGAAGGAGAGCAGGAAGCCGGCAAGAAAGATGAAATGCGGCTCGCCTTCGTTGGCGGCAGCCATGACCTGCTCGCAGCACTTCTCAGGCGGGCGCTTCTCATCGGCCATCTTGGGCTGAAACTCAATGGCGATGTCGCCACGGAAGCCGAAGCGTCCGGGGACGGCCGTAGCACCCTTGAACACGCCATTGAGCAGGCGTTCTTCGGCTTCGAGCACGCCGAACGCGGTCTTATCGATCGTTGTCATGGTGATTCTCCTGTTGGTTGCGAATGAAATCCGCGGTTTTGAAAAAGGCTGCTTCGAGTTGCGTCCTGAGCTCTGCATCGGTCACGACTTCACTCAGGGCGGCGCGCATGCAGTTCATCCAGGCATCGCGTGCCGCCACTCCGAGCGGGAATTCCATGTGGCGCATGCGCAGGCGCGGATGGCCGCGCATGGCCGAATAGTCTTTGCTGCCGCCCATCCATTCGACGAGGAACAGCTCCAGCACTTTCCTCACCGGAGTGAGATCCGCCGGGTGCATGGCGCGGATGACGGACGCCTCGGGCTGTGTATCCATGTGGTGATAGAAGCGCTCAGCTAGCAGGGCGATCGGTTCGGCTCCACCGATACGCTCGAAATGCGTCGCCCGCGCGTTGCCGGTGACCGCTACGGGCTGGATCAGTGAAGGCTGGGCGTGCATTTTGGTTTCCTCTCAACCTGGCTATGCCCTGCCCTCAGCAAGTGTCATACCCGCAGGGCTCAATGCCTGAGTGCGTGCGGCGCGGATGCGAAACGGAGCGCTTCAGATACGACACACAGCGAAATGACACTCCTGTCATTCGGGCGGCGCGGCGGCGGGAATGTCAGCTTTGTCGATATCCGGAAATGACCTCAACGGCACTGCAAAGAACTTCCGAAACGACCATTTGGCAAGCTTTTCAAGCAATCCGTAAAAACTTGGCACGGCAGTTGCTGAATGGTCCTCGCACCGACCATGTCTCGCCAACAAGTCGCTTACTTTGAAGAGCAAAAAAGGCGCGAGGGGCTGCATCCGGGGCACGGTAGATCGACTGCTTGTCCGACGTTCCCAACAGAGGACATTTTTCGATTGCAGCAACATCACTGCTCAACGATTCAGGAGAAACAACATGTCAGACCTTCGTCAGATTGCCTTCTACGGCAAAGGTGGGATCGGCAAATCCACCACCTCGCAAAACACGCTGGCCGCGCTTGCGCAAATGGGCCAGAAAATCCTCATCGTCGGCTGCGACCCCAAGGCCGACTCCACCCGCCTGATCCTGCACGCCAAGGCACAGGACACCATCCTGTCGCTGGCCGCGGAAGCCGGTTCCGTGGAAGACCTGGAACTGGAAGATGTCATGAAGGTGGGTTATCGCGACATCCGCTGCGTTGAATCCGGTGGCCCGGAGCCGGGCGTGGGCTGCGCCGGCCGCGGCGTGATCACCTCGATCAACTTCCTCGAGGAAAACGGCGCTTACGACGGCATGGATTACGTGTCGTACGACGTGCTGGGTGACGTGGTGTGTGGCGGCTTCGCCATGCCGATCCGCGAAAACAAGGCGCAGGAAATCTACATCGTCATGTCTGGCGAAATGATGGCCATGTACGCCGCCAACAACATCTCCAAGGGTGTTCTGAAGTACGCCAACTCCGGTGGCGTGCGTCTGGGTGGCCTGATCTGCAACGAGCGTCAGACCGACAAGGAACTGGAACTGGCCGAAGCACTGGCCGGCAAGCTGGGCACCCGCCTGATCCACTTCGTGCCGCGCGACAACATCGTTCAGCACGCCGAGCTGCGCCGCATGACCGTGATGGAGTTCGCTCCGGATTCCAAGCAGGCTGCGGAATACCGCACGCTCGCCGAGAAGGTTCATGCCAACAAGGGCAACGGCATCATCCCGACGCCGATCACCATGGACGAGCTCGAAGACCTGCTGATGGCCCACGGCATCATGAAGCAGATCGACGAATCGCAAGTGGGCAAGACGGCAGCCGATCTGGCCGCCTGAGGACCGAGAGTCGAGGGTCGGGAGCCTTGCCGCAGGCGGGCTCCCGGCTTCCGCCGGCGTAACAAGGTTCTCTTCCCTCTACTCTCGCATTGCGCACAGGAGATGATGAAATGAGCATGACAATCGACGAAAAGAAGGCCCAGAACGCAGCCCTCATTGATGAGGTGCTGAAGGCCTATCCGGAAAAAACCGCCAAGAAGCGCGCCAAGCACCTTAACGTGCATGAAGAAGGCAAGCCGGACTGCGGCGTGAAATCGAACATCAAGTCCCTGCCGGGCGTGATGACCATCCGCGGCTGCGCGTATGCCGGCTCCAAGGGGGTGGTGTGGGGTCCGATCAAGGACATGATCCACATCTCGCACGGCCCGGTCGGCTGTGGCCAGTACTCCTGGGCCGCCCGCCGCAACTACTACATCGGCGTGACCGGCGTGGACACCTTCGTGACCATGCAATTCACCTCCGACTTCCAGGAAAAGGACATCGTCTTCGGCGGTGACAAGAAGCTGGAAGTCATCATGGACGAGATCCAGCAACTCTTCCCGCTCAACAAGGGCATCTCGGTACAGTCGGAATGTCCGATCGGCCTGATCGGTGACGACATCGAGGCCGTATCGAAGAAGAAGAGCAAGGAATACAACGGCCACACCATCGTGCCGGTGCGCTGTGAAGGCTTCCGTGGTGTATCCCAGTCCCTGGGTCACCACATCGCCAACGACGCGATCCGCGACTGGGTGTTCGACAAAGCCGACCCGGACAAGCGCCCGGACTTCGTCTCCACTCCGTATGACGTAGCCATCATCGGCGATTACAACATCGGTGGTGACGCCTGGTCCTCACGCATCCTGCTCGAAGAGATGGGCCTGCGCGTGATCGCCCAGTGGTCGGGCGACGGCACCATCGCCGAGCTGGAAAACACCCCCAAGGCCAAGCTCAACGTTCTTCACTGCTACCGCTCGATGAACTACATCAGCCGTCACATGGAAGAAAAGTACGGTGTGCCATGGGTTGAGTACAACTTCTTCGGCCCGACCAAGATCGAAGAGTCGCTGCGCGAAATCGCCAGCCACTTCGACGACACCATCAAGGCCAATGCCGAAAAGGTGATCGCCAAGTACAAGCCGCTGATGCAGGCAGTGATCGACAAGTACCGCCCGCGCCTGGAAGGCAAGAAGGTCATGCTCTTCGTGGGTGGTCTGCGCCCGCGTCACGTGATTGGCGCCTACGAAGATCTGGGCATGGAAGTGGTCGGCACCGGCTACGAATTCGGCCACAACGATGACTATCAGCGCACCACGCACTACGTCAAGGATGGCACGCTGATCTATGACGATGTCACTGGCTACGAATTCGAAAAGTTCGTCGAGAAGGTCAAGCCTGACCTGGTCGGCTCGGGCATCAAGGAGAAGTACGTGTTCCAGAAGATGGGCGTACCTTTCCGCCAGATGCACAGCTGGGACTACTCCGGTCCGTATCACGGCTACGACGGCTTTGCCATCTTCGCTCGTGACATGGACATGGCGATCAGCTCGCCGATCTGGGGCCTGTCGAAGGCGCCCTGGAAGAAGTAAGCCCGTGTGAGGAGTGAGGGGAGAGGAGCGGGACAGAGCCCGCGCAACGCCCCTCCTCACTCCCGCCCCCAACTCCTCACTAAATTTTCAGGAGAACTACCATGCCCCAATCAGCCGACAAGGTCATTGACCACGAGAACCTCTTCCGCGAGCCTGAGTATCAGGACATGCTCGCCAACAAGAAGGCCTTCGAGTTCAACCACTCGGACGCCAAGATCCAGGAAATCGTCCAATGGACGAAGACCGAGGACTACAAGCAGAAGAACTTTGCCCGCGAAGGCCTCACAGTCAACCCGGCCAAGGCTTGCCAGCCGCTGGGTGCCGTGTATGTTGCCAACGGTTTTCACAAGACGCTGTCCTTCGTGCATGGCTCGCAAGGCTGCGTGGCGTACTACCGCTCGCACTTCTCGCGCCACTTCAAGGAACCGACCTCCTGCGTGTCCTCGTCGATGACTGAAGATGCAGCCGTGTTCGGTGGCCTCAACAACATGATCGATGGCCTCGCCAACACCTACAACCTCTACCAGCCGGACATGATCGCCGTGTCCACCACCTGCATGGCCGAGGTGATCGGTGACGACCTGAACGCGTTCATCAAGACCGCCAAGGAAAAGGGCAGCGTGCCG
The DNA here is from genome assembly GCF_012972705.2 of Uliginosibacterium aquaticum. GTDB lineage: Bacteria > Pseudomonadota > Gammaproteobacteria > Burkholderiales > Rhodocyclaceae > Uliginosibacterium > Uliginosibacterium aquaticum. The sequence goes on along the minus strand of NZ_JABCSC020000005.1, from coordinate 188,773 downwards.
CAGGAGTTCGACGTGCCCTTCGCCCACACCCCGGCCTTCGTTGGCAGCCACATCACCGGCTACGACAATGCGCTCTTGGGCGTGCTCAAGCACTTCTGGGACGGCAAGGCCGACACCGCACCGAAACTGACCCGCGTGCCGGGCGAAGCCATCAACTTCATCGGCGGCTTTGATGGCTTCGTGGTCGGCAACATGAAAGAGATCAAGCGCATCATGGATCTCTTCGGGGTCGAGTACAACGTCATCTGTGATCCGTCTGAGGTGTGGAACACCCCCACCGATGGCGAGTTCCGGATGTACGAAGGCGGCACCACCAAGGAAACCGTCGAGCGCGCGCTCAACGCCAAGGCTACGATCATCTTCCAGGAATTCTCCTGCGAGAAGACAGCCAAGTTCATCGGTGAGCATGGCCAGGAAGTCGTTGTGCTGAACAGCCCGATCGGTGTTGCCGGCACCGACCGTTTCCTGATGGAGATCTCGCGCCTCACCGGCAAGCCGATCCCGGCCCAGCTGGAAAAGGAACGCGGTCTGCTGGTCGATGCAATGGCTGATAGTCAGGCTCACCTGCACGGCAAGCGCTACGCCCTGTACGGTGATCCGGACTTCCTGCTGGGCCTCTCTGAGTTCCTGCTTGAACTCGGTGCCGAGCCGGCGCACGTGGTGGCGACCAATGGTGAGAAGGACTGGGAAGCCAAGATGAACACCCTGTTCGCCAGCTCGCAATACGGTGCCGCCTGCAAGGCCTACCCGAAGCGCGATCTGTGGCACCTGCGCTCCTTGCTCTTCACCGAGCCGGTGGACTTCCTGATCGGCAACACCTACGGCAAGTACCTCGAGCGCGATACCGGCACCCCGCTGATCCGCATGGTCTTCCCGATCTTCGATCGTCACCACTACCACGTGCGTCCGATCTGGGGTTACGAAGGTGGCATGCGCGTGCTGGTGGATCTGCTCGACGAGTACTTCGAAACGCTGGATGCCAACACCATCGTCGCCGGCAAGACCGACTACTCCTACGACATCATCCGCTGATCTCAAGCGGCGCAAAGCGCCGCCTGAAGCCTTAAAAGCGGGCTATCCATCCGGATAGCCCGCTTTATTTATGACCTGACGCCTACGCAGGACAGTCTTCATTGAGCAAGACTTTGTCAGCGCCCTGCCCTCATCGCATGGACTCAGCGTGCGATCCGGATTGCCGGCTGGGGCGGCTGCGTCATGCCGTAGCCCAGGTAGTAATCCACGAAGGTGGATTGCAGGTAGCCCCGCACCGTAAGGCTCAGCCGGTACTCCGGGTTGTGCGCCAGAGTGTAGAAGCGCTTGCTGCTCGGCGTGGGGGTGCTGTAGAGCCGCAAGGCGGTGCGATCACTGGTTTCGAGCAGGATCTCTTCGCGCCAGTCGCCCAGCACATCGCCATAGAAGGGCGGAGCCGCCCGCCAGGACAAGATCACACCGGACGGATCGAACAGATGTTGCACCGATTCTGTGGCCGGATCCCACTTGCCGACGTAAGCCGCGCCCTGCTGCACGCCATCAAGCAGCTCCGAGCCTTCGTCACCATCCCACCAGATCCTGAAGTTCGCGCCCGGGGCCTTGTAGGTCAGGCGCTCGCCTTTCACGTTGAAGAGGCCGGATGAAGGCAGCGTGCTGTCGGTAAGGCTGGTCCAGAATTCATAGCCCGGATGATTCGGATCGATGTCCGCAGCTGAGCCACGCGCCACGTCATACGCCACCTCGGCCACATAGGGCGGATGCTGGCCTGTGATCAGACGGGTGCCGGACGAGGCATCGTAGAAGTACCACGGGAACTTGCTCCAGATGCCCAGTTCGGATTGCTGGATGCCGAAGCCTTCGAGGCCCGCATGTGAGGGATCGAAATCACCGATCTGGAAACGATCGCCGTGGCCCACGCCGTCAACAACGTAACGCAGCGTGCCGTCGCTGTTGAGCGCGTAATTACCGCCGATGAACTCATCCTTGCCGTCACCATCAAGATCGACCACGCGGATCTGGTGGAAGCGCTCCGGTACGGTGGTGACGGTTTTCTCATTGTCCGCAAACCATTTCCAGCGACTGCTCAGTGTCTTGCCATCAAAATCCCACGCCGCAACCATGAAGTGGAAGATACCCTTCTTGGCCGGCAGGCCACGCGTGGTGAGCTGGGTGACCAGACTCGGATGGACACCGTCCAGATAGGCAATACCGAACTGCCCGCCGGCCGGACCGTGCTCCAGCAGATCGGTGACCGGCGTGCGCGTGATTTCGGTACCGCTGCTGCCACGGATGACCGAGATGAACTGGTCACTGGCTGCCGTGGAGGTGATTGTGCTGCCGTCGGCATAGGTCGTACCGGTAGCGGTACGCACCAGCACTTCGGCCTTGCCGTCGCCATCCAGATCGAACACGGTCAGCATGTCGTCGTTGCGGTAGCCGGCGATATTGCCAAAGCCACTGATCGAGGCAGGTGGCGAATCATTGGCACCGATGCCGGCCGCCTGGGTATAGGAATTCACCCCCATATCCACCCGCCACAGGAAACCATTTTCCAGCGAGTAGGCCTCGACATAGCAAGGCAGCCCTGACTTGTCGTTATAAGGCATACGCGCCACCACAAACTCATAGCGCCCGTCTCCATCCAGATCCGCCGGCCACGCGTGCTGCACATAGTAATCGGCCGGCACACCGGTCGGCACGGCCTTGAGCGGAATGTTCAGATAGCCGTTCTCAAGCTTGAGGGCGGGCTTGCTGGCTGCCAGCACGCGACGCGAATCAAAGATCGCCCGTACGCTGTAGTCCCCTTCGCCGGCAGTTTCATCCTGAAAATTGGTGCGGTCCGTAATCGGAGCGGAGTTCAGGCGCTGGCCGTTCTTGTAGACGTTGAAAGCCACATCAGCGCCGTACTCCGTGCCAAGCAAACGCCACGACAGCAGCCATCCGGTGCCGGAGCGGACCGCAACCAGCCCGCGATCAAGTTTTTCCACCAGACGCGAGCTGGCGCGCTGATAGATCGCGCCCGTGGTTTCGCTCTCAACGCTGTCGTTGTACACCAGTGCGGCCGATGAAGCGCTACTGGAAGAGACTTCTGAAGCATCAGAAGAGGATGTGGCGGCGCTTGAAGAAGAAGCCGTCGAGCTGCCGGAGGCGGCTGTTGAAGTGGCTGCGGAACTGCTGGCTGCGCTGCCGGTAGTCTTGTCTGTCGTACCTCCGCCGCAAGCGGCCAGCAATGACGAGAACAAGACGGAAACAAGGAGAGGTCGGGAGAATGAATGCAGGCTCATTGAATGAATCTCAGGGCAAATAAAGTCCCGGGCTGCCTGGCGAACCAGGCTGCCGGAATGGATACAGCGGGAGTTGGTGCGTCTAGCGGGCGACGACCGAGAAGCCGGACAGCTTCCAGTGACTCACGGTGGTGCGGAAACCGAACCAGCCGGAGAGGAAGGGCGTGGCGTCTGCGTAGCTGAACACGAGCTTGTCATTGGCATACCACTTGAGCGTTGCCGGATCGCTGGCAGTGGCTGCACGCGACACCACACGCACCTGGACTGGGGTATTGGCGACCAGGCTGGTGGCGGCTGTCATGTCACCAGCAGTGTCGTCGGCGGTCCGACTGGCAGCCGTGGCATAGCCGGTGATCTGCGGTCGGGTGGCGGTGCCGTCATAGCGGCGCAAACGCGTGGTGGTATTGCTGTTGGCGCCGAAACCAACGTAATACAGCGTCAGCGGATTATAGGAAGCCAGCTTGCCATCCAGCGTCAGATGGGTCGGGTCCGGGTCACTACCGGTAGGCACAACCGCGTTCCAGAACATGTTCAGATCAGAAATGCGATCCGTGTAGGTTTTGCCGCTCACCGTCACCGTGTAAGGAATCGGTGTGGCCGTAAAGCGGATCTCATAGTCACCCGAGAATTTCTGTTTGAACCACAGCGTGGCTCCGGCGGGCTGGACAATATCAAGCACGCCATTAGCGGCGGTCACCGTACCGGAAGCGTCCTCCTGCTCCACCTTCCACAAACTCAGGCCCTGGGTGAAATCATCCGAGGCCAGCACGCTTACCGAACTGCTGGATGAGGATAGACTGCTCGACGCTGTGGCGCCGCTGCTGGCGGCTGAAGAAGAATTGCTGCTAGACGCCACGGATGCGCTGCTGGCAGCGAGACTTGAAGAGGATGACGACACAGCTTCCAGACTCCTTTCATCACTGCCGCCACCGCAAGCAACAATGTTCAGGCAGACAGAAGAAATCATCAGAATCTTTGCAAGGAATACAGACTCCCTGGATAAGGACATTACCAACCTTTCGAAGATTTAATAGTCAGAAACAAAATCAAATTGAATCGACATTTAAACCCACGAAAAAGCCAGCACTAAATACTTAAAGAATTGAAAGATATTCAATCCACGCTGAGTTTTATCCAGATTCGAATAAGCATTTATCCATCTGCATGGATACGCCGGACTCAGGCCTGAATATTAAAGAAAAGAAACTCCAGCCAGCTTTGAAAGCGTGGCGCCCGAGCGGGAGGTCGGAGTTGAGTATAGGGACAGGATCAAAATCCGAATCCATAACCCGCCCAGTGCAAGCCGTGTCGATACACAGCCAATGCGCAGGCACGGCATCCAGTCCGGTCGCAGAAAGTTCAGGGCGCTGGCACGCCCAGCAGCGTCAGCAGTCCGTTCTGATCAAGAATGGAAACACCCAGCTCTTGAGCCTTGGCGAGTTTGGAGCCCGCTTCGGCGCCAGCCACGACGTAGCTGGTCTTCTTCGATACCGAGCCACTCACCTTGCCACCCTGCGCTTCGATCAGCGCCGTGGCCTGCTCACGGCTCAGCGTGGGCAAGGTGCCGGTCAGTACGAAGGTCTTGCCGGCCATGGGCGCTACGCTTGCCTCTTGCTGCGGCGCTGCAGCCAACAACCGGCTGCAATAAGCCTCAAGCGCGCGCAACTCATCAGGCTTGCCGGGTATGGCCAGCCATTCGGCGAGCGCTGTGAGTACATCAGCCGGCAAATCCAGCGCAGCGAGTTCGATCGGCGTCAAAGCAGCCAGCGCAGACAGGCTGCTGACCTGGGCGGCGAGCTGCTGGGCGCGCACCGGGGTCAGACGGCGGATATCAAGACGCGTCAGCAACTCGATCATCGTCAATTGCTGAGCCAGGCGCGCCGAGGGCGGGTGTTCATCATCCGGCGTTACGCCAGCACGCACCAGCTCGTCCAGCACGCGTTCGTTATTGGGCTCGGCAAAGAACTCGTGCAGGGAATCAGCCACCACCCCACCAATGTCCGGCAGGCAGGCAAACACAGCACGTGGCGCACGGCGCACGTTCTCCAGCGAACCCAGCCACTCAGCCAGAGTCTTCGCAGTGGACTCTCCGACATGCCGGATTCCCAGCGCGAATAGCAGGCGCGCCAACGGCGGACGCTTGCTGGCGGCAATCGCCTCGATCAGGTTTTCGGCCCACTTCGTGGCAACCTTGCCCTGCTGCACGGTTTCCGGCGTCACGCCGTCACGCTCATCTGCACGGCGCTTCATTTCAAGCAGATGGTCGAGGGTCAGGGCATAGAGGTCAGCAATCCGCTCGATATAGCCCAACTCAACCAGGGACTCGATGTAGCGCTCACCCAAGCCGTCGATATCCATCATGCGGCGACCGGCAAAATGCATGATGGCCTGGGCACGCTGGGCGCGGCAGGCCAGGCCGCCGGTACAACGCGCGATGGCTTCGCCTTCTTCGCGCACCACATGGCTGCCGCAGACCGGGCAGTTCGTCGGCATGATGAACTCGCGCTCGGCGCCGCTGCGGCGCTCGGCGACCGACATGACCACTTCAGGGATGACGTCCCCTGCTCTGCGCACGATGACCCAGTCACCGATCTTCAGATCCTTGCGCCGCAACTCGTCTTCGTTGTGCAGCGTGGCATTGGTGACAGTCACCCCGCCCACGAACACCGGCTTGAGGCGGGCGACCGGCGTGATCGCGCCGGTACGGCCAACCTGCACTTCGATGTCCAGCAGCTCGGTGAGCTCTTCCTGTGCCGGGTATTTGTGGGCCACTGCCCAGTGAGGCTCGCGATTGCGAAAACCCAGCTCGCGCTGCAAGGCCAGGCTGTTGACCTTGTAGACAATACCGTCGATGTCGAAGGGCAGGCTGTTGCGTAGCGCCGCGATGCGGGCGTGAAAAGCCACCAGACCTGCCGCGCCACTTGCCACACAGCGATGCTCACACACCGGCAGGCCAAAGCTAGCTAGCGTATCGATGAGTGCGGCATGCGTCAGCGGCGCATCCTGCCAGCCTTCAATCGCCCCCACGCCATAAGCAAAAAAAGATAAGGGGCGCTGTGCGGCAACATACGGGTCCAGCTGCCGCACCGCACCTGCGGCGGTGTTGCGCGGATTGACGAAGGTTTTTTCACCCAGCTCGCGCTGGCGAGCATTCAGGCGCTCAAAGTCGTCACGCCGCATGTAGACCTCGCCGCGCACTTCCAGCAAGGCGGGCGGCCGCCCCTGCAGGCGCAGTGGAATACTGCCTACCGTGCGGATGTTGTGGGTCACGTCTTCACCGACCTCCCCATCCCCACGCGTGGCAGCCTGCACCAGCACGCCATGTTCATAACGCAGATTGATCGCCAGACCATCAAACTTCAGCTCGGCTGCGTATTCGATCGCAGCCTCATGCGCTTCAAGCCCCAGCTTGCGCCGCACACGGCCATCGAACGCCTCGGCGCCGGCAGGCGTGGTGTCGGTTTCCGTTTCGATGGACAACATCGGCACGGCATGGCGAACAGGGGTGAGTTCCTTCAGTACCGGACCACCCACGCGTTGGGTGGGCGAGTCGGGCGTACGCAGCTCGGGCTGTGCGCGCTCGAGCGATTGAAGCTCACGGAACAGGCGGTCGTACTCGGCATCCGGCACCAACGGCGCATCGAGTACGTAGTAGGCATGGGCGTAGCGGTTGAGCTGATCGCGTAATTCGGCTGCGCGCGCCGCGTCGTCAGCCTGCGAGAACAGGTCCATCGAAACGACTCAGGAAAACAGGCGCAGGGCGATCAGGCTGCCAGCAGGCATAGACTGGCGCTCCATCTGCAGCTCGAACTGGCCGATCTGGCTGCGGATCAGCTGGATCGAGCGTTCGGTGAGCGGATTGCGGTTGTCATCGACCAGCACACCACCAAGGGAATCAGCCAGATGCTGAGCAAGACGCACCATGCGCTCGAAAGTGGATGCTGGGTTCAGGGCGCGCGGCACGTCCAGCACAAGAGTCAGACCCGGCGTCTGCAGATGCTTCAATTGCTCCACCGAGAACAGCGTGTTTTCCTGGTTGGCCAGTACGAACTGCCCGAGGCCTGCATCATCAAGGGCGTGGTAGCACCCATCGTTGCCCAGTTGCAGACCAGCAGCTTCGGCCAGACCGCGAATCTTGGTGCCGGCAAAGGGGGCTGCGGCGCTGACCACATTCACCGCGATCTGGATATCTACTTCGGAGCTGAACTGGTCGATTTCATGAGCGCGGGCCAGTGTGTCGGCCTTGGCCGGCAAGCGTGGCACGGCCAGGAACTGATCACAGACACGTGCCAGGCGTTCATTGAAACGATCCAGCTCTTTTTCCGTCAGCGCGCCGCGGCGGTCCGCCAGTTGCAGGGTGACGCAGGCGCGATTGATGCTGCCTGGCGTGCGCGCGTCGATCTCGAACCATTCGTTGTCGTTGTCATTCCAGCCGAACCAGGCCAGGTTGCGCTGATTGCCCGAGAGCGCTTCCTGTTGAGCGGTATACAAGGCAGAGGCAGAAACACCCGCGGGAGCCTCAATGCTCACGGCGCAGTCAATGGCCTGCAGTTCCCAGGGGAGCGAAGGCTCTTGCTGACGCGGCAGTACCGATGCGCGGGCAGCCATGGCGGGGGTATCACTGCCGCGGCTGGCCGGGTTGGGGATGTCTCTCTGCAGACCGGGCTCCATACGCCCCCCGGGCGCCGGCGGAATCACGGCTTCAGCATCACCGTCGAGCAGCACATCGTGATGGGTCGAGCGGAAGGCCTGCTCAGCAGTCTTGCGGGCGCGGCGCTCCTGCCACAGGTTGTAGATCACCAGGGCAAGAATGGCGATTACGCTGAGACCGATCAAACCGTATTGCAGTTCGTTTCCAGACATCATGAAGGCTTGGCTGTTGGTTTGTGCAATAAGGGCGGCATTATCGCATCAAGCGGCCGCAGGCTGGGCAAGCTTGAGCGCCTCTTCCATGTCCACTTCGACCACCCGGGAAACGCCCTGCTCCTGCATCGTGACCCCGACCAGCTGCTGGGCACGCTCCATGGTGATCTTGCTGTGGCTGATGAAGATGAACTGCGTAACAGAAGACATGTGCCGCACCATCTCGCAATACCGTTCGGTATTGGTATCGTCCAGAGGGGCATCCACTTCGTCGAGCATGCAGAACGGAGCCGGATTGAGCTGGAACATTGCAAACACCAGCGCAATCGCGGTGAGCGCCTTTTCTCCGCCGGAGAGCAGGTGGATGGAGGTGTTTTTCTTGCCGGGCGGCTGGGCAACGATCTGCACGCCAGCGTCGAGAATTTCATCGCCGGTCATCACCAGTTGAGCCTGCCCGCCACCGAAAAGGCGCGGGAAAAGTTCGCTGAAGTGCTTGTTGACCGTGTGGAAGGTAGCTTGCAGCTGCTCGCGGGTGTCGCGGTCGATACGGCGGATGGCGTCCTCCAGCGTACCGATGGCGCGCATCAGATCGTCGTACTGCAGATCAAGAAAGTGCTTGCGTTCGCGTGAGGACTCCAGCTCGGCCAGCGCAGCAAGATTCACTGCGCCCATCTCGGCAATTTCTCGCCCGAGCCGGCTCACTTCGCGGCTCAGCGCGACTTCCTTGATGTCAGCCATGACGGCTTCTTCGAGCGGTAGGATTTCGGCGCCCAACTCCCCGAGGCGCTCTGCCGCCTGGGTGGAACCCAGCTCAGCCGCCTGGTGCTTCAGACGCAAGTCGGCCAGCTGTTCTCGCAGCGGCCCCAGCGCCTGCTCGCAGCGCACGCGAATCTCGTCCAGCTGTTTGATGTGCTGGCCGGCACGCTCCAGCTCCTCACGGCGCAGCGCAAGCGTAGCTTCGCGCTGACGGCGGAGGTCCAGCGCAGTCTGCAGCGATAATTGCAAGGCTGCGTCATCAAGGTTTTCCTGCTCGGAACTCAATTGCAACCGTTCCTCAGCCAGCTTTTCAAGCTGCGCCAGAGCCAGCTCGGCATTGCGGCGCTGCTCATCGAGACGGGCGTTGCTGTCGCGCGCGGCGAACTCGGCTTCATGCCGCAGGCGCTGAGAAGCGGCAAGCTGCTCGCGTGCGACGCGCAAAGCAGCCTCCGCTAGACTGCTGCGGGCCGTCGCCTCCTGAAGCGAATCCTGCTGGGCAAGCAAGCGTTCCTCGGCCGAGGCACTGGCAAGCTCAGCCTCTTCCAGATGGCTATGCTCGATACCTTCCTGTTTGAGCAGTTCGGCCGCCTCGAGCGCCAGCTTCTCCATGCGTTCGGTATGTCGTGCCTGTTCCTGCTGAGCCTTGACGAAGGCCAGCTGGCGCTCATGCAGACGCGATTGCAGACTCTGAACGGAGCGACGCCCCTCACTCAGCGCCTGCTGCAGCGCCTGCAAACGCGCTTCTGCCGCCTGCTGTGCAGCACGAGCAGCCTCTTGCGCGGCTTCGGCGGGCTCAAGCTCCGCCTCCAGCAACTCGATTTCGCGCTGACGTTCAATGGCACCGTGGGTCCGCGCATCCGGCGCAAACAGGCTCAGGCTACTGCTGGAAAGCATCTGCCCCGCAGGGGTCACCAGGATCACACCCGCCGGCAGCACAGAGCCGGCAGCCAGCCAAGCATCGAGTGCCGGCATGGCATAGGCGCCATCCAGCCAGTGCGAGAGCAGCGCTGCGAGCTCCGGGCGCTGGCAGCGCAGCTTCTCTTCCAGCAAGGGGGCATCGAACAGCGGCGCACGCGGTGCAGGGGCTTGGCCAGCCGCCCGCAATAGCGTTACTGGCGCAGGCACTGGGGTGCTGAGCAGGCGAGAAAAATCCTGATCCAGCGGGCCGATCGCGCCAATACGCTCACGCAGAACAGCTTCAACAGCCAGCTCCCAGCCCGGCTCCACTTGGAGGGATTGCCACAAGGGGGGCTCATCGGTGAGCCCCGCTTCGCGCAGCCAGCCCGCCAGGTCACCTTGATCACGCAGGCTCGACTGCAGGCCGCGCAGCGCATCCAGTCTGGCCCGCTTTTCCGTCAGGCTGCGGCTGATGCCTTGCAATGCATGGCGACTCGCCTGCACGGCGTTTTCAGCGTCGCCCTGCTGAGCCTGCGCCTCTCCCTGCAGCAGCTCGGCTTCCTGTTGCTGCGCTATCAGCTCGGCTACCTCTGCTTCCAGGGCGTTCAGCGCGGCCGCATCTTCGGGCTGCAAAGCACCGCGTTCGGCCTCCATGCGCGCTCGACGCTGGGCAAGAGATTCCAGCGCACGCTGGCTTGCCAGGCGCCGCGTCTCTTCCACGCGCAGTTGCTGCTCAATCAGGCTCAGATCGCGGCGAACGGCATCCTGGGCAGCAAGCGCTTCACGCCAGCCATCCTCCGCTTCGGGCAAACGCTCCTCGGCCTCGGCCACCTGCAAAAGCGCCAGCTCCAGCCTCTCCTGCGCCAGCAGGCCTTGTTCGGTGAGCGCTTCCTGCTGCGTCTGGGCCTGCTGCTGACGGTTGCGCCACAAACTTTCATCCTGCAGCAACTGGCTGCCACGCAGCGAGAGGCGGCTATGCGTGTCGCGCAGATTCTTCAGCTCGGCTTCAATACGGGTAACTTCCGCCGTGATAGCAAAAAGCTCACCCTGCGCCGAACTCACGGCCTCGCTTGTCACCACATGCGCTTCACGAGCGAGGGTGATGCGAGTCTCTGTTTCGACCAGCTTGTGCTGAGCCTCTTCGATGGAACTTTGAGCCTGAGCAATCGTTTCGGCCAGACGGAACTGCTCGACCTGGGCCGTCGTGTGCTTGTAGCGCCACAGCAGAACCTGTTTCTGGGCCAACTGGGAAGTCAGCTCCTTGTAACGCCGAGCCACTTCAGCCTGCACTTCAAGGCGGTCGATCTGCTGGCCGAGTTCGGCCCGGATGTCTTCCACCCGGGCCAGGTTGTCACGTGCATCGGAGAGCCGGCCTTCTGTTTCGCGGCGGCGCTCCTTGTATTTCGTGACGCCCGCGGCCTCTTCCAGGAAGGCACGAACCTCCTCAGGGCGCGCCTCGATCACCCGCGAAATCATGCCCTGCTCGATGATGGCGTAGGCACGCGGCCCCAAACCGGTACCGAGGAAGAGATCAATCACGTCCTTGCGGCGCACCGCGACGTTATTGATGAAGTAGTCCGAACCGCCATTGCGGTCCACCTGGCGCTTGACCGAAATCTCGGCGTACTGGGACCACTGGCCTGCAGCCTTGCCATCGGCATTGTCGAAAATCATCTCGACGCTGGCGCGCGACACAGGCTTACGCGAGGTAGATCCGTTGAAAATCACATCCTGCATGGACTCACCCCGCAGGGCTGAGGCCCGCGTCTCGCCCAGCACCCAGCGCACCGCGTCAATCACATTGGATTTTCCACAGCCATTGGGACCGACGATCCCGACCAGCTGACCCGGCGTCAGGATGGTTGTCGGATCGACGAAGGACTTGAAACCGGCGAGCTTGAGCTTGGAGAGGCGCACTTTAGGGGGCGTAACGGAAGGCTAAGGACGGATTCATGGCGGAACGGCGGGCTATAATAGCACCCGCTCAAGGCTCGCCCGCCTCCAGCCGGCCGGCCTCTCCATCAGACCAAGACCCACTGGCGAAACAATCTTGAACCCCCTGCTCGACCTGCTCCAGCCCTACCCTTTCGAGAAACTGCGCGCCTTGTTCAATGGCGTGAAACCAGTCGATCTGCCGGCAATCCGACTATCCATCGGCGAGCCGCAGCATGCCACACCGGATCTGATCTTCAGGGCCATGAGCGACGCTTTCTCAGGGCTGGCGGTATATCCCACCACGGCGGGCACGGACGCTTTGCGTCAGACAATTGCAGACTGGACCATGCGCCGCTATCGACTGCCGGCGCTGGACTGGGCAACGCAGGTTCTGCCGGTCAATGGATCGCGCGAAGCGCTGTTCAGCTTTGCCCAGGCCGTGGTCGATGCCAGCAAGTCTGCACCGTTGGTGGTGTGCCCGAACCCGTTCTATCAGATCTATGAAGGCGCCGCCCTGCTTGCCGGCGCCCAGCCGGTGTTCCTGAACCAGACGCCGGAAAACGATTTCGGCTTCGATCTGGATGCGCTTTCGGCTGACGAATGGGCGCGTGTGCAGCTCTTCTACGTGTGTTCGCCGGGCAATCCGACCGGGCGTGTGCTGTCGCTCGATGAGTGGAAAGCGCTGTTCGAACTGTCGGATAAATACGGTTTCGTGATCGCTGCCGACGAGTGCTATTCAGAAATCTACTTCGACGAAGCCCTTCCTCCGCTGGGCGCGCTCGAAGCGGCCCATAAGCTCGGGCGCAGCGGTTTTCCGCGTCTGGTGGTGTTCTCCAGTCTTTCCAAGCGCTCCAACGTGCCGGGCCTGCGCTCCGGTTTCGTGGCGGGCGACGCCAAAGTCCTGGCCGGCTTTCTCAAGTACCGCACCTACCACGGCTGCGCCATGAGCACGACCGTGCAGGCAGCCAGCATCGCCGCCTGGAAGGACGAGGAGCATGTTCGCGCCAATCGCGTGATGTACCGCGAGAAGTTCGACGCGCTGGTCCCCCTGCTTTCTCCGGTGCTGGAAGTCAGCCGTCCGGATGCCGGCTTCTATCTGTGGGCACGCACGGCGGGGGACGATGCCGAATTCGCGCGCGACCTGCTTGCCGCCACCAACGTCACGGTCCTTCCGGGACAATATCTTGCAAGGCAGGCACATGGCCGCAACCCCGGCCAGGGCTTCATCCGCATTGCATTGGTTGCCACCGGGCAGGAATGTCTGACCGCTGCGCAGCGCATCGTGGATCACCTCAAGTAATTTCGTTTACATACACCCTTCACCATCAGGAAAACGCAATGTCTCAACATCCGCTGCAGCCCCTCATCGAAGAAGCCTTCGAACGTCGTGCCGATATCACCCCGACCGCCTGTGATCCCGTGCTTGCCAAGGCCATCGAGGAGGTGATTGCCGAGCTGGACGCTGGACGCCTGCGTGTCGCCGAGAAGATCAACGGCGACTGGGTGACTCATCAATGGCTCAAGAAGGCCGTGCTGCTCTACTTCCGCACCCATGACAACGCGGTGATGGGCGGCGGCGATGCCGTGCGTTACTTCGACAAGGTGCCGACCAAGTTTGCCGACTATTCCGAGGCTGATTTCCGTGCCGGCGGTTTCCGCGTAGTGCCGAATGCCGTGGCCCGTAAAGGAAGCTACATCGGCAAGAACGTGGTGCTGATGCCGTCCTACGTGAACATCGGCGCCTATGTGGATGACGGTGCGATGGTCGACACCTGGGCCACCGTCGGCTCCTGCGCCCAGATCGGCAAGAACGTACACCTCTCTGGCGGCGTCGGCATTGGTGGTGTGCTGGAGCCCTTGCAGGCCAACCCGACCATCATTGGCGACAACTGCTTCGTCGGTGCCCGCTCCGAAGTGGTGGAAGGTGTGATTGTTGAAGACAACTGCGTCATCTCGATGGGCGTATATATCGGCAAGAGCACCAAGATCTACGATCGCGCCACCGGCGAAGTCACTTATGGCCGTATCCCGGAAGGCTCGGTTGTTGTCTCCGGCAACCTGCCTTCGGCTGACGGCAAGTACTCGCTCTACTGTGCTGTGATCGTCAAGCGGGTGGATGCTCAGACCCGCTCCAAGACTTCGATCAACGAGCTGCTTCGCGACTAAAATGCTGTAAAAACGGGAGGCCCGACGGGCCTCCCGGTCTATCCGGGAGAGGCTTCATGATCTTCGACAAGCTGTTCCAGCTGATGGCCGAGCGCCATGCTTCCGATATCTTCGTATCGGCCGGCGCCCCCATCCATATCAAGATTGACGGGGTTGTCATCCCGATCAATCAGCAGCACATGGAGCCAGCGGTCATTCAGCGCATGGCTTACGAGATCATGAACCCGGAGCAGATCGCGATCTTTGAGCGAGACCGGGAACTCAACATCTCCTTCTCGCGCCGTGGGCTGGGCAATTTCCGCATCAATTTCTTCTGGCAGCGCAACAGCGTTTCAATCGTGGTGCGTTTCATCCAGGGTGAAATCCCAGCACTGGAAAGCCTCAACCTGCCGCCAGTCCTCTACGACATCATCATGGAGAAACGCGGGCTGGTACTGGTGGTTGGTGCAACCGGCTCAGGCAAGTCGACCACCATCGCGTCGATGCTGGACTATCGCAACACCCACGTTTCAGGGCATATCCTGACCGTGGAAGATCCCATCGAATACCTCTTCCGCCACAAGAAATCCGTAGTGAATCAGCGTGAGGTCGGTTTCGACACGCATAGCTGGAATGATGCGCTGAAAAACGCCATGCGCCAGGCGCCGGACTGCATCCTGATCGGTGAAATCCGCGATCTGGAAACCATGAAGGCGGCCATCTCCTATGCCCAGTCAGGGCATCTGGTACTGGCAACCCTGCATGCCAATAACGCTCACCATGCACTGAACCGCATCACCAGCTTTTTCCCGCTTGAAAACCGGCCCTTGCTCTTCCTGGACCTAGCCGTCTCCCTGCGCAGCGTGGTATCGCAACGTCTCGTCAAGAAGCCGGATGGTTCCCGCGTCCCGGCAGCTGAAATCCTCATGAATACGCGCCACATTGCCGAGCTCATCGAGCGCGGTGAGTTCGGTGACGTGCGCGAGGCCATGGAAAAATCCCTGGCACCCGGTTCACAGACTTTTGAACAAGATCTCTATCGCCTCTATCGCTCCGAGGTCATTACCCTCGAAGAGGCGCTGGCCAACTCGGATTCTCCGACCAACTTCTCCTGGCTGGTGAATAATGCGCCAACGGAAGAGGAAGCCGCCAAGAAGCCGCTCATGCAACTCGACAGCATTGTCGAATTCGAGCCTGCCGAAGACGATGGCGCCTCCTTCAGTTCGTTTACCCTGCACATGGACGAAACGAGCTGAGTCTCGCCCCACCCGAAACCTTGCGGCGCCCCGGGGCGCCGCACGCATTTTGAAAGTACCTCATGCAAGAGCACGACTGCGGCGATCACTGTGATCATCACGACCACGAAGAGCACGACCACCATCACCATGGCCCGCTGGAGGAGTTGGTGACCGTCCGCGATTTGATCCGCTACGCCACCAGCCAGTTCAATCGCGCCGGCCTATTCTTCGGTCACGGTAGCGTAGATGCCTATGATGAGGCGGTGTACCTCGTGCTGCGCACGCTGCATCTGCCCATTGATCGCCTAGAACCTTTTCTGGATGCCTGCATCCCGACCGCGGAGCGTGCGGAGGTACTGGATATTATCCAGCGCCGGGTTGAGGAGCGCATCCCTGCAGCCTATTTGACCCACGAAGCCTGGTTGGGTGATTTCCGTTTCTATGTTGACGAACGCGTGATCGTGCCGCGCTCTTTCTGCTTCGAGCTCCTGCGTGAGGGCTTTTCACCCTGGCTTCGGGAAACAGAATCAGTCTTGCGCACACTGGATTTGTGCACTGGTAGCGGATGCCTGGCCATCCTGATGGCCCATCATTTCCCCAATGCAGCAGTGGATGCCATTGATTTATCAAGCGATGCGCTCGACGTTGCACAGCAGAACGTAGTGGATTACGGTCTGCAGAATGTGGTGCGCCTGATCAAATCGGACGTTTTCGACGCCCTGGCTGACGAACGCTATGATTTGATCCTGAGCAACCCGCCTTATGTCACCGAAGAGTCTATGCAGGTCTTGCCCGAAGAATATCTGCACGAGCCGCGCATGGCGCTGGCCGCGGGTGAAGACGGTATGGACATCGTGCGCCGCATCATTGCCGGAGCTCGCCGCCATCTGACGGATGAAGGTATTCTCGTTGTCGAGGTTGGTCACAATCGTGATTTGGTTGAGGCTGCTTTCCCGGCACTTGAGTTTGTCTGGCTGAGCAGTGCCAGCGAGGAAGAAAAGGTCTTCCTTTTGCGTGCTGATCAGCTTCCTGCCTGACCCTCGGGCCGGGAGCAAACCATGATCACCCCGGCCCCTTTGCAGAGAAATGAGCGCTTCACCCCGGACTGCCCGAAAGTCGCCACGCTGGATCAGATGAATCAGGCAAACCGAATTGCTTCAAGCATTGCATTCTGCTGCCGCTAGTAATCGCTAGCATTTCCGCAAACCACAGCAACTGATCCGGTACCGGCACCTGTGTGCCGCCGGGAGGCAAGATGGCGACAGATCGACCAATCCTCCTCGTAGAGGACAATCCAGACGATGAAGCGCTCACCCTGAGGGCCTTCAACAAGAACAAGATAAGCAATCAGGTTGTCGTCGCTCGAGATGGTGTCGACGCCGTTGATTATCTCTTCGGCATGGGGCGACATGCTGGGCGGGACACCTCGGTCATGCCCGCAGTAGTCTTTCTGGATCTGAAGCTGCCACGCATTGACGGGCTGGAGGTGCTGCGCCGCATCAGGGCAGACTCACGCACCAACCTCCTGCCAGTCGTTGTACTGACAACCTCCCGCGAAGCTGACGACATTCAGGAAGCCTATCGCCTTGGTGCCAACAGCTATATCCGCAAACCTGTCGATTTCGAACGCTTCCTGACCATCGTGGGCCAATTGGGACTGTACTGGCTGGAATATAACGAGTTGGCCGAGTCTCGCGCCGATTGAGTAGCCTATCTGTAGCTAGACGCTCTTAGCCACGCTTTTACAGACCTCTGGCGCCAGTCTTCTCAAGCGTATTCAGCAGCGGCTGAATTGCTGCGCCAACAGAGATCTGTGGCTCCGAAGCTTCTAAGCCCTCTTCTTTCTCCCGCCGTGCAACGCTCTGGCGCGCTTGCTCAAAGGCGGCGGTGAAAGAGTGGCTTTGCCGCAACGCCTCGTCGAAATAGGCTTTGCCAAAAAAGGTCCAGTCAGCCGCGTGGCTGCAGCCATGTGAGTTGCGGTCAGCGCGTGATGCAGTCATGACCAGGGTATGTGCGTCCTGCAAGGGTTCAACGAAGCCGCCGGAATAGCAGGCCGAAACAACAATCACCCGGTTCTGGATTCCCGCCTCGTCAAGCGCTGCGCGCAGGCTTTGTGGCGTTAACTCGCCGAAGCGGAATGGCCACAGATCGAGCGAAAAATGATGGTCGGCCGCGCCGTGTGAAGTCATGAAGAGGAACAAAACATCCTCCTCGCGATTCATCTTGCGCCCGATATCACTCAGCGCCCGCTGCAGGGCGATAGTGCTGGCTACGGGCCGCTCCTGCACGGTCGCGGGATTGTTCAGTAACACCACACTTCGACCCTGCGTGTTGAAACGCTCGGCAAACAGGGCTTCGACGCTCTCAACCTCACGCCGGAAAACATCCTGTGCGCCATAACCGCCAAGCGCCAGCAAATAGAGTTCAGGCACCCCGGCACGCCCAGGGCGAATGGCCGCCAGAGCCCGCTCCAGCAATGCGGGTTGAGCGTAGAGAACCCCTTCATCAGTTGCAGCCTCCCAGCGATTGGTGGCATTGGCGTTTTCCTGTCCGGAGTAGTCCGGCACCCACAGACGCGCCTGCCCCAGATTCAAGCTCAAAGCCACGACGTACATGAAGCTCACCCCGAGCACTGCTCCCATACGCTGGTCGGCAGGCAATTCCAGAGTGCGTACCAGTGCCACGATGCTGACCAATGCCATCCACAGTAAGACGATCCCGTTTAGCGCCTCCAGATACTGTGCGGCCGGTGTGCTCTGCAATAACGCGAAAGCGAGAAGGATTGGAGCTTGAATGACTAACCCGGAAGCGAGCAAGGCCAGAACAGCCGCCGGAATCCTGCCTTGCAGGGTGCTGCAGTTCGATACAGCCCAGGCACACAGCAATACGCAGAGCACGCTAAAGGACTGATAGGGCAGCGCGTAGGCGTTCAAGCGCCCATCGAATCCAACCATATGGAGGTCATAACCCAGGCCTATAAGCAAGCCCAGGACCTGTAGCAGCACAATCTGCAGGATCGAGACGCGCAGAGTGGCCACAGCCTCACTATGAAAAAAAGCGAACAGGAAGCCTGCCTTAAGGTTCTGAGCCAGATCTTCCAGCGCGCGCAAACCTCGCTTTTCCGGCAATGACAGTGGCAAAGGAGGTGATGCACTGGCCTTGAGGCCACTACAGGACTCCACACTACGCAACCAGGCTGAAAAATCTGCGTCGTCCGCAAAGCTGCGCCGAGGCACAAAAAATGCGCGACAACCCTTCTGGTAGATCAGCGCACCTCCGCTATTACACTCGATTCCCTGGAGCGCGGACCAAGGGATATGGCTATAGCCAAGCTGCGTGTCGATGACGACGCCCTCTTCCTCCAGCGCTAGACTAAAAGTCGCCGGCAAATCTGCCGCCAGCCGCTTCATCTGCAGACGCATCACCAGAAACTGCAGCCCACATATCAGCAGGGCGAAGATAGCCAAGGCCTGGCCATTCACTCCGGCGAGCAATCCCTCTTCATCAAAGAGCCATCCCAGAAACAACCCCAACGCGAGCCACACAGGCAGTAGAACCCAAGGGCGACTGCGTGTCGTTCGCTGCAGACGCACTGTACAAGCACCCACAAGCTGCAGGCGTTCAGCGGAGTTGTTCTCTATCCTGATCCAGTCAGGGGAAGTCGTATCACTCATTGGCATTAGATCCGGTTATTCCGCATGCATGATGCGGGCTTTCGAGCGGCCCGGCAAGTCAAGCTCAACGCGGCCTTGATTCCCAGATCTTCTGCAGGCGCTTCACGCTGACCGGCATTGGCGTCTTCAGTTCCTGCGCATAGAGGCCCACGCGCAGCTCCTCCAGCAGCCAGCGGAACTCCTCTAGCTGCGGGTCGATCAGGCCGCCGCGCTGCATGGCGATCCATTCACGCTCCCATGGCCCGGCCAGCGATTTCCACTCGGCCATTAGTTGCGTGTCGCGCGCGGGGTTGTTGCGCATTTTTTCGATGCGCACGTCGATGGCCTTCAGGTAACGCGGGAAGAGCGCGAGCTTCTCGAAGGGATAGGCGATCAGGAAGTTCTTGGGCAAAAGTTTACCCACCTGCCCTTGCACGTCGGCCAGCAGATCCGGGAAGCCCTTGAGGTTGGCGAAGCGCTTCTGCAGCGAGGCGTGCTCGGTGAGCAGTGTTTGCACGAGGCGCATCAACTCCTGCGCGACGAGGCTGACGCGGGTCTTGGCCTCCAGTACACGCTGGTTAAAGTCGGTGGGATTCACCGGCAGCGGCGCCATCAGGCAGGTGCGGATCAGCGTGGCTTCGACAAGCTGGGCTTTCAGCTCGGCCTCGGTGCCAAAGGGCATGAATTGCAAGGACAGCGGGCGCAGACCGGGAAGACGCTCGACCGCTTTGACCTGATCCTTGAGGTTCAGCGCGAAGAGGCGAACGAGGCCCTTGCGATGCACGCGCGCCGCCTCTTCTTCGGTATCGAAAGGCCTCAAGGAGACGGAGTCGCCATCGTCATGCAGGGCGGGGAAGCCGATCAGGTTGCGCTTGCCGATCTTCACCTCAAGCAATTCGGGCAGCGGGCCGAAACTCCAGGTGGTGATGCCGGAGAAGGCCGTGTGCTGGCCGTCTTCATCACGCATGTCGGCAGCGGTAGTCGCATCGCGGCTCTCTACGGCACCTGCCTGCGAAGCTTTGCCGGGCGCGGCTGGCGGGGCGGCTGTCTCCTTGCCCTGCACATTCAATGCAGCGAGTTGCGCACCCATCGAGCCTTCGATCTGCGCAGCGCGGAAGGCGGCGGCGGCCGTGTCCTTGAGCTTCAGGCGCAGCTCGGCGAGATCGCGCGACTGATCCAGCACGCGGCCGTGCTGGTCGATCACGCGGAAATTCATGAAGCAGTGCGGATTCAGGTTCTCGAAGCGGAAGCTGGCCATGTCCAGCTTGTAGCTCACGCGCTCCTCGACGAAGCGCTGCAGCGCGCGCACCAGCGGCTCGTCCGGCTTGTACTCGCCCGCCTCGATGGCATCGAGGAAGGCGCGCGTGCTCTCGCCAATCGGCTGCAGGCGGTGGCGATGGCGCTGCGGCACGGTCTTGAGCAGCGCGGTAACCTTCTCCTCCAGCATGCCCGGCACCAGCCATTCGCAGCGATTCGCCGGCACCTGATTGAGCATGGCGACCGGCACGCTGAGCGTGACACCGTCATCCGAGGCGCGTGGCTCATGCACATACGTGAGCTTGAGGCGCTGGCCCATCACTTCGAACTCGGCCGGGAACTTGTCGCTGGTCGCACCAGCCGCCTCGTGGCGCATCAGCTGCTCGCGTTCCAGATGCAGGCACTTGGGATTCGCCCGCTCGGCCTGCTTGCGCCAGGCTTCGAACATGCGCAGATCGGTCACTTCGGCGGGGATCTGCGCGTCGTAGAAGGACTCGATCAGCGCGTCATCGACCAGCAGATCTGGTCGGCGCATCTTCTGCTCCAGGCGCTCGATCTCGGCGATCAGGCGCCGGTTGTGCTGAAAGAATGGCATGTTGCGCGCGGCGGCTTCGTCGATCTCGCCGGCGACCAGACCATCACGGATCAGCAGCTCACGGCACAGCGCCGGGTCTTCCTTGTCATAACCGCAAGCGCGGCGCGGGTAGAGCGTGATGCCGTGGAGCACGCCGCGCTCCCAAGCGCGCACGGCGCCCTTGGCCTTCTCCCAGTGCGGCTCGTAGACGCTCTTGCGCAAGAGATGCGCGCCGACTTCCTCCAGCCATTCCGGCTCGATCTTGGCGATGCAGCGCGCGAAGAGCTTGGAGGTATCGATCAGCTCGGCGGCCATCAGCCACTTGCCGACGCGCTTGGCCATGAAGGAGCCCGGATGCGGCCAGAACTTGATGCCGCGTGCGCCGTTGAAGGCTCCGACCCAAGGACCGCTCGCATCCTCGATCTTCACGCCCACATGCCCGAGAAGCCCGGCCAGCAAGGATTTGTGGATAGCCTCGTAGGAAGCGCCCTGCCCGGCTGGCTTGGCGGGCTTCTCCGGTACCGGCTCAGGTATCTGAATCTGGCAGCGCAATTTGTCGAACGACTTGGCGCGCAACGCAGGCGCCTCCCTCTCCTGGCCCTTCGGGCCACCCTCTCCCGCTTGCGGGAGAGGGGCTTTGCGCTCCCCTCGCCCGCTTGCGGGAGAGGGGCTGGGGGAGAGGGTGGTCTTGGCTTCCTTGTGAATCCAGCCATGCTCCGCACACAACTCATGCAGCTGGGTGTGGATGTCGCGCCACTCGCGCATGCGCAGCCAGGAGAGGAAATTTGTCTTGCACCAGGCTTTCTGCTTGCTGGAACCTTCGTGGCGCCAGACCTCGTCGGCGGCCTGCCACAGGTTCCAGTACCAGAGGAATTCACTCTTCGGTTCAGCCTTGTCATCCGGCGCGACACGGAAGCGCGCATGCGCCTGATCGGCGGTGCCGGGCTGCTCGGGCGGACGCTCACGCGGGTCCTGCACCGACAGCGCTGCGGCGATCACCAGCACCTCACGCAAGGCGCCGCGATCGCGCGCAGCAAGGATCATGCGGCCGATCTTCGGGTCCAGCGGCAGCTTGGAAAGCTCGCGGCCGATCGGCGTGAGTTCATTGTCATCATCAACCGCGCCCAGCTCGTTCAGCAGCTGGTAGCCATCGGCGATCATCTTGCCGCTGGGCTTATCGATGAAGGGAAAATCTTCCACCGCGCCCAGGCGCAGCGACTTCATGCGCAGAATCGCGCCGGCCAGCGAGCAGCGCAGCACTTCCGGCTCGGTATGCGCGAGGCGACGATTGAAATCATCCTCGCTGTACAGTCGGATACAGATGCCGTCCTGCACCCGGCCGCAACGCCCGGCGCGCTGCTTGGCGGCACTCTGGGCGATCTTCTCGATCTGCAGGAGTTCGACCTTGTTGCGGTGGGAATAGCGATTCAGACGCGCCAAGCCCGCATCCACCACATAGCGGATGCCCGGCACGGTCAGCGAGGTTTCGGCGACGTTGGTCGAGAGCACCACACGGCGCCCGTTCGAGCGCGAGAACACACGCTGCTGCTCGGACGCCGACTGGCGCGCGAACAGCGGCAGGATCTCGGTGCTGGGCAGATGATCCTTGCGCAAGGCCTCTGCAGCTTCGCGAATCTCGCGCTCGCCCGGCAGGAAGACCAGCACATCGCCCGGCCCTTCGCGCTGCAGCTCGCTCACGGCTTCGACGATGCCTTCGTAGAGGTCGCGGTTCGGGTTGCGGTTTTTCGGCGCAGACATCCGCACACCGGCGCGAATCAGAGGCTTGAGAACGGCATCGTTCTCCTCTTCCTCGATCGGGCGGTAGCGCACTTCGATGGGATACAGACGGCCGGAGACTTCCAGCACAGGCGCCAGCTTGTCGCCCTGCGCGAAATGCTTGGCAAAGCGCTCGGCGTCCAGCGTGGCGGAGGTGACGATCACCTTCAGCTCCGGCCGGCGCGGCAGGAGCTGGCGGATGTAGCCAAGCAGGAAGTCGATGTTGAGGCTGCGCTCGTGCGCCTCGTCGATGATCAGGGTGTCGTAATGCGACAACAGCGGATCGCCCTGAGTCTCGGCAAGCAGGATGCCGTCAGTCATCAGCTTGATGTAGCTGTCGGCGCTGGTGTGGTCGGTGAAACGCACCTTGAAGCCGACTGTGCTGCCCAGCTCACTCCCGAGTTCTTCAGCGATACGCGTGGCAGTAGCACGCGCAGCCAGACGTCGCGGCTGGGTGTGACCGATCAGGCCGGCTTCACCGCGCCCGAGTTCGAGGCAGATCTTGGGGAGCTGGGTGGTCTTGCCCGAGCCGGTCTCGCCACAGATGATGACGACCTGATGCTCGCGGATCGCCTTGGCAATCTCGTCACGGCGCTGATTGACCGGCAGTTCAGCCGGAAAAGTCGGCCGGGGCAGCTTCTCGCGACGGATAGCACGCGTTGCAATGGATCTCTCTACACGCTCGCGCAAAGAGTCAGGAAGATCGGCAACCTTTGACGCACGTACTTTCAGCTCCCGCAGTTGATGACGCAGGGCCGAGCGGTCACGGGTGAGAACGAGATTGAGCAGATCGGGCAAATCCGGGGAGGACATCAAGGCACGCCAGCAGGCCAAAGGGCTGCTATTTTAACCGCTGCACACTTATCGGCTGGACAACTTGCAGATGCCGGAGAAATGCCCGGCAGGATCCGGTCAAAACGGATCACCGCCGATCACGCAAGCAATACAGCGCGTGTTTCGCCTGGATACGCCAAGCAGAACGGCCTATATCGCCAAGGCAGTACGCAACTGTTTGCAGTTCGCCCACGCAGGACGAAGCTGGATCTGATTAGCGGCGACGCTGAGGTGCCGGGCCACCAGGACCACGACCTTCGATATGACGGAAGGTAATACGGCCCTTAGACAGATCGTAGGGCGAAAGCTCCAGCGAAACCTTGTCACCCGCCAGAATGCGGATGTGGTGCTTGCGCATCTTGCCGGAGGTGTAAGCCACGAGCTGGTGTCCGTTTTCAAGCGTGACGCGATAGCGCGAATCCGGCAGCACTTCGTCGACCGCACCATTCATTTCGATGAGTTCTTCTTTTGCCAAAGGGAATCTCCTGAAAATATCGGGAAAAAGAAAAAGCCCGGCACAGGCCGGGCTCTTCCGGTGGAGCCTTGCAGCGCACATGGCGCTACATCGGCCCCCGCTTATTCAGCGCGAATGTTCGAGGCTTGCTCGCCCTTCGGGCCGGTGATGATGTCGAAGCTCACGCGCTGGTTTTCCTGCAGCGACTTGAAGCCACCGCCTTGGATAGCGGAAAAGTGAGCAAACAGATCCTTGCCACCACCATCGGGGGTGATGAAGCCGAAACCCTTGGAATCATTGAACCACTTCACGGTACCAGTTGCCATCTCTTGAATCTCCTGAAAAAAATTAAAAATAAGGGGATGCCCCCAGAGCGCGGTTAAAAACCAAATGCTCTGCGAAGCTCAAGACAGCGGGGGTCATGAAGGGAGGAACTACCGGAGAACCGGGGATTACGCCTGACAAAACTGAGCATTACTTGAAAATCGCGTGACTACTGTGCCTGTTTATTCCCGCTTTGGCAAATGTTTTCTTCACCCCTGCCCAATAGTTTGCAGTATCTGTCGCGCAGCAAGCTTTAGTGACAGGGCCATTCAGCGTTCTGACTAAGGCAGAGCATCCAGGGCTAATGCCGCACCTGCTACCAACGCCCGGCCGAGACTGCCAATCAATTCGGATTCGAGTTGCCATGTGTGCCAGTAAAGCGGAACCGCCACCGGCATCTGTGGGGTGACGTTCACTAGAAGCCCATCTTTCAGTGCGGCGCGACATTGGGCCAGCGGTGACATACCGTAGCCATAACCAAGAATCGCAGCTTCCAGATAGGCTTCGTAAGCTGGCACAAAGTGATGCGGAAAGCGTGGCTCAGCCCAATCCAGACAGCGCGCCAGATGATCAGCTTGGAGAGCATCCCGGCGGTTAAATACCAGAGCCGGTGCACGCTGCGCAGCAGCAATCGTCAAGCCACGCGGGAAATGACGTTGCGCAAACTCCGGTGAAGCGACGCACACATAAGGCATCTGACCCAGCGGCACAACCAAAAAACCCTTTGTCGCTCTCCCCTCAGAACCAATAGAGCCCAGTACCTCACCATTGCGTAAACGCGCCTGTGTCTGAGTCTGATCGTCTACCACAAATTCCAGAGTCAGCTCCGGATGGGCGTGTACCCAATCCTTCAGCGCTGGCAACACCCACGTTCCAAGGCTGTCGCCATTGACGGCAATTCGCAATTGCCCCTGGGTTGCAGCCGCTTTCATCTCCGGCCACACCTCCATAGCCAGCAAGCGGGTTTGTCTCGCAAAGCGCAGCAGCGGCTGAGCGGCCGGCGTAGGCCGCACCGGTCGGGTGCGAAACAACAACGGGGTTCCCACCTGAGACTCAAGTGCACGAATGCGCTGCGACACCGCTGACTGAGTAATTGCCAGCGTCGTTGCGGCCTTGTCGAAGCTGCCCTCGGTAGCAACAGCCTCCAGACACTCCAGTAGCGAGAAATCCAGATTCATTAGAAAACCTCATGAAACATGAGAATTATTCAAGATGCTAATACAAAACGCTATCTCGCCTTTAGATTCCTGCTTGGCCGCCAAGAGGGACGGCTCTGGGAGAACACAAATGAACAGCTTCATGCAGGGATTCACAATCAGCGGCGGTTTGATCCTCGCCATCGGGGCCCAGAATGCGCATGTTCTCAGAATGGGCCTTACCCGCCAGCATGTACTGCCAACAGTGTTGATTTGCGCTATTTCAGACGCTTTGTTGATCGGTTTGGGAATAGCAGGCATGGGCGCATTGCTGGATAAATGGCCGCATGCTGTCCAACTGGCAACCTGGGCTGGCGCAGCATTTCTGGCTTGGTACGCGATGAATTCGCTTCGTGCAGCCTTTTCACGCCGTCACATGAATGTAGCCTCAAAAGGAGAGGCGATCACTCTGCTGCGCGCGGTCATGTTGATACTTGCTTTCACTTATCTCAATCCCCATGCCTGGCTGGACACGGTAGTGCTGATCGGCTCAATCGGGGCACATCTGGCCGGTAGCGAGCGCTGGATATTCTGGCTCGGCTGCATCACTGCGTCGGCCACCTGGTTCACCTTGCTGGGCTTCGGCGCAGCCCGCCTGACGCCATTGTTTGCCAAACCAGCCTCCTGGCGCATACTCGATGCCCTTGTCGGAGTGGGCATGGGGGCCTTGGCCTTCAGCTTAGTGCATTGAAATCACTGGTGGGACTAGATGTTTGGAAAGGTACTCCTGATCGGCTTGAGTCTGGCAGTTGTAATCGTGCTGCTGCACGCTATTGGCAGTCTGGCCTGGGGCCTGCACATACAGCGCAAGATTCTGCTGAAAACCCAGAACGGTGGTCGCTTGCGTTTTGGCCAAGCACTCAACTTCCTTCTCCAGACCGCCAGTGTGATGATGCTGATGATGGTCGTCGAGACAGTGCTGTGGGCATTCCTCTACTTGCTTGTCGATGCCGAAAACAGCTTTCCCGATGCAATCCACTTTTCCTTGCAAAGCTTCACGACAGTAGGGTTCGGTGACATCATGCCTAAGAATGATTGGCGTCTGCTCGGTGGAATCGAGGCTATCAACGGTGTGCTGATCATTGGATGGACAACAGCTGCGTTCTATGCCGTGGTCAGTCAGATCATGAGCCATACCCAGGCCCTCAAGTCTCGCCTGCCCGGCCAAGGCTAAGCAGCTAAGCTTTCAGTTCACTGCGATTGCGGAAAAACTCCAGCGCCTCTGGATTGGCCAGTGCTTCGATATTCCTGACTGGCTGACCATGCACCACCGCGCGTACGGCGAGCTCAACCAGCTTGCCACTGCGGGTCCGCGGGATGTCAGTCACCTGCACGATACGGCCAGGAACATGGCGTGGACTGAGGTTTTCACGAATGGTCTGTCGAATCAGCGCCTCCAATTTACCGCCAAGCGTCAGACCTTCACGCAAACGCACAAAGAGCACGGTGCGTACATCGTGATCCCAGTCCTGCCCGATCACCAGGGATTCGAGCACCTCGGGCAATCGCTCCACCTGGCGGTAGATCTCCGCAGTACCGATGCGCACGCCCCCTGGGTTAAGGGTGGCATCAGAGCGGCCATAAATGACCAGACCATCATGAACGGTCTCCTCACACCAGTCGCCATGACACCATACGCCGTCGAAACGCTCGAAATAGGCCGCGTGATAACGCCGTCCCTCAGGGTCGTTCCAGAAGGCCAGCGGCATAGACGGAAATGCGGTTTTGCACACAAGCTCGCCGCGCTCGCCACGCACGGCATCTCCAGCTTCGTTCCAAACGGCAACATCCATCCCCAGTCCCTTGCACTGGATCTCGCCACGCCATACCGGAAGCAATGGATTACCCAGTACAAAGCACGACACGATATCGGTACCGCCGGAAATTGATGCAAGACAGACATCGCGCTTAACGTCCTGATAAACATAATCAAAACCTTCTGGCGCGAGGGGGCTACCGGTCGACATCAGGATGCGCAGTGACGTCAGATCGTGGCTCTCCATCGGCCGCAAGCCGAGTTTGGCCGCGGCATCGATGAATTTTGCAGAGACACCAAAATGCGTACAGCGCTCGTCACGTGCGTAGTCCCATAGAACATTGCCCTCCGCCGCAAAGGGGGCGCCATCGTACAGCAGCAGGGCAGCGCCGCTGGCGAGCCCTGATACCAGCCAATTCCACATCATCCAGCCGCAAGTGGTGTAGTAGAAAAGACGATCGCCGGCACGCAGGTCACAGTGCAGACGCTGCTCCTTGAGGTGCTGCAGCAATGTGCCGCCAGCGCCGTGCACGATACATTTAGGGACACCCGTAGTACCTGATGAGTACAGAATGTAGAGCGGATGAGCAAACGGTAGTTCAGCAAAATCGATCTCATTTACAGCTTGATGCGGAGCCAGGAAGCTTGCCCAAGAACAGGCATGGGGGATTGGGCGGCAATCGACCTCGCAGTGAATATAAGGCAGGACGACCACACGGTTGAGACTGGGCAGACGGGCGACGATCTGGGCTAGTTTTTCCAGCACTTCAATGCGCTTACCGTCGTAGAGGGCGCCATCGGCCGCCACCAGCAAGCTCGGCGTAATCTGACCAAATCGATCAATGACGCCCTCCACACCAAAATCCGGCGAGGCTGAGGAAAAAATTGCGCCTATGCTTGCACTTGCCAGCATCAGGATCACGGTTTCCGGCAGGTTAGGCATATAGGCCACCACCCTGTCGCCCTGAACCACGCCGGCCTGCTTGAGGGCGGCAGCGCAGCGTGCAACCTCGCGATACAACTCGGCATGGCTCATGCGCCGCCGCACACTGTCTTCGCCACGGAAGATCAACGCCTCACGCTCGTCACGGATACGCAGGAGATTTTGTGCGAAATTCAGGCGAGCCTGAGGAAACCAGGATGCTGACCACATTGCAGCCTCCTCGACCAACACCTCTTCACCTCGCTTACCGATCACGCCGCAATAATCCCAAACCTCAGCCCAGAAACGCCCACGCTCAGCAACTGACCAAGCATGCAGCGCGGCATAGTTGGCAAAACCGTATCCAAGCCGCCGCGCTAACTGGGCACAAAAAGCGTGCAGATGGGTATGTGGCTCGACATAAGGGTCGGGCTGCCAGAGCGGGCGGACGTTCATCACTTGCTCGTGCTTGAGGGGGGCGGTAATGCCCAGACTGCATTTGCCATCACTCTTTGTCGGCAACGTGCACCTTGCGGGACAGGATGTTGCCCCCTCAGGGCATACATCGCCTCTTCGACGGAATTCCGAGGCCCAGGGACAGAATTGCCCCACGAGGCAGCAAAGGTCCGTTCTACACTGCGATGTAGAATGCGCGACCCTTGCGAGCCCACATCATGAACACCAAGACCTACGATATCCGCCCCGGCCAGTCCGTTGAACTACTCAAAGCGCTGCACATCCTCACACGTGACGGCAAGATGAATCAGGACAGCCGGCGCAAACTCAAACAGGTTTATCACCTCTTTCAGTTCATCGAACCCCTGCTGCAGGACGCTCTCAATCACGGTCACGATCTGACCTTGGTAGATCACGGAGCCGGCAAGAGCTACTTAGGGTTCATCCTGTTCGATCTGTTCTTCAAGGAACACGCGCCTCAAGGCCGGATCTGGGGTATCGAAACGCGCGATGAGCTGGTCACAAGCTCGCGCGAGCTGGCTAAACACCTGGGTTTCGGTGGTATGGAGTTTCTGAATCTGTCTGTTGCGGACTCGATCAACTCCGCTGCCCTGCCTGCGCGAATCGATGTAGTGACTGCCCTACATGCCTGCAACACCGCCACGGACGACGCGATCCGCTTTGCGCTGGCACGCGGCGCCCGCCACATTGTGCTGGTTCCATGCTGTCAGGCCGAGGTCGCTGCCACGCTGCGCAAGAACAAGGGGCAGATGCTTGGGAAGTCCGCACTCACCGAACTGTGGCGCCACCCGATCCACACCCGCGAATTCGGTAGCCAACTCACCAACGTGTTGCGTTGCCTGCAACTCGAAGCGCACGGCTATCAGCTAAACGTGACCGAACTCGTAGGCTGGGAACACTCAATGAAAAACGAACTGATCATCGCCAGCCATACCGGCCACGGCAAACGAGCGTCAGCAACCCGGTTGGGCGAAATTCTGGCGACGATCGGACTAGAAGAGTTGCGCGAGCGCTTCTTCGTACCGGACGCCACGCACTGAACGATTAATCCACGATGCGGCTCAGATAGTCCAGGTCGAGTGGTTTCTGGCAGTCAGCCTCGTCCGCGCACAAGCCTGCTTCCTTCATGCGCAAGGCCATCGCCGCGAGGCGCTTATCCTGGTCAGCCACATGGTCAAGCAAGGCGTGCAGAGCCTTGGAGACTGGATCATCCATATTGCGTGTCACGCCGTAGGCGGAAAAATCGGGTTTATCGCCACGTTCATCTTTCGGCTCCAGAACATGGGCCGGATTTCCCACGGCCGTCGCCCCCGCCGGTACCGGCTTAACCACTACTGCGTTTGAGCCGATCTTGGCTCCCGCGCCAACCGTAAAGCCCCCCAGCACCTTGGCTCCCGCCCCTACCACCACACCAGCCTCCAGCGTCGGATGACGCTTCACACCCCGATACAAGGAGGTGCCCCCCAGCGTCACACCTTGGTAGATGGTGCAGTCATCACCTACTTCAGCGGTTTCCCCTATCACGACACCAAAACCATGATCGATGAACACGCGTCTGCCCAAGCTTGCTCCAGGATGGATCTCGATCCCTGTCAGCACGCGTGCGATATGCGACACACAGCGCGCCAACAGAAAGAGCTTTAGCTGCCAGAAGCGATGCGCCAGTCGATGCAGGAAGAGCGCATGCACGCCCGGGTAGCACAGCATGACCTCCAACCCGCTGCGGGCGGCAGGATCGCGCTGGAGAACACTGGCAATATCTTCTCGGAGATGAGCAAACATGGGGCTGTCAGGAAAACACTTGGAGGTTGATGGTAAGCCGGTGCGACTTAATCAGGTTTGCGGAAACGCTCCGGAAACTGAAAACTGTTCAGCATGCCGCGAAGAATGTTGACTTCGTCGCGCTCAAGGCGAATGCGCCCGAACATGCGGCGCAAACGTGGCAACAAACGCTTGGGGTTATCCGGATTGAAAAAACCACTGGCCGTCATGGTCTGCTGGAAATGGCCGATCATCTGCTCGACTTCATCCACCGTCGCCAGCTCGCCAAAACTTGCCGGCGCTTCGCCCGGCGCCACCGCAGCCATGCGCAATTCGTAGCACATTAGCTGTACCGCCGCCCCCAGATTCAACGAACTGTATTCGGGATTGGCAGGAATCATTACGGGCAATTGACAGATCGCCAGCTCTTCGTTGGAAAGGCCATATGTCTCATTGCCGAACACCAGCGCGACGTCTCCGCCTTGATTAGCGGCTTCGCACAAGGTACCCGCGGCCTCTCGAGCCCACTGCATGGGCAACGACAATTCGCGGCGCCTTGCGGTAAAGGCTGCGGCCATACTTACCCCAGTCAGTGCCTCTTCGAGAGAGTTGCAGACCGTTGCGTTGGCAAGCACATCCACGGCGCCCGAGGCACGCGACTCAGCTTCGGGGTGAGGAAAGTGCTTGGG
The DNA here is from genome assembly GCF_012972705.2 of Uliginosibacterium aquaticum. Classification (GTDB taxonomy): domain Bacteria; phylum Pseudomonadota; class Gammaproteobacteria; order Burkholderiales; family Rhodocyclaceae; genus Uliginosibacterium; species Uliginosibacterium aquaticum. Next base: position 157,991 of record NZ_JABCSC020000005.1, on the reverse strand, counting down.
ATTGACCAGATAAAGGCGAGACAAGCCCATAGTCTTGAGCGCCCGAGCTGCCGCGCCGATATTCCCCGGAATGCCGGGTCGTGACAAAACCACACGAAATCGATTCAAAGAGAGGGCTTCAGCCATATATAATGTGCGGTTTCCTTTAGCGCACGCAGCGTGCCACCTGGCTTGCTGCAACGAGACCCGACGCACATGCATCCAATCCTGAATATCGCCGTCAAGGCTGCCCGCCGAGCCGGCACCGTCATCAACCGCGCCTCGATGGAGCTCGATAAGATCGAAGTCCGCTCCAAGCAGCCGAATGATTTCGTGACCGAGGTGGATCGTGCGGCCGAACAGGCCATCATCGAAGTCATCAGCGACGCCTATCCAGAGCACGCGATTCTAGCAGAGGAGTCCGGTGACACCGGCGGTGAGAGTGACTTCCAATGGATCATCGACCCGCTCGATGGCACCACCAATTTCATTCATGGTTTCCCGCAGTATGCCGTGTCCATCGCCCTGGCCGAGCGTGGCATCGTGCAACAGGCTGTGGTCTATGACCCGGCCCGAAACGAATTATTTACAGCCAGCCGTGGTCGTGGTGCCTTTCTGAACGATCGCCGCATCCGCGTAGCCAAGCGCACCAAGCTACAGGAGAGCCTGATTGGAACAGGCTTCCCCTTCAAGCACATGGACAATGTCGATGCCTACCTTGCCATGTTCAAGGATCTGGCCGGTAAGACTGCCGGCCTGCGTCGCCCAGGCTCAGCTGCACTGGATCTCGCCTGGCTGGCCTGTGGTCGCACGGATGGTTTCTTCGAGATGGGTCTGATGCCCTGGGATATGGCTGGCGGCGTACTGCTGGTAACGGAAGCCGGAGGACTCGCCAGCGATTTCGGCGGCGAAGGCGACTATCTCAAGACGGGCAATCTGGTGGCCGGCTCACCTAAAATCTTTACCCAGTTGCTGCAAGTGGTGCAATCGCACCGAACCGAAGCACTGATGGCCTAATTTCTGGCGAAACAACAAAAGGCGACCGATTGGTCGCCTTTTTCATGCCTGTGCGCGCTGAAACAATCGGAAAAAATTGTCGGTACTGGCTTTCGCTACTTCGTCGATGCTCAGGTTACGCAAGCGCGCCACCTCAGTGGCTACATGCGGAACAAAGGATGGTTCATTGAGTTTGCCGCGGTGAGGGACAGGCGCGAGATAAGGCGAATCCGTCTCGATGAGAAGACGCTCAAGCGGAATGCTGGCAGCAACATCCTTGATCTGACTGGCATTCTTGAAGGTCAGGATGCCTGAGAAGGAAATATAGAAGCCCAGAGCAATAGCAGCTTCGGCTACTGCGAGGTTTTCTGTGAAGCAGTGCATCACTCCACCCACTTCCTGCGCCCCCTCCTCCGCAAGAATGTGCAGAACATCCTCTGCCGAATCGCGGGTATGAATCACCAAGGGCAAACCAGTCTTCCGCGCCGCCCGGATATGCACGCGAAAGCGCTCACGCTGCCATTCCGGACGATCTTTATGCCAGTAGTAATCCAATCCGGTTTCACCAATAGCGACCACTTTCGGATGCGCAGCCAGCAACTGCAGGCGCTCCAGATCAGGCTCCTCACCTTCCGTATTCTCCGGATGCACCCCGACACTGGCGAAGACATTTGAACGAGACTCCGCCAGAGCGATTACGCGCGGCAGATTCTCGAGCGTCACGCCAATACATACGGCATGACTGACCTTAGCGCTGGCCATACGCTCGAATAAGGCTTCGCCCTGAACCGCAAGATCTTCAAAATCGATGTGGCAATGTGAGTCCACGAACATATTTGGCCTACCGTTAAACTGAAACCGGGCTTACGCCCGGTCAGAAAATAAAATGTGGAGTACTTACAAGGTATGCGTCGGGCGACTGGACCCTATCGCACCGCCAAGGATCTGTTCAATCTTGATCTTCACCGCAGTACCGCCCTCATCCGGTGCGAACTGCACTCCCACCCCCTGAGTCTTGTTGTTCTGGGCGTTGGCAGGCGTCACCCATACAACCCTACCCTTCACAGCGAGGCGTTGCGGATCATCCATAAGCTGCAGCAACATGAAAACTTCATCACCCGCCACATAAGCCCGGTTGGTCGGAATGAAGAGGCCACCGCCCTTTACGAAGGGCATATAGGCGGCATACAAAGCGGACTTGGAGTTGATGTTAAGGGAGAGAACCCCAGCCCGAACGCTCGCCTGTTGCTTGGCTTCCATGAAGAATCCTGAAAATGGTCTGAGACAATGGTATCAACAAGCCAGCATCCATCGCCAGCCCGGGCGACGACTGCGCCCCATGCGAAGAGGCCCGGTCACTGGACCGGGCCTCTCATCATCAGTGCGTGATCAAACCATTACCTGACAAATCCTCATCAGGCTCCACCGGCACCGCTGCCACAGGAGCAGCAACTTCGACAGTTTCCGGCAAAGGCTCTGGAAGACGCTCAAGGGTCTGCTCCAGCACCTGATCAAACCACTTCACAGGCACGATCTCGATGCGATCCTTGATGTCCCCCTGGATGTCTGCCAGATCCTTGACGTTTTCCTGTGGGATCAAAGCCTTGCGGATGCCGCCACGTACCGCGGCAAGCAGCTTTTCCTTGAGGCCACCGATCGGCAACACCTCACCACGCAAAGTGATTTCGCCAGTCATCGCCACATCGGCACGAACAGGAATGCCAGTCAGCACTGATACCAGTGCCGATGCGATGGCAATACCGGCTGACGGCCCATCCTTCGGGGTGGCCCCTTCCGGCAAGTGGATGTGGATATCGCTCTTGGAATGGAAATCTTCCGGAATGCCCAGCTGACGAGCGCGCTTGCGTACCACCGACAGCGCGGCTTGAATGGACTCCTGCATCACTTCGCCGAGCTTGCCGGTGGTGATGATCTTGCCCTTGCCCGGCAGATTCACGGCTTCGATGGTCAGCAACTCGCCACCCACTTCAGTCCAGGCCAGGCCGGTCACCTGACCGACCTGATTTTCCTTTTCGGCCATGCCGAAAGAGTAGCGACGCACGCCAAGGTATTTGTCCAGATTCTTGGCATTGACGATCACCTTCGACTCGCGTTTCTTCAGCACCAGCGCCTTCACCACCTTGCGGCAGATGCGGGACACTTCGCGCTCCAGGCTGCGCACGCCGGCCTCACGCGTGTAGTAGCGGATGATGTCGCGCACAGCTTCTTCGGTGACCGTCAGCTCGTTGGGCTTCACGCCGTTGTTCTTCATCTGCTTGGGCAGCAGATAACGCTGGGCAATGTTTACTTTTTCATCCTCGGTGTAACCCGAAAGACGGATGATTTCCATCCGGTCCAGCAAGGGGGCAGGAATATTGAAGGAGTTGGCAGTCGCTACAAACATCACTTCGGAGAGGTCGTATTCAACCTCAATGTAGTGATCGACAAAAGTCGAGTTCTGCTCCGGGTCCAGGACCTCCAGCAGTGCCGAAGACGGATCGCCGCGGAAATCAGCGCCCATCTTGTCAACTTCGTCGAGCAGGAAGAGCGGGTTGCGCACAGCCACCTTGGTCATGTTCTGCAGGATCTTGCCCGGCATCGAACCAATATAGGTACGGCGGTGGCCGCGAATCTCGGCTTCGTCCCGCACGCCGCCAAGCGACATACGCACGAACTTGCGGTTGGTTGCCTTGGCAATAGACTGACCAAGTGAGGTCTTGCCCACTCCGGGCGGCCCAACCAGGCACAAGATCGGCGCCTTGAGCTTGTCCACGCGCTGCTGCACAGCCAAATATTCGAGGATACGTTCCTTGACCTTGTCGAGGCCGAAGTGATCCGTATCAAGGACTTTCTGGGCTTCAGCCAGATCCTTGCTGATGCGGGACTTTTTCTTCCATGGCAGGCCGGTGAGCGTTTCGATGAAGTTGCGCACGACCGTGGCTTCTGCCGACATAGGCGACATCAGCTTGAGTTTTTTCAGCTCGCTTTGCGCCTTGGCCAAGGCTTCCTTGGAGAGGCCAGCCGTCTTGATCTTCTTTTCAAGCTCTTCTAGATCAGCCCCTTCTTCGCCCTCGCCGAGCTCCTTCTGGATCGCCTTGACCTGCTCGTTCAGGTAATACTCACGCTGACTCTTCTCCATCTGGCGTTTGACACGGCCACGGATGCGCTTTTCCACCTGAAGGATGTCCAACTCGGTTTCCAGCTGTCCCAGCAGGCGCTCAAGACGCTCACCGACATTGAAAAGTTCCAGCACAGCCTGTTTCTGCTCAAGCTTGAGTGGCAGGTGTGCAGCAATGGTATCGGCCAGACGGCCAGCCTCTTCGATGCCTGCCAGTGAAGTCAGGATCTCAGGAGGGATCTTCTTGTTCAGCTTCACATACTGATCGAACTGACTGATGATCGCGCGGCGCATCGCCTCAACTTCATGCGAGCCGCGCTCATCGTTGCTGATCGGGCTCACTTCAGCCACAAACAGCGCCTTCTGCTCTTCTACACGCTCAAGACGCGCACGCTGCGTACCTTCGACCAGGACCTTCACGGTCCCGTCCGGCAGTTTGAGCATCTGAAGGATATTGGCAATACAACCGATGTCGTAGAGATCGTCAGCCGACGGCTCGTCCTTGGCTGCAGACTTCTGGGCCACCAGCAGGATGCTCTTGCCTGCTTCCATGGCAAGTTCGAGAGCCTTGATGGACTTAGGGCGCCCCACAAAGAGCGGGATCACCATGTGCGGGAAGACCACCACGTCACGCAGTGGCAGCAAAGGGAGTTCAATGACTTCGGGGGGGAGTTCGGGCTTGTTCGACATGTTCTTTTCCTGAGGACCGCACTCAAACTACATTGGGGCTGTCTGGCGGGATTCAAGCCTTGAAGGCAAGAATCCCGGCTTTCAGTTGGAGCCTGAAACTTTGGCCTGCTCCGAATAAATCAGGAGCGGCTGTGCGCCAGTATCGATGGTGTTCTCATCGACCACCACTTTCTCAACATTCTCCATGCCCGGCAGCTCGTACATGATTTCGAGCAAGACGGATTCCAGGATGGAACGCAAACCACGGGCACCCGCGCGGCGCTTGATCGCGCGACGTGCAATTGCTTGCAACGCTGCAGGCCGCACCTCAAGCTCCACGCCTTCCATAGAGAAAAGCTTGGCGTACTGCTTGACCAAGGCATTCTTTGGCTCGATCAGAATCTGAATCAGGGCTTCTTCATCCAATTCCTGAAGGGTAGCCACGACCGGAAGGCGGCCAATGAACTCAGGGATCAGACCAAACTTGATCAGATCTTCCGGCTCACACTGACGGAGGGTCTCAGAAACCTTGCTGTCATTCTTGCTGCGCACTTCGGCACCGAAACCGATGCCGACAGTCTCGGTACGATTACGAATAACCTTTTCCAGTCCGTCGAAAGCTCCACCGCAGATGAACAGGATATTAGCCGTGTCGACCTGAACAAAATCCTGATTCGGGTGCTTCCGCCCCCCCTGGGGAGGAACCGAGGCCACCGTACCTTCAATCAGCTTGAGCAGCGCTTGTTGCACGCCTTCGCCTGAAACGTCGCGCGTGATCGAAGGATTGTCGGATTTGCGCGAAATCTTGTCGATTTCGTCGATGTAGACAATGCCTTGTTGAGCCTTCTCGACATCGTAGTCACACTTCTGCAGCAGTTTCTGGATGATGTTTTCGACATCTTCCCCGACATAACCCGCTTCAGTTAGCGTAGTGGCATCAGCCATTACGAAAGGAACATTCAGCAGACGGGCGAGCGTCTGAGCGAGCAAAGTCTTGCCCGAACCGGTCGGCCCGATCAGCAAGATGTTGCTCTTGGCCAGTTCCACGTCATCAGCCGTACGCGATTGATGACGCAGCCGCTTGTAATGGTTGTACACCGCCACAGCAAGAATGCGCTTCGCGGCACGCTGCCCGATCACATACTGATCGAGAATCGTGGCGATTTCTTTCGGCGTAGGCAGATCGCCCTTGTCGACGCGGGCAGATGCATCGCTGCCGATTTCATCGCGGATGATGTCATTGCACAGGTCAATGCACTCATCGCAGATGAATACGGAGGGCCCTGCGATCAGCTTGCGGACTTCGTGCTGACTTTTGCCGCAGAACGAACAGTAGAGCAGCTTCTCGCTGCCAGACTTTTTGTCCGTCATATTCAGCCTTCCTTCAAGAATAAGGGTGTGTGATCAGGCCGCCGCCACGTCTGCGCGGCTGGTGAGCACCTTATCGACCAGACCATAGGCTTGTGCCTCGGCAGCCGACATGAAGTTATCGCGATCCGTATCCTTCTCGATCCGGTCCACCGACTGACCCGTGTGATGTGCCAGCATGTCATTAAGCTTGGCACGCAAGGCCAGAATTTCCCGGGCATGGATCTCGATATCTGAGGCCTGCCCCTGAAAACCGCCCAGAGGCTGGTGAATCATGATCCGCGAATTGGGCAGCGAAAAACGCTTACCCTTTTCGCCTGCCGCCAGAAGAAACGCTCCCATGCTCGCTGCCTGTCCGATACACAGAGTGCTGACATTGGGCTTGATGAACTGCATCGTGTCGTAAATCGACATACCTGCGGTAACCGAGCCACCTGGCGAGTTGATGTAGAAATAGATGTCCTTATCCGGATTTTCGGACTCCAGGAATAGAAGCTGCGCCACGATCAGGTTGGCAGTCACATCGTTGACCGGCCCAACCAGAAACACTACACGCTCCTTGAGCAGGCGCGAGTAGATGTCGTAGGAGCGCTCGCCACGACCGCTTTGTTCCACCACCATCGGCACCAGGCCGAGGCCAACCGGATCCCAATCAGAATGCTGCGTGCTTGAGAATTTCAAAGCCGTCTCTCCATCTTCATCATCAAAAAGTGCCGGCGAGGGTCGCCGGCACCACCATCATCAGGCCTGCTGAGCTTGCTCCATCAACTCTTCAAAAGTAAAGCCCTTGTCGCTCACCTTCGCTTGGCCCAGCACCCATTCGACCACGTTATCTTCGACCACTGCATCTTCGATATCACGCAGATGCTCGGGCTTGGAGTAATACCAGCGCACCACGTCTTCCGGCTTTTCGTAGGTCTGCGCAAGATCGTCAACGCGCGCACGAATCTGTTCCGGTTTAGCGTTCAGGCTGTTCTTGCCCACAACCTCAGCAACAATCAGGCCAAGCTTGACGCGGTTCGAAGCTTGCTCGGTAAACCAGTCCTTACTCACCGGCACATTCTTCACATCCACACCACGCTGAACCAGATCACGCTTGGCAGCTTCAACCATGCGGCCAGCCTCGCCATCGACAAGAGCCTTCGGCACATCGAAGGCACACGCCTTGGAGAGGACTTCAAGCGCTTGATCACGCACGCGGGCACGAATGCGGCGAGCAACTTCGCGCTCAAGGTTTGCCTTGATCTCTTCGCGCATCTTGGCAGTATCGCCGTTAGGCACACCCAAAGCCTGAGCAAAGGTTGCGTCGACTTCCGGCAATACCGGAGCTTCAACAGCCTTCAGGGCGATTTCGAACTGCACGGTTTGACCAGCCAGGTTTGCAGCGTGATATTCAGCCGGGAAGGTTAGGTCGAAAGTCTTGCTGTCGCCCACATTCAGGCCACGCAGTGCGGCGTCAAAATCGGGCAGCATTTGCCCGCCGCCAACCACTACGGGGAAGTCGCTGGCCTGCCCGCCTTCAAAGACCTCACCATCCTTGCGGCCAGTGAAATCTATCGTCACGCGATCTCCCTCTTGCGAGGCGCGCTCAGCCTTGACAAAGGTAGTCCGCTGTTTGCGCAGCACTTCAATCGTACGATCCACTTCAGCATCGCCAACAGCAAGGCTCGGGCGCTCGATCTCGCTAGCAGCCAGATCACCCACAGCCACTTCCGGAAAAACTTCAAAGGTCGCCACGAATTCCATCTTGCCTTCAACCGAAGTTTCCTTCGGTACGATGTTCGGATAACCCGCAACACGCAAGTTCTGTTCCTGGACGGTCTTGCTGAAGGCTGCTTCCACGGCATCGCCGAGCACTTCGTTGCGCACTTGTGGGCCATAGGACTGCTCGACCATCTTCAGCGGCACTTTGCCCGGGCGGAAACCGGCCATTTTCACGGTACGGCCCAGATTCTTCAGACGAGCGGCCACCTGAGCTTCGACTTCAGCCAGATTGACAACCAAGTCGATACGGCGCTCCAGCGCGCCCAGCGTCACTTCATTCGTTTGCATGCAGAATTTCCTTGGAACAGAACGGAGGGGCGCGCTGCAGCGATGCCTGTAAATCCGACGCGAAGTCGGCCAGACCTTTTTGTTGCGGCAGCGCCCGGCTAGACAACCAACAAACCCACGATGCTATCACACTCGCCACTGCCTCCGAGCCTTGCGGGAGGCGCAAAAACAGACAGGGCGCCCGCAGGCGCCCTGTCTGTGCATTCGCGGAAAGCCTGATTACTTCTTGGCGGCCTTCTTGACCTTGCTGGTAGCAACCTTGGCCTTGAAGCCAGCGCCAGCGGAGAAACGCGGCACGGTGGTCGCGGCGATCTTGATCTTCTCGCCGGTCTTCGGGTTCTTGCCTTCACGAGCGGCACGGGCAGCAGCCTTGAAAGTGCCGAAGCCAACCAGGGTCACAGAATCGCCAGAAGCAACTGTTTCTTCGATCACGGCAACAGCGGCATCCAGGAACTCGCCCGTGGCAACCTTGGACTGATTGGTCTTCTCAGCAATCGCTGCGATCAGATCGGTCTTGTTCATGCGTTATCTCCGGTTAAATTTGGGTGTGCATTTCTGCAGGGCCGAGTATAGAGCCAAGTTTGCTGCTGTGTAGCCCCTCTGGCCTACAAACGGCATTTTTTTGTCCGATTCCCGCACTGTTTGGTTTTTTCTCCCACAACGCTTTGCCCGATCAGGCATCCAAGGACTTCGAAAACAACCGCCCCTGCCAAGTCTCACGCTCCGCCAAGCGCGCATCCAGGCGCCTTGAAAAGGCAGACAGACGCATTCCCCAGTCCGGCGACAGGCGCAGTCGGGGCGGTACTTCGCTCCCTAGGCGCTGAACCTTGATTGAGGGCGGCAGTAGTTCCAGCATGTCGATGACACGATCCAGATAAAGTCCGGGCTCTAGCAGGGGAACACTCTCAGGTGCACGCTGGTACTGAATCGCCAAGCGAGTATGACGAACGATCTGCAACTGATGGAATTTCAACGCATCGAGTGGCAAACGCGACAATTGACAGGCTCCCGCCAGCAGACTTTCGCGCGTTTCACCCGGCAAACCAAGGAGCAGGTGGCCGGTGAGGAACAGACCGCGCGTTGCGGCGCGACGAATGGCATCCTGGGTACAGGCAAAATCGTGACCACGTAGGCATTCGGCGAGCACGGCGTCCGAACAAGACTCTATGCCGATCTCCAGTTCAATGGTCTTGCTTCGGGCCAGCGACGCCAGATGATCAAGCACTTCATCAGGAAGACAGTCCGGCCGGGTACCAATGACCAGGCCACCTATTTCAGGATGATTCAAGGCTTCGGCATAAATCGCCTTGAGGTGATCAAGATCGCCGTAAGTATTTGAGTAAGCCTGAAAGTATGCAAGAAACTGCTTGGTTTCCGGATAGCGCCGGCGCATGAAGCTTAGGCCGGTATCAATCTGATCCACTACGAGAGCTTGTTCGCGCAAATAGGAAGGCGTGAATCCTTCGTTGTTGCAGAAGCTACACCCCCCCTGCCCCAATGCTCCATCGCGATTGGGGCAAGTAAAACCTGCGTCGATACTGATTTTCTGCAGACGACCGCCGTGTGTGCGCTTCACCCAGTCGTTGTACGCATGGTAACGACGGCCTGCATATTCAGCGGGAATGGCGTTTAGCGCAGACACGAATTACAGGTCCGCCTCGACAAGGTTGCCCTTGAGCTCCATCCAGGCCCGACGTCCCGAGGCTTCGCCCTTACCCATCAACAGATCGAAGAGCTTTGAGGTCGCAGCCGTAGCCCCCGCATCAAGGGTGACAGGCAGTACGCGTCGAGTGGCTGGCTCCATGGCCGTTTCCTTGAGTTGGGCCGGCTGCATTTCACCCAAGCCCTTGAACCGACCGACTTCCAATTGATCGGCGCGATACCCCTCCTTGGCAAGGCGATCGCGGATAGAAACCAGTTCATGTTCGTCCAGTGCATAAAAACGGCGCGCCGGACGCTTTTTGCCCTGCGCAGGCACATCAATCCGGTACAAAGGTGGCAGCGCGATGTAGACGTGACCGGCTTCGACCAGCTTGGGAAAGTGGCGCAGAAAAAGCGTGAGCAACAGGGTCTGGATGTGCGAGCCATCGACGTCAGCATCAGCCATGATGATGACCTTACCGTAGCGCAGATTGGTCAGCACTGAAGCTGCGGCTTCGGGCGTATGCGGATCAACACCGATAGCGACGGATACATCGTGGATCTCTGCATTCGCGAACAGGCGATTCGGATCAATTTCCCAAGCATTCTGAACCTTGCCACGCAGCGGCAAGATTGCCTGAGTTTCGCGGTCGCGAGCGAGTTTGGCGGAGCCACCGGCAGAGTCGCCTTCGACCAGATACAGCTCGTTGTCAGCGATATTCTCGGACTCGCAATCGGCGAGCTTGCCGGGCAGCACGGCCACACCACTGCTCTTCCTCTTCTCGACCTTCTGCGCGTCTTTCAGGCGCGACTGCGCCTGTTTGATCGCCACTTCGGCAATCGCCTTGCCGTGTTCAACGTTCTGGTTCAGCCAGGCTTCGAAGGGATGCAGCAGCATGCTGGAGACCAACTTCACGGCTTCGCGACTGTTGAGCTTTTCCTTCACCTGCCCCTGGAATTGCGGATCGAGAATGCGCGCAGAAAGCACGTAGCTCATCTTGCCGCAGACGTCTTCCTGCTGCAGCTTGACGCCCTTGGGCAGCAGGCTGTGATGCTCGATGAAGCTCTTCACGGCCTCGAACACCCCGGCACGCAAGCCGGACTCGTGGGTGCCGCCGGCCACGGTGGGAATCAGGTTGACATAGCTCTCGCCCAGTTGCTGGCCATCAAACCAGCCAAAAGCCCAGGCAGCGCCTTCGCCTATGGCGAAATCTTCGTCCTCGCCGGCGTATTTCTCAGCCGAGTAGATCGGTGCAACCGATTCGGCACCAACCATCATCTCGCGTAGATAGCCCGGCAAGCCTTCCTGGTAGCGCCAATCCTGTTTGATGAAAGAACCGTCAGCCTGCTCAATTTCCAGATAGACGCGCACCCCCGGCAAGAGCACCGCCTTGGAGCGCAAGAGACGTTCCAGTTCATTCATCGGCACCTTGGGGGAGTCGAAGTACTTGCCGTCAGGCCAGACCTTGACGCGAGTGCCCGTCTGGCGGCCACAGCTGCCGGCTTCGACAATCTGGCCGATCTCACGCCCGCCATCAGCAAAGGTGATCTGATAGATCTTGCCCTCGCGGCGCACTTCGACTTCCACACGCAGCGACAAGGCGGTAGTCACAGCCACGCCTACGCCATGCAGGCCGCCTGAGAAAGCATAGGCTGAATTGCCGGACTTCTTGTCGAACTTCCCCCCCGCGTGCAGCGCCGTATAAGCCAGCACCACGACCGGGATTTTCTCCTCAGGATGAAGGCCAACCGGGATACCGCGGCCGTCATCGGTCACAGTGATCGAGCCATCGCGCAGCACCAGCACATGAATGTTCTTGGCAAAACCACCCAGCGCCTCATCAGCCGCGTTGTCGATGACCTCCTGGATCATGTGGCAGGGCGAATCGGTGCGGGTATACATGCCGGGACGCTCGCGCACCGGCTCCAGCCCCTTGAGGACACGGAAGGAAGATTCGTCGTACTGCTTCTGGCTCATGGCGACTTGGCAAGAATGAAACGAGGCACGCATTTTTCCATATCGGGGCGCGCTTCGCTGGGCTTTATACTGGGTTCAAGTTTGCCTTGCAGGATCACGTTAATCCGGTAATAACCGGAATCCGGAAATCATGCCCAAGCACCGCATCCACGCCCGCCAGTTACTGATCAACGAAGACCTCCCCTGGGACGTCTATGACGAATCTGGGCAACTACTGCTCTGCAAGGGCTTTCGCATCTCTCGCGAATCCCAGCGCGAAGTGCTGATGGCGCGTGGCCTGTACGTGGATGAACTGGTACTGAGCCCGCAGCGCTCCACAGATGACAACAAGGGCTACAACCCCTTCCGCGTCTGGGACAGCATCATTGATGAACTGGAGGTGCTGCTGCGCGATATTCGCTTGGAAAAGGATTTTTGCGAGCAGATCTCCGGCTTGGCCAAGCTGATCCAGGAGCTCGCCCGGCGTAGCCCGGACATTGCCCTCGCAGCCATCATCCTGACCAACCAGCGGCGCTATCCGATCATTCACAGCGTGCATGTGGCGGTCCTTAGCGAACTGGTCGCAGCGCGCTTGGAGTGGCTGCCTGACCGGCGAATAAGCCTGATCTGTGCCGCCCTCACCCAGAATCTGGCCATGATTGAGCTGCAGATGAAGCTGTGTCATCAGCGCATCGCCCCCTCTACAGCTCAGCGCCAGGAAATTCAGCGCCACCCCAAACTGGCCCACGAAATGCTACAGTCTGCTGGCGTCAAGGATCCGATCTGGTTGCATGCGGTTCTGGAGCATCACGAACTCAATGGCGGTGGCGGCTACCCCTTCGGGATCGTGGCGCCCTGCGAAGAAGCGCTGCTGATCCAGACCACGGATATATTTTCTGCCAAGGTCAGTCCGCGCGCAGCGCGCAAACCCGTCACCCCGCAGGAAGCCGCTCGCTCGCTGTACCTGGGCTCAGACAAAGGAACAACGAATCGCTATGTGGCGGTACTGATCAAGGAGATCGGCATCTTCCCGCCTGGCACTTTCGTCACGCTCACCAACGGCGAGTTGGCGCTGGTCATCCGACGCGGAGCCGGGGCCAACACACCGGAAGTGCTGAGCCTGATCAGTCCGCAAGGCACGTCCTATATTGATCCGATCCAGCGCAACACCTCGCGCAAGCCTTATGACATCGCAACCGTAATCCCGCGCGATCAGGTCAAGGTGCAGATCAACCCAGAGCGGATCTGGCGAATCTGATCAGGTGGAAGGTACGGCCTCCTGCGGTGGCAACCACAGGCAGGGGCCCTTCTTGCCGATATCGGCAAGCACTTTCTCATGCTCAGCCACTTCAAGATCGCTGGCACGCAGCACCCGCAGCGGTCGCCGCTCGCCGCCCAGCACAAGACTGCTGGCAGTAGTCGTCGGAGCATCATCCAGACCGATGGTGAGGCTCTCTTGGCCACGCGTCATGGCCAGGTAAACCTCGGCCAGCAACTCCGCGTCAAGCAAGGCGCCGTGCAAGGTACGGTGCGCGTTGTTGATCGCATAACGATCGCACAGCGCATCTAGTGAGGCTTTCTTGCCCGGGAACATTTCCTTGGCGACCTTCACCGTATCGATCACCTGCGGACACAACACGCTCACCTTGGTACGCCGCAGCCGCTCCTGCTCCATGTTCAGGAAGCCGATATCGAAACTGGCGTTGTGAATGATCAGTTCTGCGCCAGCTACAAACGCCTCGAATTCAGCAGCGATTGCAGCATAGAGTGGCTTGTCAGCGAGAAAGGCGTCCGACAGGCCGTGAATGCGCTCGGAGTCACCGACATCACGCTCCGGATTCAGATAGACGTGGTAAGTGCGACCGGTCAGGCGCCGGTCTTCCATTTCCACGCAACCGATTTCCACCACCCGATCGGCGCCGCTGCGCCAATCCAGGCCGGTGGTTTCGGTATCGAGGAAAATCTGTCTCATTCGGCGGCAGACACCACGCTCAGAAGCTCGCGGTAAATGCTCACGAACTCTGTGGCATTCAGCGCTGCCGAACCGATCAGGCCGCCATCCACATCCGGCATCGAGAAAATCGACACGGCGTTAGCAGACTTCACGCTGCCACCGTAAATGATCGGCAGACGCGCAGCGAAATCCTTGTCGCGAATCGCAACGCGATGGCGCAGAAACTCATGCTCGGCCTGGATGATCTCGGGCGTGGCGGCAATACCGGTACCGATAGCCCAGCGCGGCTCGTAAGCCAACACGATCTTGTCATGAGCGGTGCGAATGTAGCCAAAGGCAGCATCGAGCTGGCGAGCCAGAACGTCATGAGTGCGGCCCGTGTCGCGCTCTTCAGCTGTTTCACCGACGCAGATGACCGGAATCAGACCTGCATCGATAGCCGCCAGTGCCTTGCGGCCCATCAGACCATCATTCTCTCCCTGGTACTGGCGTCGCTCGGAGTGGCCAATGATCGCGAAGCTGCCACCAAGTTCTTTGACCATCAGCGGCGAGGTTTCACCGGTATAGGCGCCTTGCAGGTGGTCGGAAACGTTCTGCACGCCAACACCAATACCGGTGCCGCGCGTTAGCTCAGCCAGTTGATACAGATAGGGGAAGGCCGGGCAGACGACCATTTCGGCGCCCTCGTCCAGCTCGGGCAACTCGGCACGGATGCTCGCGATGAGCGCCTTGTTGGCAGCAAGGTTGCCGTGCATCTTCCAGTTGCCGATCAGCCACTTCTTTTTCATGTTCAGTATTCCCCCGTGTCAATCCGGATATTTCACGCGGCGCGAGCTTACTCGCCGCCTGCACCACAAACAAGTTCAGAGTTCACGCAAAGCGGAAAACGCTTCCTCGATCCGTTCGACCGCAATCACCCGCATGCCAGCTATCGCCTGTTTGGGCGCGTTGGCCGCAGGAATAAGGGCCAGTTCGAAGCCCAGCTTGGCTGCTTCCTTGAGCCGCTCCTGCCCCCGTGGCGCAGGTCGGATCTCGCCCGCGAGGCCCACTTCACCAAACACGATCAGGCGCGGGGGCAGCGCTCGCCCCGTCAGCGAAGAGACAATTGCCAGTGATACCGCCAGATCAGCTGCAGGCTCGGCGATCTTCACGCCGCCCACTGCATTAATGAAGACATCCTGATCTGCACACTGGATACCTGCATGACGATGCAGCACAGCCAGCAGCATAGCCAAGCGGTTCTGCTCAAGGCCGACAGAGAGCCGGCGCGGATTGCCAAAAGCCGAATCGACCAACGCCTGGATCTCTACCAGCAAAGGGCGGGTACCTTCCTGGGTGACCAGCACGCAAGAGCCCGGCACCGGCTGCGCGTGCTGTGAAAGGAACAGCGCGGAGGGGTTGCTGACGCCGCGCAGCCCCTTGTCAGTCATGGCGAACACCCCGAGCTCGTTCACCGCGCCAAAGCGATTCTTGATGGCCCGCACGAGACGGAAGCTGGAGTGGGTATCTCCCTCGAAATACAGCACGGTATCAACGATGTGCTCCAGTACACGCGGGCCGGCCAATGCTCCGTCCTTGGTCACGTGCCCAACCAGCACCATGGCCATGCCGCAGGCCTTGGCGTGACGCGTCAGCTGGGCAGCACATTCGCGCACCTGAGCTACGGAACCGGGCGCAGATTGCAGCACTTCGGAATACATGGTCTGGATCGAATCGATCACCACCACGTCGGGTTTGGTCTCGCGCAGCGTCGGCAGGATCTTTTCCAGCGAGATTTCCGGCAGCAGCGGCATATCCCCGGCTTCCAGCTGCAGGCGGTGGGCGCGCAGGGCGATCTGCTCGGCAGACTCCTCGCCACTGACATAAAGAACTTTCTGCTTGGGCCCCAGACTGGCCAGTGCCTGCAACAATAGCGTCGACTTGCCGATACCAGGATCACCACCGATCAGCACCACCATGCCCGGTACCAGCCCACCGCCCAGCACGCGATCGAGCTCATCGATGCCGGTGCTCTGGCGCGGCGATTCACGCGGATCAATCTCGGAGAGTTTCTGCAGTTTGCCGGCCCCGGCAGCAAGCGCTGCAAAACGCGAGCCGGCCGGCGCGGCTTCTGCCATCCCTTCGACCAGCGTATTCCACTGCCCACAGGCCGGACACTGGCCCTGCCATTTAGGGCTTTGGCCGCCGCACTCGCTACAGATATAGACCGTTTTGGCCTTGGCCATCAGCCCAGCACCACCGGCACACGCGGGGCAAGTGCGCAGAACAGTTCGTAACTCACGGTGCCGGCGGCGCTGGCCACCTCGTCAGCCGCCAAACCCTCGCCCCACAGCGTCACGCTGCTGCCGACGTCAGCGGCCAGATCCGTAAGCTCGCAGGCCAGCATGTCCATCGAAACACGGCCGAGCGTACGGCTGCGCTGACCATTAACCAGAATCGGCGTACCGCTGGGAGCATGGCGCGGATAGCCGTCGGCATAACCGCAGGCCACAACACCAACCCGGGTCGGACGTTCTGCACGGAAAAGCGAACCATAGCCCACGCTTTCACCGGGCTGAAGGCTCTGCACCCCGATGATGCGGCTGGCCAGACTCATCACCGGGCGCAATCCAAGGGCCGCAGCGGTGTTCAGGTCGGGCATCGGTGAGCCCCCATAAAGCATGATCCCCGGACGCACCCAATCGCGCTGCGCTTGCGGAAAACGCAGCAAGGCCGCCGAATTAGCCACGCTGCATGGCAAACCGCTATCCGCAGCAATGCCCTCAAAACAGGCGAGCTGGGCTGCAATGCCCGTGTCGTCGGCATTGGCAAAATGCGTCATCAAGGTGATCTGGCCAACCTTGCCGCTGGCCCGCAAACGTGCCAGCAGTGCCGGTGCCTGTTGCGGCAGGAAGCCTAGCCGATTCATGCCCGTATTGAATTTCAGGCCTACATTCAGCGGACGCTCCAGCTCAAGTAACTCAAGCAGCGCGAGTTGCGCCTGGCTGTGGATCACCACGCTGATGTCGTGCGCGGCAGCGAGGCGCAGATCATCTTCAGCGAAGAAGCCTTCAAGCATCAGGATCGGCTGCGTGAAACCGGCTGCGCGCAGGCCCAGCGCTTCACTGATCTCCAGCAGCGCGAAACCATCGGCCACATCGCGCACGGCTTCGGCGCAAGGCAAGAGTCCGTGACCATAGGCATTGGCCTTGACGACGGCCCAGGCACGCGCTGCACCAGCGTGGCGTTTCGCCACCAGATAGTTATGACGGAATGCGGCCGTATCGATCCGCGCCAGGATCGGCCGGGTCATGAATTCGAGCTGTCTTGACTGCCGGGGATGACGATGCCGGAAGGCATGGCATCACCCCGTTCCATATTGGTAAACATGCTCACCGCAAACTCGGCAAAGGTCGAGTGCAGCCGCGCGCGGAAGCGATCCTTGGGCACCAACACGTTGAGCGAGGAGTACAGCCGCGGCTCCAGCGAGATACCGACCAGACCCCGGTTGTTGTAGTCGTTCAAAGCCGCCTTGGCGATGATGGCAAAGCCAAAGCCCTGCTTCACAAGGTGCAGAATGGAAGGCAGCGATCCAAGCTCACCACGCCGGTTAAGCGTCTCGGGCGGCACACCATTGCGGCGGAAGAAATCCTCGGCCAGAGCGCGGATGGCAGCGCCCGGATCGCGATCCACAAAGGGACGCCCCTGCAGGTCTGCAGCCTTAATCGACGAAGCGGAGGCCAGCTCATGTCCATGCGCTACGATGACCAGCAACTCATCCTGACAGGCTAGGGTGCATTCAAGGGTCGGATCTTCGGACTGCTTCTCTACCAGTCCCACATCCAGCTCATGCGCAGCCACCCGGTTTTCGATGTTTTCGGAGTTGGCCACGAACACACGCGGAATCACCCGTGGATGCTTGCGGATGAAGTTTTCCAGCAATCGTGGCAGCCAGTAGCCAGCAATGGTCTGGCTGCAGCCGATGGTCAGCACGCCGGTAAGCTCATCGGTGAGCTCCGCGATACGGGTTTCCATTTCATCGGAGAGACCCAGAATCCGTTCGGCGTAGGCAAACACGATCTCGCCGGCAGGTGTGAGCGTAACGCGTCCGTGACCACGATCAAGCAGGCGGGTGTTGAATTGCTCCTCCAGTTGCTTGATCTGGAAGGTTACCGCCGGTTGCGTCATGTAAAGCGTTTCCGCGGCCCGCGTAAAAGAGCCGTGTTTGGCAACGGCGTGGAACACCTGCAGTCTGCGATCAGCCATCACATTCCCCAAGATAAATGCGCTTTATCATTCTACGCGCAGAGCCCCTCAGCGTCGATTGCTGTTGCGCAACATTTTCCGCTGTTGTGTGCAACGCAAAGGCAGGTCGGGTGACTGTGGTATAAACGCCGCTCGGCTGCCCGAGCGGTCAGCGGATCTCAGAAGGACTTTCATGGGTTTGGGCTTCTACATTGTCATGGCCGCGCAGTTTTTCTCGGCGCTGGCAGACAACGCATTGCTGATCGCAGCCATCGCGCTGCTGGTCGAAATGAAGGCCCCGGCAGAACAGATTCCCCTGCTGAAGTTCTTCTTCACCCTCTCCTATGTTTTCCTGGCTGCCTTTGTTGGCGCCTTTGCCGACTCAATGCCCAAGTGGCGCGTGATGCTGTTCAGCAACACGATCAAGATTGCGGGCTGCGCCCTGATGTTCCTGGACGTCCACCCACTGCTGGCCTACGCGCTGGTGGGCTTAGGCGCAGCAGCCTACTCTCCGGCCAAGTACGGCATCCTTACCGAGATGCTGCCGCCAGCCAAGCTGGTTGCGGCAAACGGCTGGATCGAGGGGCTTACCGTAGGAGCAATCATCCTGGGCACCTTGCTGGGCGGCCTCCTGATCCACCCCGCACTGCTGGGCTGGGTCGAAAGTTTTCATATCCCGGCCATGGGCCCGATCTTCAATACAGCCGTCGACCTCTCGATCTTGCTGATCGGCAGCCTGTATCTGGTTGCGGCCATTTTCAACATGTATGTACCGGATACTGGAGTGGATCACAAACCACTGAGCAACAATCCGCTGTACCTGCTGCATGAGTTCTGGCACTGCAACAGCCTGCTCTGGCGCGACAAACTGGGGCAGATTTCGCTGGCCGTCACCACCCTGTTCTGGGGGGCTGGTGCCACGCTTCAATTCATCGTACTGGACTGGGCGCGCGCCAATCTGGAACTCAAGCTCTCTCAAGCCACCAATATGCAGGGCGTGGTGGCACTAGGTGTGGCGATCGGCTCAGTTTTGGCCGCCAAATTCATCACCTTGCGCCGCTCCCCCCGGGTCATCCCGATGGGCATCGCCATGGCGATCACGATCATGTTCATGGTGTTCATTCACAGCGTACCTCTAGCCATGGTGCTGATGGTGGCAGTGGGCGGTCTGGCCGGCTTCTTCGTAGTGCCGATGAACGCCCTGCTGCAGCATCGTGGCCATGTGCTGATGGGCGCAGGCCATTCGATCGCAGTGCAGAACTTCAACGAGAACCTGAGTATTCTCGCCATGACCGGTCTGTATTCCCTGCTGCTCTACTCCGGGCTGTCAGTCAATATCGTGATCTTGCTCTTTGCTGGTTTCGTGGCAGCTTCGATGTATATCGTCAAGCGCAGACACGACGCCAATCAGCGCGCCTATGATTCAGTCGCGCTGCTCGACGACCGCTGCCATTGAGCTATATCAGCGCTGGAGTTCTGCCATGCGGTCCAGCGCAAAACACAGATCTTCCCAGGCGCGCGCCTTATCCGCCGGATTACGTAACAAGTAGGCCGGGTGATAGGTCACCACGACCGGTACGCCCTCTCGCTCAAAAAGCTTGCCTCGTGCAGCCCCGATCTTGATTTCCTGCCCCAGCAGCGTTTGTGCGGCTGGGCGGCCGAGTGCCACGATCAGCCTCGGGCGAACCAACTCGATCTGGCGTGCCAGATAGGGCAGACAACTCGCCGCTTCGCTCGCTTCCGGCGTGCGATTGTTGGGCGGGCGGCATTTCACCGCATTGGCGATATAGACCTTCTCACCACGCTTCAGTCCGGCAGAACCGAGCATTGCATCAAGCAGTTTGCCCGCCTGGCCAACAAAAGGCTCACCCTGTTCGTCCTCGTCTGCCCCTGGGCCTTCACCCACGAAGAGCCAGTCAGCCTGACGATCTCCCACCCCCGGCACGGCCTGTTTGCGACGCTCACACAGCGCACAACGGCGACACTCGCGGATGCTGGTTTCAAGCGTATCCCAATCCATTGAGGCGACCGCATCCTGCTGCGCAGCGGGCAGCTCCTCGGCCGCAACAGGATTCGAGATCTGGAGGGCTGGCGCGGGACGAGCAGGCTCCTCAAGCGGCGCCACTACTGCGACAACCGGAGCAGCCTCGACCGGCAGGGGCTGTTCCTCCTGAGCCTCCCGGGCACGCAGGCGCCATTGCGGCTTAATGCCCATTTCAGCCAACATCTGCTCATTGCGTTGGTTCATAGTTCCAGCCTCATGACCAAAGCGTCTTCGCGCTGCCCGTTCTGTGCTGGATAGTAGGCCTTGCGCCTGCCAATCTCGGCAAAACCGCGCTTGCCATAAAGCGCCAGGGCATGGAGGTTGGATGGGCGCACTTCAAGAAACATTTCGCGCGCCCCCTGCTCCGCCGCGCACAGGCATAGATGATCGAGAAGCTGGCGTCCGAGACCCATGCCTTGCCAGGCCGGACTGACGCTGATGATCAGCAAGTGAGCCTCATCGAGCACCCGCATCATTACCCCCTGCGCCAGCAAGACTCCGCCTGAGCGCATGACCCAGCAGGAATTGCCAGCGTGCAGGGCATCCCTAAAATTCTGCAAAGACCACGGATGCTCAGTCGCCTCAACCTCACAGTCAGCCACTTCAACCAGATCGGCTTCCTGCATCGGCAGGAACTGCAGGTGCGGATCGGGCCTCATGCCCTGCCCCCGTTTGCCAGCCGCTCGGCCACTGTCTGAGCTACGCGATCACGCACATACAGCGGCGCAACCAGGGCTGGATCCACACCCGGGATCTGACCGGCCAAACGTGCAATGGAGGCTGCATCCGGCACACAGGCCACGTCCGGCACGCGGACCCGGCTCTGCAGGTGTTCCCCCAGGGCAGGATAGGCAGCAAAAGCATTACCAGCGCCCAGCCAGCACCCCTCCGGCACCAGCGGAGCAGCATCTGGCGCTACGCAGCAAGGCGTGATCACTTCCACCCAGCCAGTGGCCTCGCGCCTATACGCAGCGACATAGACTTCGCCCATACGCGCATCCATGGCGCAGTACACCTCACGCGCGTTCATCGCTTCAGCCAGCGCCAGCAGGCTGCATACAGGGTGAACCACAAGATCGGTGCCCAGAGCGAGGCCCTGGGCCACGCTGCAAGCCAACCGGACACCAGTAAACGCCCCGGGCCCGATACCGCAGGCAATTCCATCCAGCGCCGTCAGTGCCAGGCCCTGCCCGGCAAGCAGTTGGCGAATCTCGGGCAGAAGGGTGGCGGAATGCGCAGGGGGGCTGCTCAGGCGGGTCTGGATGATCTGGCCATCAAGGCTCAGGGCGATCGAGGCAAGCTCGGTAGAGGTTTCCAAGGCGAGGATTTTCATTGCGCCGCCATTCTAACGCAGCACAGCCTGCCAGCCTCAGGGACGCCGCCGTTCCCGCACAGCTTCACGCATTTCACGGCGCAAGCGCTCCCGCTCTTCAGGCGGCAATTGCCGCAGACCGCGCCCAGGACCATTACCCATCCCGTCCGCGCGCCCGAAGCCCTGCCCCGGCGGATGATCCATCGTGGGTGCCAGAGCGGGCTTGCCGGCAGCCTCATCCACTTGGCGTTGCTCAATCAAGGCCTGGCGAATCGCCCGCATCCGCTCCCGGCGCAGTAGCCGCTCTTCGGCATTGAAGCCCGGCTGCGACAAGGGGGCTGACTGCCCGGCTACGCGCAGCAACGACTCTGCCTGCAGCGCCGGCGGGCAGATGCAGATGCACAGCAGAAAGAGAGTTGGGCAGAAAATTTTCACAATCAGCTCACACTTGCGCAGGCACCAAGAGCGGTACATGTCTGAATTATCGCCGCCTTCCGCCGGGCGATCAGCGCAAGATGTAAGCACATGTTTCAGACAGAGCAAAAACCAACATTTGCTCACGATTGCTGCGACCGGGAAGCTGACAGGCTCACGCCGAGCGCATACGATGCAGACCATGAATACCGAACGCCACCGCATTCTCGTCGTCGATGACGACGCTCGCCTGCGCAATCTGCTCGAACGCTATCTCGACGAACAGGGCTTCAGCGTCAAGGCAGTAGCGGATGCCCAGCAGATGGACCGGACGCTCGCCCGCGAACATTTCGATTTGCTGGTGCTGGACCTGATGCTACCCGGTGAGGACGGATTATCGATCTGCCGACGGCTGCGCGCCGGTAACTCGGTGCCGGGGAACGAGCTGCCGATCGTGATGCTCACTGCCCGTGGTGACGAGGTTGATCGCATCATCGGCCTTGAACTCGGCGCCGACGACTACCTGCCCAAGCCCTTCAACCCACGCGAACTGGTTGCCCGCATCCATGCTGTACTGCGCCGCCGCCCGCGCGTGCTGCCAGGCGCACCGGCCGAGGCGGGTAGCATGGTGCGTTTTGGCCTGATCGAAATTGATCTGGGCACACGCCGCCTGCTGCGTGTAGGCAAGGAAGTGACCCTGACCACCGGCGAATTCGCCCTGCTCAAGGTACTTCTGCAGCATCCGCGCCAGCCTCTGTCGCGTGATCGCCTGATGGAGCTTGCGCGCGGCCGCGAATACGATGCCTTTGATCGCTCCATCGACGTACAGGTCTCGCGCCTGCGCAAACTGCTCGAGGAGGATCCGGCCAAACCACGCTACCTGCAAACTGTATGGGGCTTTGGCTATGTTTTCGTGCCGGACGGTGAGGCTAGCTGATGCGCCTACCCTGGCCACACTCCCTGCTGTGGCGCAGTTTTCTGTTGATTGTGCTACTGCTGGGCGCCTCCTTTGTCATGTGGTTCCAGATCTACCGCGAATACGCACAGGAACCACGCACGCGCCAGATCGCCCAGCTCGTGGTCAGCGTGATCAACCTGAGCCGCTCCGCCCTGCTGGCGGCGGACAGCAACCAGCGCCTCGAATTGCTGCGCGAGCTCGAAGCGCGAGAAGGCATGGCTATTCTCCCGGCCGAGACAGACGACCCGCTGCTACCGTTCACCCACGGCCAACAGATGGCAATCGTGCAGGAGCAGGTGCGCCAGCGCTTGGGTGAGCACACCCGCTTCACCGGTAATCTGCATGGAGAAAGCGGCTTCTTCGTGAGCTTTCGCCTCGATGACCGGGTGCCGGACGACGAATACTGGCTCAGACTGCCCGCCGAACGCGTTGAGCGCCTGCTGCCGACGCATTGGCTGGCCTGGAGCGCAATCGCCGTCATCGGTTCCTTGCTCGGCGCCTGGTTGCTGGTGGTTGGTATCAACCGGCCGCTGCGTGCCTTGCAGGAAGCCGCTCAGATACTCGGCCGCGGCGAACACCCGCCACCACTGGATACGCGCGGGCCGCTTGAGCTCGCCACGTTGGCCACAACATTCAATCAGATGTCGCAGGATCTGCAACGCATCGAGTCAGACCGTGCCCTGATCCTCGCTGGCGTCTCCCACGACTTGCGCACACCGCTGGCGCGCCTGCGTCTTGGCCTGGAGCTATCGGGCGCCCAAGCCGAGGATCTCGCTGCGATGAGCTGCGACATTGAAGAAATGGACCGCATCATCAACCAGTTCCTCGATTTCGCCCGCGATCAGCAGGCGGAGAGCCCGCTCTCACAGGACCTCTCCTCCCTGCTCGCTGAGCTGCTGCAGGCCTGCCGTCTGCGCGGCGTGAAGATCCAGGCCGATATTCAGCCAGAGATCGTACTGCCGCTGCGGCCGCAATCGATCCGCCGCGCGACATCCAACCTGATCGACAATGCCACGCGTTACGCGGGCAACGAATCTCCACTGGATATCAGTCTGCGCCGCGAGGGACGTGAGGTGGTGCTGGAAGTGGCTGACCGCGGCCCCGGCATTCCACCCGCAGAGGTTGAGCGCCTCAAACGCCCCTTCACCCGCCTGGAAGCCGCACGCAGTAATGCTGGCGGCTCCGGTCTGGGGCTGGCCATCGTAGAACGTGTGGCGCGCCTGCATGGTGGCCATCTGGCGCTGCTTCCGCGCCCGGGAGGCGGGCTACGCGCCAGTCTGCACCTGCCTGCAGACTGAACTTCCCACCGGAGGAGGCTTCAAACATCAGTCCCTCGTTTATAATCCTGCGCCACATGAAACTATTTTTCGATTTTTTCCCGGTCGCCCTCTTTTACGCCGCCTTTCAGTACGCCAGAGCCAACAAGGAGCTGGCCGCGCAAAAGGCGACCGAGTGGTTCGGCTTCATGGTTTCCGGTGGCGTGGTCGGGCCAACCGAAGCGCCAACCGTGCTAGCCACGGTTGTCGTCGTACTGGCAATTGCCGCACAGATCGGCTGGCTGCTGGTGCGGCGGCAGACTGTCAGTAAAATCCTGTGGGTCAGCATGGCGGCGGCCGTCATCTTTGGCGGCGCCACGGTATGGTTCCACGACCCTGCCTTCATCAAGTGGAAGTTCAGCATCGTTTACTGGTTGATGGGCAGCGGCTTTTTCATCAGTGCCCGCTTCTTCCGCAAGAATCTTATCCAAGCACTCATCGGAGAAGGCATCAGCCTGAATGAACAGGCTTGGCATCGCCTGAACCTCGCTTGGGTGCTGTTCTTCCTTGGCATGGGCTGCCTGAATCTGGCGATTGCCTATAACTTCTCCGAGAACGTCTGGTTCAATTTCAAGCTCTTTGGCAGCATGGGCCTGACGCTCCTCTTTGCCCTGGCTCAGGGCCTGTATCTGGCGCGTTTCATCAAGAGCGACCCCAAGGAAGAATCCCAAGCCTGAAATGGACCTTACCGAAGAAATCCGCCAGCGCCTTGCTGCACTCGAGCCGCTACTGATAGAACTTGAAGACGAGAGCCATCGCCATGCTGGCCACGCCGGCGCACGTAGCGGCGGCGGCCATTTCGAATTGCGAATCGTGGCTACCTGCTTTGCCGGCAAACCAACGCTGGCACGCCACCGCTTGATTTATGCCGCTCTGGGCGAGCTGATGCAGACTCGCATCCACGCCCTGAGCATTCTTGCCCAGACCCCGGAAGAAGCCACGCAAGCCTGAGCTTCGTCCATTTTCAAACCGCAATCCTCACCAGGAAATACCATGTCCGCGAAGCTGAGTTGTGTTGCCCTCTCCCTTCTTCTTGCCGCCGGCGTCGTCCAGGCTCAAGCGCAGAAGCCCTTTGCCAAGGTCAATGGGGTCACGATCCCGGCCTCAATTGGTGAGCTCATGATCGCCGAACAGGTGGCCCAGGGCGCGCCCAACAACGAGGAACTGCGCAAGGCCGTCAAGGATGAACTGATCCGCCGCGAGCTGCTTGCCCAGGAAGCCAAGAAAAGCGGCCTCGACAAGAAGCCGGAAGTGATCGCGCGCATGGATGTGGCGCGCCAGGGCATCCTAGTTGGCGGCTTCATCAACAACTGGATGAAAGCCAACCCGGTTTCGGATGCCAGCGTACGCGCCGAGTATGACCGTCGCGTCAAGGAAATGAGCGGCACCGAATACAAGGTCCGTCACATCCAGGTCGAAAAGGAAGAGGCCGCCAAGGCCATCATTGCCAAGCTGCAGAGTGGCGCAAAGTTTGAAGACCTGGCCAAGGAGTCAGTTGATGCTGGCTCCAAGGACAATGGCGGTGATATCGGCTGGGTGGCCCCCGCCGGTCTGCCGCCGGCTATGGGCGAAGCGCTGGCCAAGCTGGAAAAGGGTAAGTTCCACGCCCTGCCGGTGCAGTCCAACTTCGGTTATCACGTAGTGAAGCTGGAGGATTCCCGTCAGGCCGTGCCGCCCAAGTACGAGGAAGTCCAGGGCAATCTGCGGCAGGGTCTCGAGCAGCAAGCGCTCTCCAAGTACATCAACAGCCTGATGGCCAAGGCCAAGGTCGAGTAAGCCTGCCTCCGGGCTCCGACCCCTACCAGCAGGTAAGGGGCGGAGCCCGCGACTTTGCGCGGCGCCCTGCCGCGCACAGCCAGTCCCCAGGAAACCATGCGGGGCGAATGGCTATAATCGCGCCACAATCAAAATTACCGGGGAACGGAAATGGGTTTTCTCGCAGGCAAGCGCATCCTCATTTGTGGGTTGCTGAGCAATCGCTCGATTGCGTACGGCGTGGCAAAAGCCATGCATCGCGAAGGCGCTGAACTCGCTTTCACTTACCAGCACGAGCGTTTCCTGCATCGCGTGACAGAAATGGCGCGTGAGTTCGACAGCGAACGAGTATTCCTGTGCGATGTGCAGTACGACGAGCAGATCACTGCCCTGTTCGACTCAATCGCCCAACATTGGGACGGACTGGATGGCATCGTGCACTCGCTGGCCTTTGCACCAGCAGAGGCCCTCAAGGGAGACTTCCTTGAAGGGTTTTCGCGTGAGGCATTCCGTACCGCTCACGAAGTGAGCAGTTACAGCTTCGCGGCGCTCGCCAAAGCCGCTCGCCCGCTGATGAAGGGGCGCAATGGTTCGCTGCTGACCCTCTCCTATCTCGGCGCGGTCCGCACCCTGCCCAACTACAACGTGATGGGCCTTGCAAAGGCCAGCCTGGAGGCTTCGGTCCGTTACATGGCCAATGCACTGGGCCCGGAAGGAACCCGTGTGAATGCCATCTCGGCCGGACCGATCCGTACCCTGGCGGCCTCTGGCATTGGCAACTTTGGCAAGCTGCTGACCTTCAATGAACACAATGCGCCGCTGCGTCGCAATGTGACCATCGATGAAGTCGGCAACGCCGCGGCCTTCCTGTGTTCCGATCTGGCCTCGGGCATCTCGGCCGAGATCATGTATGTGGATGCTGGCTTCAATTCGGTCGCCATTGGTACTGACGAGCCGCTTTAAGCCGCTGCGCTATCCGCCTACGGCCTTCGCCGGGATCATCCGGATCTCGGCGTAGGCCGTGCGGCGCGGCAGCAGGATACGGTTATCCACGGCTTCCTCAAAGCGCTCGATCCGGTAATCCTCCATCCCCAGCTCGCGCACCAGTGATTCGGCGCGCCGCCGCATGATGTAGCCCGCTTCGCCATCCCCACCCACGCTGAGATACTGCTTGTTCATCTGATAGATCACGCGCTGGTCAGGCAGGCGGGTCTCACTGATTTCCCAACTTGGTGCCCTCGGATCGGTAATGTAGTAAAGCGTACCGATCAGGAGCCCAACCTTCAGTACATCGCCATAGGTCACGACATACTCTAGCCCCTCAGACGCTGGAATTGGTTTGCTGAGCGTGCTGCACGCTGCCATCGCCAGCCAGGCTGGCAGCAGGAGGGTTGGCAGGAGTCGCTTCATGGCGCGCCCTTAAGAAATGAAGTTGAACAGGGACAGCCCCGTGACTTTGGAGAAGGTGCTGCGGGCAGCCTCCAAGTAGGTCTGCTGCTGTTGGAAGTCCGAAATCGCGGTTACGTAATCCAGCCCCACCAGACGATCCAGTCGGTCCGCATACTGGATCTGCATGTCCTCCCCTACGCTCTCCAGCGCCTCGACTTCCAATTGTCGAGAGCCTCCCTGCGCCCGCAGACGCAGCACATTCTCCAGCGCATTGTCGAGCCGGCTGATCGATTCAGCGATCGTTGTCTGGTAATCCGCCCCGGTGGTGTTCTCCAGCCCCACGATCAGCTGCTGCAGACTTGTGAACATGTCAGTGCTGGCTCCAGGCAGGGCATTGAAAGTGTCACCGGCAGAGGGGGTTCCAGAAATCACGATGGCGATTTCCTGGGTCGCAGCATTCGCCGGATCAGGCAAGCCAATGGACTGCCCGGAGACATACGCCCCCGATGTCAAGGGCGCCCCACTCATGGTCGGATCAGTCGCTAAATCGAAAATATCGTAAGTCGTAGGGCTGCTGAAACGGATGCCGTATTGCCCACCAGCGTAAGCCACGGGGCCGGTTACATCGCCATCGCTGATGGTGGCGGTGGTAGATGTGGAATGCGTGGAAAAAGTGCCGTTGCCGGACTCGATATTAAGGAAGAGCTCGCTGCCATTCACACTGACCGGAATCAGGCGGGTACTTGAAACCTGAAGGGTTCGAGTGCCCTGATCCCCTTGGTAACTCACGCCTGAAAGATTACCGGTGAAAGACTGTGCGTCGCCTTTGTAGCCGGAGAACATGTATTCGCCAGACGAATCCTTGGCGTTGGCAAGGCTCATCAACTCCTCGAACTGCGCCCGCACATCCACCGCGATGGAACGCCGGTCTTCCGCTGAGAGTGCATCATTACCCGCCTGAACCGCACGTTCACGCACATAGGTCAGCAACTCACCGATGGCGCCCAACTGGCTGTCGAGCGCCTTGAGCGAATCGGAAGCCGTCCCCTGGTTCTCCTTTTCGAGATTGATACGACTGACGGACTGGGAGATTTCCAGCGCCCGCGCCGAGGCCACCGGATCATCACTCGGCGCGACCACGCGAGAGCCAGTCGAGAGTTGTTGTTGGGTATGCAGCAGATCCACCTGCTGGCGACCAATGGTAGCAACGTTGGTGTCGTAAATAAGGGAGGTGCTGACTCGCATGATGCTTACCTCATGACCGAGAGGATGTCGTCGAACAGGCTTTGCGCTATACCGATGCAGCGCGCGCAAGCTTGATAGGCTTGTTGGTAACGCAGGAGGTTGGCGGCCTCTTCATCCAGGTTCACGCCTGAAAGGCCTTGCTGCTCTGCCGTTGCCTGCTCCAGCAGCCCAGCTTGTGCTGTGGCATTGACCTTGGCTTCGCTGGTTTGGGTGCCAACATTGCTGACCATCTGCGAATACGCATAACCCAGGGTCGCCGTACCCCCGAGCAAATCCTTGGCCGAGGCGATCGCGTATAGCGCATTGGCGTTGCGCCCATCCTTGGTGCCACCAACATTGGTCTCGATGGTGAAGGTATCGCCATTGGCAGGGCGACCTGCAATCGCAAAACTCAGATTGGGATTGGTGAGGGTTACGGTGGTTCCCGCAGCGTTGCTGGCCGGATCGTAGGCAATGGTGGCTGGCACAGCGCCGGAAACGTTGAACTGATTCAGCGCCGAATCAAAAGTCAGGGTGATCGGAGTGGCAATGTGAGCGGCGGCGGGCGCAAGAATGCCGGTCAAGCTCTCAGCGACCGGCTGAGTCACGGAACCGGTACCGGTATTGGTACTTGCGGCAACACTACGCACCGGAGAGCCTGCGGCAATCAAGGCGGTATCCTGAATGGCTACCGAGATATCGCGTGCGGCAAAGCGGGTTGGCTGGATCAGCACCCGGTCTCCGGCCGCCATCGTGCCGGAAATACTCAATCCATCGACATTCGTCGGCAGCGTAGCGCCAGAATACACAACGCCACTGTCCGACGTCCGGCTCAACGTATAGGTGGCCCCATCGAAACTCATCACGTAGTCATCCGTGGTGAGCCCGCCCACATCCACCACGCTGGTCGTGAGGCTCGCGGTTGAAGGGGCTGATGTGAGCAGATTCGGCAAATTCTGCATGGTCGAGGTGAGCGAGCCGAAAAAATTGCCGCCCATAGTGCCCTGCAAATCCTGCCCGAGCTGATGTTGCGCGTTGAAAGTGGTAGCCAGACTCAGCGCGATCCGGCCCAGGGCATTCTGGGCTTCGTCCAGCGATTCACTGCGGTATTTGATCAGGCCACCCAATTCACCGCCACTGAGCAGGTTCTCTGGAATCGGCACGATGCCGCCGCTGGGTAGCTGCACCCCCACTGCGACGCGATTCTGGTCTGTCGCAGAAGGCGCTGTGTTGAGCGAAAACACATCGGTATTCATCACCAGCGGCTGCCCACTACCAATGAATACATTGATGGTGCCATCGGTATTGCCGGTGACCGTAACCTTGATCAGGGTATTGAGCTCAGTGACGATGGCGTCACGCGTATCCATCAAGTCATTTGCCGGAACATTGGGGCCGGCCGACTGGGCGGAAACGATCTTGTTGTTGAGATCCGCAACCTTGCTGGCTAAGGTGTTGATTTGCCCCACCACCTGGCTGATCTGGGTTTCGACGCCATCGCGAACTTCCTGAATACGCGCCTGCATGGCCTTGAAACGGGTAGCCAGCGCTTCGGCATTGGACAGCATGGACTGGCGCGAAGGCACGCTGGAGGGATCTGCCGCCACTTGTTGGACGCCGCGGAAAAATTCGTCGAGCGCTGGACTCAGACCGGCAGTGGAATCCGCAAGCAGGTTATCTACCTGCTTGATCTGGTTGTAATAGGTTTCAAATTCAGCGCGCGAAGTATCTGCGGCGAGCACCTGCCCGGCGAGAAACTGGCTATAGACGCGTTTGACTGTGCTGACTTCGGTGCCCTGCCCGAAGAATCCCACCCCGCTGAACATCGGCTGGGCAGACTCCAGCACGACCTGCTGACGGTTATAACCCGCCAGATTGGCGTTCGAGATGTTATGGCTGGTCGTGTTCAGCGCTGCCTGTGAGGCATTGAGACCGGTAAGAGAAATACTGAGTAGGCCTGACATGGTCGCGCGCTCCGCTGCTGTTACGAGCTTCTAACGCAAATCCGGTGCCAGTTTTCTCCCTCGCCTTTAATTACAATACAAGTATTTGATTTTATTGGATTAAATGCGCTCCCAGAAACACCCCAAGGAGGAATTGGAGCGCATGAAAAAGGCGGCATAAATTGCCGCCTCGCCGCACGCCAAATCTGCGTATTCCGGCTTTATTCGCGCTCTTCGATCCAGGCGCTCTGGATGGCTTCAAGAATGCGCTCACCACACCGATCGCTGGCATCGTCAAAGCCTGGCAGAGCTTTCACCCAGTTCATCAGGTCGACGAAATTGATCCGGGTCGGATCCACATCCGGATATGCATCGGAGAGTGCGATAGCGATTTCAAGTGTGTCAGTCCATTTCATTTGGAGTTTCCTTCACTGACCATGTTAACGGTATAGCGCGGAATCTCCACCACCAGGGGTGTCTCCGCAACCACGGCCTGACACGAGAGGCGCGATTGCGGCTCCAGGCCCCAGGCCTTGTCCAGCATGTCCTCTTCAAGTTCGTCAGCCGCTTCGAGCGAGTTGAAGCCTTCCCGCACGATTACATGGCAGGTGGTGCAGGCACAGGACTTCTCACAGGCGTGTTCAATATCGATCTCGTTGGCGAGCAACACATCACAGATGGTTTCGCCAGGAGCGGCTTCAAGAACAGCGCCATCGGGGCACAATTCGGCATTCGGGAGGACGACGATCTGAGTCATGGTCTTCTCCTTTCAGATAGGGAGGTTATCGACACGGCTACCAGTGAGCGCCTGGCGAATGGCCTTGTCCATACGCCGCGCAGCAAGCTCGCCAGTTTGTGCCGAGAGGGCATCGATGCCAGTCTTGATCGCAAGGTGATCCGTGCCGGTGGCCAGTTGCTGCAAACGACTCATGGCCGATTCAACCAGCAGCAGTTCATCAGCTTCGAGCAAGGCAGCATCTTCGTTGAGCGCCTGGCGAGTCGCTTCGAGTAGACGTTCAGCTTCGACCTGCTGCTCGCGCAGGGCACGAGCCTGCATATCTTCCGACGCGTGCTCGAAACCAGACTTGAGCATGCCGGCAATCTCATCGTCAGAAAGCCCGTAGCTGGGTTTCACCGTGACATTGGATTCAACACCCGTAGTCTGCTCACGGGCGCTTACCGACAGCAAACCATCGGCATCGACCTGGAAGGTCACCCGTATCCGGGCACCACCGGCTGGCATAGGGGGAATTCCGCGCAGCTCGAAGCGTGCCAAGGAACGGCAGTCCTGCACCAGCTCGCGCTCTCCTTGCAGCACATGGATCGCCATGGCCGTCTGACCATCCTTGTAGGTCGTGAACTCCTGCGCTTTGGCGACCGGGATGGTGGAATTGCGCGGAATGATTTTCTCGGTCAGCCCACCCATCATCTCAAGACCCAGCGACAGCGGGATCACGTCGAGCAGCAGCCAATCCTCGCCAGGGCGACGATTCCCGGCCAAAACGTTTGCCTGGATCGCGGCACCGATGGCTACGACTTTCTCCGGATCAATCTCGGTGAAGGGCTCACGGCCGAAAAGCTGCGCCACGGCCGTACGCACATGCGGCATGCGGGTCGCTCCGCCAACCATCACCACAGCCTGAATTTCATCAACCTTGAGGGCCGCATCACGCAGCGCCTTTCGCACCGGCAACAGAGTGCGCTCGACCAATTCTCGAGTCAGCTGCTGGAAATCGGCCAGACCGACTTTCAGTTCGCGCAGCCCGTCAGCCGCGACAGGAACGCGAGCGATCACCTCAGGATGGGTCGTGAGTGCTTCCTTGACCCGCCGCGCCTCTACCAGCAGAGCGCGGGATTTGGAGCAATCCAGATCTACTCCACTGGCCTGCCGGTGCATCCAATCAGCCAGCGCCTCATCGAAATCATCACCACCCAACGAGGAGTCCCCACTGGTGGCCATCACTTCGAACACTCCACGTGAAAGACGCAGGATCGAGAAGTCGAAAGTGCCGCCCCCCAAGTCATACACCGCGTAAATACCTTCGGCGGCCTCATCGAGACCATAGGCAATGGCGGCCGCCGTTGGCTCGTTGAGCAGGCGCAACACGTTCAGACCGGCTACGCGGGCAGCGTCCTTGGTGGCCTGGCGCTGAGCGTCATCGAAATAGGCCGGCACCGTGATCACCGCGCCCACCAGCTCATCGCCCAGAGTAGCTTCGGCGCGCTCACGGAGCACGCGCAGGATTTCGGAGGAAACTTCAACCGGGGTGCGCGGCCCGGCCACGGTATTGATACGCACCATGCCGCCGGTATCCACCAGATCGTAACGCGCGCGCATGCCGGCATCGGTATCCGCCAGGCCACGTCCCATCAGGCGTTTGACTGACGCGATGGTATTGCGCGGATCAGCCGCCTGGGCCGCCAGAGCTTCCTGACCAACGATGGTCTTGCCATCGCGCTGATAACGCACCACGGAAGGCAGGATCACGCCGCAGCCGTCACCCGCCAGGCATTCCGGGATTGAATGGCGCACGGTCGCCACCAAGGAATTGGTCGTGCCGAGATCGATACCGACTGCGAAACGTTGCTGATGCGGATCCGGCGTTTCGCCCGGTTCGGAGAGCTGCAGGAGGGCCATCAGTTATCCAGTTGTGCGAGAGCGTCATCAATTTCATGACGCAGTTTTTCCATGAACATGAGGCGACGCACGAGTTCGGTAGCCACGACCAGATCTTCAACCTCATCGATGGCGTGCTTGAGATCGTCGAGCATCACACGCTCGTCACGCGCCAGCTCCTTCTGCAGGCGCTGCAGCTCGGCTGCGTCGCCACTGGCTTCTTCAGCCGCTTCGCGCCACTCCATCTGCTGCATCAGGAACGCGTGGGACATGCCGGTATTGCGCTCGGCTTCAACTGCATGGCCACGGCGCTCTAGCAGGTAGCGGGCCCGATTGAGCGGGCTCTTGAGAGTTCGGAAGGCTTCATTGGCGAGCGTAGCCCATTGCATGGCCACTCGCCGTTCAGCCTCAGGGCGATGGGCAAAGCGGTCCGGATGCACCTGTGCCTGCACATTGCGATAGGCCGCTTCGAGCTGGGCAGAATCGAGCGTATAGCGCTCGGGCAAACCGAAGAGTGAGAAGTACTCTTGCATGGTGTGGAACGCCTTGCCACACACGGGGCACGGCAAGGCGTCTGATCAGGTTAGGTTCCAGAAGGGCTGCAAAACAAGACGGTAGGCTTTACCGCCACCGACAATACCGCATTGGCAAAGTATTGCCGGGGGCATTGTCTGCACAGGCCCTAGACGTTGAAGCTCTCGCCGCAGCCGCACTCGTTCTTCACGTTCGGATTGTTGAACTTGAAGCCTTCGTTGAGGCCTTCGCGCACAAAATCAAGCTCGGTGCCATCGATGTAAGGCAGGCTCTTCGGATCGACCATGACCTTCAGACCCTGACTTTCAAAGACCAGATCATCGGTTTCAGATTCGTCCGCATACTCGAGCTTGTAAGCCATGCCCGAGCACCCGGTCGTTTTCACGCCCAGGCGAACGCCGATGCCCTTGCCACGCTTGGCGAGAAACTTGGTGATATGCCGCGCAGCGGCTTCGGACAGGGTGACAGCCATTTACTTTGCCTCGTGCTTCTTGCGATAGTCGTCGACAGCAGCCTTGATTGCATCTTCGGCCAGAATCGAGCAGTGGATTTTAACCGGGGGCAGCGCCAGTTCTTCCGCAATCTGCGTGTTCTTGATGTTGAGCGCCTCGTCCAGCGTCTTACCCTTCACCCATTCGGTGACCAGCGAGCTCGAAGCAATAGCAGAGCCGCAGCCATAGGTCTTGAATTTTGCGTCTTCGATCACGCCAGCTTCATTGACCTTGATCTGCAGTTTCATCACATCACCGCAAGCCGGCGCACCGACCATGCCGGTGCCCACAGTGGTGGCCTCATCCTTGCCGAAGCTGCCAACGTTACGGGGGTTTTCGTAGTGGTCCAGGACCTTGTCGCTATATGCCATTATGTTTCTCCTGCCAGATTCAGTGTGCAGCCCACTGCACGGAATTCAGATCAACGCCTTCCTGCACCATTTCCCACAGCGGCGAGAGCTCGCGCAGCTTGTCGATCTTGGCGTGCATCAGCTTGATCGTGTAGTCAACTTCTTCTTCGGTGGTGAAGCGGCCGATGGTGAAACGGATCGAGCTGTGAGCCAGCTCGTCCGAGCGTCCAAGGGCGCGCAACACATAGGAAGGCTCCAGCGAGGCCGAAGTACACGCCGAGCCACTCGATACGGCAATGTCCTTCACCGCCATGATCAGCGACTCGCCTTCCACATAGTTGAAGCTGATGTTGAGGTTGTGCGGCACACGATGCGCCACATCACCATTCACATAGGTTTCAGGAATGTCTGAGAGCCCCTTGAGCAAACGATCCCGCAATGCGCCGATACGCGCGTTTTCGCTGGCCATTTCTTCGCGGGCGATGCGGAAAGCCTCCCCCATGCCAACGATCTGATGCGTAGCCAAGGTGCCTGAGCGCATGCCGCGCTCGTGGCCACCGCCGTGCATCTGCGCTTCGATCCGCACCCGCGGTTTGCGACGCACGTAGAGAGCCCCAATGCCCTTAGGACCGTAAGTTTTATGGGCCGAGAAGGACATCAGATCAACCTTGAGGGTTTCGAGATTGATGTCGACCTTACCGGTAGCCTGCGCTGCATCAACGTGGAAGATGATGCCCTTCTCGCGGCAAATTTCACCGATCTCAGCGATCGGCTGGATCACGCCGATTTCGTTGTTCACGAACATCACAGACACCAGGATGGTGTCCGGACGCAGCGCCGCCCTGAAGGTTTCCAGATCCAGCAGGCCGTTTTCCTGTACCTCAAGGTAGGTCACTTCGAAGCCTTGTCGCTCCAGTTCGCGCATGGTGTCCAGCACAGCCTTGTGCTCGGTCTTCAGCGTGATCAGATGCTTGCCCTTGCCCTTGTAGAACTGGGCAGCCCCCTTGATGGCGAGGTTGTTGGACTCGGTGGCGCCGCTGGTCCACACGATGTCTTTGGAGTCAGCCCCCACCAGCGCTGCAACCTGCGTGCGCGCCTCTTCCACTGCGGCCTCAGCATCCCAGCCATAGGGATGCGAGCGGCTAGCCGGATTACCGAAATGTTCGGTCAGCCAGGGAATCATTTTCTGCGCCACGCGCGGATCAACCGGGGTGGTTGCTGAGTAATCGAGGTAGATGGGGAACTTCATCAGCTGCTCCAGGGGGCTTGTTGTCTTTGTTTCAGACTGCAAGCGCAGTCAGGTTCTTCAATTCATTCAGGGTCTGACGCAAGGCCAGCAGGAAACTTTCAATTTCGCTCATCTGTGTGCCCTGCCCCACGCTAACCCGCACCGCGCCACGCGCCAGCTCAGGGGCAACTCCCATCGCCAACAGGGTGCGCGAAGGTTCGGGGTTGGCCGATGAACAGGCCGCGCCACTCGCCATTGCAAAACCGGCACGATCCAGCTTGCCAACCAGGGTTTCGCCGTCGACACCCTCAAAAGCGAAAAAACTCGTATTCGGCAAGCGCGCAGCCTGAACGCCGAAGAGACAGGCCTGCATTTTTTGCAAACCGATCTCCAGGCAATCACGCAGCGTCTGCATATGCTGAACCCGCTGCGGCAGATCATCTTGCTGCAGTTCGCAGGCAAGCCCGAAGCCCACGATGGCCGCGACATTTTCGGTACCGGAGCGCAGCCCACGCTCCTGACCACCGCCGCCAATCAGCGCCTCTAGTTCGACCCGCTTGTCCAGCACCAATGCACCAGCCCCAAGGGGGCCGTAAACCTTATGCGACGAGAGCGTCAGTCCATGCACACCCAGCGCGCGGAAGTCGAGCGGGATTTTACCCAAGGCCTGCACCGCGTCACAGTGAATATATCCACCCTGTGCACGCTGGGTTTTGGCCAGGGTCACAAGATCATTCAGCACGCCTGTTTCATTGTTGGCCAGCATCACCGAAACCAGCGCAGGCTTGTCACGCAGCACTTGATCAAGCGCTGCCTGTGTATCAAGCGCACCTTCAGCACTCAGCGGCAACTCGTCCAGCCGCCAGCCCGCACGCTGCAACTGCCGGGCCGGTTCGCGCACACAGGGGTGCTCAGTGGCGCCGATGGCGATTCGCCCCACAGGCAGATTCGCGGCCGCGCCCTTGATGAACAGGTTGTTGGATTCGGAGCCGCCACTGGTAAAGATCACCTCGGTCGGGTGCGCATTCACCGCCGCCGCGACTTGCTGGCGAGCCTGATCAATCGCAGCGCGTGCCTGCCGGCCATATTCATGACGACTCGACGCGTTGCCCCAGCGCCCTCCGCCCAACCAGGGCAGCATGGCCTCACGCACACGCGCATCAAGCGGCGTGCTGGCATTGTGATCGAGATAGGCCGGGGCAAACATGCCAGTTCCCGCTCAGGCCAGCGCCTCAGCATCGGCCTTGCTGCCGCGACGAAATTCGTCGCACAGCACGACAGCCTGATGCGGGTTTTCGCGCTGACGAATCTGGCTGACCAGGGTATCCAGATCCACTGATTCGAGATACTCGAACATGCGGCGGTTCAGATTGGACCACAGATCATGGGTCATGCAGCGGTGATGCGGCTGGCCATTGCAGTCTTCCTTGCCACCGCACTGGGTGGTATCCAGCGGCTCGTCAACAGCAATGATGATGTCTGCGACGGTAATCTTGTCCATGGCACGGGCCAGGCAATAACCGCCGCCGGGGCCACGCACGCTGGAAACCAGCTGATGGCGACGCAGCTTGCCGAACAGCTGCTCAAGATAGGAAAGCGAGATACTCTGACGCTCGCTGATGCCGGCCAGCGTTACTGGCCCCTTGTCCTGGCGCAGGGCCAGATCGATCATGGCGGTAACGGCGAAACGACCTTTGGTGGTGAGGCGCATGTTCTGCTCCGGTCTCTGTGGGTGGCTGGCTGAAATCCTTTGCGGGGCTGGCGCGCGGGGCCTCAGGGCAATACTTGATTGTTTTGCTCAAGAATACAATTCCCGACCAATCTGGTCAAGCATTCCCGAACCCGGAAAGACGCTATCGGCACGATAGAATCCTCGCATGTTCCCTCCCCCTTCGCCCTATCAGCCACCGCCCGACCAAGGCCTGCCACTCATTTACGTTGACGAGGCTTTGCTGGTGCTGGACAAACCTGCCGGCCTGCTGACCGTGCCAGGCAGAGGCCCCGAAAAAGCGGACTGCCTCGCTGCAAGGGTGCAAAAACTCTTCCCTGAAGCACTAATCGTTCATCGGCTGGACATGGAAACCTCTGGGCTCGTCCTGATGGCACGCGGCCCGGCCATGCAACGCGCGCTGAGTCAGCTTTTCGAGCAACGGCGCATCAACAAGCGCTATCTGGCGCGGGTGGCAGGCCGGCTGACCCCCGAGCGCGGAGCAGTCAACCTGCCGCTGATCACGGATTGGCCCAGACGCCCGCGCCAGATGGTCGATCATGGTATTGGCAAACCTTCGCTGACCCACTATTCCAGCCTGCACTTCGACGCCGCAACGCAGAGCAGTCGGGTAGCACTGGAACCACTCACCGGCCGCTCCCACCAACTCCGGGTGCACATGCTGAGCCTTGGGCATCCGATCCTGGGCGATGCGCTCTACGCACCCGAAGCGGTGCGCCTGGCCGCCCCGCGTCTCATGCTGCATGCTGAGTGGCTGGGTTTTCCGCATCCGGATAGTACTGAGCCGGTCGAATTCACTGCACCCTGCCCGTTCTGAGGCACAATCCCGCCCCCTGTCCATAGCCACCCTTCCATCCATGCAATGAAGGTCCGCCTGCATACATTCCTTGAACTATTGCTTAACCTGCTGGCGCCTTGGCTCGCCTACTCGGCCGCCGAACCCCATTACGGCGAATTTGGCGCCCTGATCGCGTCCTCCCTGCCGCCCTTGGCATGGAGCGTCTTCGAGTTGCTCCGCTATCGGCGCGTGGATGCCCTGAGTTTCTTCATTCTCGGCGGCATTGCGCTCTCGCTGCTGGCCATGGCTTTGGGCGGGGATGCCCGCTTGTTGCTGGTGCGCGAATCACTCATTTCCGGCTTGTTCGGAATTGCTTTCCTGGTTTCGCTGCTGTTTCAACGCCCGCTTGTTTACTATCTGGCGTGCGCAATGGCAAAACGTGGAGACGAGCAGCATGGCGCTGGGCGTTTCCATGCCTGGTGGCAGCTTGCCGGCAGCCGCAAGCTCATTTGCGAGATCAGTTTCGTATGGGGTACGGGCCTGGCACTGGAGGCGGCGCTACGCATCTGGCTAGCCTGGCACTGGGAACCACAACGCTTCCTCGCAATCGCTCCGCCACTGGGCTACGCAATCGCCGGCCTGATGGGCGCATGGACATTCTGGCGTGTGCGCCGGCATTTATCGGGCCCGCCCGAAGCGACAAAGACTTCAGCAACTGCTGAATAAATCCGCTAAACATCCTGAATCGGCGACAATAGCGGCATTCCCGCGCTGTCGCCTTCCTGCATTTCCCCGGCTCGCCCATTTGCGCAGCCCAATCCGGTACCACTGCCATGTCAGACTCCATCGCCAGCTTCGCCGACCTGAAGCTTTCCGCCCCCATTCTCCAGGCCCTTGCCGACGTCGGTTATGAAACCCCGTCGCCCATTCAGGCTGCCTGTATCCCGATCCTGCTTGATGGCGGTGACATTCTCGGCGAAGCCCAGACCGGTACCGGCAAGACCGCAGCCTTCGCGCTACCGCTGCTTGAGCGCCTCGATGCCAGCGACCGCCGGCCGCAGATTCTGGTTCTCACACCGACCCGCGAACTGGCCATCCAGGTCGCCGAAGCTTTCCAGAAGTACGCCCGCTACCTACGCGACTTTCATGTACTACCGATCTACGGCGGCCAGAGTATGGTGGTTCAGCTACGTCAGCTCTCGCGCGGTGCTCAGGTCATTGTCGGCACACCCGGCCGCGTCATGGACCACCTGGAGCGCAAGAGCCTTGATCTCACCAACCTGAAAGCCTTGGTACTGGACGAAGCTGACGAGATGCTGCGCATGGGTTTCATCGACGACGTCGAGTGGATCCTCCAGCACATCCCCGATACGCGCCAGACCGCGCTGTTCTCCGCCACCATGCCGGACGTGATCCGCCGTGTGGCGCACAAGTATCTGAAGAGCCCGCAAGAAATCAAGATCAAGGCTTCGACCAGCACCGTGGCGGCAATCAGCCAGCGCTACTGGCAGGTACGCGGCGTGAACAAGCTCGATGCACTGACCCGAATCCTTGAAGTCGAGGAAACTTTCGACGCCGCGATCATCTTTGTTCGCACCAAGATCGCGACCGAAGAGCTCGCCGACAAACTCGAAGCCCGTGGCTATGCTGCTGCCGCCATCAACGGCGATATGAACCAGGGCATGCGCGAGCGTGTGATCGAGCAGCTCAAGAGCGGCACCCTCGACATCCTCGTTGCCACCGACGTGGCCGCCCGGGGCATTGACGTACCCCGCGTCTCACATGTCATCAACTACGACATTCCCTACGACACCGAAGCTTATGTGCACCGTATCGGCCGCACTGGCCGCGCAGGTCGTACCGGCAACGCCATCCTCTTTGTCGCCCCGCGTGAGCGCGGCATGCTGCGCGCCATCGAGCGCGCCACGCGTCAGCCGATCGAGCAGATTTCCCTGCCGACGCGCGAAGATGTTGAAGGCCGCCGCATCGCTCAACTCAAGCA
The DNA here is from genome assembly GCF_012972705.2 of Uliginosibacterium aquaticum. Classification (GTDB taxonomy): domain Bacteria; phylum Pseudomonadota; class Gammaproteobacteria; order Burkholderiales; family Rhodocyclaceae; genus Uliginosibacterium; species Uliginosibacterium aquaticum. The sequence continues at coordinate 117,949 of NZ_JABCSC020000005.1, read as the reverse complement.
GCTGATCCTTGACACTATCGAAGCCGAAGACATGCAGTACTTCAGCGAAGTGCTGGATCAGCTAGCGGAAGAGAATGAGCTCTCGGTTGAAGAGATCGCCCCGGCTCTGCTCTTCATGGCTCAGAAGGAACGCCCGCTGAAGGTTGAAGAACACGGCCATGGCTGGGACGTAGCCACGGCACCGGCCGATGCCCCGCGCAAATTTGACGGTGGCAGCTTCTCCGAGCGCAACGAACGCCCGGCCCGCTTCGAGGAGCGTGGTGAGCGCCCCCGTTTCGAGCGCGAAGAGCGCGCCCCGCGCGAACGTGCCCCCCGTCAGGAGTTCGTCTCGGACGGCAAGACTCAGCGTTACCGCATCGAAGTGGGCCGTGCTCATGGCGTGATGCCCAAGGAGATTGTTGGCGCCATCGCTAACGAAGGGGGTATCGACGGCCGCATGATTGGTCAGATTGACCTCTTCGATGACTTCAGTACCGTTGATCTGCCGGTGTTGCCTGAACCGCTGCTGGGCGTGCTCAAGCGCACCCGCGTACGCGGCCAGGCCATCAATATCCGTGCCCTGGCAGAAGGTGAGCGCTACGAAAAGAGTCGCGCCCCGCGCGAAGAACGCCGCCCGCAAGGCGCCTACGACGAAGGCCGCCGTGGCGGTTTCTCGCGCGACGAGGCCCCGCGCCCTCGCCGTGAGGGCGGCTTCCCGGAAAAGCGCAGCTTTGACGATCGCCCACGCAGCCCCTACAACAACGAAGCTCCGCGCCGCAGCTTCGACGATCGCCCGCCGCGCCCACGTGAAGGTGGCGCTCCCTTCGATGGCCCACGCAAGAGCTTTGGCGGCGATTCCGCCGCACCGCGCCGCAACTTCAGTGATGCACCACGCAGTTTTGGCGATGCGCCCCCGAAACGCAGCTTCGCTCGCGATGACAGCGCCCCGCGCCGTGATGATCGCCCGACGCAGCCGCGTGAGGGCTTCAGCAAACCGGCCTTTGGTGACAAACCCAAGACCGGCTTCAAGGGCGGTAAGCCAAAGAAGAGCTGGTAAGCAGAAACGAAAAGCGGACCCACAGGTCCGCTTTTTTTGTGCCATCCACTGCCTCAGATCGCCATTGGCATCGCCATGCCTCCGAAATGGAAGAAGCGGGCATAGTCAAGCAAGTCCCGGCGTTGAGCCGGCTGAAGCCGGCTGATCAACTGGCGGGCGCGTACTTCAGCAGGCGCGTCTGGCAGCCAGCGCGGCGGACTGCGCAGAGCAAGCATGAAGGGCGCCATCCAGGTTCGGTGGAGACTGACGTCGGGGCCCAGCACGGGCGCCAGTTGGCGCAACTCAGGCTCGCTGAAGGCAGCGCGTAGTGAGTGGCGGTAATCTTCGGTGAACAATTCCGGCTGCAGATCGGCCCGATCCGTAGCAAAAAACTCCTGGGTCTGCCGACGACGCAGACGACCAAAGTCGATCAGCAAAACGCCGCCACCAGGCCTTAGGACACGTCTGAGCTCGCGAAAACAGGCTTCGAGTGCTGCCAGATCTGGCAGATGATGCAGCGACAGGGTAGACGTCACCACGTCAATGGAAGCATCCGCGAATTCTTCCAGCCTGCAGATATCTCCCTGCAGCAGACGCATGTTGTCCAACTGCTGGCGTGCCAGCGTAGCTTGGCCGTGTTCAAGCATCGCTGCCGAAGCATCTAGGCCGATGAACTGTGCCTGCGGATGCAGGCTTGCCATCACACCAAGCTGGTTCGCCGGGCCACACGCCAGATCCAGCACGGTATCACCGGGGCGAATCAAGGACAGGGTCTGAAGCGCGTTATAGACATAGGTAAAGGCGAGGATGCCATCCTCGCGCCCGGCACGCATGAAGGCCTCGACCTTGGCCGGATCCTCCATCACCAGCGCCGGCTCCGGAACGCGCACCTGCTCGTGACGAGCGAGGCGATCGAGAACGAGATGGAACATCATGACGAGGCCGGACATGGCAAGAGCGTGAGCAAATTGAAACGCGATTGTAATAGGCAATCCCGCGCACCAACAAAAACGCCGGTCATTCGCACGACCGGCGCTCAGGCAACCGCAAAACCCGGAATTACTTCAGGGCAGTCATGGCCACGTGATCCATGTCCGGGAAGGTCTGGTTTTCGCCCGCCATCCCCCAGATGAAGGTATAGGTCTGGGTTCCGACGCCGGTATGGATCGACCAGGACGGCGAAATCACGGCCTGCTCGTTGCGCATCACGATATGACGGGACTCGGTCGGTTCGCCACACATGTGGAAAACCACTCCATCCGCATTCATGTTGAAGTAGAAGTACACCTCCATGCGGCGCTCGTGGGTATGACAGGGCATGGTGTTCCACATGCTGCCTTCTTCCAGCTTGGTCAGGCCCATGATCAGCTGGCAGCTATCCACCACGCCCGGCACGATGTACTTGTTGATGGTACGGCGATTGGAAGTCTTGGCGTCCCCCATGGTTTGCGGGCTGGCCATTTCTCGGGTGATTTTCTTGATCGGATAAACCGCGTGGGCCGGGGTGCTGTTGTAGTAAAACTTGGCGGGATGCACAGCGTCCATACTCCTGAACACCAGCTCCTTATTGCCCTTGCCAACGTAAAGCGCTTCTTCACCATTCACTGCGTACTCGACACCATCGACGACGACGACACCGTCACCACCAATATTGATCAGACCCAGTTCGCGACGCTCCAGGAAATAGGCAGTGCCATAGGTTTTGCCCAGATCCGGCATGGCGATCGGCCCTGTCACCGGCATGATCCCGCCAAAAACGATGCGGTCGACGTGGCTATAAGTCATGGTGATCTGGTCGGCCACAAAAACCTGCTCGACCAGGTACTCCTTGCGCAGACCTTCGGTATCAAGCGTCTTGCTGTAGGCGGCGTTGCAGGATTGGCGAATATCGATTTGCATGCTTGCTCCAAAGAAATGAGGGTCGGCGCGGCAAGCGCCCGACCAGTGAGAGGGTCTGACAAAGCCAAAGGCGAGCCATTGTAAGAGGGCGTCAGGGCTTCCTGCTGCTGGAAGGGCCGCCAGCCCTTGATCCAGACCACATTTCCTGTCGAAATTACGGCCCTGCCGGGTATGATCACACGGAAAACCAAATGAAAACGCCGTCACTATCCAGCAGTTGTGGTGACAGCGAAACAATAGGCAGGGGACTCTGTAATGGCAAGCGAATACCGCGTCGTATTCAAGGGTGAGATTCTTGACGGTTTCGATCCGGAAGCCGTGCGTATCAAGGCATCAGCCAAACTCAAGGCATCGCCTGAGCAGGTCGAACGCCTGTTTTCCGGACGCAGTTCGGTACTTAAGAAAGGCATCGCTGCTGATGTCGCCGAACGTTATGTGAAAGAGCTGGGCAAAATCGGCATGCGGGTGAAGCTCGAAGCCGTGGCTGAAGCAGCCCCAACACCGCCGCCCACACCTGTCGTTCAGGCCCTCTCCGATCTGGAAAAAACTCAGCTCGCTGATCCCCTGGCGCTTTCGCGCTATCTTCAGGGCGAACAGGACGAAGCCAGCGCGCCCACCGTGATCGTCACCCCTGCTCAGCGGCAGGAAGTTCTGGACGCCGTTGCCAGCATGAGCGCTGCGAACGCTCCAACCCTGATCGTGACGCCTGCGCGACGCGCCGGTTTGCTTGCCGAGCACGCGCCCAGCGCGGCCGACATGCCGACCGTGATCGTCAGTCCCGCCCCCCGCGGCAGTACCCCCGGCATGGTGGTACGCGAGGAAAAAACCAGCCCGCCGCGACACGATCCAGAACGCACCCTGATTGCCAATCCTGCCGCGCTGGACGCTTATTTCAAGGCGGAAAGCAGTGCCCAGCCCGCCGCAGCCCCGACCCAATCCCAGTTCCCGACAGGCGCGCCACTGGACCCACACAAGACCGAGCTGAACCCGGATGCGCTTGACGCTTACCTGAGCGCCCATCCTCAGCCACCGGCCATCACCAAGCCGGCGCCGCTGCGCGAGGTGACCGTCAGCGTCGCCAAAGACTTCAATACCGGGTCAGGAGATCAGGCGATCAGCGTGTTTGCCCCCTCCACACCCAGTGGGCCCTTTGCCGCCGCAACGAGTCCGACTCCGTGGATGGAAACCGAGCAGGACGAGGATCTGGCGCCACCATCCGACCACGCAGCAACCCGAGTGCGCAAGATCAAGATCGGCGCCGCTATCACCTTGGCCTTCCTCCTGCTCTGGTGGCTACTGTAGGCCGTAGCCACCAGAGCGGACGTCCGGGCCGCTACAATGGCGGCCCTTTGCATTTTTGTTGACGTGCCATGCCCCTCGAACACCCTGCGCATGAAGCACTCCAGGCGCAGCTTGCAGAGCTGGATGCCGCATCGCTCAAGCGCCAGCACCGGATACAGGCCCACGCCTGCAGCCCGGCGACCTTGGCCGATGGCAAGTCGCTCCTGGCATTTGCCAGCAACGACTATCTAGGGCTTGCCAATGCGCCAGAACTGATTGCCGCGGCCCAGGCTGCCGCCGCTCGCTGGGGCGTTGGAGCCGGCGCTTCGCACCTTGTCAGCGGACATACTGAAGCCCATCAAGCACTGGACGAAGCGCTCGCTCGCTTCACCGGCTTCGAAGCCGCGCTAGGGTTTGCTACCGGCTATCTCGCGAACATTGCCGTCATGCCCGCGCTGCTCGGGCGGGGCGATGCCATTTTTGCCGACCGTCTCAATCACGCCTCACTGGTCGACGGCGCGCTCCTCAGCCGTGCCGAGCTGAACCGCTACGCCCATTGCGACCTGACCATGCTGGGTGCGCAACTATCAGCCAGCCGTGCCCGACGCAAGCTGATCGTTACCGACAGTGTGTTCAGCATGGACGGTGATGTTGCGCCACTTGCCAAGCTTCTGGCACTCGCCGAACAGTACGACGCCTGGCTGCTGGTCGATGACGCACATGGCTTCGGCGTGCTCGGCCCACAGGGACGCGGCGCACTGGCCGAAGCAGGCCTGAGCTCCGGGCGCCTGATCCTGATGGGTACCCTCGGCAAGGCAGCCGGCGTGGCGGGCGCTTTCGTCGCCGCTTCGCGAACCGTCATCGACTGGCTGCTGCAAACCGCCCGCCCCTATATTTTCACCACAGCCACACCTCCGATGCTGGCAGCGACGCTGCAAGAAGCTCTGACGCTGATTGCCGTCGGTGATGAACGCCGTGCCCATCTTCAGAGGCTGATTGCCGCACTCACAGCGGGGCTTGCCGGCACGCCCTGGCAGCTACTCCCTTCGCGCACCGCCATCCAGCCAATCCTAATCGGCGACAACGCCCGCACACTTGCCATCTCTCAGGCGCTTGAAGCGCACGGCCTGCACGTTCCGGCAATCCGCCCCCCCACGGTACCTCAGGGCACGGCGAGGCTTCGCGTCTCTTTATCAGCCGCGCACACCGCCGAAGATGTCGCCCGCTTATGCAGCACACTGCACGACTTAGCACAGGACTTCGCGTGACGCCCGCCCTGGTCTTCCTCCCCGGCTGGGCTTATCAGCCCACGCTCTGGGACGCTCTGCGCGCAACGCTCAGCGAATTCCACTCCCATGCCCCTGAATTGCCCATTCACGCTGGGGGGCTTGAGTGCTGGGCTGATACGCTTGCTGGCAAGCTGCCGGAAAACACCCTCCTGGTCGGCTGGTCGCTCGGAGCCCTGCTCGCCCTGGTGCTCGCGGCACAGCACCCTGAGAAAGTGCGTGGCCTCTATCTGATCGGGGCCACCCCGCGTTTCGTCACCACTCAGGACTGGCCATATGGGCTTGATGCATCGACGGTCAGCGCCTTCCGCCGCGGATTTGCCAGCGCACCCGAACGCACCTTGCAGCGCTTTCTGACCCTGCAAGTGCTGGGAGACGCGCGCCGCAGCACCCTCACACCGCAACTTGAAGCCTGTCTGGCCAAAACCACAGCGCCCGGCCTTGATGAAGGCCTGCAGCAACTCGAACGCGCCGAACTGCGGCCGCTGCTCGTACATGTGCGCCAGCCAGTCTATTTGCTGCATGGCAGCCGGGACGCGCTGATGCCGGTCGGCGCAGCAAAGTGGCTGGCCAGCCAATTGCCCACTGCCAAGCTGGAAACTCTTGCTGAGGCCGGCCACGCACCGCTGTTTGACCAAATTCCCGAGTTGGCTGGGCGCATCCGGAGCTTTGCCAATGCGAGCTGAGAAGCAACTCATTCGCGCAGCCTTCGGCGCGGCCGCGACACGCTATGACGCGGTCGCCGAACTCCAGCGCAGCATTGCGCGCGACTTGCTGAGCCGCACTCCTGCCGCCCGCCGGATACTGGACGCCGGTTGCGGCACCGGCTTTGGCGCCCGCCTGCTGCGCTCGGCGCACGCTGAAGCGAACGTGTTTGCGCTGGATGCAGCACAGCCCATGTGTGCTCACTCAGGCGAAGCGCTAGCCACCTGCGGCGATATCGAAGCCCTGCCCTTCGCCAACGCCAGCTTCGATCTGTACTGGTCCAGCCTCGCCTGGCAATGGACCACCCCTCTGCTGGCCGCGCATGAAGCGGCGCGTGTTCTCGCGCCCGGCGGGGTCTTGCGCGTCGCAACACTGGGGCCGGACAGTTTGCGTGAGTTGCGCGAGGCCTTTGCCAGCGTGGATAGCCATGCTCATGTGCGTGATTTCGACAGTTTTGAGCACCACGCCAATGCCTTGAACACGGCAGGCTTCAGCGCTCTATATATCGAGCGTGTCGTCATCCAGGCATTCCTGCCCGATCTCAGGACCATCCTGCGGGACTTGCGCCAGCTCGGCGCCCACGCCCTGGGGTCTGCCCGCCGTCGCGGCATGCTCGGGCGCCAGGCCTGGCAGCGTCTTGAAACCGCCTACGAAGCACACCGCAACCCAGCCGGCTTGCCCGTGAGTTACGACGTGATTTATCTCGCTGCGAGCAAAGCATGAGCGCCTTCTTTCTTACCGGAACGGATACCGAGATCGGCAAAACCTTCTCGGCCTGCGCCCTGCTTCACGCCTGGCGCAACCAGGGATTCAGTGCTGTGGCTTACAAACCGGTTGCCGCTGGCGCAGAACTGATAGGTGGCCATTGGAGCAACGAGGATGCGCGCCGCTTGCTGGCCGCCTCCAGCCCAGGCTTCGTGCTTGAAGAGATCAACCCGCTGTGCCTGCGTGCCGCCATCGCACCGCACCTGGCGGCTGCCGAGGAAGGACGCGAACTCGCACTGAACGACATGCTTGCGGGATTCCACTCCCTGCAGGCACGCGCCCAGCGCGTACTGGTCGAAGGCGTGGGCGGCTTTCGCGTACCGCTCGGGCGAGACTTTGACAGCGCCGACCTGGCCGTGGCGCTGGGCCTGCCCGTGATTCTTGTGATCGGTCTACGTCTGGGCTGCCTGAACCACGCCCTACTGACAACGGAAGCGATCCAGGCACGCGGCCTGAGGCTCGCTGGCTGGATCGGCAACACCCTGGATCCGACGATGAACCGCCTCGACGCCAATATCAGCACGCTACATGAGCACCTGCGTGCCCCCTGCCTAGGCATCCTGCCTCACGCAGCCGACGGTGAGGCCGGCAGCGTGGCGCAGCATCTCCTTCCGCCCGCCTGAACCCAGGGTCTGTTGGCAATCACTCGCCGGATCGGCGGATGATTGTCAACAGACCCTGGGCACATGGCCAAACGGGGGGAATGCTAGACTTCAAGACTTTCCCTGCCCCGCATACCTCCTCCATGAAACGCTCACGCCTTGGCCGCCGCAGCGGCCTGCCCCGCGAAGCTGAAGAAATCCTCTGGCTGGCTAATGGCCTGGCCGAATCCGGCAGCCGCGCCGAAGACGCCGGCTGGGAGAACCCACTCCTGAGAGCCCTCGAAGCCCTGCTGCAAGCGGGCGATGAAGAAGTGCTCACGAGCACCCTGGACCACCTCTACAACACCAACCAGCGCGCTTACGATGTGCTCGCCGACTGCATCGAAACCAGCGCCGAGCAACTGCTCACGCCAGCCGGTGAAGTGCTGTTGCTGGCCGTTCCGGTACTGGCTTGGTCACGCTTCTCGATTCCGGCCAGTGCCATTCCGGCCAAGGTGTTGAACAATCTGCGGGTACATCTGCAAGCCCATGTACTGGCTCAGGGCGTGAAGCTCGGGCTGGCTGACGCGCTCTTCAGCCCGGATCAATTGCCTCAGGGTTATTGCGAAACCGCGCGCTTTACTGCGGCCATGATCGAAACGACCCTGGCTGAAGGCGTGCTGCAGATTGATCAGGAAACCCTGCCGGAAACCACTCGTTTCCTGTCGGATGTTCGTTACATTCTGGCCGCCGTTGAGGTACGCCCGGGTCAGCCTGTGTTCCGCTGGCAGGAAAAGGATGGCAGCAAGGAACAGGCTGGCGAACAGTGGCGCGCCCAGGGCGGTGCCTGCCTATTACCCCTTCTGGCCGGCTGCGCGATGGAACTGGTGCTACCCGATGCCTATTTCTCGGCCTGCCGACAGGCCGATCGCGCCTCACGCCCCTATTCGGTACGCGCTTCCGCAGCATTTTTGAGCACCACGCTGGATGTCGCACCAGGGGAATTGCGTGCGGTGGTAGCGCCGTTCTACGATCGTCAGATCGAGGAGTACCGCATCGGTTTTACCACCACCAAGGGCAAGAACGTAGTGCATGGCGTGGTATGGCCGCTGCTCGGACCAGAGGACGACTCGGCGGATGTACCTGGGCAGATCGATGCTGCGCTGAAAGATAGCGGCATCACTCGCATCGAGCACCTCGACAACCGCTTCTCGCTGGAATACTGCGATGACTGCGGAGCCCCGATGTATCCCTCGCCGGACGGCGATGCCGTGCACGCCGAGCTGCCTGAAGACAAGGCAGAGCAGATGCCCAGACACCTGCACTGAGCCCTGCCGGGTCCGCCCCAGGGCGGACCCTTGTGTTTATTCCATCCGGTCGGCGAGGTTACGACCGTTGATCCGCACCGTGGCAGTAGACAGGCCGCTGGCGTCAGTGCTGAGCGGGTCGATCATCAAGCTGCCAGATTCAAGCTGCTTTTGCAGACGCTGCTTGGCCATATCACTGCTATCCCCCTGCAAGCCAGCCACTTTGTATTTGCGACCCTGGTAGAAAAAGGTGTCTCCATCTACTGCGTAGGCACGGTCCGGGGCGCTCCGGGCCTTTACTTCAGTCTCTGGCCCGTCTGCTGCCGGTTTATCCAGCGCGTCCCGAGCGATCGGGCTGCTGAGCGTTTTTTCGACCGGCACGTTGCAAACCTTCCTGCTGGTCCAGCCCTTGGCCGTCCTGACCCTCTGCATTTTGCAGCCTTCAAGTGCAGCGCTCGTTCCAGCCGTTTTTCCGGCGGGCTTCCTGGCCCCAGCCTTCTTGCCCGTAGTCTTACCCGCGGGTTTGGCTGGCACCGGTTTGCTGGCGCTTTGCTTGCTGACCGGCTTTTTGCTGCTGGTTGTTGCTGCCGCAGCAGTCTGGGCAAACCCCGTGCACAGCAGGCCGGCAAACAGGACACAAAGCACTCGCTTCATCGTTTCTCCACTTCAGGCACATTCATCGTTTCCGGCATTTTCGCACTGATCACGTGCGAACATGGCGCACAGGTGAGAAAATCCATCCCCCGCAAAGTTCCCTTCCGCCTCTCCCATGCTCCGGATTTACGGCATCAAACAGTGCAGCAGCATGCAGAAAGCCTTCTCTTGGCTGGATGCACACAGCCTTCAGTATGACTTCCACGACTACAAGAAAAACGGCATCGACGCCGTCACCTTGCAAACCTGGTGTGCCCAGGCGGGTTGGCAAGTTTTGCTCAACACGCGCGGCACCACCTGGCGAAAACTCAGCGAGGACGAACGTCAGGATGTCGATGAAGCCAAGGCCATTCGCCTGATGCAAGCCAACCCCAGCCTCATCAAGCGGCCTGTCATCACCGGCGGCACACAACTGGTTGTAGGTTTCGACGAAGCCCGCCTTGCCGCAGCCCTGGAGCCTCAAGCATGACCAATGCCGTTACCCGTTTCATGCTCGATGCGCTGGATATCCGTGGTGCGGTCGTGCAGCTAGGAAGCACCTGGCAGCAAGTGTGCGCCGGTCGCCACTATCCACCGGCGGTGCAATCACTGCTCGGCCAGATGTGCGCGGTGACTGCAGTCATCGCTGCCAATCTCAAACAGGCAGCCCGGATCACCTTTCAGCTCAGCGGCCACGGCCCGGTTTCGCTGCTGGTGATTGACTGTAATGAACGCCTGAACCTGCGCGGCTACGCCCGCCACGAAGCGGCGCCTGTCGGGCCTGCCGGCCTACAGGAACTGCTCGGTGACGGCCGCCTGCTGATGTCACTCGACATGGAGGGGGCACGCCAGCCCTGGCAAAGTTATGTACCGGTCGAAGGTGAATCAATCGCAGCGGTTTTTGAGCACTACCTGGCACAATCCGAACAGCAACCCGCACTACTCGTGCTGTTCGCCAACCAAGAACAGGCTACCGGCCTGTTCCTGCAGAAGCTGCCCGGTGCAGATCTCAAAGATGCAGACGGCTGGAATCGCATTGTGCACCTTGCTTCAACCGTAAAAGCGGAAGAGTTGATGGAGCTTTCAGCTGAGGAAGTGTTGCTGCGCCTGTTTTTCGAAGAAGAGGTGCGTATGTTTGAAGCACGCCCGGTGACCCATGACTTCCCACCGGATCGCGACAAGATCGCTACCATGCTGCGCAGCCTCGGTCATGAAGAAATCGAACGCATCCTGGCCGAGCATGGCGAAGTACGTATCCATGATGATCTTTCCAATCATGAGTACATATTCAGCAGCGAAGAAGCACTGGCGCTGTTTAGTCCGGGCCGACCGACCCTGCACTGAGTGGCTTCAAACAACAATGAAAAAGGCCGTCACAAGACGGCCCTTTTTTATTTGAACTCGCGTAATTCAGGCGGTGTTTCGTCCCGATCTCCGTGTGGATGATGCTCCCAGGCTTTGACGTAGACCTGATTGGATTGCTTGATCAGACGCTGCGGCGCGGTTGCATTGCGGCTGCGCGTTTCTTCACAGAAATGGGTCAGCGAACGCTTGATCCGCGAAATCAGGCTGTCGTCGAGACGAAAGCCCTCAGCCTCCAGAGCCTGCTCAATACCACGCAGGGAGTAGTGCGCAAGGTCGTAACAAACATGCAGGCTCTCCGCGTGCACTCCAGGCTCCACATGCAGCCAAGGTTGGTTCTGCAGGAACAGCAAAGCCCTGGCGCTCTGGGCTTCCGGATACTGCGCAAAGCGTAGCTCGTGCTCGCACAGTGCCTCAGCCAGCGCGTTTTCGTGCAGATGCTTGCGTCCGGCAAGCTTGTAGGCAGTTTCGCGACGCATCATGCCCTCCGCCTTCAAATGCGGGCCAACCGACGGCTGACCCGGTATTCACTTACTTGGGCTGCGAGGCCTCAGCTACCGGCTCCGCGACTTCGGATTTCACCACAGCAACCGGTTTGCCCTTGAGCAGATTCATGGCCTGCTCAAATTGATAGTCCCCCGCGCCAGCAGGCTCAAAACGTGCGGGCGGTTCATCAGCGTCAGGCTTGCGACCATTCTTGGGCTTTGCTGCCGGGGCAGACCCAGCCGCAGCAGGGGCCGATTGCTCGGTGGGATTGGCAAGATGGCGCGTCAGATCGGCTTCACGATAGAAGGGCTCCGAAGAACCATTCGGCGTCTCATCGACCTGGAAGTCGGGATCGATACCCTTTGCCTGAATAGAACGGCCAAGCGGTGTGAAGTACTTGGCGATGGTCAGCTTGACGCCAGTCTGCCCCTGGATGATCGGAAAAATGGATTGCACAGACCCCTTGCCAAAGGAACGAATTCCCAGCACTTTGACGCGCTTGTAGTCCTGCAAGGCCCCAGCCACGATCTCCGAGGCCGAAGCGGAACCACCATTGACGATCACCACCATCGGCACGGTCTTCACACCCTTGGGCAGACTCTTGAGTGCATCCTCGCTGCCACGCGAATACTCGCTGGCCTCTGCGTGATACTTACGCCGCGCATCGGGGATACGCCCCTCCGAATACACCACCAGACTCTTGGCTGGCAGGAATGCGGCGGAGACTCCTACCGCCGCATCGATCAGACCACCTGGGTTGTTTCGCAGATCAAGCACCAGCCCCTTGAGCGGGCCATCCTTGTAAAGCTTATCCAGATGGCGAGCCAAGTCAGCCGTCGTCTGTTCCTGGAACTGGGCCACACGAACATAGCCATAGCCCGGCTCAATCAATTTGGACTTGACGCTTTGCACCTGGATTTCTTCACGCACCAGCGTGAACTCGAGCGGTTTTGTTTCACCCTTGCGCACAATGGTGATGTTGATCGAGGTGCCAGGCTTTCCACGCATGCGCTTGACGGCATCGGTCAAGGTCAGGCCGCGCACAGGGGTGTCATCGAGCTTGAAAATCAGATCACCAGACTTGATACCGGCACGGAAAGCCGGCGTATCTTCGATCGGGCTGACGACCTTGACCAGACCGTCCTCCATCGAGACCTCGATACCCAGGCCACCAAACTTTCCCTTGATCGAGATCTGCATGTCCTTGAAGGCTTCTTCATCAAGGAACTGCGAATGTGGGTCCAGACCCGCCACCATGCCGCTGATCGCATCGTTGATGAGTTTCTTGTCTTCGACCGGCTCTACGTAAAGCTGTTTGATGTGGTTGAACACATCAGCGAGGCTGCGCACCTCATCCACCGGGAGCTGCGGCGTTGCGCTGCCTTCGCGATTGGCGTTGGCCGCGAACTGCAGGCTCACCAGCACCCCCAGGCACATGCCGCACAGCACCAACCCCAACTGCTTGAATCTGCTCATCAGCTCTCCGTCAGACTATTTTGCCGCCATCCATTTGGCGGGATCTTGCGGTTGCCCGCGATGTCGTATTTCAAAGTATAAACCCGATTCTTCGAGGCCACCGCTGCTGCCCGCACTAGCCAGCACCTCTCCTGCCCGTACGTCGTCTCCCGGGTTCTTGAAGAGCGACTCATTGTTGCCATACACGCTCATGTAACCATTGCCGTGATCAACGATCACAAGGTTGCCGAAACCGCGCAACCAGTCTGCAAAAGCTATCTTGCCGGAGGCGATGGCGCGCACATCGGCACCACCGGCAGTCTTGATGAAAACCCCACGCCAGCTCGTGCCGCCCTCTGCACGCGGGCTGCCGAAACGCGCCTTGATGGTACCTGCCACGGGCCACGCCAGCGTCCCCTTACGCGCAGCAAATTCACCGCCCTCAACATCGCTGCCGGCCACGCGGGGAATCAGCTCTTCCTTGCCTGAAGGCTTGTTTGGAGCAGACTGAACGCTTCTGGGCGCAGGCGACGGACGGCTGCGGGAAATTTTCTCCAGTCCGCGCAGCAGCTTTTCCATGCGAACCTCATCGCGCTGCAAAGTCTGCATCTGCTTGCGCTGACCACGCAACTGACTGGCGATCTGCTCCAGCACCTCGCGCTGCTTGCGTCGCTCGCTCTGCAAGCCCTCCTGCTCGCCGCGACGCTGCTGTTCAAGACGCAGCAGTTCAGTGCGTCTGGTCTCGGCCTGGGCCACCACGCCAGCCAACTCCTGCATCATGGAGCGGGCGCGCTCGATCGCCACGATACGCTGCCGCGCAATCTGCTCGAGGTAATAGGCATCACGGGACAACTGATTTGGGCTATCGCCAGAAAGAAAGCGGCGAGCCCCTCCCTGGCCACCTTCAACATACATGCGGAACACGGCATCGCCCAATTGCTTGCGCAATACGGCAATCTCGTTTTCGAGCGCGAGCTGCTGCTCCCGCAGGCCTTGAATTTCGGCTTCAGCAGCCTGACGTAACAGGGATATTTCACGCAGGCGGCGCTGCGCGGCAGAAATGGCCTTGTCCGAGCCAGCCAGCTCGTCAGCCACCTCTTCCTTGTTCTCTTCACTGCGGGCAATTTCGTCCTGCAGGCTATGGATCTTCTCGCGCAGGGCGGAGAGCTCACTGCGCTTGCTGTCAGCCGGGGCCGCACGGACTCCGGCTGACATCAGGCAGGCGCCTGCCAGGCATACAGCGGCAAGGCCTGCTCGCCAAGTCATCAGGCCTTGGCCTTGCCCTGATTGGCAACTGCGTTCATTGCCGCCTCGATCACCGACGGATCAGCCAAGTAATAGCTCTTGATCGGCTTCAGATCAGCATCCAGCTCATACACCAGCGGCTGTGCAGTCGGGATATTGAGCTTGAGGATGGCCTCCTCGCTCATGTTGTCCAGGTACTTGACCAAGGCACGCAGGCTGTTGCCATGGGCTGCGATGACCACGCGTTTGCCGGACTTCACTACCGGTGCAATGGTCTCCAGCCAGTACGGAATGAAGCGCTCGACCGTATCCTTCAGACACTCGGTGCGCGGAAATTCGCCCGGCTTCATATCAGCGTAGCGCGGAGCCTTGTCTTCCATGCGCGGATCGTCCAAATCCAGTGCGGGCGGCGGCACATCATAGGAACGGCGCCACACCAGCACCTGCTCTTCGCCGAACTTGGCTGCGGTTTCAGACTTGTTGAGGCCTTGCAGCGCACCGTAGTGACGCTCATTCAGACGCCAGCTGTGTTCGACCGGAATCCACAGCTGATCCATCTGTTCCAGTACGCCATTCAGGGTCTTGTTGGCACGCTTGAGCATCGAGGTGTAGGCGATGTCGAATTCAAAGCCCTTTTCCTTGAGCAGCTTGCCGGCGGTAATGGCTTCTTCGACACCACGCGGAGTGAGATCCACATCGGTCCAGCCGGTAAAGCGATTTTCAAGGTTCCAGGTGGATTCACCGTGACGCATCAATACGATCTTGTACATGACGTTAGCCTATCAGAGGGAAGTGAAAACGGTCTCTCCGCCGCCCATAAAACGCGGGTTGCGGCAAAAGTGGTATTGTATCGGATCACTTGGCCCGCGACGCATTACCGCACGAGCGGATCGCGCGTGTTTTTGATCGCAGGCACGTTTTCCGGAATTTTGCAGAAAAGAACCATGGATTTCGTTTCACAAAACATCTTCCTGATCACCCTCGCCGTCATCAGCGGCCTGGCTCTCTTCATCCCCGTACTGCGCGACGCCCAGGCCAGCACCAGTCAGGTTTCGCCGGCTCAGGCCGTCATGCTGCTGAACCGCCAGAATGCGGTCATCGTTGACGTGCGCGAAACCGCAGAACTTGCGACAGGCAAGATCGAAGGTGCCCGCCACATCCCGGCTGGCGAGATCAAGGCCCGCAGTGGCGAACTGGATAAATTCAAGAACCGTCCGCTGATTCTCGTGTGCGAGAGCGGCGCGCGCTCTGGCCGAGCGCTGGCCGATCTTCGCAAAGCCGGCTTTGCCCAAGCCTACAATCTGGCCGGTGGCATCAAAGCCTGGAAGGAAGCAGGCCAGCCTCTTGCTGGTGGCAAACAGGCATGAGCAAGGTCGTCATGTATTCCACGGGCGTCTGTCCGTATTGCGTACGTGCCGAGCAACTGCTGCTGCGCAAAGGCGTCACTGATCTTGAAAAAATCAGGATTGATCTGGATCCGCAGCTGCGCGATCACATGATCGAGATCACCGGCCGCCGCACCGTCCCCCAGATTTTTATCGGTGCTACGCATGTAGGCGGCTGTGACGACCTGTATGCGCTTGAGCACGAGGGCAAGCTTGAAGCCCTGCTCAAGGACGCCTGACACTTACCCGTTTTAACTTCCACGCGGAAACTCCACATCATGGATCAGAACCAGCAACCCGTTTTCAAGATTGAAAAGCTCTACGTCAAGGACCTCTCGCTGGAAGTACCGAACGCTCCGGCCATCTACCTCGACCCGAATTCGCCTTCCGTAAATGTTGACCTCACCACCCAGGCGGCTGCCGTGGGTGAAGGCTTCTTCGAAGTGTCGATCACGGTAACCGTGACGGCCAAGATGGAAGAGGAAGAGAAGGTCGTCTTCCTGGTCGAAGCAACCCAGGCCGGCATTTTCCAGGTGCGCAACATCCCCGCTACAGACATCGAGCCTCTACTGATGATTGGCTGCGCCAACATCCTGTTCCCGTATGCCCGCGAAACCGTGTCGGACGCGGTCACCCGCGCAGGCTTCCAACCGGTGCTGCTGGCGCCGGTTAACTTCGAAGGCATGTACGAAGCTCGCCAGCAGGAACTCGCCGCTCAGCAGCCGAAGATCGAAGTGCCGATTCAGTAAGCAGGCTTTCAAAGCATGAAGCACGGATTCCTCAGACTGATCCTGGCCTGCAGCGCTGCCACCGTTTCCTTCACGGCGCCGGCGCTTGAGTACAAGTCCCTGGCCGACAATGCCATCTTGTATGACGCCGGCTCCACCAAGGCGCAGCCGCAGTTCATCCTGCTCAAGGGCACACCGGTCGAAGTGATCGTGACGGTGGACAAGTGGCTCAAGGTGCGTGAGCAAGGCGGTGGCATGGGCTGGGTCGAGCGCGGCAGCATCAGCGACAGCCAGCAAGTCATCGTCAGTGCAGCTACGGCGGAGGTACGCCAGCGCGCCGAGGAATCCGCACCGCTGGTCTTTCAGGGCAGCAAGGGCTTGTTGCTGGAAGTACTTGAAAAACCTGTCGGGGCCTGGCTAAAAGTCCGGCACCGCGACGGGCAGAGCGGTTACGTGTCGCTCAAATCTGTCTGGGGAATCTGAACGTGTCCCGTATTGCCGTACTCGGCGCAGGTGCCTGGGGCACTGCGCTGGCGAATTCCTATTGCTCTTCCAATCACAGCGTCACGCTGTGGAGCATCGAGGCCGATCATGTCGCCGAGATGCAGGCCGAGCGCGTCAATCGTCGTTACCTGCCGGACATCGCGCTGAATGAAACGCTCGCCATTACGGGCGACTTCGCTACAGCCTGCAAAGATGCCGATCTGGCCCTGATTGCCACGCCGGTGGCGGGGCTACGCCCTACGCTGAAACGTATCGCTGCCGAGTTTCCGGCCCTGCCGGTGCTGTGGGTGTGCAAGGGCTTTGAAGCGGGCAGCGGCAAATTGCCACATGAAGTGGCCGCCGAGTTTCTGGCACCAAGTACTGGCCGCGGTGCACTGACCGGGCCCAGCTTTGCGCAGGAAGTGGCCATCGGCCTGCCTTGCGCGATCACCCTAGCCTCGAACGATCTGGCTTTTGCACGCCATTGGGCTGGTGAGTTGATGCACCCTCGCCTGCGCCTCTACGCCAACGACGACATCGTCGGAGCCGAGATCGGCGCGGCGGTCAAAAACGTGCTGGCGATTGCCGCCGGCATCTCAGACGGGCTCGGCTTCGGTTTCAACGCTCGCGCCGCCCTGCTGACGCGCGGCCTGGCCGAAATTGCCCGACTCAGCACCGCGCTAGGCGGGCGCAGCGAGACCCTGATGGGCCTCGCCGGCATGGGCGATCTGATCCTCACCGCGACCGGCGACCTCTCGCGCAATCGCCGCGTGGGTCTGGCACTGGCCGAAGGCAAGCTGCTGCCGCAGATCCTGCAGGAACTCGGGCATGTCGCGGAAGGAGTGCTGACCACGGCCACCGTCGTGCAGCGTGCGCGCAGCCTGGGCGTTGAAATGCCGATCACCGAGGCTGTGCATGCCGTGCTTGAAGGGCGCCTGAATCCACGTGACGCCGTTGAGCAACTGATGACCCGCGAAGCCAGGCTGGAGAACGGCGCGGGCTGAGACTCGCCCAAACCATAAACGCAAAGCCCGGCCTCGGCCGGGCTTTGTTTTTGTGCGCCAAACTTTCAGAATTCAAACATCTCCGGATACTGCGCCGCCAGTTGCGGCAACTGCAGCAGGATCTCGGCCATGTGGGTGCGCACGGCCGCTTCGGCCGCATCTGCGTCATGCGCGGCGATCGCTTCGACTATCTCCCCGTGCTGGGCAATCAGGCGCTCTGCCGGACTCACATTGGTGTAGCTCAGATAGCGCACCCGGTCCATCTGAGCCTTGACCTGATCCACCACTCGCCAGGCGGCCTCGCGCCCTGCAATCAGGGCAATCTCATGGTGCATAGCTTCGTCGGCGGCGAGAAATTCGGCATTGCCGGAAGCTGCTCCCTGCGCCCGCAGCGTTGCACGCAGCCGCTCGATGGCCGGCTCATCGGCTTTCAGCGCTGCCTCACGCGCCACCGCCACTTCGATCGCCTCGCGCACAAAGCGCGCGTCCAGCACGTCTGCCATCACGATGCGTTTCACATAGGTGCCACGCTGCGGGCGAATTTCGACCAGATCTTCCTGCGCCAGACGAATGAAGGCCTCGCGCACCGGCTGGCGGCTGACGGTGTAGCGCACCGCAATCTCGGCTTCAGACAAGGCCGTACCCGGCTTCAGTTCGGCGCGCACGATGGCGTCTCGCAAGGCCTGGTGAAGCTGGGCGCCGATCGATGCGGCACGTTGCGGAATGCTTTTCATGATTTCGTTGACCCTCAAAAACTCGCTGCTATACTACCATACAAGTTAGTTGAGCCACAGGAGATACGCAATGAAGATGACCTTCCGCTGGTATGGTGAAACCGACCCGGTCAAGCTGGAATACATTCGCCAGATCCCCGGCATGTACGGCATCGTGTCGGCCATTTACGACGTGCCGGTCGGTGAAGTGTGGCCACTGGAGAGTCTGCACAAGCTCAAGGCGCGCATCGAGGGCGTGGGCCTGAAATTCGAGGTGGTCGAGAGTGTGCCAGTGCATGAAGACATCAAGCTTGGCAAACCCACGCGCGATCGCTTGATTGCCAACTACCAGCAGAACATCCGCAATTGCGCTGCCGTTGGTGTGAAGGTGATCTGCTATAACTTTATGCCGGTCTTCGACTGGACCCGGACCGAGCTCGCCAAAGAACTACCGGACGGTTCCACGACGCTTTCCTTTGACGCTGCGGCCATCGAAAAGCTGGACATTTCCAAGGGCATCTCCCTGCCCGGCTGGGACAGCAGCTATCAAGCCGACCAGCTACGCGCACTGCTCGATGAGTATGCTGCTGTCGGCGAAGAGCAGCTGTGGGCCAATCTGGAATACTTCCTGAAGGCCATCATCCCGATCGCCGAAGAAGTCGGCGTGAAGATGGCCATGCATCCGGATGACCCCCCGCGCCCGATTTTCGGCCTGCCGCGCATCGTCAAGAATCGTGACGATCTGGCCCGCCTGGTGAAGATCGTGGATTCGCCCGCCAATGGCATCACCCTCTGCTCCGGTTCACTCGGCGCGGATCTGTGCAACAACATCGAATCGCTGGTGCGCGAGTTCGGCGGCATGGGCCGCATCCACTTCGGCCACCTGCGCAATGTGGCAGTCGAGGCCGACGGCAGCTTCTTTGAGGCGCCGCACCTGTCCTGCACCGGTTCGCTTGATATGGCTCGCATCCTGCGGGCCTACCATGAGATAGGCTTTGAAGGTTATGTGCGCCCGGACCACGGTCGCATGATCTGGGGCGAAACCGGCAAGCCCGGCTACGGTCTGTATGACCGCGCACTAGGTGCCGTCTACCTCAACGGGCTGTGGGAAGCCATCACCAAGTTCGTTCCCGCCAATACTGAACAGAAAGATGCCGCATGAGCGCCGCTGATAATGCCCTACCCTTCTCGATTGACCTGAACAACAAAGTCGCCGTCGTCACCGGCGGTGCCGGCGTGCTCGGCGCGGCGATGTGCCGTGCGTTGGCTACCTGTGGAGCCAAAGTCGTGATCATCGGTCGCGATCTGGCCAAGGCCGAGGCACTGGCCAGCGAGATCGAAGCCACGGGGGGTATCGCCCAAGGCCTATCCTGCAATGTGCTGGACCGCACTGCGCTCGAAAACGCCGCAGCACACATCGCCAGTAGCTTCGGCCCTTGCGACATCCTGATCAATGGCGCGGGCGGCAACCATCCGAAGGGCATCACCGATCAGGAGTACCTGGACACCGAAGGCAGCGGCAGCAGCTTCTTCGATCTGGACATGGAAGGCTTCAAGTTCGTGTTCGATCTGAACCTGATGGGCACTTTGCTGCCCAGTCAGGTTTTCGCCAAACAGATGCTGGGCCGCGCGGGCTGCTCGATCATCAACATCTCCTCGATGTCGGCCCTAAAGCCCCTAACCAAGGTCGCGGCCTACAGCGGCGCCAAAGCGGCAGTGAGCAACTTCACCCAGTGGCTGGCGGTGCATCTGGGCCAGAGTGGTGTGCGGGTGAATGCCATTGCGCCGGGCTTCTTCATCACCGAACAGAACCGCAAGCTGATGCTGCAGGACGACGGCAACTACACCCCGCGCGCGCAGAAAGTGATCGCCCAGACGCCGATGCGTCGCTTTGGCGAAGCCAATGAGCTGATCGGTGCGCTGCTGTGGCTGGTGGAGCCCAAGGCCTCCGGCTTCGTCACCGGTTCGATCATCGCTGTGGATGGCGGTTTCTCGGCTTACGCCGGGGTTTGAACCCTCGCCTGCAGAGAGCCCCATGAGCATTGAGATTTCAAAGGAGGCCCGCCAGCAGGCGATTGCTTCGATCGAACGCTATTTCATGACCCACATGGAAGAGCCGATCAGCAATCTGGCTGCCGGAGGGCTGCTCGGTTTCTTCCTGGAAGAGATTGGCCCCCTCATCTACAACAAGGCGGTCAGCGATGTACAGGCGCAGATTCAGGCCCGGGTGGCGGAAGTCGACATCGAAGTGCATGAGGAAGCATTCGGCTACTGGCAGAAATCGGGCCACTCACGCAAAACTTAGTCAGACAACTTAGGGTAAATCCGGGCTTATGGCATAATTGGTCAGACAACATAATCAGCTTTTCGCTTGCGGCCCCGGTAGATCACAGCGGCCCTCGCGCACTTCAGGAGATCAAAGCATGGCCAAAACTTTCATGGACGAGAACTTCCTGCTCGAGTCCGCCACCGCACAGAAGCTCTACCACGAGTTCGCCGCGCCGCAACCGATCATCGACTACCACTGCCACCTGCCTCCCGAGCAGATCTCCGGCAACAAGCAGTTCAAGAACATCACCGAAATCTGGCTCGGCGGCGACCACTACAAGTGGCGCTTCATGCGCTCGTCTGGCGTCACCGAGGATTTCATGACCGGCAATCAGCCGGATGAGGCCAAATTCCGCAAGTTCTGTGAAGTGCTGCCGATGGGGGTGGGCAACCCGCTCTATCATTGGAGCCACCTGGAGCTGCAACGCTATTTCGGCACCAAGACCCTGGTTTCCGCCGCCAGCGCTGACGAACTGTGGAAGCACTGCAACAGCCTGATCGGCACGCCGGAGCTCTCCGCGCGTGGTCTGATGCTGCGCTCCAAGGTGCGCGTGGTGTGCACCACCGATGATCCTGTCGATACGCTGGAACATCACAAGGCCATCGCCGCCGACGGCTTCGAAGTGAAGGTGCTGCCCACCTTCCGCCCTGACAAGGCTTTCAACATCGACCGCGTTGGCTTCCAGGACTACATCCGTAAGCTCGCCACCGTGTCTGGTGTGGCGATCAACAGCTTTGCCGACGTAACCCGTGCGCTGGATGCCCGTCTGGACTACTTCGCCGCCCACGGCTGCAAGGTCTCGGACCATGCCATCGACGTCGCCTTCTTTGCCGAAGCGTCGGAGGCCTCGCTGTCCGGCATCCTCGCCAAAGCCATGAACAATGAGGCAGTGAGCCGTGATGAGGCCGACGCCTACAAGACCGGCATCATGCTGCATCTGGGCCGCCGCTACGCCCAACGAGGCTGGGCCATGCAACTGCACATCGGCGCGCAGCGCAACAACAGCGCCCGCCAGTTCCGCAACCTTGGCCCGGACACCGGCTTCGACTCGATCGCCGATGACATCATCGCCGCCAAGCTCTCACGCTTCCTCGATGCGCTGGATGGCGATGATCAACTGCCGAAGACCATCCTCTACAACCTGAACCCGATGCACAACGAAGTGCTGGCCACCATGATCGGCAACTTCCAGGACGGCAAGGTCGTCGGCAAGATGCAGTTCGGCTCGGGCTGGTGGTTCCTAGACCAGAAGGACGGCATGACGCGCCAGCTGACCGCGCTGTCGCAACTCGGCAACCTCGGCGCCTTCATCGGCATGCTGACGGATTCGCGCAGCTTCCTGTCCTACACCCGCCACGAATACTTCCGCCGCATCCTCTGCAACATGATTGGCGGCTGGGTCGAAAACGGCGAATACCCGCAGGACTGGGCACAGCTGCAAAAGATCATCGAAGGCATTTGCTACAAGAACGCCGAGGCCTACTTCCAGTTCTGATTCCTGTTCCGGACCGAAGCCATCTTTGGCAACATCTTGAGTCTGGCAATGGACAAACGTTTCATCCAAGCCCCGCCGTGTGCGGGGCTTTTTACTGTCCGCGCCTGCTAAACTTCCGCGACTTCCGAATCCCTCAAATCTGTGACACCGCTCCAGCCCGCCTCCCTGCAGTTCTCCGCCGAAGGCGTCCCGTTCTCCAGCGAGTATGGCGACGTCTACCATTCGGCCAGTGGCGCGCTGGCCCAGGCTGAGCACGTCTTCCTGGCCGGCAACGGCCTGCCCCTCCGCTGGCAGGGACGCGAAACTTTCGTCATCGTTGAAACCGGCTTCGGCCTTGGCAACAATTTTCTCGCCACCTGGCAAGCTTGGCGCGCCGACGCGCAAGCCTGTAAGCGCCTGCATTTCATCTCGGTCGAAAAACACCCCTTCACCGCAACGGACCTTACCAGCGGACTGGCGTGCTCCGGGGCCCCCACCGAACTGGCTGAACAGCTCTGCTCACGCTGGCCTTTGCCACTTCCGGGCATGCACCGGATCGAATTCGACGGCGGCCGTGTGATCCTGAGCCTGCTTTTCGGCGAGGCCGAGCAAGCCTTGCAGCAGATTGCTGGGCGCGCAAACGCCATCTTTCTGGACGGCTTCGCGCCGGCGAAGAATCCACAAATGTGGTCAGATGGGGTATTCCGGGCACTAGCCAGTCTGGCCGACAGCGACACCACCCTGGCAACCTGGTCCGTTTCCTCTGCCGTGCGTGAAGGTCTCACCCAAGCGGGATTTGTAGTCGAAAAGACTCAAGGCTTCTCCGGCAAACGCGAAATGCTGCGCGGTCATTATCGTGCGAACCGGCCGCCCTTGGCCGCAATCTCAGAACGTCGCGTACTGGTGATCGGAGCGGGGCTCGCAGGCTCGGCAATTGCCGAACGCCTCGCGGCACGTGGCTTCAGCGTCGACATTCTGGAAGCCCAGGAAGACATCGCGCAGGGCGCCTCTGGCAATCTGGCAGGAGCTTTTCGCCCGCTGCCGAGCAAGGACGACAATCTGCTCTCGCGTATCACCCGAGCCGGCTTTTTCTACGGTCTGCAGCATCTGGCCAGCTTGCAGGCGCGGGGCCATGAAGTTCTATGGGAACCCTGCGGCGTGCTGCATCTGGCCCGCAGTGCTGATCAGGAGCGTAAGCAACAAACTGTGTGCGAAAGCCTGGCCTTCCCGAGCGCTTATCTGGGCTGGGTGAATGCCGCCGAAGCCACCCTCAAGGCAGGCCATACCGCCTCATTCGGTGGCTGGTGGTTTCCACGGGGAGGCTGGATCCAGCCACGCAGTCTGGTCGCTGCAAATATCGCGGCAGGTAGTGCGCGCATCCGTCTACACGCGGGCCTGTCTGTCGCCAGACTGCGTCGCGAAGCTGGAGCGTGGCAAGCACTGGCCAGCGATGGCGCTGTCCTCGCTGCGGCACCGCAGGTGGTCCTCGCCAACGCCCACGATGTGCGCCGCCTGGCAGAAGCTGACTGGTTGCCGCTGCGCGCCGCACGTGGCCAGGTCAGTCATCTGCCGATGGCTCAGCTCGCACCGCTGGGTGTGGTGGTGTGCGGTCAGGGCTATATCACGCCAGGCATCGGCGGCCATGCCGCACTCGGCGCGAGTTTTGTCGTCGATGATTTCGACCTGGCCTTGCGTGAAGACGAACATGCCGAAAACCTCGCCAAGCTCGGCCGCATGCTGCCGGGCATGGCGGGCGAACTCGGCAGCACGGAGCTGGAAGGCAGAGTCAGCCTGCGCCCGGTGTCGCTGGACCGTTTGCCGATGGTCGGCCAGTTGCCCGCCGTGACCCATGGCGATGGCTTCAATCTGGATAGCCTGCCGCGCACCGAAGGCTTGTGGATGCTGACCGGCTTCGGCGCTCGCGGCCTAGTCTGGAGCAGTTTGTGCGGCGAATTGCTGGCCGCCCGCATGTGTGGTGAGCCTCTGCCGATCGAAAGCGAGCTGGCTGAAGCCATGGACCCGGCCCGTTTCGTGATCCGCCCGCCCACTCGACTCGCCTTCGGCACGGAATAGTCGCCAGCATGATCGCCCTTTTGCGCCGCTTCTATCGCCGTATCACTGGTCGTGATCCCTTGGCCCGCCTGATCGCGCGCGGGCTGAAGGTCGGCCGCAACTTCTACATGCAGGACGGCTGCACCATCGATGCCAGCCACTGCTGGCACATCCGCATCGGCGACGACGTCACCCTCGGCCCCAACGTCACCTTGCTGGCGCATGACGCCAGCACCAAACGTGCGCTGGGCCATGTACGGCTCGGCAAGCTCGAGATCGGCAGCCGGGTGTTCATTGGCGCCGGCAGCATCGTCCTTCCCGGCGTGAAGATCGGCGATGATGTGATCATCGGTGCGGGCAGTGTGGTGACGCACAACATCCCCTCGGGGCAACTGGCAGCCGGCAATCCCGCCCGGGTTCTGGGCAGCAGCGCCGATTATCTGGAGCGCCAACGCCAGTTGATGAGAAGCGCGCCGAATTTTGGCGAGGCCTACACCCTTCGCGGTGGGGTGAGTGCAGAGATGAAGGCCGAGATGAACCGTCGCATGGGAGACGGGCCAGGCTATATCGTGTGATGACCCGCCTGGAAGCGTTTCCTCCAATCGCCACACCAGAGGCGAAAATCCTGATCCTCGGCAGCATGCCGGGCGCGGCTTCCCTTGGCGCACAGCGCTACTACGCGCATCCGCACAACCAGTTCTGGCCGATCATGGCCAGCCTCCTCGGCTTTGACCCCACGCTCGACTACGCCAGCCGCTGCGACAGACTCAACGCAGCCGGCATCGCCGTGTGGGATGTGCTGAAGAGCTGCAACCGGCAAGGCAGCCTAGACTCTGCGATCGAGCGCGACAGTATCGTGGTGAACGATTTCAGCCACTTTTTCACGACGCATCCTAAGCTACAAGAGATCTTCTTCAACGGTTCGGCCGCAGAGCAGTTGTTCCGCAAACATGTGGCTATAAGCATATTGCCTGGGAGGCTACGCCTGCAGCGCCTGCCCTCGACCTCTCCCGCACACGCCAGCCTGCGACCGGAAGCCAAGCTGCAACACTGGCGCCAAGCCCTTCAGGCCGTCCGCCAATGAAAACGGGCAGCCGCAGCTGCCCGAATACACCTTGGCTGAAACCGGCCTTACTTGGCCGTATTCCAGGAAGCCCCCTTACCATCGCTGGTGAGCTTGCACTGCACCTTCACGCCAGACACGCTGGCCACCGTTCCCACGGCCTGGAAGTTGCCCAGATCGCCGTTGTAGCACTGGGGCGCGGCCACTGCGGGTGCGGCAGCGGCCACCGGCGCGGGCGCTACTGCAGCAACCGGAGCCGGTTGGGTTTCGGGGCTGCTGGCACAGGCAGCGGTCAACAGGAACAGCGAAGCAACAAGAATCGAACGCATGAAGAACTCCAGTGGTCATCGGACGGTGAATGCCCTGCGCTTGCCGGGCCAACCGTGATGATCCGCCTTGAGTATTACGGTTTCATGAAGCGTCACATGACTGGACTGTTTCAGGGCGTGCCGATGAACAGGTACCAGTGCGAAGGAGCATTGCGCACATGCCCCCAGCCAAGATACATCAGGCCGAAAGGTGTTTCGCCGCCGAAATAGACGGCATTGGCTTGCTGCCAGCCCGCGCGCTGAGTTTCGGTATAGCGGTAACCCATCCGGCCCATTTCCATGGTGGCCCCGAAACGTAGATCGCCGCGCATACCCAGTGGCATGCGCCCGACGATGCGCTCCACACCAATCAGACCAAAACGCAAGGAATCGCCCAGCATCTGATCGTTGTAAAACCCGGAGAGGTTCTTGAAGCCTCCCAGCTTGGCTGCATCGTACAAGGGCAGCTGCCCACTTGGAGAGTCCACCAAGCGCACCTGGCCATTCAGAACGAAATCATTCCACGTGTGAGCGGCTTTCGCCTCACCGGCGACCTTGCTGTAATTCTCGTTCAGCGATTCGAAATAACTGGCACTGAATGCCCAGCCCCGCTGCGGGAAATACAGGCGGTCGAACTGGTCCATGTCGGCGCGCAGCTCCCCGCCACTGGTCCAGGTGCGCGTGTTCGGCATGAGCGGGATGCCGGTATCAAACTCGTATTCGCTCATCCTGGTCAGCCAGCCCGCACGTAACTGACCGACGGATCCGAGAGCAAGCCCGCCTGCCACCCGCCCCTCAAAAGTACGCAGCTGATACTCGGAATAGCGTTTGTCGTTCTGGTAGATATCCTGACGTGTACGCCGGAACATCATCGCCGGCTCCACGAAGAAGCGCTGCAGGGGTTCGACAGGTTGATACCAATCCACACCAACGGCTGCGGTATGCCCCACCTCGCCAGTGAACAGCAGTTCTCCGCCCAGCGAATTCAACCAGGTCTTGTGATAGGCACCACGCAAGCTGAAGGTAGCATCGCTCCCCAGCACGCTATCCAGCCTCATGCCGAAACGCATGTAATCCGGACCCCAGGACTTCTCGACCGGCATCACTTTCAGGATGTTTTTATCTCGCTCGCTCTGCACACTGTAATCGACCGATTCGTAAGCCCCGTCGCCATAGACACGCAACAGGTCTTTCTCGATCATGCTCGGCTCCAGCTCCTTGCCATTTTTCTGTTTGAGATGGCGCGTAACCGCTTCCGGATGCACATATTTCAGTTCAGCGACCTGCACCTCGCTGATCGGCGCGCGCTCAGTGGGGCGCGCCTCAAACTGCGTCCGCCAGGCCACATAAGCGTCCTCAGATACAGCCAGGCGGCGCAGTTGCGGCACGATGGACTCGGCGGCTTTGCGGCCACGATCCGCGATTTCTGAATTACGTGGGAAATCCCCCGCACCGAGACCTTCAAGATCCGGCCGCAGATAGATATCGCGCTCCTTGTCGATGCTCGCGATGGAACGTGCCACGTTCTGTTCGGTGAGGATGTTGATCATCTGCGCCGACACACTGATCAAGGAGCCGACATCCTCAGCCTTGAGCAAGGGCGAGCCGACATTAATGGCGATCACGGTGTCCGCATTGCACAACGTGCGAGCCTCCTGCACCGGCAGGTTGTCCACCAGGCCGCCATCCACGAACTTGCGATCGCGATAAGTGACCGGCGAAAGCAGGCCCGGCACCGACATGCTGGCACGCATGGCCAGGGTCAGGCTCCCATCCCGAAACACCACCCGATCCCCGGTCCCGATATCCGTGGCGATGATGGCCAGCGGCATCGATAGCTTTTCAATCATCGGCTCGCCGTACTCGGCACGCACCACCCGGTTGAAGAACAACTTGATCTTCTGCCCGGCGACCACGCCAGGCTGATACTGCAGGCCCTTGCCGGTTACGCCGGTTTCCGAACCCGGCAGATAGCGCTGCGATACGACATGATTGCGATAACTGAGCTCCGAATAGGCCGGATTGTCCTGAAACATATCCACCCAGTCCGCCGAGGCCAGCATCTTGCGCATTTCATCCGGCTTCAGACCAACTGCAAAGGCCCCTGCAACAAGAGCACCCATGCTGGTGCCTGCCACGCAATCGATCGGAATCCGTTCGCGCTCGAGCACTTCCAGCACCCCGATATGGGCAGCGCCACGCGCCCCACCGCCACCGAGCACAAGCGCCACACGAGGACGAAGCTCGGCCGCTGATGCAACACATGAGAACAGGAGAGCAAGGGCAAGGATCAGGCTGCGCATGAGCAATTCCAGGACTTATGCTGCGCCGCTGGCGGTTGGCCGCTGCGCACTCTTCGGACGAAAAGCCTTGCAGACATCCGACCGGGTTTCGACATAGGGACCGCCGATCAGATCAAGGCAATAAGGCACTGCGGCGAAAATGCCTTCCACCAGCAATTTGCCTTCCGCGTCACGCAGACCTTCGAGCGTTTCGCGGATCGCCTTGGGCTGCCCCGGCAGATTGATGATCAGACTCTGGCCACGGATGACGGCAGTCTGCCGTGACAGAATTGCCGTCGGTACGAAATGCCGCGAGATCCGCCGCATTTCCTCACCAAAGCCCGGCATTTCCTTGTGCGCCACGGCCAGAGTGGCTTCCGGCGTTACATCACGCAGCGCCGGGCCGGTGCCGCCAGTAGTCACGATCAAATGACAGCCGGCCACATCAGCCAACTCGATCAGGGTCTGTTCGATTACAGCCTGTTCATCCGGGATCAATCGCTGTTCGGCTCGCCACGGAGAGTGCAGCGCAGCGGCAAACCACTCCAGCAGCGCCGGAATGCCCTTGTCCTCATAGACTCCGGTGGACGCCCGGTCACTGATCGACACGAGGCCGATGCGCAAACCCTCACTCACCGTGGTGACCTGCGTGATCATGCCCCTCGTCCTCACTATGGTGGTGCGGATGCTCGGTAGCGACTCCGCCCTCTTCCATCTCGCGCAGAATCTGGAAAATTTCGCGGTAGGCCTTCGGCGGCTTGTTCTCGCTGCGCTCCTTGATTGCATTACGGCGTAACTGGCGCATCCGGTGCAGATCGGCAGCCGGATAGAGGTTGCCGATTTCGGTCAGCATGGTCTCGTCTTCAAGAAAGCGCTCGCGCAATTTTTCGAGGCGATGCATGCGCGCCACTTCGGCGTGAGACTTGCCCTCGATCACATCCAGAGCGGCCTGGATCGGGCCGATTTCTTCGCTGCGCATTAACTTGCCGATGTACTGGAGCTGACGCGCGCGCGCACCGTTGGCAGTGAGGCGGGCCATCTCGACCAAGGCTTCGCGCAGGTTGTCGGACATCGGCACTTTCTTGAGGCGCGCCGGCCCGTATTCCGTGAGCTTCTTGCCCAGGTCCTGAAGGGCGTCCATATCGCGCTTCTTCTGCGACTTGGAGACGAAATAACTGTCTTCTGATTCTTCGTGCTTGTGCATATCGGGGTTTGGCGCGTCTGCTCACGCCGCCTTGCAGCAGCTGAAGTGCAGTGAGATGCGCCTGAAGAGGCCTTAAACGGTAAGATTATAGCCCCTCGCATCTGCATCCCCCTCCTCATGTCCAGGAAGAACAACAGCTTCAGCTATTCCCAGTCCGAACTTCACGACATTTCCCAGGACATCCTCGCCTACGCGGCTTCGCGTGGCGCCAGCGCCTGCGAAACCGACATTTCCGAAGGCTTTGGTCAGACGGTCACCGTCCGCTGTGGCAATCTAGAAACCATCGAGTACAACCGTGACAAAGGCATCGGCGTCACGGTCTATCAAGGACAGCAGCGCGGCCATGCCAGCTCATCGGACTTCTCGCGCGAGGCCTTACATGCCACCGTGGACGCTGCTCTGTCGATCGCCAGTTTTACCGCCCCTGATCCGGCCGCGGGCCTCGCCGACGAAGCCTTGCTGTGGCGCGGAAAGAAGATGGACCTCGATCTCTACCATCCCTGGCGGATTGACACCGACCAGGCCGCCGAAATTGCCCAGCGCTGTGAATCCGCTGCGTTTGCGGTCAGCCCTGAAATCCGTAACTCGGATGGCGCCAGCGTCTATGCCCAGCAATCCCAGTTCATGGCAGCCAACAGCCTGGGCTTCTGTGCCGGCTTCGCCACTTCCCGCCATTCTGTTTCGGTCGGCGTGATTGCCGGCGAAGGTGATTCGATGCAAACAGGTGACTGGTACAGCTCGATGCGCGATCCACAGGAGCTCGCCGATCCTGCCGCCATCGGCGACTACGCCGCGCGTCGCGCACTCTCACGCCTGGGATCGCGTCGCATCAAGACCTGTGAAGTCCCGGTGATCTTCGAAGCGCCGCAAGCCTGTGGCCTTCTGGGTAGCTTCGTGCAGGCCGTCAGCGGCGGCAGTCTCTATCGAAAGGCCAGCTTCCTGATGGATTCGCTTGGCAAACCAGTATTCTCCGCCAACGTCCATATCGACGAATTGCCGCATATCCCAAAGGCGCTCGGCAGCACCCCTTTCGACGATGAAGGCGTGGCAACGCGCGAGCGCAAACTGGTGGACGCCGGCGTGCTCAATGGCTATTTCCTCGGCAGCTATTCGGCCCGCAAGCTGGGCATGCAGACCACGGGCAATGCCGGCGGCTGTCACAACCTGATCCTGCGCGCCGGCGACAAGAGCCTTTACGAGCTGGCGCGCGAGATCGGCCGCGGCCTCTTGGTCACCGAACTGCTGGGCCAGGGCGTGAATTACGTTACAGGGGATTACTCCCGTGGCGCAGCCGGGTACTGGATTGAAAACGGAGAGATCTGCTACCCGGTGCAGGAAATCACCATTGCCGGCAATCTGCGCGATATGTTCCGCAACATCGTTGCCATCGGCAATGACACGATTGTCCGTGGTGGCAAACAATGCCCCTCGCTGGTAATCGGCAAAATGACCATCGCCGGGGAATAAGGCTGACAGGCGCTTAACAAAGCGCCTTCATCCTTCTTTTGAAACAATACGCCAAGACAGGCCTCCCGCCGCACTACAGCGCATGGCACGAAGTATTACTTCGGTGGCGGCCTGAAATCAGTCCCCGTCGCTCAGCTGGCGCAGCTTGAAGCCTTGCTGCGCCAGCAGGGCCGGCACCCCTTTGGGGCCGACCAGATGCGCTGCGCCAACCACCACAAAGAGTTTGCGTGAGGCGGGCAGGAATTGCTTCTGCAGCTTGTCGGCCATTTCAGCGTTGCGCCGATCCAGCAATTCATAAGTAATGCTCGAGCCTTTCGGCGCACCTTCTGCCGTCAAACGTTCAAGGGCGCTGGTATCGCCCCGCTGCCAAGCTTGGCGCATTTCCTCGAACATGCCGGGCAAACGGCCGGCATTCACCTGTTGCAGCAAGAGCTGCAGCGCCTCAAGCTGCTCGTGCTCACTGCCAGCAGAAGCCGCCGCAATCTGGCGTTCCACGCTTTCAAGCTCCAGCACCTTCTTGCCTTGCGCGCGAGCGCGTTCCAAGGCCCACAGATCGATCCCCTGTGAGACATCAAAACCGGCCTGCTGCGCAGCCTGCAGAGTGATGGTCAGACTCAGCATCCAGGGACGAAAGCCCGCCATCATGGGTGCTGGCAAGCCCAATTTTTCGAGACTGCGCTCCAGTACCTGCCATTGCCCGGCTGACATTTTCCGCTGCAGGCTATCGCCCGCCGGATACATGCCAGCTGTCAGCAAGCCCAGTTGGGCTTCACTGCGAGCCGGATCAAGTTCCAGCACCAGTGCATCACTGGCATCCAGGCGACGCGTCACACTGGCGCTCAAAGGAAAGCAGCTCGCCTTGCAGACGTGGATCGATCCGAACAAGTACACTGTGCCCTTCGCACTGCTGGCCTCCCACAGCATCAGGCGCTCACTTGCCAATGCGAAAGGGCTGCCTAGCAACCCGACCATCAATCCCAACACCGCCACAATCCTGTACATCCTTACGCTCCTGTCCTGATGTCCGATACCCGCCTGCAAGCTGTTCTCCTGATGGGCCCTACCGCCAGCGGCAAGACTGCCGCCGCCCTGCATCTGGCCCGTCAGTCGCCGATCGAGATCATCAGCGTGGATTCCGCCCTGGTGTTCCGCGACATGAACATCGGCACAGCCAAGCCGGACGAGGAAGAACTGGCGCAATGTCCGCATCATCTCATCGACATCATCACGCCGGAAGAAGCTTACTCAGCCGCGCGTTTTTGCAGTGATGCCCAGCGCCTCATCGGCGAGATCTGCGCCCGCGGCCAGCTGCCCGTGCTGGCTGGCGGCACCATGCTGTATTTCAAGGCATTGCTAGAAGGACTATCGGACTTGCCGCAGGCTGATGCCGCCCTGCGGCAGGAGATCGAAGAGCATGCTGCTCGTGCAGGCTGGCCAGCCCTGCACGCGGAACTCGCCCGCCTTGATGCGGCCGCTGCCAGCCGCCTGAATCCGAATGATGCCCAGCGCATTCAGCGCGCGCTGGAAGTTGTACGCCTGACCGGCCGCCCCCTGGCGGAGAGCTACGCCCAGCGTGAGAGCACGAGCCCAGCCATTGACTACCTGCCACTGGCGCTCCAGCCAGCTGAACGTAGCGTACTGCACACCCGCATCGCCCAGCGCTTCGATGCCATGCTGGATGAGGGCTTTGAAGAGGAAGTTAGGCAATTACGCACGCGCTATCGCCTGGACATCGAAATGACCTCGATGCGTTGCGTTGGCTATCGCCAGATGTGGGAATACCTCGACGGCGAAGTGGATGCCGCCACAATGCGCGAAAAAGGCATTGCCGCCACCCGCCAACTGGCCAAACGCCAGATCACCTGGCTGCGGCAATTCCGCGAAAACTGGAGCGGCTATCAGGAGTTCGACAGTCTCGATGCGCAACATCTGGCGCAACTCGAGGCGGCGCTCAGCGCCTGGCGCGAAACCTGATTAGGCAGCCAGGCGGGACAGACTCAGGAACACCAGCGCCAGCACGTTGAGCACCAGAGTGCGCCGCACGAGCCCCACAAAGCTCTGCAGATAGGCAACTTCAGCCTCGTCGCCCGCGCCCAGGAGCGGTCGATCCAGAATTTCGCCGCTCTCCTGCACCGGTTGGCCGACCTGCACACCCAGTGCCCCCGCACCCGCAGAGATGAGAATGCCTTCGTTGCGGTCCGGCCAGCTGCTTGCCTGGGTCCGCCAGCAGTGCGCGGCATCTTCAAAGTCACCCACAATGGCAAAAGCCATCGCGGTAATCCGTGCTGGCAGCCATTCGATCACCGCAAAGGCACGCCGTGCGAATGCACCGAAATCACCGATCTCCGGATCACTACGCGCGCCCCATTCGCGGTTGAAAAAATCCGCCATGCGATACAACACTGCGCCACTGGGCCCCGGCAGAAGCAGGAAACAGACAACAATCGCGAACACCTGACGATGAGCACCGACAATGCCCTTCTCGAGCGTGAGGCGCACGATTTCCTCGCTACTGCTCTGATCATGCAGATGGCCACGCCATTCACCGATCAGCTTGCGCGCATGCTGCAGATCCTGCGCTCGCAAGGCCGCATGGATGCGCGTGAAGTAGTGACTGCTGTGACGAAAACCCATCGTGCAATAGAGCAGCGCAATGTTGAAGAGCAGCGCGGCGAGCGGATGGATGGCATAGAGCAGAAAATGGATCAGGGCCGATAGCAGCACCGGCGGCAGCACCATCACACACCACGCAATCATGCCGTGGTGGGCTTTGCCATCGTTGAAGCGCCCTTCGAAGAAACGCCCTAGCGCGGCCAGCGCCGGATAGAGAAAGCGTGTCGCATTCAGCGGGCGGAACTGTTCAAGAACCAGCGTGAGGATGATCGCGAGCAGGGTCATCGGAAAACCAGCGGAAGAATCTCGGGAAAGCGCCTTGCCATCAGGGCGCAGGCGGGGAAGATAGCATAGGCCCCGTCAGCCCGCCCGGCCTTGTGGCGCTTTGGTCACATCATCGAGCAGGAAAGCCGCAAACATGGCCAGGATTCCTGCCGTGGCGCCCCAGATGAAACGCCCTCCATGCGGTACGGCATGAACACGGCGCTCGCCCTCACGCCAGCGAACGCGATGCAACTGGTAATTTTCGCGTTGCAGCAGGAATTCCAGCGGCACCTCGAAAACCTCGGCTACTTCGAAATCATCCAGGCGTAACGCGGGATCTCCGAGCAGCAGGCCAACGACCGGCGTAATGCGAAAACCACTCGGCGTCCCAAACTCCGGCAACACTCCAAGCACTTCGACGCAAGCCGGGTCGAGACCAATCTCCTCCTGCGATTCACGCAGGGCGGTCTGGATCAAGGAAGTGTCCGCCTCTTCACGACGGCCGCCCGGAAAACTGATCTGCCCCGCATGGTGATTGAGATGATCGGTACGCCGGGTCAGCAGTACCTGCAAGCCATTCTCGGCTGAGCGCACCGGCAACAATACGGCCGCTTCGGCCTGATGCTCGCTCAGAGGCCAGGTCTCATGCCAGGCAAACTCGGCCAGATGCGCAAACCGTGCGCGCAGGGCAAGGATGTCGTGAGCCATACCGTCAGTAACGTTGGGTCAGCACCATGGTGCTGCCATCCCGGCGCATTTCCATCCGGTTCAGAAAACTCATCCCGAGCAGCACATAAGGCATATCTACCTGCATCACGGCGCCCTCAACATCGTTGAGGAGAATGTCACCGATTCGCACATTGCGGATCCGTACCCGCCACATCGGCACCACACCATTGGCAGTACCGGCCATACCCGGCTCGCCCTTGCGAAAATCGATACCGGCAGCCATTGCGGTAGACGCCCCCATCGCGACCGAAGAGGCTCCCGTATCAACCAGGAAAGTCACATTGGCGCCATTGATGCTGCCAGAGGTGCTGAAGTGCCCCCGGACATCAGAGACCAGCGTCACCTGCTTGGCAGCACTGTTTCGCTCACCCACGCTGACGGGAGAGTCGCCCATCCGCAAGCGCGAGCGCTGGCCGCGAATCTCGATCTCGGCGGTATCGCTGCTCACACTCAGGAGCTTCACATCGCCAACGAGCTGCCCCACGGCAAGGGTACGCGGAGCACCGCCATCGATCACCAGCAAGGCCTTGCTGCCCAACACCCCCACCAAAGCCACCTCGGCTGCCACCGCATGCCCAGCCAAAATCGCTAGAATCATTGCCATTGCGCAGCGCAGCATCGTCATCATCATGAAACCCATCGCAGTATTCCAGCACAGCCCGCTGGTAGGGCCCGGCCATTTTGCCAGCTTCCTCGACGCCCGCAAGCTGCCCTGGCAGCACATTCGCATAGACCAGGGCGCAACCGTGCCGGATTCAGCTGCGCCCTTTGCAGGTTTGTGCTTCATGGGCGGCGAAATGAGCGTGAATGATGAGCTGCCATGGATCACGCAGGAGCTGGCCCTGATCCGCGAAGCCGTAGCCCTGGACATCCCGGTTATCGGACACTGCCTTGGCGGGCAGCTGATGGCCAAGGCACTCGGCGGCACGGTGACACGCAATCCGCAGCGTGAGATCGGCTGGGGCCGGGTAGAGCTTGCGGTCAACGCCACCGCTCGCCACTGGCTGGGAGAGTTGTCGGACTTTGACAGTTTTCACTGGCACAACGAGACCTTCACCCTCCCGGCTGCGGCTGTGCCACTTTTCTCCAGCGCCTTCTGCGCCAATCAGGCCTTTGCCCTGGGGCCACATCTCGGCATGCAATGCCATGTGGAGATGACCGAAAGCCTGATCACAAGCTGGGCTGCAGAATGGTCCCATGATCTAGCGGTGGAGCCCACCTCTCCCGCCCCGGTGCAGAGCCGCAGCGCCTTGCTCGCCGAGCTACCAAGCAAGCTGCCGGCGATGCGCGCCGTTGCCGAACATCTGTATGAGCGCTGGCTCCTGAATGTGCATACGAAATGAGTTGCGCGTATCCTTCGCGTCTTCAAAAAAAGAATTTTTCCCGGAGAGAACATGGAGAAAGATGAACAGATCGGGCTCGTCGTACTGATTGGCGGCCTGGTACTGGCCTGCGTGCTGGCAGTGATCAGTTTCGGTGTCTACACCACCTCACCCGGCTACCGGAATGTATCGGTCAAAACCCAAGCCGGCATACCGCAGGGCGAGCCGGTGGCACGCATCTACTTCAATCTCGGCAGCGACGAATTGCCCGAAGAGGCCGGTGGAGCCATCCAGACCCTGAAGGAAAAAATCGCGGCCAATCCGAAGGCGCAGGTGCTGATTTCCGGTTTTCACGATCCCTCCGGCGATCCAGTCAAGAACGCTGAATTGGCCAAGGAGCGCGCCATGGCAACCCAGAAAGCCCTGATCGGGGTCGGCGTGCCGGCAGAGCGCATCGTGCTGCGCAAGCCGGAGCAGCTCACCGACACCGCTGATATGCAGGAAGCACGCCGCGTGGATATCCACCTGCAATAAACCGCATCGCTCTGAAGCAAATGCCGGCTCACGCCGGCATTTCTTTTCATGCCCCACTTCCTGCACCTGCGCACCCTTCTTCGTCAAAGCCTCGCCTGGCTGCGCCGCCATCCGCTGCGCGGTGGCCTGGCCCTGCTGCTGACCCTCGGTCTCCTGGCGGATCAGCTCTTCCCTTTGCCGCTGCCACGTAACGAATCCGCTCAGGTCGTACTGGCCAGCGATGGCAGCAGTCTGCGCAGCTGGCCCGGGCGCGACGGCATCTGGCGCCACCCTGTTGCCATTGAGGCGGTCTCGCCGCTTTATCTGGAAGCCCTGCTGGGCTACGAGGATCGCTGGTTCCACTACCATCCGGGTGTAAATCCGGCCGCCCTGCTACGCGCCGCCCTGCAATGGGCAAGGCACGGCCACATCATTTCGGGTGGCTCCACGCTGAGCATGCAGGTAGCCCGCATCATCGAGCCGCCAGGTCGCAGCCTTGGCGGCAAGCTACGCCAGATCCTGCGCGCGCTGCAGCTTGAATTGCATTTCTCGAAGCGTGAGATTCTAGGCTTGTATCTGAATCGTGCTCCGATGGGCGGCATCGTTGAGGGCGTGGAAATGGCCAGCCGGATGTATCTGGGCAAGCCATCCTCACATCTAAGTGCCGCCGAGGCCGCCCTACTGGTCGTACTGCCCCAGGCTCCCTCGCGCCTGCGCCCGGACCGCTTCCCTGCAAAAGCCCAGCAAGCACGCGACAAGGTGCTCAAGCGGATGGCGGAGCTTGGCGTATGGACGCCAGCCGCGGTGGAGGACGCCCGGATCGAACGTGTCGGTGTGAATCCGCTGCGCGCGCGTTGGGTAGCGCCGCTGGCCGCCGAGCGTCTACGCCAGTTATATGCAGGCGGCCATGCCCCGCTCATCCGTTCTACGCTAGATGCAGAAACCCAGAGTACGGTCGAGCGTCTGCTGCTGGATCGCGTTGAACAACTGCCACCACGTGTGTCGATGGCGGTGCTGGTGATGGAGACGGCCAGCCTGGAGGTGCGTGCCTACGCAGGTTCGGCAGACTTCAGCGATGCCCAGCGCTTCAATCATGTGGACATGGTGCGTGGCCTGCGCTCGCCTGGCTCCACTCTGAAGCCCTTCCTGTATGCGATGGCGCTGGATGAAGGCCTAGTCCATTCCGAAAGTCTGCTCAGCGACGCACCGCAATCCTTCGCTGGCTACGAGCCGGGCAACTTCCAGGCTAA
Source organism: Uliginosibacterium aquaticum (assembly GCF_012972705.2). Taxonomy (GTDB): domain Bacteria; phylum Pseudomonadota; class Gammaproteobacteria; order Burkholderiales; family Rhodocyclaceae; genus Uliginosibacterium; species Uliginosibacterium aquaticum. Next base: position 80,746 of record NZ_JABCSC020000005.1, on the reverse strand, counting down.
CTTCTCAGGTCCGGTCAGCGTGGCCGAAGCCTTGCAACGCTCACTCAACGTGCCGGCAGTCGACCTGCTCGACCGTCTTGGCCCGCAGCGCTTCGCTGCCCTGCTCCATAACGGAGGGCTGCCACTGCGCTTGCCTGCCGGCAGCGAACCGAACCTGTCGATCATCCTGGGCGGCGCCGGCGCACGCCTGGAGGAACTCGTCGGCGCTTACCGTGCCCTGGCCGCCGGCGGGCTCAGCGGCCAGCCTCGCCTCACCCCTGAGGCACCCCGCATCGAGCGGCGCATCATGAGCGAGGGCGCGGCTTTCATCGTGCGCGACATCCTCGAAACCGGCGGCCATCCGGATCGCCCCTTTCACGAAGGCGCGACTCATCGCCTGGCCTGGAAGACCGGCACCAGCTTCGGCTTCCGCGACGCCTGGGCGATCGGGGTGAGTGATTCCCATACCGTCGGCGTATGGGTGGGACGCCCGGATGGCACACCTAATCCGGGTTTCTTCGGCGCCAACATCGCCGCCCCACTGCTGCGCGAGCTGATTGCCGCCCTGCCCGCTGGGCCTGCCACGCCGCGCCAGCGGCCCGCCAGCGTCAGCACCGCAACCATCTGCTGGCCGCTGGGCACCGCGCTTGATGCCACACCGGCGGAATACTGCCCTGAAAAGCGCACCGCCTGGATACTGGCCGGTGCCATCCCGCCGACCTTGCCGGAACGCGATGCCCGCCCGGGCCTGGTCGAAACGGCCTGGATCAACCCGCTCAACGGCCTGCGCACCAGCCCGGCCTGCCAGCCAAGTGCCCAAACCCGCGAGATCCTGCGCTGGCCCGCGCATCTCGAACCCTGGCTGAGCCCGGCCCGCCAGTCAGTCCTCGAATGGGACCCTGCTTGCCGTCAGGCACTCGGAGTCGGCCCCTTACGACTACACGGCATTGCCAGCGGCGCACGCCTGCGGGCTACTCCAGGCAGGCGCGAAGCCGAGCTGAGCCTGCATGCCAGCGGCGCAAGCGGGCGCGTGTATTGGTTGCTTGACGGTGCCTTGCTGCGCCCGGCCAGCACTGACGGCAATTTGTTGCTGCGCCTGAGCACCCCGGGCGAGCACCGCCTCAGTGTGGTCGATGATGCCGGCCGCCACGCCAGCGCGCATTTTGAATTCCGCCGCGATTGATCCGACGGGCAAGGCTTGGCGAGTCGTGTGCCAGCGGCTTATGCTTCTTCGCCCCGATGCTGGAGACCTTCTCGTGCGCCTGCCCCACCTACCCTGCCTGATCCTTGCCTGCATCAGTCTGCTCAGTCTGCCAGCCGCCGCTGCAGCGGCCGGGAGCTGCGCTGCACAGGAGATCGAAACGCTGCAGCCACTCGCTGCCGACGCCGTCCAGGCCGTATTCCGCGAGCGCATCGAAGCCTTCCAGCCCTTGGCGGAAGAGGCCCTCGCCGAGCGTGAAAAACTGATCCGCGGCGCCATCGTCCTGCGTGACAAGCGCGAACGCGGCGAGCCCCTGAGTGGCGCCAATCTCGAAAACATTCGCCTCGCCACCCTCGCCCATATCAAGTTGCGCGAGCGCCTGCTGCAGATAGCCGAGCACAACGAATGCTGGCTCGAACCGCTCGCACCTGCCTTGAGAACACGTGCGGAATTCCAGCGCGCGCGCAATGAAGGCGTAATGATGGCACTGGCCGCAGCCCTGCTGCTCTACGACAACTACCTGCTCGCCGTATCCCTCTATGAACAGGACGGCGCCCTTCGGCGCATCGTGGACCAGGCCGACCCAGGCTGGGGTCTGTCGCCCGGGCAGATGCGCGAAGCGCAGCGTGGCTACCATTCGGAAGCCAAGCGCCAGCGTGTACGGCGCGCCATCGAACATTACCAGCGCGAGATCCGCCCTCAGCGCGACAGTCTGCCCAGTAGCGAAGAGCGTTACCTTGCCGGGCTGGTCGAACAGAGCCCTTCCTTCGTCCGGATACAGGAAAGCAGCGTGGCCGGACGCGTACTCAATCGCATCGGCCTCTTCAACCAGCTCACCGGCGACCAGGTGCGCCGCCTTGGAAAAGACGGCATGGGCATGTTCTCGATGCTCTTCGGCAACGCCATTGGTGTGATCGAAACCCGCCAGGGCTATCTGCACGAAAATCAAAGCGCACGCACCCAATTACTCAGCCAGCTCAAGGCGGGTGACATCCTCCTGGAGAAGACGCCCTTCCGCCTGACCGACGCTTTGATCCCCGGCTACTGGGGGCATGTCGCAATCTGGGTCGGTAACGAAGCGGAACTGCGTGAACTGGGCGTATGGGATCACCCCGTGCTGCGCCCCCACCAGGCCTCCATCCGCAACGGGCGCTCAGTGATCGAGGCGCTGCGCCCCGGCGTGACCGCCAGCACCCTGGCGCATTTCATGAATGTGGACGATCTGCTCGCCCTGCGCGATCCAGCAGCCAGTCGCGAAGCTCAGGTCCAGCGCGTGCTGCGCGCCTTCCGCCAGATCGGCAAACCTTATGATTTCAATTTCGACGTCGAAAGCACTGATCGCATCGTCTGCTCAGAACTGGTCTATCAGGTCTTCACCGAGATGAGCTGGCCGACCTCACGCGCCATGGGGCGCGCCACCATCAGCCCGGATCAGGTAGCCGAACGCGCGCTCGATGGCCAGGGCCTGCAGGTGGTGGCCCTGTATCAGGCAGGCAAGCCAATCGAACAGGATCCGGCACGCCAGCTCCATCGTTTGATGCGCGGGCGCGAGCCCGCGAAAGTCGCACTGCGCTAGGATCTGTCGGCATACATTCGGCAGATCGAATGTATGCCGACAGCCCCTAGACCGGCTCTACGGCCTTGCCACTCTTGCGCACCGCCTCCACCCCGAGGCGGGCCAGCTCGTCGCAGCGCTCGTTTTCGGTATGCCCAGCGTGGCCTCTGACCCACACCCATTCCAGCTGGTGGCGCGCCGCCTCTGCGTCCAGCAGGCGCCACAGGTCCTCATTTTTCACCGGCTCCTTGCCAGCAGTTTTCCAGCCGCGTTTCTTCCAGCCCTGCAGCCACTCGGTCATCCCCTTTTGCACATACTGGGAGTCGGTGTGCACGCGCGCCGTCACCGGCCGCTTGAGTGCAGCCAGTGCCCGAATTACCGCCAGCATTTCCATGCGGTTATTGGTCGTGGCGGGCTCGCCACCCCACAGCTCCTTCTCGTGAGTACCCGCGCGCAGGATGGCGCCCCAGCCGCCGGGGCCGGGATTGCCCGAGCAAGCGCCATCGGTAAAGATTTCTACATGTTCCATTCTGAATCCTGGTGTGGGTTTTTCTGTGTCACCACAGCCATGCCTTTCTTGCTTGCCTTCAGCTGACGCCAGCGCGGCATGATCAGACGCAGCCCCTGCACCCGCTTCACGGCATGCAGCACATAGGCCCCGCCAGCGATCGGCCAGCAATGACGGCCAGCCGCTTCCATGAATGACCAGCGCCGCAGCCACACTTCGCTCGCCAGGGGCGGCGCGTAGCAGCCGTATTGCAGATCATGCACTTCGAGGCCCAGCAGGCTCAGCCAATCCTTCAGGCGCGACACCGACAGATACTGGCCGGTCCACGGGATTTCACCCATGTGCCCCGAGAAACTGCGCCGCAGACCCCACAGGCTCAGCGGATTGAAGCCACTGACCAGCAGGTGGCCTTCGGGCAGCAGCACCCTTTCCACTTCGCGCAAGACCTGATGCGGGTGACTAGCGAACTCCAGCACATGCGGCAGGATCACCAGATCCAGGCTTTGCGAAGCAAAAGGCAGCTCTTCGACGGCTGCCTGCAGCGCACCGGGCTCGCCCGGGTCACGACAGACATTGCAGTGCAGACGGTGCGGCATACGGTTGGCGCGCAGGAAGCCCTGCCCGCACAATCCGATCTGCACCGCATTGAAGCCGAAAATATCCGCCACACGCTGATCGAACTGGCTTTGCTCCCAGGCTTGCAGATAAAGCCCACGCGGCGTTTCGAACCATTGACCGAGATTGCTCAGCGACATGCGGCAAGCCTCGTAGAATAAAGGCATGGAGAAGATGACCCTGCGGATTGTTCCCGTTTCTGCCCTGCGCGACAACTATATCTGGGCACTGTGCAGCGGCACGTGCTGCTGGCTGGTCGACCCGGGCGAAGCAGCGCCAGCCGAGGCCTTCCTCGCCCGCGAAGGACTCGTCCTGGGCGGCATCCTGCTCACCCATCGCCATGCTGACCACCAGGGCGGCGTAGCCGAGCTGCTGACGACGAGATCCTGCCCGGTTCTGGGGCCACTCAGCCCAGCCATCCCGACAGTGACCAACCCACTGCGAGGCGGTGAAATGATTGAACTGGCTGGGCTGCCCGGCCTGGCCGAGATCTTTGCAACCCCCGGCCATACCGAGGAACACATCGCCTATCTATGGCAAGGCGCACTGTTCTGCGGTGACACGCTTTTTGCCGGCGGCTGTGGCCGTTTGCTGGGCGGTACCGCACCTCAACTCCATGCGTCACTGCAAATGCTGGCAAACCTACCCGGCGACACCCGCATCTGCTGCGCGCATGAATACACGCTGTCCAATCTGGCATTTGCGGCCGCCGTCGAACCTACCAACCTCGCAATCACCCGACGCCGCGCCCACTGCGAAACACTTCGTAGCGAAGCTCATCCAACCGTCCCGTCACACCTGCGGGACGAGCTTGAAACCAATCCATTCCTGCGCTGTGATCAGCCTGCGGTACGGCAAGCCGCTGAAGCCCGGGCAGGTCACTCCCTTGAGGAGCCACTGGAGGTGTTCTCCACCTTGCGAGGCTGGAAAGACAGTTTCTAATCACCCTCGGGGCTTGCGCCCGGTTGCACCTTCGATGGAGGCAATCACTTTGGCGCCGTTGAAGGGTTTCACGAGGTAGCCACAAGCACCGCCCTGAATAGCGGACTGAACGGTGTCGCGATCCGTCGAGCCGGTCACCATGAGCACCCGCACATCCGGCATCTCGGCCTTGATCTGGGCCAGCACCTCGATGCCCGATATGTTCGGCATCATCACGTCCAGGCACACCAGCCCCGGGCGCAGCTTGCGCACCAGCGCCACCCCCGCCTCCCCATCCTTGGCCTCCCCCACTACGTCAATACCCTCCGCGCGCAGGATGCTGCGCAACATGGCCCGAGTGGTGTCGTTGTCATCAATGATCACCACGCTCAGGCCGGCAAAACGGTTTTGCAGGCTCATTGCTCTTCTCCCGAATAAGGCATAACACGATTACGCCCCGATTGCTTGGCCTGATAGAGCGCGCTATCGGCGTCTCCCAGAAGTTGTTCGGCGGTGCCACGCTCACGACGCGGGATGGTACAAGCGACACCAATACTGATCGAGACCAGCCCCAGCTCCGCAACTCCGTGTGGAATGGCCAGCGCCTCAACGCCCAGCCTCAACTCCTCCGCAACCTGCAGCGCGCCGTCCAGCGCAGTATCCGGCAGGATCACCGCAAACTCCTCTCCGCCGTAGCGCGCAGCCATATCTGCAGGACGTCGTGCGCCCTCCTTGAGCACAGCCGCCACGCTGCGCAGGCATTCGTCTCCAGTCTGATGACCATAGAAATCGTTGTACTGCTTGAAGCTATCCACATCGCACATCAGCAAGGACAAGGGCGCAGCCGAGCGCACGCCGCGTGCCCATTCGCGTTGCAGAAATTCATCGAACTGACGGCGATTAGAGATGCCGGTCAGCCCATCCACCGAAGAGAGTCTCAGCAGTTCGCGATTGGCCTCGTCCAGGCGGCGGGTGAGCACCACCAGCGAATAGCGCATCTGGGCAATACGCTGCATGGCCCGGACCTTGGCATTGAGCACGATCTCGGAGACCGGCTTGACCAGATAATCATCGCCACCCACGGCAATGCCACGCTCAAGGTCTTCATCATTGGTACGTGCCGTGAGGAAAATGATGGGCGTCCATTCACCATCGCGCTCAAGCTGACGCATGCGTTTGGCCGTTTCGTATCCATCAATGCCGGGCATGATCACGTCCAGCAATACCAGATCTGGCCGGTGCTCCTTGAACAGCTCGATGCCCGTCGCACCATCCGCAGCCGTCAGAGCCTCGATACCCATCTTGCGCAGCTGATGGCTGATCACGGTAGAACTGGTAAGCGTGTCGTCGATAACCAGTGCTTTCATCTGCTTGAATATTCCGCCCCGAAAATTGGCTGCCGACCCGCCCGGACCTGACAGCAGGACAAGGTCGACGCCATTCGCCGGAATCCCTGCTCCCTCTCCTGTTTTCGGACAGAGACCTGACATTCTTTAGGGCTCTTTACAGCCCGAACGGCATTCGCAAGGCAAGTCGGCAGAATTTGCCGCCCTTTTCCGCGGCTTTTCCGCTGCTGACTCCAAGCCCGGCCGCCCTAAGCTGCAGACATTCCCACTTCGTCTGCACATCGTGAGCCTGCGCCTGCTCGTCCTCTTACTCCTGCCAAGCCCGGCTTTTGCCGCTGATGCGCTGCCGACACCTGCCACCAGCCTGCTGCAGATGCTGCTCGGGCTGGGCGCCACCCTACTGGTGCTGCTTGGCGCGCTGATCATGCTCAAGCGCCTGCAAGGCCGGCGGCCCGGCCAGGGCAGCCTGATGCACATCCGCAGCGCAATCTCGGTGGGCACGCGCGAGAAAGTCGTATTGCTGGAAGTCGGCAAACAGGTGCTGGTGCTGGGCGTCACGCCTGGCCGCATCAACGCCCTGCATAGTCTCGATGCCAGCGATCTTCCCCCGGCCACAACGCCAGGTCCCTTGCCCGGCAGCGAGTTTGCCGGACGCTTGCGCCAGATGCTGGAGCGTCGCCATGAAAGCTGAACGCGCGCTCGCCCTGCTGCTCCTGATCCTGCCGGCGCTGGCCCAGGCCCAGGGCATTCCGGCGCTCACCAGTACGCCTTCGGGGGGGGGCGGCACGACTTACAGCCTGCCGGTACAAACAGTCCTGATGCTCACGGCGCTGAGTTTCCTGCCGGCGGTGATCCTGATGATGACCTGCTTTACCCGCATCATCATCGTCCTATCCCTGCTACGCCACGCCATGGGCACCCAGACCACCCCCCCCACCCAGGTCCTGTTGGGTCTGGCCTTGTTTCTGAGTTTTTTCATTATGTCTCCGGTACTGGACAAGGTGTATGACGAGGCCTACCGGCCACTGGCGGAAAACCGCATCCAGTTCGACGAGGCGGTGCAACGCGCGTCCGTGCCGATGAAGGCCTTCATGCTGGCGCAGATCCGCGAACCGGACCTGTCGCTCTTCGCTCAGCTCGCCAAAGTGCCGAAAGTGGACAAGGCCGCCGACCTACCGATGCGGGTGATCGTGCCGGCCTTCGTCACGAGCGAACTCAAAACAGCCTTCCAGATCGGCTTCATCATCTTCATCCCCTTCCTGATCATCGACCTGGTCGTGGCCTCGGTGCTGATGTCGATGGGCATGATGATGATGTCGCCTGTCATCGTCAGCCTGCCCTTCAAGATCATGCTCTTCGTGCTGGTGGATGGCTGGAATCTGCTGATTTCGTCGCTGGTGCGAAGTTTCGGCTAGCGCAAGGAGACCGCCATGACCCCAGCCACCGTAATGGAAATCGGCCGCAGCGCACTCGAAGTGGCGCTGATCGTTGCTGCTCCAATGTTTGCAGCCGCCCTGATCACTGGCCTGATCATCAGCATCCTTCAGGCCGCCACCCAGATCAACGAGCAGACCCTATCCTTCGTGCCAAAGCTGATCGTGATGTTCGTCACCCTCATCCTGGCCGGCCCATGGATGATCACCATGCTCACCGACTATATCCGCCGTCTCTACGGGGCCATCCCGAGCCTGATCGGCTAGCTCCCGCATCATGCTGACGATCACCGCAGCCCAGCTCGATGCCTTGCTGCTGGCCTGGATGTACCCGCTCGCCCGGGTGCTCGGCATGGTCAGCGCAGCACCGATCTTCAACAGCCGCGCCACGCCACTACGAATCCGGCTCGCCATTGGTGTGGTTCTCACCGTTGCCATCGCCCCGATGCTCCCCCCCCCGCCGGCCATGGCTCCCGGAAGCTGGGCAGGCATCGCACTTTTTGTGCAGCAGATCCTGATCGGCAGCGCCATGGGCCTCACCATGCGCATCGTGATGGCCGCGCTGGATATCGCCGGCGAAATCATCGGCCTGCAGATGGGCCTCTCCTTTGCCACCTTCTTCGATCCGGACACTTCCGCGCAGACTGCCGTGCTCGGCGAATTCCTCGGTCTGCTGGCGATTCTGGTATTCCTCGCGCTCAATGGCCACTTGCTGCTGGTCGACGTTCTGATCCGCAGCTTCGAGCTGGCCCCCATCGGCGGAGTGAAGCTGACCGACAAGCCCTGGCTGGGACTGCTGCGCGTAGTCACCCTGGCGTTCTCGAGTGGCCTGCTGCTGGCCTTGCCGATCATCGCTGCGCTTCTCATCACCAATATCTCACTGGCCGTACTCACGCGCGCTGCGCCGCAGCTCAACATCTTCGCCATCGGCTTCCCGGTCACCTCCACAGTCGGGCTGATCGTGATGATCGTCTCGCTTGAAGCCCTAGCACCGGCCATGCAGCTGGTTTTTGAACGCGGTTTCGAGCTGGTCGGGCAATTCCTGCGGGCCCTGCCGGGATAAAGTCACAAACGCGGGTATGCCGTTTGCAGATCCGGCTTGCCGGCAAGCCCCCCAAAAAGTAGACTCGGGCGCTTGATTACAGCCGGATTTCATGCCGTTCATGGCAAAACCCATTGAATTCAAGGCCGGTACGCTCACCGCGATGAGCGCCGTGCTGCGCGAAGTCGACAACGTTCGCCTGGCCGACGCCCTGCAAGTGATGCTGGGCGGCATGGGCGAATTTTTCGCCGGCGAGCCTACGATCATCGATATCAGCCAGGCCAAGAGCCTGCCGGACCGCGTGGACTGGAGCGGCCTGCAGAGCCTGCTGCGCCGCTATGGTCTGCAGCCCGTAGCCCTGCGCGGCGCTCCCGAACATCTGCACGATGCTGCCCGCCGTGCCGGCCTCGCGGTACTCGGCGATGAAGCCGCCAAGCTCAAAGCAGCCACGACCGTCCATCCCGTTGCGGCGCCCGTGGCAGAAGTGATGGCCGAGCCGGCAGTGGGCAGCACCGGTGCAGCACCAGCACCGGCAGATTCCCTGCCCCCGTCCGTCGGCACCATGGTGGTTGACCGCACCATCCGCTCTGGCCAGCAGATCTACGCCAAGGGCGCCGATCTGGTGATCCTTGGGGCGGTCAGCAATGGCGCGGAAGTCATCGCCGACGGCAGCATCCACTGCTACGGCCCCCTGCGTGGCCGTGCCATCGCCGGCGCGGCCGGAAATCGTCAGGCACGCATTTTCACCACCAATTTCGGCCCCGAACTCATCTCGGTGGCAGGCGTATTCCGCACCTTCGAAAAAGGCATTCCCGCAGCAATCGCCGGCAAACCGACGCAGGCGCAGCTGCGCGGCGAGGACGACAAGGCCGCACTCGTGCTCGATCCGCTCAAGCTCGACTGAACACAACAAACAAACCAGGGAGAAACCCAGTGACCACCCGCATCATCGTCGTAACCTCCGGCAAGGGAGGGGTGGGCAAGACCACCACCAGCGCCAGTTTCGCCTCCGGCCTCGCGCTGCGCGGTTTCAAGACCGCCGTGATCGACTTTGACGTCGGCCTGCGCAACCTGGATCTCATCATGGGCTGCGAACGCCGCGTGGTGTATGACTTCGTGAACGTCATCCAGGGCGAAGCCAATCTGCATCAAGCCCTGATCAAGGACAAGCACTGCGAAAACCTCTTCGTGCTGCCCGCCTCGCAGACCCGCGACAAGGATGCGCTCTCCGAAGAAGGCGTCGAAAAGGTACTCAAGGAGCTCGAGCACATGGGTTTCGACTACGTCATCTGCGATTCGCCTGCCGGCATCGAACATGGCGCCATCATGGCGCTCACCTTCGCCGACGAAGCCCTGATCGTCACCAACCCGGAAGTCTCCTCGATCCGCGACTCCGACCGCATCCTCGGCATCCTGCAGAGCAAGAGCCGCCGCGCCAAGGAAGGCCGCGAGGCCGTCAAGGAGCATCTGGTCGTCACCCGCTACTCAGCGCGCCGCGTTGAAGAAGGCGAAATGCTTTCCTACAAGGACGTGCAGGAACTCCTGCGGGTTCCGCTGCTGGGCGTCATCCCGGAGTCCGAAACCGTTCTTCAGGCATCCAACTCCGGTGCTCCGGTGATCCACACCAAGGAATCCGAAGCCGCCGAAGCCTATCAGGACGTCGTTTCCCGCTTCCTCGGCGAAGAGCGCGAAATGCGCTTCGTGACCTATGAGAAGCCGGGTCTGCTCAAGCGTATTTTCGGAGGAGCCTGAGATGAGCTGGCTTGAAAAGATTTTCGGCGGCACCCAACCGAAAACGGCTCAGCTTGCCAAGGAACGCCTGACCCTGGTGATTGCCCACCAGCGCGCCGACGAAGCCGGCGCACCGGACTTCCTGCCTGAACTGCAGAAAGAACTGATCGCGGTGATCTCGAAATACGTCAAGGTCAACGCCGACGACATCAAGGTGCAGCTGGAGAAAAAAGGAAATTACGAGGTGCTCGAGGTCAACATCGTGATGCCTGAGGCACACTGATCCCTGCTCCCTGCCACACCCATGCTGCCCGGCACTGCCGGGCAGTTTCATTTACGGCCATGCCATGGACAACCTGATTTCCTTCGACTGGCTCTATCTGATCGGCACGGTCTCGTTCTCGATCTCCGGCTACCTGATCGGCGCCCACAAGCAGTTTGACATTCTCGGCATCACCATCCTGGCGCTCCTCACAGCGATTGGTGGCGGCCTCCTGCGCGACGCCCTGATCGGCCGCATGCCCCTCGTCTTCATCAACGCCAGTCCAGTCATGGCCTGCTTTGCCACCCTGAGCGTCGCCTGGCTGATCAAACTGCATCGCCACAGCCAGCTCTTCCTGCGCCGCGCCTTCATCATTGCGGACTCAATCGGCTTGGTCGCCTTCAGCATTGCCGGCGCTCAAGTCGGCATCGGGCTGGAGCTGAACCTGTTCGGCGTCGCCTTCCTCGGCTTCATCACTGCGGTGGGCGGAGGTCTCGTGCGCGACATGATGGTGAATGAAGTCCCCTTCATCCTGCATCGCGACTTCTACGGCACGGTCTCCATCCTTGTCGCAGTCATGCTCTACGGCGCGGCACATCTCGGCGCGGCAGACCGGGTCACCCACTGGGCCCTGTTCCTGTTCGGACTGGCCCTTCGCCTGATAGCACACAGCCGTGACATGAGCCTACCAAGGGCCGACAAATAATCCCCTGCAAAGCCAGCCAGACCAAGCTTTCGGGTTAGAATTCGGCGCCCTGCCCGGGTGGTGAAACTGGTAGACACAAGGGACTTAAAATCCCTCGGCGCAAGCTGTACGGGTTCGATTCCCGTCCCGGGCACCAAGCTTAAAAACGCATCGCATCAGGTCATGACTGTAAGCCCGCAAACAGCGGGCTTACAGCTTTGCTCCGGAAGACCCCAGAGGCCTCCTCTCTACTCCATGAGCTCACCACCTCCGGCAGGCGGGGAACACGGGCCTTGGTGGAACACCAGTTCGCTGACGGAGCGGCCACCCGCGAGATGCTCAGTGATGATGCGATCCATGTTCTCCGGCGTGACCTGGTAATACCAGGTGCCATCTGGCTGCACACACAGGATCGGCCCGCCTTTGCAGGCCGCAAAGCAGCTGACCCGGCTGCGCTTGACGCGCAGCGGCCCGCTATCGAGCCCGGCAGCCTTGAGTTTCTCGCCCAGGCTGTCGAACAAGGCTTGTGCTGCGCCATCCTGCGCACAGCGGGGGCCGGTGCACACCAGCAGGTGGCGTCCATAGTCAGCAATGCGCGGTTTCACCACGACCGTATCCTTCTCCTGGCTACTCATTCACCGCCCTCCTCTGAGACGGCCTCAAGCGCCTCCGGTAGCGGCTCGGCGAGCGTGTCGCGCAGGTATTCGAGTGGCAGGCGATGGCGCCGGGCCAGCTCCTCCAGTGAGATACCGTCTGCCACATCCGCCTGCAAGTTCTGCAGCCAGCCGAGCAGCCCGGTCGACAGCGAACGCCCGGCCTTCTCTCCTTCGTGTGTGCAGCCTTGCGCAAGATCGTATTTGTTGGCATAGCCGCGCGGCGTGACCATGCAGCCATGACGCACGAAGGTGCTGCTGTTGCCGATCAGCACCGTGCTGAGCATGCCGATGTCAGCGTCCACCATCTGCGCCAGGGTCGTGAAAACGATGTTTTCGCGGCGCCGGTAGGCACTCTTGACGATGGCCACCGGCGTTTCAGGCCGCCGATGGCGCAGGAACAGGCGCTGCGCCTCGGTGATCTGGCGTGTGCGTCGTCCGCTGCGGGGGTTGTACAGCGCCACCACGAAATCGGCGGCAGCGGCGGCGTCCAGGCGTCGCGCGATGACCGGCCAGGGGGTGAGCAGGTCCGACAGGGAAATGGCACAGAAATCATGGGTCAGCGGCGCCCCCACCCGGGCCGCACAACTGTTGATCGCCGACGCCCCCGGCACGATTTCGACCTCGATGCCCGAGTCCGGCGTCCATCCGGCCTGAAACAACACCTCGTAGGTGGGCCCGGCCATGCCGTAGACGCCGGCGTCTCCCGAGGACACCAGCGCCACTTTCTTGCCCGCGCGCGCACGCTCCAGCGCCTCGATGGCGCGATCGAGCTCTTCGGTCATGCTCTTGCGGATGACTTCCTTGCCTTCGATCAGATCGGCCACCAGCTTGATGTAGGTGACGTATCCAATGATCGTATCGGCCTCGGCGATCGCCGCCCGGGCACGGCCAGTCATGTGTTCCACGCTGCCAGGGCCGATACCCACCAGCATGATCTTGCCGGCGCCCGTAGCGCCCTCGGTTTGAATTGCGGACTGCATCACTACTCCTGCTTCAATGGCCCGGCAGATGCACAGGCATCCGCCGCGGAATCTTCGGAAAATGCCCAGCGGTTCTCGCCGAACAATGCGGCGGCATCGCGTGGCTGGCGCCAGTCGGCAAGGCTCAGCATCGGTGCCGGATAAAAGCTCGCCACCGGGCCGATGCACAGCAGGCCCAGAGCCTGGGCGCCCGGCGGCAACTGCAACAACCCGGCCAGCTCCGCCGGCTCGAACAGCGATACCCAGCCCAAGCCCAGGTTCTCTGCGCGGGCGGCCAGCCACAGGTTCTGCACCGCCGCGCCAACCGAACACCAGGCCATTTCCTGCGGCATCGTGCGGCGGCCGAACACGGTGCCGTCATCCGGCGCCAGCAGCACTACCCACAGCTCGGCGCACTCGCGCACGCCCTCCACCTTGAGCGCACGGAAGGCCTCTTCGCGTGCTCCCAAGGCCTGCGCAGTGCGCTCGCACTCGGCGCTCACGCAGTCAGCCAGGCGTGCGCGCAATGCATCGTCGCTGATGCGCAGCACACGCCAGGGCTGCATCAGGCCAACCGAGGGTGCCTGCATCAAGGCTGCGGCCAGGCGCTCGCGGGTTGCCGCATCGATGCTGCAGCCGCTCTGGAAATGACGCATGTCGCGCCGCGCAGCCAGCAGCGCATGTGCCGACTGGCGAGCCTGATGATCGAAGAGGATGCGCTCGGCACCTACTGCGGCCACCGAGACCGTGGCATTCCGCCCATCCGCCCCCTTCACGCGATGCTTCTCGACCCGCAGGGCTCGCGCATCGGCAGCCTGCGCCGCGAGCAAGGCCGCCGCTTCGCTCACCGAGGGTGTGCCGGTGTAATGCCGCACCGTTTCCGAGGGATTGGGCACCTCCACTTCGGCCAGCAGCGCCGGCGGATAGAAGCACAAGGGCCAACCGCGCGCCTGTGCCAAAGCCAGCAGCCCGGCTTCGTCAGCCTTGAGCGTGATGCTGGCCAGCGCCACGACTTCATCGGCCACGGCGCCGGCCATCTCGAGGGCCTCATCCACCGCACGCTCAAGTGTTGCCTGCGGCGTGCCGCGATCGCAGCCCAGACCGATGGCGACTTTCATGCGCCCCCCAGCGGCGGGCGATAGACCACCAGCCGCTCGCTGAGGGCTTCCCACTGCGCGGGCGCGATCTCGCCATGGGTCACCCACAGCACGGCGCCATAGCGCTCGAGCGGCACATCGGCAAAACGCGGATACAGATGGATGTTGGGCGGCACCGGCGTGGGCCGGGTCCACCAGTGCGGGGAGCCAGCCTCCTGCACGAAGGCCACGGGTTCCTCATTGACTACCGCTGCCGACACCCGGGTGATATTGATTTTCGGAGCCTCAACGCGCCAGCCAAGCTCGCGGCCAAGGATGTCGACCGGAATGGTCTTGCCTACGTCGGAAGCGGTGGTCAGTACCGGCGCCGCGCCCAGCAAGGCGGCGATGGTCTCGGCCATCGCGTTGGCGCCGCCCACATGGCCCGAGAGCACCGGAATCACGAACTGGCCAGCGTCATCGATCACCAGCACGCCAGGGTCTTCATCCTTGTTCTTGAGGTGCGGGGCGATCAGGCGCACCACGGCGCCGAGCGAAACAAAGAAAACGATCTGGTCGTAACCCGCAAACAGCGCTGCGATTTCGTCGCGAAACGCGCCGGTGTAGCTGTGCACGCGATTCGGCAAACCTTCCAGCGCTTCACCAAACTTTGCCGCCACGCACAGCTCGGCCAGCGGCAGGGCTGCGGCGAGCCTGGCGGCCTGGGCCGCACCATGGCGGGTGATCGCCACCAGCACCAGCCGCGGCAATACCGGAGACACAGAATCCATCGTGCTCATGCCGGCGCCCCAGCGGCTTGCGCCTGGCGAGTGTTTTTCTTCAGGCAGCCCCGGATTCGCTCGCCACGAATCCGGTGCGGGCTATGCACCAGCATCAGCGACAGATAGCTGACTGTGCTGCCACGCAAAGCGAGCATCTCCTCTCCACGCAGGATGCGTTCGTCAGGCGCCCCGCAGCGTTCGATGAGGCTGGCACCCGCGAGCAGCTCACGCGCCTCCAGCCAGTCGAGGAGATCTTCGATCAGGGGTTTGACCTTGAGCAGCACCAGCGAATCGAAATCGTCCAGCAGACGATCGATCGCGCTCACACCATAGGCGGCGGGCACGATGGCCACCGTATCGTCCTGCTCGCACAAGGGGCGAGCCAGTGCCGCACTGGCGGCGCTGAAGGAATTCACCCCCGCCACCACCTCCACCGCCAGGCCTTCCTCGCGCGCCCGCAAACTGCGCACCAGATGGCCGAAGGTCGCATAGGTACTGGCGTCCCCCTCCACCAGGAACATCACATCCTGCCCGGCCCGCAGACGCGGCAGCACGTAATCAGCCGCACGTTCCCAGCTGCGCACCAGCTTCTCGGCATCATGCGTCATCGGAAACAGCAGCGCCTGATGCTCAGCCGGCGGCAGCAGGCCAGCCCGCCCAACAATGTCGTAAGCATAGCTGGGCGACTTGCTGCTGCGCGTGGGATAGACCCATAGCGCATCGCGCCTCTCCAGCAACTGCCAGGCCCGCCGCGTGATCAGGCCAGGATCGCCCGGGCCCAGGCTGAGCCCGTATAGCGTGCCCATGCGTGAAGCTTCATTCACCATCCATCATTTCCTTGTCCATTTGCGCGTCGCCCTGCCGGGCGCACACGATCCACACCGGGTTCTCTGCCGCCATCCTGTGCATGGCGAGAATCGGTTTGCTGCGCGCCGCCTGCAGTTGCAGCACATCCCAGACGGCGCCTGCTGCCGTCAGGGTCTGGGTCGCAACAGTGAGGTTTTCCAGGGTCACGAAATTCATCACCAGCCAGCCGGCTGGGCGCAGGCGCTGCAGACACAGGCTGATCAGCGCAGCCAACTCGCCGCCGGAGCCGCCAATGAACACCGCATCCGGGTCTGGCCACTGATCGAGATACTGCGGCGCCCGCCCCTGCACCAGGCTGTGATTGCTGACCCCGAAGGCTGCCCGGTTCTGCGCCGCGATCAGGTAGTCATCCGGATTTTTCTCGATCGCCCACACATGCCCCTGCGGACACAGACGCGCAGCTTCCAGACCCACCGAGCCGCTGCCGGCGCCGATGTCCCACACCAGGCTATCGGCCCGTAACTGCATGCGAGCGAGTGATACGGCCCGCACCTCCTGCTTGGTGATCAGGCCCTTCTCCGGCTGGCGCTGGGCATAGGCCGCGTCCATCAGGCCGAAACGCACCAGCTGGCGACGCTCGCGCACTCGCCACAGCAACAGCACATTGGGGTCTGCAAACTGCATCCTGGCTGCATCTGCTGGGCGCAGATCAGCCTGTACCCGCTCGCCGGCCTGGTTCAGGCGCTCAGCCACGGCCAGCTCGAAATCCTCACCCAGTCCCTCCGCCAACAGCAGCCGGGCGACCCGATCCGGGGTATTGGCGGGGCTGGTCAGCACCAGCAAGCGATCATGCTGGCGCAAAGCCTGCGCCAGTTCATACAGGCCGTGGCCAGGTGGCGCACCCGGCAGCCACTCGCCGGCATCGCGGGCATGGATCGATACGATGCGGGCATCCGCCCAGGGCAGGCCAACACGTGCGCAGGCCAGCTGCAGAGTGGATACATTGGGCATCACCTCGATGGCCTGCAGACACAAGCGCGCCGCCAGGTAAGCCGCGATGCCATGGCACAGCGGATCGCCGGTGGCGAGCAGGACCACCGCCTGATTCGCCTCACGGGCGAGGCGAATGCGCTCCACAACCTCGGGCAAGGCGCCCAGCACATGGCGCTCGGCATCGGGCGCGATTTCGTCCTCGAACAAAGCCAGGGTTCGCGGTGCGCCAATCACCAACTGCGCGGCACGCAGGTGGGCCAGCGCGGGAGACGCCAGGCTGGCCGCGCCATCATCCAGCACCCCGATCACGCGGCACGGCAAGGGATCGCGCGCCACGGTATTACACGACACGTCATTCATGGTTTCAGTCCTGCTCCTCGTCATCGGCCGCTACTGGCTGCAGCGGCAGATTGGCCAGCTGCGGATCGGCGGCGGCGGAGCGCGCTGCGCAGATTTTCTGGCCATCGAAATCACATACCAGCACCTGCAGCGAGAAGCGGCCGGCGTAGCGCCCCACCTGCGGGTCGCACAAGGTATGCACGGTGCGTTCGGCCAGCGCCTGATGAAAGGCAAGATGCAGCCCGCGCTCGGCCATGCGCTCAGCCGCGAAACGGGCGGTCGGATTGGCTTCAATCTCCGCGCAATCCTCGGCACTGGCGCCAATCCCGGCGGCCAACCCGGCCAGCAGACGGGTGTCCACCTCGGCCCGGTTGGCGTGGGTGATGGTCTCGCCCTGGGCGATCTTGGTCAGTTTGCCCACCATGGCGGCGATCACCACCTGGCGGATGCCGCGCACAGCGGCTTCGTCCAGCGCATAGCGCAGGAAGTCCCCCATCTGCACAAAGGCGCCCGGCGCCAGATCGGCGTATTCACGCATGGCAAACTGCTCGGTGCGCCCGCCCGTCGTCAGCACCACGATCGAGCGCGCGTTTCGCTGGCCGAGGCTGGCCGCCAGTTGCACGCCCTGCACCACGCTCGCGCGCCAGGCTGCAGTGCTGTAAGGCTTGACGATGCCGGTGGTACCGAGAATCGAGATGCCGCCGAGAATGCCCAGACGCGCATTGTGTGTCTTGCGCGCCATCTCCTCGCCGCCGGGCACCGAGATGATCACGCGCAGCCCGTCCTGTGCCAGCAGGCTGCCCGCCACCTCTCGCAGATTGGCCTCGATATTGGCGCGCGGCTTGGGGTTGATCGCAGCCTCCCCCACCGGCAGCCCCAGCCCGGGCAGACTCACCACACCCACCCCTGCTCCACCGGTAATCTCGATCCAGCCGGCACGCCCGGGCAGGCGCTGCAGCTCGGCCGTGAGCCGTGCGCCATCGGTACAGTCCGGGTCATCACCCGCAAACTTCACGACGACTGCCCGCGCCAGCATGACGCGGCCATCCTCGCCGGGCGGCTGGCAGTAAGGCTCACAAACGGCGAACTCCACACGCTGCGCATTCGGCAATTGAGACTCGATGCGCGCGGGGATCACCCCCAGCATCAGCCCATGAACCGCCGCCCGCGCCGCAGCGGCAGAGCAGGCACCGGTCGTGAAACCGGTACGCGTGCCGCGCGGTTTGGGCGAGGCGCCCGTGGCCTCACTCATGCTGGGCTTTCTGCCTGGCCTCGGCCAGTGCCAGCAAGGCATGCAGTGCCGCCACCACCAGTGTGGAACCGCCTTTGCGGCCCCGGATCACGATCCACGGCACAGCATCGATTTCCGCCATCAAGGCCTTGGACTCTGCTGCGGCCACAAAGCCCACCGGCATTCCGATGACCAGCGCGGGACGCACGCCTTCTTCGCGGATCAGGCGCACCAACTCGATCAGCGCCGTGGGCGCATTACCGATGCCGACAATAGCCCCTTCCAGCAAACCCAGGCGCTGCGCCTTGCGCATGGCCTGCACGGCCCGCGTCGTATCCGCCAACTGGGCGGCGGCGATCACATCCGGATCGCTGATGAAGTGATGCGGCTGAATGCCAAAGTGCGCCAGACGCGGCCGCGAGAGTCCAGAGCAGATCATCTCGACATCCGCCACCATCGCGGCAGCACCGCCCAGCATTGCAGCGATGCCCGCCTCCACCGCCTGCGGATGGAAGGCCGTCAGGCCGTTGAACTCGAAGTCGGCATTGGCGTGAATCATGCGGCGCACGATGGGCCACTGCTCAGCGCTGTAGGCATGCGTGCCGACCTCTGCATCGATGATCGCGAAGCTATCGTGCTCAATGAGCTGACCGGCGCGCGTGAGCTGCTCGGTGACGGTATTCACACTGCTCATCCGGCGTGCTCCGCATGCAGTGGCTGCGCGCCGGGGGTCACAAAGCTCAGCGGCTGCGGCGCATGGGTATGCTCATGCGAGTGGCCATGCCCCATGTCATGCGCCAGCTCACGATAGCTGCAGCCATCGCAAGGCAAGGTGCTCTCGGCGCGCCCCGCCTTGAGATCTTCCACCCGCTGCTCAAGCAGGGCAAAGATCTCGGGCTCGAAACCGAAATGCTCGCCACAGGCAAACCGGATCTGCGGATACTGGCTGCGCAGATGCGCCACCTGGCGATGGATGCGCTGCATCAGCGTGCCAGTGTAAAGGTAGTAAGGCAGCACCACGATCTGGGTCATGCCCAGCAAGGCCTGGCGCTGCACCACCCGCTCCAGGCGGGGCCAGGTGATGCCGGTGAAAGCCAGATCCACCAGCTCGTGATCGCCCTCCTCCTGCAACCAGCGCGCCATCTTGGCCATGTCGCCATTGGCGGCGCGATCGGAAGAACCACGGCCGAGCAGGATGATGCCGGTGGTGGTCGGGTCCGGTACGTCGAGCTGCTGCATGCCGGCGCGCAGACGATTCTTGAGGATATCCAGGATCGGATCGCACGCGCTCAGATGGGGGCCATACAGGAACTCGACCCCCGGGCAATGTTCGCGTGCATGCTCGATGGCTTCCGGGATTTCCATCTTCACATGCCCGGCTGCATTGAGGATCAGCGGCAGCACGAAGACGCGCCGGCTCTGTGCTGCCGCCGCGAGCAAGCCATCATGCAGCGATGGCGGAGCAAACTCGATGAAGCAGACCTCGATCCGCCATGCCGGCTGGCGGCTGCGCCACTGGGTAACAAAATCGCGGATTTCGGCGTTGCCGGATTCCTCGCGCGAGCCGTGGCCGACGAGGAGGATAGTCGTGGTATTCATGCGCTGGCCTTTCTGAATCGATGGGTGAAGCGCGGGTCGTAAAGTTTGGAGCGTGCGAGTTCGGGCCATTCGCGTGCGCCCAGGGTGGGGCTTGCGATCACCATGGCCTGGCTCACGATGCGGGCTTCACGACACTGTTGTTTGATGGTGGCGAGCGTGCCGCGCAGGATGATTTCCTCACCCGGCCAGCTCGCCTTGTGCACGACGAGAATCGGTGCATCCTCCGCCCAGCCCGCTGCGCGCAAGCCCGCTTCGAGCTTGTGCATCAGGGTGATGGACAGGAAGATGCACAGCGTGCAGCGATGCGCCGCCAGCGCGGCGAGGTCCTCACCGGGAGGCATCGGTGTGCGCCCTTCGATACGCGTGAAAATGGTCGTCTGGGTGATCTCCGGCAGCGTGAAGCTTTCCACCGCCGCCGCCGCCGAGGCCATTGCCGACGAAACTCCGGGCACCACGCCCACCGGAATGCCCAGCGCATCCAACGGCCGCACCATCTCGATCAGCGTGCCGTAGAGCGCCGGGTCTCCCGTCTGCAAGCGCACGACCACAGCATGGCGTGAGCTCTGTTCTACGAGCCATTCGGACATCTGCTCCAGCGTCATGTCCTTGCTGTCGGTGATCACACACGCGGGCGGCGCCCAGCGCGTAGCGGCCTCGCTGACCAGCGAGCCGGCGAACAAGATCGCGCCGGCCACTTCGATCAGGCTACGGCCCTTGACGGTGATGAGCTCAGGATCGCCCGGGCCGGCACCAACAAACCAGACCGTGCCGGGCTGGCCGGCAGGCATCTTTGCGACAACTGACATCGTCAGGCCGCGCTGCGCTGAACCAGCTTCTCATCCAGGCACAGACGCGCCCAGGCCGGCGCGGCAGCCTGCCCGACACCTCGCGACAGGAGGCTGACAATGCCCCAGGTAAACACCGGCTCCAAGAGCACCAGCGTCACATAGCTCGCAGCGAAGTGAGCCCACTCCACGAGTGGCGTCACCACCAGTCCCTGGCTGAGCCAGAAACCCACCATCAAGGTGATGCCTGAGTAATAGAAACCATCCAGCTTGAGCAGGGACGCGATCTCGCCATTACGGGCTGCCTCAGTCAGGCGGCGGCCAATGCTGAAGTGCACTGCCAGCAGCGGCAGCATCAGCGAGAGCGCATTAACGCCCAGATGCAGCAGATCCTGCGGTTCGAAAATCAGCCCCTGCGCTAGCAGCCCCAAGGCGAAGCCGAACAGCGTTGGCAGGAAACCGAACAACAGGTAGATCGGCATGGCGCCAACAAAATGCAGTTCAGACGGCCCCACCGGCAGGTGATACATCTGCATGAACAGCGAGAAAAAGCCTGCCGCCAGCAGAGTGCGCAGCCACAGCGCCGGACGCCGCAGCAGGCCCGGCAACTGGCTGACCAGTAGCGCGCTGGCGACGACATTGGCACCGAGAATTGTGGAAGCGGCCAACTGGCCCGGTTCGATATGCATTACGACTCTCCTTTGCGCCCCCACCGGGCGCTGCGTAGTGGATGAAACGACGCGGGCCGGAACGGCCAGGAGAGAAAGAAGGGATGTACATCATGAGCTGCGGCCCGCGCTGAAGTACACCGGACGGGCACAGACAGGGACGCAATGAGGCCCCTCATGACATGCACCCCATCGCCCACCGCAACGGCCTGCGTCAATGCATCAGGCAGGTCTCCGGGCTTGCGAGTGGTGGCCCAAGGCACACCGGAATGAACCGCCTTCCCATACCCGACTGGATACAGTGGCCAGATCAGCAGCAGCGTGCTGACCGGTTCATTCTTGACTCGCTTACCGTTGCGGGGGCAGCGCCGGAATTGTCGCAACCCGAAGGCTGCACGCACCGGCTTCCCATTTCACCTGCACGTGCATGACGCAGAGCAGGAACCTGAAGCTGCGCCAAGTGTAACGACAAAGCGCTGCTTTCTGAAAGCACCCGATGTTGCTGCGGACCTACCGAGCCCGGCGCTAAGCCGCGGCGAGACAGATCCGTCCGCGCTCGTGGGCAAGCCGCTCGGCAGCCTGGACAGGAACTTGTCGCAGTAGAGCTCGCCGCCACGGGTCACGCCGCGGACTGGCAAAATTCTGAAGTGGGCTTCGCTCATGATGCTGGCCGCGCACACTTAGCCTTGAATGAGCACACAGCCCGCAGGCAAGCTTGAACGGCTCACAAACATCAGCCGTGAAGTACTGCACGCCGTGAAAAACCTAGTGGTGCCCAGGAAGGGACTCGAACCCCCACGTATTGCTACGCCAGAACCTAAATCTGGTGCGTCTACCAATTTCGCCACCTGGGCCTTGAGGGCGCTGCGAGCGCAGCGCACCGAAAGGAGGGGCGGATTATAGCCCGGCCGAAGCCTGCTGAGGGCAGCTATACTCGCAGCCCTCATGAGTGTTGATCATTACGAGAACTTCCCGGTTGCCTCCATCCTCCTGCCACGCCATCTGCGTGAGCCGGTGGAGGCCATTTATGCCTTCGCCCGCACAGCGGACGATATTGCTGACGAAGGCGATGCCTCACCTGCAGAGCGTCTGGCCAGCCTCGCCAGATACCAGCAACAGCTTGATCAGATAGAAGCCGGCAGCACACCGGACGAGCCGCTGTTTGCCCGTCTGGCGCTGAATGTGCGCCAATGGGCCCTGCCGGTCCAGCTTCTGCGCGATCTGCTCGATGCCTTTGCGCAGGATGTGGTCAAGAAGCGCTATGCCGACTTTCCGGATTTGCTCGACTATTGCCGCCGCTCTGCCAACCCGGTCGGGCGGCTCCTGTTGCATCTCTACGCGAAAGCTACAGATGAAAATCTGCGCCGTTCCGACCTCATCTGCTCCGCGTTGCAACTGATCAACTTCTGGCAGGACGTCGGTATCGATTGGCGCAAGGAGCGCGTCTATCTGCCACAAACAAGTCTTGTGCAGTTTGCGGTAAGCGAAACGCAAATTGCTGCCGCAGATTGCGATGCGGCCTTTCGGGCGCTGATGCAACATGAAGTGAAGCATGCCCGTGCCATGATGCTCGAGGGCGCTCCGCTCACAGCAGCACTACCAGGCCGCGTCGGCTGGGAATTGCGACTGGTGGTTCAAGGCGGACTGCGCATCCTCGAGCAGATCGAAGCCGTGGATTACGATGTGTTCCGCCAGCGCCCGGAGCTGGGCAAGCTGGACTGGCTGCTGCTCGCCTGGCGGGCTCTTTGGATGAAATGACATGACTCCCGACGAATATTGCGAACAGAAAGCTGCCGCCAGCGGCTCCTCCTTCTACTACAGCTTCCGTTTCCTCACCCCGGATCGGCGCCGTGCAATCACCGCGCTGTATGCCTTTTGCCGTGAGGTGGACGATGTGGTCGACGAGACCCACGATCCGGATGTGGCAGCCCGCCAGCTTGACTGGTGGCGCAGCGAGGTCACGAAGATCTACGCCGGTACGCCGGAGCATCCGGTCGGCCAGGCATTGAAGGACGTGGTACAGCAGTTCCGCCTGCCGCAGGAGCAACTGCTCGAAATCATCGACGGCATGCAAATGGATCTGGAGCAGGCGCGCTACGCTGACTTCAAGGACTTGCAGCTCTACTGCTATCGGGTAGCCAGCGTGGTAGGCCTGCTTGCGGCCGAGATCTTCGGCTACACGAATCGCCAGACGCTCAAATACGCCCACGACCTGGGCATTGCCTTCCAGCTCACCAATATCATCCGCGATGTGGGCGAAGATGCCCGCCGCGGACGCATTTACCTGCCGGTATCCGAGCTGGAGCAATTCAATGTCCCAGCGAAAGACATTCTCGATGCGCGCAACAGCGAAAACTTCCAGCGCCTGATGAGCTTCCAGATCGAGCGCGCACAGAAATACTATGATCAGGCGCTCACCCAGCTTCCCGCTGAAGATCGCAAGAGCCAGCGCGCCGGCCTGATCATGGCGGCAATCTATCGCGAGACCCTGCGCGAAGTGGAGGCTGACGGCTGCCGCGTGCTGACCCACCGCGTCTCGCTGACCCCGCTGCGTAAACTATGGCTAGCAGTGAAAGCCTGGATCAAGAGCTGAAATGAGCACCCGCGTCGCCATCATCGGTGCCGGCTATGCCGGCCTGGCCGCCGCCGTCGAACTGACCCGGGCTGGCGTAGACGTGACCGTCTTCGAAGCGTCGCGCGTGATGGGTGGCCGCGCCCGCGTAGTGGAGAAGGATGGCTACCGTCTGGACAACGGTCAGCACATTCTGCTCGGCGCCTATACCGAAACCCTGCGCCTCTTGCGCTTTCTGAGAGTGAATCCCAAGCGCCTGCTGAGCCTGCCTTTCGTGCTGCATGTGCCGGGGCGCCTCAACCTGCGTGCGGCCGCACTGCCCGCACCGCTACATCTGGCTGTTGGCCTGCTGCGCAGCCGCGAGCTCTCCTGGACAGACCGTTTTGCAGCCCTGCGCCTGATCCGCTTCCTGAAAAAATGCGACTGGAAGCTTGGTGAGGACTACCCGGTCAGCACATTGCTCAAGCGCACCCGGCAAACGCCCCTGCTGTGCGAGCTGATGTGGAACCAGCTGTGTGTGGCGGCACTCAACACGCCGCCCGAACAGGCTTCCGCGCAGGTATTCGCGAATGTGCTGCGCGACTCAGTCGGCGCCTCTGCCTCAGCCTCCGAAATGCTGATCCCGCGGGTCGACCTCTCGGAACTACTGCCGGTGCAGGCCGGAGTGTACTTGGGCACGAACGGCACTGCGATCCACACCGCGAGCCCGATCAAACAGGTCAGTCTGATTGATGGGCGCTTCTTCCTGGAGGGTGATCCGGGGGAAAGCTCGCACTACAGTCATGTCATCGTCGCCACCGCGCCCTATCACGCCAGCAGTCTGCTCGGTAATTTTGCCGAGCTGACTTACCTGCGTGGTCAGATCGATGCCCTGCCACATGAACCGATCACCACCGTATATCTGGCCTACGATGAGGACGTCAGTCTGCCCGAGGCGATGATCCAGCTTTCCGGTTCAGTCGTG
Organism: Uliginosibacterium aquaticum; assembly: GCF_012972705.2. Classification (GTDB taxonomy): domain Bacteria; phylum Pseudomonadota; class Gammaproteobacteria; order Burkholderiales; family Rhodocyclaceae; genus Uliginosibacterium; species Uliginosibacterium aquaticum. Next base: position 56,037 of record NZ_JABCSC020000005.1, on the reverse strand, counting down.
CAGTGGCTCTTTGACAAGCAGCGCAGCACCGGCGAGAAGGGGCTGCTGGCCGGCGTGATCTCGGCCAGCGGGCCGCACACGGCACTCCCACGCGAAGAGCTCGCACTGCAGGCACATCAAGCAGTGGAAGCCCTGTTCCCCCTGCGCAAGCTGCCAGCACCTCGCTGGAGCCAGGTCATCACCGAAAAACGCGCCACCTTTGCCTGCCGCCCGGGCGTTGTACGCCCACTCACCATCACGCCGGTAAAGAACCTCCTGCTCGCGGGCGACTACGTCAATTCCCCCTACCCCGCCACCATCGAAGCCGCGGTGCGCTCCGGCCTCAACGCGGCTCGCCAGATACTGCGCAACCCAGCCTGAAAGCAAGAGTCTGTTCAACAGCAAGGGCCATCGCTACGCGCGCAGTGATGGCCTTCTACCTTCTGTTTTGCGCAGGCTACTTCTTTCCGCCTGGCATCTGGGCAAAGGAGGAGAACGCATCGCTGGAGGCCTTGGCCACCTGCTCCAGCGTCTTGCGGGCGGTATCAAAAGTATGCTGCAGGGCTTCAGCAGCAGCGTGACTATTGAGCGGCATGCCCTTGAGCATCTGCTGCATGGCATCGAACATTTCCTGGCCGCCCTTGTTGAGCTGATCACTCACCAGATGTCCCAGTTCGGCCTGCATATCGGAGGTGATTTCGGCAATGCTGCGGCTACAGGAGAACATCTTGTCCGCCGCATGCTGCGCATAGCGAGCCCGCAACTCCATTGCGTCCTGCGGTGATTTGGCCTGAGCCAGTGCCTTGGCGCTGTTCACGCCGTCATCAAAGATCTCGCGGGCCACATCCACCTGCAATTGCAGGATGCGCTGGGAGTTCTCAATGGAAAGCTGTGCGAGGCGCATGGCAGATTCAAGGTTCTTTTTCTGCATCTGGGCCACTGCGTCTTCCGGTTTCGTTGGCATACAAAACTCCTCTTTTCAGGAAAACACTCACAAAGTTCTGGCCTTGCTGCAACAGGGATTGCCCCAGCAAAGACCCTCTCCTGCTTTACGGCCGCAGGCGGCCGGACTTGAAAGCCCCTCATGGGGGCCCCATGTTTCCATCAGACAGATACAGGAGCCCCAACCATGCGTTTCGACAAGCTCACCACCAAATTCCAGCAGGCCCTCGCAGATGCTCAGAGCATTGCCGTGGGTCACGATGGCCAGTACATCGAACCACAACATCTGCTTGCTGCTCTGCTGGCTCAGGAAGATGGCGGCACCGCCTCCTTGCTGATCCGCGCCGGAATGAATGTACCGGCGCTGAAGACCGCATTGGACCGCGCCATCGACCGCTTGCCACAGGTGCAGGGCGGCAACGGGGAAGTACAGGTTGGCCGCGATCTCGCCAACCTGCTCAACGTGACCGACCGTGAAGCCCAACAACGCGGCGACCAGTTCATTGCCAGCGAGATGTTTCTACTCGCGTTATGCAAGGACAAGGGCGACACCGGGCGCCTCTTCAAGGAACACGGAGCCAGCCAGAAAGCGCTGGAAGCCGCGATTGAGGCCGTGCGCGGCGGCGCCAGCGTGACGGACGCCGAAGCCGAATCTCAACGTGAAGCATTGAAGAAATATTGTCTGGACCTCACCGATCGTGCCCGTCAGGGCAAGCTCGACCCAGTGATCGGGCGCGACGATGAAATCCGCCGCGCGATCCAGATCCTGCAGCGCCGCACCAAGAACAACCCGGTGCTGATCGGCGAGCCGGGCGTGGGCAAGACGGCCATCGTTGAAGGTCTCGCCCAGCGCATCATCAATGGCGAAGTACCGGAAACCCTCAAGGGCAAGCGCGTCCTGTCACTGGACATGGCGGCGCTCCTGGCCGGCGCCAAGTATCGCGGCGAATTCGAAGAACGTCTGAAGGCGGTGCTCAACGACATCGCCAAGGAAGAAGGCCAGCTCATCATCTTCATCGACGAACTGCACACCATGGTCGGCGCAGGCAAGGCCGAAGGCGCGATGGACGCCGGCAACATGCTCAAGCCTGCTCTGGCGCGCGGCGAGCTGCACTGCATCGGAGCGACCACGCTGGACGAGTACCGCAAATACATCGAGAAGGATGCCGCGCTGGAGCGCCGCTTCCAGAAGGTGCTGGTCGACGAACCCTCCGTCGAGTCCACCATCGCGATCCTGCGTGGCCTGCAGGAGAAGTACGAGCTGCACCACGGCGTGGATATCACCGACCCGGCCATCGTCGCTGCCGCCGAGCTGAGCCACCGCTACATCACCGACCGTTTCCTGCCGGACAAGGCCATCGACCTGATCGACGAGGCCGCCGCGCGGATCCGCATGGAAATCGACTCCAAGCCCGAGGTGATGGACAAGCTGGAGCGCCGCATCATCCAACTCAAGATCGAGCGCGAAGCCGTGCGCCGCGAGAAGGACGAAGCCTCGCAGAAACGCATGGGGCTGATCGAAGACGAGATCAGCAAGCTGGAGCGCGAATACACCGATCTGGAAGAGGTCTGGAAGGCCGAGAAAGCCGTGGTGGTGGGCTCACAACACATCAAGGAAGCGATTGAAGCGCTGCGTCAGAAGATGGAGGAAGCCCGTCGCGCGGGTGACTGGCAGAAGATGAGCGAACTTCAGTATGGCGAATTGCCGAAGCTGGAAGCCCAGTTGCACGCAGCGGAAGGCGCAGAAACCAGTCGCCCCGCCAACAAGCTATTGCGCACCCAGGTCGGCGCCGAGGAAATCGCCGAAGTCGTGTCACGTGCTACCGGCATCCCGGTCAGCAAAATGATGCAAGGCGAGCGCGAAAAACTCTTGAAGATGGAAGAGAAGCTGCACGAACGCGTGATTGGGCAGGATGAAGCCGTGCGCCTCGTGAGCGACGCGATCCGCCGCTCGCGCGCGGGGTTGTCTGAAGAAGGCCGGCCCTACGGCTCCTTCCTCTTCCTCGGCCCGACTGGCGTGGGCAAGACTGAACTGTGCAAGACACTGGCCGGCTTCCTGTTTGACTCCGAGGAACACCTGATCCGCATCGACATGAGCGAGTTCATGGAGAAGCATTCAGTCGCCCGCCTGATCGGCGCACCGCCGGGATATGTCGGTTACGAGGAAGGCGGTTATCTCACCGAGCAGGTGCGCCGCAAGCCCTACTCCGTGCTGCTCTTCGATGAAGTCGAAAAGGCCCACCCGGACGTCTTCAACGTGCTGCTGCAGGTACTCGACGACGGGCGCATGACTGATGGTCAGGGTCGCACCGTGGACTTCAAGAACACCGTGATCGTGATGACGTCCAATCTGGGCAGCCAGATGATCCAGCAGATGGCCGGCGAGCCTTACGCCTCGATCAAGGCCGCAGTGATGAGCGAGGTGAAGAGCTTCTTCCGCCCCGAGTTCATCAACCGCATCGACGAGGTGGTGGTGTTCCATGCCCTGGGCGACGCGCACATCAAGTCGATTGCACGCATCCAGCTGGAAAATCTCAAGAAACGTCTGGCCAAGCTGGAAATCGGCTTGACCGTGACAGAGGCTGCGCTAGCTGAAGTCGCCAAGGCTGGCTTCGATCCTGTTTTTGGTGCCCGCCCGCTCAAGCGCGCGATCCAGGAGCACATTGAGAATCCGCTGGCCAAAGAGATCCTCGAAGGGCGATTTGGCGCAAAGGATACAGTGGTCGTGGATGACGGCAATGACGGCATCCGTTTTCACAAGCCAAACTGAGACGACATGAAAAGGCCCGGCAAACCGGGCCTTTTTCAAAGTGTGGAGTATGGGCGGCCGTCCTTGGTATGTCCCTTGGCGCCGCTGTGCAGATCATAGACCTGACCGCGCAACGGAGGCTCCGGCGGCACGATCACCCAGCTGCGATTGCTCTGGGTGATCGGATCCACCGGCAGCGCACGCAGGTAGCGCTTGTCGACAAGCTCGCCGAGTGAGTCCGGATAGCGGCCATTGTCACCATAGAATTTGTCGATCACGTCACGCGTGACCTTCAGGTTTTCCATCAGCACAGCATCCTTGGAGCGATCCAGGCCATCGAAGTAGCGCGGCACCGCAATGGTCAGCAGCAAAGCCAGAATGGCCATCGCCACGATCATCTCGATCAGGGTGAAACCCCGGCTCGCCGGGGCCGCGCGCTGCAGATCAGTCACTTGAACCACCAAACTTACGGGAGCCATCACCGTTGCTCACCGGCTGCACCACGATCTGCTGCACCGGCTGCTGGACCTGGGGAGAAGACTCGATCGAGGAACCACCACCCTCCCCCCCCTCACGACGGCCACGCAAGCTGCTCTGGGTACCTGCATTGAAGCTGCGGGTATCGGCGTCCAGCGTACGGTTCTGACGGATCAGGCGCGGCGTGATCGACAGCACGATTTCGGTCTTGCTGTCATCCGTGGAGTCTGAACGGAACAGGCGGCCAAGGATCGGGATATCGCCCAAGAGCGGCACTTTGCTGACCGACTTCTTGTCGATATCCTGGATCAGGCCGGCAAGGATCTGGTTCTCGCCATCCTTGAGGCGCAGCACCGTCGACGCGTTGCGAGTACCGATGCGGTAAGCAACGATGCCGGCGGTTTTGTTCTCGACCGTGCTGGTGATGCTTGAGACTTCCAGATTCACCTTCATGGAGATTTCGTCGCCCGGGAAAATCTGCGGCTCAACCTCCAGCTTGAGACCCACATCGATATAGGTAATCGCCTGACTGATTACGCCGGTGGAAGTCGTGTTGGAGCTGATATTAGGCACCCGCTCACCGATCAGAATCTTGGCTTTTTCCTTGTTTTTGGCACGAATACGAGGATTAGCCAGCAAATTGAGGCCATTGTCGGTGGCATTGAAATTAAGGGCGAGATCGCTACCCAGGGTCATACCCAAGGAACCCGGGGTCAAGCCCCAGAGATCACGCAGAGTCAGCGGGGTTGTGCTAGTGGTGGTGCCGGAGCTCGTACTGGAGACCGGAGAGGCACTACGCGCCAACGGCGTCAGGCTCATTGAAGTCGGCCAGGACACGCCAAGATTTTCCAGCTTGCCCTTACTGACTTCAAGCACGGTCACTTCCAGCATCACTTCCGGTTCGGACTGATCGTGCATGGCCACCAGCTTCTCTGCCATGGCGATGGCTTCTGGCGTATCACGCACCACGATCATGTTGAGCTTTTCATCCACGACCAGATTGGTGAAGCGCAACACCGTCTTCAGGCTATTAGCGACAAACTTCGCATCCGCGTTGAAGAGCTGGAAGCTTCGCACCGTGAGGGCCTGATAGTCACGCTGCTTGTTGCTGTCGTCCATATAGACCAGCAGGGTGTTCTCGTCGAGATTGCGCCAGGCAAGCCCACTGGTCATCACGATCTTCTCGATGGCAGAGCGAACCGTGGTATTGCGCAGATAGACCGTGGTGCGCAGGTCCGGCGAAACTTCGCGGTCGAAAATTACGTTGAGACCAGAAGCCTTGCCAATCACATCGAAGAGCGAGCGCACGGTTGCATCACGAAATTCCAGCGTAACCCGGCGAGCCATCGGATCTTCCACCACGACCGGAGCGGGAGCGGGGGCAGAAGCCAGCGGTGCTTGAACGGCAGGCGCGGCCGCGGCAAGTGAGGCCGCAGACATGGCATTGCCGCGAACGGCTGCAGTACTACGCTCACGCACGGCCATGGCTGACGAAGCAGACGCCTGACTGGCATTCGCAAACACCTGGGGCAGCTCGCTCGTCGTAGCGGAGCTTTGGGCCGGCGAAGTGGAAAAAACTGACGGCACGGCATTTGCTGCCGGCCCCGGAAGTGCAGTGCTACCTGCTACGGCAGCGACAGATGCAGAAGAAGTACTACTGGCAACACTGGTAGAGGCGAGCACAGCAGGCGCAGCAAGCTTGCGTACAGTAGGAACAACCGACGCATCTTGAGCATGCTGAACACGCTCCAACCCCTCGTTGGCTTTACTGGCCTGGCCAGGAATTGCAGCCAGCTCGCGATAGGCGCTGCGGGCCTCCTCCCAACGCCCCTCATTCAGAGCTGACTCGGCACGGCGAAAGGATTGCAGCGCATAGCGTTCGCGGGCAGCCAGCGTTGCGTTGTGCAGTTCGGCGTTATCGGGGTGATCTGCGCTGGCTCTTTGCAACGTCTGCCAAGCCGGGCCGTACTGACCTGCGGCACTGAGTGCCTGGGCACGCTCCAGGCTCGACTGCACGCCGCTGGTGGCACAGGCCGCCAGCAGGCCGAACGCCAGGATGGCAGCCCCCTTGCGAAAATATCGGGAGGTGTTCATGTGCTCAATCTCTCTTGTCGCCATCGATCGGTATTACCAGCTCTGTCTTGTCCGTTTCACGCAACAGCCTCACTTCATTGCTGCTGACTTTCACGAGTTTGAAACCATCCGCCATCTCACCTTCACGCAAGGCCCAAGCCACACCATTGCGCTCAAGGAACACTTGCCAGCGCCCCGCTTCGAGCATGCGGCCAATCAATATGAAAGGCTGCTCGGGCGGCGGCGGAGGGGGCGTATTTTCAGCTGGCGCTGGCGGGGGCGAAGCACTCCCGGTGCCGCTGAAAAGATCAGTACTGCGCTGGCCTCTCTCAACCAGCCCCATTCGGGCGCCCAGGCGCTTGACCTGCCCGGGGCGAGCTTCTTCGGGCTCCGACACGGCCTCCGCAGCCGGCGCTCCGGGAGAGGCTGCAGCAGACGCAGAAATGCCACGCGAAGGCATGGCCACCTGCTCTTCCGGTGGCGTCTTGTCACCAAACAAGGCAAGCCAGCCCGCAATGGCCAGCAGCGGAAGCATCAGCAGGAGACGCTGGCGCGAACTCATCGTGCGCCCCCCGCAACCGCCACCGGCTGCTGCCAGATGGAAAGCGAAATCTGCGCTTCAATGATGTTGTTGCCAGTCTGCTCGCGCTTGATGTTGAGCTGGTCCACCGATACTGAAGGCATCTGGCCGAGCATTTCACCCAGAAACCGCTTCAGTGACGGATAGGAGCCCTTGACTGGCATCGACACCTGCAGTTGCGAGAAGGCGCCCGCACCGTCAGCCTGCCGCCGCATATCAAGTTGAGCAACGCTCAGACCCGCTTCGATCGCTTTCTGGTGAATCACGCGTAGCTGGGTCGGCGTCGCATCCTGCATCGCCAGCGTGTCGCGGAACAACTGCAGCGGGGGCACCTGTTGCTGCACGCTCAAACCACTGGGAGTCTGGCGGGCACGCTCCAGCTCTGCCTGTGCGGCCTGCAGACCGAGATACTGTGCCGGAAGCCAGACCAGCCCGGTCAGCAAGGCTGCCAACAGCGCAACCGCGGCCAGCGGCAAACGCCAGCCAAAACGCCACAATGCAAGTTCAGCCTGCAGGCGCAGGTGCGCGGCGGAATCCAGATTGACGCGCTTCATTCCTGCCCCCTTGCCGGCGCCTTGCTCAAAGCGCGCGGCACCGCGTCGGCCTGCGGCATTTCAAGCGTAAAACGCCAGCCCTGGCCATCACCACCACTTGCTTCCTGACGAGTCAGCGCAAGATTCTGGAATCCGGGTTCATTGCGCATGTCCTCAAGATAATCCAGCGCTTCAGGCAGGCTTGCAGCCTGCACAATGATGCGGAAGGTGGAGCGAACCGGCCCCAGCTCGGCCGACATCAGGGCCACGTTCGGGCGCGCGCGGTGTTCGAGCGCTTCGAGAATATCGATCAAGGGGTAATCCATGATGCGGATCACGCCATTGATCGAATCCAGCATGTCTGGTGCGATCTGCTCCTGATGTCGGGCAGCCGAGCGCAAGGCATCCCGTTCCATGGCCAACTCGGCCGCCTGCTGACGCAGTGCGCCGGCTTCGCGGGAGAAGCTGCTGCCGGCCACTAGGCCAAACAAAGCCAGCGCGCCCCCCACCAGCACGGCCAGCGACCACTTCCGCGCAGAGCTGCGGTGCCCGCCAGTGCGAGAAGACGCAAATTCAATCTGCAGGGATTTCATCCGCGCACTCCCTGCAAAGCCAGCGTGCCGGCCTCAGAACGTACCGTGCGGCCAGCCTCCTCGTTCTGTTGCAGCATTAACAAACGCATGCCAGCCAGCTTGCTATCGGGCTCCAGTGGCGGCTCGATACCCAGCACGCAGAGTACGGGCGGCGCCTCACCGCCAAGGCGCAGGATTTCAGCCTCCAGCAAATCTTCCAGACGTTCGACATCGATCACCTTGCTCAGCGGATGGCGGCGCACATGCACCACCTCACCCTGGGCAACCCGCGCCAGCAAAACGCCATGACGACCATACACAGCCACCCAGCATTCATCCGGAATCTGGCGCGCAAAAGCCCCCAGCAAACGCACGGCAGAGGGCTGGATGGAACGCACGCGCCAGCCCTTGAGACCTGCGGCCTGCAGGGCATTGACGAGCTTTTCAGGCAAGGCGCAGACCAGGATCGCCCCGGTTGCGCGCCAGTCTGCCAGCATGCACCAGCCCTGCGTGCTGACACCAAACAAGGCCTCGAAACGCGTCGCGGCGAGCGCCTGAAGTTCTTCGAGGCGACTGACGCCTTCCGGCACGATGAAAATCCAGTAGCGCGCCCACTCATCCGCCACCGTCACCTGTAGATCCGCCCCGCTGCCCTGCCCGATCTGGGCAGCCAGAGCGGCGATCGACGGCCCCCAATCTGCGCTGACAGCATGTGCTACGCCCGGCACATAGGCGTCCAGCGGCAGCGATGTGAGCGGGCGCCGGGAGGCAAGGTCGACTACTGTCATTTCCTTGCAGCCCAAGCCCAGTCCGTAATGTTTACGCCGCGAGTGTGACACGACGTACCTCCTCAAGCGTGGTTTCGCCGGTCGCCACCAGGCTCAGCGCATCTTCATACAGGCTGCGCGTACCGTTGCGGCGTGCGGCTTCAATGATCTGACGCACTGAGCGGCGCTCGACGATCAGTTCAGCAATTTCGGGATTCATCGTCAGCACCTCGGCCACCGCCTTGCGACCACGATAGCCGGAACCACGACAATCCCCGCAGCCACGCCCCTTCATGAACACGTAATCCTTTACCGCCTCCGCACTGAGGCTGGCATCGGCCAGTTCGGCATCCGTCGGCCGATAGGGAACAGCACAATGCTTGCAGTTCAGGCGCACCAGGCGCTGGGCAATCACACCGTTCAGGGCCGAGACAAAGGAATACAGATCGACGCCGATGTGATGGAACCGCCCGAATACGTCATAAACGTTGTTGGCGTGCACCGTGGAGAGCACAAGGTGACCCGTAAGCGCAGACTGCACCGCAATCTCCGCAGTTTCCTTGTCACGGATTTCACCGACCATGATTTTGTCCGGATCGTGACGCAGAATTGATCGCAGGCCGCGCGCGAAGGTCAGGCCCTTCTTGTCGTTAACCGGGATCTGCAGGATACCCGGCAACTGGTATTCGACCGGATCCTCGATGGTGATGATCTTGTCGCGGCCGTGATTGATCTCAGAGAGGGCGGCATACAGCGTGGTGGTCTTGCCCGAGCCGGTCGGGCCGGTCACCAGCACCATGCCATACGGCTCCTGTACCAGACGGCGCAAGGTTGCCAGTGTATCCGGGTCAAAACCGGCCGCATCCAGAGTCAGCCCGCCATGCGCCTCGACCATGGCCTGCTTGTCGAGAATCCGGATCACCGCATCCTCGCCGTGAATGCTGGGCATGATCGACACCCGCAGATCAATCTCACGGCCCATCGCCTCAACACGGAAGCTGCCATCCTGCGGCACGCGGCGCTCAGCTATATCAAGCTCCGATAAAACCTTGATCCGTGAGATCACCTGCTCGGCTAGCGCCACGCCGGGCATGGTGGCCACCAGATCCAGCACCCCATCGATGCGGTATTTGGAAACCATGCCGTTCGGCGTGCTCTCCAGGTGAATGTCCGACACCCCCTGGCGCAGCGCATCGTAGAGCGTGGAGTTAACCAGTTTTACTGCCGGGCTGGCCGCATCACTCACCGAAGCGAAGGTCAGACTCTCCAGTGTCTTGCCATCCACCGCCACGCCAGAATCCGTGGTGATCATGCTGTCGATGGCCCGGATCGACTCTTCCTGGCGCGAAAGATAGGCCTGGATGTCAGAGGGCAGTGCGAGGCGATAACGTAGCGCCCGGCCGGTACTGCTCTCCAGCCAGACCTGAAGATCCTCATCGAACGGATCAGACAGCACGGCCAGCACAGCCGTCGACTTGGCCGGATCACGCATCAGCACGCAGCCACGCTGCTGGGCCCGCCCTAGTGGCAGCAGATCAAAGGCCGGCTGCAGATCAAGCATGTGCGCCGTTTCGATGACCGGAAAATGGAAGTGGGCCGCAACGGCACGCAACACTTCGCGGGCGTCGAGTCCACTCATGGCCTCCAGCTCGGCAATCACCGGGCGCCCGGATTTCTGCGCAGAACTGCGCGCGAGTTTCAGGGTTTCAAGTTCGATCATGCTGTCATTCATTGCAGCGAGCCCGCCAGATCGAAGATCGGCATGTACAGCAGCACGATGATCACACCGATCACGCCGCCGATCATGGCCATCAATGCGGGCTCGAAGACCTTGGAAAAACGCTCGATCCAGCGGGCGCTCTCACCCTCGTAAAAATTTGCCGAGCGCATGAGCATCGCGCCGAGCTGACCGGAGCGCTCCCCCACACGCAGCATGCGCAAGGCGATCGGCGTCGACAGATCATGCTGCTCGAAAGCCTGCGACAGGCTCTCGCCACTCGAAATCTGGGCGCAAGCGCCTTTGAGCTTGAAACGGGTTTCGGCAGACACGGAAGTCTCCACCATCTCCATCGCCATCACGATCGGAATCCCGCCATCGAGCAGCATCCCCAGCGTGAGGTAGAGCCGCGACAACTCCAGAATCCGGGCCCGTTCACCGATGCCCGGAATCTTCTTGGCCAGTTGCGCCCAGCGGCCTTCACGCGAATTGCGCCGCACCATCCACACCAAGCCGCTCACCACCCCCAGCATGACGATGCCGACCAGCAGCGTGTGCTGCCCAAGGAGTTCCCCCCAGGACAGCAGCAAGCGCGACATCAAGGGCATCTCGCGACCACTGTCCTTGTACACGGCTGCGAACTTGGGCACCACGTAAGTCATCAGGAAGAGTCCAACCAGACCGCCCACCGAGAACAGCACCGCCGGGTAGATGGTGGCACTGATGATCTTGCTGCGCACCATGTCCAGACGCGTCTGGTAATCGATGTAGCGGCGCAAGGCCTGGGCCAGATCGCTGGTCCGCTCGGCAGCGCGCACGATGCCGATGAAAAGCGGCGGAAAGAACTCCGGCTGGGCAGCCACCGCATCGGAGAGCTTGGAGCCTTCGCGGATGCGGGCATTCAAGGCCTCCATCACGCTACGCGAAACCGGGGTAGTCTCCTTCTCGATCAGCCCCTCCAGCGCTTCCACCAGGCTCAAGCCGGCTTCGAGCAGGGACAGCAACTCCTGGCTGAACATCACCAGCGAGAAGTTGCCACGCGCACCACCGCTGCGGGCATGACCACGGCTGCGCACGGTCACGATGCGCAGATTCTTAGCCTCTACGCTCTTGCGGGCGGCGAGCGCATCCACCGCCTCGACCAGCAAGGTCTGCAGGCGGTTATCCGGCGAGAGGGCACGTACCTCGAACTGCACTTGGAGCCGACGCGAAAGCGCGGATCAGTTCAGGATATCGGCAGCGACGTCCGTGCCGCCGGGCTGACCATCGCTACCATAGGAAATGATGTCGAAGTCGCGACCGCGAGTGCCCGGAATCTTGTAGATATAAGTCTTGCCCCAAGGATCCAGCGGAATCGCCTTGGCCAGATACGGACCATTCCAGGTCCGCACATCCACCGGCTTGGTGAGCAGGGCATTGAGCCCTTCAGCCGTGGTCGGGTAACGACCGGCATCCAGACGGAAGGTATCCAGAGCCTTGCCGAAAGCTTCAATCTGGGCCTTGGCCACGTTCTGTTCAGACTTCCCCAGCTGCGAGAAATACTTCGGCCCCACGTAGGCGGCCAGCAAGCCAATGATGGCCATTACGACCAGCAATTCCAGCAGGGTAAAACCAAGGGTGCGCATAGTGTGCGCGGCGCGCTTTGCGTGCTTCTGCTTCATGTTCTGCATCCTGTCGATGTTCTGTATTGTCTGCGGCCTGTACCGGCGGCTGTCTCCACCGGCGCTAGACTGCCACAAAGCGGCGCGACTTCCAATCGGCAGCGCACAAGGAATACACCCCTTTGCCTGCCGCCCGTCGACTATTTGGCAACAAGGGGTTCGCCCGAGTGATACGGCTGCATGTAAAGGTGTAACCTCTTTGTCGAAAGTAATAGATTTGCCAGCCATGCAGACCTCTGCCCGATCATCCCATCCGACTCATCGTCTTGGCTTCAGCCTGATCGAAATGCTGATCTCGCTGGCCATTCTCGGCATGCTGGCCAGCATCGCGGTGCCGCTTGCCCAGGTGGCACTTCAGCGCAGCAAGGAGCAGGAGCTGCGCCTGGCTTTGCGCGAGATCCGCACTGCACTTGACGCCTACAAACTCGCCGCGGACCAGGGCATCATCCAGCGCGCCATCGACAGCAGCGGATACCCCAAGAGCCTGGATGATCTCGTCATTGGAGCGCCGGACCAGCGCAATGCGAGAGGCCAGAAGATTTTCTTCCTGCGCCGCATCCCGCGCGACCCTTTCAGCGCCGACCCCAGCCTGCCCAACGGCGCAACCTGGGGTCTGAGAGCCTATACCAGCGAGGCTAGTGATCCGCAGGAAGGCGTCGACGTATTCGACGTCTACAGCAAGGCGGAGGGCATGGGTCTGAATGGTGTGCTCTACCGCCAATGGTAAAGCGCCGCCCCCAGACCTCGGCCCGGCTTGCCGGCTTCACCTATATCGGCCTGCTGCTGGTGATCGCCGTCATCGGGCTGGCTGCGGGCAGTGCCATCCAGCTCGGAGCCATTTCCCAGCGCCGCCAGGTGGAAGACGAATTGATGTTCGTCGGCCTGCAATACAAGCGTGCCATCCGCAGTTACTTCGAAGCGGCCCCTCCAGGAGCCACAGCAGCAGCGCCTGCGCGCCTGGAAGACCTTCTGCGCGACCCACGCTTCCCACAAGTCAAACGCCATATCCGCCGCCTTTATGCAGACCCTCTCACTGGCAAGAATGACTGGGTTTTGATCCGCACTCTCGATGGCCAGGGCATCCTTGGCGTACACAGTCGCTCCCCGGAAACCCCCATCCGGGTGGATAACTTCCCGGACGAATTCTTCCATTTCAAGGGCAAGAAACGCTATGCGGACTGGGTGTTCGTCTATGGCGTGGTGTGCACCGATGCCGGCTGCGAGCTTGCGCCCTCCCAACGAGCAGAGTAAAAACCGCCAGCATTCATGCCGGGTGAGACTCAAGCCCTGAAACAACCGCCGTTCGTCGGAATGGTCGCGGTCTCACCCTGCCCTCCACAGCGCCCAGCCATTACAAAATTCTTCCATTGAACAATCTTGAGCGCCCCGAAAAGCGGCACTTTGAAGACATCTGCATAGCCACTGCAATCCGCAATTGACAAACAACTGGCGTGCGGTCAAACAACTCCATTCCTTGACGCCAGCCCATTCGCATACCAGATTTCGTCTGCCCGCAATTCTCTATTCGCCTTCTGTGGCAAAGAAGTGACGGGTAACACAAGGAAGCTGCAGGCGGCAGTCGGGCACATCACCCGACTCACCGAAGGCAGCCCAAACTCAAAAGATCTGGAGACATTCACATGTATAGCAAGCTTCTGTTGGGCCTCGTGCTCACCATCTCGGCGCTGACAGCGTCGGCCACTACAACCATTTCAGGCACCAAGGACTATGGTGGCGCAACGGTTGGCACCTCCTGCGACGGTCAGTCTGAAAGCCAGCAACCGGTCTTCGTGCTGAAGGATGGCGCAGTGCTGAAAAACGTAGTCCTCAAGGCCGGGGCTGCGGCTGACGGCGTGCACTGCCTCGGCTCCTGCACCATCCAGGGCGTGAAATGGGCCGATGTCTGCGAAGACGCAGCCACCATGAAAGGCGGTTCCGGCAAAACCATGAATGTGGTCGGTGGCTCGGCTTACAAGGCGTCGGACAAGGTTTTCCAGCACAACGGCATCGGCTCCACCATCAAGATCAGCGGCTTTGCTGCCGACACCATCGGCAAGCTCTATCGCTCCTGCGGCAACTGCTCTTCTAACGGAGGCCCGCGCAAGGTCAGCATCAGCAGCACCAAGCTGGCCAACGTGTCGGCTTCGGTGGTGGGCGTGAACAGCAACTTCGGTGACGTGGCTACCATTCGCACGCTGCAGATCAAGGGCTACAAATCCGGCAGCCCGAAGGTATGCGTCGAATACAAGGGCGTTCAGAAGGGCTCCGAGCCGACCAGCCTGGGCGAAAAGTGGAACACCACTGCCTGTAACGTCAGCAAAACCGACGTAACCTCTTACTGATCCATCTTGAATGCAGGCGTCTCATCCGCGCCTCGCACTCAGCAGGCCCGCCCTCGGCGGGCCTTTTCTTTTTTTGCCGTCAGATGCGTACGCGACACCTCACCCGTTTTTAATCTAGGGACTTTCCCTTACTCAAGGCAACATTCAATTAATTCCAAAGGCATTGTTTGCTGCACCACAACATAAACACCTGCCGCAACAGGATGTAGCACGCTCCCTAGCCGCCACGGATTGGTGAATGGCCGGATCAAATGCCCCTTGTTGGCCCCATGCCGAGGTTTTCTGTGGTTTAGCACCGTGCACATTCAAACGCCGCGCAGCGTGTCTGCATGTAGTTTCAAAACCGAAAAATGTTTCCGGTATCAAAACAAGTTCAGCGCAAACTTAACTTATCTTGCTGAGCAGCATGTTACCGAGATCAATTCAGGCCGTGCCTGATGCCTTAAGCATCCTTGACAGGGCTTTTGGCCTGAACCAGAGTGCCCTTCAGCTATTGACCAGATGCGCCCCGGATCTTGCAGCAGAAGGCGCCAGGCAATAGTCCTAATAATGAAGTTCATGCCTGGAGACAAACAACATGTACAGCAAACTCATCCTCGGTCTTGTGCTCGCCGTATCAACCTTGAGCGCATCAGCCACGACCACCATTTCCGGAACAGTCGATTACTCCGGAGCCACCGTCGGCACCTCTTGCGATGGTCAGTCCGAAAGCCAGCAACCGGTATTCGTTCTGGCGGCCGGCGCCACCATCAAGAACGTGGTCCTGAAGGCTGGCGCAGCCGCCGACGGCATTCATTGCCTGGGTAGCTGCAAGCTTGAAAACGTGAAGTGGGCCGACGTCTGTGAAGACGCAGCCACCATGAAAGGCGGCGCCGGCACCACCATGTATGTGAAAGGTGGTTCGGCCTACAACGCCAGCGACAAGGTATTCCAGCACAACGGTCTGGGCTCAACAGTGCAGATCTACGGTGGCTTCTACGGAGAGAACATCGGCAAGCTGTATCGCTCCTGTGGCAACTGCTCCACCAATGGCTCGGCTCGCTATGTCGTGATTGATAGCGTCAAGCTCAACACCGTGAATGCTGCCGTCGTAGGGATCAATACCAACTACGGCGACAAGGCAACGATCACCAACCTGCAGATCAAAGGCTACAAGTCCGGTAGCCCCAAGGTTTGCTACACCTACAAAGGCACCACCAGTGGAGAGCCGACCGCTATTGGCGAAAAGTGGAACACCAGCAACTGCGTGGTTTCCAGCAGCAACGTGACGTCTTACTGAGCTTTATCGCAGCAAGCAGGCCCCCGCCCGCGGGCGGGGGCCTGCCGTTCTTCCGGGGCGTCTCTCACCACGGTGGCGAAGGCCTAGAATTTTCGATTCCAGCCCATCCCTGAGGCCACAGGCATGAAGCCGATCAAATCCAGGAAGCCCGCCGTGGCAGCCCCCCACCCCTCTAAACAAGATGCGCTCGCAGCTCCCTGGTTTGCCCAGGCATTGCAGCGTCATCGTGCCGGTGATCTGAACGCAGCCGAGCCACTCTATCAACAGGCCCTAAAACTGGCCCCCAAGCATTTCGATGCACTCCACATGCTGGGGGTCTTGCACGCACAGCGCGGGGAACCAGCCCTGGCTGCACCACTGATCACCCAAGCCCTGCAACAGCAAGCACATGATGTAGCGGCACTCAACAATCTGGCCGGCGTGCTCAATCTGCTGCACCGTTTCGAGGAAGCCCTCGACTGTTTCGATCGCCTGCTGACACTCCAGCCTGACAATGCCGACGCCCATACCAGCCGCGCCGATGCGCTGCGTGGTCTCGAGCGCCACGCCGAATCCCTCGCCGCGGCTCATCAGGCCTTGAAACTCAAACCGGACCTTCTGCGCGCCCGGATAGCGCAGGCCAATGCTCTGCGCCGCCTGAACAGGTTTGACGAGGCACTGACCAGCCTCGATCGCGTGCTCGAGCAGCGCGCAGAATATCCGGAGGCGCTGAACGACCGGGCCAACGTGCTCTTCGATCTGCGCCGTTTTGATGACGCCCTGCATGCACTCGATGCTGCGCTGGCCTTGAGACCAAGGTATGCAGAAGCCCTGTTCAACCGGGCCAACTGCCTGCGTGCCAGCGGCCGTTGCGAGGAAGCCCTCGCCGCCTACGATGCGCTCCTCCTGCTGCAACCTGAACATGCCGAAGCACTCAACAATCGCGGTGCGGCTTGCGAAACCCTGGGGCGCTTTGAGGAAGCCATCGCCAGCTATCAACGCGCCCGCCAGGTTGAACCGCAGCATGTGATGGCCCACCTCAACGAAGGCCTGTGCCATCTGTTACAAGGAGATCTTGAAAGGGGCTGGCCGCTCTATCAATGGCGCTGGCAGGCACCAGAGGCGCGCCTCAATGACCGCCCCCTGCCCGCTCCGCGCTGGGATGGGCAGACCTCACTTGCCGGACGAAGCATCCTGCTCCTGAGCGAGCAAGGCCTGGGAGATTGCCTGCAGTTCTGCCGCTATGCCCGCCAGCTTGAGGCGCTCGGCGCACGCGTCGTACTGGAAACCTGGCCACCACTGGCGAGCCTTCTGGCGCGGGCAGAAGGGGTAGCAGAAATTGTGCTGCGTGACGAGGCAAGACCCACGGCCGATTATTGCGTACCTCTGCTGGACCTGCCTGGTCTGCTCGGCAGCACACTTGAAAACCTGCCTCCACCCGCACCTCTCACCGCAGACCTTAGCCGGCGCCAGTACTGGCGGGACATGCTCGGCAAAATAGCCGCTTCCCAGCATCCCCGGATCGGTCTGGTTTTCTCCGGCAACCCGCGCCACAGCAACGATCACAAGCGCAGCATTGCACTGGCCAAGCTGCAAACCTTGCTGGAGCATCCCGCCAACTGGCTATGTCTACAGCCAGAGATTCGCGAGTCTGACCTTCAGGCCTTTGCCATCAGTGGCCTCAGCGATCTGCGCACAGAGCTGACAGATTTCGAGGAGACCGCGGCATTGATCAGCGAGCTGGATCTGGTCATTACGGTGGACAGCTCGGTTGCCCATCTCGCGGCAAGCCTTGGCTGTCCAACCTGGCTGATGCTGCCGGCCAAGCCGGACTGGCGCTGGCTGCTGGAGCGTGCGGACAGCCCCTGGTATCCGGCCATGCGATTGTTCCGTCAGACTGTCCCAGACGACTGGAGTAGTGTGCTTGAAGAGATCAGCGCCGTCCTGCCAAGCTTCATCGCAGAACTCAGGCCGCCCGCTGCAGCAGCAAGCTGACCCGTTCGCAAAGCCTCGTCACCCACGCCTCCTGCAGCTCAGCCTCTGGGCGTGCGACATCAAGAGCCAATACCGTCAGGCGCTCGGCCGGCATGCCCAGCACGCAGGCCAGGCGCACGGCATCGACCAGACCGAGGCCGTGAGAAGAGAGGCGCAGTTCGACCTGTGGCAGATCGGCCATGCTGAGTTGATGCAGCGTGCCGGCGGGGCCGTCGCCGAGCAGCGCGTCGATCACGATGGCGCGCGGGGCTTCGAGCAGCAGCGGGGTGAGCTCGGCGGGCAGGCTGCAGGCGACGAGCTTTACCGGCCCGGGCAGGTCTTCATGACGCAAGGCCTCGATCACGGCCCAGCCGAGGCGGTCCGCGCCGTGCGGAGAGCCGATGCCGGCGATGAGGGTTTCAGTCATTCGAATTCTTTGCGCGCGTGTTCAGCGCCGTGGGCACGAGACCCACAAAACAACTCGCGGCCGGAGGCCGCTCCTGCTCTCGACTCCCGACTCCCCATTCCCGATCATCACTCGCGATTGACCTTGAGCTTGAGGAAGTGGGTGGAGCACGAGAGGCAGGGGTCGTAGTTGCGGATCACTTTTTCGCACAGTTCGCGCAGCGCTTCGTCCGTGTGATCGAGGCCGAAGTGTTCGACCGCCGAATGCAGGTTCTGCTCCAGCCGCGCCTGGTTCTGCGAGGTGGGCGGGATCATGCTGGCGGTTTTGACGCGACCGTCGCGGTCGATCTCGAAGCGGTGGTAGATCATGCCGCGCGGGGCTTCGGTGCAGTGATGGCCGATGCCGGGGCGCGGCGTGTAGTCCTGCCAGGGGCGGGTCGGCAGCTTGTAGTGCTGGAGGATGTCCAGCGTTTCGACGATGGCGAGGTGGCATTCCAGCGCGCGCGCGGCGACGTTCATGAACATGTTGCGCGAGGGGAAGGAGAGACCCAGATCGTGGGCGAGGTTTTGCACCTCCTGCGGCAGGCGGTCGAAATTCAGATTCACGCGGGCCAGCGGGCCGAGGAAGTAGCTGCCGCCATCCATCATCGAATAGTGAGCGGTGGAGTGTTCCACCTGATGCTCGCGGAAGTGCGTCGGGTAGCGATCGAAGGGGATGTCCAGCCCCTTGTCCGACACCAGCTGGCCTTCGTTGATGCCGTATTCCTGCGGATGGCGGATCGCGACGCTGACAAAGTCCTGCTCATCCACCGGGCGCGGCAGGCTCACCGCCCAGGCGGCGAATTCGCGCACGGCATCGCGCGCGGCGAGCAGCTTGTCGACCAGATCGGCCACTTCGTGCTTGGGCGGGGCACGGTGGAAGCCCCCTACGCGCAGGCCGATGGGGTGCACCGAGCGGCCGCCGAGCAGGCGCAGCATGTCATTGCCCAGCCCCTGCAGCAGCATGCCGCGCTTGACCTCTTCGGGGTAGCGCGTGGCCATCTGCAAGGCATCGGCATAGCCGAGGAAATCCGGCGCGGCAAACAGGTTGATGTGCAGCGCGTGGCTCTGCAGCCATTCGCCGTAGTAGATCACCCGGCGCATGGCATGCACCCACGGGTCTTCAAGCACGCCGAAGATATGCTCCATCGCGCGGATGGAGGTCATCTGGTAGGCAATCGGGCAGACGCCGCAGACGCGCGCGGCGATGTGCGGCACTTCGGTGTAGTCCTGCCCCTCAAGGAATTTCTCGAACAGGCGCGGCGGCTCGAAGATGCGCAACTGCAGCTGCTCGATGCGGCCATCGCGCGCGGTGAATTCGAGCGAGCCTTCGCCTTCCACGCGTGTCAGCAGCGGGACCTGGATGTCGATGTCGCGCTTCGGATTGAGTGTGCTCATGCTCATTCCTCCATCCAGGGTTCGCTGCAGAACAGTTTCGCGGCATCGCTGAAGGCCGGCGCGGCATTGTTGATCGAGGCAAACTTGCGCAGCACCTGCTCCTGCGACAGACCCAGCCCCATCAGACGTCGGCCGAAGCTGCCCACGTTGATGTTCTCGGCCGGGCCGTAGCAGGTGTAGCACGGCGCGCCGAAGCTCGGGCACAGCGCGCCGCAGCCGGTGCGCGTCACCGGCCCCATGCAGGCCGCGCCCTGGGTGACGAGGATGCAGTTGTTGCCGCGCCGCTTGCACTCCTGGCAGACCTTCTCGCGCAGATTCGGCGGCGTGACGCCGAACAGGAAGGCACGCACCGCGGCCAGCATCTGGCGCACGCTGACCGGGCAGCCCCACAGCTCGAAATCCACCTTCACATAGTTGGCGATGGCGCCGGAGGATGAGAGCGAGTGGATGAACTCGGGCTTGGCATACACCGAGCGCATCCACTCGGCCGTGTCGGCATTGTTGCGCAGGGCCTGGATGCCGCCCGAGGTCGCGCAGGCGCCCATGGTGATGAGGAAGCGGCTGTGCTCGCGGATCTTTTTGAGGCGCTCCACATCATGCGGCGTGGTGATCGAGCCTTCGACGAAGGCGATGTCCATGTCTTCATCTTCGGACAGCACATGGCCCACCTCGGCCATGTGGGCGATATCCACCAGCTTGGTCAGCTCGATCAGCTCGGCCCCCATGTTCACGAAGGCCAGCTGGCAACCGGAGCAGGAGGCGAACTTGTGGATCGCAACACGCGGTTTGGCGCTCATCTCAGTACCCCTTCACGCGCATGAGTTCGGCGACCTGCGGCCAGGTGAAGATCGGCCCGTCCTTGCAGACGAAGTGCTGGCCGAGCTGACAATGGCCACAATGCCCCACGGCGCACTGCATGTTGCGCTCCAGCGAAACATGGATGCTCTCGCCCGGCACGCCGAGATCGACCAGGGTGCGCGAGGTGTCGGCCATCATCTGGTCCGGTCCGCACATCATCACCACGCAGTTCTGCTTGTCATACTGAGCTTCATCGAGCAGCACGCTGACGCGGCCGAGATGCCAGTGCGGCCAGCGCGTCTTGTCACGCGAGGCCGTGAGCAGCACTTGCGTATCGGGCAGGCTGCGCCATTCGTCGTACTGCGGCTCCCACAGGCCCTCGTTGCGATGGCGCACGGACTGCATGATCACCAGCCGGCCATAGTCCGCCCGGTTGGCCACCACGTGCTTGATGGACGAGGTAACCGGTGCGCAGCCGAGGCCGGCGGTGACGAAGACGATGTCCTTGCCGCGCGCCACATCCAGCGGCCAGGCGCTGCCGAAGGGGCCACGCACGCCGATGTGGTCACCAACCTTCAGCTCCATCATCGCGCGGGTCACGCGGCCAACAGCGCGGATCGTGTGCAGCAGCTCTTCGCCTTCATTGGACATGACCGAGATCGCCACTTCGCCCACGCCGTACAGGTAGAGCATATTGAACTGGCCGTGCTTGAAGCCGTACTGGCGTGCCACTTCGCGATCGGTGAAGCGCAGCCGCCAGGTGAAGATGTCGGGCGTTTCCTGGATGCGGTCGACGATCTCGGCTTCCCAGGGGAGATAAGGATTCGCGGGTTTCACTCTGCAGCCTCCGATCCATCCACATGCGGCAGTTCCACCTCGGGAGCCGCAGCAAGCCCGAGCAGCACATTGGCCTCCAGCACGAAATCAATGCTAGCCGGACACCAGGTGGTGCAGCGCCCGCAGCCGGTGCAGCCGATGCGGCCGTACTGAGGCACCCAGTTGAAGAGCTTGTGCGTCATCCACTGGCGGTAGCGCTCGCGGGAGCCATGGCGCACCACTTCGCCGACGATGTAACTGTGATCCTCGTTGAAACAGGAGTCCGCATCGCGCCAGTGCTCGGTGCTCTTGCCGTCGAGCGCCGGCACTTCGAATTCGCGGTGGCAGAAACAGGTCGGGCAGACCGCCGTGCAGTTACCACAGGACAGGCAACGCTCGGCGATGCGCGTCCAGCGGGCATCTTCCAGCAGCGCGTCCAGTTGCTGGAGGCGTTGCTGCGATGGCAGGGCGCGCTGCTGCTGCCGCGCGCAGGCTTCGCTCTGCGCGCTCGCCTCGGCCTGCTGCGCCGCGCTGGCTGGCTGCAACGGCAGATCGGCCGCAATCATGGCGCCGCGCTCGCTACCCACGCGCAGCAAATAGCCCTCTTCCAGTTCGTCGAGCAGCAGGTCATAACCCTCGCGCGCCGCCGGGCCATCGCCGGTGGAGGCGCAGAAACAGGTGTCGGCCGCATGGGTGCAATTGACGGCTACCAGCAGCAGACGCTCGCGCCGCGCCTTGTAATAAGGATCCACATAGGCGCCTTGCAGGAAGTGGGCGTCCTGCAGTTCAAGTGCTGCCAGATCGCAGGCCCGCACGCCGAGGATGGCGGTCTTGGCGGCCTCGCGCTCGACAGCTTCGAAATGCACCCGGCCATCCTTGCGCACCGCGCGCCAGAGCTTTTCGCGCGGCGCATAGAGATAGGGCTTGATGGCGGAGGCCGTGTTGGCCCAGGCAAAGCAGCGTGCTGAACCGGTTTTCACCAGCCGGTAATGGCCGGGGGCCTGGCTGTCGCGAACGCCCTGCGGCAGGTCCTCCACGCCATCGATCTCGCGATACACAAGGCCGCCCTGACCGGTCTCCTCGCGCGGGCCGATCAGCCGGTAGCCTGCCTCCCGGATCGCACTGAACAACGTAGGCAGATCGGCACGGTGCAGGTAACGCATGTCACTCATGGTCATGCTCCCGAAAGCGCTTGCATTCCTCTTTATCGGCAGCCCCGGCAGATGCGGCAAGCCCTATCGGGAAGGCCTCTGATTTGATCGTAAATGCCTGTTCATAATTGCTTCGCCGGATATGCCCATCCGGACTGAAGGGCTTTAGGGTCTGTTGACATACATTCGGCGAATCGCGTTGAAACGTATGGCTTGTGGGACAAGGCGCGCAACACAGTGTGGAGTGGGCCTCCACACAAGGAGCGCAACGCAGTGCCACGAGCCATACGCTTCAACCCCCAGGGTTCGGGCGCTTTGAACGCGGCTCTGCGTTGCAGCTTCTAGTCAGGGGGCCACCCTGACTTCGGCGCTGCGCCTTGTTCCGCGCCCAAAGCGCCGCGAGCGCGACCGACGAATGTATGTCAACAGACCCTCAGGGAGACAGGGATGTGCCTCGGCGTACCCATGAAGATCGTCAGTCTCCACGGCGAGCGTGCCTTCGCCGAAGCGCTGGGCGTGCGTCGTGAAATTGCCCTGAGCCTGCTGCCCCAGCCCTGGCCACACCCAGGCGACTATGTGATGGTGCATGTCGGCTATGCCATCGAGCGCGTGGATGCCACCCTGGCTGAGGAATCACACACTTTGTGGCAGGCCATGGAGGCGGGTCGCGATGCATGAACTTGCGCTGTGCCGCGCCCTGATTACCAGCGCCGAGCGCGAGCTGGCCAATCACCCCGGTCGCCAATTGCGCGCACTGCAGGTCAGCGTCGGCGCCCTCTCGGGTTGCGAGCCGGATCTGCTGACCCACCTCTTTCCTCATGCCAGCCCCGATACGTCGGCGGCTGGCGCCAAGCTCGAAATCACCTTTCAGCCTGCACGCGTGCGCTGTACGCGCTGTGGCCAGGAGGCCGAAGTCGCGCCCAATGCCCTGTGCTGTCCGGCCTGTGGCAGCCCGGCGGTACAACTGATAGCCGGGGATGGCGTGTTATTGACCGGTCTGATCCTGCGCGAGGATGCACATGTGCAATGAATGCGGCTGCGGCCTGCCTTACTCACCTGCGGCACGCAAACAGCGCTTGCCAGCGGAGGCTCCCTCGCATGAAACCGTGATCGCGGTGCGCGAATCATTGTTTGGTGCCAACGAAGCGATTGCAGCGCAGAACCGGGCAGATTTCCGCCGCCATGGCGTACTGGTGCTCAATCTGATGTCCAGCCCCGGCAGCGGCAAGACGGCTTTGCTCGAAGCCCTGATCCCGCGCCTGCCACTGCGCTGTGCAGTACTGGTCGGCGATCTGGAAACCGACAACGATGCCCGCCGCATCGCCCGCACCGGCGCCCCGACCTTCCAGATCACAACCGGGCAGGCCTGTCATCTGGATGCAGCGATGATCCGAGCAGCACTGCCGCAGCTCGATCTGAACACCATCGATATCCTCTTCATCGAAAACGTCGGCAATCTGGTCTGCCCGGCAAGCTTCGATCTGGGGGAAGCGAAACGCATCGCCCTGCTCTCGGTCTGTGAGGGTGACGACAAGCCCGCCAAATACCCGGGTCTGTTCCACAAGGCCGATCTGATGCTGATCACCAAGGCCGATCTGTTGCCGCATCTGCCCCAGTTCGACCCCACGCGCAGTGAAGCCTGCCTGCGTCAGCTCGCCAGTTCAGCCCCCTGCCTAACCCTATCAAGCCTGCAGCCCGACAGTCTCGTGCCGCTGCAGGACTGGATCCTCCGCGAACACACTGCGGGCCGTCTGGCGCATGTTTGGAAACCGGCATGAACGCCCGCGACACGCTGGCCCGCATCCAGGCCCTGCCCGCCCCGCTCCGCCCGATCCGGGTGCTCAATGTGTGTGGCGGGCATGAGCGCAGCATTACCGAACTGGGCCTGCGCAGCCTGCTGCCGGACTGGGTGCAACTGATCCCGGGGCCCGGCTGCCCGGTCTGCGTCTGCCCCGAGGAAGCCATTCATCAGGCGATCCAGATGGCCTTGCTGCACCCGCTCACCCTCGTCGCCTTTGGTGACATGCTGCGCGTGCCGGTCAATCTGAATAAGGGTGAAGCCAACTCCCTCGCTGCCGCTCGCGCACAGGGCGCGGACATCCGCCCGATCGCCTCGCCGCTCGAGGTCATCGCCCTCGCGCGCAGCCTCGCACCGCGCCCGCTGGTTTTCTTCGTCGCCGGCTTCGAGACCACCCTGGCCCCGGTCGCTGCGATGCTGGCCGAGGCAGATCTGCCTGCCAACCTGTTCCTGCAGCTGGCCGGTCGCCGCACCTGGCCGGCCGTGGAATTTCTGTTGCAAGCGGGTAGCAGCTTTGAAGCGATGATCGCGCCGGGCCATGTCGCCGCCATCATGGGGGCGAACGAATGGCGCTTCGTCGCCGAGAAATACGCTCTGCCAGTGGCCGTTGCCGGCTTTGCGGCCGACACCCTGCTCACCGGACTGCACGCGGTTCTGCGTCACGCGCTGCGACATGAGGCCGCGCTGGACAACGCCTATCCTGCCGTCGTAAAAGCCGACGGCAACCCGCAGGCGCAAGCCCTGCTCGCCAAAGCCTTCGACATAGTCGATGCCCCCTGGCGCGGCATCGGCAGCATCCCGGCTTCGGGCTACCGTCTGACATCCCTGCACGCCGCGCGTGACGCCTCGCTGCAGTTCCCGGTCGCCATCAGCGGCCACAAACGTAGCGGCCAGATGCCCGCCGGTTGTGATTGTGCCGCCGTGCTGCTGGCTCACAAACGTCCCAGCGAATGCCGGCTGTATGGCCGCGCCTGCACACCGGAGTCACCGATCGGCCCCTGCATGGTCTCCGACGAAGGGGCCTGCCACATCTGGTGGCGGGCCGGCGAACGCGTTGCCACCGCATGAGCTTGCAGCGACTCCATCTGACCCTCGGCGGCATCGTGCAAGGTGTCGGCTTTCGCCCCTTCGTGCACCGCCTCGCACATGAATTGAGCCTGGGTGGCTGGGTGCAGAACCGCTCCGGCCAAGTGCAGATCGAAACCGAGGGCCTGGCTGACACTCTCGATAGCTTCAGTCAGCGCCTGATCAAGGAAGCGCCGCCACTGGCCAAGCCGCAGATTCTGCACAGCATCCGGCAAGCCATCGCTCAGAGTCGCCGTGATTTCGTCATTCTCGCCAGCCACACGGAAGATGCTCCCGACATTCATCTGCCAGCGGACACTCACCTGTGTGCCGACTGCCGCCGCGAGTTGTTTGATCCGGCCAACCGCCGCTTCCGCTACCCCTTCATCAACTGCACCCAGTGCGGCCCGCGCTACACCTTGATCGCCGAACTCCCCTACGACCGCGAGCGCACCAGCATGACTAATTTTCCGCTGTGCCCGGCCTGCCGCGCGGAGTATGAGAACCCGGCCGAGCGGCGCTTTCATGCCGAGCCGCTGGCCTGCCCGGCCTGCGGCCCGCAACTGCGCTGGCGCGATGAAACCGGCGAAGCAGCCTTGCAAGTCGCACTCAGCGCCCTGCGCGAGGAGCAGATCATTGCGGTGCGCGGCGTTGGTGGCTATCACCTGATGTGCGATGCGCGCAATGCAGCCACCGTCGCCCGCCTGCGCACACGCAAGCAACGTCCGGCTCGCCCCTTTGCGCTGCTCTTTGACGAGTGCGGGGAAGATGGCAACGCCATGCTGCACAAATACCTCGCCCCCAGCCCTAGTGAACTTGCCCTGCTGCACAGCCCGCAGCGCCCCATCGTGCTGATTGAAGCTCGCGCCCACAATGGGCTGGCGGAAGACATCGCACCGGGCATGCGGCGCATCGGTGCGATGCTGCCCCACTCGCCCCTGCAAGCCTTGCTGGCGGCGGACTTCGGCGCGCCACTGATCGCCACCTCCGGCAATCTCTCAGGCGAGCCGATCTGCCTCGATCCGGCCGAAGCCGAAGCCCGCTTAGGCCGGATTGCCGACGGCTTCCTGCATCACGACCGCCCGATCCTGCGCCCGGCAGAAGACAGCGTGTGGCTATGCGCGGCTACGCCGATGCCGATCCGCCTCGGGCGGGGCGAAGCGCCTCAGGAATGGCAGCTGCCGGGACGACTGGCACGGCCTACGCTGGCACTGGGCGGCGAGCAGAAGGTCTGCATTGCGCTGGGCTGGGAAGACCGCGCCGTGATCTCACCCCATATCGGCGACCTTGACCATCCCGAAAGCATGGCCTGGCTGACGCGCGTGGTCGCGGACTTCAGCCGCTTATACAAAGTGCAAGCAGAACGCATCGCGCTTGATGCCCATCCGCACTACCGTGGCCGCCAGCATGCTTTGGCCAGTGCTTTGCCACTGCACGAGACCTGGCATCACCACGCTCACGCCAGCGCCCTCGCCGCCGAATATCCACAGATCAAACACTGGCTGACATTCACTTGGGATGGAGTAGGCCTCGGGCCTGACGGCCAGCTATGGGGTGGCGAAGCCTTGCTTGGCGCACCGGGACACTGGCTACGCATAGCCAGCCTGCGCCCCTTCCGTTTGCCCGGCGGCGAGGCCGCCAGCCGCGAGTGCTGGCGCAGCGCGGCTGGCCTGTTATGGGAGGCAGGCCTGACCTGCCCGCCCTGGCATCCACAACTCGAACTTCTGCAACGCGCCTGGCAAGGCGGCGTGAACAGCCCGCCCACGTCTGCCATCGGCCGCTTCTTCGACGCCGCCGCCGCCATCCTCGGCGTATGTACCCAGGCCAGTTTCGAGGGTGAAGCGCCGATGCGTCTGCAGGCGCTGGCGGAATCCGTCAGCGAAGGGCCGCACTGGCCGATCCACTGGCAAGCCGAAGCAGGCCTCTGGCTGCTCGACTGGCAGCCCTGGCTTGCCGGCCTGAGCGATCTGCAGATCCCCGTTGCCGCGAGGGCCTGGGCACTGCACGACGCCCTGGCTCGCGCGGCCGCTGAACTCATCTTTCTACTTGCCTTGCCCGGCGAAACCGCCATCGGCGGCTGCGGCGGCGTGTTCCAGAACAGCCTGCTGGCCGAGCGCCTGCAGCATCATCTCGGCGCGCGCCCTCTCCTCCTGCCGCAGCGCCAGCCGCCCAACGATGCCGGCCTGGCCCTCGGCCAGCTCATGGAAATCCTTGCGAAAGATTGCGCATGAAAGCCACCCATATCCAGCTCGCCCACGGCAACGGCGGCCGTCTGATGCGCGAGCTGCTCGAAACCCTGGTGTTCCCGGCGCTAGGCTGCCGTGAAGCCTTCACCGACGCCAGCCCGCTGGCGTCGGACAAGCGCATTCCACTCATGGCCAGCGACAGCTTCACCGTGCAGCCGCTGGAGTTCCCCGGCGGCAACATCGGCAGCCTTGCGGTGCACGGCACGCTCAATGATCTGGCGGTCTCCGGTGCCGAGCCGGCGGCACTGACCCTCAACCTGATCATCGAAGAAGGCTTCGCCCTCGATACGCTACGCCGCCTGCTCGAATCCGCCGGTGCAGCAGCGCGCGCAGCGGGTGTGCCGATCATCGGTGGCGACACCAAGGTGGTGCCGCGCGGCCAGGGCAGCGGTCTGGTGATCGCCAGTACCGGGCTGGGTTGGCGCGACGCCGGTTGCGCGCTGGATATCCGCAGCGTACAGCCGGGCGATGCGGTGCTGGTCAGCGGCCCGTTGGGCGATCACGGCGCCAGCGTGCTGATGGCACGCGAAGCTTTTGGTCTCTCCAGCGGATTGCAATCCGATGCCAGTTGCGTACTGGAGTTGGCGCACGCAGTGCGCGACTTGCCGGGCCTGCGCTTCATGCGCGACCCCACGCGCGGCGGTCTCGCCAGTGTGCTGCACGAGATCCTGCAGGCCAGCGGCTGCGGCTGCGAGCTGAACGAGGCCGTCATTCCCCTGCGCCCGGAGGTCAGCGGCGTTTGCCAACTGCTCGGCTTCAACCCGCTGCAACTGGCCTGCGAAGGGCGCATCGTGGCCATCGTTGCAGTGGAGTCAGCCAATGAAGTACTGGCGCGCTGGCAGGCCCTGCCTGAAGGCCAGTCGGCCACCCGTATTGGTCATCTCACCGTGGATAGACGCGTTATCCTGCGCACCCCGCTCGGCGGACAACGCTATCTGGACGAACTCGCCGAAGACCCACTGCCGCGCATCTGCTGAACCACCCTCAGCGCGCAAGAATCTTGAACCTTATATCGCAGCATGAATCACATGGCGCTGCCACCTCGTGGTTTCCGCCATCACGGTGATGCGCTAAGCTGACGAAGTCCTGAAACAGGAAACAACAACATGTCTGACACGCCCCCCGACTCCACCACTCATCGCTACGTTCCGGTTTCGGAGAAGATCCGCAGCCGCATCCAGCAGGCGCAGCAGCGCTTTCATGCCAATGACAATATTTCGGCGTTCATCGAGCCCGGCGAGCTGGACGCGCTGCTCGACGAGGTCGAAGAAAAAATGAAGACCGTGCTCGAAAGCCTGGTGATCGACACCCGTAGCGACCACAACACCCAGGACACCGCACGCCGCGTGGCCAAAATGTACCTGACCGAGGTGTTTCGAGGCCGCTACGTCCCGGCGCCGCCGGTCACCGAATTTCCTAATGCCGAGCACCTCAACGAACTGATGATCGTCGGCCCGATAACCGTACGCAGCGCCTGCTCGCACCACTTCTGCCCGATCATGGGCCGACTGTGGATCGGCATCATGCCCAACGAGCACTCGAACCTGATCGGCCTGTCGAAATACGCCCGGCTCGCCGAGTGGATCATGAGCCGCCCGCAGATCCAGGAAGAAGCCATCACCCAGGTCGCCAACCTGCTGATGGACAAGGTCAGCCCGGACGGCCTCTCCGTGGTGATGGAAGCCGACCACTTCTGCATGCACTGGCGCGGCGTGAAGGACAGTGACACAAAAATGATTAACAGCGTGATGCGCGGCGTCTTTCTCAAGGATGCCTCGCTGCGCCGCGAATTCCTCTCACTCATCAACCTCAAGAACTGACGGAGCCTGCCATGCTCGTTCGATTGCTTTACGCCAGCCGTGCAGCCCAGCCGCTCTCTCCCGAAATGATCGAGGGCATCCTCGCTCAATCACGCGCCCACAACCCCGAGCAAGGCATTACCGGCATTCTTTGCTACAGCGGTGACATCTTCATGCAGGTGCTCGAAGGCGGGCGTGATGCCGTCTGTGAGCTCTACAACCTGATCGTGCGCGACGAACGCCATCGCAACGTACGCCTGCTTTCCTTCGAGGAGATCCGTGAACGTCGCTTTGCCAGCTGGACCATGGGCCAAGTCAATCTCGCCAAGATCAATCCCTCCTTCATGCTCAAGTATGCTGAAAAGGCAGAGCTGGACCCGTTCTGCGTCAGTGGTGCAGCCTCCATGGCCTTGCTCGATGACCTGATCGCCACCGCCTCGGTACTTGGACGCGCCAGCTGACATCACGGCTGAAATGCCCCTAAACCCGATCAGGAAAATTCTTCCTTGAAATATGGGCAGGCAGGCATTACAAAGAGATTGCAGGCACACCCTGCGCAACAAAAGGGAACCCTTATCGCAACAGTAACAGCGTTGAGCATCAGGTAGACCTAACCGGGACAAACCCGGCGACGGTGGTGGATCCACCGAAACGAAACGCCGCGCAATGCGGCGTTTCTCTTTTGTGTTTGAACCTCAGGAGCAAGCCTTCGGGGTCAGGAATCCGAACCTTAGCAGCGGCTAGACAACAAACGAGGAGCGCTCAAACTACAGGCCCCTGCTTTTCGCTGCGGTCGACAACTGTTTTGGCGATGCGTACCACACCCAGCGCCAGATTCAACCAGCGTCCCCAACGCGCGGGCAAAATTGATCCGAGCAAGGCCCCTGCCCCATCAAGCCAGGCCGTTCGCGTGAGTTCCTCGCGCAGGGAACGAGCGGTGGCATCGCCCAAGCGATGACGCATCGCAGCCCGATACTGGGCCGACTGCAGCAATAGCATTTCCTTGCGTAGCTTGCGCATGCTTTGTCGCTGGTTCATTGCGCAGTCTCCCGGGCACCGTTAAGCGCCAATCGGTCACGCTCGAACTCCTGCCGAGTCGCCTCGAAGGGCTCTGGAGCGTCAGCCAAGCGTCGCCGCAAATACCAAGCCAAGCCCAAGGCCAATAGCAGAAACAGAACTGCCAGCGTTGCACACACTTCAAGCAGCACGCCGTACCGGGCTGCCAACACGAGCCCCGCTACAACCGCACTCAGCAGACAAAACAAGGTGCAGATTGCAGCCCCTAGCAGCAGCGCCAGGTGGCCGAGCAGACGCTCGCTCTCCTCCTGCAGCTCGATCCCGAACAGGGCAACGCGATTGCCCAGCAGGCCGGCGAGATTGTCGGCCTGCTGGCGCAGGCGCTCGAGGAAGCGCGGCAACATCAGCGGCGGGCGATCAACATACCGACCACTACGCCGACTGCGGCTCCGATACCAATGGCCTTCCAGGGATTGTCATGCACATAGGCATCAGTGGCCTGAGCGGCAGCCTTGGCTTTGTCCAGGGCGATCTGTTCAGCCACCCCCAAGCGTTCCTTGGCATCACGCAGGCCGGCAATGATGCGCGCCTGCAGGGCCTCAGCTTCCTTGCCTGTGGCGTGGGCGGCATCAGCGATCAGCTTTTCGGTCTTATGCAGGATTTCCTGGGATTCATCGAGCAGGGTGGAACTGGTGTTTTCGGACATGTTGCTCTCCTGAGTGGGTGATGACGTATTTAGAGGGACTGCCGGGCTCGTCATTCGTTCCGCAGCATTCACACAATTAATCCTAGCCACTTGCGCAGCCGGCGCGAGGAAAATTGCCCGTCCAAACTATCATTTCCGGGTTAAAGTTGGTCACGCATACGCTTTAGTACGGCAGCAGAGAGAACCCTTGATGGAACATATGAGACCCCAGAGCCGGGGCGAAGAATTTGCCAACTGGGCCAGCCACAGTCTTGGCCTGCTGGCAGCATTGAGCGCCTTCCCGATACTCGTGATCCTCACCGCCCGGCACGGCAGCGCCATGAATATTGCAGCGGCCAGCATCTATGCCAGCACCCTGGTGTTGATGTTTGCCAGCTCCACGCTCTACCACATGGTTCGGCCGGGACGCATCAAGCAGATCCTGCGCAAGCTGGATCATGCGTCCATCTACCTGCTGATCGCAGGCACCTACACTCCTTTCACCTTCAGCGTGCTGGCCGGCCCCTGGGGATGGACCCTGTTCAGCGTGATCTGGGCGCTGGCGGCCCTGGGGCTGTATCTGAAACTCAGCGAACGGATGACCAAGGAGTGGATCTCCATGGGCCTTTACCTGCTGATGGGCTGGCTGGTGATCGTTGCGGCGGTGCCGCTATTCCAGAATCTATCCGCGGCCGGCACGGTGTGGCTGATTGCGGGCGGGCTGGCCTATACCGGCGGGGTGGTGTTCTACGCACTCGATGGCAAGCTGCGCTACGGCCATTTCGTTTGGCACCTCTTCGTGCTGGCAGGCACCATCTGCCACTTCTTTGCCGTGCTGTATGGCTGCACACCCGAAGCAGCCGTCGCCTAATCAGAAATCGCTGGGTGTCTCAGGGGCCTTGAGCTGGACCTGCCCCTCTATCTCGACCTCAACCGCCTTGAGATCAAGCACATAGCCGTCAGCCGAGCGGATGCGGATCCGCACTGGCGCACTGCGCCAGCCCGGCGCGAGCCAGACATTGACCTGAGTGCCGTTGTTCGCCCGGGACTCGTAATGCCGGGTTTCGACCTTGCCGGAGGGCAGGGATAGTTGCTCCACCCCGCGGGCAATCAAGACCGAATCCTCGACCCAGAAGTCTCCTACTACGAACAGGGCGGCTTTCTCAAGCGACTCATCTAGCGTCATCAGAAATTGCGGCAATGCCGACATCGCCACCGCAAGGCCCTTGATCGTACGCTCGCGGGTATCTCCGCCACGCTGCATGGTCACTTTGCCGCCCACCTGATCGATCAGTCCGGTGGACTGTTTCTTCATGCGCCGGTCACTGGTGGTTTCACTGATCAACTGGCCTGCGGCGAGGCGACCGGTGGAACGATAGTCGAACATCCCGTCTGAGGCGCCCATCCCTGCGGTCAGACGGCTCTGGAAACGCGCCCCATCATGCTCCCAGCTGGCTTCGCCGATGGCATTAAGGGAAACCAAACCACCGACTGTGCCGTGATAAAACACACGTCCCTGACGCGGCAAGGGCTTGGCGACAAGGTGTGGGGATGGAGCTGGCGAGGATGCCTCCGGAGCAGCTTCGGCCATAGGTGCCGAGCCCGTCGCCTCTGCAAGCGTTTCGATGCCGAGCTCTGACACTACCGATTCGGCCGCGACCGGCAAAGAAGCTTCAGGGACCGGCTCCGGTTTGGCTGCAGGGGCTGGTTTTGGCTGCGACCGCCGGGTAGTGGAAGGGGCGGCAACAGGCACGACAGCTGCGGACGCAGGGCTGGCTGCAGCCAGAGTGGCTTCAATACGCCGGGCGTCGCCCTCGGGAACATCCGCATCCGGCAGTTCCCAGCCAGGGCTGAGCAAGCTGCCCAGATGCACAGCCAGCGAACAGGCACAAGCGACGATCAAGGGCGTCTGTCGTCGCACGGTCGTAACCTCAGTCGTCCACCGGTGGCACGCACCATCCCAGCGGACCGGGCTGCGCATCGCGCACCCTGACGCGACCATTTTCGAGACTCAAACGCCCTTCCACGAACCAGCGTACGGCCTGCGGATAAATCTGGTGCTCCTGAGCCAGCACACGCGCGGCAAGGCTGTCTTCATTGTCCTCGGGCAATACAGGCACCACGGCCTGAATCACGATCGGGCCATCATCGAGCTCAGGGGTCACGAAATGCACCGTCGTACCCGCCACCTTCACTCCGGCTTCGATCGCTCGACGATGGGTATGCAGACCGGTAAAACTGGGCAGCAGTGAGGGGTGGATGTTCAGCATACGGCCTTCGAAGCGGCGCACGAAGGCATCCGTGAGGATCCGCATGTAACCAGCCAGCACCACCAGGTCCGGCTCGAAGCGCTCGATCTCGGCCGCCAACGCGGCATCGAAGGCCTCGCGGCTGGCATGGGCCTTGTGATCGAGGGCAAGGGTTTCAATGCCGAAGCTGCGAGCGATCTCCAGGCCCTTGGCATCGGGTCGGTTGGAGATCACAGCCGCAATCCGGGCACCAGGAATGCCTGCGCGCGCAATGGCTTCCATGTTGCTGCCGCGGCCGGAAAGAAGGATGACGATATTTTTCATGCAGAAACTCGGGAATATCCGGAATTACCTTGGACTTAAGCCCCGGCTGCCGCTTTGCGGCTCTTGAGCCAGGCAACAAAAACCGGCATCAGGGAAACGGCAATAATGCCCAGCACGAAGAGCGTCAGGTTGTTCTTGATGAAAGGGATATTGGCCAGGAAGTAGCCTGCCCAGGTCAAGGAGAAGATCCAGATCGCGCCGCCAATGATATCCAGTGGCAGGAAGCGCTTGTAGCTCATCTCCGCCACGCCCGCCACGAAGGGCGCAAAGGTACGCACCAGCGGCATGAAGCGCGCCACGATGATGGTTTTGCCGCCATGAGTCTCGAAATAGGAGTGGGTCTTGTCGAACACAGCACGGTTGAAGAAACGCGACTGCTCCCACTTGAACACTTTGTGACCAAGGCTGCGGCCAATCCAGTAATTGACGTTATCGCCCAGCACGGCCGCCACAAACAAGGCACCGGAGAGCAGATTGATATCCATGCCACCGGCTGCAGCCACCCCGCCAGCCACGAAGAGCAGGGAGTCCCCCGGCAGGAAAGGGGTCACCACCAGTCCGGTCTCGCAGAAGATGATCAGGAACAGGATCACATAGATATAGCTGCCGTATTCCGCCACCAGTTGGGGCAGAAATTTGTCCAGATGCAGGACGATATCGAGAAATTGGGTGATCAGTTCCATGCCGGGGCTGCTGGATGAATGGGGAGGCCGCCATCATACCGGAAGCCCTGCCCTTCACGCCTGCATGTGGGCCAGGATCCGTCGCCGCGTACGCCGCGCATGCGCCACCCAGCCTCCGAGACGCCAGCGTGTCGCCATGATGATGCCGCGGCAACATTCGTCAGCCGCATAACCAATCCACACGCCGACCAAACCCAGTCCGTAATGGACGCCCAGCAGCCAGCCCAGGCCGACGCCAAACAGGAAAACCGAGACCATGCTGACCTTCACCGGAAAGCGCGCATCGCCTGCCGCACGCAGCCCACTGGTCATTACGATATTGAAGGCCCGCCCGGGCTCCAGCACCAGTTCGATCAGCACGATCATGCCGACCAAGGCGAGGATTTCGGGATTTGCAGTAGCGCGCGCTACCGCTAGTGGCGTCAGCCACCAACTAGCCAGAGTACACAGCAGCATCACCGCCATGCCCCAGGCCATAGCCTGCCACAGTACGCGATTGGCCCGATGCAGGCGCCCTGCGCCAACGTGATGCCCCACCACGATCTCGGTGCCGAAGCCGATTGAACCCGTCAGCAAGGTAACCAGGCGTACCGCATTCCACACGTAGGCGTGCGTCGCCAACGCGGCTTCGCCCATGCTCGCCACGATGGCCACGCTGATGATGAAACTCGCCCGGAAAGCCACTTTCTCTCCAGCCCCCGGCAAGCCGATATGCAGAATGCTCGCCAGCGGCACGCGCTCAAGACTCAGCCAGTCCGGCAAGCGCAGGTGAATCTCCAACCGGCTACGCCACACCCGCCAGGCCAGCGCAATGCCGAACAGGCGTGAAACAGCCATCGCCAGCGCCAGACCATCCAGGCCAAGACCAGGCCAGCGCCCCACTCCTAGCATCAATGGCACCGAAAGCAGCACCTGCAACAGATTCATGCCCAGCACGATCTTCATCGACTCACGGGTGTAGGTGTTGGCACGCAGCACCGCGATCATGCACATCGACACGGCATCGAACAGCAATGCCAGCCCCAGCCAGCGGGTATAGGTCTCCCCCGCAGGACGCAGCTCGGGCGGCAGGTTCATGGCTGCCAGAATCCAGCCAGCGCAGCTAAACAGGAGCAGCAGGGTCGCCAGACCAACCCAGCCGGAAGCGGCCAGCCCGCTTCGTGCAACCCGATGCGCGCCGACTTCGTCGCCCGCACCATGATGCTGGGTCACGACCACACTCGTGCCGATACTGACGACCTGAAACACGATCTGCAGGGCACCGAGAATCTGGTTGACCAACCCATAAGCGGCGACCATCCCGGTTGAAATCCGGCTCGCCAACCAAAGGCCGAACAGGCTCATCAGTACCATCAGCAGGTTTTCGATGAAGATCGGCCAGGTAATCGCAAACAGATGGAGTTTCTTTTCAGACATGGGCGGAATTCTAGTCCCGGTCAGAAAAGTTGTCTGACAAATTCTTCATTCAACGCACGAACTACGGCAGAAGCCAGACGGCGCGCAGACTTTCCACGCCCCCGCAAGCTATAATCAGCCCTTTTTCCAGCAGCTTTCATGCGCATCTTCAGGGGTATCCGGGCACACATCAGTGAGCCATGCGTGCTGACCATCGGCAATTTCGATGGTGTGCACCTCGGCCACAAGGCGCTGCTCGCCCGTGTCCGCGCCAAAGCCGCCGAACTGGGCCTGCCGGCCACCGTGCTGTGTTTCGAGCCACATCCGCGCGAGTATTTCGCGCCTGACACCGCTCCGCCGCGCCTGTGCAGCATGTGGCGCAAACTGGCGCTGCTGCAGGCCGCCGGTGTCGACCAGATCTGTGTGCAGCCCTTCAATGCCGACTTTGCCGATCTGGATGCGGATACCTTCATCCGTCAGGTGCTGGTGGAGGGCATGCAGGTGCGCCACCTGATGATCGGTGACGACTTCCGCTTCGGTCGTGGCCGCAATGGCGATTTCGAAGCCTTGCAGGAAGCCGGCGCACGCTACGGTTTCAGTGTCGAGGCGATGGGAACAGAAGAGGTCGCCGGTGAGCGAGTCTCCAGCTCTGCCGTACGCGAAGCGCTGCAGGCGGGCCAGATTGAACATGCCACGCGTCTGCTCGGCGAACCCTTCGTGGTTGAAGGCTGGGTACAGCATGGCGACAAGATCGGCCGCACCATCGGCTTTCCGACTGCCAACATCCGGATGCGCCAGCAGACCCTGCCACTCTCGGGCATTTTCGCGGTGACCGTAGATGGCGGCCCGCTGAAACATGCGGTAGGCGCCGCCAGCATCGGTTACCGCCCGACGATTGCCGAAGGCCTCGCGCTGCGTGTGGAGGTCTTCATTCTCGATTACTCCGGCGATCTCTATGGAGAACGTCTATCAGTGCGCTTCTGGCACAAACTGCGCGACGAGAAGAAATATGACTCGCTGGACGCCCTCAAGGCGGCGATCGGCAAGGATTGTGATGATGTGCGGGCATGGTTTGCCACGCACCCCGAGTATTTGAGCTTGCGAGAACAACATGGCTGACTACAAACCGACCCTGAACATGCCGGACACCCCCTTCCCGATGCGCGGCGATCTGCCCAAGCGCGAACCGGGCTGGGTGCAGCAGTGGCAGCAGAAGAATCTCTACGCAAAAATCCGCAAGGCTTCGGCGGGGCGCCCGCGCTTCGTACTGCATGATGGCCCGCCCTACGCTAACGGCAACATCCACATCGGCCACGCGCTGAACAAGATCCTCAAGGACATCATCATCCGCTCCAAAACCCTGGCAGGTTTTGACGCCCCTTATGTGCCGGGCTGGGATTGCCACGGTCTGCCGATCGAACACAAGATCGAAGTCACCCACGGCAAGAAGTTGCTCGCCGACAAGGTGCGCGAGCTGTGTCGCAGCTACGCCAACGAACAGGTTGAAGGTCAGAAGAAAGATTTCATCCGCCTGGGCGTGCTCGGCGAATGGGACAACCCCTACAAGACCATGGACTTCGGCAACGAGGCCGGAGAAATCCGCGCGCTCGGCACCATGGTCAAGAATGGCTGGGTGTTCAAGGGCCTCAAGCCGGTGAACTGGTGTTTCGATTGCGGCTCGGCGCTTGCCGAAGCTGAAGTCGAGTACGAGGACAAGAAGTCCGACGCCATTGACGTGGCCTTCACCTGCGCGGTACCGGATCAGCTCGCCGTGGCCTTCCGCATGGATGCGCTGCCCAAGCCGGCCGCCATCGTGATCTGGACTACCACGCCCTGGACCATTCCCGCCAATCAGGCGCTGAACATCCACCCGGAACACCGTTATGCGCTGGTCGATGTGGGTGACCGCCTGCTGGTGCTGGCCGAAGAGCTGGTGACGGAATGCCTCAAGCGCTACAAGTTGCACGGAGAGATCCTTGGTCTGGCCGAGGGTTCGCGCCTTGCCGGCATCACCTTCCAGCACCCCTTCTACGACCGCGTCTCGCCGGTGTATCTCGCCGATTACGTCGGCGTGGATGCCGGCACCGGCATCGTGCACTGCGCGCCCGCTTACGGCGCAGACGACTTCAACATATGGCGTGCGAACGGCCGTGGCTTTGACGAGATCCTTAACCCGGTGCAGGGCAATGGCGTGTACGTACCTAGCCTGGAATTCTTTGGCGGCCAGTTCATCTGGAAGGCCAACCCGAACATCGTCGCCAAGCTGGAAGAAGTCGGCGCCTTGCTCAAGCACGAAGTCATCACGCACAGCTACATGCACTGCTGGCGCCACAAGACGCCGGTGATCTACCGCGCCACCGCACAGTGGTTCGTCGGCATGGATCACAAGCCTGACAGCACGACCAGCCTGCGCGAACGCGCCCTGCAAGCGGTTGAAGACACCGCCTTCTTCCCCGCCTGGGGCAAGCCGCGCCTGCATGCCATGATCGCCGGCCGGCCAGACTGGTGCATCTCGCGCCAGCGCAACTGGGGCGTGCCGATCCCCTTCTTCCTGCACAAGGAAACGGGCGAATTGCATCCGCGCACCGTGGAGCTGATGGAAGAGGTCGCCCAGCGTGTCGAGAAAGAAGGCATCGAAGCCTGGTTCAAGCTCGATGCGGCCGAACTGCTCGGCGCCGACGCCGCACACTACGACAAGATCAGCGATACGCTGGACGTGTGGTTCGACTCGGGCACCACCCACGCTCACGTCATGCGCGGCTCGCACCCGGATCAGCACGGCTACCCGGCCGACCTGTATCTGGAAGGCTCAGACCAGCATCGCGGCTGGTTCCACAGCTCGCTCCTGACCGGTTGCACCATCGACGGCCGCGCACCCTACAAGGCCCTGCTGACCCACGGCTTCGTGGTCGATGCGCAAGGCCGCAAGATGAGCAAGTCGCTCGGCAACACCGTGGTGCCGCAGGAAGTCACCGACAAGCTCGGTGCCGAAATCCTGCGCCTGTGGGCCGCCAGCACCGACTACTCGGGCGAAGTCTCAATCGGCAAGGAAATCCTCGACCGCGTGATCGAGGTCTATCGCCGCGTGCGCAACACCTTGAGATTCCTGCTTGCCAACACCGCCGACTTCGATTTCGCAACAGACGCGCTACCGGTCGAACAATGCTTTGAAATTGACCGCTACGCCCTGAGCCTGACCCGGCAACTGGCCGCAGGCGCAGAGGCTGACTACGCGAAGTATGAGTTCCACCGCATCGTGCAGGCCCTGCAGCTGTTCTGCTCGGATGATCTGGGCAGCTTCTACCTCGATATCCTCAAGGACCGCCTCTACACCAGCGCCACCAAGTCCATCGCCCGTCGCTCGGCACAGACCGCGCTGTGGCACATCACCCAGACCCTGGTGAAGCTCATGGCACCGATCCTCTCTTTCACCGCCGAGGAAGCCTGGGCCGTGATGAGTGCGGATGCCGACGACAGCGTGATGCTCCACGCCTTCCACCAACTGCCCGAGCTGACGACCGATGAGGTCCTGGTCGCGCGCTGGGCAACGATCCGCACCGTGCGCGCTGAAGTCATGAAGGAAATCGAAGCCGTGCGTACGGACGGTCAGGTTGGCTCGTCCCTGCAAGCCGAAGTCACCGTGCACGCCAGTGGCGCCAAATTCGCGGCGCTCGCTGCACTGGGCGATGATCTGCGCTTTGTGCTCATCACCTCAGCGGTCAGTGTGGTCGAAGTAAGGGCGGAAACTGACGAGAAGATCGTCGTTACACCTTCCGGCCACCAGAAGTGCGGCCGCTGCTGGCATTACCGTGCCGATGTGGGTCGCAATCCGGAGCATCCTGAGCTGTGCGGCCGGTGCGACGACAACCTGCACGGAGCCGGCGAAGCACGGAGCCTTGCATGAAGCGTTTCACACTCTGGCTGATGCTGGCACTGGCCGTGATCGGGCTGGACCAGTGGAGCAAGCTCGCGGTACTAGCGCACTTTGCCGAGTACGAATCGCTGCCGGTCACGGGCTTTTTCAATCTGGTGCTGGTCTATAACCCAGGCGCGGCCTTCAGCTTTCTCGCCGGGCATGATGGCTGGCAACGCTGGTTTTTCGTCACGCTGGCGGCTGTGATCTGTTCCTGGCTGCTGCGCCTGATCTGGCTGCATCGTACCGAGATCCTGCAGCCGGCAGCCTTCGCCCTCGTCGTGGGAGGCGCCATTGGCAATGTGATCGACCGCCTGGCCCATGGAAAAGTGGTCGATTTCCTCGACTTTTACCTGGGCAGCTATCATTGGCCGGCCTTCAACCTCGCCGATTCGGCCATCTGCCTCGGCGTGGCCCTGATGATTCTGGCCCAGCTGCGTGAGAGCCGCCGCGAAAACCAACAGAAAGCCAAGCCCCAATGAGCACTATCCAGCCCGACAGCCTCGTCACCCTGAACGTTCGCATTGCCCACGCAGAGTCCGGCACAGTGATGTTTTCATCCTTCGAAGCCACCCCAATGACGCTGAAACTCGGCACGGGCGAGTTGATGCCCTCCATCGAGTCGCGCCTGCTCGGTCTGGGCGCCGGACATCGGGAAACCTTCCGTCTGGAGTCCGGCGAGGCCTTCGGCCCTTACCGTCAGGAACTCGTCGAGAAGGTCGCACGCGAACACGTGCCGGCCAGCATGGAGCTGGCTGAAGACACCGTGTTTGCCTTCACCGCACCGGACGGCAGTCAGTACCCCGGTCTGGTACGCAAGCTCACCGACGAATACGCCCTAGTCGACTTCAACCACCCCCTTGCCGGCCACGCCGTGAGCGTGGAAGTGGAAGTCATCGGCGCGATCTGAGTTTCATCCGAAAGCCAGCATATGAGCAATTCCGAAATTCTCCTCGCCAACCCACGCGGTTTCTGTGCCGGTGTCGAGCGTGCCATCTCCATCGTCGAACGTGCCATCGCTGTGCACGGCGCACCGATCTATGTGCGTCATGAAGTCGTGCACAACAAATTCGTGGTCGAAGACCTGCGCGCAAAGGGCGCCATCTTCATCGAAGACCTGAACGAAGTACCCGCAGGCGCGACCCTGATCTTCTCGGCCCACGGCGTACCCCAAGAAGTGCGCCGCCAGGCTGAAGCCCGCGACTTACGAGTGTTTGACGCCACCTGCCCGTTGGTCACCAAGGTACACGTGGAAGTAGCCAAGATGCGTGAAGCCGGGCGTGAAATCGTCATGATCGGCCACAAGGGCCACCCGGAAGTGGAAGGCACCATGGGCCAGGCGGAGTCCGGTATGTATCTGGTCGAATCCGTGGAGGAAGTGGCAGCCCTTCAGGTGCGCGACGAGAATTTGCTCGCCTACGTGACCCAGACCACCCTCTCGGTCGACGACGCCCAAGTTATCGTTGATGCGCTCAAGGCGCGCTTCCCGGCCATCGTCGGGCCGAAAAAAGACGATATCTGCTACGCCACCCAGAACCGCCAGGATGCCGTGAAATTCATGACTCCGTTAGTCGATCTGGTGATCGTGGTCGGTTCGAAGAACAGCTCGAACTCCAATCGCCTGCGCGAAGTGGCCGCCCTGCGCAATGTGCCGGCCTATCTGGTAGACAACGCCGCCGGGCTCGATCCGGCCTGGCTCGCCGGCAAGCGCCGAATCGGGGTAACCGCAGGCGCGTCAGCACCGGAAATCCTGGTCAATGAAGTGATCGCTCGTCTCAAGGAACTGGGAGCCAGCAGCGTGCGGCCACTCGATGGTGCGATCGAAAACATCACCTTCCCGATCCCGAAGGAATTGCAAGCCTGAGGCCCGCTTTGCCGTGATGCGGCAATGTGTGACAGATCAGACAAGTCCTTCATTTAATTGTAACAAGGCAAGACCTTGGCCCTTTCGGGCTGATATCATCGCGCCTTCTTTTCAAACACGACTGCGCTCCCATGTTCGGACGATTCATGCCCCGCGAGGGCCGTTTTTTCGATTTTTTCAATGCACATGCCGAGCAGGTCGTGCTGGCAGCCCAGCAACTGGTTGCCCTGATGTCGGCCAGCCCTGAAGACATGCCCGGCATCGTGTCGGCAATCGACGAAATCGAGACGCAGGCAGACAAGATCACCCACGACACGGTGGCACTGCTCCACACCACCTTCATCACGCCCTTTGACCGTGACGCAATCCACGCGCTGGTCAATGACCTCGATGACATCGTCGACGCCATCCAGGACGTGGCCGAAGGCATCAGCCTGTACAACATCCGCCGCATGACACCGGACGCGGTACAGATGGCCGAGCTGACCCTCTCCTGTTGCGAACGGGTACGCCAGATCATCAAGCTGATCGGTGACATGGAACACGCCAGTGACATCCTGCGCACCTGTCGTGAGATCGAGCAGCTCGAATCCGACTGTGATCGCGTGATGCGCTCCGCCTTGGGCCGCGTGTTCCGTGATGAACGTGATCCGCTGCAAGTGATCAAGATGAAGGCCATTTATGAAGGCTTGGAAAAGATCACCGATCACTGCGAAGACGTGAGCAAGGTTGTCGAAGGTCTGGTGCTGGAAAACGCCTGATCGCTATGGAAACCGTGCAAATCAGCCTGTACGTGGTAATCGCGCTGGTCGCGCTCGCCCTGATTTTCGACTTTCTGAACGGCTTTCACGACGCAGCCAACGCAATCGCCACGATTGTCTCCACCGGCACGCTCAAGCCGACCCAGGCGGTCGCCATGGCAGCCTTCTTCAACTTTGTCGCCATCTTCGTCTTCCACCTCAAGGTGGCCGCTACGGTTGGCAAGGGCATCGTTGACCCGAGCGTGGTGGATCACTACGTGGTGTTCGGCGCTCTGATGGGGGCTGTGAGCTGGAACGTCATCACCTGGTATTTCGGCATTCCGTCGAGTTCCTCACATGCCCTGATCGGTGGCATCGTTGGAGCAACGATGGCCAAGGCGGGCAGCGCTCCGCTGATCTGGACCGGTATCGGCAAGACCGTGGCCTTCATCGTGATCTCCCCGATGCTCGGCATGTTGCTGGGCTCGATCATGATGCTGATCGTGTCACACAGCTTTTTCCATAGCACACCCACCAAGGTTGACCGCTGGTTCCGCCGTTTCCAGATCGTCTCGGCCAGTGCCTATAGCCTCGGCCACGGCGGCAATGACGCCCAGAAAACCATCGGCATCATCTGGCTGCTGCTGATTACCACAGGGTATCTGGGACAGGATTCGGAGCTGCCGATCTGGGTCATCATTTCCTGCTACTCGGCCATTGGCTTCGGCACGCTTTTTGGCGGCTGGCGCATCGTCAAGACCATGGGGCAAGGCATCACCAAGCTCAAGCCTTACAGCGGCTTCTGCGCCGACAGCGGCGGTGCGATCACGCTCTATCTCGCAACCTGGCTTGGAATCCCGGTATCCACCACCCACACCATCACGGGCGCCATCGTCGGCGTAGGCTCCTCGCGCCGCTTCTCAGCCGTGCGCTGGGGCCTGGCAGGCAGCATCGTGTGGGCCTGGGTGCTGACCATTCCTTGCAGTGCGCTGATAGCAGCGATCTCCTGGTGGATCGGCCGACAGATCCTCTAAGTGTTCAAAGGATTGAAAAAAGGCGTGTCCGCGGACACGCCTTTTTTGTATCTACCGCAGATACCTCAGGCGGCCTGGATCGCCACCATACGCCCGAAGTGCGTGGCCGGGTCGGCTGCCAGTTCGGCAAAACGGCCCTGCTCGACGATCTGCCCCTGCTCGAAAACCACCACTTGGTCCGCCTCCCGCAGAGTGCTGATGCGGTGCGCAACGATGATCAGGGTGCGCCCCGGCGCAAACTCGTTCATCAGGCGCTGAGTCACTTGCTGCTCGGTTGCGGAATCGAGTGCAGAGGTCGCTTCGTCCATCAACAGGATCGGCGCGTCACGACAGATCGCCCGTGCAATGCCGACCCGCTGACGCTCGCCACCGGAGAGTGCATGCCCCTTCTCGCCCACCGAGGTATCGAGCCCCTCGGGCAAGCGCGCGATGAGTTCGTCGAGGCAGGCGATCCGACAAGCCCGCGCGAGTAGCTCAGCGGATACTTCGCGCATCATGGTGAGATTTTCTTTCAACGAGAAATTGAACAGCTCGGTTTCCTGCAGTACCACCGCGACCTTGCTGGTCAGCGCTTCGT
Organism: Uliginosibacterium aquaticum; assembly: GCF_012972705.2. Lineage (GTDB taxonomy): Bacteria > Pseudomonadota > Gammaproteobacteria > Burkholderiales > Rhodocyclaceae > Uliginosibacterium > Uliginosibacterium aquaticum. The sequence continues at coordinate 12,417 of NZ_JABCSC020000005.1, read as the reverse complement.
GGCGGATCTCGGCTACTGGCGTAGTGCCAATGCTCAAGCTGCCGTGCTCCAGGTGATACAGACCCAGCATCAGCTTGATCAAGGTCGACTTGCCCGAGCCGGAGTGTCCGGCAATGCCCAGCACGCTGCCGCGCGGAATATCCAAGGTCATGGGCCCCACTGCCGGCTTGTCCCCATAACGAAAACTGGCGTTTTTCAAACGGATCGCATCCCACTCGGTGGGAAAACGCGCCTTACCCTGGGCCAACGTATTGCACCCCCAGAAGATTGACATCATTCGCCCAAGATTGGATTTGCGCTCGATCATCAGCTGAATCTTGTCGGTGAACTCGATTGAGGCTTCGCGCAAACGGTCGAAATAGGCCGCGTAGGTCAGGAAGAAGCCGGCCAGCAGCGCCCCCTGCATCACCATCCAGCCGATCACCAGCAGGAACGCACCCCAGGCAATACTGTTGTGGATCTGAAAACACATCCACTTCGTGTTCGACAAGCGCAGCCGCTCGTAGGAAAGCTGGCGCGCCAGCTCTTCACGACGGGCCACATTGCTGGTCATGTTATCCGCCGCGCCAAGTGCCTTCACGGCAAGGATGTTGGACGCACTCTCCACAAAGCTGCCACTGGCGTTCTCCATCGATTTATTGATGCGATCCGACAACTTCGCGATGCGATAGTCGAAATAGAACTCCACGCTGAGCAGAATCCCCAGGTAGTAGGCAAAGAACAAGATGAACGCAGGGTGCAACAGCATGCAGGCAATCAGCGAACCCACGAAGGCAGCCACTGCCGAGCTGAGGCTGTTGACCATGTCACCGGTCCATTCGCGCACCGATTCGGAACCCGTCAGGATTCGCTGGGCCTTGTTGCCGGTGCTCTCCTGCTGGTGCCAGGCCAGCGAATAATCGAGCAGGCGCTCAAACCCCCACACCTTGGCGCGATAGCGCGCATTCAAGCTGATTCGCCCGAGCATACGTTTCGATGACAGGCGTACCAGCGCAACCACCGCGTGGCTGCCCGCCAACACGCCAACCAGCCACCACAGCTGACTCACTGCTGGGCGCGCATCCGGCGCCGCCGCGCCATATGCAATCAGGAAGTTAGCGATCATGCCGATCAACAGCGGCGGCACCAGCGTGTAGAACATCACTGCCAGCAAGACCAGCAGGAACAACAGATAGAACCAGCGCTCTTCGGCAAGAAAGAACCACAGCGCTCGCGGCAGATCACGAAAACGGAAGACCAGTTCGTCGGACTTTGGATCAGGCTGCAGCATCAGGCATTCACTCCGCTCTGGGGCGCAAGATGCGCCGCTCATACATTGTACGCGGCCGATCGCACTGCATCATTGACACTACCCGCAGGCGCCCAGCACACTCCTGCCCGCATCACGCTTCAGCATGGCGCAGCAAGACGCCGCTCAGGGACAGGACGACAAGATGGCAAAGCCGAAAAACCAGAATCCAAGCGCAGCTCCGGCTGCCTCCGCCACAGCCGCCGTTAACGGCAACGGCGCTTCGCAAAAGGTCTTCGATGCCATCGAGCGCATCCCGGGCTGGCTGCGCACCACGCTATGCTTCCTCATCGTGCTGGCGATCGGCTGGTGCATGTACTTCGTTGGCCATGCCGAGCCCAAGTATGCTTTCTGGGACGAGAACTATCACCTCACCTCAGCCCAGCGCTATATCGACGGCGTGGCCTACCTCGAAACCCATCCGCCGCTCGGAAAATTGCTGATCGCCGTTGGCGAAAAACTCTCCGGTGCCAATCCCGGCATCGACAAGAGCGCGCTTTCACGCACCACCTACATTGACGGCGACAAGCTGCCGGAGGGCTTCTCCTTCGCCGGCATGCGCCTGATGCCCGCACTCTTCGGCGCCCTGGCCGCCTTGCTGTTTTTCGGCTTGATGCTGGAGCTCACCGGCAACCGCCTCGTCGCCCTGCTCTTCAGCTCGCTCTATCTGTTTGAGAATGCCTTCATCGTGCATTTCCGCGCAGTCCATCTGGATAGCTTCCAGATGTTCTTCAGCCTAGGCGCACTCTGGCTGTTCATGCGCATGTGGAAACAGGAAGAACGCATTCCGCTCTGGCAATATGCCGCCAGCGCCGCCCTGTGCGGGCTGGCGATCATGGTCAAGATCAACGCCGCCCTGCTGTTGGCGCTCTTCCCAGTTTTGTATTTCAAGGATGCCGGCACCCGTGAAGCGGGCTGGGATGTCGCAGCACAGTTGCGCCACTTCGCCCTCAAGAGCGCCACAGCCATCGCCAGCATCGCTGTGGTGGCGCTGTGCGTGTTCACAGTGCATGCGTTGGTCGGCACCGAAGCGCCGCGCCCGCAGGATCCACTCGGCGAAAAAGACCTTCCGCACATGTCCAGCACCTACAAGGACTACCTTAACCTCAAGCAGCCACTCACCCCCTCAACGCTGCTGGCCATCACTGGCGATTACTTCAGCTTCATGCGGGTGGACAACCAGGGCGTACCCAAGCTGGATGTCTGCAAACCGGGCGAGAACGGCTCTCACCCTCTGAACTGGCCCTTGCACAACAAGACCATCAATTACCGCTGGGATTCGGCCGACGGCTTCACCCGCTATGTACAGCTCGCTGGCAATCAGGTGAGCTGGTACCTAGGACTTGCCGCGGTACTGCTCTCGATCCTGACCATTGCCAACCGCCGCCTCTTCGGCGTGGAATCTGGTGCTGGCCGCAGCTATGCGCTGATCGAAGTATTCACCGGTCTGTATCTGGTCTTCATGCTGCTCCATCTGTATCTGGGCGCACAGCGCGTGATGTATCTCTATCACTACTTCCTGGGCCTCTTGATCAGTTACATCCTGATCGTGCTGAACTGGCAGAACCTGTGCGAGCTGAATCAGATCAAGGCGCGCACCCGCCTCCTGATCGTGGCCGGCATGAGCGTGCTGATCATTGCCAGCAGCCTGTTCTTCCTGCCACTCAACAACCACAAGCCACTCAACAAGGAGCAATGCGAGCGCCGCAACGTGTTCTCGCATATTGTTGACTGCCAGGGCTGAACGCCTGCGCAGCATTCAGGAAGCCCGCCCGGCTGCCGTTATTGATGGCAGCGGGCGGGCTTCGTGCCACTCCGGCCGTGAAATCAGTCACGAACACCTGCGCAGACACAGTTCGTGACAAGGCGCTGCCACGCCCTTCGGCGGCACCACTGATAAAGTAGGCACCCTGTTCGAAAGCCAACAGCCATGCCTTACATCCGTCGTTCTGCAACAGGGGAAATCGTCGCCCTGTTGCATGAAGCCAGCCCCGACGCCCAAGAGTTCCAGTCTGCCACCACGCCTGAAGTCTGTGCTTTTCTCGGCCTGCCGATGATCAACAACTTCGCCGGTCTGGATGCTGACTTTATCCGGGTAATGGAGGATCTGATCGACGTGATGCTGGATAAGGGCCTGCTACGCCTCACCGACCTTCCTGCGGAAGCCCAGCGCAAGCTGCTAGCCCGCAAGGACATGCGGCGTAGAATGCAGGGCGCCCTTGATCTGCTGGGTGGCAACGACGTGATCTGACCCCGGACCCTGCGCACCCGATGAGCGACTCAAACCCAAGCGCCACCCCGGCCACGCCTCCCGCTGGCTCCGAAGCCAGTTGGCTACTGGGCGCCCACAAAGCCCACCTCGATCCGCTGCTGGAATGCCTAGTGCAGCTCACCCGCATCCACGGCAAGCCGTGGAGCGCCGAAGCCCTCGCTGCCGGCCTACCCAAAGCAGATCACCTTCTGCCGCCGTCCCAATTTGCCCGCGCCGCTGCGCGCGCGAGCCTCAACGCCCGTCTGTTGCGCAAGGATCCAGCCGATATCGACGCGCGCCTGCTGCCCGCCGTACTGCTGCTGCACGGCAAGCGCGCCTGCCTGCTGCTTGATCACACGCCAGACGGGAAATTCCGCATTTCGCTGCCGGAAGCGCCGGAGAGCAGCATCGTGATCAGCGCGGTGGAGCTTGAAGATGCCTACGCTGGCATTGCCATCATCGTGCGGCCACGCTTCCGTTTTGACGAACGCGCGCCTGAAGTGCACAAGCTGCGTGGCCAGCACTGGTTCTGGAGCGCCATGCTCGGCAACTGGCGCCTCTACCGTGATGTGCTGGCCGCTGCGCTGCTGGTCAATGTGTTCGCACTGGCCATCCCGATGTACTCAATGAACGTGTACGACCGGGTGGTGCCGAATCACGCCATTGAAACGCTGTGGGTGCTGTCCATCGGCGCCCTGTTGATCCTGTTCTTCGACTTTGCCTTGCGCAGCATCCGTGCCTTCATCATCGACACGGCCAGCAAGCGGGTCGATGTCACCCTCTCGGCACGCATCATGGAGCGTGTGCTGGGCGTGAAGCTCGCCGCGCGCCCGATCTCGGTCGGCTCCTTTGCTTCCAACCTGAGAGCCTTCGAAGGCGTGCGTGATTTCATTGCTTCGGCGACCGTCACTGCGCTGGTGGATCTCCCCTTCGTACTAATCTTCCTGTTGGCGATGCTGTGGATCTCGCCCTGGCTGATTTTGCCGGCCGTATTCGGCATGCTGGCGGTCGTTGCGGTGGCGCTGTTCTCCCAAGGCAAGATGCATGAACTGACGGAAACCACCTATCGAGCTTCGGCCCAGCGCAACGCCGGCCTGATTGAAAGCTTGGTCGGCCTGGAAACCATCAAGACTCTTGGCGCAGAAAGCGAGATGCAGCGCCGCTGGGAGCGTGCCACCCTGTTCATCGCACAGGTCGGCGCGCGCACCCGTCTGCTCTCGTCCACCACGATGAATTTCGCGCAGACCACCCAGCAAGCGGTCAACATCATCACCATCATCCTCGGGGTGTACCTGCTCACCGACAATCAGGTCTCCATGGGCGGCATCATCGCCGCAGGCATGCTCTCGGGCCGCGCCCTAGCACCACTGGGACAAGTCGCAGGCCTGATGATGCAGTTCCAGAACGCGCGAACCGGCCTCAATTCGGTGGATTCACAGATGCAACTGCCCGTCGAGCGGCCAGAGGAAGCCAGCTTCCTGCACCGCGCCAGCTTCCGCGGCGATATCGAATTCAAGGAGGTTGGATTTGCCTATCCCGGCAACGAGCAGAAGGTTCTGCGCAAGATTTCCTTCAAACTCAAGGCCGGCGAAAAGGTCGGCATCATCGGCCGCATCGGCTCCGGCAAGACCACGCTCGAACGCCTCATCCTCGGGCTTTACGAACCCACCGAGGGCGCAGTCCTGATCGATGGCGTGGATGCCCGCCAGATCGATCCGGCAGAACTGCGCCGCGCCATTGGCTTCGTGCCGCAGGACGTGACCCTGTTCTTCGGCAGCCTCAAGCAGAACATCATGATGGGCTCACCCCTGGCCAGCGATGCGGCAGTGCTCGCTGCTGCCGAGCTGGCGGGGGTCACCGAATTCGCCAATGCCCATCCGCAAGGGTTCGATATGCCGATTGGCGAGCGTGGTGAGTCTCTCTCCGGAGGTCAGCGTCAGGCGGTAGCCATTGCCCGTGCGGTGATCAACGATCCGCCCATGTTGCTGCTCGACGAACCCACCAGCAGCATGGATCACCAGAGCGAAGAGCAACTCAAGCAGCGCCTGCGCGGCTATGCCGCTGGCAAGACAGTGATTCTGGTCACCCATCGCACGTCCCTGCTGGATCTGGTCGACCGCTTGATCGTGATCGACTCCGGCACCATCGTGGCCGATGGCCCCAAGGCTCAGGTCGTTGAAGCCCTGCAGCACGGACGCATCGGGAGGGCCGCGTGATGCAAACACTGCAGCGCCTGTATGCCCGTCTCTCGGCCCTGTACGACCGGGCCATCGACTACGCCGAGCGCAACGAAATCCACGACGACGACGATTTCGGTGCCGATGCCCACTGGGCGCTGGCCGAGCAATCGCCGCGCGGTGCGCGAATTGCGGTGCTGGCCTCGGCACTGGCCCTGCTGCTACTTGTGGTGTGGGCGGCCCTGGCCGAGCTGGACGAAGTTACCAAGGGCGAAGGAAAGGTCATTCCCTCGCGCCAGGTACAGGTCATTCAAAGCCTGGATGGCGGCTTGGTCTCCGAGATTCTGGTGCGTGAAGGCCAGCTCGTGAAGAAAGGCCAGTTACTGCTGAAGATCGATCCGACCCGCTTTGTTTCCAATCTCAAGGAAAACCGTTCCGAGTACCTGTCACTGCTGGCCAAGGCCGAACGCCTGCAAGCCATCGCCGAGACCCGTCCCTTCGTGCCCCCGCCCGAAGTCGTCACAGAGGCGCCCGAAATCGTCGCGCAAGAGCAGGCTTTGTTCGAGGCCGTGCGCAGCGAACTGCTCAACAGCATTGGCATCGCCCAGCAGCAACTCACCCAACGCGGTCAGGAGCTTAAGGAAATCCGTGCACGTCGCGAATCGGCCGAGCAAGGTTATGAGCTGACCCGCCAGGAACTTGAGAAAACACGCCCGCTGGCGCGTACAGGGGCTGTTTCCGATGTTGAACTGCTGCGTCTGGAGCGTGATGTATCGCGCTATCGTGGCGAACGCGATATGGCCAATGCCCAGATCCCTCGCATCGAGTCCGCCATTGCCGAAGCTCAGCGCAAGATCCAGGAAGTGAATCTGGGCATCCGCAACAAGGCCCGCACCGAATTGTCCGAAGTCAGCTCACGCCTGGGCCGCCTCTCGGAAGGCAGCGTCGCGCTGGAAGACCGGGTCAAGCAATCCGAAATCCGCTCACCCGTGAATGGCACGGTCAAGCAGTTGCTGGTCAATACCGTCGGCGGTGTCGTTCAGCCCGGCCGCGACATCATCGGCATCGTGCCGAGCGACGATGCCCTGCTGCTCGAAGCCAAGGTACTGCCACGCGACATCGCCTTCCTGCGTCCGGGGCAGAAAGCGCTGGTCAAGTTCACGGCCTACGATTTTGCTATCTACGGCGGCCTCGAAGCCAAGCTCGAACACATCGGCGCAGACTCGATTACCGACGACAAGGGCAACTCCTATTACATCGTACGGGTGCGAACCGACAAGAGCGTGATCGGCGCCGAAAACCTGCCGATCATCCCCGGCATGATTGCCGAGGTCGATATCCTCACCGGCAAGAAAACCATCCTTGCCTACCTGATGAAACCCGTCCTGCGTGCTCAGGCCAATGCCCTGCGCGAACGCTGAGTCCACATGCCGCATCACGAATTTTCGATCCTCACCGACGACGAAACCGTCTTTGCCCGTTTCCGCCTGCTAGCCGATCAATGGGTCATCCACCGCCTCAGTGGCGCCGCCAGTATTCCCCGGCAAACTGCGGGCAGCCTGATCGTCATCGACAGCAATGCCCACGCCCTGCCCGCCCCCGGGCATCCGGACTGGCAAAGCTGGAGCCAGCAGCACAAGCTGATCGTAGCCAGCAGCCTGCCGAGCGACGACGAAGGCCTCGCCTTCCTCGAAGCAGGTGTCAGCGGCTATTGCCAGGCCTATGCCCCCCCTGCCACGCTGAGCCAGGTGCTTGAGGTTGTTGCCAGCGGTGAGCAATGGGTTGGCAGAAGCCTGCTGACCCGGCTGCTGCGCGGGCTGAACCGTCAGCGCGCCGTACAGGGAGAGGACTGGAGCAGTCGACTCTCCGAGCGCGAACGCGAAGTGGCGCGCCTCGCCGCCTCAGGTGAATCCAATCTTTTCATCGCCGGAGCGCTGAACATCACCGAGCGTACGGTGAAGGCTCACCTGAGCGCCTGTTTCAACAAGCTGGATGTCACCGACCGACTCCAGCTTGCCCTCAAGGTTCACGGCCTCCGCCCCTGAGAAAAACCCCTTCTGAAGAGGTTTTGCGGCATTTTTCGTGGCGTGTGACACATCGCGACGAAAAACTGTACCCAGGTACAATACGAGCACGCTGCACTGCGTCGTAAATTCCGGCTCATTCCTACTAAAAGCCGGAAAAGAGACCCCGCATGGCAGCCTCCAAGTCCACCACTCCCGCCCTCAGCGCCAATGTTGTCCGCATCGACGGCAAGGCCTATCTGCGTACCCCCGAAGGTCTGATTGCCCTTAAAGCCGGGGACCGCATCGAGCAGGGACAGGAAATCGTGGTGGACGCCAAGGGTCAGTTGCAGATCCGCCTGCCCAATGGCGAGCTGCTTGACCTTGGCGGTGGCCGCAGCGTACGTGCCGATGAAGACATGCTCGGCCAGAACACCGAGCGCAGCGAGGCCGCGGTCAAGACACCCTCGGCAACAGACGCCGAAGCGGTTCTAGCCGCACTGAACGCCGGTGAGGATCCTTTTGCTACGTTGGATCCTGCTGCTGCGGGCCTGGGTGCAGGTGGTGCAGAGGGTGGTCACGGCTTCGTGCGCCTTTTGCGCATCACAGAAGAACTCTCACCGCTCGAATTCCAGAGTGGAACGTCCTTTGTCGCCGAAGCGATCAACATCCCTAACGGCAACGATGACACCCCGCAAGCCGCCACCCCGGCAGGCATCCAGCCGCCCTCCCCCAGCATCAGCCTGAATTCGAACATCACGCCGGACGACATCATCAACGCCACTGAAGCGGGCCAATCGATTGCAATCACCGGCAGCGTGGGCGGGGACGCCAAGGTGGGTGACACCGTCACCCTCACCGTCAATGGTAAGGATTTTGTGGGGACGGTCGCCGCGGACAAGTCCTTCAGCATCAATGTGCCGGGGGCTGATCTGGTCGCGGATAACGACAGTACGATCGACGCGCGCGTAATCACCACTGACGCCGCTGGCAACACCAGCAGCGCCACGAGTCGCGAAAGTTATTCGGTCGACACCAACCCTCCCAGCGTTGTCGTCAACGTCACCGACAGCGCACTGAACAGCGGAGACAAGGTCTCTACCGTTACCTTCACTTTCAGCGAAGCACCCGGTGGCTTTAGCGCTGCGGATATCACCGCAGTAGGCGGCACAATCAGTGGGCTGACTGCCACGTCCGATCCGAGAATCTTTACGGCGACCTTCACCGCCACTGACGGCTTCTCCGGCACTGGCAGCGTGACCGTAGCCAATGCCAGCTATACCGACTCTGCGGGCAACCCCGGCACAAGCGGCAGCGATACAGTCGCAATCGATACTGTTGCGCCAGGCGTCAGCGTCAATATCGTCGACACCGCGCTGAACAACGGCGACAAGATTTCCACTGTCACTTTTACCTTCAGTGAAGCGCCTAGCGGCTTTAGCGCCGCAGATATCACAGCGGTAGGCGGCACAATCAGTGGTCTCACTGCCACCGCAGACCCGAAGGTCTTTACAGCGACCTTCACCGCAACCGACGGCTTCTCCGGCACTGGCAGCGTAACCGTGGCCAATGCCAGCTACACCGATGCTGCAGGAAACTCTGGTACAGCTGGCAGCGATACAGTCGCAATCAATACTGTTGCACCAGGCGTCACCGTCGATATCGTCGACACCGCCCTCAACGTCGCCGACAAGGTCTCCACCGTCACCTTCAGCTTCTCCGAAGCCCCGGTGGGCTTCACGGCAGCTGACATCACGGCTGTCGGCGGCACGATCTCGGGGCTCACCGCCACCGCCGATCCGAAGGTCTTTAGCGCGACCTTCACCGCGAATGACGCCTTCACCGGCACCGCTTCCGTGTCGGTTGCCGCTGGCTCCTACACCAATGCCGCCGGCAATGCCGGCACGGCCGGTTCGGACTCCGTGCCGGTCGATACCGCCCCGCCCGTGCCGACCATCACCCTCGACGCGTCGATCACGCCGGACGACATCATCAACGCCACCGAGGCCGGTCAATCCATTGCGATCACCGGCACCGTCGGTGGCGACGCCAAGGTGGGTGACACCGTCACCCTCACCGTCAATGGCAAGGACTTCAGTGGCACCGTCGTCAGCACCGCAGGGGTGCTCGGCTTCAGCATCGCGGTGCCGGGTGCTGATCTGGTCGCTGACAGCAATGCCACCATTCAGGCCTCCGTCAGCACGACCGATGCCGCCGGTAACAGCGCATCGGCTACCGACACCGAGGCTTACTCCGTCAACACTGGAGCCCCCACGGTCACCGTCGATATCGTCGATGCGGCCCTCAATGTCGCCGACAAGGTCTCCACCGTCACCTTCAGCTTCTCCGAAGCCCCGGTGGGCTTCACCGCCGCCGACATCAGCGCCGTGGGCGGTACCGTCACTGGCCTGACCCAGGTGGATGCCACCCACTGGACCGCCACCTTCACCGCGAATGATGCCTTCACCGGCACCGCTTCGGTGTCGGTTGCTGCAGGCTCCTACACCAATGCCGCCGGCAATGCCGGCACGGCAGGCACGGACTCCGTGCCGGTCGATACCGCCCCGCCCGTGCCGACCATCACCCTCGACGCGTCGATCACGCCGGACGACATCATCAACGCCACCGAGGCCGGTCAATCCATTGCGATCACCGGCACCGTCGGTGGCGACGCCAAGGCCGGTGACACCGTCACCCTCACCGTCAATGGCAAGGACTTCAGTGGCACCGTCGTCAGCACCGCAGGGGTGCTCGGCTTCAGCATCGCGGTGCCGGGTGCTGATCTGGTCGCTGACAGCAATGCCACCATCGACGCACGGGTGACCACGACCGATGCCGCTGGCAACTCCGCGTCCGCCACCGACACCGAGGGCTACTCCGTCAACACCGGAGCCCCCACGGTCACCGTCGATATCGTCGATGCGGCACTCAATGTCGCCGACAAGGTCTCCACCGTCACCTTCAGCTTCTCCGAAGCCCCGGTGGGCTTCACCGCCGCCGACATCAGCGCCGTGGGCGGTACCGTCACTGGCCTGACCCAGGTGGATGCCACCCACTGGACCGCCACCTTCACCGCGAATGATGCCTTCACCGGCACCGCTTCGGTGTCGGTCGCTGCAGGCAGCTACACCAATGCCGCCGGCAACGCCGGCACGGCCGGCACAGACTCCGTGCCGGTCGATACCGCCCCGCCCGTGCCGACCATCACGCTCGACGCGTCGATCACGCCGGACGACATCATCAACGCCACCGAGGCCGGTCAATCCATTGCCATCACCGGCACCGTCGGCGGTGACGCCAAGGCCGGTGACACCGTCACCCTCACCGTCAATGGCAAGGACTTCAGTGGCACCGTCGTCAGCACCGCCGGTGTGCTCGGCTTCAGCATCGCTGTGCCGGGCGCCGATCTGGTCGCTGACAGCGACGCCACCATCGATGCACGTGTGACCACGACCGATGCCGCCGGCAACAGCGCGTCCGCCACCGACACCGAGGCTTACTCCGTCAACACCGGCGCACCGACAGTGACCGTCGATATCGTCGATGCGGCCCTCAACGTCGCCGACAAGGTCTCCACCGTCACCTTCAGCTTCTCCGAAGCCCCGGTGGGCTTCACCGCCGCCGACATCAGCGCCGTGGGCGGTACCGTCACTGGCCTGACCCAGGTGGATGCCACCCACTGGACCGCCACCTTCACCGCGAATGATGCCTTCACCGGCACCGCTTCGGTGTCGGTCGCTGCAGGCAGCTACACCAATGCCGCCGGCAACGCCGGCACGGCCGGCACAGACTCCGTGCCGGTCGATACCGCAGCACCCGTGCCGACCATCACGCTCGACGCGTCGATCACGCCGGACGACATCATCAACGCCACCGAGGCCGGTCAATCCATTGCGATCACCGGCACCGTCGGTGGCGACGCCAAGGTGGGTGACACCGTCATCCTCACCGTCAATGGCAAGGACTTCAGTGGCACCGTCGTCAGCACCGCCGGGGTGCTCGGCTTCAGCATCGCTGTGCCGGGCGCCGATCTGGTCGCTGACAGCGACGCCACCATCGATGCACGTGTGACCACGACCGATGCCGCCGGCAACAGCGCGTCCGCCACCGACACCGAGGGCTATTCGGTCAACACCGGCGCACCGACAGTGACCGTCGATATCGTCGATGCGGCACTCAACGTCGCCGACAAGGTCTCCACCGTCACCTTCAGCTTCTCCGAAGCCCCGGTGGGTTTCACCGCGGCGGACATCAGCGCTGTGGGCGGTACCGTCTCCGGCCTGACCCAGGTGGATGCCACCCACTGGACCGCCACCTTCACCGCGAATGACGCCTTCACCGGCACCGCTTCGGTCTCGGTTGCCGCAGGCTCCTACACCAATGCCGCCGGCAATGCCGGCACGGCCGGCACGGACTCCGTGCCGGTCGATACCGCACCGCCCGTGCCGACCATCACGCTCGATGCGGCCATCACGCCGGACGACATCATCAACGCCACCGAAGCCGGTCAATCCATTGCGATCACCGGTGTGGTCGGGGGGGATGCCAAGGTGGGTGACACCGTCACCCTCACCGTCAACGGCAAGGACTTCAGCGGCAGCGTCGTCAGCACCGCCGGTGTGCTCGGCTTCAGCATCGCTGTGCCGGGCGCGGATCTCGTGGCCGACAGCGACGCCACCATTCAGGCCTCCGTCACCA
>NZ_JABCSC020000004.1 GCF_012972705.2 Uliginosibacterium aquaticum | reverse complement strand
GGGGACTGAACCCGAGTACGTCAACAGCTTTGTCGCTTTTAAGCAAAGAAACTGCCCTCTCCCACCTGACCCCGCCGCCAAACCCCACAAACCCCTAAACAAAAGGCCGCTTACGCGGCCTTTTGTTACAGCACACTAGATCCGTGCTCAGTGGTGATGGCCTTGCGGGCCATGCACGTGCCCATGGTCCAGCTCTTCGGCGCTTGCCTGACGAACTTCGCGCACGGTGACATCAAAGACGAGCGCCATGCCCGCGAGAGGATGGTTGCCATCAACAACAACCTTCTTGTCGGCAATGTCGGTAATGCGGAAGAGCATGTCGTCTTCTCCGTCGTCGCCAACCCGCTCAAAAGCCATGCCGACTTCAATATCGGCCGGAAAGAGTTCGCGATCTTCGATCAGGACCAGGCTTTCGTCATATTCACCAAAAGCATCGTCCGGCTGCAGCTTGATGTTGAGCTTCTCGCCCGTCTTCATTCCGTGCAGCTTCTCTTCCAGCAGCGGGAAAATGGCATCGTAACCGCCATGCAGATAAACCAGCGGGTTGGCACCATCGTCGACGACATTGCCGTCGGGATCACGCACAGTGTAATCAAGCGTGACGACGGTGTTCTTGAGGATTTCCATTACTGCTCCTAGAAAGGGTTTTCAGCTGTGCGAGAAGCTTCTCCGTATGATCCCGCACATCAACATTGTAATCCGCGTGAAGCACCATACCATCGCCGCCGATGATAAAAGTGGAGCGATGCACCGCTGGACGGATTACGCCATCCAGTTCGCGCTCTTGCCAGACATGATAAAGACGGCAAACATCTCCCTCGGGATCGGAGAGCAGTTCCATCGCAATGCCATGCTCATCCCGAAAGTCTGCGTGCGTCAAACACTCATCCAAACTCACTCCTACCACCATGGCGCCGCACCGAGCAAAGTCATGATCGCGCTCGGAAAAGGCGATCGCCTGCTTGAGGCTGGATGGCATTACGTCACGGGGATAGAAGTGCAACACCACAATCTGGTGATGCTGCAGCGCGGCAGACAGGTCGAAGATCTCCATATCAGCATCTGGCAAACAAAAAAAAGGCGCTTGCTTGCCCGACACCAGAAGTTCATCGCTTGATGCCCAAGTACCAAGTTGGCCCATGTGTCACTCCCCGTTGCGCAGTCTCTGTCTTTTCTGGATAGACCTGTGTGCAGCGAACAACAAGGAGACGACGGAAAGCCCTTATCCAAATTCACAAAGGGTTACAAAAGCCCCTCAGGCGCGGCAAGTGGCGGCAGGCCATGGCGCCGCCTGACACGCGAACACTCTGCGTTACCGATACCGAACAGGCCATGCGCAGCAAACTCGCGGCAGGGGTCGGGCCTTTGTTCGTAGATCCCACAATGAACCCTCTCGCCAATACGGCCAACCAGCGCCACACAGCGAGGATTGGTGCGATCAGTACCGCGCATCCGGCAAGTACTGGCCGTCTCTTCGTCTGCCAAAGCGTCTGGCACGCAACCACCTTCGGACTGCAACTGGCTGCGGTGAAAGCTCACGCGCAAGGATGCGCAGCAAGCGCCACAGCGCACACAAGGATCCAGATCAATATTCATTCAGTACCCAGATCGATCGACAAACGATAGAGCGCCTGACCAGAGTCGCGATACTTGCGCTCGAAAAGCGTTAGAGGCTCTTCGACGTCAATCTGGTCCAGCAATGCCTCGCGATTCGTCACGATGCGCAAGGCCTGTGCCAACTCCTCAAGATAGATTGACCAGTTACTACGACTCTCAAACACCCCGCCGAGCTCAACGATCGTCGGGAATATGGCGTGACCATGCCAACGCCGCGCGAGATGGCCGATTTTGGGCCAAGGGTTCGGGTAGAGGATGTAATGACGCGCGAGACGTATTTCAGACTGACGCAGCAAAGCCCAGAAATCAACGAGGTCGGCACGCACGAAGCACAGGTTGTCAGGCCAATCACCTGCACCGGGTTTACTACGCGCAAGGCGATCTGCACTCTGGTCTACGCCAAGCACGAAATGGTCGGGGTAGCGGCGCGCCAGCTGGAGGCTGCTCCAGCCCACCCCACAACCCGCATCAAGAAGCAAAGGCCGCCCGCCGCCCCACGCAGTCATAGCCTGCTCAAAGGCGTCGCGATTCCACGGCGCCACAGGTTTTTGAAACTCGTGTACACAGTGGCGTCGCACCAGTTCAGCCAAGTGCTCGTGAGGGGCAATTTGAGCGCTGCGAATGTCACGTGAGTTGGCATACATCAGCGCACCCCCGCACCCCAAAGACAGTCACGAACCTCTGCGACCTGCCGCAAGGGACGCACTGCCTGGTAGAGCAATTCGGCCTGAGGGTAATTACGACGCAGCAGATTCAGCCATTGCTTAATACGTCCCGGCGCGTGGCGCTCCTCGACACGAGTCAGCACCGCACGCCAATAGTGCGCAAGCAACGGCTGAAGACGCAGCCAATCGTCCGCCCCGGGTTCGGCGGGCATACGCCCCCGGATCCGCTCTGCGAGAAAGGGGTCTGACACCGCACCGCGCCCCAGCATCACATCTCTCAAACCACCTTCACTCATGCAGCGCAGGTAGTCTGCAACATTCCATATTTCGCCATTTGCCACTACCGGCACCGCAACCGCATCAGCGATACGCGCAATCCATGGCCAGTGTGCAGGGGGGCGGTAGCCATCCTGTTTGGTGCGGGCATGCACCACGAGCATCTGCGCCCCGCCTTCAGCCAGCGCCTGCGCGGCCTCAATGGCAGGCACCGTATCCCGCACCCCCAAGCGCATCTTGGCCGTCAAAGGGGTTCGCCCGGCAATCCCCAGAGCAACGCAACGAGCTATCCGCTCCAGCAAATCCGGCTCCTCCAGGAGCACCGAGCCGCCACGATGGCGATTGACCGTCGGTGCAGGACAACCAAAGTTCAGATCAATTCCAGCAGGACTCAAGTCTGCCAAACGCGCAGCAGACGCCCCCATGAGATCAGGATCAGAGCCCAGCAACTGAACGCGCACAGGCGTCCCTGCATACGTCTGTGAAGCGACATTCAACTCAGGTGCGATGCGAGTAAAAAAACGAGCCGGCGGCAACCCAGTGGAGATTCGGGCGAATTCGGTGACGCACCAATCATAGGCACTTGCACGGGTCAGCACATCGCGCATTGGCGCGTCGACCAGGCCTTCCATTGGAGCCAGCAGGATGCGGGGCATTACAGACAACCAGTACTCAGAAGGCGCGATTCTACGCTGGCGCCATGCTATGGTGCGCGCTTTCGCTGTGTGAGCAAGGTGCTGCCGTGATCGTTCTGGATCTGAAATGCGAAGAGAATCACCGCTTCGAAGGCTGGTTCGCTTCACCCGAAATTTTCGAGCAACAGCTCACCAGACACATGGTGCATTGCCCCGTATGCGGTGATGGAAAAATCAGCCGGCTACCCTCGGTACCAAACATCGTGCGCCGCAGTAACGAATCTTCGCCAGCCGCCAAGCCCCCCGCCCAACTCTTGAACCAACTGGCCGCCGCCTTGCTCAAAGCGGCCAGCGACGCTGAAGATGTTGGCGAACACTTCGCGGACGAAGCGCGCAAAATTCACTATGGAGACGCCGAAGGGCGCAACATCCGCGGCACAACCTCCGCCCAGGAAGCTCTTAGCCTCCTGGAAGAAGGGATCAGTGTGCTGCCTCTACCTGCGGGGAAAGAGGATCTGCACTGAACAAGTCCTCAGTGCTAACCAAGGCATCCGGCAGGTAGTAGAGCGGGCTCAGCGGCTCGAAAGCACTCAATGGCCACGCCCTGAATGCGCGCAGCCAATTCCCCAGCGCTTGTTTACGCGATGCGTTTCCGGACTTCATCGTTATCACCTCGCCTGTTCTCATTGCGGGGCAAGATTACGGCTCCTGGATGACATCGCAGTGACCATGAGATGACTTTGGCGTGACAAAACACAAAGGGGAAAGGCTTTCGCCTTTCCCCTTTGATGTTTGGAGCGGGAAAAGAGTCTCGAACTCTCGACCTCAACCTTGGCAAGGTTGCGCTCTACCAACTGAGCTATTCCCGCAAAACTTTTAAACCTGGAGGCGCGAGCCGGAGTCGAACCGACCTACACGGATTTGCAATCCGGTGCATAACCGCTTTGCTATCGCGCCGTTAATTCGACACCAATTCGGCTTGCGCCACGCTCCGTCTTTAACCGGAACTTTCATCCAACTAAAAGGAAAAGCTTGCTTCTGCTTCCCCAAAAATTCTGGAGCGGGAAAAGAGTCTCGAACTCTCGACCTCAACCTTGGCAAGGTTGCGCTCTACCAACTGAGCTATTCCCGCGTCACGAGCCATGCATTATAGGGCCCAAAAAAAAGATGTCAACACTTACTCTCACTTTTCGTTGAGAACCTGCATCGCACGACGCATGTAATACACCATGGACCACAAAGTCAGTACGACCGCCACGACCATCAGCACCGAACCCATGCGGCGAATCGGCAACCCCAGCAGGTCGTCGTAATAGAGCAGCATCGGAATAGCGATCATCTGTGCGGCCGTTTTAAGCTTGCCGATGAAGGACACTGCAACGCTCTTGGTCTTGCCCAGCTGTGCCATCCATTCGCGCAGGGCAGAGATGGTCAATTCACGACCGACGATGATGAAAGCCAGCACTGCATTGCAACGATCCAGCCACACCAGCAAAACAAGGGCGGCACACACCATCAGCTTGTCTGCCACTGGATCCAGGAAGGCGCCGAAGGCGGAAGTCAGCCCCAACTTGCGCGCCAGCCAACCGTCAAACCAGTCAGTCACGGCGGCCACCACGAACAGGGCACAGGCAAGCATGTTCTGATGATGCTGTGACAGCACGTCCTGCGGCAGGTAATACACCGCCAATACCAGCGGGATCATGAGGATGCGCGCCCAGGTGAGCGCGTTAGGAATATTGAAGTTCATGCCGGGGCTGTCAATGCAGCGCGTTATAAATTTGCTCGGCCATTTTACGATTGATCCCCTCTACGCGGCATAAATCTTCCACCGTAGCTTCGCGCACCCCACCCAGCCCGCCAAAAGTCTCGATCAATTTCTTGCGCCGTGTAGGCCCAACACCGGGAATATCCTCAAGCTGAGAAGTGAGGCGAGTCTTGCTGCGCTTGGCACGCATGCCTGTGATGGCAAAGCGGTGGGCTTCATCACGTACGATCTGGATCAGATGCAGCGCCGGATGCTCGCCGCCCAGTGCGAGGCCTGGGCGGCCGTCCGGATAAATAAGTTGCTCCAGGCCTGCCTTGCGTTCCTCACCCTTGGCAACTCCGACCATGGCTATGCTGGTCAGACCCAGTTCGGTGAGCACCTCCCAAGCGACACCGACCTGCCCCTTGCCTCCATCGATCAGGATCAGGTCTGGACGTACCCCCTCCCCCGCGGCCACTTTTTCGTAGCGTCGGGTGAGCGCCTGGCGCATTGCGGCATAGTCATCGCCGGGCGTGATGCCACTGATGTTGAAGCGACGGTATTCGGACTTCTTCATGCCCGCACCTTCCCATACAACACAGGAGGCCTGGGTAGCCTCCCCCTGAGTATGCGAGATATCAAAACACTCGATGCGCTGTGGGCGCTCGGATAGCTCGAGGGCCGCCTGCAAGGCATCAAGCTGAGCCTCGGCGCGACCGGTTTCACGCAAGCGCGTCTCGATGGCAAGCCTGGCATTGGTAAGCGCCATTTCGGCCCATGCCTTTTCGGCCTGGAAGCGGGCAGTCGCTACAATCGGCGGTCGATCCAGCACGTCTTCAAGCAATGCGCGGATCGCCTCTACATCTGCCCCCTCGATCACCAGCTTGGTCGGTGCCGGATGCAAGCGGTAGTGCTGCTCAACGTAGGCCAGCAAGGCATCCGCTACGCCCAGCCCTTCACTGGCACTGGGGAATTGGGCCCGATCTCCCAGATGGCGGCCGCCCCGCACCATCGCAAGGTTTACACAAACCTGCCCTCCTGCGGCCTCCGCGACGAGGATGTCGACGTCCTCGTCCTTGCCTGAATCGACGAACTGCTTGTGCAACACAGTTTGCAATGCCCGGATCTGATCGCGGAAGACTGCCGCCTGCTCGAAGGCAAATGCGTCAGAGGCCGCCTGCATGCGCGCAGTCAGACTATCAATGACATCTGAGTGGCGACCTTCAAGAAAGAGGGTCGCTAGCTTCACGTCGCGCGCATAACTCTCTGCATCGATCACGCCCACGCAGGGCGCCGAACAGCGTTTGATCTGGTGCAGCAAGCAAGGACGGGAGCGATTGTTGAAAACACTGTTTTCGCAAGTCCGCAGCAAGAACAGGCGCTGCAGCAACTGGATGCTCTCGCGTGCCGCCCAGCTTGAGGGAAAAGGGCCGAAGTAGCGCACACCCTTCTCGAAGGCGCCACGGTAATAAGCAAGGCGCGGTGAGGCGTCGCCGGTGATCGCAATATAAGGGTAGCTTTTGTCGTCGCGGAAAAGAATGTTGTAGCGCGGCTTGAGCGATTTGATGAGGTTGTTTTCGAGGATCAGCGCCTCTGCCTCGGAACGCACGGCTGTGGTATCCACGCGCACGATCTGCGCCACCATCAGGGCAATGCGCGGGCTCGGATGGTTCTTCTGAAAGTAGTTCGAAACGCGGCGCTTGAGATTCTTGGCCTTGCCGACGTAGAGCACTTCCTCATCAACGCCGATCATGCGGTAGACGCCGGGCGCCTCGGTCAGCGAACGCAGGAAGGGTTTGTAATCGAAACTCACGGCGGTTTCTCGCAAGGGGCCAGGCCCGGATACTACCGCAGGGCAGGCGGGATGGCCTCTCAAGCCTCCTTCCCAAGACAGAGCGCGCTACGAGCCAAGCAATTTCCGGCCGGCGGCACAGCACCGACCTGCGGGGCGGGCAAGCTCTGCCAGCCCGGTTAGGCTTGTGCCTAATCCGCGCAGCCCGAGCTGCGCCATTATCCGGAGTTCCCATGCATCGCCCTACCCGCCCGCCTTATTCCTTGCTTCCCTGTGTGCTTTTCGTCTTGTCACTAGGGGCTTGCGGCGGAGGAGGCGGGGGAGACAGCAGTACAACACCAGGCCAAACGGGTAGCAGCACAAGCAGCGCAGTAAGCGCCTCACAGACAAGCGCTGCCCGCTCGGCCAGCAGCACCAGCAGCTCAGGCAATGCCAATAGCTCCAGTGCGGGTTCTAGCAGCTCAAGCAGCGGCCTTTACCAGAGTGCTCCGATGGTTTCGAGCTGCATCGCCGGTCAGCTGCAGGCTAGCGAAAAGAATTCGGTGCTGACCCGGCTGAACGAGATTCGAGCCCGCCACGGCTTACCCGCCGTGAGCTATGACAGCAGCGGTGACGCCGCGGCAGCGGCGGCAGCGCTCTACATGGTAGCCAACGAGACCCTCACCCACACCCCTTCAAGCAGCGGCAAGTGCTACAGCGAAGACGCTTACCGTCTCGCGAACACCAGTAATCTCTATACCAGTTGGGGATACAGCACGGTCACCACACCCAGCGCAGACGCCATGGTGAGCTATCTGATCGATAGCGGCGTGAGCAGCCTGGGCCATCGCCGATGGTTGCTCTACCCCTTCTTCGCAGCCACCAGCTTCGGTCGCGTAGATTCTGCCCCCGCCGGAGGGACAGGGCGCATGGCCTCGGCGCTGCGCACCATCGGCGGGGAAGCCAGCAGTGTCAGCATGAGCAATGACTTCGTGGCCTATCCTTATGGCAGCTATCCAGCGAGCGAGTTTTCGACCAGCTGGTTTCTGTCCTTCTCGGCGATCGCCAGCAAGACCAACCGCGCCAATAACGGCGGCAGCCAAGTGAGTTTTGCCGGTGCCACAATCACGGTTACGGACGGCAACGGCCAATCACTCGGCATTACCGAGCAGTCCGCCAACTACGAAGGATATGGTCTGCCCAATCACCTGCAATGGAAGGTGGTCGGGCTCGCTAATGGCGGCAGTTACACGGTCAGGATTGCCGGCGTCAACGTGAACGGGACGAACCGCGACTACCAGTACGCCTTCCAGTTGCGGTGAGGTCAGACCAATGCTTGCACCGATGCCCAGGCATCGGTAAAGCGCTTGTCGATCGACAATACTTCGACGGCCGGGTAGTGAGCAGGTTGCAAAGCCGCAATGCGCTCGGCGGACTCGGCACGCAAGTTCGGCCGCCAACGCGCCAGCAGATCGGCGGTAAGCTCCGGGCGGTTGCACACCAGCACCATGTCGCAGCCAGCGGCATGCGCAGCGTCAGCCCGCGAGACGATATCGCCGGCAAGCGTCGCGCCCTCCATCGTGAGATCGTCTGAAAACACCACACCCTGAAAACCAACACGCTGCCGCAATACATCCTGCAACCAGAAGGGCGAAAAGCCCGCCGGCTGCGGATCGATTCGCTCATAGACGACATGTGCCGGCATCACGCCCGAGAGCACCTGCCTGAGTTCGCTGCGATAAGGCACGATATCGTCGGCCCAGACCGCATCGAACTCCCGCTTGTCGACGGGCATCGCGACGTGCGAGTCGGCTTCGGCAAAACCGTGGCCGGGGAAATGTTTGCCGACACACCCCATCCCCGCTTCACGCATGCCCACCGCCAGCGCGTGGGCCAGCATCGCTGTGATCTGCGGATCACGATGAAACGCGCGGTCTCCCACCACCGCGCTGTGTCCATAATCCAGATCCAGCACTGGCGCGAAGGAAAGATCGATGCCATAGGCGAGCAGTTCGGCAGCCAACACATAGCCCACATCCTGCGCAGAGAGTAAGGCATCGCGCGGCGAGCGCGCATACAACTCCCCCAGTTTGCGCATCGCCGGCAAGCGGGTAAAACCTTGGCGGAAGCGCTGCACGCGTCCGCCCTCATGATCCACGGCGATGATCAGGGCCGGGCTGCGCAAGGCATGGATCTCCGCACACAAGGTGGCGAGCTGGTCAGGATTCTCGAAGTTGCGTGAGAACAAGATGACGCCGCCAACCAGGGGGTGGCACAGCACTGCGCGCTCTGTGTCGCTCAGGGCCGAACTGGCCACATCACACATCACTGGACCAAGGGGCTGCTGCAGGGGCTTGAGACTCATGTTCGGATTTCCAGAAGCGCAAAGGCGACTACGGTATCGCGCTCGTCGCTGATCGAAAGATGGGCAGAGAGCTTCAGCGCAGCAAGATGCGCGGCCAGCGCCTCGCCGAAGAGATAATGCGGCTTGCCGAGTTCATCATGCCCCACGCCGATGGCACTCAATGTCGCAGGCGGGCGCAACCCCGTCCCCAAAGCCTTGGCCAGCGCCTCCTTGGCAGCGAAGCGCTTGGCCAGGAAACGCTCCGGCTCGCGTGCCAGAGCAAAAGCTTTCAGCTCGTCAGGGTGCAGCAAGCGCTGCGCAAACCGCTCGCCGTGGCGAGCCAAGGATTCGCGCATGCGGGCGATGGTGACGATATCCGTACCGATGCCGTAGATCACGCGAACCTCAGCGCCGGTTATCCGCTTCGCGCATCAGGCGCTTCATCTCAGCAACCGCCTCACGCAAGCCGACAAACACTGCGCGGCTGACGATGGCATGACCGATATGCAATTCGCGCACATCCGGCAACGCTGCAACGGGCTGCACATTGAAGTAGTTCAGCGCATGGCCGGCATTGAAGCGCATTCCCAGATCAACGATAGCGCGGCCCGCCGCACGAATTTTGTCGAGCTCGGCCAGCACTGCCGGACTCTGTGCATCACGGCCCTTGTGGTGAAAAGCAGCGGCGTAGGGGCCTGTGTGAATTTCGCAGACCCGGGCGCCGATACGCGCAGCGGCTTCGACCTGCGCAGGCTCGGGATCGATAAACACGCTGGTCATGATGCCTGCATCAGCAAGGCGGGCAATGGCTTCTTTAAGCTCGGTCTCCTGCGCAACGATGTTCAGCCCACCCTCGGTTGTCACTTCCTGACGCCCTTCGGGCACCAGCATGGCCATCTCGGGCTTGATCTGACAAGCGATTCCGATCATCTCGTCAGTCGCAGCCATCTCCAGATTCAGCTTGATGTGGGTCAGCTCGCGCAAGCGGCGTACATCGTGATCTTGAATATGACGACGATCTTCACGCAGATGAACGGTGATGCCATCCGCGCCACCGAGATGCGCCTCGACAGCAGCCCAGACCGGGTCCGGCTCATAAGTGCGGCGAGCCTGGCGGATGGTGGCGACGTGGTCGATATTGACGCCGAGTTCGATCATCTTCAGTTTCCTCAGTGCTACGTGTTCAGAGCGCCTGCAGTTCCATCAGGATACGGCGCGATTCGAGTGCCTGTCCGCCCAGATGGTACTGGATCAAGCGGCGCATGAGCCCCTTGGCATGGCTCAAGGTTTCCGGTGAGGAGAAGTCCCCCGTAGCCATCGCCAGCAAGGCTCGCCCAGGCAGCAGGGGCAGGTCACCCAGTTTCGCATCAGCCTCAACCGGGCCACGCTCAGTCAGAAAGAAATATTCAGCATGTTCGCGCAACGCCTCACCGCTTTCGACATCGTGATCCAGCGTCGGCGCGTAACCCACTTCGCGCAACAGATTCAGTTCGAAACTTCGCAACAGGGGCTCATGCGCTCCACCGCCAGCGAGGCGCGCCAAGGCTTCGGCATAGGCGTCGAAAAGCTCTGGGTGGGGGTCCTCACGCGCCAGCAACCGAAGCATGAGTTCATTGAGGTAGTAGCCGCAAAGCAGGCCGATGCCGCCCAGCAAGGCTTGGCCACCCTGCCAGCTGGCACTGTGAAGGGTCTTCACCTCCCCCTTGCCGGACCAGGTGACCTCGAGCGGCTGGAAGGACATCAGCGCCCCTCGCAACATGGAGCCGGGCCGCCGCGCGCCCTTGGCCACCATCGGCACGCGACCATGCTCACGCGAGAACATCTCGACAATCAGGCTGGTCTCGCGCCAGGGATAGCTATGCAGGAGAAACGCTGTCTCGTGATCAACCCGGGCGCGGCTCATCGCACTGCAATCGGCTTAGTCGTAACCCAGCGACTTGAGTGCGCGCTCATCATCGGCCCAGCCACTCTTCACCTTGACCCAGGTTTCGAGATAGACCTTGCTGTCGAAGAGCTTCTCGAGCTCGACGCGCGCCTCGGACGAAATGCGCTTGAGGCGCTCCCCGCCCTTGCCGATCACGATGCCCTTGTGCCCGGCCTTGTCCACGATGATCGCAGCGAAGATGCGGCGCAGATTGCCCTCGACTTCGTACTTCTCGATCTCGACGGTCATACCATAGGGCAACTCTTCGCCGAGCAAACGGAACAACTTCTCACGCAGGAACTCTGCGGCAAGGAAGCGCTCGCTGCGGTCGGTAATGTCATCCTCGCCATACAGCGCTTCACCCTCGGGCAGGTACTTGCCGACGGTCGTCAACAGCTCGGGCACGTTGCTGCCACGCTCGGCACTGATCGGCACGATTTCGGCAAACGGAAACTCGCCTGACATCTGCTGCATGAAGGGCAGGAGCTTGCCTTTGTCTTCCTCAAGATCAACCTTGTTAATCACCAGCACAACCTTGGCGTCCTGCGGCAACAGCTTCATGACCTTGCGGTCATCCGGCCCGAAACGACCAGACTCGATCAGGAACATCACCACATCCACCTCATTCAGCACCTGGCTGACCGTACGATTCATGGTGGCGTTCAGTGCATTCTGATGATGGGTCTGGAAGCCGGGCGTATCAACGAAGATGAACTGCTGCGCGCCCTCGGTCAGCACGCCAGTGATGCGGTGACGCGTGGTCTGCGCCTTGCGCGACACGATGCTGATCTTCTGACCGACCAAACGGTTCAGAAGCGTGGACTTGCCAACATTGGGACGCCCGACGATGGCGACAAGACCGGTATGGGTGACTGCTTGATTCATTGTTTTTCCAGTTCCTGCAAGGCTGCACGGGCCGCCTGCTGTTCGGCGATACGCCGGCTGCTGCCGATACCCTGAGTCAGCAAGCCCAAGGGCTCCACCACGCAGGAAATTTCAAATTCACGGGCATGCGCAAGGCCGCGCTCGGCCACCAACTCGTAGCGTGGCAAGCCCAGGCGACGGGCCTGCAGAATTTCCTGTAACGCTGTCTTGGGGTCTTTCAAGGACTTGGCCGGATCCAGCGCTACCAGCTTGTTGGCATACAGTCGCTCGATCACGCCTTTGACCGCCTCGAAGCCACCATCAAGATAGATTGCTCCAAAGACAGCTTCCAGCGCATCCGCAAGAATCGATGGGCGCTGACGACCACCACTTTTGTGCTCGCCCTCTCCCAACAAGAGGCTTTCACCCAGATTCAGATCCAGTGCGATCTCATGCAAGGCATCCTGCTTGACGAACTGCGCGCGCAAGCGCGACAGCTCGCCTTCACGCAAGGCCGGAAAACGCTCAAAGAGCAGCATCGAGACCACCATGTCCACAATACTGTCGCCGAGAAATTCGAGGCGCTCGTTATTGTCCGCCGCGTAGCTAGAATGCGTCAGCGCCTGCCGCAACAACGCCGGCTGCCGGAATGCATGCCCTAGCGCCTGAATCAGGGCCTCACGCAAACTGGATTCGCTCAATTCGAGGAAACATCAAAGTCCAGATAGAGGCCAACATTAGCCACCAGCGGAACTTCACGACGGTAAGAAACCTGCAAGCTGACCTTGCCGTTATTTTTATCCACAACGACAGTTTGAGGATCGACAGAACGAATGGCGTCCACTTCTGTAAACCGAGCGAACGCTGTACGAAAGTTGCTCGGAGGAGCTGCCGGATCAACGGTTGCAACCACTTTGTTAAAGGCTTTCTGAACTGCAAAGTACTCGCTGAAAACTGGCACCAACTTCAAGCCAACGACTAGGCAAGCTGCAATCAAAGTGCCGACGATAGCCAAGGAAATTAGGGTCATGCCTTGCTGTTTTTTCATTTCACACCTTCCCGCAGATCAGTGAAAACTGCCTACCCGACCAAAATCCACGCCCGAAGGCGGCAGGATCTGGTCAGCATGGAACCAGATGAAGAAAGCGCGGCCAACAATATTGGCATCCGGCACAAAGCCCCACACGCGTGAATCGGCGCTCTGGTCACGATTATCGCCCATCACGAAATAATGACCCTCCGGTACCCTGCAACTCACGCCCTGACGAGAGTGGGTGCAGTTCGCGGAATATTCATGCGGCACGAGCAACTGCTCAGGCACAAAGGGCTGAGCATCCCGGTTATTGAGCAGCATATGCTTGTTGCCGAGCACATCCTCCTCGAACTTCTGGAATACATCGAAGCTGCGCGGAATCAGATAATCGCCTTGCGGTATCACTGGCAAAGCTTGGCCGTTGATGGTGAGACGCTTGTCTATGTATTCAATACGGTCCCCCGGCAGTCCGATGACGCGCTTGATGTAGTCCTGACGCATGTCATGCGGGTAGCGAAAGACCATCACGTCGCCCCGCTGGGGCTCACCGACCGCGATGATTTTCTTGTTCAGCACGGGCAACCGCACACCATAGGCGTACTTATTGACCAGGATGAAATCGCCCACCTGCAGGGTCGGGATCATCGAACCTGAGGGAATGCGAAAAGGCTCGATCCAGAAGGAACGCAGCATGAAGATCGGCAGGATCACCGGAAAGAAGCTGGCTCCGTACTCGACCCACCAAGGGTCGGGCGATCCCTTCGGGCGTTGCTTGCGGGCCCTGAACACGTCGTAGCACCACAGGATGCCGGAGACGATGCTCAGGACAAAAAGAATGAGGGCGAAATCCACAGATACCTCGTTTCGGTTGACTAGCCTTCGTCGGTCCGCAGCACGGCGAGAAACGCCTCCTGCGGAATCTCGACGTTACCCACCATCTTCATGCGCTTTTTGCCTTCTTTCTGCTTTTCGAGCAGCTTTTTCTTGCGTGTGATGTCGCCGCCGTAACACTTGGCGAGTACGTTCTTGCGCATGGCCTTGATGGTTTCACGGGCCAGAATGTTCGAACCGATCGCAGCCTGCACCGGCACATCGAACATCTGGCGCGGGATCAGGCCGCGCAGGCGGGTCACCAGATCACGGCCACGATAGGTAGCGTTGGCACGGTGCACGATTACCGACAGGGCGTCGACCTTCTCGCTGGACACCAACACGTCGAGCTTCACCACATCGGCCGCACGATACTCCTTGAAGTCGTAATCGAGCGAGGCATAACCACGCGACACAGACTTGAGCTTGTCGAAGAAATCCATCACCACTTCAGCCATCGGCATGTCATACACCAGTTTCACCTGGCGGCCGTGGTAGTGCATGTCGACCTGGCTGCCACGCTTCTGGTTGCACAGCGTCATCACCGGACCGAGGTAGTCCTGCGGCACAAAGATGGTGGCGGTAATGATCGGTTCTCGCACTTCCTGCATCTTGTTCGACTCGGGCAACTTGGCCGGATTCTCGACCTTGATCACCGAGTTGTCGTTCATCAGCACCTCATAAACCACAGTCGGTGCGGTGGTGATCAAATCCATGTCGAACTCGCGCTCCAGGCGCTCCTGCACGATCTCCATGTGCAACAGGCCCAAGAAACCGCAACGGAAACCGAAACCCAGTGCCTGCGAAACTTCCGGCTCGTACTGCAGCGAGGCGTCGTTGAGCTTGAGCTTCTCCAGCGAATCGCGCAGCTGATCATATTCACTGGACTCCACCGGATACAGCCCGGCGAACACCTGCGGCTTGATTTCCTTGAAGCCTTCCAGCGGTTCGGCCGCCGGGCGGTTCACAACCGTGATCGTATCGCCCACTTTGGCCGATTTGAGCTCCTTGATCCCGGCGATCACGAAGCCCACCTCCCCTGCGCGCAGGGCCTCCCGCGACAAGGACTTGGGGCTGAACACACCAACTTGCTCGCACAGATGCTGCGCGCCGGTGCTCATGAATAAGAGCTTGTCCTTGGGCCGCATCTCACCATCGACCACACGCACCAGCATCACCACGCCGACGTAGTTGTCGAACCATGAATCGATGATCAGCGCCTTCAGCGGGCCATCCGGATTACCGCGCGGTGGCGGCACCTTGGCCACAACCATTTCGAGGATATCTTCCACGCCCATGCCGGTCTTGGCCGAGCACGGAATCGCCTCGGTCGCATCGATGCCGATCACATCCTCGACCTCCTGCCTTGCACCATCCGGATTGGCTGAGGGTAGATCCATCTTGTTGAGCACGGGCAGCACTTCTACGCCCAATTCGATGGCGGTGTAGCAGTTGGCCACTGTCTGCGCCTCCACCCCCTGAGTGGCATCCACCACTAGCAGCGCACCTTCACAGGCGGACAGCGAGCGACTCACCTCGTAGGAAAAGTCGACATGCCCCGGCGTGTCGATCAGGTTCAGGTTATAAACCTGCCCATCACGTGCCTTGTACTGAAGTGACGCGGTCTGCGCCTTGATCGTGATACCGCGCTCGCGCTCCAGATCCATCGAGTCCAGCACCTGTGCTTCCATCTCGCGATCGGAGAGACCGCCACAGGTTTGAATGAGGCGATCCGCCAGCGTTGATTTGCCGTGGTCGATGTGAGCGATGATCGAGAAATTGCGGATGTGCTGCATGCCGTTTCGAAACAGGTGTGGATGACGCAAAAGAGGGTGCCTCGGCACCCTCAGCAAAATATTGAAAAAGCAGGCGATTATAGCCGATGCGGGGTGCGCCTTCCTACCGTGCCGGCAGCTTCATGCCGACATAGCTGCGGCTCTCGCCGCGCAACACCAGCAGGGTCAGGGCCGAGCCCCGCGGCAGTCCTTGCAGCAGGCGATTGAAATGATCTGCTGACTTGAGTGATTGCTGCTGACCGCCCGTCGTCACAGCCAGCACCACATCGCCTGGCCTCAGCTCGGCACGCGCCGCTGCACCATTTGCCTCCACAATGCTGGCGCCCTGCTCCAGCGCCAGCTCTCGCTTCTGGCTACGGCTCAAGTCCTGCAGCACGAGCCCCAAAGGATTGCTCCCACGAGGCGCAGGCTCAACAATGCGCGGCGGGGTATCGTGCTTTTCTTCCGGAAACGCACCTACCACAAGCTGCACACGGCGCATGCGGTTATCGCGCCAGAACTCCAGCTCCACCGCTCTTCCTGGGCGGACCGCCCCCACGATGCGCGGCAATTCATGGGAGTTCTGCACCTCGCGGCCATCACAACGCAGGATCACGTCCCCGCTGCGCAAACCGGCCTGCGCCGCAGGCCCGTCCGGCTCAACCTGACTCACCAGAGCCCCGGTCGCCGTACGCAAACCAAAACTGCTGGCAATGTCCTGACTCAATTCCTGCACCAGCACGCCGATGCGCCCGCGCTGCACATGGCCACGCTCGCGCAACTGGGCCTGCACATCCATCGCCACATCAATCGGAATCGCGAAGGACACCCCCATAAACCCGCCGGTACGGCTATAGATCTGAGAGTTGATGCCTACCACTTCGCCTTTCAGATTGAACAGCGGGCCGCCAGAATTTCCCGGATTGATCGCCACATCGGTCTGAATGAAGGGCACGATGCTGTCGTCTGGCAGGCTGCGCCCTTTGGCGCTGACAATACCCGCCGTCACCGAGCTGTCAAAACCGAAGGGCGAACCGATTGCCAGCACCCAGTCCCCCACGCGCAGCCTGGAAGGGTCGCCCAGGCGAGCTTGTGGCAAGCCGCTGGCGTCAACCTTGAGCAGGGCAATATCGGTGCGCCGGTCAGTACCCACCACGCGCGCCGGATACTCGCGCCGATCATTCATGCGGACCAGAATCTCACTAGCCTCCTCCACCACATGCGCATTGGTCAGAATATAGCCCGCGCTGTCGATCACGAAACCGGAACCAACGGCCTGATCATCCTCTTCCGATTCTTCCAGCTCAGTCGGCGGAGGCAGCCAGCGCCGCAACCACTCAGGCATCCGGCCCGGAGTATCACTACGCAAAGCAGGCGCCTTGACCGACGCTGCCTGGCGGGTTGCACTGATATTCACCACCACCGGAGCCTGGCGCTCGACCAGTCCGGCAAACTCCGGCAACTCCCGCGCCTGAATAGACAAGGAAAAACACAGGGTCAGTGCGGCCGTGCAGCGCAAGATCAAGGCAGCACTCCGGCGATCCTCGGTCGTCGGGCTTGGCTCAGGCCCAAGCAGCGCGCCAAACCAAACCCAAGTGCGAGCCCAGCCAAACCGCCCAACGCACTGCCTACATCACTCCCACGCAACAGCATGCCCACAAATGCACCGCCAAGCACTCCCGCAAGCGGCAGGCCGTAGCCCAGACCTGCGGCACGCAGGGCCGACCCCTCCGGCACCTCGATCAGCACACGCTGCCCGGGCTGCGCCCCAAGCGGATTGCCAACCCGGTATTCGCTGCAGCGTGCCGCTTCGGCACCACCACACCCCCCCGGCTCATGGCAGCGCCCGCAGCCACTGGAGCGCTGGACCTGCACCACGGCATCACGCTCTTCACAGCGAATCACAACCCCTTCAGCCTGCACGGCCAGCCCTTTCATTTCCACTCGCTCAAGCGTTCATTTACGACGTTCAACGCCTTCGGCAATCAGCTTCAGGGTTTGAGCTGGCACTTCGCCCAATACCGTGACCTGCTGATCGCCCAGCATCCGCCGATAGCTGCCAATCGGTCCCGCTGGCGGGGCCGGATTCTGCGCCCGCCCCTGAACTTGCGGCTCGATGAAAACCGAGACGTTGGCAAAGCCATCTGAAAAAGCCGCATGCACAGCCACCGCATCATCCTTGTGCAGCTTTCGATGCATCAGCGCCACCTGCTTGAAGCCAGCCGGCAACCTGCGAAACAACCAGGGAATATCCTCTGGCCGCACATCCTCACCAGCCGCGTTGATCACACGCCAGCCAGTCGTTTTGACGGACTGCGGCTTAAGCTTGTCATGCTCGATATGCGCATCCGGATTCATCTCGGTAAACGCGAACTGCTCAACCACACCGGCCGAGCCAGCGAGCATGCGCGACTTGAGCAGCAAGCCTGTCGCCATATCAATCCACAACTGGTGGCCATAGCGCAACTCATCACGCGGCTCCAGGTACAGAATCTGGGCCTCACGCCCCGCCACCCGACCAGGCTCACCCACCCGCAAGGTATAGATCTCCCCCAAGGCAGCCGGGCGCGACACCAGTCGGCCAGGCTGCCTGGCCTGGATGGCGCGGTCCAACACCAGTATCTTGTCGGCAGGCAGGAAGCACTGCACATTTTCATTGTGCCGCAAGACCTCACGCGGAGTGCCATCCAAGGTTTCAAGGCGCTCGTGCTCGCCGGAACCATCCACCAACCGCACAATGCGTGAGGTCTCGGTGCGGCCCTGGGTCTGATATACAAAAACGCCAGTAAAACTGAGATTGCGCGAAGCCTGATTCATGCGCTGCAACCAGCCCAGCGCATCCTCAGCCAGGGCAGGCGTACTCGCGAGAAGGCCGACACACAGAACCAGAGCCAGACGTCGAGTCATCGTGCCGAACCTGCCTGCTCATCGCTCACGGTACGGATGTACTGCGCCACCCCGGCCATCGGCGCCCCGATAGCAGAAGCCTGGTGGGCCATGTAGTAAGCCCGGTCGTCGGCCAGCGCCACCTGGGCTGCAGGCGTCTGCACTGGCTGCGGCGCCTGAGCCATCACCGGCGCCTGCACTGGCGACCACAGGCTCAAACCCATCCAGGCCGCCACGGCCAGCCCCGCAACTGCGGCAGCCATCGGCATCCAGCGCATCTCAGCCGTTTGCGGTGCCTTCACATGGCGACGTGGCGCCAGTACGACCGGCTCATCCTCCAGTGCATACATCACCCTGTCAGTCAGTTGTGAGCTGACTGCGGCCTGATCACGCAGCAGGTCGCCGATCAACCAGTACAACTCGCACTGCTCACGCGACGCGCCTGGCCGGATCACCGCCTCCAGCGTCTGCACAACCTCTCCCGGCGCGGCCTCACCGTCCACCCAAGCGGATAATTGCTCGTTCATCATGCTCACCACCTCTTGTCCGGCGCTACGTCCAGCATCGGTCTCAATCGTTCTGCAATCGCCTCGCGGGCCCTGAAAATGCGTGAGCGGACGGTGCCGATCGGGCAATTCATCAAGGTCGCAATTTCCTCGTAACTCAACCCTTCGATCTCGCGCAGCACGATCGCCGTGCGCAGATCCTCGGGCAGCGCATCCATCGCAGCATTCACCGTCTCGCCGATCTGGCGAGTTTGCATCAAACGCTCCGGGGTATCGTTGTCGCGCAACAATTCTCCAGAGTCGTACTGCTCTGCCTCTTCCGCTTCAATATCGGTACTCGTGGGGGCTCGGCGCCCCTGCGAAACCAGATAGTTCTTGGCGGTATTCACACCGATACGATACAGCCAGGTGTAGAACGCGCTTTCGCCCCGGAAGTTTGGCAAGGCACGATAAGCCTTGATAAATGCTTCCTGCGCCACATCCTCAACCTCGGCGGGATCACGGATCATGCGTGAAAGCAAGCGGCCGAGCTTGCGCTGATACTTGGAGACAAGCAGGCCAAAAGCCTGCTTGTCTCCACGCTGCACGCGCTCAACCAGTTGCTGATCAATCTCTCTGTCGCTCATCTGCGTTCGGGCAGGGCCCGTTCATGCGGGAATTATCGCGCCCGAGTATAGCCGATGGATTGCGACCCATTGCCGCTGTGACCGGGCACTGCAAGCAAAGTTCAGTCACATCGCACTTGGCCGGATTGCGCCCTGCCGCTAGCATTACCAGCTTCGCATCGTGCACCCGCACCGGGAGCTCCTCTTGAAACGCTTCGACGTCCTCATTCTTGGCAGCGGTCTTGCTGGCCAATCCTTGGCACTGCGCCTCGCCGACCATCTGCAGGTCGCGCTGGTCAGCAAACGCCACATCGAGGACGGCGCCAGCGCCTGGGCTCAAGGTGGCATCGCAGCGGTCATCGACCCTTCGGATTCCACTGCGGCGCACTACGAAGACACCCAGATTGCCGGCGCCCAGCTCTGCGACCCTGCCGCCACGCACTTCGTCGTCGAGCACGGTGCCGCGGCCATCCAGTGGCTGCGCGAGCAGGGCGTGCCCTTCACGCCGGATTCGGATACCGCCTGGGGCATGCATCTCACCCGCGAAGGCGGTCACAGCCATCGCCGCATCGTGCACGTTGCCGACGCAACCGGTGCGGCCGTACAGGAAACCCTGATCGACCGGGTCAAACGCCACCCGAACATCCAGATCATGGAAAACCACGTCGCT
Organism: Uliginosibacterium aquaticum; assembly: GCF_012972705.2. Taxonomy (GTDB): domain Bacteria; phylum Pseudomonadota; class Gammaproteobacteria; order Burkholderiales; family Rhodocyclaceae; genus Uliginosibacterium; species Uliginosibacterium aquaticum. Next base: position 294,784 of record NZ_JABCSC020000004.1, on the reverse strand, counting down.
GTCGACCTAATCGTCGGCCACAAACTGGGACAACCCGAAGCCGGCTGCCTGGGCGCCTACCTGCTGGATAACGACTCCGGTCACGTTGAAGCTTACGCCGCCGGACACACCGTGCTGGCAACTGGTGGCGCCGGCAAGGTCTATCTCTACACGACCAACCCTGACACCTCCACGGGTGATGGCATTGCCATGGCCTGGCGTGCAGGCTGCCGCATCAGCAACATGGAGTTCATCCAGTTTCACCCAACCTGCCTATACCACCCGCAGGCCAAGTCTTTCCTGATTTCCGAAGCCGTCCGCGGCGAAGGCGGCCTGCTCCGGCTGCCGGACGGTACGCGCTTCATGCCCAAACATGATCCGCGTGGCGAACTTGCCCCGCGTGATGTGGTTGCCCGCGCCATCGACTTCGAAATGAAGAAGCGCGGTATCGATAGCGTCTTTCTCGACATCTCGCACAAGAGTCGAGAATTTTTGCAGGAGCACTTCCCGACCATTTCGGCGCGCTGCCTGGAGCTGGGCATCGACATCAGCAAACAGCCCATCCCGGTCGTACCCGCCGCACACTACACCTGTGGCGGCGTGCAGATCGACCTGCGCGCCCGCACCGACCTGCCCGGCCTCTACGCGATTGGAGAAACCGCCTGCTCAGGCTTGCACGGCGCCAACCGCCTGGCCAGCAATTCATTGCTTGAATGCGTAGTCTTCGGCGAATCGGCCGCGCGAGATATTCTCGCCAACCGACGCAGCGCTCCCAACAGCCTGCCGGCCTGGGATGAAAGCCGCGTCTCGGACGCTGACGAGGAGGTCGTGATCTCCCACAACTGGGACGAGCTGCGCCGCTTCATGTGGGACTACGTCGGCATTGTGCGCACCAACAAGCGTCTCGAGCGCGCCCAGCATCGCATCAAATTACTGATGCGGGAAATCGATGACTACTACAGCAACTTTCGCATCGGCAACGATCTGATCGAACTGCGCAACCTGGTCACAACCGCTGACCTGATCGTGCGCAGTGCCCTGCGCCGCAAGGAGTCGCGTGGCCTGCACTTCTCCAAGGATTACCCTCAACTGGCTGAACGCGCCCGTCCGACCATCCTGGCCAACCCGCGCTGGCCAGCCGGCCTGAAGCGCTGGAATCACCCCGGCTGAGTATCAGACAACTGCCAGCGCAGATAGCGCCGCAAAGCGCGCCAATCCTCAGCTGGCAGACCGTCACGCGTCAGTGCAGCACGCCCGCAACGCCCGCTCTCTAGCTCACGCCACACCAGCACAATCAGCCAGCCCAGATCACGCGAGTCGCTCAGCAGTTCAACCTGCACGCGGGAATCGCCGCGCTCCAGCCAGCATGCCTCTCCCGACATCTGCAGGACACAGGCGGCAATACGCTGCCACTGCCGCATCTGCCACAGCGCAGACAAGACCACCGCCAGAGTCACAGCAATGCTCAGCGGGCGCGGCACTTCAGGCGCCAGCACACAGGCCAGTGGCAATCCATGAACCAGAATGATGGTGCCTAGTAACACTCGCGAGAGGCGCAAAGGCAAGAAAAAAGGCGCCGACATCCGTCAGGCGCCTTCTTGCATACAGCAACGGCAGGTCATCAGATCTTGCGGAATACCAGCGTGCTGTTGGTGCCACCAAAACCAAAGGAGTTCGACATGGCGACATCGATCGGCATGGGACGCGCCACGTTCGGCACATAGTCCAGATCACAAGCGGGATCCGGGTCATTCAGGTTGATCGTCGGCGGCGCAACCTGATTCTGGATCGCCAACACCGAGAATACCGCCTCAATCCCTGCAGCAGCACCAAGCAGGTGACCCGTCATGGATTTGGTCGAACTCATCGCGATCTTGCTGACATGCGCGCCAAAGCAACGCTTGGCAGCCATGGTTTCGGCAATGTCACCCAAGGGCGTAGAAGTACCGTGAGCATTCACGTAGTTAACTTCGTCGGCCGCAATCTTGGCATTGCGCAGGGCGTTAGCCATACTGCGCGCAGCACCTTCACCACCTTCAGCAGGTGCCGTGATGTGGTAAGCATCCGAGCTCATGCCGTAACCGGCCAGCTCGGCGTAAATCTTGGCACCACGCGCCTTGGCGTGTTCGTACTCTTCGAGCACCAGCACGCCAGCGCCCTCACCCAGCACGAAACCATCGCGGCCGGAGTCCCACGGACGGCTCGCCGTCTGCGGATCATCATTGCGCGTCGACAAGGCCTTGGCCGAACAGAAGCCACCCATGCCAAGCAGCGACACGGTAGATTCCGCACCACCCGCAATCATGATGTCGGCATCGCCATACTCGATCAGGCGAGCGGCTTCACCCAGTGAGTGGTTGCCGGTGGCACAGGCACTCACGGTGGCAAAGTTCGGCCCCTGAAAACCGTAGTTGATCGACAACACGCCAGAAACCATGTTGATGATCGAACCCGGCACGAAAAACGGAGAAATCTTGCGCGCACCGCCTGCGGCGATCGCGTGCATGGTGTCTTCAATCAGCGGCAGACCGCCAATCCCGGAACCGATACACACACCGATGCGCTCCGCATTGGCGGGCTTCTCAGTGATACCGGCATCCTTGATGGCATCCATGGCCGCCGCCAGACCGTAGTGGATGAAAGTATCGAAACGGCGCGCTTCTTTCGGAGAAAGATAGTTCGCCACATCAAAACCCTTCACCTCACCAGCGATCTGGGTGGTCAGGCTGCTGGCATCGAACCGCGTGGCGCGGTCAATGCCGGAGCGACCATTGATGATGCTGTCCCAAGCGGAAGCAACGGTATTGCCGACCGGCGAAATGATGCCGAGCCCAGTTACTACAACTCTGCGACGCGTCAAAGGTCACTCCTTACTGCAAATGTACGAAAAGCGATCAGGCCTTCAGGTGGGCGCTGACGTAGTCAATCGCTTGCTGAACGTTGGTGATCTTCTCGGCTTCTTCATCGGGAATTTCGCACTCGAATTCCTCTTCCAGCGCCATGACCAGCTCGACGGTGTCGAGAGAGTCAGCACCCAGATCGTCGACGAACGAAGAGTCGTTCTTGATGTCGGCTTCGTTAGCGCCCAGTTGCTCTGCAACGATCTTGCGCACGCGCTGCTCGATGTTTTCCATGAATGGCTCCTTCTTTTTCAAGCGGATAAGTAAGAAAAAACCCGAGCATTCTAACAGAATCCGGCCACAACTTCAGCCAACTCCGCCCTTCGGGTTCGTATGGCCTGTCAGGCCATGTACATCCCGCCGTTGACGTGGATTGTGGCCCCCGTCACATAGCTCGCGGCCGGCGAGGCCAGAAAGCTGACTACGGCAGAAATCTCTTCGGGCCGCCCGAGGCGGCCCACAGCGATCTGGGATTGCAACATATCGCGCTGCGCATCCGGGAGATCACGGGTCATGTCGGTATCGATGAAGCCGGGCGCCACACAGTTCACAGTGATGTTGCGACTGCCCAGCTCGCGCGCCAGCGCGCGGGTCATGCCGGCCACCCCGGCCTTTGCCGCGGCGTAATTGGCCTGACCAGCGTTGCCCGAGGCACCTACCACCGAAGTGATGTTGATGATGCGACCATTGCGCGCCTTCATCATGCCACGCATGACAAGGCGGGACATGCGGAACACCGCCTTGAGGTTGGTATCCATCACGGCATCCCACTCCTCGTCCTTCATGCGCATGGCAATGTTGTCACGCGTGATGCCGGCGTTATTCACCAGCACAGCGATCGTGCCGAATTCTTTCTCAATGTCTGCCACTGCCGCTTCGCAAGCCGCAGCATCCGTCACATTCAGGGCAATCCCCTTGCCCTTCACACCGGCTTCCTGCAGGGCTGCGCCAATGGCCGCAGCACCATCTGCAGAGGTCGCGGTACCGATGACGGTTGCCCCGAGCTTGCCCAGATCCAGCGCAATGGCACGACCAATGCCACGCGTCGCGCCGGTGACGAGAACAACCTGATCTGCGAGAGAGTTCATTCCTGATTTCCCTTGATGTTATTGGTATTGCGGCAGCACGCGCGCCAGCGCCTCTGCATCGGTCACAGCCTCAACCGCCAGCTCGCCGTTGATGCGCTTGACCAGCCCGGCCAGCACCTTGCCCGGACCGAACTCGAGCACCGCCGAGATGCCGCGCGGCGCCATCGCCTCCACGCTCTCGATCCAGCGCACCGGGCTGTAGGCCTGACGCACCAGCGCGTCACGGATGGACTCAGCCGAAGTCTCAACCTTCACATCCACGTTATTGAGCACGGCAATCTTCGGCTCGGACAGTGCCACACTCGCCAGGCGTTCGGCCAGAAGATCTGCAGCAGGCTTCATCAGCGTGCTATGGAAAGGCGCGCTCACCGGCAGGGCCACGGCACGCTTGGCGCCACGGGCCTTGCAGGCCTCCATGGCACGCTCCACCGCCCCGGCGTGGCCGGCAATCACGATCTGCACCGGCGAATTCAGATTCGCAGCCGACACCGATTCGCCCTGAGCGGCTTCTGCACAGGCTTCAGCAACCAGTTCGGGCGAAAGATTCAGGATGGCGGCCATGCCACCCATGCCTGCAGGCACGGCAGCCTGCATCGCCTCGGCACGAAAACGCACAAGCTTCACGGCATCACGAAAATCCAGCACTTCGGCCGCCACCAGCGCGGCGTATTCGCCAAGGCTGTGGCCTGCTACCAGCGCCGGGCAGGCGCCGCCGGCTTCCAGCCAGGCGCGCCACACAGCAATGCCGGCCGTCAGCATGACCGGCTGGGTATTCACGGTTTGCGACAGCGCCTCTGCCGGGCCGTCCGCAACCATTTGCCAAAGATCCTGCCCCAAGGCATCCGAGGCTTCCGCAAAGGTATTGCGCACCACAGCCGACTCCGCAAAGGAGGCCATCATGCCTACCGACTGCGAGCCCTGCCCGGGGAAAACAACCGCCAGTTGATTCAGCGTCTTACTCATTCGACAACCTCGTGTTGAACAATCAGAAACGCAGCAGCACCGCGCCCCAGGTAAAGCCGCCACCGACCCCCTCAAGCAGGACGGTATGACCCGGCTGAATGCGACCATCGCGCACGGCCACATCCAGCGCCAGCGGCACTGAAGCCGCTGAAGTATTGCCATGCTTATCCACCGTAACAACCACGCGCTCGGGCGGAATTCCAAGCTTCTTGGCTGTAGCTTGCATGATGCGGATATTAGCCTGATGAGGAATCAGCCAGTCCAGCTTCTCCAGCGGCAGAGCAGCCTGCTCAGCAACCTCATGCGCAACCTCGGACAAGACCTTGACGGCATATTTAAAGACGGCCTGACCATCCATGCGAATGAAGGGGCAGCCCACAACCTGCCCACTCATCATCTGCGCATTCACAGACAGAATGCCCGTCTGCGAACCATCAGCATGCATGGCCGAGGCCAGCAAGCCTGGTGTTTCATCAGCCACCAGCACCACCGCACCGGCGCCATCGCCAAACAACACACACGTCGTGCGGTCAGACCAATCCAGAATGCGCGAAAGCTTTTCAGCCCCCACCACCAGCACGCGACGATGCGAACCAGAGCGGATGAATTTGTCAGCCACGGTCAGAGCAAATACGAAACCGCTGCACACCGCCTGCACATCAAAGGCAGCGCAGCCAGAGGGAATACCCAGTTCGTTCTGCAACAGACAGGCCGTACTCGGGAAAACCATTTCCGGGGTAGTCGTAGCCACGATCACCAGATCGATGTCGGCCGGCTTGAGGCCCGCAGCGTCCAGCGCTCGGCGCGCAGCCTCGGCAGCCATGCCGTGCGTCGTCACCCCCTCGCCGGCCAGATGGCGGGCACGGATACCAGTGCGATCACTGACCCACTCATCCGAGGTGTCGATACCGCGTGCTACCAGGTCATCATTGGTGACCGGTGCGCCCGGAACAAAGCCGCCCGTGCCGGCGATACGAGAAAAAGTCATGCTGCAGAACCCTCCTGCGTGGACTCCAGAGAGGCGGCAGTGTAACCGCTCATCCGTGCGGAGATGCGTTCAACCAACTGATTGCGCGCAGCTTCGGCCGCACGGCGCAGCGCCCATACATAAGCAGTCTGGTTGGCAGAGCCGTGACTTTTCACCACCACACCGCGCAGCCCGAGCAAAGCCGCGCCATTGAAACGGCCCGGGTCAAAACGCTTCTTGAAGCGCTTGAGTACCGGCATCGCAATCAGCGCCAGCAGCTTGGTCAGCAGGTTGCGCTTGAATTCCTGGCTCAGGAAATTGGTGATCATGCGCGCCACCCCTTCCGAGGACTTCAGCGCCACATTGCCGACAAAACCATCACAGACCACGACATCCGTCGTGCCCTTGAAAATATCATCGCCTTCCACGTTACCGTAGAAATTCAGGTCGGAAGCTCGCAGAAGCTCGGCAGCCTTCTTGACCACCTCGTTGCCCTTGATGTCTTCCTCGCCAATATTGAGCAGCCCTACCGTCGGGCTAGCCTTGTGCTCCACCGCCTCCAGCAGGAGCGAGCCCATGATCGCGAACTGCAGCAGATGCTCCGCCGAACAGTCGACATTGGCCCCCAGGTCCAGCATGTAGGTCTGGCCCTTCATTGACGGGATGATCGTGGCGATTGCTGGCCGGTCAATGCCCGGCAGGGTTTTCAGCACAAAACGCGAAATCGCCATCAGCGCCCCGGTATTGCCCGCAGACACTGCAGCAGCAGCCTCGCCGGACTTCACCAGATTGATCGCCACGCGCATCGAGGAATCTTTCTTGACGCGCATCGCCACCGCCGGAGCCTCGTCCATCTCGACGACCTCGGAGGCTTCCTGAACCACGATCCGGTCGCCAAACTCGGCAGCGGCCCGACGGAAAGCATCATCAAACACGGCCGGCAGGCCGACCAGAACGACGCGCGCCTGCGCGTCCTCCCGCAGGAACTGGAAGGCGGCGGGCAAGGTCACGGACGGGCCGTGATCGCCGCCCATGCAATCAATCGCAAGGGTGATGGGCATCACAAAACGGAATCAACAGGCGAAACAAGGCAGCCGCCATCCAAATCAAACCGGAAAGCGAAACTGCCTTGCTGCAGGAACGCGAACGACCTGAAAGGTCGGACGCCACGCGAATAGAGCACGCAAGTGCTGCGAGCCGCGCCGAGCATGCCGAAGCACGCGCGGCAGAGACTCATGCGCAGAGAGCGAATTACTCGCCCTTGGCCTTGGCAACCTTCTTGCCGCGGTAGAAGCCGGACGGCGAGATGTGGTGACGCAGGTGAGCCTCACCGGTCGTCGGCTCCACGGCCAGGGCCGGGGCGGTCAGAAAATCGTGCGCACGATGCATGCCGCGCTTGGAAGGCGACTTCTTGTTCTGTTGAACGGCCATTTCTTGCTCCTTAAAGCTCTTGAATCAATCATCAGTTTTCGCGCCACCCGAAGCCTTGAAGCCCCTGAGCGCCGCAAACGGCGATGTGTCATCGCCATTTCCCTTTGCCACCGGCACACTGCAATCTTCATGCGTTGGCGCCAGCGGCAGGGCCAACAGCAATTCTTCCTCTACCGCAGCCAGCACATCGAAATCGCGCCAAGCATGCACCGGGTCGAAATCATCCTCTTCCAACTCATCATCCGGCAGCGGCTCGCCTCGCGGCACCAGCAAGAGACGGGAATCCACCTCTACCGTACAGCGCACGTCTCCAAGACAGCGCTGGCACTGCATGAGCAGCTCAGCACTGGCTTCAACCGCCATATAGGACTTGCCTTCAAGTCGATAACCTCGCAGCGCATAGCTGACAGGCTGAACTTCTTCCGTCTTTCTCAGCACATCCTGCACACGAGGCAGGTTGCGTGCATCCAACTCACCGCGAAGCGCGTCTTCGCGTCGAGCGAACTCGAATGGATCCGGAATGAGCTTTGGCTGGTGCGACATAAACCGTCAATGCTATTATTTTTGGCTGTTCCTGTCAAAGACTAATCCGGCCACGCAAACCGGCGCCACTCATGCACACCCCCCGCCTCATCCTGGCCTCCACCTCGGTCTACCGCCGCGAGTTGCTGGAGCGCCTCGGCCTTCCTTTTGAAACCACCCGCCCGGAAGTGGATGAAGCACCGCTCAATGGAGAAAGCCCGGTCGCCACCGCCGAGCGGCTTGCCGTAGAAAAGGCGCGCGCGGTCGCAGGGCGCTTTCCAGACGCACTGATCATAGGCTCAGACCAGGTCGCCCATCGCGGCAATGAGCGCTTCGACAAGCCCGGCACAGCCGAGCGCGCCATCGCCCAATTGCGCAGCATGAGCGGCAACTCCATCACCTTCCATACTGCCGTCTGTTTATTCAATAGCCGCACCGGCTATAGCCAGCTAGAAGGAGTGCCTGTCACAGCTCGCTTCCGCGAACTGACCGAGGCGGAAATTCGTCGCTACGTGGAGCGAGAGCAGCCACTAGACTGCGCCGGTAGCGCCAAGTCCGAAGGCCTGGGCATCAGCCTCCTCGACCACATGCGCGGCGATGACCCGACCGCCCTGATCGGTCTCCCACTGATTGCGCTTTCCCGCATGCTGCGCGCCGAAGGAATCCAGATCCCATGAGCCAGAACAATCCCCCCGGCCTGCTGCACCTGCTGCCAGTCGGACTGGGTCCAGGCGAATCCAGCAAGACCCACCCCCCTCACGTCCTCGCCACGCTGGATGTGCTCGATTATTTCATCGCCGAGCGCGCCAAGACTGCACGTTCCGAACTCAAGCGCCTGGGCTACAGCCGCGCCATCCAGAGCGCCGAAATCCATGAACTCCCCGAGCAGCTGGATACGCGCAGCATCGACACCTTGCTCGCGCCGATCCGCGCCGGACGCGACGGCGGCCTGATGTCAGAAGCCGGTTGCCCTGCCGTGGCCGACCCCGGGGCGCTGATCGTGCGCCGCGCCCACACGCTGGGTATTCGAGTGATCCCGCAAGTCGGCCCATCCTCGCTGCTGCTGGCACTGATGGCCTCCGGCCTCAATGGCCAGGGCTTCGCGTTTCACGGCTACCTGCCACAAAAGCCGGACGAACGCCGCAACGCTATCCAGGCACTAGAGCGCGAATCCGCAAAGTTCACACGCACCCAGTTTTTCATCGAAACGCCCTACCGTAATCTCGCCATGTTCGCGAGCCTGCTCGAAGCCTGCCGCGAAGACACCCTGATATGTGTAGCGCGCAGCCTCACCACTGCCAGCGAATGGGTGATGACACGCCGCATCGGCGACTGGAAAAAGAACGGGCCGCCCGATCTGGACCGGCAGCCCGTGGTTTTCCTGCTGCTGGCAAGCTGATCAGCGCCAGCCGAAACGCTCCAGCGTACCCATCGCGCCGCCGGCTAGATCTGCGCCGAAGCGTTTTGCGAGGCGCTCGGCTACGTTTTCGCCGCGCGTGTAATCCTTGATCTTCTCGGCCTTGATTTCATCGCGCGCCACCGAGTCGAGCGAGCCCAAGCCATCCGTCAGTCCAAGCTCGATACTTTTCGCGCCACTCCAGAACAGGCCCGAGAACATCTCCGGCGACTCCTTCAGACGCTTGCCACGCCCTGCGCGCACCACGTCGATGAACTGCTGATGCACCTCTGCCAGCATGCCCTTGGCAAACTCGAGATGCTTCGGATTCTGCGGCGAGAAGGGATCAAGGAATGCCTTGTTCTCACCCGCCGTAATACTGCGCCGCTCGACCCCCAGCTTCTCCATCGTGCCGGTGAAACCGAAGCCATCCATGCGCACACCGATCGAACCAACGATGCTGGCCTTATCCACGAAGATCTTGTCCGCAGCCACAGCGATGTAATAACCGCCCGAGGCGCAGACATCCTCGACCACAGCATGCACCGGCTTATCCGGATGGAGCTTGCGCAGGCGATGAATCTCGTCATTGATAAGCCCAGCCTGCACCGGACTGCCGCCAGGGCTATTGATCAACAGCAGCACACCCTTGGCCTGCTTAGCCTCAAAAGCCGCACGAAGAGCAGGCAAGACCGATTCAGCATCAACTTTCTCACCCGCGGCAATCGTGCCCTCGATCCGCACCAGCGCCGTATGCTCGGCGCCATCCACCAGGCTTTCACTGCTGTTACGCGCACCGATCAACATCCAGATCAGGGTGCCGACATAAATGAACCCCAAAGCCCGGAAAAAGATGCTCCAGCGTCGCCGCCGACGGGCCTCACGCAGACTCTCGAACGCCAACTTCTCGATGACGTTACGCTCCCAACCCGGCTGCTGCTCACTCATCGCCCGCTCCATCCACAAGGAATACCTGTCCATTCTCTTCGCGCACCCGCAACGCCTGCAAGCTCCGGCCGACGCAGGGTCCGGCCACGCACAGACCGCTATCCGGCACATACAGGGCGCCATGGGTGGCGCAAATCAGGTATTCACCCGAATCATCCAGCATGCGGCCCGGATTCCAGTCCAGCTCTACCGGAATGTGGGCACAACTGTTTACATAAGCGAAGGCCTGGCCGCGCCAGCGCTGCACAAAAGCCGGGCGCCGCACACCCTCCAGATCCAGCTCGAAGCGCTGCGCGTCACCCCCGTCGGGCAAGTCCGCCGCCGCACAGATCAGCCGTGGCACACCAGCCACTCGCGCAATTCAGCCATCGAATCCAGCAAGGCCCGCGGCATTTCCGCCGCAAGCTGCTCCCGAGGATGGGCGCCGTAACTCATTGCCAACGCATGCGTACCGGCATTTTTCGCCATCAGCAGGTCATGCGTTGTGTCGCCGATCATCAGCACGCGATCCGCCTCCACCAGCAGCTCATCCATGAGCTCCAGCAACATACCCGGATGCGGTTTGGAAAAACTCTCGTCCGCGCAGCGTGTGGCATCAAAGAAGGCATCCAGACCGCTGCTTGCCAGCACCCGGCTCAAGCCGCGCCGCGCCTTGCCGGTCGCCACCGCCAGTTGATAACCCTCGCTGCGCAGCCACTCCAGCAGCTCACGCGCGCCCTCAAACAACACCAGATCATGGTCTCGCAACAGGAAGTGATGCCGATAGCGCTCGGCAAGCCGCTGGCACCCCTCTTCATCGAGCCCCGGCGCCACGGCCTGCACGGCCCCCAGCAGGGAAAGGCCGATGACATGCGAGGCCTGCTCACGCGAGGGGATGGGCAGGCCGAGGTCGGCACACGCTGCCTGGATGGAATCGACGATGGTCGCGGTGGAGTCCATCAGCGTGCCATCCCAGTCAAACACGATCAGATCGAAATTGCGTTGCTTCATGTTTCAGCCGAAATCCTTGTCCTGGGTAGCGTCAACATGACGCACGAACGCCGCCAGCTCGGCCGGCAGCGGGGCTTTCAACTCCAGCATCTCGCCAGACACCGGGTGACGAAAGCGCAGCAAGGCTGCGTGCAGGAACATGCGCGCCAGCCCCTCGCCTGCCAGCGCCTTGTTGAGCGGGAAGTCACCATATTTGTCATCGCCCAGCAGGGGAAAGCCTGCGTGCTGCAAATGCACCCGGATCTGATGGGTACGGCCCGTTTTGAGTTCCACTTCAAGCAGGCTGAATTTCTGCCAGCGCTGCACAAGGCGCACCACGCTGTGGGATGGTTTTCCATCCTCACGCACCATCACGCGCCGCTCGCCATCAGCTGTCAGGTATTTGTAGAGCGGCGACTTGAGATGCTGGAGCGGATTCTGCCAGCGCCCCGCCACCATCGTAAGGTAGCGCTTCTCAAGCTCACCATTGCGCATGCCGTCCTGCACCGCATTGAGCGCCGTACGCTTCTTGCCCACGATCAGCAGACCGGAGGTTTCACGATCCAGACGATGAGCCAATTCAAGAAACTTCGCCTGAGGCCGCTGCTGACGCAGAAGCTCGATCAGGCCGAAACTCAGGCCACTGCCGCCATGCACGGCTAGCCCGGCTGGCTTGTCGATCACCAGCAGGGCTTCATCCTCAAACACCACATTGAACTCATGCCGCGCCGCAGCGGCCAGCGGTGCCGGCGCCGCTCTTTCGGCTACCCGAATGGGCGGGATACGCACCTCATCACCCACCTGCAGGCGATAGGTCTGACTGATTCGGCCTGCATTCACACGCACCTCACCACTACGCAAAACCCGGTAAATATGGCTTCGGGGCACGCCCTTGCATTCGCGCAGAAGGAAATTGTCGATGCGCTGACCGGCATCCTCTTCGCCCACCGTCACCCTACGCACGGCCGGGTTACCGCTTGCTGCACCGCCGCTGTCTTTGCCTAAAGTCATGGGTTTCAGTTATATTGCTTTCGTTTTCGCGGGCTTTGCCCCGTGGGTCGTCCGTGTTGCACGGCTTGCCCGACCAGTCTGCTTCGCCCCTCCGGCTTGTTTGCAGCGCCCCAGGCTATCAATATGCCTCGCGCGCTCCGGCCGATAGTGGTTGGCGCCGTTGAGTATTCCGGCGCGCAGATGCGGTCAGGTCGAGCTGAGCCGGCCACCCGCCCATCTGCGCGACAGGCGCCGCGAGGACATGATCGACCGGATAAAACGGTCGATGGTATCCCAAACCATTTGATTGATCGACCCATTTTGCGCGCGAACGCGAACCAGACTGGAACACTTTGAGCTCCGCACCAGCGACTCAGGGTGTCGTAAGGCAGACCCGATTCACTCCTTGCACAAGAACACATGAAGAGCAGTTTGTTGTTCCCTACAAGTTGAGTTAGCTGCTTCTTCCGCAAGGAGGAGACGGTGGTTTGCCCTGCCCGCTTTAGCGCGCGGGAGAAGAAATAAATGAAGCGAATGCTTTTCAATGCAACGCAGGCCGAGGAACTCCGCGTTGCGATTGTTGATGGTCAGAAACTGATTGACCTCGACATCGAATCGGCTGCCAAGGAACAACGCAAGAGCAATATCTACAAGGGCGTGATCACCCGCATCGAGCCCAGTCTCGAAGCCGCCTTCGTCGATTATGGCGAAGAGCGCCACGGCTTTCTGCCGTTCAAGGAAGTGTCGCGCTCCTATTTCCGCGAAGGCGCGGACCGCAACGCCTCCATCAAGGAAGCTCTGCGCGAAGGCCAGGAAATCATCATCCAGGTCGAGAAGGAAGAGCGTGGCAACAAGGGCGCAGCGCTGACCACCTACGTCTCGCTAGCCGGCCGTTACCTCGTCCTGATGCCCAACAACCCGCGTGGCGGTGGTGTTTCGCGCCGTGTGGAGGGTGACGAGCGCGCCGAGCTGCGCGAAGTCATGGATGCACTCGAAGTGCCCGGTGGCATGAGCCTGATCGCCCGCACCGCCGCCATCGGTCGCAACGCCGAAGAGCTGCAGTGGGATCTGAACTACCTGCTGCAGCTGTGGAGTGCCATCGATGGCGCCGTGAAGGACATGGACGGTGCCGGCCTGATCTATCAGGAAGGCAGCCTGGTGATCCGCGCGATCCGCGACTACTTCCAGCCGGACATCGGCGAGATCCTGATCGATACCGACGAGATCTATGAGCAGGCCCGCGCCTTCATGGGCACGGTCATGCCGTCCAACGTGAATCGCGTCAAGCGTTATCACGACGACGTGCCGCTGTTCTCGCGCTTCCAGATCGAACACCAGATCGAATCGGCCTACGGCCGTCAGGTCAACCTGCCCTCGGGCGGCGCCATCGTGATCGACCACACCGAAGCCCTCGTGTCGGTCGACGTGAACTCGGGCCGCGCCACGCGCGGTTCGGACATCGAAGACACCGCGCTGCGCACCAACCTTGAAGCCGCCGATGAAGTGGCCCGCCAGCTGCGCTTGCGCGATCTGGGCGGCCTGATCGTGATCGACTTCATCGACATGGAAAACCCGCGCAACCAGCGCGAAGTCGAGAACCGCCTGCGCGATGCGCTGCGTTTCGACCGCGCCCGCGTACAGACCGGAAAGATCAGCCGTTTCGGCCTGCTTGAGCTGTCGCGCCAGCGCCTGCGCCCGGCCCTGGCCGAGACCAGCTACATCACCTGCCCGCGCTGCACCGGCACCGGCCACATCCGCTCGACCGAGTCGGCTGCACTGCACATCCTGCGTATCCTCGAAGAGGAGTCGATGAAGGAAAACACCGGTGCCCTGCACACCCAGGTTCCGGTGGATGTCGCCACCTTCCTGCTCAATGAAAAGCGCGTCGACATCGCCAAGATCGAACTGCGCCACAAGGTGAATCTGCTGATCATCCCGAATCGTCACCTGGAAACGCCAGCCCACGAAATCGTGCGCCTGCGCCACGACCAGTTGAATCAGGAAGACAGTCACCTGCCCAGCTACAAGATGGCTTCCATGCCCGCGGACGCCACCTACACGCCGCCCTCGGCCAATACCGAAGGCAGACCGCAACGCCAGGAAGCTGCCATCAAGGGCATCACCCCTGACCAGCCCGCACCAGTCAGCAGCGAACCGCGTCCGGCCGCCACCAAAGCCGCCGAAAAGACCGAGGGCAAGGGATTCTTCCGCCGCATTCTTGACTGGCTCAATGGCGATGCCGAAGTGCCGGCTGCACCGGCACCGACCCCAAAAGGTCGCAACGAGCGCCGCGGCGATGGCCGTCGTCGTGACGAAAACCGCGGCGAACGCAGCGGTGAGCGCAAACCGCGTGGAGAAGGAGCACAGGCGGCGCGCGGCAAGAGCCGTGACGAGCAGCAAGGCGAACGCAAGGAAGGCCAACGCAGCCGGAATGAGCCGCGTGGCGAGCGTCAGGACAAGGAACGCAATCGCAACGAACGTGGCGAACGTACCGAGCGTCAGGACAAGGAGCGCAGCGAAGCCGTGCCGAAGCAGCCCCGTGAAGCCGGCGAACAGCGCGGCGAGCGCAATGAGCCGCGTCGCGAGCGCAGCCAGGAACGCCGCGAGCGCCAGCAACAGCAGCGTGAGGCAGCCCAGAGCGTCAGCGCCGAAACTGTGGTTGCCGCAGCTGCCGTCAGTACGGAAGTGACTGCGATTGAATCGGCCGCTCCGGAAGCCCAGTCTGCCGAGCAACGCGAAGGCCGCAACCGTCGCAACCGCCGTGGCCGTGGCCGTGGTGAGCGCCGCAACGACAGCGAAGCAGCCGAAGTTCAGGTTGAAGGCAACGAGCAACAAGTTCAAGCCGAGGAAGTGCTCACCGCGCCGATCGCCAGCCAGGTGGTAGTCGCAGAAGTTGCTACCGAAGTGGTGGCTGCGCCTGCAGCCCCGGTCGTGATCGAAGCGCCTGCCCTGGCAGCCGAGCCGCAGCCTGCTAACGTCGCTATCGCCGAACCCGCTCCGACCGCAACGCCTGCTGCCGTCGCGGTGGAAAAGCCCCAAGCCGAGCCAGTCATCGAAGTGCCCGTCGCCCCGGTCGCCGCTCCCGTCCGGCCGGCAGCGCCGCAAATCGACTTGAAGGCCCTGCTAGCTGCAGAAGCCGCCGAGCTGCAGATGGTGGAGACCGCAGCCGACAGCCCCCGCCCTGCCCCAGTGCAGGAGGAGCTGCCGGTCGTGGCACCGCGCCGTCGCAAGCCGCGCCAGGTAGCCGCTGACGAACCCCTGCAACAGGTCGAAACCCGGGACTAAACCGCTCGCTCAATCTGCATCAGGAACTGAAAAGGCCCCCGGAAACGGGGGCCTTTTCACTTTCAGCTGCGCCCAGATCGCTGCCACCTAACCCAAGAGGCTCATATACCTGCAAGGCGCCCGAACGGCCCACGGTCCGTGGCATGAATTGCGCTAAGATTCGGAGCCAAGTCGACAACATGGGAAAACCTCGCGTGACACACCCTGCCCGCGCTACGGCCCTGCTACTGAGCGCCCTGCTGGGCGCCTGCACTTCCACGCCGAGCGTCAAGCTGGAAACAGCGCCACACCTCTCCAGCGAAGCACAAAAAAATCGCCCTGCAGGCGATGTTCCTCCGCCCGCAGTGCGCAGCTTTGCGCTACCGGCCCCTAAGCCGACAAAGAAGCAGGAGACCTACTCGGTGGTGGTCAACAACGTGCGCGCCCAAGATTTGCTGTTTGCACTGGCGCGCGATGCCCGGGTGAACATCGACATCCATCCCGGGATCGAAGGCACGGTCACACTCAACGCACTTGACCAGACCCTGCCGCAGATTCTCACCCGCATCTCGCGCCAGATAGATATGCGTTACGAACTGGACGGCCAGAATCTGGCGGTGCTGCCGGACTCGCCTTTCCTACGCAATTACAAGATCGACTATGTGAATCTCTCGCGCGAGACCAACAGTACGGTCTCGGTAGCCTCCCAGATCGGCTCGGCCACCAGCATCGGCGGCTCGGACGACAGCACCTCCGCACAAAACAGTGGAAGTGGCAGCGGCTCCTATGCGCGTATCCAGAACATTTCGAAGAATCGATTCTGGGAATCGCTGATCCAGAACGTGAAGGATCTGCTGCGCGAAACAGACAAGCTGCTACCGGAAGGCACCATGGAGCGCAGCATCCAGGTGGACACCCAGGGCAGCACGACGCGACGTGAGGTCACCAGCACCACCAAGCCAACCGGCAATCTCGCGCGGACCGCGGGCGATACCAATACGGTCACCGCCGCCACGGAGCGAGTGGTCACCTTCCGCGAAGCCGCATCCGTCATCGCCAACGTTGAGACAGGGGTTCTCACCGTGCGCGCGACATCACGCCAGCAGGAGAAGGTTCAGGAGTTCCTCGACAAGGTCATGAACAGCGCCAAGCGCCAAGTGCTGATCGAAGCCACCATCGCCGAAGTGCAACTGACCCAGAACTACCAGCAAGGCGTCGACTGGAGCGCCCTCAACGTCTTCGACACCGGGCTAAAAGTCGTGCAGCAAGCGGTCGGCGTCTTTACCGGCGTCAATACGACGCCCACCATGGAGCTGGGCTACACCTCGTCTGGCGGTAACTTCACCAGCGCGGTGAAACTGTTGGAGACCTTCGGTACGGTCAAGGTGCTCTCCAGCCCCAAGCTCTCTGTGCTCAACAATCAGACAGCGGTGATGAAGGTCGTGGATGACAGCATCTACTGGACCTACAAGAGCGAAACCACCGACACCACCGCCACCTCCACTGGCCGCACCACCATTACCTCCACCCTGCACTCGGTACCGGTGGGGCTAGTGCTGACCATCACCCCGCTGGTGGGCGATGACGACTCGGTGACCCTGAATATCCGCCCGAGCATGTCGCGCGTGATCGGTGAAAAGACCGACCCTACGCTTCAGCTGATCAACAGCTCGATCACGGTCACCAACACCATCCCGCTGATCCGCTCACGCGAATTCGATTCAGTGATGCGCATCAACAACGGCAATATCGCCGTCATGGGTGGCCTGATGGAAGACGCACTCAACAACGATGACTCCAGCGTACCGGGCCTGGCAAACATCCCAGCAGTGGGTAATATTTTCCAGAACCGCAACGACACCTTCAAGAAAACCGAGCTGGTCATTTTCGTACGCCCCACGATCATCCGCAGCGCCAGTCTCGAAGGAGATTATCGCAATCTGGCCGCAAGCCAGCCGAACGAGCGCTTCTTCAATCAGGAGGCAGGACCGCGATTGCTGACCCTGCCGGAGTCGGGCAAGTGAGTCTGCTGATCGACGCCCTCCGCCAGGCCGAAAACGCTCAGCGCAATGCTGGCGAGCGTCTGCCGGACTCTTCTGCCGAACTGCGTCTGGAAGAGCAGACCGCCGCGCCCCCTCTCAGCGTCAGCAGACCGGTTCCGCCACGCCCGACCGGAACGCCCTCCGCCAGCGCCGGCGCACCGCCACGCGAGGCCATCAAGGATCTGTTTGAACTCAAGCAGCCCAGACCCAATCATGTGCCGCTGATTCTGGCTGGTGGCGGCCTGCTGGCGCTTGCCATCGGTGCGCTCTACCTGTGGTGGGCCACCAGCCAGCCCGGTGGCATCCAAGCCGGTCCTGGTCTGAACGCCGCCCAGCCGCCAATGATTGCACCGGTTTCAAGCGCCGCTACGTCAGTCCCGCAGCCCCCACGTGAAACGCCGCCGCCGGCCCGGGACGAATCCAGCCCGCCAGCTCTGATGGCAGTGACCAACCCACCGCCCGGCTCGCCTGCGGCACAGATGCCGACGCTGGAGTCTGGCTCGATCCGCCGTACCACACCGCCAGCGCAAGCCTCCCGCAGCCCGCTGCAGGAGGCGCACGAGGCCTACGAGCAAGGCCGTCTCACCGAGGCCTACCAGCGTTTCGGCGAAATCCTGCGTCAGGAGCCGCGCAACCTTGGCGCCCTCAATGCCCAGGCCTTGATCGCCCTACGTGCCGGGCAGCGCAATGAGGCCGAACGCCTGCTGCGCCAGGCGCTGCAGGCCGACCCCAAGGATGCTGAGGCACGTAGCCAGCTGGCCCTGCTCTATGCCGAAGGTGATCCGGTTACGGCCGAAAGCCGCCTGCGCAGCCTGGTCGCCGAACAAGCAGAGTCCGCTCCTGCGCTGTTTGCACTGGGCAGCCTGTACGCACGTCAAGGACGCTGGGTGGAAGCTCAGCAAGCCTTTTTCCAGGCCCATACGCTGGACGAGCGCAATGCTGACACGCTCTACAACCTCGCGGTCGCTCTCGATCACCTCGAACAACCGCGCCTGGCCGCCCGCTACTACGAACAGGCCGCTAATGCCGGTCGCCCCGGCATGATCGCCTTCGACCCAGCCCTGGCCCGCCAGCGTGCCCGCAGCCTGAGCGACACGGCTCAGCCTGCCACCCCCTGAGCTCCCGCATGACGACTCCGCTTCACCATCAACCGCTGGGCCAGCTGCTGATCTCGCATGGCGTGATCACCGATGATCAGCTGCGCATCGCCCTGCACGAGCAGAATCGTTCGAACCTCGCACTCGGCAAGCTGCTGGTGCAACTAGGTTTCGTCTCCGAAGCCGCACTGCGCGATGCTTTGTCCGAATCTCTCGGCAAGCAAGGGGTAGATCTTGGTCGGGCAATTGCCGACCCTGATGCGCTGGCACTGGTCCCGGAAGATCTGGCCAAACGCCACCGCCTGCTGCCGCTGCGCTGGGATCCGGAAGCCCGTCAGCTGACTATCGCGATCGCAGACGTGGATGACATCGTCGCGCTCGACAAACTGCGCGCCCTGCTGCCCGAAGAAGCACGCATCGAAACCCTGCTGGCCGGCGAGAACGAGATCGCGCATGCCATCGATCAGTATTACGGCTTTGAGCTCTCGATCGACGGCATCCTCACCGAAATCGAGACCGGCGAGATTGACTACCGCTCGCTGGCCGCCAGCGACCAGTACGACCAGCCGATCGTGCGCCTGATCGACGCGTTGATGTCGGATGCAGTCAAACGGGACGCTTCCGACATTCACTTCGAGCCAGAAGCCAGCTTCCTGCGTGTGCGTTATCGCATCGACGGCATCCTGCGCCAGATACGCGTACTGCATAAGTCCTACTGGTCAGCGATGGCTGTGCGCATCAAGGTCATGTCCGGGCTGAACATTGCCGAGACACGCGCGCCGCAGGATGGCCGTATCTCACTCAACGTGCGCGGCCGGCCAGTGGATTTTCGCGTCTCGGCGCAGCCCACGATCCACGGTGAGAACATCGTGCTGCGCATCCTCGATCGCCAGAAGGGCATCGTACCGCTGGATCGCCTGGGCCTCGGAGATCCACAGCTGGACATGCTCAAACTGATGATCGCCCGCCCGGAAGGCATCATCCTGTTCACCGGCCCCACCGGCAGCGGCAAAACCACCACCCTGTACTCGATCCTGAATCACATCAACTCCGAGGGCATCAACATCATGACCCTCGAAGACCCGGTCGAATACCCGATGGCAATGATCCGTCAAACATCGGTATCGGAAACCAGCAAGCTGGATTTTGCCAATGGCATCCGCTCGATGATGCGTCAGGATCCGGATGTCATCCTAGTCGGCGAAATCCGCGACGAGGACACCGCCGAAATGGCTTTTCGCGCCGCCATGACCGGCCACCAGGTGTATTCCACTCTGCACACCAATTCGGCTATCGGAGCGATTCCACGCCTCTTCGACATCGGCATCCTGCCGGACATCATGGCCGGCAATATCATCGGCGTGGTGGCCCAGCGCCTGGTACGCAAGCTGTGCCTGCACTGCCGCCGCGCACGTACGCCGGAGCCTTACGAACTGAAGCTCCTCGGCGCGATGGAGCGCCCAGTGCACAGCCTGTTTGAAGCCGTTGGTTGCCCGCACTGCGACTACCAGGGCTATCGCGGGCGCATGGCGGTAATGGAGTTGATGCGCATGGACGCGGATATCGACGAGCTCATCGCCCGCCGCGCCACCTTCCGTGAAATCCGCAATGCCGCGCGAGCCAAGGGCTTCCGTACGCTGGCCGAGGATGGCATCCGCCGCGTGCTCGAAGGTCTCACCACGCTCGAAGAACTCGCCCGGGTGGTCGACCTCACCGAGCGCATGTTCAGCGCCGAGCACTGAGACAGGCAAACTGCATGGCCCTCTACGCCTACAAAGCCATGAACCCCGGTGGGCGTCTGGTGCAGGGTCAGATCGAAGCCCTGAATCTGGTCGACCTCGAGATGCGCCTCAAGCGCATGGAGCTGGATCTGATTAACGGCTCGCCAGCGCGCCACAGCCTGGCCAGCGGGCTCGGACGCATGCCGGTACGCGAGCGCAGTCTGTTCTGTTTTCACCTCGAACAGCTCACCCGCGCCGGGGTGCCGCTGATCGAAGCCCTGATTGATCTGCGCGACTCCACCGACCATCCGCGCATGCGCGCAGTGATCGCCAATCTCGTCGAAAGCATCGAAGGCGGCCGCAGCCTCTCGCAGGCGCTCTCCGAACAAGGCAATGTCTTCGATCCGGTGTTCTGCTCGCTGGTCCGCGCCGGTGAAACCAGCGGCAATCTGCCAGACGTACTGCGCGAACTCAACGAAGCGCTCAAACGCGAGGACGAGCTCTCCTCCTATGTGAAGAAGCTCACCATCTACCCCGGTTTCGTGCTCTCGGTCACTCTGCTGGCGGTGTTCGTATCCATGGTTTATGTCGTACCGGAGCTCGCCAAGCTGTTCCGTTCCACCGGCGTTGCCCTGCCCCTGCAGACCCGTTTGCTGATGGGCACCTCACGCATCGTCAGTAACTGGTGGCCACTGATCCTCGCCACCCTGGCGAGCCTGGTGGTGATCCTTGCTTCCCTGATCCGCACCCGCCCGGATGCAGCCCGCCGCTGGGATGCCTTCAAGCTAGGCCTGCCCATCGTCGGCAACGTCTACCGCAAGATCATCCTCTCGCGCTTTGCCAACCTGTTTGCCATGATGTATGCATCAGGCATTTCCATCATCGACACTATCCGGGTGGCGCAGGACGTGGTCGGCAATCGCGTCTTGCGCGACGCGCTGGAGCGGGTGGAACAACTCATCGCCGAAGGGCAGAATGTCACCATGGCTTTCGCCGCCACCGGCATCTTCCCACCCTTGGTCGTGAGGATGCTGCGGGTAGGCGAGCACACTGGCTCGCTTGATCAGGCCCTGCGGAACGTGAGCTACTTCTACGAGCGCGATGTGCGTGAATCGATTGCCAATCTGCAGGCCATGCTTGAACCCTTGCTGATCCTGTTGCTGGGCGGGCTGATGATGTGGGTAGCCCTCTCGGTGCTGGGTCCGATCTACGATGTCATCACCAAGATGAAGTTCTGAGCATGCTCACCCGCTACCTCCACTACCTCGATCAGGAAGGCCTCACCAGCTACCGTAGCGCTGGCGGACGTCTGGCCTTCGTCGCCCGCCATGCAACGGGCGCCGAGGGCGTGGCAACCTTCTCGCAGTGGCTGCAGACGGCAGACAAGACCACCCACACCCTGCTTGCCAATCTGGCCGACGAAGGCTTCCAGAACGACAGTATTCCCTATGTCGCCGGGAGCGATCGCAAGGCACTCATCACCCGCAAGCTGGCCCAGCAATTCCATGCTTCCCCCTATGTCACCAGCCTCTCGCTGGGACGCGAACGGGAGGGACGGCGCGACGAGCGCATCCTTTATACCGGCATCACCCGCCCGGGCGCGCTCGATCCGTGGCTGACCGAGCTCCAAGGCCGCGAAGCGGCGCTGAACGCCCTTTACACCCCGGCGCTGCTGACTCAGGCCCTGCTTGGCCTCCTGCGCCCAGAAGTACCGCAAGGCCTGATCGTCAGCTTCTGCCGGGCCGGTATCCGCCAAACCTATTTCGAGCAAGGCAGCCTGCGCTTCTCGCGCCTCTCGCCGGCACCGGAGGGGGACTTTTCCAGCTGGGGCGAAGCCTGTCTGCGCGAAACCCAGAAGACACTTCAGTACCTCAGCGGCCAGCGCTGGATCACCCGTAACACCCGGCTGCCGGTATGGCTGCTGCTTGCTCGCCAGGACTTCGCTCCGCTGCTGGCGGCCGTCGAGCAGGCGGCCCAGCTCGAATTCCATCTCGTCAATCTGAACACCCTGTGCCAAGCCATCGGCCATCGCGAACAGCTCACCAATTCCGACAGCCAGCCGCTGCTGATGCGCCTCGCCCTGCGCGAAAGCCGCGCCCCCCAGCTGGCGCCGGAGGCCAGCCGCCGCATCCATCGCTTCCGCCAAGCCCGTCAGCTGATCTTCGCACTCGGAGTGCTGGCCGGCCTCGCACTCGGGCTCAGCGCACTCAAGCACTACATGGACGGGCGCGAACTGCAGCAGCAGCGCAGCCAGCTCCTCGCCGAGATCCAGAGCGAAAACCTGCGCTACCAGCAACTGCTTGCCAGCCTGCCGGCGCAGCCCGCACCACTCGACAGCCTGCGTAGCGTGGTCGAAGCCGAAGCTCGTCTGCACACCCGAGCAATCCCGCCGCAAGCCGCACTGCTCCCACTCTCGAAAAGCCTTGAACGCTTTCCGGACATCGAGTTACTGCAACTCGAGTGGGACGCGGGAGATGCCGCCAGCACCACAAGCCCGGCCCGCCTGGTACTGAACATCAGCGCGGCTCTTCCTGTGGCGGCCGCATCCGACCCGCGCACCGCCCTGCAGCGTATCCAGGCCTTCTTTGCCGATCTGCGCCCGCGCGTCAACGAACTCGTACTGCAAGAGCAACCTTTTGACGCGGAATCAGACAAGACCCTGCGCAGCGACGCCGAAACCCTGCGCAAACGCCCCGAGTTCAAACTGCGTCTGGCCATCAGCAAGGAGCGGCCATGAACGCCGAACTGCAGCGCCTCGCCCTGCGCCATCTGGGCGGAAGCCTCCTTGTCGCCCTCATCTGCATCACCCTCGGCGCCACCTTGTTGTGGGCTGCCCGGCATAGCCAGGCCAATGCCCGTGCCAGCCACGCCAGCACCCGCGACGAAGCACGCCAGCTGCATGAGCGTTATCTCGCAACCAGCCGCGATGAAGCCTTGCTGCGCGAAACCATCACACGCTTTGAAACCCTGCGCCAACAAGGTCTGATCGGCCCGGAGAACCGTCTCGAGTGGGCCAATGGCGTACGCTCAGCAGCCCTCGCCCTGCGTCTGCCGCCACCGGAATTCACCCTAGCGCCCCGTCGCAGCTTGGGCAAAATTGACGCCGCCGGCCTCTTCAACCTGCAGGCCAGCCAGATGAAACTGAGCCTCGAATTGCTCCACGAAGGCGATCTGCTGGCCTTTCTCGAGCGCCTCGCCACCCGGCCGGACGTACTCCTCCACCCGCAGCGCTGCTTGCTTGTGCGCAACAATATCCGTACGGGAGGGGATGGAGGCGGTCTGCACGCCGAATGCGCGCTAGACTGGATAAGCATCACACCGCCAGCCACCGTAGAACCATGAACCGCGTTCGCCCCCTCCTGCTCTCCGCCCTGCTTGCCAGCCTTGCCCTGTTCGGAACCAGGCCCGCCGACGCTGAGCCAGTGGCCACAGCGGAAAGCAGTACGCAGGAGAACGGGATCGGCCGCCTCTTCCACAGCCGCCAGCAACGCGCCATCCTGGATGAATTGCGCCGTCGCAATGCCCGCATTGGCGAAGAGCAGGAGTCAGACAGCATCACCTTGCAAGGCATCGTACGCCGCAGCGGGGGCCAGAGCACGGTATGGATCAACGGCCGCGCCCATCACGATCGCGCTCCAGTCGCCGCGCTCGGCGAGCGCTCGGCCAGCGTCTTCGTGGGCGAAGGAAAGACGCGGGAACTGAAGGTTGGTGAGCGCATCCAGCTCGTTCCGGCACCGGAGCAGATCCGGCCATGAAACAGCAGCGTGGCTACATCCTGCTTGCCATGCTCGCCCTGCTGCTCGCACTTGGAGCAGCTTGGACGGTCAGTGCCGTCAATTCCCCCTTGCAGGACTTTGCCCAACGCAGCACTAGTGATCTGCGCAGCCGTCAGCTCGAAGCGCTTGAAGAAGCCCGCATGCGTCTGATTGACCGGGCTGTGTTCGGCGGAAAAAGTCAGGCAGCCAACCCTGGCGCCATGCCCTGCCCGGACACCGACAACAACGGCATCGGTGCAGATGGCACGCCGGCGCTAGGCGGCTGGGGTAACCTGCTCTGCAGCCCCAGTGAAGCCCTGACGGCAGGCCGCTTCCCTTATAGGGATCTCCCCGTACTGAACAGCAGCCGCAGTGAAACCGCAGCCAAAGACGCGAACGATGAGTGCGTCTGGTACGCCATCAGCCCTGTATTCCGCTCGATGAATGTGACCGAGCGACTTAAAGACACCGGTGACAAAGCGCCTATCAACCCCGACACCAAGTCCGTCATACAGGTCAATGGAAAACCGGTCATGGCTCTGCTGATAGCCCCAGGCGCTCCCCTCCTGGCACAGGCCGATTCCCGCACCCCCGTTACTCCGTGCGCTAGCGGCAAGGCCAAAGCCTTTCTGGAGGGTTTGGGCGACACCAGAAATGCAGCCGGCAAGGATAGCGGCAGTATTTCCTACTATGCCGACTCAGCCAGCGTCACCGCCCTCAATACCAGCACCGGCAAATGCATGCCGCGTAGTGCCATCACGGACAGCAGCAAGATCGGTGGAGAGTGCAGCAATGATGTGATCCTTCCCGTGACACGTGCAGACATCATGAAACCGTTGCTGCGCGAAGTTTTGGAGCGGCTAGCCAATGAGACCGGCACAGATACAAGTCCAGCCCCCACTCAGATCGGCAGTTGCAGTGCTAGCAGCACAAAATCCATCGACAAGATCATCCCGGCAAGCAGCTCTGGCACACTGGCCACGCTGCGCAGCAAGAACCCGGCATGTTTTGACTTCACTGCCTTCGGCGGCATGACGCTCACTGAAACAAAAATCAAGAATGGTGTCAGCACGACCACGCTTGCCGAGGTCGATAGCGGCAGTGGCTGTTACGACAGCGACTCAACTCAGACACCACTCTGGCTCTGCGCCAACGACTGGTACCGCTTCATCAACTACGACAGCACCGGCAGCACCCCGAAGCTCTCGATCAAGCTTGATGCAAGTGATCCTGCTAGCTACCGCTGCAGCATCTCCCTGAACAGTGACTCCCCCCGAAAGGCGCTCTGCCAATGACCTCAGCCCGTTCAGCTGCAGGTTTCTCGCTAGCGGAAATGGCCATCACGCTGCTGATCATCACCCTGCTTTCAGCCGGTGCACTGCTGACGCTGCGCATCCAAACCGAACACGGCCGCTTTGCCCAGACCCAGGCAGCCCTGCTCGAAGCCAAACAGGCTCTGCTGGCTTACGCGGCAGCCCAGGGGGCCCTGCCCTGCCCGGCAGATCCAGCCCAGATGGGCGGCGCGAGCTTCGGCGCGGCCCGTAGCACTTGCAGCGGCGACCTGCGCCGTGGCCTGCTGCCCTGGCGCACCCTGGGTGTTCAGGGGCTGGACGCGTGGGATCAGTACCTGAGCTACGAAGTCTCAAACAACTTCACCGTGACGCCGGGCAAGACCAGTGTGGGCAATATCACTGTTGTGCTCGACAGCAACGACCCCGCCACCGATGCGGTGGCCTTTGCCCTGTGGTCACACGGCGCCAACGGCAATGGCGCCATCAGCGTGCAAAACACCCTGCGCAGCACGCCCACCGATACCAACGAGATCAGCAACCGCTCGGCCGGCTTCAGCACCCCGCTGCGCGTGGTACTGCGAACCCAGTCAGATAGTTTTGACGATCAGGGGCTCTACGTGTCACGTTACGTCGTACTCAAGCAGCTGATGGACGCCGGTTTCAGCCTCAGCGACAGCACTTCGAGCAGCGCCAGCAGTGCGGCCAACTCCAGCGCGTCACCCTGAGCAAGACTGGTCACAGGCAAGTCTGCGAGAATAGCGCCCTGATGAGTTCTGCCAGCCTCCTCCACCGCCTTCGCACCGCCGGTATCGACCCGGGGGATAGCGACGAGCTGCGCCTGCAGAAGGGTTTGCTGGCGCTGGTGAGCGGTCTGGTCAGTCTGGCGTCCGGCCTGTGGCTCCTGATTTACTGGCTGCTCGGCCCGCAGCTGCCTTCGAGCCTGCCTTTCGGCCTGCAACTGGTGATCGCGGCCAACATGCTGATCTACGCGCGCTGGAGCAACTTCGAAGTTTTCCGCACCGTTCTGCTCAGCGTGCTGCTGTTTTTCCCCTTCATGGCCCAATGGGCCCTGGGTGACTCTGTCGCCGCCTCCGGCCTGATCCTGTGGGGCGTGCTGGCGCCGGTCTGCGCCCTGCTCTGCGTGGGTGCGCGTGAGTCGCTGCCCTGGTTTGCCGCTTACGTCATTTTCACCCTGCTCACCGGCGCTGCCGATTACGTGCTGGCAGATCTGGGGGGGCCCGCCAGCGGTGTTCCACGCAAGGTCTCTGTTCTGTTTTTTGCGCTCAACTTCGCCACGCTCTCCAGCATGGTTTATCTGTGCCTGCGCTTTGCCATCACCGAGCGCCGCAAGACTCAGGGCCAGCTCGAAGAGGCCCATGCCCGCCTGGCTGTGGAGCAGGCCCGCTCCGAGCGCCTGCTGCTGAATATCCTGCCGGCGCCAATCGCGCTGCGCCTGAAGAACTCCGAAGAGACGATTGCCGATGGCTGCGCCGAGGTGTCGGTAATGTTTGCCGACATCGTGAATTTCACCGAGCTCGCCGCCGGCCTGCCGCCGGACGAGGTGTTCAAGGTGCTCAACCACGTGTTCAGCAAGTTCGACGAACTGGCCGAGGCGCGCGGCCTCGAAAAGATCAAGACCATCGGGGATGCCTATATGGTGGCCGGCGGCCTCAACGCCAGCCTTGCCGATCCCTGCGGCGCGATCGCTGAACTGGCTCTGGACATGCGTGACTGGCTAGCCGAAGACTCCGCCCTGCAAGGCCGCAATCTGCAGATCCGGGTCGGCATCGGCACCGGCCCGGTAGTCGCCGGAGTAGTTGGGCGCAAGAAATTCATCTACGACCTGTGGGGCGACACGGTGAATCTCGCCAGCCGCATCACGGGCGAGAGTCACCCGAGCATGATCCAGTGCGATTCCACCACCTTCGCCCGCCTCAAGTACCGCTTCATCTTCGAAGACCCGGTCACCCTGCGCCTCAAAGGCAAGGGCATGGTCAGCGTATGGCGCCTGCTCGGTCGCGGCAGCGACAAGGGCAAATCGCCCCGCACATCGCGCTTTGAAACCCTCGATATCGACGTCAGCGGCGTGGATTGAGGCAGACCTGCCCCGCCATCGGCCGCGCAGGTAAAATCCCGCCTTCCCTTTCCCCTCTCCGAGTTCCAAGCACCATGCATATCGGCACGCCCCTCTCCCCCTCAGCTACTCGTGTCATGCTTCTCGGCTCGGGTGAGCTGGGCAAGGAAGTCATCATCGCCCTGCAGCGTTTCGGCTGCGAGGTGATCGCCGTGGATCGCTACCCGCACGCCCCCGGCCACCAGGTGGCCCACCGCTGGCACAGCATCGACATGACCGATGCCCAGGCCCTGCGCGCGCTGGTTGAACTCGAACGCCCGCACATCATCGTGCCTGAGATCGAAGCCATCGCTACCGACGAGCTGGCGCGCATCGAAGCTGATGGCCTCGCGGTGGTGGTGCCCACCGCACGCGCCACCCAGCTCACCATGAACCGTGAAGGCATCCGTCGCCTGGCGGCCGAGGAACTTCAGCTCGCCACCTCGCCCTACGCGTTCGCCGATACGATCGATGAGTTGCGCGCCGCGATCCGCCAGGTTGGCTATCCCTGCGTGGTGAAGCCAGTGATGTCCTCCTCCGGCAAGGGTCAGTCCGTAATCCGCAGCGAAGCGGATGTAGACGCGGCCTGGGAATATGCAGCCACCGGCGGGCGCGTGAAGGGCGGGCGGGTGATCGTTGAAGGCTTCATCGATTTCGATTACGAGATCACGCTCCTCACCGTGCGCGCCAGCAATGCCAGGGGCGAAATCGAAACCAGCTACTGCGCACCGGTCGGCCATGTGCAGGTACGGGGCGATTATGTCGAGAGCTGGCAGCCGCAAGCCATGCGGCCCGTTGCTCTGCACCGCTCGCGCGAGATCGCTGACAAGGTCACCACCGCGCTGGGCGGCCGTGGCCTCTTCGGCGTGGAACTCTTCGTCAAGGGCGAACAGGTGTGGTTCTCCGAAGTCAGCCCGCGCCCGCATGACACGGGTCTGGTCACGCTGGCCTCACAACGCTTCTCCGAGTTCGAGTTGCATGCCCGCGCAATCCTTGGCCTACCGGTGGACACCAGCCTGCACCGCCCGGCCGCCAGCGCCGTGATCTACGGCAACATGGACGCCACCGGGATCGTCTTCGAAGATATCGATGCGGCCCTGCAGGTGCCGGAATCGGATCTGCGCCTGTTCGGCAAGCCCGAAGCCTTCGAGCGCCGCCGCATGGGGGTGGCCGTGGCCAGCGCCGATGATGTTGAAACGGCGCGCGCACGCGCCACCGCCTGTGCCAACAAGGTCAAGCCCTGCGCGGCAGACTGAAGCATGCTGCAGATCCGGCCCGAAACTGCGGCAGATGTTGACGCCATTGGCCGGATCACGCAGCAGGCCTTCAATGGCCAGCCCCACAGCCAGCAGACCGAGCACTTGCTGATTGCAGCCCTGCGCACAGCTGGTGCGCTGAGCGTCTCGCTGGTTGCTGAAGAGCGCGGCGAAATCATTGGTCACATTGGCTTCTCAGAAGTGCTGATCGGCGGCGAAGAGCGCGCCTGGTTCGGCCTCGCGCCACTGTCGGTAGCACCTGCCCGCCAGCGCAGCGGCATCGGTCAGGCGCTGATCGCGGCGGGTCTGGCCCGCCTCGACGAGCTCGGGGCCCAGGGCTGTGTCGTGCTCGGCGACCCGGCCTATTACCGACGCTTCGGTTTTCGCCCACAGCCAGGCCTGGTCCTTGCCGGCGTACCGGCCGACTACTTCATGATTCACACAACCTGCGTGCCCTGCCCCCAGGGCAGCGTCAGCTTTCACCCTGCTTTTGCCCTCTGCGGCTAAGCTCTCCGGAGACCCTCATGCGCTTCAAAAACCTCGTCTGCTACCTTCTGCTTGCCGCCACAAGCAGCCTCACCCATGCCGGCCTGCTGGACGCCTTCTCCGACAAGGACGCCACGGGCGGCATGCGCGAAGCCCTGGCCCAGGGCGCAAGCCTGGCCGTGAAACAGCTCGGGCGTGAAGATGGCTTCCTCGGCAACCCCAAGGTGCGCATCGAACTGCCCGCCAACCTGCAGAAAGCCGAGACTGCGCTGCGCATGATGGGCCAGGGCCAGACCATCGATGAACTAGAGACCAGCATGAACCGTGCGGCCGAGCAAGCCGTCCCGGAAGCGCAGGCATTACTGCTCGCCGCCGTGAAGCAGATGAGCGTGCAGGACGTGAAGAACGTCCTCAGCGGTGGTGAAGACTCTGCCACACGCTACTTCCGCGAGAAGACCAGTGCCGAACTCAGCAAGCGTTTCCAGCCCATCGTCAGCCGGATCACCGGCAAGCTGGCGATCACCCAGCAATACAACTCACTGGCGGGCAAGGCCGCCGGCTTCGGCCTGCTCAAACCGGAAGATGCCAGCGTGGAGCAGTACGTGACGAAGAAGGCCCTCGACGGCCTCTACCTGATGATCGCTGAACAGGAACGTGCCATTCGCGAGAATCCCGCCCAGGCCGCTGGCTCACTGGCGAAGAAGGTCTTCGGAGCGCTGGGGAACTGACTCAGCCCAGCGCCTCGATCACGGTCAGCACCACCGGCGTGGTGACCGCCGCCAGCAAGGTGGACAGCACCATGCCGGCCGCCGTAGGTGCCTCGAAAACCTTGAACTGGCGGGACATCAGATAGACGTTCACGCCCATCGCCATCGACGAGAGCAGCACCACCACCTGCGTTTCCATTTTCGGCAGGCCCAGCCCCCAGGCCAGCAGGCCCACCACCAGCGGCAGCACGATGAGCTTCATCAGGCAGACCGTGAGGCTCTGCGTCAGGCCTTCGCGCACGCTGTATTCAGCCAGGCCCATGCCCAGCACCACCAGTGCCATAGGCGTGGCAGCAGCGCCGACCATGGCCAGCGGCTGGGCCACCAGATGCGGCAGCGGCAGGCCGGTGAGGCCATACAGGGTGCCGGAGACGATGGCGGCCACGATCGGATTGGTGATCACGCTGCGCGCCGTCTTGGCAAAGCCTTTGACCGAGAACTCGCCATGCTGCGCCCACTCGATCGACACGGTGACCAGGGTCCACAGGGTCAGCGCATTGAATACCAGCACCAGTGCCACGCTGGGCAGAGCCGCGTCCCCCAGTGTGGCCTTGGCCAGTGGCAGGCCCAGCATCACGTTGTTAGAGAAGATGCAGCCGAGCGCAAAGATCGAGCCGGAGACTCCGTCCAGATGAAAAATCCGGGCCGCCATGACACGCCCGAGCACAAAGACGATCAGCGCCCCGCCAAAGAAGGCGATCAGCAGACGTGCATCCACCGCCGGCAACTTGGAGAAGTCGCTCATCGTGTGGAACAGCAATGCCGGCAGGGCCAGGCCAAACACGAAACGGGTCAGCGCATCGGCCACGCTGCGCGGCCAGCCCCCCCAGCGCACGATGGCGTAGCCGGCGAAGATCAGCACAAAGAGAGGAGACGCGGCGGCGAGACGATCGAGGAAGAGCTGCATGGGAGCGACCAGAGAGGCGAACCTGATTTTACGCCGTCAGCAGCGCTCAGGCCCGGGTACGTCTTCCCCACAGGCGCAGCAGCGCCAGCCCCAGCAAGGCACCAACGAGATCCGCCAGCCAGTCATCCAGGCCAGCAAAGCGCCCGGGCAGTCCCGCCTGATGGAATTCGTCTGCCGCACCGATGCCCAGAGCGATCAGCAGCGCCAGCCACGCGGGCAGGCCCAGGCCACCCCGCAGCAGCAGGGCCAGCACGGCGAACAGGGTGAGATGGGCCAGCTTGTCCCACGGCGCCGGAATCAGGCCGGCGGCCTCAGGCTGGGCTCCGCCGGCAAACAGCGCCAGCAGCATCAGACCAAGAAGCAGCGCAGCCAGCACCTGGCGCGGGGAAACTTTCACTGGATCAGGCAAACCACAGGCGGATGCTGTCGATCAGGCGGCGCCACCAGCTCCCCTGCTCCACGGCCTGCAAGGCGGTGAGCGGATATTCGGCAAGGGCCTGGCCATCGAGCATGAGGCGCACGCTGCCAATCTGCTGGCCGGCAGCCACCGGGGCGATCAGGCGTTTTTCGAGCGTGATTTCCTGCTTGATCTCGGCAGCCTTGCCGCGTGGCAGGGAGATGTAGCGGTCCGCCGCAAAACCGGCCAGCACATGCTGGTTCGCCCCCTTGAAGACTTCCACCGTGCCGAGCGACTGACCGATGCTGAAGAGTTTGGGGGTATCAAAGTTCAGCAAGGCCCAGTCAAGCAGCTTGGCCGACTCACGCGCACGCTCTTCCATACCGGTGGTGCCGGTAACGACCGAGATCACCCGGCGTCCGCCACGCTTGCTGGAGGCCACCAGGTTGTAGCCGGCCGAGGCGGTGTGACCGGTCTTGAGGCCATCAACATCCGGATCGCGGTAGAGCAGAAGATTGCGGTTGTCCTGCTTGATCTTGTTGTAGAAGAACTGCTTGATCGAATAGATCGGATAGAACTCGGGGAAGTCGTGAATGATGGCTTCGGAGAGCTTCACCAGATCGGCCGCGGTGGTGTACTGGTTGGCTGCGGTGAGGCCATTGCTGTCCATGTAATGGGTGTTGACCAGGCCAAGGCGCTGCGCCTCGCGGTTCATCATGGCAACGAAAGCCTCTTCGCTGCCGGCAATCGCTTCGGCCAGCACCACGCAGGCATCGTTGCCGGACTGCACGATCATGCCCTTGAGCAGATCATCCACGCTCACCGGCACCTTGATGTCGACGAACATCCGCGAGCCTTCCTGCTTCCAGGCCTTGATCGACGGCGTGAGCAGCTGGTCGAGCTTCAGGCGCCCTTCCTTGACGGCCTTGAAGCTGAGGTAGGCCGTCATCAGCTTGGTCAGCGAGGCCGGCTCGATGCGCATGTCAGCCTGATTGCCACCCAGCATCTGGCCACTTTGCATGTCGTAGATGGCATAGCTGCGCGCGGCGACTTCAGGCGGCTGCGGCAGAGCGGCGAAACTGGCAAGAGGAAGGCTGAGGCTGGCTGCGAGCAGCAGACGACGGAACATGGGTTCTCCGGAAAACAGGAATGAATTGAGGGGCGGGCCCGGGGCGCCGCGATTTTACTCCCGGTGGGATAGCCTGAGCCGTGAGGAGTTCCGCGTCGCAGCAATAAAAAAGCCGGCGCAAGGCCGGCTTTTCGCGAAAGAGACAGAACTCAGATGCGGGTCGTCATCAGCTTCACGAGCAGATCGCGCGTCGCCGGATTGTCCATGTAAGGGCGATAGACCACCGCCACACGCGAGAGCAGCACGCTGCTGTCACCGTATTCGACGAACTTCACGCCTTCCTTTTCAAGGCGGGTACGGGCCTTGGCCAGACGCTGGTTCCAGATGTCGCGATCGAACTTGGCCGACTCCTGCCCGGCTGCGCGCACAGCCTCGCGCTGGGCGGCCGGCAGGCGATCCCACCACACCTTGGACACCACCAGAGCCTCGAACTGAACGATGTGGTTATTGTTCAGGTAGAAGTAACGGGCACGCTTGTAGTGGCCTTCGGATTCGTACTGCAGCAGATCGTTTTCGGCGGCATCGATCTTGCGCTCGTCAAAAGCACTGTTGACCTCCTTGTACTCCAGCTGCAGCGGGGTACCCCCCAGAGAGCTGACCAGATTGGTCAGATCCTTACGCGCCGGCACACGGATCTTCACCTGTTTCAGCGCAGCAGGAGAATCGAGCTTTTCACGCGAATAGATGGCACGGCTGCCACCGTCGTACCAGCCGAGAAGAACCATGCCGTTGGCGGCCAGACGCTTTTCCATATCCTGCCCCAGCTCACCCTCGAGCAGGCTGAACATCTGGCGCGAATTCTTCAGGATGAAGGGCAGGCGCATCACTTCAGCCATCGGGGCCACCCGGCCCACCGCACCACCGCTCAGCACAGCCACGCCGACGTCACCCTTGCGCACCGACTCAAGCAGCTTGGCCTGATCCTTACCCGCCGAGATCGGCAGGATTTGCGGCGCGGGCTGGCCAGTAATGGTCTGCACACTGTCAAGGAAGCGCTGCAGCGCAACCGTGCTGGGATGATCCTCGACCTGCGGCGACCAGGCGCCAGGCGCGGCTGCGGCAAAGGCACTGCTCAACAGCAGGGAGCAGGCAAGGGACAAACGGGCGATCGATTTGGACATCTGGCAATCCTTCCACGGCAAAGCTGTGACTTAGTGCGCGAAGTATGCCAAACACTAGGGGTTAACCCCAAGCCCTTTCCCGATGAACGGACGCCGCCCTTGATCCCGAACAAATCCTTTTCAAACAATCACTTGGGGAGTCACCCAAGCGCTTGAAGATTGCTTCAAACAGCCTGCAAAGCCTTGCCCATGGCGGCATTCCGGGCATTCACCCGGAATAAATGCAGAATCGGTAAAGATTCGTTACGGCACCCGCCTCAAGAGGCCAGCAGATGGTGAGCCAACTGCACCCAATAGCTCGCGCCGAGGGGCAAATTGTCATCGTTGAAGTCGTAATGCGGGTTGTGCAGGGTACAACCGCCCTCGCCCGGGCCATTGCCAAGCCATACGTAGCAACCGGGGCGATGCTCGAGGAAGCAGGAAAAATCTTCTGCCCCCATGCTCGGGCGCAGCCCCCAGTCCACATTGTCCGCGCCGACCAGAGCGGTCGCCACCGCCCGGCAATGCTCCGCTTCAAGCGGGGTATTCACGGTCGGTGGATAGCCCCCCTCGTTGAGCTTGGCCTCGATCTTCACGCCATACGCTGCGGAGATCCCGTCACACAGGCGCAGCAAGTGCTGCCAGGTAGCCTCGCGCACCTCGCGCCGCAGGGCCCGGGTTGTGCCACACAGGCGGGCCTGGTGCGGAATCACGTTGTAGGCATCGCCCGCTTGAAAGCGTGTCACTGACACCACTGCGCCATCGAGCGGATCGGTGTTGCGTGCCACCACGGTCTGCAGCGCCCCCACCAATGCCGCGCCAGCCACCAGGGGGTCCGCCGCCAGATTAGGCATCGCGGCATGGCCACCATGGCCAGTAATCAGAATGTCGAAACGGTCCGCACTAGCCATCACCGGCCCCGGCGTGATGCCAAAGCGGCCGACCGGCATGCCGGGCCAGTTATGCAGGCCATAGATGGACTGCACCGGAAAACGCTCGAAAAACCCGTCCGCAATCATTGCGTTGGCACCGCCACGCCCCTCCTCAGCCGGCTGGAACACGAAGACCAGGCAGCCATCGAAGTTGCGGTGCTGAGCAAGATATTCCGCAGCGCCGAGCAACATGGCGGTATGCCCGTCATGGCCACAGGCATGCATGCAGCCGGTGTGCTGCGAGCGGTGGGCGAAAGCATTGGCTTCGGCGATCGGCAGCGCATCCATGTCAGCACGCAGGCCGATGCAGCGCTCGGATGTGCCAGCACGCAAAACGCCGACCACGCCGGTCTGGCCTACACCGCGATGCACTTCGAGGCCCCAGCGCTCAAGCAGGCTGGCCACCAGATCGGCGGTGCGGGTTTCTTCAAAGCCGAGTTCGGGGTGGGCGTGGATATCGCGCCGGATCTCGATCAGTGCGGCGTGGCGTGCAGCGATTTCAGGAAGGATCTGCATGATGGAGCGTCCTGGCTTCTGTCTTCAGCCGCGGGGAATTGCGCTGCGGCATGGATTTGTAGTGCCCCGAATCTTACACTCGCGGCTCGCCATGAAGCCCGCGCCCACCCCTTCCGCCCCACCCTCACCGCCCCCGTCCGGGCGCCTGCGCTGGTCTTTTGCCTGGCTCATGGCCTGCCTGCTCACCAGCGGCATGCTTGTTCTGCTGGCCGGGATGAATAGCCCGCAAGTACTTCGCAAGGCAGCGGACGCACTGCAGGTGAGCTTGCTCACGGAGCCCACACCGCCGCCCTCCGCCCGACAGCCTCTTGCCACCCCCACCACGGCCTCCGCCGGACAGACACCCGCCCCAATACTGACCGCTCCAGTTGCAAAGACTGCTGCGCAACGCCCCGCCGCCGGATCCGACTCGGCAGAGGTGGGCTCTGCTGCGCTCAGCGAAGCAGAGCCCACCGCACCTGCCAACGCCGCCTCGGCAGCCACCACCAGGGAAGCGCTCGCCACAGCCCGTAGTCTGGCGCAACGCTGTCCGCACCAGGTAAAGCCGGTTTTCCCGCCTCTGGCCCTGGAGGATGGCGTGGAGACCGGCCGCGTCACCGTGCGCCTGCATCTGGACAGCGAGGGCCGGGTGCGTGAAGTCAGTCTCGTGGAGGCCAGCCCGCGAGGCTATTTCGAAGCCGCCACACGCCGCGCGGCCTTGCAATGGCACTGCCTGCCTCCGGCCGAGGCGGGCGAAACGCTGCGGGTGCCCTTCGAGTTCGGCAGCTCTGCGCCCTGAGACGAGCGGCGCGGCGCTCCGGAGAAAAGCACGCATCCGCACGCGATTTGATCCCGGATCAACCCCGTTTCAGCGCCCTGTCCGTTTCAGACTCACAACCCTCACCGGAGTCTGACCATGAAACCACGCCTTGCATCCGCTCTCCTCGTCACCCTCCTTGTAGCCTGCGTCAGCACCCAATCCGAAAACCCGCCAGCGTCACGCGCCGCAACAAACACCCAGGCCCCTCAGCCGGTCCGTGAGCCGGCGCCCAGGCCTGTCGCTCCGCCCGCCCCCGCAGCCACCAAAGTGGCCGAGGTGCGCTCAGTCAGCGCCGACATGGCCCGCATGATCGCCATGCCGGCGCCCATCCCGATGCAGGCGCCAGCACCGGATCGCGAACGCTATGGCCCGCTCACCGACAACCCGGTGAAGCGGGTGGCGGAAGCGCCGGTATCCACCTTCTCGATCGACGTGGACACCGGCAGCTACAGCAATGTGCGCCGCATGCTGAACGCCGGGCGCCTGCCGCCTGCGGACGCCGTGCGGGTCGAAGAGCTGATCAACTACTTCCCATATGACTACGCTCAGCCACAGGATGGCCGCCCGTTTGCGGTGCACACCGAACTCGCGCCAGCTCCGTGGAATTCCGAGCGGGTGCTGCTGCGGATCGGCATCAAGGGCGTGGATGTAGCCAAGGCCAGCCTGCCGCCCGCCAACCTGGTGTTTCTGGTCGATGTTTCCGGCTCGATGAACAGTGCGGACAAGCTGCCGCTGCTCAAGTCTTCACTGAAGCTGCTGGTGAATGAACTGCGCCCGCAGGACCGCATTTCTCTCGTCACCTACGCCTCGGGCACTCAGGTGGTGTTGCCCCCTACTGCTGGCAGCGACAAGGCCACGCTCATTGCCGCCATCGATGGCCTGCGTGCCGGCGGCAGCACGGCGGGCGCCTCAGGCATCCAGCTCGCTTACACGGCTGCGCAGCAGAGCTTCATCAAGGGAGGCATCAACCGCATCCTGCTGGCCACCGATGGCGACTTCAACGTCGGCATCAACGACACGCGCCAGCTCAAGAGCCTGATCGAAGAAAAGCGCAAGAGCGGCATCTCGCTCTCCACGCTCGGCTTCGGCACAGGCAACTACAACGAAGCGATGATGGAGCAGATTGCCGATGTGGGCGACGGTGCCTACTCCTACATCGACAGCCTGATGGAAGGCCACAAGGTGCTGGTGAACGAGATGACGTCCACACTCGCCACCATCGCCCGCGATGTGAAAGTGCAGATCGAATTCAACCCGGCCGTGGTGCGCGAGTACCGCCAGATTGGCTACGAAAACCGCCAGCTGGCACGCGAGGATTTCAACAATGACAAGGTCGATGCCGGCGACATTGGCGCGGGGCATACGGTCACAGCACTGTATGAACTCACCCTGGTCGAGGGCAAGCCCAGTGTGGATGACCTGCGCTACGCACCGCAGCCGCCACGCGAAGGCCCACTCGCCAATGAACTGGGGCATCTCAAGCTGCGCTACAAGCTGCCCGCAGCCTCCAGCAGCCAACTGATTGATTTCGCCCTCCAGCGCAGCGCGATCAAGCCGCTCGCCGCCGCCAGCAGCGAGTTCCGCTTTGCCACCGCCGTGGCCGGTGTCGGCCAACTTCTGCGCGGCGGCAAGTACACCGGTGACTGGGGCTACGCGCAAGCGCGCGAGCTGGCCGTCATGAATCTGGGCCAGGACCGCTTCGGCTACCGTGGCGAATTCCTGCGCCTGCTGGATCTGGCGACGGCACTGGGGACGAGACCGGTGCAGTAAGCGTGCGGCCTTGGGGCGCGAGCCGATGCCGGAGCGAGCAATCCATCGACCAGCGCAGGGCAGGCTTCCAGTCGCGCGCAGCCAGAGGCCGCGCCTACAAGAGGAAAGGCGCGGTCTATACTCGCGCCATGAGCACCGCCGCCCCCGCCGATCTCGCCGCCCTGCCCGATGAAGACCTGATGCTGCTGGTGGCCAGCGGCATCATCGAAGCACCGGCCACCGAGCTGTTCCGCCGCCACAACCGCGCCCTGTTCAACTTCATTGCCTGGCAATGCCAGGGCAATCTCGCTGAGGCGGAAGACATCGCCCAACGCAGCTGGGAGAAGCTCATGACGCGCTGTGCCGACTACCGCCCACAGGCCGCCTTCCGCACCTTCCTGTTCCAGATCGCCCGCAACCTGTGGCTGGACCTGCGCCGCTCAGCGGGCGAGAGCCTGCGCGAAGAACTCGACGAGCAGCAGCCCGACATTCCCGCCGACTACCTCGATCCGGAGGCTGAACTGGCCCTGCATCAGGATCTGGGGCGGGTGCATGAAGCCCTGCTGGCCCTGCCCGCCAATCAACGCGAAGTGGTGGTGCTGCGCTTCTTTGCCGAAATGAGTCTGGAAGAAGTTGCGCATACCGTCGGTGAAGGTTTCGAGACCGTGAAGAGCCGCCTGCGCTATGCCTTCGCCCGCCTGCGCCGTGAGCTGGAGGGTGCCACGTGAGCGAGGCCTGCGAAGACTTCCTGCGCGGTCAAGGCCGCCTCGCCGGCCTGCTCTGGGAGCTGCCGCCCTATGAGCCGCCGGCCAGCCTGGAAGCCCGCTTCCTCGCCGCCGCCCGGGCGGCTCAGGCTTCTGCAGGCGCGGCCTCTGGCCGCTCCTCCGCAAACCAGATGCCCCCCGCCGCATTTGAAGCCCCGCCGCAGATGGCTGCCCGTTTCGGTCAGCTCGCCGCTGCGCTGGAGGCCGCCCAGGCGCCACGCCGCGAGGCCGTACTGACCCAGATTGCCCAAGGCGAAGCGCCACAGGACGTGCTCGGTGCGCCGATCCAGCCTGTCACCGCAGCCTGGCTCCAGGCGCAGGCTGCCAGCAAAGCCCCGGCGCGAGCGGCCAAGCCTGCCCGCAAACCGGTGCTCTGGGGCTTTTCCTGGTTCGATCTGCGCCTGGCCGCACTGGCTACCGTGCTGGCGGCCGTCGGCACCCAGTGGCTGCAGCAGCATGCGCCCTCCTCGGTCGAGCTGGCCCTGCTCGAAGCCTTTCAGCGAACCCGCCAGCCTCTCGCTGAAGCTCAGCCGGACCAACCGCAGAACCCGCTCAGCGCGGCTCGCGAAAAATCGATCAGAGCGCCTGCCGCCCTGCCCGCTGCCCCGCCACCGCCGGCCCCCGAGCTGGCCCGCGAAGAGATCGGCCCGCCTGCACATCTGGTGACACCGGTCGAACTGGCCAACCCGTCCACGGCAGAACCCATCCATGCCCAGCAGGCGGAGAACCGGGCTGCCGCCCCAGTCATTAGCAGCGAGCAGCTCCGCGAGCACAGCCCGCTCGCCGATGCACAACCCGCCCCGCTGATGGCGGCAAGGAAAGCAGCGGCCCCCGCCCCGCGCCTGGAGGAAGCCAGCCCACCGCCACCCGCCTTGGCAGCGGCTGAAAAGCAGCTCGCTGAACCGAAGCCTATGGCCTCA
Organism: Uliginosibacterium aquaticum; assembly: GCF_012972705.2. Classification (GTDB taxonomy): domain Bacteria; phylum Pseudomonadota; class Gammaproteobacteria; order Burkholderiales; family Rhodocyclaceae; genus Uliginosibacterium; species Uliginosibacterium aquaticum. The sequence continues at coordinate 255,625 of NZ_JABCSC020000004.1, read as the reverse complement.
AGATCCGCGCCACTCGTCGCCGCTCCGCCCCCGGCCAAACCTGCAGCCCCTATGCCGGCAGCCGCCCCATCCGCCAGCAGCGCCGGCCCGGAGCGTATCGAGGCCTCCCTCCAGGACGATCCCGCCCTCGTTGCCGCCCGCCTGCCGTTCCGCCCCAGCAGCCGCAGTTGGCTGGTCTTCAGCGCCACACCCGCCGCGCCCGAAGTGCAGGCCTGGCTGAGCAAGCTGCGCGCCGCCCTGTCCGCCAGCCCGGCCCTGTTCGAGCCGCGCCTCGACCCACGCCTGCCGCCCGGCCAGTTACGCATCGTAGTGCCGGCCGAGGCTCCCTGACGCGCTGCGCGAGATTGCGCCGCATCAGGGGGCTGCAGATCTTGATCGGTCTTTTAAGGCCACAACACCTTTTAACGTTTCTGAATCGGAAAATACGCGCCCGTGTCACCCTGAACGCGCGCAATGAGAAGCAGATTGTCCGGCCCCGCCAGCGGCCTGAAATACACGCAATGGACCGCCGCAACCCTGCTCGGGCTGAGTGCCTGCGCCCAGGATCCATCTCTGGTGCGCGGCCCCACGGCCAACCGGCCGCAAGCCCAGATGGCCAGCGTGGAACACACCGTGAACCCGGGCTCGATTTTCCAGCCGGGCAACCCGAACGGCATGGTGATGTTTCAGGAAGAGAGCAAGCCGCGCCGCATCGGTGACAGCCTGAAGATCGACATTTCCGAATCGCTCAGCGCCAGCAACAAGAGCAGCACCACCACCAGCCGCGCCAACAAGGTCGCCACCAAAGGGCCGGGCGGGGCGGACACCATGAGCAGCCTGATCAACCAGATCATCAACGCGGATCTCAGCGCCAGCGGCAGCGATTCCTACCAGGGCTCGGGCAAAGCCGAAAACACCAGCAAGCTGCAGGGCAAACTGGCCGCTTCGGTGGTCAATGTGCTGCCCAATGGCAATCTGGTCGTAGCCGGCGAAAAAAGCATCGCCATGAATGGTTCAGTCAGCACCCTGCGCTTTTCCGGCGTGGTCGATCCGGCCGACATCAAGGCCGGCCGCACGGTCAGCTCCAGCGATGTGATCGATGCCCGCCTGGAGCAGCTCGGCTCCGGTCAGCTCAAGGATACGGAAGGCCGCAGCGGTCTGCAGCGCCTGCTCACCGACTCCCTCACCATCTGGTAAGCAGGGCTGACAATGCAAAAGCCCGCGAGCGCCGCACAAGCGGCAACTCACGGGCTCAGAAGTGGCAAGCGTCGGGCGCGCGCCGGATCACACCTTGCAGTCGACGACGCTGCCAAGCGTCCGCCCGCCGCCCGCTTCCGCCGGGCTGGGGCTTGCCGGCGCGATCATCGCGGCGGCCGAAGAGGTCGCGGTCTTGCCAGCAGCGGCCACATTGGTGGCGGCGGCCGGACTGGCGCCGGCGGACGGCGCGGCGGCCGCCTTCGGGCCTTCGGTCGTGCGGGCCGCACGCGGCATGCTGCTCACTGGGTCGCGGAAAGCAGCGCTGACAGAACTGATGGACGTCATGGTTTCTCCTTTTGCTGGTTGGAAAACGCGGTCTGCACCGAGCCGGCGCTGGGCGCTGAGGGCCGGCTGGATGAAGTCTGGTGAGGTTCGCTGAGCCCGTTGGCAATGGCCTTCACCGAGGGCGCCAGCTTCTCGCGTGTACTGGCCCATTTATCCAGTCCCATCATGCCCAGGCGATAGCTCGCAGCGGCCAGCACCCGGCCCTGCTGGCGCAGCTCGACGCGGGCAGCACTCATGTAAGGCTGGTACTCGCTGGAAAACAGGGCCTTACCCCATTCGAGCTGGGCCATGTAGTGAATCGAGTGGCGACAGGTCTCGGGCAGTACGGTTTCATACACCCGGCTGCGGACCCCGTTCTTCTCCAGCTCGGCCTGCAGGGCCGGCACAAAGTCCGCCAGCGCCACCGCGCGGTTCAGTTCGATGCAGGCTCCGTCAAAGCGCTCATAAGCATGGATCACCGGGCTGTCGGGCCCGCCAGGCAGCAGCACGGATGCATTGCTCACGGTGAGCGTTGCCAGTTCCAGCGCCTTGAGCGCCGGGCTCGGCGTCATCACCACACAGGCATTCAACAACAGGGCCGGAATCAAACAGCACGCACGCACTTTCAGGGCTCCCTAAACAGTCATTGGCAAGGTTTGTTGAGCCGATCTTAGCGGTCAGGCAGGCCCTTCCCGAACGGGTTTTGCGCCGTTTTACGCCTTTCAGAAATAGCGGCAAAGCCTGCCGCAGCAAGGCGGCAAGGGCTGCCGGAAAATCCAGAAAACAGGCAAATATGTTGTCCCCCAGCGCAAGCCAGACAAGATTTTCAGGACAAGCCCGACACGCATCCGCTACCCTGCGCCCCTATCCAAGGAAAATGACCATGCATCCGATCTTCGACGCCGACGCCCTACTGCTCCTGGCCCTTGTGCCCGCCTCCAAGCGGCGCCCCGCCACGCTTGAGGAGATCGTCATCGCGCTGGCTTCGGTGCGCCCCGAGCTCCCCGGCGCCGCCCGCCTGCGCGACGCCTTCGCGCGCCTCTCGGCCCACGGCCTGCTGCTGGCTCAAGATGGCGGCTACACCCTGAGCACTGGCGCTCAGGCGCTGCTCGCCAAAGTGTCCAAGAAAGGCGATGCGGGCGAGCGCGTGTTCTCACTCAAGCAAGCCCTCACGGATTTCGATTCGCCGGCCGATCAGCCAAAGATCGAACTCAGCGCAGCCGAAGTCGGCGAAGCCGTGAAGGTCTGGCAAGCCAGCTTGCCGCCGCCGACCAAGTCCGAGAAATTCACCGCCCGCACCGGCATCAAGAAAGGCCCGGCCGCCGCACGCTCGGGCTCCTTCAAGCCGCCGCGCAAGCGCGACTTCGAGTAAGCGCGATGGCCAGCTTCAGCGAACTCGGCCTCGCCCCCGAGCAATTAGCCGTCCTGCAGCAGCTCGAATACTTCGAGATGACGCCGATCCAGGCCGCCAGCCTGCCGCTGGCCTTGGCGGGTCACGACCTCATCGCCCAGGCCAAGACTGGTAGCGGCAAGACCGCCGCCTTCGCCCTGCCCCTGCTCGCCCGCCTCAACCCGCGACACTTCGGCGTGCAGGCCATGGTGCTGTGCCCGACGCGCGAGCTGGCCGAACAAGTCGCGCAGGAAATCCGCCGCCTCGCCCGCGCGCAGGACAACATCAAGGTGCTCACGCTCTGCGGCGGCGCGCCGATGCGCGCACAGATCACCAGTCTGGAACACGGTGCGCACATCGTGGTCGGCACCCCCGGCCGGCTGATGGATCACATCCAGCGCGAAAGCCTCAAGCTCGACGGCCTCAAGAGCCTGGTGCTGGACGAAGCCGACCGCATGCTGGACATGGGCTTCTTCGACGACATCAGCTGGGTCGCCAGCCACTGCCCGCCCGGCCGCCAGACTCTGCTCTTCTCCGCCACCTATCCGGATGGCATCGCCAGGCTGGCCGCGCAGTTCCTGCGTCATCCGCAGGAAGTGAAACTCGCCGAGACACACGAGCCCGAGAAGATCCGCCAGCGCTTCTATGAAGTCGTGCATGACGATCGCCTGAAGGCCGTCGGCCAGCTCCTGCGCCACTACCGCCCGACCAGCACCCTGGCCTTTTGCAACACGCGCCAGCAGTGCAAGGCGCTGTTCGAGCAGCTGCGCAGCGAAGGCTTCCATGTGCTGACCCTGCACGGCGAGCTGGAGCAGCACGAGCGCGATCAGGTGCTGATCCGCTTCGCCAACCGCAGTTGCTCGGTGCTCGTCGCCACCGACGTGGCCGCACGCGGGCTGGACATCGACCAGCTCGAATGCGTGATCAACGTCGACATCACGCCGGACCCCGAAGTACACGTACATCGCGTCGGCCGCACCGGCCGCGCCGATCAGAACGGCTGGGCGCTGAGCCTGTCGAGCGAGCCGGACAAGCGCCGTGTTGGCGACATCGCCCGCATGAGTGGCTTCGTGCCCGAATGGCATACGCTGGAGTCACTGGTGGTCACCGATGAAGCGCCGCTGCTGCCGCCGATGAGCACGCTGCAGATCCTCGGTGGCAAGAAAGACAAGATCCGCCCCGGCGATGTGATGGGCGCGCTGGCGGCCGAAGCAGGTTTGACGCGCGAGCAGGTCGGCAAGATCAACGTCACCGACCAGACCACCTATGTGGCGGTGGAGCGCAGCCTCGCGGGGGATGCCGCCCGCAAACTCGGCGCCGGCCGCATCAAGGGCAAGGCGGTGAAGGTGCGCAGGCTCTGAGCCTCATGCTCAAGGTTACGTTTTCGCCAGGGCGACTTCATTCGCTTCCCCCACGCGTGGCATGCGACTGAAGTCGCACCTACGCCAGCCCTCCTCTTCCTGCAGGACTCCCCCATGCCCATGAGCTACGAGCAATACCTCGACGAAGTCACCACCCTGATCGTTGAAAAATACGGCACCGCTGACGCGACCGCGATCAAACAGGTCATGGACGCACAGGAAGCGGGCTTCTTCGTCACCCATGATGATGACGAGCGCCTGCGCAACCTCGATCAGGCCCACAAGGACGCGGCCACCATCGGCAAGCCGCGCAAGCCGGGCCGCACGCCCAAGCACTGAGCCCCACCCGGATGCCGGCGCGACTCAGACCGGGCCTGCTCAGAAACGGAAACCCGCCTTGGCGCTATAGCTGTTGGCGTGCCCGGTACGATCAATCTCGAGCGCAAGATTGAACAGCCCCAGATTCAGATTCGCGCCAGCGAAGAATTTCCGCTGCCACTGCGAAACCTCAGCCAGCCCGCTGACAAGAGGCGTGCTCGTGCCATGGACCAGCCCAGCTCCCACATAAGGCTTGAAGAACAGGAAGCCCTTGGAGACCACGATTTCGGCATTGGCGGCATGGAAATCAAGCTGCTCGGAGCCACTCAACACGGTGTAAGCCCCGCGCAATGAAAGCGCCGGCAACACCAGGCTCCCCTCCATGGGCGACCAGCGCAGCTCGGCGCCGTAGAGTGAAGCGTCCATCCCCGGCACCGGAGCATAGAAAGCACCGACATCCAGCGCCAGGGGCAGGCCCTTGTGCACATGCAGCCTCGGCAGCCCGAACAACTGATAGCCCTGGCCGCCCGCCGCCTTCATGACATCCGGATTTGAGAGGCGGGTAGCGGTCGCCTCCAGCGCTACATCAAACCCCAGCAGACCCAGCGGATCGCCCGGTGAAATGGCTTTGTAGCTGAGCGCGGAAACAAGGTCGCCGGAGAGTTGCTCAAACTCCGTCTGGCTGAGTTGGCCAAGATTTTCGAGACCCGCGGCAGAAGACGCGGCAGAGAATGCGGCCAGCAAGGCCGCCATGAGTTTCGACATGGTGATTCGTTCAGTGACATCAGGATTGAAAACCCGCCCTTGGCGGAGCCTGGTAACTTAACGCCACCCGAAAGAGCATCTGCAGCCCTGAAAAGTTAAAGAATCATCAAGACAGTTCAAGCCAACTCTGGCTGCGGCGGCACGACACAGACACGCCTACAAGCAGGCCCCGGCGATAAGATGCATGTTTTCCGACCGGCCCTTCGCCATGAGCCCCCTTTCTTCCGCCACGAATCTCCGCCCATGGCTGCGCAAGGCCGCAGTGCTGCTGCTGGCAATCGGCCTGCTTTACGTTGCCCTCATCGCCGTGATGCTGACGCGCCAGGAGAGCCTGCTGTTCTACCCGGTAAAGCTGCCTGCAGATTTCCGCTTCGACAAACCGGATGTGTTCGAGCGCAAGCTGGAAGTGCCCGGCGCCACACTGTCTGCCCTGCACTTGCGGCAGGCAAACGCCAAGGGCCTGATCTTTTTCCTGCATGGCAATGCCGGCAATCTGGATATCTGGTTGCCCAGCACCGAGTTCTACCGCCGCGCCGGGTATGACCTGTTCATGATGGATTACCGTGGTTTCGGCAAAAGCACCGGCCACATCGAGAGTGAAGCTCAACTGCATGCCGATGTGCGCGCGGCCTGGGACACCGTGGCGCCGGAATACGCTGGCCGCCCCATCGTGATCTATGGCCGCTCACTCGGCAGCGGCCTCGCCACCAAGCTCGCCAGCGAAGTGGAGGCGGCCCAGCTGATCCTCGTCTCGCCCTACAGCAGCTTCGTGCAGCTGGGGAAAGACCACTTCCCCTGGGTGCCCTCGTTCGCCACGCGCTATCCGATGCGCACAGATGAGTGGCTGACCAGGGTCAGCGAGCCGGTGCTGCTGATTCACGGCGCGCAGGACACGCTGGTCAGCGTGAAGCATTCCGAAGCACTCAAGGCCGGGCATCCCGCGGCGGATCTGATCGTGTTGCCACAAGCCGGCCACGAGGATGTGCACACTTTCCCTGCCTACACCTACAGCCTGCTGCTGAAGCTGGCGGATCTGGCAGCCGCGCATTGACGACCCGCGCTTCGCCTACTCCAGTGCCGCGAAGCTGAACTCCAGGCGCCAGCGGGACTTCACCGGCTGACCGTCGAACATCCCCGGCGCCAGCCTGAGTGCATCGAGGCGCTGCACGAAACGGCGAGTGCCGCGCGGACTGAGTTCACTGCTTTCAACGACCACCCCGTCCACCTCACCGCCCTCGCTGATCAGCACCTGCAGCACGATGCGCCCGACCTCGTGCTCATCCAGCGAGGCCGGCACATATTCACGCATATCCATCAGAAAGCGCGGCCGGCTCGTGAGCTGCTCGACCGGGGTGTAATCGCTCAAGTCCGGTGGGGCGACGCGGCCTGCCGGGTGGTGCGCGGCGCCGCCCTCCTCGGCAGGCCGGGGTGCAGATCCGGCTTGCGCGGCGGCGCTGGCAGCGGGCTTCACTCCGGCCATGGGCAGCGCCAGTTCAGGAGAGGCTACCTGCGGCGCTGCGGCGAAGCTGCGCAGGCGGGCACTCACACTTGCTACGCCCACTCGCCCGCCCGGCTGCGGCCATAGCCAGAATAGGGCCAGATGCGCGAGCAGCGAAGTCAGCGCGCACACGCCCAGCACCCATTGCTGCTCACGGCGGGCCTGGCGGGCGAAGTCTGTGCGAAGAGGTGGCAGAGCATCGGACATGGCGGCGAGTTTAACGCAGGCTCACCCTTGCCAATCAGGCTCATAGCCCTTGCCCGGCTTCGGAAAAGAGGGCTTTTGTGATAGTTTCGCGGGTCCGCCGTTCCGGGCGGATCGCCCCGCAACTCCAGCCCCAAGATCATGAATACCAAGGTTTTTGCCTACGACACCACCCTGCGCGACGGAAGTCAGGCGCAAGGAATCTCCTTCTCGGTGGAAGACAAGCTCAAGATCGTGCGCAAGCTCGACGAGCTGGGCATTGCCTATATTGAGGCCGGCAATCCGGGCTCCAACCCGAAGGATCTGGAGTTCTTCCGCCGCTTGGGCGAGCTGAACCTGAAGCACGCCAAGATCACCGGCTTCGGCAGCACCTGCAAGGTCGGCGCCAATCCGGCCGAAGACGCCCAGCTCGCATCCTTGCTTGGCGCCAACACGCCCGCCGTGGCGATCTTCGGCAAGACCTGGGACTACCACGCGACCGCCATCCTGCGCACCACGCTGGATGAGAACCTGCGCATGATCCGCGAGACCATCGCCTTCCTGAAGGGCAAGGGCAAAGAGGTCATCTTCGACGCCGAACACTTCTTCGACGGTTACAAGAGCAATCCTGACTACGCCCTGCAAGCGCTCGCCGCTGCAGTCGAAGGCGGCGCCGACAACCTCGCCCTGTGCGACACCAATGGCGGCAGCTTCCCGGACGAGATCTTCGCGATCACCCGCACCGTGGTCGAGCGCTTCCCCGGCGTATCGGTGGGCATCCACTGCCACAACGACTGCGAGCTGGCGGTGGCCAACTCCGTGCGCGCGGTGCAGGCCGGCGCTACCCAGGTGCAAGGCACCATCAACGGCATCGGCGAGCGCTGCGGCAACGCCAACCTGTGCGCGATCATCCCGAACCTGCAGTTGAAACTCGGCTTCGACGTGATCCCCGCCGCCAACATGGCCACCCTCACGCCCGTGGCGCGCTTCGTCTCCGAAGTGGCCAACATGGAGCACAACGACAAGGCCGCCTACGTGGGCGGCGATGCTTTCGCGCACAAGGGCGGCATGCACGTCGATGCGGTCAACAAAAACCCGGTGAGCTATGAACACGTTACCCCGGACACCGTGGGCAATGCGCGCAAGATCCTGATGAGCGAAGTGGCCGGCCGCGCCACCATCCTCGGCAAGATCAACGAGGTGGATCCGGCGCTGACCAAGGATTCGGCCGAGACTAAAGCCATCATCGAACGCCTCAAGGAACTCGAGCACGAGGGCTACCAGTTCGAGAGCGCGGAATCGAGCTTCGAGCTCTTGGTGCGCAAGATGCTGGGCAAGTTCACGCCCTCCTTCGAACTCAAGGAGTTCAAGGTGATGGTCAATGAGCCGAGCCTGAACGGCGTGAACTCCTCGGCCATGATCAAGATTCATGTCGGCGGCGAAGACGAAATCACCGCCGCCGAGGGCGATGGCCCGGTCAATGCGCTGGACCGGGCACTGCGCCGCGCACTGGACCGCTTCTACCCGGAGCTGCGCGAGATGAAGCTCACCGACTACAAGGTGCGCGTGCTCGATTCGACGCAGGCTTCGGCCGCCAAGGTACGCGTGCTGATCGAATCGGCCGATGCCGGTAGCTCCTGGACCACCATCGGCGTCTCCACCGACGTGATCGACGCCTCCTGGCGCGCGCTGGTGGATGCAGTGGAATACAAGCTGGCGCGCAGCCGCCAGGGCTAGGGCCTGAAGGGTCGGCCAGCTTGAGTACGGCCCAGCCCTGAACCATAGTCGGGGAGCCGTCTTCCAAAGCTCCCTGCCATGCCAGTCCTGCAAGGTTTTGTGCTCACCCTCATCACTTGCTTGGCGATGCACTGCGCCCCTGCCAGCGCCGAGGCGCTGAAGCTCGTCACCCTGGCCTACCCGCCTTACATCAACGAAGTAGGCGGGGTACCGGATGGCCCGGTCGTCGAAATCGTCAAGGAAGCCTTCCGACGCAGTGGCCAGGAAGTATCCATCAGCTTCTACCCCTGGACGCGCGGGCTGAACATGGTTCAAACCGGGCAAGCCGACGGCCTGTTCACGATCAAGAAAACCCCCGAGCGTGAGCGGTTTCTCCTCTTCCCGGAGGAGCCGCTACTGAGCCAGGACTATGTGTTTTTCGTGCGCAAGGACTCCCGCATCCGCTTCACGGGGGATTACGCCTCACTCGCCCCGGTGCGTATCGGCATCGTTCGCAACACTTCCTATGGTGCGCGTTTCGATGAAGCGGTCCAGCAAGGCGTTTTCAGCCGCCTGGAAGCGGCCAACGATTACCTGCACATTTTCCGCATGCTGCTGGCAGGGCGTGTCGACGCAGTGATCTGCAGCCACCTGGTCGGCCTGAGCTATCTGCGCGAGCTCAAAGCCCTGAACCAGGTCAGCGTCAGCGGCCCGCCCTCCGAAACGGCCTACAGCTACCTGGTTTTCACCCGCGAGCAGGATCACAGCGCCACAGCGAGCGCCTTCGACAAAGCCATGAGCGGCATGAAGAAAGACGCTACGCTGAGCCGCCTCCTCGCTCCCATCCGCTGACGCCTGCCAAGCCTCCGCCGCGCTACACTCCGGTTTCCACAAACCGCATCGTCACCGCGCCATGTTCGCTCGCGTCATCCAGGCCTGCCTGCGTTACTTCGACCGCACCTTCCTCGATCTCGGTCGCCAGATGCGCTGGAGCTATCTGCCGCCGCTGATGGTGTACATGGCCTACGGCGTGTCCGGCATCACAGGCATCGTCGGCACCTTCTACGTCAAGGAATACCTCAGCCTGTCGGCGCAGGATCTGGCCGCACTGGGCTTCTGGGCCATGTTGCCCTGGGCCATCAAGCTGCCGATCGGCCATGCGGTGGATCTCTTGTGGCGCTGGAAAGCCTGGCTGGTGTGGGCCGGCGCCCTGCTGGTGTTCGCGAGCTTCTCGATCATGGTCGGCCTAATCGGCGAGCGCGCCGCGATGGAGGCCATCATGTCCGCCAACAGCTGGTACCAACTCTCGGTGCTGATCGCCCCGCTCGGTTTCGTGCTGCAGGATGTAGTGGCGGATGCAATGACAGTCGAAGCCGTGCCGCATTTCGATGCGCAAGGCAGCCCGATAGACCCCGCCGCACGTCGGGCCATGAACACCACCATGCAGACCCTCGGCCGCGTCGCCATCATCGGCGGCCTCGCCGCTGTGGCGCTGGCCAATGTGGCGATGTTCGAGGGGGTGGAGAAACTCGATGCCGCCGCCAAACAGGCCATTTACCTGAAGATCTACAGCGTGGCCCTGTGCGTACCGCTGCTGTCGGTGGCCGGCGTGCTGCTCGCCAGCTGGATGCGTCTGCGCGAAGAAAAACGCCTCGCCGCACTGGGCATCGATGCCGACGCCATGCGCCACGGCCTGCCGGATGAAGGCGACGAAGGCATCACCCGGCCAAACTGGCTGATCCTTGGCGGCTCCATCGCCTTCGCCGGCATCTCGATCGGTCTCGGCATGGCGCGCGTGAAGTACGGTCAGGAGCTGATCTTCGTGCTCTCGGCTACGGTGATCCTGTTCCTGATGTGGCGTCTGGCGCGCGAGATGACGCCTGAAATGGGTGCCACCCTGATCGGCACCAGCCTGATCACCTTCGCCTTCCGCGCCACGCCCAGCACCGGCGCCGGCGTAGGCTGGTGGCAGATCGACGTGCTCGGTTTCGACCAGCAGTTCCTCTCCATCCTCGACCTGATCGCCTACGGCCTGACACTGGCCGGCCTCTTCGGCTTCCGCCGGCTGATGGCCGAAAAATCAATAGCCTGGAACGTGATCATGCTCAGCCTGGTCGGCACTGCGCTGTCGCTACCGACGCTCGCCATGGCCTTCAACCTGCATCACTGGACCGCCGCCATGACCGGCGGCGTAGTCGATGCGCGCTTCATCGCCGTGTTCAACACTGCGCTGGAATCGCCACTCGGCCAGATCGCCATGGTGCAGGGCCTGGCCTGGATCGCCATCACCGCCCCGCCGCGCCTGAAGGCCACCTACTTCGCCGTGATGGCCTCCTTCTCCAACCTCGCCCTGTCGGCCGGCCAGCTCGGCACCAAGTACCTCAACCAGATCTTCGTGCTGACCCGCGAAGTGAAAGACGCCAACGGCCTCGTTACCACCCCGGCCAACTACAACGATCTGCAGGCCTTGCTGATCACCGCCATCCTGCTCGGCCTGATCCTGCCGATCGGCGCCGTGGGTCTTGCGAAGCTGCGCCGCTGGCAGAGCGGCTGAGCGCCCCTCGGCAAGGAGGCCTGCGCCTTAGCGCAGCCACATCGGGGCCTCGAAAAGCTTGTGCGGGGGCCGCCCATGGCCGCGATGCCCCCACGCGGCCCACGTGATCGACTCAGCATCCCGGCATGGATCAGGCCTCATGTGCCGCCTGAAGCCGCACCAGCTGGTACACGACGAATTTCCGTAGCGGCGACTTCAGCCGCCTGTCGCGCCCCTGCAGCCCAAACCATGCAGAACATCAGCACTGTTTGTAGGTAAAACAGGAAGCCGACAGCATCCCTGTTGCAGCCATGCAACAGCCCCCCGGGCAGTCAGCCCCTCTTGCGACATTTGTCACACCTTCGCAATACCTCCACGTATCGAGCCTCCAAGCCCCGCCATATCTGGCTTACGTGTGACCGGAACCAAAACTCCCTGCTTTACACCTGTGTGTTTTTGCAAATTTTTTTTAATGGCGCACATGAAATCTGTGCAAACGAGTTCGCGCTTGTCAGAAAAACTCCTATAAAGTCGCGCCACAAACCGGACAAATAACCGGATTTAATAAATTTATCGCTTTTAACGGGTAAGAGGAGCAAACATGTCAGCATCACGCAGTATCAATCTAGCTGCGCTCGTTGCAGCCGTCAGCGTTCTGAGCGCTTGCGGTGGCGGCGGTGGCGGCACGGGTAGCACCACTTCGGCAAGCAACAGCTCAACGGCAGCCTCCAGTACGGCAGTAGCAGCTTCGTCTGCAGCGACGGCCTCGTCAGCTACTGCAGTGAGCTCTGCTGCAGCAAGCTCCCAAGCGACCACCTCAACAGCCGCTACTTCTTCGACTGCTGCAACCTCCTCAGCAGCCGCTTCGTCTGCTGTGATTTCGTCAGTAGCCAGTTCAGCGGCCTCATCAGCCACAGCCTCCTCAACCAATGGCGGCATCATCGACGCCCTCACACTAACCAGTACTTCAAGCGAGCCACTGAATGGCTGGTCAGGCTGGAGCAAGATGGGCGCACGTTCGTATCTGGCAGCTAGTGATCCGGTGAACACGGCCAATCACGTCTCGACAGCGACTCCTGCTCCTGGCACACCGACGGCATACCCGAGCATTTCCAGCGATCCCAGTGGCGGCGAATTCACCATCGAACGAGAAACAGCCCCGCTGGATGGCTGGCATAGCTACTACCGCGCAGGCGGCACGCTGGGCAACCACCAGCAGGTGCGCGTAACTGGTGGCTCATCGGCCACCGCCAACCGGATTTATACCTGTGGCACCAAAAAGTGCATCTTCGACGCTTTGAAGGAAGCCAAGAACGAACCCAAGATCATTCGGGTGTACGGCAACATCGACATGAGAATTGATGACGATGGCGTATTCCGTGATTTTACAAGCTGGGATGATCAGAAAGCTTCGTCAATCGTCATTCCATCAAATACCACCTTTATCGGCATCAACGACGCCAGCGGCAATCCGGCGCGCCTGATCTCAGCCCAAATCGAAATCGGCAAGGAGTTTGCCAGTACGGTCAACAGCGATCTTGCGGACTACGAATACTGGATCAAAACGCTTGGCAAGAGCCAGGAAAGCTATCCGGGCTGGACACGTAACGTGATCGTGCGCAACCTTTGGATCCAGACGAACTTCGATGTACAGCCTGAAGGCAGCTCGGACGCCTACTACGACGGTATGGTCGTAGCCATGGCGCAAAACGTGTGGATCGACCACGTCACAGTTACTGACGGGCAGTACAAGGACAAGGATCTGTCCGGCACGCGTCACGACGGCGCGCTCGACATCGTGCGCGGCTCGGACTACATCACCGTTTCCAACAGCGCTTTCATCGAGCACGGCAAGACGACCCTAGTCGGAAACGCCGATTCGCGCGACTGGAGTGACCTTAACCGCCTGCATGTCACCTTCAAGGCCAACTATTACGCTGACGTCGCGAGCCGCCTACCGCGCGTGCGCTTTGGCCAAGTTCACGTCTTCAACAACTACATCGAGGGCGACCGCGAGTCTTCCACCGCAACCAAGTTCGAGAACGGCATCGGCATGGCCATCAAGGGCGATGTGCTTATCGAAAGTACGCTGTGGGAAATTCAGCCAACCAAGGAGTCCGAAGCCTGCAAAAAAGTGGTAACAGACCACGGCAGCAGCCTGGCCTTCCGCCAGAACCGAAGCTGGATTAAGAGCAGCAAGTATCTGCCGGCCGGCGCGGACGTATCAAACATGCTGACGGGCTGCGGTTATGCAAGCACTAAAAACTGGACACCGCCATACGCCTATCAGGTTGAGTCCGCGCCGCTGAACCTGGCCTGCATCGTCAAGAACGGCGCGGGGGCCGGCAAGGTTGGCCTGAACAACACCAGCACGGCAGGAGCCTGTAACACCGCGCCGGTAGCCGGTTCAGGTGAAAACCACTCCAGCAGCGCGACAAGCAGCTCGGCTGCATCCTCCTCGGAAGCCAGCAGTTCGGCTTCGTCCGCAACGAGCTCAAGCACGGCAGCGAGTAGCTCCACAGCCTCCAGCTCGGCCAGTGGGGGTAGCGCTACGACGATCACCTATCCGTGGTCGGACGACTTCTCACTGGCTACTACGGCAACTCTGTTCACGACTGGTTATGCCAAGTTCACCAATGACGCCGGAACAGAAGTGTCGATGTATGCAAAGACAGGTGGAAGCCCGACAGTTTCCGGTGGCGTAATTACCCTGGCTGGCGCTCGTTTCACAATCGGGGCTCTGGGCACAGGAACAACGACGGGGCCCACAGGCTCGCCGGCTAACTACACTCCAGGCGGTATTTTCAACATCATCGGCAAGACCTGCACCCTGACGATCAACGCAAGCCAGGCAGGTACCGGCAGCACCTTCCAGGTATACGTTGATAACAACACGACGAGCACCGGGAACTCACCGCATGCTACGTCCACGCTCTCAAGCACCGGGACAACGACCACGAAAAACACCTCGGTGGTTGTTTCTGTTGCGGCAACGAGCATCGTGGCTGGAGACAACACCTTCACCTGGAAGCTCGACAACGCAAGCTACACGGGCGGTTCCTTCCTGCAGATCCGCACCGACTCTTCCTCAGCGGTCTACATCAACAGCATCAGCCTGAGCTGCCTCTGATCTTCCAATCAGCACTCACCTGAAACGGCAACGGCAACCGTAAGGTCGCCGTTGCTTCATAAGCTCCATTCCCCGATTTCGAACCGGCACAGGCTCCGACTATAGAAGCCCAAGTCACCCAAGCAATCTTCATCCGTTCCCGCAATACAAGCCGACCACAGAGCCGGTTTTTCAGACGTTCGTCAATACACAATCAGGAGGAGTCAAGATGTCTGTTTTACGTAGCATGAATCAGGTCGCCATCGTCGCTGCCATAAGCACACTCACGGCCTGTGGTGGTGGTGGCGGCACCACTTCGGCAGGCAGCAGCACGGCAGCAGCAACCTCATCTGCCGCCACCTCTACCGCAGCTTCGTCGGCAGCAACAACATCCACCGCGACGTCTTCGACTACGACGGCCAGCTCCACCGCTGCAGCAAGCTCAAGCGCAGCCTCTTCAACGGCAGCAGCATCCTCCGTAGCCGCCAGCAGCGTAGGTGCAGCACCACCTACTGCGGCTTCATCCTCCTCTACAAACTCAAGCATTGCCTCAAGCTCCGCAACTTCGTCCGCCATGGCGTCCTCGGCCACCAGCTCCTCGGCAAGCAGCGGCAACTTCATCGACGCACAGGTCGGCTATTCGACCGAGAATGGTGGCACCACGGGCGGCGCTGGCGGTGCGGAAGTCATCGTGACCACGGGTACCGAATTCAACGCAGCCCTGTGCAATCGCACCACCAAGACCACCCCGATCATCATCAAGGTCAACGGCACGATCAATCACGGCAACACCACCAAGCAAAGCGGTCAATGCGACACAGTGGCAGACGCCATCCAGCTCAAGGGAGTGCAGAACGTTTCCATCATAGGTGTGGGCAGCAATGCGGTCTTCGATCAGATCGGCATCCACATTCGCGATGCGAAGAACATCATCATCCGCAATGTGCACGTGAAGAACGTGAAGAAATCCGGCTCGCCCACCTCCAATGGAGGTGATGCAATTGGCATGGAAACGAATGTTTCTAACGTGTGGGTTGACCATTGCACACTCGAAGCCTCAGGTGGAGAGTCGGACGGTTACGACGCATTGTTCGACATGAAGGACACCACCAAGTACGTCACCCTCTCCTGGACCATTCTCACAGGCTCCGACCGCGGTGGCCTGGTCGGTTACAGTGACAGTGACGACCAGAACGGGCCGGTCACTTACCATCACAATTACTACAAGAACCTCCATTCACGCATGCCGCTGCTGCGCTGGGCGACCGCGCACTCGTTCAACAACTACTACGACGGCATCATCGAATCGGGTATGAATCCGCGCATGAACGGCAAAATCAAGGCGGAGAACAACTACTTCACCAACGCCAAGAACCCCATCGGCACCTTCTACACCGACGTGATGGGCTACTGGGACGTGGCTGGCAACATCTTCGGGGCGAATGTGACCTGGTTGGCCGATGCCACCAACAAGGAGTACCCGGCCGGCCCGGATGTGAAGTCGACCACCTCCATCACGATCCCCTACGCCTACACACTGGATGATGCGGCGAACGTTCCGGATCTCATCAAGAATGGCGCTGGTGCGGGCAAGATGCCGGATGGCTCCTCTTCGAGCAGTGCCTCCAGCGGTGGTGCTGCTTCATCGGTGGCCACCAGCTCTGCCGCTGCCAGCAGTTCGGCCGCTTCGTCGGCTGCTTCGAGCAGCACCGCAGCCTCCAGCTCGGCCAGTGGGGGTAGCGCTACGACGATCACCTATCCGTGGTCGGACGACTTCTCACTGGCTACTACGGCAACTCTGTTCACGACTGGTTATGCCAAGTTCACCAATGACGCCGGAACAGAAGTGTCGATGTATGCAAAGACAGGTGGAAGCCCGACAGTTTCCGGTGGCGTAATTACCCTGGCTGGCGCTCGTTTCACAATCGGGGCTCTGGGCACAGGAACAACGACGGGGCCCACAGGCTCGCCGGCCAACTACACTCCAGGCGGTATTTTCAACATCATCGGCAAGACCTGCACCCTGACGATCAACGCAAGCCAGGCAGGTACCGGCAGCACCTTCCAGGTATACGTTGATAACAACACGACGAGCACCGGGAACTCACCGCATGCTACGTCCACGCTCTCAAGCACCGGGACAACGACCACGAAAAACACCTCGGTGGTTGTTTCTGTTGCGGCAACGAGCATCGTGGCTGGAGACAACACCTTCACCTGGAAGCTCGACAACGCAAGCTACACGGGCGGTTCCTTCCTGCAGATCCGCACCGACTCTTCCTCAGCGGTCTACATCAACAGCATCAGCCTGAGCTGCCTCTGATCTACCGATCAGCACTCACCTGAAACAGCAACGGCGACCATAAGGTCGCCGTTTTTCATTGCACCACCAGGCCTGCTAGACCGGCACCACCCGCCGCGTGAAACAGGCTTCATCAAGCAGGCGCGAGCTGCTGGCCGAGCTGCGGATCAGGCCGCTCACTTCACGCAGATGCAGGCCCCAGTGATCGAGCGCGTCCCACAACAAGATGGATTCCGCGCGGACCAGACGATGGTCGCTGCTGAAGATGTCAAACAGCAGGGCCGCTACTTCGCGCTGCAAGGCCGGGGCCTGGATCTCGTCGAGCATGGCGCGAATCTGGGAGCGCCCGAGGGATCTGAACCCGCGCCGGTCCGTCGGGGTGCTTTGGCGTAAATCCGCACACAATGCGTCCATCACATCATCAAAATCGTCGCGGCTAAGCCTCAGGGCCTGCAGCACACCGCGCTGCTCCAGCGTGCGCAGCTCGACATCGGACGGCACGCCATCAATGGTCACCGCCAGCGCCAGCAGGCGCGCCACAGCATGCGGGCTATCAATCAGATAAGGGTTCATTGTTGTTCTCCTGTGTTTCCTCGCCTTAGGGGAGCGAAGTGCGCAACGCACCCCGCGCGGCAGTGCGCTACGCCGGCGCTCTCAGCCAACGATGGCCGGCACCTGCAGCATCTCGCGCATTTCCGGATGGCGGCGACTGCGGCGCTCGATGCGGCGCGCCGCCAGATGGCTCGCCACGCTGAATGCGCGATTGATCGCGGCATAGGAATCATCGCTAGTCTCAGCCACCACCAACGCCGGCTCGCCGACCAGCCTCACCTGGATCTGGCAGCACTTGTCTATCCCGCCACGCGGGCCATTGAGGTCGATCAGCCCCACCTGGACCTGCTGCACATGCAGCTTCAGGCGCGCCAGCGCGAACTCGGCACGGCGCTCGATATGGGCGATGACGGCATGATCAAGCGGAGTGCCGCTGATTTTCTTGATGGCCAGTTTCATGATGCATCTCCTTGGTGGCTTGGCTTGTATCGCTGTTCGCATCAGCGATGGAGCCACTTTAGGGGCGCCAAACCATCCTGTATATTCGAATATTCATGCCTTTATATTCGGTTTTACCGAACATTCAAGGAGCCAATATCCGCATGAACTACAAGCATCTGCACTACTTCTGGAAGGTGGCCAGCTGCGGTGGGGTACTGCGCGCAGCCGAGGCGCTGAACACCACGCCGCAGACCGTCAGCGGGCAGATCAAGCTGCTCGAAGAGCGTCTGGGTAAGGCCCTGTTCCGCAAGGACGGGCGCAAGCTGGCGCTCACCGAGGCCGGTCGGATGGCGCTGGGTTATGCGGAAGAGATCTTTTCGCTCGGCTCAGAACTGCAGGAGCAGCTCGCCAGCGAGGCTGCAGAAGGCATGCCGATGGAGTTCCGGGTGGGCATTTCGGATGCCATCCCCAATGCCGTTGCCGAGCGCCTGCTGGAGCCGGTGCTGGCCATGGATGTACCGGTGCGCACGATCTGCCGCGAATGGCGAATCGATCGCCTGCTCTCCGAGCTGGCCCTGCACCGGCTGGATCTGGTACTGGCCGATACCCCGGTACCGCAGGGCTTGAGCGTAAAAGCCTGGAGCCACCGCCTGGGCGCCTCGAAGATGGGTTTTTTCGCTCGCCCGGAACTTGCCGAACGCTGCCGCGAAAAGCCTTTCCCGCAACGCTTGCATGCCATGCCGCTCCTGCTGCTGGGGGAGGATTCCGCCGTCAGCAGTCAGTTCCGTCAGTGGGCCAGCATGCACAAGATCCGTCCTCGCATCGTCGCCGAGTTTGACGACGCAGGCATGCTGGCCGCTTTCGGCGGGAAGGGGCGCGGCATTTTTCCGGCCCCGATGGTGCTCAAGGACATGCTCTGTCAGCAACTCGGGGTGGAGTTGATTGGCATGGCAGAGGGCATCGAGCAGGCCTGCTACGCCATCACGGTACAAAAGCGGATCACCCATCCTTGTGCCGAGGCCATCGTGCGCACAGCCCGCGAGGGGCTGTATCCGCTGGATTGAAAGCTTTGCGCCGCAAAGCAGCTTCCTGCCGGGCAAGCGGATGAAATCATGACAGCGGGTCAGAAGCGGCCAGAGGCCGCCCCCATGAGGCCATGCTTCAATCCCGGCCCGGCCAATGCTGCACGCTCAGGCTGGCACACCCGCGGACTGGATCGGCGAATAGTCGCCATAGCCATCCGGCCAGGGCGTGAGCACTTCGAAGCCATCATCAGTCACCGCCACCATGTGCTCCCACTGCGCAGAAAGGGAGCGGTCTTTGGTCACCACCGTCCAGCCATCGGGCAGCAGCGTGGTGGCCGCCTTGCCGGCGTTGATCATCGGCTCAATGGTGAACACCATGCCGGACTGAAGCACCAGACCTTCGCCGGGGCGGCCGTAATGCAGCACCTGAGGCTCATCGTGATAGATATCGCCGATACCGTGGCCACAGTATTCGCGCACCACGCTGAACCCCTCGCGATGGGCCACACTCTGGATTGCATAGCCCACATCGCCCAGGGTCGCGCCGGGACGCACACGCTGGATGCCGGCGCGCATCGCCTCGTAAGTGGTGCGGACCAGACGCCGGGCCAGGATAGAAGGCTCGCCCACGTAGTACATGCGGCTGGTGTCGCCGAACCAGCCGTCCTTGATGATGGCCACATCGATATTCACGATATCGCCGTTCTTCAGCACCTTGTCGGACGGGATGCCGTGGCAGATCACGTGATTCACCGAAGCGCAGATGGTCTTGGTGTAGCCGTGGTAGCCGACATTGGCCGGAATCGCCTTCTGCACATCGACGATGTAGTCGTGGCAGAGGCGGTCCAGCTCATCGGTGGTAACGCCTGCCCGCACATGTTCGCCGATCATCTGCAGGACATCGGCGGCCAGCTTCCCGGCCTCACGTGCCAGAGCGATCTCGGCAGGCGTCCGGATAGTCACAAATTTCGAAGCTTTCATGCTGCCCTCGCCGGAACGGCTGCCAGCAGCTCACTCACGCTTTGCTGCTCAGCCTGGATCAGGAGCTGACAGATCTCTGCGTAAGCCAGATTCGGATTCAGCTCCGCCAGCATGCCCACCCGCAACCAGTGCTCGGCCTGGGCATTGATGGAGCGGCTCAGGGCCCCACTGGTAAGACGCAGATTCTCATGCATCTGCTCCGAGATTTTGACGATTCCCACTAGCGGCTCCGGATATATGTTTTATATACAAACCGTATATTACCAGATCGTTCGGGCCTTGCCGACAGGACGGCCGGCGGACCTCAGAAGCTATTCACGATCTGGAGCGAGAGGCCGTCAGCAGAGGCGAGGCTGGGGAAGCGCAGGAACCGGAGTTTATGTTGACAAATGAGGAGGCCGAGCAACGCATGAGCCCTGATCACGCCTCGCAGCCAGATCGTGAGCAGCTTCTCAGAACTGTGCGCTCTTGTTCACCGCATCCAGTTCCGCCAGCACTTTGGCAATGCCTTCAGTCCCCAGTGCAGCCTCGACCAGAATCGAAGAGACCTCCCCGGCCGATTGCTCCTGCTCGACGATCGAACTGGAAATCCCGGCCGCCAGCTCCGACACCTTGCTCATGATCTCGCTGATGCCGGACATCGACCCCACCACCAGCTGAGTGCTCTCCTGCACATTACCGACCATCGCACGGATGCTGGCCGAGGAGGTCACGGTGTTCATCGCCAGGGTCTTCACCTCCTGCGCCACCACGGCGAAACCACGCCCGGCCTCTCCCGCCCGAGCGGCTTCAATGGCTGCGTTGAGCGAGAGCAGATTGGTCTGCTCGGCAATCTCGGTGATCAGGCCAAGGATCTTGGTGATTTCGCCGGACTGCGCGCGCAGGGTCGCCATGTCGCGATTGGCCGCGGCGGTCAGATCCACTGCCTTGCGGATCACATCCATCACCTCGCGGATATGCTGGGCGATGCCATGCATGGCGCTGGCCACGCCTTCCATGGCATCCGAGCCGCCCTGCACGCTGTGATTGATCTCCTCGGAATTCACCGACACTGCGGCCACTTTCTCCTCAAGCATGCCCAGGGTGCTCGACAGCGTCTGGCGCAACAAGGCGCCAAACATTGAGCTGGAAAGCTGGATCTTGATGGCTTCATAAACACCACCATCACGCGGGCCCACACCGAACACGGCAAGGCCGATCTGGGTATCGGTGAAATGCAGCGGCATCACCATCAGCGCGAGGCGCTCATTGCTGCCCGCCAGCAACTCTGGCAACAGGGCTTCGCAGGCCAGGGTGGTCTTGCTGCCCTCAAAGCGTTTGCCGAACTTGCCAAAAGAGGTCAGCACCTTGAGCTGAGAGGGAATGCTCTTGCGGTCCCAGCCAGGCCCACCTTCATACACGGCGAGGCAGAAGGCAGGGATGCCCAGCTTGGGAATATCCTGCTCAAGCAGTTTGACGATGGCCGGAATCTCGTGAGTCGTGACCAGCTTGGCCCCCAGCTGGCTGATCGCCCGCTCTTGAGCCACGGCACGCAGATTGGCGGCGGCGCGGATGCGGGTTGCCGCTTCACTCAGCGCAACCCGCCCCTGACTCCAGATATCCTCGGCGCGAATCATGCGCCCGCGCCACCACAGGCTCGGCAGGCGGCGACTGCGCAAGGCGGAGATGCAGTTGTGCAGATCTTCGATCTGCAGCTTGTTGTCGGCAAAAGCCTTGGCCGCCACATTCAGGGCCTTGATGAAAGCGCCACGGTGGCGACTCCAGGCAAACTCCTTGGCGAAGGCCTCCACCAGCGCTTCAGCCTGCTGGCGGACTACCTCCTTGCGAGCCTCCGAGGCTTCCGGCCCCAGATCCACGGCAGCGCACATAGCCTCGACCGCACTCGCCTGGCTGAAGAAGCCGAACATGCGCAGCAGCGCCTTCGCCCGCGCCAGCATTCCGAAGGGCTGACCGGCCGCACTGAGGCCGGAGAGTGCAGTCTGCACATTGTGCGAGGAGCAGCCGCAGGACTGCGCCAGCACCAGCCGCGCCGGCAGCTTGGCCTCGTTCCCGGCACGCCCGCCGGAGGCCAGCTCATTGACCAGATCCAGTGCCTTGGCGATCTGCGCATCCCCCGGCAGAGCCACTGTGCTCACCGGCGGTGTCACCGTGCGGGCCTCGAAAGCATCGTTGCAGCCGGTGACCGCTACATCCTCCGGCACCCGGATGCCGCGCGCCTGGAGCGCTTCGATCGCACCGATGGCGATGTTGTCATTCACGCAGACCAGCACATCCCAGTCCGCCCCAGGGCGTTGCTTGCGCTCGTCGATCAGCAGACGCACCACGATCTCGCCCTGATCCTTGCCCCAGGTCAGGCAGGGCGACACCAGTTGCGGATCTGCCGAGAGCCCCGTCTCGCGCAGCACATCCTGATAGGCCTGATAACGCTCGCGCGCGTAGGGGTGGCTCTCAGGGCCGCGTGCAAAGGCCAGGCGACGCTTGCCGTGATGCTGGATCATGTGATCGAGCATCAGGCGCATGCCGGCATAGCTGTCGATCGTCACCACCGGGCGCGCGGGCACTGGCAGGGTCAGGGTCACCACCGGCAGTTTCCCGTAGCGCTCGTAATAGCAGCTGGTGATCTTGTCGGCATCCGACGAGGCCCAGGAAATCACGCCTTGATAGGCCGGGCCGATCAGATCGTAGATCGCCGCGCCAGCATCCTTGCCAAGATAGCCGCCACGGAATACGGCCAGATGCTGGCCCTGTTTCTCGGTGGCGTTCAGGATGCCGTCCAGCAATTGGTCAGGCATGCCCCCGCCGCCCATCTCGCGGGCGAGATAGGCCACCGGTTTCTTGTTCGTCACCATGTTCAAAGTCCTGTATTCAAGCCGGCCGCCCGCCCCTGCTGGTGACCGTGGCACGCGTGCCACACGCCTGTCACATAGCAGGCCGGGCAGCACAGCACCCCACTCTGGAAATAACGGACGCAGCCGGCACGAACTTGAACCGCCTTGCAGCGCCCCAGGCACTCAGGAAGACCTGACCTCACAAGCAAAAGCCCCGCGCCACCTTGCGGTGGCGCGGGGCTCAGATGAGCAGATGCTGCGGGCTCAGGGCACGGCAGGTGTCACGCCGGAGTAAGTCAAGCCGCTGGAGTTCGCGATCGCCCAGGGGGTGGTGGCCGTGCCCCAGTTGGTGATCGTCACGTTCGTGAAGCGACTGTCCTTGAGGCGGCTGATGCTCATCGGCAGGGCATTGGTGATCTTCACCGTGTCGAACAGGATGTTCTCCTGGAAGGTCTCCGCATAGCCCAGCGTGGCGTCGGTCCCGTCATAGCCATCAACCTTGATCATGGCGCCACCGCTGCTGGTGCTGACGTTATCCACCGTCACATTACGGATCGTGATGTCACGGAACTGCGCCGAGGCACTGGCCTTGTCGAACACATTGCTGCCCGCCGAGTAAGCCAGGGTGAAGATGAAGGGATTGCCGTTGGTATTGTTGCTGAGCGTGCGGCCACTGATCGTCACCGAATTCTTGGTGCCAACGTTGCGCATGGCGTTGTCGCGGAACACCACCCGACGCGCGCCGCCTCCGGTAGCCGGCGTGCTCTTCATGCGCAGGCCGTTGTCAGTGAGGAACATCACGTTGTCTTCGGCCAGGATGTCCTGGATCCAGGCACCGGTATGGCTACCCGCCACCACCCCGCCATGCCCTTCGCGCAGATAGTTGTTGAAGATCCAGGCATTCTGCTGCGGCGTGACACCCTCGTAGTTCTTGCCCTGGCCGGCCGCGAAGTTGATGTTGTCATCTCCGCTATCGACGAAATTGTTGAACACGAAGGCGTTGTCGCTATTGCCGAACTCGACACCATCAGCATTGTTGATGTCGAAGGTCTGGGTCACGGTATTAGCGAACACCATGTTCTCGCTCTCCAGGAACATGACGCCGTGATAGGCCGGATTAGTCAGCTTCAGCTCGCCCAGATAGATGTTGCGCACTCCGCGGAAGGTGGCGAGGCTGGAGCGACGATTGCTGTAGTAGTTATCGTGCGCCGTGCTGCCTACCGTCGCCCCGGTAGCCGCCAGCTGGCTCTTGGCAAGGATGCCCAGGCTGGCCACCTTGCTGGCACTGCCACCGGCGAAATTGGCAAGACCATTGCCCAGCTCATCGGTGGTGTCGGTGGCAGAGCGTGTCCAGCCATTGCCATCTAGCGTGCCCTTGCCGGTGATACGGATGTTCTGGAACACGCCGCGCGTTTCGTCGTAACCATTGTGGTCGACAAGTGCTGCAGTACCGTTCATGTGCGCAGGACTCAAGGCATTGAGCAGCGACGGAGGACGACGATCATCAGTGCTGTTGGTGAAATAGCTGTAGAGCTGATAGCCCTTGGCCAGCGGGTAATCCACCGAGTCCGCCGACCCCTTGAGGGTGGCGCCTTCTGCGATCTCCAGCGTCATGTTGCTCTTGAGGAACAAGGCCCCGGTCAGGAAGACCTTGCCGCTGGCCGCATCCGCCGGAATCAGCACCTTGCAGCCGTAAGCGGAGCTAGAGCCGGCGGCGCAGGTATCGATGGCATCCTGGATGACACTGGTGTTGAGCGTCGTGCCATCACCCATCGCACCGAGTTTGGAGACGTCATAAATCCGCGTATAGGCGGGTGCCGTGCGCACCGTGAGCGGCTGACTGTCGGCTGACTCCTTGCCCGCCGCATCCACCGCGCGCACGGTGAAAGTGTAGGCCGTGTCCGGTGCAAGGCCCGTAACCTTGAAGTTGTGGAACAGTACCTTGACGTGAAAACCCGCCGTATCGGCCGCGTAGAACTGGTCGATATAGGGCTTGGCCGGCGAGTTGAGCGTGTTGTTGGCAGCGGCGCTACCCAGCTTGCTGCCATTCATGTAGACGTTGAAATCAGCCAGGGCGCTGTAGTCCGCCGGCTTCTTCCACACCAGGGTCAGACTGCTGTCGTCATAGGCCAGCGGCGGCACCTGCAGACTCAGATTCTCACCGCTCGCACCGCTGCTCACGGCTGCGGACGAAGCCGCCACGCTCGCCGCAGAGGAAGCCGACTGGCTGCTCGCCCCCGACGCTACGGCACTGCTGCTCGTGCTGCTGACTGCCGCCCCTGAGGAAGCCCCCGCTGCGCTGCTATTCGTGCCGGCGCTGGAACCGCCAGCATCTGAACCACCGCCCCCGCAAGCGCCCAATACCAACGCACAGATGAGTGCTGCGGCCCCTGCCGGCATCCCTTTGTTTTTCATGTCTCACTCCCGATTGCAGCCAGGAGCCGCCTGAGCACAGGCTTTCGGAACACCGAAAAACTGCCGCCGCAAGAACCCCTGATACGCCTCCAAATCGCGCGATACAAGCCTTGCGCGACTCCCCCGAAAACCAGCCAATAATTAGTTGAAAGGCTACATTAAACAACGGGGGACGATAGTCCGTATTTCTGCTTATCCGGCTTGAGATCTTTCAGCGCCGCGCCTTGGCAAAGGCGGCCGCCAGCGCATTGTTCGCAGGCGCCTTTTCCTGCCGGGCCGCCTGCTGCGGCCTGCCACGTGGTGCATCGCGGCCAGGCTGCTCACCCGCCGGCTTGCGCACAACTTCGTCCGACAGGCGCATGGTCAGCGCGATGCGCTTGCGTTGCAGGTCGACCTCGACCACCTTCACCTTGACGATGTCACCGGCCTTCACGACCTCGGACGGATCCTTCACAAAGCGGTTCGACAGCGCGGAAATATGCACCAAGCCATCCTGATGCACGCCGATGTCGACAAAGGCGCCGAAGGCGGTGACGTTGGTCACCACGCCTTCGAGCAGCATGCCCGCCTCCAGATCCTTGAGGGCTTCCACGCCTTCGCGGAATGAAGCCGTCTTGAACTCGGGGCGCGGGTCGCGGCCGGGCTTGTCCAGCTCGCGCAGGATGTCCTGCACCGTGGGCAGGCCGAAGCGCTCGTCGGTGTATTTGCGCGCATCCAGGTTCTTCAGCGTGACCGAATCCCCGATCAGCTCGCGTGCTTTCTTCTGCACGTCGGCGAGGATCTTCTCGACCACCGGATAGGCTTCCGGGTGCACCGCCGAGGCATCGAGCGGGTTGCTGCCATCGGTCACGCGCAGGAAGCCCGCGCACTGCTCGAAGGTCTTGTCGCCGAGGCGCGGCACTTTCTTCAGCGCGGCACGGCTGGCAAAGGCGCCGTTGGCATCGCGATGCGCGACGATGTTCTGCGCCAGCGTGGAGTTCAGGCCCGAGATGCGCGTCAGCAGCGCGGCGGAGGCGGTGTTCACATCTACGCCAACGGCATTCACACAGTCTTCCACCACCGCGTCGAGCGACTTCGCGAGCTTGGATTGATTCAAGTCGTGCTGGTACTGGCCGACGCCGATGGCCTTGGGCTCGATCTTCACCAGCTCGGCGAGCGGATCCTGCAGGCGGCGGGCGATGGACACCGCGCCGCGCAGGCTCACGTCCAGCTCAGGGAATTCCTTGGCCGCCAGTTCGGAAGCCGAATACACCGAGGCGCCGGCCTCCGACACAACGATGCTCGTTACTTTGGCCGGGGCCACCCGCTTGATGACTTCGCCCGCGAGCTTGTCGGTCTCGCGGCTGGCGGTGCCGTTGCCAATCGCGATCAGCTGCACGCCGTGTTTCTCGACCAGCTTTGCCAGCGTATGCAGGGAGCCGTCCCAGTCGCGGCGCGGCTCGTGCGGGTAGACCGTGGCGGTTTCCAGCAGCTTGCCAGTGGCATCCACCACCGCCACTTTCACGCCGGTGCGGATGCCGGGATCGAGGCCCATGGTGGTCTTGGCTCCAGCGGGTGCGGCGAGCAGCAAGGCCTTCAGATTCTGGGCGAAGACGCGGATCGCCTCTTCCTCGGCGCGCTCGCGCAGCTTGCCCATCAGGTCCAGATCCATGGAGAGCGCCAGCTTCACGCTCCAGGTCCAGCGTGCGGTATCAACCAGCCACTTGTCAGCGGCGCGGCCCTGATCTTTTATGCCAGCGGCAACCATGATCTTGCGCTCGCAAGGGTTCGGCTCGGACGAGCGCGAACCGTCCTCCGGATCGGTATCCAGCGCCAGCTTCACGCGCAGGAAATCTTCATTGCGGCCACGGAACAGCGCTAGCGCGCGGTGCGAAGGGATGTTGCCGAGCTTCTCGCTGTAACTGAAATAGTCGCGGAACTTGGCCGCCTCGCTGTCGTTCTCCTTGCCCTCGGCCACTTCAACGCGCACCACGCCATGCTCGCTCACATACTCGCGCAGGCTGCCGACCAGCTCGGCGTTTTCGGCGAAGCGTTCCATCAGGATCTGGCGTGCGCCATCGAGCACGGCCTTGGCGTCGGCAAAGCCGGCGTCCACATTCAGGTACTGCACGGCGACTTCTTCCGGCTTCTGGGTCGGATCTGCGAGCAGCGCGTCCGCCAGCGGCTCGATGCCGGCTTCGCGGGCGATCTGGGCCTTGGTGCGGCGCTTCTGCTTGTAGGGCAGATACAAGTCTTCGAGGCGCTGCTTGGATTCGGCGTTCTCCACGTCGGCGCGCAGTTGCGGCGTCAGCTTGCCCTGCTCCTCGATGCTCGCCAACACCGCGCCACGCCGCTCTTCGAGCTCGCGCAGATAGCCCAGGCGCTCTTCCAGCGTGCGCAGCTGGGTGTCGTCCAGCCCGCCGGTGACTTCCTTGCGGTAGCGCGCGATGAAGGGCACGGTAGCCCCACCGTCGAGCAGCTCGATGGCGGCGATGACCTGACGCGGCTGAGCAGCGAGTTCGGAGGCAATACGGAGTTCGATCGAGGGCAGCATGATGCAGACGCGCTTGAAACCAAGGGAGGCGCGACTATGCCCAAGCCAGCGCCGGTGGGCAAGCCGGGCGGGTATTCCTCGGCCCGGCGGCCACATCCTCGCGGGAGCGACGCAGACGTCGCCCCCAGCCTCAGGCCTTACTGCAGCACGCTTTCGGCAGCCGTATATGGCAGCACCAGCGCGTCAGCCACTTCCTTGCAGGTCAGCTTGCCTTCGCACACGTTCAGGCCGTGACGCAGATGGATATCGTCCTTCAAGGCCTGCTTCCAGCCCTTGCCAGCCAATGCAATGGCAAAAGGCAGGGTCGCAGCATTCAGCGCGTAGGTGGAAGTGCGGGCCACCGCGCCAGGCATGTTGGCCACGCAGTAGTGCACCACGTCATTCACCACATAGGTCGGTTCGGCATGTGTGGTCGCATGCGAGGTCTCGCAGCAGCCGCCCTGGTCGATGGCCACATCGACAATCACCGAGCCCGGCTGCATGCGGCTGAGCAGCTCGCGGCTGATCAGACGCGGCGCCGCAGCGCCCGGCACCAGCACCGCACCGATCACCAGATCGGCCGCGCAGACTGCCGCCTCCAGTGCCTCGCGCGTCGAATGCAGGGTTTTGACCGCGGTGCCGAACTGCGCGGCGACACGCTTGAGCACGGCAGGGCTGCGATCCACTACGGTCACGTCCGCGCCCATGCCGGCGGCCACCAGCGCGGCATTGCTGCCGACCACGCCGCCACCCAGAATCACCACCTTGCCCGGCAACACGCCCGGCACGCCCGGCAACAGCACGCCGCGCCCGCCCTGAGCCTTTTCGAGGCAGTGCGCGCCGGCCTGCACACTCATGCGCCCGGCCACTTCAGACATTGGCGCCAGCAGCGGCAGGCTGCCATCCGCAGCGGTCACAGTTTCGTAAGCCACACAGATTGCGCCGCTGGCCAGCAGCGCCTTGGCTTGCTCGGGATCCGGCGCGAGGTGCAGGTAAGTGAACAGGATCTGGCCCGGTCGCAACATGGCGCACTCGGCCGGCTGAGGCTCCTTCACCTTGACGATCATGTCCGCCGTGGCAAACAGCTCGGCAGCGGTGGAAACAATTCGTGCGCCGGCCGCCTGATAGTCCGCATCGGCGGCTCCGATACCGAGGCCAGCAGATTGCTCCACCAGCAGTTCATGTCCTTGCGCGACCAACTCGCGCACCGAGGCCGGCGTGAGGCCGACCCGGTATTCATGGTTTTTGATTTCCCTCGCTACGCCTACCCGCATGATTTCTCTCCCAGTTGCTCACGATGACTGCCTATCAGATCAGTCTCTTTCGGCCGCGCAGAATTGCTTCAGTCGATAGGTGAATCTTAGGAACACCATTCAAGTGAATATCGCTTTAATATTGGTGATTCGCAGTGAATACAGAGCACAATTTGCCCTGACAACCAGGTAAGCAGTGAATGATCGAACTCGACAAGGCTGACCGCAAAATTCTCGCCGTCCTGCAACGCGAAGGGCGCCTGCCGATCACTGAGCTGGCCCAGCGCGTGGGCCTCTCGGCCACTCCGGTGAGCGAGCGGGTGAAGCGTATGGAACGCAGCCGGGTCATCACCGGCTACCACGCCCGGATCGACCCCGAGGCGCTCGGGCTGCGTGTGCTGGTTTTCGTGGAATTGCGTCTGGCGCAAAAATCCGCCGAGATCTTCGACTCAGTCAAGCAAGCCCTGAGTTTCGTGCCAGAAGTGCTTGAATGCCATCTTGTCGCTGGGGAGTTCGATTACCTGATCAAGGCTCGCATTCCGGACATGCGCGACTATCGCGACCTGCTCGGGCGCATCCTCCTCAAATTGCCGAAGGCTGTGGAATCCCGCAGCTATGTGGTGATGGAAGAAATCAAGGAATCAGCCGAACTGCCGGTTTGAAGCAGCACACATAAAAAAGGCGCTCCCGCAGGAGCGCCTTTTCAGCTAGCTTGCCGGCTCACTCTTCGAGCAGGGTGCGCAGCATCCAGGCCGTCTTTTCGTGCAGATCCAGGCGCTGGGTCAAGAGATCCATGGTCGGCTGGTCATTGGCCTTGTCAGCCAGATCCAGCAAACCACGCGCGGTACGGGCGGTAGCTTCCTGCGCAGCGACCAGCAGGGCCACCATTTCCATGGCCTTGGGCTCGCCCTTCACAGCGGGAATGGTGGTCAGCTTCTCGTAATCGGCATAGCTGCCCGGGGCTTTCACGCCCAGGGCCCGGATACGCTCGGCGATGATATCCAGCGCATTCCACTGCTCGGTGTACTGGCCCATGAACATCACATGCAGGCTGTTGAACATCGGCCCAGTCACGTTCCAGTGGAAGTTGTGGGTCATCAGATAGAGAGTGAAGCTGTCGGCAAGCAGCTTGGAGAGGCCGCCTGCAATCGCAACGCGGTCCTTCTCGGAAATGCCGATATCGATCTTGCTCACGGGCGTGCTTTTCTTGGCTTTCATGACGTGACTCCTGAGTGATGAATTGAAACAGGGGATGTGCGACCAGTAGAACTGTCAGCACCCATACGATGACACTATCGCAAAAAAGGTTTTTGATCTAATTACAAAATCACAGCATCAGCATAGCTGCCCGCAATCCGCCAATGTAGCCGGATGTCGCCCTTCCCTGGCGAGCCTCCTGACCGTACACTTGCGGCATGACCGACACCGCCTTGCCCACCCCTTTGCGCGGCGATCTGCTGCTGCGCAAGTCCCGCCGCTGGGGCCTTTTCGCCCTGCTGGCTCTGCTGCTGACCCTGCCCTGCGTACTCTTCATGAAGCCCTTGTGGTCTTTTCTGATCACCCTCGGCTCCGGAAGTTTCATGCTGATGGCCGGCCTCTGGGGGCTGATCCTCGCTGCCGGCCCGCTGGCCTTTCTGGCCTGTGGCCTGGCCGCCCTGTTCCTGCGCGTCGAAGCGCGCTTCGCCCCGCGCAGCCGCCAACAGCCCTTCAGCGATACGCTGGCGATCAGCTTCGCCCTGTTGTTGAGCTTCCTTCCAACGCTGGCCGCACTTTACCCACCCGTCAAAGCCATCCTTACCGGCTACATCGGCTTTCGCGGTCTGGGCCAGCAATACCCACTGGCCTCTGACCCCTATGGTTTCTGGCAGGCGGTCGCCTTCTGGTTCATGGGTGCCGCGACCCTCGCCTTTCTGGCGGGCCTCTACTGGCGCGGCAAGTGGCGCGCCCACCGCACAGCAACAACAACGGCTGCGGCATGAGCCGCAGTAACTCGTTGTATCGGGCGATCCTCGCCCATGCCGGACCGATCCTGATCGCCCAGCTCGCCTCGATGAGCACCACGCTGGTCGACACCCTGATCAGTGCCCGCGTGAACACGGTGGATCTGGCCGCCGTGGGCATCGGCTCAGGTCTCTACATCTCGGTGATGCTGGCCGCCGCCGGCGTGGTGCAAGGGCTCACCCCGATCGCCGCGCATCAGGTCGGCGCAAAAGAGTTTCAGCGCCTGCCCGCCACCTTCCAGCACGGCCTGATGCTGTGCGCACTGCTGGCGCTGGGCTGCTTCGCGATTCTCGCCACGCCCAACTGGTTGCTGCGCATGAACGCGGTGAGCCCGGAAGTGGCCGAGCGCACCCGCGCCTATCTCTTCATCCTCGCCCTGAGCCTACCCGGCACCCTGATCTACCGCGCCTGCGGCGGCATGCTCAATGCACTCGGGCGGCCGCGCGCGCTGATGTTCCTGGGTCTGGCGAACGCCATCAGTCACGCCCTGCTGGCCCCGGCCCTGGCCTTCGGCTGGCTCGGACTCCCAGCTTTAGGAGCCGTCGGCTGCGCCGCCTCGGTTGCGATCAACACCAGCCTGCTGGCCATCGCCGGGCTGCTCTATCTGGCCCGCTCGAAGGTAAGTCGCGACTTGCATCTCTTGCGTGGCTGGCAGCGTCCGCAATTCAAACAGCTCGCCGAGCACCTGAAGCTGGGCCTACCGATCGGCATGTCGATGTTCGTGGAGATGAGCAGCTTCGCGCTGATCGGCCTGCTGGTTGCCTCGCTCGGTGCCGAAGCCATCGGCGCCAACCGCCTGCTCGGCAACTTTGCCGGCACCTGCTACATGCTGCCGCTCTCGATCTCGATTGCCACCCTGGCGCTGGTGGGTCAGGCCGCGGGCGCGCAGGACTGGCCGCGCGTGCGCCGCACCGCGCTGACCGGGCTTTTCCTGGGCTGCAGCATCTCCAGCGTGATTGGCCTGCTGCTGTGGCTCTTCGCCGGACCGCTGGTACGCGGCTTCGTGCCGGACCCGGCCGTGCAGGCCATGGCGCTGGGCCTGGTGGTGCTGATCGCGCTGTATCAATTCTGCGACGCCGCCCAAACCATCGCCGCCCAGGCCCTGCGCGGTCTGAAGATCACCACCCTGCCGATGCTCGGCCACATCCTGAGCTTCTGGGGCGTAGGCCTCGCCGGCGGCTGGTGGCTTTGCTATCAAGGCTGGAGTGAGCCGCTGGGCCTGGCCGGGTTCTGGATCGCCGCCGTCGCCTCGTCGGGGCTGGCCAGCGTATTGTTCGGAGCCATGCTCGCCCTTGCCCTGAAAAGGAAGACAGGATGAATCCGCTTCACGACAGCCTCGATCTGCCGGATCTGAATACGGTGGTCACCCGTCTGCTGGCCGCCAAACGCGTGCTGGTGATCACCGGCGCCGGCATCTCGGCAGACTCGGGCCTGCCGACCTACCGCGGCATCGGCGGGCTCTACAACGACCAGCACACCGACGACGGCCTGCCGATCGAAGTCGCGCTCTCCGGTGAAGTCATGGAAGCCGAGCCTTCAATTACCTGGAAGCATCTGGCCGCCATCGAGGCCAACTGCCGCGGCGCGCAACCCAATGCTGCGCACAAGGTGATCGCGGCGATGCAGGAACTGGTACCGACCACGGTGCTGACGCAGAACATCGACGGTTTTCACCGCCAGGCCGGCAGCCGCGACCTGATCGAGATTCACGGCGATCTGTTCGAGCTCGAATGCGTGCATTGCAGCCACCACGAAACGGTGGCTGACTACAGCCGTTTCAAGCAGTTGCCGCCGCCCTGTCCGCATTGCCTGGGGCACCTGCGCCCGGCCGTGGTGCTGTTCGGCGAAGCCCTGCCGCGCCCGGCCATCCAGCGGCTCGAAAAGGTCCTGCAGGACGGCTTCGATCTGGTCTTCTCGATCGGCACCACCAGCGTCTTCCCCTATATCGCCCAGCCCTTCACGGCGGCCCGCCACTTCGGCGCGCTGGCGGTGGAAATCAATCCAGGCGATACGGAAGTGAGCCGCCACGCCAATGTGCGCTGGCGCTGTGGCGCGGCCGCCGCGCTGGAGCGGCTGTGGCAGGCGGTGTCGGTCGCGCGCCATGCGGCGCACGCCTCGGGTGCAGCACCATTGTCCTGAGCGGAACGCGGCTCAGAGCGGGTCCTGGCGCAGGTTGCGGCGCGCAAACTCAGCGCAGCGCTCGGCGAATTCCTCGGTGCTCTTGGGCATCGACACGCGGGCGCGGGTAATGTCCGAAATCAGGTCGCGAGCCTGGCGAATCAGGCGCACGCCATGCTCGGCCTCCAGCACCACGCGCTCATTGGCATACTCGGGCAGGACCGGGCTGAAATCCCACAAGCGCTCGCCGGCAACCGCGAAACGCGCCCACACATCGAAAATGTCGGCATCGGTGCGTAACACCTCGCTCTTGATGCGAGCCGTTTCCGCGTATGCGGCCGCCAGCTTGTCCACCCCGGCAAACATCGGGCGATCGACAAAACTGGCCGACAGGGCATTGGCGATCGCATCGATATCCCGCATTGCCGCCGCAATCTTGTTGTAGCGACTCTCGTAGAAGGCCTCGACCGGAATCGAGAAAGCCTTGAACGGCTCGCCCCACAGCTCGTCGATGCCTTCGTCACCACTGCGGTGCTGCACCGTGCGGCCCAGTTGCAGCGCATCCTGCAGGCAGCGCCCGCATTCGCGCATCAGGGCGTTATCGGTAGCGATCTCCACGCCCACCGCCTGCAGATCGACCAGCTTGGTAAAGATGTCGGTGGCGCGGTTGAACAGCGCGCCCGCCAGCATGGCGCCCTTCACACGCTTGAGTTCCGGATCGGTCTCGGCCTCGAAAGCCGCACGCGCCTCACCCAGGCGCCGGCCCGGGATGTTGATGCCGTGCTCGACGTGGTTGAACAGTCGCCGCGTGAGGGCCTCGATCAGGCGCTTCTTGGCGTCCAGCGTACTCGCCGGGGCCTCGTAGGTCTTGATCCAGTAACCGTAGTAATAGACCCGCTCGACGCCGTCGATGATCCGCTTCGTGCCGCAGGGAGTGTCTTCGTTCATGGTGCCGCTTCTACCGCCAGATTCATGCGGGCGTAACTCTACTGTGTTTCGCAAGGTGGGCAGCAGGCAGCGTTGTATTGCTGCCAACTTTGCCACACTGAGTCACACGGAGGCGCTGCAGCTATACTCGGCCGATGCTCGCATCCTCCCTGTTCCAGGGCCTCCTCTGTGCGCTGGGTGCCGGCGTTCTATGGGGCCTGGTGTTCATCACTCCGGCGATCCTCGCCGATTATCCGCCCGCCCTGCTCGCCTTCGGCCGCTATCTCGCCTTCGGTCTGGTCTGCCTGCCGCTCGCCTGGCGCGACCGCCGCCGGCTCGCGACCCTCAGCCGGGCGGACTGGCTGGCCGCCTTCGAGCTGGCCCTGATCGGCAACATCCTCTACTACCTGTGTCTGGCTGCCGCCATCCAGCGCAGTGGCGTGCCTCTGCCGACGCTGATCATCGGCACCCTGCCGCTGGTGATTGCGATCGTTGCCAACCTGCGCGAGCGCCTACCCTGGCTGCGTCTGCTGCCTTCCCTGGTGCTGATCGGCAGCGGCCTGTTGCTGGCCCGCCTGCATGAGCTCCCCACCGGCGATAGCGGCCCGCACGGCAGCGGTCTGGTCCTGGCCGTGGCGGCGCTGGCCTGCTGGACCTGGTATCCGCTACGCAACGCGCGCTGGCTCAAGCGTCACCCGGCGCTCGCCTCCAGCACCTGGGCCACGGCCCAGGGCCTTGCCACCCTGCCGCTGGCCTTGCTGGGCATGGCTGGCAGCCTGGGGTGGCAAATTGGTGGAGCCAGCTTTAGCCAGCCTCTGGGCCCGCGCCCGGCACTCTATGTGGGCCTGATGCTGGCCATCGGCCTGCTCGCCTCGTGGCTCGGCACCTTGCTGTGGAATCGCGCCAGCCGCCTCTTGCCGACCACCCTGAGCGGCCAGCTGATCGTTTTCGAAACCCTCGCCGCCCTGCTCTATGCCTATCTGTGGCGCGGCGAAGCGCCGGGCCTGCTGACCGCTACGGGAATCCTGCTGCTGATCAGCGGTGTGCTGGCCGGCGTGCATGCCTGCCAGAATTCCGGACGCACTGGAGACAAGACATGATTGAAAGCCTTATCGCTCTGCTGGCGTTGTGTGCGCTCGGCTGGTACTGGCAGGATTCGGCGCATGCGCGCGAGTTCGGCGTAGCCGCAGCACGGGCTGCCTGCGCCCGCGAGAACCTGCAATTTCTGGACGACAGCGTGGCCCAGCGCGGCCTGCGCTGGGTGCGCAATGCTGCCGGCCGGCTGACCTTGCAGCGCAGCTACGCCTTCGAGTACAGCGTCACCGGCGATGATCGCCAGCCGGGCCTGGTCGTGCTGCAGGATCGTGAAGTGGTGCTCCTGCAGCTCAGCCCGGCGACAAGATCACCGGGACCGATGCTGCACTGATTCAGAGCGGCAACAACAGCTTGTGCAAGACCAGCGCAGCGGCGCCGGCCGGCACCGCCTGGGCACCGAAACGCGCGGGCTGCAGCACCGGCATTTCGAGGCCGGCGGCCTGCGCCAGAGCATCGAAGCTACGCCGCGCCGAGTTCAGGAAGGCCTGCCCCAGTTCGGTGGCCGAGCCGCCCAGCACGATCATGGCTGGGTCCAGAGTGGTCCACAGATTGTGGATCAGCAGGCCCAGGCGCTGGCCTGCGGTCTGCAGCGCCTTGACGGTTTCCGGATCCGCATTGCGGGCTCGCTCGAACAGCTCGGGCACGCTGCAGTGCTGCGCATTGGCCAGCGACTGCAGACCGAAATAGGATTCGGCGCAGCCATGCCGGCCACAGGAACAGAGCGGGCCATCGGCCTGCAGCTGGATGTGCCCGACTTCGCCGGCAAAGCCGCGGCGGCCCAGCAGCAGGCGCTCGCCCACCACCACCCCGGCGCCCACACCGATGCCGAGGCCGATGAAGAGCAGCGGATCGCCCATCTCACCGGCGGCAAACTCCACTTCGCCCAGAGCGGCCACATCACAATCGTTCTGCACCCACAACGGTAGGTCAGCGAGGCCACGGCTGCCCAGCACGCGCAGCAACTCGTCGCGCACCGGCACATTGCGCCAACCGAGGTTCGGCGCCACCACCAGCAGGCCATCCGCTTCCTGCACGGCGCCTGGCAGGGCCACGCCAATACCGAGCAGGCCACGCCCTTCACCACGCAGGCAGCCCACCATGTCGGCCAGCATACCGGCCAGCGTGCCGAGAATTTCGCCCGGCCGCTCGCTGCTGCTGAAGCTCTCCTCCAGGCGGTGCAGGATCTCGCCATCGAGCGACATGCCCAGCACGCACAGCTTGCCCACCGCCAGCTCGGCACCGATCAGGGCCAGACGGCGCCCGTCGATCCGCAGCGGGGTCGGGCGGCGGCCGATGGCGCCGGTGACCAGCACCTCCTCCTCGCGCAGCCAGCCTTCGTCCACCAGTTCCTGCACCAGCAGACTCACGGTGGACTTGGTCAGCCCGGTCTCCACCGCCAGTTCTGCACGCGAGAGCCCGGGGCGCGCGCGCACCAACCGGACCAAGGCCATGCGGTTGATCCTTTTAAGGAGCCGCTGGTCACCTGTTATTGCCATCTTTGATCTGCCTCCAAGCCATGTAATTTTTTTGTTTTCCGGCCGATTGTTTCACACTACCTTGCCCGAAAGGGCGGCAACTTATCATCCGCCACG
The DNA here is from genome assembly GCF_012972705.2 of Uliginosibacterium aquaticum. GTDB lineage: Bacteria > Pseudomonadota > Gammaproteobacteria > Burkholderiales > Rhodocyclaceae > Uliginosibacterium > Uliginosibacterium aquaticum. Next base: position 219,210 of record NZ_JABCSC020000004.1, on the reverse strand, counting down.
AAACATGTCACACCCGTTTGCATTCGCTCAGAACTTGTCTTCACGCTGAACTGAAGATACTGATTTTTTTGGCAAAATCGCAAACAATTCGCAGCCTTTCGCACTATTTCCCTCCACTCGCGGTTGCAGCCGCGTTTTTTTACAGGAGCAAGCCCAGCATGCAAGACACCCCCTCCCACAACGGACCGGTCTGGCGCCAAGCCATTTCCGGGGCCCAGATCCTCTTCGTCGCCTTCGGCGCACTGGTCCTGGTGCCCCTGCTGACCGGCCTGAATCCGAGCATGGCCTTGCTCGGCGCCGGGGTGGGCACCCTGCTGTTCCAGCTTGTCACCCGCCGCCAGGTGCCGATTTTCCTCGGCTCTTCCTTTGCCTTCATCGCCCCAATCATCTATGCCACCCAGCACTGGGGCTTGCCCGCCACGATGGGCGCGCTGGCCTGTGTGAGCGTGATGTACTTCCTCTTCGCCGGCCTGATCGCCCGCCACGGTGCCGGCATCGTGCACAAATTTATGCCGCCGGTGGTGATCGGCCCGATCATCATGGTCATCGGCCTCGCCCTGGCCGGTGTAGCGGTGAACATGGCCATGGGCAAGGACAATCCGATCGGCTACGGCCCCTCGCTGCTGCTCGCCGCCGTATCGCTGGGCACCACCATCATCGTATCGATTTTCGCCCATCGCTTCCTCAAACTGATCCCGATCCTGATCGGCGTGGGAGTCGGCTACGCTCTGGCGGCCGTCCTGGGCTATGTGGATTTCGGCAAGATCGCGGCCGCGCCCTGGTTCGCCCTGCCGAATTTCGTGGCCCCTGAATTCAACCTCTCGGCCGTGCTCTTCATGCTGCCGGTCGCGCTGGCGCCGGCCATCGAACACGTTGGCAACGTGATTGCCGTGGGCGGCATCACCGGCAAGGATTACACCGAACAGCCGGGTCTGCATCGCACCCTCGCCGGTGACGGCCTCGGCGTGCTGTTTGCCGGCCTGGTCGGCGGCCCGCCGATTACCACCTATGCCGAAGTGACCGGCGCCCTGACCCTGACCCGCAATTTCAACCCGGTGATCATGACCTGGGCGGCCGGCCTCGCCGTCGCGATGGCCTTCGTCGGCAAGTTCAACGCCATCCTGCAATCCATCCCGGCACCGGTGATGGGCGGCATCATGATCCTGCTCTTCGGCTCGATCGCCGCCATTGGCCTGAAGACCCTGATCAGCGATCGCACCGATCTGGAACAGCCGCGCAATCTGGTGATCGTGTCCACCGTGCTGGTGCTGGGCATCGGCGCCTTCAGTGTGGAAATCGGCAGTTTCGTGCTGCAGGGAGTGAGCCTGTGTGGTGTGGTCGCCATCGCGCTGAACCTCTTGCTGCCCAAGCCGCGCAGTTAAGCCCGGCACAGCCTGTCCCTCAAGCCCCGCCGCGTGCGGGGCTTTTTCTTGTCCTTCGGGCAGCCCCTCGGTGCGCTTCAGGGCAAGGCCGCCAGGGCCGTTAGCAGACCAGACGCCTGCGCATGGCGACGCCCCGCTCCTGTTTCCGCCCCCGGCTGCCGATCATGAATCTGCTCACCCAGACCCTCGCTCTCGCCCGCATCGAGCTGTGCTTCTTCACCCGCTACCCGCGCATGCTGCTGGCCGCAGCCGTGGTGATGGTGATCCCGGCACTGTATCTGGTGATCTACCTTGCCAGCGTCTGGGATCCGGGTGCCCACACCGGCGAGTTGCGCGTAGCGCTGGTCAATCTCGATCGCGGCGCGCGCCAGCAGGGGCACAGCATCAATCTCGGTCAGGAAGTCGTGGCTGCGCTGCGTGCGGAGCGGCGCTTCGGCTATCTCGAAATACCGGATGCCGAGACCGCCCTCGCCCGCGTGCGCAGCGGTCAGCTGGCCTTTGCGCTGATCCTGCCAGCCGATTTCAGTGCCGTCAGCCTGCCAGGCAGCCAGCCCGGCGCCGGGCAACCGCTGATCCACGCCTCTGAAGGCAACAACTATCAGGGCGCGCTGCTCGCCCGCCACTTCGCCGAAACCCTCGGCCACAAGATCAATGAAGAACTCAATGCCCAGCGCTGGCAGCGCGTGATTGCGACAGCGCAGGAGGCGCATCTGCGCTTCGGCGAATTCCGCCAGCACATGGAGAGCCTGCGCGAAGGCGCCCGGCAACTCAGCCAGGGGGCCGGCCAAACAGCCAGCGGAGCACGGGATCTGGCCTTTGGCGGTAGCCGCCTGAACGCTGGCGTGGCGCAGCTCACCTCGGGCGTGAAGCAGCTCGGCAGCGGCCTCAAGACCATGGACGCAGCCCTGCCACCGAGCACCGAGCTGCAGCGCCTTGCCAGTGGCGCCGAACGGCTCGCCAGCAGTCACGAGGAGTTCGGCAACGGACTCTTCGCCCTGCAGCGCGGCGCCAGCCAGCTCAACTCCGGCCTGCTGGCCTTCAAGGATGAATTCGAAGAGAGTCTGTTCATCCCGGCCAGCGTCAGCCAGGGCGTGGCGCAGCTGGCCGGCGGCCTGTCGCGCGTTGATCACGGCCTGACCGCCGCCACCGAAGCAGAGCAGCGCCTGGCCGACGGAGCCCTGCAGCTCAGAAGCGGCGTGGACGCCCTTACCCAGGGCATGCAGCAAGTGGGCAGCGGCATCCAGACCATGGTGCGGGTACTGCCCCAGGATCAGCAGCTCGACGAACTCTCCAGTGGCGCCGGCCAGCTGAGCCACGGCGTGCAGCGGGTTTCCGGTGCCAGTCGCCAGGTAGCCGGTGGTGCGCAGCGCCTGGCCGTCGGCATCGAGCAGCTGGCCAGCGCGCTGCCCGCCAGCCTGCCCTGGCCCGCCGGCAATCCACTCGGGCTAGCGCGCTCGGTAGAGCCGCGGGTGGAGCGCGTAGCCCCCGTCGCCAACAGCGGCAGCAGCTTCGCCCCCAATGTGCTCGCCGCCGCGCTGTGGCTGGGTGCCGGGATCGCCGCCTTCCTGCTCCACGCCCGGGTGCTGCCGCAGGAAGCGCAGGCCTTCAGCCGGCCGGCCCGCCTTGCCGGCAAGCTGGCCCTGCCGGCAGGCGTGGTGCTGGCCCAGGCGCTCGTCGCAGGCATGGCCCTGCACAGCCTGCTGCGGGTCGACATCCAGCAGCCAGCCGCCTTCGCCCTGACCCTGGCACTGGCGGCAATGTGTTTCCTGCTGATCGTGTTCGCCCTGACCCTGGCCTTCGGGGACGCCGGCAAGGCCATCGCCATGCTCTTGCTGGCGGTGCAGCTTTCCTGCTCCGGCGGCGTGTTGCCGGTGGAGCTCAACGGAGGACTGTTTGCGAGCATCAGCCCGTGGCTGCCGGTAACCTGGACCGTACGGGCCCTCAAGGCCAGCCTGTTCGGCGCCTATGCCGGAGCCTGGCAGGCGCCGGTGCTGCAACTGGCGCTCTGCAGCCTGCTGTGCGCCGTGCTGGCCAGCCGCTTTGCGCGCTGGCGCTTCACCTGCCCGAGCGCTGTGCGGCCGGCAGTCGATATTTGACAAGGGACATCGGGCAGACCTTCGGACCCATCATCTCAACTTGCCCCAAACCCAACCGTAAGCCCTCCATGAAGCCGGCGAGCCGGTACGCATCGACGAGGGCATCACCATGAACCAAGCAGCCAGAACCGCCGTATTCGTGCTTGAGCAGGACAGCGCCATGCGCCAGGAAGTGTGCGCCGAACTGGCCCGGATCTGCCCCGACGTGCGCGGCTTCGGTCTCCAGGAGGAGCTCATGCCTGCGCTCGAAATTGCCCCGGCGGTGTGCCTGCTCGACATGGATTCACCGGAAGCCGGCGGCCTCGAGATCTGCCGCCATCTGCGCGCCCAGGGTGACGATCAGGCCCACGTGATCCTCAGTTCGCGCCACGACAATATCCAGCTGCGCCTGAACGCCTACGATGCCGGCTGCAATGACTACATCCAGCGCCCGCTGATTCCGGAAGAGATCGTGCGCAAGGTCGACGGTGTGCTTAAGGCCCACGCCCAGGTTGCCGCCCTCTCCTCACAACTCGACTACGCCATGAGCACCGCCTTCAGCGCCATGAGCACGATGGCCGAGATGGGTACGGTGATGAAGTTCATGCGTGAAGTGTTCGCCTGCGACACTCCCCAGCAGATCATCGACCAGACCATCGCCGCGTGCCGCGACTACGAGCTGAACACCCTGGTCGCCTGCCGCCTCGGCGACAGCTCACTGGCCCACAGCGAGCACGGCCCGGCCAGCCCGCTCGAATGCTCACTGCTCGAACACGCCCGCAACAACGACCGCATCACCCAGTTCTCCGGGCGTCTGTCGATCAGCTATCCGCACCTGACCCTGCTGGTCACCAACTGGCCGAAAACCGACGAGGACCGCGCCGGCCGCTTGCGTGACCATCTGGCCTTCGTGGCCGAGGCGGCGGACATCCGCTGCAAGGTGCTGGAACACGACACGCGGCGCCTGCAGCGCACCGAAACCATCCTCGAAGCGGTCAACGGCCTCATGCGCATGGTCGATTACCTGCGCGAGCGCCAGCAGAGCCAGCGCGAAAGCGTGATGCGCATGGTCGCCGACCAGGGCGACGAGATCGCCCGCTCCTTCTACCGCATGGGCCTCACCGACGCGCAGGAAGGCGTCATCCTGAACCTGGTCAGCAGTCGCGGCGCCGAGATCTGCGAACAGATGGCCGGCTTCGGCCTCGAACAGGAACGCATGCTCGAAGGCATCATCGAGACCATGAAGAGTCTCGCGGAGGACTAGGGTCTGTTGACATTCATCCACCGGTCGCGCTCGTGGCGCTTTGGTCGGGGGGCAAGGCGCTGCGCCGAAGTCAGGGCGGCCCCCTGCCGAGAAGCTGCAACGCAGCTCCACGTCCAAAGCGTCCGAGCCCGGAGGGGTGAAGCGTATGGCTCGCGCTACTGCGTTGCACTCCTTGTGCGGGGGAACCACCCCGCACTGCGTCGCGCGCCTTGTCCCGCAAGCCATACGCTTCACCGCGATCCGGCGAGTGAATGTCAACAGACCCTAGGCCCGCTAAGGCCTCGCCTCCCCTTCACGGACGGCCTGGCGGCGCAGACCGCGCAGTCAAAACGCTTCGCCCGGCGCCACGCCGCTCAGGCCAGTGAATGACCGGAACAGCGCTCACGCGCTCAGTCCCAGCGCCAGGCATCCATGGCCAGGGTGCCACGCTCGAACGCCTCGTGGAAGCACTTACCCTGCGCGCCCTCACCGGCCGCTCCCAGCGCCACGAAGAGCGGCAGAAAGTGCTCCGGCGTGGGATGGGCGCGCTGCGCATGCGGCGCCTTATAGGCCCACTCCAGCAGGCTGCGGCTGTCACCACTGGCCAGACGCGTAGCCACCCAGTCGCGGAATTCGTGTGCATAAGCCCCCGCACCGCCACTGGCGCCATGAAACCAGTCGCGCAGATTGTGCGTCATGTGGCCCGAGCCGACGATCAGCACGCCCTGCTCACGCAGCGGTGCCAGTGCTGCGCCAAGCGCCAGATGGTGAGCCGCATCCAGGCCAGGCTGCACCGAGAGCTGAAGAACCGGCACATCGGCTTGCGGATACATTTTCATCATCGGCACCCAGGCTCCGTGGTCGAGCCCCCGGCAACCTTCGATCCCGGCCGGGAAACCGGCCTCGCGCAGCAAGGCCAGCGCCTGCCGGGCGATTTCCGGGGCCCCCGCGGCGGGGTAGCGCAAACGGTACAGCTCGGCCGGAAAACCGCCGAAATCATGGATCGTTTCGGGCGCTGCGGCGCCGCCCAGCAAGGGCAGATTGCTTTCCCAGTGTGCGGACACCATCAGCACCGCTGCCGGCACCGGCAATTGCGCCGCCTCCACCGCCCAGGCCGTGGCGGCCGCACTAGGCTCCACGGCGTGCATGGGCGAGCCATGGGAAAGGAAAAAAACGGGCAGACGGCTGGCCATGATCAACTCCTGTGCGCGACTGCCGGCCGCGCCTGAAATACGCAGAAACAAACCCTGCAAGAGAAAAACGGCCTCCCCGGCAAGGAAGCTGCAAGCATTGTCTGCCCGAGCAGATCAGGGATAAAGCAGCTAAACTGCGATGAATTCTTGCCTGATTCGCAACAATCACTCCGGAGAGCCCGCATGGATCGCTTCGCCGCCATGAACGTTTTCTGCAAGGTCGTCGAGCTTGGCAGTTTTGCTGCAGCCGCCGAGCATCTTGAAATGTCCACCTCGGCCGTCTCGCGCCAGCTGGCCCAGCTCGAAGCCCTGCTCGACGCCCGCCTGCTCAACCGCAGCACCCGTCGCCTGAGCCTCACCGAGAACGGCCGTGCCTACTATGAGCGCTGCCTGCAGCTGTTGGCCGAGCTTGAAGAAGTCGAGGAGATGGTCGGCAACGCCGATGCCAGCCCACGCGGCACGCTGCGACTGACTGCCCCGATCAGTTTCGGCGCCACCCACCTCGCCCCGGCACTGGGCGAGTTTGCACGCCTGCACCCGGCCATGAAGTTCGACGTTCAGCTCTCCGACCGCCCGGTGGACCTGATCGAGGAAGGGCTTGATCTCGCCATCCGCATCGGCCGCCCGGCCCATCAGAACCTGGTGGCCCGACGCATCGGCAGCACCCGCTTGCTCACCTGCGCCAGCCCGGACTACCTCGCCCGCCATGGCACGCCGCAAAGCCCGCAGGAGCTGGCGCAACATGCCTGCTTCGCCTACGCCTACGCCGAGGACGCCAATGCCTGGCGCTTCCAGCGCGGCGCGGAAACCGAACTGCAGGTGCGCTTCGAGGCCAGCATCGGCGCCAACAACGGCACCGTACTCGCCGAACTCGCGGCCGCCGGCCACGGCATCACCCGTGCCCCGGAATTCATCCTCGGCCCCTACATCGCCAACGGGCGCCTCGAGGCCATCCTCACCGACTGGCCCGGCCCGGCACTACCGATCTCGGCCATGTACCCGAGCCGCAAACACCTTGCCGCACGCGTGCGCAGCTTCGTCAGTTTCATGGAGGCCTGGCTGGCGCGGCAGCCCGCCCAGGCCTGAGCCGGCAGGGCCCGCGGTGACACAGCCGTGCAACACGGCGTCTGCTTTAATGAGTCTGCATACTCCCCGCTCAGGCCTCAGACCATGCCCTTGCTCCGACTCCTCGCCGCCTACGCTGCCCTGCTGCTTGCCGGCTGCGGCAACTTTCTCAACCTGAAGCAGAACCTGGAGGAATACCAGAGCCACTACACGACGGTGCCGATCAGCGTTCGCGCCGAGGACTGTGCGAACTGCCTCCTGTTTGCCGTCATCATGGCGCGCGACGAACCGGGCAAGGTACTCAGCTTTCGTCTGCTCACACAGGATGAGAGCTGGCGTGCACTGCTGCCGAAAAATGCCGGAAGCGTGTTCGCCTTCCGCGATCTCGATCAGGACTTCACTTACAGCGCGGCCGAGCCATACGCGGAATTCCCCTTGCCCGTCAGCGTAAGCGTAAGCGAGGGACAGGCACCGGACGCCATTGTCCTGCACATCCCAGCACGCCCATCCGCCCCGGCCGGCACGCCGCCGGGCAGCAGCCTGCTCGGCGCGCTGGGTGCCATTGCCGACGGCTTTCACCTGCAGAGCGGCAGCCTCACCACCCTCGATGATCCGCGCTTCAGCGCCGAGTTCGCCCGCCAGGGCATGTGGGAAGCACTGGATTTCATCCGTCAGGAGCGGGCCGGCATCTACTTCCTGGAGCCCTATGACGCTACGCGCACGCCGGTGCTCTTCGTGCACGGTATCAACGGCCACCCGGGCGAGTTCAAGGCCTTGCTGGCAAGCCTGGATCGCCGCCGCTTTCAGCCCTGGTTCCTCTACTACCCCTCCGGCCTCGAAATCCCCACCGTCAGCAGCGGCCTGCACAGCCTGCTCAGCAAGCTCCATTACCAGCACCGCTTTACCGATCTGCACATCGTCGCCCACAGCATGGGCGGGGTAGCCGTACGAGCCTTGCTGGCCGATTGCGAACAGGCGCGCAGCTGTCCTTACCTGCGCAGCTTCATCTCCCTGTCCTCTCCTTTCGACGGCGATTGGGCGGCGCAGAGCGGCGTCGATCATTCACCGGTGGTGATGCCGGTCTGGCGCAGCATGGCCCGGCAAGGTCCGTTCATGCGCACGCTGTTCGCGCGCCCGCTGCCCCGGCAGCTTAGCCATCACGCAGGTTTTGGCTTCCTGAACGAAGGCCTGTTCAGCAAAAAGAGCGGAGACGGCGTGATCCCGCTGGAGAGCCAGCTGCGCGCCGAAATGCAGCAGCAGGCCACGAGTATTCGTGGCTTCAATACGACCCACACCGGCATCCTCGAAGACCCTGCTGCAATTGCCTGGGTAATGGCACTGCTGGAGCAGGCCGCGCACTGACGACGCGCCCCCGATCAGCTCAGAAGCCCTTCAGGCTCTGCAGCGGCTGGCGCAAGCGGATCAGCCACAGGGAGGTCGGCTCATGATTCGGCTCGACGCTGAGCTGGCCGCCTGCGGTGAGCTTGCCGTTCTCGACCCGGTAAGCCCCTCCATTGTCACCCTGTGCGCCGCTCAGCCGGGTCTGCAGGCCGAAATCGTTGTCATTGATCACCGCAATACCGTCTTCCAGCAGTGCCAGGCCCTCGGCCTTCTCGGCCTGCCAGCCCAGCTCGCGCAGATCCAGCAAGGGCTTCACCTGCACCATGCGCACGCCCTTCAGCTCGGCCTCGCTGGCAAACTCAAGGGCCTGCCCGCTCTGCGTGCGGCGCTCGCTGATGTCCTCGGCATCACGGATATCGATCAGCTGAATCAGGTTGCGCATGCCGTTCTTGCCAGCGCCCTGATCGATCAGGGCGAAGCGCCCATCGTCAATGGCCACCAGATCGCCAATCTTGGCGTCGCCAGCGCGCCGGTAGTGCTTCAGATCAAGCGGGTAGGCAAACTGGCGGGTCTTGCCGCTGACCGGATCGAGTTCGACGATGCGCGTGAAGCGGGCCTGGTGCTTGCTCTTGCCATCGATATCGAGCGTGGACTGCACGGCCGCATAGACCTTGCCGGAAGGGCTCAGCGCCACGCCCTCGAAACCGCGATTGGGCTGACGCGCAGCGAGGATCTCCGGCAGGCCCTTGCCCGGCGCATAGTGGCGCAGCACCTGGCCGCGCGCATCGAGCTGGGTCAGGAAGGGGCCGTATTCGTCGACGATCCAGAAATTGCCCGCGCGATCGCGCACGATGCCTTCCGGGTCCAGCCCGCGCAGGCTGAAGGGCAAGGGCTGCAGATGATCATCAAGCGCCTGCTCGCCGCTGGCGCCTGTCTGGCCGACCGGAATCGGCAAGCCAGAGGCTGGCTCGGCGCCGAAATGAATCGGCAGCGTGCGCAGCACGCGCGCGCCCTCGCCCGGCCTTACCCGGATCTCGGCCAGGCGCGGCACGAAGGCCGGCACCAGGAAAATCTTGCTGGCCTGCTCGCGGCCCGCCTTGCGAACCGAGGGCGAATCCGCGTTGGGGCCGCGATCACCGATGCCCCAGAACACCAGCTCGCCCTCCGCGGAGCGGCCTGCATAGCTCAGGCCGGAGCCCGGCGCATAGGGCAGGCTGCCATCGAAGGCCGCCGCAAAAGCGCCGGCGTAAGGCAGGCGCTCGCGCTGCGGCAGGCGCACTTCGTAGCGCTCAACGCTGCGCACCGCCGGATGATTCGCCGCTACCTGTTCGAAGGCTTTGCCCTGCAAGGGCGACAGCGCATCGGGGCTATGCGCACAGGCGGCCAGCAGCAACACGAGCAGAAGGGCAAGGCTTGAACGCATGGTGTTCTCCGGACAAAAGGCGAGAGTCTCTGCCTGACAGCTTACAGGCGGATGACAGGCCCTTACCCGTGCGGCCGGCCCCTGCCCACACCAAACTGCCGCATGAGACGGGTAACAATTCCACAGATAGCAACTTTCGATGCTCAGGCATGCAGTCTATGCTGAGGACTCACCCTGTTCGCGAGCCTTCTCCATGCTCCGCTGCCGACCTTGCTGCCTTCTGCTGCTCCTGCTCAGTCCATTCCTGCACGCGGCCGAGCCAGCTGCGGAAGTGACCTGGTACTACCCGGACTTCCCGCCGACCTACATCGTGACCGGCCCGCACAAGGGTGAAGGCCTGGCAGACAAACGCGAGGCCTTCATTCTCCGGTCCCTGGGTGAATTTCGTCACAGTCGTGTGATGGCCAACACGGCACGCGTGATGCAGGACATGAGGCAACGCGAGATCTGTCAGAGTGCCATGCTCAAGACACCCGAGCGCGAGACTTTCATGGTGTTTTCCGAGCCCGTCGCCGAACTGCTGCCCACCGGGTTGATCGTCAGCGCCGAACGCAAGGCCGAGATTGCGCCACACCTGAATCCGCGCGGTGAAGTCCGCCTGCCCGAGCTGCTGAAAGCCGGCAAACTGAAAGTACTGATGGCGGCAGAACGCAGCTATGGCGAGCATGTCGATGCCGCCCTGAAACTTGGCCGCAGCAAGCGCAGCGTGGAAGCCTTCTATGCGCCGGATCTGTTTGTGAGCGGCCTGCTCAAGATCGTGCGGCAGAAGAAGGCTGACGCCGTGGTTGGCTATCCGATCGAACTCATCTGGGCCCAGCAGCAGTTCGAGCTCCCGCCGGACGCCCTGCTATTCCTGCCCATAGAAGGTGAAACCCAGCTCCTGCAATCACGCGTGGGTTGCTCACGTGGCCCCACTGGTGAAGCCGTGGTGGCCCGCGTCAACGAGTTGCTGCGCAACGGCCAGCTCGCCGAGGTGGCCGAGCGGGCCTACCTGGAGTGGGTGCCGGAAGCCAATCACGCCTACTATCGTCAGTTGCGCCAGGCCAGCAAGCGTGAGAGCGCCCCCACCCGCTAGACGCGAAAAGGGCGCAGCACGCTGCGCCCTGCTGGGTGGCCCGAAGCCGGATCAGCCCAGATGCCGCTTGAGGAAATCCAGCGTGCGCTGCCAGGCCAGCTTGGCCGCAGCTTCGTTGTAGCGCGCGGCGCCGGTGTCATTGTTGAAGGCGTGATTCACCCCCTCATACAGGAACAGTTCATACGGCTTGCCAGCGGCCTTGAGCGCCGCCTCGTAGCCCGGAATGCCCGCATTGATGCCCTGATCGAGGCCGGCATAGTGCAGTTGCAGCGGCGCCTTGATCTTCGGCACATCCTCGGCCTTGGCCTGGCGGCCATAAAAGGCCACGCCGGCGTCCAGATCCGGCGCCAGTACCGCCAACTGGTTGACCGCTGCGCCACCCCAGCAGAAACCGACCACGCCGACCTTGCCAGTGGACTGGGCGTGGCCCTTGAGGTACTTCAGCGCGGCCAGCGAAATTGCGCCAATGGTGGCGGCATCGAGCTTGCCGATCAGGTCGCGGGCATTGTCTTCATCGGCCGGGGTGCCGCCTACTGCGCTGAGGTAATCCACACCAAGCGCCAGATAACCCGCCAGCGCGAGGCGACGGGTGATGTCCTGGATATGAGGGTTGAGGCCACGATTCTCGTGGATCACGATCACCGCTGGCAGTTTGCCGCTCACGCCTTTAGGTGCCGCCAGGTAGGCATTGAAGTTGCCGCCGGGGCCGGCAAAGCTGACAGTCTGGGCGCTGATACGTGCATCGTCCGGCGGCAGGATGGCGGCCTGGGCGTAATTGTTTTCAAGAATGGGCAACAGCGCACTGGCGGCCACCGTGCTGCCGGTGATCGCGCTGAGGCGCTTCATGAACACCCGGCGTGGCAAGGGCGCATGGGTGTATTCGTCGTAGAGCGCGATGATTTCCTGATTGATGGCCGGTTCCTGGCCCTGCGGCTTGCTCATGCGGCTTCCTCTCGTATCGTGGGTTGGCGGGTGGGCTGGCAGCTGAAGCTGCTCTGCTGGCCGGGCGTAGGCCAGCCTCCGCTATGGATACAGGGGAGAGGAATAAGTTTCAAGCACCAAGGGGCATAGCGCAAAGCTATTACCCGACTGCAGCAGACCGCTCAGTTCTCGTACCCCGCGTCCAGCGCCGCCCAGTCCACGTCCCCGCAGAGCACGAAGCGCTGCGCGCCCTGCTCGATGCAGATCGACACCGTGGCACACAAACGACCGCTGGCCACCGACAGATAGGGGCGGGTGGCCTGAGCTTCGCCCGGTGCCCGCATGGCCTTGACGAAATACTCGCGCCGCGACCAGCGTGCGCCCGGCTGATGGCCGAGACGGAAGCTCAGTTGTGAATCCAGCGCGCGGCCGGCTTCGATGCTCACACCCAGCTGGCAGCCTTCCTGATCCAGCAGATAGAGGCTGTTCGCGTAAGGCAGATGCTGCCAACAGGCCGCCGCAGATTCGAGCGCCTCGCCCCGCGCCAGACGCCAGGCCGCGTCACGGATACAGCGCAGGTAATCACTCAAGGGATCGAGTCGTGCCTCCGGTTGCGGTAACAGCTCGCTGCTCTGGTGCTGCCAGATCGCACCGATGCGTGCATCGAGCAAGGCATCCTTGCTCACCGGCTGGCTGATCGGGTGGGCGAAATACCAGCCCTGGCCGAAATCGATATTGGCATCCATGGCGATCCAGGCCTGATCCAGGGTCTCGATCCCCTCGAGCAGCACCAGGGTGCCGGCCTCGTGCAACAAGCTCACGATCTGCGGCAGCAGACGACGCACCGAGCGATCCTCCGCCGCGCGTGCGGCGAAGGATCGATCGAGTTTGACGACCTCGGGGCGGATCTTCCACACCCGGTCGAAATTCGAATGCCCAGCGCCGAAATCATCCAGCGCTATTCCCAGCCCCACATCCCGCAAGGCCGCCACGCCCTCCTCGAAATGGGCCTGGTCGGTGATTTCCTCTTCCACGATCTCGATCACGAAGCGCGACTCGGACCCCTCAACGAATTCGCCGATGGCGCGTGCGGCCTCCAGCGAATCGCCGTGGCGCAGGCTGTCGAAAAGCTGCGGATGCAGGTTCAGAAAGAAGCGGCCGGGCAGGCGGCGCGAATTGATGATATGCATCAGGCGCGTGGCGCGGTCCAAATGCAGCAGATCGTCCTGACCGAACAGCGGACTGAACAGGGCGGAGGGAGACATGCTGCGCCCGCCGGGGCCGACGACCCGCAACAAGGCCTCGTGCGCCACGATGCTGGCGTGGCTGAAACTGACGATGGGCTGGAACACGCTGGCGAGGCGATAACCGCCCCAGTTCAGCTTGAGCTGACCATGCTGCCACTCGCTGCCCGCCAGATAGGGATGCAAACGCTCGGGAACGCCGGCCAGCTCCGGGCGGCGCGGCGGGACGGGTGCTGCCGGCCCGAGGCTGCTGATTCCTTCGCTGTTGATGAACATGTGACGGCGGCCCTTCCGTGAAGCTGGCGGGCCGGGGCGCACACAGGCGCACCGGCAGATTTTTATGGTCAGCGCAGATGATCCGGACAGGGCCCCGGGTCGTCTAGCACTTTAGTTATAAATTCGTGAAAAGTTACAAAGCGCCCGCACCAACTCCCGACAGACGGCGGATCCACCCGCCTGACCGGAGCCCACCTCACTCGGGCAGCCCCAGCGCGGCCCGCGCATTGGCACTGGTAACACGCACCACACTGGCCACATCAAGGCCGCGCAGGGCTGCCAGCTCGGTCGCAAACCGCGCCACGGCAGCCGGCTCGTTGCGCGCCTGCGCGGCCCAGGCTGGCGGGATGTCTGGCGCGTCAGACTCCAGCACCAGCGCTTCGAGCGGCAGGCTGGCCGCCAGCTGGCGGATGCGTGTCGAGCCGGCGTAGGTCATCGCCCCCCCGAAACCGAGCCGGAAGCCCAGCTCGATGAAGGTCTGCGCCTGCTGCAGGCTGCCGTTGAAGGCATGGGCAATGCCGCCACGCACGCGATGGCGGCGCAGGTACTTGAGCACCCGGTCCTGGGCGCGGCGGATGTGCAGGATCACCGGCAGATCGAACTCCCGCGCGAGCTTCAGCTGCTCGGCGAAAAACCATTCGCGACGCGCCGGGTCCGGCTCTGCCTCAAAGCCATCCAGGCCGATCTCGCCAACGGCCACGGCGCCGCCTTCAGCCAGCTGGGCCCCCAGGCGGGCGATATCGCTCTCAAGCGCGCGATCCACGTAGAGTGGATGAATCCCGCAGGCAAAGGCACTGCCTGGCAAGCTGGCAGCCAGGGCACGCACCGTGGGGCCATTAGCGATTTCGACTGCCGGCAGCACGAAGCGCGTCACACCCGCAGCACAAGCCCGCGCCACGACCGCAGCACGATCGGGATCGAACTCGGGAGCATCCAGATGCAGGTGGGTGTCGATCAACATCCGGCGCTCACCCGTTGAAGGGCCTCAGGGCTGCAAGCAGAACTGCTCGATATCGCCGCTGATCCAGGCACTGGTGATCTCCGCGAGCTGGATCACTGCCTGGCGCTCACCGATGGCCAGCGCGGAGGGCTCCACCTTCTCCAGCGGCACCCGCACATCGACGATGCGCCGATACACCGAAGTGCGTCCATCGAGCGAGATACGCAGCGTGCCGGCGAGCAAGGCCGTGGCTTTGTCGGCCTCATCGATTTCGAGGATAAAGTCGGACAGCAACAGGTTCAGCCGGCAGCGCCCGGCCGGATCCATCGGCAGCAGGCGCGACAAGGCCTGATCCACCAGGGTGGCAGGCGGTGCAGCCCAGCGGTTGAAGGCATACGCACCACGCGTGGTGGAGCGTTCGGCATCGCGGTAATGCATGTTGAGCCCCGCCACCACCGGCGTCGCGCTCACGGTCAGCGAGCGCAAGGGCAGCTGCTTGCGGGCCTGGGTGCGGAAGCCGCCCCCCAGATCATGCTGGATCAGCGCCGGGGTGGCCTTGGGCGCAATGCCGCAACCGGCCAGCAACGTCGTTAGCACGACAAGGAGAGAAAAAATCTTCATGGTCACGGTGCGTGCTCGCCTGGGCCGGCCTCCTGCTGGCGCTTGCCGAGCAGGAGTAATTGCGGGTTGCGCTCGATATCGTCCAGCACCCGGGAGAGCTGCTGGGTGTTGGTCTGCAGTTCGAGCATCAGCTGGTTCATACGCGGCAGGGTCTCGGCGGTCAGGCTGGCCTGCACATCGCCGCCGAGCTTGTCGATACGCGTGCCGGCAGCGGCAACCTTGCCGGCCGCATTCCGGAAATCTTCCACCGCCGGGCCCAGCTTGGTGGACAGACCCCGCAGCTGGTCCAGCGTGTCGGCCAGTCGCTCGGCGTTTTCGGGGGCCGAAAAGCGGCGCAGGTCGGCGGCGAGGCCAGCCGTCTGGCTCAGCGCCTTTTCCAGATTGGCCGAGCTGGCGGCAAGGTTCTGCAAGGTCTGGTCGATGCGCGCCACATTCTCTTCCGAGAGCAGCTTCTCGACGCGCTCGCTGCTCCTCCTGAGGCGGGCCATGACTTCCTGGGCGCCCTCAGTGGCGTTCTCCATCAGGGAGCCACCCGTGCTCATGGCAATCAGCGGCAGGCCGCTGCCGGGCATGGCCTTGGGCGGAACCGGGTCCGAGCCATCATCATCGAGCTGGATGAAGCCCTGTCCGGTCAGACCCTGGGTGCCGATGCGGGCGCGGGTGCCACGGGTGATCGGAATATCCGAATCCACGCGCACAAGGATGTTCACCTCGCGGGTATCGGTGAGGTCGACATCGATCACCTTGCCCACCCGCACGCCGCGATAGCGCACGGCGGCTTGGGGATTGAGGCCAGTGACGCTCTTCGGCGACACGATCAGGTAGCGTGTCGTATCCTGCGCACCGCCCGAAAACCACCAGAACCCGGCCAGCGCGGCAGCACCCAGCACCAGGGTAAAGAGGCCGACCATCAGGGCGTAAGCGCGGTTTTCCATCTTCAGTCGGAATCCGGTTCGGGCGGAGCTTCGTCCACCGTCGCGTGGTAGCGGAAAAATTTCTGGATGAAGGGATGCTCGACAGCATGAATCTCGTCGAGCGTGCCTGCGGCGAGTATACGGTGTTCGGCCAGCACCGCAACGCGGTTGGCCAGCGCCGAGAGCGTGTCCAGGTCATGCGTCACGAAAACCACGGTGAGCCCCAGTTCGCCGTGCAGCTGACGGATCAGGCGCACGAAGCCGGCACTGCGCTCCGGATCCAGCCCGGCAGTGGGCTCATCGAGCAGCAGCAGCTCGGGCTCCAGCGCCAGGGAACGGGCCAGTGCTGCACGCTTGACCATGCCACCGGAAAGCTCGGCCGGCATCAGGCCGGCATGGCGCGGCTCCAGCTCCACCAGCGCCATCTTCGAGAGCACCAGCGGACGGATCTCGTCTTCATGCAGACCGCCGAATTCACGCAGCGGAAAAGCGATATTGTCGAACACCGAAAAAGCCGAAAACAGCGCGCCATGCTGGAACAGCACCCCCATCCGGCGCAGGCGCGCAAAGCGCTCGGCGCGGTGGCCGGCCTGGTGCCGCTCGCCGAACAGCAGGACCTCGCCCAGGGTCGGCCGGCTCAGGCCGATCATCTGACGCAATAAGGTCGTCTTGCCGGCGCCCGAGCCGCCCACCAGGGCCAGCAGATCGCCCCGCTCGACCTTCAAGTCCAGATTGCGATGGATCCAGTGCCCGCCCAGGCGGGTACACACATCGCGCAGCTCGATCACCGGCACGCTCGTCGTGCCCGTCGTACTCATCGCAGCGGCACTCCGATGCCCCGCGTGAGCATGGCAAACACGGCATCGATCAGGATCACGGCGGTGATCGCGGTCACCACGGACGCCGTGGTGTTGCGCGACAGGCTTTCGGTATTGGGGCGGATACGCAGGCCGAAATGACAGGCGATCAGCGCGATGGCTACGCCGAACACGGCCCCTTTGGAGAGGCCGATGTAGAGGTTCTGCACCGGCACCACATGCGGCAGCGACATCAGGAAGAAGCGCCAGTCGATCTCAAGCTGCAGGTCCGCCGCCAGCATGCCGCCGCCCAGCGCAGCTGCCGAGGTCCACAGCACCAGCAAGGGCATCGCAATCGCCATCGCCAGCACCTTGGGCCAGATCAGGCGCTGATAGGGCGAAACGCCGATCGCCGACAGCGCATCGAGTTCCTCGGTGACGCGCATCACGCCGAGCTGGGCCGTGATCGCCGAACCGGAGCGCCCTGCTACCAGGATCGACACCAGCACCGGCCCGAGCTCGCGGATGATGCCGATTCCGAGGATGTTGATGATCAGCGCGTCAGCCCCGAAGTTGCGCAGCTGCAAGGCCGACAGGTAGCTCAGCACGATGCCGATCAGGAAACCCACCAGGGCCGAGATCGGCATGGCCTGCACGCCGGCCTTATAGAGCGCTGCCGAAAACTCCTTGAACGGGATGCTGCGCGGCTCGATCAGCAGACGCACCACTTCGCTTACCACCATGCCCAGCATGTGGGTGAAGTCGCGCAACTGGTCGAACAAATCCAGCACCGTGCGCCCCACCCGCAACACAGGGAGCCACGGGTCGCGATGCGGCGACGGCGGGCGCAGGCCTGCCAGCGGCTTGATACGATCAAAGGCACTGTGCAGCCCCGGCGGCATGACCAGGGTTTCCGGCTCACGCATGCCCCAGGCACGCCACAGCAGCAGCGCACCGAAGCTGTCGATGCGACTGATCTGCGACAGATCCCACACCGGCACCGCGCGCACCACCAGCAGACGCGCACGCAGCCACACCAGACGCGGGCGCAGCGCGGCGAGGGTCCAGTCTCCCGAGAGGCGGCAGTGCGCGCCTTCGTGTTCCAGATGCGGTTGCGGACGCGCCTGCATCGTCAGACGCCTAGCGCATCCGCAGGACGCCGGGCACGCACCCGCAGGCTGCGGCCAAGACGCGCCCACTGCGCTTCTTCATCGTGCAGGGCTGCGGCACTCAGCGGAGAGGCCTGCAGCCAGTCCTGGGCAGCGTGCACGATGAAGCCGCCGCGCTTGTCGAGCTCGACCTGAACCGGCACCGCTTCGCGCGGCTGACGTGAGCGATGCAGCATCGTAGCCAGACGCAGGCACAGGATCAGTCTCCAGTCCGGGCTCTGCGGGCCGAGCGCCTGAACCCGTTCAAGCTTGCCGCGATGGGCCAGCGCCAGCCTTGCCAGGCGCCCCTGCTCCATGCGCGAAAAGCCCGGCATGTCGGCGTTGGCCACAATGTAGGCGCTGTGTTTGTGGTAGCTCGAGTGCGCCACCGACAGGCCGATTTCGTGCAGCTGGGCGGCCCACTCGAGGAAGCGCCGCTCATCCCGTGCCAGCTCTTCGTTCTCTCCCGCCAGCAGCGGCGCCAGCAATTGCAGCGCGGTATCGGCCACCCGGCGGGCCTGGGCGGCATCCACCTGATAACGGCGCACAAAGTTTTCCACCGTCGCATCGCGCAAGTCATGGCGGTGATAGCGCCCGAGCAGGTCGTAGAGCACGCCGAGGCGCAGGGCGCCATCGGAGAACTCCATGCGCTCGAGGCCAAACGCCGTAAAGATCGCCGACATGATTGCGAAGCCACCGGCAAACACCGGCAGACGGTCGTTCTTAAGGCCTTCGAGCTGCAGCTTGTCGATATGGCCGGCGCGCAGCATCAGCTCGCGCAGCTTGTCGATGCCATCGCGGGTGATGCCGCCGCTAGACAGCCCATTGAGTTCCAGCACGTCGCACAAGGCCTTGGCGCTGCCGGAAGAGCCCACCGCCAGCTCCCAGCCGGTGCTGCGGTAAGTCTGGGCGATCGACTCCAGCTCGGTTGCTGCCGCCAGTTCCGCTTCGCGCAGCGCTGCCCGCGTGAGGCGCCCCTCCGGGAAGAAGCGCAGGGTATAGCTGACGCAGCCCATGTACAGCGACTCGAGATGCAGGGGCTCGAAATCACGGCCGATGATGAATTCGGTGGAGCCGCCGCCAATATCGACCACCAGTTGCTGACGCTGCGGATCCGGCAGGGTATGCGCCACGCCGACGTAGATCAGGCGTGCTTCCTCGCGCCCGGCGATCACTTCGATCGGGAAGCCCAGCGCCTCTTCGGCGCGCAGCAGGAACTCCGGGGCATTCTTGGCCACCCGCAAGGTATTGGTTGCTACCGCACGCACTGCATCCGGGCGAAACCCGCGCAGGCGCTCGTTGAAGCGGCGCAGGGCCTCGAGTCCGCGCTGCTGGGCTGCCTCGTCGAGCAGCTTGTCCGGCCCCAGACCGGCGGCTAGGCGCACCGCCTCCTTGAGGCCATCGAGCGGATAGATCTGATCCCCCTGCACCCGCCCGACCATCAGGCGAAAGCTGTTGGAACCCAGATCAACGGCACAGACGAGACTTTGCGGCATGAGCAGAATGTGCGCTTGGCAATCGAAGCCCCGATTCTAGCCCGGAAAACCGGGCTCCACGGCAGCAGTCAGCGCTGCCCGCATGGCGCCTGACGCTGTCATCATGCTGTAACTAGAATGTCACACACTCACGCGCCGATCCTGTTGCGCGCCGATCCCACTCCCATGCCCGCCATGCCACATTCGCTGACCTACCCCACGCCCGCACCGGAGAACCTGCTCAATCGCGAGCTTTCCATCCTGGCCTTCCAGCGCCGGGTGCTGGCCCAGGCCGCCGACGACAACGTGCCCCTGCTTGAGCGCCTGAAATACCTGTGCATTGTGTCGAGCAACATGGACGAGTTCTTCGAGATCCGCGTCGCCGGCATCAAGGAGCAGATCAAGCAGGGCAGTGCCAACTACGCTGGCCTCTCGCCCAAGAACCACTATCGCCAGATCAGCCAGGAAGTGCACGAGATCATCGCCGAGCAGTACGCCCTGCTCAACGACGCGATCCTGCCCGGCCTCGCCAAAGAAAGCATCGTGTTCCTGCGCCGCTCGCTGTGGACTGCCGAGCAGAGCGCCTGGGTACGCGAATACTTTGAAAATCAGGTCATGCCCATCCTCACGCCGGTGGGGCTGGACCCGGCCCATCCCTTCCCACGCCTCCTGAACAAGAGCCTTAATTTCGTGGTGGAACTCGAAGGCCGCGACGCCTTCGGGCGCAGCTCGAACATCGCCATCGTGCAGGCTCCACGTGCCCTGCCGCGGGTGATCCGCCTGCCGCGCGAGCTCACCGGCCTCGAGCACGGATTCGTGTTCCTCTCCTCGGTGCTGCACGCCTTTGTCGGCGAGCTGTTCCCGGGCATGAACGTACTGGGCTGCTACCAGTTCCGCGTCACCCGCAACAGCGACCTGTTTGTAGACGAAGAAGAGGTCAAGGATCTGCGCAAGACCCTGCAGGGAGAATTGCAGCAACGCAATTACGGCGATGCAGTGCGCATGGAAGTAGCCGACAACGCCTCGCCGCAGATGGTCGAGTTCCTCCAGCAGCAGTTCGGCCTGTCCCGTGACGAGGTCTACCGCGTACCGGGCATCGTCAATCTGGTGCGCCTGATGCAGGTGCCGGACTGGGTCGATCGCCCTGATCTCAAGTTCAAGCCATTCGTGCCCTCGCTGCCGAAGAGCCTGGACAAGCGCGCCGATCTCTTCGCCGAGATCCAGGCCCGTGATGTGCTATTGCACCACCCCTTCCAGAGCTTCGAACCGGTCATTGAACTGCTCCGCGATGCGGCCGACGACCCCAACGTCGTCGCCATCCGCATGACGGTTTACCGTACCGGCACCGACTCCGTGCTCATGGAGCAATTGCTGCGTGCAGCGCGCAAGGGCAAGGAAGTGAACGTGGTGGTCGAACTGATGGCGCGCTTCGATGAAGAGGCCAACATCAACTGGGCGGCCAAGCTTGAAGACGCAGGCGCCCACGTGGTGTATGGCGTGTTCGGCTACAAGACCCACGCCAAGATGCTGCTGATCGTACGCCGCGAGGAAGACCGCAACGGCCATCAGTTCCTGCGCCGCTACGTGCACCTGGGCACCGGCAACTACCACCCGCGCACCGCCCGCTTCTATACCGACTTCGGCCTGCTGACGGCCAACGAAGAAATCTGTGCCGATGTGCATGAGATCTTCAAGCAGCTCACCGGTCTCGGCCACGCCGAAGAGCTGCGTCACCTGTGGCAATCGCCATTCTCGATGCAGCGCAACGTGATCGCCGCCATCGACGCCGAAGCCGAAGCCGCACGCCAGGGGCGCAAGGGCCGCATCATTGCCAAGATGAACGCCCTGATGGAGCCGCAGACCATTCAGGCCCTGTACATGGCCTCCCAGTCCGGTGTCGAGATCGATCTGATCGTGCGCGGCGCCTGCGCCCTGCGCCCCGGCGTGCCCGGCCTGTCGGAAAACATCAAGGTGCGCTCGGTTGTCGGTCGCTTCCTCGAACACACCCGGGTCTTCTACTTCCATGCCGACGGCGAAGAGCAGGTCTATCTGTCGAGCGCCGACTGGATGGATCGCAACTTCTTCCGTCGCATCGAATCCTGCTTCCCCATTCTGGATGCCAAGCTCAAGCGCCGCGTGATCCGCGAAGGCCTCAAGCCCTATCTGGCCGACAACAGCCAGGCCTGGGAGATGGATGGCAACGGCCACTACCGCCGCCGTAGCCCGCGCGCCAATGCCGCCACCCACAATGCGCAGACTCTGCTGATGCTCGAGTTCGGCGGCTGAACGTTCCGGGGCGCTGCGCAAGCTATCCTGGATCAAGGCGACGGTACTCGCCTGCCGCCGAGAATCATGGCCTTCATCACCCCACGGAGGCCAGCATGGATTGCTGCAGCGAAAACCATCTCGACACCCACATCTTTGACGCGCGCGGCATCAGCAAGCGCTTCCGTCATTCAGCCATCTTCGGCGCTATCGAATCCCTCGAAGACGGCGAAGTCATGCGCTTCATCAACGATCACGACCCACTGCCGCTGCTCGCCCAGATGGGCCAACGCTACGGCGGCCAGATCCGCGTCGAGTACGTGGACCGCAGCGGCCCGGTGGTGATCGACTTCCACATCCAGGCCCACCAGCACGCCAGTGAAGGCGAAGGCGCCGGCTCCTGCGGCGGCTCGGGCGGTTGCGGCTGCAGCGGCGGGCGCTGATTCCGCCACGCGGGCTGTTATGATCCGGGCATCCCGCTGCCCGGTTTTCTTGTCGCATGCTGCGTCTGCCAGCCTTCTGTCTTGCGCTCTTCCTGCTTCTGCTCACCGGCCTGACTGCCCAGGCCCAGCCCAGCGCCACGGCCTCGGCACCGAACTGCGAACTCTGTCGCGAACGCCTGCTCACCCTGAACATCCTGCGTCAGCGCGTACCTGCTGACTGGCAACTCTACCGCGAGCGCGAACCGGTCTGGAACAGCCAGACTCTGGTCATCGAAGCCGGCCTGGAACACAGCCAGACCATCCTGCTGGTGCATGGCCTGGGCCAGAACGGCTTCACCGACTGGGCCAGCGTCATTCCGGAACTGGCCCGCCAGTATCATGTGCTGGCGCTGGATCTGCCCGGCTTCGGCTACTCCGACGCCCCCGCCGGGAAATACTCGCCGACCCACTACGCCCGCGTGCTGAGCGCACTGCTGACACGCCACGCCAAGGGCCGCGCCATCGTCATCGGTCACTCCATGGGTGGCGCAGTGGCGCTGCGCCTGGCCGCCAGCCGACCCGAGCTGCTCTCCCGGCTGATTCTTGTCGACGCCGCTGGCATCCTGCACCGCACCGCCTTCACCAAACACTCGATCACCGGCCGCCTCGGCTCCGGGCAAACCAGCGGCACTCTGCGCGGCCTGCTCGAACGCGTACGTGATTTCTCCGACAGCACCATTGAGCGCATCTTCGGCCTGCCGGATCCGGGCAGGCTACTAGGCATCTCCGAAGAACTGTGGGCCGGCGCCTTCAGTGGCCAGGCCAACGCCAACGCCGCAGCGGCCTTGGTGGAAGAGGATTTCAGCAATGCCGCCACTGGCATGCCGCTACCCACCTGGCTAATCTGGGGCGAGGCGGACCCGGTCGCCCCGCTGCGCACCGGCCAGATGCTCGCCCGACGCCTGCCCCAGGCCCAGTTGCTGAGCCTGCCCGGCGTCGGCCACACGCCAATGGAGGCGGCCAGCTTCAATGCGTTCATGAACCGTCTGGACCGCGCCCTGAGCGAAGCACCGCAAGGCTTCAACCCGTCCGCCACGCCACCGGTCAGCCACCGTGACTACCTGTGCCAGGGCGAGAACGGCGGACGCCTCAGCGGCCAGTTCCGCGAAGTGCGCATCGAAAACTGTGCCGGCCTGCTGCTGCAGGATCTCGTCGCCGAACGCCTTATCATCCGCGATTCGATCGTCCAGATGCTCAACACCCGCATTCATGGCGACGAAACCGGCATCACCCTCATCAACTCTGAACTCGTCGCCACCGCCAGCGAAATCAATGCTCCCACCTCGATCCACGCCGAACGCGCCCGCCTCGATCTGGCCGGCGTAATTCTGGAGGGCAGCGACACCGCCATCAGCACAGGCAGCACCTCGCGCTTCATCGCCTCCGCCTGCCCGGTGCGCAGCCCGGACTTCATGGGCTTGTGGCACACCAGTGAAACGCGTTCCAATACCCGTCAGTGGCCCTGAGGAGAATCCCAAATGCGCATGGATGGTGACGAGAGCAGCAACATCGAAGATCGCCGTGGCAGCCGGATGATTCCGGGTGGGCGTGGCGGCCTGGGGCTGGGCGGCATCGTGATCGCACTGGCTGCCTCCTACTTCCTCGGCATCGACCCGAGCGTGGTGCTCAACGGTCTCAGCATGCTCGAAGGCCGCCAGCCGGCGCGCACCGAGGCCGGCCCGGTGCAGGCCAGCCCGGCCGAAGAAGCCCAGAAACGCTTCGTGGCCCAGGTCCTGCGCGACACCGAAGTGACCTGGCAGGCCGTCTTCCGCCAGGCCGGGCGCGAATACGCCGAGCCGCGCCTGGTGTTGTTCCGCGATGCCACCCAGACCGCCTGCGGCCAGGGTCAGGCCGCCATGGGCCCCTTCTACTGCCCGGCCGACCAGCGCGTCTACCTCGATTTGGACTTCTTCGATGAACTCGAGCGCCGCTTCAAGGCACCGGGCAATGCCGCCCAGGCCTATGTGATCGCCCACGAAGTCGGTCATCACGTACAGAACCTGCTGGGCATCTCGGAAAAAGTGCAGCGTGCGCGTCAGAGCGCCGGCGAGAAAGAAGGCAATGCCCTCTCGGTGCGCCTCGAACTGCAGGCTGACTGCCTCGCCGGCGTGTGGGTGCATCACGCCAACCAGCAGCGCAAGGTGCTGGAAGCGGGCGATATCGAACGCGTGCTGGGCGCAGCCAGTGCCATCGGCGACGACACCTTGCAGAAAAACGCGCGCGGTTATGCCACGCCGGACAGCTTCACCCACGGCAGTTCGGCCCAGCGCCAGAAATGGTTCCGCACCGGTTTCGACGCCGGCGACATTCGCCAGTGCGACAGCTTCAAGCGTGGTGTTTAATCAGAAGAGATTCACGGAGACCCTCATGCTGCCCATCCGCCACCTGCTTGCCTGCCTTGCCTTGCTGAGCCTGCTCGGCGGCTGTGCCACCACCCAGTTCTATCCGCACGAAGCGCGTGAAAACGTTCATGAAGGCAAGGGCGGCAGCCGCTTCACGGTAGAAGGTATCGATGTCTGGTTCAATGGCGAGCCACCACGCAAGTACGCCATCCTCGGCTACATCGACGATCCGCGCGGCCTCCTGGCTGACGACAACCACCGCAGCATCGACTCTGCCGTGCTAGCCAAGGCCCGCGAGATCGGCGCCAATGCGCTGATCGAAGTGCCGATCCCGACGCGTGCCGCCCCCTCCTCCAGCATCATGGTCGGCGGCGGCTCGGGCTACTATGGCGGCGGCTTCTACGGCATGGGGATGGGAGTCGGCGTTCCGCTCAGCGACAGGCAAAGCGTCAAATACACCGCTCTGAAGTATCTTGACTGAATCCCGCGGCGCAGCAATTTCCACTTCAGGAAGCCGCAAGGCTGCCGTAGAAACTTCCGGACCCGCCATTTCTCCCCCAACCGGAGGCCCGGATGTTTTCCCCCGTTTCCCTGCTTGCCCGCAGCAGCTTGCTGTTCGCCTCCCTTATTGCCCTGAGCCTGCCACCGGCACGGGCCAGCGGAGGGGGGGGCGAAGGCGCCAGCGGCCCCGCTCCGATGAATTTCATCGTGAATGTGGGCAAGACCGGACGCGGTGGCGTGATCCTCCAGCTCCAGCTGGTCATGGTGCCCGCCAAACCTGAAAGCGCCAAGCTGATCGACGACTTCAAGCCGATGCTGCAACACCGGGTGCTGATCGTGGTGGCCGGCATGTCACCGGAAGCGCTGCGCACCCAGGAAGGGCGTCAGGAACTGGCAGAAGCCCTGGTCGAGGAACTCAATACCGATCTCGAAACGGACGAGAAGAGCGGGATCAAGGAAGTGTTCTTTACCTCCTTCATCTTCCAGCAGATGTAAGGAGCCCTGGCCGCGTCCCGTCATTCAGCCAGGGCTGCCTAGGCCTGTTCCCTCAGAAGCTGTTCCCGATCTGTAGCGAGAGGCCGTCAGCAGGGGCGAGGCAGGGTTTGGCAGAGCATGCTCTGCGCTGCCGCAGCCGGTTTGCTGTGCAAAGCAAACCGTGGGGAAGCGCAGCACAGGAACCGGAGTTTATGCTGATCAATGAGGATTCCGAGCAGCCCATGAGCCCGCACAGTGATCAATGAGCGGCCTCACAGTCAGATCGGGAACAGCTTCTCAGGCCCACAGCACAGCGCCACCGGACTCGCGCCAGCACAGCCATGCCCGCACATCGAACTCGAGCTGGTGATAGTCCCGTTCCATGTGGCAGCACAGCTGATAGAAGGCCTTGTCATGGTCGCGTTCCTTGAGGTGCGCCAGCTCGTGCACCACGATCATGCGCAGAAAAGCCTCAGGCACCTCACGGAACACGCTGGCCACGCGGATCTCACGCTTGGCCTTGAGCTTCCCTCCCTGCACACGCGAAATCGTGGTGTGCGTGCCGAGCGCATTGCGCAAGGTCTGCAAGCGTGCATCGAAGGCCACCTTGCTGAGCGGCGCGGCATTGCGCAGGCTGCCCGCCTTGAGGCTCTGTACATAGTCGTACAAGGCCGCATCGGAACGAATCTCATGCGCCTGCGGGTAGCGCTGCCGCAAGGCATCGCCCAGCCGCCCCTGCTCGATGGCGAGCGCCACCTGGCCGCGCAGCGACTCGGGATATCCACTCAGATAGCTCAGCACGACTCCGTCCACGGGAACACTCGCAACACAGGGAGCCGCATTGTGCCCGCAGCCCTGCGCAGCGAAAAGCGCGGCGGGCGGATCAGGGCTGCGCCGGCAGGTCGACGATCAGCTCGGCACCGCCGAGGGCCGCATTGCGCGCCTGGATGCGTCCGCCATGGGCTAGCACGATATGCCGGCAGATCGCCAGGCCCAGGCCAGTACCCCCCGCGCCGGTACGCGTCTGGCTACTCTGCACGAATTCATCGAAGACACTTTCCAGCTCATCCTCGGGAATGCCCGGGCCGTGATCCACGATCGCCAAGCGCAACCAGGGCAGCTCTTGGCGTGTGGCCGCAACCAGACCGAGATGCACATTGATGCGCCCACCCGGCGGCGAGAACTTGATCGCATTGGAAAGCAGATTGCGCAGCACCTGACCGATGCGCAAGGCATCCAGCGCCGCAACAGGCAGGCAGGGTTCTTCCTGCACCTCCACCTCCAGCGAAGCCGCCTGCAGCAGAGGCGCCAGCTCCACCAGGGTGGCATCCACCAAGGGACGCAGGCTCTGGGGCTGGAAGCTCATGTCCATGTGCCCTGCTTCCAGCTTGGAAAGATCCAGCAGCCCATTGATCAGCCCCAACAGACGACTGCCGCTCTGGTGCACCCGCTCAAAGTAATCGATGATCTTGCGCTCCCCCGCCCGCTCCATGCCGAGCTGGGAAAAGCTCAGGATCGCGTGCATCGGCGTGCGCAACTCGTGCGACATGTTGGCGAGGAACATGCTTTTCGCCTGACTCGCCTGCTCAGCTCGCGCGCAGGCCGCTTCGGCGGACTCCACGGCCGCCGCCAGCTCTAGTCGCAGGGCATCGGCCCGGCTGAGACTGCCCGCCGCATGGCGACCATTGACGAAAGAAGTCAGAGTGAACACCAGCATGATGAAGCCGGTCCAGCGCTCGGCCCCGCTCTCCTGCAGGAGCAGAAAGATGCTGCCCGGCCCGAGCATGCCCAGGAAAAAAGCGTAAAAGGCCGGCATGTTGGTTGACAAGGACATCACCGCCCCCGCCGCAACGCCCATCAGGCAGAGTGGGGCGACTGCACGCAAACCACTCTCGGCCTCGGGATAAAGCAAGTGACACAGCGCCCCCCAGATCAGGCCGGAGGCCCCCGCCATCAGCGCAAAACGGCGCTCCCACAGCGGCCCGCGCTGAAGTCGCTGCGGGTCGTTACGCCAGCGGTGGGCAAGATAGAGTCGCACGCCACTCACCGCATTGAGTAACAAGGCCCAGGCATACAGCGCCCAGGCCGGAAGCATGGCGCCATGAAACACCACCAGAACCAGCAGGCTGGCCAGTCCGGAAACAGCCAGGGCCCGGCGACTGTAGTCCAGATGCAGGCGCAACAAGGACTCGCGTGCGCGCGCCTGCATCACGGGATCGGGGCTATCAGAGGAACAGGCGCTATCAGCCACGGAAGACTCCTTGTCTTCCTGCTTTCACGACCGGCGAAGACGTCAACTTGAATCAGTCCTGCTTCAGATAACGGATTTCGAGCACATCCAGCTCACGCAGCCCACCCGGACTGGCAAAGCGCACCGTGTCGCCCTCGCGTGCTTTCATCAGCGCCTTGGCCAGGGGCGAGATCCAGCTCACCAGCCCCTCGCTGGCGTTGGCCTCATCCACGCCCACGATCTGATA
Organism: Uliginosibacterium aquaticum; assembly: GCF_012972705.2. Taxonomy (GTDB): domain Bacteria; phylum Pseudomonadota; class Gammaproteobacteria; order Burkholderiales; family Rhodocyclaceae; genus Uliginosibacterium; species Uliginosibacterium aquaticum. The sequence goes on along the minus strand of NZ_JABCSC020000004.1, from coordinate 191,536 downwards.
GACGAACTCCTCGCCCTCCTGATCGCAAACCGTCACCGTCGCCCCGAAAAAGACCTGCTCCAGATTCTCCTGGGCATCCGGGTCGACCACCGTTGCCGACTCCAGCCGCTTGATCAGGAAACGGATGCGTCGGTCGATCTCGCGCAGGCGCCGCTTGCCATAGATGTAGTCACCGTTCTCGGAACGATCCCCATTGGACGCCGCCCACGACACGATGGACACCACTTCCGGCCGCTCCACGCGCACCAGCTGGTCGAGTTCGGCCTTCAGCCGGTTGAAGCCGCGCCGAGTGATGTAGTACTTGCTGCCCGCAGGCAAAGAGGGCTCAGCAGCGAGTTCGTCATCGTCGTCCTCGCTGCCTTCCTTGACGAAAGCCTTGTTCATGCGGCCAAGGATGCCACAGCCGTGCCGATGCGGAAAACTTCCGTCGCGCAGGCGCTACTGGTAGATCGCCGGCTGGGTCAGCAAGGCGTCGAAGCCATCAAGATAGGGATCGAAATCAAGCTCCTCTCCCTCCTCGTTCTGCTCCATCGCATCCTTCAGCTCGCGCTTGAAACGCTGGGCTGCATCACCCTCGAGCAAAACCCCGCGGGCCTTGCGTTTGTCGATCACTTCAATCGCCCCGACCGAGGGGTAGTCCACCACGTACAACACCGGATTGTTCAATACGATATTCATGATGAACCTCCTGTTACGTCGGGTTGGCGGCAAGGCAGGAGAACGCTTTCACCGGGGCCTGATTTTGATATCGGTCCGCGAAGGGATTTCTCAAGTCCCCGATGGTTACGAGTTGTGTCGATGGATTTAGGTTCCCCTGTGCAAACGCTATCGTGCACAGGAAAGCATCACAATAAGAAAAATTTCAGGAGCACACCGATGAGCGACATGTTCCAGGCCGCGATGAGCCTCAGTCATCGTCTCGACACCCTGCGCGCCGAACACCGCGAGCTGGATGAAGCAATCTCCCGCCTGTGCAACGGCGAATCGGAAGACGAGGTCATGGTGCGGCGCCTCAAAAAACGTAAATTGCTGGTCAAAGACCGCATCAACATCATCGAACACACCCTCGGCCCCGAAACTCAGGCCTGACAACCCCATCCCTTGCGGGGATAATGCGCCGATTCATCCGCAGGGGAGTGCCATGCATCTAGCTCAGGAACTCGTTGCCAGCCAGGACCACCTGGCCAGCCTGCCTGACCTGTACTACAAGATCCGCCAGGCGCTGGCGCGCCCCGAGCTGAGCATTGGCGAACTGGCCGAGCTGATTGCCAACGATCCCGCCCTCTCCGGCACCCTGCTGCACATCGCCAACAGCGCCTTCTACGGCTTCCCGCGACGCATCGAAACGCTCTCTCGCGCCATCAGCCTGATCGGCATGGAACAAGTGGGCGATATCGTGCTGGCCGGCACCCTGGCCGCCGCCTTTCACGGCATCCGCCCGCAGCGCATGGACATGCAACGCTTCTGGCGCGGCAGCATCCGCCGTGCATTGCTCTGCCGTCAGTTCGCGCGCAGCCTCGAGAACCGAGACTCCGAACGCAGTTTCATCATCGGCCTGCTCTCGGACATGGGCCACCTCGTGATGTACCACGCGGTAGCGGACCTGATGGGCATCGTGCTCGAAATGTCCGGCCCGGATCTGCGCGAGCTGGCCCAAAAGGAGCGCGAAATCATCGGCTGTGACTTCAGTGAGGTCGGCGCAGCCCTCTGCGCATCCTGGATGCTGCCAGCCAGCATCGGCACCGTCATCGGCTCACAGCTCCAGCCCGCACTGGCCGGCGAATTTTCCGCCGAGGCCGCACGCCTGAACCTGGCCATCTCGATGGCCGAAGCCAGCGAACGCGGCGAGACCATCAGCGCCGCCTGCCCGCTGCTGGACCCGGACACTCCAGAGCTTTCTGGCGTCGACCTCGCTCTGCTGCCCGTTTTTGCCGAAAACTGCGATGCCCAGCTCGAATCGGTGATGCAGTCCCTCGGTCTGGCCTGAAAACCCACGCTTCAGAAAAGGTTTTTCACCCACGGCGGAGTCCGCTACGGGTTTTCCCGCCATCAGCTTTTTTCATGCGCTGAAAAGCCTTGCCAAAAGGCCGTTTCCGACGCACCTGCCCTTCAAGGCACAACCCTACATCTAGTGCAAGACTGCAAATCCAAAACTAGATGTAGTACCGTTCGCCTGTTCCAACGCTGCCGCCAGCCCCTCGTACCAAACGAGGCTTCTCAGGCGCCGCACGCCACAAAAATCACTTATGGGAGTCACCACGATGGATGCACAGATCCGCGACGAAGCCGTTTCCACCCTCGCAGAGCAAGAAATCTCCGGTGAGATCCTGCTCGAGAAATATGCGAAGGGTGACGAAGCCTCGGTCACCGATGTGCGCCGTCGTGTTGCCCGCGCCCTCGCGGCCGTCGAAACCGAAGACAAGCGCGCCAAGTGGGAAGAGCGCTTCTTCGAAGCCCAGGTCGCCGGCTTCATCCCGGGCGGCCGTATCAACTCAGCCGCCGGCACTTCGCTGGCCGCCACCCTGATCAATTGCTTCGTGCAACCGGTGGGCGACTCCATCACTGAAGAAGTCGACGGCCGCCCCGGCATCTACACCGCCCTCTCGCACGCCGCTGAAACCATGCGTCGCGGTGGCGGCGTGGGTTACGACTTCTCCTCGATCCGCCCGGTCGGCGCTGCGGTGCGTGGCACTCAAAGCCGTGCTTCCGGCCCGGTCAGCTACATGCGCGTGTTCGACCGCTCCTGCGAAACGGTGGAATCCGCCGGTGCCCGCCGTGGTGCACAGATGGGCGTATTGAGATGCGACCACCCGGATATCGAAGCCTTCATCCATGCCAAGGATTCCGGCGACCTCTCCAACTTCAACATCTCCATCGGTGTGAGCGACGCGTTCATGAGCGCCGTTGAAACCAATGGCGACATTGAGCTAGTGCACAAGGCCGAACCGGCCAGTGACATCAAGGCCGCCGGCGCCTACCAGCGCGAAGACGGCCTGTGGGTGTACCGCAAGGTGCCGGCCCGCGATCTGTGGGAGCAAGTCATGCGCTCCACCTACGATCACGCCGAGCCGGGCATCCTGTTCCTGGATCGCATGAACAAGGACAACAACCTTAACTACTGCGAAACCATCGAAGCCACCAACCCCTGCGCCGAGCAGCCCCTGCCGCCGTATGGCTGCTGCTGCCTGGGCTCGATCAACCTGACCCGCTTCATCAAGAGCGCCTTCACCAAGAAGGCAAAGTTCGATGAAGTCGCCTTCGGCAAGTGCGTTGCCACCTCGATCCGCATGCTGGATAACGTGCTCGACGTCACCCACTGGCCGCTCGACCTGCAAGCGCAGGAAGCCGCCAACAAGCGCCGCGTCGGCCTCGGCTTCACCGGTCTGGGCGACGCCCTGATCATGCTCGGCCTGCGCTACGACACCCAGGCCGCCCGCGACATGGCGACCCAGATCAGCAAGGTGATGCGCGATTCCGCCTACCTTGCCTCGGTAGAGCTGGCCAAAGAACGCGGCGCCTTCCCGCTGTTCAACGCCGACATGTATCTGTCTGGCGGCAACTTCGCGTCGCGTCTGCCGAACGAAGTCAAAGAGCAAGTTCGCAAGCACGGCATCCGCAACTCCCATCTACTCTCGATCGCGCCCACCGGCACGATCTCACTGGCCTTTGCAGACAACGCCTCGAACGGCATCGAGCCGCCCTTCTCCTGGACCTACACCCGCAAAAAACGCATGGTGGATGGCACTCACAAGGAATACGCGGTCGAAGACTACGCATGGCGTCTGTACAAGCACCTGGGCGGCAACACCGCCAAGCTGCCCGAATACTTCGTCACCGCGCTGGAACTCTCCGCCGCCGCGCACAAGGACATGGTTGCCGCCGTCGCCCCGTATGTCGACACCGCCATTTCCAAGACTGTGAACGTGCCGGAAGACTATCCCTACGCCGATTTCGAAGACCTCTACATGAGCGCCTGGAAGTCCGGCCTCAAGGGTCTGGCCACCTACCGCCCGAACAGCGTACTCGGCTCTGTCCTCTCCGTGGGCCCGAGCACCCCGGCCGCTGGCGACGACAAGAAGGCCCCGCACGATGTGCAGATGAGTGATGCCAACCGCCGCCTCACCATCCCCAACCTGCCCGCTCCGGTGCTCTCCAGCCTGCGCTGGCCGGGCCGCCCGGAGATGCCCGACGGCAACCTCTCCTGGACCTACATGCTGAGCAGCCCGCAAGGCAGCTTCGCGATCTTCGTCGGCCAGGCCGAAAACGGCCGCCCCGGCCACAGCAAGCCCTTCGAAGTGTGGGTGAATGGTGCCGACCAGCCGCGCGGCCTCGGCGCCGTCGCCAAGACCCTGTCGATGGACATGCGCGCCAACGACCGCGCCTGGCTCAAGCTCAAGCTCGACACCCTGGCCCATACCGTCGGTGAAGCCTCCTTCGAGCTGCCCTTCCCGCCGCATGGCGAGCACAAGCGCGTGCCCGGCGTCGTCTCGGCCTTCGCCCAGATCATCCGCCACCGCTGCGAAGCCCTCGGCGCCTTTGAAGGCGAAGGCGAAACCCCGGTGCGCGACGCCGTGTTCTCGGTGGCCGAACCCAAGACCGGCGCCGACGGCACCCTCTCCTGGACGGTAGACATCCAGAACCCGGCGACCAATGAAGACTTCGTACTGGGCCTGAAAGAAATCACCCTGCCGGACGGCCCCGGAGGTCAGCCCCAGACCCGCCCCTACTCCATGTGGCTCTCGGGCAACTACCCGCGCGCCCTGGATGGCCTCGCCCGCCTGCTCTCGCTCGACATGCGCGTGGTCGACCCGGCCTGGATCGGCATGAAGCTCCGCAAGCTGCTGAACTACCCGGAACCCCTGGGTGACTTCATGGCCTTCGTACCCGGCACCCGCCGCCAGCAAAACTGGCCCAGCACCGTCGCCTACCTGGCCCGCCTGGTCATCCACCGCTACGCCATGCTGGGCGTGCTGGACGAAAACGGCTACCCGATGCGCGAAATGGGCATCCTCGAAACCCCGCGCGAGAAAGACGAACCCAAAGTCATGCAAGGCGCCGCCTGCCCCGAATGCGGCAACCACACCATGATCCGCAAGGATGGGTGTGATTTCTGCACCGCGTGTGGGGCGGTGGGGACTTGCGGGTAACTTGAAGTTAATTGAATGAAACGAGGCTCCGGAAGGGGCCTTGTTTTATTGGTCACAACAATATTCAAGAAACATTAGCCATCCGAAAACCATGCTTCGCAGCCGCTACTTCTACTTTGGCACTATTGCCATCTTCTTAGCCTCTGCAATCGCATATGCGTTGTTGCCTCACGGCGACTTCATACAACGGCTAGTCAGCATCCCGCTCGTCGGGTCACTAGTCGCGGCACTCACACAAGTTCTCCGCGATCAAGCAGCTCACGAGAGAGAAATTGTTCGACAAGAGCAACAGAATCGATTTGCACTCGGAGCCAGTTCACACATGGCGAATGTTGCCTTTGATAAGCGCGTTCAATTCTCAGAGGAGTACGTAGCTGAAGTTCACCAAGTGCTGCGAACTCTCGTCCGAGAAGGCCCCACTGAAGAGGCTTTAAAACACACATCGAAGCTCTATGAAATCCAGCAAAAATACTCAGTCTGGCTCACTCCTCGAATCGAAGATGAGCTCGAACTCTTCGAGCGCGCCTTGCGAGAAGTTGGTGCTACAGCCAACTTACTAAAGAGCGCGAGGCATCTTGAGAATCACGAACAGCACATTGCCAAGCTTTACAAAACGTTCGCGGATGTGATGGGTACAACGTGGTTTCCGAGTGGCTGGCACGGAGAAAAGTTGAATGAAGAAGTGGCAATCACTATGGTGATCCAGCGTCTTCGCTCTGTACTCGGCATCCAAGAACTCACAGACATGCGCACTAGCTTGCTCTCCCGGGCAAATAAGCTGGGCGCATTGAATGACTAATCTTTCCATCGAGACCACGTACGGCGCAGCCTAGTAGGGTGCGCACCACGCACGCGGAACCAAGCCCGAGCGATAGATACATTCCCACCGCGTACGGCGCAGTCGTTGTAGGGTGGAGTGAAACTCCACCGCATGCCGTGATCAAGCTGGCGCAGTTTCACTGCGCCCTACGCCTCCCCACCGCAATCGCAGAAAGAAGCGCACATGAACACCTTCACCAATCAGCGCGTGTTGCCCGCCGAAGCGGCCGCCATCTTCGCGGCGATCCGTAATCCGGAGCGCCTCGCGCGCTGGTGGGGGCCGGCGGGGTTCTCGAACCGTTTCGAAATTTTCGAGTTCGTGCCGGGCGGGCGCTGGGTTTTCGACATGATCGGGCCGGACGGCACGGTGTATCCGAACGAGTCCACGTTCGAGCGCATCGTGGCAGACGGGGAAGTAGTGATCCGCCACAGCTGCGCGCCCCTCTTCACCCTGAGCATCACGCTCACCCCAGCCCCGGGCGGCACCCTGCTGCGCTGGGAACAACGCTTTGATGACCCGGCATTGGCCGAAGCCCTGCGCCCCATTATCGAGCCCGCCAACGAAGAGAATCTCGACCGCCTGACGCACGAACTGGCGAGCACGCTCCACTCCTGACGTTCACCACCGGCGTCCCCGGAAAATGAAGGTTCACTGCTTTGATTACCTGCCTTGAGAGCCTTGTAGGGTGCGCACCGCGCACGCGGAACCAAGCCCGAGCGATAGATACATTCCCAGGACGGTGCGCAATGCGCACCCTACATTCAATGATTACGTCCACGCGCGGCGACGTAAAAGCTGGGGCCAAGTCCTGAATTTAAGCATTTGTTGTTTTGGAATCCCCGCCCGGTGGGCCATGAGCAAGTAGCCCGGATGACGGTTTCGCCGGAATCCAGCGCCTCAGCCCTGTACACTGCCCCGCCCCCTCCGCACGAAAGCCCCCGATGAAGAAGAAAGGCCCGTCGAAAGACGACACCGCTTTGCTACCGCCCTTCCCGGCGCTGACGCTGGCGCAGATCCAGGTGCCAAACACGCCCGATGCGTTCTCTGCCGCCGCCGCCGAAATCATGGCGGCAGGCAGCGCGGGGTTCGATACGGAAGCTCGCCCCACCTTTCATGTCGGCCAGGTTAGTGACGGCCCGCATATCGTGCAATTTGCGCTCGCCGACAAGGCCTTCATCTTCCAGACGCATTACGCCGCAGGCTGCGCTGCACTGGTCGATCTGCTGCAATCGGTACATCTGCTCAAGGCGGGGTTCGGCCTCAAGTCGGACTGCAGCCAGATCCGCCACAAGCTGGGGGCCCAGCTCGCTGGAGTACTCGATCTCGATCATCTGTTCCGCAAGGATGGCTACAGCGGCGACATGGGCGTACGCGCCGCTGTCGGGCTGATGCTCGGCCAGCGCTTTCACAAATCGAAGAAACTCACGACTTCAAACTGGTCACTCCCCGAACTCTCGGCCCCGCAATTGCTCTACGCGGCTAACGATGCCTATGCAGCCTTCAAGGTGCTGGAAGCCATGCGCCTGCAGCGGCCGGAGTTGCTGACCGTCTGAGCCGGCATTGGCGGGGCTCTGACCCACAATAGCCCCCGCAAGCCCGCGCTTTCCTGCGCACAGCTTTCGCCCACCCTGCGGCAGAATGGCGCCATGCCTGTTCGTCCACCGGAGCTTCGCAATGGATACGCTACTCGTGTCATGGGATCGATTCTGGATCGCCGCCGGTGCGCGGCAGCCCGCCCCGGGCTTGCTGGCTGAACTGCTGCTGGCCTGGACTGAGCCGCATCGCCACTACCACACCCTGCAACATCTGGCTGAATGCCTCAGCCTGCTCGAGGCCCATGCCCACCTGGCAAAGAACCCGGCTGCGATCGGCCTGGCCCTGTTCTTCCACGACGCCATCTACGATCCACGCGCCCAGGACAACGAGGCCCGCAGCGCCGACTGGGCGCGTCAGGCCCTCGGCGCTGCGGGCTTCGAGGAGCGCTTCATCGAGCAGGTGGCCGACATGATCCTCGCCACCCGCCACGCCACTCAGGAGGCAGAAGGAGACACAGCGCTGCTGCTGGACATCGATCTGGCCATCCTCGGCGCCAACCCGCATCGTTTTGCCGAGTACGAAGCACAGGTGCGGGCCGAGTACGCCTGGGTCGCCGAGCCGGCCTTCCGCACGGCTCGAGCGCAACTGCTGCGTAGCTTTCTCGCGCGCCCACACCTCTACCGCACAGCGGCCTTTGCTGAGCTGGAGAGCCGCGCCCGCGGCAATCTGGATACGGCCTTGCGGACCCTCGAGAACACGAGCGACACCGCAGAACACGAAGCAGCCTGAGCATTGGAGACAGACGCTGGCGCATTCCAATGCTGCATCGCATCAACACCTCCTATCACTCGATAGAACAATCAAATCCTTGATTTTGATAACTTTTCTGGATGCAAAGATTTAAAACTTGAGTTGGATACTCGGGTTTACCCGGTGGATACTTCAGCCATCAAGCACCGCATCCGGTGCCCTAACAGCGAGAGGTAGTCATCATGTCCAAGCAAGTTCAAAGCGCCATCGAATCTTCCGGCAAATATCTGGGCGCCATCGCCTTCGCCTCGGTGGCTCTGCTGCCGACGGTCTATCAGGTTGTGCTGCTGAGTCACTGATCTGGCATGTTCCGCGACACGCCCGAGGGGCCGGCAAACGCCGGCCCCTCGGCATTTGTGCCGCCACAGGCGCACGCAAGAAAGCATTCCGGCTTCGCCTTGCAACGCGGAATCAGCTACGCTCGGCCCGTCTCCCGCCAACCGGCCGCCGCCATGCACTGTCGCCCATATCTGTCTTGCCTCGCTGCTCTGCTGGCGCTCTTTCTCGGCGCGTGCGCTGGGCCGGCCGGTATGAACCGCGAAGAGCCGCGTGACATCATCGTGCGCAATCTCAGTGAGCGGGATTTCGCCAGCGTTACGCTGCAGAACGTGCGCACCAGCAATGCGCCAGGGGCCTCTTTCGGCCAGATCGCACCACTGCCGCGAGGTGTGTCTCAGATCTATGGCCGCCCATCCAATCCAGCCCCCTTGCCGGATCAGCTGATGCTGGTGCTGACCGAGCCCTCCGGCTATCAGCACACGCGCGATTGCGAGCTCTCGACGGTACTGGGCCAGCGCGACAACCCGGCGCTGGAGATGGCGCTGGTATTCGAGATCAGTCGCACACTGGCCGTGCGCATCTTTCTCGAACCCGTCCAGCGCTGAGCCCATGCCTGGACTTCCTGATGCCGGCTTTCTCGACGAGCGCGGCCTGAATCGCCAGCACGTCTTCAACCTCGCGGCACTCCCGGCAGACCTGCTCGCGCCGCTGGCTCCCACCGCACACGAACGCCAGCTGATCCTTTTCGGCCACGCCGGACGGCGTCTGTGGGAATGCGTGCAGGCTGAGGGGCTGACCAGCGCTCATCCGATCGACGAGTACAGCCTGCGCACGGTGGAACATTGGCTGCGACGGAACCTGCCGGAGACGCAGGCGCGTTTCGTGTTCCCGAATACACCCGGCCATCAGCGCATAGGCCTGCAACGCCTCGGTCAGCTCGCTGGCTGGCATCACCCCGCGCCCTTCATGCTTGGTGTAGATGCCAAGTGGGGCAGCTGGTTCGCCTATCGCGCGGCCATCCTCACCGACACAAACCTGCCCGCATCCGCCATCGAAGACCTTGGTCATCCCTGCCCAGCCTGTACAGACAAGCCCTGTATCAGCGCTTGCCCAGGCAAGGCGCTGGAGGGCGGGCGCTTCGACATGGCTGCCTGCCATCAACACCGCCTGGCTGATCAATCCCCTTGCGCGCTGGGCTGCCTTGCCCGCCAGGCTTGCCCGGTAGGTGCGAAACATCGCTATGAGGACAGCCAGATCCAGCACAGCGCCGCTGGTTCGCTGGCCTGGATCCGGGCTCACGCCAGAACCTGAAGTCTTGCTCACCGCCGCCTCGCCCACTAAGCTCGCGCCATCTCGCATCTGAAAGTCCCTCGCCCCATGCTATCCCTCTGCGTTTTCTGCGGTGCCTCCAGTGGTCACGACCACGCCTATGCCGATGCTGCCCGCGCTTTTGGCCAGAGCCTCGCGGAGCACCGCATCGAACTGGTGTGGGGCGGCGGCCATGTCGGCCTGATGGGGGTGGTGGCGGATGCCGTGCACGCCCATCGTGGCAAGAGCTACGGTGTGATCCCGGAATTCATGGCCGAACGTGAGCTGGCTCACCCCTTCGCCACCGAGATGGTGGTGGTCGATTCGATGCACACCCGCAAGGCCGCGATGGCTGAACGCGCACAGGGTTTCGTGGCGCTGCCCGGCGGCTACGGCACCATGGATGAACTCTTCGAGATCCTCACCTGGGCACAGCTGCACATCCACCACAAACCGGTGGGTCTGCTCAATGTGAAGGGCTTTTTCGATCCGCTGCTGGCCTTCATGCGTCACATGGTCAGCGCCGGCTTCGTCAAGCAGACGCAGCTCGATCAACTGCATGTGGCCGAGTCGCCTGAAGCCCTGATTGCAGCCATGCGCCTGCACCGCGCTCCGGAGGGCGACTGGCTCGCCAAGGTCTCCAGCGCGCGCGGCTGAACTATCGACACCATAGGGCTGTCAATCTTCCCAGCCCAGGGCAATCTGGATAAGATTCAGCACTTGTAAGGCCGACAGAGAACTGCGGCCGTTTTTCTTTGCGAGGAATCATGAGCGACCAAATCGTCTACATCTCCGACAGCAGCTTCGAGAAGGATGTGCTGCAATCCCAACTGCCCGTGCTGGTCGACTACTGGGCCGAATGGTGCGGCCCCTGCAAGATGATCGCCCCGATCCTCGAAGAAGTGGCCAAGGACTACGCCGGCAAGATCGTGGTCGCCAAGATGAACGTGGATGAAAACTCCGCCGTGCCGGCCCAGTTCGGCATCCGTGGCATCCCGACCCTGATGCTGTTCAAGGGCGGTAATGTGGAAGCCACCAAGGTAGGCGCCCTGTCCAAATCGCAACTGACCGCCTTCCTCGACGCCAATCTCTGAGCGTTCGTGTTTGACAGGCCGGAACCTAGCGTCTAAAGTTCCGGCCAGTTACAGCCGCCGTGCGCTGTTCATTCCGGGTTACCGCCCGCAGCGCGCCGTAAAGCGGCCAGCCACCCCGACCGGGGTTGGCAAGATAAAACTCCCCTTCTTTGCTGTTCCAGCCGGGTTGCCACAAGGCCCCAATCCATCTCTGCATCTATCGTTCAGGGTCAGTCCATGCATCTGTCCGAGCTCAAGGCTCTTCACGTCAGCCAGCTCCTCGAAATGGCACACGCCAACAACATCGAGGCTGCCAACCGTCTGCGCAAGCAGGAACTCGTCTTTGCCCTGCTGAAGAACCACGCCAAGAAGGGCGAAACCATCTTCGGTGATGGTGCTCTGGAAATCCTGCCTGACGGCTTCGGCTTCCTGCGCTCGCCGGACATCTCCTATCTTGCCGGCACTGACGACATCTACGTGTCGCCCTCGCAGATCCGCCGCTTCAACCTGCACACCGGCGACACCATCGAAGGCGAGATCCGCACCCCCAAGGATGGCGAGCGCTACTTCGCGCTGGTGAAGCTCGACAAGATCAACGGCGAGCCGCCTGAAAACGCCAAGCACAAAATCCTGTTCGAAAACCTCACGCCGCTACACCCGAACAAGGTGTTCAAGCTCGAACGCGAGATGCGTGGCGAAGAAAACATCACTTCGCGTGTGATCGACATGGTTGCCCCGATCGGGCGTGGCCAGCGCGGCCTGCTCGTCGCGCCGCCGAAGTCCGGCAAAACCGTGATGCTGCAGAACATCGCTCATGCCATCACCGCCAACCATCCTGAAGCCACGCTGATCGTGCTGCTGATCGATGAGCGCCCGGAAGAGGTGACCGAAATGCAACGCTCGGTGAAGGGCGAAGTCATCGCCTCCACCTTTGACGAGCCTGCCACCCGCCACGTACAAGTCGCCGAAATGGTGATCGAGAAGGCCAAGCGCCTCGTTGAACACAAGCGCGACGTGATCATCCTGCTCGACTCCCTTACTCGCCTTGCCCGCGCCTACAACACCGTGGTGCCGGCCTCCGGCAAGGTGCTGACCGGTGGTGTGGATGCCAACGCCCTGCAAAAGCCCAAGCGCTTCTTTGGCGCCGCACGTAACGTCGAAGAAGGTGGCTCGCTGACCATCATTGCGACGGCACTGATCGACACCGGCAGCCGCATGGACGAAGTGATCTACGAAGAATTCAAGGGCACCGGCAACATGGAAGTGCACCTCGACCGCCGCATGGCCGAGAAGCGCATCTACCCGGCGATCAACGTCAATCGCTCCGGCACCCGCCGCGAAGAGCTGCTCATCGAGCCAGCCCAGCTGCAAAAAATCTGGGTCCTGCGCAAGCTGCTCTACGGCATGGACGATCTGGATGCGATGGACTTCCTGCTCGACAAGATCCGCCAGACCAAGGGCAATGCGGAGTTTTTTGACGCAATGCGGCGCTGAGGAAAGCGCTTCGCTTGCAGCGAAGCGAGTCTCCTGCCATAATCCCGAGTCTTATTTTCTGGGTGGTCACATTCGCCATCCGCGCAACAAGGAACCCGATATGAAGACCGAAGGCCATCCGAATTACGCCGACGTGCAGGTTACCTGCTCCTGCGGCAGCAAGTTCACCACCCGCTCCACCATGGGCAAGCCGACCTACCACGTTGAAGTGTGTGCTGAGTGCCACCCGTTCTGGACCGGCAAGCAGAAGATCATCGACACCGCAGGTCGTGTCGAGCGCTTCAAGCAAAAGTACAAGCGCTGATCCTGCGGGATCCAGCAAGGAAAGGCAGCCTACGGGCTGCCTTTTGTTTTTCCTGTCCTTACGCTGACAGGGCAGGATTTGAAGAGCGGACGTCTTACAATCCTGTGCAATTCCCCCGCATTAATTCATGGCGCACATGCAGAACTCCTCGTTCACCGAGTTTCCGAGCCGCAAACCCGCGATCCACGTGCCCAACTGGGCCCTGATCCTAGTCTTCATCGCCTACGCCCTGCCCGGCAACATTGGTCACGTTCCCTGGCGCGGCGACGACGCCCTGCACATCGGGGTGGTGTTCAGCATGCTCAGCGAAGGCCACTGGCTCACTCCGCAGATCGCCGGCCACCCTTTTTACGATTGGCCGCCGCTCACCTACTGGCTTGGCGCCTTGACCGGCAAGCTGCTCGGCTGGCTACTGCCACTGCATGACGCCATCCGACTGGGTAATGTCGCCGCCCTAACCGTGCTGATTTACTGCCTGCGCTACGCCGCCCGCGAACTCTACGGACGGGAGGCCGCCTCAGCTGCCGCCATGCTGATGCTGGGCTCACTGGGGCTGCTGATCCACGCTCATGAAATGCAGCCACAGATCGTGCTCACCGCCACTCTGGCGGCCTGCCTGCAAGGCCTGACGCTGATGCGCAGCGCCCCCACACGAGGCGCCCTGCTCACAGGCGCGGCAAGTGGCGCAGCCTTCCTTGCCGGTGGCCTGCCGGGACTTTTCCTGTGCCTGCCCTTGTGGCTGCTGACCCCGGCCTGTTCGAGCGAGTACCGCACCCGCAGCTTCCTGCTGGCCTACCGCCATGCGCTGTGGCCACTAGTTCTCTTGGTCTCGCTGTGGCCACTGGCCCTGGCCGTCTGGCAACCCGACTTCCTGCACGCCTGGTGGGCGCATGAGCTGGCGGCGATCCTGCCGCACGCGGGACACCTGCAGCGCGGCAAGGATTTCGCCAATCTGATCGGCTGGTTCACCTGGCCGTTGTGGCCGGTGGTGCTGTGGTCACTCTGGCATCGGCGCGGCAAGCTGCGCGACTTCGGCCACTCCCTGCCGCTGGCATCCGCCCTGCTGGCCCTTGCGCTGGTTGCCAGCACCGGTGGCATGCGTCCAGCCAACCTGCTGCCCTTGATGCCCGCCCTGATCCTGATGGCGTCGGGCGAGCTGTGCCGCCTGCGGCGCGGAGCGGCAAACGCCTTTGACTGGTTTGGTGTAATGACTTTCACCCTGCTCGGCCTGAGCCTGTGGCTGGCCTGGTCGGCAATGAACTTTGGCTGGCCAGCACCGCTAGCCCGCAACCTCCTGCGCCTGGTACCCGGCTTCGAGCCGCAATGGAACGGCCTGCAGCTCTTGGTGGCGATCACACTATCGGTCGCCTGGCTGATTGCAAACCTGCGCCTGCCCTTCTTCCAGTTGCGCGGCGCGGTGCACTGGGCTCTCGGGGTAACCCTTGCCTGGGGGCTCGCCGCCACTCTGCTGATGTCCTGGATTGATCACGACAAAAGCTATCGCAGCACTGCGGCCGAGATTGCCGCCGTGATTGCCAGCCAGCCCGAAGCTGCTTGTGTGGCGGGCATCGACCTTGGCGACTCGCAACGGGCTGCCCTGCACTACTTTGCCCACATCAAGATCGCCGCTCGCGGCGCCAACTGCCCGCTACGCCTCGCTTACGCCACGGGGCGCAACGCCCTGCCGGAACCCGGCAAGGGCTGGGAATCGGTATGGGATCTGCGCCGCGGACGCGGCCGCCTGGCCGAGCAGTTCGCGCTTTACCGGCGCGTGGACTGACCCCAGGTCATCGCAAAGCTTTGCAGGTGTAGCGCAGGCTGCACCTGCAGCCACTCGCGCAGCCTAGCCTCATCAGCCTCGCGCTCAGCCTGGCTGATCAGGCCGCTCAGGCTCTGCTGACGACGCTGCAGCAGCCAGGCCACCAGCGCACGCAATTCAATCTGTCCCTGCAATGCCAGCCAGTCGCCCGCCAGCACACGCTGCCACTGCCATTCCTCATCTGCCGCACGCATCAGCGGCAAGCCTGCCAGACGGGCCACTTCAGCCAGAGCAGGCGGCGCTTCCGCATGACACAACTCGACTGCCAATGGCATACAAGCATTCAGTCGCGGCCATGCACCATCACGCCCAACCCCAGCCTGCAGCGCGCGCAGACGTAGCGCGTCCAGCCTCGCCTCGACTTCACTCCAGCACGCCAGAGCCGGCGCCGCCGCACAGGCATCCAGGAATGCACCGAGCAAGCCCGCCTCATCCATGGAAGCCTTTGAAGACAACCGGAACTGCCCATCCTGCACACCGAACAAGGCAAACCCGCTCAGGCGTAGCAAATGCGGCGGCAGGCTGTCGCTGCCACGGGCCGCACGGCGACGCTGGAAGGCGTACTCGGCCACTTCCACATCCGAAAGCTCGGCCGGCAGGCGATTGAGTAGACGCAACCCGGCCACGTCTGGCAGGAAATCAAGGGCAATGGCCAACATGTCGGTCGGAGCCATCAGGCCGGGAAGACGCCGGTGGAGAGGTAGCGATCACCGCGGTCGCACACGATCGAAACGATCACTGCATTGCTGAGCTCCTGCGCCAGATTGCGCGCCACACTCATTGCTCCACCCGAGGAGATGCCTGCAAAAATACCTTCTTCGCAAGCCAGGCGGCGGGTCATGTCTTCAGCAGCGGCTTGGGCCACGTATTCGATACGATCGACACGGCTGGATTCGTAGATTTTCGGCAGATAAGCCTCGGGCCATTTGCGGATTCCAGGAATCTGCGAACCTTCCTCAGGCTGGCAACCAATGATCTGAATAGCCGGGTTCTTTTCCTTCAGAAAGCGCGCCACGCCCATAATGGTGCCGGTCGTACCCATGCTGCTGACGAAGTGGGTGATGCGTCCCGCTGTCTGCTCCCAGATTTCGGGGCCGGTGCCTTCATAGTGGGCAAGCGGATTGTCCGAATTGGCGAATTGGTCGAGCACCACGCCACGCCCTTCGTCGCGCATGCGATTGGCCATGTCACGCGCCAGTTCCATCCCGCCTTCGCGGGGCGTGAGCACCAGTTCGGCGCCGAAGGCCTTCATGGTCTGACGACGTTCCACGCTCTGGTTCTCGGGCATCACCAGAATCATGCGATAGCCACGCATCGCAGCCGCCATGGCCAGCGCAATGCCGGTGTTGCCACTGGTCGCCTCAATCAGGGTGTCACCGGGACGAATGTCGCCGCGCTGCTCGGCATGCAGGATCATCGACAGGGCAGGCCTGTCCTTCACCGACCCAGCTGGGTTATTCCCCTCCAGCTTGGCCAGCACGATATTTCCGAGGCGTTCGGCCTCGGCACCGGGCAGGCGCTTGAGGCGCACCAGCGGGGTGCGTCCGACGTAATCTTCGAGACTGGGATAATTCATGGCGCGATAGGAGCGAACGGAAGCGATCAAGCCCGAATGATACCGGACTCGCGCCCGGCACCTTGCAACAGGCCTAGTCGCGCTCGGGGATAAGGGCCGCAAGCTGGTCTGATTGATCGCGCAGTTGTCGCATATGTCCGGCCAATGCCCCTAAATGATCGCCCAGCATCCCCATCAGACGCCCCACTGCGATATCCGGCGTACCCGCCTCGGCTCGCGACAGGTCCACCATCTCCTGCAGACTGCGCAAATCCGCATCCATACGGCTCGGAGCGGACTGGATGAAGCGCTCCAGCAAGGCCTTGCGTGCAGCAAAGAATGCAGCCGGATCCTTTTCAGCAAGCTCCCGCCAATGGTCAAAATCGAAATCAAAAACGAAGCCTGCCACGTACCACCCCACTCCGGAAAACAACACCTTGTCTCCCGATGCTATGCAAGAAGCAGACCCGCCGCAAGACAGCGACACCATGCATGGCGGTATTACTTTAGGATTAGAGAACGACTCTACAAAAAGACACAAGTCATCCCATATCCCGCCCTCTTGCTCCCACCAGGAAAGGAGGGGAACTTGCTGACTGCTTGCGCAGTCAACCTACTGACGCCACAATCCGCGTCACCCCGACCATCCTGGAGAGCGTAAATAATGGATCGCACCCTCAACACCGGCTCGCTGGATCTGGCCCAAAGCCGTAACAAGGTCCTGCGCAACACCTATAACCTGCTCGCCCTGAGCATGCTGCCCACGGCAGCCGGCGCCTGGCTGGGCATGCAATTCCACTTCTCGTCCCTGTTCGCCGGCAGCCCGATCATGGGCCCATTGCTGATGCTGGGCGTGATGATCGGTCTGATGTTCGCCATCCAGCGCACGCGCAACAGCAGCGCTGGCGTCGGCCTGCTGCTGGCCTTCACCTTCGTGATGGGCCTGATGCTGTCAGTCACCCTCGAACGCACCCTGCGCTTCTCGAACGGCGGCACCCTGATCGCCCTCGCCGCAGGCGGCACCTCGGTAATTTTCTTCGGCATGTCGGCGCTGGCCTCTTCGATCAAACGCGATCTCTCAGGCATGGGCCAGTTCCTGTTCATTGGCACCCTGCTCCTGCTAGTAGCGGGCATCGCCAACCTGTTCTTCCAACTGCCGGCTCTGCATCTGGCACTGACGGTGATCACCTGCGGTCTGTTCTCGGCCTGGCTGCTCTTCGATCTGAACCGCATCATCCGCGGCGGCGAGACCAACTACATCAGCGCCACCTTGTCGGTGTATCTGGACCTCTACAATATTTTCGTCAGCCTGCTGCAGATTCTCGGCATCTTCGGTGGCGATCGCGACTGATCACCACCCCGAGTACATGAAAAAGGCCCGCGTTGCGGGCCTTTTTCATGTCTGCTTGCGAACATCAACTCCGCTCGAAAAGCGCAATCGATTCGACGTGCGAGGTCTGCGGAAACATGTTGGCCACACCCGCCGAAATGAGGCGATAACCTTTCTCGCCCACCAACAAGGCGGCGTCGCGCGCAAGGGTTGCCGGATTACAGGACACATAGACGATGCGGCGCGGCGCCTGCTCGCCCAACGCTTGGCAGACGGCAATGGCGCCTTCACGCGGCGGATCGATCAGCAACTTATCCAGCTTGCCAAGCGCCGCAATGCTCTTGGGCGTGGCCTCGAAGAGATTGGCGGCGCGAAAATCACAACGCTCTGCCAAGCCATTCAGCTCGGCATTTTCAGTCGCCCTGCGCACCATCGCTACGCTGCCTTCGACCCCGACCACAGAAGCGCCGCGCGCTGCGATCGGCAAGCTGAAGTTGCCCAGGCCACAGAACAAATCCGCGATCCGCTCGCCCGGCTGCGGATCCAGCAAAGCCATCGCCTTGCGCATCAAGATGCGGTTGATGTCCACATTCACCTGGGTAAAGTCGTTCGGCTGAAAGCGCAGGCTTACGCCGAACTCCGGCAGCGAGTAGCTCAGCCAGGACTGAGCCCCCGCCTGCAACGGCCTGGCCGTATCCGGGCCACCCGGCTGCTGCCACATGGCCACGCCATGCTGCGCTCCGAAAGCCACAATGCGGGCTTCGTCTGCAGCCGTGAACGGCAGCAGATTGCGCAGTAGCAGCACAGTCTGCTCCTCACCTACCGCTACTTCGATCTGCGGAATACGATCAGCCACCGACAAAGCACCAATCAGCTCCCGCAGCGGCATCAACAAGGCCGAGAGCGCAGGCGGCAACACCTCGCAACTGTGCATGTCGGCAATGAAGCTGCTTTTCTTCTCATGGAAGCCAACCAGCACGCGCCCATCACTGGGGCGCTTGAAAACACTCAGGCGCGCACGATACCGGTAGCCCCAGGCCGGGCCCTGAATAGCGGGCAGAAGCAAATCCGGACGAATTCGGCCCAAGTGCCAGAAAGCATTCTCAAGCACCCGCTGTTTCACTGCGACCTGGGCAGAAGCCTCCAGGTGCTGCATGCTGCAACCACCGCAGGTGCCATAAAACTCGCACTTGGGTGTCACGCGCAAAGCGCTGGCCTTGTGCAAGACGAGCATGGTGGCCTGCTCGAACTTTGGCTTGACGCGATAGCTTGAGAACTCGACGCGCTCTCCGGGCAAAGCGCCCTCAATAAAGATTGCCTTGCCGTCACAGCGCGCGATACCCCGTCCTTCGTGGTCGAGTGATTCGATGATGGCTGACGGCATGGGCGACCCCGGCTGCGGAAAAGGGGGCGATTGTACCCAGCCCGCTCCGGCTTGTGCCACAAACGCAGCGCAAAGCATTGCGGAACAAAGCCTTACGCTTCCAGGCCTAAACACCAAAGGTCTAGGGGCAAAGCCTGACTTGCGCCGGATCAAGCTGCATGGGATAAACCGGGATTGGTGTAAAGCTATTCCCCTTTTGTTCGGCCCGTTGCTATAATTCGCGCGTCGGCCGCCAGGTCGATCCTAGATTTGGCTTGTCGCCCACCTCATTTCGCAAGGGAACCGAATAATGAAACAGTCTCTCCTCGTCGCTGCTCTGCTCGCTCTGGCCCTGTCCGCCTGTGGCAAGAAGGAAGAAGCCGCTCCCGTCGTTGAAGCCTCCGCTCCGGCTGTTGAAGCTTCCGCTCCGGTTGTTGAAGCTTCCGCTCCGGCAGCTGACGCTTCCGCTCCGGCTGCTGACGCTTCCGCTCCGGCTGCTGCCGCTTCGGCCGCTCAGTAATTCCGGTGCAGGAACAAAAAAG
Organism: Uliginosibacterium aquaticum; assembly: GCF_012972705.2. Lineage (GTDB taxonomy): Bacteria > Pseudomonadota > Gammaproteobacteria > Burkholderiales > Rhodocyclaceae > Uliginosibacterium > Uliginosibacterium aquaticum. The sequence continues at coordinate 172,156 of NZ_JABCSC020000004.1, read as the reverse complement.
CCGACCATATGGTCGGCTTTTTTGTTGGCGGTTTTGCGGTGTGCTGCCAGTCCCTTCTGATCACCTGGTTTCACGCATCAATCCCGGATCAACCGGCGGCAACATGAGCGTGAACACCGTCCCCACCCCAAGCGTTGAGTCCAGGCTGATAAAGCCTCCCATCTGCTCAGCCAGCTCCCGCGAGATCGCCAAACCAAGGCCGGTGCCCTCAGCATTGCGATTGCCCTCGCCGCTACCGGCCTGACAGAAACGCTCGAACACCCGCTCGCGAGCTTCCGGCTGAATGCCCGGCCCGGTATCGACCACAGCAAAGGCGATCAGACCGTCGCTGGGCATCACATGCATCTCGACCTTGCCACGCTGGGTGAATTTCAGCGCATTGGCCAACAAGTTGTTGATCACCTGCCGAAGGCGCACCGGGTCCACCACTATCCGGACCGGCAGCTTCTGATCCAGAAACAAACCACTAAGCAAGCCCTTGCGCTGCGCCGCAATCGAGTGCGGCGTCCACACTTCAGCGCACAGCTGCGCCAGATCGACATCTTCCGGATGCAGCACCAACCGGCGCGCATCGAGTTTGGCCAGATCCAGCAGGTCGTTGAACATGGCATGCAGGTGACGGCCAGCGGCATGAATGCTGGCTGCGTAGTCGGCCGTTTCACCGTCACGCAGCTCAAGCTGCAGCAGTTCGGAAAAACCAAGGATACTGTTGAGGGGAGTGCGCATTTCGTGGCTGATCGCGGCAAGGAATTCGCTCTTGCTGCGCCAGGCCGATTCGGCCCGCTCACGGGCGGCGTCGAGCTCACGGTTCTGCAAGCGAGTCAGTTCCAGCAAGGCACGGCTGCGCCGGTGGTCCATGCATGCCTGGCAAGCCAACGCGAGGCGCGGCATCAGGGTTTCGAGCACCGCCAGGGCGGCCGGGTTGAGCTCGATCTCGCTCTGCTCCAGATACAGCGCTGCCGCGGCCCCAATCCGCAAGGCCTGGATCTGACCCGGACCGGCAAGGCCCAGCACCGCGCGATGGCGATCCACATCCCGCAGGAAGCCTTCCAGCTGCGCAGTACGTAGCGCATCCTGCGCCCACTGAACGACGCTGCAAGCCGGGTAGGCATGCTGTTCCAGCTCCCCCTGCTCCGCACGCCACCATATCTGAGCGGTGCGCAATTGCAGGCGCTGGGTTGTGGCCACCAGAAAGCTGCGCAGCATCTCGCCCATGTCGAGCGAGGTTCCGATGTGCATCGACAGCTCGCCTTGCAGGGAGAGCAGCCAGACTGTCGATTGCGGCGCTTCAGGCACAGGCATCGGGGAGCAGCCCCAGAATGAAGGTCTTGTTGTGAAACTCCAGGCAGCCACCGCCAGGGTTGGCGATCTCGCCGAGAGACAGCACCCCGAACACCGGAATGCCGGCACTTCCGCCCTCCTCGAGTACCTTTTCGAGCAAGCGCAGCTGCGCGGCGTGGGCATGGTCAAGATAAAGTGCGCGACTGATGCAGTCCACCAGCAACACCCCCGCCGGCGTTTTTCCCGACCGGCGCATGGCCTCACGGCAGGCCTGGCCCGAAGCCTGCACCAGCGCCTCCTCGACGCCATGCAGGATATGCAGGGTCGAGCGCTCCGGTACGTCACCGATACAGATCAGGCGCTCGCCTTCCAGACGCACCGGCTCACGAACCAGAAAGGAGCCATCCATGCGTTCGACTCCCAGCGGAAAACTGCGCGCAACAGCCGGGAAGTTGTCACGGTCGAGCTGTAGGCCACTGAGACGGGCGATCTCGTCACGATAGACATGCAGCGCTGGGCGGAAATCCAGATTGCGGATTTCATTGCCACGCACGGTGGAGACCAAAAAGGGGCCGGCGACCGACTCCCAGCCATGCTTCACGCCTACCGCAATCCGCGCATCCAGTCCGACGATCAGCGCGGCGCCCTGCAACAGGCCACGATTGGAGAACAGACAAGGCTGCGGGCGCAGGCTCAGAGAGCCAGCACCGCCACCGATGAAGGCCGGTCCGGCCCCCACCATGTCGTAAGCGGCCTCGATCAACACATCGATGTGACGCGCCAGAGCATCCACCCACAGCATCACGCTACCGGCTTCGCGCAAACCTGCGCAATGCGCGTGGTAACGGGCAAAGCCTGGATGCTCGTCATTCAAGCCTTCCACGATGCACACCTCAGCTGCACAACGCAGACCCACGATCAGCACACCACGCGCATGATCGCGCCCGCCAAACACGATGCGCGGGAAGATGCCCCCGAATACCGGCACCACCTGTCGTTGCAGCAGTTCATCCCAGGCAGCTTGCTCAAGCCCACTGGCCTCACCGGCAAGAATCAACAGCGAGCGGGCGCCAGCGGCCAGCAGATCGCTGATTTGCGCCTGTACCAGGGCCACATCTGCGTCTTCGAGCAACTCCAGTGGTTCAACGAACATCCTGTCAAAACTCCACATTGACTCCGTTCAAGCATACACAGCCGCCTGCCGCCCGATTCCTGGCGCGCCCCCAAGGGGCAGGGTAGCCCGGCCGCCCTTTGGCAGCGCAAAAATCCAGGCGACAAGGACTCCGTCCCTCCCCCGCTCGCCAGCGGCCCCGGCGCCGGCGCCGGGCAAGCCCGCATTGTGGCCAGCACCTGTCGCACCCAGGAAAACCCTGCCTACAAAATACGCACGGCCGCCGGACGCGTTATCCTTGCGCCCTTCCGTTTCACCTGCCGTACCGAAGCCATGCTCCAGCCCAGTCACGACCCCGCCGCTTACGAAGCCCAGCTTGCGCCCAAGCTCGCGCAATTCAAGAGCGATTTCGCGCCTTTCGCGCTCCCTGAGCCGGCCGTGTTCCGCTCCGCACCGCTGCACTACCGCCAGCGCGCCGAGTTCCGCATGTGGCATGAAGGCGAGGATCTGCACTACGCGATGTTCGACCCGGCGGCACCGAAGACTCCGGTACTAATGGAAACCTTCCCGGTCGCGGCCGAATCGATCTGCACGCTGATGCCGCGCCTGAAGACTGCCTTGCTGGCACGCCCCGAATTGCGCCGGAAAATCTTCCAGGTGAACTTCCTGGCCACGCTCTCGGGTGAAATGCTGGTCACCCTGCTCTACCACCGCGCACTGGATGCAGCCTGGGAAGAGGCCGCACGCGCGCTGGCCAGCGAACTGGGCATTCTCGTGATCGGCCGTAGCCTCAAGCAGAAGATCGTGCTGGAGCGCGACTGGCTGCTCGAAGAACTCCAGGTACAAGGCCGCCACCTGCGCTACCAGCAGGTCGAAGGCTCCTTCTCTCAACCGAATGCCGGTATCAACCAGCAGATGCTGGGCTGGGCCTGCGAGCAGGCCGCCACACTCGGCGGCGATCTGCTGGAGCTCTACTGTGGCAACGGTAATTTCACCGTAGCCCTGGCGCCGCACTTCGGCCGCGTGCTGGCCACCGAGATGAGCAAATCCTCGGTACGCGCCGCGCACTACAACCTCGAAGCCAACGGCATCGACACGGTGAGCATGGTGCGTATGGCCAGCGAAGAAATCAGTGACGCGCTGGCCCGGGTACGCCCCTTCACGCGCCTGAAGGACGTTGATCTGGACAGCTACCGCTTCTCGACCCTGTTTCTCGACCCGCCGCGTGCCGGCCTCGACCCGGCCACCGTGGCACTGGCTCGCGGTTTCGAACACATCCTCTATATCAGCTGCAATCCGCAGACCTTACGCGACAACGTGGCCGAACTCGCGGCCACGCATCGCATCGCAGCGGCCGCCGTGTTCGACCAGTTCCCGTGGACCCACCATCTGGAGTGTGGCCTGCTACTGACGCGACGCTGAGCGTCAAGCGGCTCTGGTGCAGGGTTAGCCGCGCCGCCTGTTGCCCAGAGCAAGCCTCCCCAGCGTAAGCCGGCCCGAAGGCAAACACACTTGGACAGCCTTCGCGCTGCCGCTTACGGCGTCAGCGCAAACTGACGCGGCTGCACCATGCTGCACTCGTTCTGGATCGCGTATTGCGCCTCAAGAGCATGGCGCTCGATGATTTCAACCTTGCCGATTTCCAGTGTCACCGCATTGTTGATCTGGATGTAGTAATTGCGCCCGCCCTGCAGATTCAGCTCAAGCTTTGCTACGGAAGTACCCGTTACCTCCAGCAGGTGAAACCCAGGCGGCAATTCCATCGGCATGAATGAAGAGCCACCCATGGTGCCAAGATCCAGGCTGTCCATGCGCATGCTCATCAGCGCATCAGCGCCGTAGCGTGTGTTGCGATAGAGATAGACGCGCGCGCCGCCCGGCTTGCTGCGAAACAGCTTGGCCGCCTGATCGGCCTCTGGCGTTGCCCGCAATGGCGGCGGCAGCGGTGGTGCCGAAGCACATCCCAGCAACATCGCCAGCAGCAGGCCGGCAATCACTCCACGCATGATCTTCTCCCTCGAATCCGTTCTATGACGGAGCGCGAACATCTTCGGCCAAGTCGACACGCAGGGCAAGCACCGACAGTCTGACCCTGCAATGCAAAAGGCCTTCCGCCAGATGGCGGAAGGCCTTGCTGGAGCGCGCAGGCTCAGTAGCCCAGATTGAGCTGGTAGATCGCAGTCGTGCCACTCACTTCATTGCCCACAACCAGCAGCGGCTTGGCATTGGGCGAGTCAGACGCCTTGATGAAGGCCAGGCCTTCCGGACCGTTATCGCCGCCGGTGCCACTGCGCGTATTCAGATAGGTCACGAACACCGGCGCAGCCGGGCTGCTGATGTCATACACCATCACGCCACCGATACGCTCCAGGCCGATGAAGGCAAAGGTCTTGCTGCCGATGGCGGCCAGCACCACGCCTTCCGGTTCCGGACCCTTGGCGGGGCTGCGCGAATCCTGGGTGTTGTTGTCGTGACTGGCGTTGAAGTTGGCTTCGCTCAGGGCAGTTGTCTTCTGCTCGAAGGCATCGCCGGAGTCATAGACCTGAGTCGCATCCGTCCGCCAGATCGAGAAGGAACGGCCACCGAACGCATACAGCGCAGTACACACGCCGGTCGTGGCGTTCTTGCCGGTATCGCTGCTGCCACCGTTGTAGTTGGCAGTAACTTTGAGGCGACCGAGGTTGCTGTCCTTCACATCATTGGCAGAATCGGCCGACAGGCTGGCATCCAGCCCACCAGTGCAATGCGCACGCACCCGTGCCTCTTCCGCAAAGCCGGTGTATTCGCGGGCGTCGCCCTCATTGGCCGTCACCAGATAAGTCGTGCCGCCCACCACATAGCTGGCGATCGCATCCGGCATGTACATGCCTTTCACCGGCACGGTGCGGATCTTGATGGCCGGCGTGCCGGAGTTGGTGTTGGTGCCGCCGTCTTCATCACTGACGTCCATGCCGTAGCCGGCGATGCTGTGATCCTTCAGGCCCAACGAGCGGATCGCGGTGATGCTTTTGCTGGCCAGATCCAGCTCGGCAATCGCGTTGTTCTCCTGCAGCGTGATCCAGGCCTTGCTGCTGTCCGCCGCCACCGTGATGTACTCCGGCTCCAGATCCTGAGCCACCGTGGCGCCCGGCCCAAAGATACGCACGCCGGCAGTGCGCAGGCTGTCGACCTGGCTGTTAAAGCCCGCGAAGCCGGCACTCGTCACACTCATGCTGACGCTGCTGACCATGGGGCCCAGCGCGCCAAGCGTGATCACGCTGACCGAGCCTTCCGGATCCACCGAATCGGCCTGACCGTAGCTGTTCGGCTCACCTTCATTGGCCACCAGAAGATACTTGCCATCCGGCGAAAAGGTGAGCATGTCCGGCAAGGCCCCCACCGTGGCAGTGCCGAGGGTGACGAGATCAAAGGCACGCACCAGGGCCACGATGCCGTTACCGGTCTTGGGCGAAGCTTCGATGGCAAGGGCCACGACACCGTCGCGCACAGCCACGCTGTTGGCGCCACCGAGGCCGCTGCCGAAGGTGGCTGTGCTGATCGAGCTGATCAGCACCGGGTTGGCCGGATCGGCCAGATTCAGCACATCCACTGTGCCGAGTGCGCCATTGATCACGAAGAGGCGCTTGCTCGCCGGATCAAAGGCGGTGATTTCTGCCGACGACGCACCGCCACTATGGGTATAGCCACCAATCTTGACGAGACTCAGGCTGACCGGTGTGGCCTCCACGCTGCTGCTTGAGGACGACCGGCTTGAAGAGCTGGCCGCTGAACTGCTGAGGCTGGACGACGCCCCAACACTGGCTGCAGAACTGCTAGCCAGCGAGGCAGCACTCGCGCTGACGCTTACGCTGCTGCTCGAGGCGGCACCGATGACTGCGTCACTCCCGGAACTGCCGCCGCCGCACGCGGCCAGCAGCACAAAAACGCCTAGCAGGCCACTTGCTCCCACTCCCCCCGCAAGACTTCTTTTCATTGTTATGCACTCCGTGCGTGTTCAAGACAAGCTCGCGATTGTCACAAGCAAAAATGACCTTGCCGTGACAAATGCATGACACCCCTGCGACATGTCGTGCCCACCAGGCCCCAGCTCGCAGTGCCTGCCCATGAAGCCGGCGATCGTCACCTCACTGCAACACAAAACATACGCAACCGTATTCTTCCCGTAACAAAGCATCCTGATCATTGCCGGCTTTCCTGCCCCGCCGGGCAGACAACATCAGGGAGCAACAAACATGCAATCAGCATTTGAATTCCGGCGTAGTGCCGCCACCCTCGCGGTGCTCACCGCGCTGGGTCTGGTCGCCTGCGGTGGTGGCAGCAACAGCAGTGAGTCCACTGTCGCCGCGTCGAGCAGCAGCTCCGCCACCAGCACGTCGAGCAGTGCTGCTGCACTCGTCATTCCGGCTGAACCGGTCGGCCTCGGTGTCGTTGAGACCGCCGACGCCCCCAGTGGCGTACAGGCTTATATCGACACCGGCGCCAGCAACCAGCGCAACAATCCCTGCCAGGTCACGCTCGACACCAATGCCGGCGTGCGTGTGCTCAAAGGCTTCCTCGACCTGTGGACGCCCAGCAGCCTGAAAGTTGATGCCGGCGTAAGCCTCGCCGCCGCCAACGGCTGCGCTGCTGTGACTGCCTCCACTTGGAGCGGCATCCCCGGTGACGCGACCGATGGCAGCGTCGTCAATGCCGCGCTGCACGCCGCCAATATCGACTACGTGAAAGCCGCCACCAAGAACCGCACAAGCGATCAGGCGCTTGCCGCCTACATGGATGACCGCCGCAGCAAGGGCTTTTCCGTGTCCGACGGTATGGGCCCGCTCACCAGCCTCTGGCGCACAGGCACCGGCCAGACCAGCAGCATCGTTGCCGTCGATCCGAACACCGCCGTCACCGCCGTATCCGACAGCGGGAACAACCTCGGCTCGACCACCTCGACTCTCGGCAGTGCTGTCAGCTTCATCGACAGCGGCAACATCACCGATGGCTCGGGCGAACCCGCCAAGCGTTTCTACAAATACGCCCGCCCCTGGCGCTGGAGCACGGACGTCAGCGTCGTACCGGCCCTTGAATCGGCCAAGAGCACCACGCCGGCCACCGATGGCGGCTTCCCCTCGGGCCACACCGCCGAAGCCTGGCGCGATGTGCTGCCGATGGCCTACCTCTTCCCGCAGCGTTACCAGGAACTCATCACCCGCGCCATGGAAATGGGCGAGAGCCGCATCCTCGCCGGCATGCACTCGCCGCTGGACGTGATGGGCGGCCGCGTGCAGGCCACCGCCGTGGTGGCCTACGGTCTGACCAAGACCAGTATGGACAAGGCCGCCACCTACAAGCTGGTGCAGGACTACCTGATGGCCCAGACCGGCACCAGCGATTTCAACACGCTGCTTGAAAAGGCCCGCACCCCGGTCACCACCGACAAGAGCAGCGTCAACTACGACCGTTTCTCCGACTACGCCACGAACAAGAGCTTCTTCACCCAGAAGCTCACCTATGGTCTGCCCAAGATTGCCGCCAACGATGGCAAGGCCGCCACCGTGCCGAAGGGCGCCGAGATCCTGCTCGAAACCCGTCTGCCCTACCTCAGCGCCGCCCAGCGCCGCGTGGTGCTGAAGACCACCGAAATCGACTCGGGCTATCCGCTGGCCAACGATGAAGAAGGCTGGGGCCGCCTCAACCTCTTCGCCGCAGCGGATGGTTACGGCGCCTTCAACGGCGACGTGGCCGTGACGATGGATGCCAGCCTCGGCGGTTTCAATGCCAAGGACTCCTGGCGCAACAACATCGCCGGCGCCGGCAAGCTCAGCAAGCTCGGCACGGGCACCCTGCGCCTGGCTGGCAGCAACAGCTACAGCGGCGGCACGGTGATCAGCGCCGGCACCCTGGCGGCGGATTCGGCCAGCGCCTTCGGCAAGGGCGAGGTGTTCATGAAGGGCGGCAAACTCGAATGCGCCGCTCCGGCCGCACTCGCCATCACCGGCGCCTACACCCAGACCGCCGGCGAGCTGGCGCTGGTCATGAGTGGTGCCGCCAAAGGCGTGCTGAACATCAGTGGCACCGCCACCCTGGCCGGCGGCAGCCTCGTCGTGAGCTTCTCAGGCTATACCCCGAAGGCAGGCGACACCCTCAGCGTGATCAGCGCCGGCAAGCTCGCCGGCACGTTCAGCAGCGTCACGGTAGCTGGCTTCAGCAAGATCACCACCACCTACACGGCCACCGGCGTGCAGATCCGTCTCGACGGCGTGTAATCGGCAGCCCTCAAGCCAGAAAGACAAAAGCCCGTCCGGCGCAAGCCGGACGGGCTTTTTCACAGGGCAAGATTTGCGACTTCAGCCGCCCGCACGCTTCACCGTAAAACCTTCGGCCTTCAGACGTGCCATCACCAGCTCGCAGTGATCGCCCTGAATCTCTATCACCCCATCCTTGGTCGTGCCACCCGTGCCGCAGGCCGCCTTCAGCTTCTTGCCCAGCGCGGCGAGTGCCGCAGCCTCCAGCAACACGCCCTTGATCACCGTCACGCACTTGCCGCCCCGGCTCTTGGTGTCGCGCGACACCCGCACGATGCCATCGCCCGCCGGCACCACCGCCTGCTTGCAGGCGCAGGCCGCCACCGGCTGACGACAATCGGGACAGGTACGACCATGCTCGGTCGAATACACCAGCCCGCCGTTGCCACTTTTCGATTTCATGCCTGCTCCTTCTGCCAGCGGGCAAACCATTCGGTCAGCGCGCGTACTTCGCCCAGCGCGGCCAACTCACGATCAATCACATCGTGATTGCCCCACACCACATCCGCCAGCTTGCCTTCCGCCACCTGCGCCTCGATCTCGCCGCAATACAGGCCCAGCTCACGCTGCACATAAAAGCCATAAGTGCGACACGCCACCGGGCGCTGCGCGTACACCGGGCAGGCATTGCTCACCTGATCCAGCATCGGGCACACCACCGGCCGCATGGGCTGGCTCACCAAGCGGGCCATCGCCTCGCTGACCTGCGCGAGACGCTCCGCCGGCAAAGCGGCCAGCCCCTCCTGCAGCAAGCGCCATTCGGCAGCCGTCAGCAAAGGCACGTCCGACAGCTTGCGACAGCAGTTCGCACAGCCCTTTCCGCAGAGCCAATCGGGGGTTTCAGCGCGAATGAAGTCGACGCGGCGGTCGATGTCGAGATGGAGATCGGTCAGAGGCATGAGGAGGTATCCAATCGATGGCTGCGTGAACCTGACTTGAAATCCATCAGCGCCCCGCCACCCAGTTCTCCACCTGCAGCCCCGGCACCCGCACGAACTCGCGTTCATTGTTGGTGACCAGAATCCAGCCTTCCGCGCGCGCGTGAGCTGCCAGCCACAGATCGTTGTTGCCGATGATCTGGCCGCTCGCCTGCAGTGCCGCACGGATCTGGCCGTAGTGTTCGCCAGCCGCTTCCGGCAGCGGCGCCACGGTGATCAGGCTTATCAGGGTCTGGATGCTGCTCAGCGCCCGCTCGCGGCTCTGACTCTTCTCCGCGCCGAAGCGCAGCTCGCCCAGCGTCACCACCGACATCGCCAGCTCGCGCGCTGCATGGCGCGCAAAGCGTTCGCGCACCTCGGGCGGGTTGTGCTTGGCAATGTAGATGCAGATGTTGGTGTCGAGCAGGTAGCGGGCGCTCATCAGAGCGCCTCCCGTTCCTGCGGCGGCGTGTCGTCACGGCCATCGGCCATGAAGTCGGCCGGCAGCGCGGCCAGCGCATCGAAGATCACCGCCGCATTGCTCGCCACCGGACGCAGCACCACCTCGTCGCCGCGCCGGAAAATCTCGACCTGATCGACATCGAAGCGGAACTCCTTCGGCAAGCGCACGGCCTGGCTGTTGCCGGACTGGAAGATACGGGCGTGGGTCATGGATGGCTCCCAGGAATGTTTATACGCAAAGTATATACATCCATCAGCCGTGAGCCAAGGCGTGGAGGTGTCACGATTTGTAGGGCGGAGTGCCAACTCCGCCACTTCGATCACCTCATGCGGTGCGGTTTGCACCGCACCCTACGACTGCGCCGTACGTGGTGCCGCATTGCTCGCCACCGGACGCAGCACCACCTCGTCGCCACGCCGGAATATCTCGACCTGATCGACCTCGAAGCGGAACTCCTTCGGCAAACGTACGGCCTGGCTGTTGCCAGACTGGAAGATGCGTGCGTGGGTCATATGGGACTCCCCGGGGTGTTTATACGCGGAGTATATACATCCGTCAGCTATGAGCCAAGCCGCGGAAGCGGAGCAAAGGGCGCGCCGACGTAGGTCGGAAAAGCCGCAGGCGCCTTCCGACGATTTGCGGCTCAAGCATCAAGGGGGCTTGTACAACGATTCCAGAAGTCGGAAGACGCTCCGCTTTTCCGACCTACTCCGGGTTACGGCCTTTGCTTGCTAAGCCTTAGGCTTGCTTTTATCACCGAAGAGTTTTATCCACAAAGCAAACCCTCTCTGCTGAAGCCTGTACTCGCCAATTTTAGATGGATTTCTTAAAATTATTTTCCGCCCAACCAAGGCACTTAATGCATTAGAAAGAGTCGACTCATCGCCGCTAAATTTCGCTCTAATCTCAGCCTTGGTAATCCACTCGTTCATTTTCTCAGCCATGATCGATAAAACTTCTCTGTATTCGTCAGATTTTATCCTATCGTAAAAATCTGACGCATAATATCTACTACCAATAGCATCAATAGCCCCTCCTTGCTTGAACGCCGAGTTCAAGACATCATCGCCAGAAATCTCATTATCAGAGTCTTCTTCAAAAGCTGAAAATGAAAATTGCTGAATAAAGTTTGGATATCCTTCAGACAAAACAGAAATCTGTATTTTTGCGTCTGGCGAGATTTTTGTTTGTATTTTGTTTACTTTATTAGCCTCTTCCAACCCTCTATCAACCACATACCGCCTATCCGATGGACTAAGCTCACCTAATGGAACCTGAGTAAAAACTCTAATAGAAGAGGGGTGAGACTCAGAAAGCTTTTCCACAACAGTTGGCAACCCTGCAATGATAAACATCACGTTGTAACAACCATGATGCAGCAAAGATTCCGTAACGTTTTTAAAAAAATAACCAAGACGAAGATCCGGCGACGCGCTATCACACTCATCTATCACAAAAACAATACCGTCTCTTTTTTCTTCCGCCGAAGCATTTTCGGTTATTCTTTTACTAGTCTCAGCCAGAGAGTATGAAAAATCATCTAGCAAAATCTCAATCTCAGAGTTCTTTTCTTCCGGCCCAATCCCTGAATCCATTATTCTTATTCTTTTAACAAACTCCCATGTGGTGTGCAAAAAAGAACGGATAGCCTCCGTCTTCGACAACTCTCTTGAAATTTTTCGCTCAGCCAACTTCACAAGCGTTGATATATCAGTTTTCTCTGAAACCAAGAGATCAACAGTAACAAAGTTAAACCTTTCGTAATCCGGGCTTTTTATCCCACCTGAAGCCAAACCCTTTACGTAAAAAAGAAGAGATGACTTCCCAATCCCTCTATCACCAGTAACCATCAAATTAGAAGGTTGCCCATTTTGAGTTTGAAACAATGATTTCTCAATGCTCTCAATTTCAGAAATTCTACCCGCAAACATCGCAGGAGGAACTGGACTATTTGGCTTAAAAGGATTTAGTTTTTTCATTTCTAATATCAAAATAATTATTTATTATCTAAAACCAGAAACTGGGCTCCGCAAACGAACGTATTCAAGCCCGCTCTCTGCGTGTTGTCACCGAACACCAAACCTTACTTTATCTCAATCTCATACCACAACGTCCGCCACTCCTCGCCAATTCCCAGCGTGGCGCGCGCACTCCCTGTCACCCTGATTTCCTCCCGCCGTGAGCCGCGCTCGTCCAGCGCCCAGGCGCGCACGCGATTTGCAGCGACAGGCAGGCTGATGCGGGCGGCGACGCCTTCGATCACGGTCGGGGCGCTGCCGAAATTGCGGCCGACGCTGCTTTTCTTGTCGTCCAGCCAGCGCTGACCGCTGTTCTCGACCTGACCGAGGGCGGTAAGGAGAATGCGGGCGGGGCCATTGAAGCTTTCGCCTTCAAGCACGGTGGCATACAGCGCGGCCCAGTCATTGCGCGCGGCGAGCAGTTCCAGCTCCACGCCCCCCAGACTCAACGCTTTGCCGAGGCGGCTGCCGATGAGCGCTTTGCTGCGCGGGCTGTCGAGCGACACGGCGCGGCCCGCCGGGCCTTCTATCCCCCACACCAGCTCGCCGGTGTCGCTCTTCACCGGTAGCGGCAGCGCCGCGCCGGCCGGGGTGTGAATGCCCACTGCGCCACGCAACACCGCGTTGCGCGGCGCACCGAAGCTCTCGGCGCCAGGCATGCGGTAGTGGCTGCGCAGGGCGTCAAGCCAGGCCTGTTGTGGTGCAGGCGTCTCTACACCGGGAGCGGCGGCACGCACATCGCCCCGGCGCAGCAGGGCCGCACTGGCAATCAGGCTGGCCATCTTGACCGGGTTGGCGTGGCTGTCGAAGAAGCGATCGATCATGCTGCTGTCCCACTTGCCATCGTGCGCGCCATAGCTGTAGAGGAAGAGGCCGTCCCAATCCTGCAGCGCGCCGTAGGCAGCAACCAGCGGCAGGGCTTCGCCCTGGTAGTGGCTGGGATTCGAGTGGTTGTATTCGGTAACGATGAAGGGCTTGCCGGGGTAGCGGCGCAGCGCGAGATCGGCCAGGGTGCCGGCGCCGTCGAGGCCGGCCATGGGGGTGTTGGCGATCTTCCAGTTGTCGATGTCCCAGGGCTTGCCGGGGAAGTTCGGGTGCTGCCAGTAGGCGTGGCCATCGACCACGTCGAGCTGGCCTTGGATCGGCGCCGGGCTGTAGCTGACCTGGGTGCCGAGGATGAGCGGGCGGGCGCCCAGATCCGTTTTGAGGAAACGCTGGAAGCCAGTCCAGTAGGCGCTTTCGGCATCCCACAGGAACTGCACCCAGTCGCGCTGCTGCTCGCGGGTGCGGCTCATCAATTCATCGCTGCCGAGAATGGCGACCGTGCCAGCCTCCAGCGATTCATCCGCCTGCAGGCCCAGCACGCCGCCGGGGCGCAGGCTGACGGACTGGATCCGCAGCTGGCCGGTGCCGAGCCCCAAACCGCCGAAGGTGAGGCGCGCCACCTCGTCGCCCTGCGACGGGGCGAAGCTGAATCGGTAGTCCTGCCAGCCAGTGCCAATTTCGATGCTCTGCGCCCACAGGTGCTGCCAGGGTGCATGGGCCTGCATGGCTTGCAGGGCAAGTTTCAGCGGTCTGTCGGCCCTGGCGCGGAAGCTCAGGGTATAGGGCTGGTCCGCCTTGAAAGCGAGGCGACTCTGGTGCAACTGGGTGTGCCAGTTCTCCTTGCCAGGCACCGGCATGGCGAGCGTGAGACTGCCATCAGCAGCCTGTGCCAATGCAGCCTGGGCGCCGCCAACAAGTTGCAGGTTCCAGCCGGCCTCGCCCCCCTTCACGTTCGCAGCGCCCGCAAGCATCTCGGCGCCCAGCGGCTCCTCGCGCAAGCCCCAGGCTGCGCGCAGGGCGGCCGAATCCTTGTATCTGGCGCGCAGCCAACGCTGCCACTGCTGCTGCAACTCGCCGCGATAGGGCTCGCTCATGTCGTTGAGCCCGCCCACACGCCATTCGCGCAAAAGGCCGTTCTCGTTATTGATTTCGATGAGTGCCACCGCCGGCTCGTCGACATAGCGGGTGCCGGTGTAGGGGTTGCGATGCAGCAGCAGATCGCGGGCAAACGCCTGCTGCATGGCGATCATGGGCGGGTAGAAGTTATCGACGCCCTTCCAGTATTTGGGCGTGGCCTCGCCCCAGTCCTTGAAGCCCGGATACTTGCGGCCCACGTGCAGGTTGAGGTTGCTGTAGATGCCCTCGCGCTTGAGCGCGGCGATGAAGTAGTCGAGCCGCTCCAGCATGTCGGCGTCCAGCGTACGCATGTCTTTCTGCAGGAGGCCCCGGGGTAGCGGACTGGAATCCATGTGATGGAAACGCACGATGTTGATGCCGAAGCGGGCCATGCGCGCGGCGAGCTTGTCGGCCGTCGCGTGATCCGGCGCCACCGAGCCGAAGACGATGTTCACGCCGAGGAAACGGATACGCTCGCTGCCCACGCACAGATGGCTGCCGCAGCGTGTGACGAAACCGTTCTTTCCCGCCGGCTTGGTGTTCCAGGCGGCGAGGTTGGTCAGGTTGGCACTGGCGTCATCCCAGGGCAGCACGAAGGGAAAAAGCTCGGCACCACGCGCCGGTGCCATGCACAGCAGCGCGCTCAGCAACAGAGCCTGCAGAAGGGTTTTCACGGGCGCACCTCCGGTGCATCAGGATGGCAGCAGTTTACGCCTGCATCGCGCCAGGCTGACAGCCAGCTGACACCCGTCCACCCGCTTGCGGGCGGCGCGTTAATGGAAGCAGAGGCATCCGCCCCACCAAGGAGAATTTCGATGAAAACCCCGCGCCAGATCTTCCTCGCCCTGCTCGCTGCGGCCAGCCTGGCCGCCCCGGCCATCAGCCACGCCGAAACCGTGTTCGAGCGCTTCGCCCCGCCCCTGCCACCGGTCATCGTGCCGCGCATCGTGATCGGTGGCGAATCGGCTCACGGCGGCTATCATCGCCCTCCCCCGCCGCCGCGTTACGAGTACCGCCCGGCCCGGGAATATCACCACCATCACTACTATCACGACGAATACCGCTACCGTGACGCACGCCGGGACCACCACGGTTATCCGCGTGGCCCGCACCGGTATTAATAACAGGACCCCCCGATGAACAAGACACTTGCAGCACTGCTGCTCACCACCGGCCTCCTTTGCCCGCTGGCCAGCCAGGCTGGCGTATCGGTGGGCATCGACATCCACCTGCCCGGCGTGAGCATCGACATCTACGGCCCGCCGCCGCCGCCGCGCCATGAAGTCTGGCCCAAGCCGCGTCACGGTCATGTATGGCGCCCCGGTTACTGGCGCTGGGATGGTCGTGCGTATGCCTGGGTTGGCGGCATCTGGCTGCGCGAACGCCCGGGGTATGTATGGATCCCCGAACGCTGGGACCACGACCGCGACGACTGGTATTTCCGCGCCGGGCGCTGGGAGCGCCATTCGGACTGGCGCGAGGCTCAGCGCAACGAGCATGAGCGCTGGCAGCGCTGGTACGAGGACGATCGCCGCCGCGAGGATGACTGGCGCCGCGACCATGACCGACGCGAACGCGACCGGAGCTTTCAGCGCGAGCGCGAAAAGCAGAACGAGCGCCGCGACGAGATCCGCCGCGACATGGAGCCAGTGCGCCGCGACTATGAGCGCCGCGAAGCCCCCAGGCAGGAACAGCGGCAGGACTCACGCGGCCCGGATCACAATGACCGCGGCGGTCGGCCGGACAATTCTGGCGGCAAGGGCGGCGGTCACGGCCACGGCCGTGACTAGGGCCTAGCCATACCGGCGCGCGGCCTCCACAGCGAGGCCCGCGCCGATACTGCCGAAGAGATCGCCCTCGCAGGCACGCGCGCCCGGCAGCAGCTGGCTGATGGCGTCGCGCAGCTGCGGCACACCGCTGCCGCCGCCGGTGAAGAACAGGGTATCGATATCGGTGCTGTGCAGATTGGCCTGCTGCAGCAATTCCTGCACGGTCTGCGCCACCCGACTGACCAGCTCGGCGCTGGCGGCAGTGAAATCGGCGCGTGTAACCGGCGCGACAAGGCCCGGCCACAGCTCGGCCAGATCCAGCTGGCTGAGCTCCTCGGCGGAAAGATTGATCTTCACCTGCTCCACCTGCAGCGCCAGCCAATGGCCGGCACGGCGATCAATCAGGCGCGAGAGGCGATCGAGTTTTTCGCGCTCGCTGCTCATGCGGTAGAGCTGCTGGAAATCGTTCCAGGCGGTGCGGGTGTAGGCAAACGGAATGGTGTGCCAGGTGGCGAGCTGATAGAAGAGCTGCGAGGGTAGTTCGCCGCCGTTCTGGGTGCGGCTGCCCAGGCCCAGCAAGGGCATGGCGCTGGCGAGGTTGAGGGCACGGTCGAAATCGGTGCCGCCGACGTGCACGCCGCCGTTGGCAAGCAGATCCTCACGGCGCTCATCACGCTTCGCCCGCTCAGGCGAGAGGCGCACCAAGGAGAAGTCCGCCGTGCCGCCGCCGATATCGGCAATCAGCACCAGTTCTTCGCGGTCCAGCGTGCGCTCGTAGTGGAAGGCCGCACCGATCGGCTCGAACTGGAAGCTCAGCTCGCGAAAACCCGCAGCCCGCGCAATCTGCGCCAGGGTGTCCTCGGCAAGCTTGTCGGCCTCGGGCTTGCCATCCACGAAGAACACCGGGCGGCCAAATACCGCGCAATCGAAGGGCCGGCCAGCCGCTTCCTCGGCGCGCCGCTTGAGTTCGCGGATGAAAGTGGCGAGCAGCTCACGGAAAGGCAAGGCACGCCCGGCCACTTCGGTGGTGGCATCGATCAGCTGGCTACCGAGCAGGCTCTTGAGCGAGCGCACCAGACGGCCTTCGTAACCGTCGAGGTATTGCGCCATTGCGTCGCGGCCGAAGTGGGTGCTGTCTTCATCGGCATTGAAGAATACGGCCGAGGGCAAGGTGAGCTTGCCGTCTTCGAGCGACAGTAGGGTTTCGGCGCCGGGCCGGATCTGGCCGACGGTGGAGTTGGAGGTGCCGAAATCGACGCCACAGGCGCGGGCGGGAGTCTGAAACATGAAGCGTGCAGGTAAGGCGTGGCGGCCGCGCATCATAACGCAGGCCCAGCCCGCCTTTGCACGAAAAAATGGCCGCCGGGCAGGCTTGCCGGGCGGCCATTCTCAAGCGGCAACACCCCGCCTATTTGAAGAACCACTGCTGCGGCAGTGAGCCGGCCGGGGTGGCGTAAGGCCAGGCCCAGGGCATCTTCTCGTTCACGTTCACCAGACGCTTGCTGAGCACGCCGAGCACCCGGGGCGTAGCCGTGGTACCAATCACCTCAAACTCGTCGGCAGCCAGCTGGAGGATCTGGCGCAGATAGCCGTCGGCTTCGGCCTGGGTCTTGGCCACTTTCCATTTCTCGTCCAGCTCGATGCGCTTTTTCATCGAAGCGCTCGGCTCTTCACCCTGCTTGCCCCCGCTCTGCGCCCACTTCGCCCACAGCAGGCTCTGGCGGGATTCGGTGGGGCTCCAGGCGAGCACGCCGGTCTTGTCAAACTGCGGATCAAGCCCGCCGCCCACCACGAAAATAGCCATTTCGTAATCATTGGTGTTGGAGCGGTCGTAGAACAGCGAGCGCTCCACCGGCTGGATCACCAGTTCAATCCCAACCTTGGACCAGTGCTTGCGCACCAGATCGAGGGTATCAATGCCTCCCGTGCTGGCCGCCGGCACGATGGCACCGATGGACACGCGCCCGCCCGAGGGGTACTGGCGATAGCCCTCCGCATCGCGCTTGCCGAGGCCAGCCTTGTCGAGCAACTCGTTGGCAGTTTTCAGATCGGTCTTGGTGTATTGCGTCGCCAGTTGCTCGTTATAGAAGCGGTTGGACTTCTTCGGGCCGAGCTGCCAAGGCATGCTCTGGCCGAGGTTGATGATCTCGTTGATCTCCTTGCGATCCATCGCCAGCGACAGGGCGACGCGGAAATCCTTGTTGCGGATCAGCGAACGCAGTTTTTCATTGCGCGTCGTGAAGTTCAGGAACAGGCCGGCCGAATTGGAGCTGGCGTCTTCCATCTGCAGTACGCGGTAATTGCCCTTGGCAGCGTTCTCGGAGAGCACCGGCAGGTTGGGCGTGCCGCCGATGTGGCGCGACTGGAAGTCTAGCTGACCATTGATGGCCGCCAGCACGATGGTCTCCACTTCCGAGATCACGGCGAGGTTCAGCTCATCGATGTAGGGCAGTTGCTGGCCCTTGCTGTCGACCTGCCAGAAGTAGGGATTGCGCTTGAGGCGTACCTTGGCCGCGCTGCCGCCGTAGGGCTCGACGATCAACCACGGATCCAGCGTGGGGCGTTCCGGATTGGCCCAGCGTGTGGGCGTTTCCTGATCGCCACATTTCTGGCGGATCAGCATGCCCCAATCCTTGGCATTGTTCTGCTTGAGCAGCTCATCGACCTTGCTGTTGTACTTGGGGTGGAACTGGCTGCAGTACTTCTTCGAGTACAGCGTGGGGTATTGCAGGGTCGGGTGGGCCAGGATCTCGATGAAGGACACGTAGGGCGCGGCAAACTTGAAGCGCACCGTGAAGTCATCGACCTTCTCGGTGACCACCGGCTTATCCTGCACCTTGAAGAAACTCGGTGGGTTGGCCACGAAGCCCTTGTTGCCGAGCAGATCATTCATGGTGAACAGCACGTCGTCCGCTGTGAAGGGGCTGCCGTCGGACCACTTCATGCCGCGCCGCAGCTTGAAGGTGTATTCGGAGGAATCGGCATTGGTCGTCCAGCTCTCGGCCACATTCGGCACGACCTTGCTCATGTCGATGTTCCAGCGCACCAGACCCTGGTTGCCGACGATGCGCAGGATCGCATTGCCATCGCCATTGCCACGCAAAGCAGAACGCAAGGTGCCACCGTATTTGCCGGGCTTATCGATCGGAGTAATGACATCCGGATTTTCAGGCAGGCGCTTGTCCACGCTGGGCAGTGCGCCATCCTTCTCGAGTTTAGCCAGCGCCGGAGCACTGGTATAAGCCTGCGCCGCCAACGGCAGGGTGAGGCTGGCCAGAACGGCCAGGAATCTGATCGACATGCTTGTCTCCTCTTATATGCAGCCGGCATCTCCCGGCCAGACTTGCTTACTCCGCTGCGAGCGCCTCGTAGCGGAAATTCCTGAAACGCACCTCGCCTTCACCCGCCGCATAGAGGCCGGGACGCAGGCTCAGAAAATCGAAGGCCACGTTGTGGTGGTAGCCACTCACTTCCATCTGGGTCTGGAACTTGTGCCAGGTGACGCCATCGGCGCTGGTGTGGAAGGTGACGATGTGATCGCGGTTGGTCACGCGCATGAAGAGGCGCTTGCCATCCACATGCTCGGGAATCTTCATCTCGCGCTCGGTGCCGTAACGGTGCATCAACAGCTGGCCCTGGTTGAATCCCAGCCCGACATACAAACGGCGGCTGTAGAAGAGCAGCACACCGCCGGTGGCGCCCTCACCCACCTCAAGCTCCACCTCGAAACGGTAGGCGCGGTCCCCATTCACGCAGGTCAGTGGCGAGCAATCAGCCGGCGTCGTGCCACGGCCCTCAATCACCAGCGCGCCATTGTCATAACGATGGCGAATGCCATGCGAGGGAAGCGGATCGTAGAAACCCCACTGCACACCGAATTTGTCGCGCGAGAAATCGTCTGACAGCGCCTGCCCGTGTGGGAGCGCGCGGCCTGCGACAGGCATGCAAATCGGCTGCGCCACATCCACGCCGGTGACACGGAACCAGCCATCCTCGGTCCACTCGATCGGTTCGAGCAGACACTGGCGACCAAGGTTGTAGTAACCGTTCTCGTAGCCGTGATAGACCATGTACCAAGCGCCTGTGGGCCCCTCGACCAGCGTGGCATGGCCGCGCGACCACCAGGCTTCCTTCGGCGATTGCGTGCGCACGATGGGGTTGTTCGGCGCGTTCTCCCAAGGACCGTGGATGGACTTCGAACGCGCCACAACCACCATGTGGCCGGTGGCCGGGCCGGCAGTGCCGCCCTCGGCGAGGATCATGTAGAAGTAGTCGCCATGGCGCGTGATCTTCGGCCCCTCCTGGGCGAAGTTCTCCACGTCCCACTCTTCCGGATACTGCCAGCCGTCATACACATGCTCCATCTCACCGACGATGGAGAGGCCATCGTCGGCGAGCTGCACGCGATCGCCGCCGGAAAGGAACAGGTAGCGCTTGCCATCCTCGCCCACCGCGTGACCGGGGTCGATGCGCGGGTTGCCCAGATCGATCGGCTCGCTCCACGGCCCGCAGATGTCGTCGGCCCAGATCACGTAGATCGAGCCACGCCCCTGCAGGCCCTGATTCTTGAGCCGGGTCGGGATGTAGAGGTAGTAACGCTCCGCGTGCTTGATGAGCTCCGGCGCCCACACCGAACCGATCGGTTTCTTCAGCGCGGCGCCCAGTGGTTGCCAGTTCACCAGATCCTTCGAATGCCAGATCACCAGACCGGGATAGGCATCGAAGGTGGAGAAGGTCATGTAGTAATCCTCGCCATCCTTGAGAATGGAAGGATCGGGGTGATCGCCCGGCATGATCGGGTTCAGGTAGTAACCATTGCCCAGATCTGCCTTGCGCTGGCCCTCAGGGCCTTGGCCCCAATGCGGTGTGCTGTTGCTCATTTCTTCTCCGTAGGGCGGACTTCAGGCCGCCATGCTGCATCGCGGCGGGCTGAAGCCCGCCCTACACATTTTCAACAAAAACGGTTCAACAGATTTTCGTACCATTCCTGTCGACCTGACACCGGCGCCACATCACGATTGCCTTCCAGCACGCGATCGGCCAGATCCGCGAGGCTCAGTTTTCCACCCAGGATCCCCTGGCCCAGATCGCCATTCCAGCCGGCATAGCGCTGATCGACCGCGGCTTGCAGACCGCCGTCCTTGATCATCTGCTCGGCGATCAGGAGTGCGCGGGCACACACATCCATGCCGCCGATGTGAGCCAGGAAGAGATCCTCGGCGTCGATAGACTGGCGCCGCACCTTGGCATCGAAGTTCAAACCACCGCTGGTGAAGCCGCCGTGCTTGTAGATGTGGTACAGCGCCAGCGCAGTTTCCGGAATATTGTTCGGGAACTGGTCGGTATCCCATCCGAGTTGCGCATCACCGCGGTTCATGTCGATGCTTCCGAAGATGCCCAGCGCCTGCGCAGTGGCGATCTCGTGCTCGAAGCTGTGGCCGGAGAGGGTAGCGTGGTTGGCCTCGATATTCACGGCGACTTCCTTTTCCAGCCCGTAGCGCTTGAGGAAGCCGTACACAGTGGCGGTATCGAAATCGTATTGATGCTTGGAAGGCTCACGCGGCTTCGGCTCGATCAGGATCAGGCCCTTGAAGCCGATGCGGTGCTTGTGCTCCACCACCAGCGTGAGGAAACGGCCCAGCTGATCCATCTCGCGGGCAAGATCCGTATTCAGCAGGCTCTCATAGCCTTCACGGCCGCCCCAAAGCACGTAGTTCTCGCCGCCGAGCTCCAGCGTGGCGTCCAGCGCGTCGCGCACCTGCGCGGCCGCCATCGCAAACAGCTCCGGATCCGGATTGCTGGCTGCACCGGACATGAAACGGCGATGGCTGAAGAGATTGGCCGTGCCCCACAAGAGCTTCACCCCGGTACGCGCCTGATGCGCAGCGAGCTTCTCGACCATGTGGCGGAAATTGGCGTGCGACTCGCGCGGGCTGGCTCCTTCAGGCGCTACATCGCGATCGTGAAAACAGTAGTAAGGCACGCCCAGCTTGCTCAGAAAATCGAAGGCGGAAGCAGCCTTCTGCTCAGCCAGCTGCAGGGGCGATGCACCCTGGAACCAGGGGCGCTCGAAAGTGTTGCCACCGAAGGGGTCACCGCCACCCCAACAAAAGTTATGCCAGTAGCACACTGCAAAACGCAGCTGGTCTTCCATGCGGCGGCCAAGCACGACGCGGTCCTTGTCGTACCAGCGGAAGGCGAGTGGGTTGCGGCTCTCCGGGCCCTCATAGGCGATGGCAGGAATGTTGGCGAAATAGGAAGTCATGAAGCAGAGTCCTTCAGGTTTGAATTCAGGAAAGAGTTAGCGCTGAAATTCGCTCTTCAGCGCGGCATACAGCGCGCGGAAGCGCTGGTAGCGGGATTCGAGAGATGCGTTCGGCGGCGCGGGGATGAAGCGTTCAGCGACAGGCGGCGCCACGCACACGCTGGCCTCCTCGCCCCCATCGGCGAGCCAGGCCAAGCGTGCTGCGCCCAGCGCGCCGCCTGCCTCGCCCCCCGCGTGAGTCACGATCTCGGTCTGCAGCACATCGGCCAGCAGTTGTGCCCACAGGGCACTGCGCGCACCACCGCCCACCAGCGACAGCTGCGCCACGCGGGTGCCGGCGCTTTGCAGGGCTGCGAGGCCGTCGCGGAAAGCGAAAGCCACGCCTTCAAGCACGCTCCAGCCAAGATCGGCGCCGGCGTGTGTGAAGCCCAGGCCAAAGAACACGCCCTGCGCATGCGGATCGTTATGTGGGGTGCGCTCCCCCGAGAGATAGGGCAGGAACAGCGGAGCGGCCTCACGCGCGGCCACATCGAGCTGCGCCACTTCGGCCAGCAGCGCGGCCTCATCGACACGCCCCGTGAGTTGGGTCACCCATTTGAGGCAACTCGCCGCCGAGAGCATCACGCTCATCTGGTGCCAACGCCCCGGCAAGGCATGGCAGAAGGCGTGCACGGCAGATTGCGGATTCGGCCGGAAAGCCTCGTTCACCACAAACAACACGCCCGAAGTGCCCAGCGAGAGAAAGCCGGCGCCGGGCTGCACTGCGCCGATGCCCACCGCGCTGGCGGCGTTGTCGCCCCCGCCTCCCGCAATCAACACATCGGCCGGCAGCCCCCAGCTCGCCGCCAGCGCCGGTAACAGGCGCGCCGACACTTCACTGCCTTCCACCAGGCGCGGCATCTGCGCCCGACTAAGACCACACAGGGCCAGCAACTCGTCCGACCAGTCGCGCCGCGCCACATCCAGCCACAGCGTGCCGGCGGCGTCCGACATCTCGGAGACCTTCTCGCCGGAAAGCTGCAGGCGCAGCCAGTCTTTCGGCAGCAGCACGCAACGCGTCGCCGCAAATACCTCCGACTCATGCTTCGCCAGCCAGCGCAGCTTGGGCGCGGTGAAACCAGGCATCGCCAGGTTGCCGGCAATCTGCGCCAGTGCCGGGCACTCATCCATCATCTCCTGGCATTCGGTAGCCGAGCGCCCGTCATTCCACAGAATGGCGGCGCGCAATACAACATCCCCCTCATCCAGCAATACCGCGCCGTGCATCTGGCCCGAGAGACCAATGCCACACACCCGCACCATATATTGCGGATAGGAGCTGGCTAGCTCATCAAGGGCCGCACAGCAGGCCTGCCACCAGTCAGCCGGATTCTGCTCAGCCCAGAGCGGGGCAGGCCGCGACAGTCCCAGCGGACGGGCCGCTGTCGCGAGGAGCTGATGCTGATCATCCAGCAGGAGCACTTTGACTTCGGAAGTTCCCAGATCGATGCCCAGATAGCAGCTCAAACGACACCTCTTGTGGATCAGATTTTCGCCGCAGCATGCGGGTTCGAAAGCATTTTCTGATTATCGTTGATCAAAAGATGCCTGCGATCACACTGGTGAAATTCATAAAGCCACAAGGCAGGTTTCAGAACAAAGCTGAATCCATGTTTGAGGTGGCAGACCGGCAGTCAGGGAAGATTGTCCTTGAGGAACACTTCGATGCGGATCCGCTCCTGGGTACGCACGATTTCACCGCCTTCGCACAAGGCCTGCAATACCCGCACCGCACTACGCACTTCATGTGCCGGATCCTGACAGATGATTGCGTCATAGACTCCGTCAAGCAGCGCCTGGCGCACATGCGGGGTGAGTTCATGGGCTACGCTGACCACTTCGCCGGGGCGGCGCAGTTCGCGCAAGGCCTCGATCAGGCCGCGATTGCCGGCGCCAATATTGTAGAGACCCACGATATCCGGATGCGCGGCCAGCAGCCGCCGTGCAACCTCTGCCGTAGTCTCCGCCTCGTCACGCCCCTCCACCACCGGCAAGCTCAACAAGCCCGGAAACTCGGCACGCAGCACCTGCTCGCATCCCAGGTGACGCTCCATATGGTCACGCAGGGTCATGGAACCTGCGATCAGGGCAATTCGCCCACTGCGTCCGGCATTGAAGCGCCCCAGCAAGCGACCCGCAACACGGCCGGCAGC
Organism: Uliginosibacterium aquaticum; assembly: GCF_012972705.2. Classification (GTDB taxonomy): domain Bacteria; phylum Pseudomonadota; class Gammaproteobacteria; order Burkholderiales; family Rhodocyclaceae; genus Uliginosibacterium; species Uliginosibacterium aquaticum. The sequence continues at coordinate 147,909 of NZ_JABCSC020000004.1, read as the reverse complement.
AATGTTGTCGACCCCCACAAAGTGCTGCCGGGCCGAGGAAGGCAAATCCGACACCAGGGTCACCAGACGCAGGCCGCGCGCCACGCAAGCATCGATGGCCTCGCGCACGCCCGGTGCATCCGGCGCCACGACGGCCACACCATCCCAGTCCGCGGCATCGAGTGCATTGAGGGTGCCGGCAACAGCCGGACCATCAAAGGCCTCCACATGCCGCAGCTCGATCAGGCAGCGCTCAAAGGCCAGGCGCTCGGCCGTGGAACGCACCTCGTCAGCAAGCAAGCTCATGAAAGTGTTGTGGCCACGCGGCAACAGAAACACCAGGCGCAAGTCGCGCCCCCGCGACAGACGCGCGGCGTGCACATCCGGCTTGTAGTTAAGCTGACGCAGCACCGTCTCGACCTTTGCCACGGTCTGCTGACGCACGCCCGGGCGCTTGTTGAGCACCCGATCCACCGTGGCCACGCTCACGCCAGCAGCCTGGGCCACGTCATGGATCTTGGTTCGAAGCTTGCTCACGGGGCTCATGTTTTTTGGGTTCGCGGGTTTAGGTTTGGACCGAGATTGATGTACGTACATCAAAAATTGACTGATTTGATTATACTGCCGCCGCATGAGCGTGCCTCAGCGCCCGCCGCAAGAAAATCGATCAGGAGACTCACCATGCCCGCCCGCCTCCGCCACCCGCTCGCCCTCAGCGCCCTTGCCCTGCTCTGCGCTGCCTGTGCAGTCCAGCATGAACGCCCGCCTGCAGCCGCCAGTACAAGCGTGCCCGGGGCAGCCCAGAGCCAATTGGTCAGCATCGCCCTGATCATGGGTGAGCCGAATTTCTCCATGGATGGCGGCTACCAGGAGCTCGAAGAAGGGCAGTACACCCAGCCCGAACTGAAGCCGGGCAAGAAAATGTTCGCGCCGATCCAGGACATCATCGGACTGCTCGGTGGCGAGGCACAGCTAGACGCCGCCAGCCACAGCGGCCGCTACAGTCTGGCTGGCATCAGCCTGAGCGCGCATGCGGGGGAGAGCCGTGCCGAACGCAATGGCAGCCCGGTCGATCTGGGCATCGCGCCGGAGTGGCGCAATGGCAGTCTGTGGCTGCCACTCGAAACTACTTTCAGCCTGTTTGGCGCCTTCCCGAAATGGGATGAAGCGCGCCAGCGTTTCTCGGCCACCTTCATCCTGCCGGCCTCCGGCAAGATCAGTCAGCAAGCCAGCGGCGGCAAGATCACCGAGGCCAGCATGACCGAGCAGAGCGCGGCCTTTTACAGCAGCGCCGAAGGTCGCCAGCTCGCCGATGTCGTGCTCGGCTATCAGAATGCCGACGGCGGCTGGCCCAAGCTTGAGCGTACGGTGAATATGCTGGTGCCGGTGAATACGGCGGCACTGACAGGCTGGCGCGGCAAATCCACGATCGACAACGATTCCACGATGAAGCAGATCAAGGTGCTGGCCCGCGCCTTCAGCGCCTTCGGCGACGAGAAGTACCGCGCCGGTTTCAATCATGGCCTCGACTACATTTTCGCTGCCCAGCTTGCCAATGGCGGCTGGCAACAGTTCTGGCCCGATCCGGTCGGCTACAAGAAGCGCATCACCTTCAATGATGATGCGATTGCCAACGTGCTCGAAGTGATGCGCGATATCGCTCAGCCCACGGCAGAATTCCGCTTCGTAGACAGCGCCCGCCGCGCTCGCGCACAGGATGCCCTGCGCCGTGGCATCGATCTGATCCTCAAGACCCAGCTCGTGGTAGGCGGCAAGAAAGCCGGCTGGTGCGCCCAGTACGACGAGAACACACTGGCGCCAGCCATGGGGCGCTCCTACGAGCTTCCCTCGATCAGCGGCGGCGAGAGCGTGAATGTGTTGCGCTTCCTGATGAGTCTGGAACAGCCTTCGCCTGCCGTGGTGCGTGCCGTGCAGGATGGGGCGAACTGGCTCAAGGCAGCCCGCCTGCCTGGCCAGAAACGCATCAAGCGCGAGGACCGCACACTGGAGATGGGCTTCGACTATGTGCTGGTCAAGGACCCCGCCGCTCCCGGCACCTGGGCACGCTTCTACGATCTGGACAGCGGCAAGCCCCTGTTCAGCTCGCGCGACAGCGTCAAGCGTAGTGATTTCGCCGAAATTTCCTACGAGCGACGCGTCAAATACAACTGGTTCACCGAACTGCCACGCGAGCTGCTCGAGCAAGAATACCCGGCCTGGCAGAAACGCCGCACCGCGCAAGGCAGGGGGCGGCAATGAGCAGCCTTGGCTTTTCTTCCGGCCCGGCCAGCAGCGGCCTGCAGTCTCATCGCATCGCCCTGCTCTTCAATGCCAACAAGGTCTATGACCGCGAGATTGTTGCCGGCATCGGCGCCTACCTCGGTTCAACCCGGGCCGCCTGGGAACTCTTCATGGAAGAAGACTTTCGCTGCCGCCCTGAAAACATGGCCGGCTGGCAGGGCGACGGCATCATCGCCGACTTCGACGACCCGGACATCGCTACCGCACTGACCGGCATCCAGTGTCCGGTGGTGGCCGTCGGCAGCTCCTACGCCGATCCGGCCCACTACCCGGCAGGCATCCCCTATGTGGCAACGGATAACCGCCAGCTGGTGCGATGCGCCTTTGAACACCTGATGGGTGCTGGCCTGCCACGTTTCGCGATGTACAGCACGCCCCCCACGCCACGCAACCGCTGGGCCCAGGAGCGCGAGCAGGCCTTCAACGAGCTGCTCGCTGAAACCGGCGCCGAAGGCTCGCTCTTTCGTGGCAGTACCACCGAAGCCCAGAGCTGGCAAGGGGCCCAGCAGCAGCTGATCGACTGGCTGCAGCAATTACCGAAACCCATCGGCATCATCGCCGTGAATGACGCGCGCGCGCGTCACATCCTGCAGGCCTGCCTCAGCGCCGAGATCCCGGTGCCGGAAGCGGTGGCCATCATCGGTATCGACAACGATCCACTCACCCGCACGCTTTCGCGCATCCCGCTCAGCTCGGTGATCCAGGGCACCGACCAAATGGGGCGCACCGCCGCCCACCTGCTCCACCGCCTGCTACGCGGGGGCCGCGAGCACGCCGCACCAGTGCTGGTAGCGCCGAGCGGCATTCATGTTGCGGCCTCCAGCCAGCATCGGCCGCTGAGCAACCCATATGTGATGCGCGCCCGTCATTACATCCGCCAGTACGCCGCCCAGGGCATCAAGGCCGAACAGGTCGTGGATCATCTCGGGATCGCCCGCTCGACGCTGGACGCCTATTTCCGCAAGGAGCTGGGCTACACAGTGCATGACGAAATCATGCACACCAAGCTCGGCCGGGCCCAGGACCTGCTGCGCGACGGTCAGCTCTCATGCAGCCGGATTGCCGTGCAGTGTGGCTTCACCTCGCTGCAGTACATGCATGCGGTGTTCCGCCGCGAACTGGGCTGCACCCCGCGCGAGTACCAGCAGAACCTGCGCGAGGAGCGGGTTGCGAGCAACTGAGCGAGCGACTCAAGCCTTCAGGCGCAGGCCCAGTTCATACAGCGCATTCTTGGCCGCTCCGGTGATCTCGGCGGCCAGCCTGGCCGCTGTCTTGAGCGGCAACTCGGCCAGCAGCAGCTTCAGCACCCGCTCGGCCTCGGGCGGCAGGCCCTCGCTTTGCGGTGCCGGCCCCACCAGCAGCACGAACTCGCCGCGCTGGCGATTCGGATCCGCGCGCAACCATTCCAGTGCGGCCCCCAGCGGCATGCGCGCGATCTGCTCGAAGAGCTTGGTCAGCTCGCGCGCAAACACCAGCTCGCGCTCAGGCTCCAGCACGGCAGCCAGATCTTCGACCGTCTCCAGCACGCGGTGCGGCGCCTCGTAGAACACCAGTGCCGCATCGATGCCGCGCAGGCCTTCAAGCGTCGTGCGGCGCGCTGTCGGCTTGGGTGGCAGGAAGCCGTGAAAATGAAAATGCGCCGCCGCCAGACCCGAAGCCGAGAGTGCCGCAATCGCCGCACAGGCCCCAGGCACCGGCACCACCGGAAAGCCAGCCTCCTGCACACGTGCCACCAGCCGCGCACCGGGATCGGATACGGCCGGCGTACCGGCATCGGTAATCAGGGCCACATGCTGGCCGGCTTCGAGCAGGGCGATGATCCGCGTCGCGCCCTCCTGCTCGTTGTGCTCGTGCAGCGCGAGCATCTTCGCATTAATGCCATGCGCATCGAGAAGACGCAGGCTGTGGCGGGTGTCTTCCGCTGCGATCGTGCCCACCACCCGCAGCACGGCCAGCGCGCGCAGACTGATGTCCAGCCGGTTACCGAGCGGGGTGGCCACCACATACAATGCCGGCGAGGCGTGGAGCGGATTTTCTTCGTTGAGCAGGATGGCCATGGACGCTTTGATCGCGGGATTCCGGAAAGTGCTCGATTGTCTGCTGCGCCGCCACGCGCTGCAAGGCTCGGGTGTGCAGGCCGAGCGGCTGGCCGAGGCCCATCTGGTTGCACGCGGCGCACGGATCCTGGCCCGCAACGTGCGTTGCAAGGGCGGCGAGATTGATCTGATCGCCGAGCATGCCGGTCACATTGCCTTCGTCGAAGTCCGTCTGCGCCACCACCGCGACTTCGGCGGCGCCGCCGCCAGCATCACCCCAACCAAGCAACGTCGCATCGTGCTGGCCGCCAGATACTGGCTGCAAGGCGCCGGGCGCGTTTACCGCCAACGCCCCTGCCGCTTTGATGCAGTCCTTCTGAACGAGCTGGATGCCCATGCTCCGGAATGGATCCAGGCCGCCTTCAGCATGGAGCGCACCTGATATGCGCGGTCTGCTGCTTGCCGCCCTGCTCCTTGGCGTCTCCCCCGCCCTCGCCCAGCATCCGCGCCTCGTCCTGCAACGTAGCGCCCTCGCCGGCTTCAGTCATCACAGCGCCGAGCAGCTCTGGCCGCACTTGCGTGAGGGTGATGCACTAAGCCTCAGCCGCGAAGCCGCCAACCCCTACGATGCCCTGGCGGTGCGTGTCGACTGGCAAGGACAGGCGCTAGGCTACCTGCCGCGCTCGGACAACGGCGCAGTTGCCCAGGCACTGGATCAGGGCCGAGCACTGGACGCCCGCATCAGCCGCCTGCGCGAGCATGCGGATCCACGCAGACGGATCGAGATCGAGGTGGCTGCACCGCTCACGCCGCGGCCTTGATCCTGCGCAAATCCAACCCGCTCAAGCAAAAGCCTGTGGCTATCGCAAGTGCCACACCTTATGGATTCGGGTAAACTCGGAGGGCTTTTGTGTCGCCCGGTCTGGTTCCTGTAAACCGGCTGGCTTACACTCCCGCCTTCGGTTTCAGACCGTAGGCGGCAGCCAGGGCGTCACGGTGCCTCAGCCCCTTCCCCTTACGAGCGGGCTTTTTCAATATCGGGAGAGTTACAGAATGAGCAATCCGTTTGATCTGAAGGGCAAGGTCGCCCTCGTTACCGGTGGTGCCCAAGGCATTGGCGCTGCTATCGCTGCCAAGCTGGCTGAAGCTGGCGCTAACGTCATCTGTGCTGACTTCGCACCGATGGCCGCCGAATCGACCGCCGCCATGGAAGCCGCTGTCGCCAAGACCGGTGGCAAGTACTGGTATCTGCAAGCCAACCTGACCGCCAAGGGCGCGCCCCAAAGCGTGATCGATCAAGCCGTTGCACTGGCTGGTCAAGTGGACATCCTGGCAAACGTGGCTGGCACCATCCGCCGCGCTCCCTTCCTCGAGCACACCGAAGAAGACTTCGACTTCGTCATGCAGATCAACCTGTATGCACCGATGTACCTGTCGCAAGCTTTCTGCCGCCACGTGGTTGGCCGCAACGGCAAGGGCAAGATCATCAACATCTGCTCGATGCTGTCCTATCAAGGTGGCATCCTGGTGCCGGGTTACACCGCTTCCAAGCACGGCATCGCTGGTATCACCAAGCTGATCGCCAACGAAATGGGCGCCAAGGGCATCAACTGTAACGGTATCGCCCCGGGCTATATCGCTACCGCCAACACCGCTCCGATCCGCGCTGACGAAGCCCGCAACAAGGCCATCCTGGATCGCATCCCGGTCGGTCGTTGGGGCGAGCCGGAAGACCTGGCCGGCACCGCAGTGTTCCTGGCTTCCGAAGCTTCTGACTACGTGAACGGCGCCATCGTGAACGTCGACGGCGGCTGGCAAGCTCGCTAAATCTCTGCTGACGCCGATCCGGTCACGAATCGGCAGCATTGATCGCGTACAAAACCCCCTCCGGGCAACCGGCGGGGGTTTTGTTTTGTTGCGACGCACACCCGGCGGCAGCTCTGATCGCCCAAGGGCCGGGTTCTTTTTGAACCTCTCGTTTACAATCCGCTCTGAAGAAGCAGACATCCCCAGAGGCATCCATGACTTACAAGGTTTTCATCGACGGCCGTCACGGCACCACCGGACTCAAGATCGACGAGCGGCTGGCTGGCCGCGCAGACGTCGAAGTCCTCACGATCCCCGAAGACAAGCGCAAGGATCCCGCCGTCAAGGCCGAGTACATCAACGCCGCCGACGTAGTCTTCCTGTGCCTGCCTGATGCGGCCTCAAAGGAATCCGTCGCCCTGCTGGCAGCAGGCAACACCCGCACCCGTTTCCTGGATGCCAGCACCGCCCATCGCACGAATCCGGACTGGGTCTATGGTTTGCCCGAACTACATGGTCAGCGCGAACGCCTGCGCAGCTCCCAGCGCATTGCCGTACCGGGCTGCCACGCCACCGGTTTCATTCTGACGATCGCTCCACTGGTCGCGGCAGGTCTGGTGCCGACAGACTACCCGCTCACTTGCACTTCGCTCACCGGCTACAGCGGCGGCGGCAAGGAAATGATTGCCGACTACGAAGGCCAGGGCGCCCTGCCCGATCACATGCTCTCGCCACGTATCTATGCGCTGGGCCTTGGCCACAAGCACCTGCCGGAAATGCAGGCGCTGACCGGCATCGCCCACGCTCCGGTATTCAGCCCGGTGGTCGGCCCGTTTGCGCAAGGCATGCTGGTTTCGGTGCCGCTGCTGCCACGTCTGCTGAGCGGCCTCACGCCAGAGGCCGTGCATGCCGAACTGAACCGTTACTACGCCGACGAAGCCTGCGTGAAGGTTATGCCGCTGGGCGGTGGCGATGTGGTGGAAGCCGGCTTTCTGCCCGCCACGCGCTGCAACGATACCAACCGTGCCGAGCTCTTCGTGTTCGGCCATGCCGGGCAGATCCTGCTCGTCGCCCGTTTTGACAACCTCGGCAAGGGCGCCTCCGGCGCGGCCATCCAGTGCATGAACATTGCCCTGGGTTGTGATGAGCTGACTGGTCTGGCGGTGTAAGCACGATGGATCTCGCTTCCCGCATCGCCCTGCACTTCGAAGACAGCGCCCAGACTAAGCTGGCGGCCGCAGAGCAGCTCTCGCTGCCGCTGGCAGATGCTGCTGAACTGATGGTGCAAACCCTGCTCTCCAACGGCAAGATCCTCGCCTGCGGCAACGGCGGCTCGGCAGCAGATGCCCAACACTTCGCATCCGAGCTGATCGGTCGCTACGAACGCGAGCGCCCGGAGCTGGCAGCCATTGCCTTGTCGGTCGATAGCTCGACCATGAGCGCAATCGCCAACGACTACTCCTGGGAACAGGTCTACGCCAAGCAGGTTCGTGCTCTGGGCCAGCCGCATGATGTATTGCTGGCGATTTCTACCAGCGGTGATTCACCCAACATCCTCGCCGCCGTCGAAGCGGCCCATGAACGTGACCTGCGCGTGGTGGCGCTCACCGGAAAAGGCGGCGGCATGCTTGCCGGCATGCTGCGCGAAGGCGATGTACACATCTGCGTGCCACATGAGCGCACCGCCCGGATCCAGGAAATCCACCTGCTCGCCATCCACTGCATCTGTGATGGCATCGACTGTCTGCTGATGGGAGAGGAATGAAATGAAACTGCGAACCCTGAGCTGCATCCTCGTTGCTGGCGGATTACTGCAAGCTTGCGTCCCGCTGGTAGTTGCCGGTGTAGGCACCGGAGTAGCCTCCACGATGGACCGCCGTGCCTACAGCGAACAACTGATGGATACGGAAATCGAACACAAGTTCAACCGTGGCTTCCCGGCAGCGCTTGAAGCCAAGACCAATGTCTCGGCCACGGCTTACCACCGCTGGGTCCTGCTCACCGGACAGGCTATTGACGAAGCCAGTCGCGCCGAAGTCGAAGCCCATGCCCGCAGCGTGCCGAATGTGCTGGAGGTTTATAACGAGGTGAGCATCGGCTATCCGGCCTCCTTCACTGCGCGTAGCAATGACGCCTGGCTGACCTCCTCGGTGAAGACCCGCCTGGTCAATGCCAAGGAGCTGTCGGCCAACAATGTGAAAGTCGTCAGCGAGTCCGGCACGGTCTATCTCATGGGCCTGCTGACCGAAACCGAAGCCAATGTTGCGGCACAGGTCGCCCGCTCGACCTCAGGGGTCCGCAAGGTCGTCAACGTGATCGAAGTCATTTCGCCAGAGAAAGCCCGGCAACTCAGCGTCCAGTCAAGCCAGCCAGCAGCGCCGGCACAATAAGCCAGACGTAAAAAGGGCCGCGCAATGCGGCCCTTTGCTTTTGCAGCGGTAGGCGACTCAGGCAGCCGGAAGCGCCAGGCGCAACAGACAGCCCCGCCCGGCACGCGAAGCCAGTGTCAGCTGACCGCCCTGCAGGACTGCAAGGCGGCGCGCAAGCACCAGCCCTAGACCACGATCCTTGAGGTTCTGGCCGTAGCTGGACCCCGGGATGAAAACCTGTGGCAACAGCTCAACCGCAATCCCCTCGCTGCTGTCCCATACCTCGATCAGCACCATGGAGCCGCGCTGGCGAGCGCCAAGCACTACCCCACCACCTTCACCAGTAATCGCCACGGCATGCGCCACCATGCGATCAATGGCTTTAAGCAGCATCGCTTCGTCCCCCAGTACCCGGCGCGCGGTAGGCACGTGGCGCAAGTGCAACTGGCGCTCGTGCGCTTCATCCAGATGGCTGTTGATTGCTTGCGAGAACAAGCCGTCAAGTGACAGCGGTCTTGTGCTGCATTCGACCCGGCCGGCCTCCAGCTTGGCAATCGCAAACACCGCTTCGAGCTGCTCGGAGAGTTGCTCCACCGCTGACTCGATTCCGCTGACCAGCTTGCGCGAGGAGTCGGGCAAGGGGTGGGCCGACAAGGTCGCCGCAAAGAGCGCGATGGCCTGGGCTGGCTGGCGCAGATCGTGGCCCATCGCAGAGAGGAATTCTCCCTCCTGCTGCTGCGGCGTAGCGAGCACCTCAACCCTGGCGGGCAGACGCTGCAAACGCTCGAGCAAATACCACAGGGCAGCAAAGATGCCCGCAGCAAAAACGCTCCACAACACACCCAGGATCGTCAGGCCATCATGGCCAAGCAATACGCCTAGACAGGCAACACAGCCTGCCACCATCAGCAGGCGCATGTATAGCAGCAAACGGGCGGCGGGGCTGCCGGTTACCGCTTCACGCATCTTCCGGCGGCATCGACAGATTCAGGGTCTGGCCCACGAGAATGGCCTGTGAGCGGGTATTCACGCCCAGCACGTGGTACACCGAGGTCAGGTGCATCTTCACGGTGCGCTCGGAAAGATCCAGGCGCTGGGCTATCTCCTTGTTGGAGAGCCCTTCCATCAGACAGCACAGCACGCGCTCCTGCTTGGGGCTCAGCTTGGGGCGCGGACGCGACTCGCCGTTGCTGCCATTGCCCCGGTTGCGCTCAAGCTGATCGTCATAGAAGCGACGGCCGGCCAGCAGGGTGCGCACGCCATCGACGAGCGCGCTCGGGTCCATGGACTTGGACAGGAAGCCATCGGCTTCGGCCTCACGCGCAAGCTGGCGATAGATCGGAGCATCCTGACCAGAGAAGATCGCTACCGGCACGCCCGGAACTTCGCGGCGCAGCAGGGTCATCAGGCGCAGGCCGTCGCTGTCAGGCAGTTTCAGATCCAGCAACACGAGGTGAAAGGTCTTGCCCGCCCGCAGCGCGGCAACGGCTTCCTGAGCTGATGCAGCACAGATGATTTCACCCCCCGCCAGAATCGGTTCGAGCATGGCCTTCAAGGCATGCTGCAAAAGGGCATGGTCATCGACCAGAAGGATATTGCGCGCAAATACGTTCATCACTCCACCCGCCTGTCTCTGGGGCCGCAAGGGCCTGTTGATGTTGTGCCGGAAGAGTACTCCAAAAAACGTGACGCAATACGCAAGCCCTCAGGTGGCGGAAAGGCCTTTGTAAAGTTTTCGCAACACCCAGCCAAGCAGCGGAACCCGCATGAACAGGGCTTCTGCGGGGTCCCAGTAATCTACGTGGGATGAAACCTGCCCATTCGGGTCAAATTCCAGCCGAGTGCTGCCTTGTAGCCGATATGCAACGCCACGGGCCGAAAAAGCGAAGTCCCAGCACAACATGGCGCTGCCCTCCCCACGGCACACGTCACGCACCACAAAACGCGGGGACTCCAGCTGCGCGAACATATGAAGGAAGATCCGTTCGATGGCCGGCACACCGCGCACATCATTGAAGGGATCCTTGAAGTGCGCCTGCGGCGCGTAAAACTCACCCGCCCGGACGACGCTGTCAGGGCTGAGGGTCTGGTACCACTCGACGAGTCCTTGCAGGGTGTTTTCCATCAGCGAGCCGTCCGTGACACAAGCGCGAAGTAGAGCCGCGCCGGCAAGAGACGCAGCAGTTTGAGAAAGCGTGAGAAGCGTTTCGGAAAGTGGATTTCGAATTCACCCCGCGCCAGCCCGGCAAGGATCTGCGTGGCCGCCTCATGCGCGCTGATCAGCGCCGGCATGCGGAAATCATTCTGCGCAGTCAGCGGTGTCGCCACGAAACCGGGGTTGACGAGACTCACGGCAACGCCGCGCGGCGCAAGATCCAGCCAGATCGATTCGGCAAAGTTGATCAGCGCGGCTTTCGAGGGGCCGTATACCGCCGCCTTGGGCAAACCACGATAGCCCGCCACGCTACCCACGATCACCAGATGCCCCTGCCCGGCCGCCAGCATGGCCGGCAGCACGGCGGCCACTCCGTCCATCACGCCCAGCAGGTTCACCTCCAACGTGGCACGGATATTCTGCGGCGTGAGCTCCCAGGCCCGCAAAGGCTGATAGGTGCCCGCATTGAAAACCACCACATCCAGCCTGCCGAGCAGACGTTCGACCTCTTGCGCCGAAGGCTGCAACGCCTCGCTCCGGCTGATGTCCAGCGGCAGGATGAGCGCACCGGGCAGTTCCCGCGCGAGCTGGCTCAAGCGATCAGCATTGCGGGCGCTCAGCATGAGCCGCGCGCCCAGCGCGGAGAGTTCGCGCGCCAGAGCCTCGCCAATGCCGGTCGAGGCGCCGATAAGCCATACGCTGCGGCCACGCCAATCGGTGATCTTCGGATTTAAGGGCTTCATCACAATCCTCTGCTGACCAGCCCCGTGAGCGCGCCACCCGGCACTCCGGCGCAGGCTGCTGAACTCAGTCCTGTTTCGTAAATGACAAGGTCACCTGCCCCAGCTCGAAGCCGAATTTGCTCATGAAGGAGCGGTTGAGCATCACCTTGTCATCGATGAGGTACATCCAGTCATCGAAATTCACGTTGTACACCTTGCCATCCACCGGCAGGGCCAGCACATAGCGCCAGCGCAGCGCATTGCCGGCCAGCTCGCCACGCGCCTCGCCCACTACGTCGTCCGCGCGGCCAATGTAGCTGCCGTCAGGCTGGCGCGTGAGGGTCCAGATGCGCTTCTGCTTGGTGCCGTCCGAATAGGTGAAATCCTCGTCCAGCGTGCCGACCTCGCCCTGCCAACTGGCCCGCATTGCCACATGAAAGCGTTTGATCACCTTGCCGGAGCGGTCCTGGAACATGCCCCAGGCATCCAGACGACCGTTGAAGTACTGTCGCAGATCAAGCGCGGGTTTCTCGGCACGGTAGTCCCCTACCTCGACGCTGGCGCAGCCCGCCAGCAGTAACAGGCCTGCGATCAGCCCGAGCAGTATGCGTTTCATGATGCGATCTCCTTGCGCTGCCGAATGAGCAGCAGCAGTGACATGAGTTTGAGAAACGCCGGAACCCCGGCATAGATCCAGGCCAGTGCCAGCAAGCCGGTTTCATCCCGCCCGCCCGGCACATAACCCAGCCAGCCCAGCAGGGGCAGCGACACGCCGGCTGCCAGCGCGAGATTCAGTTTGGCGACGAAGTTCCACCAGCCAAAGTAACTGCCCGCCCCGCCCCCTTCGCGCGTAATCAGGTCCGCGAGAATCGAGGGCGGCAAAGCCAGATCCGCCCCCAGCGCAATCCCCGACAGCGCACAGATCAGGCCAAAAGCCAGCACTTCGCCTGCGCCCAGCGTGGCAGCCCAGCCAAAGACGCCCACCGCCAGCAGCATGCCGCAGCCCCAGGCGAAGATCTTGCCGCGCCGCCGTGCCAGCCACACCCACAGCGGCAGGCCCGCCGCCCCGGCAACGAAGTAAATGGCAAGGAAGGCGCCAGACTGCGCCTCGGCCTGCAACACATCGGCCACGAAAAAAAGCAGCAGCGAGGCCGGAATTGCCGCCGCAATGCCACTGAGTGCGAAAACCGCCAGGAGGCGCCGAAAGCGCAGACTGCGCAAAGCCGCATGCAGACTCATGCGGGCAGCCTGTGCGCGCGCCGCAAGCGGCGCCAGCCGACGCAGCGCCAGCACAGCCAGCACCAGAACCCCGGCAAACAACCAAGCCAGCCGTGCCAGGCCTTCGGCCAGCGTCGCCCCGAGCAGGCCTGGCAGCACAGCGGCCAGCACCACGCCGAACAAGGCCAGCCCCTCGCGTGTGGCGGTAATACGGGTGCGCTCCTGTGGATCCGGCGAAAGCTCGGCCCCCAGCGCATGGTGATTGACCGAAGCCAGCGAATAGCCCAGATAGACCAGCAGCAGCATGCCCAGCAACCAGGCCGCGCCCGCCTCGACCGGGGGCTGCACCAGACCGAGAAAACCGGCAACAAGCAGTGGCACGGCCGCGAAAATGGCCAGGCGCCGATCCCGAGCACGATCGCCCCAGCAGCCGATCAGCGGGTCGATGACGGCATCCCACAAACGCGCCGCCAGCAGCACTGCGCCGATCGTGGCAAGCGACAAACCGAAGTCGGCGTAGAGCTTGGGCAGATGGACATAGATCGGCAGGGCCACGAAGGCCAGCGGCAACCCCAGCAAACCGTAAGCCAGCAAGCTCGCGGCGGAGAGCTTGGGTACCGTGGCGAAAGACGCGCGCGCACCGGCCGCGTCGCTGCTCATCCGCGCAAACCCAGCAAGCGTTCGCGCAATGCCGGCTCCCGGGTACGCGGATCTAGCCAGATATCAAAGAAGGCGCGCGCGAACTCCAGATCCGTCACTTCCGCGCGCAGCTGCTCACCGAACCAGAACTGCACACCGCGCCCGGGCAAAAACACGCCAGTGATGCTGTCCCCGGCCCGCACATCCGGAAAGGCGCGGGTCATGTGCTCACGCCAGCGCACGAGCTGCACTTCATCGCGGTAGCCCAGGCGGCGCAACTCGTCCACGCTGGCATCCACGATCCGCCCCCCGGGAATGTCACGGGCATAGGTCAGCTTGAGCGCAAAGGGCCCCTCGCGTGACCATCCGGCGCCGCGCACCCACAGCTCGGCGCCATACAGGCGCAGGCCGAACCAGCGCATCTCGCCCTGGCCCAGCGCGCGCCAGTCCGGCGCGTTCTGACGTGCTGCCTCGGGCAGCGCAAAGACGCTGCCGGCGAACAGGCTGATGAGCAGGAGGCACAGAACGCGGAGCATGGCGTTCAAGCCCCGTGATGGCTTAGCACGTACTGCCACACATCGGTATTACGGGCGCGGAAGCCGGCTTCGCAGTAGCCAAGGTAGAACTGCCACATGCGCACGAAGCGTGCGTCAAAGCCTTGCGCATGCACCGCATCAAGCTGTGCATTGAAGCGCTGCAGCCACTCGTTCAGGGTGCGCGCGTAATCCAGTCCGAAGGCACGCTCGGCCACAGACTGCAGGCCGGCCTTGGCGGACTGGGCATGAAATACCTCCGGCGAAGGCAGCATGCCGCCCGGGAAGATGTAGCGCTGGATGAAGTCCACATCCTTGCGGTAGTGGGCAAACAGGTGGTTGTCGATGGTGATCGCCTGGACCACGGCGCGCCCGCCCGGCTTGAGCAAGGCGCGCAGTTGTGCGAAGTAGGAAGGCCAAAAGGCCTCGCCCACCGCCTCGATCATCTCGATGGAGACGATGTGGTCGTACTGCCCGGTGAGATCACGGTAATCGCAGAGCTTGAACTCAGCGCGCTCTGCGAAGCCTTCGCGCTCGGCGCGCTCGCGCGCCCAGGCCAGTTGCTCGTGTGAGAGCGTCACCCCACTCACGCGGGCGCCGAACTCCTTGCATGCCACTTCAGCCAACCCACCCCAGCCGCAGCCGATCTCAAGAATATGCTGGCCTGGTTGCACCCCGATGCTGCGCAGGGCGTGGCGATACTTTTCAAGCTGGGCCTCCTCAAAGCTGGCGTCCGGGGTCGGCCACAGGGCGCTGGAGTAGCTCATCGTGCGATCGAGCCACAGGCGATAGAAATCGTTGCCAAGGTCGTAATGCGCCTCGATGTTCTTCTTAGAGCCACGCCGGGTATTGGCGCGCAGGCGATGCCACAGCCAGTGCCCGGCCAGGCGCAGGGCGTTGCCATGAATGGCCCGCTCCAGCACAGCGCGGTTCTGGGCCAGCAGGGTCAGCAGCGCCGGCAGATGGTCCGTCTCCCAGGCGCCGTCCATGAAGGCTTCAGCGAAACCAATGGAACCGGCGGCGAGGATGCGGCCGAAAACGGCTTCATCATGCAGGGTGAGCGTAGCCGCCTGTGGCCCGCTGCCCAGGAGATGGCTGCTGCCATCGGGCAGGCGCAGCAGCAGGCTACCGCCTTCGATCCTGGCCAGCATGTCCAGCAACAGGCGCATGGCGCGGGAGGGCTTGCGGCGCAGTGCCGGCAAAGTGGGGCTGAGTTCGGCGGCGTTGATCACGCTGCCATCGCTTCGGGCGTTCATGTGGTCTCCTCGAGCGGAGCTGCGGGTTTGCGGAAAAAAGTGACGCGCCGGGCCAGCAGGCGCAGCGCCTGAAGATTGATGCGGGCCACCACACCAAGCGTGAGCAGCGGGCAACGCAGCCAGGCCTTGAATAGGTTCGCGGCGCTCAGGGGCTGCAGGCGGCCGGAGACGCGGGTCGCGAGCTGCAGCAAGCCGCCGTCGAAATAATCGATCACCACCGCCAGATGCAGGCCGGCGGTATGGAAACGGAAGCGGTATTCGCCGCGCACCGGATAGAAAGGCGAAACATGGAAGACCTTGCGCGCGCGCAGCTCATCGCCAGCCCGGATTTCGCGCTGGTCTTCATGCGCAATCAGGTAGTTGTGGCGCTCGCCAAAGGTGTTGCTTACCTCGGCCAGCACCGCCCGCACGCGGCCCTCCCGATCCAGGCAATACCAAAAGCTGACCGGGTTGAAGACAAAGCCAAAGAGGCGCGGCATGGTCTGCAGCATCACTTCGCCATCGCAGACCTCCGCCAGCCCCTTGCGCTGCAGGATGGCCCGCAACCAGGGTAGCAAGGGCGAGCCATCACGCGCGCCGTGATCCCTGCGGTAGAAGGAAAACAGACGCAGGCGTTCGATCCCCAGCAGCGGCGAAGCGGCGTCTTCGAGACGCGAGAGTGGCAGGCAGACGGTGAACATGGCGTAGCTGAAGCGGTTCGTGACCGGCGCGAAGCGCTCATGCATCACCGCGCCAAACGCCAGGCCAGGGGCGGTGTTCATGCCGTCGCTCCGGCGAAATCGAACTGACGCGCCTTCCAGGGCGCCACCACGCCGAGCATGGCGGCCACGTCGACTGCGGACTTGATGCCATCCTCATGAAAACCATAGCCCGTCCAGGCGCCTGCAAACCAGGTGTGTTGCTGGCCCTGCAGCATCGGCAGATGCGCCTGGGCATCGATGGCGCGCTGATCGAAGACCGGATGGTCATATTCGAAGGCCGCGATCAGATGCTCTGGTGCGGGCTCCCGGAAGGGGTTCAGTGACACCACCACCGGTGATTTGAAAGGCAGCGGCTGGAGCTGGTTGAGCAGATAGGACACACTCACCGGACGCTGATCGGCCTGACCTGCGCCGGTCAGGTAGTTCCACGCTGACCAGACTTTCTGCCGCGCCGGCAGCAGCGCCGGATCAGTGTGCAGCAGTGCGCGATTGGGCTGATAGCGCACCGCCCCGAGCACCGAGCGCTCCCCCGCGCTGGCCTGGTCCCCCAGGATGCGCAGAGCGGTGTCGCTATGACAAGCAAACACCACGGCATCGAAATGCTCGGCGCCGGCCGCCGTCAGCACGCTCACGCCCGCAGCATCGCGACGCACGCCGGCCACCGGTGAATTCAGACGCAAATCGGGAATCCCCGGCAACATCCGCTTCACGTATTCGCGCGAGCCTCCCCGCACCGTCATCCATTGCGGGCGATCGAGCACCTGGAGCAAGCCATGGTTGTGGCAGAAGCGCAGGAAGGTGGCGAGCGGATAAGCCAGCATCTGCTCGGTAGGGCAAGACCAGATCGCCGCTCCCATCGGCAGCAGATACCAGTAGCGAAAGGCCTCGCCATAGCCGTTGGCGTCAAGGTATTCACCGAGCGAAACATCCGGCGCCGCATGTTCGCGCGCCAGCCGAGTGGTCTCGGCATTGAAGCGGCGCAGATCGCGCAGCATGCCCCAGAACGCGGGCCGCACCAGATTCGAATGCTGGGCAAAGAGGGTCGTCAGGTCGGTACCGGCCCACTCGATGCCCTCCTGCTGCAGGCTCACGCCGAAGGACATGTCGCTTGCAGCGATCGGCACATCCAGCGCGCGGAACAGGCCACACAGATTTGGATAGGTGCGGCGATTGAAAACCAGAAAACCGGTATCGACCGGATGCGTCACGCCATCAACCGTGATGTCCACCGTATTGGCGTGGCCACCGGCGTAGTGGCCGGCCTCGAACAGCGTCACCGCATGCCGGCGCCCAAGCAGCCAGGCCGTACCGAGACCAGCAATCCCGCCGCCGATCACCGCAATCCGGGGTGAGGCACCTGAATCGCGGTGTGATAAGGCCTCTCCCCCTGCGGGGATATCGTTCAATTTCATTGCAGGCTCCGGTCGGGTGGGCTTCAGCCCTTGGAATGCGGCTCGTTCAGGGGCGTAACGGTCATGCTTTGCGGGGGATCCGAATCCAGATTTGTCCTAGACAAACAAGATGCGTGACTCTACGATAGACAGCAGATTGATACAGGTCAACTATTGAATGCCTTCCTCCAGACTATCGCCGCGCAGGGAACTGGCCACCGCCACAGGCGATCAGCGTTCGTCCGCAGAAACACGGCCGGACGCGCCGGGCCTGCTCTCAATCGCCGCCGTGGAGCGGGATACCGGCCTGCTCAAGGACACCCTGAGGGTCTGGGAGAAGCGCTATGGCTTCCCGCAACCCTTGCGTGATGCCAATGGCGAGCGCATCTATCCTCGCGAACAGGTCGAGCGCCTGCGCCAGATCCGTCGCCTGATGGACCAGGGCCATCGCCCGGGCAAACTCTTTGCCGCCTCGCCGACTGATTTCGCTGCGCTGCTGGTGCAGAGCGATGCGCCTGCCGCTCTACCTGCCGAGGCCCAGAGGATGCTCGGCTTGCTACAAGCCAGTGCAGCAGACGCTCTTCGTTCAGCACTCCAGGAACGCCTGCAGACGCTAGGGCTGGAAGACTTTGTACTCCACTTCGCCATTCCGCTGTCAATAGCCATCGGAGCGGCCTGGGCACGCGGCGAAATGGAGGTAGCGCACGAACATTTGTATACAGAGCAAATGCAGAACCTGTTGCGGGCGACAATCAACGCCCTGCCCATCCGCGCCGGCAGCCCGCGCGTGCTGCTGACCACCTTTCCGAACGAATTGCACAGCCTCGGCCTGCTCTTTGCCCAGGCCCTGCTCGCCAGCCATGGTGCGGCCTGCACCTCACTGGGCGCCCAGACACCGCTGGAAGACATCCGCAAGACGGCGCAGAACGGCGGCTTCGACGTAATCCTGCTGTCCTTCAGCGGCGCCTTTCCAGCCCGCGCGGCCTTCAGCGGCCTGCGCATCCTGGCCGCCGATCTTGCCCCTGGCACACAGATCTGGGCCGGAGGACGCCACCTTGCCGACAAACCCGCCGTCATTGACGGTGTGCGCTATCTGGCTGGCATGGCAGACACCCTGCTCGCGCTGCAGGACTGGCACGCCACGCCCCCGTCCTGAAGGACAGTCAAGCCATTCCCTGCTCTTGCCGTTGACAGGCTTCTGGATCCGTCCATAAGGGAACATGACCATGAAGCTGAGTACCCGACTGATCGTGATGATCGCCATGGGCGCCGTGGGCTTGCTGCTGGTAGGCAGCTTCGGCCTCTACAGCCTGCGTGCCAGCATGCAGGCTGAGCGCCATGCTCAGATCGAAAATCTTCTGAAGATGTCGATCGGCCTCTTCGAGCACCTGCACGCCCAGGAAACCTCCGGCAAACTCAGCCGCCAGGAAGCCCAGGCACGCGCGGCTGAAGCGCTCGCCGGCCTGCGCAACGAAAACAACTACCTGTTCGCGCGCAACGCGGAGGACGTCTTCGTTGCCCACGTCAATCCGGCCCGCCTCGGCAAGATGGACAAAGGCGCCAAGATGGCCGATGGCCGCCATGTCGTCGAGGTCTATCGCGAAGCGCTGGCCAAGCAGGGCAAGATCGCCTTTGCCGACATCCCCACTGCCAAACCCGGCGCCAAGCCCGAAGATCTCCTGAACAAGCTCAACGGCGTGACCGTGTTCGAGCCCTGGGGCTGGACGGTCGGCACCGGCTTCTTCACCGACGATATCGATGCCACCTTCCTCTCCTACGCCCTGCGCATGCTGCTGGTCAGCACTCTGATCCTCGCGGCCTCGATCGGCTTTGCCATCTACTCCTCGCGACGCATCTACGCCCAGCTCGGCGGCGATCCGGCTTATGCCGCCGAAATGGTCAACCACATGGCCGCCGGCGAGCTGAACCTGAGCCTCGGCAGCCCCCCGCCGGGCAGCCTGATCGCTTCACTAGCGAGCATGTGCGAAAGCCTCAAGGCCATGATCAGCCAGATTCAGGCTCAATCATCAGCGCTGGCTCGCACGGCCGGCGAGATCGACCGCACCATGAGCGAGATCAGCGAGGCGGCGACCGACTCTGCCGAAGCCACGGCGTCCACCGCCGCCTCGGTAGAGGAGATGACGGTCAGCGTAGGCATGATTGCCGACAGTGCTCACGAAACCGAAGGCCATTCCAGTCACACGGCGGAACTGGCCAGCAGCGGGGAAGGCCAGATAGCCGGCGCCGCCAGCGAATTCCAGAAGGTCGCCCAGCAAATCGACTCGGCCACTCACCAGATCGGCAAACTGGACGAACAATCACGCCAGATTGGCGGCATCGCCAACGAGATTCAGGAGATTGCCGAGCAGACCAATCTGCTGGCGCTGAATGCCGCCATCGAAGCGGCGCGGGCAGGCGAACAGGGACGCGGCTTCGCCGTGGTGGCAGACGAAGTTCGCAAGCTGGCCGAGCGTACCGCGCGCGCCACCCAGGAAATCAACCGCACCATCATCGCCATTCAGGCCGAAATCAGCGCCGTGGTCAGCAGCATGCAGGCGGCCGGGCCACAGGTGACGCAAAGCGTTTCACGCGCTGAAGAGGCTGCCTGCTCGCTGCGCGAGATCAGCAGCAGCACCCGCTCCACGCTCGACAAGATCCATGATGTGGCGCACGCCACCGCCGAACAGAACGCGGCCAGCACCAATATCGCCACCCAGGTCGAGCGCATCGCCACCATGCTCGAAGAGGCCGAGCGCTCGGTGCGCGGTGCCAGTGAATCGGTGTCCTCGCTGAGCGTGATGGCCCGCGATATCAATGTCGCGCTGGAGCGTTTCCGGGTCTGAGCAAGCGGTGCTTCAGGCAAGCCGCGCCAGGCCCGGCGCGGCTGCTAAACTGGCGGCTTCCACCCTTTGCATACCTGCCGCCATGAGCTACGCCCGCCCCGAATTCGAGTCCCGCATCGTCGCCCCGGAAGATCTCGCCCGCCGCATCGCCGAATTGCCGCGCCCGCTGGTATTCACCAACGGCTGCTTCGACATCATCCACCGCGGCCATGTGACCTATCTGGCCCAAGCACGGGCACTCGGCGCCTCGATGATCGTGGCGCTGAACACCGACGCTTCCGTAAAACGTCAGGGCAAGGGCGATGACCGCCCGATCAACACCCAGGAAGATCGCGCCGCCGTAATGGCCGCCCTGCGCTGCGCCGACATGGTGACCTGGTTCGACGAGGACACGCCCATCGCACGCATCCTCGAATGCCACCCCGATATCCTGGTCAAGGGAGGCGACTGGCCGGTCGAGAAGATCGTCGGCTACACCGAAGTACTCGGCTGGGGCGGCAGCGTACACTCCATCCCCTTCGAAGTGGATCGCTCCACCACCGCCCTGCTCGGCAAGATCCGTTCGCTCTGAGCGCCACCAACGCCCGTCACACGGCTTTTCGCGCCTCCCCCTTTTCGTCATTTTCAATTCGCTGACCGACACCTTCCGCTTGTTTTGCGGTGGGGTCGGCATTCGCTCGTTGTTCCCGGCCAACATGCAAAAGAAATGCACTTGGCAGAGGCTGGGCCAGCGGCGTAGATTCCTGTTTCCGGTTCCACGAGCGGGTACCTGCCCGCTCCATTCCAAGGAGGATTTGCGTGAAGACTTATCAGAAGACTCTGAGCCTTGCCGTGTTGTCTGCCCTGCTGCTGGGCGCCTGCGCCACGTCGCTGGAAGGCCCGCTGGCCACCAGCACCGCCAAGCGTCCGCAACTGGCTGTCGACAAGGCGGCCGGCCAGACCATGGCGGCCTATTTCGCCAAGGGCGGCCTGATCGAAGAGCCGAGCAATGATCCGTGGGACCCGCTCACCAATGGCATCGGCGATGTCGCCAA
This sequence comes from Uliginosibacterium aquaticum, assembly GCF_012972705.2. Classification (GTDB taxonomy): domain Bacteria; phylum Pseudomonadota; class Gammaproteobacteria; order Burkholderiales; family Rhodocyclaceae; genus Uliginosibacterium; species Uliginosibacterium aquaticum. The sequence goes on along the minus strand of NZ_JABCSC020000004.1, from coordinate 126,926 downwards.
GCTCAAGCCCACCTACATCGTCGCGGCCGATGGCAGCGGCACGCACAAGACCATCCAGTCGGTTGTCGACACCCTCACCGCCAAGGGCGGCAGCGAGCGCGTGTATGTCCTGGTCAAGCCCGGCACCTACCGTGAACAGATCTGCCTGAAGGAAACCGCCCCGGTCACCTTCTATGGCCTGGACGGCGACGCCAGCAAGGTGCTGATCGTGAGCAACCTCGCCAGCGGCAGCAAGAAGGACAAGGAGGCCACCGCCAATGCCTGCGAAGGCCGCAAAGGCGCTGACACCTACGGCACCTCCGGCAGCAGCACCTTCCTGGCCTACTCGGATGGCTTCCAGGCCAAGAACCTGACCATCTCTAACGACTACGATGAGCGCCCCAATCCCAAGAGCGGCACCCAAGCGGTGGCTCTGAACACGCGTGGCGACAAGGTGATCCTCGACAATGTGCGCCTCCTCGGCAATCAGGACACGCTGATGGTGAAATCGAAGGATCGCGCCACGATCAATCGCGTCTTCATCACCAACAGCTACATCGAGGGTGATGTGGACTTCATCTTCGGCCACGCCGTGACCGTGTTCGACAAGGTGGAATTCAAGTCCCTGACCGATCGTGAAGGCGCCGAAGGTGGCTTCGTGTTCGCCCCCAGCCATCCCGACATCTACCCCTTCGGCTATCTGGTGACCAACTCCAAGTTCACCTCGGATGCCAACAAGGAAGGCAAGAAGATCAGCCTGGGCCGTGCCTGGGATGACAGCAGCGGCACCTACAAGGCCAAGGACGGCAAGGTACACATGCCCAATGGCATGCTGGTGATCCGCAGCTCCTGGATCGGCGCTCACATCGACGCCGAGTCGCCCTGGAACAAGGCCGCCACCACCAGCCGTCCCTTCGATTCCGAGAAGGCGCAGACCGTGCAGTTCGGCAACCCGAAGGTCAACACGGCCTTCCCGGCCAACCGCCTGTTCGAGTTCCGCAACTCCGGCCCGGGCGCGGCCAAGTAAGCATGCACTGAATCCACAAGGGGCCTGCGGGCCCCTTTCTCATTCCCCTTGCCGGGCTCCTCATTCCAGCGGGCCCGGCATAGAATCGCCCGGTATTCCACTCAAGGAGAGACTGCATGAAGATCGCCGCCAATGTCACCGAGCTGATCGGCAACACCCCGCTGGTGCAACTCAATCGCCTCGCCGCCGGCATCAACGGCCGCGTGCTGGCCAAGCTCGAGTTCTTCAACCCGGCCCACAGCGTGAAGGACCGGATCGCCGCAGCCATGATCGAAGCGGCTGAGAAGGCCGGCAAGATCGGCCCGGACACCATCGTGCTGGAGCCCACCTCCGGCAACACCGGCATCGGTCTGGCCATGGTCTGTGCGGCCAAGGGCTACAAGTGCGCCTTCGTAATGCCCGAAACCATGAGCCGTGAGCGCCGCCTGCTACTCAAGGCCTACGGTGCCGAGCTGATCCTCACCCCGGGACCGGAAGGCATGCCGGGCGCGATCAAGCGCGCGCAGGACCTTGCCGCTGCGGACTCACGCTACTTCATCCCGCAGCAGTTCGAGAACCCGGCCAACCCCGAGATTCACCGCCACACCACGGCCGAAGAAATCTGGCGTGACACCGACGGCACGGTCGACCTCTTCGTAGCCGGCGTCGGCACCGGTGGCACGGTCACCGGCGTGGGCGAAGTGCTCAAGGCCAAGAAGCCCTCGGTGCAGGTCTTTGCCGTGGAACCCGACGCCAGCCCGGTGCTCTCCGGCGGCGCGCGCGGTCCGCACCCGATCCAGGGGATCGGTGCCGGTTTCGTGCCGGGCATCCTCAACACCGGCGTGTATGACGAAGTACTGCGCGTGAGCAACGCTGACACCTTCGACATCGCCCGCCGGATGGCCACCGAAGAAGGCCTGCTGGTCGGCATTTCCAGCGGCGCCGCCGTATGGGCCGCACTCCAGGTGGCCCGCCGCCCGGAGAATGCCGGCAAGACCACCGTGGTGATCATCCCGAGCTTCGGCGAGCGTTATCTCTCCACCCCGCTGTTTGAGCATCTGGCAGTCTGAGCCAGCTCAAACCTGCTTCAAGGAGGGCGCTGCGGCGCCCTCTTCTTTTCTTCGCGCCCGCCCTACAATCCCTGATCACTTCAGGAGTTCCGCACCATGGCTTTTGACTTTGATACCCCGCCCGACCGCCGTCACTCAGACAGCATCAAGTGGCAACGCTATGCCCATCGCGACGTGCTGCCAATGTGGGTGGCCGACATGGATTTCGCCGCTCCCCCCGCCGTGCGTGAAGCCCTTCAGGCCCGTCTCGATCACGGCGTATTCGGCTATGCCCATGTCTCCACAGCCCTGCGCGAAGCCATCGTGGAAGGCATCGCGCGCGATCACGACTGGCAGATCGAGCCAGACTGGCTGGTTTTCCTGCCCGGCGTGGTGCAGGGCTTCAACCTCGCCTGCCGCCTCGCTGGAGAGCCCGGCGACGGCGTGCTCACCTTCCCGCCGATCTACCCGCCGATGCTGCTGGCGCCAGACAACCACCAACGCCGCCTGGTGCGCAGCGAGCTGGTGCTCAAGGGCGGGCGCTGGGAATATGACTGGGACGGCCTCGACGCCCTGCTCGCCACCCAGAGCGCGCGCCTCTTGATGCTGTGCAATCCGCACAACCCGGTCGGCCGGGTGTGGACCCGCGAAGAGCTCACACGCCTCGCCTGGCACGCTGAAAAGCATGACTGGCTGATCTGCTCGGATGACATCCACTGCGGCCTGGTGATCGATTCGGCCCAGCCCTATCTGCCGATCGCCGCGCTGGATGAAGCCATCGCCCAGCGCAGCATCACCCTGATGGCGCCCTCAAAAACCTGGAACATCCCGGCCCTCGGCTGCGCCTTCGCAGTGATCCCGAATGCCCATCTGCGCAAACAATACCTGGCCAGCGCGCGTGGCCTGATCCCGGACGTTAACGTGCTAGGCCTTGTCGCCTGCGAAGCGGCCTACCGTGACGGCGGCCCCTGGCGTGAAGCCCTGCTGGCCTACCTGCAGAGCAATGCGCGCGCCCTGCTGGCCGGCGTGAATGCCCTGCCCGGCCTCTCCATGACGCAAGTCGAGGCCACCTATCTGGCCTGGCTGGACTGCCGCGGGCTGGGCCTCACCGACCCGCAGCGCCACTTCGAACGACACGGTCTGGGACTCTCGGACGGCCGCGACTTCGGCCTGAACGGTTTCCTGCGCCTGAACTTCGGCTGCAGCCGGGCATTGCTGGACGAGGCCTTACAAAGACTGGCCACCGCGGTGCGAGCGGTCTAACTCTGGCGCGCAGACTGGAGCCGGTGCAGGGTGATCTTGCGCACCTCGGCGCGGCTCTCGGCGATATGGCTGTTGAGCAGCAGCACGGCCTGATCGGCGCGCCGGCGCAGAATGGCCTGAAGGATCTGAGCGTGCTCCTCGTAAGTGCGCTCCACGCGGTAGCCCTGAGTGAAATCCAGCCGGCGGATGATGCGGATGCGCTCGATCACATCGTTATGCACGCGGGCCAGCTCAGGGTTGTCTGCCGCATCCACCAGGGTAGTGTGAAAGATTTCATCCAGCTCGGCCGCCGCGCGAGCATCGCGCACGCGCGCCTCCTCCGGCACCAGCCAGACGGGCTTGAGCACCTCCACATGGCTCAGATCGGTCTGGTCGCAGAGTTTTCGCACCGCCGCACTCTCAAGGATCATGCGCAGCTCGTAGAGATTCTCGAACATCACGAAATCAAAGGGACGCACGCTCCAGCCATTCCTGAAGTGCACGAACAGATACCCCTCCCGCTCCAGCCGGTAGAGCGCCTCGCGCACCGGCGTGCGGCTCACCCCAAGGCGCTCAGCCACCTGGCTCTCGGTGAAGCGATCGCCGGGCAGCAAACGGAATTCAAAAATGTCGTCCTTGACACGGGCATACACGTGATCGACACGCGAGCCGGCCAGGCCTGGGGAAGCGGAGGAGAGATCGTCTGGGCTCATGCGCACTTCAAGGCAGTGGAGGGCCAGCCATCGGGCATCATTCGCGATAGCTGATATGAGCGAAGACGATACGCCAGTCTGTCCCGAAACGCACCCAGGTCTGGCTCTGGCGGCCGATGCGGCCATCCACGCTACGCCGGAAAACGATGTTCACAGTGGCGCTGTGGGTGCCGAAACACACGATGCGCCGAGCCAGCCGTTCGCGCGCCAGGCCACGCAACGGGCGCGCCGCGCGGAAAGCCCGAATCGTATCTATACCGACCTGCTCATCCGAAGCATTGACCCGTTCGACCCGACCATCCTTCCAGAACAGCTCGTCGAGCACGGCCAGATCGTTCACCAGCAAGGCCGCCTCGTAGCGATCCGAAGCCTTGCTCACCTCGGCACACATGCGTTCATCATTGATCGGCATTACCCCTCCCTGATCCACGGTTGACGAAAACACAGGCCCTGCGCCTCCAGAACCGCCGCCGCAGCCAGCGCCACATCCTCCCGGCCCGGCGCAGCAATCAGCTGGACACCGATCGGCAAGGCAGTGTCTGTGGGCAGCGGCACAGCCACCACTGGCAGGCCGATAAAAGAAATCGGCTGGGTCAGCAGGCCGATCGAGGGGCGCGTCGGCACCCGCCCGCCCGGCAAGTCCAGCTCGGGCTGGGCAATCGTGGTCGCCACTACCGGCGTAGCGGGCGCAATCAGCAGATCGAAACGCTCGAAATAATCCTGCAGGCGCTGCAGAAAAACCTGCCGGAAGCGCTGGGCCTGCACATACCAGCTGGCTGGAATGAGGCTGCCAGCGAGCATGCGGTCGCGATTATTCGGCTCCATGTCCTCATACCAGGCCTGCAAGGCCGGGCGGTAGAGCTGGCCCGATTCGCTGGCAGTGATCACGAAGGCTCCGGCGCGAGCCGCCGCCACATCGGCAATATCCAGCTCGTCGCTGGCGGCCAGCGCCTGCGCCACACGCTCGCTGGCTCGGCGCGCCTCCGGGCCGGACCATTGATCAAAGTAGCCACTCAGCCGTGCCACCCGCAGCGCTCCCGGGCCCTGCAGCTGCGCCTGCAGTACTGCGGCCTCGGTCGCCGCACCGGCTACGCGCCGACAGGCCTGGTCCCGCGGATCAAGCCCGCTCAGCACATCGAAGATCCGCGCCAGATCACGTGGCGAACGCGCAAAGGGACCGACGTGATCGATGCTGTGCACAAAAGGCATGCTGCCGCCCCGTGAGAGCCCGCCGTAGGTAGGCTTGAGGCCGTAGATGCCACAGAAGGAAGCCGGCACGCGGATTGAGCCATTGGTATCCGAGCCCAGCGAGAAGGCGCACAGCCCAGCCGCGACCGCGGCGCCGCTGCCACCTGAGGAGCCGCCGGCCACGCGGGTCGGATCGAGCGGATTCCGGGTCACGCCATGAAAGCTGTTTTCGGTGGTGAAGCCATAGGCATACGCATCCATGTTCAGCCCACCCAGCAGACAGGCACCGGCCACGGCCGAACGCGCGACCAGGGTGGCGTCCGCGGCCGCCGGGCCCGCAGTACGCGCGCGGTGCCCGCCGGCCAGGGTCGGCAGACCGACGATGTCGAACAGATTCTTCACGGCATAGGGCACACCAGCCAGCGGCGCCAGGGCTTCGCCCCGTGCCCGCTGCGCATCCACTGCGGCAGCCTCGCGCAGGGCGCGCTCGCGGGTCTGGTCGGTATAGGCAAGGAGCGCTCCATCCCGTTCATCCATGCGGGCAAAACTGGCTTCTGCCAGCTCACGTGCACTCACCTCTCCGCCTGCCACCCCCTCCGCCATCTGCCAGGCATTGCGTCCCAGCCACGCCTCTGCCGCGCTCATGGGCGAAAGATCGGCGCCGGTTCCACGGCGGCCGCCAGTGGCAGTGCCAGCAGCGGCGCTGCCACACGCGCCACCAATGCCATCTGCTCCGCCACCCGCGCGAGCTGCGGCGCATCCAGCGCATACCCCTGCAGCACCGCCACCTGCTCTACATAGGCCAGCCAGGGGTTCTCCTTCATCACCACTTCGCTTTGCATGGGCTCCTCCTTTATGGGGTTCGGAAACAATCTTGCATACAAGATCAAATGCAATTTCTGTTCCCCTGCCTGCGCCTCTGCTGAACAGCCCTCCCGCTGCGCCCTCCCAAACCTTGTAGCAGCAAGCGCCTCTGCCTTCTCAGGCTGATCCGCGCCACTCCGGCAGGGCGCTGGGGGAGCGGTTGGCGCCCCGCACCAGAAGCGGGCGGAGCGCCACGCCATCCCCCGCAGCGGTGCGCAGCCCTGCTCCGGCGACAGCCCCCGGAGCTCAAGAGCGCCCAACAAGTCGATAAAAATCAAACCCTTGAATGAAGCCGTGAGCACCCGGCCAAGTTGGCACGCCGATTGCACACTTACTTGTATACAAGCACTCCCCTGCCTATCTGGACGCCCCCATGACCGACTCGACGCTCTCTTCTGGCCGCGATCTCTCCATCACCGCCCTGCAAAGGGACTATGCGAGTGGCGCACTCACGCCACTACAGTTGCTCAACGCATTGCAGCCCTTGCTGGCCGCCTCGAATCCGGCAGCCTGGATCTATCGCCTGGATGCGCCCGCCTTGCAGCAACGCGCGCAGGAGCTGGAGGCACTTGGCCCTGGCCCGCAGCGCCCGCTCTACGGCATCCCGTTTGCCGTGAAGGACAACATCGATGTCGCCGGCCTACCCACCACTGCCGCCTGCCCGGCCTTCAGCTATATCGCCGAAGCTCATGCCACAGTGGTGCAGCGCCTGCTCGATGCCGGCGCGATCCTCATCGGCAAGACCAACCTCGACCAGTTCGCCACGGGCCTGGTCGGCACCCGCTCGCCCTACGGCACCCCTAGCTCCACCTTCAGTGCCGAACATATATCCGGCGGCTCCAGCTCCGGCTCGGCCGTGGTCGTCTCGGAAGGCTGCGTGAGCTTCGCACTGGGGACCGACACGGCAGGCTCCGGGCGTGTGCCGGCCGCCTTCAACAACATCGTCGGCGCCAAACCCACGCGCGGCTGGCTCCCTACCACCGGTGTAGTACCTGCTTGCCGCTCACTCGATTGCGTGTCGGTATTCGCCATCAGCGCCGGTGAAGCCTGGCAGGTGCTCTGTGTCGCCGGCGGGGCAGACCCTGCCGATCCATGGTCACGCCATGCGCAAGCGGCCGGTTTGCCGGCCCGGCCCCGGATCGGCGTGCTGCGCGCCGAGGAGCGCGAATTCTTTGGCGACGCGCAAGCCGCGGCGCATTACGCCGACATGCTGGAAAAACTCGCCACGCTGGGCGAGCTGGTCGAGTTTGATTTCGCACCTTTCGCTGCAACGGCGGCGCTGCTCTACGATGGCCCCTGGGTGGCCGAACGCCTCGAAGCCACGAAGGGCCTGCTACAGAACCGGCCCGAATCGCTGGACCCGACCGTCCTCACAGTCATTGCGCGCGGTCTCGAGTTCGACGCCGCACAGGCCATGCAGGCGCAGACCCGCCTGCAGGCCTTGCGCCAGCAGATCGCCCCCGTATGGAGGAGCCTGGACCTCTTGGCCCTGCCAAGCGCGCCAACCCAGCACCGGATTGCCGCCGTCCAGGCCGATCCGGTGCGCCTCAACAGCCAGCTCGGGCACTACACCAACTTCACGAACCTGCTGGATTTATGCGCCGTGGCAGTGCCCGGGCCACTGCGCCCGGACGGCCTGCCCGCCGGAGTCACCCTGCTGGCACCGGCCTGGCATGACGCCGCGCTTGCACGCCTCGCCGACACCCTGCACCGCAGCAGCGACTGTCGCGTCGGCCACACCCGCCACGCGCTGCCGCCGCCTGGCGCACGAATGGAATGGCCGGCCACCCCGGAGGCCCCATGGATACGCCTGGCGGTGATCGGCGCCCACCTCTCAGGCATGCCGCTGAATCACGAACTGACCGAGCGCGCCGCCCGCTTCGTACGGGCCTGTCACACCGCGCCAGCCTACCGGCTCTACGCTCTGCCCGGCAGCGTGCCGCCCAAGCCCGGCCTGCAAGCGGTCAGCTCAGGTGGCGTAGCCATCGTCGTCGAGGTCTGGGAGCTCACCCCGGCCGCCTTTGGTGATTTCGTCGCCCGCATCCCGGCCCCGCTGGGCATCGGCAGCCTGATCCTGGACAACGGCGAAACGCTCAAGGGTTTCCTGTGCGAACACACGGCCCTCACGGAGGCTGAAGACATCAGCCCGTTTGGCGGCTGGCGCGCCTACATCGCCCACCGCAGCGCGGTCTGAGCACAAAGAGCGGGCCAGCGAAAACAAAAACGGCAGCCAAGGCTGCCGTTCGATCTCTGCTTCCGGGAAGGCTCAGGGGCGCGCAGCCCGGCGCTGCATCTGCATCAGGCGCGCCTGGATGTAACCCTTGAGCTCGCGGAAGGGTATCGGCTTGCCATAAATCAGCACATCTTCAGGGAGGCCGCCCTGCTCTTCGATGTCCTCGGCGGTCAGACCGGTCACCACGATGATGTCCATACCCGCCAGTTGCGGATCGTCACGCAGCTTGCGGATCATCGCAAAGCCATCCAGATCCGGCATAACCAGATCGGCCACCAGCAGATCCGGCGGGTTGCGGCCGATTTCCATCAGGCCCTCGAAGCCCGAAGCCACGATCTTGACCTTGATCGGCATGTCCCAGGTCGCCACTGTTTTCTCGTAGAGCGCCTGCATCAGGCGGTCATCCTCGGCGATCAGCACGCGCAACTCGGTCGACGGTGTCGGAGTCGTCACCGGACCGGCCTGACGCTTGCGCAGGAAGGCTTCAACCGAGGTCACGCGAATACGCCGATGGCCACCGGCCGTTTTCCACGCATCGAGAAGGCCGTTTTCCACCATCTGCTGCACCGTGCCCAGCGACACGCCCAGCATCTGGGCCGCATCACTGGTGCTGCAGAATTCGCGATCCGGTTTGCCACCGGGCTGTACGGCGTCAGACATGCATGAACCCCTGATATCAAGACTGGGTAAGCCGGGCCGTCATATTTCGGCCTCGGTAAAACCGCCGGATTGTAACGTACTGCAACAAACCGTCGCAGCAAAAAGCGCCGTGCGGCAAGCTCCGGAAGGTAAAAGTCTGATAATCGGAGGAAATGCCTGAACAAGCCGGCGGCATGAAGTCAGTACCCGGCGCCCTGCACGTAATTCTCGAAACGGGTGTACTCGCCGATGAAGGTCATCGGCACCATGCCGGTCGGGCCGTTACGATGCTTGGCGATGATCAGCTCGGCCTTGCCCTTGTCCTGAGTATCCGGGTTATAGATCTCGTCGCGGTACACGAACATGATGATGTCCGCATCCTGCTCAAGTGCGCCGGACTCACGCAAATCGGAAGCCATCGGGCGCTTGTCGGCGCGTTGCTCAAGGCTGCGGTTGAGCTGTGAGAGCGCCATGATCGGCACGTTGAGTTCCTTGGCCAGTGACTTTACCGAACGCGAGATTTCCGAAATCTCGGCCGTGCGGTTGTCGCTCTGCTTGTGGGAGGACATCAGCTGCAGATAGTCGATGACGATCAGACCCAGTTTGCCCCCACACTGACGATGCAGGCGGCGCGCGCGCGCGCGCAAGTCGATCGGATTGAGGCCGGCCGTCTCGTCAATGAAGATCGGGGCTTCGTGCAGTTTGCCCAACGAGTAGGACAGGCGCTGCCATTCGTCATCATTGAGTTTGCCGGTGCGCAAGCGGTGCTGATCCAGCCGCCCCACCGAGGAGATGAAGCGCATCACCAGTTGGGTGGCCGGCATTTCCATCGAGAAGATCGCCACCGGCAACTGGGCATCCAGCGCCACCGATTCGGCGATATTCAGTGCGAACGAGGTCTTTCCCATACCCGGACGGCCGGCGACAATGATCATGTCGGTGCCATGCAAGCCAGAGGTCATCTTGTCGAGATCGGCCAGGCCGGTCGGCACGCCGGTCACCGACGCGGGGTTATCGCGGTCGTAGAGTTCCTGGATACGCTCCACCACTTGTCCCAACACCGGCTGGATCGGCACAAAGCCGGTGTTCTGGCGTGCGCCTTCGTCACGAATCGACAGAATCTTGGATTCCGCCTCGTCGAGGATCAGGTTGGCGTCGCGCCCGGCCGGGGCCAGCGCGCCAGAGGCGATCTCGTCACCCACCGTGACCAGTTTGCGCAGGATCGCCCGCTCGCGCACGATCTCGGCGTAACGACGCACGTTCGAAGCCGACGGCGTGTTGTTGGCCACCTCGCCCAGATAGGCAAGCCCCCCCACATGCTGCGCATCGCCCGATTTGTCGAGCGACTCGAACACGGTCACCACGTCGGCCGGCTTGCCCTGCTCGATCAGCTTGGCAATGTGGTGGAAGATGCGGCGGTGTTCGTCGCGATAGAAATCGACCTCGCTGACCAGATCCGCAACCCGGTCCCAGGCCGAGTTATCCAGCAGAAGGCCGCCCACCAGGGATTGCTCTGCCTCGACAGAGTGCGGCGGTAGCTTCAGAGCATTGAGCTGGGAGTCGAACACGGGCGGACTGGAATAGTCACCCTCACGATTACGGGCCATGGGGTTCTGCGCGGCAAAAGTGGCAAGTTTAATCCAGAAGCCGGAGGCCCCCCTCTTCCACGAGAGATATCCGGGCTAGAATTGGCCTTCCTGTTCCTCGCCGTGCATGGCATGTCCATCGACCCTGACCTCTCCGCCGACCCGACCGGCCCGATCCTAGACTGGCTCAGTGGCCAGCCTGCGGCCGACCTTGCCGCCGAGGCCCTGGCACTCGGTCAGCAGCTCGACGCCCTGCACAGCCCGACCATCAGCAGCCAGCAGTTCCATCACTGCATCGAACTCTTCTACGGCCGCGCGCTGCGCCTGTGCCTGGAACACCGTCAGGCCCTGCGCCGCGAAGCCCTGCCCCTGCCGGCCGCCTTGCTCAACAGGGCGCGCCAGATCGCCGAGGTCCTCAAGCGCGTCGCCCAGGGCTTCGAACGTGTCCTGACCGATGCCGATGCCCGTGCCGGCACGCCGCAGAAGCGTCTGAACGAAACCGCGTCAGCACGCGCCTTGCGCCTGCTCGGCGAAAACTACCTCACCCTGGGCCAGGCCGGGCTCGATCCTGAGCCGGAGGCCTGGCGGATTGCCTGGCGCCTCTACGCCATGTCGCGCAGCGAAGCCGGTGCGCTGGAGCAGGCCGCCAGCCCGGTCGAAACGGCGCTCTACGCCTACAAGCGCCTGCTCGCGATGGCCTCGCTGGAGCCGCAGAGCCTGTCCCCGGCCGAGCTGGACTGGGCCGCCGAATACCTCGCCCGTATCAGCGGTCAGGTGCATGTGCAGGAAATTCGCCCACCAGCGCTGGATGGCGCCTGGTACTGGCTGGACCCCTATGGCAGCGCAGAGCCCCAGGCTTGTGTACGGCGCGATGCGCCGGAAGGCCGCAGCCTGCTGTATTTCTCAACCACCGGCCTGGCGCGCCGCGCCGGCGAACAGCTGGCCCGCCACGAGAGCGGTCGCACAGGCGGTGATCTGGATCTGCATCCGGACTTTCCGGATGTACATCCGGCCACCCTGCTGGAACGGCTGCGCAGCCGCTGGGCCACGCCGCCACGCCGCGAACAGCCGCGCCGGCGGCAGGAATACACGGTACAGGCCTGCGTGGGTCTGACTGCTATCTGGACAGTACTGCGTCATGGTGATGATCCGGCGCTGGTCAGCGAATGGGGCGTCGTCAACGAAAGCCCCGGCGGCTATGCCATCATGACCCTGCAGGGCCGCAGCAGCGGTTTGCTGGCCGGCATGGCGATTGCCTTGCGGCGCGATGTCAGCGACATCTGGAGCCTGTGCGTGGTGCGCTGGATCCGCAGCGATGCGGTCAATCAGATCGAGATCGGCCTGCAGATGCTGTCGCGCGGCGCGATTCCGATCCAGGTCGGTTTCAAGGGCAGCGAACGTGAGGCTGGCATGGTTCGCGCACTCGTCCTGCCCGTTTTGCCCGCCCTGCGCCAGCATCAGGCTGTGCTGGCACCGGCCGGCACCTATATCTCGCGCCGCTTCTCACTGGTCTCCGACATCGACCGGCTTTATGTGGCGCAATGCCGCCTGCTGAGTCTGGACTTGCAGACCTCGAATGTGGAGCTGTTTCAGTTCGAGGTTGACCCCTACCCGATCTAACCCGCATCCGGGGCAGAAAGTCGCCCCACCGGCCGCGCCAGGGTTGTGCGCAGCTCGCCCAGGCTGCAGTCCAGCAAGGCCCGGTCAGCCGCCGAGAAGCGCGCATCGAGCACCTCGCTGCGCTGCACGCCGATCACCAGGCAGGCAATCAGCTCCCCCAGTTGCAAGGCCTCGCCGGCCACGCACAGCATCCACGCGCCGTCTTCGGTGCGCACCGCCCATCCAGCCATACGCATGTCCTCCAGCATCTGCTCGGTCTGCCCAGGCGTCATGCGACAGGCCGCGGCAAGCTGGTCAACTTCGGCAGCCTGGCCGATGTCCTGCGCCGCCACCAAGGCTTGGGCCAGGCGCATCACCGACACTACACGACCGGCCGGACTCAGGGGCAAGAGGCGGCTACGCATGCCGAAAGCGGGCAGCACCGCAGCCACGGTGGCTCCCAACAGGATGACCAGCCAGCTCAGATAGACCCAGATCAGGAAGATCGGCAGTACCGAGAAGGTGCCGTAAATCAGGGTGAAATTGGGCAATTTGGCCAGGTAGAAACCGAACAGGCGCTGCACCAGCACTACCCCGACACCTGCCACCAGCCCGCCGGCGAGGCCATGCCAGAACTTCAGGCGCCGATTCGGCACGACGTGGAAAAGAAATACAAAGAGTGCCGACAGCAGCAAGGCGGTGGCGGCCCGGTCGGCAAACTTGCGCAGCCAGCCGGCGGGGTTGTCCATCATCCCGAGCGAGGCATGCATCAGATCCCCCGTTGCCGCCACGCCCACCGCAAAGATCACCGGCCCAAGCGTCAGCGCCAACCAGTAGATCGGGATGCGCACATACCAGGGGCGCGGACGGCGGATCAGCCAGATGCTGCTGATGGTGCGGTCGATGGTCGCAAACAGCATGATCGCGGTGACCACCAGAAAGACGGTGCCGACAATGGTCAGGCTGGAGGCCTTCTCGGAGAACTGCAGGGCATAGGTCGCCACCACCTTGCCGGCCTTTTCCGGCAGCAGGTTCTGCAACAGGAAGCCGCGCATCCCCTCGCCGAGCTTCATGAAGGGCGAGAACTGGCGCATCACGAGAAGCACTACGGTGAGCATCGGCACCAGCGACAGCAGGGTCGTGTAGGTCAGCGCACCTGCGGTCTGCATCACCCGCACTTCACCGAACTTGTACTGTACAAGCCGGACAAACTGGAACAGGGGATGGTCTGCGAATCGTGCTTTCATGGGGCGGGGGGCAACATCAGAACCGTATAATGCGGGCATTCTAACGACTCAGACGGCCACGCCCAACGCCGTCCGCCCCAATGCCCAGCCTGTCCGTCACCCGCACTGCTGCCACTGTCTGCCTGCTGGCCCTGATCGCTCTGTGCCTGGCCGCCGAACTGTGGCTGGCGCCGCTACGTCCTGGCGGCTCCTGGCTGGTGTTGAAAGTGCTTCCACTCTTAGCCGCCCTGCCCGGTTTCCTGAAGGGCCGGCGCTACACCTTCCAGTGGATGAGCCTGGCCATCTGGATCTATTTCACCTTCGGCGTGGTGAGCGCCAGCACCGTCAAGGGCATCGGCGCAGTGCTGGGTGGCTGCGAAGCCCTACTGGCGCTGACCATTTTCTGCCTGTGCGCACTCTTCGCCCGCCAATCCGCCCCTTCACGCCAGAAGGCATGACAGTGAACGAAAAAGGCGTGCCGCAGCACGCCTTTGTGACGCCTGCCAGCGCCTGATCAAACACCCTCGCCTTGCGGATCGACGCGTAGGCCACTCGACTCCAGCCGGTTCAGCGCATTGATGTAGGCCTTGGCTGAAGCGATGATGATGTCGGTATCCGCGCCCTGGCCATTCACTACCCGGTCTCCCTTGGTCAGGCGAACCGTGACCTCGCCTTGTGCATCGGTGCCACCGGTGATCGCATTCACCGAGTAAAGCAGCAGCGCAGCGCCGCTCTGCGCGATCGATTCGATGGCCTTGAAGGCGCCATCGACTGGCCCGGAACCATTGGCCTCAGCCTTGTGTTCAGCCCCACCTACCGACAGCGTAATTCCCGCAGACGGCACTTCGCCGGTCTCCGAGCACACCCGCAAGGACAGCAATTTGTAATGCTCCTGCTCGGGCGTGACGACCTCGTCGGACATCAGCGCCTGCAGATCCTCGTCGAAGATCTCCTGCTTCTTGTCTGCCAGCTCTTTGAAACGCGCAAAGGCTGCGTTCAGCTGCTCTTCGGATTCAAACACGACGCCCAGATCCTGCATCCGCGCTCGGAAGGCATTGCGGCCGGAGAGCTTGCCAAGGGTGAGGCGGTTGGTGGTCCAGCCCACATCTTCGGCACGCATGATCTCGTAGGTTTCGCGATGCTTGAGCACGCCATCCTGGTGAATGCCGGATTCATGCGCGAAGGCATTCGCCCCCACGATGGCCTTGTTCGGCTGTACCGGATAACCCGTGATCTGCGACACCAGTTTGGAAGCCGGCACGATCTGCGTGGTGTCAATGCGAGTTGTGACCGGAAAGACATCGCTGCGCGTGCGGATCGCCATTACCAGCTCTTCCATCGCGGCATTGCCGGCACGCTCGCCAAGGCCATTCACCGTACATTCAACCTGACGCGCACCGGCGCGCACCGCGGCCAGCGAATTGGCCACCGCGAGGCCGAGGTCGTTATGGCAGTGCACAGACCACACCACCTTGTCCGCATTCGGTACACGCTCGATCAGGCTGCGGATCAGACCCGCGTACTGGTCCGGCATGCTGTAGCCGACCGTATCCGGCACGTTGATGGTCTTCGCACCAGCCTTGATGACCTCATCGAATACCCGGCACAGAAAGTCCAGCTCGCTGCGCCCGGCATCCTCGGCCGAGAACTCCACATCGTCCGTGAATTGACGGGCCCAGCCGATAGCGCGCACCGCCTGCTCGACGACCTGATCCGGCGTCATGCGCAGCTTCTTCTCCATGTGGATCGGACTGGTCGCGATGAAGGTGTGGATGCGCCCAGCATTAGCCGGCCTGATGGCTTCGCCAGCGCGCGCGATGTCCTTCTCGTTGGCACGTGCCAGCGAGCACACGGTGGAATCCTTGACGGTCTCAGCCACGGCACGCACAGATTCGAAATCACCGTTCGAGGCGGCAGCAAAACCGGCCTCGATCACGTCCACGCGCATCTTCTCGAGCTGGCGCGCAATGCGCACCTTCTCATCACGGGTCATGGCTGCGCCCGGGCTCTGTTCGCCGTCACGCAGGGTGGTGTCGAAAATGACCAGACGATCCGTCATTACAATTTCTCCGGAAAACTTGTTACTTGATTCGGGGGGCTGCAGCACGGGCCTTGCGCAGGCGACGCCACAGACTCATCACATAGCCCGACAGGCCGTAGCACACGAAGAGGCCGAAAAGCACGCTGGGCGGATCGGAATGCACCGCAAGCAGCGCGCCAATGAACACCAGCGCTACCGAGAACGGGACGGCACGACGCAAGTTGATGCTTTTGCCGCTCCAGAACAGCACATTGGTCACCATCGACAGACCGGCAAAGATCGCGAAGCCTGCAGCCAGCCAAGGCACGGGGATCCAGCCCAGATGAGCAGTCCCGGCGATACCATTGTCATTGACCACCCAGATAAAACCCGTCAGCAGCGCAGCCGCCGCCGGACTGGGCAAACCCTGGAAGTAACGCTTATCGACCACCGCGATATTGGTATTGAAACGCGCCAGACGCAGGGCGGCACTCACGCAGTAAATGAAAGCGGCCACCCAGCCAAACTTGCCCAGATCCTTCATGGCCCACTCGTATGCCACCAACGCAGGCGCCGCACCGAAGGCGACCATGTCAGACAACGAGTCGTATTCGGCACCAAACTGGCTCTGGGTGTTGGTCAAGCGCGCCACACGGCCATCCAACCCATCCAACACCATGGCGATGAAGATTGCCACGGCCGCCAGTTCAAAGCGGTCATTCATGGCTTGCACGATGGAATAGAAACCAGCGAACAGCGCCGCGCTGGTAAACAGATTAGGCAGGATGTAGATCGCACGCGAACGCTTGCGCACATCGGCCTCAGGCGTGTCTTCATCCATCTGGATCGGATCGCTCATGGTGTTCCCTTGTTGCCATCGGCAGCCTTGCAGACCATCTGCATGTGCTCCGGTTCACTGCAGCAGAATACAACGAGGGGGCAGAGGCAGGGGCCAAAGCCACTCCCTCTGCCCCCTCAAGGCAAAACTACATCAGTTCTTGCTTTGATCAACCAGCTTGTTCTTGGAGATCCACGGCATCATCGAGCGCAGCTGACCGCCGACGGTTTCGATCGGGTGCACTGCGTTCAGACGACGGCGAGCCGTCATCGACGGGTAGTTGGTACGGCCTTCGAGGATGAACATCTTGGCGTACTCACCGGTCTGAATGCGCTTCAGAGCGTTGCGCATGGCTTCGCGGGACTGCTCGTTGATGACTTCCGGACCAGTCACATACTCGCCGTACTCGGCGTTGTTGGAGATCGAGTAGTTCATGTTGGCGATGCCGCCTTCATACATGAGATCAACGATCAGCTTCAGTTCGTGCAGGCACTCGAAGTAAGCCATTTCCGGAGCATAGCCAGCTTCGGTCAGGGTTTCGAAGCCCATCTTCACCAGCTCGACAGCGCCGCCACAGAGCACAGCCTGTTCGCCGAACAGATCGGTTTCAGTTTCTTCGCGGAAATCGGTCTCGATCACGCCACCCTTGGTGCCGCCATTGGCTGCCGCGTAGGACAGAGCGATGTCCTTGGCCTTGCCGGAACGATCCTGATACACAGCGATCAGGGACGGCACGCCGCCACCCTTCAGGTACTCGGAGCGCACGGTGTGGCCCGGGCCCTTCGGAGCAACCATGATCACGTCCAGATCCGCGCGCGGCACGACCTGGTTGTAATGCACGTTGAAGCCGTGAGCAAAAGCCAGCACGCCGCCTTGCTTGATATTCGGCTCGACGTTGTTCTTGTACACCTCGGGGATGTTCTCGTCCGGCAGCAGGATCATGACCACGTCGGCCATCTTCACCGCGTCATTCACTTCTGCAACCTTGATGCCGGCGGCTTCAACCTTGGACCACGAAGCACCACCCTTGCGCAGACCAACGACCACATTCACGCCGGAGTCACGCAGGTTCTGCGCGTGGGCATGGCCTTGCGAGCCGTAACCGATGATGGCGACCTGCTTGCCCTTGATGAGGGAGAGATCAGCGTCCTTGTCGTAATAAACCTTCATTGTTTTCTCCATGTGATGGGTGAGACGTGATACGTGATAAGTGGCCAAGCCACGTACCACATGTCGCTTGTCACTGAACTTTCAGAACCCGGTCGCCACGGCCTAGACCGCACACCCCGGAACGAACGGTTTCGAGAATCAGCGCGGAGTCGATCGCGCCGAGGAAAGAATCAAGCTTGTCCTGCGTGCCCGTCAGCTCAATGACGTAGCTCGATTCGGTCACATCAATGATGCGGCCACGGAAAATCTCCGACATGCGCTTCATCTCTTCACGTGCAGCGCCCACCGCATGTACCTTCACGAGCATCAGCTCGCGTTCGATATGAGCAGCCTCGGAGACATCCATCACCTTGACCACATCCACCAGCTTGTTGAGCTGCTTGGTGATCTGCTCTATGACTTCGTCCGAACCACTGGTCACGATGGTCATGCGCGACAAGGAGGCATCCTCTGTCGGTGCCACGGTCAGGGATTCAATGTTGTAGCCACGTGAGGAGAACAGGCCCGAAACGCGCGACAGTGCTCCGGATTCGTTCTCAAGCAGCAGGGAAAGTACGTGACGCATCTGCAGGCCTCTTACAGGTCTTCGGACGACAGGATCATCTCGTTGAGACCCTTGCCACCCTGAATCATCGGGTAGACGTTTTCAGTCTGATCAATCTGGAAGTCCATGAACACCAGATCGTTCTTGCGCGCAAAGGCTTCGCGCAGTGCGCCTTCCACGTCGCCTGGCTTGGTGATCTGCAAGCCAACATGGCCATAGGCCTCGGCGAGCTTAGCGAAATCAGGCAGCGAATCCATGTAGGACTCAGAGTAGCGGTTGCCGTGGAAGATTTCCTGCCACTGCCGCACCATGCCCAGATAGCGGTTGTTCAGGGAAATGATCTTGATCGGCAGGCGATACTGCTTGCAGGTGGAAAGCTCCTGAATGCACATCTGGATCGAGCCTTCGCCCGTGATGCAGGCCACCGGCTTATCCGGATGCGCCAGCTGCGCGCCCATGGCGGCAGGCAGACCGAACCCCATGGTGCCAAGACCGCCCGAAGTCACCCAGCGGCGCGGCTCATCAAAGCCGTAATACTGCGCCGCCCACATCTGATGCTGACCAACGTCCGTGGCCACGAAGGCCTCACCGCCGGTTACTTCCCACAGTTTCTGAACCACGAACTGAGGTTTGATGATCTCGTCGGAATTCTTGAAGACCATGCTGTTACGGCTGCGCCACTCATCCACCTGGCGCCACCAGGCACTGGTCAGCTCAGGATTCGGGCGCCCGCCGGACTCCAGCCCGGCGATCATGGCATCCAGCACATCACCCACGTCTCCGACGATGGGTACATCAACCTTTACGCGCTTGGAAATCGACGAGGGATCGATGTCGATATGAATGATCTTGCGCGGCTCCTGCGCAAAGTGCGCGGTATTGCCGATCACGCGATCATCGAAACGGGCCCCCACGGCCAGCAGCACGTCGCAGTAGTGCATGCCCATGTTGGCTTCATAAGTCCCGTGCATGCCCAGCATGCCGACAAACTGTTTGTCAGATGCGGGATAGCCGCCCAGCCCCATCAGGGTGTTGGTCACAGGGAAGCCCAGCAAACGTGCCAGCCGGGTCAATTTCTCTGCGGCATTCGACAGCACCACACCGCCGCCGGTGTAGATCATCGGGCGCTTGGCAGCGAGCAGCAGTTGCAGCGCCTTGCGGATCTGTTCCGGCTCAGCCTGTGGGGTCGGGCTGTAGGAGCGAATGCTGATCTGCTCGGGGTAAGCGAATTCGCAGCGCTGGGCGGTCACATCCTTCGGGATATCGACCAGCACCGGCCCGGGCCGGCCGCTACGGGCAATGTGGAATGCCTTCTTGAGGGTTACGGCGATGTCACGCACATCCCGCACCAGGAAATTGTGCTTCACGCAGGGGCGCGTGATGCCCACGGTATCGACTTCCTGAAAGGCATCCAGGCCGATAGCGGCAGTCGGCACCTGGCCGCTGATGATCACCAGCGGGATCGAGTCCATGTAGGCCGTGGCAATGCCGGTCACGGCATTGGTTGCGCCGGGGCCGGAGGTCACCAACGCCACACCGACGTTCTGTGTGGTACGGGCGTAACCATCGGCCGCGTGCACAGCAGCCTGCTCATGGCGCACCAGTACGTGACGGAACTTGTCCTGCTTGAAAATTTCGTCGTACAGGAAAAGCACAGCCCCGCCAGGATAGCCGAATACGTATTCGACCTTTTCTTCCTGCAGGCACCTCACTACAATTTCCGCACCGGTCAAGACCATTCCCGCACCCACGCACCCCAACAAAAGAACCCATTACCTTACCGGCGCCATCAGGATTGGTCAAGGCGCCGGCCGGTTCGCACCCACAGGCAACAGGTCAGACTCTGGCTTCACGCATCGAACTCTCAGATTTCCTAGCCGGCGTCGAAAGGCGCGCCTTCCGGCAGGCCCAGTTCGCCCTGCGCGATGAGGAGGCCGCCCTGGATGTGGTGCAGGAAGCCATGCTCAAGCTCGCCGAGAAGTACGCGGCACGCCCGGCGGAAGAGCTGCCCCTGCTGTTTCAGCGCATTCTGCAGAACGCCATCCGCGACCACATGCGCCGCTCCCGCGTGCGCAACCTGTGGGTCAGCCTGCTTTCTGCCTTCGGCAGCGGCGAGGAAGGGGAACCAGATCCGCTGGAGAGCATCGAAACCACAGACACCGGCATGCTGCCTGCCGGACCACAAGGGCGCCTAGAACAGTCACAAACCCTGTCCATCATAGAAAGTGAAATATCCAAACTGCCCGCGCGTCAACGCGAAGCCTTCCTCATGCGTTACTGGGAGGAAATGGACATTGCCGAGACAGCCGCCGCCATGGGCTGCTCCGAGGGTAGCGTAAAGACGCACTGCTCCCGGGCCAGTCACACGTTGGCGGCTGCGCTGCGTGCGAAAGGAATTGAACTATGACCCCCCAACAATCCCCCTACTCCCTGGACTTCGCCGCAGAACGCGAGCTGGGCCTGTTTGTACGCAATCAGCTCAATGCGGGCACCGCTCAGCTGGACGTACCGGTGACCGAACGCCTCTTCGCTGCCCGCCAGGCTGCGCTGGCCGGCTTGCCGACACAAGCCGGCGAACTCTCGCTGGCCAGCGTTGGCCGCTCCGGCTGGAGCTGGCTCGAAGAGCGTCTGCGCCCACTGGCCATGGCCTTCGGCCTGGTTCTGGTGCTGCTGGCCGGCAACCAGACCCTGTCACTGCAACACATCGAGAGCCAGGAAGACATCGACTCTGCCCTGCTCAGCGATGAACTGCCGATCGACGCGTATCTCGACCGGGGCTTCCAGTCGTGGCTGGCCGACTCCTCGCGACAATAATCCTTATCCTCGGGCTAATGGTCAGCGCTCACGCGCAGACCAGCGGCCTGCTGCCTGGCGGCGCCCAACCGCGCTGGAGCCAGCTCAATGCCCAGCAACGCACGGCCCTGGCCCCGCTCGCCCGCGAGTGGGACAAACTGCCAGACTCGCGCCGCCAGAGCTGGCTGGGCATCGCACGCCGCTTCGCCGCCCTGAGCGATGTCGAACAGGCACGCATGCAGGACCGGATGCGGGAATGGCTGGGCCTGACCCCTGCGCAGCGCGAACTCGCGCGTATCCAGTACCGTCAGCTGCAAGCCAACGCGCCCGAACAACGCCGGGCACTAGAGCGCAAATGGCAGGAGTACCAGGCGCTGCCCGAAGAAGAAAAGGCCCGCCTGCGCGCCCAGAGTCCGGCATTGGCGCGCTCACCCGCGCCGACACCGCTCCCTGATGCTTCGGCACCGACTCAATCGCGCACCACTGAATTGCGTCCGCCCAAGGCGCTTACCCTGAAAAACCCTTCCACCCGCGTTCGCGTGGCCACCGCCAGTGCGCCAGCAGTAGTGCCTGTCGTCGTGCCGGTCGAAGTGCCGCCACCGCCCCCGGAAGAAGAAATCGAGCGCGAATAAGCGCTACACGCCAATGCCCAACCGCCCGCAAGTAGAACTCGCCAGCCTGCGCCGCCGCCTGGCCGCCATGCTTTATGAATCCCTGCTTCTGCTGGGCGTGCTTGCCCTCGGCTTTCTGGCCCCCCTGCTCACGCTGGGCGTAGCTTTCGGCATCACCCCGCCCGGCTGGCTTGAGTGGCTGCATCTGCTGGCTTTGCTGGGGGCGTACTTCATCTGGCTCTGGCACCGGCGCGGCCAGACGCTGGCCATGCAGACCTGGCAGCTGCAACTGGTGGACGCAAACAGCGGCTTACCGCCCTCGCTGGGGCGCAGCCTGCTGCGCTACGCACTGGCCTGGCCTTCCATGCTGCTGCTTTTGAGCGGAGTCGGCCTGATCTGGACCGCTTTCGTCGATCGCGAACGCCAATTCCCGCACGACCGGCTGGCCGGCACCCGCATCGTTTTCAACCCGGCCTTGCGCCAGGACGCCGACTGAGCACTGAACCCGCGCTCAGCGCCGGTCAACTTTCCACATCAGGCCAACTGCCAGCAGAAAGAACAACAGGCTGGGCAGCGCGGCGCTCATCAAGGCCGGCCAGGCATTCAGCACACCCAGATTCGAGAACAGGGCATTGAGCAGATAGAAACCGATCCCCAGCATCACGCCAGTCAGTACGCGCGCACCCACATTCACCGACCGCTGGTTGCCCAGGCAGAAGGGGAGCGCCAAGACCATCATTACCAGCGTCACCAGCGGGTAGACCAGCTTTTTCCAGAACGCCACGGCATAGCGCCCAGTACGCTGTGAGTTGGCTTCCAGATGGCGCTTGTACTGATACAGACTAGCCAGGGCCATGCGCTCCGGCGTCACCATCACGACACTGATCAACTCCGGCGTAAGTTCAGAAGCCCAACGCAAGGAGGGGATATTCAAGAGCTCGGTACGGTCGCCATGAAAGCGGGTCTGCACCACTTCACTGAGCAACCAACCCTGCTCTACGGAATACACCCCGCGCTTGGCAACGTTGAGTGTCGCCAGGCGATGCTCAGAATCGAACTCGTAGATCTTCACCGTCTCGAGCGAGGCATCTGGCAGGACGCGCTGCACGTTCACGAACAAGCGACCATCGCGCATCCACATCCCTGTGCGCAACTCCTGCGGCACAGTGGCATTGGTCGTGCGCAAACGCCACTTCTGGCCAATCCGCTCGAGCGGCGGTGCCACGTATTCACCCAGCACAAAGGTCAGTACCACGAAAAACAGACCGATGCGCATCAAGGCGATCAGCAACTGCCGCGTGGACACGCCGGCCGCACGCAGGACGGTGAGTTCAGAATTGCGGGCAAACTGGGTCAGCGCGTAAAGCGTGCCGATCAGCACCGCGATCGGCATGACCTCATAGGCCCGGCTCGGGATCGACAGCGCCACAAAGATCACCGCGTGCTTGAGGCGGTAGCCCTCCTTGCCTAGATCCTCGAGCTCAGCCAGAAAATCGAAGAACGCAAACAGGCACAGAAAGGCCCCCAGCACCAGCAGGGTGGAATAAATGATTTCCCGGCGCAAATAGCCGCGAGCAGTCTTCATCGCTTGAAACGCCTCAGGTCAGGCAACATCCGCCAGCCAAACAGCAGCACCAATAACAGGAACATGCCGCCATGCACGCTGACCATGCCGGCCAGAACATCCAGCTTGCCCTTGGCAATCCAGGCCTGACTGACCCCGAGCAGGTTGAAATAGACTGCAAACGCCAGCACGGCAAAGATCAGGCTATTGGCCCGCCCGGCACGCGGGTTTACGAAAGACAGCGGAATCGCCAGCAAAGCCAGCAATAAGGTCGCCAGTGGAATCCCGAAACGCCAGGCCAGTTCGGCCTTGTTGGCATTACTGGGGAGCAGGAAAAGATTGAGCGTGGTCAGCGTACGCGGAGTAAATTCGATCACCCCGATTTCTTTCGGCTCGATCCGCACCGCATAACGTTCAAACGCCATCACGCGGTACTCGGCCGAACCAGGCTCGCCTTCGTAACGATGACCGTTGAAAAGCACCACAAAACGATCGCCATTGGAGGCCGACTCGACCAGCCCTTCAGCCGCCACCGTCAGATCCTGGCGACCATCCTTGGACGAATTGATGAACACATTGCGAACCTTGCCAGCCTCGCGATCCACCGATTCCACAAAGAACACTCGCTGCGCCGAAACGGATTCACGGAACACGCCGGGCGCCACCCGCGAGACTTCATCCCGCGTCTCGAGTCGCTTGCGATACTCAAGCGCCTTGCCCTGCGCCCACGGCGACAGAAATAACGAAAGCGCCGCGATCACCGCCACGATCGGCATAACGAAGGCCAGCACCGGCCGCAACCAGGCGGTCAACGAGAGCCCGGAGGAAAACCACACCACCATTTCCGAATCGCGATAGCTGCGCGAGAGCGACAACAGCACCGCCACAAACACCGACAGCGCCAGTGTGACCGGCAGGTGATTGAGGGTCGAGAAACCGATCAGCGCCAGCACCGCATCGGCCGGCAGACGACCGCCCGCCGCCTGCGACAGCAGGCGTACAAGGATCACCGTAACCAGAATGAAGAACAGCGCAACAAAGATCGCTGCCGCCGTACTTGCAAATTCGCGCATCGCTGCGCGGCGGAAAATCATGATGGAATGAGTACTCGCTTTGACGGCATCAAGCTGCAGCGGGGATAATCAGGCGTCCGGACAATTGGCGCACGCCGCCGCTACATCAGGAAAAGGCCATGGAATTTAGCATAAAAGCAGCAAGCCCCGAGAAACTCAAAACCGACTGCCTGATCCTTGCCCGCAGCAGCGATGGCGAAGCCGGCCCACAGTTCGCCGCCACGGACGCCGCCAGCCAGGGCCTGCTCGGCAAGCTTTGCCTGCGCGACCTGGACGATAAGGCAGGCAGCCTGCTGGCCCTGCCCACACTGCCCGGCGTCACGGCCGAACGCGTACTGGTGGTAAGCCTCGGCAAACGTGCCGAACTGAACGCCAAGACCCTGCGCAACGCGTTGCTTGCCGTCGGCAAGTGGCTCTCAACCAGCAAGGCCAAATCCGCGGCTTTTGCGGCCACCGATCTGGTTGCCGCCGGTCTCGAATTGCCCGCCAGCCTGCGTAGCGCTACGACCCTACTGGCCGACACCGCCTACCGTTTTGAAGCCATCAAGGCCAAGGCAGAAGACAAGCCTGCCGGCCCCGCCAAGCTTGATTTCATCCTGCAGGGCAAGAGCGACGCGGCCGCCAAGCGCGCCGTCGAACAAGGCGCAGCGATTGCTGCGGGTCAGGCCCTGGCCCGCGATCTGGGCAACCTGCCCGCCAATTACTGCACCCCGAGCACGCTAGCCGACACTGCCAAGAGCCTCGCCCGCGAATACAAGCTCAAGCTCAAGGTCTTCGACCGCGAGGGCATTGAAGAGCTGGGCATGGGCAGTTTCCTGTCCGTGGCGCAGGGTACGCGCGAAGAGCCGCGCTTCATCGTGCTCGAATACAAGGGCGGCAAGGCCAAGGAGGCTCCGGTCGTACTGGTCGGCAAGGGCGTCACCTTCGACTCCGGCGGCATCTCACTGAAGCCCGGCGAAGGCATGGACGAAATGAAGTTCGACATGTGCGGAGCCGCCTCCGTGCTGGGGATCTTCCGCACCGTCGCCAAGCTGGGCCTGCCGATCAACCTGGTCGGCCTGATCCCGGCCACCGAAAACCTGCCCAGCGGCACCGCCGTCAAGCCGGGCGATGTAGTCACCTCGCTGTCTGGCCAGACCATCGAGATCCTCAACACGGACGCAGAAGGCCGCCTGATCCTGTGCGACGCACTCACCTACGCCGAGCAGTTCAAGCCTGCCTGCGTGGTGGATATCGCCACCCTGACCGGCGCCTGCATCATCGCCCTGGGCCACCATACCTCCGGCCTCTTGGCCAATGACGACGCGCTCGCCGCTGAACTACTTGCCGCCGGCCAAAATGCCGGAGACCGTGCCTGGCAACTGCCGCTCTTCGACGAATATCAGGAGCAACTCAAGAGCAACTTCGCCGACATCGCCAACATCGGTGGGCGACCGGCCGGCAGCATCACAGCCGCCTGCTTCCTGTCGCGTTTCACCAAGGCCTACAAGTGGGCGCACCTCGACATCGCCGGCACCGCCTGGAAGAGCGGCGCGGACAAGGGAGCGACCGGCCGACCGGTGCCACTGCTGGCCGAGTTCCTGCTGCAACGGGCCGGGCAGTGACCGAGGTCCGCTTCTATCACAATGCGCAGGACCGCCTCGAGGCGGCCTGCGCCATCACCACCAAGGCCGTACGCGCCGGGCACAAGGTGGTGGTCTTCGCACCGGACGCCAGCACCGCCCAGCGCTACGACAACCTGCTGTGGACACGGCAGCCGCTATCCTTCGTTCCACACGTAGCAGCCAGCTCCCCGCTCGCGGCCCGCACCCCGGTCCTCATCGCACGGAGGGCAGAAGAACTAGTCCATGACGATCTGCTGCTGAACCTTGCCGACGATCTGCCGGAGGGCTATACCCGCTACGCCCAGCTTGTCGAGATCGTCGGCACCGACGAAGCCAGTCGCGTCACCGCTCGCGAGCGCTGGCGCTTCTACAAACAGCAGGCCCATCCGGTGCAGGCCTTCGATCTGTCCAAGGGAAATTCATGAACAGCTCCAGTGCCGATGACCTCCCCCTTGATCGCGCCCTGCTCGGCAAGGCCGATGCCCTGATCCGCCGCAACCGCACCAGCGGCGTAAGCCCGGACGCAGAAGAACTCCCTATGCTCACCGAGGTTGTCGAGGAAGAGCTGCCTGAACTCACCGACGCACTAGCCCTACCCGTCAGCGAAACCGCGCCTGCGGTACCGCCACGCGTGCAGGAAGCCTTTTCGCTGAATCTGGATCTCGACGACTACACACCCAGCGGCCAGTTCCAGCCCATGAGCCCGCTGCCACCGGATGAGGTCATCGAGCGCGCGGTGGATGAAGCCGTCGAACGCGTCCGCGAAGAAATGCGCGTCGAACAGCAACACGCCATTCAGGAGGCCGTCGCCAAGGCGCGCGCCGAGACCCTCCACGAAGCGCGCCAGATGCAGCAGCATGCCGTGCAGGCCGCCATCCGCCAGGGCCGCGAAGAGGCTGAGATCAATCAATGGCCGGCCCTGCAGGCCGCCCGGCAAGAGGCCGTACAAGGCGCTGCCGCAGCCATGAGCGAGCGCCTCATCGAGCTCGATGCGCAGATCTCGCAGAGCCTGAACCAGTGGCTCGCCAAGGAGTTGCCCCCCATCATCGCCAGCGAACTGCTGGGTCTCTCCGAGCGCCTGCGCGTGCAGACCACGGCGCACATGCGCGCCACCCTGCTGCCGGAGCTCTCCGAACAAGTCTCCAAAGTGCTCGAAAGTGCGCTGAGGGGCGATTCCGAGCAATAACGAGTTTGCTTTGCCCTGCGCGCCGAACGCGCTAGAATGAAACCGCTTTACCGATGCGCGTTGGCATCGGCTACGGAACCGGGGGCGACCTGGCTTCGACGTGGGTCAAGAAGCGATGTGGTGCATACCGAGGCCCAGTTACCTCGTAAATCCATCTGGAAATCTATACTCGCCAACGACGAGCAATTCGCTCTGGCCGCTTAAGGCCTAAGCCGCTGCACTGATTGGTCTCTGGGTCAGGTGGGGTAAAACCTACAGCAGCGTCATTCACAGGGACTCGTGCTGCATCGGGTTACTTGGTGCGGAGCTAAAACATAGGTGACTCGCCTTGCGTCGGCCTGCCGGTCGGCTAAGCGCAGGGTTAAACAAAAATAGAGCGGCTAAGTATGTAGATCCAGTTGTGGAAGTCTTGCGGACGGGGGTTCGATTCCCCCCGCCTCCACCATCAAGCATTGCAGACAAGCCGGCGCATGCCGGCTTTTTTGTGTCTGCCTCCTGCCCGGAACCACCCTCATGATCACAGTCCATCACCTTGAGATGTCCCGCTCCCAACGCATACTGTGGCTGCTGGAAGAGCTCGGATTGCCTTACGAACTCGTCATTCATGCGCGCGACCCGGCCACTCGACTCGCTCCGCCGGAACTTCGCAAGATTCATCCACTGGGTAAATCGCCGGTCATCCAGGACGGTGACCTGGTCATAGCCGAGTCTGGGGCTATCCTCGAGTACCTGGCCGAAGTCCATGGAGTGCAGGCAAAGGCCGAACTTGCCGGGCTAGAGCCAAAACGCGGTAGCGCAGCGGGTCGGGAATGCCGCTTCTGGATGCATTACGCCGAAGGCTCGTTGATGAACTGGCTGGTCATGAAACTGGTGTTCACCACCATCCCACGCCAGCCCATGCCCTTCTTCGTTCGCCCGATCGCGCGTGGCCTATGCAACAAGGTGATTGAAAAACTGATCGAACCGAACCTTGAGCGTGCGACCGCCTTTATTGATGAGCACCTAGCCAGCCACACCTGGTTCGCGGGTCAAGCCATCAGTCTCGCAGACTTCCAGATGTGTTTTGCGCTCGAAGCCCTGAGCTCGCGCAGCACGACAGCCCGCCATGCGCCGCACATCAAGGCCTGGCTAGAGCGTGTGCGTGCCCGCCCGGCCTACCAGCGAGCCATCGAGAAAGGCGGCCCGGTGCTGCCGCAAGCCTGAACCGGAAGATCCGGAAAGAAGTCCGCTCGCCAGGAGCGCAGAAAGCAAAGACCACAGCCGGCTTCTGCATGAATGGCTCTGCGCTTCAACAGGGCTCACGCATGGCCCCAAAGTTCAAAGCGTGAGCCGGTATAATCGCGGGCTTCCCCCGAATTTCCCCCAGGTATTCCTCGATGGAACTCGCCAAGAGCTTTGAACCCGCCGACATCGAATCGCGCTGGTACCCGCAATGGGAGCAGTCCGGCTATTTCGCCGCCGGCACCGACACCAGCAAGCCCGCCGACCAGTCTTTCTGCATCCTGCTGCCGCCGCCGAACGTGACTGGCACGCTGCACATGGGCCATGGTTTCAACCAGACCATCATGGATGCGCTGACCCGCTACCACCGCATGAGCGGCGCCAACACACTGTGGCAGCCGGGTACCGACCACGCCGGCATCGCCACGCAGATCGTGGTAGAGCGCCAGCTCGACGCGCAAGGTATCAGCCGCCACGATCTGGGCCGCGAGAAGTTCCTCGAGAAGGTGTGGGAGTGGAAGGAATATTCGGGCAACACCATCACGCGCCAGATGCGGCGGCTGGGCACCTCGCCGGACTGGTCGCGCGAGCGCTTCACGATGGATGCGGGCCTGTCGAAAACCGTCACCCAAAGCTTCGTGCGCCTCTACAACGAAGGCCTGATCTACCGCGGCAAGCGTCTGGTGAACTGGGACCCGGTGCTGGGCACGGCGGTGTCCGACCTCGAAGTGGTTTCCGAGGAGGAAGATGGCTTCCTGTGGCACCTGAATTACCCGCTGGCCGACGGCTCGGGTCATCTGACAGTGGCGACGACCCGCCCGGAAACCATGCTCGGCGACACCGCCGTGATGGTTCACCCGGAAGACGAACGCTACAAGCACCTGATCGGCCAGATGATCCGCCTGCCGCTCTCCTCGATGAGCGGCGATGTGATGGACGCCAAGCAGTGGCGCGAGATCCCGATCATTGCCGATGACTACGTCGACAAGGAATTCGGCACCGGCTGCGTGAAGGTCACCCCAGCGCATGACTTCAACGACTACGCCGTCGGCCAGCGTCATCACCTACCGATGATCTCGGTGCTCTCGCTGGACGCCAAGATCAACGACAACGCGCCCGCCAAGTACCACGGGCTGGACCGCTTCGAGGCGCGCAAGCAGATCGTCGCCGACTTCGAGACGCTGGGCCTGCTCGGCGAGATCAAGCCGCACAAGCTGCAGGTGCCGCGTGGCGACCGCACCAACGTGGTCATCGAGCCGATGCTCACCGACCAGTGGTTCGTCGCCGTGAACAAGCCCGGCCCCGATGGCAAGAGCATCGGGCAGAAGGCGCTGGAAGTGGTCGAGTCCGGCGAAGTGAAGTTCGTGCCCGAAAACTGGGTGAATACCTACTACTCGTGGATGCGCAACCTGCAGGACTGGTGCATCTCGCGCCAGTTGTGGTGGGGTCACCAGATTCCCGCCTGGCATGGCGCCGACGGCCGCGTGTGGGTTGCCCACGACGAAGCTGAAGCCAAGGCGCTGGCCGCCAAGGATGGCTACAGCGGCGAGCTCACGCGTGACAACGACGTGCTCGACACCTGGTACTCCTCCGCCCTGTGGCCTTTCAGCACCCTGGACTGGACGCCGGACTATCCGGGCCAATCCAACCCGGCGCTGGATCTGTACCTGCCGTCTTCAGTGCTGGTCACCGGCTTCGACATCATCTTCTTCTGGGTCGCCCGGATGATCATGATGACCAAGCACCTGACCAACAAGATTCCGTTCAAGCACGTCTATGTGCACGGCCTGATCCGCGATGCGGAAGGCCAGAAGATGAGCAAGTCGAAGGGCAATGTGCTGGACCCGATCGACCTCATCGACGGTATCGGTCTGGAAGCGCTGGTTGCCAAGCGCACCACGGGCCTCATGAACCCGAAGCAGGCCGCGCAGATCGAGAAGAAGACGCGCAAGGAATATCCGGAAGGCATTCCCGCCTTCGGCACCGACGCGCTGCGCTTCACCTTCGCCTCGCTCGCCTCGCTGGGCCGCGACATCAAGTTCGACATGCAGCGCTGCGAAGGCTATCGCAACTTCTGCAACAAGCTGTGGAACGCCACCCGCTTCGTGCTGATGAACTGCGAAGGCAAGGACTGCGGGCTGGACAACCACAAAGTCGACTCCTGTGATGGCCAATACCTGCGCTTCTCGTTCGCCGACCGCTGGATGACCAGCCGCCTGCAGCGTGCCGAAGCCGAGCTGGCGCAGAATTTCGCCGACTACCGCCTCGACATGGCCGCGCGCGCGATCTACGAGCTGGTGTGGGACGAGTACTGCGACTGGTATCTGGAACTCGCCAAGGTACAGCTGCAGACCGGCGACGAAGCCACCCAGCGCGGCACCCGCCGCACCCTGGTGCGCGTGCTGGAAACCATCCTGCGCCTGGCTCACCCGCTGATCCCCTTCATCACCGAAGAGCTGTGGCAAACCGTCAGCGTCATTTCAGGCCGCAAGACCAGCGACTTCATCGGCGCGGCGAGCTACCCGACCTGCGCACCGGAGCGCATCGACGAAGCGTCTGAGGCCAAGGTCGCCGAGCTGAAGGCCCTGATCAACGCCTGCCGCAGCCTGCGCGCCGAGATGAACCTCTCGGGCCAGCGTGTGCCCCTGCTGGTGGCCGGCGACGAAGCCACAGTGAAGGCCTACGCACCCTATCTGGCTGCGATTGCCAAGCTGTCGGAGGTCACTGCCGTCGGCGCCGAGCTGCCGCAATCCCCGGCCCCGGTGCAGGTGGTCGGCGATTTCCGCCTGATGCTCAAGATCGAGATCGATGTGGACGCCGAGCGCGCGCGCATCGGCAAGGAAGTCGCCAAGATCGAGATTGAGGTCGGCAAGCTGGAAGTGAAGCTCGGCAACGAAGGCTTCGTCGCCCGTGCGCCGGCCGCCGTGGTTGAGCAGGAGAAGAAGCGCCTCGCTGACATGAGCGCCACGCTGGCGAAACTCAAGGAGCAACTCGCCCGCCTGGGTTAAGATATGCCCGAAAGGACAAAGGCCCTGCCGCGCAAGCGGCGGGGCCTTTTTTCTGCGCCACCGTCCGCCCACAGCCGATCAAGAAGCCGTCGCACCCGCCGTTAAGCCTTGCATTGCCGCCATCCGCGGCCCTTTGCACGCCCCCCGCCATGCCCAAGCTGCCTCCCGCGCGACTGCTGATCCCGCTTGCAAGCTTTGTGGTCGCCGCCGCCCTCAGCATCTGGGCCTGGCAAGGTCTGCGCGCGATGGAATCAGCGCGCCAGGAAGCCGACTTCCAACGCCTGGCCGAGCAATACGTGGCAGCCCTGCAACACAGCGTCGATGCTGTGCTGAGCAGGGTGCAGGCCTTGCAGCAGTTTCACGCAGCAGCAGGCAGCTTCAGTCCGGAGAGCTTTAAGCGCTTCGTTGAGCGTGGCCCTCTTGATCACCGCATCGCCGCATTTCAGTGGGCGCCCCGGATCAGTGGCGCCAGCCGCACCGCCTTCGAAGCCAGCGCGCGCAGCGCAGGCCTCAAGGGCTATGCCATCCGCGAGTTCCAGGGCAGTTCGATTGGCGACGCTGGCCCGCGCGCCGAATATTTCCCAACCTTCCTGATCGTGCCCATGGCAGGCAACAGCGCCGCGCTAGGACTGGACCTGGCCTCCGAGCTCAATCGCCGGGCCACCCTGGAACGTGCCCGCGACGAAGGGGAGATCGTGGTTTCAGCTCCGATCGAGCTGGTGCAGGGCGGCAAGGGGCTGCTGCTGATGGCCCCTTGCTTCGAACCCGGTTTCTCGACCCAGAGTATCGCATCGCGCCAGCTGCACTTCCAGGGCATCGTGCAGGCGGTGATCCGGGTCGAAGATCTGGTCAGTGGCACTCTGGCAACCCTTCCGCCTGGGGCCGACGTGCTGCTCTCTGACAGCCTGCTCGCTGGCGAGGCCGGGCTGCTCTATCAGCACCATGCCCACACCAAAGGACAGGACTCAAATCATGACTCGCAATGGATTCAGCAGAGCCCGCTGCGTGCGCAGCGTCTGCTGACCCTGGCCGGCCATGAGTTCGAATTGCTGATGGAGCCCACCCCGGAGTATCTGGACACCACGCCACGGTCTTTCTCTGCATCCGTGCTGCTTGGCGGACTACTCCTGAGCCTGCTTGGCAGCGCACTGGTCAGCAGCCTGCTGCAACGCAAACACAAGGTTGAACTGGAGGTACAGCTACGCACCCAAGCGCTGCAGGACGCCCTGCATCATCTCGGGCGCAGTGAGGAGTTGCACCGCGCGGTGTTCGAGCAATTGCGCATTCCCATGCTGGTGACCGATCTGGAGTCCGGCCGGGTCGTGGATGCCAATCTGCAGGCGGCCAGCTTCTATGGTTGCAGCCGGGAGGCCCTGCGCCGCATGCATATCGCAGACATCAACGCCCTGCCCGCGCAAGAGGTTCAGCGTGCCATGCAGGAGGTAGCCGAGGGCAAGCGCAACCTGTTCCAGATTCCGCACCGTCTGGCCAGCGGAGAGATCCGCCAGGTCGAAGTGCACAGCACGCCGGTCATGGTGGATGGGCATTGCATGCTCTATTCGGTGATCGCCGACATCACCGAGCGCAAGCGCAACGAAGCCCTGATCCGCCTGCAAAGCATGGCCGTGGATTCAGCCGCGAATGCCATTGTGATCACCAATCGCGAAGGCATCATCGAGCGGGTCAACCGGGCTTTCACCCGCATCACCGGCTACGCCCCGGAAGAAGCGATCGGCCGCAAACCAGGCTACCTGATCGGCTCCAGCGAGCACCCGCCGGAGTTTTTCACGGCGATGTGGGAGACCTTGCTTGCCGGCAAGATATGGAGCGGAGAGCTGATCAACCGGCGCAAGGACGGCTCGCTGTACACCGAAGAGCAGACCATTGCCCCGGTCTGGGACGAAGATGGCCAGATCAGCCATTTCGTGGCCATCAAGCAGGACGTGACAGCCGCCCACAACCAGGCCCGCGAACTCGCGCGCGAACGCCGACGCCTGGCCGACATCATCCGTGGCACCCATGCCGGCACCTGGGAATGGTCGGTGCAGACCGGCGAAGCCCTTTTCAACGAGCGTTGGGCCGAGATCGCGGGCTATACACTGGACGAACTCGCACCCGTCGATATCAACACCTGGCGGCGCCTCGTCCATCCGGACGATCTGCTGCTGGCCAGCCAGCAACTTGAACGCCATTTCAGGCACGAGGCCGATTATTACGAAGCGGAAATCCGCATGCTGCACAAGGCCGGACACTGGATCTGGGTGCTGGCATGCGGCAGCGTCAGCCAGTGGCGGGAAGACGGCCAGCCATTGCTCATATCCGGTACGCATCAGGACATTACCGAGCGCAAGCTCGCCGAGGCAGCGCTGCTTGACGCCAAGCGCAGCGCCGAAGCCGCCAGCCTGGCCAAGAGCCGTTTTCTCGCCACCATGAGCCACGAAATCCGCACCCCGCTCAATGGCATTCTCGGCATGGCCCAGATGCTGCTGCAGCCGGGTCTGGCGGAGACCGAACAGCGCAATTTCGCCCGCACGCTCTACAACTCCGGCCAGACCCTGCTGGCGCTGCTCAATGACATCCTGGACCTCTCCAAGGTCGAAGCCGGCAAGCTTGAACTCGCCAGCAGCGGCTTTTCAGCCGCCCAAGTGCTCGACGAAATCCGCGCCCTGTTCGCCGAATCCGCCTCCCAGCAAGGCCTGCAACTGATTGCCGAATGGCGGGGTGACAGCGGGCAACGCTACCGAGGAGACCCGATCCGGCTCCGCCAGATGCTCTCCAACCTGCTCGGCAACGCGCTCAAATTCACCGCCCACGGTCAGATCAAGGTGTACGCCGAAGAACTCAGCCGCGACGAAGGTTCCGCCATGCTGCGTTTCTCCGTCAGCGACAGCGGCATCGGCATCCCGCAGGAGAAGCTTGCCCTGCTCTTCAAACCCTTCTCGCAGGTGGATGACTCCGACACACGCAAGTACGGCGGCACCGGCCTCGGCCTCTCCATCGTACGCAGTCTGGCCGAATTGATGCATGGCGAAGTCGGGGTTGAAAGCACGGAGGGACAAGGCTCTACTTTCTGGTTCCGAGTCCAGGTCAGCCTGCAGAGCGAGGCTGATGAAAAGCGCCGGGCAGCGCGCGAAACGCCTCCGGGCCAAATCGGCCCGAAGGCCCCCGAGCCACGTCTGGATTCCCGCCGCGTACTTGTGGTGGAAGACAACTCGACCAACCTGAAGGTCGTCACCGCCATGCTGGCCACCCTGGGTGTAGTGCCCGAGCACGCCGGCAACGGTCGCGAAGCCTGCGACATGGCCTGCGGCGGCCAAGCTTTCGACCTCGTCCTGATGGACTGCCAGATGCCAGTCATGGACGGCTTCGAAGCCGCGCGTCAGATCCGGGCCTATGAGCAGAACCAAGGCCTCGCCCCGGTTCCCATCATCGCCACCACCGCCGGCGCGTTTTCGGAAGACCAGCTGCAATGCATAGAAGCGGGAATGTCCGACTTCATCGCCAAACCGCTTGATTACGCAAAGCTGGTCGACATGCTCAAGAAATGGCTGCCCACAGAAACGCCCGCAACGACTGCCGACGCCCCCCATGGCCCTCCAGCCCCTGAGGCCACGCCGACGCCGGCCTGCTTCGACGCCACCGATCTGCTGCGCCGCCTTGGCAACGACCGCACGATTGCCAGCATTGCCGCCCAGGCCTTCATCGAGGATTACGCCAGCCTGATCGAGGCCTTCAAGCGCGCCCTGGCCGAAGGGCAACTCAATGACGCTCGCCGCCACGCCCACTCCCTCAAGGGCGCAGCAGCCAACACCTCCGGCCTCGCCCTGACAGCCCTCGCCCGGGAGCTCGAACTGGCGTGCAAGGAAGAGCGCGCAACGGATGCACTCGCAGCCCTGCCCGCCCTCGAGGCCGAGGCCACACGCTTCAGTGCAGCCTTGCAGGCCTTTCTCGCGCAGGCCTGAGCAGCTCCGGCATCGGGCCGCTCAGCCACGCGGACTCAGGCAGAAGCGCACACAGCCGGCCCGGTTTTCCTCCAGACGCAGCACATAACCAGCCGACTCGGCCAGACGCCCGGCCTGATACAAACCGATACCGAGCCCGGTATCCGACGCCAGCGGGCGTAGCAGCAGGCTAGCAGCCCGCTCCGCCTCAATTGCCGCCCCGGCATCCTCCACACTCAGGGAGCAGCCCTGCTCGCCCACCACCAGCCGCACCTGTACCGCAGGCGCTCCCGGCTTCTCCAGGGCATTACGCAGCAGGTTATCGGCCACACAATCGAAGAGCGCGGCCGGCAAGGCGGCAGCCGCCAACGGACCCGCCTGCTGATAGCGCAGCACGGCCTCCGCATGGCGTGCCTGCAGGGCCTGCCACCAACCCAGCGCGGGGCTGGGCTGCAGGTCCTCCTCACGCGGTCGGCGAATGCGCTGCAAGGTTTCGTCCAGACGCCGGCGAATCTCCGGCAGCTGCCCCTGCAGCAAGGCCTGCACCCCTGCCGGGTTGCGCCCGCCATCGTCCAGCACCGCAAAACACAGCGCATCAAGCGACTGCAGCAGATTCTTCAGCTCATGCGTGCTACGCGCACCAGTTTCATGCACCGCACGCAGAAAGGACAGCGCCTGCAGCCGCTGCGCCTGCAAGCGCGCGGCATGAAACTCGGCCAGGATGCGCAGCATCAGATCCAGATGCCAGGTGGGAGTCGGCGCAAACGCCTGCTGCCCATGCACCGCCACCTCCAGAGTCCCGTGACGCAACTGCAGCACATGCCGGCTCGGCTGCCCAAGATGCGTCATCGCCTCCGTTTCAGCACAGCGCCAGAACACCCCCTGCACGCCAGGCCACCCTGCCAAGCGCTCCATCGCCGCCCGCACCAGCGCCTCGGGTGAAGCCTCGTGCAAGGCCAGCTCCGCGACCTCATCGAGCCAGTGCGCAAATGGCTGCCCACCCGACAACACTCGCCGCGAAATCGCCAGCCCCAGCCCCGCGAAGCCCTTGCGCGGCGACCACACCAGCGCCATCAACAGCAAAGCCCCCGCAACCGAACCCAGCGCCTGCAGCAAGGCCCACACATAATCGCTACGCGCCACGAACATGAAGGCCAGAGCCCCTAATGCCACGCCCCCCAGCACCAGGGCAAAAATCAAAGTCCCCACCACATCCAGCGCGTCCGCCGCCTGCGCCCCGCCGCGCGGCAAACCCAGCACAGCCACCCCCAGCAAGACCGGCAGCGCAAACCAGTTCGCAAACAAGGGCAGCACCGCCGGCACCTCGGCCAAGCCCTCCAACAACTCTGGCATCACCCGTCCATTCAGAGCGACCACCAGATACACCACCAGCAACCAATAGAAGCCACGCTCGCGTGGTGCCGGATGGCAGAACACCTTGCCCCCGATCACCCCTGCCAGCATCAAGCCCCATAAAAGGAGCAGCCCCCAGGAGAGCCACAGCCCGATCCCGGCCAGTGCCAGCCCAAACAGCAGCAGGCCCGCCCAGGACAGCTGGCGCCCGCCGCTCACCAGCGGCTGCCACAGCAGCACCAGACCGAAGTGCCCCAGCAGCAAGGCCTTTCCCGCCGGCGACAGCGCGCCCTGCAACAAGGCCACATGCAACAAGGCCAGGGCCAGCAGTAACACCAGCGGCCCGGCATACATCAGCCAGCGCTCCGTGCGACGCCCCAGATCCGGCATGCGGTATCCCCTTTCGTAAATGAATGAACAACAGATTGCCGAGATCCCGCCAACACCGTCAGGATCCTGACGTAAGCGTCGAAAAACAATCACTACAGCGCCCACAACACCCCGAAAATGATCCCGGACAGCAGGCACCATTATTGCTCAAGGGCGGGCAGGAACATCACTCCCAGTGGGGACACACCATGAAACGCCAACAGTCCGGCTTCACCCTCGTCGAAATCGCCATCGTGCTGGTCATCATCGGCCTGCTGCTGGGCGGCGTGCTAAAGGGCCAGGAACTCATCACGCAAGCCAAGATCAAGAACGTCAGCAACGACCTCACGGGCATTACGGCTGCGGTCTATAGCTACCAGGATCGCTTCAAGTCACTGCCCGGCGACGACCCCAACGGATCCACCCGTTGGAGTGACACAGATGCTGTCAGCGCGACCAACAAGGGAAATGGCAAGATTGACTCCAACGAGCAAAGCCTGTTCTGGCAACATCTGCGCAAAGCGGGCTTCGTTGCAGGAGAAATCAAGTCCGGATCCCCGCTTAATGCAGTAGGCGGGCAGATCGAGCCGGTTCAAACGGCGCTGGCAATCGGCGGACTAAGTATTTGTACGCACAACCTCCCAGCCAAAATAGCTGAAGCACTGGATGTGCAGATTGATGACGGCAAACCCAATACGGGAACGGTGCGTGCTGCAGTCGAAACCAGCGCGTCTGTCGTCACGACAGCACCAACAATTACGGGCTACACGGACGACGGCAGCACACTCTACGTGCTGTGCAAGCAGCTGTAAGCAGCTTCATAACGCTTAGAGCCCCGCCTTGCGCGGGGGTTTTCATTTCCGGCGACAGCAACGCACTCCGTCGCCACAAAAGCAGGCAAGCGCTAACGGACTAGCTCCCCTTCAGCAATTTTTCCTCTGCCGCCGCCAGTCCCCCCGGCAAGCCAAGCAAGACCACCACGTCCCCCGCCTCCAGCAGCATGTCGGCCGCCGGATCGAGGCTGCGCACACCACGCCGGCGCACCGCAGCAACCTTTGCCGGGCAAACGTCCAGCACGAGATCGCCTAGGCGCCGACTCACGCCATACGCGCCCGGCGGCAGGGATACTGAATGCAGGCGGGCCTCCTGTGCATCATTACCCTCGTCCATATCCGAAGCGCCCAGAAAGAACCCTTTCATGAGGCTGTAGCGCTGAGTACGGATCTGGCGCATACGCCGGATCACGCGCGCGATCGGCGTGCCGATCAGGGTCAGGGTGTGGGTGGCCAGCATGATGCTGGTTTCCAGCATTTCCGGCACCACTTCGGCGGCACCGCGCTGGATCAGGCGCTCCATGTCGCGTTCATCCTGCGAGCGGGCTATCACTGGCAGACCAGGGCGTGCAGCCAGTACGTGGTGCAAGACCTTGGTCGTCGCATGCTCATCGTTGTAGGCAATCACCACAGCACTGGCCCGCATCAGGCCGGCCGCAACCAGGGTTTCGTGGCGCGAGGAATCACCGAACACCACCGGATCCCCTGCCGCCGCCGCTTCCTGGATGCGATCCGGATCCAGGTCCAGGGCGACATAACCAATCCCCTCCTGCTCCAGCAGGCGCGCCAGATACTGCCCGGTGCGGCCGTAGCCGCAGATGATCACGTGTTTGTCCGTCGCGATCGACTTCGCCGCTACACGGGTCAGCTCCATCGAACGCAGCATCCACTCCGAAGCCACGAAACGCAGCACGATCTTGTCGCTGTACTGCACGATGATCGGCGCGATCAGCAGCGACAGCACCAGCGCCGCCATTACCAGTTGCAGCACATCATGCGGCACAGCCTCCACGTCCGCCGCCAGTGTCAGCAACACAAAGCCGAATTCGCCGCCCGCACACAACCACAGACCAGCCCGCACCGCCGTACCGTCCAGCCCTTCGAGCCAGCGCGAGGCCCCCGCCACCACCGCAAACTTCAATAGCAGCAGGCCGAACAGGATCAGCACCAGCCACTGCAGGTTGCTGATGATCACGTGCACATCGAGGAACATGCCCACGGTGATCATGAAGAGCCCCAGCAGCATGTCGCGGAACGGCTTGATGTCCTCTTCCACCTGGATGCGAAACTCGGTTTCTGAGATCAGCATGCCCGCCAGGAAGGCCCCCAGAGCCAGTGAGAGTCCGGCCATCTCGGTCACCCAGGAAAGCCCCAGGGTGATAAACAGCACATTGAGCATGAACAGCTCGGAAGACTTACGCCGCGCGACGATGGTGAACCAGCGTTTCATCAGGCGCTGACCGAAATACAGGATCAAGGCCAGTACCGCCACCGCCTTCAGCGCGGCCATGAACAAGGTGTAGCCAAGTGCCTCGCCCGGCTGCGCCAGCGCCGGAATCAGGATCAGCAGGGGCACCACCGCCAGATCCTGAAACAGCAGCACGCCGATCACTTGGCGGCCGTGCGGCGTTTCAAGCTCCATGCGATCAACCAGCAGCTTGGAGAGCATTGCGGTGGACGACATGGTGATCACGCTGGCCACCGCGAAGCTGGCGGTCAGGCTCTGCCCCAGCAGCCAGCACAACAGGCCGAAAAGCAGCATGCTGCCCAGCACTTGCAAACCGCCCAGCCCGAGCACGATGCGCTTCATGGCAAACAGGCGCGGCAAGGAAAACTCGAGGCCGATCGAGAACATCAGGAAGACCACGCCGAACTCGGCAAGGTAGCGAGCTTGGGCGTTATCCGGCACCAGCCCGGCGGCATGTGGTCCAAGCGCCGCTCCTACCGCAAGGTAGGCCAGCACGGCAGGCAGGTTGAAGGCACGAAAAACCGCCACCGCACACACGGTGACGGCCAGCAAGGTCAAAACAAGAGTGAGGGCACCGTGCATGTCTGGAAAAAAGAGGCTATGCCGGCACCCGGCCGGGCAAGCGGGGCGATGAGCGGCTTTGTTATACTCGCCGCTCAGTTTAACCGCAGCCCCGCCATGACCCCAACTGCCCCGACGAACAACGCCGCCGACCCGGTGAAAGCACTTGCCACTGCGCGTCGCGTGCTCGCCATCGAGGCTGCTGCCGTCAGCGCACTCGAAACACGTCTCGGCGACGATTTCGTGCGCGCCACCAATCTGATCCTGACCTCGCGCGGACGCGTGGTGGTGAGCGGCATGGGCAAATCCGGGCACATCGGCCGCAAGATCGCTGCCACGCTGGCCAGTACCGGCACGCCATCCTTCTTCGTGCATCCAGGCGAAGCCTCGCATGGCGACCTGGGCATGATCCAACCGCATGACGTGCTGATCGCCATCTCCAATTCCGGCACGGCTGAAGAACTGCTGGTCATCGTGCCCTTGGTCAAGCGCATGGGCGCCGGCCTGATCGCCATGACCGGAAAACCGGATTCTCCGCTCGCCCGCCTCGCCGATGCCCATCTGGATACCGGCGTGGCCGAAGAAGCCTGCCCGTTGAACCTCGCACCCACCGCCAGCACCACCGCCACCCTCGCCATGGGCGATGCGCTGGCCGTGGCGCTCCTCGAAGCGCGCGGCTTCGGCCCCGAAGACTTCGCCCGCTCACACCCGGGTGGCGCGTTGGGCCGCCGCCTGCTGACCCATGTACGCGACATCATGCGCAGCGGCGACGCCATCCCGCAGGTTCCGGAATCAGCCAGCTTTGCCGAAGCACTGCTGGAAATGTCGCGCAAAGGCCTGGGCATGACTGCAATCGTTGACGCTACCGGCCGCGCCATAGGCATCTTTACCGATGGCGACCTGCGCCGTCTGCTCGAACGCGGAACGGACATCAAAGGCCTGAAGATCGCCGAAGTCATGCATCGCAATCCGCGTGGCATCGGGCCCGACGCACTGGCCGTGGAAGCCGCCGAAATGATGGATCGCCACCGCATCAGCCAGGTGCTGGTCGTCGATGCCAAGCAACAACTCGTCGGCGCCTTCAACACGCTCGACCTCATGAACGCCAAGGTCATCTGATGAGCCAGCCCGCCAATTTCTCTGCCGAACATGCCAGCCGCCTGCGCTTGATGGCCTTCGATGTTGACGGCGTCCTGACCAATGGAGACCTCTACTTCACCCCGAACGGTGACGAGATCAAGGTCTTCTCCAGTCTCGACGGCCATGGCCTGAAGATGCTGCAGGAAGCCGGTGTCATCGTTGCCATCATCACCGGACGCAAGTCCGCGATGGTTGAACGCCGTGCCGAGAACCTCGGCATCCGTCACCTGTACCAGGGTGTGCACGACAAGCGTGCTGTCATGCGCGAGCTGCGCACCTCGCTTGATCTGGCCTCCGAGCACACCGGCTACATGGGCGACGACGTGGTTGACCTGCCAATCCTGAGGGCTTGCGGCTTTTCTGCCACGGTGGCTGACGGCCACGAATTCGTGCGCGAACATGTCGACTACATCGCCACCAAGGGCGGAGGACGCGGCGCCGTACGCGAGGTATGCGATTTCATCCTGTCGGCCCAGGGCAAGCTCGAGCCCATGCTGCGCCAGTACCTGCAAACATGAAACGCATCTCATCGCTATTCCCGCTGATCATTGTCGCCTTGCTGGCCGCTGCCAGCTTCTGGCTCGAATACGTCGTGCGCAACGAGAGTCAGAGCGGTCTCGGCAAGGGCCGGCACGACCCTGATGCGATCGTGAACAACTTCCAGGTTGATCGCTTCGACATCAGTGGCAAGCTGAGTTCTCGCCTGACGGCTAAGAAGCTCACCCACTACCCGGACGATGACACCGCCGACATCGAAACCCCGCACATCACCTTCCTGCACGAATCCCGCAACATGGAATTCCGCAGTGAACAGGCGCATGCCGACAATCGCCAACGCACCGTGCTCCTGTTCGGCAAGGTGCGAGGCGAACGCCCTGCCACGGCAGATTCGGCCGCACAAACCCTCGACACTGACGAACTCACGGTGTGGGTCGATGATGAAATTGCCCGCACGCCGCAACCCGTGCTCTTCACCCACGGCAAAAATCGTATAGAAGCCGTGGGCGCTGACTGGAACAACCTGACCGGGATGCTCAACCTGCACTCCAGCGTTCAGGCCACCCTCCCGCCGAAATCCACTACTCACTGAAGCCTGCGAGCGCCCCATGCCCATCAGCCTCCGCATCACCGCTCTTGCCCTCTGCCTCGCCACGCTGCCGGGCATCGCCCTTGCCGAAAAGGCCGACCGCGAAAAACCGGTCACCATCAAGGCCAGCAAAGCCAGTGCGGACGACCGCAACAAGGTGCAGATCTTTGAGGAGAACGTTCGCCTCGTCCAAGGCACTCTGGAAATCACAACCGACAAACTTGTTGTGAGTCAGGACGCTGAAGGCTTTCAGAAAGGCGTCGCCACCGGCGGCAAGGATGGCCTCGCTCGCTTTCGCCAGAAGCGAGAAGGACGCGACGAATATATTGAGGGCGAAGCAGAGCGCATCGAATACGATGGCCGTACTGACACAGCCCGCCTCTTCGTCCGGGCTCAGGTTCGCAGCGGCCCCAATGAAAGCCGCGGCCCCTACATCGAATACAACGGCTACACCGAGCTCTACACCCTAAGCGCCCAGCCCAGCAGCAGCGTCAGCAAGAGCAGTGACGGAGTCACTGTCATCATCGCCCCGCGCAGCGCCCAGCCCGCGCGTAAGCCCTGAAGCAAGCCCTCTCGCGCGGCGCGCCTGCGCGCCAGCGCCTGCCCTTCTGGACACAGCCTCAAAGGCTGCGGCAGCACAGCAAATTCCGACTCTATCCCTCCCAAGGGACACGCCGCAACCCCTGCTCTGACAAGGAATATGGTTTAAAAAAACATCTCCGACTACGATTGTTGCGGTGCAGCAAAAACTTCTTGACTGTCGGTTTCTCCTCCATATAATTCGGGTTGTGCGGCGCAACAACAGTTTGATCCGGCAGCACATGCGTAGCGCCCGTAGCAGTTCTGCTCAACCGAATTGAACCCGACTCAGGAGATCACCATGTCCCTTCCCGATCAAATCAGCATCGCCAACAAAGCCTCCATCGAAGCCGCCCTGACGCTTGCCAATACCGCCTTTGCAAGCGCCGAAAAACTGGCCACCCTCAACCTCAACACCGCACGCACCTTGCTGGAAGAAAGCGTTTCCAACGCCAAGACCTTGCTCGGCGCCAAGGATGCTCAGGAGTTGGTCTCACTGCAGAGTGCACTGGCTCAGCCGACCATCGAAAAGATCGTCTCCTACGGCCGTAGCGTTTAC
Source organism: Uliginosibacterium aquaticum (assembly GCF_012972705.2). Lineage (GTDB taxonomy): Bacteria > Pseudomonadota > Gammaproteobacteria > Burkholderiales > Rhodocyclaceae > Uliginosibacterium > Uliginosibacterium aquaticum. Next base: position 84,080 of record NZ_JABCSC020000004.1, on the reverse strand, counting down.
GAAATCAGCGCAGCGGCTCAGGAAGACATCGGCAAAATCCTCGAGTCGCAACTGTCGGAAGTAAACAAGAACGTCTCAGCGGCGCTGGACAAGGCCGCCAAGTCGGCGCCGGCAGGCTCTGACGTTGCCGTAGCCGCCGTCAAATCCGCTATCGCCGCCGCCAATTCGGCTTACGACAGCATCAACAAGGCCGCCAAGCAGGTTGCCGAGATCGCTGAAGCCAATGTTGCCGCCGCCACCACCGCCACGGTAAAGGCTGTCGGCAGTGCCGCTCCGAAGGCCAAGAAGGTCGCCTGAGCCACACCCGTCATCGGGCCCCGGCTGCAACCGCCGGGCTTTCAGACCCGCAGTCGCAATGACTGCGGGTTTTTTACGTTTGTAATACTCTCGCCCACTAGGCTTGGCTTGGATTGTGATCGCAGCTACCGGCTCAACCCACCGCAACAAGCCCCTGCATCCAGCCTCCTGAACCACGCAAAACATGGCGGCCACCTGTGCGCTGGACGTACCGTTTGCTCGGAAAGATGCATTTCCTGAGCTCCGCTCACAACCCAATAGCACAGCACCGGAGAACCTCCTCAAGGGAGCGAATTGATCCCTTGCGACACAGGTTGCCATTCACCCGCGCCAAAGGGCGGGGAAAAGACAAAGCCCCGCATCCAGACAGAGAGCGGCTCACACCGAGCCGCATCTGCTGAGAGTCTTAAACGCCCGCGCTTGCTCCAGAGGTTGTCCCTAATAGAACGGGCGCCTATAAAGCCAGCCCCACCCCTACAACAAGCAACACAAAATCAGGCACAAAAAAAGGCAGCCCGAAGGCTGCCTTTTCAAGTCGTTTGACGCTTCCAGAGGAAGGATCAGAACTCCTTCACGAAGCCCACGCGGGTGTAACGCTCGTCGCGCTTGGTAGCGGAACGGGTTGCACCGAAAGCATCGGCGGTACCATCGTAGCCACCCACGCTGTTTTCGTTGCGTTCCCAGTCGCTCTTCTGCACAGCGCCGTAGACATACACGCTCTTGGTCAGGAAGTAAGCACCGCCCATCATCCAGCCGTGGCCGCTATTACGGTTGCTGCCGACGTCACGCACGATCGAGTACTCGACACCGACGGAAGCCTTGTCGTTGAAGTTGTACGACACGACGGCGTTGGTGATCTTGTCCTGGAAGGCGGTGTTGACAGCGCGAGCGCGGCCATTCTGGGTGGAGTAGGTACCCGCCAGCTTCAGGCCGCCGATCGGGAACACCGACACGAAGGCACGCTGGTAGCGCAGGCCATCTTCGGTTGCATCGGTCACGCCAGTGCTGGCACGGCTCAGGTAGTCATAGCCACCGTTCACCACCTTGCCGAAGGCGAACTGGAAGCCGCCGCCCAGAACGTCGCCGCTGCCGGTTGCATCAACGTTGTTGTTGCCGCCCTTGCGGTTGTCGCCAATCGCGTACACAGCTTGGCCACCGATCTTGAAGGAGCCGAGGCTCAGGGTCGGGGTCAGGTACTGGGTGGTGCGGTTGCTCAGCGCGGTCATGCGATAGGAGGACACGCCATACTTGACGAATTCCAGATCCTTCGGCTCAACCATGTAAGGCTTGCTGGCGACGTAGAAGTCGTCACCGAAGTTCTGCACGCCCCATTGCACGCGACCGAGCATCTTGCTGCTCAGGTACACAGCCTTCTTATCGTTGGAGGTCAGACCGCCCACACCGGCAACGGTGGAGGTGGTGCTGTTATTGGTGGCCTTGCCATCGAAGAAATCGGAGAAGCGCAGATCGATGCTGACACCGGCTTCCAGATCGCTGTTGATGGTTTCCTTGGCGCCGACGGTGATGCGCGAGGTGGAAGCGCTGCCATCCGACAGGGTTTCGGTGGTCTTGCCGCCGGTGGAGCCACCGCTGGCATCAGCGTTGGCGGTCTTCTTGAATTGATAACCGGCATCAACCTTACCGCCGATGGTCACGGAAGTTTGAGCGAAAGCGGCGCCAGACATCAGGCCGGCGACTGCCAGAGCAATGAGTTTCTTCTGCATGAGTTTCTCCTCACAGTTGAAGTACGGGGGCATGGCAGTTGCTACCTTGCTCTCCCATCCCACCTCTCGCGATTCGAGAAGTTGGGCTGATTCTGGCAAGTGGCGATGACTCACGGCAACACAAAGTCTCCTGCAAGCGAGATTTGGCGCCGCCCCTGTTGCAGGAGTGCAACAGAAACATAATTCCACTCAGTCAAAAACACATCGCCTGCGCATATCCCGAGCCACAAAAAAACACCGGGGCACAAGCCCCGGTGTCATGAATGCAGCGTGCAGCAAGCGATCAGGCAGGCAGATCTGCCAGATAGAGCGCGGGCTCGCCTTCAAAATCAGAAGTAAACAAAACGCGCTTGTCATCCGGCGTAAAGGAAGGGTGCGGGTGCGTGACCTGACGGTCTTCCTTGTACACTTTCCACGACGAGCTGTGCTTGCAGATCTTCTTGGTGGTCTTGGCCTTGAGGTCAAACATGTACAGGAAGGGGTCGTTCTCATGCTCATGAGCGGAGGTGTCAGACACATCCGGCGGCGTATCGCAGCCATCGCCTACGGCAAGCGTGCCGTCGTAGTTCGAATACAGGTGCGAGCAGGCCGGCATCGTGAGCAGGGCTTCGTTCTTGAGCGTGATCGGGTCTGCGGCACAAATCCAGCGCTCGGTGCTGCCCTTCTTGTAAGACACGTAGATCATCTTCGAGCCGTCCGGCGTGAAGAACTCATGCGTGCAGCTCTCGCCTTCTTCGTGCTCCTTGACCTTGCGAACGTTCGTGCCATCTTCATTGACGAACCACATGCGCGCATCGACCAGATCATGCGGACCCTCATGGCAGTAGGCCACGGTGCTGTCGTCAAAGGGGCGATACAGCGGGTGGCCCATCCACTTGGCCTGCTCGAAGATCACGCTGCTGGTGCCGGTGGCGATATCGATCTTCACAAGGCGGCAGCGCGGCTTGTTGTGGTACTGCACGGCAAACTCTTCCCAGGTCTTGAGCGGCAGCAGGTCGCCTTCGACCACTTCGATACCGACCAGCTTGGTACATTCGGTATTGGCCACCCAGGTGCCGTAGCCCTTGTAACCTGCCGGCACGGTGTAGAGCACCTCTTCGACCAGCGAGTCGAGATTGACGCGACGCAGCTCGCGGCCGCCCTTCACGTAATAGAGATACTTATCGTCAGGCGAGAGGAAATTGCCGAAGGTGTTGTCGACCTTGCCGACACCGTCGGTGAGCTGGCGTGCGGTCTGTGTCTTGAGGTCGAGCAGGTAGGCATTCCAGCTACCGTTGTCAAAGAGGCCACCAAACAGCAGCTTCGAGCCATCGTTGGTAAAACACTTCTGATAGAAGTAGTTACGGTGGCAGGTCACGTCAACCGGGGTCAGACGCGTCACGCGCGCGCCCGTATCGGAATCGGTGAAGTCTTCGAATTTCAGCTGGATGATATCGCCCTTGGCCATGGTGTTCCCCAAGAAAAATCTGCAGAACCGGCTCCGCAGAAAGTCTGGCATTTTACGGCAAGGGCGCCCGAAATCTTTAACCACGCCAGCAAGAATGTAAGCTCCGACGGGATCGCTTGACCCAAGGCAAGGCCATTGCACAGGGGGCTCCACTAAGCTTGGCGCCTGTTTTTAGGGGATCGAACGCAATGCGCAAACCCGAGCTGGTGTGCCCGGCCGGCGGCCTGCCGGCACTCAAGGCCGCCGTGGATAACGGGGCCGATACGGTCTACATGGGACTCAAGGATGCGGCCACCAACGCCCGCAACTTCAGCGGTCTGAATTTCGATCTTTCCACCGCCCGCGACGGCATCCGCTACGCCCACGGCAAGGGCCGCAAGGTGCTGATGGCCATCAACACCTTTGCCCAGGCCGGCGAAGAGCCTCGCTGGCACAAGGCCATCGATACCGCCGCGGAACTTGGCGTGGATGCCGTGATCCTCGCCGACATGGGCCTGCTGGATTACGCCACCCGCACCCATCCGCAGTTGCGGCGTCACCTCTCGGTGCAAGGCTCGGCGACCAATTATGAGGCCATCAACCTATGCCGCGACCTGTTCGGAATCCAGCGCGCCGTGCTGCCGCGCGTGCTGACCCTGCCACAGGTGGAGCATGTGATCGCCCATACCGATGTGGAGATCGAGGTCTTCGGCTTCGGCAGCCTGTGCGTGATGGTGGAGGGCCGCTGCCTGCTTTCCAGCTACGCCACGGGCGAGTCGCCCAACACAGCCGGGGTCTGCTCACCGGCCAAGGCGGTGCGCTGGGTGGAAACGCCCTCCGGTACGGAGGCACGCCTCTCAGGCATCCTGATTGACCAGTACAAGGCCGATGAGCCGGCCGGCTACCCGACCCTGTGCAAGGGCCGCTTCGAGGTCAATCACGAAACCTATTACGCGCTGGAAGAGCCGACCAGCCTGAACATCGTCAGCGCGCTGCCGGATCTGCTCCGCATCGGTGTGGCGGCGATCAAGGTTGAAGGCCGCCAGCGCAGCCCGGCCTATGTGGCCGAGGTCACCCGCACATTGAGAGCGGCCCTCGACGCAGCCTGTGCCGACCCGGCGCGCTTTGCCCCGAAACCGGCCTGGGATGCGGCGCTGGGTAAGGTGTCCGAAGGCCAGCACGTCACCCTGGGCGCCTATCTGCGCCCCTGGAAATGAAATCTTGGCCCGGATGCAGCGCCGCGAAATCCGGGGCCACGCCCATCACGACACACGCCCGGAATGCGGCCTGCAGCCTCCATCCGGGCTACGGATAACAGCATGAAACTGACCCTCGGCCCCCTGCTCTACTTCTGGCCCCGCGAGGACGTCCTCGCCTTTTATCGCGAAGCGGCGGACTGGGCCATCGACACCATCCACCTCGGCGAAGTGGTGTGCAGCCGCCGTCAGCAGGTGCGGCTGGATGACTGGCTCGGCCTGGCCCGCGAACTGGCACAGGCCGGCAAGGAAATCGTACTGTCCTGTCAGGCCCTGCTTGAATCCGAAAGCGAACTCAAGACCCTGCGCCGCCTCTGCGGCAATGCTGAATTCCTCGTCGAAGCCAACGATCTCGGCGCTGTGCAGTTGTTGCGCGGCGGTCGCTGGATGGCCGGCCCGCATCTCAACATCTACAACGCCAGCACACTGAAGCTCATGGCGGATATGGGTGCGCAGCGCTGGGTGCCGCCGGTGGAGATGAGCGGCGAACGTCTGCAGCAGTTGTTGCAAGATGCGGGCGCCATCGAGACCGAATTGTTTGCCTGGGGGCGCCTGCCGCTAGCCTTCTCAGCGCGCTGCTTCACCGCCCGCCACTTCAACCTGAAGAAGGACGATTGCCAGTTCCGCTGCCTGGAGTTTCCGGACGGCCTCGCGCTGGATACCCGCGAGGGCCAGCACTTCCTCGCCATCAACGGCATCCAGACCCAGTCCGGCGCCGTGCAGGCGCTGCTGCCGCACCTGGCCGGTTTCGCGTCGGCAGGCGTCACGAGTCTGCGCATCAGTCCACAAGCCCGCCACACCGCCGAAATCGTACGTCTGCATCGCGCCGCGCTCGACGGCGCTGCGCTAGACTCCACGCAACTGGCCGGACTTGCTCCGGCTGAACTCTGTGATGGCTACTGGCTGGGCCGCGAAGGAATCCAGCTTGGAGACGAACATGCTGCCCACTGATTTCCGCCTGCCGAAGTTCCTGTCCGAGATCGGCCCGAAGCTCCCCCAGCGTCCCTGGAGCGATGCGCTCTGTGCCAGCCTGGAACTCGCCCGCTTCACGAAGCAACTGGAGGCCGACTTCAGCTTCCTCGAAGGCCGTACGCTGCGCATCGTGATCGAGGATCTGGGAGCTCGCGCCACCCTGCGCTACGTGAACGGCCATTTCCGCCCGGCAGCCGGAGACGCCGATGCAGACGTGAGCTTCCGCGCGGCAACGGCCGATTACCTCAAGCTGCTGCGCCGCACCGAAGACCCGGACACCCTGTTCTTCCAGCGCAAGCTGCGTATCGAGGGCGACACCGAACTGGGCCTGACCCTCAAGAACCTGCTCGACTCGATCGAGCCGCCCGCCTGGTTCAGCAAGCTGGTCGCCTGAGCATGGCGGAAGAGCCCTACGCCCGCTTCCGGCAGAGTGAGCTGATCCTGCGTGACGAGCTGGCCATCGACCGCACCCTGCTGGCCAACGAGAACACCCTGCTGGCCTACCTGCGCAGCGCCGTGACGCTCGCAGTTGGCGGCGCCACCCTGCTGCACTTTTTTCCTGCGGGTCACCTGTACTGGCTGGGCATTGCCTCCATTGCAGCGGGCATCGGGCTGGGTGTGTTCGGCGCCTGGCGCTTTCTCCGCATCCAGCGCAGCATCAAGCAGGTGCGCCGGAAGACCGAAGCCTGATGCTGGACATCCTCTATCGCGACGAACACCTCATTGCGATCAACAAGCCTGCCAAGCTGCTGGTACACCGCTCGGAGATCGATCGCCACGAAACGCGCTTCGCCATCCAGCTGCTGCGCGACCAGATCGGGCGCATGGTGTGGCCGGTGCATCGGCTTGATCGCGGCACCTCGGGGGTGCTGCTGTTCGCACTGGATCGCGACACGCTGGCGCTCGCCGGCCAGGCCTTCGAACGCAACGAGGTAGAGAAGGAATATCTGGCCGTGGTGCGTGGCTGGCCCGAAGCGCAAGGCGTGATCGACCATCCGCTCACGCGCCAGTACGACCCCTACGAATCCCGCCCCGAGGAGGAGCCCGCGCCACAGGAGGCCTGCACCCGCTTCGAGCGCTTGGCCACGGTGGAGCTTCCCTTTGCGGTGGATCGCTATCCGGCGAGCCGCTACGCCCTGCTGCGCCTGTTCCCGGAGACCGGGCGCCGCCACCAGATCCGCCGCCATCTCAAGCACATCGCCCATCCGATCATCGGCGATGCCACCCACGGCAAGGGCGTGCACAACCGTTTCTTCACCACCCAGTTCGGCAGCGAGCGAATGCTGCTGGCCTGTACCCACCTGCGTCTTCCGCATCCGCTTACCCAGCACACGCTGGACCTGGAGGCGCCGCTGGATCCCGCTTTTTCAGCAGTCCTTGCGCAAACCGGCTTGGCTTAGGGTCTGAAGTCCGCCAAGGCCGCGACCAACTGAGCGACGACTCCGCTCCAGTCACCCGCCTGCGTCTGACGGAACAGGCGCGCACTGGGATACCAGGGGCTATCACTGCGCTCCTGCAGCCAGCGCCAGTCCGCCGTCGTGCACAGCGCTATCCAGACGGGCTTGCCAAGCGCGCCTGCCAGGTGCGCTGCAGCGGAATCCACCGAGATCACCAGATCCAGCTGCTCGACCAGTGCAGCGGTATCGAGAAAATCATGCCGGTCAGCGGCAAAGTCCCGTCCGCCGAAAGCCTCCAGGCGCTCACGGTCATCCTCGGTCAAGGCCTTCTGCAACGACACGATTGTGCTCCCGCTCGCCTGGCAAGCCCGGAGCAGTGGTTCGAGCGCAGCCAAAGGCATCGAGCGCTTGGCATCCTCGACATTGGCCGGATTGCCGGCCCAGGCCAGACCGATCCGCAAACCGGCAGGCAAATCTTGCAGACGCGCCTGCCAGGCAGTACGGCGCGGCGGCGTCACGGCCAGATAGGAAGCGCGGGCAGGAATAGTATCCAGCTCCGTCCTGAAAGCTCGCGGCAATGACATCAAGGGGCAATGCAGATCGAAGGCCGGCAAGGTCTCTTTGTCGTTCAGTACGGCAGCAGCCCCCTCCACCGATTCAAACAAGGGAATCAATTCCGGATGGGCCGCGAGGATGACCCGGGCACCGCGCTCAGCCACCAACGGGGCATAGCGCACAAACTGAATGGCATCACCAAATCCCTGCTCGGCGTGCAGCAGGATGGTCTTGCCGGCCAGATCCGCCTCCCCCGCCCACAGTGGCTGCGGGAACTGGCGGGGCGGTGGGAAACGACGCGAAAGCCAGCGTGATTCATAGAGACGCCAGCCCTCGGCGTAATCGCCCTTGAGCAGACGACACAGGGCTTCATTCCAGGTCGCCTCGGCAAAACCGGCAGGATCATTGCGCGCTTCGGCATAAGCGGCCAGCGCTTCATCGACCTTACCCATGGCATGCAGCGAGCAGGCCAGATTGAAACTGGCCTCGGAAAAGGCTGGCCGCAGGCGCCGGGCTTCGGCAAAGGCTGCCAGCGCCTCGTCAATCCGCCCCAGATCCTTGAGCGAACTCCCTTTGTTCAACCAGGCCTCGGCATTGCCCGGCTCTAGCGCCAGGGCCCGTTCGAAGAACGGCAGAGAGTCCTCGAAGCGCTTGTTTTTCCAGAGCAGTGCCCCGCAATTGTTGTAAGCAGCCACATCGCCCGGCTCCAGTTCGATGGCGCGCAGATAGGCAGCCTCTGCCTCCTCAAGGCGCTGCATCTGCTCCAGCAGGTTGGCGCGATTGAAATGCACCGAAGCCAGGCTGGCATGCAGGCGAATAGCATTGTCATAGCAGGCGAGCGCCTCCTCCAGCCGGCTCTTGCGCCGCAAGAGCATGCCGAGATTGATCCACGGCCCCGGATGCTCCGGATCTGCCCGCTGCGCATCGCGAAAAAACCGCTCTGCGGCTTCGTCCTGTCCACGGTCACCCGCGATCAAGCCCAGCAGGTTGAGCGCATCCGCTGCTGCGGGCGCCATCTGCAACACGGACTTGCAACGTGCCTCGCTGACCGCCAGCTCGCCTTGCGCGTAACTCTGTACGGCTTGCTCAAGCAGGCCCTGAATAATGTTCATCAGATACGTCATGAAATCTCTCTTTAAAACCCGAGGCAAGCTGTTGGCAGATCAGGCGGGCAGTGCCTGCCGCATCTGTGCAACCAGGCCCTGCCAGTCCCCCGGCGAGCGCTGACGGAACAAGCGGGCGGTGGGATACCAGGGGCTGTCCGCACGATCCAGCAGCCAGCGCCACTCGCCCACGAAAGGCAAAGCCAGCCACAGCGGCTTGCCCAGCGCGCCAGCCAGATGCGCAGCAGCCGAATCGACAGAGATGACCAGATCAAGTTGCTCGATCAGTGCAGCCGTATCGAGAAAATCATTGATCTCGGCACTGAAGTCCGCCACGCCGAACTTCACCAGCAGCCCACGCTCAGCCTCCGTAAGCACCTTCTGCAGCGAAACGAAACTAGCGCCCGAACGCAGCAGGGGCTCAAGGCTTGCCAACGGCATCGAGCGGTTGAAATCGTTGCGGTGTGCGGGATTTCCTGCCCAGGCGACCCCGATCTTCAAACCCTGCGGCAAGTGGGCCAGGTGCTCACGCCAGCACAGGCTACGCTCGGCCGATACGCCAAGATAAGGCACTTCCGCCGGAATGCTTTCGAGGCAGGTGTCAAAGGCCAGCGGCAAGGTCATCAAGGGGCAATGACAATCAAAAGCCGGCAGCGGATCGCCCGCATCGATCACCTCGGCAACGCCGGCCACCGATTCAAGCAGCGAGCGCAGGCCCTTACGCACTTCGAGCAGCACCCGCGCACCTCGCGCAGCCACCAGCGGAACGTAACGGGCGAACTGCAGCGAATCACCAAAACCCTGCTCGCCATGCAACAGGATGGTCTTGCCAGCAAGGTCCGTGTCGCCCAGCCACAGTGGTTGCGAAAAATTGCGCGCGGCAGCGAAACCATCGACCTGCCAGCGCGCCTCGTGCAGGCGCCAGCCCTCCAGAAAATCCCCCATCAGCAGTCGGCAGCGGGCTTCGTTCCAGCGGGCTTCGGCAAACTCCGGCGCAAGGCGCCGGGCTTCTCCATAAGCCGCCAGGGCTTCGTCGAAGCGACGCATGTCCTGCAGCACCAGCGCCCGGTTGTTATGCAGCAAGGCCAGCGCCGGCTGCTGGCGGATGGCAAGGTCAAGCGCAGCCAGAGCTTCTTCAAAACGGTGCAGATCGCTCAACAGGTTGGCACGATTGACCAGCGCCTCGAAATAATCAGGCGCGAGGCGCAAGGCCTGTTCGAACGCAGCGAGGGCGGCCCGCCGCTCACCTTCAGCCAGCAGGATCAACGCATGGGTGTTGTGCGCGGAAGGGGAATCCGGCCGGATCGCCAGTGCGCCGCGAATCATGGCCAGCGCTTCGCTCAGCCGGCCCAAGCCCTGCAGCACGGAAGCCAGGGCTTCGAACACGACGGGGTTGCCGGGAGCCACGGCCAGCACCCGGCGCAGCAATTGCTCTGCCTGAGCCAGGCGGCCGCTCTCCGCATGCTCAAGCGCCAGCCGAAATACCTGCTCCGGCGTGTACTGCCCCTGTGGGGGTGACGCAAAGATGTTCATGCTCACTCAACCCTGTTCATTCAGCACGCTGGTCAGTGCAGCAACAACCCCCTGCCAATCACCAGGAGAGTTTTGCCGGAACAATCGCGCAGACGGATACCAGGGGCTGTCGTAGCGTCCCTCGAGCCAGCGCCAGTCTGCAGCGAACGGCAGCAGGATCCAGACCTCTCGGCCCAAGCCCCCGGCCAGGTGCGCGACCGAGGTATCAATCGATATCACGCGGTCCATCTGTGAAAGCAACGCGGCGGTGTCTTCAAAATCACCGAGCGCATCATCATGGAGGGATACATTCGGAAAAGCCGCCAGATAGCGGCGCTCCTCATCGGAGACCACCTTCTGCGCGACATGGAACTCCATCCCCGTCGCCAGGAGCGGCGCGAGCTGATCGACCGACAAGGACTTGATCCGGTCGCCAGGTGTGGTCGTCCGCCAGACCAGGGCAATCCTCGGCGCGGTAGCCGGGCCCAGGCGACGAGCCCAGACATCAAGCCGGGCCTGACGAACATCGAGATAAGGTCCGGATACAGGCAGCGTGTCCAGCGTCACATCCAGCAACAAGGGCAGGCTGATCAGCTCGCAATGCAGATCAAACTCCGGCAGTGCTTCGCCCTGGGCCACAACCCTGCCCATCCCGGGGCGCCCTTCCAGCAGCGGCAACAACGCGGCCTGCAATTCGAAGACGATATTCGTACCCTGGCGGGCCAACTGGGGCAGAAAGCGGCAGAACTGCAGCGTATCGCCCAAACCTTGCTCGGCGTGGACGAGCAGGCTTCTGCCGGCGAGCGGCTCGCCTTGCCAGCGGGGCTCGGCCAGCTGGCGTAAAGCTACCTCCCGAGGTTCGCGCAAGCGCCATTCGTACAGCGGCCAGCCTTCCCGGTAGCGCCCGAGCTTGAGCAGGCACAGCGCCGCATTCCAGTGCGCAGCATAGTGCGCCGGATCACGCTGGGCGGCACGCGTGAAGCACTCCAGCGCGGCCTCGGTCTGCGCCGCAGCTTCCAGCACCAGTCCTCGCCCCACGGTCGCTTCTACATGCTCGGGCCGGAACGCCAGAACGCGCTCGAAAATTGCGCCGGCCTCCTCTCGCCGTCCAAGCTGTTCGAGCGAAGCGGCCTTGCCGACATGCAGATCGAGATTGTCCGGCGCAATGCGCAAAGCCCTGTCAAACCAGGCAACAGCCTCCTCATGCCGACGTGCTTTTTGCAGCAAGGTGGCGCAGTTGTTGTAGGCATCGGGATCCTGAGGATCGCAGCGCACGGCCTGCACAAAGGCCTCGACGGCCTCCTGCGGGCGGCCTAGTTCGCGCAGGAGATTGCCTCGGTTGAAATGCGCAGCGGCCATGTCCGGCCAGCCGCGCAAAGCCCTGTCATAGGCTTCCAGTGCTTCAGTGAAACGGCCCGAGGCCTTGAGCAGCATGCCCAGGTTGAGCCAGATCTCGACGGTCTCAGGCTGGTGCCGCAGCGCCTCACGGAAGCAGGCTTCGGCGGAGGCTTCCTGGCCCGTCTCGCTCAGAATCAGGCCCAACAGATTGAGTGCATCGACCGAACGAGCATCCATCTGCAGGACGGAGCGACAGCGCTGCGCAGCCTCGGGCAATTTACCTTGCTGATACAAGGAGAATGCAGTGGCCAACAGATTGTCGATAACGAATGACAACGGATTTACGGCCATGAACGGCATGCCATCCTGAAAAACGGTGGGCCATTATAAGGCAGCCGTATTCACCTGCCCGATCTCGATCCTGACCCTCAGACCACGCTCATCCGCGCCAGCTCCCAGGATCAGGCGGCCTTGATGCCCCTCGACGATCTCGCGCACGATGGCCAGGCCAAGGCCGCTGCCACCACCCGGGGAGCCCGGCAAGCGGGCGAAACGCTCCAGCACCCGGCTGCGCTGCTCAGGCGGAATGCCCGGGCCATCATCCTCGACCTCCAGCCAGACCTGCATGGCATCGGCTCCGGTGCGCAAGGTCACGCAACCGCCACGCGGAACATATTCGAGCGCGTTGTGAAGCAGATTGGCCATAGCCTCACGCAACAGCAAAGGGGATCCATTCAAAGGGGCGGCCCCAAGCTCGAAGCCCAGATCAATGCCGCCCTCGATCGCCCGGGGGACCCATTCATTGACCAGCTCACCGGCCAGTTTGGCCAGATCGGTCGGCACATGAGCGTCCGTACTGCTGGCCCCGGGTTCGGCGCGCGCCAGCGACAGCAATTGCACCGCCAGACGCGCCGAGCGCACTGCGGATTCGTGGATTTCACCCAGGCGGGCACGACTCTCGGGATCCCGCGTTTCCAGCTGCGCCAACTCGATGCGGGATTGCAAACCGGCCAGCGGCGTGCGCAACTGATGGGCCGCGGTGGCCAGAAAAGCCTGCTGGGCCTGATTGGCCTCGCCCAGTTGCTGCATCAGGCGATTCACCGCCGTCACCAGGGGTTGCACCTCATCCGGAGCGTCACGTAACTTCACTGGCGAAAGCTCGCGTGGCGAGCGCCGCTCGATCTCGCGCGAGAGGCGCACCAGCGGCCGCAAACCACTGCCCAGCCCGAACCACACCAGAGCGAAGGCCACGCTGCCCACCAGCGCCACCGGCACGAGGGCAGAGAGCTGCATGTCGCGGATCAGGCGGCCTCGCTTGCGCAGGGTGGCCGCCAGCACCACGCCGCAGTCGAGTGCACCGCACGCCTTGAGAATGGCCACGGCGCGCACCGGGCGCTCGTTGACCTGCGCGTCAAAGTAATACGGCTCGCCACGTTTGACGACATTCCCCGGCCACTGCAGGCCGCTCTCGCCCGCGATGCGCTCGAAACGCTCGTTGAAGGCGGCGTACCAGTTGTAGTCCAGGGCATCCGCATCCAGCAGTGCGGCAGCCTCGTCAGAAAGCTGGAAGCCGGTGTCACCCGTATCGTCCACCACGAAGTGCTCGGCCAGCGCCACAGCCACATCATTCATGGCGCGATCAAATTCGCGCTGCATCGGGCGCACCGCCAGCAGGTATTGCACGGCAGCGCTGGCCAGCAGCAGCGCCAGCAGGATCGGCAGCAGGATCAGCGCCAGACGCCGACGCAGGCTGCCGCTAAGCTTGCGCAGCATCGACCGGCTCTTCTTCGAGCATGTAACCGAAACCGCGCACAGTACGGATGCGCAAGCCGGAATCGGTCAGCTTGGTGCGCAAACGGGAAACGTAGACTTCCACGGCGTTCTCGCTCACGTCCCCCTCCCAGCCCGATAGCGAGCTGACCAGATGCTCCTTGCTGACCACCTTGCCGAGATGGCGCAGGAAGTATTCGAGCAGCTGCCATTCGCGCGCCGGAAGCTCAATCTCCAGCCCAGCAACCCAGGCCCGTCGCGCGGCCGCATCCAGAACCAGCTTGCCAACGGTGGTCTGCGCCCCGGCAGACTGGCCGCGCGCACGCCGCACCAGCGCCTTGGCGCGCGCCACCATTTCGGGCAGGGCGAAGGGCTTGACCATGTAGTCGTCCGCACCCAGTTCAAGGCCATGCACGCGATCATCAATGGCTTCGCGCCCGGTCAGCACCAGCACCGGCAGGCGCAAGCCTGCGGCGCGCACCCGGCGCAACACTTCGAAACCGTCGATGCCGGGCAGGCCGATATCCAGCACCAGCAGGTCGTAGTCATCCGCCTGCAGGGAGTTGGCCACTGGCTCGCCCTTGGCAGTCCAGTCCACCTGCGCATCGGCCTGACTCTGCAGGGCCCGCGAGATCGTATCGGCCAGCGCCGGATCGTCTTCCACCAGCATGACGCGCATGTTCAGGGCTTTCAAATTAAGGGTTCATATGGTGCCAGAAAAGCACAAACGCCCGTGGAGGTGGCGGGCGCTTGTGTTGGCTTGAGCCGCTCGCGCGACCCCTCAGACATTTACTTCTTGGCCGGCGCTACAGGTGCGGAAGCCGCCGGTGCCGGAGCGGCAGGCGTCGAAGTACTGGCCGAAGACTTCGCCTCAGTCTTCTTCTCGGTGCTTGCCACCTTGTGCAGCGCGGGAGCGGTGGTCTTCCCGGTGCTCACGGTGGAGGTTGCCTTTTCGGTCTTGGCCACCGCCTTGACCGGAGCAGCCGGCGTTTCGGCGGCAAAAGCGGTGGAGGCTGCGAAAGCCAGGGCAACAACGCTCAGGGTGATCTTGGTCATTTGGCAATTCCTCGTATCTGGTTGAGTGGCGGACTTGCTTGAGCGCGTGTCCGACCACTGCAGATTAAGGATTGAAGCTGACCACAGCCTGAGGCCAGACTGACAGCGAGCTGACACCATCAGCCCTTGCAGCTCAGCCCTCTGCTTAACCCCGACTAGCCGAGATCACGCCCTGCACTTCGCCGATCTGCTGGATCACCCGCGCCACCGGCTCGGAGCCGGAAACCTCGATGGTGAAACGCATGTGCGCCCGGCCGGACTTCGAGACCGTATTCACGCCAATGACATTGAGCTTGTCACGGGTAAACACTTCCGACACGTCACGCAGCAAGCCGGGGCGGTCATGCGCCTCAAGCACCACATCGACCGGGAAGACCTCGTTGAAAGCCTTGGCCTTGACGGCATGCGACCCCCACTCCGCAGGCACGATGCGCTCCGGGTGCTGCTTGGCAATATTCTGGAAGCTCGTGCAATCCGTGCGGTGAATAGACACCCCGCGCCCGCGCGTCACGAAACCCTGGATTTCGTCCGGTGGCACCGGCTTGCAGCAGCGTGCGAGCTGGGTCAGCAGGCGACCGACGCCGACCACCAGCACGCGGTCGTCCGATGAGGGCTTGTGCTCTTCACGAATCACCAGCTCCGGCTCAGGCGCGGCAGGCAACTCGGGAAGCACCGCGTTGTGAATCTGACGTCCGCTGATGTCACCACGCCCCACCGCGAGGAAGAAAGCGTGCAGATCCTTGAAGCCCAGCTTGCCAGCCAGTTGCTCCTGATTCGCCTGGGTCATGCCGCCACGTTGCAACTCCTTGGTCACGATCGCACGGCCATGCGCAGCAGTTTCTTCTTCCTCCTGCTGCACGAACCAGCGCCGCACCTTGGCGCGCGCGTTCGAGGTGACGAGATAACCCAGCTGCGGGTTGAGCCAGTCACGCGAGGGGCCGCCCTGCTTGGCGGCAATGATCTCCACCTTCTGCCCACTCGCGAGCGGTGTATCCAGCGGCACCATCTGGCCATCAAGCTTGGCGCCGCGGCAGCGATGGCCCAGGTCGGTGTGCAGGCGGTAAGCAAAATCAATCGGCGTCGCACCCGCCGCAAGATCGATCACGCGCCCTTGTGGCGTCACCACATAAACGGTGTCATCCAGCGCGGCCGCCTTGGTGTGCTCCTCCCACATGGCGCCATCAGTGACTTCATCACGCCAGGACAAAAGGTTGCGCAGCAGGGCGATCTTCTCGTCATATTCCGAGCCACCCGGCTCCTTCGCACCTTCCTTGTAGCGCCAGTGTGCGGCCACACCCAACTCGGCATGGCGGTGCATGTCGTAGGTGCGGATCTGCACTTCCATCGCCCGGCCGTCCGCCGCGCGCACAGCCGTATGCAGCGACTGGTAATTGTTGCCCTTGGGCTTGAGGATGTAGTCGTCGAACTCCTTGGAGATCGGCTCCCACAACTCGTGCACCAGACTCAGCACCGCATAGCAGTCACGCACTTCCTCGACCAGCACCCGCAAGGCGCGAACGTCATAAACCTGATCAAAGCCAACGTTCTTGCTGCGCATCTTGTTCCAGATGCTGTAGATGTGCTTGGGTCGGCCATAGACCTCAGCCTTCACACCGATGGCGGCCAGATCATGCTTGAGGCGCGCAATCGAGTCTGCGATGAAGGCCTCGCGCTCCACGCGGCGCTCGTCGAGCTGCTTGGCGATTTTCTTGTAGGTGTCCGGCTCAAGAAAACGGAAGGACAGATCCTCCAGCTCCCATTTGAGCTGCCACACCCCGAGGCGGTTGGCCAGGGGTGCGTAAAGATCCATGCTCTCGCGGGCGATATCGAGGTTGGTGCACTCCTTGTGCAGCGCGAAGTGACGCAAAGTTTGCACCCGCGACGCCAGGCGCAGCAGCACCACGCGGATGTCTTCAGCCAGCGCCAGCACCATCTTGCGCAGCACTTCGGTCTGCGCACGCAAGTCCGCGGGCGTCCCGCTTTCGGTACGCGAACTCATCTGCAGGCGGTTCAGGCGCCGCAAGCCTTCGGCAAGCTTGGAGGTAAGCCCACCGAATTTCTCCTCGATATGCTCGGTGGCCTTCGGATCAAACTCATGCACGGCAAACAGCAATGCTGCAACGCGCGCATCCAGATCAAGGCGCAGTGACACGGCCACCAGCGCCATGCCAAGCGCATGCTCAAAGATACCTTCACCACTGGTGAGCTTGCGATCACCATAGCAAGCCTGTGCCCACTCCACCGCCTGGGCAAGCACGGGCCGCGCCTCAGCGGACAGGCCGTTGGCAAGGACTTCATCAAAGGGGATTGCGCCGTCGGTATTGGCGACTGAGTGCTGAACTGAGACCATGCCGGATTATCCCACAGGCCACCGGCCTGCCTTGCTACCCTCTCGGGGAAACCCCGACACGGATACACATCATGTTTGCTGCGCTGCGTCGTCTTTTTGCTGCAAGAAACGCGCCGCCCGATGTGCCGGAAGCATTGTGGTCGGCCGTTGAGGCCAGCCTCTCCTGCCTGGCTCACCTATCCCCGGAGGAGCGCCTGCGTCTGCGCCAGATGGCACTGGCCTTCCTTGACGACAAGGTCTTCGCTGGCGCCCAGGGCTTCGAACCGGACAATTTCGCCCGCCTGTCGATTGCCCTGCAGGCCTGCCTGCCGGTACTGAACCTGGGCCTCGACGCCTATGCAGGCTGGCGCGGCATCATTGTCTATCCCGGCGACTTCGTGATCCCGCGCAGACTCATCGACGAAGACGGCCTGCTCCACGAGTACGAAGAAGATGCGCTGGGCGAATCCTGGGATGGTGGCCCGATCGTGCTGAGCTGGTTCGACAATCCGGCGGACTATGAAGGCGCCAATGTGGTGATCCACGAGTTCGCTCATAAGCTCGACATGCTCGGCGGCGAGGCGGATGGGCGCCCCCCGCTGCATGCGGGCATGAACACGGACGCCTGGTGCGCGGCATTCGATAACGCCTACGAAGACTTCTGCGCGCGTATCGATGCCGAAGAAGAGACCGAACTAGATCCCTATGCCGCCGAACACCCCGCCGAATTCTTTGCCGTCTGCTCGGAGGCCTTCTTCACCGCACCAGCCGGACTTGTCCGCGACTACCCTGGCGTATACGCCCAGCTGGCGGCCTTCTACAGGCAGGATCCGCTGCAAAGCAAGGCCTGATGCGGCTCGCCGCGACATTTCTTTTTTCTATTGGCGCTCCCGGCTGGCTCTCCTAGCCTGAGAAGGCTGGTCTGCGCCAGCCCCCTCTCTCAATCCCACAGGAGTCCGCCATGTCCATGACCTGGATCGTCGTCGCCAACGCCCGTCACGCCCGCATCTTTGCCCACCGCGGCCCGAATAAGGCCCTCGAACTGGTCAAGGAAACCGAGCTGAATGAAGACGAGTTCAGTGTGGCCGAATCCAGCGGACGCGCCTCGCCCAAACGCAAACAGCCCGGACGACATACCGCCCAGGGCTTCGCCCACCGCTTGGCCTTGGACCTGTGCAGCGGGCGAAGTCGAGGCTCCTTCCAGCGTGCCATCCTGGTCGCCCCCCCTGCATTCATGGGACTCCTCAACGCCGAGCTGGATGGCCCCACCGCCTCGCTGGTGAGCGGACGACTGGACAAGGATTACACCCGCAGTGAAGCCACGGCCCTTTCCAGCCACCTCGGTGATTGCCTGTGCGTATGATGCCCCCTGCAGGTTGATGTAACCCAGCGCTTGCGGCAGCACAGGCAGTCGCAAGCGCTTCCGGTAGAATCACGGTTCCCGTTCTTCGCGGTGCTCACCGATGCTTCGCTGGCTTCCTGCCCCTCTCAAACTCGTGTTCGCCAGTCTGGCCGGTGCGCTCAATACCGTGCTGGTCTTTCTCGCCTTTATCCCCTTCGCACTGCTCAAGCTCTGCATCCCGCTGACGCCGGTGCGCAAGTTCGCCGACCATTGCTTGGTCGCACTGGCCAATGCCTGGGTCAAAGTGAATGATCTGTGGATGGGCGCCATCGAGGCACGTCGCTGGCAAATCAGCGGAACCGACGATCTGCGCCCGCGCGGCTGGTATCTGGTCAGCGCCAACCACCAGAGCTGGGTCGACATCCTCGTGCTGCAAAGCATCTTTCGTGGGCGTATCCCCTTCCTGAAGTTCTTCCTCAAGAAAGAGCTCATCTACATCCCGGTGCTCGGGCTAGCCTGGTGGGCACTGGACTTCCCCTTCATGCGCCGCGGTGGCAAGACACTCTCAGCAGCGGCTGCGGATATGGCTACCGCGCGCAAGTCCTGCGAAAAATTCCGCCACATCCCTACTTCGGTGATCAACTTCCTTGAAGGAACACGCTTCACGGCAGCCAAACATGCCCAGCAGAAGTCGCCCTACAAGCATCTGCTTAAACCCAAGAGTGGCGGAGCCTCGATTGCCCTGGGCACCATGGGCGAACTCTTTGATGCCCTGCTGGATGTAACCATCGTCTATCCGGATGGCGTGCCGCGCTTCGTCGATCTGCTGCGAGGTCATATGGGTCGGGTGATCGTCGAAGTTAACAAGCTTACGATCCCAGCAGAGTTTCTCGGCGAAACCGCCTCGGCTGATCCTCAATACCGCGGGAAGATCCAGTTGTGGCTCAACGAGCAATGGGCAGCCAAGGATCAGCGCATCGAGTCCCTGCTGAAAAACTGAGTAGGGATGGGCGAGGAGCAGCTTCTAAGCAACCGCCCACTCGGCAAGGCGCCGATAGCGCAATCCATCAGACTTGGCTGATGCCGCCAGAGACCAACCTTCAAGCGGCCACTCAACGGGCTCCACGACCTCGAGCGATAAATCCGCACTCGCCTTGCGCAGCAAGGTGACATGCGGCACGAAGTCGCGGACGTCCAGCTTGAAGCCCGCATTGGTCAGTGCTGCGCGCAAGTCGGTCACGAAGTCGGCCAGCTCAGGCGGCCAGATCTCCGGAGCGGCCCACAGGATCTGGTTGTGCGGCCAGTAGTTCAGGCTTCGGATGCTCAAACTGGCGCGCGGCAGAGAGAGGCTTGCAGCAATCTGCCGCAAGCACTCAAACTCCTCTGCATCCACATCCCCCATAAACGCGAGTGTCAGGTGCAGGTCGCCGGCCAGCAGCGGCAGCCCCTCTTTGTTTTTGCCCAAAGCATGCAGTCTGGCTGCCACCTCTGGCGGTGGCCACAGAGCGAAGAAGGCTCGCCTAAACTCAGCTCGCACGGCGCGCCAGCAACGCCACCGCCTGCGTGGCAATACCCTCGCCACGACCAAGATGACCAAGCTTCTCGTTGGTCTTGCCCTTCACGTTAACGCAGGCGGGCTCAACGCCAAGATCTGCAGCAATATTGGCCACCATTTGCGCCGCATGAGGTGCGATTTTCGGGGCCTGCGCAATGATCGTGGCATCCATATTCACCACTTCCCAGCCGGCTTCGCGCACCCGGCGCATGGCTTCACGCAGGAGTACCCGGCTGTCGGCGCCAGCATGCGCGGGGTCGGTATCCGGAAAAAGCCGGCCGATATCTCCCAAGCCAACAGCGCCCAACACCGCATCTGTAATCGCGTGCAGCAGGGCATCCGCATCCGAATGCCCAAGCAGCCCCTTCTCGTAGGGGATCTCGACGCCCCCGAGAATCAGCTTGCGGCCCTCTACCAGACGATGCACGTCCAGCCCCTGGCCGATCCGGAAACCCACGCTCATGCTTCACTCCTTGCGCGCAGGATCAGTTCGGCGAGCGCCAGATCCTGCGGATATGTCAGTTTGAAATTGGTCGCATCTGCAGCAATCAGGCGCGGGCACAGACCCAGCGCCTCGACCGCACCGGCTTCATCCGTTACGCCTGGCTTGGCCTGCAAGGCCTCGCGCAACAAGCCGAGGCGGAACATCTGCGGTGTCTGTGCCTGCCACATCGCCTCCCGCGAAACAGTTGCCGCTACGCGCCCGTCTGCGCCGCTGCGCTTGAGCGTATCGGCCACCGGCTGAGCCAGCAGCCCTCCAACCGGATCATCCGCCAGCGCCTCGATCAGGCCATCGACCTGCGCCTCAGTGAGACAGGCGCGTGCCGCATCATGTACCAGCACCCAATCTTCGGCCGCCAGATCGGCCGCGAGAACCCGCAGCGCGTTCGCAACGCTCCCCGCGCGTGTCGAGCCACCCACTCGCAGCACCTGCAGGCGCTCTGCCAGCGGCTGCCAGTCAAACTCTTCCCACCACTCATCTTCCGGCGACAAGACCACGCACACCCGCTCGATGCGCGACACCCGCGTCAGGGTGGCAAGGGCATGCCAGAGCATAGGCCGGCCGGCCAGCTCAAGATATTGCTTGGGACGCTTGGCCCCCATGCGACTGCCACTCCCGGCAGCCGGTACGATGGCGAAGAAGCGGCTCATGCCAAAGGCTCCGATAGATACGAAAAAGCCGGGCAGCTACGCCCGGCTTTTCTATTAATGACCACGAAGATCAATCCGCTTGCTTCCTGAGGAAGGCCGGGATGTCGTAAGTGCCAAAACCGTTATCACTCATCGCCTGCACCGTGTTGCGGGTGCTGCGGCGAATGACGGCAGGCATGGCCAGGTCTTCGTAATTGACTTCCATCGGCACATTGTCGGTGCCGGTCTTGACCATCTGGATCACAGGCTGACGAGCTGCAACGCGGCGCGCACCCAAGCCTGTCGCCAACACGGTCACGCGGATGCGGTCTTCCATGGCATCGTCAAATACCGTACCGTAGAACACGGTAGCATCTTCAGTCGCAAAGGCTCGCACGGTCTGCACGGCTTCGCGCACTTCGCTCATTTTCAGCGAACGGCTGGCGGTAATATTGATCAGCACGCCACGCGCGCCGGAGAGCTCCACGCCTTCCAGCAGCGGGCTAGCAGCAGCCTGCTCGGCCGCGATGCGGGCACGATCCATGCCGGCCGCTTCAGCCGAGCCCATCATCGCACGGCCCATTTCGGCCATCAGCGTGCGTACATCCTGGAAGTCGACGTTCACCAGACCCGGCACATTGATGATTTCGGCGATACCGCCAACGGCCTTGCGCAGCACGTCGTCGGCATTACGGAAACATTCTTCCATGCTGGCATCATCGCCATAGACTTCCATCAGCTTGTCGTTGAGCACAACGATCAGGGAGTCGACATGCTTGGCCAATTCTTCCACGCCACTGTCAGCAGTACGGAAGCGGTTTTCGAAATCGAAAGGTTTGGTGACCACCGCCACCGTCAGGATGCCCAGTTCCTTGGCTATTTCAGCCACCACCGGAGCGGCGCCTGTACCGGTACCGCCGCCCATGCCTGCGGTGATGAAGGCCATGTGTGCACCTTGCAGGGAGGCCACGATAGCATCGCGGGCTTCAAGGGCTTCAGCACGGCCTGCTTCAGGCTTGGCGCCAGCACCGAGGCCGGACTTGCCGAGCTGGATCTTGCGCGAAGCGAGCGAGCGCTTGAGCGCCTGGGCATCGGTGTTGGCGCAGATGAACTCAACGCCTTGAACACCTTCGCGAATCATGTGATCAACTGCATTGCCACCTGCACCGCCGACACCAATAACCTTGATGACGGTACCACTCGGTTCCTTGTCGACAACCTCGATCAGATCCATATGCTCCCCTTTTCTGCCAGCGCTGCGCCCTGCGTGAAGATGTTTTGCGGCAAATCAAAACACCCTAAATGTAGTATCACGGCGCGGAGTGTACTACTAAATAAGCGAAAGAAATACAAGAGCTTCCCCTAGGTCCAGATAGCTGTTGCAACTACATGACAAATCAGAAGTTTTTCTCAAACCAGGCCTTCATGCGCTCGAAAGAGTGGCGCAGGCTACGCGTTTCGCGCGCCTGCAAACCACGCCTGCGCTGGGCCGCGCCTTCCAGCACCAGGCCCATCACATTGGCGTATTGCGGCTGGCACACGACATCGGCCAGCGGCCCTTGATACACCGGCACGCCAATGCGCACCGGCACATGAAACACTTCGTCCCCCAGCTCGCACATCCCGCCGAGCAGGCCAGTGCCTCCTGTCAAGACGAGGCCAGATGAAAGCAGCTCTTCATAGCCACTGCGCCGCAATTCAGCCTGCACCAGCTCGAAAAGCTCCTGCACGCGTGGCTGGATAACCGCCGCCAGGCTTTCGCGTGACAGTCGGCGCGAAGCGCGGTCACCCACGCTCGGAACGTCAATGGTCTCTTCCGGATCCACCAGGCTCTGCATGGCCATGCCGTAATCGAGCTTGATGCCCTCAGCCTCACTGGTCGGCGTGCGTAAGGCCATAGCGATATCGTTGGTGATCTGGTCGCCGGCAATCGGAATGACTGCCGTGTGACGGATCGCGCCCTGTGTGAATACGGCCAAGTCAGTCGTGCCGCCGCCGATATCCACCAGACACACGCCGAGCTCTTTCTCATCTTCAGACAAGGTGGCAAAACTGGAGGCCAGCGGCTGCAGCACCAGATCGATGACTTCCAGCCCGCAGCGACGCACGCATTTGACGAGATTCTGCGCAGCAGACACTGCGCCGGTGATGATGTGCACCTTAACCTCTAGCTTCACACCACTCATACCGATCGGCTCGCGCACACCGTCCTGGCCGTCAATGATGAATTCCTGAGTCAGGATGTGAAGAATTTGCTGATCCGCCGGGATCGGCATGGCACGCGCCACTTCGATCACCCGCTCGACGTCCAACGGGGTGACTTCCTTATCCTTGATGGCCACCATGCCATTGCTGTTGAAGCTGCGGATGTGGCTGCCAGCGATGCCGGTATAGACATCGCGGATCTTACAGTCAGCCATCAGCTCGACTTCCTGCACCACGCGCGAAATCGCATCCACCGTGGCCTCGATGTTGACCACCACCCCTTTCTTCAGGCCCGAGGAAGGCTGGGTGGCCACGCCGATGATTTCTAGACGCCCATCCGGCCGCAATTCGGCCACCATGGCGGTCACCTTGGAAGTGCCCACGTCGAGACCGACGATCAGATCCTTGCTGTCCTTGCTCATTGCTTGCCTTTTCCTTGTTCGCTGCCTGCCATTCGCACCGCGAAACCACTCGGGTAGCGCAGATCCGCCACCGTGACGGCGCGCGGCAGCCTCTTCGTGAGTTGCGGCCACATACTTACAAAACGCTTGAGTCGCTCATCGATCGGCGCCTTTGCCTGGTCCTTGCCCACTTCGAGCACCATGCCATCGTCAAGCTTGAGCTGCCAGGCATGACGACCGGAAAGTGACAAGGCCACCACATTCCTGTTGATCGGCTGCAACAATTCATTGAAGCGGCGCATTTGCGCCAGGATATGCACGCTCGCCTCGGGCGGGCCGCTGAACACCGGCATGCTGTCATTGGCTGCCGCATCGAACAGTTCGCCAAAGCCATTGACCAGACGTGTATCGCCGGAATCGGCACTGCGCCAGTAGGCTACCGCCACATGCTCTTCCAGCGAGACCTCGATGGCCCCCGGCCATTGCCGGCGTAACTGGGCGCTACGCACCCAGGGCAGATTCTCGAAAGCCGTACGGCCCTTCTCAAGATTCACGGTAAAGAAATTGCCACCCAGCGCGGAAGCCGCCACGTACTCCAACTGTGCATGGGTGACATGCGACAAGGGCGACACGATCACCACCTCACGCAAACCAAACAGCGGCAAACGCACCGCCGCCTTGACGACCGCCATGCCCAGCAACACCGACGCCACCAGGATCAACACATCGGAGACCAGATTCATCCAGTCCGGCCGATGCCAAAAGCCCGCCGCAGCACGTCGCACGCCGGCCTCACGGCCGCGCGTAGCTGACGTCTTGCCGAAGGCGGGCTGGTGCTCAGTCACGCTTCGTCTGCTCCAGAATGGCAAGGCACAAAGTCTCGAAACTGTAGCCGGCTGCACGAGCAGCCATCGGCACCAGGGAGTGACTGGTCATGCCCGGCGCCGTATTGGCCTCGAGCAGATAAGGCAGGCCGGCTTCATCCATTAGGAAATCGACACGCCCCCAGCCCTTGCCGCCAAGCACTTCGAAGCCACGTAGCGCGTACGCGCCAACTTGCGCCTCCATCTCGGCGGAGAGACCCGAGGGGCAGCGATAAACCGTGTCGTCGCGGAAATACTTGGCTTCGTAATCGTAGAAATCGCTCGCAGGTTCGATCTTGACCGAGGGCAGTGCGCGACCACCAAGAATCGCGCATGTGTATTCGCCACCACCGATGAAGCGTTCCGCCATCACCAGCTTATCGAGCTTGCGCGCGGCTTCGAAGGCCGGGCGAAACTCCGCCAGGCTACGCACCTTGGTCACCCCCAGGCTCGAGCCTTCGCAAGCGGGCTTGACGAATAGCGGAAAACCCAGCCGTTGGGCGATCTGTTCGAAATCACTGTGCTCGTCGAGCATGCAGAAGTCGGGCACCGGCAGGCCAGCCGCCTGCCACAGCAGCTTGGTCCGCCACTTGTCCATGCCGATGGCGGAGGCAAGTACACCACATCCCGTGTAGGGGATTCCAAGCGCCTCCAGCGCGCCCTGCACCGTGCCGTCTTCACCGAAGCGACCATGTAGCGTGATGAACGCGCGGGTAAAACCCTCTTGCCTGAGTTCCCACACCGGCCGTTCGGCCGGATCAAAAGCATACGCATCCACGCCAGCCGCGCGCAGAGCCGCCAACACGGCGTTACCGGAGAGCAGCGAAATTTCGCGCTCGGCCGAAGGCCCTCCCATCAGGACAGCGACCTTGCCGAAGAGCTTCACATCTGTTGTCACGAGTGCTTCCTTGTTACGCATCCGTGGCCACCAGCTTCGCCGGCACGGCGCCGATCGAGCCTGCGCCCATGGTGATCACTACATCGCCATCCCGCGCCACTTCAAGAATGCGGGCGGGCATGTCGGCAATATCTTCCACGAAGACCGGCTCAGTCTTGCCGGCAACGCGCAGAGCGCGCGCCAGCGAGCGACCATCGGCGGCCACGATAGGTGCTTCGCCAGCGGCATAGACTTCGGCCAGGACCAGTGCATCAACCGTGCCGAGCACCTTGACGAAATCCTCGAAGCAATCACGGGTACGGGTGTAGCGATGCGGCTGAAAAGCCAGCAGCAGGCGCTTGTCCGGAAATGCGCCGCGCGCGGCTGCGATGGTTGCCGCCATCTCGACCGGGTGATGGCCGTAATCGTCAATCACCGTGCAGACACCACCGTCCGGCAACGCGGCTTCACCGTAACGCTCGAAACGCCGCCCAACGCCGCGAAATTCGGCCAGGCCTTTCTGAATGGCTTCGTCTGACACGCCCAGTTCGGTAGCCACGGCAATCGTCGCCAGCGCATTGAGCACGTTGTGCATGCCAGGCAGGTTCAGCACCACCGGGATGCGGGTGGTCTCGCCATTTTGGCGCACGCAGTCGAAATGCATCTGGCTGCCCACCGCACGCACATTCTCCGCACGGACATGTGCCGAAGGATCCAGACCATAGCGCACGATCTGCTTGGACACGAACGGCATGATCTCGCGCACATGCGGATCATCCACGCAGAGTACGGCTACGCCGTAGAAAGGCAGGCGATTCAGGAAGTCGACGAAGGCCTGGCGCAGCTGAGAGAAGTCATGGCCGTATGTGTCCATGTGGTCGGCATCGATGTTCGTGATCACCGAAATCACCGGGCTCAGGAACAGGAATGACTTGTCCGACTCATCCGCCTCGGCCACCAGCACATCACCGGTGCCGAGCTTGGCATTGGCGCTCGCAGCATTGAGCCGGCCACCGATCACGAAGGTCGGGTCCAGCTGACCTTCAGCCAGCACGCTTGCGACCAGGCTGGTGGTTGTCGTCTTGCCGTGAGTCCCGGCAATCGCGACCCCCTGCTTGATGCGCATCAGCTCGGCCAGCATCTGGGCGCGTGGCACCACCGGGATCTGCCGGCTGCGCGCGCAGATCACCTCGGGATTGTCGCTCTTCACTGCCGTAGATACGACGATCGCATGGGCGTCCGCCACATTTTCGGCGGCATGGCCAATGCTGACCTTGACACCGCAGGACTGCAGACGTCGTGTCGCGGCGCTCGGCGCGAGATCCGAACCGCTGACCTGATAGCCGAGATTGGCCAGCACCTCGGCAATGCCGCTCATGCCGGCACCGCCGATACCTACAAAATGAATGCGTTTGATCTTGTGTTTCATGCGCGCACTCCGGTGCGGGCACGGGAAATCCGGGTCATGGAGCTGCCTGTGGGAATAGCGAGGGAAGGGACGCGCTCGCGCGCGTGTTGAGGGGCGCAGTGTCGCAAATTTCGAGCCTCAAGACACCTCTTGACGCAGCCGCCGACTGGCTCTCTCCCTCGGCCAGTCTGGCTTTGCAGCGAAAACACGATTTCCACCCTGCCAGAGAGGTGCGCGTCCCGCGGGCTCAATGCTGATACAGATGCGCACACAGCTCTGCTACCTCGGCCGCAGCTTGCGGGCGCGCACAAGAACGCGCAGCCCGGGCCATTTCAAGCAAGCGCTCACGGCTGACCCGCGCCAGCCAGCCGGCCAACCCTTGCGCCGTCAGTTCGGACTGCGGCATCAGGATCGCGGCATCCCGCTCGGAAAGAAATCGGGCGTTGCCGGTCTGATGGTCGTCCACCGCATGCGGGAATGGCACCAGCACGCTGGCCACCCCTGCGGCTGCAAGTTCCGCTACGGTCAGCGCGCCGGAGCGGCAAATCACCAGATCGGCCTCGGCATAACGCTGGGCCATGTTGTCGATGAAAGGCAGCAATTCCCCCTCGACGCCAGCCTCAGCATACGCAGCGCGCAAGGCCTCGATCTGATTTGCGCCGGACTGGTGCGTAATCAGCGGACGCTCACCCGGCGGCAACAAGGCCAACGCTCGCGGCACAACCGTGTTGAGCGCCTGGGCGCCCAGCGACCCGCCGACCACCAGGATCCGCAGCGGCCCGGTGCGCCCGGAAAAACGCAAAGTGGGCTCAGCGATTGCAGCGATCTCAGCACGCACCGGATTGCCAAGCCAGTGTCCCCCCCGGATCACATCAGGAAAACCACTCGCCACTCGATCGGCAACACTAGCCAGCACACGATTAGCCAGCCCCGCCACCGAATTCTGCTCATGTACGACCAAGGGTTTGCCCAGCAAGGCCGCCATCATTCCGCCAGGGAAACTCACATAGCCGCCCATGCCCAGCACCACATCCGGCTTCACCCGTCGAATGGCCTGCAGGGCTTGCCAAAAACCACGCAGCAGATTCAGGGGGAGCAGCAGCTTCGCCAGCAGCCCCTTGCCGCGCAAGGCACCGAACCGAATCCAGGCCAGTTCGTATCCGCGCTGCGGCACGAGTTTGCCTTCCATGCGGTCTTCATTCCCCATCCAGGCAATCTGCCAGCCGCGCGCGCGCAGCGCTTCGGCTACCGCGATGCCTGGATAGATATGGCCGCCAGTCCCCCCAGCCATCACCAGCAATTTCGGCATGCGACTCATGGCGCCATCCCTTCACGTGAGGGGCTTGCTACACGGTGCGCAGCGGCCATGTCGAAACTGCCAAGACCGCTGGCGCGAGGCGGCTGACGATTTTCCCAATCAATACGCAAGAGGATGGCCAGCGCCAGGCAGTTAGCAAGGATGCCGGAACCGCCAAAGCTCATCAGCGGCAGAGTGAGGCCCTTGGTCGGCAGCACCCCCATGTTTACGCCCATGTTGATAAAGGATTGCACGCCGATCCACAAACCAATGCCTTGCGCGACCAGGCCCGCAAAATGATGCTCAAGCTGATGGGCGCGGCGGGCAATTGCAAAGGCGCGCTGCACGAGGATCGCGAACAGGGTGATGACCACCAGCACACCCGCGAAGCCAAGCTCCTCGGCAATCACTGCGAGCAGGAAATCGGTATGCGCCTCGGGCAGATAGAAGAGCTTTTCGACGCTGCCGCCCAGGCCCACGCCCAGCCACTCGCCACGTCCGAAAGCAATCAGTGCATGAGAGAGCTGATAACCGCTGCCGAGGGCATCCTTCCAGGGGTCGGAGAAGCCAAACAGGCGCTCTCGCCGATAGGGTGAGAGCCAGATCAGCAAAACAAAACTGATCAGCGCCAGCACCAGCAGCAAGGCAAAGATGCGTGCGTTCAGTCCACCGAGAAACAGGATACCGAAGGCGATGCAGCTAATCACCACGAAGGCGCCGAAGTCTGGCTCACGCAGCAGCAAAGCCCCCACCATCACGATCATGCCGAACATCGGCAGGAAGGCGCGCTTGAAACTCTTCATGTCCGGCAGCTTGCGCGCCGTGTAATCCGCCGCATACAGCGCGACCGCAAGCTTCATCAGCTCGGACGGCTGGATATTGGCAAAGCCCATCGGAATCCAGCGCCGCGCACCATTCACCTCGCGGCCGATGTGCGGAATCAGCACCAGAATCAACCCCAGCAACCCTAAGCCGGCCAGCCAGGGCGCCAGTTTCTGCAGGCTACGCACCGGCACCTGAAAGGCAATGGCGCCCGCTACCAGACCCATGACCAGAAAGATCGTATGGCGCAGCAAGAAGAAGTGCGCCTGGTGCCCGGACAGGCGACTGCCCTCGGCAAACGCAATCGACGAGGAATACACCATCACCAGGCCGAACAGCAGCAACAAGGCCGAGGACCAGAACAGCAGCGGATCGAGCTCGCCCGCCGGACGCACAACGCCACCGAGCCGGTTCTCGCCCAAGCCGCGCTCGCCAAAGAGACCGAAGCCGGCACGCAGGCTCATGCTCCTCATGGCTTCACCCCCGGCAAAGCCAGTGTCGCCGTGATGAAAACCTCGGCACGATGCGCATAGTTGCGGAACATGTCGAGGCTGGCGCAAGCTGGCGAGAGCAGCACGGCATCGCCGGCCGCCGCTTTGGCATTTGCCACCCGCACCGCCTCCTCCATGCTTGCCGCATGCACATAGTCAGCACCGCTGGCGCGCGTCTCCTCCTCCAGGCGGGTCGCGTCGCGACCGATCAGGACCACCGCGCGCGCGTGCTGGCGCAAGGCCTCGGTGAGCGGCGAGAAATCCTGGCCCTTCCCGTCTCCGCCGGCAATCAGCACCACCTTACGCCCCAAACCCTGAAGGGCCGCCAGGGTGGCGCCTACATTGGTTCCCTTGGAGTCGTCGTAGAACACCACACCATCTTCACGCCCGGCCACCCGCTCAACCCGGTGCGGCAAGCCCTTGAAGCTCTGCACGGCCAGCAGCAATGGTGCCAAGGGCAGATCGATGGCCACGCACAGCGCCAGCGCGGCCAGCACATTGGCAAGATTGTGGTCCCCCGCCAGAGGAACGTCGGCCGCCGGCATCAGTGGCTCTTGCCCGCGCGCCAGCCAGCGCTCGCCAGCATGCTTGATGACGCCAAAGTCCTCGCCTGCCGGAGGCTGGCCCAGTCCGAAACTGATCTGACGATGGCCATCGCGCAACATGCGACTGGCCCAGTGATCCTCGCGATTCACCACTTGCACCGCATGGCCGTTGAAGATGCCGGCCTTGCTTGCGGCATAAGCAGCCATGGCACCATGGCGATCGAGGTGATCGTCCGTCACATTCAGCACCGCCGCAGCATCGGCATGCAGCGCAACGGTGGTTTCCAGCTGGAAGCTTGAGAGCTCCAGAACCCACACCTCGGGCAACTTGCCGGCGTCGAGGCGGCGCATGAGTTCGTCCAGCGCGGCGGGCGAAATATTGCCGGCCACCGCGGTCTCGCGCCCTGCGGCCCGCGCGAGCTCACCCACCAGCGTGGTGGTGGTGGTCTTGCCATTGGTGCCGGTGATGGCGACCAGCTTGCAGCGCTGCCGCTCCCCCATGGCTGCAAGTGCAGCGATGAAGAGCTCGATCTCGCCCGTAATCAGGATGCCGCGCGCGCGCGCGGCCAGCACCAGCGGCTCATTGACCGACAGGCCCGGGCTCAACGCGAGGCAATCGATGCCTTCGAGCAGGCTTTCCACAAACGGCGCACAGAGGATTTCAGCTTGCGGACAATCGCGGCGCAGCGCATCGACGCCAGGCGGTGTAGCGCGCGAATCAGCTACCCGCACACGGGCACCACAGCGCACGAGCCAGCGTGCCATCGCCAGCCCGGATTCGCCCAGCCCCAGTACGAGATAGTTGCCCTGCAGTTTCATTTCAGCGCAGTTTCAGGGTTGAAAGGCCAAACAACACCAGCATCAGGGTGATGATCCAGAAGCGCACCACAACCTGGGTTTCCTTCCAGCCACTCAGCTCGTAGTGGTGATGCAGCGGAGCCATGCGGAAGATGCGCTTGCCACCGCTCCACTTGAAGTAGGCCACCTGCAGCATCACTGAAAGCGTCTCGGCGACGAACAGGCCGCCCATGATGAAGAGCACGATTTCCTGACGCACGATTACGGCCACCGTGCCCAGCGCAGCGCCGAGCGCCAGCGCGCCGACGTCGCCCATGAAAACATCGGCCGGGTAGGCGTTGAACCACAGGAAGCCCAGGCCAGCGCCGGCCATCGCGCCACAGAACACGGCCAGCTCCCCCGCGCCCTGGATATAGGGCACGCCGAGATAGGCAGAGAACCCCTTGTGGCCCGCCACATAAGCGAATATCGCCAGCGCGGCGGCCACCATCACGGTCGGCATGATGGCCAGGCCATCAAGACCGTCGGTGAGATTCACCGCGTGGCTGGTGCCATTGATCACGAAATAGGTCAGCGCGATGAAACCGAAAATGCCCAGCGGATAGGCCACCGACTTGAAGAAGGGCACGATCAGCTCGGTATGGGCTGGCGTTTCGGCGTTGTAAGCGAGAAACACGGCAGCCCCCAGTGCGATCGCTGAGGTCCAGAAATACTTCCAACGGCTCGCCAGCCCTTTCGGATCGCGATGCACTACCTTGCGCCAGTCATCTACCCAGCCCACCGCGCCAAAGCCCAGCGTCACCACCAGCACGACCCAGATGTACTTGTTCGAAAGATCCCCCCACAACAAGGTGGTGATGCCGATCGCAATCAGGATCAGGGCGCCACCCATGGTGGGCGTACCCGCCTTGGTCAGATGGCTCTTGGGGCCATCATCACGCACGGCCTGGCCGATTTTCTTGGCCGCCAGCCAGCGGATCAGCGGCGGGCCGAAAATGAAGGAAATCAGCAGCGCCGTCAGTGCCGCCAGCATCGTGCGCAGCGTGATGTAGCCGAACACATTGAAAGCACGGATATCCTGCCCGAGCCAGAGCGCAAGTTTGAGTAGCATCCCTTGTCAGTCCTTTTCTCGAGGCGAGCACAGCGCCTCGACCACACGTTCCATGCGCATGAAGCGCGAGCCCTTCACCAGCACCACCACGTCGGGCGCCAGCAGCGGTCGCAAGGCCGCAGCCAGTTCATCGACGCTCGTGAAATGCTCTGCGCCCGGGCCGAAATTATTGGCCGCCAGCGCGCTCTGCTCGCCCAGGGCGAACAGGCGATCCACGCCGGCACTCTTGGCATAGCCGCCGATCTCGTCGTGATACTGGGCACTCATCTCGCCGATTTCACCCATATCGCCGAGCACCAGGAATTTGCCCCCGGGCGTAGCAGCCAATACGTCGATGCCGGCACGCACCGAGTCCGGATTGGCGTTGTAGGTGTCGTCCAGCAAGATCGCGCCAGCCGGCCCATCCTTGCGCTGCAGACGGCCTTTGGCTCCAGTGAAGCCGGAGAGGCCACGCACGCAGGCATCCAGTGGTGCGCCAGCAGCAAGGCAAGCCGCGATCGCGCCCAGCGCGTTTCTCACGTTATGCACGCCGGGCACCGGCAATTCGAAACTCGCCTCCCCCTGCGGGGTTTGCAGCTTCAACAGGCTGCCGAAGGCACGCGCTTCGAGACTGGCGGTCACGTCGCAGGGCTGCGTCAGCCCAAAACCAAGCACCTTCGCTGCGCCGTGCTGCTCAAGCCAGTAAGCGGCGTGCTCATCATCGGCATTGATGATAGCCACCCCTTCCGGGCTCAGTGCCTCAAAGATCTGCCCTTTCTCTTCGGCCACCGCGAGCAGCCCCCGCATACCCGCCAGATGTGCGCGCTGGGCGTTGGTCACGATCGCCACGCTCGGCTTCGCCAGCCCGGCCAGATAGGCGATCTCGCCCGGGTGGTTCATGCCCATTTCGATCACGGCCGCCCGATGATTGGCCGAAAGGCGCAACAACATCTGCGGCAAGCCGATGTCATTATTCAGGTTGCCTTCGGTCGCCAGCACGGTGTCCCCGCCAAGCCAGGCACGCAGAATCGCGGCGCACATTTCCTTGACCGTGGTCTTGCCGTTGCTGCCGGTCACGCCGATCAGCGGAAGCACAAACTTGTTACGCCAGTGCGCCGCCAAGGCGCCTAACGCAAGGCGGGTATCAGCCACCCGCAGCAGCGGCAGCCCCGCCGGTGCCACCAGATCGCTACGCTCATCAACGAGTGCTGCCACCGCCCCCTGCGCGGCGGCCTGGGCGAGAAAATCGTGGGCATCGAAACGCTCGCCACGCAACGCGATGAAGAGTTTCCCCCCCAGATCTGCGCGGGTATCCGTGCTGACAGCCGAGAACAGCGGATCGCCACCGTTGCAACGGCCACCGGTGGCAAGAGCTGCTTCCTGCAGATGCATCATGCGCGTGCCTCCCGTGACCAGGCAGTCAGGGCTGCACTGGCATGCTCCGCGTCGCTGAAATGGTGTTTTTTGCCGGCCACCTCCTGATAATCCTCATGCCCCTTGCCGGCAACCAAGATTACGTCATTGGCATGCGCCGCCATCACCGCGCTGCGGATAGCTTCAGCACGATCCGTGATGCATTGCGCCTGTGGCGCGCCCTCGGCAACCTGGCGGATGATGGTGTGCGGATCTTCGCTGCGCGGGTTGTCGCTGGTAATGACGACCTTCATGGCAAGGCGGGCAGCCACCTCGCCCATCAGGGCGCGCTTGCCAGGGTCACGATCACCGCCACATCCGAACACACAGCACAGTTGGCCCTGCCGTGAATCCACAGTGTGGGCCAGCGCATGGAGCGCCTGCTCCAGCGCATCAGGCGTATGGGCGTAATCCACCACCACCAGCGGTTCGCCAATGCCGCCCAGGGTCTGCATGCGGCCCTCCGGGGGTGTGAGCTCACGGCTGGCCGCAATGGCCTGCTCGAAACTGTAACCGGAGTGCAGCAGAACTCCGATCACCGCCAGCAGATTGGAGACATTGAATTGGCCGACCAAGCCCACGCTCATCTCGGCGCGCTGTCCATCGTAGCTCACGGTAAAACGCATTCCCGTCTGCGTCGTGCGCAGTTTTTCTGCTACCAGCATGTGCTGTGCGGGCGCGGCACTGGTGTTGTCCGGAATCACGCTGTAGCCAGTCACCTGAACAACGCCGGCGGCGGCCAGCCGGCGCGCCAGCATCACCCCCATCAGATCATCAAAGTTCAGGATCGCGGCCTTGAGGCCAGGCATGTCGAAAAGCTTGGCCTTGGCGGCCGCATAGGCCTCCATGGTGTGGTGGTAGTCGAGATGATCACGGGTCAGGTTCGTGAAGACCGCCACATCCATGCGACAGCCTGCCACCCGCCCCTGATCAAGACCGATCGACGAGACCTCCATGGCAATCGCCTCAGCCCCTTCGGAACGGAAACGAGCCAGGTCTTCCTGCAGCACGATGGCATCCGGGGTGGTGTTGCCGGTCTGCACCAGACGCCCGGGGAAACCCGAGCCCAGTGTTCCGATCACCGCACACTTGCGCCCCAGCCCGCACATTGCGCGGGCAATCCACTGCGAGATCGAAGTCTTGCCGTTGGTGCCACTCACGCCCACCATCCACAAGGCTTCGGAGGGTCTTCCGAAAACCTCGTCGGCAATGTCGCTAGCCATGTGGCGCAGACGATCAACGGGCAGATTGGGGACGGCAATGGCCGGATCCCATTCGAAATTTTCACGCTCCCACAGCACCGCTGCGGCGCCACGCTCAACAGCAGCGGCGATGTATTGGCGACCATCGCTGGCATGCCCGGGATACGCCAGGAACACATCACCAGGCTGGATCTTGCGCGAGTCGGCACTCACCCGCTTCGGCTGGCAACCGCTGGCTGCAAGCAGGGCCATGATGGCGCCGGCCAGAGGACTGGTCACATGGCCTCCCGGCTCTTGCCGAGTTGCTGCTGCGCCACCTGCTGCGGCGTGATCGGCGCATCCGGACGCACCCCGAGCGTACGCAAGGCGCCAGCGGAAATCTGTGAGAACACAGGTGCTGCCACATCGCCACCGTAGTGTCCCCCCACACTCGGCTCGTCAATCGCCACCGCCACGATCAGACGCGGCTCGGAAGCCGGCACCAGACCGACGAAGGACGCCAAGTATTTCTTGGTATAGCGGCCGTTTTCAAGTTTGTACGCAGTACCGGTCTTGCCCGCAGCGCGGTAGCCCGGCACAGCCGCAAGTGGAGCAGTGCCGCCAGGTTGGGTGACGCTTTCCATCATGGCCCGCACCTGTCTTGCCACCTCCGGGCTGAATACTCGCTGTCCATGCAGTGGCGGAGCATCCACCCGGGTCAGGGAGAGCGGGATCAGCTCGCCATCGCGCGCGAAAGCCATGTAACCGTGCGCCAACTGCATCAGCGTTACCGATACGCCATGACCATAGGCCATGGTGGCCTGCTCGATCGGGCGCCAGCTTTTCCAGGGCCGCAAGCGGCCACCCACCTCACCGGGAAAACCCAGCTTGAGCGGCTTGCCAAAGCCCAGATCGTCGTACAGCTCCCACATGTGCTGCGCCGGGAAGGCCAAGGCCATGCGCGCCGAGCCGATATTCGAGGACTTCTGGATGACCTGGGCCACACTCAGCATGCCATGCGAATGTGAATCGCTGATCGTGGCGCCATCAATGGTCATCTTGCCGCCGAGCGTATCGATCATGGTATCGGCGCGGAAGCGATTGGATTCGAGTGCCATTGCAGCCACAAAAGGCTTCATCGTCGAACCCGGCTCGAAGCTGTCCGTCATCACCCGATTGCGCAGCTGCTCGCCCGAGAGTTTCACCCGATTGTTCGGGTTGTAGGTCGGGTTGTTCACCAGCGCCAGCACTTCGCCGGTCCTGGCATCCAGCACCACGGCGGAGCCGGCTTTGGCCTTGTGTTGCTGCACAGCCTGCTTGAGCGCGCTATAGGCCAGATACTGGATCTTGGCGTCGATGGCCAGCTGCAGGTTGCCACCATCCTGAGGACGACGGATGGTTTCCACGTCTTCCACGATCTGGCCGCGACGATCCTTGATCACCCGGCGCGAGCCCGGCTTGCCGGTCAGCATGTCATTGAAGGCCAGCTCCACGCCTTCCTGCCCACGGTCATCCACGTTGGTGAAGCCCACCAGATGTGCGGCCATCTCGCCAGTCGGGTAGTAGCGGCGGTACTCGTCCTGCGCCTGCACGCCGGGCAACTTGAGCGCCATCACCCGGTCTGCTACGTCTGGTGCCACAGCGCGCGACAGGAACACGTAGTCCTTGCCGCTGGCGAGCTTGCGATTGATGTCCGTCAGGTTCAGATCAAGGATCTTGCCGAGCTGAGCCACCTCGCCCGCGCCCAGCTGCGCCATGTCAGGAATAACTGCAATGGATTTGACCGGAGTACTGGTGGCCAGGGTATCGCCATTGCGATCCACCACCTTGCCGCGGTTGGCGGAGAGCTCCAGCGTACGGGCGTAACGCGACTCACCCTTGCGCTGCAGGAATTCCTTGTTCACCCCTTGCAGATACATGGCACGTGCGCCGAGCACCACCGAGCCGCTGAGCAGGGCGATCAGCACCAAACGGGCGCGCCACTCTGGCAGGCGCTTCGACAGCAGGGGATTGTGATTGAAACTGTGTGTGTGCTTCATCCGCGCCCGCCTCCTGCCGGGTCCAGCGTGATCTCGGCATCCCTGACGGGAGCCTGCATGCGCAAGGTGCTACGAGCGAAGCGCTCGACGGTAGGCAATGCGGCTACAGCCTGCTGCTCGATATCGAGCTGGGTCCATTCCACTTCAAGATTGTGGGTGCGCACCTGCTCGCGCTCGATTGCGGTGACCAGCTTGCGCGAGCTGTGCTGCGAGGCCACTACACCGAGCGAACTGGCCACGACAGCAATCATCAGGAAAGCGGTGAAACGGATCATCCCGCATACTCCCAGGCCGAAGCACTGCGCGCAGCCACCCGCATGATGGCGCTGCGCGAACGTGGGTTGGCGGCCACTTCCGCCTTCGAAGGTTTGATCGCATCGCCAACCAGCAGCAAGGGCGGCTGCGGACGTTCGGCTTCCCGAATCGGCAAGCCTTTCGGCAGCGCAGGCGGCTTCGCGTGATCACGCATGAAGCGCTTCACGATGCGGTCTTCCAGCGAATGGAAGGCAATCACCACCAGTCTCCCCTCAGTTTTCAAGCGTGACACAGCCTGCGGCAGGATCAGCGACAGCTCTTCAAGCTCGCGGTTGACGCAAATCCGTAGAGCCTGGAAGGTGCGCGTCGCCGGGTGCTGCCCCGGCTCGCGCGTGCGGACGGTCGCCGCAACGATCTCGGCAAGCTGTCCTGTGGTAGCAACATTGCCCCCCTGCCTAGCAGCGTCAATCGCCTTTGCAATCGCGTAAGCAAACCGCTCATCTCCGTACTCCCTCAATACATTGGAGATCTCGGCCACGCTCGCGCGGGCCAGCCACTCCGCTGCGGTTTCACCCCGCGTCGGATCCATGCGCATATCCAGCGGCGCATCAAACCTGAAACTCATGCCCCGGCTCGCGTCATCCAACTGCGGTGACGACACCCCCAAATCCATCAACACCCCATCCACCGCCCCGACCCCGAGCGCATCCAGCTCCCCGGCAAAGGCCGAGAAAGGCTCATGCACCAGCGTCAGACGCGGATCGTTCAGCGCCCTGCCCGCCTCGATGGCGCGCGGATCGCGATCAAACGCAATCAGCCGCCCAACCGGCCCCAGCGCAGCCAGAATTCGCCCGCTGTGCCCGCCGCGTCCGAAGGTCGCATCCACGTACACCCCGTCCGGGCGGATCGCCAATGCCTCAACCGCCTCATTCAGAAGGACGGTGATGTGACTGAACTCGCCGCTCACAGCACGAGGTTTTCAAATCCGGGCGGCAACTCGCCGCTCGCGAACTGCGCAGCCGCCTCGGCCTGCTTCTGCTGCCAGACGGCTTCCGACCACAACTCAAAATGGGTACCCAGCCCCATTAGGCGAACCTGCTTGTCCAGCTGGGCCCAGGCCCGCAACTCGGGTGCCACCAGCACCCGGCCGCTGGCATCCATGGATTCATCCAGCGCATTGCCAACCAGCAGGCGGCGCAGGTTGGCTGCAGCCACATTCATGCTCGGAATGGCCAGGATCTGGTCGCGAATCGGCTCCCACTCCGGCGCCGGATAAACCAGCAGACAACCATGCGGATGCGTGGTGAGGACCAAGTTGCCGCCACAGCGCGCCATCAGCGCGTCACGATGCCGCGCCGGAACGCTTAAGCGACCCTTCGCATCGAGACTGAGCACTGAAGCACCCTGGAAAGACATCCATCCCCCTCATTGACCCCGGAACAGGGAGCAGGCCAGCGCACAAGCCAAGCGCCACACCAACCCACTTTTATCCCTTTTATCCCACTTCGCTCCACTCTAGTTGGAAAGAAAAGCGCGGTCAAGCTCGCTCGCCGGGGAAAAGCGGCGCGCGAACAAGGACTTGCGGACAGGAGGCTGGTGCGGCGGCCAGCGGCGCCAAACAGAGGACAACAAGCCTCACGGCAGCAAACAAGCCAAAGCCTTGGCAGACAAGAACAAAAGGAGAGGGGCTGCGCAAAGGGTGCGTTGCGCGAGGAGAAACGGAGGGGGAAGTTCGTCGATAAGCCGGGTTCTGTCGCGCCGGCTTGCACCGACGGGGCAGTCATTCCTCTGGGCGACACGTTACCGTGCCGCTCTAGCAGCCTACCCGGGGGCTCTGCGGGCCACATCAACGCCCCCCTATTTGGCCTTGCCCCGGATGGGGTTTACCTAGCCAGCCCTGTCACCAGGAGCTGCGGTGGGCTCTTACCCCGCACTGCTTGCGCAATGCGCCAAACCTTGCTGACGCTCGGCTTGACACCATTTCAACCTTACCTGATCTCCTTGCGGAGCCATCGGCGGTATGTTTTCTGTTGCACTTTCCGTCGCCTCACGGCGCCCGGCCGTTAGCCGGCATCCTGCCCTGCGGGGCCCGGACTTTCCTCCATGCGCCGAAGCACACAGCGACTGCCTGACGAACTTCCCGCCGTGATTATACGGGGCGGGGCGGCAAACGCTGGGTTTTCCGGGACTTCATTTCCGCACCGCTGAGCCGTTAGTACGAGAAGCACAGAAAATTCCGCACAAGGTCAGTCGGCATGATCAAGAAAATTCCAAGCCAGGAACTCCGAGTCGGCATGTTCATCCACGAACTGGATTGCGACTGGCTGAGCCATCCATTCCTGAAGAACCAATTCAAGCTCGCCAGCGACGCTCAGATCGAGAAGGTGCTCGACTCTGGCATCCACTATGTCTATATCGACACCGACAAGGGCCTTGATGTACCAGATGCGCCAACCGAGGACGAGGTTCGGGACAGCCTGCAGGAAGAGTTGATCGCGCTGGTAACGGCCGAGCAGCCCGTGATCATCCACGCCACGCGCGACGAGGAAATCCAGCGCGCCTACGCCATCAAGGGTCGCGCCCAGGCGCTGGTGCGCAACGTGATGGCAGATGCCCGCCTAGGCCGCGCAGTAGAGGTCGAGCAGGTCGATCACGTGGTGGAGAACATCACCGAGTCCATCCTGCGCAATAGCGGCGCCATCCTCGGCCTGCTCACTATCAAGAACAAGGACGACTACACCTTCCTGCACTGCGTGAGCGTGTGCGCCCTGCTCGTAGCCTTCTGCCGCACCATGAACCTGGACGCCGAAACCACCCGCCTCGCCGGCATGGGCGGCCTGCTGCACGACACCGGCAAGGCACTGGTGCCCGACGAGGTGCTGAACAAGCCAGGCAAACTCACGGACGAGGAGTTCGAACTCATCAAGCGCCACCCGCGCGACGGCTACGAAATCCTGCTCAAGTCCCCCGAAATCGGCCCGATCCCGCTGGATATTACCCTTCACCACCATGAACGCATGGATGGCAATGGCTATCCGGACAAGCTCAAGCCCGAGCAGATCCCACAACTGGTCCGCATGTCTTCGATCGTGGACGTGTATGACGCGATCACGGCTGACCGCTGTTACCACCGCGGCATCCCGGCCACCGACGCACTGCGCAAGCTGCACGAATGGAGCGCCTTCCACTTCGATCCGAAGCTGGTCCAGGCCTTCATCCGCTGTGTCGGTATCTATCCGGTCGGCGCCTTGGTCAAGCTGGAATCAGGCCGTCTCGGTGTGGTGCTAGAGCAGAACGACACCAACCTGCTGCAACCCCGCCTGAAGGTCATTTTCAACGCCAAGACTGGCCACCGCGTCGAACCTTACGATCTGGATCTGTCGCGCCCGATGGGCAGTGGCGGCGCTGACCGCATCGTCGGTCACGAAGACCCGGCCAAGTGGAAGCTCGACACCCAGCCTTTCATCTCGTCCTGAATCTCAGGCAGGTGGCTGCTCGCGGCGCAGGCGCCAGATCGTCGAACAGCTGATCGCGGTAATCATGAGCTCCATCGCCGTGCCGCCGATCGAGCCCATCAGGATGTTATTGACCAGCCACAGCAGGGTCGCGCCGAGCATGCCGTAGCGCAGTTGCAGCCCGCTGAAGCGGAACATCGAAATGGTGGCCACCGCAGCAGCCAGCAGCGGGAATACATTCCAGGCGCTCTTCACCACGAAGAAGGCCAGCACGAAGTTGGCTGCCAACAGCACGCCCGCCACCCACAGGGAGCGGGTGCGCATCGACAATAGATTGCGCGCAATCGACAGTAGCATACCTGCCGTGGCGGCCACGTTACCCATGAGGATGAAGTGCACGGCGTACACAAAGTTCTGCAGGGTCAGCCACTTGCGGAACTGATGATCTTGCTTGCGGGAGAAACTAACCATGCCCAGCACAAAAGTGGCATAGCCGAAGAGCTGCGGCAGGGAGAAAACGTCGGCGGGCAAAGCGTGAAACCCGGTTGGAGTAAGCCGGAAGTTTCCGCTGCTCACCTGCAAGAGGCAATCCGCGTCACCACGTAGGCCAGAGCGGAAGATGCGAAACCGGCTGACCGCCTCCGCACACTACGAAAGGAATGTTGGGCCGGGCCTTGCAGAAACCCGCTGCACAAAAATGATCGGCAGCGAGCTCCTGTCGGCCTCAAGCCGAATGGATCACAGAGACGGCGCCGGGAGCCGCCCCTCAGGGCACGGCCGGCTCGAAGACCAGAGCCCCTTCTTTCTTGACGAAACTGCCGACCAGCCGGCCGGGTGGGCTGGTCGGCCGGTCCTCCGGCTTGAAGGTCTGGACCACGCACTGCTCGGTTCCCAGTGCATACCAAGCCTTGCCCTGCTGAGCGGCATACAGGCGTGGAGCAACTTCGTATAGATCAAGCTTGGCCATCCCAGTACCGGTCGCTGCAATGTCGTAACGACGTTGACACTCGGGAAAACGCGCAATGACAAAGCGCTGATGCACCTCACCGAACCAGGGCAGGTTCTGCTCGCGCACCAGGCTGATCGAATGGTTCTTGCTCTCGTCGATTGAATAAGAGGCCGCATTGTTCTCGCAGCCCGTCAGCAACATCGCGGCAGGCAACAACAGGAAGGACAGCCTCTTCATTCTGATTTCCTCACACCAGACGCCAGGCCACCGTCTCGCCCGCACGCAGCGGCACCAGCGGATCGCCCGGCAAATAATCCATCGTCGCCGGCACACTCCAAGCTTCTCTGGCCAGCGTGATCGTGTCGGCATTTCTCGGCAGGCCATACCAGTCCGGCCCGTTAAAACTCGCAAACGCCTCCAACCTGTCCAGCGCCCCGGCGGACTCGAAAGCTTCGGCATACAACTCGATGCCAGCATGCTCGGTGTAGCAACCGGCACAGCCACAAGCGGCTTCCTTGGTGCTCTTGGCGTGCGGTGCAGAATCCGTGCCGAGGAAGAATCGCGGGTTGTCCGAAATCGCCGCCTCGAGCAGCGCCTGACGATGCACTTCGCGCTTGAGCACCGGCAGGCAATAGTGATGCGGGCGGATCCCGCCGGCAAAGATTGCGTTGCGGTTCATCAGCAGGTGGTGTGCCGTGATCGTGGCAGCCACATGCTCACCGGCGCCACTCACATACTGCGCCGCCTCGCGCGTCGTGATGTGTTCGAACACCGTGCGCAGACGCGGGAAGCGTTGCGCCAGCGGCGCCAGCACGCGGTCAATAAAGACAGACTCGCGATCAAAAACATCCACGTCACCATGGGTCACCTCGCCATGAACACAGAGAGCCAGACCGAGTTCTTCCATGCGCTCGAGCACGCCGGTGACTTTCTCGATCGACGTCACCCCGGCATCCGAATTGGTCGTGGCGCCGGCCGGGTACAGCTTCACCGCATGGATGAAGCCGGAGGCTTTGGCACGAGCGATCTCATCGGGTGAGGTGTTGTCTGTCAGGTACAACGTCATCAGAGGCTCGAACTTGAGCCCGGCCGGTACGGCGGCGAGGATGCGTGCGCGGTAGGCAGCCGCCTGCTCCACGGTGGTGACCGGCGGGCGCAGGTTGGGCATGATGATGGCGCGGCCGAAGCGCTGCGCGGCGTCCGCCACGGTGACGTGCAAGGAAGCTCCATCGCGCAGGTGCAGGTGCCAATCGTCAGGGCGGGTAAGGGTGATTTTTTGCATGCTGTTCTTTCCGGGGCGAGAAACGTTCCGGCGCATTTTAGCCGGCCATGGCTAGCCTCCAAAGAAAAACGGCCGGGTTGCCCCGGCCGTTCGGTTTCACGCTTCTCAGCTTACTTCGATGTCGTACAGGCAGACGTTGTGCAGCTTGCCGCCGTCGGCGCCCAGCCGGCATTGCTGTTCCACTGGGCAAAGACCTTGGCTGTCGCGTTCAGGCCGGAGAGGTCCTGCGTCGTGCTGGCATAGGTCAGGCTGCGGCCACTCACGTCCAGCGTTGCACCACTCAGGTTCATGCTGCCGCTTTCACGATAGCCGGTGGTCGTGGTCGCCGATGTGATCGGAGGGACGTAGGTGTAGTCCCAGCCAGCCGTATTGATATGGGTGCCCATCTTGGTATTGATGAAGGCCACATTGTTGCACCCGTAGTTGGCATTCCCGAGCGAACCCGAGGTCATCATGGTGTTGCAATAGGTGGCTACCGCAAAGGTTCCCGCCTGCCGTGCCAGCATCGTCGTGTTGTCCGGCACACCAGCTTCCTTTGTCAGGCTGCTGTTGAGCACCACGAAACCGGGGTAACCGTAGGCAGCACGCGCCTCGATCACATAGCCGCCCTTCGTCGGATCACTGGTGTCGACAACCGTGCGCAACTCACTGTCCTCAATCAGGGTTGCAAAGGTGGCACCCCAGATGTAGTCCACGTCGCCCTTGACCAGGGACTTGTAGATCCAGGTCCAGCCCTTGGCTTGAATCGTGTCCTGAGTGCTGAAGAAATTCATGTAGCTGGCTGTCAGGCGCGAGCCGTTCAGCGTCGAACTGTTGTAGTAGATCGTCTCGGCCTGGTTGTTGTAGCTGGCGTCCTTCACGTGCGTGTTCTGCAGCGTGAACTGGGTCAGGTTGAGCAGATCGGAACCTTCGACCAGGAAGACCGGACGACCACCACCCAGATAAGCGCGATACAGACCATCCTTGGCTTTCTGGGCCTTGCCGGCGGCCAGATTGGTGCCCGTAACCGTGGCCAGCGTGGCACTGCCACCGGTGCCCGGATTGAAATCGTTGTACATGTCGTACTGAACGATTGCCCCGTCGCGCGTTTCACCCTTGATGGTCAGGTTGTTGAGATTGCGGGCGTACAGCATCTCGGTATAGGTGCCGTTCTTGATCGTGATCGTCTTGGCACTTGTGCCACAAGTCGTGCTGGCATTCGTGCCACCACAGTTCTTGAGCAGCCAGTTGAGCGCGCCCTGCACGGTCCGATAATCCGCGGAGCCATCGTCATCGACCACGATATCAGTCGTTGATACGGGGTCAGCCTTGGTCGTAAAGCCCCACACGGAAGACGAGGAGATGCCGTTGTAGGCCGAGCCATTGATGTTGCCGTTCAGCACACCACTATCCATCAGCACGTAGTAGCCGGTGGACGGCGCCAGCTTGTTGTCGTGAAGCTTGATGGTGGCGGTCTTGCCCGAGATGGTGACCGGGCGATACAGCACCCAGCGGTATTGCGTCAGGGTACTGACGTTGCCGATCTTGTCGACCTCAGTGTTGGC
Organism: Uliginosibacterium aquaticum; assembly: GCF_012972705.2. Taxonomy (GTDB): domain Bacteria; phylum Pseudomonadota; class Gammaproteobacteria; order Burkholderiales; family Rhodocyclaceae; genus Uliginosibacterium; species Uliginosibacterium aquaticum. The sequence goes on along the minus strand of NZ_JABCSC020000004.1, from coordinate 40,402 downwards.
CGTGGCAAGCAGCGGCAGGGTGGTGGTGTTGTAGGTGCTCAGCGCGCTAGCCGTCAGGGCGGGCGTGCTAGCCGTTGCATCATCGGCCCAGGAGCCGGTCGAGAAGACATTCAGGCTGATCTTGTCGACCAGGGTGTTGTCGCTCGATTTGTACACATAGATGTAACCACTGCTGCCGAGCGTCGGGGCGGAGTCAAAGGTGATCTGCAGCGTGGTGTCGACATAGGCGCCGGTCGCACCGTTGGCCGGCACCAGAACAGAACTGGTGCTCGACGCTGCGGCACTAGACGTCGCAGCGCTACTGGCAGCAGCGGAGCTGGCTGCAACCGAACTGGTGGCCGTGGAACTAGCGGCACTGGCGGCTGCAGAACTGGTGGCGCTCGTAGCGCTGGCAGCTGCCGAGCTTCTGGCGCTGCTGGTGGTCGCCGAGCTGGCGCTGCTGCTTGCTGCAGTGCTGCTGGAAGAATCGCTGCTGCCACCACCGCCGCACGCGGCCAAGCCTGCGGCCATCAGCACAGCCAGCAGGCTGCTGATATTCCTTGTTACTGCCATCTTGTATCTCCTTCACTTCCATTTTTATGGTGCGGCTGCCGCTCGTTGTCGACAAACCTGTCAGGCATGTTCTGACATGCCCACGCGGCATTTATGTGACCGCGACCATGGAAGTGTTACCGATATCAGAATTCCTTTGCAACCGGTAACAACACCAAAGACACAAAATTCTCCAAGACCTGTGACGAAATAGTCACGCCGCCGCAACAAAGCCAAAAACGCTGCGTCGCAGCAGGTTCAGCCCCCGGCTTACTCAGCCCTGGCCGCCAAAACACAGATACTTGAGCTCAAGGTACTCATCGAGGCCATAGCGCGAGCCTTCCCTGCCAAGGCCGGACTGCTTGACGCCCCCGAAGGGCACCGCCTCATTGGTAATCAGCCCGGTATTGATGCCCACCATGCCGCACTCAAGCGCCTCGGCCACCCGCCAGCAGCGCGCCTGATCGCGACTGTAAAAGTAGGCCGCCAGACCATACTCGGTGGCGTTGGCCATCTCCAGCAAGGCACGCTCGCTCTGGAAGCGGAACAATGCCGCCACCGGACCAAAGGTTTCTTCTTGCGCGATGCGCATGGCCTGGGTGACCTCGACCAGCACCGTCGGCTCGAAAAAGCCGTGCCCAAGCGCGTGACGCGTACCGCCCTGAACCAGTTGAGCCCCCTGCGCCAGCGCATCAGCCACATGCGCCTCAACTTTATGCACGGCGCGCTGATCGATCAGCGGCCCCAAGCTCACGCCCTCCTCCAGTCCGTTGCCCACGCGCAACTTGCGCACGGCATCGGCCAGCTTGCGAGCGAAGGCTTCATAGACGCCGTCCTGCACGTAAATGCGGTTGGCGCACACGCAGGTCTGACCATTGTTACGAAACTTGGACGCGATGCAGCCCTCCACTGCGGCGTCCAGATCGGCATCCTCGAACACGATGAACGGTGCATTACCGCCCAGCTCCAGCGATACGCGCTTGACCGTATTCGCACACAGGGCGAGCAGCTTGCGCCCGACAGCGGTCGAGCCGGTAAAACTCAGCTTGGCCACTTGCGGGCTGGCGGTGAGGGCTTCGCCAATGGCCGCAGCATCGCCGGTAACGACATTCAGCACTCCGGCCGGCACGCCGGCCTCAGCGGCCAGCGCGGCTAGTGCCAGGGCCGAGAAAGGGGTCTGCGGCGCAGGCTTGAGGACCACAGCACAGCCCGCCGCGAGCGCCGGTGCCGCCTTGCGCGTGATCATCGCATTCGGGAAGTTCCAGGGCGTGATTGCCGCCACCACGCCCACAGGCTGACGGATCACCACCAGACGCTTGTCCGCCTGCGGTGAGGGAATCACATCGCCATAGCTGCGCTTGGCCTCTTCGGCAAACCACTCGATGAAACTTGCACCATAGGCAATCTCACCCCGGGCCTCGGCTAGCGGACGGCCTTGCTCAAGGGTAAGCAGGCGAGCCAGGTCCTCCTGGTGCTGCAGGACCAGTTCGAACCAGCGCCGCAGCACGCGCGCTCGCTCGTGGCCCGTTCGCCTGGCCCAGGCCTTCTGGGCTTCGACGGCTGCCGTGATGGCACGCCGCGCTTCCTCGGCGCCCATGTGCGGCACGTGTCCCAGCAAATCGCCGCTGGCCGGGTTGTAAATCGGCTGCAGCATGCCCGAATCCGCCTGACACCAAAGGCCACCAATCAGGGCTTGCTGGCGGAACAGAAAAGGCTTTGACAGCGACAAGGGCATGGAGACTCCCGAAGAGTGCGGAACAGGCTAAGTTCTGGGCTACAACCGGCTGCGAGGCAGCTGACCGAAGTGTAGCCGCGCAAGGCGCAACGCAAACAAACGACAACCCGGTGTGACAGACTGCCAGGCGCATTTTTAACAGTTTTGTTATTTTCTCAATTCAAGACCAGGCTCGATATCTGTGCAGGCCGCCGCCGGCATTCAGGGCTTAATCCACACGAGACACGCCATGCTCCATTTCCGCAGCTTTGCCCTGCCTGCAGTTGCCAGTCTGCTCACTCTGGTATTCACCGGCTTTGCCTGGCATCAGCTGCACGGCGACTATCTGTCCCGCCGCGAAGCCACGTTCAGCCATCTTGCCAATGAAACGCAAAACCTGCTCCAGCAACAGCTTGATCGGAGCGCCCGCCTGCTGCGCAGCGCCCAGGCCCACTACGCCAGCGGCAACGGCAACACCCTGGCAAGCTTTCTCGCCCCGCAACTGCCAACAGCCGGCCTCAACGGGCTCGAGAGCCTCAGCATCAGCCCGCTGGTGACCCTTGAGCAGCGCGACAATTTTCTCGCCAGCCAGCGCCAGAAAACCGGCAGCGGTTTCGATATCAGCCCCGCCGGCGAGCGCCCGCTCTACGCCCCGGTCAGCCTCGCCCTGAACGCTCAGGGTGCCCGTCTCACACAGCTCGGCCAAGATCTGTTTGCCGACCCTGAACAGCAACGCATCCTGACCCTAGCCCGCGATGCCGGCAGCCCCAGCCTCTCGGGGAGCCTCACCCTCCGGGCGGACGGCAGCGAGTTCAAGCCCGGCTTCATCATCGCCAGCCCCCTATTTACTCCGGGCGAGCCTGCGCTCAGCGTTGCGGAGCGCCGCACCCATCTGCAGGCCTGGCTGGTCGCAGCCTTCTCGATGCGCGAATGGCTACATGAAACACTCGGCCAGAAGGCCGACGATCTCGAACTGCTGATCACCGACGGAGCTCAGAACAGTGCCGAAACCCGCCTCTCCCCAGCCTCGGGCAGCAGCGCCCCGGTGGCTGTCGCCACGGATCTGAGCTACAGCGGCGAGCTGCGCCTTGGCGAGCGTATCTGGCCGCTGCAGATCAACGCCCTGCCCACCTTCAACAGCCGTATCGGGGGGGATCCAGCCAAACCGGTTGCCTTGCTCGGCGCCGTGCTGGCGGCCCTGCTGTTCTATCTCTGCATGCATTTGTCGGCGGGCAGGCGTCGCAGCAGCAATGAGGTCGAGCGCCTTCAAGACGCGTTGCAGGAAGCCGAAGAGCGCTGGCGCTTCGCCCTCGAAGGCTCCGGCGACGGGGTTTGGGACTGGGATCTGAAGAGCGGCCAGATCAGCTTCTCGCCGCGCTGCGACGAAATACTCGGCGTATCCGCCGGGCAAGCCGCCAAAGCCATCATCCACCCCGAGGACGAGAGTCAGGAACGCGCTGCCATGCAGGCCTGCCTGGATGGCAAGAGCAGTCAGTATCTCAGCGAGCACCGCATGCAGGGCGAAGACGGCCAGTGGCACTGGGTGGCCGCGCGCGGCATGGTCGTGGCGCGCACTTTTACCGGTGCGGCCGCACGCATGATCGGCACCATGAGCGACATCACCGAACGCAAGACGGCCAGCGAACGCCTGCAAGGCATGGCCCAGGTCGACGCGCAGACCGGCCTGCCCAACCGCACCCTGTTCTTCGATCGCCTTCAGCAGGCCCTGCGCATGGCCAAGCGCAAACGCGAAACCCTCGCCCTGCTGTGCGTGGATGTGGACAACTTCAGGAGCGTGAATGAGAACTTTGGTCAGGCCGTGGGCAACAAGCTGCTGCGCGAGATTGCCGAGCGCCTCAGCTGCACCATACGCGACTCGGACACCGTCTCCCACTTCGGCTCGGACGATTTCACCCTGCTGCTGTCCACCCTCGCCAGCGATGAGGATGCCCACCTCGTCACCCACAAGTTGCACGCAGCCCTGAGCCAGGACTTCGTGATCAACAATCGCCACATCAGCATCACCGTGAGCATCGGCGCCGCCCTCTTCCCGCAGCATGCACGCAGTGCCGAAACCCTCCTCAACAGCGCCCAGCGCGCCATGCAACAGGCCCGCAAGGCGGGCGGCAATACGGTGTGCTTCAGCCTCACCGGAAAATCCTGAGCGCCGCCCAAATGCCGGAGCCGACACGCTCGCTGACCCTGCAGCGCATCAATACGCGGCCGTTTGTTGAACAGAAATATTAATGAGTCCATTAAATTAGCTTCTAGCTGGTTTGATTGCCATCAAACTGCTGCCCACCCGCCTGGATGAGACTTTGCTCGCTGCATTTGCAGAATTCATTTCAGAGGTATCCCATGAAGAACCGGTGGCTCATCGCACTGGCCGCAGTCGGCATCCATATTTGCATCGGCTCGGCCTACTCCTGGAGCGTGTTCTCCAAACCCCTGCAAGCGGCCTTCGGCTGGAGCCTGAAGGAAGCCAACCTGACCTTTGGCATTGCGATCTTCTTCCTCGGCATGTCGGCCGCGGTAATGGGCCACTTCGTCGAGAAGCGCGGCCCGCGCGTGTCCGGCACAGTCTCCGCGATCCTCTGGGGCGTAGGCCTGCTCGGCGCCGGGGTGGCCACCAAGATCGGCAACCTGTGGCTGCTCTACCTCTGCTACGGCGTGATCGGCGGCATGGGCCTGGGCACCGGTTATGTCACACCTGTTTCGACGCTGGTGAAGTGGTTCCCGGACCGTCGCGGTCTGGCCACCGGTATGGCCATCATGGGCTTCGGTTTCGCCTCGATGATCGCCGCACCGATCATGGCCAAGCTGATCGAGAACGTGGGCGTCTCCACCACCTTCTTCATCATGGGCTCGGTGTACCTGGTCGTGATGATCGCCTCAGCCCGCTACCTTGAGCCGCCGCCCAAGGACTGGAAGCCTGCTGGCTGGAGCGGCGCAGTGGCCGGCAAGAAGATCAAGGAAGATCTTTCCAACATCACCGCCAACGAAGCGGTGCGCACCAAGCCCTTCTACGGCCTGTGGATCATGATGTTCATCAACATCACCTGCGGCATCGCAGTGATCTCGGTGGCGTCGCCCCTGGCGCAGGAGGTGACCGGCATGAGCGCCATCGCTGCAGGCGCAATCGTCGGCCTGATCGGCGTGTTCAACGGTCTGGGCCGTATTGGCTGGGCCTCGGCCTCCGACTATCTGGGCCGCCCGAACACCTACATCGCCTTTTTCGCCTTCCAGATCCTGGCCTTCTGGCTGCTGCCAACCCTGTCCGCCGTGCTGATCTTCCAGGTGGTGCTGTACGCGATCATGAGCTGCTACGGCGGGGGGTTCTCCACCCTGCCGGCCTACATCGGCGATCTCTTCGGCACCAAGCAAATCTCGGCCATCCACGGCTACGTGCTGACAGCCTGGGCCATGGCCGGCATGATCGGCTCGAGCTTCGCGTCCTTCCTGCGCGAGCAGACGGGCAGCTACGCCGCGATGATGCAGGTATTTGCGGGTGTCTTTGCCTTCGCCCTAATCGTGTCGATCGCGATGAAGGTCTACGTCAATCGCGCCCACGCCAGGAAAGCCGCCAGCTCCGGAGCGCTGGCTCCACAGAAAGCCTGACACCGTTCAGTGCCACGGAAAGCCCGCTGCGCGCGGGCTTTCTGCTTTTCAAGCCTCCTTCCCGACACCCCATCAGCGCGCCATCGCGCCAAAGCGCGCCAGCACGTGCTCAGCAACCTTGCCCAGATCCAGCACCGCATCAGCGGCGCCGAGCTGGATGGCTTCGCGCGGCATGCCGAACACCACACAACTGGCTTCATCCTGCGCCACCGTATAGACGCCCTTCTGCTTCAGGGCCAGCATGCCCTGCGCACCGTCCTTGCCCATGCCGGTGAGCAGCACCGCTACCGCGTTGGCGCCCACATTAGGCACAGCGGAATGGAACAGCTTGTCCACCGAAGGTCGGTGCAGACTCATCGGTTCATCGTCGTTCAGTTCGGTGAGGTAGAACGCACCGCTGCGCTTGAGTACCAGATGGCGCCCACCGGGCGCGATGTAGGCGTGGCCGGGCACGATGCGCTCACCGCTCTGTGCTTCCTTCACGGAGATTCGGCACAGACCATCCAGGCGTTTGGCAAAAGAGGCTGTGAAGCCGGCAGGCATGTGCTGCACGATCACGATCGGCGGGCAGCTGGGTGGCATGTCGAGGAGCACATCCTTGATCGCCTCGGTGCCACCAGTTGAAGCCCCAAGCAGGATCAGCTTCTCGCTGGCGCCCTTGATGCTGGAAGGCACCACCAACGGCACATGCGGCCCGGCCGAGCGTTTGCGCACCTGGCTACGCGCCGCTGCGCGGATCTTGGCAACAATCTCCTGTGCATACTCCTCAAGACCTTCAGCCACGCCGAGTTTGGGCTTGGTCACGAAATCAACCGCCCCCAGTTCCAGCGCACGCAGCGTAACGTCGGCCCCGCGCTCGGTCAGGCTGGAGACCATCACCACCGGCATGGGGCGCAGACGCATGAGCTTTTCGAGGAACTCCAGCCCATCCATGCGCGGCATTTCCACATCCAGCGTGAGTACGTCCGGGTTCAGCTCCTTGATCCTGTCGCGCGCGATCAATGGATCAGCAGCCTGGCCGACCACCACGATATCGGCTTCGCGACCGAGAATGGCCGTCAGAATCTGCCGCACCAGGGCAGAGTCATCGACGATGAGTACCTTGATCATGCTGTCGTATCTCCGTCGCTTCAGAACAGATCCACGCTGCCCTCAACCTTGACCTTCTCAAGCATGGATTCGTACTCGAGCTCGCGCCGGGCAATGGTGTCGTTGTGCAGGGTCTTGAGTTTCTTGACCAGCACCCGCCCCTCCGCCGGAAAGAAGTAGACCTTGCGCGGATGGATGCCGAGCAGATCATTGGCTTTCACATGAATGCCTTCATCCTCAAGATAGTGCATGGCAAACGAGGCGTTACGAGCGCCGACATCGGTATGGGTCAGGCCATTGAGCACCCTGCCGGCACCAAAGACCTTGGCTTCCAGGCGATTACGCGCAGCACCGGCCTTGATCAGATTGTTGATGAGAATTTCCATGGCATAGGCGCCATAACGAGCGGACTCGCTGAGCACGCCGCCTTCATGATGATCGGGCAGCATGAAATGGTTCATGCCGCCAATGTGGGTAAGGCGATCGTAGAGACAGACCGACACACAAGACCCAAGCACGGTAACGATCACCACCGGGCGGCCGGTCACGTAGTACTCACCAGGCAGGATCTTGATCGCTTCGATGTTGAAGCGGCGATCGTGATAACGGTTGGGCGCCGAACCGTAGTCAGCCATGACGGGAACCTCCGAGCACCCGGTAGGCTGTGCGGCCGATCGACTCGAAGACCCGTCGGTCGACATGCGGACTCTCGGAGTGACCGATGAAGAGCAGGCCGCCGGGCTTGATGTACCGGGAAAGATGCTCGATCAGGGCGGCCTGGGTCGGCTTGTCGAAGTAGATCAGCACGTTGCGCAGGAACACCACATCGAACTTGTGACGCATTGGCCAGGATTCGGCGAGCAGATTCAGGCGTTTGAAGGCAATCATGCTGCGCAGGCGCTCCACTACCCTCACCTGCCCTGCATGCGCCCCCTGGCCCCGCTGGAAATAGCGCGCGCACAGCTCGGCGGGCAGGCTGTCGATGCGCTCGGCCGGGTAAATGCCGGCGCGCCCCTTGTCGAGCACGCTGGTATCAATGTCAGTGGCCAGGATCTTCACCTCGTCGCTCGCCCGGTGAAGGTTCTGCGCGACGGTGATGGCGATCGAGTAGGCCTCCTCCCCTGTAGAAGCAGCTGCACTCCACACGCGCAGTGGACCGTGCCCGGCATGTTGGCGAAGGTGCTCGGCGAGCATCTCGAAGTGGTGTTTCTCGCGGAAGAAGGCGGTGAGGTTGGTGGTGAGCGCATTGGTGAAATGCTCCCATTCCGGCGCCTGCGGCTCATCCAGCTGATCCAGATAGTGGGTGAAGGAGCGCATGCCCAGCGCGCGCAGGCGGCGCGCCAGGCGACCGTAGACCAGATCCTGTTTGCTGGCCGACAGTGAGATACCGGCGCGCGTGTAGATCAGCGCGCAGACGCGCTGGAAATCCGGCTCGGTGAACGTGAATTCGCGCTCGTCGAGAAGAGGGGCGACTGCTTTTTCGGCGGTCTTCACGCTCATCATGCCGGCCCGCATGCCGGCCCTCCCGGTTGCATTTCAAGACGGCGCACACGCTGCGAGCACGCCGTGGCTTGGATCAGAACTCGCTCCAGTCGTCGTCACCATCCGCTGCCACCGGTTTGCCGGCCGCAACCGGTGCGGCCTTACGCACAACCGGCACACGCAGCGGCTTCTTGGGCTTGGGCAAAGCCGGGGCCGGACGGGATGCTGCAGAGGCGGCTTCGGCAGCATCTGCGGCGAGGGCCACATCATCCAGGCGGAAGCGCCGCACGATCTCCAGCATGGTGGCAGCCTGACCGGAGAGGGCTTCGGCCGAGGCCGCCGCTTCCTCGACGAGCGCCGCGTTCTGCTGGGTGGTTTCGTCCATCTGGGTCACGGCAGTGCTGACCTGCTCGATGCCGTTGCTCTGCTCCAGGGACGCTGCCGAGATCTCGTTCATGATGTCGGTGACGCGCTTGATCGAAGTCACAACCTCCTCCATGGTCTTGCCCGCGGTTTCGACCAGACGGTTGCCGTCCTCCACCTTCTCGACCGAGTTGCTGATCAGGCCCTTGATCTCCTTGGCAGCGGCGGCCGAACGCTGCGCCAGATTCCGCACCTCGCCCGCCACCACGGCAAAACCCCGCCCCTGTTCGCCGGCCCGTGCCGCTTCAACCGCCGCGTTGAGCGCAAGAATATTGGTCTGAAAGGCGATGCCGTCGATCACACCGATGATGTCCACGATCTTTCGCGCGCTCTCGTTGATCTCGCCCATGGTGGTCACCACACGGCCCACCACATCACCGCCCCGGCTGGCGACTTCGGATGCGCCCTCGGCCAGCTTGTTGGCCTGGCGGGCGTTCTGCGCATTCTGCTTCACGGTGGAGGTGAGTTCCTCCATGCTCGAAGCGGTTTCCTCCAGCGAGGCGGCCTGCTCTTCGGTGCGCGAGGAGAGGTCCGTATTGCCGCTGGCGATCTCGCCTGCAGCGGTATGGATGGTTTCCGAGGCCTCGCGGATATGCCGCAGCATCTGCTCGAGGCTGCGCACGGTTTCGTTGGTGTAGTTCTTCAGGTCCGCAAAAGTACCCTGATAGTCGGCACTGATCTTCTCGGTGAGATCACCTTTGGCCAGCGCACCGAGCACGCGGGCGATATCCCGGAGGCCGGCATCCGAAGTGGCCACAACCTTGTTGATCCCCTCAGCCAGCACCTTGAAGAAGCCCTGCTTGTTGCCCTCATCGATCCGCCGCGAGAAGTCACCGGCAGCGGCGGCAGAAACGATGTCGCTGACCTCCTGCTCCACCGCCACTTCAACCGTGCGATCCACCCATTCCACCACGCTGCCCAGACGCTCACCGCGCTCGTTGATGACCGGGTTGGCCGTGAGCAGGAAGGTGCGCCCGCCAATCTTGGCCGTGGCCTGGTAAGTGCTGGTGAAGGTAGCCAGGAGGCGCGCTTGGTGCTCAGGGTTCTTGTGGAAAACGTCAATCTTCTGGCCCTGCAGGCGATCCACGTCGAAGTGTGGCAGATCCCGGCGGATGTCATTCTGGGCCGCACGCATCATCGTCTGCACCGACGGATTCATGTAGATGATGTTGCGATCGTTGTCGGCGATCATCACATTGGTCGCCACGCTGTCGAGGCCGATTTTCAGGCGCAAGGATTCCTCGGCGCGCTCGCGGGCATCATTCAGATCAAAACCCAGCTTGGTCTGCATGGACTTGAGTCCATGCATGAGCTGGCCGATCTCGTCCTGGGTGCCGGCCTGAACCTGGCCTTTAAAGTTGCCGCCAGAAATCTCACGAAAACGTTCGATCGCAAGCTGAAGCGCGCTGCAAGTGTTGCGTACAAACCAGAAGGAGATAACCACGCCCACCAGAAAAATGCCCAGCGTGAGGCCTATCAACCTCAAGGCATCGCGTTGCAGGCGCGCCGAGCGCGCCACCAGCAATTCGTCCAGCGTCGCCGTAGCCTTGTCGTAGAAACCAAACGCAGCATCCACGGCTTGTGTGCCCGCGGCAAAGAAATCCGGTCCGTTAATCTCTGGCTTGGCGGGTCCGATCAGTTTCTGCTCGGAAAGGGTCAAGAAGCGCGCCGAGCTCTCACTGATTGCGGCAACCAGCTGCCCGAAACCCGAATGAAGTGAGGGCGTATCACGTACAGCCTGGGCCATGGCGCGCTCAAGTTCTTCTATATGCTGCTCGGCCGAGCTCAGCTGGCGGATCAAGGTGTTCCGGGTATCCGAATCCAGCGCTCCGCGCGCCAGTGCCTGAGCCCCCAGCCCCCTGGTAAACGCAAAATGCTCGGCCGCATCCATGGCATTGAGTACAGCCGCATTCATGACATGGAAAGTGGTGGCATCCGAGTCCAGCTCCAAATTGGAGTCATTGGCAACCTTGCTCATCAGCGCGAGCAATTTCTCGATCAGTGCCGTGTGGCGCGTGAAGCTCTGCTCGGCGCTCAACTTGCTGCTATCCGCAAGCAAGCTCGTCCAGTCCGCACGCAAGGCAGGCCAGGCTTCACTGGCGCCCAACTGTGGCCGCTCTCGAACCTGTTCATCAAGGGCTTTGATCTGCGCCGCAAGTCGTGTTTCCACGGCTGTCAGTTGGCGCCGGGCATCGGCATTGCCGGCAATCGCCAGGCCATTCAGGCCACGATGCTTCTGCAACTCGGGCAGCACCTGACGCAACTCACCATGCAGCGCAAGGCCCGCCCGCTCAAGATGAATGACATCAACCCCCTCCTTTAGATTCATGCCCAGCAAGCCAAGCGCCATCAGCAGCGGAACGAAGAGCAGCAGGCCGATCAGGGCAAACTTGGTCCGCAACTGCACGCCTTCATGCAGCCTGCGCACGAAGTTCAAGCGCTGCCACAGCCCGGTTTTGACGACCCGGCCTTCGCGGATCGCCACATTCCTGGCCCGCCCCTCGCGCATCGCGCGATACAGCACATCAGCCTCTTCCACACGCTGGCGCGAGGGTTTGACGCGCACCGAGAGATAGCCCACCACTTGCCCGCTCTCAAAAACCGGCGTGGCATTGGCCTCGACCCAATAGAAGTCACCATTCTTGCAACGGTTCTTGACCAGCCCCACCCAGGGCTTGCCGGCCTTGAGCGTTTTCCAGAAGTCTTCGAAGGCTGCCGGCGGCATGTCCGGGTGACGCACCATGTTGTGCGGTTTGCCGATCAGCTCCTCTTCGGTGAAGCCGGAGATCTTGATGAAATCCCGGTTAACGAAGGTGATATGGCCCTTGAGGTCCGTTTTCGAAACGATGAGCGTGTCATCTTCAAACTGGACTTCGTGATCGGTGACTGGCAGGTTCACTTTCATGGTGCGGCCCTCGGGTCTGTCTCTGGGTGCGGGAAAAAGGCGTCGGGTGTAGCGTCAGGCAACAACAGCTTCGACCAGGCCCATCTCGGGGCTGGCCATGAGCGTTTCGATATCCAGCAGGATGATCATGCGTTCGCCAACCGAGGCCAGCCCGGTGAGGTATTCGGTGGCCACGACGGAGGCCATTGGCGGTACCGGCCGGATATCGGCGGCGGGCAGATTCATCACCTCGGACACGCCATCCACCACCATGCCCACCACCCGCCCGCCGGCAAGATTGAGCACGATGACCACGGTGAACTCGTTGTAGCTGGGTTCTCCGAGCTCGAACTTGATGCGCATGTCCACCACCGGCACGATGGTGCCGCGCAGATTGATTACGCCCTTGATGAAGGGTGGCGCATTCACGATCGAGGTGACGGCGTCGTAACCCCGGATCTCCTGGACCTTGAGGATGTCGACCGCGTACTCCTCCGCGCCCAGCGAGAAGCTGAGGTATTCGACGGCGCTACTGACAGGTGCATTCATGCCGGCTCCTTGCTGCGTTTCAGGCGGCCTGCGCCGTATGGCTGGCGTGGACGATATCGGCCACGTCGAGGATCAGGGCCACGCGCCCATCGCCCATCACGGTGGCTCCGGAAACTCCCGGCACGCGCCGGTAATTCGACTCGAGGCTCTTGATCACCACCTGATGCTGGCCCAGTAGATCGTCCACCTGCAGGGCAGCCTTATGCTCACCGGCCTGCACCAGCAGCAGGATGCGGGTAGCGGGGTCATGCACACCGCGTAGCCCCAGCACATCGAAGAGCGGGATCAGGGGCAGGTAATCGCCACGCACATGCACCACCTCGCCCTTGCCGGCCACGCGGCGAATATCGCCAGGCCCCGGCTGAAGGGATTCGAGGATGTAAGTGAGCGGGATGATGAACACTTCCTGCCCCACGGCCACCGACATGCCATCGAGGATGGCCAGGGTGAGGGGCAGGCGGATGATGAAGCTGGCGCCCTGGCCGGCCACCGAGCTGATCTCGATGCGCCCCCCGAGATCGGCGATGTTGCGCTTGACCACGTCCATCCCGACGCCACGCCCGGAAACGTCCGTGACCTCAGCTGCGGTGGAGAAGCCGGGGGCGAAAATCATCTGCCAGACATCTGCATCGGCCATCGCCTCATTCACAGGCAGACCGTTTTCCAGCGCCTTGGCGAGGATGCGCTCACGGTTGAGGCCAGCGCCATCATCGCTGACCTCGACCACGATATTGCCGCCCTGTTGCGAGGCGCGCAGCACTACCGTGCCGCGCTCCGGCTTGCCGGCCGCGCGGCGCTTTTCGGGAGACTCGATGCCGTGATCGATGCTGTTGCGCACCAGATGGGTGAGCGGATCAACGAGCTTCTCGATCAGACCGCGATCAAGTTCAGTGCCTTCGCCCTGGATCACGAGTTCGACCCCCTTGCCCAGCTTGTGCGAAAGATCGCGCACCACGCGCGGAAAACGGTTGAACACGAAGCTGATCGGCAGCATGCGGATCGACATGACAGCCTCCTGCAGATCGCGCGTGTTGCGCTCAAGCAGGTTCAGCGAATTCTGCAGACGCTCAGCGACCGGGCCTTCAACATGCTGGCCGGTTTCGGCCAGCATGGCCTGGGTGATCACCAGCTCGCCAACCAGATTGATGAGTTGATCGACGCGTTCCACACTGACCCGGATCGACGCAGCATCAGGTGCCGGCGCCGGCTTGCCAGCCTCGCGCGCGGGTGCAGCCGCCCTGACCGCTTCGGCAGGTGCTACGACCGCCGTCAGCGGCTTTCCCGGCATGGGTTCAAAGAAGCCAAAGCCTTCATCCACAGCAGTTGGAGGAGCTGCGTCTAGCGGGGCAAACAGGCCGAAGCCCTCAATGGCTTCCTCTACCTGCGCTGGAGCCGGCGGGGAAGCAAAGAAACCGAAGCCCTCATCGGCCTCGGTGAGCGGTGCAGCAAACAGCCCGAAAGAGCCATCCTCGCTCTCCAGTGCAGTGGCTGGGGGAGTGCTCGTCGCCCAAGCCCCGGAGCCGAGCTGCTCGAAGCGCTGCAACATTCCCTGGTATTCGGCCTCGTCCGGCTCGCAACTGTCGCGGCAGCACTGCAGCAGCAGGCGCAGGTAGTCCACGGCTTGAAGCAACTCGTCAGCAATGGCCTCGGTCATCCTTGCCTTGCCGGAGCGGATCAGGTCCAGGTGGGATTCAAGAACGTGCGTCAGGCCGGAGAGGCGGGTAAAGCCGAAAATGCCGGCGCCGCCCTTAATGGAATGAGCGGCGCGGAAAACGCTGTCAAGCTCATCCGCGGTGGGGGCCGCCGTATCCATGTGCAGGAGCAGGCGCTCCATGTCCGCCAGATGGTCGGTGGCCTCCTCGAAGAAGGTCTGGAAAAACTGGGCAAGATCGATGGACATGGGCGGGGCCTCGCCGCAGCGCTCAGACCAGCACCTTGGAGACGACCTGGAGCAGCTTCTGGGGATCAAACGGCTTCACGAGCCAGCCCGTAGCCCCCGCCTCACGGCCCTTGTTTTTCATGTCGTCGCCGGCCTCGGTGGTCAGCATCAGGATCGGCGTGCTCTTGTAGCTGGGCAGGCCGCGCAGACTACGGATCAGGGTCAGACCATCCATGACCGGCATGTTCTGATCGGTAAACACCAGATCGAAGCTCTTACCCTTGGCCTTTTCCAACGCGGCCTTGCCATCGCCGGCCTCATCCGTTTCGAAGCCCGCACTCTTGAGCGTGAAGCTCACCATCTGACGGATCGACACCGAGTCATCCACGATCAGGATTTTCTTGCCCATCGAAGCCTCCCTGGCTGCATGTATTACGGCTCGTCAGGGCTTTAACGGTGGCAGTGCGCACTCTTGAAATGGCATAAAGGGCAGCCTGCGAACGACAGGTTCAGAGCACATACTCAGCCTCTGCACAATTTCCCATGCCCATGTAGCGCACTTTCCGGCACAAAGAACGCAGCAGTTTCATGCCCCTTCCACAATGCTCCAGGCTCAGCGAAGGGGGCTCCGCAATGCTCTGATTGGCCTCGCGCAAGATTTGGGGAACATCGCAACGCTCACACTCTCCATGACAGAAGCCGCGTCCCGAGTCTTCGACCCACACCCGGATCACCCCTCGCCCATCTTCCTTGCGGTAATCCAGCCGCAACTCGACAAAGCCCTCCGCCAGCTCATCCAGTCTTTGTTGGCGCAACAGGTAGTACTCCATGAAGCCTTCGGCACTGCACTTCAGTGCAGCATTGAGGGCAAGCACACCATGTTCGATTGCATTGCTGAACAGCTCTGAGACCACTACATAAAGTTGCTGCCGGTGATGTGATGAGATCCCGAAGGCACTAAGCTGCCCCATGACCAGTGGCACCGGATCGATCCGAGCCAGATTGGCCCCTTCCAAGCGCAAGCTCCAGTTCCACGCACTGGCAGGCAAGTCCTCAGCTAACCGACCATCATCATCAATCCTTGCCCCGGCAAACAACGTCGGTTCGCACGGAATGGCCACCAGACTAATGTCATCCTGCTGTTCGGTCCCGGCCACAAAATCGGTCAGCGTCGCACGTACGCAACTGAAGGTATCTGCGGCTGCGCAAGCATCCAGAATGCCCTCCAGACGCTCCTCACCAAATGGCTTGCCCTCGGCATTGCAGGCTTCGGTCACACCGTCGCTGCATAACAGGAAGACGTCGCCGGGCGCCAGCAGCACCAGTTCCGGCTCGCACCCCGGAATGAAACTAGAGAGTGCCGCCAGCGGCGGGTGCTGTGAGGAAATCTTGCGGCGGCTAGCGCCTGAGCGGCACAGATGGATGTCCGGCAAGCCACTGTTCCACACCATTGCCGTCTGCAGATCCGCTTCGATGCGTAGCGCTGCCGCAGCGAGAAACATGCCTGTCGGCAAAATGCGGTGCAGGCTCAGGTTGATTTCGGCGAGCACCTCAGTCAGCGAGCAGCCCTTGGCAGTCATGGTGCGGAAGGTCTCCGCTGCGGGCAAAGCGCCCAGCGCGGCGGCCAGGCCATGCCCGGTGAAATCCCCCATCAGCACGGAGAGCCCGCCAGCAGGCGTGTACGCGCTGATGAAAAGGTCACCGTTGAAGGTGCTGGCAGACTGAAGCCAGCACTGAATTGGCGGACTCGCCACATTGCGCGCCATCACCGCGCCGCTGAGGATGCGCTCGGCAATCTGTTGCTCATACTGCATGCGCGCATGCAGATCCGCCAGCTCCGTGCGCTGCTGGCGCGCACGCTCGTAAAGATCGCGGATCCGTTCGATGGCCGCGATCTTGGACTTGAGGATGGAGAAATTGATCGGCTTGGAGAGGAAGTCGTCGCCACCGGCGGCCACACATTCGGCCAGCGCCTCCTCCTCAGACAAACCAGTGAGGAAGAAAATCGGCACGAAACGCTCGCCAGCGCGGAGTTTCATCGCACGCGCCACTTCGTAACCGTAGAAGTCCGGCAGGATCACATCGAGAAATACGATATCCGGCTCTTCACGCTCGAACTGCTCAAGCGCCTCTGCCCCGTTGGCGGCACTCACCACACGATATTGCTCGCGCTCCAGTTGGGCCTTGAGGATCAAACGTCCGGTCGACTCGTCATCGACCACCAGTGCTGTGTTGCGAACGAACGCAGCGGCTTCGGACATCGCTCAGCTCTTGATGGCGAACAGCTGTTCGAAACTGGCGATCTCCAGCACCCGGCGGATGGCTGAAGACGGGCTGACAAGCACGACGCGGCTGCCGTACTGATTCGCATGCTCCTTAAGCAGCAGCAACATGCCCAGCGCAGAGCTATCCATGTAGTCGGTAGCAGCAAGATTGACATCAAACTCGCAGCCAGGCTGGGTCACCCCCAGATAGGCATCGCGAAACTCCCGATGCAGGGCGAACTGGAATTGACCCTGGATGGCAAGGGTGATGATCTTGCCGTCAGGGCTGCGGGTTACGGTGAGTCCCATGATGTTTACCCTTTTTTGTGGGGGTGGTCAGAAAAGCTGCACGCTGCCGGCATCCATCGAAGTCTGGCTGACGATGCCACGCCCAACCTTTTCACCGTGCGTGTCACGAAAACGCTGCATCAGCACCAGCAACTCCTCCGGGCTGGCAGATAGCGCAGCCGCCCGCTGCAATTCGCTGGCCAGCTGGCGCAGCAATTCGCCTCTCAGGCGAGCATCGTCGAGGGCCTGGCGGACGATGTCCTCGAACTGCAGGGAGCGGATCGAATCACCCACCGCCTGCTCAATGTGCTGGGCCACGCCCCCCATTTCGGCGGCATGGTCAGTGAACTCGCTGTTAATTTTCTCTACGCTGGTGAGCAAGTCCTGCACCTGCGCCTTGGCTCCGATGCACTCGTTCATGTCACGCGAAGCCATGCCGGCAACGGTTTCGCGCACCCGGTCGATGGACTCCTTGGCGCCGACCATGCGCTCACGGATACGATCATTGATGGTCTCGGAGATCTGAGCCAGCTTGCGCACTTCGTCGGCCACCACACCGAAGCCCTTGCCGGCTTCGCCCGCACGAGCCGCTTCGATGCTGGCGTTCAGCGCCAGCAGATTGGTCTTCTTGGCCAGGCCCTGCACTTCATCCACGGCGGCGAAGATAGCCTCGGTCTGCTCGACCATGTCATCGATGTTGTGCACCGTGGTAAGGCTCTGCACGCTCACCTGGATCAGCAGATCCACAAAGTCGCTCATCATCCGGCCAACATCCTGAGCAAAGTTGCGCACATTCACGCCTTTAACCTGATCCGTGCTTTCCGCACGGTTCAGTACGGCGCGCACGATGCCCTGCTGCACGCCGGACTGCATGGCAATCGCCTGCAATCCACCGGTCAGCAAAGCCACCGAATCGCGCAGCAAGGCCTGGGTACGAGCGATCTCCTCGTCGATGGCCCGCAACTCCTCACCAACAGTCTGATCCAGCCCGCGACAGAAATCCGCTAGCCCCGGTGCCGCCCTGGCAGCGAAATGCGCCTCATGCGCCTCGGTTGCACGTGCGCTGCAGTGCACCGCCAGCCAGCCCAGCACCACTGCCGCAAGTAACAACAGCATGGGCCACAGCCAGCCCGTACCAAGGAAAAGCAATGCCAGCCCGTAGCCCACGCTGGCGCCGGTCAGCAGCGTCAGTCCGGCACGCCAGCGCACGGCATTCTTTACATGAAAATCTGCGGCCATGAAGCCTCCGGCAGCCCTGAGTCCAGTGTTCCGCAGGCTTAACGACGCAGGGGGAGGTGAACTTTAAGGCCCTGCCCTTGGGGGCGTCGGGGCGACCGCCAGGATCCGTGGTCAACGCAAGAGAGGCGCCGCAGCGCCTCTCCTTGAACCCAAGAAACAGCAGGGCTTACTTCTTCACACGGGCTTCGGCTTCGCTGATCTGGCGATCCAGATCGGCCAGCTGCACGTAGCCGCCGATGCGGCTGCCATCGGCCAGGAACATGGTCGGAGTGCCGGTAATACGGTACTTGCGCGCCATTTCGGCGTTCTTCTGCACCGGGGTGTCGCACTTGGCCTCAGCGGCCATCTTGCCGTCCACCATCCAGTCGTTCCAGGCCTTGTCTCGATCCGCCGCACACCAGATGTTGCGGGCCTTGTCGCCAGAGTCCGGCGACAGAATCGGAATCATGAACACGTAGATGGTGGTGTCTTTCAGCTCACGCAGATCCTTGGCGAGCTTCTTGCAGTAGCCGCAGTTCGGGTCTTCGAAGGTGATTAGGGTACGCTTGCCAGTCCCGCGCACCTGCTTTACCGCCTGCTTGAGCGGCAGCTCGGCAACGTTCACGCGCGACAACTCGGCCTCGCGCTCGGCGGTGATGTTCTTCTTGTTCTTCAGGTCGATCAGCTGACCGCTCACCAAAAAGGCGCCCTTGCCGTCGACATAGACCAGATCACCATTACTCAGCACCACTTCGTACAGATCGCCATAAGGCACTTTCTGCAGGCTGGTCACCGAGCCTTCCTGACGCAGGATGCCGCCCACCGCTTTGCGGACTTCAGCCTCGCCAGCCAGTACAGGCAGGCTCACGGCCAGGGTGCAGGCGGCCAGCAGGGCGCGCCGGAGGGTGTGCTTCATGTCTTCTCCAATCATTCGACTACAGTAATCCCGCTGCGTAGCGCGCCAGCGCGCTGCGCAAGGGTGGAATGGCTCCGGCCAGATTCATGCCGGCATTACGCAACAGGGCCAGCGGTGCAAACGCTGGCTTGAACAGGCGCTGCAGGCCATCGGTCATCTCGCGCACCAGCAGGGTCTCCTCTGCGCGCGCGCGCTGATAGCGACGCAACACCGCAAGCTCCCCGCAATCACGAAAAGCCGGCAAGGCCAGCAACTGATCAGCCAACTCACGCGCATCCTGGAACCCCAGGTTGATGCCATGCCCGGACAAGGGATGCACAGCGTGCGCGGCATCACCGATCAGGGCAAGGCGCGGCGCAACAATCGCATCCAGCTTCATCAGACGCAAGGGAAAACCGGCGGGCGGTGCCAGCAACTCGAGTCGCCCGAGGCGGCTTGCGCCCGCCTGCGCCACCCGGCTGGCAAAAGCTTCCGGACTCAGGGCCAGCAACTCCTGCGCATGGGCTTCGGGAGTGGACCAGACAATCGAGATGCGGTTCCCGGGCAGCGGCAGATACGCCAGCACCCCGTCACGCCGGAACCACTGGAAGGCGGTGCCGAAATGAGGCTCTGCGCAGGTGAAGTTCGCCACCACCCCCAGCTCACCATAGGGCCGCAGCTCGGCCGGAATAGCGGCCTGGTCACGCACCCAGGAATTCACGCCATCGGCGCCCACCACCAGACCAGCGCTGATCTCGCGTCCATCGGCAAGACGCAGGCGGGCCGCGTCGTCGTCAAAGACCAGGGAATCAGGCTGGGCCGGGCAGATCAATTCGATGTTCGGCTGGCGGCGGGCGGTTTCCCACAACTCGCGCGCCATTGCGCTGCTCTCGACGATCCAGGCCAGCGCCTGCAACCCGCACTCGTAGGCCGAGAACACCAGCTGGCCGCCTGCATCCCCCGCCACGGCCATACGCTCGACCGGCGCAATGCGCTGTGCATCCAGATGAGCCCAGGCTCCACAGCGCTGCAGGAACTCCACATTGGCCGGGCTGATCGCGTAGATACGCGCATCCCAGTCGGCCGGCCACTCCGGGCGCTGCCGCTCGAGCAAGCCGATGCGGTAACGGCTGCCGCGCAGCGCACAGGCGAGGCTGGCGCCAGACAGGCCGGCGCCGACGATGAGGATGTCGAAATGGGTGGAAGCACTCATGCTGGAAACCGGCAGCCGGCCACAAGGAGCAGGGATTCTGCCACGGATCGGAGATGGCGAGACTCAGGCCAACCGCTGGAGGTGCATGACCCTCGGGCTGCTGCCCACAAAACCGCGCTCGACCATGTCGATGAACACATCGCCGGTCACCGGCGGGCAGAAGTAGTAGCCCTGCGCCTCACGGCAGCCTTCCTGCATCAGGAACTCGACCTGCGGGCGCGATTCGGCGCCTTCCGCAATCACATCGAGCTTGAGACTGCGGCCAAGCTGGATGATCGCGCGCACGATGGCCGCATCGTCCGGGTCCTCAACCATGTCGCGCACAAAGCCCTGATCGATCTTGAGACGATCAACCTCAAAACGCTTGAGGTAGGACAACGAGGAGTAGCCGGTGCCAAAATCGTCAATCGACAGGCGCACGCCGAGGCCCTTGAGGCGCTGCACGGTTTCCAGCACATCCTCGGCATGCTCCATGAGCAGGGACTCGGTCAGCTCCAGCTCGAGACATTCGGCAGGCAGGCCCGTCTCCGCCAGCGCATCACGCACATTGGCCACGATGTCGTCACGACGGAACTGCAGCGCCGAGATGTTCACCCCCACCACCACGCCACGAATGCCGCGCGAGTACCAGCCTCGCGCCAGGCTACAGGCCTCGCGCAGCACCCAGCGCCCGATCGGTACGATCAGGCCGGACTCCTCGGCGATCGGAATAAAGCGCCCCGGCGGCACAAAGCCCAGCACGGCAGACTCCCAGCGTAGCAAGGCCTCGGCACCAACAATGGCACCACTGACCAGATCCACCTGGGGCTGGAAGTGCAGTACCAGTTCGCGCCGCTCCAGCGCGCCACGCAACTGGTTCTCCACCTGCAGGCGCTCCAGCGCATTGGCATTCATCGTCTCAGTGAAGAAGCGGTAAGTGTTCCGTCCGCTTTCCTTGGCGTGATACATGGCCGTATCGGCGTTCTTCATCAGCACATCGGCCTGGCGCCCATCATCCGGAAACACTGCGATGCCGATCGAGAAGGATGTCCCCAGAACATGCCCATCGACCTCGAAAGGCTCCGACAGACGACGCAGGATCTTCTCCGCGATCCGCGCCGGCACCTCGGCATCAGCCACCTCGGGCAGCACGATGATGAACTCGTCGCCGCCCTGACGGCAGATCGTGTCGGTGTCCCGCACGCAATGCTGCAGCCGCTCGGCCACCGCCTGCAATAAGCGATCGCCGGCCAGGTGGCCGAGCGAGTCATTGATGGTCTTGAAGCGATCCAGATCCAGGAAGAGCAGCGCAGCCACACTACCCAGGCGCTCAGCACGCACCAGCGCCTGCTCGAGGCGATCCTGGAACAGGGTCCGGTTGGGCAAGGCCGTGAGCGGATCATGGTGGGCCAGGAAGGCGATCCGCGCTTCGTTGGCCTTCCGCTCAGTGATATCGGAAAACACCGCCACGAAGTTGCTGATGGCATTGCTACGATCACGCACAGCGCTGATCGACAGCCACTCCGGAAACTCGCTGCCATCGCGCCGACGCTGCCAGATCTCTCCTTGCCAGCTGCCCTTGCTGGCAGCCTCACGCCAGATCGAATCGTATTGCACCAGGCCCTGCTTGGATGACGAAAGCATTGCCGGGGTCTGCCCGGTCACCACGCTGGAGGGAAAACCGGTCAGATCAGTGAAGGCCTTGTTGACCGACAGGATGCGGCGCTGCGCATCGGTGATCATGATCGCCTCGACGCTGTTGTCGAACACGGTGGCCGCCAGGCGCAATTCCTCTTCCGCGCGGCGCTGCGCGGTCACATCGTTAATCGTCAGCACCACCGGATGCAGACCGGTGTGTACATCGCGCGCCAGCGGCTCGGCCTTGGCCAGCATCCAGCCGCGCGTACCATCGCGGCGATCGATGCCCACCACCGCAGAAGCCGGCCTGCCAAGGTGCATGGCACGTGCGCCCGGTAACTCCTCCACCGGGCAGGGGCTGCCATCCTCGCGCACGAAGCTGTAGCCCTCGGGCTCGAGCAAGGGCGGAAAACTTTCCTCCGGCATCAGGCCGTACAGGCGCCGTGCGGCCGCGTTGGCGATGATCACGCCACCACGCGCGTCACGCAGGATCACGCCTTCGCGCATCGCCACCAGAATGCTACGCAGCCGACCTTCACTCTCGCGCAACTCGCGCTCAGCGATCTTGCGCGCCGTGATGTCCTCGATCACCTCCATGAACTGACCGCTCCCGCGCCGCGAGCGCACCAAGGACATGGTGAGATTCACCCACACCATGTCACCGCTGCGCCGCAGCATGCGTTTCTCGATCGAGAATTTTTCCGCAGTGTCCAGCACCAGCGCGTCGAGCAGGCGATCATTGGCCTCCACATCATCCGGATGCGTCAGCTCACGGAAATCGCGTAGCAACAACTCGCTCCCGGAGTAGCCGGTGATCTCGCAATAACGTTGATTAACGCGCATGTAGCGGCCGGACACCGCGCACAGCCCAACCCCCACCGCAGCCTGCTCGAAAGTGCTGCGAAAGCGCGCTTCGCTATCCTCCAGCTCAGCTTCCGACGCCTTGTGCGCGGTAATGTCGACAAAAATCCCGCGCATGCCCGTCACATGGCCCTTGTGGGCCTCGATCGGAGTCCGCAGGTCACGCACGAAGACTTCGCGTCCGTCAGCACGGATCAGGCGGTACTCGCACTCACGCTGATCCGAGCGCAGCAGCATGTCGCGCAGAAAGGAGAGTGCCTGCTGGCTGTCTTCTGGGTGCAGGCGGGCACGCCAGAAACCGGACTTTTTCCAGTCGTCCAGCGGAAAGCCGAGCAGACGCGCGCCCGGCGCGGAGACATAGGTGAACGCATCCGAACCCGCGTCATACTCCCAGGCGACCACACTGGTGCCTTCGATGATCAGGCGGAAGCGCTCTTCGGAGAGCTGCAGCTCACGCGTGCGGCGCGACAGGGCCCGAAGCTGGCGTCGATAGAGCAGTGCTGCGGCGAGCAGAAAGAGGGCTGCAAAACCAGCGGCCCAGACCAGCACCTTGCCTTCCGGCAAATGGAGGCCGCTCTGCGCCAGCGCCTGAGGCGTGCACAGCAGCAAGCCAAGCACCAGCAGCGCCTGCTTTCGCCTCTGCGTTGTCTGGCTCCTGTGCCGCAAGGCCCGCTCCCCGTGTGATGTTCTTGTCGGCAGCGCCCGGAGCTGCCCCCTTGCCCTCCGCAAAACTCCCTTCAAGACAAGGAATTAGCGCGGGGCAAAGCAGCCCGGATTGTCGCATCAAGCGCCGGACAAGCAAGAAGGAAAGGCAAGGAAAGTGGCGCGCTTACCACAGCCCGCCCGCAGGCTGGCTACTTGATACGACGCAGATGGCTGCCCTTGCTGGCGGGCGGAGGCACCGGCGGCTCATCGTCCGGCTCGGGCGCGCTTTCAGCAGTGGCCGGCAGGTGCTCGACTGACTCTTCCTCCGGCGCCTCCACCACACCACCCAACTCCATGCCGGAACCACTGATGGCCCCGGGCTGGAAAGCCATGCCTTGACCGTTTTCACGGGCATAGATGGCCAGCACCTGGGAGATCGGTACGTAAATGGTTTCAACCTTGCCCGAGAAGCGAGCCTGGCAGCTCACCGCCTCAGCATCGATGAGCAGCTTGTTGGTCGCGTAAGGCGCAATGTTGAGCACGATCTGACCGTCGCGCACGTGTTGCAGCGGCACCAGCGTCCGCTCATCCACCAGCACCACGACGTAGGGCGTCAGACTGTTGTCGACGCACCAGTCAAAGATGGCGCGGATCAGGTAGGACTTGGTTGAGGAAGACTGGGATGTACTCATGATGCAGGCCTTGAAAACGATTCGGGCGCAAAACGCGCCCGAATCGGAATAGTGCCGTCAGAGAAGCATGCAGCAAGCGTAGCGAGCTGGAGTGAGTTTGGGGCGAGAAGCACAGCCGTATGTGAATACGGCGAGCATCACAGCCTCAAAATCGCCCCGCGCAGTAGCTTGATGTGTGCTTATCTGCGCATGGCGCGTTCGGAGGGGGTAAGCGCGTCGATGAAGCCCTGACGGGTAAAGATCCGTTCAGCGTACTTCATCAGGGGCGCCGCCGTTTTCGGCAGCTCGATGCCATAGTGCTCAAGGCGCCACAGCAGCGGTGCCACCGCCACATCCAGCATCGAGAACTCGTCACCGAGCATGTACTTCTGCTTGGCGAACAGTGGCACCAGTTGCATCAGCTGATCACGCACATGGCCACGGGCCTTGTCGGCAGCCGCCTTCTGATTCTTCTCCAGCGCCTCGATATGCGAGAAGAGCTCGTTCTCAAGCGTATGCAGGATCTGACGCGCCTTGGCACGCATGATCGGATCCGGCGGCATCAGCTGCGGGTGCGGGAAGCGCTCGTCAATGTACTCATTGATGATGTTCGACTCATACAGGATGAGGTCGCGGTCCACCAGCACCGGCACGCGGTTATAGGGATTGATTGCGGCGATGTCTTCAGGCTTGTTGAAGAGATCAACATCCACCACCTGGAAATCCATGCCCTTTTCGTACAGCACGATCCGGCAACGGTGGCTGAAGGGGTCCGTTGTACCGGAATACAAATTCATCATTGCGGAATTACTCCAGGAATATTCAGTGTCACGAACCACACGACGCGCCTGCTGCGCTTCGCTGTCGCGACCAGCCAACACCATCATTTCGGTTGCACACCTGTTAATGCACGTCTTTCCAGAATGCCTTCTTGAGCATCCAGGAAAGGACGGCCAGAACACCCAGTACGGCGAGCACGGCCCAGCCGAGCTGGCGACGCGTCTCCTGTGCCGGCTCACCCATCCAGGTGAGGAAGGACACGAGATTCGCCACCTCTTCGTCGTACTCCTCCTTCGTCAAGAGGCCGGGCTGAACCAGTTCCAGCCCTTCCAGATGCTTGACCTTGTTGCCATGGCCATCATCTTTCTCGACGAAGCGCGCTTCCTGCACTCCCTGCAGATTCCAAAGGGCGTGCGGCATCCCCACTCCGGGGAAGATCACGTTGTTCCAGCCGGTCGGACGCGAGTCGTCGCGGTAGAACTGACGCAGATAGGTATACAGCCAGTCGGCCCCACTGCCATCACCCGAGGCGCGAGCACGGGCGATCACCGAGAGATCGGGCGGCGCGGCGCCAAACCAGCGCTTGGCGTCGTCACTGCGGATGGCGACCTTCATCTGCTCACCGATCTTGTCGGCGGTGAACATCAGATTATCCTTGATCTGCTGCTCGGTCAGGCCGATCTGGGTCAAACGGTTGTAGCGCAGCGCGCTCGCACCGTGACAGTTCAGGCAGTAGTTGACGAAGGTCTTTGCGCCACTTTGCAGCGAGGCATTGTCGAAGCGCAGCGGCGCACGGTCCAGTTGCACACCACCTGAGGCCTGGGCCAGCGCGGCCGTGAGGGCCAGCGCGGCAATGGCCAGAGTCTTGTTGAACAGGCTCATTTCGAGGTCACCCTTTCCGGTTCAGCTTTGGTCTTGTCGAGGCGTGAGTACCAGGGCATGAAGGCGAAGAACGCCAGGTACAGCCAGGAGCAGATCTGCGAGACGAGGTTGCCGATCGGCGACGGCGGCTGCACGCCGAGATACCCGAGGATCACAAAGCAGACTACCCAGACTGCAAGGATGCTCTTGTAAAGCCCACCCTTGTAGCGGATCGACTTGACCGGGCTCTGGTCCAGCCAGGGCAGCAGGCCGATCACCATCACCGAGCCGCCCATCAGCACAACACCCCATACCTTAGCCTCGATCAGCACGAAAGCACCGAGCGCGCCAAGCGTCACTACCGCCGCGACAGCCTTCACGGGCTTGCACTTCGAGGTCAGGATGGCCAAGCCACCGGTAATCGCCACCAAGGCGCCAAGAGCCCACATGAAATCCGAAGTGGTGGCACGCAGGATCGAGTAGAAGGGCGTGAAATACCACACCGGCGCAATATGCGGCGGCGTCTTGAGCGGATCTGCCGGGAAGAAGTTGTTGTACTCGAGGAAGTAACCACCGCCCTCGGGAGCAAAGAAAATGATGGTCGCAAAGACAATCAGGAACACGCACACCCCGAAGATATCCTTCACCGTGTAGTACGGATGGAAGGGGATGCCATCAAGAGGAATGCCGTTGGCGTCCTTGTGCTTCTTGATCTCGACTCCGTCCGGATTGTTCGAGCCGACTTCATGCAGCGCCACCAGGTGAGCCGCCACCAGCCCCAGCAGAACCAGCGGAATAGCGATCACGTGGAAAGCAAAGAAGCGGTTCAGCGTGGCGTCAGACACCACGAAGTCGCCACGGATGAAGATTGACAAGTCCGGCCCGATCACAGGAATCGCCGCGAACAGGTTCACGATCACCTGCGCGCCCCAGAAGGACATCTGGCCCCAGGGCAGCAGATAGCCGAAGAAGGCCTCAGCCATCAGGCACAGGAAAATCGCGATCCCGAACAGCCAGATCAGCTCGCGCGGCTTGCGGTAGGAGCCGTAGAGCAAACCGCGGAACATATGCAGATACACCACCACGAAGAACATCGAAGCGCCCGTGGAGTGCATGTAGCGGATGATCCAGCCGCCCGGCACGTCGCGCATGATGTACTCGACGCTGGCAAACGCCACCGGAATGCCGGCGCTGTTCAGCGAAGCGTCCGGCTTGTAATGCATGACCAGGAAAATGCCGGTCACGATCTGCAGCACCAGCACCAGCAGCGCCAGAGAGCCGAAGAAGTACCAGAAGTTGAAGTTTTTGGGCGCGTAGTACTCGGACAGATGCGCCTTATAAGTGGAGGTCAGCGGAAAGCGATCATCCACCCAGCCCAGCAGTTGTTGGCCCTTTTCGGCCAGCATCTTGGAATCAATCATCCTCAGGCTCCCTTGGAGTCTTCGCCGATCAGCAGGCGTGTTTCACTCAGATAGGTGTGCGGCGGGATCACCAGATTCGTCGGCGCCGGCATGGCCTTGAACACACGCCCGGCCAGATCAAACTGCGAACCATGGCAGGGGCACAAGAAGCCGCCCTTCCACTCCGCTCCCATACCGCTCTCGGCACCTGCCTTGAGCTTGTCAGAGGGCGAACAGCCCAGGTGGGTACAAATACCGATACAGACAAAATACTCGGGATTGATCGCGCGCTCGATGCCCTTGACATAGGCAGGCTGCTGCGCAGCCTGCGACTCGGGATCAACCAGCTTGTCCGCCCCCTCCTTCAGCACAGCCAACATTTCGGGCGTGCGGCGAAGCACCCACACCGGCTTGCCCTGCCACTCGACGGTCATCTTTTCACCGGGCTGCAGCTTAGAGAGATCGACTTCAACCGGCGCTCCGGCCGCTTTGGCACGCTCGGACGGCGTAAAGCTCGCCACGAAAGGTACGGCCACTCCGGCTGCCGCCACCGCACCGACACCAGCCGTAGCGGCCAGCAGGGTGCGTCGGGACGAATCCAGACTGCACGCACAGAACGATGCTCCGCCAGCGGATGCATCTAGTTTGTGATCGCTCATTGCAAACCCCGAGTGATTGTGATTCAGAAAACTGGGCGATTATAGCCAAGACGGCAGGAGGGATTAAAGCCCGCGCTCCAATCTATTCTTAAAAACACATAATAATCATAAACCTGCAAAGCAAATAAACCCTAATGTCATTCAACCCAAAAGGCGCAAAAAGCTCAATTCGGGCAATCCTTGATCTGCTTTGCGCATGCGCAGCCCGCTCTCTATGCATCTGCGGCATACTTCCGGCATGTGTTTTTGACCTCCCCTGTAACAGGAAAACAAATATGGCCAAGTGCATCATCTCGGACATGGATGGCGTGATCTACCGTGGCAAACAATTGATCCCCGGCGCCAAGGATTTCGTCACCCGCCTGCTTGAGAGCAAGACCCCCTTTCTGTTTCTGACCAACAACGCCGAACAGACTCCGCTGGATCTCAAGCTGAAGCTGGCCAGCCTCGGTATCGACGGACTCACCGAAGCCAATTTCATCACTGCGGCCATGGCCACAGCGATGTTCCTGAAGAACCAGAATCAGAAACAGCACGCCACGGCCTATGTTCTCGGTGGTGGCGGCCTGATCAACGAGCTCTACAACGTTGGTTTCTCGATCTCGGAATCGAATCCGGACTATGTGGTGGTCGCCAAGTCCTCCACGCTCAGTTACGAGCAACTCAAGAAGGCGGTGCGCCTGATCGACCAGGGCGCCAAGTTCATCGGCACCAACCCGGATATGATCGACCCGGTCGAGGGTGGCCTGGAGCCAGCCGCTGGCACCATCCTGGCCGCCATTTCGGCAGCCACGGGCAAGAAACCGTACATCGTCGGCAAGCCCAACTCCTTGATGATGATGCTGGCCGCCCGCAAGCTCGGCGCCCATCCGGAAGACTGCGTGATGGTGGGAGACCGCATGGATACCGACATCGTCGGCGGTATGGAAGCCGGCATGAGCACGGTACTGGTCCTCTCAGGCGTGACCACGCCGACGCTGATGGCTGAGTTCCCGTACAAGCCCGACTACGTTCTCAACAACGTCGGCGAAATCGATCTGGCAGCCCTCTGATCGCCGCGCCCGGCCTGCACTGGCCGGGCCGCCTGCCCCGACAGCCACTCCGTAGCCGCTCAGTCCCGGCCTAAAATTGCTGCGCCGCACACATCGAGCGGCCTAGCCAACCAGCACAACGGACAGCGGCAATCTTCTTGAAGGAACGGGGGCAAAGCATGAGCGACGCGATCGAAAACCGCACCTACGACGAAATCTCCATCGGTGATTCAGCCAGCCTCACACGGTCCATCACCGAGGCAGACATCCAGCTCTTCGCCGCCCTCTCCGGAGACATCAATCCGGCCCACTTGGACCACGAATACGCTCAGGGAAGCATGTTCGGCGGCGTGATCGCGCACGGCATATTCAGCGGCGCCCTGGTCTCCACGGTGTTGGGAGTGCAGCTGCCGGGACCCGGCACCATCTACCTAAGCCAGACGCTGCGCTTTGCCCGACCGGTCAAGCCGGGCGACCGACTCACCGTCACGGTCACCGCGCGCGAAAAATTCGATGACAAAAAACGCGTGGTTTTCGACTGCGTCTGCATCAACCAGGATGGCAAGGCAGTCGTGAAGGGCGAAGCCGAGGTGCTGGCACCAACAGAAAAAGTCCGCCGCCCGGCTATGCCGGTCCCGCCGGTGACGCTCGACGGCGCGCGCTTCAGCCCCACTCCCTGATACGCGTCAGCGCCCGGTTTTAGGGTTCACGCCCTCAAAGGCAGGAGCGGCCGGGCGAGAACTGGCGGGCGGCTGTGTTTTGACTGGTACGGGGGTGCGCATGGCCAAAGCCGCCTGCTCATATTCCTGATTGAAGTCCTGCCCGATGCGCTGAAACTCCGGCAGCGTGTTCTGGATCTGCGAGCGCAGCAACTGCCCGACAGCATCCGCAATCCTGCCCCCTTGCCGGAGCGCTTTCTGCCCGCTCGCGCTGCGATAGAAACCGAGCAGGTCCCGCACTTCTCCCTCGCTGTAATTCTCGAGATAAATCTGGGCGATGGGATCCTTGAACCGGCTCCAGTCCAGCGCGGCGTCCAGCGCTGCATTGGCTCGCTGCGAGAAACGCTCGACAGCGGCACGCTGGGCTTCGTTCAGCTGATCCTCTTTCTTGCCCGCCAAAGCCTTGTCAATCACCTCGATGGCCTGTGCATCCAGTTGCTTGCGCCAGGTCGTCACCGCCCCGTCAGCCCGCAGAACCAGCATCAGTTCATCCACGGCCTTGCGATGGCTTGCAGCATCCGCCCATACGCACACCGGCCAAAACAGCAACAACATCAAGCCACGCTTCATTCGATCATTCCTTTTACCAGCCTCGCCGTTCGACGAAGGCCTGCGCCACCGTCCCCAGGTCGGTATGCTCGAGTTCCCCCCCAACCGGCACGCCACGTGCAATGCGGCTCACCCGCAGCCCCCTCGCACGCAGCATCTCGCCGAGATAATGGGCCGTCGCCTCACCCTCGTTGGTGAAATTGGTGGCCAGGATCACTTCCTGAACCATCCCATCCGTCGCACGTTCGACCAGTTTGTCGAACTTCAGCTCACGCGGACCAATGCCATCCAGCGGCGAGAGTTTGCCCATCAAAACGTAGTACAAGCCCCGATAGGCCAGCGTGGACTCCATCACCATCAAATCCGACGGCATCTCCACCACGCATAGCTGGCTCGCGTCCCGCTGCTGGCTAAGGCAACGTTCGCACACCTCGGCCTCGGTGAAGTTATTGCAGCGCGCGCAATGGCGCACTTCGGCCAAGGCTGCAGCGAGCGTTCCTGCCAGGCGTGCAGCGCCCTCGCGATCGCGTTGCAGCAGATGATAGGCCATGCGCTGGGCCGACTTGGGCCCAACGCCGGGCAAGACCCGCAAAGCTTCGGTAAGGGAGTCCAGAAGAGGCATGGGAGAGAGTGGGGCGCAAGCACGCGCCCCCGCTTGTGTTTCAGAACGGCAGCTTGAAGCCCGGCGGCATGCCCATGCCAGAGGTGAAACCCGCCATTTTTTCGCTGCTGACGGCCTCGGCCTTGGCTGCAGCGTCATTCAGCGCAGTCACGATCAAGTCTTCAAGCATTTCGCGATCATCCATCACAGCTTCATTGATCTGCACCCGCTTGACCTTGTTCTGGCAGTTCATCACCACTTTTACGGCACCGGCACCCGCAGAGCCTTCGACATCGATCTGGCCCAGCGCTTCCTGAGCCTTCTTCATGTTTTCCTGCATCTGCTGGGCCTGTTTCATCAGACCAGCAAGGCCGCCTTTCATCATTCTGCTTCTCCTAAAGGTTTGACGGAGGACTCCACCAGCGTCGCATCGCAACGCTCAATGAGCTCCTGCACAAAGGGATCGGATTCCAGCGCAGCCACGGCATCGGCCTGGCGCGCCTGACGGATTTCTTGCTTGCGCTGAGCCGGCGTCTGGCTGCCCGGTTCAGCAACTTCTATGTTCACACGCAAGGGCCTGCCCTGCGTGGCGGACAGGGCTTCCTGTAATTTGGCCAGGTTTGACGGCATCGCCATCAGATGCCGATGCGCCGGCGCCAAACGTAGACTCAGCACACTCCCCTCCAGACCGAGGAACTCACAGTTCTGCGCCAGCTCACGCACCATGCCACCCACGCCGCTCGCCTGGATCTGGGCCAGCCAGTCGGCGGCCCCCGCCAGCGCCACCGGCGCCGCAACAGCGGCCGGAACAGGCGGCGGAGGCGGAGCGGCAACCTGCGTCGCCGGAGCGGGTTCGTCTTCCCATGGCGGTGGCGGCTCCTGTACAGACTGCGGCGCAGCAGCCACCGGACGGGCAGGTACAACAGGCGTAGCCGCTGCCGCAACGGGGCGCAGAGGAGCCTGAGTAGCCACCGGAGCGGTCAGTGCGCGCGCTGCACTGCCAGGTGTTTCGGGCCGGAACGCGTGCAGGCGCAGCAGGCTCATCGTGAAACCGGTGTACTCATCCGGCGCCAGAGCCAGTTCTTCCCGGCCATGGATCGTGATCTGGTAAGCCAGCTGCAAAAATTCGGCATCAAAGGCCGCTGCATAGGGCGCCAGACGCTCACGCTCGAAGTTATCCGCAATCGCCTGTGGGGCAAATTGAACCAGAGCGACGCGATGCAACAGGGTCGCGAACTCCTGCAAGGCCGATTCAAAACTCAGGCTGCGCGCCTCCATGGCATCTGCCACAGCGATCAAGGCCCCGATATCCTGCGCCTGCAAGGCGTCGAGCAATTCGAAGAGATGGTCTTCGCCGACCGTGCCGAGCATGTCGCGCACCCCCTCCTCTTCAACCTTGCCCGCACCATGCGCGATGGCCTGATCAAGCAGCGATAGCGCGTCACGCATCGAACCATTAGCGCCCTTGGCGATATGGCGCAACGCCCCAGACTCGAAAGGCACAGCCTCCTGCCCAAGGATGTTCGACAGATGCTCGACGATGTGCGTCTGCGGCATCTGCTTGAGATTGAACTGCAAACAACGTGACAGGACCGTGACCGGAATTTTCTGCGGATCCGTCGTCGCAAGAATGAACTTCATATGCGCCGGCGGCTCTTCCAGCGTTTTCAGCATGGCGTTGAAGGCATGCCCGGTCAGCATATGCACTTCATCGATCATGTAGACCTTGTAGCGACCGCGCGAGGGGGCATACGCCGCCTTTTCCAGCAAGGCCGCCATGTCATCCACCCCTCGGTTGGAGGCGGCATCCATCTCGACGTAATCAACGAAGCGCCCACTGTCGATTTCGGTGCAGGCGGCACACACGCCACAAGGGGTGGCCGTCACGCCCTGCTCGCAGTTAAGGCTCTTGGCCAGAATGCGCGAAATGGTGGTTTTGCCGACCCCACGTGTTCCGGTAAAGAGATAGGCGTGATGCAGGCGCCCCGTGGTGAGCGCGTGTGTCAGGGCGCGCACCACATGCTCCTGCCCGACAAGGGTCTCGAAACTCCGGGGGCGCCACTTACGGGCAAGGACCTGATAACTCATGGGCGCGATTGTAGCCCGGATGCCCTCGCCGCTTCGCACCGATTTGTCCGCCCCAAGCCTTTGCATTAATGACGCAAAGCGCTCGTAACAGTCAAACCACAGGAAGAGCCCCCCCAGTTGCAGCGCTCCGCACAGGGGGAAGTTCATTTTGACTATTACCCTCTTTCGATTAATAAATTGGATTGAATAACAGCAATTCAATATCTTTAGGCAATCAAAAGGAGCCTGCCATGTCCCAACACAAACAGTTCGCCAACCACCTGCTGGATCTCTGCATCAACTTGTTTGCAGGTCAGGCGGAGCACTATCAGCACTTAGTCCGCCTTTGAAGCCATATCTGGAGCACATGGGTGCTGAAGCGATACCACAGCCATGCTCTGCCCCTATCAGTTGCTTGCACAGATTCAATTGGCGGGCCCACACCACATAAATCAAGCTGAAATCAGCTGCACACCAGGAGTACATCATGCGCAACACATTACCAGCCAAGTTTGCACACTGCCTGCGCGAAGGCCTCGGTCTGGCCATCTTTGCCTTTGGCGCAGCGCTTCTCATCATCTGATCGCAGACGCGGCATACGCCTTCAAAGGCAGGTCGTCAGCACCTCATGTGAGCAACAACCAAATTGATACCCAAGCCCGGTACAGAGAGAGTAACCACCCCTTGTTCCAATTGATAGCAACGGTTTTACTGGCTATCTGCGCCATGTTGCTGCTTAACGCATGGCTCGGGGAAGCCACAACACCAGCCCCGGCAAGTCATTGGCATGAGCGACGTAATACCGTACAGCCCGCCACAACGCCAGCGCCGCCCCCAGTCGTGCAAAGAGAGGCCTGACGCTTCTCTGCTCCGGCCTGCAAAAGCAAACGGGCTGTGTCGCAAGACACAGCCCGTTCATATATTCGAGGCGGCGAGCCTGACCCCCGGCACTTGCAGGGAATGGTTATGGCTGCTTCCTTCCGGACCTGACCAGGTTCCCACGCTGCAATGCGGGGAGACCCGCCGCGCGGCATTGTACCCCAGTTTTTCCATGTGCCCGCGTTGCCTCCAAGGGACCTGCCGCTCACAGCGCAGCAGAGACTGCTGCTTCACCCTGAACACAAGCTCGTGCCCCCACAAGACGCTGCCCGCCCGGCCACTCAAGTTGCTAGGCGCTGCGCCGATAACCGGGAACACGTCGGCGGCTGACAATCTGTGCATCG
Organism: Uliginosibacterium aquaticum; assembly: GCF_012972705.2. Taxonomy (GTDB): domain Bacteria; phylum Pseudomonadota; class Gammaproteobacteria; order Burkholderiales; family Rhodocyclaceae; genus Uliginosibacterium; species Uliginosibacterium aquaticum. Next base: position 6,671 of record NZ_JABCSC020000004.1, on the reverse strand, counting down.
CGCCTTAATGCATCAGCGCCCTCCTATATCCAGCGCTACGTGCAGCCTTGCAACGACCGTCACCGCAACAAGAGAGTAGGGGCCACACATGATCAAGCTACTGCAGCGCATGATGGCAATCGGCCTGCTGACATGCAGCCTGAGCGCTACGGCTACTGATCTGACCGTCATCTACAACAAGAACGAGCCGAAGAACTTCATCTCTTTGCTCGAAGCTGCGCTTGAACGCACCAAAAGCGAGGGCGGCTTCAGCATCAAAGCCAGTGACACGACCTTCGGCACCGCCCGGGCAATTGACGAAATCGCCGACAACACAGGCAAGCTGCACATTCTGACCCGCGGCTCCAATATTGATGAGGAGAAGAAGCTTCTTCCGGTCAGGGTGCCGCTGGACAAGGGCTTGCTCGGCTATCGCATCATGCTGGTGCGCAAGCCGGACCTGCCGAAATTCGCTGCAATCCAGAGCGTAGATGAACTCAAGCGACTAAGCGTCGGCCAAGGCTCCCGCTGGCCGGACACAAAAATCCTGGAGGCCGCGGGCTTCAAGGTGACCAAAGCCTATTACTCGGCCGGGCTGCTGCGCATGCTCACCGAAGAGCGCTTTGACATGTTTGCCCGCGCCACCTGGGAAGCGCCGGGAGGGCTTGCTGACGCCACCAAGCAAGGCATCACCGATCTGGCGATCGAGCCCACTCTGGCCGTCTATTACCCAATGCCACGCATCTTCATGGTGAGCCGCAAAGGAGAGGGCCCGACACTCGCCGCGCGGCTCGAGCGCGGCCTGCGCGCCATGATCAAGGATGGCAGCTTCGACCGGATCTTCACCGAATCCTTCGGCCCCGCCTTGGAGGCAGCCCGCCTGCACGAGCGCAAGATTTTCCGGGTAGACAACAAGTTTCTCTCACCGGACACCCCATTTGAGGACAAGTCCCTGTGGCTGGACGTGAGCGTGCCCTACTCCGCCGGCGCCAAGAAACCCTGACCTTCCAGAAGGGAGCTCACCATGCCCAGTTTCGACCTGAACAGTGTCAGCAGCCGCCTGGTCCTGCTGTTCCTTGTCATCATCACCACGCTGCTCGCTATCTCCGGTGGCATCAGCTATATCTCGACCAAACACAGTCTAGAGGCCGCACTCGAAGAGGATGCCAGCGATGCCATCGAGCGCATCCAGACCAACCTCTCGATGCCGCTATGGAATTTCGACAAACCTGTCATGGTCGCGACCCTCAAGGCCGAGCTGGGCGCCGAATTTCTGCAGTCGGTTAGCCTCAATACACCGAAAAACTGGAGCCTGCTCATCGGGCGCGACAAGGATGGCAAGCCGGACGAGCTCACAGAGCTTGTCGACAAACCGGAGTTGATGAGTAAGGAAGCGGAAGTCACCTATACCGAAGGCGACAAGACCCAGAGCATCGGCAAGTTTTCTCTGCGCTATTCACGTGCCGGTGTTGATCAGGCATTGCGCGACGAACTCTTTGGCGTCTTGTTGCAAATCGTGCTGCTCGATATCGCCTTGTTGATGGCCCTGACCGTAGCCTTGCGCACCACGGTAATTGGTCCGCTGCAAAGAATTCGTGACGCCTTGCGCAGCATCGCCGAGGGTGAGGCCGACCTCACCCGCCGCCTCGACGCCAGCGGCAATAAGGAGTTCGCTGAAGTGGCACACTGGTTCAATACCTTCGTTGCGCGCATTCAGACCGTGATCAGGGATGTGGCAGGTAGCGTGGGCGAACAAGGTTCGGCCGCACGCGAGCTGACCGCAGCAGCACAAAAAGTCAGTGCCGCCTCGGGCCATCAGTCCGAAGCGGTTCAGTCCACCGCAGCCGCTATTGAGGAAATGTCGGTTAGCGTAAGCCATATCGCAGAGAACACGCACAACGTTGAATCCGAAACCCGCAGCGCCGCCAGTACGGCCAGCAGCGGCGCGCACACTGCGCGCCAGGCCGCTGGAGAGATCCGCCAGATCGCCCAGGCCATCACTCAGGTTAGCGAAACCATGAGCGCGCTAGCCCGTCGCTCCGATGAAATCGGCAGCATCGTCAATGTCATCAAGGAGATTGCCGATCAGACCAACCTCCTTGCGCTGAACGCCGCCATTGAAGCGGCCCGCGCCGGCGAGCAAGGGCGCGGTTTCGCAGTGGTAGCCGATGAGGTGCGCAAGCTGGCGGAGCGCACGACTGTCGCTACCCAGGAAATCAATGCCAAGATCGAAGCCGTGCAGCGCGACACTTCGGACGCAGTGGTCGGCATCAACGATGCCAACCGCAAGGTCGAAGCAGGCGTACGTAGTGCCAGTGATGTAGCCGAAGCCCTGCAGCGCATTGAAGAGCAGTCCACGGAAACCGTTGGCCATATCTCGACAATCTCCACCTCGGTGCAAGAGCAAAGCAGTGCCAGCCAGGACATTGCCCGTCACATCGAACGCATCGCGCATTCCAGCGAAGAAAATCAGGAGGTGGCGGAAACCGCCAATCGGCTTGCGGCCCGTCTGTCAGATATCGCCGGCCGGCTGGATGCCACGGTTCGCCGCTTTACCGTTTGAGCCCCTTGCCGAAGACATGCCTTCGGCAAGGAAAAACGCTGTCGTAACAATTAATTGCGTGCAATCTGCGTTTTCTTGCTGTAGAGTGCGCAGCCTTCCACTGCATCGTTTGTGCAGTGCGAAATCGTTTCATCGTCCCTGACCCCCTCTTCACGCATTTCCGCATTCTTCGGAAATATTGCGCGTTTGTTGTACTGGTTGGCGCCGATGTGTTCGCGCAGCTTGATCTGCGCCTGTTTGCGCCCAACCCCGTGCTGCTCTGGCAGCCACGGCTCTTCGCGCTTTTTCCGATAGGCAAGAAATGTCATTTGATTCCCTGGGTCTGAACCCCATTCTCGTTTCCGCTGTGTCCCGCGCGGGCTACACCACGCCCACGTCCGTTCAGGCCGCCGCCATTCCGGCCGCACTTAGCGGAAGCGATCTGATGGTCTCCGCCGCCACCGGCAGCGGCAAAACCGCTGCCTTCATGCTTCCCGCCCTGCAGCGCTTGGCCGAACCGGCTGCCGTGCGCAGCATCGGGCCGCGCGCAGTCATCCTCTGCCCGACGCGTGAGCTTGCTCAGCAAGTGGCCAAGGCTGCTGTCACCTACAGCCGCACCATGAAACGGATCGCCGTCGTAACGGTTGTTGGCGGTATGCCCTACCCGGCCCAACTGAAGCTGCTGCGCCAGCCGGTGGACGTTCTCGTGGCTACCCCGGGGCGCCTGCTTGATTACATCAGCAGCGGTCGCATCGATTTTTCACGAACCGAAATGCTGGTTCTCGACGAAGCCGACCGAATGCTCGACATGGGCTTCATGGAAGATATCGAGAAAATCATTGCGGCACTGCCCGAGAACCGTCAGACCCTGATGTTCTCCGCCACTTTTGGCGGCGAAGTCGGTCGTCTCGCCCAGTCCATGCTCCGCGCTCCGCAACGCATCGAGCTCGCCAACCAGACCGATCGCCATGCCGATATCGAACAGCGCGTGCATTGGGCCGATGACACCGCCCACAAGAATCGTCTGCTCGATCATTTGCTCAAGGGCCATGACGTTACTCAGGCCATCGTTTTTGCCGCAACCAAGCGCGACGCCGAATGGCTCTCCGAAACGCTGGCCGACAAGGGCTTCGCCGCCGCATCCCTGCATGGCGATATGCCGCAGGCCAAGCGCAATCGCACCCTCACCGGGTTGCGCCGTGGCGACATCAAGATCCTCGTGGCAACCGACGTAGCAGCCCGCGGCATCGACGTCCCCAACATCAGCCATGTGATCAACTACGGCATGCCGATGAAGCCGGAAGATTATGTGCACCGCATCGGCCGTACCGGTCGTGCCGGCCGTGCGGGCTTGGCCATTACCCTGGCTATTCCAGCCGAGCGCTTCAAAATCCGCGCCATCGAACGCTTTACCACCCAGCTGATCCCAGCAAGCGTCATCGAGGGGCTGGAACCGCGCTTCAAGCCCGAACAACGTAGCAGCAATCGCCCGCATGGCGATCGCCCCCAACGCAACGGTAGTGATCGTCCGCGCAGCTTCGGGGATCGCAATCGCTCCAAGGATGCACCACGCAGCCGTGAAGAAGGCTCCAGCCCTGCGCGTAACTTCATCGACCCGGGTCGCTTTGAAGAGAGTGCTCGTCGCTTCAGCGAGCGCCCGGCAGCGGCCACTGCACCAGCAGTAAACCGTAAACCGGCTGGAGCAACGGCCGGAGCAAAGAACCGTCCGCTATTCAATGGCGAACGTCACTTCGATGCTCGCCCTCGCAGCGAAAGTGGAAACTTCACTGATCGCCCTGCACGTGGCGAATCACGCACAAGCACGCCTGCTCGCAGCAGACCGCGCTAAGTAAAGCATCAGGGCATTGACTCTTCACTAAGGTGAAGAATCAATGCCCCGATCTGGCTTTAGGAAAATGCGGGGCAGACAACACCCTGCTGTTATCGGCGCTCTCTCTTTCTCAGGCCGGCTTGAGGGTCACTTCACAGCCCAGCTTGGCTATGATCTTCTGCAGTCCGCGCATCGTAGCGCCATTGATCACCAATGGAGCCATCAGGTTCGCTTTGACGTGAGCATCGCCGGCACGACGCATCTGCTCCGGCTCTCCCTTTCGCAGGATAACCAGTACAGCCACATCCTCTGCACGCGTCGCGCCAAGCAAGTTCTGCTCTTCTTCACTCAGCTCAAACTCATAGTGAAGGCCAAGCAAGTCCGGGGTTGTCACTGCAAACGCAATTGCCGGATCATCCACCCCTTGCAACACGGCAAAAGCCTCGCTGCTCTGCTCTACTTCAATGAATGTGTAGCGCTTGCAGGCCTCGAAGCCAGGCAGGCCGAGTGGAAACTCGACCACCTTGTTGCTGGCGACCTCCAGGCTACCGAACTGCGGACTATCGATCTTCATGAGCCCCTCCTGACAAGAACTGCGATGACTGGCTCAATCCGGACTTGGCGGACAAAGTCAGCAAAAAAGCTTGAGCCTGCAAGACAGGCATCCCATCTTGCATACTCTAGTCGCCCTGTTCTACCCCAAAGCCCTGAAAAGAAATTGAAAATCAGCCCATCAAGGCCGTTTTGTACTGGTCGGCAGCAACATACCGCCACCTATGCCCAGCTTTTTCAAGCGATCCTGAGCCTTCACCGCCTCTTCCTTGCTTGAAAACGGCCCCACTTGCACCCGGGTCTCGAGCTGAGTAGGAATGCCTGCCTGTCGGAGTTTGTTGCGTAACTCTTCGGCATTCCCTGGATTACTGAACACCCCAACCTGCAAGATGAAGGGGCCAGCATCCCGCGCTTCGCTCAGTGCAGGGCTGGCTGCGGATGACGCGCGTACGGGCTCTGTACGGCCAGCACTGGTCGCAAGCGTTGGCGCTTGGGGATGTGAATCCCGCCCTGCGCGTAAGGGCGAATGCACTGGAGTCGCGGGAGTTGCCAAAGGCTTGGTCGGCACATCTGAGCTTCCCTCTGGCACTACAGGGGTCTGGGAGGGGGCGGAGCTTGCCGCCGGAGCAGACATGCTTGCAAGAGTGGCCTGCGCAGCGTCAGGGGCCTCCCTTATCGCCCGCTTAAGCTCTTCCGGCATACTTTCCGGCACAGCAGCCGGAGTGGTCGGCGCAGCAGAGACAGAAACACCAATCCGCGGCGCATTGAGTGCCGCGGCAACAGGGGCTGCCTCGCTGACCTCAGGTCGGTCTGACTTGCCTTCGAAGATCATCAAGCCAGCCAGCAAAGCAACAATCAGCGCAACCACCAGCACAGCACGGGAAACCAGTTTGTTGCGTCCTCGCGTCGCCACGCCGTCATTGTCGAATTGCTCATGCTCTGTCATTGCCTTGCTCCCCCTTGGCATCCGAACTCAATGAGCGCACCAGTTGCGCTTCAGCGATTGAAATCCCGCAGCGCTCAGCTATGGCATCAACATCATAGCCGCGTTGCGCAAGGGCTACGGCTTCGCTGTACATAGGGGAAACCTGACAGGCTGCGCGCAGCGCATGCAACTCATCCTGCAAGGTTTTAACCTGAGCTTGCAACTGGTCATGAGTCAGGCGTAACTCATCCACTAGGTGACGAGTCTGGCGCATCTCGAGCAAGGCATCAAAACCAAATTCAGTCGCATCAGGCTCTCCGAGGCGATTCAAACGTGGTTCGGTGCGTGCGCTACTGACATCCGTCTCACGAGTGTTCGCAGGGCGCGAACCATCGAAATGAACGCTGGAAAATGAACGCTCCGGATCCCCGCCGAGGATCTGGGAGTGAATCGTTTCCGGAGGGGTCGCCTCCTCTGAAAACGCAGGGGCTGAAGTACGTGGCTTACGCAATCGCAATAGTCGGACGCACAGCCACATGAGATAGGCCGCCAAGCCCCCTACCAACCAGAGAACGATTTCGCGAAACGTCAAATGCAGCCTCCGTTCAGCCGATAAACGAGCTGTTTGATAAAGTCCAGAGAAGATTCAAGTCGCGGTGCGCTGCAGACTGCGCCTGATGATACTGAGAATGCGAGCGTGTTGCCAAAGAGTTGGCATAGCCTTTTGTTTTCCCCCAAAGCAAAGCCCCCCTGCCTCGTGAGAGACAGGGGGGCTTTGGGTATGGGGTAGTCTGACGATGACCTACTTTCGCATGGGCGGACCACACTATCATCGGCGCGGT
>NZ_JABCSC020000003.1 GCF_012972705.2 Uliginosibacterium aquaticum | reverse complement strand
TCCGAAGACAGCCACTCTGACCAAGTACCCACACCTATCGGTTGTTCTATTTTTTAAAGAGCATCCCGTTTCCGGGCTTTTGCATTCTTTGCTACGCTTCTTACTGCGCTGCATCGTTTGCGAGAGGGGCGCATTTTACACCCTTCAAACAGCCTGTCAAGCAATTTTGAGAAATTCTTTAGAACCGCTCAAACCAGAACCTGACTGCCGAACCTGCTTCAAACCTAGGTCTGAAGCGCCTTCCGGCCTTCTTGCTGTTTCGCTTTCGCGTCATCAGCAGAGAAGCGAGATTATGGGGACTGAACCCGAGTACGTCAACAGCTTTGTCGCTTTTAAGCAAAGAAACTGCCCTCTCCCACCTGACCCCGCCGCCAAACCCCACAAACCCCTAAACAAAAGGCCGCTTACGCGGCCTTTTGTTTGCTCGAGCAGCAGTTGCTTACACAGAGAACGAGGACCCGCAACCACAAGTTGTTGTTGCGTTCGGGTTGCGGATCACGAATTGCGAGCCTTCGAGTCCGTCCGTGTAGTCAATCTCAGCCCCCACCAAGTACTGATAGCTCATGGAGTCGATTAAAAGGGTGACGCCATTTTTTTGAAGCTGGGTATCGTCTTCGTTCACCTCTTCGTCAAAGGTGAAGCCGTACTGGAAGCCGGAGCAACCGCCGCCAGAGACAAACACGCGTAGCTTGAGCTCGGCGTTGCCCTCTTCGTCGATAAGTTCCTTGACCTTGTTGGCTGCACTGTCAGTAAAGACCAGCAGCTCTGGCATTTCAGCGGTAGTGGTGTTCATGTTCTCTCCTGCAGGGAAGCACGGGTTGGTGCTCATATAGTGCCATTGGACCCGATCTGCGCCAACAGGTTCTGGTCCGCACAGCAAAACGCCCCGCACAAGGCGGGGCGTCTAGCAAAACATTTGAAGCAAAAGCTCAGGCCTTCTTGAGCTCCAGCTTTTCCTTGATGCGAGCCGATTTGCCCGAACGGCTGCGCAGATAGTAGAGCTTGGCGCGACGCACATCGCCACGACGCTTCACTTCAATGCTGGCCACCAACGGGGAGTAGGACTGGAAGGTACGCTCCACACCTTCGCCCGAAGAGATCTTGCGAACGATGAAGGACGAGTTCAGGCCGCGGTTACGCTTGGCAATCACGACACCCTCATACGCCTGCAGACGCTCACGGTTACCTTCCTTCACCTTGACCTGAACGATCACGGTATCGCCAGGAGCGAATTCTGGAATGGTTTTGCCGAGACGGGCAATTTCTTCTTGCTCGAGTTGCTGGATCAGATTCATGCGTATCTCCATTTTCAACAATCACGGTCCGCTTCGGACCCTTCACGCAGAGCAGGTCGCCACCTGATACGTGCCTTGGTTATTCGCTCCGGCAAACCGGAGCACTACTTTCCTGCTTGAATTCCTCAAGCAGCAAATTTTCTTCGCGACTCAACTCTCTACCTTCCAACATATCCGGTCGTTTGCGCCGGGTCAAACCCAGGGCCTGCTTCAAGCGCCAGCGTTTGATGTGCGCATGATTGCCAGACATCAGTACCGATGGCACCAAAACGCCGCGATAGTTATCAGGGCGCGTGTAGTGCGGGCAATCCAGCAACCCAGCAACAAAGGAGTCTTCCGTTGCCGAATCCGCATCATTTAAAGCGCCCGGCAATAGCCTGATGATGGCGTCCATCAACAACATTGCCGGCAATTCACCGCCGGAAACCACAAAATCCCCGACGGAGATCTCCTCATCCACTTCAGCATCAATCAAACGCTGATCAATGCCCTCATAACGCCCGCAAAGCAGGATCAATCCCGGTTCCTGCGCAAGTCGAACCACCCCGGCATGATCCAATGGACGGCCTTGCGGCGAGAGGTAAACCACCCTCCCCGCAACACCAAGCACTTCCTTCTGCACTGCTTTTGCCGCAGAGATAGCCTTACTCAAAGGCTCAGCCAGCATCACCATGCCCGGCCCACCTCCGTACGGGCGATCATCGACCGTACGATGCGGATCCACCGTGAAATCACGGGGATTCCAGCACTGCGACTGCCACAAGCCCCGATCAACCGCTCGCCGGGACACTCCGAAATCGCGAACCGCTGCGAACATTTCGGGAAAAATCGTTACTACATCAAAACGCCGCAAGCCAGCAGAAACCTGACTCACCAGTCAGCCTCCCAGTCGACGCTAATCAGGCCGGCTGCCAGATTCACATCCAACACATAGGCACCGACAAAAGGAATCAGTCGCTCTGTTTCGCCGTCAGCAATTTCCAGAACGTCGTGAGCGCCTGTCTCGATAAGCCCTCGCACCACGCCTAGCGGCACGCCGGCCTTACCTGTCACGCGCAACCCGATCAGGTCAGCCCAGTAATACTCATCCTTGCCTGGCTTCGGCAAAGCCTCCCGGGGCGCAGCGAGAAACCAGCCATCGATAGCCTCGGCGGCTGTTCTATCTGCAACTCCCTCCAGCGCCACGACAATCAGCTTGCCATGGGGCCGCAGACCGCTCGAAACAACCGGGCGCCAGTCTTCCGCTTTTGCGGAATCCGGATCAGGGCCGATCCACCACTGCGGCATACGCCGCCATGACATCGGATCATCACCAAGCGGCTGAACCTTCAGCCAGCCATGAATGCCGAAAGGGGCGACAATGCGCCCCATCACGATCATGGCTTGTCGATCAATCAGGCAGCTGCCTTGGCAGACTGCTTGACCAGACGAGCAACGGTGGGCGACAACTGGGCACCCTGTTGCTGCCAGTAAGCCAGACGTTCCACATTCACCGACAGGCCTTGTTCGGCGCCGGAAGCCACGGGGTTGTAGTAACCCACGCGCTCGATGAAACGACCATCGCGACGATTGCGGGAATCGGTCGCAACGATGTTGAAGAACGGGCGCTTCTTGGCGCCGCCACGTGCAAGACGGATAACAACCATGGTTCAGTATCCTGAAAAATCCGGTAGCGAATTACCGAAAACCGGCAATCATATAGCTACCGAACAGGCAGATCAATACCTTCCGCCCCGAACAACCGGAACGAAAGACGGAAAAAAACTGGTGCCGCTTGTCTGGATTGAACAGACGACCTACCGCTTACCGTACCACTTCGTCTTTCGACGCCACCCGAAGGCGTTCGTGGTCTGGACTATCCCTTCACCCTGGCTTTCGCTTTAGGCGCTGCCCGTCTAGTCTCTACACCTTCCCCGTCTTACGGGGCTTGGCTCGGGATTGGCACGCTCTTGCGAACAAAGCTTTCCCCGAATTTGAGCAGTTCTACTCCCAAGGTTTCCCAAGGGGCACTCATGTCAATTTTAAGGCGGTTGCTCTACCACTGAGCTAAAGCGGCACTACCAAACAACAAAACAACCAGTTGGACTTCAGCACCCGACCCTCAAGCGGCCCGGAAGACTACGCCCAAAAACACAAAGCCCGGCCTTTCGGCCAGGCTAAGCATTTGATTCGCTGGTGGTGATGGGCGGAGTCGAACCGCCGACCTATGGGTTATGAATCCATCGCTCTAACCATCTGAGCTACATCACCCCCGAAAGAGCCGGCGATTATAGCGAGGGTTGCGGAGCTTTGCAATGCCCTGAATGCAGGCAAATCGGAGGAGCTGCCTGCACGCGCGCCGTCAAAGCATCGTCAATTCATGCACTTGGGCGGGGCTGGATTGACTTTGAGAGGGTGATGACTGACCATGCGACCCTTCCCGCAACCAGCCTTGAAACCTCGTGCGCGCCATGAAATCTCTCCTGAAATTCGTGTTGTGTCTGATGCTTACGGGTTCTGCCATGGCCCAAACCGATCCGGTACGCCCCATTCCGGACGATGCACTGAAGGCTGAGATGCAGGTGATCGGGGAGCGCCAACTGAAGCTCAACAACCTGAGCGTTCGACTCTCGGTCGGCGGAGTGATCGTCAATCAAAACAATCTGGTTGTGCTGACCCAGTCGTTGGGCAGTTCGACTTATGTCGTTCGTGTGAAATTCAACGCGCAAGGTGAAGCCCAGAAGGTCTGGATCCTGACGGCGGCCGAAGACGCGGTTGCCGCGCCCAAGCTGAAGTCGGACACTCCCTGGTGGAAGCTGTTCTGAGCCTTGCCCCAACCTGCAGTGAAGTGACCTGATGAAGAAGCTGTACATCCGCACCTTCGGGTGCCAGATGAACGAGTACGACTCGGACAAGATGGCCGACGTACTCGCCGCCGGTGAAGAACTGGTCAAGACCGACAATCCCGAAGAAGCCGACGTAATCCTCTTCAACACCTGTTCGGTGCGCGAAAAAGCCCAGGAGAAGGTGTTCCACGACCTGGGTCGGGTCAAGCACCTCAAACAATCGAATCCCAAGCTGATCATCGGCGTAGGGGGCTGCGTGGCCTCTCAGGAAGGCGAGGCGATCATTTCGCGCGCACCTTATGTGGACGTGGTCTTCGGTCCGCAGACCCTGCACCGCTTGCCCGAGCTGATCGAGGCGCGCCGCGAGTCCGGCAAGTCGCAGGTGGACATCAGCTTCCCTGAGAACGAGAAGTTCGATGCCCTGCCGCCCGCCCGAGTCGAGGGCGCCTCGGCTTTCGTATCGATCATGGAAGGCTGCTCGAAGTTCTGTACCTATTGCATCGTGCCTTACACGCGCGGCGACGAGATCTATCGTCCGCTCGGCGATGTGCTGGCCGAAATCGCCGGACTGACGGAGCAAGGGGTAAAGGAAATTACCCTGCTCGGGCAGAACGTGAATGCCTGGCGCGCCCCCGTGGAACCGGGTTCGGAAGAAATGGCGGACTTTGCCTTCTTGCTCGAATGCGTGCATGAAATTCCAGGCGTGGAGCGCATCCGCTACACCACCTCGCACCCGCGCGAGATGACCCAACGCGTGTTCGACGCCTATGCGCGTCTGCCCAAGCTCGTATCGCACCTGCATCTGCCGGTACAGGCCGGTTCGGATCGCGTACTGGCAGCCATGAAACGCGGCTACACCATCCTCGAATATAAATCGGTGGTGAGGAAACTCCGCGCAGCACGGCCGGACCTCTCGCTATCGACCGACTTCATCGTCGGCTTCCCCGGCGAAACCGAGGCCGATTTCGAAGCCACCATGAAGCTGATCGACGAGATCGGCTTCGATGCTTCCTTCAGCTTCATCTTCAGCCGCCGCCCCGGCACGCCGGCAGCCGAGATGCACGACGACACGCCGCAGGAATTGAAGCTCGCACGGCTGTCGCGCCTGCAAAAGCGTATCGACGAGCTGGCCAGTGAGGTCAGCGCCAGTATGGTCGGCACGACCCAGCGCGTACTGGTGGAAGGCCGCTCAAAGAAAGATCCGGGCGAACTTGCCGCGCGTACCGACAACAACCGCGTCGTGAACTTCAAGGGCAACCCTCGCCAGATCGGCCATTTCATCAATGTGAAGATCACCGCGGCGCTGCCGCATTCGCTGCGCGGCGAGGTGGAGATTGCGGAATAAGCGGTCTGAACAACTGAAACTGGCGTCACTCGGTGTCGCGCTCGCAGCCCTTGCTGCCTGCGCGGCAGCACCCGAGCAAGCTGTCAGCAGCGGCGCCACGCCCAAAAAAACAACAGCCAAAACCGTGGCGGTCCCCTTGGCGCCGGCCTCTGCACCCATCGCGACCGCCCCCCCCGGGTCAAACGGCAGTGCCAGCAGCGCGGCCAGCAAGCTCCCGTCTTACGCAGAGCTCATCAAGGACTTCACCCGCCTGCCCGGCTGGCTGAACATTTACAAGAAGGACGAGCGCTACCTCCTGGAACTCAAGGAGAGCGACTTCGCCCAGCCTTTCTTCTTCACCACCCAGCGCAGCCGTGGCATCGGTGAGCGCTGGTTGTGGAGCGGCATGATGCTGGAGTCCGGCGTCGGCAAGTTCGTGCGCCTGTCGGACCGGGTTCAGTGGATCGAACGCAACACGGGCTTCGTCGCCAGCAGCAAACCAATGCAGTTCGCGGTGGCAGACGCCTATTCGGACAGCCTGCGTGGCGGCGCAGCCATTCTCAGCCAGCCCCACCCTAGCAGCCGCGCCATTCTGGTTGACCTCAACGCCCTGCTGCTGACCGACTTTTCAGCCAGCGTGGCCCAGCTGCAAAGCACCTACCGCCAGCCCTACCAGTTCGATCGGGCCAACAGCCTGATCCAGCAGGTGCGCAGCAACAGCGAGGAAACTGTGGTCGAGTTGCTGAGCCACTACGCCGCCGCCTCGCTGGCAGTGCCGACCCCCGGCCAGGCGGTTCAGCCCTCCACGCCGGGCACCCTGCCCGATGCACGCAGCATGTTCCTCGGCTTTGCCGTGAGCTTCTCACCGCTGCCCACCGAAATGGCAGGCCGCCCAGCCGACGCACGCGTAGGTTACTTCCGCAGCCAGCGCTACAACTACGATCGCAGCCTTGCTCCCCATCCACGCGAATACCTGATCAAACGCTGGCGGCTAGAGAAGAAGGATCCGGCGGCCCCCTTGTCCGAGCCCGTCAAGCCAATCACCTACTGGCTGGATCGCAATATCCCCGAGCAATACCGCGACACCGTGCGCGAGGCCATCCTCAGCTGGAACACCGCTTTCGAGCGTGCCGGCTTCAAGGATGCTATCCGCGTCGAGCAGCAGGCTGACGACGCCCCCTGGCGCAGCGCCTCCCGCCAGCACGCCACCGTGCAATGGCTGCTCGGCACCGATGCCAGCGCCTCGGTTGGTCCATCGCTGGTCGATCCGCGCAGTGGCGAAATCCTCGATGCAGATATCGTGATCAGTGACTTCCGCCCACGCGGTGCGCGTCAGGCCGCGCTCTATGACTTCCCGCGCAAAGCGCACGCCCACGAGCACGACGAACCCTGCGACTTTGCAGAAGCGAGCTTCGCCGACCTCGCCCAGGCCCTCGAACTGGCCGCCGCACGCGGCGAAATAGAGCCGGACGGCCCTGAAGCAGAAGCCCTCGCCAAGGACGTACTGCGCTGGGTGGTGATGCATGAAGTCGGCCACACCCTGGGACTCACCCACAACTTCCGAGCCTCCTCGGCTTACACCCTGGCCCAGCTGCGCGACCCGGCCTTCGTGGAACGGAACGGTCTGGCCGCCTCGGTGATGGACTACACCCCGCTCAACCAGTACCCCGCCAGCGCAGGCAAGGTCGCTCTGACCCAGAAAACGCTGGGCCCTTACGACCTGTGGGCCATCGAGTACGGCTACACCCCACTACCACGCGAGGAAGAACGCGCCCAATTGCGCAAGATTGCCGGGCGCGCCGAAAACGATCCGCTGCTGAGCTACGGCGACGATTTCGACGCTGGCAGTTTTGACGGCAACGTGCTCTCCGCCGGCATCGATCCGGCAGTCGCCCGCTACGACCTGGGCAATGATCCGGTTGCCTGGTTCCGCCTGCGCCTGCAGCTCGCCCGCGAATTGTGGGATGCATTGGCCAAACGCCCCCCTTCCGGTCGCGAAGAGGACGCCCGGGAAACACGCGCGGCAGTCAATAGCAGCCTCAGCCAGCTTGGCATGGCCGCCAGCAATGCGGCACGCAACATCGGCGGCGTCAGCATCAGCCGCCACACTTCACCGGCCCGGCGTGACGTGTTTACGCCACTGCCCGCCTCGGTCCAGCGCGCAACACTTGCGGCCCTCTCTCAAGGGCTGTTCCAGCCCGCCAGCTTCCAGATCGAGCCAACCTTGCTGCGCCGCCTCGCGCCGGACTTTTTCGAGCCGCTCAGCCCGGAGCCGCAACCCGGCATCGGCGCCAGCGTACTGCGCCAGCAAAGCACGGTACTGGACCTGCTGTTCTCGGATCGCGTCAGCCAGCGCCTGCTCGAAGCCGAGCTGCTGGTCAGCGATCGCTTCAGCCTGGCAGAGCTGCACGCCACGCTGCGCCAGGACATCTGGCAGGAACTCAGAGCCGGCACCGACATCCCGCAGCAGCGCCGCGCCCTGCAGCGGGCTCACCTGAGCCGGCTGAGCAACCTGATCCTGCGCGGCAGCAGTGCCAGCAGTGGTGCGACAGGCACCGCGCCCGCCGATGTGCGCGCCCTGGCCCGCCACGAAGCCAGCGCGCTGCAGCTGGCCTTACGCACGGCCCTGCCGCAGGGCGGGCGCAGCGTGGAAGCACGCGCACATTTGCAGGAGTCGCTCGCCACGCTGGATGAGGCCTTGCGCGCACCGCTGCTGCGCACGCAGCCGTAACGCTACGGCTTGCCCGGCGCGAGCCGCAGGTAGACAATCGCGGCTTCGCCCCGTGCGGGCCCGTACTGAATTTTCCGGAGTCTTCCGAACATGAAGAAACTGACCACGCTTGTCGCTGCCGCCCTCACCACCAGCCTGTTGCTCGGCGCCTGTGGCAAGAAGGAAGAAACCCAGGCCACCGCCGAAGCCTCGGCGCCGGTGGCTGCCACCAAGATCGTCGTGGGTCTCGATGATCACTTCCCGCCGATGGGCTTCCGCGATGAGAAGAACGAACTCGTCGGCTTCGACATCGATATGGCCAAGGAAGCCGCCAAGCGCTTGGGCATGGAAGTGGAATTCAAGCCCATCGACTGGAGCGCCAAGGAAGCCGAACTCAATGGCAAGCGTATCGATGTGCTGTGGAACGGCCTCACCATCACCGAAGAGCGCCGCGCCAACATCGGCTTCACCGCGCCCTACCTCGAAAACCACCAGATCGTGATCGTGGCGGCCAACTCGCCGATCAAGACCAAGGCCGAACTGGCCGGCAAGATCGTCGGCGTGCAGGAAGGCTCGTCCGCAGTGGATGCCGTGAACAAAGATCCGGCTGGCAAGACGCTGAAGGAGCTCAAGCAGTTCGGCGACAACGTCACCGCACTGATGGACCTCTCCGCTGGCCGACTGGACGCCATCGTGGTCGACGAAGTGGTGGGCCGTTACTACGCCGCCAAGAAGCCTGCCGACTATGTGGTGCTGGCCGACAACTTCGGCACCGAGGAATACGGCGTGGGCGTGCGCAAGGACGACAGCGAACTGCTAGGCAAGCTGGACAAGGCCATGGCTGACATGAAGGCCGATGGCTCGGCGGCGAAGATCTCCGAGCAGTGGTTCGGCAAGAACATCGTCAAGTAAGCATTGCTGCCTCCCGCACCACCCGCACAGCCGGCCCCACGGGGCCGGCTGTGTTTTGAAGATTGAACAATGGATTACATACTCAGGATTCTTCCCCAGCTCATCGACGGCGCGGGCATCACGATCCAGGTTTTCCTGATCACCCTCGTCCTCGCAGTGCCGCTGGGCCTCGCCCTCGCGCTGGGGCGCATCTCGCGCTGGCCCGCCGTGTCGGTCGCCGTGAATGGCTACATCTGGCTCATGCGCGGCACACCGCTGATGCTGCAGATGCTCTTCATCTACTTCGCCCTGCCCTTCGTGCCGGGCATCGGCATCCGCCTGCCGGACTTCCCGGCCGCCATCGTGGCATTCGTGCTCAACTACGCGGCCTACTTCGCCGAGATCTTCCGCGCCGGCATCCAGTCCATCGACCGCGGCCAGTACGAGGGCGCCAAGGTGCTGGGCCTCACCTATGCCCAGACCATGCGCCGCATCGTGCTGCCGCAGATGATCCGCCGCATCCTGCCGCCGGTGTCGAATGAAACCATCACCCTGGTGAAGGACACCTCGCTGATCTACGTGCTGGCCATGAACGACCTCTTGCGCGCCGCGCGCGGCATCGTGCAGCGCGATTTCACCACCTCGCCCTTCGTGGTCGCCGCCGCCTTCTACCTGCTCATGACCCTGCTCCTGACCTGGGGCTTCCAGTACCTCGAGAAACGCTACGCAGCCCATGACGAATAAGCCCATGATCAAGGCCAGCGGCCTGCACAAACGCTTCGGCCACAACGAAGTGCTCAAGGGCGTTTCGCTCGAAATGAGCAAGGGCGAAGTCATCGCCGTGATCGGCCCGTCGGGCTCCGGCAAGAGCACCTTCCTGCGCTGTCTGAACCATCTGGAGACCATCGACGCCGGGCGCATCGAGATCGAAGGCGATGTGCTGGCCGACACCGACGCCGGCGGCCAGGCCCGCTACGCACCGGAAGCCGAAGTGCGCCGCATCTGCCGGCGCATGGGCATGGTCTTCCAGCACTTCAACCTGTTCCCGCACATGACCGTGCTGCAGAACATCATCGAAGCGCCGATCACCGTGAAAGGCATGAGTCGCGACGCGATCATTCCCAAAGCCGAAGCCCTGCTCGCCAAGGTCGGCCTCTCAGCCAAGCGCGACGCCTACCCAGCGCGCCTCTCCGGCGGTCAGAAGCAACGCGTGGCGATTGCCCGGGCGCTCGCCATGGAGCCGGACATCATGCTCTTCGACGAACCCACCTCGGCACTCGACCCGGAGCTCACCGGCGAAGTGCTGCGCACCATGCGCCAGCTCGCCGAGGAGCACATGACCATGCTGGTGGTGACCCACGAGATGGGCTTTGCGCGCGAAGTCGCCAATCGGGTGATCTTCATGGACCAGGGCGAAATCGTCGAGGAACGCCCGGCGGCCGAGTTCTTCGCCAGCCCGGCGCATCCCCGCAGCCGCGCATTTCTCGATAACATGCTCTGATCCAGCATCCGGAATCGCTTCGTGGTCACTCCCGTCAGCAAGCCCGCTCCCGCCTCCCGGCCGCGCCGCCTCGAACTCCAGCTGGCCCCGCCAGACAACGCCCGGCTCGCCAACCTGTGCGGCGCGCTGGACGAAAACCTGCGTCAGATCGAAGCGGCCTACGATGTGGCCATCGCGCGTCGTGGCGAGCTGCTGACCCTGCACGGCGAGAGCGCTCAGATCAATATCGCCCGCAACGCTCTGCAAGCCTTCTACCGGCGTGCCGACCAGCACCTCACGGTGGAAGATATCCAGCTTGGCCTGATCGAATTCGCCAAGCGCGATGACACCAGCCCCGCCGCGCCCACCCTGCTCACCCGCCGCAGCGATCTGCACGGCCGCACCCCGCGCCAGAACGAATACCTGCGCGCCATCCAGAGTCACGACATCACCTTCGGCCTCGGCCCGGCCGGCACCGGCAAGACCTACCTGGCCGTGGCCTGCGCGGTGGACGCCTTCGAGCGCGAGCAGGTGCAGCGCATCATCCTGACCCGCCCGGCTGTGGAAGCCGGTGAGCGTCTGGGCTTCCTGCCCGGCGACCTCGCGCAGAAAGTCGATCCCTATCTGCGCCCGCTCTACGACGCGCTCTACGATCTGATGGGCTTCGAGCGCGTAGCCAAGATGTTCGAGCGCCAGTGCATCGAGATCGCCCCGCTGGCCTTCATGCGCGGCCGTACCCTCAGCAATGCCTTCATCATTCTGGATGAGGCGCAGAACACCACGCCGGAACAGATGAAGATGTTCCTTACACGCATCGGCATCGGCTCGCGCGCCGTCGTCACTGGAGATCTGACCCAGATCGATCTGCCGCGCGGCCACAAGAGCGGCCTTCTCGACGCAGTGAAGACCCTCGGCGAAGTGCGCGGCATTGCCTACACTCATTTCACCAAGGAAGACGTGGTGCGTCACCCATTGGTAGCCCGCATCGTGGATGCCTACGAACGCGCCGCCGAAAAACGGGATGCCAGCCCGGATTCCACCTCACAGGCCCAGCCATGAAAGCCATGATCCTCGCTGCCGGACGCGGCGAACGCATGCGTCCGCTCACCGACAGCTGCCCCAAACCCCTCCTTTCGGTGGGAGGCAAATCCCTGATCGCGTGGCACATCGAGCGCCTCGCACGCGCCGGCATTCACGACATCGTGATCAACCACGCCCATCTCGGTCATCTGATTGAAGAAACGCTGGGCAGCGGCCGCGAATGGGGCGTGAATATCGATTACTCGCGCGAGGGCGAAGCGCTCGAAACTGCCGGAGGAATTGCCACCGCCCTGCCCCTGCTGGGCGACGTGCCCTTCCTGGTCGTGAATGGCGATGTGTATTGCGAACTCGATTACGCCACCTTCTGTGCCCGCGCACTGACCCGCATCACCCAAGGCCAGCACGCCCACCTTGCCCTGGTCGACAACCCACCGCAGCATCCGGACGGTGACTTCGTGCTCGACGCCAGTGGCCAGGTGCTGCGCGAAGGCGGCGCCCGCCTCACCTTCTCCGGCATCGGCCTCTATCGCAGCTCGCTGTTCGCCGCAACCGAGCCCGGCACCAAAGCCAAGCTGGCACCGCTGCTGTTCAAGGCCATCGATGCCGGACGCCTCTCCGGCGAACACTTCCACGGCCGCTGGGAAGACGTCGGCACCCCGCAACGCCTGATCGCGCTGGACGAGGAACTCAAGCGCCGGAGCGCTGCCTGATCTGAAAACACCCCAAGCCTCATCACAACAAGAAGATTGCCGATGAACTTCGATTTCGCCCCCTTCGCCGCCCGCCGCGCCCGCCTCGCCGACCAGATCCGCGCCTCCGGCGGTGGCATTGCCATCGTGCCCACCGCACCAGAGCGCTGCCGCAATCGCGACAGCGAGTACCCCTACCGGCACGACAGCTACTTCCACTACCTCAGCGGCTTCGGCGAACCCGAAGCCGTGCTGGTGCTGATCGCCACCGCAGAGGAAACCCGCAGCGTGCTGTTCTGCCGCGAGAAGAACGAAGAGCGCGAGATCTGGGATGGCTTCCGCTTCGGCCCCGAAGCCGCGCGCGAGCGCTTCGGCATGGATGCCACCCACCCGGTCAGCGAGCTGGCCAAACTCCTGCCCGAGCTGATCGGCAACCAGCCGGCGCTGTGGTACTCGCTGGGTCACGATGAAGAATGGGACCGCCGCATCACCGACGCCCTCAACAGCGTGCGTGCCGGCGCCCGCAACGGCATCAGCGTGCCGACCGAGATCTGCGACCTGCGCGTGCAGCTCGACGAAATGCGCCTCTTCAAGGATGCCAGCGAAATCGGCCTGATGCGCCGCGCAGCCGAAATCACCTCAGCCGCGCACCGCCGCGCCATGCGGGCCTGCCACCCGGGCATGATGGAATACGAGATCGAGGCCGAAATCCTGCACGAATTCCGCCGCAGCGGCAGCCAGTTCCCGGCCTACACCAGCATCGTCGCCGGTGGCCCGAATGCCTGCGTACTGCACTACAACGCCAACAACCAGCCGCTACGCGATGGCGAACTGCTGCTCATCGATGCCGGCTGCGAGTTCGACAGCTATGCCGCGGACATCACCCGCACCTTCCCGGTGAACGGCCGCTTCGAAGGCCCGCAACGCGACGTCTATGCGCTAGTGCTCGCGTCCCAGAAAGCGGCGATCGCCGAATGCCGGGCCGGCAAATACTTCAACGATCCGCACGACGTGGCCGTACGCATCCTTGCTCAGGGCATGCTGGATCTGAAGCTGCTCAGCGGCAGCCTCGACGAAGTACTCGAGACCAGCAGCTACCGCCGTTTCTACATGCACCGCACCAGTCACTGGCTGGGCATGGATGTACATGACTGCGGCGAATACAAGCAGCGCGGCCGCTGGCGCGACCTCGAGCCCGGCATGGTGCTGACCATCGAACCCGGCTGCTACATCCGCCCCGCCGACGACGTTCCCGAAGCCTTCTGGAACATTGGCGTACGCATCGAAGATGACGTGCTGATCACCGGCAATCATCCGGACGTATTAACCTCCGCCGCGCCCAAATGCATCAAGGATGTGGAAGCCTGCATGGCGGAGGCACTCGCCTGATGGCCCCACCGATTGCCATCATCGGTGCCGGCCCGCTCGGGCTGGCCACGGCGCTGGCCTTGTCGCGACGCGGGCAGGCGGTGGAGATTTTCGACGCCCGCAGCATCGCGGCCACCCAGCAGGACAATCGCACGCTAGCTCTCTCGCACAGCAGCCGTGAGCTGCTCGAGTTGCTCGGCGCCTGGCCGACGGCCCTGGCTACGCCGATCACCCACATCACCATCTCGCAACAAGGCGGCTTCGCGCGCAGCCAGCTCAGCGCCGCCGAACAGCGTCTGCCCGCGCTGGGCTACGTCCTCGGCGCCAGCACCCTGCACGCGGCCCTGCTCAGACAGGTGCAGGCCGCCGGCATCCCGCTGCATGAAGAAACCCGCCTCGACAGCAGCCAACCCGAGGCCGCTTGCATCGAACTGCAACTGCAGCACACCACCCGCCGGGCCCGCCTGCTGCTGCGCTGCGAAGGTTTCGTGCCGGAGCAGGAAGCCACCCGCATCCGCGACTACGATCAACACGCCCTGCTGTGCCGGGCCACCCCAGCCGCCCCTCATCAGAACCTGGCCCACGAGCGCTTCACCGCCCGCGGGCCGATCGCCCTGCTGCCCTTCGGACAGGATTACGCCGTGGTGTGGACCGTGCCGGCACAGGAAGCCGAGGGCCTGCTCACTGCCCCCGAGGCGGAATGGCTCGGCGCCTTGAACGGTGCACTGGGCGGCCTCGCCACCCTCAACTCGATCAGCGAGCGCGCCCACCATCCGCTGGGCCTGCGCATGCGCCGCGAGATCACTGCCGCGCGCTGCGTCTGGCTCGGCAACGCCGCCCAGACCCTGCACCCGGTGGCCGGCCAGGGCTTCAACCTCGCCCTGCGCGATGCCTGGGAACTCGCCGACACCCTCACCGGAGCCACCGACCCCGGCGCACCCGAATTACTCGCCCGCTATGCCGCCCGCCGCAAGCTCGACCGCGAAGGCGCCGCCGGCTTCACCGATCTACTGGTGCGCGGTTTCTCTACCCACAACCCGCTGATCGCTGGCCTGCGCGGCGCCGGCCTCACCGCGCTCGAAGCCCTGCCTCCCCTGCGCCACTTTGTGGCCAAACGCATGATTTACGGGGCACGGGCGTGGCCTTGAACTTCAGGGCTGAACGCTGAATGCGTCGCCACGTACGACACAGCTGTAGGGTGGAGTGAAACTCCACCAGATACGTTGACCAGGCTGGCGGAGTTGGCACTCCGCCCTACCGCCCTCCCGACTATCCACTCCCCATAAAATGAACCTACACCTCCTGCGCATCTTCGCCGCCGTCATCGAACAGAAGAGCTTCTCGCGCGCTGCCGAAGTGCAGGGCGTGAGCCAGCCAGCCGTATCGAAAGCCGTCCGTGAGCTGGAAGATCAGTTGCAGGTGGTGTTGCTGGAACGCGGCGGACGCTCGTTCAGGCCGTCGGAAGCTGGCCAGATGCTCTACAAGTACGCGCGTGGCATCTTCGCCATGGAGCGTGCTGCCATAGAGGCCGTGCAAGCCTATTCGGAGCTGGAGCGCGGCAGCCTCACCATCGGCGCCTCCACCACCATCGCGGCTTACTGGCTGCCGAAGTACATCGCCGGGTTCTCCAGCCAGCACCCCGGCGTGAGCCTGCGTCTGCTCTCCGGCAACACCAAGCAAGTCGCCCAGTGGCTGCTCGATTGCGATGTGGATGTGGCGCTGGTGGAGGGCCATATCGATGACGAGCGTCTCGAGATTCGCCCCTGGCGCCGCGAGCGCATGTTGATCGTGGCAGCCGCCAAGGCCTTCCCGGCCGGACGCAAGCAGCGCGCAACCGATCTCTCGTCCCAGCTCTGGCTTTTGCGCGAACCCGGCTCGGGCAGCCGCTCGGTCGTCGAACACGAGATGGAACGGCTCGGCATCCAGCCCGCGCGCACGCTGGAAGCCGGCAGCAACGAGATCATCGTGCAGATGGCTGCGGCAGGGCTCGGCCTGGGGCTGGTGCCGGAGCTGGCCGCGGCCGATGCGATTGCACTGGGCCGCGTGCAGGTCGTGGAACTTGTAGAAGGCGAAATCAGCCGCGAGCTCTTCCGTCTGCGCCTGCCGCGCCGCCCGGTGAGTCAGGGCGCACTGGCCTTTGAAGCCATGATCGGCTGAGGTCCAGGCTTCCGAGCCATCAGGTGTGCATGGCCCGCGCGACAAGCAAGGTATCGGTGAATTGCTCGAAGCGGACGATCTTTCCTTCGGAAAGGCGCCACACATGCGTCACCCGCGCCTGCATCGGCTTGCCGGTCTTGCGGTAGGTGCCGGAGTAAGTGCCGATGCCGACCAGTTGCTCACCACCATCGATGATCTGCTCCAGCGCGAAGCTGTAGCCTTCCCATTCACTGCCAAGCACGGCAAAGACATTGGCAATCACCTGATCGGGGCCGATCCAGGTGCCAGCGCAGGGGAAGCCGGCCATCTCGGTCCAGGCCACTTCAGGGGAAACATCCGCCATCATGGCGGCGAGATCCTGGCGTGCTGACGCAGCGTAGTGTTCGGTGACGATCTGCAGATTGGTTTTCATGTGTGTCTCCTGTTTCAGAGTGCGCAACCATCGGCATCGCAGCCAAAGGCCTTGCCTGCGGCAGGCGCGGTAGCGGAGTGAATCTGATTGCGCAGCCAGGCCAGAAAATCCTGCGGCCGCCCCAGATGGCTTGCAACCTCCAGGTTTGTGAAGACGCCCCCGGTTTCGAGCACGAAGCTGGGGAAGCCCTGAGCGCCGACCTTCGCCATGAAGGCCCGGGTCTGCTGGATATGTGCCTGCACGGCCTCACCCGACTGGCGATCCAGCGCCACAGCGAAGCTTTCCGCGTCCAGACCAAGGCTGGCGGCCACTTCGATCAGCACCGCACGATCTGCAATCCGCCGCCCTTCAACATAGTGGGCAATTTGCAGCTGGGCGAGCATGTCCAAGCCGCGGCCGGCAATCTCTTCGGCCGCCAGCATGGCCGCCGTTGGCGGCTCGGAGTCGAACACCGCCGCCGTGTCACGCAACAACCCATCGCGGTAGCCTTCGCCGAAGGGCTGCCCGCTCAGCTGGGCAATCCGGGCGTCATGCGGTTTGACGAAATCGCTTAGCTGCGCGGTGACAGGCTGGCGCCTGGCGCCGGTCATCATGCCGCCGCCGTGTGCAATCACGTGGAGGACTTCACGGGCAGCCTTCACCAGCGGAGCTGCGCCGTAGCACCAGCCGCACAAAGGATCGTAGATGTAATGCAGGGTCGTTGTAGACATGATGAGCGTCCTTTGAAAGTGCGAAGTTCCCGCGCCGCCATGAAGAGCGGCGCGGGAAGTCTTCAGCGGATTACCACTGCATTTCGCCCTTGTTGACCTTGGCGCCGATGTCCAGCGCGATGCCCAGGCCGGCTTGCGGGTAGGCCTTCCTCATGGCTTCGATCAGCTCGGCACCGCTCTTGGCCTTGGCCGCTTCCACATCAAATCGCTGCAGATAATCGCGGGTGTAGCGAATGGCGCTCACGTCCAGCGCGGTGCCGGCAGCCATGTGGCCCGGCACGACGGTAGCCGGCTTGAGCGCTTCGATCTCGTCGAGCTGGGCGAACCAGGCTTTGCGTTCGCTGGCCTTCTGGGTATCCGCCGTCCACACATGCAGATTGCCGAAAATCGCGATGTTGCCAGCGATGGTCTTGATCGACGGAATCCACACATAGGGGCGATGGGCCAGCTCACCCGTGGTACCGCGCACTTCGATGGTCTCGCCATCCACGCTCAGTCGGGTGCCCTGCAGTAGTTCCGGCACGATCGGCTTCTGCGGTGCATTGGCGCCCATCTTCGGTGCCCAGAACGCCACTTTGCCGGCCAGCTTGGCCTCGATTTTCTCGCGCACGGCCGGGGTGGTCAGCACCTGAGCGTTCGGAAAATAGGCCTTCAACACTTCGGCGCCGAAGTAGAAATCCGGGTCGGCGTTGCTGATGAAGATGGTCTTCAGCGTCTTGCCACTGTCGAGCACATTGGCCGCCACGCGCAGGGCGTCAGCGCGGGTGAAGCCGCTGTCGATCACGATCGCTTCAGTCTTGCCGCTCACCACCACGGCATTGACATGGAAGCTGTTGCCGTCGGCGTTATAGACCTTGACGCTGAGCGGTGCGGGCGTCTGCGCGCTCGCGCCGGTGGCGGCAACAACGCCGAGGGTCAGGGCGGGAAAAAGAATGCGGGCGATGCTGCGGGGCTGGAACATGGTGGATCTCCTTGGGTGGGTTTGCTGTGGAACGAACTTTAGTTTTTGCGATTCAGTTGATAAAGTCCGTATCAGTTGAATATTTATTGCGCGGATCGATGAAATGGATCGCCTGACAGCTGTGCGCGTCTTTGTGGAAGTGGCCGACCGGGGCAGCCTCACCCAGGCCGCTGAACATCTGGACATGTCGGCCGCGATGGTCAGCCGCTATCTCGCCGCAGTGGAAGACTGGTTCGACGCCCGCCTGCTGCACCGAACCACCCGCAAGGTCAGCCTCACCGATGCCGGCTTCGCCGCGCTGCCCACCTGCCGGCAGCTGCTTGAGCTCGCGGAAGAGGCGCAGCACCTCGCGGCGGAACGCAGCCGCGAGCCCGCCGGCGTGCTGCGCGTTACCAGCTCCGGCTCCTTTGCCGATGCCCAGCTCACGGCGGCGCTGGTCGACTTCCAGCGGCAATATGAGCAAGTGGAAATCGTGCTGTCGGTGGGCGACAAGGCGGCCGATCTGGTGGGCGAGCGGGTCGATCTGGCGGTGCGCATCACCAACACTCTGGATCCGGCGATGATTACGCGGCCACTGGCACGCTGCCGCTCGATGCTGTGCGCCTCACCGGACTACCTGAAAAAGCACGGCCTGCCACGTGTGGCAGAGGATTTGCGCCAGCACCGCTGCATTGCGCACGCTTTCGGTATCGGCAAGCAATACCGCTTCACGCAGGGCGGCGAGACGCTCACGGTGCCGGTGGACTGGAGCTTCCACACCAATGAAACCGCCGTGCTGCGGCGGGCCGTGCTTTCGGGCGCGGGCGTCGGCATGTTGCCCACCTACTACCTGGGGGATGAGCTGCGC
This sequence comes from Uliginosibacterium aquaticum, assembly GCF_012972705.2. Taxonomy (GTDB): domain Bacteria; phylum Pseudomonadota; class Gammaproteobacteria; order Burkholderiales; family Rhodocyclaceae; genus Uliginosibacterium; species Uliginosibacterium aquaticum. The sequence goes on along the minus strand of NZ_JABCSC020000003.1, from coordinate 795,452 downwards.
TCAGGCCGCCTGGTGCACCTGCTGCCGGATCATGAACCGGAGGAGCTGGGTATCCATGCCATCTATCTCTCGCGCCAGCACCAGCCGCTGGCCTTGCGCCTGCTGGTGGATTTTCTGGCAGCGCGCTTTGCCGGCGAGCCGGCGCCCTGGGATCAAAGCCTTTAAGCGCGGGCAGGCATGGCGCGCCTCAGATCGCGCGTGAGGCTTGCGCGGCCAGCCATGCCTCATACCCGCCTTTAAGTGGCCGGGCGGAGAGATAGCCGGCATCCAGCAGTTGGCGCGCCGCATGCTTCGCGCTAGCGTCTTCCGGACACGCACACAGGGTCACAACAGGGCGATCCTTCGGCCACTCGCCGGCGTCGATCAGCAGCAATGCAAGCGTCGTCCGCCTCGCCCCTGGAATCTCTGTGGTTTCGGCCGCTATCGCCGCTCCGCGCAAGTCGAGCACCAGCGGCGCATCGTCCTCCGCCATGGCCGCGATCAACTCGTCGGCAGTGATATGGGGAAGTGCAGCGAGTTTGCGGAAGCGAAATTTCTGCCACAGCTTCCAGCCCAGCCAGCCGCCCAGCAAGACCAGCACCAGCACGAGTGCCGTGCGGGTGTGCGCTTCGAGCAAGGCGATGGCAGCTCTGACGGTGTCCTGCAAGAGCCAGCCCGCGCTCAGTGCCAGGCCCGCCCACAGCACTGCGCCAGCGCCCGCAGCCAGCAAGAACTTCAGTTGATTCATGCGCAAGGCACCGGCAATCGGCGGCGCCACCGTTGAAAAGCCGGGGATGAATTTGGCGAGCACCAGCGAGGGCAGGCCCCAGCGGATGAAGCGCGCTTCCGTTTCGCTGACACAGGAAGAAGGGTTGATCGAGAGCTTGCACAGGCCGGCCAACACCCGGTAGCCGAAGAGCTGACCCGACCAGTACCACAGCCAGTCAGCGATCACCGAGGCCACCAGCGCAGCCGCCAGCACCTGGCCCAGTGCGGAAGGCGTCGTGGCGAGGCTTCCCGCCAGCAACAGCGTCGGCACCGCCGGCACCGGCAGGCCGATCTGCTGCAGAAGAACATTGAGAAAAACAACCGTGACCGCATCCTGCTGCAGCGCACGGGTGATCTGTGCTATTTCCATGACCCACCCAATCAACGAATGTCGTGAGGCTGCTGACGACCCGTGCCGCTTCAAACCGGCACCATCACTCCCTGTGCTGTGCTGCTTGCACAACATGCAGGGATGCCAAGCCGGAGCTTAACAATAGTCCGGCAACAGGCATCACAAACATTCAAAGTCGCGGGTCGAGTGGCTGCCCCGAAGCGCAGCCACTCGGGCGACTCAGATCTTGATGAAGTTGATCGCGGCCAGCGAACCGAAGGGCAACTGGGCCAGGCGACCGCCCACATCCAGCGTGCCGAGATCTACCGGGAAGTGGCCAATGGCTTCGAGGAGCTTGCGCACTTCGGCCTTGGCCGCAGCATCGTCACCCGAGTAAAACTGAACGCGCTGCCCGCCGGACACTTCCGGCTCGGCCAGAACGTTCACATCCAGATGGTTGAACGCCTTGACGACGCGTGCACCCGGAACGAGTTCGCGGAACACTTCGCTGGAATACTTGCCGCCCAGATCAACCGCCTTGATGCCATAGGCAGCGAGCGGATTGCTCGGGTCTTTAGCGTCCGGCGAGTTGGGGTCGAGAAATGCCACCGGGTTGGTACCGTCGATCACGATGCGGCCATTCCAGGCCGGCAGGCTGCCCAGCACCTTGCCCAGGTCGCTCCAGCGCACGGCCACCACCACGATGTCTGCACTGGCCGCTTCGGCTGTGGTGCCGGCCTTGATGGTCGGGCCGAGTTCTGCAACCAGGGGCGCCAGGGAGGCCGGGCCGCGACTGTTTGAAATGGTGGCCGAGAGGCCTTTGCGGGCCAATGCCCGAGCCAGGTTGGAGCCAAGTGCGCCTGCGCCAATGATGCCGATGTTCATGATTTTTTTCCTCTGTGTGGGTGGGGCTTGAAACTCTGGAGACCCCAGCGCCCCGAAGGCTGGTGGTCTCCGCTGACTGAACTGCCAATGAATGAAGAATAAAGAGCTAGGAATTAAGCGACTAGACAGTAAAATCGCATTGGACTCGTCCATTTATGGATGCAATTCCCAGAGTCAAATCAAGCCAGACGCCCTTCACGCTGCAGCGTCTTGCCGATCCGCCGGATCTCGGCCTCGCCTTGAGCAAGGGCGGCTGCGTTGGTGTGCACCGAGTAATGGCCGGTGATCAGCGGATAAGGGTGTTTCACCGCCGAACCGAGCACGAAGCTGCTGTCTTGTTTGGCCACGATGTCGATGCTTTGGCTCGACTCCTCGAAGATCACCAGCTCGCCAGCGCTCACGCTTTCATGCGCATCGAGCTGCCCGGTATTCACCGCCAGCCAGGCCACGTCGTGCCCGGCAGGTGGTGTGTAAGACCAGCGCTCGCCCGCCTTGAGGCGCACCGCGAGGTACGTCATGTCGGAGGGCGCCGGAATCGGACTCTGGGCGCTGCCGTAGCGGCCGAGCATCACGCTCACCGGGCCCACTTGCGGCACCTCTGAGGGCGCCAGATAGAGGCTGTGCGCAGGGGCGTTCTCTTCGCTTGGAGGCAGCGCCACCCACAGCTGAAAGCCCTGGATCGAACCCTCTGTGGCCGGGCCGCCGCTGTGCCAGACGCCATTGCCCGCACGCATCCACTCCACGCCGCCAGCGGGCAATGTTCCGGATTTGCCGGTGCTGTCCTCATAGACCACATCGCCTTCGAGCAGGAAGGTGAGCGTCGCGAGGCCGGAATGCGGGTGCATGCCAAAGCCCCTCTGCCCCGCCCTCGCCTTGAAGTTGACGAGATCCAGGAACACAAAGGGCTTGAGAAATTCGCCCAGATCGCCGGGGCTCATCAGCCGGGTAATCGGCCCATGGGTGCTGCCGCGAGTGCGTAGCGCGATGGCGCGGGCGCCTGCGGTCTGGCGCAGCGCTGGCCTGAGTAGCGTAGATGTCGACATGTGCTTGTCCTCGTGATGGATGGCAGGGCCTGTGCCCGATGTCGAAAGATTAGCGCCACACCAATTGGTTGATTAGATGGTATGGTTTGATTGAACTCATCCAATTAATGGAGCAATCACCGCATGCTGGATCTGAATGACGTCGCCTTGTTTGTGCAGGTCGTGCGCAACGGCAGCTTTGCCGAGGCTGCGCGGCGCCTCGGCATGCCGCCGAATACGCTGAGCCGGCGTGTGCAGCAGCTTGAGGAACAGCTGGGCATGCGGCTCTTGCAGCGCTCCACCCGCAAGCTCACCCTGACCAGTGCCGGGGAGGCCTTTCACGCACGCTGCGCCGGCGCGGTCGATGGCCTGAACGAAGCGGCGCAAGAACTGCTGACCGGCACCCAGGAACCCAGCGGTCTGGTGCGCGTGGCGGCGCCAGCAGACTTCTTCGATTTCTTCCAGATGGAATGGGTGGCCGCTTTTCTGGCGACCTATCCCAAAGTGAGGCTGGACTTCGTGCTCAGCGATGCGAAGACCGACCTGATCGCCGATCAGATCGATCTGGCGCTGCGCGGTGGTCCGATGCAGGACTCCAGCTACATCGGCCGACAGGTGATGCTGTGCGAGACCGCCGACAGACTCGTCGCCAGCCCGGCCTATCTCGCCGCGCACGGTCAGCCCGACAGCTTGCAGGACTTGGCCCGGCATGCCTGCATCACCTATTCGCAAGCGGGCAAGCAGACGACATGGCGCCTGCTCGACCCGGAGGGAGGCAGTGAAGAAGTACAAGTCACGCCCTGCCTGAGCGGTAACACCGCCCAGGCGCTGCGCAAGGCGGCCGTGGCGGGAATGGGCATCACGCTGCTGCCCCACCCGATTACCCGGCGTGACCTGGAGGCAGGTTTGCTGGTACCGGTGCTGCCTCACTACAAGCGTCCCGGCAGCGGGCTGCACGCGCTCTACCCCAGCCGCCGCCATTTGCCACCAGCCGTCTCGGCCTTCATGGCACTCGTGACAGAAAAGCTGAATGAGCTTCAAGGCTGAGGCCTGGCTCACCTGAACAAGAGGAGAAGCGGATGACCCCTTTGCCGGAGATCCTGGCCCTGATGCGCCAAGGCAAGTGGAACGAGGCTCACAACCTGGTTCAGCTCGATGACTCCCCCACGGCAGCCTGGCTGCATGCGCTGCTGCATGTGCAGGAAGGCGATCTTGAAGATGCCGAGTACTGGTATGGCAAGGCTGGACGCCACTTCCGCAGCCGCGGCACGCTCAGCGAGGAGCTGGACGCACTCGCAGCCACGCTGCAGGCAGCACAAGGCTAAGGCGAGACGCCCGGCATAACACTCAGACCGCCAGCGCCTTCTGCACCGCAGGCAGCCAGCGCCTTCTGCACCGCAGGCAGCGCGCGGACACGCTCACGATGCGCGATGACTTTTGGATAGGCCGCAGGATCGAGGCCATCGCCTTCCAGCCATTGCGCCACCGTGAACAGGTAGAAATCGCTGATGCCAGCCTGCGCCCCGCTGACCCAACCGGCGGCAGGCAAGTGGGCCTCCACCAGCGCAAAACAGGCGCCCACGCTCTCGGGCACCTTGCGCCGCATGGCTTCGATGGCCACCGGATCGTCGGCCCAGCGGCTGCCGCGCACGCGGTGAGCATGCGCCACATGCAGGGTCGAACACAGGTAACTGTTGAAGGCCTGCACTTGCGCCAGTGCAAACGGATCCTCCAGCGGCGCCAGGGCGGCAGCAGGATAGGTCTGCGCGAGATAGAGCAGGATCGCTGGCGTCTCGGTCAGCACGCCCCGCGCGCACTGCAGGGCCGGCACCCGGCCATTCGGATTGAGCGCCAGAAAGGCCGGGCTGCGCTGCTCGTTGGCCGAGAAGTCCACCTTGTGGACCACGTAATCCGCGCCGGCATATTCGAGGGTGATCAGCGAAGCCAGCGAGCAGGTGCCGGGGGCATGAAAAAGCGTCAGCATGCGGAGAGCCTCGTCAGTAAGTAGCAGGAAGAGCCATCCTGCCACGCACGGCCGCCATGCTCCAGCGCCATGGCACGTAAGCAGCACTTCATGTTTCTTTACATTGCGGAGAAACGCGGGCAATCCATGGCGGCCACACTGCGTCCTGCCAACACCGGCAGAGACTCAGGACAGACAACATGGAAACCAATCAGGACACTCCGGCAAAAAAACGCTGTTGCGGCACCGACAAGGCTCACCGGGGCAGCAAACTGTGCTGCGCGGGCAAGCTGCTCGGCACCGTCATCGTGCTCGCGCTGGTCGCAGGCGTTGCCTTCTGCGCCGGCACACGATTCTCGCAAGCTGGCAGCGCAGCGAGCGCGAAACTGGCCGCCCAGGAAATCGACAAGATTCCGGTTCTGCGCCCCTGATGCAGCCAGTGCGGCCAGCCGCCGTTCAGACACCGCACCGCGCCTAACCCGGAGACTCACATGCGTAAAGAAGCCACGCCCCCCTCACTCCCGGCCGCCATGCCGGGCCTGCCGGATGTCGCTGCGCGCAAGGATGCGCTATCGTGGGCGCGCACGCCGGTAGAGCTGAGCTGCCCCAGCTGCGGCCGCAGCAAGACCTTGCAGGACACGCGCGACTGGCCGCCGGGCCTGCGGCAAATGCAGGCCTTGTGCCCGGACTGCAAGGGCCATGGGCATGACAGCACCGTGCTGACCTACGCCGACGGCCGCGTGGTGGCCGAGCATTCGCGGGCGCACTGAAATCCGCACAGGGAACCCGATGGCTGAACGCCTGTTGATGATCGATGACGATGCCCCGCTCACCCGCATGGTGGGTGAGTATCTCGGCACCCGCGGCCTCGCCGTGACCCCTGCGCACAGCATCGCCGAGGGCGAGTGCCTGCTGCGCAGCGAGGCATTCGACGCCCTGATCCTCGACGCCATGCTGCCCGATGGCGATGGCTTCGAGCTGTGTCGTCGGCTGCGCGAACACAGCGCACTGCCCATCATCATGCTCACCGCGCGCGGCGAGGAAGTGGACCGCATCGTGGGCCTCGAACTCGGCGCGGATGACTACCTGCCCAAGCCCTTCAGCCCGCGTGAATTACTGGCCCGCCTGCATGCCCTGCTGCGCCGAGCTCATCAGCAGGTGCAGCGCACGCCCTCGCCGGCGCTGTTGCGCTTTGGCCGGCTGGAACTCGACAAGGGCGCACTCGAAGCCCGCCTCGATGGCCGCCTGTGCGAGCTCACCGCGCACCAGTTCGCGCTGCTGTGGGCGCTGGCCACCCATGCCGGGCGGGTATTGTCCCGCGAGGCGCTGCTGGAGCTCGCGCGCGGCGACGCCCTGGAAGCCTTCGACCGTTCAATTGACGTGCACATCTCGCGCATCCGCGCAGCCATCGAAGATGATCCCAAGGAGCCGCGCCGCATCGTCACCGTGCGCGGCGCCGGCTATGTGTTTGCCCAACGCCAGGATGAAAGCGCATGAAGAAAGCCTGGCCCTGGCTCCGCACTCGCTGCGAGGCGGACGATGCCCAGCCCCGTTGCGACTGGCGTACGCGCCACCGCGAATGGCATGAGCAGCATCGGCAACGCCGCCATTACGTGCATATCCGTCTGTACCGGCAGATCTACCTGAGCTTCATGGCCGTGGTGCTGCTGGTCGGCCTGCTTGCCGCCGCCGCCGGCTGGGTGGCCGGAGATCGCGGCTCAAGGCCGATGGATGCAAACACTCGCGCCCTGCTCATCCGCCTACTGCCCGCCGAAGCCTCGGTGCAGACGCTCACCGCCACCCTGGGCGAGATCGCCAGCATCATGCATGGCGCGGTCGGACTCTACAGCCCGCAGGGTGAAGCCATCGCCCGGGCCGGCGAAGACATGCCGCCACGCCTGGCACCGGAACAGCGGGGCGAAGCCAGTCTCATCCTGCCCGATGGCCGCCTGGTGATGATGGAGTGGGGGCAGCGCGCCCATATCCTTTTCATCATCTGGCTGGTGGCCTGCTCACTGCTGATCGCACTCGCCACCTGGCCGGTCGCCCGCCGCCTCACCCGGCGCATCGAGCGTCTGCAGCAGCAGGCCGATGTATGGGGCGAAGGCCGCCTGTCCACCCGCATGGAGGTCGATGGCTGCGACGAGATCGCCGAGCTGGCGATCCGCTTCAATCAGGCCGCCGAGCGCGTCGAAGCCATGGTCAGCAGCCAGCGCGCCATGCTCGCTGCCGCCTCGCACGAACTGCGCTCGCCGCTGGCACGCATCCGTGTGGCCCTGGATCTGCTCGATGGTGATCGCCCGGATCTGCACGCCCAGGTCGCCCGCGACATTGCCGAGCTCGACGGCCTGATCGGCGACCTGCTGCTCGCCAGCCGACTCGCCGACGACGCCCCGCGGCTGCAGATCGAGCCGGTGGACCTGCTCGGCCTGGCCGCCGAAGAAGGCAGCCGGGTCGGCGCCAGCGCCAGTGGCGAAGCCCTCTGCGTGCCGGGCGACCTGCGCCTGTTGCGCCACCTGCTGCGCAATCTGCTCGACAACGCCCGCCGCTACGCGCCAGGCAGCGCCCCCGAGATCGAAGTCCTCCGCCGCAGCGACGCCTGCGTGCAACTACAAGTGCTCGACCGCGGCCCCGGCATCCCCGAAGCCGAGCGTGAAAAGATCTTCGAACCCTTCTACCGCCTCGCCGGCAGCGCCGAGCGCGGTGAAGGCACCGGCTACGGCCTCGCCCTGGTTCGCCGCATCGCCGGCCTCCACGGCGGCAGCGTGCAGCACCTCCCCCGCGAGGGTGGCGGTAGCTGCTTCGAACTGACTCTCCCGCTGCAAGCGCCCGCCCGGGCGTAGGCGAAAATCCGCCCGCAGTGCGCTGGCTGACGTGAAAGCCCGGCAGCTATCGGCAGAGCCGCGCATTCAGCAGAAGAGCACTCACCTTGAAACTGGGCAGACCAAGCCAAGCGTGCAACTTACGCCTTTGCGGCTATTAATGCCAAAGGACTAGAATGGCCGCAAACGGCCAATAACGGACCGTCAGACACTTGCGCTGGAAGCGGGCGTTCAGGCGCTATCGTGCCTAGCTTTCTGTCCGTATATTGATAAGCGTATCCGGATCGGACGGGCGGCCTCTCTTTATGAATCAAGTGTTTAGCTCGTCTTATGTCTGTCCGCACTATTAACCGTAGACGGACCCTTGGGTCCGTCTACTACTAAGTTATATGACAAAGGGAAATCCGAAGAAAAAATGAATTTCGAAGATATAGAAAGTGAACAGATAAAATATTTGGTGAAATATTTTTATGTGCACCAAAGCGCTCTAATAACTACTCCCTTGGGTACGACTGGGGTAAACAATAAACCTAAATATCCAACATACTTTAATAAATACCATGCTGAGCTAGATAGATTGGCTAAGGAATTGCTTAGATTTGAAATTAAAGTTACAGAAGCCAGGCTTCCAGAAAGGTCAAATTCCTTATCAGCAACGAGTTTCCTTGATGACTTTGAACGCCAACAAGCATTGAAATTTGTCCTAACAAAAGATGGTGAGGTACTTCAACCTCCTGTGGAATTGTGTACGATGGTTAAATGCTTCATTGAAAAGCTAAAAACACCATGGCACTAGTCATATAACAAGGCCATCAAGATTGACGTCTTTTCCGTTGTTTGGTTTGTGGTTTAAAGCTACGCTACCACAAACCAAACAACTCCAAAGCCGCAACTTATGGCGGCGTTAGACCTCACCACTTCTGTTTGTCCGCATATCCGATACAAGCCGAGAAGATCAATGCACATCATTTTGAAGAGCCACGTTGAAGAGCTTGCAGTCGACTTCGAAAGCGAAGCGTCACTACTCGCAAAGAAGTTCGAGTATTTCTGCAACTACTGCGTAGTTTCCAAACACTACTTCGGTCGCTTCAACCCCGCCGTTGTCACAACAGACGAAGACGACGCATCACTTGATGGCATTGCGGTGATTGTTGACGGCGATCTGATTACGACGCGCGACGATGCAAAAGAGGCCTTCAGCACGCACAAGACAAATCTTCAAGTAGACATCGTGTTCACCCAAGTGAAGTCGGGCGAACAGTTCCGCAAAGAAGAAATTGCCAACTTCAAACTCGGGCTCGACGACTTTCTTTCGCTTGCACCGAAGCTACCCAATGGGAAGTTCAACACCGAAACGATTCAAATCATCAAGGTAGTCTTGGCGAATCTCAAAAAGGTGAGAAACCGCAGACCCAACTGCCACGTCTACTACTGCACCTCTGGCGTATACGTAGCGCAGCGTGAGATACAAGCCGCATTCGAAGTCATCCACAAGAGTCTAGTTGACACGGAGTTCTTCTATTCGGTCCAAGTTAGGCCGCTCGGCCGCAGCGAAATCATCAAGCTCTATGCCGATCTTTCAGAGAAGAACGAAGCAAAGTTGCCGCTGCTTGAATTCTTCGGAATGCCCAAGATGCCGGGCATTCCGCAGTCGTACGTAGCCATCGTGAAGGCAAGTGACTTTGTTACCGCACTTCTTGAAGACGCGGATCAGAATCTTCGTGAGTCGATCTTTGAAGAAAACGTTAGGTCCTTCCTCGGCAACAACAATGACGTCAATAGCGCAATACAACAGACACTCCAAAGTCCGGATAAGCGAAGCCTGTTTTCAGTCCTCAACAACGGCATAACAGTAGTAGCGCCAGAACTTACGCTGACACCAAACACGAAGGAGATCCACCTTACTAACTATCAGATCATCAACGGGTGCCAAACGAGCACCACGCTTCAGGCGAACAAGTTGCTTCTGACCGACTCTGTGAACGTGGTCGTTAAGTTCATCGAATCCCCCGAAAACGAATCGTCAAGCGACATCATTGCCGCTACGAACAGCCAGTCCGACATTCCGAAGGAGGCCTTCTTCGGGCTCCGTGGCAAAGCCAAACTCGTTCAAAAGTATTTCATTGCTCAAAACGGAGCGGTGAATCTGGAGAACCAGGTTCACTTCGAACGCAGGCAGTCTGAGTACAAACATTCCGGCTACCAGTCCACGCGCATCTTCGATGTCCGCGAAGTAGCTCGGTGCTATGCCGCGATGTTCCTTGACCTTCCCCACAACTCAGCGCGATATGTAGCAAAGATCTTCTCTGCGAGTGCAGACCTGCTGTTCAAAGAAGACGATCACGAGTCCTACTACTACGCTGCCTGCCTGACGCTCTACAAGTACCAAACCCTAATCAACGGCAAGAAGATTGGAGCGCCGGAATATACGAAAGCACGGTGGCACATCATTCAAGTGTTCAAGTGGCTGTGCCACGGCACAACCGACACGCCACCACCAAACTCCAAGAAGGCAGAGGCATTTGCCAGAAAGCTCATCGACGCACTGAACGACGAATCAAAGAGCTACATCAAGACTTTTGAGAAGTGCCAACGAATTGTCGATGCCGTCGGCCTACCGACGGATGACGAGTTGAAGCGTGCGCGGTTCGGACAAGACTTGCTTGCCGAAACCAAGAAGCAGCTCGGAAAGAAGTAACTTGAGACCGTCCGCTCAGTGAGGTCTAACCCTTCCATTGAGACCTCGTACGGCAGAGTCGTCGAGGTATGCCCGACGCGTAGGGTGCGGTGCCAACCGCACCGGATGTTTCCCCCGTACGTGACCGCGTGCGTTGTTCCGGGTGGCGCAGTTTCCACTGCGCCCTACGCCTGAACGTCCACGCCCTGATTTCCTGACCGACCGTAAAGGGGCGATTGCTGGCATTGGTCACGAATGAAAACTCTCCTAAGCCTGCGAGGTTGAAGGGCTACGGCGCGAGATCATCCCGTACCCGAATACCCTGTCGGGGTGGTAAAGGGACGGCCGACGGCCCTCTTCAACCGGCCGGCCCACTCAACCAAGCGCCGCCGCGCTTTCCGTGAGTACTGTCTGAAGACGCCCGCCGGGCGCTTCTACAGGAAGCTCTATCTGCTAGCGCTCAGATCCAGCCCAGCAGACGCCACCACAAATAGTCCAGCGGCATCACCAGCACGAGGGTCAGCAACGCGAGCGGCAGCGTGATCCTCAGCAGGTGGCCGAGTTTCTCGCCGGAGAGCTGCATCGCCACCACCAGCGGGCCGACCTGGTAGGGAAAGAGCACGGTGGAGAACCCGATCACCTGGGTCATCAGCACCGCCGGCAGGCTGAAGCCGGAGGCTTTGGCGAGCTCGGGCGCCATCGTGGTGAGCACAGTCGGCACGCCGGGAATCGTCGTCACCAGCCCGGTCAACACGGACATCAGCGTTAGCGAGAAGAAGTTCAGCGCTTCGCGCCCTAGCTGCAAGGGCAGTACCTGCTGCAGGAACTCGCCGACCAGCTTGCCGAGACCGGAATCGTTGACCAGCGCGCCCAGCCCGAGCGCCGCCGCCACGAACAGCACCACCCCGAAGTCGATGGCGCTGTTGAAGCTCTTCGGCGCCACCACGCCGATGCCGGGCAGCAGCAGGACCACGGCGGCCGCCAAACCTACCCAGGCGGGATTGATGCCGTGCAGGCTATCGGTCATCCAGAGCGCTAGCGTTGCGAGCAGAATTGCGCCCACGCGCCACTGCATCGCCACCTCGCCCGGTTTGTCGGCTTCGACCGTGTCGGCGATGAGGCCATCCTGCGGGTGAATGCGGTCCGGAAACAGGGTCAGCACCAGCCAGTCCACCAAGGCCAGCTTGAGGATGCCGAGCAGCGGGAAGTGCAGCGTGAGATAGCTCGTATAGCCGAAGCTCACGCCGTGCAGGGTTTCACTCGCGCCGGCGAGGATCATGTTCGGGATGTTCGCAGGCAGGATCGCAAAGCTGGGCAGGTTGCAGGCCAGCGCCAGTGCGGCGGCGATGCCGATGCGCCCGTTCGAGCCGGCGCGAAAACCGACACGATCAGCCAATGCCATGCCGATGGGCAGCATCACCACGGCCCGCCCGACCGAGGACGGCATCACGAAACCCAGCAAGCTCGCTGCAATACTCAGCCCGATGATCATGCGGGCATAACTGCTGGCCAGATGCGGCGCCAGAAACCCGGCCAGCCGCTTCCCCAGGCCGGAGACACTGATTGCCGTGCCGATAACGAAGCCGGAGACGATCAACCACACGGCTGCCGAACCGAAACCGGAGAAAATCAGATCCGGCCGCGCCAGCCGGAAGATCAGCACCAGCCCGAAGAAGATCAGGCTGGTCAGGAAGGGCGGCAGTACGCCGGTGCTCCACAGCACCAGCGTCACCAAAACCACCGCAGCACTGTGCGCTGCGCGCGGATCGGCACTGGAAGCCGGCCCCAAAGCCAGCCACAGGGCGAGCACGACGGCGGCCCACACAAACAGGTTCTTGCCAGAAAAAAGCTTGCTCATTGAAAGACTCCGGTTAGGCATGCCGAGCATACCGCGACCGAACTGTCGTCATAGAATACAAAAATGCCAAACAATGTCGCTAACACGCCAACCCACACCCCCAGTCACGCAGCCTTCGTGCTCGACCCCGAGCAACCGGTGCTGAGCCACGGTCGCGATCTTGAGGCCGAGGCCTGCATCGCCCCTCACAGCCACCCACGCGGTCAGCTGCTGTGGGCCGCAGAGGGGGTGCTGCGCGTGACCACCGAGGTGGACGTCTGGATCGTGCCGGCCAGCCATGCCGTGTGGATCCCCGGAGGCCACATACACCAACTCCTGACCGAAACCAGCGCACGCACCCGCAACCTGTACATAGACCCGAGCATTCCGGTGCGCCAGCAAACGCCCGGCTGCAGCATGCTGCTGCTGACCCCGCTGATGCGCGAGATCATCCTGCGCCTGACCTCGGCCAGCGCTGCGAACGATGGCGCGTGCCGCCAACGGCTCGGGCTGGTCGCCATCGATGAGATCGAGCAGCTTGAAGCTACGCCACAGAACCTGCCGGCGGGACAGGACGCTCGCCTGCGCCGGCTGATCGGCCACCTGCTGCGCCATCCGGACGAGCAGCGCCTTCTGCCGGAGCTGAGCCGGATCGCCGGCGCCAGCGTGCGCACGCTGGAGCGACTCTTCGTCGCTGAAACGGGGATGAGCTTCCGCCAGTGGCGTAGCCGCCTGCGCTTGCTCAATGCAATCGAACTCCTGCGACAGGGCAAAAGCAGTACCACTGTCGCGCACTCATTGGGCTATCGCAGCGCTAGCGCCTTCGTAGCTGCGTTCGGGCAACACTTCGGTCGCTCACCGCAGAATTTCTTCGGCCAGATCGCCACTGACGAGACACCATGAACCCTCTTAAAGTTGATCGAACCCGCATTGCCCGGCTCACGGACTTGCCCAATATTGGCAAGGCGTCTGCCGAGGACTTGCGCCTGATTGGAATCAACGAGGCATCGCAGCTTGCTGGAATGTGCCCGTTCGAGTTGTATCGCCGGCTTTGCGAGAAAACCGGGCTGCGCCATGATCCTTGCGTCATTGACGTCTTCATGTCCGTGACCTGTTTCATGAACGGAGAGCCCGCTCGCCCCTGGTGGGCTTTCACGGCGATCCGGAAAGCTGCGCTGGCCGAACGAGCGCCCCACGCAAGTCCGGGCCCCGCCGGCTGAAGCCGGCCCTACACACCCCATTCGAGGCTGGCCGGCGATCCCTGTGTAGGTGCGGCTTGAGCCGCACAAACCGACGCGAATCCGGGCTCAGCCGGCTGAAGCCAGCCCTACGCGCTCCTGCCCGACTGATATTCCGGCAAGCCGGCCAGCCCGGCCTTGAGCGCCTCCACCAGCAGCCGCACCTTGGGCAGTGGGTAGCGGCGCTGGGGCGATACGGCCCACACCGCAGTATCCGGCGGCTGATTGGCTTCTAGCAGGGACACCAGCTCGCCACGCCGGAGCGGATCCAGCACGTAGTAATCCGGCAGCTGGCACAGGCCGAGGCCGCGCAAGGCCGCGTCCAGCACGGCTTGGCCGCTGTTGCAGCGCCAGTTGCCGGCGGGTTTGAAGAGGTGTTCGCGGCCGTCCTGGCGGAAGGGCCAGGTGTCGCCGGTGCCGATCAGGCAGTTGTGGCCGGCGAGTTCCGATAGCGAGTGCGGCCGGCCGTAGCGCTCCAGATAGGCCGGCGCGGCGCACAGATACAGGGCGCGCGGGGCGATGCGGCTGGCGACCAAGCTGGAGTTCTCCAGCCGGCCGAGGCGGATCGCCAGATCGAAGCCCTCGTGCACCAGATCCATCACCCGGTTGGTGAGCTCAATCTCCACGCGCAGTTGCGGGTACTGGGCCATGAAGGCATTCACGATCGGCACGATGAAGCGCTCGCCGTAGGCTACGGCTGCGGTCATGCGCAACAAGCCGGTAGGCGCACGGTGCAGGTCGGTAATGGCGAGGAAGGCTTCATCGCGCTCCTCGATCAGGCGCTGGCAGCGCGCAAAGAAGGTCTGCCCAGCTTCGGTGAGCGACACCTTGCGCGTGGTGCGGTAGAGCAGGCGGGCCTGCAGGCGCTCTTCGAGCAGCGCGACCTGGCGGCTTACATGTGAGGACGACACCCGCAGCCGCTCGGCTGCGCGCGAAAAGCTCGCGCACTCCACCACGGCGACAAATTCTTCCAGGCCTTCCCAGCGATTCATGCTTTTTCTCCTCGCCAGGATTATCCCCCACCAGCAACAGTCTTTCCCATTAACAGCAATTATCCCGCCACATCCTTCAATTAGACTCGCCGGCACCCTGATCAACCCTTGGAGACGCCCCATGTCCGCCACCACCATCAAGTCCCGTGCTGCCGTTGCCTTTGCCGCCGGTGAAGCCCTGAAGATCGTCGAGGTGGACGTTGCTCCGCCGCAGAAGGGTGAAGTGCGGGTGCGCATCGTGGCGACTGGCGTCTGCCATACCGATGCCTTCACGCTCTCGGGCGATGATCCGGAAGGCATTTTCCCGGCGATTCTCGGCCACGAAGGCGGCGGCATCGTCGAAGCGGTGGGCGAAGGGGTCACCTCACTAGCCGTAGGCGATCATGTGATCCCGCTGTACACGGCCGAATGCCGCCAGTGCAAGTTCTGCACATCCGGCAAGACCAATCTGTGCCAGGCAGTGCGCGCCACCCAGGGCAAGGGCCTGATGCCGGACGGCACGACGCGCTTCTCCTACCAGGGCCAGCCGATCTACCACTACATGGGCTGCTCCACTTTCTCGGAATACACCGTGCTGCCCGAGATCTCGCTGGCGAAGATTCCGCAGGAAGCGCCGCTGGAGAAAGTCTGCCTGCTCGGCTGTGGCGTCACCACCGGCATCGGCGCGGTGCTCAACACCGCCAAGGTGGAGGCAGGCGCCACGGTGGCCATCTTCGGCCTGGGCGGCATCGGTCTGGCCGCCATCATTGGCGCGAGCATGGCGAAAGCCAGCCGCATCATCGCGGTGGACATCAACCCGGCCAAGTTCGAGATCGCGAAGCAGCTCGGCGCCACCGATTTCGTCAATCCCAAGGATTTCGAGCGCCCGATCCAGGACGTGATCGTGGAAATGACCGACGGCGGCGTGGATTACTCCTTCGAGTGCGTCGGCAATGTGAAGCTGATGCGCGCGGCACTGGAGTGCTGCCACAAGGGTTGGGGCGAATCGACCATCATCGGCGTCGCCGGTGCCGGACAGGAAATCAGCACCCGCCCGTTCCAGTTGGTGACCGGCCGCGTCTGGCGCGGCTCGGCCTTCGGAGGCGTGAAGGGCCGCACCGAATTGCCCAGCTATGTGAAGAAAGCCCAGAGCGGCGAGATCCCGCTGGATGTGTTCATCACCCACAACATGCCGCTGGCCGAGATCAACGAAGCTTTCCACCTGATGCACGAAGGCAAGAGCATCCGCACCGTGATCCACTTCTGAGCGCCACACCATGAGCCTCGAAAACATCGCCTGCAACAAGAGCTTTGGCGGCTGGCACAAGCGCTACCGCCATCGCTCGAGCACCCTCGCCTGCGACATGGTGTTCGCCATCTACCTGCCGCCACAGGCCGAACTGGGCAAGCCGCTGCCCGTGCTGTACTGGCTCTCCGGCCTCACCTGCACGGATGAAAACTTCATGCAGAAGGCCGGCGCGATGCGCATGGCCGCCGAACTGGGGTTGATCATCGTGGCGCCGGACACCAGCCCGCGCGGCATGTATGTACCGGGCGATCCGGACGGCGCCTGGGATTTCGGTCATGGCGCAGGCTTCTATCTGAACGCCAGCCAGGCCCCGTGGAACACCCACTACCGCATGCACGACTATGTGGTGCATGAGCTGCCGGCACTGATCGAAGCCAGCTTCCCGGCCTCCGATGCGCGCAGCATTTCCGGCCACTCGATGGGCGGCCATGGTGCGCTGGTATGCGCCTTGCGCAACCCCGGGCGCTACCGCTCGATCTCGGCCTTTGCCCCGATCAGCCAACCCACCGCCTGCCCCTGGGGTGAGAAGGCGTTCAGCCGCTATCTGGGTGAGGACCGCAGCACCTGGCGCGAATGGGATGCCAGCCTGCTCATCGCCCAGGCCGAAGAGCGCTTGCCGCTGCTGGTCGACCAAGGGGATCGCGACAACTTCCTCGAAGCCCAGCTCAAGCCTGAAGCCCTGCAGGCGGCAGCCCGGGCCGCCGGCTACCCGCTCAGCCTGCGTCTGCAGGCCGGCTACGATCACAGCTACTTCTTCATCGCCAGCTTCATCGACGAGCACCTGCAATTCCACGCCCGCGCGCTGGGCTGAGCCGGGCACTGGCGGACACCCTCCGCAAAGCATCAGAAAACGCCGGGCGCGCAGTTGAAGCGCGTGGGCAGCCGGGGCGGGCCTTTACAATGCCCCCATGAAAAGCATCCGTCATGTTGCCCTGAGCCTGCTGGCCGGCCTCTCGCTGGCCAGCCAGGCAGCCCTGCCCGAGCCCCTTGCCCGCGCCGCACGCGAGGCCGGCCTGCCTCCTGAATCCGTCAGCCTGTGGATTGCTCCCGCCGCGGGTGGCGCAGCCAGCGTGCAGCACAATGCCGAGCAGCTGATGAACCCGGCCTCGGTCATGAAGCTGCTGACCAGCTACGCTGCGCTGGACCTGCTCGGCCCGGCCCACACCTGGAAAACCCAGGCGGCCCTGCGCGGAGTGCTGCGCGAAGGCGTGCTCGAGGGTGATGTGCTGATCGCTGGCAGTGGGGATCCTGCGCTCACCTGGGATCGCCTCGGCCAGTGGCTGCGCGACTGGCGAAGCCGCGGCCTGCGCCAGATCCGCGGCAACATCGTGATCGACACCAGCCTCTTCGCCACCACCCCGCCCGGCGCGCCTTTCGACGAAGCCCAGCACCGCGCCTATAACGCCCAGCCGGATGCCTTTCTGGTGAATTTCGGCGCCCTGAGCCTGCGCCTGACTGCCGGCACTCCGAATACGCCGGTCGAGGTCGCGCCGCTCACCCCGGCCGCGCCGCTGCGCATCGTGAATCACCTGAAGAGTATTCCGGGCGCCTGCGGCGACTGGCGCAGCGGCCTGCGCGGCGCCTTCACGCCGGAAGGCAAGGGGCTGGTGCTAACGCTCGAAGGCCGCCTCGCCCAGAGCTGCGGCGAACGCCAGCTCAACCTCAAGGTGGACGACAGCCTGCGCTGGGCCAGCCTGGTGATCCGCGCCCAGTGGCAGGAGCTCGGCGGCAGCTGGTTCGGTGAAGTTCAGCGTGGCAGCGTACCGGCCGCCATCACAGCCTTTTCCAGCTGGGAGTCCCCCACGCTGCCGGAAGTGCTGCGCGACATGAACAAGTGGTCCAACAACGTGATGGCCCGCCAGATGTTGCTGGCGCTTGGCAATGACGGTGGCGGCGCGCTCACGCCCGAGAAGGGCATCGCCCGTCTGCAGGCCTGGATGCCCGGGCAAGGGCTGGATCCAGCGCAATGGGTGCTGGAGAACGGCAGCGGCCTCTCGCGCGTGGAGCGCACAACGGCCGCCCAGCTCGGCGCACTCTTGCGCGCCGCGTGGAAAAGCCCGCGCATGCCCGAATTCCTGATGGCCCAACCGGTGATTGGCAAGGACGGCACCATGCGCACGCGCCTCGTCGACAGCCCGCTGGCCGGACGTGGTTATGTGAAAACCGGCACCCTCGATGGCGTGAAGAGCGCGGCTGGCTATGTGCAGGATGCCAGCGGCAATTGGCAGACGTTTGCGCTTCTGCTGAATCACCCCCGCGCCCCCGCCGCCGAGAACACGGTGGAAGCCACGCTGCGCTGGATCTACGAACACTGAGCCCGCTGGAGCTGACGAGGCGGGCCGCGCTCTGCGCCAGCGACGGCACTAAAAAAAACCGGTGCGCGCCTTGCGGCCCGCACCGGATAAAAAGCGCTCTCTGCCCTGTTTCAGCGAGCGTCCAATCAGGCTTTCCGGAGAGTTTCTGAACAGCGTCCGTGGCTGGATCGGGCCTTCGCTTCCCGATCCAGCCCGGCTCACCCTTCAGCGCGCCCCCAGACCGCCAAAGCTGTCGACGTCATACACATCCCATTCGGCGGCCACATCCCAGCTCGTGCCAGGAATGCTGCCCTGCGTGACGCTGGCCTTGCGGCGCAGGGTCTTGTCCTGGGTCGCGACGCTACCGCTGGTCCACGACACGCCAGGATCCACGCCCAAGACGCCGATACCGTCGATCACCGCCCCGCTCTTCTCCAGGGTCACCGCATCATCACCATTGAAGTTGGTCACGCTGCTGCTGATCGCGCTGGCGGGGAAGGTGTAGGTGCTTGTGAAGCTCGGGTGGCGGATGATCAGCGTCCCGCCTGCGGCGAGGCTACCGCTGAGCGTCAGCGAGTTGGTCGCGGTCGTACCGCCGTTGGCATACATGCGAACGGTATAGGCAGACAGATCGACGCTGCTCGAGAGCGGGTTGTAGATCTCGAGCGCCTTGTTGTTGCTGGTGCCCTCGATGTACTCGCTGAAGAACAGGTCCGGTCCGCTCGTCGTGCCGCCCGTGCTGGCTGCGCTGATCTTGATCGTGCTGATGCGCTTGGCCGGCAAGCCGCTGCCGGTGAGCGTCAGGGTGATCGAGTAGCTGCCCGCTGCGGCATAGGTATGGCTTGCGCCCGTCGCCGTGGTGGCCAGGCTTTCCGTCGTGCCATCCCCCCAGCTCACGCTCAGGCTGCTGCCATTGCTGGCAGAGAGATTCGTGATGCTGACCGCCGTGCCCGCCGTGCCGGTACTCGGCACGCTGGCGCTCAGCGTGGTCGCAGCCACCGCCGCATCGGCACCGAGAGTCAGCCCCACCACCACCGGATCATGATCCGAGCCGCGATACGGGCTCACCGCATAGCGGTCATCCGTCTTGCTCGCGGTGGTGTAGTCGATGATCTCCGGCTCTTCTGAGTTGATGTGCCAGACGCTGATACCGCTGAGCTGCGCCTTCAGGCTGCTGCTGGCAAAGGCGTGATCCAGTGCGCCGGTGGTGCCGTCGAACTGGTAGCTGTAACGCTGCTCGGCAGGCAAACGACGCAGCACGGCCTCGTAGCCGGCACTTTCCAGCACCGCCAGCGGATCTTCATTCAGATAGGCATTGAAGTCGCCCATCATCAGCACATCGCTCTCGCCGGAGCTGCTCACCAGCGAAGCCACCCAGTCACGCAAGGCCTTGGCCTGAGTCACCCGCGAAGCATTCCAGCAGCCCTGACCGTAATCTGCTTCAACGCTGGAGCTGCTGCTCGGGCAGGAACCCTTGCTCTTGAGGTGGTTGGCCACCATCCAGAACATGCCGCCATTGCTCAGCGCCGCGAAGCGCTGCGCGATCGATGGGCGAATCCCCCCGGAGACCGCGAAGTTGGTGTCAGTGATGATCTGCGCATTGCCTACCGGGCTGACCTTGGCGGGTTTGTAGATCATGGCCGAGGTGATTTCATCGTCCCCGGCGATGCCGGCATCGATATAGCGGTAGGTGCCTGCGCCCATCTTGGCATTCAGGGCGGTGACCAGATTATCCAGCGAATAGCCCGCGTCGTTCTGCGTTTCGATCAGGGCCAGGACATCGGCATCAATCCCGGCGATGGCCTCCACCAGCTTGGCGCGCTGGCGGGTGAAGTCGCCCGACGAAGCGGCCCCGCGCGAGCCCAAGGTGGTGAAGAAATTCTCCAGGTTGTAATGCGCGGCTTTCAGCGTGCCACCCACACTCGCCGGTGCGGTGCTGCGCGGATTGCTGGCAACAAATGCTGGAGCGGCCGAGGGATGCACACGCCAGGCGTTGGAGCTCCAGGTGAGCGCACCGGCGACGCCCGCCACCGTATCCCCCACGCGGCGCGTACCGCTGGTGTCTCTCGCGCTGAGATAGGGGATTGGATTCGGATAGGCCTTGGTACTGCCATCGTCGAGAATCATGCGATTCAGGACGTTGGCGCTGGTGGCCGCGCTGGCACTCAGGCTCGGATGGTTGTAGGGCTCCCACAGGCGGCCGCTGGAGAGCTGTACCGAACCGTAATGGCCGAGGTCGGATACGTCGGTCACGGTCAGGGTCTGCTCGAACTTCACCAGCATGCCTTCATAGGCTTCCATTGCATCAGCGCTGGTCAGCGGCAGGCTCAGGGCAACAGGCGAGATGGAGAGTCCATTGCCACACACGCTGATGGCAGTCGGCGCGCTGATCTCGGTCAGTGCGCGCGTATCGCTGCTGGCCTTGTACTCCACAACGCTGCCTTCAACCTGCACGTAATCGCCCACGGCCACGGCGGCCGCACTGGGGGCGTAAATAAAGAGCCCTTCGGAGGTCAAGGGATCCGCATCGGCCACCGGCTGCTGGATGAAGAAGCCCTTCAGTTGCGTGTCGGCCTGGAAGATGGCGGTGACCACCCCACGCACCGCCACGGCTTGCCCGGCCAGCGGGCTGGTGTCGGTGCTGCCCTGCACAGCGGTGATGGCCTGAAGAGGATTAGTGGGCGTGGCACAGGCCGGCAAGGCGACGCTGGACGCGCTCGAAGCGCTGGTGCTGCTGGCCGACGAGGCTGCGGCACTGCTGCTCGCACCGGAGCTGCCTGCGCTGCTGCCACTGGCGACGGCACTCTCCGAACTGCTGGCGCCACCACCACCACAAGCCGCAAGGCCCAGAGCGAACGCGCCGGCAACCATCGCCGATAGCGCGGGATACTGCTGTTTTAACTTGACCATCTGACTTCCCCGGGGTTGAGAGTGAATGCTCTTTGCCGGCCCGGCCCGCCACGCGGACCGTCAACCGACGCATGTTCTCGAGGCTCTGTGGCCCCTTTGATCCGATTTTCAGGCGCAGAAAGCCCTTCCCGCCCGGCAAGGGCAGGAACACAAACCGGCCTGGTCATTCTGGCGAGCCGGAGAACCCGGCCCTTTTCAAATCAAGGCATGCGTTTGCCGCGCACCTGGGCGTCTGGCGCAAAAGCCTTACCGTCTGCCGCGAGACTGGGCTTCATGTAGTCGAGCAAGGCGTCGATATCCTGACCACCGGCCTGCCGATTGCGCCCATCGCGGAACACCAGGAAGCCATCGCCCCCTTCCGAGAGGAAGTTGTTCACCACCACCCGATATTCCCTAGTCATTTCTAGCGGCAGCCCCTCAAGCACGATGTCGCTCACCCGGCTACCCAGCGGTGCATCGTCGTGCCAGACATAGCTGAAGCCAGCCGAGGGTTGCAGGAAGCGCGGCTTGCTTGCACCGGCGGGCCACTGCATTTCCAGTGCCGTCTTGATCTGTGCGCCAGTCAGCGTCATCACCACCAGATTGTTACCAAAGGGCTGCATGGCGAAGATCTGCCCAAAGCCCACGGTGCAGCCATTGGCCTCCTTGCACAGCAGATCGGCACGAATGCCGCCTTCGTTGAGGAAGGCGATCTGCGCGGCGCCCTTGTCTTCCGGGCGGGCGGCAGCCAGTTGCGCATCGGCTATCAGCCGGCCCGCCGTGCTGTCGCTGCGGGTTTCACCCCGCACAAAGGAAGCCGTCACCCGTGCCACCGGCCGCTGCGCCCTCGGCGCAGCCTGCTGCACGAAGGCCTCCACCCGGGCAGCGATAGCCGGGTCCGGCTCGGCGTTGAGCAGTGCGCCGCTGAAGGCCGGGGCGGTCACCCGCGCCAGTTGCAGGCGCTGCAGCAAGGTCGTGCGCTCTCCCACCACGGGCAGGTTGGCACTCACGGTGCGCTGGCGATCCACATCATGGGTTTTCGGATCCAGCACCAGATCGACCACCGACACCCCACGGCCGTAATTGACCGCCTGCATCACCGGACGCCCATCGATTACGCAGCGGTAGCCCTGGTGGGTATGCGCCGAGAAGATCACATCGATATCCTGCGTGGTGCGCTTGGCGATCTCGAAGATCGCCCCCTTGGCCTGCGGGCAGCTCGCGTCATTCCAGTCCGCCGGTTTTTCTTCACTGCCAATTTCGCCCCCCTCATGCACCATGGCCACGATGGCCTTGATGCCGTTCTTGCGCAGCAGCCGTGCGGTGCGGTTAAGGGTGTTGGCTTCGTCGTCGAAACGCAGGCCTGCAATCGAGGAGCGCACCACCACGCTGGGGGTTTCGCGCGTCACCGCACCAATGAAGGCCACCGGAATGCCCTTCACCTTGCGAATCGTATAAGGCGCGAACAGCGCCTTGCCAGTGCGGGCATCGCGCACATTAGCGCCGAGCAGGCTGAACTTCATGCCGGCATACGCGCCCTCGGCGCAGGAACTGGTCATCGAATCCGGCGCACTGGCAGCACACCCCCCCTTCTCCAGACGCTTGAGTTCCTTGATGCCGGCATCGAACTCGTGATTACCGAGCACCCCGACATCCACCCCCATGTCATTCATCAGGGCGATGGTGTTTTCATGCCGGAACAGG
Source organism: Uliginosibacterium aquaticum (assembly GCF_012972705.2). Taxonomy (GTDB): domain Bacteria; phylum Pseudomonadota; class Gammaproteobacteria; order Burkholderiales; family Rhodocyclaceae; genus Uliginosibacterium; species Uliginosibacterium aquaticum. The sequence continues at coordinate 772,763 of NZ_JABCSC020000003.1, read as the reverse complement.
GTCGACACCAGCGGCGAGCCGCCCACCAGATCACCGGTTTCGAGCACCAGGCTGGCAGGCACTTCACTGCGCAGGGCCTTGATCATTCCAGCCAGCGCAGCAGCACCACCGACCGGAATGCGCGCGCGCGTCTCGGGCTGCAGCGGATCGGTCCAGGCCAGGCTCAGACTACCCGGCTCCAGATTGCCGTGAAAATCGTTGAATGCAATCAGGCGCACACTCACGCCGGCCTTGTGCGGCCCCATGCTGCTGGGCTCGGGCCACACGGCCTGAAGCATTTTCGCCAGCCGGGCACCGGCCAGAGCCAGCTGCGCCTGCTTGAGCTGGTCAGCCTGCTTGCGATACGCATCTGTCATCCCACTGGCCGACCAGCCGGCGGCGGAAGAGCTATTGGCTTGCGCCGGACGCGGCGTGTAGCTCAGCGGCGCGTACACCGCCTTGCCGGTCTGCACCAGCTCAGTCGCCCAGGCCTGTGCCCAGCCACTGGCGTCTCCCCCAGGGGTTGTCACCTGGCGCGCCCGTGCCAGCATTCCGGCAAAGCCCTCGCCCTGCACGGCCAGGTTCAGGGGGATGTCGTCCCAGAACGCGTGAAAACGTTTGCTGCCATCAAAAATCAAATTGCCGCCGGCGGTTTCGCTGGCGTGATCCAGGCCATGTTCGTCCGGATCGACCGGCTTGCCATCCGCGCCCAGATAGATCGACTCAACATGCAAAGGCTGGTGCAGATCGCCCACGTAGTGGCTCAAGAGCATCAGCGCCTCGCGGGCGTCCGCGATCTGGAACGGCGCCGGTGGCGTCTGGCCCTTGAGCACCGCCAGCATGGCCGGAATGGCGTGTACGACATCGTGATCGCTGGTGCCGGCGAACTTGCGGTCGTAACGCTCGCGTTGCGGCGCGACATCCGTGTAGTGATACTGGTTGTGGCACCACTCGTTGCCCTGTGCCGTACCGCACTGGGTCCAGTTGGCCTTGACGAAGGCAATGATGCGAGCCTGCTGCTCAGGCGTATTGAAGGGGATGCACTCCGTGAAGCGCTGCGGGTTGGCGGTATAGGTGAAATTCACGCCATCCTTCGAGGACGTGCCCTTCACACAATCGGCCCACACCGCGGCGGTTTCCAGGCTCATGCCCCCCAGAGTCTGGCGGACCATCTGGCCGGCATAACTCCCTTCCAGCAGGCGGTCGGCAATGGCGCCCACGGCCTGATGGCCAGCGGAATTCCAGGCCAGCGCCGCACTGGAGACCAGGGTGGCGATCAACAGACACAGGGGACGCAGCAGTCTCGCATTCATCACACTCTCCAGAATCAGGCAGCAACGGCCTTGGGTTGAATCCGGGCGGGCTCGCGACCGCCACGGACTTCCATTTCTTCACCACCCATGGCTCCGGCCTGCTCCAGCGCCATCACCTTGAGCTGCTCGTTGATGCGCTCCACACGCTCGTTGAAATAGTTGTGGAACACCAGACAGAACACCGCAATGCCGATCCCCGCCGCGGTGGCAAACAGGGCGGTGCCGATCCCCTGGCTGACCGCCTGCGGATCGGACACCCCTTGCGTGGCCAGTGCGTTGAAGGTGTCGATGATGCCCAGGATGGTGCCCAGCAAACCCAGCAGCGGAGACAGCGTGATCGTGGTGTCGATCACCCACAGCAGCCGTTTCACGCTGCTCTGTTGCTGCAGGTAGAGCGCCTGGACCTTGTTTTCGAACTGATCCTTGGATGCGCCGGCAAAGGCCAACACCCCGGCCATGATGCGGCCATGGGGCGTGCGCGCTACGCCCACCGCCGCTTCGATGGCGGACGAGTCGCCACTGGCCAGCGCCTTGCCCAGACGCTTGCGGGTACGCTCGACGAAGCTGTAGTAGATGAAACGCTCGATGATCACCGCCACGGCAAGCGCCAGCAGGACCACCATCGCGGCGAGGACTATTTCATGCAGAAGATTGAAGTTCATGATTCGGTTTCCTGATGTTTCGGTTCGGTTCGATCAGTAATCGACCTGGAAAGTCATGCTGGCAAAGCGGCCGGCACCGGTATAGACCCGCGGCGCGGCGACGTCGTTGGAGATCGTGACGTTGGAGCCGCTGCCGGCATTGGCAACGTAGTACTTCTTGTTGGTCAGGTTGCTGATGTTGAAACGCAGGATCGGGTTCTTGAAACCCCACACGCCGTTGAAGGGCATGCTCCAGGCCGTGTTCAGATCCAGCAGGGTGTAGCTCGGGATGGACACGTCATTCACAAGGGTCAGGTAACGCTCACCGGTGTACTTGGCTGCCAGGTTGGCCATGTACGGGCCGTAGGCATATTGCAAGGAGAGCGAAGCCAGATACTTCGGCGTATCGGGAAACTGCTTGCCGGCGGTGGCGTAGTAAGTCGTGCTGCCGGAAGGCATGTTCTCCTTCATCTTCGAGAGGGTGTAGCTGAACGAGCCATACATGCTGAAGCCATGATAGGGCGCGGAGCCACCTTCCAGTTCGAGGCCGTGGGTGGTCGAATCCCCAACGTTCCACGAGTGGCTGTAGCCCAGCGTCGGGTCGTAGCTGGAGGCAATCCGGTCACGGAAATCAACAAAGAAGGCCGTAACGGAAGCCTTGCCCCAGTCGCCCTTGAAGCGCGTACCGAGATCGTAGTTGGTGGATTTTTCCTGCTTCACCGGCACGTCATACATGCTGGTGATGGTGTTGCCGGAGTAAGTCCTGATCAGGTTGGCGTAGTCGGAGTTGCTCGGCGCACGGAAGTTGTTGGCCACCCCGAAGAAGGTCTGCACCTTGTCGGTAATGTTGAACGAAGTGCCCAGGCCCGGCTGCACCTGCTGATACTTTTCGACCACCCGGTAATCCAGATAGCCATTACCGGCAGCCGAGGTCGCGGAGGTGGAGGCGGTGCCGTTGTTGGAGAAGTTGCGGAAATCGCGCTGAAGCACCTTGTAGGTCACGGAAGGCGTGATTTGCAGGCGGCTGTCCATCAGGTCGATGGTGTCCTGCAGGAAGGCGCTCTTGCCCGTCGAGATGGTGAGCCAGTCGCGCGCCTGATACGGATTGCCATCCTGATACTTGATCAGCGCGTCGCTGTCATCAAGCCACCAGTCCAGCACCGTGCCGCTGTTGTCCACATAGGTGGCGGGACGGGTCTGACGGTGACGCGCGCGCTCAAACCAGAGACCGGTGGTGATCTTGTGGTTGTCCAGATCGTGGGTGGCCTTGACGTTGATGCCGGGCCGGTTGGTTTCGGTCATCGAGCCGGTCAGCACCAGCACCCGGTCGCGCACATCGGTATCGCCGTTGATGTCGGACACCCCACCGTGCACATTGCTGCTGCTCCGCGATTCGGTGATGGTGGTCGGGTAGGTAGAGCCGCCGTAGCCGTACCAGTAGTAAGGCTCGATATCCAGACGGGTGCGCTCGCCCACCTGCAGATTGGCTTTGGGCGTGAGCAGGTAGTTCTTGAAGGGGTTGCGGGCGTAATCGTAGTAGTTGACCGTACCTGCGCTCTCGGTTTGCGCCGTGCCATTCACCGGCGTCACGTGCTTGGGCATGTCGCCGCTGTAATCGGCCTTGTAACCTTCCGCTTGGATTTCGGCCAGCGTCATGCTGCGATAGTTGTGGTTCATCAGCTCGTTGGCCAGCATGCCCATGGACAGGCGCGAGCCTTTGCCAAGGTCATACTCGAGCTTGCTGTCGATGTGCTGCCGGTTGTTCTCGCCCTCCCCTTTCCACTTGTCGACGCTGGACTTGGAGTAGGAGAGATAGCCCTTGAACTTGCCGATTTCACCAGTATCCACGCGCACATAGCTACGCAGGTAATCGAGCTGGCCAAACGATTGCGCGACACGCAAACGCATCTCTTTGGTCGGCCCACAGCTGTTCATGCCGATATTGCCGCCCGATGCGCCCACGTGCGGCGCTTCGGCATCGGTGCCCCCCTGGGTAACGAAGAGGTCACACATGTTTTCCTTGTCGGTGAGCTCCTGCGGATAGACCGCGAAGTTGCCCGAGTCATTCACCGGAGCACCATCAACGGTGAAGCCCATCTGGTCACTGTTGAAACCACGCACGCGGAGATTGCCGCCCGACATGCCGGTGGGATCCGTGCTGGAAGCATTCACACCCGGCAGCAGATTCAGGTCCTGGAAGGCATTGGAGCTGGAACGGGTCTTGTCCAGCTGTGCCTTGGTCACGGTGCTCTTGGCCTTGGGGGTGTCTTCATCGACCAGCAGGCCGGTGCCGAGCTTGTCGCCCTCGCCAGTCACGGTGATCTTGCTGAGCTCAGAGGTCTGCTGCGCCTGCAGCTGGCCGGACGCCAGCATGGCAATGATTGCGAGCGTGAGGGGTTTCAAAGTGTATGTACGCATGATGGGCTGCCTTCTTTAAGTTCGGGGGGCGGAAGAGGGGTGAAACAAAGCAGTACTTGCAAAAGCGCAGGAGGGACGCATCACGAAGTTCCTTCCAGCACGTATTCGATGGGCACCGCAAAGCGGCGCATGCCCTGACCGGCAAAAGCTTCACCGGGGAAAGCCTGGTATCGACCATTGCGCACGGTGCGCAGGGCCTCCTTGTCCAGCAACATGGTTCCGGATGAAGTCTCGACGCCGGCATCGATCAACCGGCCTTCACGGTCGATCTCGATCCAGATCTTGACCACGCCGGTGGGGCGCAACTGCCTTGCCTCACGACTGTTCGGATAGCGCTTGATGCTTTCCAGATAGGCCCGCAGGTTCGCCTCGTAGGCCTGGTCGGCCGAAGCCGATGCGGCACGCACAGGCTGTGGCGGCGGGGGTGGTGGTGGCGGAGCCGGGGTGGGCGGCTGCGGCGTCGGCGCTGGCGCCGGTGTGAGCGACGGAGCGGCCGGGGCCGGCGTTGGCATCGGCGTCGGAGTGGGAGCCGGAGTTGGCTGAACAGCCTTCACCACTGGCTGCGGGGCCTCCGGAGGCGGCTCCACTTTCGGCGGTGGCGGTGGCGCTTCAGGAGGAGGAGGCAGCGGCAGATCCTCCATCGTGATGACGGTTTCATCCCGCGAAGAGATCAGTTGCGGAGGCGGCGGCATGAACTGCCAGGCTCCGAACAGGGCGGTCATGACGATCAGCATGCCGCCAACTGCGGCCGGATCGCGATGACCGTAGATGGATTCCAGAATCATCACTGCACCCGCTTGGTCGCAAAGGTGATCGACTCAATCCCCTGCTCGCGCAAGGCATCCATCGCGGCCACCACGCCTTTCCACTGCACGGTCTGATCCGCACTGACGATGAAGCGCTTTTTTGGATCCTTTTGATGCGCGGCCTTCGCCGCACCGCCCAACTGCTCGGACGCCAGCAACTGCCCGTCCAGCGCCACGGAGCCATCCGCCTGCAAGGACACCACGATCGGCGCCTCATCGACCGTCGCCCGTGAGGCGGTCTTGCTGTCGGGCAGCGTCGTCTTGAGGCCGAAGGCAGGAATCACGTTCAGGCTGATCAACACGAAGAAGATCAACAGAAACATCATCACGTCGATCATCGGGATGATCTCGATGCGGGCTTTGCGGGGGGGCGGCTCTTCAAAATGCAACATGGCTGACGACTCTCTTCGGCTGATTAAGCAAACGTTTGCGCTCTTTGCAGGCAACACACGGAAAAACAGTGCTTGCAGATACCTTTTAGCAATTTGAATGCCAATTTTTGCTTCAAATTACTCAAAAAAATCAAAACAGCAGTTTTCAGGAAATTTCCGCCAAACGGACCATAAAAACCCGCCTCCATACGGTTAAAACCGCTAGGCAAACGTTTGCCTTGTAATGACGTAAATAAACAATCAGGTATGTCTTTGGATATAACAGCGGCGATTTTCTGCGCGCCGCGTGACAAGGAGATGAAATGCGCCCCGAGGCGGAGAAATTCCCCGCTTTCGGCATCCAGCTTGGTGCAGGAAATTCCCTCTTGGTGCATTCCGCTCACCACGCTTTCTCACCGCACGCCACAGGCGCCAGCCCGAGGTGTGCAGCCAAGGTCTGGGCTAGATCGGCAAAACTCTCGCGCACACCAAGGGAACGCCCGGCAGGTACGCCGGCACCGGCAAACAGCAGCGGTACGTGTTCGCGCGTGTGATCACTGCCAGGCCAGGAGGGATCGCAACCATGGTCGGCCGTGAGCACCAGCACATCACCGTCCTGCATCGCGGCCAGAAGGCGTGGCAGGAAAGCATCGAACTCGCGCAGTGCGTCGGCGTAGCCCTGAATGTCACGGCGGTGGCCATACAACATGTCGAAATCGACCAGATTGGCGAACACCATCCCACCCGACGCGCAGGCCGACATCGCGGCCAGCGTTGCTTCGCAGAGTGCGGCATTGCCGTCGGCGGCGTGATGGTGGGTGATGCCACGCGCTGCAAAAATGTCGCGGATCTTGCCCACACCGTGAACTTCCCTGCCCGCTTCGACGAGCGCGTCCAGCAAAGTGCGGGAAACCGGTGGCGTGGTGTAGTCGTGCCGGTTGCCGGTACGGCGAAAGCGCTGCGCCTGCCCGGGCGCGGCATCCACGAAGGGACGTGCGATAACCCGGGCAATGTTCAGTTCGTCGAAAATGACTTTCGCCTTCTCGCAAATGTCATACAGACGCGCAAGACCGAAATGCTCTTCGTGCGCGGCGATCTGGAACACGCTGTCGCTGCTGGTGTAGCAGATCGGCCAGCCGGTACGGACATGCTCGTCGCCGAAGCACTCGATGATTTCAGTGCCACTGGCGTGGGTGTTGCCAAGGCTGCCCGGCAGATCGCAGGCGGTCAGCCAGCGCTGCAGTTGTGCAGCAGGAAAAACGTTTTCTGCCGGTGACTCGGCGCGCGGGAAGTAGCCCCAGTCAAACTCGACCGGGCAGCCCATGAGTTCCCAGTGCCCGCTGGGCGTATCCTTGCCGCGGCTGCGTTCGCGTGCAGCGGCCCAGGCTCCCTCGGGCGAGAAATCAACCGGCATGGCTTGCGGCCAGACCCCGCTTGCCAGCTGCGCAGCCTGCGGCAGACCAAGGCGGGCAAGGTTGGGCAGTTTCAGGGGCTGGCCTTGCACCGCACAGCGGGCAGCGATGTTCCCCAGCGTGTTGGCACCGGCATCCCCGTAGGCCCCGGCATCCGGCGTCGCACCGATGCCAAGCGAGTCCAGCACCACAACAATGGCGCGCGCCATGCTAAACGCCTCCCCGGCAGGCTTCGACCAGCACCGGGCTTGTTTGCACCGGTGCCTCGCTGAGCGTGAAACTCTTTGCCAGTTGTGCCTGTGCCAGCGCCAGCCCTGCCGCGTCAGCCGCGTGAATATGCGCCAGCACCTCACCGGCGGCCACCTTCCGGCCGATGCCGGCCACCCCGGTGAGACCCACGCGATAATCGATGCGGTCACTCGTCTGGCGACGCCCGCCGCCCAGTTCGATCAGCAGCAAGCCAATATCCCGCGTTGCCACACCAGACACCCAGCCTGCATATGGCGCAACGAAGTCACCACGCACCGGGGCGGCAGCCAGATACTGATTCGGACGCTCAGCAAAGTCTGCCGGCCCGCCCAGCGCAAACACCATGCGAGAGAAGCGCTCCAGCGCCGCGCCACTACGCAGGGCGGCGTCGACACGCTCCAGCCCGGCACCAAAATCCACCGCGATGCCGCCGATGCACAGCAACTCGGCACACAACACGCGAGTCAGCTCCAGCAGACGCGCATCCACCGGTTCCCCCTTGAGCAAGGCCAGCGCTTCATGCATTTCCAGCGCATTGCCGCAGGAGTCGCCCAGCACCTGATTCATGTCGGTGATCCAGGCCCGCGTTGGCAAGCCCGCACCCACCGCCACCTCCACCAGCGATTGCGCCAGGGCGCGAGCCATCTCGAGACTGGCAGCGAAAGCGCCGTTGCCCGTCTTCACATCCATCACCAGGCCCTGCAAGCCTGCCGCCAGTTTCTTCGACAGGATGCTGGCCGTGATCAGGGGAATGGATTCGACGGTTGCGGTTACGTCGCGAATGCCGTAGAGGCGACGATCTGCCGGCGCGAGCTCACCGGTCTGGCCGATGATGGCGCAGCCCGCTTCCGTCAGACAGGCGCGCAGGCGCTCCAGCGATGGTGCGGTCTGATAGCCGGGAATGCTGTCGAACTTGTCGAGCGTCCCGCCGGTATGGCCCAGGCCCCGCCCCGAAATCATCGGCACGAAGGCACCACATGCGGCGAGGATCGGCGCCAGCGGCAGGCTCACCTTGTCACCCACGCCGCCGGTGGAGTGCTTGTCGAGCACCGGCCCCGGCAGATGGGCCTCGCCCCACTTCAATACATCCCCGGAGTTCATCATCGCCCGGGTCAGGCTCACCTTTTCAGTCTGGCTCATGCCATTGAGAAAAATGGCCATGGCCATCGAGGCTGCCTGGGCATCGCTCCAGCCGCCATGGGTCAGACCATCGACGAAGTGATCGATCTCTGCGGAAGGCAGTTCCAGACCGTCACGTTTATGCCGTATGACTTCCTGTGCAAGCATGCCTGCCCCCTCAGTAGACGCCAGGGGCGGCACTGCTGTGCGAGGCCTCACCGGAGAGCACCCGCTCGATGTCGTCCAGCACGCTGCTGGCGCCGATCCGGAAACGCTCTGCAGAAAGTGCCGCCTCGCCCAGCAGGCTGCGGGTCAATTCGATGTAGGTCGCCGCATCACTCACCGTGCGGATTCCGCCGGAAGGCTTGAAGCCGACACGCCCTGCGGCCGCGGGATCCTGCCGGATCGCCTCGAGCATCAGGCGCGCAGCTTCGGGCGTGGCGCTGATGGTGGTTTTGCCGGTACTGGTCTTGAGGAAATCGGCACCGGCCTTCAGCGCCAGGCGCGAGGCACGGGCGATGGCTTCGTGCTGCAGCAGCATGCCGGTTTCCAGAATCACCTTCAGGGTCAGATCCGGGCAGGCCTCACGCGTGGCCTGCATCACCTTGAGTGCAGCGGCATCATCGCCGCGCAGCACATGCTGCCAGGGCAGCACCAGATCCACTTCCTGTGCACCGGCAGCCACGATCTCGCGGGTATCCCGCACCGCGCGTTCAACATCCGCGTAACCATCCGGAAAATTGGCAACGGCGGCCACCCGGATGCTGTCAGGCAAACGATTGCGCGCATAGCCTGCAAGGCGCGGCCACACACACACGGCCGCGACCTGACCAAAAGCGCCCTGAGCGCGTCGGCACAGTCGTTCGACATCCGCTTCGGTATCGTGATTGTTGAGTGTGGTCAGATCCAGACTGGCCAAGGCGATCCGCGCGGCTTGCTGCAGTTGTTCGGTATTCATCGGTAAGACTCCGCAGTTCAGAGATTGGCAATGATGCGTGCCAGCAGGCCGCTGGCGGTGTCGCCGGCAGCTCGGGCCTGGGACAGGGTGTGAGAGTGGCTGAGACTCTCGCCAGAGAGCCCTGCCGCCATATTGGTGATCAGCGAGAAAGCCAGCACCGGCAAGCCCATGCGCCGCGCCAGGATGGTTTCCGGCACCGTGCTCATGCCTACGGCATCGGCGCCCATGCGCTCGAACATGCGGATTTCCGCAGGCGTTTCGAACTGGGGGCCGAAGCTCCACAGATAAACGCCTTCGTGCAGACGGGTGCCGCTCTCGCGTGCCACCTCATGCGCCACCCGGCGCAGCGCGGGATCGTAGGCATCCTTCATGTCCACGAAACGCTCGCTGCCCATCTCCCCCACCAGCGGCGAGCGCTGGGTGGCATTGATGTAGTCATTGATCAACATCAGGCTGCAAGGCTCCATGGCCGGCCTCAGGCTGCCCGCCGCGTTGGTCAGCACGATCGCTTCGCAGCCGATGTCCCTGAGCGTTTCCAGCGGCAGGCGCATGCCGTCGACCACGCCATCCTCGTAGGCATGTTTGCGCCCACTCATGACAGCCACCTCGGTCTGGCCGATCCGCCCCAGCCACAGCTCGCCGCCATGGCCCTGCACGGTTGCCTCGGGAAAACCGGGCAGCTCGGCGTAAGGCACCCGCACCGGATCGACGACATGTCCGGTGAGCCCTCCCCAGCCCGATCCCAGCACGACCGCAATGCGGGGCTTGTGCTGGGGGTAAAGCGCTTTCAGTTTCTGTGCTGCGTTCATTTCATTTGTCATTTTTAAGATGTTCCGGACCAAAGCTCTCTGGGAGCAGCTGGGCGAGCGTGAAGCTGGCGCGCACCATCTGCCTGTCTGCAATGAGAATGGGGGTGTTGGGCAAGGCAAATTCACGCAGCTTCTGGCGGCAGCCGCCACAGGGCGTCACCAGCCCCGGGCCTTCACCCACGACGAGCACGGCTTTCACCGCCCGGCTACCTGCGAGCACCATCGTGCTGAGCGCCCCGGCTTCGGCACACAGCCCCTCGGGGTAAGCCGCGTTCTCGACATTGCAGCCGGCATGGATGCAGCCATGCTCATCCAGCACCGCAGCGCCAACGAGAAAGTGCGAATACGGCGCGTAAGCCCGCAGCTGTGCATCCAGCGCGGTCTTCCACAGGGCCGTGCGAATCGATTCGGGTAAAACAATGGCTGACATGCTCAGCGCTCCTTGAGATAGGGACGACCCAAAGCCCCCGGGGCCTGGGAACTGCCCATGAACCCGGCGAGCAGGATCACGGTCATCAGATAAGGCAGTGCCTGGATGAACTGCACCGGCACCTCGCCGATGACCGGCAGCACCGCACCCTGCAGGCGGATGGCCAGTGCATCGAGAAAACCGAACAGCAGGCAGGCGGCGAGGGCAGGCAAGGGACGCCACTTGCCGAAGATCATCGCCGCCAGCGCCATGTAGCCCCGCCCTGCGGTCATATGCGGGGCGAAAGCGGCGTTCTGGGCCAGCACCAGATAGCTGCCTGCCAGCCCGCACAACAACCCGTTGAGCGCCAGTGCTGAGAAGCGCAGGCCATGCACCGATACGCCGGCGGCATCCACCATGTGAGGGTTCTCGCCAACGGCACGCAAGCGCAGCCCGAAGCGGGTCTGCTGCAACAGCAGCCAGACCCCGGGCACCAGTGCCAGCGCCAGATAGACCAGCACGTTGTAGCCGGCCAGACCATTGCCGATCAGATCCCCCAGCACCTCCGGCGCTTCCGGCCACAAGGCACGCAGGCGCACTTCATCGGGCAGCGCAGGGGTCTGCCCGCCCTGATGAAAACACGCAATGCCCAGCACCACGGTCAGCCCCGCCGCAAGGATGTTGATCGCCATCCCCGACACCACCTGATCCCCGCGATGGATCACGCAGGCATAGCCATGCAGCATGGACAGGGCGAACGCCACGCCAATGGCGGCCGCCAGAGCCACAAAACTGCTCCCCCAGACGGCACCGGCGGCACCGGCAGCAAAGGCCGCACACAGCATCTTGCCTTCCAGACCGATGTCGATCACCCCGGAACGCTCCGCCAGCACGCCCGCCAGCGCGCACAGGATCAGCGGGGTCGCCACCCTCAGGGTTGAGGCCAGCAGGGTGCCCAGCATGAGCTCATCCATGCTGCGTCTCCTTTTCGGTAAAAGATGCCTCACGGCGGGAACACGCGTGCACAAGGCGCGCCACCGGCCCGGCCACCACATGCGACATTGCGCCGGAGACCAGCACGATCAGGCCCTGCAGCATCACCACCATGTCACGGGTGAAGCCCTGGACTTCGAAAGCCACTTCCGCGCCTCCCTGAAACAGCGCACCAAACAACAGGCTGGCCATCACGATCCCGAACGGATGATTGCGCCCGATCACCGCCACCGCGATGCCGGTGAAGCCTGCGCCACCCACGAAATCCAGCAACAGCTTGTCATTCACGCCAGCGATCTCGTTCATCCCGACCATCCCCGCCAGCGCTCCCGAGCAGGCCATCGCCAACAGGGTCTGATGACGCGGATTGATACCGGCATATTCGGCAGCGCTGGCGCTGGATCCGAACGCGCGCAGGCGAAAGCCCGCACGGCTGCGCCACAAGAGCAGATACACCGCCACGGCGGCCCCCAGCGCCAGCACGAAGCTGAGATTCAGCGGGGAAGACGGCCATTCCACTCCCAGGCTCGCCAGCACCTGATGAATCCCGGAGAGGTGGGCCGATGCACCGAAGGGGGCGCTCTCTACGGCCATGCCGTCATTGACCTTGAGCTGATGCACCAGCAGATAGCTCAGCAAGGCGCTGGCCATGAAGTTGAACATGATGGTGGTGATCACCACATGGCTGCCCCGCCAGGCCTGCAGATAGCCCGGCACGGCGGCCCACAGGGCCCCAAAGCCCATGCCGGCAATCAGCAGCAGGGGCCACATCAGATACCAGGGCAGGCTGTTCGAGAGCCATAGCGCCAGCAGGCCAATGCCCAGGCCGCCGATGCTCGCCTGCCCCTCCGCACCGATATTGAATAGCCCGCCATGCGAAGCCAGTGCCACGGCCAGTCCGGTGAAGATGAAGCTGGTCGTGTAATACAGCGTGTAGGAAACTCCGCGCAGACTGCCAAAAGCGCCCTGCAGCAAGGTTTCCAGCACCAGCCCCGGCGCCTGCCCGACCAGCGCCACGACGCCCCCCGCCAGCGCAAACGCGATGGCGAGATTGACCAGCGGCATCAGCACCAGCTCTGCCCAGCGAGGCATCGGTGGGGTCGCGCCCGATTTGAAGAAGCTGATCATGCCTCAACCTCCTCAGCCACCTGGGCAACGTCGGTTTCGCTCATCAGCATGCCCAGGGTTTTCTCGTCGCATGCCTCGATCGGCAACTCACCCGTAATGCGTCCGGCATTCATGACCAACACGCGATCCGCCAGCGCCAGGATTTCATCCAGCTCGCTCGACACCACCAGTACCGAGCAGCCGGCATCGCGCAGTTCCCGCAGGCGGGCATGAATGAATTCGATGGCGCCGATATCGACGCCGCGCGTCGGCTGCCCCACCAGCAGCAGCACCGGGTTCTGACCGATCTCTCGCGCCAGCACCAGCTTCTGCTGATTGCCGCCGGAGAATTTCGAGCTGCCCAGTTGCGGCAGCGGCGGGCGCACATCAAAGCGGCTCATCATCGCAGCCGTTGCCGCCATCATCGCGGCACGCCGCATCCAGCCCTTGTGGCTGTAGGCAGGCAGCGCTTCATAGCCCAGCACCGCAGACTCCCAGGCCGGGAAGTCCATCACCATGGCCCGTGCGTGACGATCTTCCGGCACATGGGCCAGGCCAAGCTGACGTGCTATGCGCGGATCCAGCCAGCGCTCGCCGGGCATAACCCCAAACGTTTGCGCACCCAATTGCAAACGCCCCGCCTGCGGGCTTGCCAGGCCCGAGAGCACGGCGAGCAACTCGCTCTGACCGTTGCCCGCCACGCCAGCCACGCCCACGATTTCGCCGGCACGCAGGCTCAGGCTCACCTCTTTCAGCCGCACACAGCCCATGGCATCAGTGAAGCGCAAACCCTCTGCGACGAGGCGGATCTCTCCTGCCACCTCTTCCGCGGGCTCGCTTCGGCCCAGCGAAACCTTGCGCCCAACCATGGCCTCCGCCAGTTGCTCCACCGTCGTCTCGGCAATGGCGCATTCATGCACCACACGCCCGGCGCGCATCACCGTTACCTGATCACACAAGCGCATCACCTCCTTGAGCTTGTGAGTGATAAGGATCACGGTGCAGCCCTGCTCGCGCAGCTTGGCCAGCACGGCAAACAGCTGCTCGGTCTCGGCGGGGGTCAGCACCGCGGTTGGCTCGTCCAGAATCAGGATGCGGGCGCCCCGGTACAGGGCCTTGAGGATTTCGAGACGCTGTCGGTCTCCAACGCTCAGATCGCCCACCCGCGCGTCCAGATCCACCACCAGGCCGCTGCTCTGCATCAGCGCCAGCAAGCGCTCGCGCGCCATGGCCTGGGCCCGGCGCAGGAAAAAGCCCTGCTCCGCGCCGAGCAGGATGTTGTCGAGCGCGCTGAGCCGGTCGACCAGCATGAAGTGCTGATGCACCATGCCCAGCCCCAGCGCGATGGCGGCATGCGCATCGGGAATCCTGACCGGACGGCCCTCAATCTCGATCTCGCCTTCATCGGCCTGATAGAAGCCATACAGCACCGACATCAGGGTGCTCTTGCCCGCGCCGTTCTCGCCTACCAGGGCATGAACCGTCGCAGCCCGCACGCTCAGGCTCACCGCATCGTTGGCCTGCACCGTGCCGAAACGCTTGTGGATGTTGTGCATCCGCACGGCCAGAGGCTTCACTTCCACCTGTTCAGTCATGCTCATCCTTTCGGCGCCGGTCCGGTGGAAGCGCGCTCGATCAGGTGCGGCGCCATCACTACCTCACGGACCGGCAACACGCGCTTGCCCAGACGCTCGAGCAGCACCGATGCCGCCATCTCGCCAAGCTCACGGATCGGATGGCCGACCGAAGTCAATGCCGGGAACATATAGCTGCCCATATCGATGCCATCGAAGCCGATCACGGACAGCTCGCCGGGTACGGACACGCCCAGTTCGGCCGCGGCACGCAGCACCCCGATGGCCATCATGTCGTTACCGGCCAGGATGGCCGTCACCTCGCGCTGGCGGAGCAACTCATGCGCCAGCGCATGGCCAGCCGCCGCAGAAAAATCCCCTTCCAGCATCCAGTCGGCACGGATTTCGATACCCGCCTCCTGCAAGCCGGCGACCCAGCCTGCCGTGCGCTCGCGACTAACCAGGAAACGCGACGGGCCGGACAGGCAGGCAATCCGCCGGTGTCCGAGCGCCGCCAGGTGGGACGCGGCCAGGCGCGCCCCTGCGTCATGATCAACCCGCACCAGATCCGCTTCCAGACCCGGAATACGCCGCTCCACCACCACCGTCGGCACGCGCGCAAAACCCAGACGCCTGACCAGCGGCTCCGGCTCACCAGCCGCCGCCGCCAGCAGCAGCCCATCCACGCGCCGCTCGAGCAGAGTTTGCAGATAGTGCGTCTGCAGCTCGGACTCATCGTCCGTATTGCACAGGAACACCGAGTAGTCCGTCTGCCGGCAGCGCTCTTCGATTCCGCGCGTCAGCTCGGCAAAGAAGGGGTTGGTGATGTTGGGCACCAGCACACCGAACACGAAGGTTTCACTGGTTTTCAGTGCCCTCGCCACGGCGCTGGGCGCATAGCCCATTTCGGCCACTGCCTGTTCCACCCTGGCACGTGCTGCATCGCTCACCCGCCGCGTGCCGTTGAGCACATGGGAAACCGTGGTGAACGACACGCCGGCCCGCGCGGCGACATCCTTGATCGTACTCATGCCTTGTGTCCTGTCGGCTTACTTGCAAACGCCATTGACATAGTCGGGAACCTTCACACGACCGGAGATGATGTCGGCCTTGATCGTCTCGACCTTCTTGGTCATCTCTGAAGAGATCAGTGCCGCGTTGTATTTGTCGAGCGCGTAATCCACACCGCCCTCCTTGAGGCCCATCACTGAGAGCCCCGTGCGTGTAGTCACCAGCGCCTGATACACCGCTTCATCGACCCGCTTGATCATCGAGGTCAGCATGGTGCCCGGCTGCATGTAGTTCTGATTGCTGTCGACGCCGATGGCCAGCTTGCGGGCATCCTTGGCCGCTTGATAAACACCGGTCCCGGTGCCGCCGGCCGCCGCAAACACAACATCGACACCACGCGCGAACTGCGCCCGGGCCAGCTCACCGCCTCGTGCCGGATCGTTCCAGGCCGCCCCAGTGGTGCCGGTCATGCTGGCCATCACCTCCACCCCCGGATTGACGAACTTCGCTCCCTGCTCGTAACCGCACTGAAACTTGCGGATCAGCGGCACATCCATCCCGCCAACGAAACCGATCTTGCCGCTCTTGCTGGAGAGCGCCGCCAGTGCGCCGACGAGGTAGCTGCCTTCGTTCTCCTTGAACAGGATCGACTGGACGTTCGGCAAGGGCACCACTTCGTCAATGATCACGAAGCGCTTCCCGGGAAAATCCTTGGCAACCTTGGCAACGGCGGACTGCTGTGAAAAGCCGATCGCAATCACCGGATTGGTGCCGCGCTCAGCCATCCGGCGCAATGCCTGCTCGCGCTGGGTCTCGGCAAAGACCTCGAATTCAGCCACGCGCTGCCCGGTCTCCTTGCTCCAACGCTCGACGCCGCGATAGGCCGCCTCGTTGAAAGATTTGTCGAACTTGCCGCCCAGTTCATAGACGATGCCTGGCTCGGCCGCTGCGACACTACAACCCAGCACTAAACTCATCAGCCCGATGCGATGAACAAATTTCAGTGCGTTACTCATCTGTTGGCTTCCTGTCATCAAAGGGATTTGATTCACGCTCTGCAAACGTTTGCATTGAGAAAGTATAAGCAGGCTCCATGCCAACTTTGGTTATAGAAATGTGACGCTCGTGCTGGCCTGAAACCTGCTGTTGCAGGACGAGCAATTCTTGCTCCAAGATCAGATCAATCCAGGAAGGACAACAACAATGACTCACCCCACCCCCGGCACCGTGAATTGGCCGTCCATGCCCAAGGCTTTGCTGCATGAACATCTGGACGGCGGCCTGCGGGCCCAGACCCTGCTGGACCTGTGCGCTGAGCGCGGAATTGCCGTGCCTGCCGGCAGCGCTGCAGAACTGGCGCAATGGATGCAGAGCAACGCCAACTCGGGCAGCCTGGTGCGCTATCTGCAAGGCTTTGCCCTCACCGTTGAAGCCATGGCCAGCGCAGCCGCATGCCAGCGCGTTGCCTTCGAGGCGGCTGAGGACGCGCTTCTCGACGGCTGCGTGCTGGCCGAGTTCCGCATGGCACCCTTGCTGCTGGAGCCTTTCGGTATCGCACCGGAAGCGGTCGTCGAAGCCTTGCTGAGCGGCCTGAAGGAGAGCCGCCTGGCCAGCGGCCTGATTCTCTGTGCCATGCGCACCGATACGCCCGAAGCCTCGCTGCGCACCGCCCGCCTGGCAGCGCGCTACAGCGATCAAGGCGTCGTCGGCTTTGACCTGGCCGGTGCCGAGCTCAATTACCCGCCAGGCAGCCACCAAGCGGCCTACCGCGTGGCCCGCGAAGCCGGGCTGGGCCTGACCTGCCACGCCGGCGAAGCGGACCTTGGCAGCCGCGTACTGGAAGCCGCGCAGATCGGTGCCCGCCGCATCGGCCATGGCGTAAACATCATGGCGCCCCCGGATGACGCCACCGGCGCGGCCTGGCTCGCCGAGGCACGCGCCTTGAACCTGCACTTCGAAGTCTGCCCCAGCAGCAACGTGCATACCGGCACGGTGGCATCGCTCTCCGAGCACCCGATCCGCCGCATGCTGGCTGCAGGCTTGTCGGTATCCTGCTCCACCGATAACCGGCTGATGTCAGGCGTCACGCTCAGTGAAGAGTTTTCCAGCCTGGAGCAACACCTGGGGCTCTCCATCACCGAAGCCGTACGCCTGACCCGGCACGCCATCAGGGCCTCGTTCCTGGACGAATCCCAGCGCCTGAAAGCCATGCAAGCACTCGATCAATGGCTCGTACGCTCCACCGCCTGAAAGGTCTGAAAACACGGGCAATCGTTTGCGCAAACGATTGCTCAGCACCAAAGCGGTGAAACAGGCGCAAATTTGGGGCATAGCGGAGCCCGCTCTCCGCGATACCCCAAAGCGCTCTGCGGTGGTTCTGAAACTCTTCGCTGACAATCCAGCGGCCTCCTGGACCACTCCGGAAACAGTGGCCTGCCCTGCATCCTCCTCGCTGCGCGCACCAAAGCCCTGGCATGGGCTTTGGTGTCTGCGGCAGATATGCCACCATACGCAACATGGTTGCATATAAGAATGACTTGTGTTGGAATCCGCAACCTCCCATTGACACGGCGCCTGAAGCTGTCGCGCCACGCATGAGAAGCCCCACCCTCTTTCCGTTCAAGCAGCTCAGGCCCGTCTCCCGCCAAAAACATGCGCTGGGGGCAGGCATGCGCTCACGCGGACAATTGCTGATCCTGCGCGCATTGCTCCTGATCCTCTGGCTGAACGCCTCGCTCATCTGCAGCCTGCATTGGGCAGAGCACTTCGAGCAGGCCCCGCAGACCAGCTTCGAGCAGAGCACTCCAGCGGATAGCGACGAAGGCCTGGCTCACCCTCTCTGCAGCCAGTGCCAGATATTTGCCCACCTGATCGCGCCGAGGCTTGCGCCACCAGACGCACACCATCCGCTCAGCCTCAGCCTTGCGCCAAGGCGTGAGCTGCCTGCTCCGCCAGCCCTCACCCGTAGCTGGCTGCACTTCCCCCGCGACCCTCCAGACGCAGCCTGAACCCAGGCTCCCCGTAGCACACACACACTCTGGCCAGCGCTACGCGCCCGGCCGGGATACGCACACGTCTGCCTTCTGGAGTTGTCCATGAATACCCCCCAGCTGAATATCAAACACCTGAGCCTCGCCGTCCTGACCACACTTTCGCCGCTGGCCGCAAAGGCCCAGTCCCAGCAGGCCCCTGTCGAGCTGGAGGCCATCACCGTGGTGGGTCGCAGCAGCAGCAGTAGCTATCTTTCGGAAGAAGCCACTGCCGCCAAAACCAGCCTGCCGGTACGCGAAGTGCCGCAATCGATCCGGGTCTTCACCAAGCAGGCCATCGACGATCTGGGCGCCACGCGCCTGGATGATGTCTTCGACTTTGTGGGCGGGATTTCGCGCCAGAACAGTTTTGGTGGTCTGTGGGACAACGTCGCCGTGCGCGGACTGCCCGGCAACGAGAATACCGGCATCGCCACCCTGCTCAACGGCATGACGGCCAGCCGTGGCTTCAACGCGCCGCGCGATCTGGCCAGCGTGGAGCGCATCGAATTCCTCAAGGGCCCGGCCGCCGCGCTGTATGGCAGCAGCGAACCGGGGGGCACGCTGAACATCGTCTCCAAGCGCCCGTTGTGGCAAGCCGCCAACTCGATCGAGACTTACGCGGGCAGCCATGGCTACTGGCGTACCGCGCTGGACAGCACCGGCCCCTTGAGCGAGAACCTGGCCTATCGCCTGAACCTAGCCGCCGAAAGCCGCGACGGTTTCCGCGACTACACGGATTCCGATCGGCAGGTTGTGGCCCCCGCCTTCACCTGGAAAATGGGTGCCGACACCCAGCTTGAATTCGTGGGCGAGTACCTGCGCCATGCCGCGCCGCTCGATCGCGGTGTGGTCGCTGTAAATGGCCAACTCGGCCAGATTCCGCGCGAGCGTTTTCTTGGCGAGCCCTCCGATGGCAAGGTCACCCTGCGCAACGCCAACTCACAGGCCATCCTGACCCACATCTGGAACGATGCCTGGCTGAGTCGCTTCGTGCTCTCGGAGCGCGAGACCAGTCTCGAGGGTTACTCGACCGAAGCGTCCGCCCTGCAAAGTGATGGCAGCCTGCGCCGCCAGCGCCGCTACCGCGATTACGACTCGCAGGACCTGGGCTTCCAGGCCGAGCTGCAAGGCAATCTTGAGCTCGCCAGCACGCCGCACGAAATCCTGTTCGGCTACGAAACCTATCGCTACACCATGGATACGGTGATGTTGCGCGCCAACCCCAGTTCCGCCTCGCCCTATGCGATCAACATCTATGACCCGATCTACGGCCAGGCTCAACCCACGCCGGGGGCCAACACCGACACCTACGAAACCCAGCGCAACAACGCCTTCTACCTGCAAGACTCGATCAGTCTGGCGCAAGCCTGGCGCCTGATGGCCGGCCTGCGTGTGGACAACTACAGCCAGTCGCTGCAGAACCGCCGCACCAGCAGCACCACGGAGCAATCGCCGTCAGCCACCTCACCACGCCTGGGGCTGAGCTGGCTGCCCTCGAAGCAATGGACGCTGTTCGCCAACAGCGGCCAGTCCTTCCGCCCCAACGCGGGCTCTGATCGCAACAGCGAAGCTTTCGAGCCGGAGAAGGGGCGCTCTTTCGAGCTGGGCAGCAAGTGGGAAAGTACGGACAAGAAGCTGGCCGCCAACGCCGCGCTGTTCCAGATCCGCAAACAGAATGTGCTGACCGCGGATACGCAGAACAGCAGCTATTCGGTCGCCGCCGGCGAAGTGCGCAGCCGTGGCGCCGAGCTGGAGTTTTCCGGCCAGATCACCCCGCGCTGGCGCGTCAACAGCGCCGTGTCCTACACCCAGGTCGAAGTGCTGCGCGACAACACCCTGGCCATCGGCGAGAGCCTGCTCAATGTGCCTGCGGTGGTCGCCAGTGCCATGGCAATGTACGAGAACGCGTTCAGCAATGGTCAGCGCTATGGCGCAGGCGGCGGAGCGACCTATGTAGGCGAGCGTCTTGGCCAGGCCCGCACCCAGGCCGAAGCGAACGCAGGCAGCCCCGCCTTCAATCTGCCGGCCTACACCACGGTACGCCTGAATGCGTACTGGCGCCCGACAAAGTCGCTGCGCCTCACGCTGGATATCGACAACCTCTTCGACACCACGTACTACACCAGCTCCTACAGCACGCTGTGGGTGTCGCCCGGCAGCGGCCGCAGCTTCACCCTTGGCGCGCAGTACAGCTTCTGAGAATGACCATGACCCAGCCTGAACCCGACGGCCTTCGCCGCCGTCTTCTGCAGGGCGCCGGCCTCGGCGCCCTGGCACTGGCCTGCCCGCCCCTGCGCGCGCAGCCTGCCGTGAAGCCCTTGCTGATCGTTTCCTCATGGGAAATCAGTGGCCTCGCCCCCGCCGCCAGCGGCTACATCTTCACCCGCCTGCAAGTCACCGAAACCCTGCTTGACGCGCAGGACGACGGCACGCCGAAGGCGGCACTCGCTGCGAGCTGGAAGGTCTCGCCGGATGGCCTCGAATGGCACTTCGAACTACGCCCCGGCGCACGCTTCCATGACGCTAGCCCGGTCACGGCACAGGCCGTGGCGCGCAGCCTGAACCTGGCGCGCACTCCGCCGGGGGTGCTGAGCATGGCCCCGATCCGCAGTATCGAAGCGACAGGCGAAAAGCAGCTCCGGATCCGTCTGAGCAGCCCCTACATGCCGCTGCTCAGCCTGCTGGCCCACAGCAGCACGATGATCCTCGCGCCGGCCAGCTTCGAAGCCAGCGGCACAGTACGCGAGATCGTCGGCAGCGGCCCCTACCGGATCAGCAAGCTGGAAGCCCCGCATCAGGTCGAGACCCGCGTGTCCGAACATTACGATGGCCCGCGCCCGGCCATTGCCGAGGTGCGATACATGGCGGCCGGGCGCGCCGAAACCCGCAGCCTGATGGCCGAATCGGGTCAGGCCGACCTGGCTTACAACCTGGACCCCGCCAGTATTACCCGCTTGCGTCAACGGGGCTCGGTCAACATTGCCTCGGTGACCGTTCCACGCACCGTGGTCATCAATCTGAATGCAGCGTTCTCCGGGCTCAAGGATCTGCGCGTGCGCCAGGCCCTGAGTCTGGCCATCGATCGGCCCGGCATCGCGCGTGCCCTGCTGCGCGACCCGGAGCTGGCCGCCAGCCAGCTGATGCCTCCTACGCTGGCGGGCTGGCATGATGCCTCGCTCCCGCCGTTGCAACGCGACCCGGTCGCCCTCAAGCAGCTGATGCGCGAGGGAGGCTGGACGCTCGGCACGGAAGGCTGGCGCGATACGCAAGGCCAGCTTCTGCGCCTCAAGCTGCAGACCTTCCCGGATCGCCCCGAGCTGCCCGTGATCGCAGGCGCGCTGCAGGCCCAATGGCGCGAAGCGGGCTTTGCCGTGAGCGTGAGCATCGGCAACTCCGGCGATATTCCGCTGGCCCATCGTGATGGCAGCTTGCAGCTGGCCCTGGCCGCCCGCAACTACGCCATCGTGCCGGACCCGACCGCGACCCTGGCGCAGGACTTCGGCCCCCAGGGCGGCGACTGGGGCGCCACAAACTGGTCCAGCCCGGTCGCGGTCGACGCCCTGCAGCGTCTGGTGCGCGGCGGGCTCGACAAGGCGCAGCTCGCCGCCCAGCGCAAACGCTTGCTGCAGACCCTGCATGACGAGCTGCCGCTGATCCCGGTGTGCTGGTATCGCCAGAACGTCGCGGTCAGCAAACGCCTCGAAGGCGTGAGCCTGGATCCGCTGGAACGCAGCTTCCGCCTCACTGGCATGAGGTGGAAAGCATGAGTTCGACCCAAACCTCCGCCTGGCGCGGGCTGCTGCTGCGGCGCGCGATCCAGGTCCTGGCGCTCCTGCTGATCATCGGCAGCGTCTGCTTCCTGATGGTGCGGGCCCTGCCCGGCGACATGGCGATGCGCATTGCCGCCAGCCGCTACGGCTACGATTTCGTCGGCAGCGCCGCCGCCAGTGCCGTGGCGCAAGAGCTGCAACTGCAACGCCCGCTGTGGCAGGCCTGGCTGGAATGGCTGGGCCAGCTCCTGCGCCTGGATCTGGGGCAGTCACTGGTCAGCGGCGAAGCCGTATGGCACGAGATGGCCCACCATCTCGCCGCCAGCCTCGATCTAGCGGTCACCACGCTGATTTTGGCAATGCTGATCGGTCTGCCGCTGGGCGTCGCGGCCGCAGTGCGGCCGGGCGGTGTCGCAGACCGGATCGCGCTGCTGTTCGCGGTTGTGCTGCGCGCCACGCCGGCCTTCCTGTTGGGCATCCTGCTGATGCTGCTGCTCGCGGTGCACTGGGGCATGTTGCCCGCCGCACACGACGATCAAGGGGGCACCCTGTGGCTGCCGGCGCTGACGCTGGCACTCGGGCTGGCCGCCGGGCTGGCGCGGATCAGCCGCAGCGCAGTGCGCGAAGCGCTGGCCTCGCCGGCCTGCGAGTTCGCCCGCAGCAAGGGCTTGTCGGACTTCCAGGCGCTGCTGCGCCACGCCCTGCCGCTGGCGGCCCTGCCTGTGCTGGCCTATCTGGGCGTGCATCTGGTGCTGCTAGTGGAAGGCACGGTGGTCGTCGAAAGTCTTTTCGCCTGGCCCGGTGTGGGCCACGCACTGGTGCATGCCGTATTTGCCCGCGATGTCCCCGTCATCCAGGGGGCGGCACTGAGCATGGGTCTGCTCTTCATCCTCTTCAATCTGCTGCTGGACGCCCTGATGCTCGCCATCGATCCTCGCCAGCGCAAGCCGGGAGCCTCCGATGCCTGAGACTTTCTCCGCCCGCCTCGCCCGGCATTGCGGCCTGGGATTGCTGATCCTGATCGCCTGCTTCGCCCTGCTGGGCCCGGCACTGATCGGAATCGATCCGGCGACGCAATCCCTCGGTGATTCCCTGCTACCTCCGGGCGCCAGCCACTGGCTGGGAACCGATGTCTACGGTCGCAGCGTGCTGGCGCGCATTGCCCACGCCGCCCAACTTTCACTCGGGCTGGCGCTGCTCGCGGCCCTGAGTGCGGCGCTGCCCGGCGTACTGACCGGTGTCACCGCCAGCTGGTGCGGTGGTCGCATCGAGCGCGGGCTGGTGATGCTGGCCGACGCCTGCATGGCTGTGCCCGGCCTGCTGCTGGTGTTGCTCTTCGCCGCCATTGCGCCGGGGCAGTACTGGGCGCTGTACATCGGCCTGGCCCTGTCGCTGTGGGTGGAATATTTCAGGGTCACGCGCGCCGCCAGCCGGCCGATCCTGCACGGTGATGCGGTTCAGGCCTCGCGCCTGCTGGGCTTTGGCAAGCTCTATGTTCTGCGCCGACACGTGCTGCCTGCGCTGACGCCCTTGCTGGCCACCTTGTTACCGCTGAGTGCTGCGCAAGCCGTGCTGGCATTGGCCGCGCTGGGCTTCATCGGGGTCGGCCTGCAGCCGCCAACGCCGGAGCTGGGCGTCATGATGATCGAATTTTTCCCTTTCTACAGTGAAGCCCCCTGGCTGATCGCAGCACCTGTCACGCTGCTAATCCTGTTGGTGCTGGGCATGATGCTGCTGGCAGGTGACAAGGAACTGACATGAATGCGGACCTCATCCTCGAAGCCTCCGGCATCTCGGTGCACGCCGGCAGCCAACGCCTGTTGCGCGAGCTTTCCTTCACGCTGCGGGCAGGCGAAGTGCTGACCATCCTGGGCGAAAGCGGCGCGGGCAAGTCCCTGCTGGCCGACGCGCTGATGGGCAATCTGCCGGCAGGCCTGGTCGCCGGCGGCGAAGTCTGCATCCAGGGGCAGCGCAGTGCTGCCCGCGATGCGCGAGCCCGCCGCCCGCTATGGGGCCGCAAGATCGGTCTCTTGCCTCAGGAGCCCAGCCTGGCGCTGAATCCGGTGCGGCGCGTCGGCAGCCAGCTCGAAGAGGTCCTGCAGCTGGTGCGTGGCCTGCCCGCTCACGCAGCGGCCGAGCAGAGCGCCGCCCAACTGCAAGCCGCCGGCCTCAGCGCCTCTGGCGCTCAATACCCCTGGCAACTCTCGGGTGGCATGGCGCAGCGCGCTGTCGCCAGCATGGCCCTGGCCGGCGGCGCTTCGCTACTGATTGCCGATGAGCCCACCAAGGGGCTTGACGCGCACTGGCGCGATCATGTCACCGGAATGCTACGGACGGTCGCAGAAACAGGCGGTGCCGTGCTGCTGATCACCCACGATCTGCGCGTAGCCGAGGCCCTGGGCGGGCGCTTGCTGGTGCTGCGTGCCGGCGAACTGATCGAGGCCGGCGAGATGGCCGACATCCTGCGCGCGCCGAGCCATGCCTACACCCGTGAGCTGATTGCGGCCGATCCTGCGCACTGGCCGGTACGTCAGGCACCTGTCAGCGGTCCGCTCATCGTGCAGGGGCGCGGACTCAGCAAGGCCTTCAACGGCAAATCACTCTTTCAAGCGCTGGACCTCGATCTGCACGCCGGCGAGCGCTTCGTCGTGCAAGGCCCCAGCGGCACCGGCAAGAGCACCCTGGGCAACGTGTTGCTGGGCCTGCTGCGGCCCGATGCCGGCAGCGTGATCCGGGCGCCCGGCCTCGCGACCACGGCCTTGCAGAAGCTCTACCAAGATCCTGTCGCCTCCTTCCCGCCGCGGCAAACCCTGGGCAGCAGCCTGCGCGATGCCTGCCAGCTCCACGGAGAGGCCTGGTCTGCGCTGCAGGGCCGCCTGGAACGCCTGAAGATCGACGCCAGTCTGCTGACGCGCCGACCCAGTCAGGTCTCCGGCGGCGAGTTGCAACGGATCGCCCTGGCCCGCGTGCTGTGCGCACGGCCCGCCCTGCTGTTTGCGGACGAGCCCACGTCCCGCCTCGATCCGCTCACCCAGCGCCAGGCACTTGAGCTGCTGGGTGATGCCATGGATGAAAGCGGCGCAGCGCTGATGCTGGTCACCCATGACGAAGACATTGCGCGGGTCTTCGGCCAGCGCCAGCAGGTGTTTGCTGCGCACTGACCATGGGGAGGCCGCCTCGCCCGGGGAGCATCTATTTACGGCGCCGCACGTAAAGCATCCAGGGCAAGGCAATCAGCAGACTGATCCATTCGTAGCGGCTGAGCACCTTTGCCAGGGCGACAATGAGCACACAGAGCACAGCCAGTACGATGCCATCGATCAACAGCGGGGGGATGGCGCGCGCCTGGGCCGCAGGCTGCTCGATCACGCGCGGCGCAGAGGGCGGAATCGTCTCGGTAACCGGGGCGCTGGCCGCGTCCTGCTGCGCGGCCGATACAGCGGCATCAGGCAGCACAGGCATCAGCACCGCGCCGCCTTTCCCACCTTCATTCCAACGACGCTCGTTGGCTGCGGCGCGTTGCAAGGTATCGACCCAGGCATTGAGCCGCTCCCCCCAGCGATCAATCCTCGCGGCCTCCTCGGCACTGGCGCACACATAAAGATTGCCTTCATTCTTGGGGTGCGTGTCGTTTGAAAAGCGCGCCTGCTCGCCATGCAGATAATCGAGCAGGCGATGCGGCAGGGTCAGGCTTCGGGAGCGCGGCAAGGTCGGCAAGCTGGACCACTCCGCATCCCCCTTGTTGCCTGCTCGAAGCTCTGTCTGGTCTGGCAGACGCCACCGGCCGCGCAGGCCATCCTCCGGAAAGAGTTCGGCTTTAAGACGCGCGGCGCTGGCGCTCCAGTCGGTCTCCGGCACCGAAACCGCCTCGCCCATGCCGAGGCACCACCAGGTTTCGATGTCGCCGGCATACGCCCCTGGGTCAGGCACCCAGCTCCACTCGCCACTCGCCTCCCGTGCGGCTTCGAGCGCGGCGTCGTTGGCGTCCGTACAGCCCGGTATTTCTTCCCCCGTCAGCCAACGCTCACAGCCCTCCGCAAAATGCACGCAGATCAGGCGCTCCCCCCAGTAGAAATCCTCGTCCGCGGGAACCTGCCCGGACTCCGTCGCATGCAGGGTAAGACGCATGGCCCCACGTGATCTGAGCCAGAACAGCCAGGCGCAGAAATCGGCGGCGATCAGTGTCCGTCCAGGCAAGGACCGGAACAGCTGGGGCGCTTCCCAGAACACGCCGTGGCGGAACCAGTCGTCCAGCTCATTGCCGCCGGCGAGATACTGGCTGCCCCAGGCACACAGGGCAATCTGGCGCCAGCTTGAATCGGATGTGCTCATGAGAAAACCGGGAGTCGGGACATGCCCGCGACCCTAGCACGCCGGCATTCAAGCGATAAGCGCCTCCGCCTGGCGGCACGGCAGGACTCTAACACCTGGCTGGACTAGGCTGCACCGGGCTTTGCTGCGGGAGGCACGGAACAGTGGCATCGCCCTGCGGCGGCGGTGACAGCCATTCCAGCAAAGATAGGCTTGCAAATGAGAACGGATCGCATTATCTTTCAATCCATCACCCCACCACGCACCCCGGGTACCGCCATGTATGTTTGCGTCTGCCATGCTGTCACTGATCGCGATATCGCACGCGCTGCGGCCGATGGCGCACGCACGGTGCGCGACCTGCGCGAATCGCTCGGCGTGGCCAGCAGTTGCGGCCGCTGCGCCCAGTGTGCCCACGCCTGCCTGAAGGAGGCGAGTGCAGCACCGCACAGAACAATCCCCTTGCTGCATGTCGCCGGAGATGGGCTCGGCCAGAGGGAGTTCGCGACCGCCTGAAGGCTTTGTGCTCCACGCACCTTCCTCGCGCGCCTTCCGCGCCATGCCTATCAGGGTCATTCATTAAATTGGCCTTGATGCATGGCGTTTGTCTTGTGCACAATGGACTCATGCCTGCGGCGGAGAAGCCCCTCTCCACGCGGTACGCCCCCAGCCCTTGAGAGGAGTCCCAGCATGGAAGGTGACAAGAAAGTCATTCAGCTGCTCAACCGCCAGCTCACCCACGAACTGAGCGCCATCAACCAGTATTTCCTTCACGCCCGCATCTACAAGCACTGGGGCTTCGAGAAACTCGGCAAGCACGAGTACAAGGAGTCCATCGAGGAAATGCATCACGCGGACATGCTGATCGAGCGCATCCTGATGCTCGACGGTCTGCCCAACCTGCAGAACCTCAACAAGCTGCTGATCGGCGAGAATGTGCCGGAATGCCTAGCCGGCGATCTCAAGCTCGAAGTCACGGCCCACGCCGACCTCAAGGAAGCCGTCGCCTACTGTGAGTCCGTGCGCGACTTCGTTTCGCGCGACATCGTGATGGAGATCCTCGAAGCGACCGAGGAACACATCGACTATCTCGAAACCCAGCTCGAAGTGATCGAAAAGGTGGGGCTGCAGAACTACCTGCAAAGCCAGCTCGAACCCGAAGGCTCCTGATCCGCCTGATCTCTGATGTAACAAGGCCCGGCAGCATCTGGCTGACCGGGCCTTTTTGCAGCCTGCGACAAGCGGCTCAGCGCACCACGCGATACACCGCAGCAATGTCGTCGTCACCATGGCCGGCGATGTTGGCGCGCTTGAACACCTCGTTGGCTGCAGAGGCCGCCTGCAGCGACTGGCCCAGCTCCTCGCTGAGGGCCAGCGCGAGGCGCAGATCCTTCTGCATGTGCTTGAGCGGGAAGCTGGTGCTGGCGTCATCGTTCAGCAGCATCGGCCCCTTGCCCTTGAACATCGGGCAGGCCATCGCGCCCGCCTCGATCACCTCGAGGATCTTGGCGCCATCCAGATTCCCTTTGAGCCCCAGCGCCAGGCCTTCGCTCAAGGCCACCATCATCGAGCCCATGATCATGTTGACCACCAGCTTCATGCGCGCGCCCTGCCCCACGTCACCGAGAAACACGCGCTTCTTGCCGAGCTTGTCGAAAGCTGGCCCGGCTTCGTCGTAGAGACTCTGATCCCCCGCGGCAAGGATCACCAGCGTGCCGTCTTCCGCCGGCTTCTTGGTGCCGGACACCGGCGCTTCGAGAAAACGCCCACCCTTGCTGGCAATCGCGCCAGCAATCTCACGGGCGGTGGCGTCATCAACGGTGGACATGTCGATGTAGCCCTTGCCAGCAGACATACCTGCCAGCACGCCATCGGCCGCGAACACGGTTTCGCGTGCCGCGGCCGGGTCGGCCAGGATGGCGATGGTGAAATCACAGGCTTCCACCACTTCGCGCGGCGTAGCCGCTTGAGCCGCCCCCTGCGCCACCAGCGGCACGCACTTGGCTGCCGAGCGATTCCACACCGTCACTTCAAAACCCGCCTTGAGCAGATTGGCGGCCATCGCCCGCCCCATGATGCCCAGCCCCAGAAAACCGATTCTTGCCACAACAACACTCCTATGAATTCAGCACTCACGCTCGCCGGAGTGAGCCTCCGGCAGACAGGCCGTAATGGTGCGTCAGCAAACCGGCGCTGCCAATGGCAGCGGGCTGATGTTTGCTATATGAGAGGGCCGGCAGCCCCGCCGCCGAGCTCGGGCTTCTCAGGCAACGGCGAGCGCAAACTCGTGCGCCCGTGCCTCGCGGTCATGCAATGCCACCACCGCGCTGATTTCCGGATCCACCTTGCCGGAACCCAGTGACTCGACGAAATGACAGGCTGAATGCGAGGCCGCCGCCCGCTCGTAAGCCGCCACCCATTGCTGCCGGATGCCCAGCCGATCCGGGTGCACCGGCCAGATCCCGGGGCGGGGCCGCATATGGTCGCCGATGCCGATCCGCCAGGGTTTGGCCGTCAGCCGGGCACGAAAGCATTGCTGGTTGCTGCACATGCGCACATAGACCGGGTCCGCCCCGACCGCCGCAAAGAACTGCTGCACCTCGGGTGCGGATGCCTCGAAGGCCTGATGTGTGGCCAGCAGCCGGAAGCCGCCCGGCGTGCGATAGAGGCGCACATTCCAGGCCAGATGCCCGGCCAGGAAATCCATCAGGCGCTGCCGGGCGATGCGTTCATGCCCACCCTTGCGCAACAGGTTCAGGCGATCCACGCCTCCGGCAAGCGGCCCAGTCAGTAGCAGGGCCAACAACAACAAGCCTCCCGCGACGCCCCAGCTCTGCAAATGGATTCCGCCGATCACCGCCAACAGCGCCAACAATCCGAAGACAGCGAAACGCAGTCCGGCCCGCGGGGTGCTCGCGAAATCCACATCGGCAAATAACGCACGCGGAGTGTTGAGGCAGTGCGCGCCATATGAATTTCGGGTAACAACCTCTTCTCCATGGCGGGACAACACCTCTTCGCGAATGGGAACGCCGGAGGCTCCGTTGTAGGCCGCCTTGGGCTCGCGGCGCGTCAGCTTCTCCCCACCCAGAAGACGCTGCAAGGCCTCTGCCGCACGGGCTTCGGCCATTGCACGCGCATCGTCTTCACTGCAGCTTGACCAGCCCCAGCGACGGATGGTGATTTGCTTGCCAGCCGCGCGATGCTGCTGGCGGGCTTCCGCCCAGTAGTCAGGAACGATCATCAGGTAGGAAGCGTAAAGGGTTGAGTGCAAGCGCGCTCTGAAAGATGAGCCAGGATTTTCCCACCCCCCCGTGAGCACGGCCTAGTCATCATTCTGCAGGCATCGCCCGTTTCCACGAACAGCATTCACGGTCATTGCTCCGGCAGCCGCGTGCCCCCTCAAAGCCCGGTCCACTTCCGCTCTACCGCAAACTTGACCAGTGCCGAGGAGCCTTCGAGCTCACACTTGCGCTTGATGTTGAGGCGGTGGGTCTCCACGGTCCGCACCGAGAGGTTCAGGCTGGAGGCGATTTCCTTGCTGGAGCGGCCTTCGGCAATCAGCGCCAGTACCTCCTGCTCGCGCTGTGTGAGGAGTGGTGCGGGGGTGGCGCCGGCGGCCAGGGCGTCGGCCACGCCGGCGGAGTAGTAACGCTTGCCGGCCATCACGGCGTGGATGGCAGCGACGATTTCCTGCGCCGGACTGTCTTTCAGCACATAACCGCGGGCGCCCTGGCGGAAGGCCTCGACAACGTATTGCGGCTGATCGTGCATGGTGAGCATGATCACCTGCACCTGTGGATAGAGCTCATGCAGCTTCTTCACCAGCTCGATGCCGTTAGCACCGGGCATGGCAATGTCCATCAGCACCACATCAGGCTCCTGGCGCTCCAGCGCAGCCAGCGCGGCGACGCCATCGTCGGCCTCGGCAATGATCTCGAAGCCGGGCACGGTGGCCAGGCGCAGGCGCAGCCCGTCGCGCACCAGCGGGTGATCGTCGACGAGCATGAGTTTGACGCGGGATGCTTCCATATTCCGTCCTTCCTTCAATTCCGGAGTGCGCTGGCCGGCAGCACGATTTCGATACTGGTACCGGCCTCGCTGGCGCGCATCACGAAGATGCCGCCGAGGGTTTCGATGCGCTCGCGCATGCTGGTGAGGCCGAGCCCGCTGCGCGGCTGCGCGACCAGCGCTTCGAGATCAAAGCCGCGGCCATTGTCGACGATGGTGAGACGCAAGGCATGCGGCCGGCTCATCAGGGTGAGGGTCACTTCAGACGCACGGGCGTGGCGCTCGATGTTGGTGAGCGCTTCCTGCACCACGCGGAACAGGGCGGTGGCGACCGGACCGGGCAGCGAAGGATTGTCCTCTGCCTTGAGCTGCACAGCGAGCCCGGTACGTTGGCCGAATTCATTGAGCATCTGGGCCAGGGCCGCCTTGAGGCCCAGATCATCGAGTGCGGTGGGGCGCAGATCATGCGAAATGCGGCGCACTTCACGCAGCACGTCGTGCAGGCGGGTCACGCCCTTGCCGGTCAGCTCGATCAGCGCATCGCGGCCTTCACCGCCGAGGCTACCAACGCGCTCCTGTACTGACTCGAAGAGGAACTTGACCGACACCAGCAGCTGGCTCACGCCATCGTGAAGCTCGCGGGCCACCCGCGCCCGCTCGGTTTCCTGTGACAGCACGACCTGATGTGCCAGCGCGCGCATCCGCGCCTCGGCACTGCGCTGGGTGGAAAGATTCAGCGCGAAGCCACAGACAGCCACGATCAGGATCGCCGTGCCGGTAATGACCGTGATGATGACCATGGTGGCGGAGATGGCACGGCTGGCGGCATTATCGATGCGCAGGCGCGCCTCGGCCATGTCGTCGAGATAAATCCCGGTGCCAATCACCCACCCCCAGCGTGGCTCCAGCTGCACATAGCCAAGCTTGCTCTCGGTGCGCGCGGTGGAAGGCCGGTTCCACATGAATTCGACATAGCCACCACCCTGTTTGGCCTGCGCCACGAGGCGCTGGATGGTGGGTACGCCGCTGTTGTCGCGCAACTCCCACAGATCCTGACCCACCAGTTGCGGCTGGCGCGGGTGCATCAGGTTGCGCCCCTGCTGGTCGTAGACGAAGAAGTAGCCGTCCTCACCGTAATCGAGCTGACGCAGGATGGTCAGCGCCTGACTACGAGCTACGCCCTGATCCTCCATGCCATGCAGATGCTCGATCGCGCCCAGCGCCAGATCCACGTAATGCTTGAGCTCGGTCCGCCGGGACGACTCCAGCACCGGCAACACGGCCTGGGTCTCAGCGTCAGCCAACGCACGCGCTTCAATACGCACCACGGAAGCGATCGCAGCGATGGCGAGGAGCAGCGGTGCAACCGCCAGCAGAAGGACCTTCAGACGCAGGTTCATGGCGCAGAATCCTAATCCGGAAGGGCTTTACGCAACAGCCGGACTTTCCGCCATTCGGTTCCGAATGCCGTTTTCCCCTATGTGGCGGCACGGAGCCGGCCTGCGTAGTCATGCGGATTTTTTTGCTTGCGCAGCCAACCATACTCAGCGCAGCCCGGCAAAGCAGCGCCGGGCCCGACGGGCGGAAACGCGCAAGGCTCAGCCTCACGCGCCAGGCCCACACCAACAGCCTTGCATTCATGCCCTGCACGGGCACGATGACATGGAGGAGACACAATGAACCGCATATTGCCCAAGCTGGGGTGGACCGCGCTGGCGCTGATCGGCGCTTTCTGCCTGGCCTACATCGCCTTGTCGCGCGGCGAAACCATCAGCGCCCTGTGGGTGGTGACGGCCGCCGTCGGCATCTACATGGCCGCCTACCGCTTCTACGGCCTCTACATCGCCAACAAGGTCGTCGGCATCGACCCGACCCGCATGACCCCGGCGGTACGCCATAACGACGGCCTCGACTACGTTCCGACCAACAAGAACGTGCTCTTCGGCCACCACTTCGCCGCGATTGCCGGCGCCGGTCCGCTGGTGGGCCCAGTGCTCGCCGCGCAGATGGGCTATCTGCCCGGCCTGCTATGGCTCGTAGCCGGTGTGGTGCTGGCCGGAGCGGTGCAGGATTTCATGGTGCTGTTCGTCTCGACTCGCCGTGACGGCCGCTCCCTGGGCGACCTCGTCAAGAGTGAGTTGGGTGCTGTTCCCGGCATGATCGCGCTATTCGGCGCCTTCCTGATCATGGTGATCATCCTCGCAGTGCTGGCCATGATCGTGGTGAAAGCACTGGCCGACTCCCCCTGGGGCACCTTCACGGTCTTCGCCACCATCCCGATCGCGATGTTCATGGGCGTCTACATGCGCTACATCCGCCCGGGCCAGATCGGCGAGATTTCGGTGGTGGGCTTCATCCTGCTGATCGGCGCGATCCTGCTCGGCGGCCAGGTGGCCGCCAGCGAAACCTGGGCCCCGATGTTTACCTTCACCGGCACCCAGCTGACCTGGATGCTCGTGGGCTACGGCTTCGTTGCCGCCTCGCTGCCGGTGTGGCTGCTGCTCGCCCCGCGTGACTACCTCTCCACCTTCCTGAAGATCGGCACCATTCTTGGTCTGGCCATCGGTATCGTGGTGGTGGCTCCGATGATGCAGATGCCGCACGTCACCAAGTTCATCGACGGCACCGGCCCGGTCTGGTCCGGCAACATGTTCCCCTTCCTGTTCATCACCATTGCCTGCGGTGCGGTTTCCGGCTTCCATGCCCTGATCGCCTCGGGCACCACGCCGAAACTGCTTGAGAATGAAAGCCACGCGGCCTTCATCGGCTACGGCGGCATGCTGATGGAATCCTTCGTCGCGGTGATGGCACTGGTTGCCGCCTCGGTGATCGATCCGGGCGTGTATTTCGCGATGAACAGCCCGGCGGCCGTGATTGGCAAGGAAGCCGTCGACGTAGCGGCAAAGATATCCAGCTGGGGCTTCGTGATCACCCCTGACGTGCTGCTGCAAACCGCAGCCGACGTGGGCGAGAAGAGCATCATCTCGCGTGCCGGCGGCGCCCCGACCCTGGCCGTTGGCATGGCCCACATCATCTCTGGCGCCATTGGCGGCAAGGCGATGATGGCCTTCTGGTATCACTTCGCTATCCTCTTCGAAGCCCTCTTCATCCTCACCGCAGTGGATGCGGGCACCCGTGCCGGCCGCTTCATGCTGCAGGATCTGCTGGGCGCCTTCATCCCGAGCTTCAAGCGCACCGACAAGCTGGGCCCGAACCTGATCGCTACCGGCGCATGCGTGGCGGCCTGGGGCTACTTCCTGTACCAGGGCGTGGTCGATCCTCTGGGTGGCATCAACACCTTGTGGCCGCTCTTCGGTGTGGCCAACCAGATGCTGGCCGCCGTGGCACTGATCCTGTGCACCGTGGTGCTGTTCAAGATGAAGCGCGAGCGCTATGCCTGGGTCACCATCGTGCCCACCGTGTGGCTGCTGATGTGCACTCTCACCGCCGGCTGGCAGAAGATTTTCGATGCCAGCCCGAAGGTGGGCTTCCTCGCCAATGCCGCACGCTTCTCTGCCGCAGCGGAGCGCGGTGAAGTGCTGGCACCGGCCAAGAGCGTGGGGCAGATGCAGCAGATCATCTTCAACAACTACCTGGATGCGGCGCTGTGCGGCCTGTTCATGTTTGTGGTGGTTTCGATCATGATCTTCGGCTTCCGCGCCTGCATGAAGGCACGTGCCGACGCCCGCGTCACCACTCAGGAAACGCCTTATCAGGCGCTGCCCGAGCGGGCTTGAGCGCCACGAAAGTGTCCGGCAGGCAATGCCTGCCGGGCTTTTTCCGGCCTGCCGCTTCACCGAGGCGGCAGGCCAGAAAAAAACCCGTGACCAGAGAGACGACGGATGTTCCAGAACCTAGCCAAGATGGGTGAGTACCTCGGCCACACCGCCCGCATGATGGTGGGCCTGCCCGACTACGACAGCTACGTGCAGCACACCCGGCTGAAACATCCGGAGCGCACGCCGATGACTTATGAGGAGTTCTTCCGCGAGCGCCAGGAGGCTCGCTACGGCGGTGGCGCCGGGAAGTGCTGCTAGAGCGCCAACTGTTTTGTGGACGCGGCACTGACCTCGCTCCCACAGCCCTCCCGAGTGCCGCAAGATTGATCCCTGTCACCCTCTTCACCGATTGGGCTCCAGGCAGGAGGGGCGTTTTCATGCCCTCCGCCAAAACCCGCTTACAGGACTCCCACCATGACTGATCTCATTCCGGTCACCCTGCTCACGGGCTTTCTTGGCGCAGGCAAGACCACCCTGCTCAACCGCCTGCTGGCAGCCAATCCCGGCGTGCGCTTTGCCATCGTGGAAAACGAGTTCGGCACGGTAGGCATCGACGGAGCCCTGATCGCCCCTCAGGCCACGGCCATCGTGGAGCTTTCCAATGGCTGCATCTGCTGCAGCGTGCGTGGTGAGCTGGCCACCTCCCTGGCCGATCTGCTCAGCAAGCGCGACACCGGCGAACTCGCCTTCGATCGCCTGCTCATCGAAACCACCGGCCTCGCCGATCCTGGTCCGGTCGTACAGACCTTTTTCTGGGAAGAGGAACTCCGCCACCGCTTCCAGCTTGATGCCGTGATCACTCTGGTGGACGTCTGCCATGCCACCGGGCAGTTGGACCGCGAGCGCGTCGCCGCCGCCCAGATTGCCTACGCCGACTGGATCATCCTCACCAAGACTGATCTGGCGACACCGGACGCTCTACCCACACGCCTCGCCGCCATCAACGCCCGCGCCCCGCAACTGGATGTGCGCGAGCTGGACCAGCACTGGCCCGCACTCCTCGCCACCGGCGGCTTCGCCCTGAATGAAAAAGGCCTGCCCCCCGCCAACCCGTTCCGCCACAATTCGGCCGCCAGACCGCTGAATGCGCTGGGCGGCAAACCCGCCCGCTCCTGGGATGACGCCATCGAAACCGTGTTGCTCGAAGCACCGGGCTCGGTGGACATGGCCGCCGTCTCAGCCTTCGTCGATCAGCTGGTCGAGCAGCACGCCCACGATCTCTTGCGCTACAAGGGCATCCTGTCGATTGCGGGAGAAAACAAGCGCCTGGTCTTCCAGGGCGTGCATCGCATTGCCGGCTTCGACTACGGCCGTCCCTGGGAGTCCGACGCCGAACGCAAGAGCCGCATCGTGCTGATCGGCCGCGATTTGCCGCAGGACAGCCTGCGTGCGGGCTTTGCCGCCTGCGCCGGAACTTGATCCAGAATAGGGCCCGCCGCGCGCTCAAGGAGGATCATTGAGTCAGCGGCGAGTTTTCAGGCCGCGCCAAAGAAGGCGATGCAGCATGGCCAAAAAATTCCCGACCCATCCGAAACACCCCGAGCGCATCTGCTGGGGCTGCGACAAATACTGCGCCGCGACCGACATGGCCTGCGGTAACGGCTCCGAGCGCACGGCTCACCCGATCGAGTGGTTTGGCGACGACTGGCTGGATTGGCAGCGCGAAGCTCCAGACGCAGCCTCCTGATCAAGCTACCGGACGGGCGGCCTGCAGCGCCAGCCAGCCCTTGATGATGCGATACACCGCCCAAAGGCCTACCAGGCCAAAGATCAGCCAATTGATCAGGATGCCGATCAAGAGCAGGTAGAGCACGAGGCCGATCAGCATCACGATCAGGCAACGCCAGAACGTGTCGGCCTGCCAGCTGAAGTGGCTTTCGAGGAAAGTGCCTTTCACCTCATCCCGCTTCACGTAATTGATGATGATGGCGATGATCGAGGTCCAGCCAAACACGAAAGCCCCCACCATGGTCGCAGCCTGCGACCAGGCGCCGATCACAAGCCCCACCGCATGCAATGCGTAAAGCATGTGGGTCAGCTGGATCAGCTTCGGGTCCGCCGGCGTGAAGGTTTCGCCTTCGATCACATCCAGGGTGTTGTTGTCAGTCATCTGCAATCCTTTCCACTCCCTTGCGGGCGATATCAAACACGCTCGTAATCCGACGCAGGCGCTCGCTGCGACGTAGGTGCGACTTCAGTCGCACACCACGCGTGGAAGACCGACTGAAGGCTCGCCCCTACGAAAGATGTTGATCATACAAAGTGCGGTTTCAGCCGCAGCCCCTCTTTTTCGATCCGGGCCCCGCCGGCTGAAGCCGGCCCTACAGGCCCAGCGCGCTCCACAGCCCATCCACACGCTGCTTCACGGCGGCATCCATTTCGATCGTACGGCCCCACTCGCGCTGGGTCTCGCCCAGCCACTTGTTGGTCGCATCCAGCCCCATCTTGCTGCCCAGCCCCGCCACGGGAGAAGCGAAATCGAGGTAATCAATCGGGGTGTTGTCGACCAGCGTGGTGTCGCGCGTGGCATCCATGCGCGTGGTGATCGCCCAGATCACTTCCTGCCAGCTGCGCACGTCCACATCCTCATCCACCACGATGATGAACTTGGTGTACATGAACTGGCGCAGGAAGCTCCAGATCCCGAACATCACCCGCTTGGCATGGCCGGGGTAAGCCTTCCTGATGCTCACCACCGCCATGCGGTAGGAGCAGCCCTCCGGCGGCAGGTAGAAATCGGTGATTTCCGGGAACTGCTTCTGCAGCAGCGGCACGAAAACCTCATTCAGCGCCACGCCCAGCATCGCCGGCTCATCCGGCGGCTTGCCGGTGTAAGTGCTGTGATAGATCGGCTCGCGGCGCATCGTGATGCGCTCGATGGTGAACACCGGGAATTCGGCCACTTCGTTGTAGTAACCGGTGTGGTCGCCGTACGGGCCTTCCGCCGCCATCTCATCCGGGTAGATGAAGCCTTCCAGCACGATCTCGGCTGTAGCTGGCACCTGCAGATCGTTGCCCACGCACTTCGTCAGCTCGGTCTTGGCGCCGCGCAAGAGTCCGGCGAACTGGTACTCAGACAAGGAGTCCGGCACCGGTGTCACCGCGCCGAGAATCGTCGCCGGATCGCAGCCCAGCACCACGCTCACCGGAAAGGGTTTGCCGGGGTTGGCTTGCTGGAACTCACGCAGATCCAGCGCACCGCCGCGATGCGCCAGCCAGCGCATGATCACGCGGTTCCTGCCCAGCACCTGTTGGCGATAGATGCCGAGGTTCTGCCGCGCCTTGTGCGGGCCGCGCGTCACCACCAGCCCCCAGGTAATCAGCGGCGCTACATCACCCGGCCAGCAATGCTGAATGGGTAATTTCGCGAGATCGACCTCATCACCTTCCCACACGATCTCCTGACAGGGCGCGCGGCTCACTACCTTGGGCGCCATGTTCATCACCTGCTTGAGCACCGGCCATTTTTCCCAGGCATCGCGCAAGCCCTTGGGCGGTTCCGGCTCTTTCAGGAAGGCCAGCAACTTACCCACTTCGCGCAGCGGCTTCTGCCAGTCTTTCGAAGCCTCTTCACCAATCCCCATGCCGAGCGCAACACGCCGCGGTGTGCCGAAAAGATTGGCCAGCACCGGCATGGCCTGCGCCACGCCCTGTGTATGCGGTTTCTCAAATAACAAGGCCGGGCCGCCGGCGCGCAGCACGCGGTCAGCAATCTCGGTCATCTCCAGATGGGTATCCACCGGCACGCGGATGCGCTTGAGTTCGCCGATGGCTTCGAGCTGGGCGATGAAATCGCGCAGATCCTTGTATTGCATCTTCAGTTTCCTTCATGCGGCGTGATGCGCCGGTAAGTGGCCGCTTGCCCCTGTGTGACGCCCGCCTCATCGACAAGGTTCCACACCGTCACGTCCTCGATCCAGAAGCGCCGCCCACTCTTCGCGATGCGCAGCCCGCGGTAGCCGGTCGCAAAACCTTTGCTTGCCACGGCATCGAGCAAAGCCTGGCGCTCGGCGCGATCCGGCGCTTCGGCCGACAGGCGCGAGGGCAGCCCGACGAGCTCTTCGCGCGGATATTCGAAACATTCGCAGGCCGCGCGATTGGCGAAGATGAAGCGCGGATCCACTCCCGCCTCATGCGCCAGTACGCAGAACGGCGCCTCTTCAGCCAGCCAGCGCGCAGCAGCCAGAGTACTCAATGCAGGATCGGCCAGCGGCACGCCCAGCAGACGCTGATGCGAGGCGCAGATCAGGGCCACGAGTTCGCTCTGGGTCATCAGGGATGCAGATGATGATCGGCCAACAGGCCTACCAGCACCACCAGCCCGAGCCAGTTGTTGTGGCGAAAAGCCTTGAAGCAGGCAGCGGGCTCACGATCACGGATCAGGAACAAGTGATGCAGTGCAATCAGCGTGGCAAGGCCGACGCCAACGAAATAGGCGCCCCGACGCCCGTCGGCATAACCGATCCAGGCCATCAAGCCGAGGAAGGCCGCGTAGCAGATCGCAATCGCAGCAATGTCGAAGCGGCCGAAGGTGAGCGCCGAGGTGCGGATACCGATCTTGCGGTCGTCCTCGCGATCGACCATGGCGTACTCCGTATCGTAGGCAATCGCCCAGAACACGTTGGCCGCCAGCAGCCACCAGGCCTGCGCCGGCACCATGCCGGTCTGCGCCGCAAAAGCCATCGGGATGCCGAAACCGAAGGCCACGCCCAGATATGCTTGAGGGATGGCGAAGAAGCGCTTGGTGAAGGGATAGCTCGCGGCCAGCAACACCGCCGGGATAGAGAGCCAGATCACCAGCCGGTTGAGCGGCAGGATCAGGACGAAGGCCAGCAGTGCCAGCGCGGCGGCGAGCCACAGGGCTTCGCGCGCGGACACCAGGCCGATCACCAGCGGGCGCTCCCGGGTGCGGCCGACATGGCCGTCGAAGTCTCTGTCAGCCCAATCGTTGATGACGCAGCCAGCCGAGCGCATCAGCACCGTGCCCATCACGAAGATCCACAGCACCCACAGATTGGGCAGACCGCTGGCCGCAAACCACAGCCCCCACAAGGTGGGCCACAGCAGCAGCAGGATGCCGATGGGCTTATCCAGACGCATCAGTTTTTCGTAGGCATCCAGGCGTTCGAGTAGCGTCATGAGGGCAGTTCCGGGTGAGATGGGCCGATGATAGCCCGCGTCGCCCCCAAAGGGCACTCAAGGCGACTCCTGGCTAGCCGTAAGCCGGTCGACAAGCCCACCACCAGCAGAGAGACACCATGCGCCCCGTTGACCGCCTGTTCCAGAAACTGCCCCAGCTTCCGACCATCCCCGCCATCGTTCAGGAACTGATCTCCTCGCTAGGCCGGGACGATGTCGATCTCGCAGACCTGATCGCCAAGGTCCGGCAGGATCAGTCGCTGTCCGCGCGCGTCCTGCGCCTAGCGAACTCGCCCTACTACGGCGGACGCAAGACGGTGGGCGGAATCGACGACGCGGTGGCCATGATCGGCCTGAACTCGCTGCGCTCCATCGTGATCGCCTCGGGCGTCACCGGCGCCATCGCCCGGGTGGAAGGCATCGATCTGGCGCGCTTCTGGAAGCATTCGCAGCTCACTGCGCAGACTGCCAGGGCGCTCGCCAAGCTGGCCGGCATCAATCCCGAATATGCCTATGCAGCCGGCTTGATGCACCGCATCGGACAGTTGCTGATCAATCTGAGCTTCCCTGAGATCGGGCAGCAGGTGGCCAAAAATTGCCGCAACCTTTCGGTGGGCGAACTGGCGGCGCTTGAGCGCCTGAACCTGTCCTTCAACCATGCGGAAGTCAGCGCCGAGCTGGCAAGGCAGTGGCATTTTCCGCTGGAGATCCAGGATGCGCTGCTGCATTACATCAAGCCGGATGCCGAGGGCGCCACGCCCTACGCGGGCGTCGTCCATCTGGCGGCCTCGCTGGCCTTCGGTATCGAACAGGATTTGCCGGACGAAGTGATCCTCTCGCGCGTCAACCACGCCATCGTGCGCACCCTGGGGCTGGAAGAGGTCGACTGGCTGGTCGAACTGGTGAAAATGCGCGAGGCGGCTGGCGCCGGCTCCGAGCAATACTCCTGAGCAATATCAGGCCTTGAGCAGCTCCGCCCGCCCGCCGTACCAGCGGCGCAGCAAGGCATCTGCCGCTTCGGGATAGCGGGCCTGCAGTTCTTCAGCGGCCTGCTTGGCCACTTCGATCAGATCCACGTCAGCCTCCAGATCGGCGTAACGCAGCAGCGGCACACCGCTCTGGCGCGCTCCGATGAATTCACCCGGGCCGCGCAACTGCAGGTCGCGCCGTGCGATCTCGAAGCCATCGGTGGTTTCGAAGATAGCCTTGAGGCGTTCGCGGCCGTTCTGTGACAGCGGCTGCGCATACACCAGCACGCAGGTGGAGGCCGCCGCACCGCGCCCAACCCGGCCGCGCAGCTGATGCAATTGCGCGAGGCCGAAACGCTCGGCATGCTCGATCACCATCAGGCTGGCGTTGGGCACATCCACGCCGACCTCGATCACCGTGGTCGCCACCAGTACCTGGGTTTCGTTGCGCAGGAAGGCCTCCATCACCTCGGCCTTCTCGGCCGGCTTCAAGCGACCATGCACCAGCCCGACCCTGAGTTCAGCCAGCTCGGCAGCCAGGGTCTCGTAGGTCTCGACCGCGGTCTGCAACTGCAGCGTTTCAGATTCCTCGATCAGCGGGCACACCCAGTAGGCCTGGCGCCCTTCGCGGCAGGCATCACGCACGCGCTCGATCACTTCCTCGCGGCGCGAGTCGGCCACCAGCTTGGTCACGATCGGCGTGCGGCCCGGCGGCAGTTCATCGAGCACACTCACATCCAGATCCGCCATATAGCTCATGGCAAGCGTGCGCGGGATCGGCGTGGCGCTCATCATCAGCATGTGCGGCAGGCGGCCGGCCACTTTCTCGCGCAGCGCGAGGCGCTGACGCACGCCGAAGCGGTGCTGCTCGTCCACCACCGCCAGGCCCAGCTTCTCCAGCCCCACCGTATCCTCGATCAGCGCATGAGTGCCCACGGCCAGAAGCGCTTCACCCCTGGCGATCTTCTCCAGCATCGCGGCACGCTCCTTCTTTTTCTGTGAGCCCGAGAGCCAGGCTACGCCGATGCCGAGCGGCGTGAGCCACTGGTCCAGCTTGCGGTAATGCTGTTCGGCGAGAATCTCGGTCGGCGCCATCAGGGCCGCCTGCAGACCATTCTCGGCCGCCTGCAACATGGCCAGCGCCGCCACAATGGTCTTGCCACTGCCCACGTCGCCCTGCAGCAGACGCTGCATCGGATACGCCTGGGCCAGATCGCGGGCGATTTCGTCCACCGCACGCGCCTGCGCACCCGTCAGCGCAAAGGGCAGCGCGGCAATCAATTGCGCGGGCAGGCGCCCTTGCGCGGGCAGGCTCGCCGCAGCATGCGCGCGGCGCTCGATGTAGGCACGACGCAACTGGATCTGCTGGGTCAGCAATTCGTCGAACTTCACACGCCGCCAGGCCGGATGGCTGCGCTCTTCCAGCGCACTCTGGCTGGCTTCGGGTGGCGGCTGATGCAGGAAGCGCAGGCTGCGCTCCCAGCCAGCCAGGCGCAGGCTCTTGCGCAAGGCTTCAGGCAGAAAATCAACCAGGCTGGAGCGCTCAAAAGCTCGCAGCACCAGCTTGCGTAGCGCGGCTTGGGCCAAGCCGGCGGTGGCCGGGTAGATCGGCGTAAGCGATTGCGGCAAGGCCTCGCCTTCTGTCACCGCCAGAACCCGCGGGTGAATCATCTCCTCGCCCCAGAAACCGCTGCGCACCTCGCCAAAGGCGCGCACGCGGCGCCCGGGCTCCAGCAGCTTCTGCATCGCCGGGTAGAAGTTCAGGAAGCGCAGATAGATCACGCCGCTGTCATCGCGCAATTTGGCGACCAGCTGGCGCCGCGGCTTGAAGGTGATCTCGGCATGCTCGACCTCGGCCTCGATCTGAGCCGGCAGGCCAGGGGCGGCCTCGCGGATGGAGACGACTCGGGTCTCGTCCTCATAACGCATCGGTAGATGCAGCAACATGTCGGCATCATTGTAGATGCCGAGCTTGTGCAGCCGGCCGGTGAGAGCCGAGACCGGCTTGCGTGCGGGCGCGTCCGCCCCCGCCGGCGTCTTGCCCTTGGCGGCATGCGTTTTCCGGGGCTTGGGCGCGTCGGTCAAGATGCTTCAGTCGAGAACCAGCACCGCATCGATCTCGACCAGCGCCCCGCGCGGCAGGGCACTCACACCGACCGTGGCGCGCGCCGGATAAGGCGCTACAAAATGCTGCTGCATCAAGTCATTGACGCGCGCAAAGTTGGCCAGATCAGTCAGATAGATAGTGAGTTTCACCGCATTCGCGAGCGTGCCGCCGGAGGCTTCAATCACCGCCTTGAGATTCGCAAACACTTGCACGGCCTGGGCTTCAAACCCTTCGGCCAGCTGGCCGTTGGCCGGATCGAGGCCGATCTGGCCCGAAAGATAGACCGTATTGCCGGCGCGCACGGCCTGCGAGTAGGGGCCTATGGCGGCAGGCGCTGCGGCAGTGGAAATGACCTGAGCGGACATACTGAACTCCTGGTACGGGGGAAGCGGGAAAGTCTAGCCGATCAAAACAGTTTCAGTGGGTGAGGGCACGGTTCAGATCCACCCAGCCACCCCACATCATCTCGATGCCGATGCACAGCAGGATGAAGGCGGACATGCGTGCCACCACGATCACACCGATGTCACCCAGCTTTTTCTGCAGGCGCACGGCATAGCGGTAACAGAA
This sequence comes from Uliginosibacterium aquaticum, assembly GCF_012972705.2. Lineage (GTDB taxonomy): Bacteria > Pseudomonadota > Gammaproteobacteria > Burkholderiales > Rhodocyclaceae > Uliginosibacterium > Uliginosibacterium aquaticum. The sequence continues at coordinate 729,907 of NZ_JABCSC020000003.1, read as the reverse complement.
GAACACGACTGCTGCAGTGAGCGCGGCACCAATCGCAGCCACGATCACGCCCAGCACATAGTTGGTCGGCGTATGCGGAAAGCGCGTACCCAGCGCGATGGAGGTGGCGATGGAGCCCGGGCCGGAAGTGAGCGGAAAGCTCATCGGAAAGAAGCTGCGCTTGGCAATCTCCTGCGATGAGAGTTCGGCTGTTTCGTTCGCCACCGCATCACGCACGGCATCGCTCCCCTCATCATTGAGCATGCGCCAACCGGTCACAGCCACCAGTAAGCCCCCGCCCACCCGCACGATGGGCAGAGAAATGCCGAACAGTTCCAGCACATAGGAGCCCACCAGCATCGCCACGATCAGGATGATCCAGACATTGATCGCCACCTGGCGCGCCATGGGCTTGGCCAACCGCTCACTACCGCCCGTGATGCTGGCGAACAGCGCCGCACCACCGAGCGGATTGATGATGGGCAGCAAGGCCAGCGGAACCACCAGCGTGGCCTGCAGAAATTCAATCAGGGCTTGCATTCAACTTCCCTTCAACTGGGCCACCGCGCTTGATCGGCAGCACTCCGGGTGCGAGCATGCCACATCTGCCCTGCCCGCTGCCGTCATGCGCCCACTCTGCCTGCTGATCGCCTTACTGCTACCTCTGACCAGCGTGGCCGCCGAAGTACCGCTGATCGTGGTCGGCGACATTGCGCAATGCGACAACAAACCGGCAGCGGAATCTGCCGCAGCCCGCACAGCAGCACTGGCAGCACGCATTCCCGGAGCCTGGGTGGCGCTGACCGGCGATCTGACTTACCCGCTGGGCACAGCCCAGGAGTATGCCGATTGCTTTGAGCCGACCTGGGGCCGCTTCCGCCGCCGTAGCCTGCCCGCGCCCGGCAATCACGATTACGGCACCGGCAAGGCCGACGCTTACTTCGACTACTTCGGCAGGATTGCCGGGCCGCAACGCCGTGGCTACTACAGCCGCAAGCTGGGTGGCTGGCACATCGTGTCACTCAACAGCGAACTCAAGGACGAAGAAGCCCGCTCCCAGCTGGACTGGCTGCGCCAGGATCTCGCCGCGAACCGGAGTCGCTGCCTGCTGGCCCTGTGGCACCGCCCGGTATTCAGCTCCGGCCCGCATGGCAACGATGCCAGCATGCTGGCCGCCCTGCCGCTGCTCGAAGCAGCCGGCGCCGATCTGGTGCTGAGCGGGCACGATCATCACTACGAGCGTTTCGCCCGCCTCGATACCAAAGGCCGGCCCGTCAGCCGCGGCGGGATCCGTCACTTCGTGGTGGGTACGGGCGGCGCGGGCCTGTATCCCGAGGGCACCCAGCAGGCGGGCAGCGAGGCGCGCATCTACGGACAGCATGGCGTGCTGCTGTTGCGCCTCAAGCCTGCCAGCTACCGCTGGGCCTTCATGTCGGTAGGCGACCAAGCTCCACTAGACGCCGGCATGGATAACTGCCGGGCCAAGCGCTGAGCTGGCCCTATTGCAGCCAGGCTCAGCGCTCGCTGGAACCCGACACCACGTCTATCCATACCGCCAGCAGCAGGATCGAGCCCTTCACGATCATCTGCCAGTAACTCTCGACGCTGAGCATGGACATGCCGTTGTCCAGACTCGCCATGATCAGCGCACCGATGATCGCCCCAAGGATGGTGCCAGAGCCACCTCGCATCGAGGTACCGCCGATGAAGCAGGAGGCGATCGCATCAAGCTCGCCCATATTGCCGGCCGAGGGCGAGCCGGCGGCCAGCCGCGCGGTGTTGGTCAGCCCAGCCAGCGCACACATCAGGCCCATCAGGCCAAACAGGGCCATCTTCACCAGCCGTGTATTCACGCCGGACAAGCGCGTTGCCTCCAGATTGGAGCCCACCGCGTAGATACGCCGGCCGAACACGGTGTTGCGCGCCATGAAGGAAAAAGCCCCCAGGATGATCAGCATGATCAGCACCGGCACCGGAATGCCCTCGTAGCTGTTCAGCACCGTGACGAAGCCTGCGATGATGATGGCAATCGCCGCCAGCTTGCCGAGCTCCTGCCACAACGGTGGCACCGCCAGCTGGTAGCGCACACGGTTGGCGCGAGCGCGCAGGGTCAGCACCACCAGCATCACGAACAGCAGGACTGCCAGCACATTGCCCACGCTGATCGGCAGGTAGGCCTGACCGAAGCCAATGAAGGTCTCGGATTCGACCGCAATGGTGGAGCCATCCGTCACCGCCAACAGGATGCCGCGGAACACCAGCATGCCAGCCAGGCCCACAATGAAGGACGGCACACGCAGGTAAGCCACCCAGTAGCCGTTGAAAAGCCCCAGCAAGAGGCCCAGCGTGAGCACGATGGCGAGGTTCAGGCCAAAGGGCAGATGGAAGCTCACATCCAGCACCGCCGCCACACCACCGAGCAAGCCCAGCATCGAGCCTACCGATAGATCGATTTCACCGGCGATGATCACGAACACCATACCGGAGGCTAGCATCGCGGTGATCGCCATCTGGCGCAGCAGGTTGGAAAGGTTGCGCGCGGTAAGGAAAGCGCCCTCACTCTGCCAGGCGAAGAAGCTCCAGATCAGCGCGATGGCGATCAGCAAGGCGAGGATCTTGTAGCGCGAGAAAACCTGCTGAAGACTGCGGAAAAATGTCATATCAATACCCTGCCCATTTCTTTTCTTGTAGGGCCGACTTCAGTCGGCCATCCGCTTGTGACATGCGACTGAAGTCGCACCTACGTCTCTGTCTGCCCGATGGCGGCGGCCATCACGGTTTCCTGGCTCAGGCCATTGTTGATGAAGTCGCCGCGCAGGCGCCCCTCGCCGATCACCAGCACCCGATCGCTCATGCCCAGCAGTTCCGGCAGCTCGGAGCTGATCATGATGATGGACATGCCTTCTTTCACCAGCTCCATCATCAGCTTGTAGATCTCGTACTTGGCGCCCACATCGACACCCCGCGTAGGCTCGTCCAGGATCAGCACCCGCGGCGCAGGCAGCAGCATCTTGGCGAAGACGGCCTTTTGCTGATTCCCGCCGGAAAGGCCCTGGATCGCCAACATGGGGGTAGCCGTCTTGATGCGCATGCGGCGGATCATCTTCTCGATGGTCTGCATCTCGGCCGCCTGATCGATCACGCCAAAGCGACTGAACTGCTCGGGCACGGACAGCGTGATGTTGTGCCCCACCCCCATCAACGGCACGATGCCGTGACGTTTGCGGTCCTCCGGCACCAGGCACAAGCCTGACTTCACGGCCGTCTGTGGTGAATCGATGTGCACCGGCTTGCCATCGAGCAGCACCGTGGCGGAGGACTTGCCCGGGTAACAGCCGAAGATCGCCATCGCCAGTTCGGTGCGCCCGGCACCAACCAGCCCGGCCACACCCAACACCTCGCCGCGGCGCAATTGGAAGGAGACGTCATCCACCTTCTTGCGTGCCGGATTATCGATATCGAAACAGGTCACGTTGCGCGCTTCGAAGATCACCTCACCGATCGGATGCTCTTCACGCGGGAAAAGGTTGGTGATCTCGCGCCCGACCATCATGGTAATGATCTGGTCCACCGACAGCTCGCCCATCGGCCGGGTGCCGACATGGGTGCCGTCGCGGATCACGCTGATCGTGTCGCACACGGCTGCGATCTCGTCGAGCTTATGCGAGATCATCACGCACGCCACACCCTTCTTCTTGAGGTCCAGAATGATGTCGAGCAGGATCGCCGTTTCGGCCTTGGTCAGCGAGGACGTCGGCTCATCCAGAATCAGCAGGCGTGCCTTCTTGTTCAGCGCCTTGGCGATCTCGATCAATTGCTGGTGGCCACCGCCGTACTGCGACACCGGCAGTGCCACATTCACCTCCGGCATCTTCAGGTCGCGCATCAGCTCGGCCGCGCGCTGATGCATCGCGGCGTAATCGAGCGTGCCGGCAAAGCCGGTGATTTCGTTACCAAGGAAGATGTTTTCAGTGACCGACAGATGCGGCACCAGCATCAGCTCCTGGTGGATGATCACGATGCCGGCCTCTTCGGTTTCGCGGATACCGCGTGCCTTGAGCTCCTGGCCATTCCACAGGATCTGGCCCGTCCAGCTGCCATGCGGATACACCGCAGAGAGCACCTTCATCAGGGTGGACTTGCCTGCGCCGTTCTCGCCGCACAGGCCTACGCACTCACCGGCACGCACCGCCAGATCGATTCCATTCAGCGCCTTCACGCCGGAGAAATCCTTGACGATGCCACGCATCTCCAACAGGTATTCAGCCACGCAACCTCCAGACCGGCTTGGAACAGAAGCCGTCGCGTCAGCACTCCGCCCTACCGGGCAGGAGTGCTGACGCGACAGGTGCTTCTTACTTCAGACCCAGCTGTTCCTTGGTGAAGAACTTGTCAGTCACCAGCAGATCGGCATTGGCCTTGGTGATGGTGGTCGGCGAGAGCAGCACCGAATCAACCTTCTTCGCGCCATTGTCGAGCTGGGCATTGAAGGCGGGCTTGTCGCCCTTCACCAGTTGCACGGCGAGCTTGGCTGCGCCTGCGGCGATTTCGCGGATAGGCTTGTAAACCGTGAGGGTCTGGGTACCGGCAATCACGCGCTTGACCGCCGCCAGCTCGGCATCCTGACCAGACACCGCGACCTTGCCGGCGAGCTTCTGGGCAGCCAGCGCCTGCACCGCACCGCCTGCCGTGCCATCGTTGGAGGCAATGATGGCATCCACCTTGTTGGCGTTCTTGGTCAGCACGTTCTCGATGATCTTCAGAGCCTCTTCAGGGTTCCAGTCCTTCACCCACTGATCGCCTAGAATCTTGATGTCACCCTTGTCGACATACGGCTTGAGCACCGACATCTGGCCCGCACGCAGGAGCTTGGCATTGTTGTCGGTCGGTGCGCCGCCCAGCAGGTAGTAAGAACCCTTGGGGACGGCCTTGACGATGCCTTCGGCCTGCATCGCGCCGACGCGCTCGTTGTCGAAGGAAATGTAGGCATCGATATCAGCGTTCAGGATCAGACGGTCGTAGGACACGACCTTGATGCCGGCTTTCTTGGCTTCCTTCACGGTGTTGGTCAGCACCTTGGAGTTGAAGGGCACGATCACGATCACATCGACCTTCTTGGCAATCAGATTCTCGATCTGCGAGATCTGGCGCTGCTCGTTGGCATCGGCCGACTGCACGTTGACCTCGGCCCCCAGTCCCTTGGCCGCCTCAACGAAATAGTCACGATCGCGCGTCCAGCGCTCCACGCGCAGATCGTCAATCGAAAAGCCGATCACCGGCTTGTCCTTCGAAGCGAAGGCCGGCAGGGATGCAAGGGTGGATACAGCCGCCAGAACGGCCAGAACGGTACGACGGGTAGTAAAACGGCTCATCAGGGTCTCCTTTGGTTGCACAGAGAGACCGGGAGTCCCGAAGCCTCTCTCGATGCCCGCAGCCGGATGTCCGGCAGCAGGGTCCAGCGGCACATCAGACGAACATATTCTTGTTTTCAGGTCATGCATGCAGCAGGCAGCCAACTTAGTGCGACCACACTACTTTTGCAATACAGGTTTGCCGCGCCAGACTAGCAAGCCCGCTTCTGCCTCATTCAATCGACTGCCCCGTCGTGCAGGTGGCGGCGAACCGACAGCCCTGCCCCCAACCAGCCCAGCAGCGCGGCGAAGGCCAGCAGACCGGCAGCCTGCAGCGGCGTCGGGCCATGCAAGTCGAGCACGATGTTATAGCTGCGGGCGAGATCCTCGATGCGCGGGGCGATCAACGCCATCACCCCTTCGACCAGGGCCCAGGCCACCAACCCGCCGAGCAAGCCTTGCAGCAGGCCGAAATACAGGAAGGGGCGGCGCACGAAGTTGCGCGTGGCGCCCAGTAGCAGACTCACCGTGATTTCGTGGCGCTGGGTGAGGATCTGCAGACGAATGGTGTTGAAGGTCACGATCACCAGCGCCGCACCCAGCAAGCCGGCGAGCAGCAGCATGGACCAGCGCCCGAGCTCAACAGCGGCATGCAGCCGCTCAACCCAGGCCGAGTCGAGCTGCACATGCGCCACCTCGGGCATGGCGGCCAGTGCCGTGCGGATGGCTTCGAACACGGCCGGATTCTCACCGGTCGGTTCGATGATGAAGGCGTCCGGCAAAGGATTCTCGACCAGTGCGCCGCTCACATCAGCAAAGCCGCCACGTGCGGCCAGCTGCTTGAGCGCCAGATCACGCGGCACGAAACGCAGCGCGGCAATGCGCTTGTCGGCCTGCAGGCGGTTTTCCACGCGCTGGGCCTGCTCAGCACTCACTTCGCGTTTGAGGAAGGCGCTGATCTCGGGTTTGCCGGACACGCCGCGCGCCAGACCGCCGAGGTTGTCCATCAGCACCAGGCCCAGTGCCGGCAAGGACAGGGCAATGGCCACCACCAGCGCGGAAAGGAAGGTCGCCAGCGGCTTGGCGGTGAGGCGGGCGAGCGCCTGACGCAAGGCCAAGCGGTGCGGAAACAGGGCGATGCTCATGCCACCAGCCTCCCATGGTCGAGTTCGATGCGGCGTGAGCCGTAAGGCGAGAACAGGGTCTCGTCATGCGTGGCGAGCAGGATGGTGACGCCGGCCTGATGGAAGGAGCGGAACAGCGCCGCAATCTCGCGCGCATAGGCCGGGTCGAGATGGGCGGTCGGCTCGTCAGCGATCAGCACCGAAGGGCGATTGACGATCGCGCGGGCAATCGCCACGCGATGCTGCTCGCCGCCCGAAAGCGTCATCGGCATCACCTGCTCGAAGGCCCCCATGCCAACCTTGTCGAGCGCCACGCGCACGCGCTTGGCCGCATCCTTGGGCGGATAACCGGTCACCAGCAGCGGCAGCATCACGTTGTCGAACACCGTGCGGTCGGTCAGCAAACGATGCTCCTGCATCACCAGGCCGAGGCTGCGGCGCAGATAGGGCACCTGATTCGGGCGCAGGCTGCCGACATCCTGCCCGCTCACCCACACCTTGCCGGCCGTGGGTTTCTCGAGCGCAGCGATCAGCTTGATCAGGGTACTCTTGCCGGCTCCCGAGTGGCCGCCCAGCACCACCAGTTCGCCGTGGCGGATCTCGAAGCTCACGTCGGCGAGCGCCTCATGGCCGCCGGGATAGCGTTTGGTGACTCGTTCAAAACGGATCATGGAAAATGGGGCCGGCAGGGAAAGCCAGAAGTTTACCCGCAAAGCGGCCCATCGGCGCCCGTGCAAACCGGCAGCATTGCCGCTGATCCTGCTCAGCCCAGGCTGACCACGGCAGGCAAACGAAGGCAGCGATTACAATCGCCCGTCATCTCCCACGCGAAAAGCACGCCATGAACGATCTTGACGCACTTCGCCACGCGCTGGCCTCGCGCTTTCCGATCCTGTGCATTGAAACCCACGAAGAGCCCCGCGCACGGGCGCTGCTGCGCAAGCTTTCAGCGGAAACAGGCGGCGCACTCTACGAATGGAGTATTGCCGACGGTTTGAGTCACGCCAATTTTCAGTACGGCGGAGATCGCCGTCAGAACTGGCAGACGGTGGAGGGCTGGCAACCTGAGCGCGACGATCAGGAAGGACAGCAACGCGCCGTCGAGAACACGCAGGAACTGCAAGCGGCACTGCATCACATCGACAAGGCGGGCAAGGCCGGCCTTTACCTGCTCTGTGACGTGCATCCCTTTCTTGAACAAGCCGCCGTGCAACGCCTGTTGCGCGAAATCGCCTTCACCCATGCCGACTGTGCCCGCACCCTGGTGCTGATCGGGCCGGACATCAGCCTGCCCCCCGAAATCGCCCGCCACGCCCTGTTCCACAGCCTGAGCCTGCCGGATGTCGCACGGATCAAGGCCATCTTTGCCGAAGAGATCGAGCTGTTCGCGCGCTCGCGCGAAGGGCGCAAGGTGCAGGGCGAGCAGGCCGCAGCGGATCTGCTGGTCCAGCATCTGCTGGGACTCTGCGAAGAAGACGTACGCCGCCTGCTGCGCCTGGCGATCCGCGATGACGCGGCGATCACCCATGCTGACGTGGCAAGGGTCGTGCAGGTGAAACGCGAAATGTGTGCGGACTCTGCGCTGGAAATCGAGTTCGCTGCCACGGACCTCGCCCGGGTCGGCGGCATGCCCAATCTCAAACGCTGGCTGGCGCTGCGCCAGGCCGCCTTCGCGGGTCAGGCGGCAGATCTGCCATGGCCGCGCGGCATCCTGCTGTTGGGCGTGCAAGGCGCCGGCAAGAGTCTCGCCGCCCGCACCATCGCCGGGGCATGGAATGTGCCGCTGGCCCGCCTGGACATGGGCAGTCTGTTCGACAAATTCCACGGCGAAACCGAGCGCAAGCTGCGCAAGGCTCTGGCCGCCGCCGAGGCCCTCGCCCCCTGCGTGCTGTGGATCGACGAGATCGAAAAAGCCCTCGCCCAAGGCTCGGCGGACAGTGATGGCGGCGTGGGCCGGCGCGTGCTGGGCAGCCTGCTGACCTGGATGGCCGAACATGATTCACGGGTCTTCATTGCCGCCACGGCCAACGAAATCCGCAGCCTGCCACCGGAACTGATGCGCAAGGGGCGCTTCGACGAGATCTTCTTTGTAGACCTGCCGGATCTGGCCACACGACGCGAAATTCTGGGCATTCACCTCGCCCGGCGCCAGCACACGCCCGAGCGCTTTGAACTCGACCAACTGGCACGCGCCAGCGAAGGCTTCACCGGCGCCGAAATCGAGCAGGCCGTAATCGCTGCCAGTTTCGAGGCGCATGCCGCCCGCCAGGCATTGGCCACGCAGCATCTCGTCGCGGAGATGGCGCGTACCCGGCCCCTCTCGGTGCTGATGGCTGAGTCCATGAGCGAGCTGCGCAGCTGGGCTCAGACCCGCACCGTGCAGGCATGAAAATGGGCGCCCGCGGGCGCCCTTCAAGATTCAGGACACTGTTCAGCGTCGAATTCCGAACTGGCGATCGAGCCAGTTATAGGCGTAGTCCTGCTGCTCGGCTTCGAACACATGACCGCCGGCCCAGACCTTGGACTCGAACTTGTCAGCCGCCTTCCAGGCGCCCCACACCTTGCTCATCTTGCCGAAGGCCGCATTCACCGACTCGAGCGGGAACAGCGTGTCCTTCTCGCCGGCATAGATCAGCATCGGCTTCGGTGCGGCAAGACTGGCCACATCCGGGTAGTCAAGGAAACGCATCAAGCCCGGATGGGTCATCTGCCAGGCCGAGCCGCCGCGCAGCTGGTTGTTGCCAGGCACCATCAGACCCTCGGCCGTACCCATCCAGTTGACCGCCACCGTCGCGGTCACCGCATCGGTCAGTGCCGCAGCCTGCCAGGCACGGAAGGCCCCCATCGAGAAGCCAACCGCCGCCACCTGCTTCTTGTTTACTTCCGGCAGGCTGGCAAGGAACTCGGCGCCGCGCGCGTCCTCCTGCGCCATCAGGCCAGCCAGCGAGGAGCCCATGTTGGCGAAGTTGGCGGCCAATGCCTGCTGCATGTCGTAGGTCAGCGTGCCACGGTCGCCCCAGCCCAGCGCGTCATGCGCGAAGACCACGTAGCCGCGCTTGGCGAGCTCATCGCCGGGGAAGCGTTCGGTGAAGAAACGCTTGGCCCAGCCCTTCGAGGATTCCAGACGAGCGTCGTCATTCCAGGTGGCAATCCACTTTTCCTTGCCGATGTCGAACTTGGAACCGTGGTCGTGGTACATGATCGCGGCCGGGAACGGCCCCTTGCCCTTGGGCACCAGCAGCAGGCCCGTCACACGGCTGTCGGCAGTGAGGTTGAAGATCACCTTGCGCGCCACATAGCTGCCGCGATCCACTTCGTCGAGCACCTGCATGTCGAAGGGCGTCTTGTCCGGGGCATGCAGAGTCGTTTCCCAGAGCTTGGCGCGGCCAGCCTTCTGCCAGGCGGCCAGATCCTTGACCTGCGGCGTCCACGCCAGCGGGAAAGTCAGGCGCGACTTGATCTGCGCAGCCATCACCGGCAGGTTGTCCTTGGTGACGCCACTCTTCTGGAAATCCAGATCGGCCGCCACGCCAGCGCCCATTGCACTCATCGCCATGATCCCGGCCACCAGCTTGCTGCATGCTCCCATGATGTCTCCTTCATGATTGTCAGTATGCTCAGACTGCCTCGGCGGCGCCCGTGTTACCGGTCGCCAAAAGTGCGTCAACATACTCCGTTGCCATGAAGGGCTGCAAATCCTCGATGCCTTCGCCCACGCCAATAAAGCGCAAGGGCTTGGGATGGGTACGTGCGATGGCTGCAATCACGCCACCTTTGGCGGTGCCGTCGAGCTTGGTGATGATCAGGCCGGTGATGCCCACGGCCTTGTCAAAAGCCTTGAGCTGGGCCAGCGCGTTCTGGCCGACGTTACCATCGAGCACCAGCAGCACCTCGTGCGGGCCGGAAGGCTCGGCCTTCTGAATCACCCGGCGCACCTTGGCGATCTCTTCCATCAGGTGCAGCTGGGTGGGCAGGCGGCCGGCGGTGTCGACCATCACCACATCGATCCCGCGCGCCTTGGCCGCGCTGATCGCATCAAAGGCCACGGCGGCCGGATCGCCACCGTCCTGCGCGATCACCGAGACGTTGTTTCGATTGCCCCATTCGACGAGCTGCTCACGTGCGGCGGCGCGGAAGGTGTCCCCCGCAGCCAGCAGCACGCTCTTGCCCTGGCTCTGGAAGTGGCGTGCCAACTTGCCGATGGAAGTGGTTTTGCCCGCCCCGTTCACGCCGGAGAGCATGATGATGTAGGGCTTGTGACCGTCGATCACCAGTGGCTGCTGCAAGGGCGTGAGCAGCTTGACCAGATGCTCGGCCAGCGCGGCGCGCAGTTGCTCGCCGGTCTCGAGCTTGTCGTGTTTCCAGCGCCGACGCAGCTCGGCCAGCAGGGTCTGGGTGGCCTCGACGCCGCAATCAGCCATCAGCAGGGTGGCTTCCAGATCCTCGAGGAGTTCCTCGTCAATCTTGCGCAGCGAGAACACGCTACCAAGCGAAGAGCTGGTGCGCGCGAGCCCTGCCTTCAGGCGCGATAGCCACGAAGCCTTGGGCGCTTCGACAGGCGTCGCCACGGTCTCTGCAGGGGTTTCGGATTTCTTGAAGAAACTGAACATGGAATGTTTGGTCTACGATGCCGGCTCGGCGCGGGCGCGCCAGCCAATGAAAACGATGAGGAAGTCTAACAGATGCCCCTGCTTCGCCTGCTCAAGCCTGCCCTGCTCGGCCTGGTCCTGACGACCAGTCTGGCGACCAACGCCAATCCCTTCGAAACCACGCTGGCCAATGGCATGAAGGTGATCGTCAAGGAAGACCGCCGCGCGCCGACCGTCACCCACATGGTCTGGTATCGCGTCGGGGCCATGGACGAGCTCACCGGCAGCACCGGCGTGGCCCACGCGCTGGAACACATGATGTTCAAGGGCACCCGGCGGTACGGACCGGGCGAGTTCAACAAGCTGGTGGCTGCCGTCGGTGGGCGCGACAACGCCTTCACCTCGCAGGACTACACGGCCTATTTCCAGCTCATCCCGAAAGAGCGCCTCGCCGCCATGATGGCGCTGGAGGCGGACCGGATGGCCAACCTGATCGTTCAGGATGAGCTCTTCGCCAAGGAAATCGAAGTCATCAAGGAGGAGCGCCGCCTGCGTACCGACGACCAGCCACGCTCGAAAGCCCAGGAGGCGCTGATGGCCGCGGTGTATCAGGCTCACCCTTATGGTCGCCCGGTGATCGGCTGGATGCCGGAGCTGGACAGCATGACGGCACAGGATGTGCGTGACTGGTATGCGCGCTGGTATGGGCCGAACAACGCCACGCTGGTGGTGGTGGGCGACGTGGATCACGAGGCCGTTTTCAAGCAGGCGCAGGAGATCTATGGCCCGCTCGCCGCACGCCCCCTGCCCCCCCGCAAGGCACTGAGCGAACCCGCCCAGAACGGCGCACGCCGCATCGCAGTGAAAGCCCCGGCCGAACTGCCCTACCTGATGCTGGCCTGGCGCGCGCCGAGCCTGACTTCGCTCGACACGCAGGCCCCCACCACCCGCACGGCACTGAGCCTGCAGGTGCTGGCTGCCGTGCTGGATGGCTATGACGGCGCACGCCTCAACCGCAGCCTAGTGCGCGAGCACAAGCTGGCCGTGTCGGCCGGCGCCGGCTACGACCCGATCTCGCGCGGCCGCCAGAGCCTATTCATGCTTGAAGGGGTGCCCAGCAAGGGCGTCAGCGTGGCCCAGCTCGAAACCGCATTGCGCGGCGAGATCAGCCGGATCGCCAAAGAGGGCGTCAAGGAGTCCGAACTCACCCGCATCAAGGCCCAACTGCTCGCCGGCAAGGTCTTTTCGCAGGATTCCAACATGGGCCAGGCGATGCAGATCGCCGGCCTCGAAATGAGCGGTTTTTCCTGGCGCGACGAAGATCACCTGCTCGACGCAATGCGCAGCGTCACCCCGGCCGAAGTGCAGGCCGCAGCCCGGACGCTGCTGGGGGACGACACGCTCACCGTTGCCGAGCTTATCCCCCTGCCCGCTAAGCCGAATCACACGCCGCAATGACGCCCCCTTAGGGATGGCTTAAGCCGCGCATCAGCACCGATGGCGGACCCGAGCCCTCCCTACAGAACTGGATGCCTGCAATGAAACTGATCCTCACCAGCCTGCTCACCCTGCTCAGCGGCCTTGCGCACGCTGGCGTCGCCATCGAAAGCTGGAATACAGCGAACGAGGCACGGGTGCTCTTCGTCAAAAACAACAATCTGCCCATGCTCGACGTGCAGATCGATTTCGCGGCCGGTTCGGCCTTTGATCCGCCCGCCCGGCCCGGCACGGCGGCCCTGACCCAGGGCCTGCTCGACGCCGGCATTGGCCAGGGCAAGCGTGCGCTGGATGACAACGCGATTGCCGACCGCCTCGCCGACGTCGGCGCCCAACTCGGCGGCGGCATCGATGCCGACCGTGCCAGCCTGCACCTGCGCGTGCTCAGCAACGTCAGCGAGCGCGAGGCCGCACTGGGTCTGCTGCGCCAGATCCTCACAGAACCGAGTTTTCCGCCTGCGGTGCTGGAGCGCGAGCGCGCCCGTGCCATTGCCGGCTTGAGAGAGGGCATGACCCAGCCTGCCGCAGTCCTCGCCCGTCGTTTCGGCCAGCTCAACTACGGCGACCACCCCTACGGCAAGATCCTGAGCGAGGCGGACCTGAAGCGCCTGACGCGCCAAGACCTGATCGACTTCCACCGCCGCTTCTATGTCAGCCGCAATGCCCAGATCACGCTGGTCGGCGATCTCAGCCGCGCCCAGGCCGAAGCCATCGCCAACGCCTTGGTCGCCGGGTTGCCGACCGGCAACGAAGCTCCGCCTCTACCCGCCGTAAGCCTGCCCAAGGGCGGCCTCGAGCGTATCCCGCATCCCTCCGTGCAAGCCCACATCGCCATCGGTATGCCCGCCTTGAAGCGCGCCGATCCAGACCTGATGGCCCTCACCGTCGGCAACTACACGCTCGGCGGAGGTGGCTTCAATGCCCGCCTGATGAAGGAAATCCGCGACGCGCGCGGCCTCGCCTACGGCGCCTACAGCTACTTCGCCCCGATGGCCGCCGAAGGCCTGTTCCGCATCGGCCTCGAGACCAAGGCAGAACAGGCTGAAGAAGCCGTCAAGGTCGCGCAGGACACGCTGGCGAAATTCCTCGCCGAAGGCCCCAGCGCCGAAGAGCTGGCCGCCGCCAAGGCCAACCTGATCAACAGCTTCGCGCTGCGCCTCGACAGCAACGCCAAGCTGCTCGGTCAGGTCGCAGACCTTGGCTTCTACCGCCGCCCACTCGACGCGCTGGATACCTACGCCGCCCGCGTCGAAGCCGTCACCCTGGAAGATGTACGCACCGCTTTCGCGCGCCATGTGAAACCGGAACATCTGGTCACCGTGATCGTGGGCGGCAAACCCACGCCAAGCAGATAAGCCCCTGCAAACTGGCGGCGGGGCTGTAGCACATCGCCGCCAACTGCCGGTGTAGCCCAAGCCATGCGAAAATGCGCGCCTTTCCATTCACCCGAACTCCTGTGAGCAAGGTTCGCATCATTGGCGGCACGCACCGCTCCCGCCTCATTGAAGTGCCCGACTCGATCGGCCTGCGGCCGACGCCGGATCGCGTGCGCGAAACCCTCTTCAACTGGCTCGGGCAGGAGCTGGACGGCCTCCACTGCCTGGACCTGTTTGCTGGCAGCGGAGCGCTGGGCTTCGAGGCGGCTTCGCGGGAAGCCGCCAGCGTCACGCTGCTGGAACTCGCGCCGAAGGTCGCCAGCCATCTGCGTGAAAATCAGGCCAAGCTGGCGTTCGGCAACCTGAAGCTGATCACGGGGGATGCGCTGAAATACCTGCAGAACACACCGGAGCGCTTCGATCTGGTGTTTCTCGATCCGCCCTATCGCCAGGGCTGGCTGGAGCGCCTGGAGCCCCATCTGGCCAAGGTGCTCGCCCCCGGTGCACGGGTCTATCTCGAAGCCGAGGAGGCGGTGGACGCCTACGCCGGCCTCGCACTGCGCAAATCCGGCAAGGCGGGTCAGGTACACTATCGGCTGTTCGCCCTTCCCCCGGCAGGAGAATCCGCATGAATCCGCGCATCGCCGTCTACCCCGGCACCTTCGATCCGCTCACCCGCGGCCACGAAGACCTGCTGCGCCGCAGTGCCCGTATATTTGATCACATCATCCTCGGCGTCGCTGCCAGCAGTGGCAAGAATCCGCTCTTCTCGCTGGCCGAGCGGGTGGAGATCGCCCAGGAGGTATTGGGTGACTTGCCCAACATCGAAGTGTTGGGCTTTTCGGGTCTGCTGATTGATTTTGTGCGCGAGAAACGCGCTGGCGTAATCGTGCGCGGCCTGCGTGCCGTCTCCGACTTCGAATACGAGTTCCAGATGGCGGGCATGAACCGCCGCCTGCATCCGGATGTCGAAACCCTGTTCCTGACCCCCGGCGAGGAAAACATGTTCCTCTCGGCAACCATGGTGCGAGAGATCGGCCTGCTTGGCGGTGACGTCAGCACGTTCGTGCACCCCACGGTCACCACGCGCATCCGCGCCAAGCTCGCCGCCCGCTGAACCCGGAATAACCCAGCCAGCCCGGTCCGCCGGGCAGCCACTGCAACACCGAAAGGAAAGACCCGAATGGCCCTGATCATCACCGACGACTGCATCAACTGCGACGTCTGCGAACCTGAATGCCCCAACGGCGCCATCTCGCAAGGCGAGGAAATCTACGAGATCAATCCGGACAAGTGCACCGAATGCGTGGGCCACTACGATGAGCCGCAGTGCCAGCAGGTCTGTCCAGTCGACTGCATCCCGCATGACCCGGATCGGGTCGAGAACCCGGACCAGCTGATGGCCAAGTTCATCAAGCTGACCCAGAAGTAAGCCTCCTCAGCACAAAAAGAAACCGGGCCAAGGCCCGGTTTCTTTTTGTGTATTGGCCCGCTCAGGCAGCCAGATCATCCTCGCGCCGCGGCACCGAATCGATCGAGGCGCCCAGAGCCTTCTCGATCACGTAACGCATCGCATCGATTTCCTTCATCTGGCGCAGCAAGGAACCTTCGGCCTGCATCAGTTCGCGGATGCGCTCCTCGAGCGTGCCGGTCGCCTCATGCACGCGCTTGACGCTTTCCAGGCGCCGCTTCAACTGCAGCTGATACTCGCGCACCTGGGTTTCGAGCGGCGACATCACCACGCGCAGCCACTGCTCCACATCGCGATTGGCCATTTCGAAGGTCTTGCGAGCCTCCAGCGCAACCGTTTCGAAGAAACGCTGGGTCAGCGTGC
The DNA here is from genome assembly GCF_012972705.2 of Uliginosibacterium aquaticum. Taxonomy (GTDB): domain Bacteria; phylum Pseudomonadota; class Gammaproteobacteria; order Burkholderiales; family Rhodocyclaceae; genus Uliginosibacterium; species Uliginosibacterium aquaticum. The sequence goes on along the minus strand of NZ_JABCSC020000003.1, from coordinate 714,157 downwards.
TCTTGGTGTGAGTCACCATTGAGGCCAGGGTATTCAGCTCCTCGTTGAAGGCACGCTCCAGGCGCACAATGTCGCGCTCATAGCGCAGGGTCGAAAAGGTGTTCGGCGAGGCGAGCTTGAGGCCATGCTCCACGGCCAGGCGCTTGTACATCGCATCAAGCATGGTGGTGATCTCGTTGATCTCGCCCGAGGAGTCACGCAGCTTGGAGCGCAGTGCATCGAAGAACTCCAGCATGGCCTGACGCAGATCGCGCGAGAAAGTAGCCGTGCCCATGGCTTCACGGGTGCGGCGGGTCTCGGTGCGCACCGCGTCCATGCCGATGTGCGAGTACACCTTGTTGGACAGGTTGGTGAACACGCTGCGCACCGCGTGATACTTCTGCAGGCCCTGATCGAATTCATCCTTCTCGGCGCGCACCTTGCGCATCATGTACTCGATCACACTCTGATTCTTGCCGCGCAGATCCGCCATCTCCTTGAGCTGCTCACGCAGGCCAACCAGCCGCGTATGCAGCAGCTCGCCCGCGCGGCGGATGATTTCACCGCATTCGAGCAGGGCGTTCTCACGGATGATGTCCTGCCGAGCCGGCAACAGCTCGGTCGACAACGCGCTTTCCAGCGCCGAAATGCGCGAGCGCTCGAGCAGCGCGCCATCCTGGCTCACCTTGGCTAGCAGGGCCTTCTGGGCAGACACGGGGAACACCAGCGACTCCGGCACATCCAGAGTGGCCGCAGCCGTGCGCAGCTGCTTGGCGATCTCGGCATCGATCTCGGCTTCGGAGCGCAGGCCATCCCACAGACCATCGATCTTGTTGAGCACCACCATGCGGCCATGGCGCTGGGTATGGCCAACGTTCACATGCTTCTGCCAGACCTGCAGGTCGCTATGCGTAACGCCGGTATCTGCCGCCAGGATGAACAGCACAGCATGCGCCGAGGGCAGCAGCGAAAGCGTCAGCTCGGGTTCCGAACCGATGGCATTCAGCCCCGGGGTGTCGACGATGACCAGCCCCTGCTCCAGCAAGGGGTGCGGGAACTGCACGATGGCGTGGCGCCAGCAGGCAATCTCGACCATGCCTTCTGCATTCGGCCGGGTACCTTCCACGCCGCTGTCGTCCACCGCGAAACCCAGCTGCTCGGCCGTGTCACGCGGCACCAGACGCGTCTCGCCGACGCGGGCAAAAGCACGCTGCAGACTCTCAGCATCGTTCAGATCGATCGGCTCCAGCACCCACTCAGAAGGGATGCGGCGCAGATCGGCCACGCTTTCCTGGCGATTGCGCGTCTCGATCGGCAACAGGCGTACGCCTGGCGTCTGCCCCGGCTCCCATTGCAGCTCGGTCGGGCACATGGTGGTGCGGCCAGCGCTGGAAGGCAGGATGCGGCTGCCATAGTGCGAGAAGAAGATCGCATTGATCAGCTCGGACTTGCCACGCGAGAACTCCGCGACAAATGCCACAACGAGCTTGTCTTCCTTCAGGCGATCCAGCACGCAATTCAGGCGCAACTCGGTCTGGGCATCACCGATCTCGTTGTGCGCCAGCCAGGAGCGCAGATGCTGCACGGCGTTGCCGACATCGGCACGCCAGCGGGTATAGGCGGAAAAGCTGTCAATCAGGGCCATTGCAAGGCTCCAAGGTCTGAAATCCGGTACGCAGCGGACGAATCGCGGCGCTCAAGTTGTGCGTAGGATAGCGCCCTTACCCCCCTTTTAATCAAGGGTTTGGACAATTTATCGGCGGCCCGCTCAGACTTTCCCGCCCGACGGCAGGCGCTGGCAGCGGGGGCAAAAGAACGTGGCACGTTGCCCCATCACGCGCTTGTTGATCTTGCCGCCGCACACCCGACAAGCCTCCCCCGCCCGCCCATAGGCAAAATATTGCTGCTGGAAATAACCCGCCGAACCATCGCTGTGCAGGAAGTCGCGCAAAGTGCTGCCGCCAGCAGCCAGCGCGTCCTGCAAGGTCTCGCGAATGCACTGCGCCAGCCTCTCGCAACGCGCGCGCGACAGGCGCCCGGCCGGCGTAGCCGGGTGGATCCGCGCCCGGAACAGACTTTCGGAAGCGTAAATATTGCCGACCCCGACCAGCAGATGACCGTCCATGATGAGAAGCTTGATCGGCGTCTTGCGGCCAGCGCACATGTTCTGCAAGGCCGCCCCATCAAAGCCAGCCCCTAGCGGCTCCAGGCCCAGTCCGGCAAGCAAGGGATGCGCCTCAGGCGGATGCGGCAGCCACAGCACGGCGCCAAAACGCCGCGGATCCCGCAGGCGCAGGATCGTAGCGCCGAGCACCAAGTCAAAGTGATCATGCTTTTCCGCTGGCGAATCCGCCGCAAGAATGCGCAAGCTACCAGACATCCCCAGATGGATCAGCAAGCTGCCGACCGCAAAATCGATCAGCAGGTACTTGGCCCGCCGCCGCACCGCCTCCACCCGCAGCCCACTCAGCCGCCCCGCCAGATCGTCCGGCACCGGGTAACGCAAGCGCGGCTGGCGGATGGACACGTCGCTCACGACCTGCCCGAGCAGATGCGGCTCGATCCCCAGACGGGTTACTTCAACTTCCGGCAACTCCGGCATGCGCTGTCCTTCTGGCTGCGACAAAGATCAAAACAGTACACTGCTGCTAAGATCGGCTTCAAGCCCGTGCCGGGCGCTGCCCCCTGATTGCCGGAATACTTCATGTCCTCTCCCCGTCTGAAGCCCTGCCTGCTGGCCCTCGGCCTGCTCTTTGCCAGCAATCTCCACGCCGAAGCACCACGCCAAACCAAGCCAACTCAGGGCAAAAACAGCGCTGTGCCGGTCAACAGCGCCCAGTTGCTGGCGCAGATGCTGCTGAGCGAAATCGCACTGGCACGCGGGCTGATCGACGATGCCGCCTTCGGCTACAACGACCTGGCACGCCGCTCGGGCGACCCGCGCATCCAGCTACGCGCCAATGAAATCGATCTCGCCCGCCTCCTGCTGCTCATGCAGCAGAGTCCGGACGACGCAGAAGAAACGCTGCGCAAACTGCTGGCCGAACGACCCGCGGGGCGCGAGCGCCTGATCCTCCAGTTGCCCGGTCTTTATGGTCGCAACAGTGACAAGGCCTACGTCCTGCGCACCGTACAGAAGCTGCTCCAGCCCTACCAGAGCATGGCCGAAGCGCATTTCAGCGAAGCCCTTGTCCAGCGTGACATCAAGGACCCGTCGGCCAGCTACGCGGCAGCTCTACGCGCGCATCGCCTCAAGCCGGACTGGGAGCCGCCCTTGTTGCTGCTCGCCGATCTGGCGGGCGACGCCCAGCGCGAGGAAGTCAGCGCACTATTGGCCACCTACCTGCAACGCAATCCTCGCGCCCACGACCTCGGAATTGCTCAGATCCGCCTGATGCTTCAGGGCCAGCAAAAGGCCGAGGCACGTGAGGCCTATCTCCGTCTGATACAGACACCGCCCGAACGCCCCGAAATCGCCTTTGCACTGGCCGGCCTAGCCCTCGAATTCAATGACCTGGCCACCGCCGAAAGTCTCCTCGAAAAGCTGCTCGAGCAGAACTGGGGGGAAGCGGACCGCCTGCAACTGATCCTCGGCCAGATCGAAGCCGAACGCGGCAACACAACCAAAGCCATCCAGACTTTCGACAGTGTCGCCCCCGGCCCGCACTACGTGAACGCTCAGGCCAACAAGGCTCGTCTGCTGGCTCGCAACCAGCAACTGCCAGAAGCCCGCGCCGGGCTGACTGCCGCCCGCCGCGCCATGCCGGAAGAGCGTGCCGCCATCGGCTTGCAGGAAGCCCAATTACTGCGCGAACAGGGAGATCAGCGCGGCGCACTGGCCGTATTGGAAGAAGAGCTGAAGCTCCAGCCCGATCATGTCGACGTCCTTTATGACGCTGCCCTCCTCGCCGAACAGCTTGGCAAACCGGCGCTGATGGAGCAGCGCCTGCGGCGCATCCTGCTCCTCAAGCCAGACCATGCCCACGCCCTCAACGCCCTGGGCTACTCCTTCGCGGATCGCAACCAGCACCTTGAGGAAGCCGAGCAACTGCTCACCCAGGCCCTCCAGCTCGCCCCGCAGGACGCGGCCATCCTCGACAGCATGGGCTGGCTGCGCTTCCGCCAGAAGCGCTTCGATCTGGCCGAACCGCTCCTGCGCCAGGCTTACGCACTCTTTCCAGATCCAGAAGTGGCCAGCCATCTGATCGAAGTGCTGTGGTCTGCCGGCAAGCGTGACGACGCGCGCCTGCTCTGGCAGGAAAATGCAACCCGCAACCCGGCCAACGAACTCCTGACCCGCCTCGGCAAACGCCTGGGACTCTGACCATGAAGCGCCTTCTGCTTGCTCTCATCACCCTGCTGCTGACAGCCTGTGCCAGCACTCCTCCCGCTCCGCAGGAAATTCCACCCCGGCCGGCACGCGACAGCGTGCAAAAATTCGCCCTCAGCGGACGAGTCGCCATCGACCAAGGGAAGAGCGCCAACAACGTGCGCATCATGTGGGAGCACAACCGCGACAGTGACTCGCTCGGCTTTGCCTCACCGCTGGGCAACATGCTGGCCGAGTTGCAGAGCAGCCCAAAAGGTGCGCGCTGGACCAGTGCCGACGGCGAACTCTACGAAGCCCGCACGCCTGAGCGCCTGATGACCCACTTCACCGACACCCCGATCCCCCTCAACGCACTCAGCCAATGGGTACTCGGCCGCCTCAGCGTCCAGGCCAGCGAAATCCGCCGCGATGCGCAAGGCCGCCTGCTCGACGCCCTCGATCAGGGCTGGGCAGTCCGCATCACCGGCTATGAAAGCGAACAGGCCAACGCCCTGCCGCGCACGCTGGAAATTGAACAACCGGGGCTGCGCCTCAAGCTCGTGATCGAAGAATGGTTCATCTAGACGGCTTTCTGTACTGCCCGGCTCCCGCCAAGATCAATCTGTTCCTGCATGTCACCGGCCGCCGTGCCGATGGTTACCATCTGCTGCAGACCGCGTTCCGAATGCTCGATCACGGTGACACGCTGGGGTTCCGCGTCCGCGAGGACGGCGCCATCCGGCGCCTGAGCGAAGTGCCCGGCGTCGCCGAGGACTCAGACCTCGTCGTGCGTGCGGCACGCCTGCTGCAAGCCCGCACAGGCTGCCTGCAGGGTGCGGAGATCTGCATCGACAAACAACTTCCCATGGGTGGCGGACTCGGTGGCGGCAGCTCGGACGCCGCCACCACCTTGCTGGCGCTGAACCATCTGTGGCAACTCGGCTGCAGCCGGGCAGAACTGCAAGCCTGGGGTCTGGAGCTAGGCGCCGATGTGCCGTTTTTTCTCTTCGGACAGACGGCCTGGGCCGAGGGCGTTGGCGAAGCATTGCAGCCGCTCGAATTGCCGCCAGCGTGGTATGTCGTGATCGAACCCCCGGTTGCCGTCCCCACTGTTGAAATTTTTCGTGCAAAAGAATTGACAAGAGACTCTTCGATCCTGATAATGCCGGGCTTCGCTGCTGAGCAAACACAAGCGTTTCTGGAGCAACAGGGACGCAATGACATGCAAGCAGTAGCCTGCCGGCTGTATCCGGAAGTGCAGCAAGCGCTTGATGCGCTGACTCCTTTCGGTACTGCGCGAATGAGTGGATCCGGAGCCTGCGTGTTCCTTTCCTGTCAGCGCGAAGCCGAGGCAAAAAAAGTTGTTGAAGCAGTGCAGGACAAATGGCGCGTGTGGTGCGCCCCTTCACTGGACAAGCATCCATTGCATGCTTGGGCAAGAGATTGAATTTTTGTACGATGGATTCAAGCGTTGCTTCCATCGCGCAACACAGGTTTTGTTGGGGAGTCGCCAAGTTGGTCAAGGCACCGGATTTTGATTCCGGTATTCGAAGGTTCGAATCCTTCTTCCCCAGCCCCAATGAACGGGCAGGTCACAGCCGAGGCTGTCGGCCTGCCCGAATTGTTTCTGCCAACGCATACACGAGGTAGTCATGGCGTACCGCAGCCTGATGGTCTTCACTGGCAACGCCAATCCCAAACTGGCTGCCGACGTCGTCAAACGCTTGGGCATCGCCGTTGGCTCCGCCACGGTCGGTCGCTTCTCCGACGGCGAAGTGAATGTCGAACTGCTTGAGAACGTCCGCGGTAAAGACGTTTTCGTGCTTCAGCCGACATCCACCCCGACCAACGACAACCTCATGGAGTTGATGATCATGGTCGACGCGCTCAAGCGCGCCTCGGCCGGTCGCATCACCGCCGCCATCCCCTACCTCGGCTACGCCCGCCAGGATCGCCGTCCGCGTTCAGCCCGCGTGCCGATCACCGCCAAGGTAGTGGCCAACATGCTGCAGGCCGTGGGCGTGCAGCGCGTGCTGACCGTCGATCTGCATGCCGACCAGATCCAGGGCTTCTTCGACATTCCGGTCGACAACATCTACGCCACGCCGCTGCTACTGTCTCACCTGCGCAAGGCCGAGCACTCCAGCGACCTGATGGTCGTTTCGCCCGATGTGGGCGGCGTGGTGCGCGCCCGTGCCGTGGCCAAGCAGCTGGAAACCGAGCTGGCCATCATCGACAAGCGCCGCCCTAAAGCCAATGTCTCCGAAGTGATGAACATCATCGGCGACGTGTCGGGCCGCACCTGCGTGATCGTCGACGACATCGTCGACACCGCAGGAACCCTTTGCAAGGCGGCCCAGGCACTCAAGGAACACGGCGCCAAGCGTGTGGTGAGCTACATCACCCACCCCGTGTTGTCCGGCTCCGCTATTGCCCGCATCACCGAATCCGAGCTGGACGAGCTGGTCGTGACCGACACCATCGCCCTGCGCGAAGATGCCCGCGCCTGCCCCAAGATCAAGCAGATTTCGATCGGCTCCCTGCTGGCAGACACCATGCTGCGCATCAGCAATGAAGAGTCAGTGTCCTCGCTGTTCATGGACGAATAGTCGTACAAGTTTCGGGCGGAGCCACCAAGCTCCGCCTTTTTGCCCTGGTGGGATCTGGTCGCGGTTCTCGCCATTTACTGGAGAAGTTCAACATGCAATTCAATGTCAAAGCCACCAAGCGTGACGTCAAGGGTAAGGGTGCGAGCCGCCGCCAGCGTCATGCCGGCGTAACCCCGGGCATCATCTACGGCGCCGGTCAACCTGCCGTCCAGATCAATCTGGATCACAACGACCTGTTCCACGCCCTGCGCAAGGAAGCCTTCCACAGCTCCATGCTGAGCATCGACGTCGAAGGCAAGACCGAGACCGCCGTGCTGCGTGACGTACAATGGCACCCGTTCCGCCAAATCGTGCTGCACATCGATTTCCAGCGCGTCGACGCCACCCACGCCATCCACATCAAGGTGCCGGTTCACTTCATCAATGGTGATGTGTGCCCGGGCGTGAAGCTGCACGGCGGCATGCTGTCGCACGGCGTGAACGAACTTGACGTCAAGGGTCTGCCGGGCAGCCTGCCGGAATTCCTGGAAGTTGACTGCAAGGATCTGGACAACGGTGCTGCCCTGCACGTTCGTGACCTGAAGCTGCCGGCTGGCGTTGAGCTGGCCCACGCCGCTGATGGCGACAAGGTGCTCGCATCCATCGTCACCGTGCGCGGTGCAGTTGCTGACGCGGCCGCCGCTGAAGGCGAAGCCAAGGCCTGATGAGCCAATCGGCTCCCAAGCTGATTGTCGGCCTCGGCAACCCCGGGGCCGAATACACCGAGACCCGGCATAACGCCGGGTTTTGGTTTTGTGAGCGCCTGGCACAGGATTTGGGCGCCCGCTTCAATCATGAAAGCCGTTTTCATGGTTTCGTCGGCAAGGCAGGCAACACCTGGTTGCTTCTGCCGCAGACTTTCATGAACCGCTCCGGCCAATCAGTCCTGGCCTTGGCGCATTTTTACCGCATCCTGCCGAATGAGATCCTCGTCGTGCATGATGAACTCGACATCCCGCCCGGCCAGCTGCGGCTCAAATTCGGTGGGGGTCTTGGCGGACACAACGGTCTCAAGGACATTTCTTCGCGCCTGTCGACGCAGGACTACTGGCGCCTGCGCATCGGCATCGGCCACCCCGGCGACAAGAACGAAGTCGCCAACTTCGTCCTGAACCGCCCGCGTCGCGAAGAACAAAGCGAAATCGACATGGCGATCGATCGTGCCCTCGCAGCCTGGCCCAAAATTGCCAGCGGCGAGTGGAATGCCGCCACCCAACACATCAACGCGCGCCCTGCTGCGCCGGGGGTCAGTTAGTAGTTATTTACCGGATCGCGTTGAGTCTTATGGCTTATGGGACAAGACGCGCGACGCAGTGTGGGGAGGTGCCCCACACAAGGAGTGCAACGCAGTATCCATGAGCCATAAGATTCAACCCGGAGGGCGTGCGCTCAATTGAGCGTGGCACTACGTTGCAGCGCCTAGACAGGGAGCCACCCTGCCTTCGTTGCTGCGCCTTGTTCCACACTCAATTGAACGCACGCGCGACCGGCAAATAACTGCTAACTGACCCCAGGAAACAACATGAGTCTCAAGTGCGGCATCGTCGGCCTGCCCAACGTCGGCAAATCCACCCTCTTCAACGCCCTCACCAAGGCCGGCATCGAAGCAGCGAACTACCCCTTCTGCACCATCGAGCCGAACGTCGGCATCGTTGAGGTGCCGGATGGGCGCATGGCCCAGCTCGCCGAAATCGTCAAACCTCAGCGCATGCAGCCGGCCATCGTCGAGTTTGTCGACATCGCTGGTCTGGTCGCCGGCGCCTCCAAGGGCGAAGGCTTGGGCAACCAGTTCCTGGCCAACATCCGTGAAACTGACGCGATCGTGAACGTGGTGCGCTGCTTCGATGACGAAAACGTGGTGCACGTCTCTGGCCGCGTCGACCCGATTGCCGACATCGAGACCATCCTTACCGAACTGGCGCTGGCCGACATGACGGCCGTGGAAAAGGCCATACAGCGCGAACAGAAGAAGGCCCGCGCAGGCGACAAAGATGCACAGAAGTTCGTAGCCCTGCTTGAAAGCATGCTGCCGCATCTGAACGAAGGCCAGCCTGCCCGTACCTTCAAGCTTACCGAAGACGATCTGGTGCAGCTCAAGCCGCTGTGCCTGATGACCCTGAAGCCGGCGATGTATGTTGGCAACGTGCTCGAAAACGGCTTCGAGAACAACCCTCACCTCGATCGCCTGCGTGAGCACGCCGCCAAGGAAGGTGCCCCGGTCGTCGCGCTGTGCGCGCAGATCGAAGCCGAGCTGGCTGATCTGGATGACGAAGACAAGCTGGCCTTCCTCGCCGACATCGGCCTCGAAGAGCCCGGTCTGAACCGCCTGATCCGCGCTGGCTACGACCTGCTCGGCCTGCAGACCTACTTCACTGCCGGCGTAAAGGAAGTGCGCGCCTGGACCATCCATAAGGGCGACACCGCCCCGCAAGCCGCCGGCGTAATCCACACCGACTTCGAGAAGGGCTTCATCCGCGCCCAGACCATCGCCTTTGACGATTTCATCCAGTACAAGGGCGAGCAAGGCGCCAAGGAGGCCGGCAAGATGCGCTCCGAAGGTAAGGAGTACATCGTTAAAGACGGTGACGTGCTGAACTTCCTGTTCAACGTATGAACTAAATATTGACTACAGGCAAGCATCGAAACGGCGTGGAGCGCAACAGCTGCACTAGACGAAAGTTATAGGTATGCTTGCGCTTTCCGCGCTGCCGCGATCGCTGTGCCGGCCCTGACAGTCTCGTTCCTGCGTTCCCGGGAGTCCCGATGCCCTTGAGCAACACCTCTACCTCCGATCCCATTCGCCTCGATTGGGCTGCGCACAAGCTGCGCCTGCAGGCGGACTCGACCGAACCCGGAGCGGGCAACGCTGAAGACGACCTCTTCTCCTTCATGGAAGAAGAAGCACAAGAGCGCCCGCCAACGCAAACCGAAGCCCCCTGGGTACTGCTGATCGTGGACGACGAACAGCAGGTCCATGAGGCCACCACCCTGACCTTGCGCCGGGGACGTATCGGCGATCGCCCATTCCGCTTCCTGCACGCCCATTCCGCTGCGGAAGCCCGCGAAGTAATACTGGCTGAGCCGCATATTGATCTGGTGCTGCTCGACGTGATGATGGAGACCCGCGATGCTGGCCTACGTCTGGTGCGCGAGTTGCGTGGACCACTCGGTCGCCAGGATCTGAAAATTCTGATCCGCTCGGGCCAACCCGGCGCCGAACACGAAGGCAGCATCGAGCAGCGCTATGCTGTCGAAGGCTATATGCAGAAAACCCAACAGACCTTCGGCCTGATGATGGATGTCATCAGCAAGATTCTGCTCGGTGCAGACGAGCGCCTCGACACAGCCAACTGAGCCCGGTCACGCTGCTGCATGCTTACAATCCGGGCATGACACTTGGCATCTACATCGGCCGTTTTGCCCCTTCACCCAGTGGCCCCCTGCACCAGGGCTCGCTCATCGCCGCCCTCGCCTCCTGCCTTGACGCCCGAGCAAGCAAAGGCCAATGGCTGGTGCGCATGGAAGACGTCGACGCGCCGCGCACCCAACCCGGAGCGGCCGACACCATCCTGCGTCAGCTCGAAGCCTGCGGTTTTGAATGGGACGGCCCGGTGCTATGGCAAAGCCAGCGGCTCGACGCCTATCGCTACGCACTCGATCAACTCATCCAGCACAAGTACGCCTATCCTTGCGCCTGCTCGCGCCGGGAAATCGCCGACTCGGCCCTGCGAGCACCAGACGGCTCGCTGCGCTACCCCGGCAACTGTCGCACAGGCCTACCTTCCGGGCGGGTGGCCCGCGCCTGGCGCTGCCTGAGCGACGCCAGCGACCTGCACTGGTCCGACGCCATCCAGGGGGAACAACACGAGAAACTGGCCGAAAGCGTGGGGGACTTTGTCCTGCTGCGTGCCGACGGCCAGTTCGCCTATCAGCTCGCCGTAGTTGTGGATGACGCCTGGCAAGGGGTGACGCATGTCGTGCGCGGCGCCGATCTGCTGGACTCTACCGGGCGCCAGATCCATCTCCAGCGCCTGCTGGGCCATCCTCAGCCCGCCTATGCCCACCTGCCAGTCCTCACCAATCGCGCGGGTGAAAAGCTCTCCAAGCAGACCCTTGCTCCCGCACTGCAGCCAGCCCACGCAGCACCAGCCCTGTGCACCGCACTGAGCTTGCTCGGCCAGAACCCGCCCGCCGATCTCGGCCGGGCCAGCGTAGCCGAGGTGTGGGCCTGGGCATCCAAACACTGGCAACTTGCCAGCGTGCCGCGCGTGCGTGCCCAGGAAGACCCAAGCTGCCCAAACGATGCCTGACAAGCTGAAGCTGGCAGGCATCTCATGCGTCTATAACGCCCGCCGGCCATAGCCGGCCACCCCCAGCAACAGGCGCAGCAAGCCATAGGCCAGCCAGCTCAGTGCACGCTGGAGAAGGCTTTGGCGCTGCCAGTGAACCGCAGTCAGTTCGCAACCGCCGTCCGCAATGGCCACATGCAGGGCATGACGCAGATCTGCAGCAAAACCGCGATCCCGCACCACCACGTTTGCCTCACGCGCCAGCAGCAAACTGAAGGGGTCGATATTGCTGGACCCCACTGTCGCCCAGTCCGTATCCACTACCGCCACCTTGGCATGCAGGAAGCTTTTGCGATACTCCACGATGCGCACGCCCGCCTCCATGAGATTGGGATAAAGCACGCGGCAAGCGTGGTGCAGCAACCAGTACTCCACCCGCCCCTGCAACAGGAGGGTGACTTTCACGCCACGCCCCGCCGCCTCGATCAACGCATGACGGAAGGCGCGGCCGGGGAAAAAATAAGCGTTGGCTATCAGCACTTCATGACGCGCCATGCGAATGGCGCCAAGGTAGGCGTTCTCGATATCACGACGATGGCGCAGGTTGTCGCGGATCACGAAAGCAGCATGCATGCTGCCCACGCGTGCGTGACCTGGCCTGACCCAGCGCAGCGGCGTGAGACGCCGATGCAGACCTGCCCACAACACTAGGCGCCACAGACGCGCCATGGCCTCATGCACCTCGGCCACCAGCGGCCCCTGCAGCCGCACGGCAAAATCAAAGCGCGGCGGGATCTGGCCCGGCGTGTCCATGTCATCAATGATGTTGATGCCCCCCACGAAAGCGGTACGACCATCAATCACCACTAGCTTGCGGTGCAGGCGGCGCAAGCGATGGCGGCGCAAGGACAGTTGCCGGATCTCCGGGCGGAACACCAGGCCCTCAACGCCATCACTCTGCAAATCGGCAAGCCCGCTGCGAACAAACTCTCGCGCACCAAAGCCATCCACCAGCAAGCGCACCACCACCCCTCGCAAAGCTGCGGCACGCAAGGCGTCCGCCACCTCAACACCCGTAGCATCACGCTCGAAAATATAGGTTTCCAGCAGAATCTCACGTTGCGCGCTGCGAATCGCCTGCAACAGGACAGGAAAATACTCGACACCTGACTGCAGCAACTCGATCCGGTTGCCGGCAAGCATGCCTTGCCTCATGGCAGGAGCAACTCCACTGCCAGCAAGGCATGATCTGACACTCCAGACCAAGGCTTGCCCCAATACACCGCACAATTGTCCGGCCGCAGCCCACGCACGTAGATACGGTCCAGACGCAGCATGGGCAGGCTGCTCGGAAAACTGCGCGCCGGCGCACCAGTCAGCTCAGTAAACACCTCACAGACATGTAGCCGCTCGGCCAGCCAATCGTTCGCACGGCCACGCCAGTCATTAAAGTCGCCAGCGATGATCAGTGGCGCCCCCACCTGCACGTGCCGCTCGACATATTCAGCCAACATCAAGAGCTGGCGCTGGCGCTGGTACTCCGTCAAGGAAAAATGCACGCACAGGCAATGCACGACCAGACCGTGGGGCAAGGCCACCTCGCAATGCAGGATGCCGCGTCGCTCCAGGCGATAGAGGCTCACATCACTGTTGCGGCTGCGCACAATGGGATGACGCGACAGCACGGCATTGCCGTGGTGCCCATGATCATAAACGGCATTGCTGCCGTAGGCAGAATGCAGGAGGCCAGCCGCGAGGAACTCATGCTGAGGCTGTTCGGGCCAGTCATGGTGCCGGGCCGCATGCTTCAGGTGCAAGCCCTGCACTTCCTGCAGCAGATAGATGTCCGGATCAAGCCGGTGCAGACACTCCCGCATCTCGTGAATCACCATACGGCGATTCAGATGCGAGAAGCCCTTGTGGATGTTGTAACTGCAGATGCGCAGGCTGTTTGCCATGGTCTCCGCGAACGGCGCTCAGGATACGGCCAGCATGCGCTCCAGCGAGAGCTTCGCCAACGCGGCCTCGTGGGCAGGCACGCTGATATGGTTGACGATCTTGCCGGCAGCCAAGTTCTCCAGTGTCCACGCCAGATGCTGCGGATCGATGCGCTGCATGGTCGAGCACATGCACACCATCGGGCTCATGAACTGCACCAGCTTGCCCTCGTGCTTCACCTCCTCAGCAAGGCGGTTAACCAGATTCAGTTCGGTGCCGACCAGCCACTTGGTATTCGGCGCAGCCTCTTTCACCACCTTGATGATGTACTCGGTGGAACCCACATAATCGGACGCCTGACAGACCTCGAATGCCGACTCCGGATGCGAAATGACCATGCCATCCGGATTCGCCTTACGCCAGTTGGCGATGTGCGAGGGCTGGAACATCTGATGTACCGCGCAGTGGCCCTTCCACAGCAGCATCTTGGCCTTCTTGATCTGCTCATGAGTCAGGCCGCCATAGGGCTGATCCGGATCCCACACCATCATGTCTTCCAGCGGAATGCCCATCTTGTAGCCGCTCCAGCGGCCCAGATGCTGATCCGGAAAAAACAGGATCTTCTCGCGCTGGGCAAAGCTCCATTCGAGGATCTTCGGTGCATTACTGGAAGTGCATACGATGCCGCCATGCTCGCCGCAGAAGGCTTTCAGGTCTGCCGCCGAGTTGATGTAGGTCACCGGAGTTACCTGTTCATCGGGCGTACCCAGCACCTCGCGCAACTCACGCCAGCAACGCTCGACCTTGGCCAGATTAGCCATGTCAGCCATCGAACAGCCTGCGGCCAGATCCGGCAGGATCGCGATCTGATTCGGCTTGGACAGGATGTCCGCCACTTCGGCCATGAAGTGCACGCCGCAGAACACGATGTACTCGGCATCCGTCTCACCTGCCAGGCGCGAGAGCTTGAGCGAATCGCCAGTCAGATCCAGGTGCTGGTACACATCGGCCCGCTGGTAATGGTGCACCAGCAACACGACGCGCTTGCCAAGCTTTTCCTTGGCGGCGCGGATGCGCGCATGTGCCTCGGCATCCTTGAGAGCATTGAAGTGGTCGAAGGAAATGATCTGTTGCATTGCCGTGAGGGGAGGAGCAAGGGGAAACCCCAGGGAAGACGGATTCTACCCCTCGCGCAGCGCTCCTTAGAAGCTGTTCACGATCTGTAGCGAGAGGCCGTCAGCAGGGTGAAGAGCAGCACAGGAACCGGAGTTTATGTTGATCAATGAGGATTCCGAGCAGCGCATGAGCCCTGATCACGGCCTCGCAGTCAGACCGTGAACAGCTCATTACACCTCAATGCCGAGTCAGGATTGCGACCAAGGCAAATCCGCATGACGCCAGCCGCCTATCTTGCCGCGCCGACCATGCGCATCCTTGTCCCCCTCAAAACCTTCGAGAACGTTGTAACACTCGGCCAGCCCAGCCGCCGCCGCAGCCATCGCCGCGTTGTGCGAGCGGGCGCCACTACGGCAAATGAACATCAGCAAGGCCTCGTTATCAACCTGTTTCTTCAGCTGCAGCTCGAAATCCGGGTTGGGCACACTGCCGGGATAGCTGTTCCACTCGATTTCAACAGCGCCCGGAATCCGTCCGACCCAGTCGAGTTCGGCGCGCGTACGTACGTCCACAATACGCGCCGCTCCACCGGCAAGCTCCAGCACGCGATACGCCTCCCTTGGCGTCAGCGCCCCAGCGTACGGCAGATTCATCTTTTCGGCACGCTCGCGCGCCAGACCCAGCAACTCACTCAGACTAGCCATGGCTTCAACTCTTACTCAGTTTGTCGGGAGCAGGAAGTATGGCCCGTGAGACCCCAAAAGCAAAAAAACACCATGCTGGTGCATCAAAGACAATCAATGCGCTGTTTTGGTGCTGACACAGAAAATCACCTTGCAGGACGCTTGTGGCACAATTGCCGCTCCCTGTAGGCCGGTGCCCTTTTGGCCGGAATACGTCGAACGCGGAAATCCGCCCCGCCCTATGGCATGGTACATGCTTCCTGTCCGACGTTAACGCACAGCCCAGCTGGCGCGGACAGGTTTGTCCATCTCGGTTCAACACACCAGGAGTGAGAGTTAAATGACCCCTCAAGACGTACTCAAGCTGATCAAGGAAAACGACGCCAAGTTCGTGGACCTGCGCTTTACCGACACCCGCGGCAAGGAACAACACGTGACCGTTCCGTCGCATGTGGTGGACGAAGAGTGGTTCGACCACGGCCACGCTTTCGACGGCTCCTCCATCGCTGGTTGGAAGGGCATTCAAGCCTCCGACATGCTGCTGGCTCCGGACCCCTCCACCGCCAAGATCGACCCCTTCTTCGACGAAACCACCGTCATCCTCACCTGTGACGTGATCGAACCGTCCGACGGCAAGGGCTACGACCGCGACCCGCGCTCCATCGCCAAGCGCGCTGAAGCCTACCTGAAGTCCTCCGGCCTGGGCGACACCGCCTACTTCGGCCCGGAACCCGAATTCTTCATCTTCGACGGCGTGAGCTGGTCTGCCGACATCTCTGGCTGCTTCGTCAAGATCAAGTCCGACGAAGGCGCATGGGCCACCGCTGAAGATCAGGACGGCAGCAACATCGGCCACCGTCCGACCGTCAAGGGCGGCTACTTCCCGGTTCCCCCGGTTGATAGCCACCAAGACATCCGCGCCACCATGGTGCTGCTGCTCGAACAACTGGGCATCCCGGTCGAAGTGTTCCACCACGAAGTGGCTACCGCAGGCCAGAACGAAATCGGCACCAAGTTCAGCACTCTGGTGCAACGCGCTGACTGGACCCAGACCCTGAAGTACGTGGTGCACAACGTTGCTCACCAGTACGGCAAGACTGCCACCTTCATGCCCAAGCCCATCGTGGGTGACAACGGTTCCGGCATGCACGTGCACCAGTCCGTCTGGAAGGATGGCAAGAACCTGTTCGCCGGCAACGGCTACGCTGGCCTGTCTGACTTCGCTCTGTACTACATCGGCGGCATCATCAAGCACGCCAAGGCACTGAACGCCATCACCAACCCGGGCACCAACTCCTACAAGCGCCTGGTTCCGCACTACGAAGCTCCGGTCAAGCTGGCCTACTCGGCTCGCAACCGTTCCGCCTCGATCCGCATCCCGCACGTGCAATCGGACAAGGCTCGCCGCGTCGAAGCCCGCTTCCCGGATCCGCTGGCCAACCCCTACCTGGCGTTCTCGGCTCTGCTGATGGCCGGTCTGGACGGCGTGCAGAACAAGATCCACCCGGGTGAACCGGCCGACAAGAACCTGTACGACCTGCCGCCGGAAGAAGACAAACTGATCCCGACCGTTTGCGCCTCGCTGGAAGAAGCGCTGGCTGCACTCGACGCTGACCGCGAGTTCCTGACCCGTGGCGGCGTGTTCAGCAACGAGTTCATCGACGCTTACATCGAGCTGAAGATGGGCGAAGTGAACCGCACCCGCATGACCACCCACCCGGTGGAATTCGACATGTACTACTCGCTGTAATCAGCGATGCGTACAGGGGCTTCGGCCCCTGCGTAAAAAAGGACGGGCTTGCCCGTCCTTTTTTTTGCCGCCCACCCGGCCCGCCCGGCATCAGGTCGGCGCGCAGTTTGCGTTTTGCGCCTCGCGCCTTAAACTCCAAGCAACCCTCCTGCGGAACCTGTCATGCGCCCACTTCATTACGTCTTTGTCCTGAGTATCAGTCTGCTGACCGGCAACGCACTGGCCGACATCTACAAGTGTGTGGACGACTCTGGCCACACCACTTACACCAATGACAAACCGGAAGCCGGGCAACGCAAGGCCTGCTCCCTGATGACCAAGGAACAGCCCGTCACCACTGTGCCGGCACAGCGAAAATCCTCCGCCCAGCCCTCTCCTGCAGCCTTTCCCAAGGTCGATACCGACACCCAGAAGGGCCGCGACAACGATCGCCGCAAGATCCTCGAAACCGAACTGGAGACAGAGCAAAAACTGCTGGCACAAGCCCGGAAGGATCTGGCTGAACAGGAAGCTGTGCGTCTCGGAGACGAGAAGAACTACCAGAAATACATCGACCGCATTCAGTCGTACAAGGACAAAGTCGCACTTCATGAGCGCAATGTCGAATCCCTGAACAAGGAAATTGCCAAGCTGAAATAATCGCGGCGTGCTTCTTGCTTGCGTTGATCGCTTATGAGCCCTCCAAGCCTGAACCCGCAATCAAACACGCTGAGTGCATCCACGGCCGGCCTTGAGCTGCTGTCCTCAGCCGTCGTGATGATCAGCGCAGACCGCTCGGTCTGCTACGTCAACCCCTCGGCCGAACACTTGTTCGCAACCAGCGGCCGGCAGATTCTCGGTCACCATCTATCGGCCCTGCTCGGTGACATCCCTGGCCTGTGGGCGGCGCTGGACAATGCGCTGGCCAACAACTGGAGCCACACCGGACAGAATCTCGCTATCCGCCGGCCCAATACGCTGGTGCTGCATGTCGACTGCACCGCCACCCCCATCGATCTGCAACCCGCACGTCTGCTGCTGGAGTTTCGCCCGATTGACGCCCAGCTCAAGGTGGCCCGTGAAGAACGCCTGGCCGAGCAGCAGCAGGTCAATCGCGAACTCGTCCGCAACCTCGCTCACGAGATCAAGAACCCGCTCGGCGGCATCCGTGGCTCGGCTCAGCTACTTGAGCGCGAACTGGACAACCCGGAGTGGCGCGAATATACCCAGGTCATCATTGCCGAGGCTGATCGCCTGCAGGATCTGATGAACCGCCTGCTCAATTCGCACCGCATGATGCACCCCTCGGTGGTGAATGTGCATGATGTGCTTGAGCGCGTCCTGCGTCTCGTTCAGGCCGAGTTTCCGGACGTCACGGTGCGGCGAGATTATGACGTCAGCCTGCCGATGCTGACGGCTGATCGCGAGCAGCTGATCCAGTCCATCCTGAATATTTCACGTAATGCCGCCCAAGCCATGGAAGGTCAAGGCTGCATCACGCTGCGTACCCGAGCTGCCCGTCAGGTCACCCTGGCCAAGAAACGCCACAAGCTGGCACTGGAATTGCAAGTAATCGATAACGGACCGGGCATCCCGCTGGAAATCCGCGACAAGATCTTCTACCCGCTGGTGTCGGGACGTGAAGGCGGCACGGGCCTCGGTCTGTCGATCGCACAGAGTTTTGTCGAACAGCATCAGGGCACCATCGATCTAGAGAGCGACCCCGGCCGAACCTGCTTCACCATCCTCCTGCCGATCACCCAGGCCTGAGGCACGAAGCCCCCGACAAGCAGAACAACGGAATACACGACATGAACGCAGTCTGGATCGTTGACGACGACCGCTCCATCCGCTGGGTGCTGGAAAAATCCCTAGCCCGCGAAAACATTGCGCACCGCAGCTTCTCCTCCGCCAGCGAAGCACTCACGGTGCTCGATAGCGGCGCCACGCCTCCCCAGGTGCTGATCTCCGACATTCATATGCCGGGTGAGTCCGGCCTGGTCCTGCTGCAAAGGGCCAAGGAAAAATACCCCAACCTGCCGGTCATCATCATGACCGCCTACTCGGATCTGGACAGCGCGGTCTCCGCCTTTCAGGGCGGCGCCTTTGAATACCTGCCCAAGCCCTTTGACGTAGATCAGGCTCTCGATCTGCTGCAACGCGCCCTAAAGGAAAGCACGCACCAGGAAGGTGCAGAAGAACAAGCCAGCTCGGTGCCTGAAATTCTTGGTCAGGCAGCCTCGATGCAGGAGGTGTTCCGCGCCATCGGCCGCCTGTCGCAATCTTCAGCCACCGTGATGATCAATGGCGAGTCCGGCACCGGCAAAGAGCTCGTAGCGCGCGCCTTGCACCGCCACAGCCCGCGCAAGGACGGTCCGTTTGTCGCTATCAACACCGCCGCGATTCCGAAAGACCTGCTCGAATCCGAACTCTTCGGTCATGAGCGTGGCGCCTTCACCGGTGCAGCAGCCCAGCGCCGCGGCCGCTTTGAGCAGGCAGAAGGCGGCACCCTGTTCCTCGACGAAATCGGCGACATGCCGGCGGAACTGCAGACGCGTCTGCTGCGTGTGCTCTCCGATGGGCACTTCTACCGCGTCGGCGGCCACACCCCGGTGAAGGCCAACGTGCGTGTGATCGCCGCCACCCACCAGCATCTTGAGCAGCGCGTCCGCGATGGTCTGTTCCGTGAAGATCTGTTTCACCGCCTCGATGTAATACGTCTGCGCCTGCCGCCGTTACGTGAGCGCCGGGAAGACGTTCCGTTACTGGCCAAGCACTTCCTTGCTCATAGCAGCCAGGAACTCGGCGTCGAAACCAAGCGCCTCACCGATGCCGCCCTCAAGCGTCTACAGGCCTTTGACTTCCCCGGCAACGTGCGTCAGCTCGAAAACCTCTGCCACTGGCTCACTGTGATGGCTCCTGGCCAGAGCGTTGACGTGGCCGACCTGCCTGCTGAAATGCGGGATGCGGTCCCCAGCACCACCGGCGGTGGCGCAGCGGGCGACTGGCTCTCCGCCCTGAATGCCGAAGCCGACCGGCTGATTGCCAGCGCTCCCGGCGAAGTTTTCGACCGCCTCAGCCGCGAATTCGAGAAAAGCCTGATCCTGCGAGCACTCGCCAGCACGGGTGGACGGCGCGTGGAGGCCGCCCAGGTACTCGGCATCGGCCGCAATACCATCACCCGCAAGATCCAGGAGCTGGGCATCGACGCAGGTCGCAACGAAGAGTAAACAGCGCTGTTTCGGGCTAGACTCCGGGCTTTCCGCCCCCGCCTTTTCACGGATGCCCGCTGTTTTCGATTACACCGCACTCCTCGTCGCGCTGGGCGACCAGCGCGCGCGCTTTGATGTCGACCATATCGAGCGCTGCGACTCCACCAATAGCGTCTTGCTGGCGCGCGCATCCCAAGGCGTACCCTCGGGCAGCGTCGTGGTATGCGACGAGCAAACCGCCGGGCGCGGACGCCGGGGCCGCAGCTGGCGCTCCGGCAACGCATCTTCCAGCCTCACCTTTTCGCTACTCTGGCGTCTCGCCCCTGGCTGCTCAAGCGCAGGCCTCAGCCTTGCGGTTGGCCTTGCCGTGGCTCAAGCGCTGGAGAGCCTGAACGTCCCTGCGGTGGGCCTCAAGTGGCCCAATGACATCTGGCTGTTTGGGCGCAAGCTCGGCGGCGTACTGATCGAGGTCGAATCGGATGAAGCCGGGCTAGGACTCATCATCGGCATAGGCCTCAACCTGCGGCGCGATGCCGCCCGCGATGCAGGCATCGACCAGGCCTTCGCCAGCCTCGACGAAGCCCTTCCCGAGCTCACCCGCGAACAGGTGTTGGGCACGATTCTGAGCCAGCTTGCGCTACGTCTCGATCACTTTGCCCGCGCGGGCTTCGCCGCCCTGCGCCAGGACTGGGCCGCCCGCAACGCCTTGTACGGTCTGCCCGTCACAGTCTCTTCCGAGAGCGGTAGCCACACCGGGCGCTGCGGCCACGCCAACGCAGAGGGGGCGCTGGAATTGCTGACCGCTTGTGGTGCGCGCGTACTGATTACCAGTGGCGACCTGAGCCTGCGTCTGGCCTTGGCGGAGGACGCATGACATGTATCTGCTGATCGACGCCGGCAATACCCGCCTCAAGTACGCCTGCCATGATGGCAGCCAGTGGCTGAGCCAGCATGCGGTAGCGCTCGACGCGCCTGGACTGGCGCTTCCCGACGGCTTCGCTCCCGCCCGCATCGTGATTGCCAACGTCGCAGGCCCCGGCGTCGCTACACACCTGGAGCGCCTGCTCACTGACATCCACGCTTCGCGTGAATGGCTCATGGCCAGCGCCATGCGCTGCGGCCTGCGTAACGACTACGAACACCCCGCCAGCCTCGGTGCGGATCGCTGGGCAGCCGCGATCGGCGCCTGGCATCTGCTGCGCAGCAACGCGCTAGTTGTCTGCGCTGGCACCGCTACGACCATCGACATCGTGCAAGACACCGGCAACTTTGCTGGTGGCAGCATCCTGCCCGGGCTGGAGCTGATGCTCGACGCATTGACCCACAACACGGCCGGTCTGCCACGCAGCAGGGGCAACTACGTCATGCCGCCACGCAACACCCATGACGCCATTGCCAGCGGCTGCCTACTGGCCCAAGCGGGAGCCATCCAACTGATGGCCATGCAACTTCCGCCAAGCACGCCAATTCTCGTTGCCGGTGGAAACGGCGCACGCCTCCTGCCGCACCTGGGGAGCGCCGCACGCCTGCAGTCCGATCTGGTCCTACAAGGCCTGCTGGCGATAGCAATGGACCGCTCGGAAACTGACGACAAGGCTTGGAGAGCGTAACGCCTCGCAGGATAATCCCACCATGCAGATCCTCCGCACCTTCTTCTACCTGCTGCTCGCCATCAACATCGTGCTGACCCTGTTCAGCGGCCTCGGATTGGCAGGCGTCCAAGCGCCCTGGCAAGCCGGTGGTGAAGCCGAGCGCCTGAAGCGCCAACTCTCTGCCGAAAAGATCATTCTGCTCAACACCGGCCCGGCAGCCTCGCTCGCTTCCGCCTCACCGCAGCCTGTGCTTGTAAACGCCCCCGCTCCGGCAGCCGTCACCAGTAATCCGGATGCAGCAGCCTGCGTGGCATTGAAACACCTCGGGGCAGACGACGTGACCCAGATCACGACCATCGCCAGCCCGCTCGGCGAAGCCGTCAAACTCAAGGCCAGCGGTGTGCTGCCAAGCTCTTACTGGGTCAACATTCCGCCTGGTGGCGGCAAGGACGGCGCCGCCAGACGCGGAGAAATCCTCGCCAAGGCTGGCATTACTGATTACATCATTGTGCGTGAAGCAGGCCCCAACCAGTTCGCCATCTCGCTGGGCCTGTTCCGCAGTGAAGAGGCCGCGAAACGCCTGATCGAACAGCTGCAGAAGAAAAATGTGAAAACCGCGCGCATCACCGTACGCGACAACACCAACTTTGCGGCCAGGGTTGAAGTGCGCGGCAGCGCCGGCAAGGTTCTGCCGCTGGTGGAGGATCTCATGTCCCGCCTCAAGGAAGCGCAGCGTGAAGACTGCCAGCCAGGCTGAGCAAGCACACGCCTGCATCATCGGACTCACTGGCGGCATTGCCTGTGGCAAAAGCACTGTCTCGGAGCTTTTTACGGCTCACGGCGCCGGGCTCGTCGACACAGACCGGATTGCCCACCAACTCACAGCGCCCGGCGGAGCCGCCATGCCCGCTATCCTGGCCAGCTTCGGTACGGACATGCAGCGCCCGGATGGCGCACTGGACCGCGCCGCGATGCGAGCCCTGGTGTTTGCCGAACCATCTCGCCGCACCGAGCTCGAAGCCATTCTGCACCCCCTGATCCGCAGCACCAGCCTCGCGCAGCTGAAATCCTGCGCAGCCCCTTACGTGTTGCTGGCAGTCCCGCTTCTGGTAGAAACCGGCCACTATCTGCCGCTATGCCGGCGTGTTCTACTCATCGACTGTACGGAAGATATCCAGCTTCAGCGCGTCATGGCACGCAGCGGCCTGGCGGAAGCCGAGGCGCGCCGGATCATCGCCAGCCAGGCCACGCGCGCTGCGCGTCTTGCTGTCGCGGATGACGTTCTCGACAACTCAGGCCCACCTGCTGCACTTCCCGCGCAGGTTGCCAAGCTGCATGCGCACTATCTGCAGCTGGCAGCTCAGCCCAATCAGAATCCTTGATGATATGATGCGGGCACTCCAACGCCTGCAAAGCACACATCTTCCCGGTAGCGGCCAGCGGTGATCACCTACGAATACCCTCTCGGCGAACGCATCCGCACTCTGCTGCGGCTGGAAGACCTCTTCGACAAGGTCCTGCACTTCTCCCTTGCCGACGGCCCCTACGAACACCACACAGCCCTTCTGGCGTTATTCGAGATTCTCGACGTAGCCGGTCGTGCCGATCTGAAAGTTGATCTGGTTCAGGAGCTTGAGCGTCAGCGTCAGATCCTGCTCGCCTTCCGCGACAATCCACAGATTTCCGAAGAAGCCTTGTCCGGTGCACTCTATGAGATCGAGCAGGCCAGCAGTGCGCTGCTGGCCATGGCAGGCCGCATCGGTCAGTATCTGCGAGAATCAGAGTGGCTGATGGCGATTCGCTCGCGCACGGCCATCCCGGGAGGCGCTTGTGAATTCGACCTGCCCTCCTACCACTTCTGGCTCAACCGGGATTTCCATCTGCGCAGGCACGATCTGACAACCTGGCTCAATCCCATGCTGCCGATTCGCGACGGTCTCACCATCGTGCTACGCCTGCTGCGTGAAAGCGGTCGCTCCGAAAGCCAACTCGCCAAACGCGGCAGCTACCAGATCATGATGACCGGCCGTAGTGCCCAATTGGTCCGCGTACGTCTTGCGCGTGAAATCAGCGCCGTCCCAGAGATCAGTGCCAACAAATACGCGTTCAACATCCGCTTCGTGGCCCCGGATGTCATCTCCCGTCCGCGCCAGTCCGAAGCCGACATCCCCTTCGAGCTGACCTTCTGCAGTCTCTGAACAGCGCCAAGTAACGCGTATAAAAAAAGCCCGATCTCGATCGGGCTTTTTCCTAGCTTCTCCGGAATGTAAAAAGCCCAGTCCGAAGACTGGGCTTTTTACATATTTGGTAGGGGCAGTAGGATTCGAACCTACGACCAATTGATTAAGAGTCAACTGCTCTACCAACTGAGCTATACCCCCAAAATCTGCTTCGCTTCTACCTTTGATTGGTAGGCCGTGCGGGATTCGAACCTGCGACCAACGGATTAAAAGTCCGCTGCTCTACCAACTGAGCTAACGACCCGCCGAAAGCGAAGAATCAGAATTATAGAAACCTATTCAGGCCATGTCAAACGTTTTTTGCGCCAAAGTTTCAGGCGAGCCCCAGGCGCTGGCATAGCTCTCGGGTCAGAGCTGTCTGATTCAGCGTATAGAAGTGCAGGCTCGGTGCACCACCCGCAATCAGACGCTCGCACAGACCGGTGACCACATCCAGGCCGAAGGCACGCACGCTTTCAGCATCATCACCAAAACCTTCAAACTTGCGGCGCATCCACTGCGGGATTTCTGCACCACAGCTCTCTGAGAAACGAGCGAGTTTGCTGAAGCTGGCGATCGGCATGATGCCCGGCACGATGGGAATACGAACCCCCGCCTCTCGTGCCGCATCGCAGAAGGTGAAATAGGCATCTGCGTTGTAGAAATACTGGGTGATCGATGAATTGGCGCCAGCATTGACCTTGTTCACGAAAGCCTTGAGATCTGCCTCATAGCTGCGAGCCTGGGGATGAACCTCTGGATAGGAAGCAACCTCAAGGAAGAATTCTTCGCCGGTCTCCTTGCGGATGAATTCGACCAGTTCGTTGGCATAACGGAACTCGCCCGGGTCGGCCATGCCGGAAGGCAGATCTCCACGCAGCGCAACGATGCGTTTAACGCCCATTTCGCGGAATTCGGCGAGGTGATCGCGGATGCTGGCCTGGGTGGAGCCGATGCAGGAAAGATGTGGGGCGGCGTCGATGCCGGCAGCGCGGATCTCGCGCACGACTTCAAGGGTACGGTCACGCGTGGAGCCACCCGCACCGTAGGTCACGGAAATGAACTCCGGGCCCAACGCCGCCAGTTCGGTGCGCACGCCACGCAGCTTTTCCACACCTTCCGCCGTTGCCGGCGGGAAGAATTCGAGACTGAATTCAAGTTTCTTGCTCATGTTCTTTCCTCAGGCCTGCGCTTTGCGAGCGAAGACGAAAAATTCGCGATTGCCATCGCCGCCTGTGATCGGGCTATCGCACCAGTTCAGCACGTCCAATTCAGCGACCTGACAGGCCGAGCGGATGCGCGCTTCGACCGCCGGATACAACGCGGGGTCGCGCACGACGCCCCCCTTGCCGAGGGCTTGCGGCCCCAGTTCGAACTGAGGCTTGACCAGCGCCAGCGCGCGCCCATTTGCCGCCATCAGAGTCGGCCATTGCGGCAGCAGGAGCGTCAGCGAAATGAAGCTCGCATCGCAAACGATCAGATCAAAACCCGCTTCCGGCATGCTTTCGCCCAATTGGGCTGCATGCAAATCACGTGCATTCAGGCCCTCGATCGTGCTGCAGCGAGGCTCGCCATGCAAGCGTGGATGAAGCTGGCCATGGCCGACCTCGATGCCCAGCACACTGGCTGCGCCGGCTTGCAGCAAGCAATCCGTAAAGCCGCCGGTGCTCTGACCGAGATCCAGGCAATGCAAGCCAGTCACATCCAGCCCGACGCTGCTCAGCGCGCCAGCCAACTTGAGGCCGCCTCGCGACACATAGCGATCCGCCTCATCGGGCTCAATCAGGATTTCAGCCGTGCCCGGAATTGACTCGGATGCCTTGCGTACCACCTTCACGCTCCCCAGATCCTGCCAGCTCACCCGGCCGGCCCCGATCATGCGCTGCGCAGTCGTGCGAGACTCTGCCAGACCACGCTCAACCAGCAACTGGTCGGCGCGTGATGCGGTGCGCTCCGGTATTGCCGATTCAGCAAGCGGAGCCGTCTTGAGTCGCGAATGGCGGCCGTGAAAGGAATCCATGGGGCAGGCCCGCGCCGGCTTGCGCCGGCGTGGTTCAAGGTCGCTCAGTAACGGTAGTGATCAGCCTTGTACGGGCCTTCAACCGGCACGCCGATATAGGCGGCCTGATCGGGGCGCAGCACGGAGAGCTGGGCGTTGAGCGTCTTCAATTGCAGGCGCGCGACCTTCTCATCCAGATGCTTGGGCAGGGTGTACACGCCCACCGGGTATTCAGCGGTGCGCGTGAACAACTCGATCTGCGCGATGGTCTGGTTGGCGAAGCTTGATGACATCACGTAGCTCGGGTGGCCCGTGCCACAGCCCAGGTTCACCAAACGGCCTTTAGCCAGCAGGATGATGCGCTTGCCGTCCGGAAAGATGACGTGATCGACTTGCGGCTTGATCTCTTCCCACTGGTACTTCTCCAGCGAGGCGACATCGATTTCGTTGTCGAAGTGGCCGATGTTGCAGACGATGGCGTTGTTCTTCATCGCGGCCATGTTGTCATGGGTGATGACGTGGAAGTTGCCGGTGGTCGTCACGAAGATGTCGGCCTTGTCGGCAGCGTACTCCATGGTCACGACGCGATAGCCTTCCATGGCGGCTTGCAGGGCACAGATCGGGTCGATTTCGGTAACCCACACTTGTGCCGACAGCGCGCGCATGGCCTGAGCGCAGCCCTTGCCCACGTCGCCGTAGCCGACGATCACGGCGACCTTGCCGGCGATCATCACGTCGGTGGCGCGCTTGATGCCGTCCACCAGCGACTCGCGGCAGCCGTAGAGGTTGTCGAACTTGCTCTTGGTGACCGAGTCATTGACGTTAATCGCCGGGAACTTCAGGTCGCCGCGCGCATGCATCTGGTACAGGCGATGCACGCCGGTGGTTGTTTCTTCGGTCACGCCCTTGATGGCGGCCAGACGCACGGAGTACCAGCTCGGGTCGATTGCCAGCTTGGCCTTGATCGCGGCGAACAGGATGGTTTCTTCTTCGGAGCCTGGCTTGCTGATGACAGACAGATCCTTCTCGGCCTTGGCGCCCAGATGCAGCAGCAGGGTGGCGTCGCCGCCGTCATCCAGAATCATGTTCGAGTAGCCGCCGTCGGCCCATTCGAAGATGCGATGGGTGTAGTCCCAGTAGTCGACCAGCGTTTCGCCCTTGACTGCGAAGACCGGGATGTTCGCGGCGGCAATTGCGGCGGCGGCGTGATCCTGGGTCGAGAAGATGTTGCACGAGGCCCAGCGCACTTCGGCGCCGAGAGCGGTCAGCGTCTCGATCAGCACGGCGGTCTGGATGGTCATGTGCAGCGAGCCGGTGATGCGCGCGCCCTTGAGCGGCTGAGCCTTCGCGAACTCTTCGCGAATGGCCATCAAGCCCGGCATTTCGGTTTCGGCAATGAGGATCTCCTTGCGACCCCAGTCGGCCAGCTTGAGATCGGCAATCACGTAATCATTGAATTGAGCCACGATGTTCTCCATGAACAGGTGGCCGAGCGGGAGGGGAGCTTACAAAGGGGCTCACCGTCTTCCCGTGCCCGGCACGGTTGAACAGGTGAGCGCAGTTGAATCCTGCCGCGCTTGGCGCTGGCGAAACTCCGAGCCTGGGATCGTGGGTGGAAGCACCCAACGCTCTCGCAGCGCTCCTCGGAGAGTCCGGATTATAGGCAGGAAGTTTGGCCGGCGCCAGAAAGCCATGGCGCGGCCACATTCTCTGACAATACTCAGGCGCGTGACTTCAACCAGCGATAGAGCTCTGCCACCGGCATCGGCCGGCCATACAGATAACCCTGCGCCTCACGGCAGCCCAGGCGCCCAAGGATCTGGGCTTGGGCCTCGGTTTCCACGCCTTCCGCAATGACCTCCTTGCCCAGACGCTGGCCGATCTGGATCACCACGCCGGCAATACTCGCATCCGCCTCCTCCTCGCTGAGATCGTGAACGAACGCCTTGTCGATCTTCAGGCGATTGAATGCCAGCTGCTTGAGCTGCGCGAGACAGGAATAGCCAGTACCGAAATCATCCACAGCCAGTTGCACCCCCATCGTACGCAAAGCTTCCAGTGCCTCGCGCACATAGGCGGAATCTTCCATCGCAATCGATTCGGTGATTTCGAGTTCCAGATAATGCGCATCCATACCGCTGGCACCGACGATCTGGCGCAATTCACTGAGAAATGACGGATTGCGGAACTGGACCGCCGACACGTTGACCGCCATGCGCACACCGGCATGCCCTTCGGCGTGCAGACGGGCCAGCAAAGAGCAGGCTTCACGCAGCACGAAAAAACCTAGCTCGCGAATCAGGCCGGACTGCTCAGCCACCGGGATGAAGCGATCCGGCGGAATCACGCTGCCATCCTCTGTACGCCAGCGCATCAGGGCTTCCAGACCGATCAGGCGCTGGTCCTCCAGTGACACCTGAGGCTGAAACACCACATATAGCCCGTCGCCCTGCAGGGCATGGCGCAAACCATTGAGCAGGCGCACCCGCTCATGGGTCTGCGAGGTGAGTGCCGGGTCATACCAGGCGAGTTGGCCACGCTGATAGGTCTTGGCATAACGCAGGGCCTGGAAAGCGGCTTCAAGCAACTCCCCTCCCGCCTGCGCCTCTACGTCTCCCAGGCGGGTAAAGCCGACCGTAACGGAGACCATGCTTTCCTCGCCCCCCACAGTGAACGGCTCCGCAAACAGGGGCAACACGAATTCCGGCGTGATGCGGCGCTCGGCCCCCAGCACGGCAAAGATGTCCGCCGAGATGCGCGCCACCATGACTTCGGGGGTGGCGGAGGTACGCAGGCGCGCCGTAATGCCGCGCAGCAGTTCATCGCCGAAAGCGTGGCCGAGGGTTTCGTTGATCTCGCCGAAGGCATCGATATCGATCAGGGCCAGCGAGAGGCCAGAAGTCTGGCCTGCGACCAGGCAGCGCCCCAGCTCCTCACCGAGCGCGCGCCGGTTCGGCAACCCGGAGAGGCGGTCGTGATAAGCGTCGTGCTGCAGTTGGTGCAGCAGGCTGCGGTTGTCCAGGCAGGAAGCAAAGTGCCCGGCAAAGACATCGATCACTCCGGGGTCAACCGATTCCGGGTCCGGCACCTGAAGATCCAGGTAGAGGCACAACACTGCGCCAGGATGGCTCCGGATGCACAAAGCTGCGCCCCGAGCGCCCCAGGCAACGCCGTGCCCGCTCAAACTTTGCAGGCAACAGGCCAAGGCTTCAGCCGCCTCGCTGGCATTCAGGGAGCGCCCGGCACGGCCAGCGTGCTGACCCTCGGCCACCAGCAAGGGCTGCAGGCTCAGGCTATCGGGCCGGGTTGCCGTCAGTGCGAAACCAGACAAGCCGGTATCGAGCAATTGGGCAAAATGGGCCAGCACGCCACGCGCAAAGGCCGCTTCATCCACCTGCATCATCAGCTCGTCACCGGCTTCAATAATGCGCCGCAGTTGCTCGCGCCCCTGGGCAATTGCACGGATCTGGCGATAGGTACGAATGGCCGAGGACAGGCAGGTATACACATGGCCGCGCGTCAGTTGGGCCTTGGTCCGGTAATCGTTGATGTCGTATTCGCGGATCGCGGTGATTTCTGGCGCGAAGCCCGGCTGGCCTGTGTGCAGGATGATGCGGGTGTCGTTCAGCCCTAGCTCGTTACGGATCACGCGCACAAGTTCAAGGCCGGCCTGCTCATGCTCCATCACCACGTCAAGCATGATCACTGCCACATCACGCTCACGCTCGAGGATTTCACGTGCTTCGCGGGCGGTATAGGCGTGCAGCCACTCGATGCGCCCTTCGAGCACCGGCAGGTTATTCATGGCGAAAGCAAGGGACTGATGGACGCCCTCGTCGTCGTCCACAATCAGGCAGCGCCAGCTTTTCAGGCGCCTGGGTACTTCCCCGGCAGTGTCATCCTCAGCGAACAGGAGTGGTCCTTCCATTCCTGTCTGGTTTTCTTGCACGCAAGCACTCCTCCAGCGGCAGCTGGCCGCCCTTCAGGATGGGTCTACGACTAATGGCGTAAATTCTGAAGCCGCAAGCCGACATGCGCAATCGGCATCAGCCCCAACCAAACGCCATGAAGTATATAGCCACCCATTAACACTTTAGTAGCAAAGGGGCTCGTCAGCACAAGCATCACAACAGTGACTCTATCGGCAGCAGCCCCAGCAGCCAGACGCTGAAGCGGCGCAGTGAGCTCGCCTGTGGCTCACGTGTGTGACGCACCTCACCCGCCGGAGTCTGCTCCACCCATACGAGCCCTTTGCCGTCTGCCGCCAGTTCGAGCCGCCAGGCCACGGCGTCCAGTTCATCCTCCAACTCGCTTGAGAGCTCCTCGGCCATGGCCGGGCTCTCGCACAGCAGTCCGATCTCGGTATTGAGTTTCACCGAGCGCGGATCCAGATTCAGCGAGCCGATGAACACCGAGCTCCGATCAAAAACGAAGGTCTTGGCGTGCAGCGAAGCGCGTGAAGAACCTAGATACATGTGGGTGTGCTTGCGCTCACCGTCCGGGTCCGATTCCGGGCGCATTTCGTACAGGCGCACGCCGGCAGCCAGCAGTTCCTTGCGATAGCGTTCATAGCCGGAGTGCACCGCAGCCACATCGCTAGCCGCCAGCGAATTGGTCAGTACGGTCACCCGTATGCCACGCGCAGTGAGGCCTCGAAACCACTCCAGTCCGGCCTTGCCCGGCACAAAGTAGGGCGATACGAGCAAGACTTCTTCTGCAGGCTGAACCAACGAATAGCCAAACTGGGTGATCAGGGTGCCAGCCATGTTGCCCGGCGGGCGGCTGATCTTGGCAGGATCATCCTGCAGAACGCGCGCATCACCGCGGTGAAAAGTGATCGATGCATCGCCAAACCAGGTCGCCAGAATGCTGCTGCCAAGCTGCGCATAGGGACTATCGCGCTGTGTGCTCAGAAAGCCAGTCAGATCACGGCGCAGGGCATCGAGTTCATTAGGGCCCGCCACGTCGTTCAGAAGATCCTCGATCGGAATAGCGGCCGGAGAATCCCAGTACCGCTGAAAGGAGTCCTGTAATTCCGACAGCACTGGGCCAAAGGTCAGCACATCAAGATCACCGAAGGCAATCTCGTTCGAGGCCCCGAAATACTCATCACCAATATTGCGCCCACCCACGATGGCCATCTTACGATCAGCCAGGAAAGCCTTGTTATGCATGCGCCGGTTGATGCGCGAGAAGTCCTGCACCATGCCCAGGGTACGGAAGGAGCGTGAGCTGACGGGGTTGAACAGGCGGATTTCCACCAGTGGATGCGCATCCAGCGCCAGCAATAGTTTGTCATTGGCGCTGCTCCCCACATCGTCCAGCAGCACGCGAACCCTTACACCCCGATCGGCAGCTTCGAGCAATGCCTGGGTCAACAGTCGCCCCGTAAGGTCATCGCGCCAGATGTAGTACTGCAGGTCCAGCGAGCGTCCGGCGGTGCGGGCCAGCATCAGGCGGGCCAGCAGAGCCTCGACACTCTCGGGGAGCAAACGGAAGGCATTCAGTTGTGGGCTCGTACCCAGTTCCTGTTCCGCCAATTGCTCCAGCCGAGTTGGATCGTTGGGCTCCGGCAAGGGCAGTTCGCTACGCGCAGGATCGCGGCGCGGCGTGGCACAAGCACCAATGAGCAACACGCACGCCAGCAGCACACCACGCAAGAACTTCATTGCGCGCCACCTAGCTTCAGCTCGGAACAAGGGGCGGCGGCCCGTATTGCATAGCACAGAAGCATCAGACGCAAGGCGAGTCGGGCAGATCCAGGCATGAGAACTCTCCGATGGCCGGGCGCGGCGGCAGCCGCCCCTGCGGGCAAAAAATACGAATCTGATCCATGCTATGTTCCCACGGATCGTAGCGCCATACGCCGGCCATCAAGGCATTCAACGATGCGCCAGCGCTTCCCGTTTCTCACTCTGACCACAAGGATCGTCACATGCGCGCACTCTGCACTCTCTCCCTGCTCACCGTTAGCCTCTTCGCCACGCCGATCTTCGCTGCCGAGCCGGCAGCAGCCAGTGTGCCTGGTGGCGGCATGGCGGTTTCTGCCAAGTTCGAAGCAACGGTGGTCACCGTCAACCTGAAATCCCGCAAGGTGACCCTGCGCAGCAAAGATGGCGAGACTTTCGATTTGGTCGCGGGTGCGGAAGCCCGTAACCTGGACAATCTGCGCGCAGGTGATCAAGTCAGTGCCGAGTACTTTGAAGCCATTGCCATGCAGCTCAAGAAAGTCAAAGGCGAAGCCCACACCACGGCAGGAGCCATGGTCGGCCGTACCCCCAAGGGCAAGAAGCCAGGCGCCCTGTTCGAACGCGAAGTGCAGTTCGTGGCAGACGTGATTGCCGTGGATAGCGTCAAGAAACTCGTGACTGTAAAGGGCGCCGCTGGTCGCATCGTGGAACTCAAGGTGGAAGATCCGGCCAAGCTGGCGGAAGTGAAGGTCGGTGATCAGGTCGAAGGCGTGTTCAGCCAGGCCTTGGCCATCACCGTCACGGCGCAGGCAGCCCCTAAAACCAAGAAGTAATTCGCCTCGCAGCAGAACGCGAAAAAAGCGCCCGCGGGCGCTCTTTTTCGTCGACGTGACGTCCCCTCAGGGGCTGAGCGGATAAACCGACGACAGCAGCAGTTGGCTGCTCTTGATCGCCTCGCGCGCCTCGGCCTCACTCACCTCTCGCAACGAACTGCGGTAGTTCATGGGCGATTCGATCGCCTCCAGCAGCACGAAGTAATTACGCCCGGCCAGCACATTCAACTCCAGAATCGTCTCGCGCTCACGCTTGGCCTGCAGGCGATAAGTACCCGGAGAGACTTCAAGCGGCAGATAACTGCGGCCCATGAGCGTGCCGACTGCGACACCATTCACCCGCAACTCTTCGCTGAGACTACTGAGATTGCGATATACATAGATCCGGGCGCGGGCCGGATGCACTGCAAAGGTTTTGGCCTGTGCATCCATCTGCGGGGTGCCGGCCACAGGAATCTGCGGCGTGGAACAGGCAAGCAGCAAAAGCCCGGATACCAACAAAGCACTCAGATGCTTGATCTTCATGATCGCCCTCCAGAAAGCTGAAAGGCGGCCGCAGCCGCCCTTGATGCTCGCGCCTTGAGTTGTGCTTACTGCGCTGCCACACGCTGGCGAATATGCGCCAACGCTTCTTCAACCTGATCGATCAGGATCAGGCACAGATCGCCCGGCTGAAGCAGTTCCAAAGCCCGGTCGATAGCGATGAACTCACCATTGATTTCCTCAACCACGGCAGTACGCACAGCCCCCTTGAGCCCTTCGCGCAAGAGGCCGATCACTTCACCATCGGCACGACCGCGCTGACAGGCATCCTGGTACAGGATCACACCATCAAACGCAGCGCCGAGGATTTCGGTTTGCTGACGAATATCTTCATCGCGGCGATCCCCAGCGCCCGAGATCACTACCGAGCGACGCTTGGCCGGCATGGCCTCGACTGCCTTGACCAGCGCCAGCATGGCGTCCGGGTTATGCCCGTAGTCAGCAATAATGGTTGCACCCTTGTAATCGAAGACGTTGAAACGCCCTGGCGCGTTATCGCTATCGGCCACGAAACTGGCCAGACCCGCGCGGATCACATCCCACTCAAGACCGACGCCCCAAGCCGCTGCCACCGACGCCATCACGTTCTCAACCTGAAAGCTGATCGTGCCATCACGCGTGATCGGCACGCCGGCCAACGAGATGCGCTGTGATTTCTTGCCTTCGGTACACACGATGGCGTCGTTCTCGACATAAACCACGCGCTTGCCCTGAGCACGATGGGTGGCCATCACCGGGTTATTGCGATCCGCGGCGAAGTAAATGATCTGGCCCGGGCAATTGGCAGCCATGCCGGCCACGATCGGGTCAGCAGCATTGAGCACGGCGTAACCGTTGTCAGCCACGTTCTGCACGATCACGCGCTTGAGCACGGCCAGATCATCCAGGGTGGTGATGTAGTTCAGCCCGAGGTGATCGCCCATGCCGATGTTGGTGACGACTGCCACCTTGCAACGATCAAAAGCAAGGCCTTCGCGCAGCAAGCCGCCGCGCGCGGTTTCAAACACGGCGGCATCAACATCCGGATGCATCAGCACGCTGCGCGCACTACGCGGACCGGAGCAATCACCGCTGTCGATCTGCTTGCCCTGCACATACACGCCATCAGTATTGGTCATGCCGGTACGCAGACCACTCTTGATCAGCAGGTGAGCGATCAGGCGCACGGTGGTGGTCTTACCGTTTGTGCCGGTCACCGCTACCACCGGAATGCGGCCGTCATCGCCCGGTGTAAACATGGTGGAGATCACCGCCTCGCCCACGTTACGGCCCTTGCCGTAAGAGGGCGACAGGTGCATACGCAGGCCCGGCGCGGCATTCACTTCGACGATACCGCCAGACTGCTCTTCGAGCGGCCGCAGCACGCTATCGCACACCACATCCACACCGCAGATATCGAGGCCAACCATCTGCGCGGCGGCCACCGCGCGCGCGGCCATGTCCGGATGTACATCATCGGTCACATCGGTAGCCGAGCCGCCGGTAGACAGATTGGCGTTGTTGCGCAGGATCACCCGCTGGCCCTTGGCTGGGATGCTTTCAGCATTGAGCCCTTGGTCGGCGAGCTTGGACAGTGCAATGTCATCAAAACGGATCTTGGTCAGCGAGGTGGCATGGCCGGTGCCGCGACGCGGATCCTTGTTCACCTCTTCAACCAACTGACGCACTGTGTGCGTGCCATCGCCAATCACCAGCGGCGGCTCGCGACGAGCGGCGGCAACCAGCTTGTCGCCCACCACCAGCATGCGGAAATCATGGCCAGGCAGGTACTTCTCGACCAGCACTTCATCGCTGATTTCGTTGGCCGCGCGATAGCCGATCTCGAACTGTTCGCGGGTGGTGATGTTCACCGCCACACCCTTACCCTGATTGCCGTCCTGCGGCTTTACTACCACCGGGAAGCCGATCTCGTTTGCCGCAAGCCAGGCGTCTTCCAGGCCAGTGGCCGGGCGTCCCTTGGGCACTGGCACGCCGGCAGCTTCAAGCAGCTTCTTGGTGAGATCCTTGTCCTGCGCAATGGATTCCGCGATCGCACTGGTGGAATCGATCTCGGCCGCCTGGATGCGACGCTGCTTGCTGCCCCAGCCGAACTGCACCAGGCTGCCGGTCGTGAGGCGGCGGAAGGGGATGTTGTGGGCCACAGCGGCATACACGATGGAGCCGGTGGAGGGGCCAAGGCGCTCGTCTTCATCCAGCTCGCGCAACTCGGCCAGCGCGGCTTCCACATCGAACTCGCCGCCGTGCGCAGCGGCATGCACGAGCTGCTGGGCCAGTTCGAACGCACGCTTGCCGACCGCCTCCTCACTGTACTCCGCTACAACCAAGTACACCCCGATCTCGGTCGTAGTGGTGGTACGGCTAAAGGTTACCGGGCAGCCAGCCTGAGCCTGCAAACCAAGCGCAGCGAACTCCAGGGCATGAGCCATGGATTGGGTTTCACCGTGATCGGTGGAACGGATCTCGCCGATCTGCGGAAACAGCTCGCGCAGGCGGGCATCGAAACCGGGCAGGTCTGCCAGCGAACGCTCGCCGGACTCACAGGTCACGATGGCTTCGATGGCGGTGTGACGGCTCCACAGATTGGGGCCACGCAGCGCGCGGATGCGGGAAACTTCCATTGAACGTATTCCTGTTGTTTCCGGCCTCAGCGGGCCAGGCTGGCTTCGAAGCTCTCGATGCCGCTATTGATCAGATCCGGCGAAATACCCAGCGCCCAAGCGGCGGCCACTGCCGCCAGTTCGGCCCCAAGCGCTCGGCCGGCCGGCAAATCGCTGGCTTGCACCTGACGCTTGTCACCACTGGCTAGCACCAGCTGGCCAGCCTCGGCATACACCGCGCGGCCGCCTGTGGCCAGATGCGCGGCCAGTGCGGGCGCCGTGCCACTGCTGGCGTAGAACACCACCTCGCCATCGCACAGCTCGGCCAGTCCGGCCACTTCAGGGTCATCGGCATTGAGCACGGCAGCGCCAGATTCGCTCACCACGTCGACCTGGGTACGCAGCACATTGCGCACCTGCTCCAGCTCACGCACATCGAAAGCTTCCAGCTCGGGCAGCACGCGGATGCTGGTCAGCACCCCCACATCACAACGGTCGTAAGGCAGGCCTTCGCTGAGGATGTTGGCCGCAGGCGTCTCAAACACCGCCGCATCGACCTGGCGATTCATCAGCAGGCGCTGACCTGCGGCGAAATTGGCGCTATCGCAACGCTCGACGGCACGCTGATCGAGGAACAAGCCCTCACGGCAGGCGAGGCCGGCATGGTAGCCCCCCACATGGAGCAGCCAGCCGAGCAGACGGGCGATGCGGGTACTGTCGTCGCACCCCGCAACCCCCACCACCGGAATGCGGCCATCATTACCCTCGCCCGGGAACAGGTGGGCCACGATGGCTTCCCCCACCGGGCGCGGCTGACCCTGGGCCGGCTTCAGATGCATCAGCAAGCTGGGGCCTGCATTCACTTCAACGATCGCACCACCGGTTTTCTCCAGCGGCAGCGATACATCTTCGGTCACCAGATCAATGCCGGCGATATCCAGCCCGACGATGCGCGCGGCCAGCGAGGCGGCGGCGGCGACTTCGGGGTGAACTTCGTCGGTGCAATCAATCGACACATTGCCGTTGCGTTGCACAGTGAGTTTGCGCCCGGCTGCCAGCACCGATTCGGCAGTGCAGCCCTGGCGCTCGATCAGGAGCTGCATGGTGCGGTCGGAATCGATCTTGATGGTTTCGAGCGGGAACTCCTCGGCTTCGCCGCGCCGCGGATCGGTATTGAGCTGGCTGTCAATCAGTTCGCGCACGCTCGACTTGCCGTCGCCGGTCACGAAAATATTCTCGCCGCGCCCGGCCGCCACCAGCTTGCCGCCCACTACCAGCAGGCGGTGTTCGTTGCCACGGATGAAGCGCTCGACGATCACGTCACTGCCTTCGGCATCCGCCACCGGGAAGGCGGCTTTCACCTCGTCCTCGGTCATCAGCTCGAGCGACACGCCGCGCCCATGATTGGCGTCTGAAGGCTTCACGACCACTGGCAGGCCGATGTCCTGCGCAGCCTCCCAGGCTTCCTCAGGGCTATTCACGATCTGGCCTTCCGGCACCGAAACACCGCAAGGCACCAGCAGGCTCTTGGTCAGATCCTTGTCGCTGGCAATGCTTTCGGCGATCGCGCTGGTACGGTCGGTTTCGGCCGTCCAAACGCGGCGCTGGCGGCAGCCCCAGCCAAGCTGGACCAGATTGCCATCAGTCAGGCGGATCGATGGAATGCTGGCATCGGTGGCAGCATCCACAATGCAAGCCGTGGAGGGGCCGAGGCACAGGGAGTCGGCCAGATCATGCAGACGGGCGATGTTTCCGGGCACATCGAAGGGCTTGTCCTCAATCGCTGCCATCACCAGATCGCGTGCCGCTTCGAGGCAGGCAATGGTCACATCCTTCTGGCGCGAGCGCACCACCACTTTGTAAACGCCGCGCTGCGAGGTGCTGCGCGCCTTGCCAAAGCTGGTGCGCTGGCCCGCCTGGGTCTGCAACTCGAGGGTGACGTGTTCGAGGATGTGCGCAGGCCAGGTGCCCTCCTGCACGCGGCGCAGGAAGCCGCCGCGCTCGCCGTAGCTGCACTTGTGCTCGATCAGCCCAGGCAGCCAGGCCGACAGGCGCTCGTAAAAACCGGGAATCGTGTTGGAGGGGCAGTCTTCGAGATCGCCAATATCGACGAGGGCCTCGACGGCCGGGCGGTAGGTCCAGATATTGGGGCCGCGCAAATATTGCACGCCGAGGATGCGGATGTCTTTGCTCATGTCAGCCATGTAGTGGGCGGGTGCCTGCCGGCTTCCGCCAATGCCCGGTAAACGACGCAGGCAGCGAAAGGTTTACGAACGGGCACGAAGTACACCCGGCCGGACAAGGCGGACACCTGCCACGATCCCTGTAAACTTGAACCAGCCTGCAGCGTTTATCATCCTCTGCCCGGCCGATCCCGCCTTGCCAGCGGCGAGTTTACCGGACTTCCGTGCCGGCCGGCGCCCCGCATCCGGCCTGCTGCTGACAAAAAACTGACACCACTGCACCTGACAAACACAATGCTGCTGCCGATTTCCGAGCCCAAGCTCCCTGCCACCTGGCAAGCCGACGCCCTCGCCCGCCTGATGCCCGGTGAAACCGTACTGGCCGCACTGGAGCTGGATCTCGACGCCCGCCTGCAGTTTGCGCGTGGCCTGCTGCTGCTCACGCCCTGCCGCCTGCTGGCCTGCAGCCCGGACCTGTCCTGGCAGGAGTGGCCGCTCGCTGCCGGCCTCACCCTACGCCACTCGGATCATGCCGGCGTCGGATCGC
The DNA here is from genome assembly GCF_012972705.2 of Uliginosibacterium aquaticum. Taxonomy (GTDB): domain Bacteria; phylum Pseudomonadota; class Gammaproteobacteria; order Burkholderiales; family Rhodocyclaceae; genus Uliginosibacterium; species Uliginosibacterium aquaticum. The sequence goes on along the minus strand of NZ_JABCSC020000003.1, from coordinate 676,051 downwards.
TGGAACTGGTCGACACCAGTGGCCGCCTCGCCCACTGGCGCTACACCTTGAGCCAGAACCTCGCTGCACTGAGGCTGATCAGCGAATTCGAGCGCCATGTCGAAGCGCTCCTCACCGGCCAGCCGCCGGCCACGCCGGAAGAAGAGGTCTGTGCCACCTGCAAGGCGCCACTGCCACCGGGCGAAGACGAATGCCCGATCTGCGCGCGCGAGCTGCATGAAGCGCCTTCCACCTGGACCCTGTTCCGCCTCTGGCGCTTCGCCAAACCGTACCGCTGGCAACTGGTTTCGGGCTTCGCACTGATGACCGGCGCCACCGCCGCCACCCTGGTGCCGCCTTATCTGACCATGCCGCTGATGGATAAGGTGCTGATCCCGTATCAGAACGGCCAGCCCCTGAACACCGCGCTCGAAATCAAGCTGCTTGCCGGCCTCTTCGGTGCCGCATTGCTCTCATGGTCGCTGGGCTGGGCCAAGACTTACATTCTGGCGCTGGTGTCCGAACGCATTTCAGCCGACCTGCGCACCACCACCTACGAGCACCTGATCAAGCTGTCGTTGGAGTATTTCGGCGGCAAGCGCACCGGCGACCTGATGGCGCGGATCGGTTCGGAATCGGACCGGATCAGCGTGTTCCTCTCGATGCATGCGCTGGACTTCATCACCGACGTGCTGATGATCGCCATGACCACGGTGATCCTGTTCTCGATCAACCCCTGGCTGGCACTGGTGACCCTGCTACCGCTGCCGCTGATCATGTGGATGATCCACACCGTGCGCGACCGCCTGCGCACCGGCTTCGAGAAGATCGACCGTGTCTGGGGTGAAGTTACCAACATCCTCGCCGACACCATCCCCGGCATCCGCGTGGTGAAGGCCTTCGCGCAGGAAAAGCGCGAAACCCAGCGCTTCCGCGAAGCCAATGCGCATAACCTCGCGGTGAATGACCGGATCAACAAGACCTGGTCGCTGTTCTCGCCCACCGTGACCCTGCTCACCGAAATCGGTCTGCTGGTGGTATGGGCCTTCGGCATCTGGCAAGTGTCGAAGAACGACATCACCGTCGGCGTGCTGGTGGCCTTCCTCGCTTACATCGGGCGTTTTTACACCCGCCTCGATTCGATGAGCCGCATCGTTTCGGTGACCCAGAAAGCCGCCGCCGGCGCCAAGCGCATCTTCGACATTCTCGATCACGTCTCCAGCGTGCCCGAGCCGGTCAAACCGGTGCCGCTGCCCAGCGTGCAAGGCAGCATCCAGATGCGCGAGATCGGCTTCCGCTATGGCAATCGCTCGGTGATCCGTAACCTATCGTTGGACATCAAGCCCGGCGAAATGATCGGGCTGGTCGGCCATTCCGGCTCGGGCAAGAGTACGCTCGTCAATCTGATCTGCCGCTTCTACGACGTATCGGAAGGCGCGATCATGATCGACGGGGTGGATATCCGCAGCGTGGCCATCGCCGACTTCCGTCGCAACATCGGCCTGGTGCTGCAAGAGCCCTTCCTGTTCTTCGGCACGATTGCCGAGAACATCGCCTACGGCAAGCCGGACGCGACCCGCGCCGAGATCATCGCCGCCGCGCGCGCTGCCCACGCTCACGAATTCATATTGAGATTGCCGCAAGGCTACGACTCCATCGTCGGCGAGCGTGGTCAGGGCCTCTCCGGTGGCGAACGCCAGCGCGTGTCGATTGCCCGCGCGCTGCTGATCGACCCGGCCATCCTGATCATGGACGAAGCCACCTCGGCGGTGGATACCGAAACCGAGAAGGAAATCCAGCGCGCGCTGGATAACCTGGTGCAAGGCCGCACCACCATCGCCATTGCCCACCGCCTGTCCACCCTGCGCAAGGCCGACCGCCTTGTGGTGATGGACCGTGGCCAGATCGTCGAAGTCGGCAACCACGACGAACTGATGGCCGCCGAGGGCGCTTACTGGCGCCTGTATCAGGCCCAGCTACGCAATGCCGAACAGAATCTTCTCGAAGGAGGCGAATGATGAGCGCGCCGCTAAACGTCAATTTCTCGCTCGAACGCAACGCCTTCGGCCAGCTCGTGCTGATCGATGCCAATGGCATTCGCCATGAAGGCGTGACCCCGGTCCGCGCCAACCCGATCTCGGCACCGCTCGAAGGCATCGCCCTGATGAGCACGGAAGGCCATGAAGTGGCCTGGATCGAGCTGCTGGCCTGGGTGCCTGCTCCACTGCGCGCGCTGATCGAGGAAGAGCTCAGCACGCGCGAATTCATGCCCGAGATCCAGCGCCTGAACAAGGTCTCCAGCTTCGCCACGCCCAGCACCTGGGAAGTGGAGACGGATCGCGGCACCGCCAGCTTCGTGCTCAAGGGCGAAGAAGACATTCGCCGCCTACCCGGCGGCATCCTGCTGATTGCTGATGCGCATGGCATTCAGTTCATGATCCGTCAGCTCTCCGCGCTGGATCGCCATTCGCGCAAGCTGCTGGATCGCTTCCTGTGAGGCGCGCAGCCCTGCTGCTGGCTGTCGCTTGCCAGACGTCCATGGCCGCTTCACCCGAGCTGGTCTGCCATTACAGCTACGGCGGCGAAACCCGCAGCGTCCGGCAGCCTCAGCTCGCCAGCGCACAGGCGGCCTACACGCAGAAGCCGCTCGCCATCGGCTCCTACTTCCTGTTCCGGCCGGTTTTCGAGCCCACGGAAGTAAAGCTCTACAGCCTCACCGACCACCCGGATGGCCCATTGCCGCTGCATGTGGCGCGCTACGCCTACCCGGCCGCCACGCGTTCGCAAGACAAGTTCGGCTTCACCGGCGAACAGCGTGTGTATGAACCGATCCGTGACAGCGAGCTGGTCTACTGGTGCGAGATTCAAGGCCCCCGGGAGACTCACCGATGAAGCGCCTGCTCGCCTGCCTGCTACTGCTTACCGGCTCCGCCCACGCTGCGGAAACGCTGAGTCTGGTCTTCGCCGGTGACCTCATGCTAGACGACGGCCCCGGGCGCCTCATCGCGCGCGGCGGCGATCCGCTCAAGCCTTTTGAAAGCATCCTGCGGCAGGTGGACTACCGCATCGGCAATCTCGAAACCCCAGTCGCCACAAGCGGCAAGGCCAACGCCAGCAAGATTGTCACCTTCCGCTCGGCGCCGGCCGTACTGAGGTCACTGCAAGGGCGTTTCGATGCGGTGTCGCTGGCCAATAACCATTCCGGCGATTACGGTCAGGCCGCCTTCGTCGAAACAATGACGCTACTGGACGCAGCTGGCATCCGCTATTTCGGCGGCGGCCGCAATCTGGCCGAAGCGCATCGCCCGCTGTGGATCGAACAGAAGGGTCTGAAGATCGCCGTGCTCGCCTACAACGAGTACAAGCCGCGCAGCTTCGAAGCCGGCGCCGACTGGCCCGGCATTGCGTGGAGCGAGGATAGCCGCATCGTCGCCGACATCCGCGCCGCGCGCAAGGCCGGGGCCGATCTGGTGATCCCCTTCATGCACTGGGGCTGGGAAAACGTGCGCGAAGCCGACGCCCGCCAGCGCCAGCTCGCCCGCCTGATGATCAATGCCGGCGCCGATGCGGTGATCGGCGGGCATCCGCATGTCACGCAAGGCGCCGAGATCTATCGTGGCAAGCCGGTCATCTACAGCCTCGGCAACTTCGTGTTTGACGGTTTTGACGAGGCCCCCGGCCGTACCGGCTGGCTGCTGCGCCTCACGCTCGACAAGGCTGGCGTCGTGAGTTGGGATACGGTGGAAGCACGCATGGATGACGACGGCACGCCCCACCCAAACCCCGAAGCGAAAACGCCTTGCGGCCAGCGCGGGGATAAAACACCCCGCCTGTGCAGCACACGCTGATCGAAGGGCAACAGGTACGGGGTCGGCGTGCGGCTGAAGCCAGCCTCGAATGCAGGGCGGATTCAGTCCGCCGCCAAGCCCGGTGTGCGGCTGAAGCCGCACCTACAGGCCAAGATCAAGCCTCCAGTGCCAGCAGCTCATCCATCGTCTGGCGGCGGCGGATCAGCTTCGCAGCCTCGCCCTCCAGCAGCACTTCGGCAATCAGCGGGCGGCTGTTGTAGTTCGAGGACATGCTCGCGCCATAGGCGCCGGTGTCGTGCAGCACCAAGAGATCGCCCACCTCAGCGGCTGGCAGGCTGCGCGTTTCGACCACGCCGCCTTCCGCCTGGGTAAACACGTCACCGGATTCGCACAGCGGGCCGGCGACCACGCTGTCGCGCAACGGGCGCTTGGCCACATCACTACCATCGCGCGGCAGCACGCTGATGGCGTGATAGCTGCCGTACATGCTTGGCCTCACCAGTTCGGTGAAACCGGCGTCGACCAGTACGAAGTGGTTTGAACCCACGTCCTTGGTGGCGCGCACTTCACTCAGCAGCAGACCGGATTCGGCCACCAGATAGCGGCCTGGCTCGATTTCCAGCTTCACCGGATGGCCGAGGTGAGCCTCGACTTCCTTGCGCGCTGCGTCCCACAGGCCGAAGTAGTGCGCGGTATCGATCTGCGCGTCGTCCTCGCGATAGGGAATCGACAGGCCGCCGCCGGCCGAGATGGCTTCGATGTCCTGACCCGCGTCCTTCACCAGCTGCACCATCGCGCCACAGACCTGCTGCAGGTGGCCGTAATCCACGCCGGAACCGATGTGCATGTGGAGGCCGACGAGCTTGAGGCCGTATTGCGCGATCACCGCCAGCGCGGCCGGCAGGTCGGTGTGCCAGATGCCGTGCTTGCTGTGCTCACCGCCGGTGTTGGTCTTGTTGCTGTGGCCGTGGCCGAAGCCGGGGTTGATGCGCAGCCACACGCGATGGCCCGGCGCCTTCGCGCCCAACTGGCGCAGCATGTCGATCGAACCGGCGTTCATCGGAATCTCTTCGCGCACGACAAGATCCAGCGTCTCTTCGGTGGCCAGATCGGCCGTGAACACGATCTCGCTCTTGCCATTTTTCGAGCTGAAGCCGGCGACCAGGGCGCGCGCGATCTCGCCCGGCGACACCGCATCCACCACCACGCCCTCTTCCCGCATCAGGCGCAGGATGTGGGTGTTCGAACAGGCCTTCTGCGCGAAGCGGATATGGTCGAAGGCGCGTAGCGCGGCGATGCGCGCGCGAATCACGGCAGCATCGTAAAGCCACAGCGGGGTGCCGAATTCGGTGGAGAGGCGGCACAGGCGGGCTTGGTCCAGGGGCTTTTGCATGCAGAGAACTCCGTCGAGTTGCCGCAGTTGCGGGCAATGGCCGCAGCGGCTGAAGAAGGGCGAAGCATGTCACCCGAAGTTGATTCAGTAAAATACTTAAAAATACATAATCAATCCGTTTTTGATATACAAACCATCAATCAGGGAACCCTCGGGCCTCAGCCGCGTCAGACTTCCAGTGCCGCTCCGGCAGCACTGCCATAAAACCGCAGTCCGCGCGCAGCCAGCTTTTCACCCGCGCCGGCGATCATCCGCGCTCACGCCATCCACGAAGGGAACCCACCTCATGGAGATTCTGCAGCCCCTGCAAGCCCTGCCATTCCTGCCCGCCTGGCCGCCCGAAGCCCATCCCCTGCTCCTGTTCGGCCTGTTGCTATTCCTTGCCATCGCCCTGGGCGAGCTCTTCAGCCGTCTGCACCTGCCACGCATCAGCGCCTACATTTTCACCGGCGTGCTACTGAGCCTGCTGCGCGATGAGCCCAGCCTCACCGGGCTGCGTCCGGTCGCTCACCAGATCTTCGAATTCGCCTTCGCGCTGCTGCTCTTCGAGCTGGGTCAGCGCATCGATCTGGGCTGGCTGCGGCGCAATCCCTGGCTGCTGGTCACCAGCCTGGCCGAATCCGCACTGGCCTTTGTCGCCGTGGCCGCACTGATGCTGCTGTTCCAGCAGCCGCCGATGCTGGCCGTGCTGATCGGCGCTATCGCCTGCTCAACCGGGCCGATCGTGATCCTCGCCGTGAGCAAGGATTGCGCAGCCCGCGGCCAGGTCACCGATCGCCTGGGCCTGCTCGCGGCGCTATCCACCTGCCACAGCTTCCTGATCCTCGGCGTGTGCTACGGAGTGCTGCATGGCGAGACGGCCGCACCACTCACCACCATCCTGCTGCATCCCCTGTATCTGGTGGCCGGCTCCTCACTGCTCGGTGCGCTTGCGGCCTGGACCGTGCTGCGCCTGCTGGCAAGGATTCGCGTGGGCCATTACAGCCAGACCCTGGCCGCCATCGCAGTGATCATGGTGAGTGTGGCGCTGGCACACACCCTCGATCTCTCGGTGGTGCTGGCCATGCTGATGGCAGGCATCCTGAGCCGCAGCCTGGATCGCGAACATCGCCTGCAGCCGATGGATTTCGGCCTGCTCAGCCGGGTCGCACTGATCGTAATGTTCGTCGCCACCGGTTCGCTGCTGAACCCGGACAGCTTCGCCAGCGCAGCCCTGCCGGCCATCGGTCTGCTCGCGGCGCGCGCACTGGCCAAGGGCGTAGCCGTGTTCGCCTTTGCCCGCCCGAGCGGCCTGTCGCTGCGCAAGGCTTCGCTGCTGGCGATCGGCATGCTGCCGATGTCCGGCGCGGCCCTGCTGTGGACCGAACGCACCGCCCTGGTATGGCCTGAGCTGGGCGGCCAGTTGGCCGCCGTGGTGCTCACAGCCTTGCTGATCATGGAATTCCTCGCCCCGCCCGCACTGCAGTTTGCGCTGCGCCGTGCCAACGAAGCCGGAGACCCGACATGAGTAGCCTAGATTTTCCCGCCTCCACGCCACTGACCCTCGGCGTCGAACTCGAACTGCAGATCATCAGTCGCCTCGACGGCGATCTCACCGGCGGTGCCAGCGAACTGCTGGGGCTGGTGGAGCGCAAGCCGCATCGTGGCGACTTCAAGCCCGAGATGACCGAGAGCATGATAGAGGTATCGACCTCGGTGCACCACAGCTGCACGGAGCTCGGTGCCGAACTCGATGACATCCGCCAGACCCTGCTGGCGGCGGCAGACCGCCTCAACCTGCTGATCAGCGGTGGCGGTGCCCACCCCTTCCAGCACTGGGCCGAGCGCAAGATCTTCGACAAGCCGCGCTTTCACCAGCTCAACGAAATGTATGGCTATCTCGCCAAGCAGTTCACGGTGTTCGGCCAGCACATCCACATCGGCTGCCCGAACGGAGACGAAGCACTGTTCCTGCTTCACAGCCTGTCGCGCTATCTGCCGCACTTCATCGTTATGTCCGCCGCCTCGCCCTACTACCAGGGCGTGGATACGGCCTTCGACAGCTCGCGCCTGACCGCCGTGTCGGCCTTCCCGCTCTCGGGCCGGGCACCGCTGGTGCATCGCTGGGATGATTTCGTCGCCTACTACGAAAACATGCAGGCCGCCGGCGTGGTCGAAAGCATGAAGGACTTCTACTGGGACATCCGGCCCAAGCCCGAATTCGGCACCGTCGAAATCCGCATCTGTGACACCCCGCTCACCGTGCGCCGCGCCACCGAACTCACGGCCTACGCCCAAACCCTGTGCCGCTATCTGCTGGTCGAGCGACCCTTCGTCATCAACGAAACGCTGTATGCGGTGTACACCTTCAACCGCTTCCAGGCCGCCCGCTTCGGCCTCGATGGGGGCCTGCTCGATCCGGTCAGCCAGCAGCGCCTGGTGCTGCGCGAGGACATTCTCGCGACTTTCGAGCTGCTTGCCCCGCATGCAGCCGAGCTGGGCACCAGCGAACTGCTCGCCTCGCTGCGCAGCGCCCTGCAGGCGGGCAACGACGCCAGCTGGATGCGCGAAGTGTATGCCCGCCAGGGCTCGCTGCCAGACCTGGTCTGGCAGCAGGCCCGCAAGTGGCGTGACACGCCGTGACTGCGGCGAGCAGGCCGGGCCAGCCCGCCGGCCTCAAGCCGGCGCTGCGCAAACAGCCCCTGCGGATCGGCATTTCAGCCCGGCTGATGCACAAGCCGCCGGCCGAACTGGGCTTTCGCAACAAGACCCTGCAATACCTGGAGCAGAACATCGCCCACTGGGTACTGTCCGAAGGCGCGCTGGCCTTCATGATTCCGACCGTGGAAGGGGCCAGCAGCCTGCACCGCTCGGCCATACAGTTGCGCGACTATGTGCATGCCATCGATGCCCTGCTCCTGCAGGGCGGCATGGACGTGAGCCCCAACAGCTACGGCGAATTCCCGCTGCGCCCGGAATGGAGCGGCGACCGTGTGCGCGATCTCTACGAACTGGATCTGATCTGGGAATGCATTTTCCAGGGCAAACCGGTGCTGGGCATCTGCCGCGGCTGCCAGTTGCTCAACGTGGCCTTCGGCGGCAGCCTGTATCAGGACATCAGCACCCAGCTGCCCGACGCCATCCGCCATGTGGATGCCGAGGCCTACGACGCCCACACCCATCCGGTCGCCTTCAGCGAAAACTCCCTGCTCGCCCGCCTCTATCCACACAACGCCCTCAGCGCCCGGATCTCCAGCATCCACCACCAGGCCGTAAACCGCCTGGGCAATGGCCTCCATATCGAAGCCCGCTCCGCCGTTGATGGCGTAGTGGAAGCCATCCGCTGGGAGGGAAGCAGCTTCGTCTACGGCGTACAGTGGCACCCGGAATTCCATCCAGCCCATGACCAGGGCCTGCTCGACAGCGGGCCGCTGCTGCAGGAGTTTTTGCGCGCTGCGCGCAAACGTGCCGATCAGGAACGCACATGAATATCGAACACCGCCATATCGAGGTTTTCCGGGCCGTAATGCTGGCCGGCAGCGTCACCGCCGCCGCCGCCCGCCTGTTCACCTCGCAGCCCACCGTCAGCCGCGACCTCGCCCGCTTCGAACAATTGCTCGGCTTCGCCCTCTTCGACCGGGTGCGTGGTCGACTCCAGCCCACCGCCCGCGCCTTGAGCCTGTTCGAAGAAGTGCAGCGCTCCTGGCTCGGCCTCGAGCGCATCGTCGCCACCGCCAGCGGCCTGCGTGAGTTTTCCGCCGCCTCGCTGGCTGTCGTCTGCGTGCCGGCTTTCGCCCAAGCCTTGCTGCCTGCTGCCTGCCGCCACTTTCTGGCCCTGCATCCGGGCGTCAATCTGGCCATCACCCCGGCGGAATCACCGCTGCTGGAGGAATGGCTCAGCGCCCAGCGCTTTGATCTGGGCCTTACCGAGCAGGACACGGCACCGCCCGGCACCCAGCTCGAAGTGCTGCTCGAAGCCGACGAGGTCTGCGTGCTGCCCGCCGCGCATCCACTCGCAGCCAAAGCCCTGCTCAGCCCGCAGGATTTCGCCGGCCAGCCCTTCGTGAGCCTCGCCCCTGGCGACCCCTACCGCCGCCAGCTCGACAGCGTGTTCCGCGAACTAGGCGTGGAGCGTCGGCTACAGCTCGAAACCCAGACCGCCGCTTCAGTCTGCGCCCTGGTGCGCGAAGGCCTCGGGCTGGCCATCGTCAATCCGCTCAGCGCACTCGAATACGCCAGCGCCGCGTTGGTCCTGCGCCCCTTCTCGATCTCGATCCCCTTTCGGGTAAGTCTGGTGCGCCCCGAGTACCGCCCTTCAACCCCGCTGAGCGAGGATTTCGCCAGCGCCCTGCGCCAGCAGGCAGAGGCCATTCGGCAACAGCTGGCGCTGGGCAGCACGCTCACTCCTGCAGCCACGGCCTCATTCCGTTACCATCCGGGCTGAGAAAATTTCCGGTTTCACCACGATGTCCCCCACTGCCAAGGGCCTGATCCTGCTGTGCCGTCCCGGCTTCGAGAATGAATGCGCCGCCGAGGCCGAGTTGCTGGCCAAGCACGCCGGTATCAGCGGGCGCGCCCGCACCGCGCAGAACGCAGGCAGCGTGCACTACGTGTTTGACGAACTGATCGACTGGAAGGAGGCCCTTGAGGTTGCGCCTTTCCACGCCCTTGTCTTCACCCGCCAGCGCAGCGTGTGGATCGAGCGCGTCGCCGAGATGCCGGAAGACGACCGCGTGACCCCGCTGGTGCAGACCATCCTCGGCCAGGGCGTACGCTTCGGCCGCCTGGAAGTCGAGACGGCCGACACCAACGACGCCAAATCGCTGGCAGGCTTTCTCAAGCGCTTCATCCCGCACATCGAACGCCATCTCAAGGCCACCGGTTTCCTGCGCGAGAACAAGCCCGAACTGCCCACCCTGCACCTGTTCTTCAAGGACTCCAGCCAGGTCGACCTGGGCCTCTCGCGCCCGGATGATGCGTCGCCCTGGCCGATGGGCATCGCCCGCCTGCGCATGCCGCGCAATGCGCCAAGCCGCTCCACGCTGAAGCTCGCGGAAGCCTTCGACGCGCTGATGACCGAGGAAGAACGCGCCCAGAGCCTCAAGGCCGGCCTCTACGCGGTCGACCTCGGTGCAGCGCCGGGCGGCTGGAGCTTCCAGTTTGCCGAGCGCGGCATGCATGTGTTCGCCGTCGATAACGGCCCGCTGGCCGATTCGCTGGTTGCCACCGGCATGGTCGAACACGTGAAGGCCGACGGCTTCTCCTGGCGCGCGCCGCGCAAACAGGTCGAATGGCTGGTCTGCGACATGGTCGAGCAGCCGGCTCGCGTGGCCCAGCTGGTGTCGGACTGGATCGCCTCCGGCAAGGCCAAACGCTGCATCTTCAACCTCAAGCTGCCGATGAAAAAACGCTTCGAGGAGCTCAAGAAGTGCCGCCAGGTGATCGACGCGCGCTTCAAGCTGCATGGCGACAGCTATGTGTTGCGCATCCGCCATCTCTATCACGACCGCGAAGAAGTCACCGCTTACCTGGCGAAAATCCACGTCCCGGTGGTGGAAACTCCAAAACCGTCAAGACGTTAGCGCAGCGAGGCGGGTATACTCGCGAGCTTCAATGACCCGAGACCTGCCGCGCCTGCTGCCCGGCCACCTGCATCCATGAGTTTTGCCGATCTGGGGCTCAGCCCCGAACTGCTCCGCGCCGTCACCGAAGCCGGCTACACCGAGCCCACGCCCATCCAGGCCCAGGCCATCCCGGTCGTACTGGCCGGCAAGGACGTGATGGGTGGCGCCCAGACCGGCACCGGCAAGACCGCTGGCTTCACCCTGCCGCTGCTGCAGCGCCTGCAACCCTATGCCAGCACCAGCACCTCGCCGGCCAAGCATCCAGTGCGCGCGCTGATCATTGCGCCGACCCGCGAGCTGGCCGTGCAGGTGCATGAGTCGGTCAAGACCTACAGCAAGTACGTTCCGCTGCGCTCCACCTGCATCTATGGCGGCGTGGACATGAAGGCCCAGGTGGCCGAACTCAAGCGCGGCATCGAGATCGTGGTCGCCACGCCGGGCCGCCTGCTCGATCACGTCGAGCAGAAGACCATCCTGCTGCAGAACGTCGAATTCCTGATCCTCGACGAAGCCGACCGCATGCTCGACATGGGCTTCATCCCGGACATCCGCCGCATCCTCGCGCTGCTGCCGGCCAAGCGCCAGAGCCTGCTGTTCTCAGCCACCTTCTCGGACGAGATCAAGAAGCTCGCCGACACCATGCTGCGCCAGCCGCAGCTGATCGAAGTGGCGCGCCGCAATGCGGTGTCGGAGAACATCACCCACCTGGTGCACCCGGTCTCCAGCCATGTGAAGCGCGATCTGCTCGCCGACATCCTGAACGCCGGCGCGGATGGTCTGGGCCAGACCCTGGTGTTCGTGAACACCAAGTTCGGCTGCGCACGCCTCGCCCGCCACCTGCAAAAAGAAGGCATCTCGGCCGACGCCATCCACGGCGACAAGAGCCAGCTGGAGCGCAGCGCAGCGCTGGAAGCCTTCAAGAGTGGAGCGATCCGTGTACTGGTCGCCACCGACGTGGCCGCACGCGGTCTGGATGTGGACGACCTGCCCTATGTTGTGAACTTCGAGATCCCTGGCACGCCGGAAGACTATGTGCACCGCATCGGCCGCACCGGCCGCGCCGGCAAACAGGGCGCCGCGGTGTCACTGGTGGCGCCGGAAGAGAACTACAAGCTGGTGGCCATCGAAAAGCTCATCAAGCTCAAGATCACCCAGCAAGAAGTGCCCGGCTACGGCCCGGAAACCACTGTTGAAGAACTGCGTCGCTATCGCAACGGCCATGGCCGCCCGCGCGCTCAGGTAGCCGAGGACGGTTTTGATTTCAACCGCCCCTACGACAGCGCCAGCGAACTCAAGCCTGGCAGCAAGCCCCGCCCGCCCCGTGCATCCAGCAAACCTGCCAGCAAGCCGCAAATCGCTGCGGACGGCTTTGACTTCAGCGCCCCCTATGTCGCCAAGTCCGCCGCGGCAGACAAGGCCGAGGCGAGCAAGGCAGCTGCGCAGGAGCAGGCCGGTGGCAAGCAGAAATCCCGTGTCGCCTTCCTGCTCGGCGGCGCTCGCAAGGGCTGAACGCTTTCAGCACCCCATGAAAAAAGCGCCTTTGGGCGCTTTTTTCATTTGATCCCCTGGATGCTGGAGCCGGCCTTGATGCCCTTGCTCCGGAACCAGCCCTGATTCATCTCCAGGGCATAGCGCACGGGCTTTGCCGCACAGTGGTTTTCCTCGCTCTGCGGCTGCATGTCGGCAATGTTCACGATCTTGCCGGCCTCGTCCAGAAAGGCAATGGAGAGAGGAATCTGAGTGTTCTTCATCCAGAAGCAGTATTCCTGCGCCTGATCGAATACGAAGAGCATCCCGGCATGGGCGGGCATGCTGGCGCGATGCATCAGGCCGATCTCGTGCTGCTTTTCAGTGGAGGCCACTTCCGCCTCGATGCGATACATGCCAGCTCGCAGCTCGACGGTGCGCAAGCTTTGCTGCGCCAGCGCAGCACCACTGGTGAAAACAAGACAGCTCAGCCACAGGGCACGCAACATGAATCGCTCCGCAAACATTCAGGAAAGCGGGCATTGTGCCCGAGGATCAACCGACTCTCCATTCACCCGGCTGCAGATCGCCCAGCGACCACTCACCGATTGCCTCGCGGATCAGGCGCAGGGTGGGCAGGCCGACCTTGGCCGTCATGCGCCGTACCTGGCGGTTCTTGCCTTCGCGTAGCTCGATGCGTAACCAGCTGGTCGGGATCGCCTTGCGCTCCCGGATCGGCGGGGTGCGCGGCCACAGCCAGGCCGGTTCGGCCACTTCGCGAGCCCGGCAGGGCTGGGTCACGAAATCCCCCAGATCCAGCGGCGCCTGAAGGCGTGCCAGCGACTCGGGCGTCACCAAGCCCTCGACCTGCGCCAGATAGACTTTCACCTGCTTGTGGCGCGGATCGGCCAGACGATGCTGCAAGGCACCGTCGTCAGTCAGCAGGAGCAGGCCCTCGCTGTCAGCATCCAGTCGGCCGGCGGCATACACGCCTTTTTCGGTCACACATTCGGCCAGCGTGCGCTGGCCCGGCTCACCCGTGAACTGGCTGAGCACGCCGAAAGGTTTGTTGAGCAGAAGGATGCGGCTCATGGCAGGTTAGGTCGCTGAAAACTGGAAAATGCAGGAAAAACAAACAAAAAGGCCCGCCAGAGTCTGGCAGGCCTCGGGATCCGCTTGCGCGGACGCGATCAGGATGCGCGCTGAATGTTCGCCGCCTGCTTGCCCTTCGGGCCTTGCGTGGCTTCGAACGAAACTTTCTCGCCTTCCTTGAGCGACTTGAAGCCGTTCATGTTGATGGCGGAAAAATGCGCAAACAGATCTTCACTGCCGTCGTCCGGGGTGATGAAACCAAAACCCTTGGCGTCGTTGAACCACTTCACGGTACCAGTTGCCATTCCCTTTACCTCTTCCTTCTTCCTCTGGTTTATCTGTAACTTTCCCGCTTGCGCGGGGTGCTTCTTGGTCTGCCCGGCGGAATGCCGGAACCGCGACACCTGGGCTTTTGCAAACCCCTGCACCACGGTGGAGCACCTTCGGCTTTTACGCCAAGGCGCCGCGCAGCGTCAAGCGGGCCGGGCCCTGATCGTGGCAAGGATGCGACACATGACGCACAGATGTTTTCCGTGCCGCCATTCAGGCACATGGATTGCTTGTCGTTAAGCAGGAATCGGTGCGCTGCAGCACATCCGGCCTGATCGCCGGAACAGAAAGGTTTTTGCAACCGTCGTGATAGTTTGTAGTCCAAAGCGAAGTCATTAAAATTGGTCGCATGCCAACCCGTAAACAAACCGAAGCTATCCTTGAAGCAGAACGCGCGAAAGTTGCGCCGCCGCCCCTCTTCAAGGTGCTGTTACTGAACGACGATTTCACTCCGATGGACTTCGTGGTGCATGTGCTGCAGAAGTTCTTCGCGCTGGATCGGGAGCAGGCCACCCGTGTGATGCTGCAGGTGCATCACGACGGCAAGGGGGTCTGTGGTGTTTTTCCGCGCGACCTGGCAGCCACCAAGGTCGAGCAGGTCTGCAGTTTTGCGCGTCAGAGTCAGCACCCGCTGGCCTGCGTGATGGAGGAAGCCTAAATGATTGCCCAGGAACTCGAAGTCAGCCTCCACATGGCCTTTGTCGAAGCCCGTCAGAAACGCCACGAATTCATTACCGTGGAACACCTGCTGCTGGCCCTGCTCGACAATCCTTCGGCCACCGAAGTACTGCGTGCGTGTGCCGCGAATCTTGAAGAGCTGCGCCGTGAGCTCTCCAATTTCATCACCGAGCACACGCCCACCGTTTCCGGCTCCGACGAGATCGACACACAACCCACGCTGGGTTTCCAGCGTGTGATCCAGCGTGCGATCCTGCATGTGCAGTCTTCTGGCAAGAAGGAAGTGAACGGCTCCAACGTGCTGGTCGCGATCTTCGGCGAGAAGGATTCACACGCCGTGTATTTCCTGCAGCGGCAAGGCATTTCACGCCTGGATGTAGTGAACTTCATCTCCCACGGCGTGACCAAGCCGGGCGGCAGCGACAAGCCGGTATCCATCGAGCGCAAGGCGCCGGATGGTGAGCATGGCGAACAGGGTGAGAGCGAGAGCGGTGGCCCCGGCGGCGCGCTCGAGAACTACACCCAGAACCTCAATCAGCAGGCGCTGGTGGGCAAGATCGATCCCCTGATCGGGCGCGACAAAGAACTGGAGCGCGTGATCCAGACCCTCTGCCGCCGCCGCAAGAACAACCCCTTGCTGGTCGGCGAAGCCGGCGTGGGCAAGACGGCGATCGCCGAAGGCCTCGCCCGCCACATCATCGAGGGGCGTGTGCCTGAAGTACTGGCCGATGCTCAGGTCTACGCGCTGGACATGGGCGCCCTGCTCGCCGGCACGAAATATCGTGGCGATTTTGAACAACGCCTGAAGGCAGTTTTGAAACAATTGGTCGACAATCAGAACGCGATCCTCTTCATCGACGAGATCCACACCCTGATTGGCGCCGGTGCAGCCTCCGGCGGCACGCTGGACGCCTCCAACCTGCTTAAGCCCGCCTTGTCCTCGGGGCAGCTCAAATGCATCGGCGCGACGACCTATACCGAGTTCCGCACCATCTTCGAGAAGGATCACGCCCTGTCGCGGCGCTTCCAGAAGATCGATGTAAACGAGCCCTCGGTGCCGGAAACCATCGAGATCCTCAAGGGCCTCAAGAGCCGTTTCGAGGAGCACCACGGGATCAAGTATTCGGCTGCCGCGATCACCAGTGCCGCCGAACTGGCCGCGCGTTACATCAACGACCGCCATCTGCCGGACAAGGCCATCGACGTGATCGACGAGGCTGGCGCTGCTCAGCGCATCCTGCCCAAGAGCAAGCAGAAGAAAACCATCGGCAAGGGTGAGATCGAAGAGATCGTGGCCCGCATTGCACGGATCCCGCCGCGTTCGGTCTCCAACGATGACCGCGCGGCCCTCGCAAAGCTCGATCGCGACCTGAAAAACCTGGTCTTCGGTCAGGATCCGGCCATCGATGCACTGACCAAGGCCATCAAGATGAGTCGTTCGGGCCTTGGCAACCCGGCCAAGCCGATCGGCTGCTTCCTGTTCTCCGGCCCCACCGGCGTTGGCAAAACAGAGGTCGCCCGCCAGCTCGCCTACACCCTGGGCATCGAGCTGCAGCGCTTCGACATGTCCGAATACATGGAGCGCCATGCCGTGAGCCGCCTAATCGGCGCGCCTCCGGGCTACGTCGGTTTCGACCAGGGCGGCCTGCTCACCGAAGCGATCAACAAGAAGCCGCATTGCGTGCTGCTGCTGGATGAAATCGAGAAGGCTCACCCGGATATCTACAACATCCTGTTGCAGGTGATGGACCACGGCAAGCTGACCGACAACAACGGCCGCGAATCCGACTTCCGCAACGTGATCATCATCATGACCACCAACGCGGGCCAGGAAACCATCCAGAAGAGCACCATGGGTTTCACCGCCACACGCGAAGCCGGCGACGAGATGGGCGAAATCAAGCGCCACTTCACGCCGGAGTTCCGCAACCGGCTGGATGCAGTGATTTCCTTCAAGGCGCTGGATCGCGAAGTCATCATGCGGGTGGTGGACAAGTTCCTGCTCCAGCTCGAAGGTCAGCTGCAGGAGAAGAAGGTCGAAGCCAGCTTCACCGAAGAACTCAAGAGCTGGCTCGCCGACAAAGGCTTCGATCCGCTGATGGGTGCTCGCCCGATGGCCCGCCTGATCCAGGACACGATCCGCTCGGCGCTGGCCGACGAGCTGCTGTTCGGCCGCCTGGCCAATGGCGGCCGGGTAACCATTGATCTAGGCAAAGATGGCAAGGTGGCGCTGATCTTCGACGAGGAAGAGGCCCACGCTTAAGGTTTCGATCCTGATGACTGATCTGAAAGGGCCGCGCAAGCGGCCCTTTTCTATTGTGCTGCGGCGCAACCCGATCAGGGAAAGCCATAAGGCCGGATTTGCTGCCATGCACAATACGCTTTCCTATAGTGGATGAGCGCCGGCCTTCACCCCAACACCCATGGCCGGCCGCTTCACCCGACAGGAGAGCCGCCATGACACGCAAAGCACAGATCAGCAAACTGGAGCAGGACTGGAGCAGCCACCCGCGCTGGAAGGGAATCAAACGGGGCTATACGGCTGCCGATGTCGTCAATCTGCGCGGTTCAGTGGCTGTAGAGCACACTCATGCTAGGCTGGCGGCGGAGAAGCTGTGGGCGCTCATCACTGAAACCCCCTTCGTCAATGCGCTCGGTGCTTTGACCGGCAATCAGGCCATGCAGCAGGTCAAAGCCGGTCTCAAGGCGGTCTATCTGTCGGGCTGGCAGGTGGCGGGAGATGCCAACCTCGCCGGCCAGATGTATCCGGATCAGTCCCTCTACCCGGCCGACTCGGTTCCCGCCGTGGTACGCCGGATTAACAACACCTTCACCCGCGCCGACCAGATCCAGTGGTCAGAGGGCAAGAATCCTGGCGACGAAGGCTGGATCGACTACTTCGCTCCCATCGTGGCCGATGCCGAAGCCGGTTTCGGCGGCGTGCTGAATGCTTTCGAACTCATGAAGGCGATGATCGAAGCCGGGGCGGCGGGCGTCCATTTCGAGGATCAGCTGGCCTCGGTGAAAAAGTGTGGTCACATGGGCGGCAAGGTCTTGGTGCCCACTCGCGAAGCGGTTGCCAAGCTCGTCGCCGCCCGGCTCGCGGCTGACGTGATGGGCGTACCGACGCTGGTGGTCGCACGTACCGACGCCGAAGCGGCGGATCTGCTGACCTCCGACGTCGACCCCAATGACCTGCCTTTCTGCACCGGTGAGCGCACCATCGAGGGCTTCTACCGCACGCGCCCGGGGCTGGCCCAGGCGATTTCGCGTGGTCTGGCCTACGCGCCTTACGCAGATCTCGTCTGGTGTGAAACCGGCAAGCCGGATCTGGCCTACGCCAAGGCTTTCGCTGAAGCCATTCACCAGAAATTTCCGGGCAAGATGTTGGCCTACAATTGCTCGCCCTCCTTCAACTGGAAGAAGAATCTGGACGACACGACCATCGCCAAATTCCAGAAGGAGCTCGGTGCGATGGGCTACAAGTTCCAGTTCATCACCCTGGCGGGCTTCCACAGCCTGAACTACTCGATGTTCAACCTTGCCTACGGTTATGCCCGTCACAGCATGCCGGCCTTCGTCGAACTGCAGGAAGCCGAATTCGCCGCAGCCGAACGCGGTTTCACGGCGGTGAAGCACCAGCGCGAGGTGGGCACTGGCTACTTTGACGTGGTCACCCAGGTAATCGAGGGCGGCCAATCCTCCACCACCGCTCTGAAGGGCTCGACCGAGAACGAGCAGTTCTTCGAAAAAGCCCACTGAGCCCCTGCAGCGCCTGACCGGAGCAGCTTGCTGCTCCATCTGAACGCGCTATCCTTTCCACGGCGCCGGGCACTCCGGCGCCGTTTCCGTTTCCCCCGGATCAATCACAATGCACGCGCTGTGGATGCTGTCTGCCTGTTTCCTGTTTGCCACCATGGGCGCCTGTGTCAAACTGGCCGGCGAGCATTTCAATGCCGGGCAGGCGGTTGGCATGCGCGGCCTGCTGCCTTTGCTGCTGATCGGCGCCTGGGTCTTCTGGCATCGCCTCAGCCTGGCTAGCCCGCACTGGAAGAGCCACCTGTACCGCTCCACCGCCGGCAGTATCGCCATGCTGATGTATTTCGCGGCCATCGCGCGCTTGCCGCTGGCCACCGCCGTCACCCTCAACAACTGCTCGGCATTGTTCGTGGCGGCGGCAGTCGCCCTGCGCCAGCCGCCTCCGCGTGCCGTGAGTGGTGCGCTACTGCTGGGCTTTGCCGGGGTGGTGCTGGTACTGCGACCAACCTTCACCCCCGAGCAATGGGCCGGCGGCCTGCTCGGGCTGGGCTCGGCCATCTTCGCCAGCATCGCCCAGCTCAATCTGCGCGAGCTGGGACGCGCCGGCGAACCCGAGTGGCGCACGGTGCTCTTCCTGTCCGCAAGCAATGTCCTGCTGGCCGCGCCGCTGGCCATGCTGCAACCTTCCAGTCCGCTGGCGGCAGGCCCGATTGAATGGGGCTTCCTGCTGACCGTAGGTCTGTGCGGCGGACTCGGGCAGCTTGCGCTCACCCGCGCCTTCAAGCTCGGACGCGCCATCATCACCGCCAGCCTTGGCTACACAACGGTGATCTTCTCCAGCCTGTACGGTGCGTTGCTATGGCATGAACACATCCCGCCACTCTCGTGGCTGGGCATGCTACTGATCATCGTTACCAGCCTTGTCATCACCCGTCCGGCCACTTGGGCAAAGGCGCAAGACGCGCATGGCAAGGGCTCCTGAGCATTTCTATAGTCAGGACAGGAGCCCCTCACCGAGCGTGATGCTCCGCACAAGAAACTGCCCGAGGAGCCCACCATGATCACCACCGACGTTCTGCCTGACCGCGTCGAGATGCGAGCCTATGGCACCCTGACCCTGGCCGATTGCAAGGCTTTCGAGGAACTCTCGGATTACCGCGTACGCTTCAATCATCCGGTCGACCTGCTGATCGATCTGCGCAGCATGACCGGCTGTTCACTGGATGTGGCGATGGAAGAGTGGCGCTATGTGCGCGCCCACCAGAGCGACTTCGGCAAGATCGCCCTGCTGACCGACGATCAGCTGGTGAGCTGGTCTGCCTGGGTATCGCAATTCTTCACCGAGGCCGACATCCGCATCTTCGAGAGCGAACGCTCCGCCCGCCGCTGGCTGGACAAGGACAGCCAGCTCGAAGATCTCGCGGATGGCGAGTTGCACTAAGCCGCGCCTGCCCCCGGCCGCGCCGGCTAAGGCCGGCGCTGATCCAAACAGTGGGATACCGTCGCCGATCAGACCGGCAGGTCCAGCAACAGCATCGAGATATCGTCGTGCCCGGCGAGCACGTCCAGATGCCGGCGCAGCTCCACCTGCAGGGCATCCAGACGTCCCTCGACCCGGCTGGAAGCCAGCGCTGCGAGCACACCCTCGTAGCCGAACTCTTCCCCCTTGCCGGAACAGGCCTCGATCAGGCCGTCCGAGCACAGCAGAAGCTGCGACGCCGTATCCCACTCCAGCGGTGTGATGCTCACTTCTTCGGCTTGCCAGACTTCGATGCCCAGCGGCAGCTGGTCCGCCCGATAGCGCGCCAGCAACTGGCCGTCCGGAGCAACCTGCAGCACGTCCGGCACGCCGCCCTGCCACATCTCGCCACGCCGATGCTTCTGGTCCAGCACCAGCACCGCAGCCGACACGAAACGCCCGCGCGGCAGCAATTCAGCCAGGGTGTTGTTGAGCATCAGGATCATGCGCCGCAGGGGAACGTCATCCTCCACGGCACGATAGAAATCGTTCACGATCGCCAGCCCGCTCATCGCCGCCGCCAGGCCGTGGCCGGTGGCATCGGCGAGCATCGCGTAGAGCTTGCCGCTGCGCGAGCGGGCAGCCAGCACAATATCGCCCGAGAAGCGCTGAGTGGGAATCACCGCCTGCTGCACGCCGCTCTGCTCCAGGGCGTCACGGCGGATGTGGCGTTCCATGATGTCCTTGGCCAGTTCGGCCTCGGCTTCGGCTTCGTCGTGATACTGCTGCAGGCGCGCGGCGTTTTCGGTGAGCTGGCGGCCGACGCGCTTGCGTTCGCTGATGTCGCGCACCACAGCAATGAAGAGTCGCTCTTCGGCCAGCGGCAGTTCGGTGACGCAGATTTCGCAGGGGAACATGCGGCCATCGGCACGCCGCCCCATCAGTTCCTGCAGGCTGCCGATAAAATCAGGGTCGCGCCCCTCAACGCAGGCACGGAAATGGCGCTCCCAGCTACCTTCACCACTCGGCTCACGCAGATGGTTGCGCAGATCCGAACCTGGCAACTCACCTTCACTACGCCCGAAAATGGTGGCTGCCGCGCGGTTGGCGTCCACTACACAGAAACCAGCATCGAAGGTGATGATGCCGTCGATCACGGCGTCGGCGATCGCGGCCTCCCTGCGCTGCGACTCTTCGCGGCTGACTTGGAACTCCAGCGCCCGCGACAGGTTGCGCATCTTGGCCGCGAACATCTGGTAGGACAGCGGCTTGGTCATGAAATCATCCGCACCAGCCTCCAGCCCGCGCGTAATGTCGTACTCGGCATCCATCGCCGAAACGATCACGATCGGCACCCAGCGGTCGCTGCGCAGCATGCGGATGCGTTCGATGGACTCGAAACCATCCATCTTGGGCATCATCAGGTCCATCAGCACGATGTCCGGGCGCTCACGTTCGAAGAGTTCAAGCGCCTGCTCGCCGTCCTCCGCCATCAGGGTTTCGAAGCCCAGACGGACCAGGTAGGCGCGCAGCAGGGCACGGTTGGCCTGAGTATCGTCCGCGATCAGAACACGGAAGGAACGCTGGGCGTTGGCGGGTTCCAGAGTGAGGTCGAGCATGTTCACTCCTCGTCCTGCCCACGTACAAAAAGCACTTCGACCACATTACCCTTGCCCGTATAGCGCAGCTCGGTAAAGGCCACCTGGCGCGAAACGGCAATCCCGCGCCCGTTCGGTGCGAAGGCGCGATCCGGTGCGATATGCAGGAAGGGCTCCCAGTCGAAGCCCTCGCCCTCATCCTCGATCACTACCCGGGTGTGTTCGGCCTCCTGACGCAACTGCACGCTTACGCGCTTGCCCTGGTTCTCAGGCAGCGCCTGGCGGCGCAACACTTCCTCCAACCAGCGATCCTCGCTCTTCAAACGGGCCTTGGTATTGAAATCGATCCCCAGATTGCCGTGCTCGATGCCATTGACCAGGAGTTCAGCCAGCCCCATGGCCACCGCATCGGCCTCCTTGGCCGACAGTGACAGCAAACCGGCGACCGACTCCGCTTCTTCCAGCGTGTGCAGCACGAACTGCGCCTCGTTGAGCAACAGCACCGCGCGCGAATGGTTGGCCATGCGCTGCGAAACGTCGGCCCAGCGTGCGCGATCGTGCAGGGCAGCGCGCACGATGGCGAGCAGGGCTTCGGAGCGGAAGGGCTTGGTCAGATAGTAATGGGCGCCGGCGGCGAGGCCTTCGCTGACCTGCTCGGGTCCGGCAGCCGCGGTCTGCATGATCACCGGCAGATGCTTCATGCGCGAATCAGCCTTGATCCGCTTGAGCATCGACAGCCCGTCCAGCCTGGGCATCATGCGATCCATCAGAACCAGATCGAAATCGTAGGGGCGTGCGTCAAGCGTGGCCCAGGCCAACTCGGGGTCTTCATAGAAACTCAGCTGATAGCCCGTATCGGCGAGGTACTCACCGATGATTTCCAGATTCAGGGGCTCGTCATCGAGCACCATGATCGATGCACTCATGCATCCTCCTCATTGGCTGCCGCAGGCGGCAGCGCTTGACTCTCCAGCGGCAGGCAGACAATGAATTCGCTGCCTCCCCCCACCCGATTGCAGGCCCGGATCTGCCCGCCATGCGCCTGCACGATCTCGCGGCAGATGGCCAGCCCCAGTCCAGTACCTCCGGCAGCCGCGCGATTACGGCTGCTCTGCACGAATTTGTCGAACACCTGCTCCAGCTCGCCGGCCGGGATGCCCGGCCCTTCATCGGCGATCACGAATTCCAGCCCAGCCACTCCGGGCGCCCCTCCCAGCCGGGCGGAGCGGATGCTCATGGTAATGCAGCTGCCTTCAGGCGCGAACTTGGAGGCATTCGAAAGCAGATTGCGCAGCACCTGACCCATGCGCACCGCATCTACCGCCAGCGGAGGCAGCCCACTGGCGTAATCGCGTACAAGACTCATGCGCCGGGCCGCCAGCAAGGCTTCAAACTCCCGCGCGGCGTCATCCAGCAGGCGCGCCAGCGACTGTACCCGTAGCTCCAGATGCATGCGCCCGGCTTCGAGCTTGGCCAGATCGAGCAATTCATCGAGCAGGCACAGCAAGCGCTCGCCGCCGTCTGCGACCCGACTGAAGTACTCCTGCAGACGCTCGGGCGGCACTTCCCCGCAGCGCGCGTTGCCAAGCCGCGCGAAGCTCAGAATGGCGTGCAGTGGCGTACGCAGCTCGTGCGACATGTGCGCGAGAAAGTCCGACTTCGCCGCACTGGCGCGCTCGGCCAGCTCCTTGGCGCGCAGCAGGTCTGCCGTCTGCTCCAGCACCAGCTCGCGCAACTGATCACGATGGCGCAGAAGCTCGGCCTCGGCCTGCTTGCGTGCGCTCTGATCCGAAATCAGTACCCAATAGTTTTCCTCTTCTGCACCGGCCCCCACCATTACGCCGGAAAGACTCACCGGCAGACTGTGTCCATCACTGTGCTGGAGCACCAGCTCCAGTGGCTGAAGCACGCCCTTGCGGCGAAACTCCTGCAGGTGGGCTTCGATCCGCTCGCGCTCGGCAGCGGGCAACAAACTGCGATAGTCCCGCCCGAGCAGCCCCGCCTCGGGCAGGCCAATGAACTGCTGCAGGAAGGGATTGACCTGCAGGAAGCGACCTTTACTGTCACAGCGCGCAATCCCTAGCGGGGCATTGCGCACCAGGGTGTCGAGCCGCGCCAGAGTCTTGCGCGACTGCAACTCGGCCGCACGTAAAGCGGTGAGATCCTGGTTGATGCCGATGATCACGCGGCGTCCATCCACATCCCGCGCCAGCTTCTTGTGCAACATGACCTGGCGGCTGTGTCCCTCGGCATAGCTGAGTTCCACCTCGACACTGAACACCTCGCCGCCATCGCGGGCCAGCAACTCTGCATCGAAGGCCTCCACCGCCTGCGCCTGCGCTGCCGGCACAAAAGCGCCCAGGCGCTGACCGGCAATCGCACTGCGCGCCTGGCCGAGCTGCTCGGCGTAGGCCTGATTCACCATCACGTAGGTGAGCGCCTCATCCTTCACATAGGTGGCAAACGGCAGCATATCGAAGACCGTTTGCAGGAACTCACGCATACGTGTCTGGCGGGCCAGGCTGGCGGTGAGCTCGGCCTCCTTCTCGGCCAGCTCGGTCACATCGCTGTTGGAAGCAATGATCAGCGAGCCGCCATCCGGATCGAGGCACACGACCTTGCGCAGCAATACCCGGTGCAGCTTGCCATCCGCATAGCGCAGCGGCACTTCGCGCTCGGTGGTGATGCCCGGCCCCAAGGCGAACAGCTCATCGTCCGCCTGCACGGTTTGTTCAGCCACTTCAGGCAGGTTGAAGTCCCAGGTCGTGCGCCCGACCATTTCCTCCGGCCGCAGGCCGTTGGCCAACCCGAGCGCCCGATTGGCCATGACGTAGACATGCTGACGATTCTTCACCGCGATCGGGTTGGGAATGGCGTCGAACACATCCTGCATGAAGCGGTTGATGCGCTGCAGACGCTCCTCGTGGCGATGCTGGGCCGACACATCGAGAAAGGCGCTGACCACCAGTGGCTGCCCTTCCGGATCGCGGCACACCCGCACGAAGAGCCGCATGCGCCGTGCGTGACCATCGGGCCAGCGCATGTTCTGCTCCACCTCGCCGATCTGCCCGGCGGGCCGGCCCAGCTGTTCAGCCTCCAGTTGCTCGATGGCCGCCCCCAGGGTGGCATCGAAGAGTTCGCTGGTCTGGGTGCCGAGAATCTCACCGGCCGACAGATCGAGCATGCGGGCATAGGCACGGTTGCACATCACATGGCGATGGGCGTGATCCTTCACCGCCACCGGATGCGGCAGGGCATCGAAGACTTCCTGCAGATAGCCCCGGGTGCGCGACTGGCGGGCCAGCGCCTCGCGTAACTCGCTCTCCAGCGCCCGCATTTCGCTGACATCGAAGGTCACCCCGATCACCACCGGTTCGCCCTCGGCCCCTACACCCGCGACCTTGCGGATCAGGGTCTGGTGCGGATGACCCGAGGCATCGTAGAGCACGTGTTCGCTCTCGATCACGGCGCCTTCGGCCAGGCCGCTGAAGATGGACGCCTCCTCACGCTCAACGGCTTCGGCCACGCCGGGCATGGCGTAATCGGCTGAGCGGCTGCCAATGATCTGCTGCACACTGCAGCCATGAAACTGGGCATGAGCGCGGTTGGTCATCAGGTAGCGATGCTGCGCATCCTTGACAAAGAGCGGGTGCGGCAGCGCGTCAAAGACCTGCTGCAGGAACTCGCGCAAGCGCGTCTGCTGCGCCAGTGCCTCGCGCAGTTCGACCTCAGCACGGCGCACACCGGTGATCTCGAAGTTGGATCCAACGATGATGCGGCTGCCATCCACATTGGTACAGGCCGCCTTGGTCACCGTCCAGTAACGCTTCATGCCGGTGCGCTTGTCCGGGATGCAGTCTTCCTTGTAGATCACTTCGCCTGCCAGCACACGCTGATCCTCGGCTTCGATCTCGCTGCCGATTTCAGCGCCGAACAGCTCGCTGGAGGATAGCCCGATCATGTCTTCGGCATGCAGGCCCCACTGCTCGGCGATCGCATCATTGACCATCAGGTAACGGCTCTCGGCATCCTTCACATACACCGGATGAGGCATGGTGCGAATCAGCCGCTGCACAAAGGCTTCCACGTTCATCGAGAGCTCGCCCATGCGGCGGGCGTAGTCCCGCACGGCGGTCTGGTCCTCATAGGCGGTTACCACCACACGGCGACCATTGCGGTCTACGCAGCGACTCTTGGTGATACGCAGGAATTCACGACGGTGCACACGGCTGAGTTCGACCCAGTCCTCCAGCGCATGCGAGCGGCCGGTTTCCAGGGTGAGGCGATCCAGCGCTTCGAGGCGCTCGGCCAGATGCCCGCCCACCAGTTGCGCGGCGCGCTTGCCATTGGCCTCGCCCGGACGCAAATCCAAAGCCTGGCAGAATGCCCCGTTGGCCAGCATGATCAGGCCGTTCTCGTCCTTCACCGATACCGGCAAGGGCAAGGCGTCGATCACACCCTCCATGAAGGTCTGATAAAGGGCGCGTTCGCGCGACAGCTCGACCTCTTCGGTTACATCAGACAAGGCACCGGTAAAGAAGCGGCGATCCGGCGCCACGCTGGCCTGCACCCGCAACCAGCGCTTGCGCGCGCCCTTGGGGGTGATCGGGAACAGCTCGTCGAAGCGCCCGCCTTCCTGCCAGGCATCCCGCACCGCCCAGATCAGGCGGCGGCGCTGCTCGCGGTTAAGCTGGCGCAGCAGCACACGGATCGGCGAGCCTTCGCCGCTCACGCGCCGCCCGAGCAACTCCAGCGCGCGCTCGGAACAGAACAGCGCGCGATCCTGGGCATCGTATTCCCACACGCCATCCTGAGTCGCCTCGATCACCCGCCCCAACCGCGGCTGGGCCAGGGAAAGATCAGCCTCGAGACGCACCACGCGAGCCTCTGTCGCACGCAACTGCAGGCGCTGGCAGTACAGCAGTGCGGCACCTCCAGCGCCCAGCGCAAACAGCAAACCCCAGGCCGGACCTGTCAGCCAACCCAGCACGCCCCCGCCGAAAACCGCTCCCGCATAAGCCGCACGCACCCAGCCGCGCGCACGGCAAGAGGCAGATGCGCTGACGGGGCAAGAGGCGGATCGGGAGCAGAAGTTCTGCATGGGCTGAGTACGGTAATACGGCCGGGAGCGGGTCGCCTGAACCTGCCCCCAAGGGACGCCGACTAGCCGGCGAGCACGACCTCGGCCATCGCATCAAGCACGGACTGCGCCTCGCCGAGCACCGGTTGCAGGCGGATCTCCAGCGCAGGATGGCGAGCACAGGCCGTTTCCAGCATGGCCGGCACATCCCGCCGCACATGGCCGCCCTGGGCCAGGAATACCGGCACCACCGCAACATCGGTGGCCCCCACTGCCGCCGCGGCATCGATCGCCTCGGGCAGGCTGGGCGTCATGAACTCAAGGAAGGCCAGACGCACGTCCGCCTCCGGGCGGCGCGCCAGCACCGCTTCACGCAGGCGCTGGAGCGGACGCGCCCATTCCGGATCACGGGCGCCATGAGCAAACAGGATGATGCTGTGCATGGTTCAAACCTGAGTAAGAAGACGCAAAGCCGCTGCTGCGGCAAAAAAACCGAACGGCGCCGTGACGCACACCGCGGAGCCGTAACCCGCGCAGGACAGGCCTTGTGGCGCGTCGGCCGGATCACCGCTCTCGCAGACTACCGGACGCTGCAGCGGCTCTCTGGAATAGATCGCGGTGATACCGAACTTGCGCTTGGGATCCTTTGGAAAACCATGCTCCTTGCGCAACTGGGCGCGCACCCGGGCCAGCAGCGGATCCTGCTCAGTACGAGATAGATCCGCACTGCAGATCAGCGCGGGATCCTGCTTGCCGCCGGCACCACCGGCCATCACCAGCGGCACGCCCTGCGCCACGCACCAGGCGGCCATCGCCACCTTGACGCGGGTCTGGTCGATCGCATCGACGATCAGATCATGCCCGCCAAGCAACTCCGCGAGATTTTCCGGTGTGACGAAATCCTCCACGCAGCGCACTTCGCAGGCCGGATTGATGGCAAGGATGCGCGCGCGCATCGCCTCCACCTTGGCCATCCCCCATACCGGGTCCAGAGCATGGATCTGCCGATTGGCATTCGATTCGGCCACCATGTCCAGGTCGATCAGAGTCAGCTGGCCCACGGCGCTACGCGCCAGGGCTTCGGCGACCCATGAGCCGACTCCGCCAATGCCCACCACACACACTTTCGCCGCCGCAAAACGCTGCGCCGCGGCCTCGCCATAAAGGCGCCCCACACCGCCGAAACGGCGTGCCTGATCGGCCCCGTTCAGGCCCTGTTCTTCAGCCATACCTGCAAACCCTGTGCGTTCAATTCCAGATCGGTGGCATACAGTGCCACCGCCTCATTGCCTTGCTGCGCCCAGCCCTGCTCCGCAGCCTCACGCCGCAGCAGGGCTTCCAGCGCGGCGCGGATCAGCGCCCGCTGCATGTCTTCCGCCACATTGGCAGCGGCTTCGGCGATCTCCACAAAGGCGTCGATCAGACGCTGCAGATCGGCCGCCAACCGGCTCAGATCCGTCACCCGGCTGTAATGCGTGAGATACATGCAGGCCGGCTGCCGTGCCAGCATGCGCGCAATCGTGGCATGCATCGCGGCCGGCTCGAACTGCACCGGCGTGGTCGCCGGGAAAATGAAGGCCCGACCTGCGCGATCCGTCTCGCGATAGGAGAGGCCAAAGGCGTCACCGGAAAACCAGCCTTGCGTGCGCGTATCGAAATAACACACATGGTGGCGCGCGTGCCCCGGCGCGTCGATCACCTCGATGTGCCGGCCGGCCAGCTTGATGAGTAACCCATCCGTGGCATCCACGATGCGCTCGGCCGGCACCGGAACCAGTTCGCCATAGGCCTCACGCGCAAAGGCTTCGCCATACACGGCGACCGTACCTGCCCACAGCTTCGAAGGCTCGATCATGTGCCGCGCCCCGCGCGGATGCACCACCAGACGGGCGTTCGGCAAGACCTGCATCAGCGCCCCGGCACCACCAGCGTGATCCAGATGGACATGCGTCAACAGCAGCCAGTCCACCGCCTCTGGCGCCAAACCAAGCGCCTCCAGCGCTGCCAGCACATGCGGCACCGAGTGCGCGGTGCCGCTCTCGATCAGCGCGGCGCGGCCGCCCTCGACGATCAGGTGCAACGCGTCCATGCGCGGGCGCTGATAGCCGCTATCGATGGCGTAAATGCCCATCCCGAGCGCTTCGAGATCCTTCATGCGTCGTTTTTCAGGAGATTCGCGAATTTCGCGCGGAGTTTGCCAAGCTTGGGCGCAATCACGAAGGCGCAGTAGCCCTGCTGCGGATTGCGGCGATAGTAGTCGTGATGATAAGCCTCGGCCGGGAAGAATTCGCCGGCCGCCACGACTTCCGTCACGATCGGCGCGCCATAGGCATCCGACTGCTGCAGCCCGTCCAGCAAGGCTTGCGCCGTGGTCCGCTGCGCCTCGTCCAGCCAGAAGATCGCCGAGCGGTACTGGCTACCCACGTCATTGCCTTGGCGATTGAGCTGGGTCGGGTCATGCGTGGCAAAAAAAACTTCGAGCAAGTCGCGATAAGTGAGCAAAACGGGATCAAAACGCACCCGCACCGCCTCCGCATGGCCAGTTTGGCCACTGCAGACGGCTTCGTAGTTGGCGGTGTCTGACAACTCACCACCGATATAGCCCGGCTCCACCGCCAGCACCCCACGCAAGGGCGCAAATACCGCCTCAGTACACCAAAAACAGCCTCCCGCCAGGATCGCGAATTCGCCTGGAAGGCTAGCGCTGGTCCCGGAAAACGCTCCACTCGTCATATCTCACCCCTGCTGGCACGTAATTGGAATTTGTTGTCTGACAAGAAAGCCATAGAATTCACCAAAATCACCCCACTTAGTTTACGGGCGAAACGAATTCAAGGCAGAATGCTCCTGAATCCGAAGTAAAGCACGTGGCCGGGGCGCCCGGCGTGCCGACCACGTGTAGTGCTGCCGTTCCGGTTTTCACAGAGGCCGCTACGGGTCTGTCTCCAATCTGTCCTATTTGGCCGTTACCGCCCGGTAACGGCCACTTTTTTGCCCGCACGCCGGGCAGGGTCTGTTGACACTCGCCAGCCCCGCGCGCGACCCTGCCGCATGCTCTGGCCCGATTTCCTCCGCCTGGCCATCCGCGCCATCACCGCTCACCGCCTGCGCAGCGCACTGACCCTGCTGGGGATCGCCGTCGGGATCGCTGCCGTGATCCTGCTGACTTCGATCGGTGAAGGCGTGCATCAGTTCGTGCTGGCGCAATTCACCCAGTTCGGCACCAACGTAATCGAGCTCACGCCCGGCAAGGTCTCCACCGGTGGCGCGCCACAAGGCCTGCCCAGTTCGGCGCGGCCGATCACCCAGGAAGATGTGGCGGCGCTGGCACGCCTGCCCGGCGTCAGCGGCGTCACACCCATCGTGTGGGGCAATTCCGAAGTCGAAGCCGAAGGCCGGCTGCGCCGCAGCATGGTGTATGGCGTCGGCGCCAACATGGCCGAGGTGTTCCGCATGGCCGTGCGCAGCGGCCGCTTCCTGCCGCAGGACGATGCCGCTGCGGCGCGCGCCTTCGTGGTACTCGGCTCGAAACTCAAGCAGGAACTCTTCGGCAGCCGCAACCCGCTCGGCGCGCGGGTGCGCATTGCCGGCCAGCATTTTCGCGTAATCGGCGTGATGGAGAGCAAGGGCCAGTTCGTCGGCATGGATCTGGACGACACCGCCTACATCCCGGCCAGCCAGGCCCTGGCGCTCTACAACCGCGACGGCATGATGAAGGTGGACCTCACCTATCGCGAAGGCACGCCCTCAGCCCTGATCGCTGGCCGCGTCAGCGAACTGCTCAAGGCCCGCCACGGCCGCGAGGACTTCACGCTCACTACCCAGGAAGACATGCTGCGCACGCTCGGCAAGATCCTCGATGTACTGACCGCCGCCGTCGCGGCCATCGGCAGCATCTCACTGCTGGTGGGCGGCGTCGGCATCGTCACCATCATGAGCATCGCGGTGGCCGAGCGCACCCAGGAAATCGGCCTGCTGGTGGCCCTCGGCGCTACCCGGCGCAGCATCCTGGCGCTGTTTCTCGGCGAGGCCGTGATGCTCTCGGCCGCAGGCGGTGTGATCGGACTGGCGGCCGGCATCGGCGTCGCCCGGCTGCTGCAGCTGGCGGCCCCGGCCATGCCGGTGCACACCCCATTGCTGTATGTGCTGCTGGCCGAGGGCATCGCAATCGGCATCGGCCTGATCGCCGGCGTATGGCCGGCGCGACGCGCAGCAAGACTGGATCCGGTGGAAGCGCTGCGCGCCGAGTAAAATCCTCTCCGCCCGCCACCTTCACCGCTGCATCCTGGCAACCTGCTTGCCATGAACCAGAACCCGATGACCACCCTCCCCTTCCAGGCGCTCGCCTGTCCCCTCGACGGCAATCCCCTTCAGCGCCAGGGCGCCGCCCTGTGCTGCGCCGCTGGCCACAGCTTCGATATCGCCAGCCAGGGCTATACCAATCTGCTGCCGGTGCAGAACAAACGCTCGCTGGATCCGGGCGACAGCAAGGAAATGGTCGCCGCACGCCGGCGCTTCCTGGAGTCCAGCCATTACGCCCCGATTGCCGCAGCGGTCAGCCAGGCTACGCTGGCCGGGGTTCAGGCGGGTGTACTGAGCTGTCTGGATGCAGGCTGCGGTGAGGGCTATTACCTGCGCCAACTAGCAGCAGCAGCGGAGCGCGAAGGGCAGACGCTGGCCCTGCTGGGCCTCGACATCTCGAAGTGGGCCGTGCTGGCGGCAGCCAAGCGGGACAAGCAATCGACCTGGGTGGTCGGCAGCAATGCCGCCCTGCCTGTGCTACCCGCCACGCTGGATCGGGTGCTGTGCATGTTCGGCTTCCCGGTCTACGCCGAGTTCGCACGCGTCCTCCAACCCGGCGGCTTCCTGTTGCAGGTGGATGCTGGGCCGGATCATCTGCGCGAGCTGCGTGAAGTCATCTACCCCAGCCTCAAACCGCCCCGCAACGGCGAAACCCTCACCCCGGCAGGTTTCGCTGCGCCCACCAGCGAAGCCCTCAGCTACCGCGTGGAGGTTTGTGGCGCCGAGCAGATCGCCGACCTGCTGGCCATGACGCCACACCTCTACCGCGCCACGGCGGAAGGCCGTGCCCGCGCCGCGGCGCTGACCGAAATCTCGCTGACGGTGGATGTACGGCTGACCCGCTTCGGACGGGAAGCTTAAAGGCTGTTCAACACCATGCTTGCCCTGCTCCTCAAAAGCCTTCTCGGTGCCGCCGCAGTCCTGCTGATCGCTCTGCTGTCGCGCTCGCAGCATTTTTTTGTGGCCGGGCTGGTGCCGCTATTCCCGACCTTCGCCCTGATCGCCCACTACATCGTCGGCTCCGAGCGCTCGGCAGCCGACCTGCAGACCACCGCCCTGTTCGGGCTGTGCTCGCTGCTGC
The DNA here is from genome assembly GCF_012972705.2 of Uliginosibacterium aquaticum. Classification (GTDB taxonomy): domain Bacteria; phylum Pseudomonadota; class Gammaproteobacteria; order Burkholderiales; family Rhodocyclaceae; genus Uliginosibacterium; species Uliginosibacterium aquaticum. Next base: position 644,421 of record NZ_JABCSC020000003.1, on the reverse strand, counting down.
CCTATGCGGGCTATCTGCTAGTGGTGTACTGGCTGAGCCCGCGCCTGGCGCTTGCGCCCACCCTGATCAGCGCCACCCTCGCCTGGTTCGTGCTGGCTGGCGCCCTACTGGCGATCTGGCAGGCGCGCTGAGCGGCATATTGACCACGCAGGGCGCGAGAGGCGCTCCATAAACAAAAGGGGCTCCTGCAACAGGAGCCCCTTTTCCCTGCCAGCGCTCAGCGAGGCCTTACTTCGCGCCTTCGATCAGCTTGCACTCGGCAACACCTTCTTTGCCTTGGGCTTCATCCACCAGGGTCAGTGCCGAGCGAGCCATCCAGATGCCCATCTTCACTTCCTGCCACACGAAGTAGTTCTTCCCGGCGGCTACATCAAACTTCAGTTCGGCATCGTTCTCAGCCTTGGAGATGATGGTATGCGAGCCCGGAGCAACTTCCTGCTTGATGTAGGTCTTTGCAAGCGTGTCGCCCACGATCTTGCCATCAACAACCACCGGCATCTTGACTGCGCCGCCAAAGCTCTCATTGCGGTAGATATAGACGTTTGCCTTGTCTGCGGTCACAGCAAAACTCTTGGCAGCGGCATCCTGCTCGGGCGTAGCCATCGGCACGGAAGCACAGCCAGTCAGGAGAGCGGCGGCAGCGAGGAAGGAACAGGTAAGAATGCGGCGAATCATGGTTTCTCCAATTTATTGATAGTTTTACTCAGGCGCAGTCACGCACTTGCGCGGCCGCACAGTAGCAAGTCACCCGCGGGCTCCTGCCCACAAAAATCAACAAAAAAGCACAAAACCATTAAAAACGTTGTAAAAAACAAACGCCGACAAAAGCCGGCGTTTGTTTTTTACCCCGCATTTGGGGGCATCCTGACGCTCAGTGCCCCTTGAGCGCGTAGATCCCCGGCGCATTGCGCCAGTAGCCCTTGTAGTCCATGCCGCAACCGAAGAGGAAGCGGTCAGCCACGTCCAGCCCGGTAAAGTCGGCGCGCATGCCGGGGTAGGCCTTGCGCTCGTGGAGCTTATGGACGAGCACCGCGGAATACACCTCAGCGGCGCCTTCGGCCTTGAGGTGCTCGAGAATGGCCTTCAGGGTGAAGCCTTCGTCGAGGATGTCATCGAGGATCAGCACGGTGCGACCACGCAGATCCTGGGTGGGGCGCACACGCCAGTCGAGCAGGGTGCCGTTGAGAGCATGGCCGTAGCGCGAGGCATGCAGGTAGGCCACTTCGAGCGGGAAGTGGAGCTTGGGCAGCAGGCGCCCGGCGAGCACCAGGCCGCCATTCATCACGGTGAAGACCAGCGGATCGCTCTCGCCCAGCTTCTCGGTAATGCGCCCGGCCAGGGCGTCCAGCGCGGCTTCAACTTGCGCGTTATCGACCAGGCAATCCGCCTCGGCCATCGCCAGCTTTGCATCGCGCAGGTTTTCGTTGTGCTTGTCCATGGGGTCTGCCCTCAAATCCGGAAAGCAGCCGATTCTACCCTGCGCCTGCCGGCGCTGGCTGCGCCTGACCACGCTTGGCTGATCTGGCTCAGCCCGCCGCCTGTATAATTGCTGATTGACCTTTTACTTCCTTTTGCACCATGAGCCAGCAAGAACCCGCAGCCAGCGATGCCGCCCTCGAACGCGAGGTGGCCGGCATGATCGTCGAAGCCCTGAATCTTGAGATCAGCGCAGACGAGATCAAGGCCGAAGAGGCACTCTATGGCGATGACGGCCTCGGCCTGGATTCGATCGACATCCTCGAAGTGGCGCTGGTCGTGTCCAAACGCTACGGTTTCCAACTCAAGGCGGACAGTGAAGACAACTTCCGCATCTTCTCCTCCTTGCGCAGCCTCGCGGGCCATATTGCCGCCAAGCGTACGAAGTAAGTCGTGATGAGCGGCATGCAGTGGCTGCGCACCGGGCTGATCGTCGTGGTGGGCGCTGCTTACCTGTGGCTGGGGCACCAGGCTTCGATTTCCAGCGACCCGCCGCTGCTGAGTCTGCTGATCGGGCTGGCGCCGCTGTCGGTCAGCGCCCTGCTGCTGGCTTGGGCCAGCCGCTCGCCGTGGCTGCTCGGGCTGTGTGTGGCAGCGCTGCTCGCCATGCTGCTGAAGCTGGATGTCCTGCGCGCCAATACGGCCTGGGTCTACTTCATCCAGCATGCGGGCATGCACGCCATGCTCGGGGTGATGTTCGGCCGCACGCTCGGGCACGATCACTCGGCTGCACTGTGCTCGCAGGTTTCGCGCGTGGTGTATGGCAACGATCTGGATGCCGCTTTCTACCTCTACACCTGGCGCGTCACCGTGGTGTGGACCGCCTATTTCGCACTCACCACCCTGCTCTCGGTGCTGCTGTTCTGGCTAGGGCCGCTGGCGTGGTGGTCGGTATTTGCCAACCTGCTGACCCCGGTGATCATCGGGGCGATCTTCGTGATCGAGTTCGCGATCCGCCAGCGCGCCTTGCCGCGCGATCGCCACGCCAGCATCGCGCAGACCATCAAGGCCTACCGCGAATACTCTCAGCGCAAGCAGTGAGGAGCTGCATGTCATCCCTGCCCCTGCTCCCGCCCGCCCCTGCCGGACATGTTCTCGCCCTGCACGCGGGGCGCGCCATCAGCCAGGACGAGTTCCTTGCCCAGGTGCTGGCACTGGCCGCAGCGCTGCCTGCAGGCCGGCCCCTGCTGAATCTCTGCAATGATCGCTACCACTTCGCGCTCGGACTCTTCGCTGCCATCGCGCACGGCAACCTGAGCCTACTGCCGAACAGCACCGCACCAGAAAACATCGCCGCGCTGCACGCCGCGCACCCGGATCTGCTCTGCCTCAGCGACCAGCAGGAACCGCCCTTTGGCCTGCCCACCCTGCGCATCACCGCCCCGGAGATCGCAACGGCCACGCCAGCCATGCCGCAGATCCCTCCAGAACAGGTGGTGGCCTGCGTATTCACCTCCGGCTCGACTGGCCAGCCCCAGCCCCATATCAAGACCTTTGGCCGCCTCTTTGCCTGTGCCCAAGCCGAGGCCCGGCGCATCTGGGCCACCACGGGCGGGCCCTGTGCGGTGCTCGGCACAGTGCCTTTCCAGCATATGTACGGACTGGAGTCGACCGTGCTGCTACCGATTTTCGGCGGCGGCATCCTGTGCGGCGAGCGCCCCTTCTTCCCGGCCGACGTGGCCTCGGCATTGGCGGACTTGCCAGCGCCGCGCTTCCTCGTCACCACGCCCTTCCATCTGCGCAATCTGCTCGACGCCGAAATTGCCCTGCCACCGCTGGCGGCCCTGCTGTCCGCCACCGCGCCGCTTGCCACCGAGCTGGCCACGCGTGCGGAAGCCCAGCTCGGCGCGCCGCTGCTGGAGATCTACGGCTCCACCGAAACCGGCCAGATCGCCACCCGCCGCACCACCGCCGGCCCTGACTGGGCCTTGTTCGAAGGCCTCAGCCTGGAGCAGGAAGGCGACTACACCTGGGCCGACGGCGCCTTTCTGGAGCAGCGCCAGCAGCTTGGCGATGTGCTGGAATTGCTCGATGAAAGCCGCTTCCGCCTGATCGGCCGCCATGCCGACATGATCAATATTGCCGGCAAGCGCTCCTCTCTGGCCTACCTCAATCACATCCTGTGCAAGCTGCCGGGAGTGCGCGACGCGGCCTTCTGCCTGCCGGACGAAAGCGAAGCCGGGCGTCTCGCCGCCTTCGTAGTGGCCCCCGGGCTCAGCGCGGCCGCGATCAACAGCGCCCTGCGCCCCTATCTCGACCCCTTGTTCCTGCCACGCCCGCTGGTCTTCCTCGACAGCCTGCCACGCAATGCCACCGGCAAGATCCCGGCCGCCGAACTGCAAGCCTTGATCGAGCAACACCTCAAGCCCCAGGAAAGTCGCCGGTCCGCACCAGGACTTTCCTCGCCACCGCGCGGGGCCCAACACGATCGCTGACATGCCCGCCCTGCCACTCACGATTCCTGCCGACCACCCCGCCTTTGCCGGCCACTTCCCCGGCCGCCCCATCGTGCCGGGCGTGGTCCTGCTCGATCAGGCCCAGCTCGCCATCGAAGCCGCCTGCGGGCAGCGCGTGAGCGGCCTGGCCATGGCCAAGTTCCTCAGCCCGGCCGTGCCTGGCGAGGCGCTGGAGCTCGATTTCAGCGCCAGCGAAGGCGGCGCCCGCTTCGAAATCCGCTGCGCCGAGCGCAAGGTGGCGAGCGGCCGCTTCACGCTGGAGCCCAGGGCGTGAGTGCCATGGCCGACAAGCGCACGCCCGAGTGGATGCAGCGCAAGGAGCGCGGCTCCATGTTCTGGCTGCGCGTGATGCGCTGGATCTCGCTAACTTTCGGGCGTAGCGCCTCGCGCCTGATCGTGTACGGCATCGCCCTCTACTTCCTGCTTGCCGTGGCCCCGGCCCGCGCCGCCCTGCGCGAGTTCCTGCCGCGCGTACTCGGCCGCCCGGCCGGCTGGCTCGATCTGTACCGCCACATCCTGGCTTTTGCCAGCACCATCCACGATCGCACCTATCTGCTCAACGACTGCTTCGAGGAGTTCGATCTGCGCCAGATCGGCGCCGAAGTCCTCCACGAACTGCATGCCCGCGACGGCGGCTTCTTCCTGTTCGGCGCCCATGTCGGCAGCTTCGAAGTGATGCGCAGCCTGGCACGCGCTAACCCCAGGCTCAAGGTGAGCATGGCGATGTACCCGGACAACGCCCGCCTGATCAACTCGGCGCTCTCCGCCATCAACCCGGACGCCATGCAGGACATCATTCCGCTGGGGCGCCTAGATTCGATGCTGGAGGTACACAACCGCCTGATCGAGGGCGCCATGGTCGGCATCCTGGCTGACCGCGCCAGCGGTGACGACGCCTACGAGACACTGGATTTCCTCGGCAGCCCGGCGCACTTCCCGAGCGGCCCCTTCCGCATGGCGGCGATGCTGCGCCACCCGGTATTCTTCATGATCGGTCTGTACCGTGGCGGCAAGCGCTACGACGTGCACTTCGAACAGATTGCCGACTTCAGCCAGGTAGGCCCGCGCGAGCGCGATGCGGCCATCCGCGCTGCGATGGAAAGCTATGTGCGGGTGCTCGAAAAGCATGTGCGCGCCGCGCCCCACAACTGGTTCAACTTCTTCGACTTCTGGAAATCCGCCCGTGCCGAGCACTCCTGATCTTCACGCCCGCCTGCGCCGTCTGCTTGGCGCGGTGCTGCTGCCCGCCCTGCTGCTCGCCCCCCTCGCCGCCCAGGCCGCGGAATGGCCCGCGGCCGAGCTCTTCAAGCTGCTCGCCCAGCAAAAATCCGGCCGCGCCAGTTACATCGAAAAGAAATACATCGGCATTCTCGACAAGCCGGTCGAATCCTCCGGCACGCTGGCCTTCACCGCGCCGGACAAGCTTGAAAAACGGACCCTCAAGCCGCGCCCCGAGCTGCTGCGCCTGGAAGGCGACAAGCTCTACATCGAGCAGGCCGGCAAGGCCCCGCTCAACCTGAACCTTTCGAGCTATCCGGAAGTGGCCGCCTTCGTCGACAGCATTCGCGCCACCCTGGCCGGCGACCGCAAGGCGCTCGAAAACAGCTATCAGCTCAACCTGCTGGGCTCGGCGGATAAATGGCAGCTGATCCTGCTGCCGAAATACACCAGCATGAGCGCCATCCTCACCCGCATCGCGATCAGCGGCCGCCAGGGTGAAGTGCAGCGCATCGAGTTCGCACTGGCCGATGGCGACCATTCCGAGATGCTGATCAGCAAGGTGGGGCCGTGATCGCCCGCCTGCGCACCCACGCCCTGCCGCTGGGCCTGTGGCTGCTGGCGCTGGCCGCCTGCGTCACGGTGATCCTGCACACCCGCTTCATCGCCGACCTCTCGGCCTTCATGCCCAAGGCCCCGAATGCCCGTCAGCAGATGCTGATCGAGCAGCTGCGTGACGGCATCATTGCCCGCCTCGTGATGGTGGGCATCGAAGGCGGCGATGCGGCCAGCCGCGCCGAACTCTCGCGCCAACTGGCGGCCCGCCTGCGCCAGGACCCGGCCTTCGTCGGCGTGCAGAACGGCGAAGCCTCGGTCGAGACGCGCGACCGCAGCTACTTTTTCGACAACCGCTATCTGCTGAGCCCGGCGATGAGTGCCGAGCGCTTCAGCAGCGAGGGCCTGCAGGCGGCCATCGGCGCCTCGGTGGAGAAACTTTCGGGCGACGCCGGTCTGATGCTCAAGAAGCTCCTGCCGCACGATCCAACCGGTGAAACCCTGGCCCTGCTCGAACAGTTCGCCGGTGGCCAGCAGCCGCGCCAGCTCGAAGGTGCCTGGGCCTCGCGCGACGGCACACGCGCCCTGCTGCTGGTCCAGACCCGAGCCGACGGCTCCGATACCGACGCCCAGGCCGCCAGCCTCGAGCGCGTGCGCGAAACCTTCGCCAGCCTGCCCGCGCACCAGGCGGGACATCGCCTGCTGCTGAGCGGCACGGCGGTGTTCTCGGTGACGTCGCGCGAGCGTATCCAGAGCGACATCCACCGCCTTGCAATCGGCAGCAGCATCCTGGTGATCGGCCTGCTGCTGGCGATCTATCGCTCGCCACGCCTGCTCGGCCTGGGCCTGCTACCGGTGGCCAGTGGCTTGGTGGCTGGCATCGCTGCGGTGAGCCTCGTCTTCGGCAACATCCACGGCCTCACGCTCGCCTTCGGCTCCACCCTGATCGGTGAATCAGTCGATTACTCGATCTACTACTTCATCCAGCGCGCTGCCGGCATCGAGGCCTCGCGCTTCTGGCGCACCATGTGGCTCGGCGTACTGTGTTCGCTGGCCGGCTTCGCTGTGTTGCTGGTCTCCGGCTTCCCGGGCCTCGCCCAGCTTGGCGTGTTCTCGATGGCCGGCCTGGTCGGTGCGGCGCTGGTCGCCCGCCATGTGCTGCCGGCCTTGATGCCGCAGCAACTGCAGATCAGCGATCTGTCCGCCCCGGCCCGCCTGCTCGACCGCATCTTCCGCAGCCTGCGCCGCCTGCGTCCGCTGCTGCTGGCCGGCGCGCTCGCCGCCACGGCCTGGATCCTGTGGCAGGGAGATACCATCTGGAACCGCCAACTCAACGCCCTGAGCCCGGTGACGCGCGCCGAGCAGGATCTGGACATGGCCCTGCGCAATGACATGGGCGCGCCGGACATGCGCTACATCGCCGCGCTCACCGCGCCGGATGCCGAGCGCGCGCTGCAGGCGGCCGAAGCCGTGGGCCAGGTGCTGCGCGCCGAAGTGGCGGCCGGGCGCCTCGGTGGCTTCACCTCGCCAGCCCAGTTCCTGCCCAGCCGGCAGACCCAGCAGGCCCGCCAGCAGGCCCTGCCGGATGAAGCCAGCCTGCGCAGCCGCCTCGGCGACGCACTGCGCGAGCTGCCGGTGCGTGCGGAGCGCCTCGAAGGCTTCGTGGCCGATGTGCAGAAAGCACGTCAGCAGCCCCTGCTGAGCCGGGCAGATCTCGCCGGCAGCTCCGCCGCGCTGGGCGTTGACTCGCTGCTGATCCAGCGCCAGCAGGACTGGCTGGTGCTGCTGCCGCTGCGGGCGCCGGCGGGCCAGGAAGAGCTCGACACCCGCGCGCTGGAAGCTGCCCTGCAGGGGGCCGGGCAATCCGGCGTGACGGTGCTGGACATCCTCGAAGAATCCACCAGCCTCTTCGCCAGCTATCTCTCCGAAGCCAAGCTGCTGGTGGCCTGCGGCATGGGCGTGATCTTCCTGCTGCTGCTCGCCGCCCTGCGCTCCCTGCCGCGTGCGCTGCGCGCCGTGGCACCGCTGGCCTGCGCCGTGATCGGTGTGACTGCCGGCCTGCTCGCCAGCGGCACCAGTCTCACCATCCTGCATCTGATCGGCCTCTTGCTGGTCGTAGCAATCGGCCGCAACTACACGCTGTTTTTCGACGCCGGCAGCCACGCCGGCAACGCCGAGCAGCAACGCCAGGTACAAGTCTCGATCCTGGTTGCCAACCTCACGGCAGTCGGCAGCTTCGGCGTGCTGGCCTTCTCCTCGGTGCCGGTGCTCGCTTACCTCGGTTGCACCGTCGGCCCCGGCGCCTTCCTGGCACTGGTGTCGGCCGCCATCCTCGCACGAGATCAGGATGCGTCTGCTCACTGACCCTCATCCGGGCGGCAGCGAGCGCCTGCTGATCCTGCTGCCCGGCGCCGAAATCGCGCTGGAGGATTTCGCGCGCCAGGGCTTCATCGCCGCCGTGCGCGAGCGTGGCTACGCCTTCGACATCCAGTGCGCCGCGCTGGACTACACCCACGTCATGGCGCGCACGGTGGAAAGCACCCTGCACACCGAAGTCATCCAGCCGGCCCAGACCGCCGGCTACCGCCAGATCTGGCTCGCCGGCATCTCGCTGGGCGCCTTCAACAGCCTGCTCTACGCCAGCCAGCACGCAGCGGAACTTGCCGGTCTGTGCCTGCTCTCGCCCTACCCCGGTACCGGAGACATCCTGGGCGAGATCCGCAGCGCTGGCGGTCCGCAAAGCTGGCTCGAGACACCCGAGGCTCAGCAAGGCGACGAACGCGTGTTCTGGCGCTGGCTCGCCGAATGCCAGCGTAGCGACCACTGGCCCTGCCCGATTCACGCCATCACCGGCACGGAAGACCGCTTCATCCGCGGCCAGCGGCTGCTGATGGACACCCTGCCCGCCACCTGCCGCACCGAATTGCCCGGCGCGCACGACTGGCCGGCCTGGCAGGCGCAGTGGGCACACTGGCTGGACCACGGCCCCTGGAGCCGCGCATGAAGCTGAGCCCCTTCATGCGTTTCTCGCTGGGCCTGCATGGCGCGCTGGCCGTGGCCCTGCTGCTGCGCCCGGATTGGTGGCCGGTGCTGCTGGCGATCTTCGTGCTGGACCATCTGGTGCTGGGCCTGGCCGGCATGTGGCCGCAGAGCACACTCCTCGGTGCCAACATCACCCGTCTGCCAGCGCACGCCGCGGCGCGGCGCGAGGTGGCGATCACCATCGACGACGGCCCCGACCCCGCCGTCACCCCGCAGGTGCTGGCGATCCTCGCCGCCCATGGCGCCGTGGCCAGTTTTTTCTGCATCGGCGAGCGCGCGGCCAGGCATCCTGAACTCGTGCGCGCCATGGTGGCCGCGGGTCATGCGGTGGAGAACCACGGCATGCATCACCGCAATCACCTCGCCTTCTCCGGCTTTGGCGGCTGGCGCCGCGAGGTCGGCAGCGCGCAATTCACGCTCAGCGAACTGGCCGGCACGCCACCACGCTTCTACCGGGCGCTGGCCGGGCTGCGCAATCCCTTCCTGGACCCGGTGTTGCAAGCCTTGGGCCTGCATCTCGCCACCTGGAGCCGGCGCGGCTTTGACACCCGCTGCAGCGATCCCGCCGAAGTACTCGCCCGCCTGTGCAAAGGGCTAGAGCCCGGCGCCATCCTGCTCCTCCACGATGGCCACGCTGCGCGCGATGCGGCCGGCCAGCCGATCATTCTCGGCGTCCTGCCACGGCTACTCGAAACCCTCGCCGCACGCGGCCTCACCCCGGTCACCCTGCGCTCCTGTCTGCCATGAAGTCCAGCCTCAAACGCCATCTCCTCGATCGCGCCACCGCGCCCTACCGTGGGCTGGGCGTGTTCCACTACCGCTGGGGGCGCGGCAAGCTCGGCAATGATCCGATCTTCTGCGCCCTGCTGGAGCGCCAGATCTTTCCGGACGGCGCACGCATCACCGATCTGGGCTGCGGCCGCGGCCTGCTCGCAGCCTGGTTCCTCGCCGCCGAGCGCCTGGCCGATGAGGGGCAATGGCCCGACGACGTCACGCCACCGCCCCGCGGCTTGCGTTTTCGCGGCTGCGAGCTGATGGGCCGCGAAGCCGAAGTCGGCAACCGCGCCTTGCAGCCGCTCTACCCGGGACGCGTCGAACTCTCCGGCGGCGACATGCGCGCGGCCGACCTCTCCGGGCTGAACGCCATAGCCATCCTCGATGTACTGCACTACATCGACTACGCCGAGCAGGATCGCCTCCTCGACAAGATTCGCTCAGCACTGCCCGCCGGCGGGCTGTTCCTGACCCGCGTGGGCGATGCCGAGGGTGGCCTGCGCTTTCGCATCAGCCAGTTGGTGGATCGCGGTATTTCCTTCGTCCAGGGGCATCGCCTGCCGCGCATGTGGTGCCGCCCGGTGAAGGCCTGGGTGGCCGCACTGGAGGCACGTGGCTTCAAGGTGGAATGTCTGCCCATGAACGGCCACAACCCCTTCGCCAACGTGATGCTGATCGCCCGCGTGCTGCCCTAGGGTCTGTTGACATTCACTCGCCGGATCGCGGTGAAGCGTATGGCTTGCGGGACAAGGCGCGCGACGCAGTGCGGGGTGGCTCCCCCGCACAAGGAGTGCAACGCAGTAGCGCGAGCCATACGCTTCACCCCTCCGGGCTCGGACGCTTTGGACGTGGAGCTGCGTTGCAGCTTCTCGGCAGGGGGCCACCCTGACTTCGGCGCAGCGCCTTGCCCCCCGACCAAAGCGCCACGAGCGCGACCGGCGGATGAATGTCAACAGACCCTAGCCGCAACGGGTTCCGGCGGCCCAATCCAGCCATCTCCAGCCTGGCTTTGACAATACAGAGGGGCGGGCCCCGGCCCATCAGGTAAAATCCGCGCGCCAACCCAGATCGGAGCCCTTGTGCAGCCCCTCCGCCTTACCGCTTACACCCTCGCCAGTGCCCTCGGCAGCGGCCTCGATGCCACGCTCGCCGCGCTGCGTGCGCAGCGCAGCGGCCTCGCGCGCCAGCACTGGGAGACTGTCGATCTCGATACCTGCATCGGTTCCGTCGCCGGGCTGGATGATGCGCCGGTACGCGCCGACCTGGCGGCCTTCGATTGCCGCAACAACCGCCTCGCCCAGCGCGCCCTCGAATGCGACGGCTTCACCGATGCCGTGCGCGACGCGATTGGCCGCTATGGCAAGACCCGCATCGGCGTGTTCCTCGGCACCAGCACCTCAGGCATCCTGAGTTCCGAAATCGCTTTCCGCCACCGCGATCCGGCCGCCGGCGGCTGGCCGGAGAACCACGACTATCGCCACACCCACAACAGCTATTCGGTGGGCGATTTCGTGCGCAGCTATTTCGATCTGCACGGCCCGGCCTGGGTGGTGTCCACCGCCTGTTCGTCCTCGGCCAAGGTCTTCGCTGACGCCCAGCGCATGATGGCCTGCGGCCTGATCGACGCAGCCATCGTCGGCGGCGTCGACTCGCTGTGCCTGACCACCATCTACGGCTTCAACTCGCTGCAACTGGTCTCGCCCAACCCCTGCAAGCCCTTCGATGCGAACCGCGACGGCATCTCGATCGGCGAAGCCGGCGCCTTCATCCTCGTCGAGCGCGGCGAGCTGGCGCAGCCTGGCGACATCGTCATGAGCGGCATCGGCGAGTCGAGCGATGCACACCACATGTCCTCGCCGCATCCGGAGGGCCTTGGCGCCAAGCTCGCCATGCAGGCCGCGCTGGACATGGCCGGGCTCCAGCCGGCCGACATCGACTACATCAACCTGCACGGCACCTCGACGCCCAGCAATGACGCCGCCGAAGACAAGGGCGTGGCAAGCCTGTTCGGCTCGCAAACCCCGTGCAGCTCGACCAAGGGCCACACCGGCCACACCCTGGGCGCCGCCGGTGGTGTCGAAGTCGTGATCTGCGCGCTGGCGCTCACGCATGATTTCGCACCGGGGGGCGTCGGCACCCGCGAAATCGACCCGAAGCTCACCAGCCACTACCTGCTCGCCAACGAAGCAAAGCCGATGCGCCACACGCTCAGCAATTCCTTCGGCTTCGGCGGCAGCAACAGCAGCATCGTGCTCTCGAAGCTGGCAGCCCCCACCGCCGCCCCTTCGGCCCGCGCCGGGCAGGACAGCCTGAACGTCGGCGTCGCCGGCATCGGCCTCTACGGCCCCGGCCTGAATGGTTGGGAAACCGCGCAGGCCTTGCTGGCCAGTAACGCCCCGTTTGAACTCACGCCGCTCACTCTTCCGCCGGCCGAAGCCTTGCCGCCGGCCGAGCGCCGCCGCGTCGGCCTGCCGATCAAGCTGTCGATGGCCATCGGTTTCGATGCGATCAAACAGGCCGGCGTGGATGCCAGTCAGCTCGCCAGTGTGTTCTCCTCCACCGGCGGCGATTGCGACAATTGCCACGCCATCCTCGAAGTGCTGGCCAGTGACGATCGATCGGTATCACCGACCCGCTTTCATAACTCGGTGCACAACGCCCCGAGCGGCTACTGGGGCATCGCCACCCACTGCATGGCGCCTTCCACCAGCTTGTGTGCCTACGACGCCACCTTTGCCGCCGGCCTGCTCGAAGCCGCCAGCCAGGTCGCCACCACCGGCCAGCCCTGCCTGCTGCTGACCTACGACACTGCTTACCCCGAGCCGCTGTATTCCTGCCGGCCGATCCCGCATGCCATCGGCGTGGCCCTGCTGCTGACACCGCAAGCCAGCGAAAAAAACCTGGCAGAACTCGCCATCCGCCTCGGCACAGCACAGCCGGATGCCATGGCCGATGCCACCCTCGAAACGCTGCGTCAGCGCGTGCCTGCAGCCCGCGCTCTGCCGCTGCTGCACAAGCTCGCCCGGCGTGAAACCGGCAGCGTCGTGATTGACTGCTTCGATGATCTTTCGCTGACGATCGAGGTCAGCCGGTGATGTTTGATCGGGCATGGATCGTAGCCAGGATTCCGCACGCCGGCGCCATGTGTCTGCTCGATGCCGTCACCCGCTGGTCGCCGGAAGCGATCCACTGTACGGCCAGCAGCCAGTGCCTGGCAGATAACCCGCTGCGCGCAGGCGAGCGCCTTGGCCCGGCCAACGCCATCGAATACGCGGCCCAGGCCATGGCCGTACACGGTGCCCTGCGTGCCGGAGCGGACACCGCCCCACGCGCGGGCTTCCTGACCAGCGTGCGCGAAGTGGAATTCCATACCGACCGGCTTGATCAAGCCGAGCAGCTCGATATCCACGCCGAGTGCCTTTCCGGCGAGGGAAACCACCTCATGTATGCATTCCGCATCAAAGCGGCCAGCCGAACGCTGGTCAGCGGGCGTGCCAGCGTGATGCTGGATGCCGACAACACCCCATGAACTGCGGTAGGGCCGACCTCAATCGGCCAGCCACGCGCGGTGTGCGACGGAAGTCGCACCTACGTTATCTACCAAGGAGTCAGCCATGAAACGCGCTCTCATCACCGGCGGTAGCGGCGCTATCGGCGCAGCAATCGCCCGCAAGCTGGCCACCGATGGCCTGCACGTGATCGTCCACGCCAACAGCAATCTCGCCGCCGCCACCGCACTGGTCGCCGAACTCACAGCTGCTGGCCTCTCCGCCGAAGCCTGTCAGTTCGATGTGGCCAACCCTGATGCCACCACTGCAGCCCTCGAGAAGCTGCTCGAAGCCGGCCCCATCCAGGTGCTGGTCAACAACGCCGGGATCCACGACGATGCCGTCTTCCCTGGCATGAGTCGCGAGCAATGGAGCCGCGTGCTGGACGTGTCGCTGAACGGTTTCTTCAACGTCACCCAGCCACTCACCATGCCGATGATCCGCTCACGCTGGGGACGCATCATCACCATCTCGTCCATCGCCGGCATCACCGGCAACCGCGGTCAGGTGAACTACTCTGCGGCCAAGGGCGCCCTGCACGCGGCGAGCAAATCGCTGGCGCTGGAACTCGCCAGCCGCAACATCACCGTGAATGCGGTGGCGCCCGGCATCATCACTTCGGACATGACCAAGGATGTGTTCGACGCCGACACCATCAAACAGCTGGTGCCGATGAAGCGCGCCGGCAAGCCGGAAGAAGTCGCCGCCCTGGTGGGCTTTCTCGCTTCGGATGCGGCGGCCTACATCACCGGGCAGGTCATATCCATCAATGGCGGCATGATCTGAAAAATCAGAGAAGCAGAGTGACAAAGATCCGCCACGCATACCAAAGACATGCAGCGACAAAACAAGAAAGCCCCCTGCATCTATACTCCAAGCTTTCACTAATGGAGTAAGCACGTGGGACGCTTTCGCACTTTTCACATCCTGCTATGTGCCTCTGTCGCTGCGCTGGCCTGCATGGAGGTACCCGCGCAGAATCTAGCGGAACCGACAACGAATCTGAATCTGGCGATTCCGGCAGATGTTCTGAAAGAGCAAAACCACTTTTCCCGGCAACCCAGCGAACCGATGCGGCAGTCAGCCGTAGAGTCTCAGCAGGCAAAGCCGGAGCCAAGCTGCAAGGATGCTCCTGGCAAGTGCTCCACCAAAGTCCTTCTGCAGATGCTTTCGGCTGTACAAACTCCTTATTACAGGGTTGAAAGCTGCCCAAAGAATGGCCTCAAACCAGACTTCTGCAAACCTTGATCAAGCCCTCTGATATCTGCAAACCAGCCTTGGTAAAGATATATGACCAATCGCCCCATCCCCTCTGCCACCTGGCTGCATCGCCTGAACCTGCGTCAGCGCAAGAAGCTGCGCGTGGGCGAACACCGTGAGACCGGCTTCGAACTGCGTCTCGTATTCAGCGAAGCGCTCGATGCACGCGCCTACATGCCGGTGTGGGAAGGCCTGCGCGCCTGTGCCCGCGAAGAGGGCTTGATGCTGGTGGGGCTGGGCGGCCAGCTGCCGCTGAGCGAAACCGACGCCTTCGTGTGCAGCGAAGGCCCCGGCACCGTCAGCGAAGAAGCCCGTCAAGCCGTGCTGGACTGGCTCAAGACGCAGGCCAGCGTGCGCGAAGTGGAAGCCGGTCCGCTGAAGGATGCGTGGTACGGCTGGTAAGCCATTGTCGTAGGTGCGACTTCAGTCGCACGCCACGCGTGAATGGCCGACTGAAGTCGGCCCTAGATCCCGCGCTTCAGCCACTCCACCCGCTGCGCCTTGGCCACGGCCGGCTCGAACTTTTCCTTCTCGCGTGCCCGCAGCTGGCCGCAACCGCCATCCACGTCCTGCCCGGCCGAGTCGCGCAGCTTGGTGAGCACGCCGGCCTCGGTAAGGCGCCTGGCGATCGCGCGGGCCTTGTCCCATGAGGGGCGCTGGTAAGGCAGACCTTCATTGGTGTTGTAGGGAATCATGTTGAGCAGGCCGTACTTGCCAGCCAGGAGGCGCACGATGCCTGCCAGTTCGGCTTCGGAATCGTTGATGCCTTCGAGCAGAGTCCACTGATACTGGATCGGATAGCCGGTGGCGCGGGCATAGGCTTCGGCCTGTTCGACCAGCCAGGCCGGATCGAGACGCGGCGCGCGCGGCAGCAGCTCCTCGCGCAGCTTGGCGTCGGTGGTATGCAGCGACACCGCCAGTGCTGGCTTCACCGGGCCTTGTGGCAGGCGCTCAAAGACGCGCGGATCGCCCACCGTGGAGAAGACGAGGTTCTTGTGGCCGATGTCGCCATAGAGGCCAAAGACTTCGATCGCCTCCATGACATTGTCGAGATTGTGGGCCGGCTCGCCCATCCCCATGAACACGACTTTCTTCACCGTGCGCTGGCGGCGAGCCAGCACCAGCTGGGCGGCGATCTCGGCGCTGCCGACCTGGCGCAGCAGACCGTCCTGCCCGGTCATGCAGAACACGCAACCGACCGCGCAGCCGACCTGGGTCGACACACACAAACCGTCGCGCGGCAGCAGCACGCTCTCCACGGTCTGACCATCGAGCAGGCCCACCAGCAGGCGCGCCGAGCTGTCCTCGCCCGGGTGGCTGCTGCGCAGCGTGGCCAGCGCCGTGAGTTCGGTCTCGATGCCGGGCAAGGCATCCCGCACCGCCAGCGGCAGCACGTCTTCAGCCTTCTTGCGCCCGGCCGTGAGCGGCTGGCCCTGCAGCCAGGCACGCAGGATGCGCTGCTCGTGCGCCGGTTTGGCGCCGAGCGCGCGGAGGTGATCACGGAGCTGGCTGATGAGCATGATGCTTGACGCTGTAGGTGCGGCTTCAGCCGCACATGACGGGCTGAAGACCGCCCGACAAAGCTCGCTTACTCCGGCTTGGTGGCCTGGTACTCGGCCAGGATGGGCAGCCCCTTGGTGTCGATATAGCGACGGGCATTCACGAAACCAGCGGCTTCCAGCGTAGCGACAACCTGGGCGGCGGGCACGCAGGCCTCGATGGTGTCCCAGTAATAACGCCACAGTTTGCAGGTGCCCTTCTTCTGGCGGCCGACCACGAAAGCCAGCAGCGGCACAATGCCCTTCATGTAGATCTTGAGGAAGAAGCGGCCCCAGGACGACTCGGGGCGGGTGATTTCGAGCAGACACAGCTTGGCGCCCGGCTTCATGACGCGGTAGAACTCACGGAAAGCGACTTCCAGATCACTGATGTGGCGCAGCGCGTAGCCCATGGAGAGGAAGTCTGCCGTGCCGTCCGGGAAGGGAATCGCTTCGGCGCGGCCTTCCACCAGTTGCACGCCGGCCGGCAACTTGGCCTGGGCCATCATGCCGGGGCTGGGATCGACGCCGGTGACCAGTGCGCCATCGCCGACGATGCGAGCGGCTTCCTTGGCAACCAGGCCTGTACCGGTGCCCACGTCGATCACGCGCATGCCGGCCTTGAGGCCCGCACGCTCGAGCGCCTGACCGCGATACCAGGGGCCGGTGCCGAGACCGAGGATGGTCTCCATGCGGTCATAGTCTTCCGCAGTGGAATCGAACATCTCGCGCACGAAGCCGGCACGCGCATCCTCGTTGGCGTAATAGTCGGTCAGCGGCTGGTGCGGCGCATGGGCCGGCGTGAGTTTCGGATCGGTGGACATGATGACCTCGGGTCAGGAAGTTGATTCAGGAAAAAAGTTTGCGGCAAACCAGCAACGGCAAACGCATGCCGAAACCGAACATCAGGCGGATGTGCATCCAGGTGAGCAAACGGTTGTCGCGCCAGTAATTAAAGTGCGACACGCCGCCCTCCTCGGCCGTGAGGTATTTCACCGGCGCATCGAGATTGAGCGGGCGTACGCCGCGCCAGCACATGCGCACCACGGCTTCGGGATCGAAATCAAAGCGGCGCATCCAGCGCTGGCCGCGCATCACGGATCTCAGTGGCTCGACCGGGTAGACGCGGAAACCGTAGAGCGAATCGCCGATGCCCATCCAAAGGGTTTCGAGGTTCGCCCACCAATTGGAAATCTTGCGACCCTTCACGCGCAGCGCCGGGGCGCTGGCGTCGAACACCGGCTTGCCCAGCACCATGCAAGTGGGGTTTTCTTGCGAAGCCGCCATGAAGGCCGGGATCAGCTCCGCCGGATGCTGGCCGTCGGAATCCATGCTCAAGGCATGCGTGAAGCCGAGCTTCGCCGCTTCATCGAGCCCATGCAGCACGGCCGCGCCCTTGCCGCCGTTCTGCGCCAGCACGATCACGCGCAGTTCGGGGTCGGTCGCCGCCATCTCGCGCAGGCCGGCATCCGTGCCATCGGTGCTGCCATCCACCACCACCCACACCGGGCTCCACTGCGCCCGCGCGGCACGCACGGTTTCATACACCTTGGCGCCGGGGTTGTAGCTGGGAATCAGGACGAGATGGGTCTGGGAGGGCGTCGGCATGTCAGTCGGGAAGCGGCGGGCTGCGCATTTCGCGCGCAAAGTAATCCTGCAGTTCGGCCGTGAAGGCAACCGGGTCATCCGGCGGAGCAAAGCGCTGACCAAGGCGGACGCGGAAATGCATCGGCATCACGGGCGGGCGGAACAGCGGCCAGCCCTTGCCGAGAAAGCGCGTGTCCTGCTCGATGATCACGGTCTGGATCGGCACCCCGGCACGATGGGCCACATAACCGGTGCCTGCGCGGAACGGATTCAGCACCGGCGGCGTTTCGGTTCGCGTGCCTTCAGGAAACAGCAGCAACTGGCTACCAGCGCGCAACTGCTCGACGGCAAGATTGATCGAACCGATGAACCAGTCATTGCGCACATAGCCGGCCAAGCGCGCGCCGGCCCCCCATAGTGGGTTGTCCAGCAGGCTGGCCTTGAGCACGCAGGCGACATTGGGCAAGCGCGAGATCACCATCAGCGCGTCCAGCAGGCCTGGATGATTCGGCGCAATGATCAGCGGGCCGGCCTCGCGCAAGGCATCCAGTGCCCGCAGATCGAAGTGGCCAATGCCGAGCCGGCGCAACCACCACAGGTACAGGCGGAACCCCAGCATGGCAATGCGGCGACCGAGACGGATGCCCCCCTGACGGGGCAGGAGCAGGTTCAGTGGCAGGGCCACTGCGGTCCACAACAGGCAACCCGCAGCCAGCGAACCCAGGCCGAGGTGCAAGGCAAGGAAAGCATGCGCGCGGCGCAGCAACAGAATCAGGGACTTCATCTTGCGCACCGCCTCAGTCGTCGCCGACTTCGACCATCTCCGAGGATTGCGCCAGGGTCCAGGTCACGCCGATACCGGCGGTAAAATACGTCTTGCGCCTGACCAGCGGACTATCCTCAAAAGCCGCGCCTTTCAGCGTATCCCAGCGCGCGTAGGCGCCCACCCAGGTCTTGCCGAACTTGCGTGACACAGCGCCGAGAAACTGCCAGCCGGTATAACCGCCGCTGGCCGAGTAGGCCGGGCGGTCAGCGCGCGCATATTGCTCGTCGACCGAGTAGAAATAGGCGTTCAGATGCTTGTCCTGAAAGGTCGGGCCGGTCACCAGCCCCACGCGCCAGCCTTCGGGTAGCCCCACATTGAGGAAATCCAGATTCAGGCGCGGCGAGAACAGCCAGCCGCTGTAATGCATGCCCTCGCGCAACTCGAAGGCCGCACGCGCCGGCAGGCGCAGGTCCAGCCGAGTGTCCTGGTTGTCGCTCTGCCACAGCTTGAAATCGAGCGAGGGGCCGAATTCGATCATCGGCTTCAGATCGCTCATACCCTGACGCGCCTGGTTATTCTTGCTCTTCACCGGCGGCGTGGCACCGGCGCTCAGGTTCAGCTCGACCTTGTCCGAATCAAAAAGCGTTGCACGCACACCATTGCGATCGGCCTTGAGCCAGTCAAAGCGATAGGCCGCATACGGAAAGGGCAGCAGCATCTCATTGGCTTCATCCGAGCCACGGTAATCCGGCAAGGTCGCAGCGGCCACCCCCATGCCCAGCTCCCAACGCGGCTTGAGCTCGGCCTGTGCGGGCAGCGCCAGGAGAAGCAAGAACAGCAGCAGCGCCTTCATGCGCCCGCTCCGAGAAAACCGAAAGCCTCGATTTCCACCAGCAGCTCGGCACGACAGACATCGGCGCGCAAATACATGATTTTCAGATCCTTGCCCAATTCAGCCTCCAGCACACGCTGCACGGCAACGACGTCTTCCGCATGGCGGACGAAAACCTTGAGCGTCAGATCACGCGCCGCAAAGCGTCCGTGGCGGGCGCGGCGATTGGCCTCGCTCAGCACAGCCTCGACATTGCGCAGGGTTTCCTGAGTCTGCGCGGCCACTTCGCCCGGATGCACGCTCTCGTGACCAACGATGCTGGCCGTACCGGAAATGAACAGCACCTCCTGCGTGGGCAACTGCAGCAGACTGGCACGCGAAAATGTCGGAGCCCGCGGACCGTATTGCTGCGGGTAGCTCCAGGCGCTGAGCTGGCGCGGATTTTCGATCGCCAGTGGCGCATGCCGCGAAGCGAGGAAATACACCACCAGCGCATCGCCACCACAGCCCAGCGCACACGCCGAGGGAGAACCGGCCAGATGCGGATGACTGCCTTCGATGAAGGCATCCTGACGGCCGACATTGAACTCGCGATAGCGCTCCATGCCTCCCCCTGCCTCATTGATACGCGGCAGGTAATTCCAGAAACGCAGCAACTGTGGCATGCCCTCACGCTCGAGGCAGGCAAAGATGTCGCGATAGGCGGCAAAGCCAAGAGCCTGCATGCCACGCCCCGCCTCGGGCAGGCTCAGGACTCCGAACAGGAAATCTTCGCTGCGGCGATAAGCCACAGCCCCCAGACGCCCCTCGCTGAGCGTGCCATCACAGTGCCAGGCATGCAGCAAGGAGGTTTGCGAAGTGGCGAGCAGGGGCATCGGCACATGCACCGCCCCCGGCAAGGCCAGCGCCTCACCATAAACCGCCGCCCCCAGCCATCCGGAAGCCTCTGCAGCAACATCCGGCACCTGCAGACTCAGGGACAAAAAACTCACGACACCGCCTTGAACGCCAGCACGGCATTGCTGCCGCCAAAAGCAAAAGAGTTGGATACGGCCGCGCGCAAGGGCACGTTGCACAGGCCCTCGCCCATCACATGCCGCACGCCGCGGCAATCTTCGGCCACATGATCGAGATGCGCGGTCGGCGGCACTTCACCACGCGCCAGGGCCAGCACAGTGATCAGCGCCTCCAATGCACCGGTGGCGCCCAGCAAGTGGCCATGCATGGATTTGCTGGCACTGACCAGCAATTGCTCCGCATGCACCCCGAAGACCTGACGCAGCGCCTCGATCTCTGAGGGATCTCCCTCGCGGGTTGCCGTGCCATGGGCGTTCAGATAGCCAATCTCTTCAGCCGCCAGGCCCGCCTCGCGCAGCGCCAGGTTCATGGCGCGGGTCTGGCCGTAGGCATCCGGCTTGACCAGATGCGTGTGATCGCAGCTCTGGCCATAGCCGGCCAGCTCGCAATAGATACGGGCGCCACGCGCCTGGGCATGCGCCCAGTCTTCCAGCACCAGCGCCGCGGCACCTTCGCCGAGGACCAGACCGCTACGCCCTTCCTGAAAGGGGCGGCAAGCCATGAAAGCCGTTTCTTCGTTCCCTTGCGCCACCACGCGCATGGCTTCCCAGGCGCGCATGATCGAGAAAGACAGCGGCGCCTCTGAGCCACCGGCAATCACCATCTGCGACTCACCGCTCTGGATCCGCCGCATCGCCTCACCAATCGCAATCGCCGAGGAAGCACAGGCCACCGAATAGGTCAGGCAAGCCGAACCGAGGCCCAGATTGATGGCCAGATGCGAGGCAGCCGCATTGTTCATGACCAGCACCACCGATAGCGGATGGGCGCGGTCCTTGCCGTGCACGAAGAAGTCGTTATAGCCCTTCTCCATGCTCATCGTGCCGCCGATGCCGGTGCCCCAGGACACGCCGTATTCGTCACGCTCTTCACCCTGGCGTGGCATGCCCGCGTCGTCCCAGGCCGCAAAACCGGCAGCCACACCCAGCTGGGCGTAACGGTCGGTCACGGCCGCCAGGGGGCGGCCGAGTACAGCTTCGGCGTCAAAGCCGGTGCACACGCCTGCGGGCTGAGCCAGTGGCGCAGGCGAAGCAGGATGTTGATGGAGGCGAACGGCAGACTCGCCACGCATCAGACGCGCGAAGAAGTCCTGAGCGTCCATCCCGCCAAAGGGATTGACCAGCCCGACGCCAGTCACCGCCACACGGCGGCGGCCAGCATTACTCATTCGGAATCGCAGCGTCGGCCGGCTTGAGTTTTTCGAAGATCTCGATCAATTCACCCACGGTCTCCGGGCGCGGCAGATCGTCCGGCATGCGCACGCCGAACTTGTCTTCCATATCGAACATCAGGTCCAGCAAGGTCAAGGAGTCCACCCCGACTTCTTCGAGCTTGCTTTCCAGCGTCACGTTTTCCGGCGGATTCGGCACCCGGCGCTTGATGAATTCCTGCAGCAGTTCGAGAGTTTCCATGATTGTCTTCGTAAAGCGGATTTGCGGAATTTTAATCCAGCCTCGCCCCAGCCTGTTGAACTCTTGTTCAAATCAGGGGTCAGGCGTTGCTCCAACGGTAATCCACGCTCAGCGGCGCGTGATCCGAGAAGCGCTGCGCCTTGTAAACGGCGGCCTGCTCCACCCGCCCAGCAAGGCCAGGCGTGACCAGCTGATAGTCCAGCCGCCAGCCCACGTTCTTGGCCCAGGCCTGACCACGATTGCTCCACCAGGTGTAGCACTCGTCAGTCGCCTCGGGATGCAGGCGGCGATAAGCATCCACCCAGCCCTCGGCCAGCCGTGCCGCGATCCAGCTCCGCTCCTCGGGCAGAAAGCCGGAGTTTTTCTGGTTGCTCTTCCAGTTTTTCAGGTCAATCTCGCGCTGAGCGATATTCCAGTCCGCGCAGATCACCACCTCCCGCCCGCTGCTACGCAAGGCGGCCATGCGGGGCGCGAACTCGTCCATGAAACGGAATTTGGCCTGCTGCCGCTCTTCCGAACTGGAGCCGGAAGGCAGGTAGAGCGCCACGACCGACAAGCCCCCATCCGGCGTATCGAAGTCAGCCTGCAGATAGCGCCCCTCTGCGTCGAACTCGGCCACCCCGATGCCGCTCGCCACTGCCGCGGGGGGCTGGCGCGTGTAAATGCCCACGCCGCTATAGCCTTTCTTCTCGGCACAGTGAAAATGCCCCTGCAAGCCGTGCGGATTCAGCATCTCTGCCGTCAGATCAGCTTCCTGCGCCTTGAGCTCCTGCAGGCAGACCACATCTGCCTCCTGCAAGGCCAGCCAGTCAAAGAAGCCTTTGGTCGCTGCGGAGCGGATGCCGTTGAGGTTGGCAGTGATGATGCGTAACATTCAGCGTGTTTTCTTGTGGATGATTGATTGCCGTGGATTTTAGCCGTGATTTCCTCGCCCTTGCCGAGCGCAAGGGGGTTTTACGCTTTGGCGAATTCAAGACCAAGGCCGGACGCCTGTCGCCGTACTTCTTCAATACAGCCTTGTTTGATGACGGCGCCTCCTTCGGCGAGCTGTGCCGCTTCTACGCCCAGGCCATCGGCGCGTCCGGCATCGCTTTCGACACCCTCTTCGGCCCGGCCTACAAAGGCATTCCGCTCGCTGCCGGTACCGCCATGCAGATGGCCGCCCAGGGTCGCAACATCCCCTTCTGCTTCAACCGCAAGGAAGCCAAGGATCATGGCGAAGGGGGCACCCTGGTGGGCGCACCGCTCAAAGGCCGCGTGATCGTGGTCGATGATGTGATTTCGGCGGGCACTTCGGTACGCGAGTCCGTGGAAATCATCCGTGCCAATGGCGCCGAGCTGGCCGGCGTGGTGATCGCCATTGATCGCATGGAGCGCGGCACCGGCGCCAAGAGCGCAGCCCAGGAAGTGCGTGACGCCTTCGGCGTACCCGTGGTAGCCGTCGCCACGCTGGACGATCTGATGGCTTTCATTGCCGATGACGCTCGTCTCACCGAATACCTGCCGGCGGTGCAAACCTACCGGACCACCTACGGAGTGAGTTGAAATGCCCGTGCGCGCCTTGCTCGTGCTGCCCTTGCTGCTGATGCTGGCTGCGCCCGCACAGGCTCAGACGCGCACGTATTGCTGCAATGACAGCAGCGGCCGCCGCAACTGTGGTGACAGCCTGCCGCAGATCTGTTACGACCGCGCTTACTATGAAATTCTGGGCGGCCGGGTGATACGTGAAGTCGAGGCGCCACTGACGCCCGAGCAGAAAGCCAGGCGCGAGGTTGAGCTGCGCGCCCAACGCGCCAAGGTTGCCAAGGAGGCCGAAGCCCGCCGCCGCGATCAGGTGCTGCTGGACTCCTACGCCACGGTCGGTGAGCTGGATCGCCGCCGCGATCGCGACATCGGCAACATCGAAGGCGAAATCCGCGCCGCGCGTGCCCGTGAAGCCGACCTGGTCGCCCAGAACGCCCAGCTCGAAAAGCAGAAGCCGGCCAAGGGAGCAATTCCGCGCACCTTGTCAGAAAACATTGCCGTGAATGCTTCGGAGCTTGAAGGTATCCGTCAGGTGATCGCCTCCAAGCTCCGCGAGATCGAGCAACTGCGGACCAGCTTCGATGCCGACCGCAAGCGCTACGTCGAACTCACCGAAACCCCCGTCGTTCCGCACAGGTAAGGCCATGAGCGACAGCCGCCGCAGTGTCCGCGCCGTCTGCCCGCATGATTGCCCTGACACCTGCGCGATGCAGGTCACGGTTGAAGACGGACGAGCCACCGCAGTGCGCGGTGCGCCGGACGTGGCGATCACGCGCGGCACCCTGTGCAGCAAGGTCGCCCACTACCTGGAACGTACTTACTCCGAGCAGCGCCTGCTGTATCCGATGAAGCGCGTCGGCAAGAAAGGCGAAGGGCGCTTCGAGCGCATCAGCTGGGAACTGGCGCTGGACACCATCGCTGAAAAATTTCGCCAGCTCGCCGCGACCGATCCGCGCAGCATCCTGCCCTACAGCTACGCCGGCACCATGGGCCTGGTGCAGGGCAGCTCGATGGACCGGCGCTTCTTCCACCGCCTCGGCGCCAGTTTCCTTGATCGCACGATCTGCGCCGAAGCCGGCTATCAGGGCTACAAGGCCACCATCGGCGCAACCCTCGGCACTGATCCGGAAGCCTTTGCCGACGCGCCTTACATCCTGATCTGGGGCAGTAACCCGGTTGTTTCCAATCTGCATCTGTGGGCGCGCATCGTTGAAGCCAAGCGCAAGGGTGCCCGCGTGGTGTGCATCGACCCGGTCCGCAGCCTCACCGCCGAGAAGTCTGACTGGCACCTCGCACCGCTGCCCGGCACCGATGGCGCGCTGGCACTGGCCCTGATGCATGTGCTGATCCGTGATGGACTGGTCGACGAAGACTACGTCGCGCGCTACACCACCGGCTACGCCGCCCTGAAACGCCGCGTCGCGGACTGGACGCCAGAGCGGGCTGCCGGCGAAACGGGACTGGCTGCCGCCGACATCGAACAACTGGCCCGCGAATACGGCCAGGACGGCCGCCCCGCCGCCATCCGCGTGAATTACGGCCTCAACCGCTGCGCCGGTGGCGGCTCCGCCATGCGTGCAATCAGCTGCCTACCGGCGCTGACCGGGCACTGGCGCTGGCCACAAGGCGGCATCCTGCTGTCCACCTCCGGCACCTATGGCACTGACAGCCATGCCTTGGAACGCCCCGACCTCTATCCCTTCGACTCGCGTTTCCCGCCACGCCACGTCAACATGAGCGCGATCGGCGACGCCTTGCTCGAAGCGGACGACCCGGCTATCCGCGCGATCATGGTGTACAACTCGAACCCGGTCGCCGTCGCGCCCGATTCGAACAGGGTGCGGGCCGGCTTTGCCCGCGAAGACCTTTTCTGCGTGGTGCACGAGCTATTCCAGACCGATACCGCCGACTTTGCCGACATCCTGCTGCCAGCCACCAGTCAGCTGGAGCAGTGGGATATTCACAAATCCTACGGTCATCTCAACGTGATGGTGAACGAGCCCGCCATCGCCTCGCTCGGTGAAGCGCGGCCCAATACCTGGGTCTTCCGCGAACTCGCTCGCCGCATGGGCTTTACCGAACCCTGCTTCGCCGAAACCGACGAAGAGATCGGCGCCCAGGCCTTCCGCAAGGACCATCCACGCAGCGGCAACATCGACATGGCAAGTCTGCAAGCACAGGGCTGGCAGCGCCTGAACGTGCCGACGCCCTATGCACCCTTCGCCGAGGGGGGCTTCCTGACCCCCTCCGGCAAGTGCGAGTTCTACTCCGACACTTTGGCGCACCAGGGCATTGATCCGCTGCCACATTACATACCGCCGCGCGAGGGGCCGCGCAGCAACCCAGCGCTGGCTGCGAAATACCCACTGGCCTTCGTCAGCCCCCCCTCACGCCACTTCCTGAACTCCAGCTTCGCAAACCTGCCACGCTTTGTTGCAGCCGAAGGCAAACCCTGGCTGGACATGCATCCGGCCGATGCCGCTGCACGCGGCCTGCAGAACGGTGCGCGGGTACGCATCTTCAACGCTCGCGGCGCCTTCCACGCCAGCCTGCGCGTCGATGCAGCCCATCCCGGGGTACGCGAGGGCGTAGTCAGCGCCCCCTCGATCTGGTGGCAGAAACTCTCCGGCGACGGCTGCAACGCCAACGCCGTCACCTCCCAGGCGCCCACCGATCTGGGCAAGGGAGCGACCTTCTACGACTGCCTGGTCGAGGTCGCTGCTGCTGCGGACTGAGCCCTGCTTTTCCTGAAGCAATCAGGCCTGCAGCCCCACTCCACCCTCCAGCTTTCCGCTCAAGTTCACCACCCCACCGGAAAGTTCCCAGCCAATAGTTGCAATTTTCGCAACAATTAATTGCCTACAAGCAGATTCAACGCAATTAACGCCTTGTGTAAAGTCCGCTTCATCCTGACTTGAAGGCTGCGCCTTGCCATGAGTTCCTCCCGCCCCGGCTCCTACACCCGTACCGCAATCCGCCTGCACTGGCTGCTGGCCCTCGGCCTCTCCGCCACCCTGGCGCTTGGCTTCTACATGAGCGACCTGCCTTTCTCCCCAGCCAAGCTGCAGTACTACTCCTGGCACAAGTGGGCCGGCATCACCCTGCTGTTGCTGGCCGTATTCCGCCTCGGCTGGCGCCTCACCCACCCGGCTCCGGCCGCCCCGGCGGGGATGCCGGCCTGGCAGCACGCAGCATCGGAATGGACGCATCGCCTGCTCTATCTGCTGATGCTGGCGATTCCGCTTTCAGGCTGGCTGATGAGCTCGGCCAAGGGCGTTCCCACCGTGTATTTCGGCGTGCTGCCGCTGCCTGACCTGCTCGAACGCAATGTTGAACTTGGCAAACAGCTCGGCCAGCTACATGGCGCCCTCAATTTCGGCCTGCTGGGCTTGGTCGCCCTGCATGCTGCTGCCGCCCTCAAACACTACGTGATCGATCGTGACGAAGTGCTGGGCCGCATGCTGCCCTTTCTGAACAAAGCCTGACTCCCTTCCCGCTCCGGAACCGCCATGAAAATCCGCCTCGCCTACACCCTTCCCCTGTTGCTGAGCCTGCTCGCCTCCACTGCAGCACAGGCCGTCGAGTACAGCCAACTCCTTGCCGACAAGAGCAGCCTGGGCTTTTCCTACCGCCAGATGAATGTGCCAATGGATGGCAGCTTCAAGCGTTTCAAGGCTCAGCTCGCCTTCGACCCGGCCCAGCCGGCCAAAGCCAGCGCGGCCTTCGAGATCGAAGTGGCCAGCATCGATGTGGGCTCGGCGGAAGGCAATTCCGAGGTCAGCGGCAAGCTGTGGTTCAACACAGCCACCCACCCGACTGCGCGCTTCGTCTCCAGCGGCATCAAGGCACTGGGCAATAACCGCTTTGAAGTAGCCGGCAAGCTCACGATCAAGGGCAAGACCCTGGATGTCAGCACCCCGGTCAGCTTCAAGGCCGACGGAGCCAACGGCGTTTTCGAAGGCGCTTTCACCATCAAGCGCGCTGACTACGCCATCGGTGAAGGCATGTGGGCCGATTTCGGCACCGTGGCCAACGACGTCCAGATCAAGTTCCGCCTGCTCGCCGCGGCAAAGAAATAAACAGTTCCATCCCCACCCCACCCAAAGGATTGTCACCATGAAAAAAATCATCGCAGCCCTCGTCCTGACCGCGGTTTCCGCGACCAGCTTCGCCGCCCCTGAAAGCTTCGCCATCGACCCGACGCATACCGCGCCGCGCTTCGAGTACAACCACTTCGGCTACAGCAACCAGCAGCACCGTTTCGACAAGACCAGCGGCAAGATCACGCTGGATCGCGCAGCCAAGACCGGCGCCGTGGATGTGGTGATCGACGCCAAGTCGGTCAACACCGGCTATGAAGTGTTCAACGGCCACATCCAGGGCGAAGACTTTTTCGACAGCGCCAAGTACCCCAGCATCAGCTTCAAATCCACCGCCGTGAAATTCGAGGGCGACAAGCCGGCGTCCATCGAAGGCAACCTCACGATGAAGGGCATCACCAAGCCCGTGACCCTCACTGTCACCAACTTCACTCTGGCGCCGCATCCGATGATGAAGAAGGACACCATCGGCGCCAACGCCGTGGCCACACTCAAGCGCAGCGATTTCAACATGGGCAAGTACGCCCCCTATGTGTCGGACGAAGTCACCCTGAGCATCTCCGTCGAAGCCATCAAGGAATAAACGCCTCCCGCTTCGCCGCCCAAGGGCCAGCCACGCGCTGGCCCTTGGCGTTTCCGGCAGGCCAGACTGCGCCGCCCGCTTCAGGCATCATCCGGAAAAACACTAAGCGCCGCCCCCGGCATCTCGAACCGCATCATGGAATTCCGCCACCACGCCCGCATCAGCGAAATCCCGGCCCGCGCCTGGGACGCCCTGGCGCCGAATGACCAGCCCTTCCTGCGTCACGCCTAC
The DNA here is from genome assembly GCF_012972705.2 of Uliginosibacterium aquaticum. Classification (GTDB taxonomy): domain Bacteria; phylum Pseudomonadota; class Gammaproteobacteria; order Burkholderiales; family Rhodocyclaceae; genus Uliginosibacterium; species Uliginosibacterium aquaticum. Next base: position 616,442 of record NZ_JABCSC020000003.1, on the reverse strand, counting down.
CTGCACGCACTGGAGGCCACCGCCTGCGTCGGCGAAGGCACGGGCTGGCAAAGCGCCCACGCCGCCCTATGGGACGACGGCCGGCTGCTCGCCGCCATGCCGCTCTATCTCAAGCAGCACTCAATGGGCGAATACGTGTTCGACTGGTCCTGGGCCGAGGCCTACGCCCGGCACGGTCTCGACTATTACCCGAAGTGGCTGGCGTCCATTCCCTTCACGCCAGTGCCGGGTCAGCGCGTGCTGGGCGTGGACGCGGCCTGTCGCCGTGCGCTGCTGGGTGGCGTTCTGCAAGCCGCCCAGCACAGCGGCCTGTCGTCCCTGCACCTGTTGTTTGCGGCAGCCGATGAAGTGCGCTGGGCACAGGAATTGGGCTGCATGCGCCGCACCAGCGTGCAGTTTCACTGGCACAACGCGGGCTATCGCAACTTCGAGGACTTCCTTGCCGCACTCAGCGGCGAGAAGCGCAAGAAGATCCGCCAGGAGCGCCGCCGCGTGGCCGAAGCCGGCGTTAGCCTGCGGGTGCTAGAAGGCGCGCGGATCAGCCGGCAGGACTGGGCCTTCTTCACCCGCTGCTACGCCCGCACCTACGCCCTGCACCGCTCCGCCCCCTATCTCAATCTGGATTTCTTCGAACTACTGGGCGAGCGCCTGCCGCAGCATTGCGTTCTGCTGATCGCCCATCAGAGCGGGCAGGACATCGCCGCCAGCCTGCTCCTGCGCGACAGCACGAGCCTCTACGGACGCTACTGGGGCACGCTCGCCGACGTCAGCTGCCTGCACTTCGAAGCCTGCTATTACGCACCGATCGAATACGCCATCCAGCACGGGCTGCAACGCTTCGAAGGCGGTGCCCAGGGCGAGCACAAGCTCGCACGCGGGTTGCAACCGGTGGAAACCAGCTCGCTGCACTGGCTCGCCGACGCACGCTTTGCCCGTGCCGTGGAAGACTTTCTGGCGCGGGAATCAGACGGCATGGCCCAGTACATCAGCGAACTGGAGGCGCGCAACCCACTGCAGCGCCAGAATCCGCTCCTCCTGCGCAGTGCGGAAGAGAACTGAACACCCGCCCGCCATTCCGCAGTCGGCCCTGCCCCGCGCGCCCAATTCCACCGTACACTTGCGCCTTGCCCGCCCATCCGGCGCTCATCACCGAACCCGATCATGACTCTGCGCGTACTCACCGGCATCACCACCTCCGGCACCCCTCACCTCGGCAACTACGCTGGCGCCATCCGCCCTGCGATAGCCGCCAGCCGCCAGCCCGGTGCCGAAAGTTTCTTCTTCCTGGCCGACTACCACGCCCTGATCAAGTGCGACGACCCCGCGCGCATCCAGCGCTCACGTCTCGAAATCGCTGCCACCTGGCTGGCTAGCGGGCTGGACACCTCGCGCGTTACCTTCTACCGCCAGAGCGACATCCCCGAGATCCCGGAACTGAACTGGCTGCTCACCTGCGTCACCAGCAAGGGCATGATGAACCGTGCCCACGCCTACAAGGCCAGCACCGACGCGAATGAAGCCGCGGGCGAAGAGCTGGATGCCGGCGTGACCATGGGCCTCTACTGCTACCCGGTGCTGATGGCGGCCGACATTCTCATGTTCAAGGCACACAAGGTGCCGGTCGGCCGCGATCAGATCCAGCACATCGAAATGGCACGCGACGTCGGCCAGCGCTTCAACCATCTCTTCGGCGCCGGCCGCGAACTCTTCGTGCTGCCCGAGGCGGCCATCGAAGACAACGTCGCCACCCTGCCGGGGCTGGACGGCCGCAAGATGTCCAAGAGCTACGACAACACCATCCCGCTGTTTGAAGGCGGCGCCAAGGCGCTCAAGGCTGCGGTGGCGCGCATCGTCACCGATTCGAAACTGCCCGGCGAGCCGAAAGATCCGGACAACAGCCACCTCGTCACCCTCTTCGACGCCTTCGCCACGGCTGACGAGCGCGAACAATTCCGCGCCGACCTGCGCGCGGGTCTCGCCTGGGGTGAAGCCAAGCAACGCTTCCTCACTGTGCTGGAACGCGACCTCGCCCCGATGCGTGCCAAGTACGACGAACTGATGAGCCGCCCCGAGCACATCGAAGCGCTGCTGCAGGAAGGTGCCGCCAAGGCCCGCGCGGTCGCCACGCCGTTTCTGGCCGAGCTGCGCGAAGCCGTCGGCCTGCGCCGCTTCAATGCGATTCCGGTCGCGGTTGAAAAGAAGGCCGAAGCCGCCGCACCGCAGCTGCCGGTGTTCAAGCAATACCGCGAAGCCGACGGCAAGTTCTACTTCAAACTCAGCAGCCACGATGGCCGTCTGCTCCTGCAGAGCCAGGGCTTCGATTCAGGCCGCGACGCTGGCCAGTGGGTCGGGCGCCTCAAGAGCGAAGGCGCTAGCGCGCTGGACAGCGTGCCGGCGAGCTTCGGCGAAGGCGTTGCTCGCGAGGATGTGGCAGCGGCGCTGGGGGCGTTTGCGGGGTGAGCCAACCGCCAACATCTCGTTCTCGGGCATGCATCATCGAACAGGATCCGCTCGGATAAAATTTAAAGAAGAGCCACATCCATGACCACCGACGCTACTCAAATTGCAAATTACTACTGCGTCAGTCACATCGCAGCTGCAACTATTCCTTGTTCGCTCCTGAACAACATCCTATCCAGAATGTATCAAGGGCAACCGCTCACTCAGCACGCGATGGAGTATCTGCAGAAGCAAAAGCTTCACTCACTACATCGCCTCGCCTGCGGGGCGATCACCTACGAGGCTTACATTGCCGGGCTTGACTCTACTGATCTCAACGAGCACGAAACCGCGAAGGCTCTGAATCAAGCGCGGGAAGAAGAGCTGCGCGCACGCGCAGCTCATTACGCCAGTCGCCCAATTCGCCAAACAACGCCGAAAGTGGATGTCGAAACTGCACGCAAACTGCGCCGGCAGCGTGAGCGAGAGGAAACAGCGCTCGTCCTCAGGGCGCAAAACGCACGCCAAGCCGAATGGAAATTACAGCGTGAACGCAATCGTGAGCTGGCTGCAGCCAATTACCAGTCCCTAGCAAATACTTCCGGATACAACGATCCAACGCCTCAGGAGCTTGCTCGTTACTACCATCTTGAACATATCGCTGCTGAAGCTTCGTTGACCTTGCTTTTGCAAGCGCTATTTCACGGGAGTCCAATAGCCGATAGTGAAATGAATCGCCTGAGAACGGATGGTCCGGAAGTTCTTTATCGTCTGGCCTCTGGTCAATCAACTCTTGAGTCATACACCCCAGTGGCAAGGGCTGTCGAAGCAGAGGCGCTGATACGCATAGCCAGAGCACACGACCAAGCCCTGTACTCGAAATACGGTATCTCACTGAAAGACGATTCATTGAGACCTAGGATGACGCAACTCCTCAAGCAAATAGAAGATGGTACGCGGCTATCAAAAAACGATTGGGAATGGCTAGGTACTCTCGGAAAAGAGTGCATCACACCGTTGCTCCGGAAGGCTTATCATCAGCTGGAAGCAATTTTTTACGAGACAGAATATCAACGCGCCAAAGATCCATGGAACGCCGTCAATGCCTGCGGGCACTACCGCAAATCCGATGAACCGGGAAAGGCGCTCAAACTAATTGACGGCATTTCACAAGATCGTCTCAACCAACCCAAAATCCAATCAGCCGTGCTGACAACGCGCGGAGGAGCGCTGCGAGATCTCTACCGCCCCCACGAGGCTATCCAAGCAGGAGAGCGCGCTCATACCTTGATGCCCAAAGATTACCGCCCATGCACACTCCTTGGCGCTGTACACATGGAGCAGCGAAACTTTGAAAACGGGCACACTTGGTACGAAAAGGCCCGAGCTCTCGGAGCTCCGGAGCCTGGTATCGACTCTGAGCTTCGAAGCATCTTCCAGAAGCTAGACGCTTCCGGCCGTGAAGCCATGAAGCGCTTCTTGCTTGCGCAAAATCCAGTCCGATACTCTTGGCTAAATGACGTTCAAAAGGCCGCAACCCGGAAAAAAATACCGCATACGGGGTAGTTGTAGGGCGCAAAAATGCACCGCCTGTGGAAATCCATGACGACGGAGTTCTCACTCCGCCCCAACGCCTTTTAGGGAGGGTCATTTGCCCCGCGCCGCCAAACCCTTCCGATCCATCTCGATTCACCCAGTCTGCGCGGGTTACGCTTGCGGCTAACCCGCCCTACGTATCCCCCACCCCAAAAGCAAACAGCCCGCATCAGCGGGCTGTTTCGCATTCAAACACCGAACCGGATCAGCCGTGCAGCTTAGCCAGCTGCTTGGCGATCACGTCATGGCTGAGCCACAACACCGGGCCAGCCGGAGCGGCGGCTTCGTTGAACATCAGCGGGCCGGTGGCTTCGATCACCAGGCCACTCAGGTGGTCGGTGATCAGCGCGCTGCGTTCCTTGTGCATGCCGGTGATGGCTTCGGAGGTGCCGATCATGCGCTCGGCCAGCTCCGGGGTATTGTTCATCGGCCAGGCGTCGAAATTGCGGAAGCCCACCATCACCGGGTCCTGATTGTAGGTGTCGAGCTGTTCGAGGATTGCCGCCAGCGAGTGGCCATCCTGCAGCAGCGCTTCGCAAGCCGCCCACTGGGCTTCGCCCCAGGCGCCACAGCCTTCGCGCTTCAGTGCGTTCAACAACGGCACCAGCGACAGCTCCACGCCCACGAAGATGTCCGACGAGTTGGTACGGATCTCCGGGCAGTTGAACACGGTGGCCTTCACGCCCTTGTCCCACGCGGCCTTGGCGATGTCTTCCAGACGCTTCTTGGCGTACCCCTGGGTGTAGTTGGTGTAGGTCTGCCAGTGGTATTCGCCACCGATCAGGATCTCGGTACCGTGGTAGCCGTAAGCGGTGTAGCGCGCCGCACCACCAGTTTTTTCGATGCGGGCGCGGATCGCGGCCGAGCCTTCGATCAGGTAGCCGAAGGTGTTGGCGGTGACTTCGTCGAAGTTCATCAGGTTGAGCTTGCCGAGATCAGACTCGATCAGCGCCTGCGAGGACATGAAGCGATCGCCACGACCCTTGTAGATACGGTTGGCAATCGCCAGGAAGACCTTGGCCTTCACCAGACCACCGGCCATGGTGTGGGCAAAGAACACGTTGGCGCCATCCGGAATCATGCCGTCGAGCTGGGCCATCGCTTCGCTTACGGCGGCCTTGAAGCGGGTCACGCCGACTTCACGGCAGGCTTCCACATGCGCCCAGTCGAGCTTGTCTTCCTGCCAGGTCTTGAGACCCATCTCATTGACCAGCGCGGTCACGGTGGGCGTGCCAGCCGGGGAATCCATATCGAAGCCGGCCATCATCGGCACATTGATGATCTTGCCGCCGAGATTGGCTTCAGCGGTGGCGAGTTCTTCGTCATTCAGCTTGCGCAGGCTGCCATCCGCTTCGCGGCGGCCCACGGTCATGCCGATCAGGGTCAGGCCTGCATCACGGGCTTCGTTCACCAGGCCATTGGCGTAGCCGCGCCCGAAAAGCTCGCCGAACAGGACGAATACATCGCCCTTCTTGAACAGGGTTTGCTGGCTCAGGTTTCTCAATCCGGTTACTGCGCTCACGTCGGTATCCTCAATCTGGACAACAGGTCAGGGGCGGATTCTACCGCAGCCGGCCGACTGCGCCTTCGCGCACTGGCATACCAAGTGGTACGGGCAGATAATCCCACCACTCCTGCCCCGGAAAACCGCCATGCGCCCGCTCCACCGCCGACTCCTGTCTGGCCTGCTCGTGCTGCTCCTGCTCGCTGCCGCCATCAGCTGGCTGCGCCGGCCCCAGCCGGTAATGGTGACGCTGCAGACCGTGGCGAACGGCAAAGTGGAGGCCAGTATCGCAAACACCCGTGCCGGCTCGGTGGAAGCCTGCCAGCGCGCCAAGATGGCGCCGATCATGGGCGGGCGCATCGAGTACGTAGGCGTCAAGGAAGGTGATCGGGTCAAGGCCGGGCAAGTGCTGATGCGGTTGTGGAATGAGGACCAGCAGGCGCAGGCCGGCCTCGCCAGTGCCCAGCTCGAAGCCGTGCGCCGCCGCGTCAGCGAGATCTGCACGGCGGCTGACAGCGCCGCCCGCGAGGCCGAGCGCTCGCGCAAGCTGGCCGAGCAGGGCTTCGTGTCGACCGGGCGTGAGGAAGTGGTGCGCATGGAGGCCGACGCGAAACGCGCCGCCTGCGAAACCGCCCGCGCCGAAGTCAAAAGCTCGGATGCGCGGCTTGCCTCGGTGCGTATCGAGCAGCGCCGCACCGTGCTGATCGCGCCTTTTGCCGGCACGGTCGCCAAGATCGTCGGCGAAGTGGGCGAATACACCATGCCCTCGCCGCCGGGCATCGCCACCCCGCCCGCCATTGATCTGATTGACGATTCCTGCCTCTACGTGAAGGCGCCCATGGATGAAGTCGACGCCCCGCGCCTTGCTGCCGGACAAGCCGTGCGCATCAGCCTCGACGCCCTGCCTGGCAAGACTTTCGAGGGCCGCGTGCGGCGCATCGCGCCCTATGTTTCCGCCGTCGAGAAGCAGGCCCGTACCGTGGATATCGAAGTGGATTTTGGCAGGCCAGAGGAGGCACTTGGCCACCTGCTGGTGGGCTACAGCGCCGACGTGGAAGTAGTTCTGGCCAGCCGCGAAAACGTGCTGCGCATCCCGACTGCCGCGATCCTCGAAGGCAATCGTGTGCTGGTCTTACGCCCTGCCGACAGCAAGCTCGAAGAACGCAAGATCAAACCGGGCCTCGCCAACTGGGAATACACCGAAGTGCTCGAAGGCCTCACGGCCGGCGAGCAGATCGTCACCTCGCAGGAGCGCGCCGGCGTGAAGGCGGGCGTGCTGGCCAAGGCGGAAGAAGAGGCCGCTAAATGAACAGCGCTGTAGGGCGGACTTCAGTCCGCCCTCCTCAGGGTGAAGTGCGACTGAAGTCGCACCTACGACAAAAGTGGGCGGCCGCATGCCCTTGATCGAACTGACCCACATCGAGCGCCGCTTCACCCTTGGCGACAGCGTGGTGCACGCCCTGCGCGGCGTGAGCCTCAACATCGAGGCCGGCGAATACGTAGCCGTGATCGGCCCCAGCGGCTCAGGCAAATCCACCCTGCTGAACCTGCTTGGCCTGCTCGACCGGGCGGATGCCGGCAGTTACAGACTCGCCGGGCGCGACACCACCGGCCTCTCGCCGGACGAAGCCGCCACCCTGCGCAGCCGCCAGATCGGCTTCGTGTTCCAGAGCTTCCACCTCGTGCCGCGCCTCACCGCCGCCGAGAACATCGCCCTGCCGATGGTGCTCGCCGGCATCGACGCCAACGAGCGCAAGCGCCGCGTGGCCAAGGCACTGGAAGGTTTTGGCCTCAGCGATCGCGCCGACCACCGCCCCAACCAGCTCTCCGGCGGCCAGCGCCAGCGCGTGGCGATTGCCCGCGCCACCGTGATGCAACCCTCGGTACTGCTGTGCGACGAGCCTACCGGCAACCTCGACCGCGCCACCGGGCAGGAAGTCACCCATCTGCTTGAAGACCTCAATGCCGGCGGCGTGACCCTGATCGTGGTGACGCATGACCCCGTCATGGCCGAACGCGCCCGCCGCCAGATCCGCATGGAAGATGGCGCAGTGCTCAGCGACAGCCGGAGCGCGGCAGGCACAAGCGCGTGAAACCCCTCGACATCCTGCGCTTCGCCCTGCGCGCCGTGACCGCCTACCCGCTACGCACCGCACTGATGCTGCTCGCCATGGCTATCGGCGTGGCCGCCGTGGTCATGCTCACGGCGCTGGGCGACGGCGCGCGCCAGTACGTGGTGAATGAATTCAACGCGCTGGGCAGCAACCTGCTGATCGTGTTGCCGGGGCGCTCGGAAACGCGCGGCGTGAATCCCGGCAGCTTCTTCACCGAAACCCCGCGCGACCTTTCCAATGCCGACGCCGAGGCCGTGCGCCGGGTACCCGGCGTGGTGCGCGCGGCCCCGCTGGCCGTCGGCACCTCGGAAGTCTCCTTTGGCGGAAAACTGCGCGAAACCATGGTGCTCGGCACCAGTGCGGACTACCTTCCCCTGCGCCGCTTCCAGATGGCCCAAGGCAGCTTCCTGCCCGCCAGCGCCGGTCAGGACAACGCCGCCGTGGTGGTGCTGGGCAGCAAGCTGCGCAGCGAGCTCTTCGGCAGCGCGCCCGCCGTCGGCCGCATGCTGCGCGTGGGCGACAGACGCTACCGCGTCCAAGGCGTGCTGGCACCCACCGGCAATGCCATGGGGCTGGCCATCGACGAGATGGCCTTCATCCCCACCGAACAGGCCTTCGCTCTCTTCAATACGAGCACCCTGTTCCGCATCTTCATCGAAACCCGCGACCGGGCCAGCATCGAGGCTACCCGTACGCGCGTGGTGAGTCTGCTCAAGGCCCGCCACGACGGCGAAGAAGATTTCAACACCATCACTCAGGATGCCGTACTCGGCACTTTCGACAAGATCCTCGGCGCCATCACCCTTGGCGTGGCTGGCATCGCCGCGATCAGCCTCGGCGTGGCCGGCATCCTCGTCATGAACGTGATGCTCGTCTCCGTCACCCAGCGCACCGCCGAAATCGGCCTGCTCAAGGCCCTGGGCGCGAGCAGCCAGCACATCCGCAGCGCCTTCATCAGCGAAGCCGTGCTGCTTTCGCTCGGCGGTGGCGTGGTCGGCCTCGTGCTCGGCCAGCTCGGCGCCTGGGCGCTGCGTATCGCCTACCCCGAGCTCCCCGCCTGGCCACCGAACTGGGCCGTACTGGCCGGGCTCGGCACAGCGCTGCTCACCGGCATCCTCTTCGGCTGGCTGCCGGCCCGCCGCGCGGCGCAGCTCGATCCGGTGGATGCGCTGGGCCGGCGCTGAAGCCAAGGCAGGTTCATCCTGCCACCGGATACGTCAGATCCGATCCAGCGGCGACAACACACCCAAACCGCCCCGATTCAGCGCATGGGTGTAAATCATCGTGGTGCTCACATCTTCTTCGGCTCGCCTGCGCTGGATTGGCACAACCGCTAGCCAGAAGGTGAGCAATAGCCTCCGACTCGGAACTGAAATGAAAACGGGGAGCCAGGCTCCCCGTTTTTTTTGTTTCCAAGCTTCTGTTTACTCTTTCAGCCCACCACCCAGCTGCTTGTACAACGCAACCCGGTTTTGCTCGCGCGCAAGGCGCGTGGTGATCAGATTCTGCTGTGCGGAGTAATCGCTGCGTTGGGCATCAAGCACCAGCACGTAGTTGCTCACGCCTTTGTCGTAGCGGGCCTGGGTCAGACGCAAGGCGTCGCTGTAGGCTTGGGACAAGGCCTGCTGGGCTTCGAGTTGTTCACCAATCGTGGCTCGCTGCGCAAGGGCGTCAGCCACGTCACGGAAGGCGCTTTGCAAGGTCTTTTCGTAGGTGGCGAGCTGAGCACGCTGGCTGGCTTTCGCTGCATCGAGGTTGGCGATGTTGGCGCCGCCGGCGAAGATCGGGATGCTAATCTGCGGGGCGAAGCTCCAAGTGCGGTTGTCTCCCGAGAACAGGCCTTCAAGCGAAGGGCTGGCAAAGCCGGTGGAGGCCGTGAGACTGATGCGCGGGAAGAAGGCTGCACGCGCAGCGCCGATGTTGGCATTGGCGGCGATCAACTGCTGCTCGGCAGCGCGTACATCCGGCCGCTTGAGCAGGGTTTCGGCGGGCAGGCCTGCCGGCAGCTCTGCGGCCTGGGTGACTCGCTCAGGCAGAGCAACCGGCAACAGCTCAGCCGGCACTTCGCCGCCGGCCAGCAAGGTCAGGGCATTCAGATCCTGCTCCACCAAGGCTGCATAACGGGCCACATCGACGCGAGCAGCTTCAAGCGCGGCACGCGCCTGGGCCAGATCGAGCCCGGACGAAGTGCCGACATCAAAGCGGCGCTGGGCCAGGTTCAGGGTATTGCGCTGAGCGTCGAGTGTGGCCTGCGAGAACTTCTGGCGCTCGCGATCGGCAGCAAGGGTCAGCCAGGCATTCGCCAGCTCGGCGACGAGGCTGATCTGGGTGCTGTTACGGGCTTCTTCGGTCGCCAGGTATTGCGCCAGGGCCTGATCCTTGAGGCTCTGGATGCGGCCGAAGAAGTCCAGCTCCCAGCTGGCCATGCCGATGCCGGCGCTGTACTGGCGAGTAACACGATCCTGCCCGGTGGTGGAGAGCTGCGCCGGGGTGCGGGTGGCGCTCTCACCGCCGGTGGCGTTGATGGCCGGCAGCTGAGCCGCCCTTTGCACCTGGTACTGGGCGCGCGCCTTGTCGATGTTGGCGGTGGCCACACGGAGGTCGCGGTTGTTTTCCAGCGCCAGGGTAATCAGGCGCTGCAGGCGCTCTTCGGCGAAGTACTCGCGCCAGCCGAGTTCAGCGGCGTTGTACTCACCAGCGCCGGCGGCTTTCCAGCTCTGGGCCACCGGAGCCACCGGACGCTCGTAGCTGGGGGCCATCGAGCAGGCGGCGAGCACACTGGCGGCCAGCGTCGTAATGATCCATTGCGGGCGCTTCATCATGCTTGCTCCTTGCCTTCTGCAGCTGCTTGCTCACGCTGCGAGGGCTTGTATTTGAAAATGCTGCGCACCACCACGAAGAACAAGGGAATCCAGAAGACCCCGAGCAGGGTGGCGCTGATCATGCCGCCGAGCACGCCGGTGCCGATGGCGTTCTGGCCGCCGGAGCCGGCTCCCGTGGCAATGGCCAGTGGCAGCACGCCCAGCGCGAAGGCCAGCGAGGTCATCAGGATCGGGCGCAGACGCATGCGCACCGCTTGCAGCGTGGCGGCCACCAGATCCATGCCTTCCTCTTGCAACTGCTTGGCGAACTCGACGATCAGGATCGCGTTTTTGGCCGCGAGGCCAATCGTGGTGAGCAGGCCGACCTGGAAGAACACGTCGTTCGACAGGCCTCGGCCGGAAGCGGCCAGCAACGCGCCGATCACGCCGAGCGGCACCACCAGCATCACCGAGAAGGGGATGGACCAGCTCTCGTACAGCGCGGCGAGGCTCAGGAACACCACCAGCAGAGAGATCGCATACAGGGCAGGCGCTTGCGAACCGGCCTGACGCTCTTCGTACGAGATACCCGTCCACTCGTAGCCGACGCCTTCCGGCAGCTTGGCAGCGATTTCCTCGACAGCCTGCATCGCAGCCCCCGTGGAGAAACCCGGCGCCGGTTGACCAACGAGTTCCACCGAGGGATTGCCGTTGTAACGCTCCAGACGCGGCGAACCATAGGTCCAGCGGCCGGTTGCGAAGGCTGAGAAGGCAACCATCTGGCCCTTGCTGTTGCGCACGAACCACTTGTCGAGATCCTCCGGCAGCATGCGCGAGGCAGCCTCACCCTGCAGGAAGACCTTCTTCACGCGCCCCTTATCGACGAAGTCGTTCACATAGGAACTCCCCCAAGCGGTGGCGAGGGTATCGTTGATGTCAGTCAGCGACAGGCCCAGCGCCGTGGCGCGGGCATTGTCGATATCCACCTGGTATTGCGGCGTATCGTCCTGGCCATTGGGGCGCACGCCAACGAGGCGTTTGTCCTGCATGGCCATACCAAGGAACTGGTTGCGTGCGGCCATCAGCACTTCATGGCCCACACCGGTGCGGTCCTGCAGCTTCACATCGAAACCGGAGGCATTGCCCAGCTCGGGCACGGCCGGCGGGGCAATGGCAAACACCATCGCATCGCGAATCTGCGAGAAAGCCATCATGGCGCGACCAGCAATCGCCTTGACGCGCTGACCTGCGCCGTGGCGCTCCTCCCAGGGCCTGAGCTTGACGAAGGCGAGGCCGGTGTTCTGGCCGCTGCCGGCGAAGCTGAAGCCGGCTGCCGTGAAGATGGATTCGACCGCCTCGGTCTCCTTCTCCAGGAAGTGCTTCTCGACTTGCTTGAGCACTTCAACCGTACGCTCCTGGGTGGCACCCGCCGGCAGTTGCACGATGGTGAACAGTACACCTTGGTCCTCATCCGGCAGGAAGGCGGTGGGCAGGCGCATGAAGAGCAGGCCCATGCCGACCACCAGCAGGCCGTACACCGCAAGATAGCGGCCACGCTTGCCAAGGATGTTGCCTACGGTGCGGGTATAACGCAGCACCCCCGCGTCGAAAATGCGATTGAAGCCGCGGAAGAACCAGTTCTCCGAGAAGTGCTCGCCCTTGTGAATGGGCTTGAGCAGCGTGGCGCACAGAGCCGGGGTGAGCACCAGCGCGACGACCACCGACAACACCATGGCGGAAACGATGGTGATCGAGAACTGACGATAGATCACACCCGTGGAGCCGCCAAAGAAAGCCATCGGCACAAACACGGCCGACAGTACCAGGGCGATACCGATCAGCGCACCCGTGATCTGGTCCATCGATTTGCGGGTGGCTTCATAGGGCGACAGGCCCTCTTCACTCATCACCCGCTCGACGTTCTCCACCACCACGATCGCATCATCCACCAGCAGGCCGATGGCCAACACCAAGCCGAACATGGTCAAGGTGTTGATCGAGTAGCCGAAGGCGGCCAGCACACCGAAGGTGCCCAGCAGCACCACCGGCACCGCAATGGTCGGGATCAGGGTCGCCCGCAGGTTCTGCAGGAACAGCCACATCACCAGGAACACCAGGATCACGGCTTCGATCAGGGTCCACACCACTTCCTTGATCGAGTTCTGCACGAAAGGCGTGGTGTCATAGGGGATTTCAGCCTTCACGCCCGCCGGGAAGAAAGGCTTCATTTCCTGGATCTTGGCCTTGACGGCCTGCGCGGTTTCAAGCGCATTGGCGTTGGCCGCCAGCTTCACGGCCAGGCCGGAAGCGGGCTTGCCCTTGAAACGGGCAACCACGTTGTAGCCTTCACCACCGAGCTCGGCGCGTGCCACATCCTTGAGGCGCACCGAAGAGCCGTCGGGATTGCTGCGCAGCAGGATCTGGCCGAACTGCTCAGGCGTCTGCAGGCGGCTCGCCACGTTGATGGTGGCGTTCAGCTGCTGGCCCTGCACGGCCGGGGCACCACCGAGCTGGCCCGCAGAGACCTGTACGTTCTGCGCCGTGATGGCGTTCTTCACGTCCGCCGGGGTGAGCTTGTAGCTGTTGAGCTTGGCCGGGTCCACCCAGATGCGCATCGCATATTGCGAACCGAACAGCTGGATCTCGCCGACGCCTTCGACGCGGCTCAACGGATCGATTACGTTGGCGACCATGTAGTCCGCGAGGTCGTTCTGACCAAGACTGCCGTCTTCAGACGTAAAAGCCACCACCATCAGGAAGCTGGAGGAGCTCTTGGTGACGGTCACGCCCTGCTTCTGCACTTCCTGCGGCAGAGAGGAGAGCGCGGACTGCAGCTTGTTCTGCACCTGCACCTGGGCAATATCGGCATTGGTACCGGCAGCGAAGGTCAGGGTAACGCTCACCGAGCCGGAGGAATCGCTGGCCGAGCTCATGTAGAGCAAGCCATCGAGGCCCTTCATCTTCTGCTCGATGATCTGGGTGACGGAGTCTTCCAGGGTCTTGGCCGAAGCACCGGGGTAAGTGGCGTTGATCGCCACTGTGGGCGGCGCAATCGTGGGGTACTGCGCAACCGGGAGGGTCTCGATGGAAAGCGCACCGGCCAGCATGATGACCAGCGCGATCACCCAGGCAAAGATCGGGCGATCAATAAAGAAACGTGCCATGGATCTTCTCCTTCTCAGCGGCCAGCGGCCGGCGCGGAAGCGGCGCCTGCCGGAGCCGACTGGGCACCCGCCGGCACTGCCTTGATCACGGTACCGGGGCGCAGGCGCTGGAGGCCCTCCACGATGACCTGATCACCGGCCTTCACGCCTTCAGTCACCAGCCACTTGTCGCCGATGGCCTGGGTCGTCTTCACCACGCGCGGCGCGAACTTACCTTCCTCGAGCGCCACCATGACTACCGCTTCGCCCTTGGTATTGCGGGCCACAGCCTGTTGCGGCACGAGGAAGCTGCCTTCACGCACGCCAGTCTGCAGGCGCGCACGCACAAACATGCCCGGCAGCAGTTCCAGTTTCGGGTTCGGGAACACCGCACGCAGATTCACTGAACCGGTGCCGGCGTCCACCGTCACATCGGTGAAGGCCAGCTTGCCTTCGAGCGGGTAGATGCTGCCGTCTTCCAGCTCAAGACTCACCACTGCCTGCTTGGCGCCGCTCTTGAGGGCACCACTGGCCAGTTCGCGGCGCAGCTTGGCCAACTCGGCCACCGACTGGCTCACGTCCACATACATCGGATCGAGTTGCTGCACGGTCGTCAGCGCCGTGGCCTGGTTGGCGGTCACCAGGGCGCCCTGGGTCACGGCAGACTTGCCGATACGGCCCGGAATCGGGGAAGACACACGGGTGTAGGCGAGGTTGATGCGGGCCGTGTCGAGTGCGGCCTTGTCGGATGCCACACTGGCTTCAGCCTGCTTCAGGGCTGCGTCAGCGTCATCGTAATCCTGCTGGCTGACGGCCTTGATGCCGACCAGGTCCTTGTAGCGCTCAGCCTTCAGGCGGCTGCTGGTCAGCGTGGCTTCAGAGCGGGCCAGCGCGGCCTTGGCGCTCTCGAAGGCATTCTGGAAGCTGGCCGGCTCAATCTGATACAGCGTCTGGCCAGCCTTCACATCGCCGCCTTCGGCAAACATGCGCTGCTGAATGATGCCTCCCACTTGCGGACGAATCTCGGCAATCGCATAGGGCGCGGTACGTCCGGCCAGGCTGGTGGTCAGTGCCACACTGGCCGGGGCCAGGGTCACCACACCGACTTCGGCGGGCGGCATCTGGCCACCGGCCCCCTGAGCGCCGGGCTGGCCCTTGTTGCAGGCGCTCAGTGCCAGGACGGCGAGCAGGGCAGCCGGCAGCAGGCTGTTCTTGTGCGAGGAAAGCTTCATGCGATTCTCCGTTACGGGGGATGCCGTCTGGGCGGCTGGAAGTCAGATATGAAATGGTTGTTAAGCCCAACCATTTCCTTGGGCAGAAATATACATACATCCGTGCATGTATGTAAGTCATCAGCTAAGATGATTTACACGAATTCACCCACGACCAAATCAGTATGGCCCGAAAAACCAAGGAAGAAGCCCAGGCCACACGCGAGTTGCTGCTCGATACGGCCGAGCAGCTGTTCAGTACGCACGGCGTCAGCCACACCTCGCTGAACGATATAGCCCGCGCTGCCAGCCTCACCCGCGGGGCTGTGTACTGGCATTTCGACAACAAAGCCGATCTTCTGAAGGCTCTCTGGGAGCGCGTCGCCCTTCCACTTCAGCAAGGCCTCGAAGCGGTGGACCGGGAACAGGCAAGCAATCCTCGCGCCCGCATCGTGCAAAAAGCTTGCTGGATGGCCGACCATATTGGTGCTGACGCCCACATGCTGGCGATCATGAACATCCTCATGCTGCGCTGCGAGTTCACCGCAGAAACCGAGGGTGCCCGTGCGCACTTTCGCGAAGTGCGCGAAGAATGCCTGGCCGGCATGACCGACGAATTCCGCACAGCCATCGCCCAGCAGCAGCTCCCGCTGACCCTGGATGCCGAGCGCAGCGCATTGGGTCTATTCGGCCTGGTCGACGGCCTGTGCTTTCACTGGCTGATCGATCGCGAGCGCTTCTGCATCCAGGCATGCACCCGTGCAGCCGTCGAGGCCTACTTGAGCGGCCTTGAATGCACCAGATAAAGCCGTAAAATTAGTGTTTCCTCGGTATCGCCACACCAGATTGGTGCATACACTGAGCAAAGAAGTGAGTGACATGCCCAAACGTGCCGATTGGTACAGTTTTCGCATTAAGCTACTTCTATCGCCCTGCGCTCGCCGGGCGTCTGATTTCAGACAGGAGACCCTTTATGACCAAGTTCCACCTGCTTCTCGCTAGCGCCCTTCTCTGTAGTCTTGGCACCGCCCAAGCCCAGGTAGACGGCACCCTGAAGAAGATCAGCGACACCAAGAGCATCACCCTGGGCATCCGCGAATCCTCCTTCCCGCTCTCTTATCTGGACGCGAACCAGAAGCCGATCGGCTATCACATCGACGTGTGCATGGCGATTGTGGAGGCCGTAAAGACCCGCCTGCAGAACCCTAAGCTCGAAGTGAAGATGCAGGCTGTTACCTCGCAGAATCGTATTCCGCTGATGGTCAATGGCACCATTGATCTGGAATGCGGCTCCACCACCAACAACCTGGATCGCCAGAAGCAGGTTGCCTTCGCCCCCACCACCTTCGTCACCAATGTGCGCATGGCGGTGAAGAAGGCCTCGGGCATCACCGATCTGGATCACCTTGGCGGCAAGCCGGTCGCCACCACCACCGGCACCACCAGTGTGGCGCTGATGCGGGCCAACGAAAAGGGCAAGAGCATCGACTTCAAGGAAGTGTACGGCAAGGATCACGCCGACTCCTTCCTGATGCTCGAAACAGATCGTGCCGTGGCCTTCGTGATGGACGACAACCTGCTCGCCGGCCTGATCGCCAACTCGAAGAGCCCGTCTGACTACGCGCTGGTGGGTGCCCCGCTGTCGATCGAGCCGATCGCCATCATGCTGCGCAAGGATGATCCGCAATTCAAGGGACTGGTACACGCCACCATTTCCGACATGGCCAAGACCGGAGCCCTCACCAAGCTCTACAACAAGTGGTTCCTTGCGCCGATCCCGCCCAAGGGCATCAACCTGAACTTCGCCATGAGTGATGCACTCAAGGCGCTGATGGCAAAGCCCAACGACAATCCCGCCGAGATGTACAACACCAAGAAGTAATACACTCAGCAAGGAAGCGGCCGACAGGCCGCTTCCTCTTCATGCCTCCGGGAGAAACATGTGAACTACCACTGGAACTGGAACGTCTTCTTCCAGACCATCCCCTCTGGTGACGAGACCTACCTTGCCTGGATCATCCACGGGCTCGGCTGGACCGTTTCCATATCGCTGGCAGCCTGGGTAATCGCCCTTGTGCTGGGCAGCGTGATGGGCACCCTGCGTACCGTCCCCAACACCGGCCTGCGCCTGATCGGCCACGCCTGGGTCGAATTTTTCCGTAATGTGCCGCTGCTGATGCAGCTCTTCATCTGGTTCTTCGTAGTGCCCGAGATGCTGCCGCGCGACTGGGGCATGTGGGTCAAGCAGGACATGCCTGCCAAGGAATTCATCACCGCCTT
This sequence comes from Uliginosibacterium aquaticum, assembly GCF_012972705.2. Lineage (GTDB taxonomy): Bacteria > Pseudomonadota > Gammaproteobacteria > Burkholderiales > Rhodocyclaceae > Uliginosibacterium > Uliginosibacterium aquaticum. Next base: position 599,354 of record NZ_JABCSC020000003.1, on the reverse strand, counting down.
CGTGGCACTGGGCCTGTTCACCTCGGCACGGGTTGCCGAACAGGTGCGCGCCGGCATCCAGGCTCTGCCGCGCGGCCAGCGCAACGCTGGTCTGGCCATCGGTTTCACCCAGGCCCAGACCTATCGCTATGTGATCCTGCCGATGGCCTTCCGCATCATCATCCCGCCGCTGACCTCGGAATTCATGAACGCTTTCAAGAACTCCGGCGTGGCCTATACCGTGGGCGTGTGGGAGCTGATTTTCGTTTCGCGCCAGATGGTAGAAGAAACCGGCGGTCAGGTCATCGAATCACTGATCGTGCCGACTGTGCTCTACATTCTCTGCGCCTATGCCGCCAACCAGCTGATGGCCGTGATTGACCGGCGCGCCCATGTGCCCGGCTTCATCGTGGCGAAATAAGGAAGACGGCCATGTTCAGTACGCTCGATTTTTCAGTCATACCGCTGGCCTTGCCCGCCATCTTCAAGGGCCTGGCTTTCAGTCTTGAACTCACCTTGATCGCCATGATTGGCGGCGTAATTCTCGGCACCCTGCTCGCCCTCGCCCGCCTCTCCGGCGGCAAGTGGCTCGGCCGCGCCGCCAAGTTCTATGTCGACATCATGCGTTCGATTCCACTGCTGATGATGATCCTGTGGTTCTTCTTCCTGATCCCGCTGCTTACCGGGCAGCCGATCGGCCAGGAAAAGTCCGCCATCATCACCTTCACGCTGTTCCAGGCGGCCTTCTACAGCGAGATCATGCGCGCCGGCATCCAGAGCATCCCGCGCGGTCAGGTCAATGCGGCACTGGCCATCGGCATGACCTACTGGCAAAGCATGGGGCACGTAATCCTGCCGCAGGCCTTCCGCAACATGGTGCCGGTGCTGCTGACCCAGACCTTCGTGCTATTTCAGGACACCTCGCTGGTGTATGCCATCGGCGCTACCGATCTGCTCAAGGCCGCTGAAAACGCCGGCATGCTTTACGGCCGCACGGTGGAGATGTACCTCTTCGTGTCGCTGATCTATTTCGCCATCTGTTTCGCGTTGTCCATGCTCGTCAAATACATGAACAAGCGCATCGCCATCATTCGCTAGCCAGGTCTCCTCACCATGATCCAGATCCAGAACGTTTCCAAGTGGTATGGCCAGTTCCAGGTGCTCACCGATTGCACCACCAGCATCGCCAAGGGCGAGGTGGTGGTGGTATGCGGCCCCTCCGGCTCCGGCAAGTCGACCCTGATCAAGTGCGTCAACGGCCTCGAGCCGGTGCAGCAGGGCAAGATCATCGTCGACGGCATCCAGGTGAACGACCCCGCCACCAACCTGCCCAAGCTGCGCTCGCACGTCGGCATGGTGTTCCAGCACTTCGAACTGTTTCCGCACATGAGCATCATCCAGAACCTCGCCATCGGCCAGGTCAAGGTGCTCGGTCGCAGCCAGGACGAAGCCAATGAACGCGGCATGAAACTGCTCGATCGCGTCGGCATCAAGTCCCACGCCAACAAGTTCCCGGGCGAGCTCTCCGGCGGCCAGCAGCAACGCGTGGCGATTGCCCGTGCGCTGTCGATGGACCCGATCTGCATGCTCTTCGACGAACCCACCTCGGCGCTGGACCCCGAAATGATCAGCGAAGTGCTCGACGTGATGGTGGACCTCGCGCACGAAGGCATGACCATGATGGTCGTCACCCACGAAATGGGCTTTGCTCGCAAGGTGGCGCACCGCGTGGTGTTCATGGACCAGGGCAAGATCGTCGAGGATGCCAGCAAGGACGAGTTCTTCGGCCAGCCGCGTTCGGACCGTGCCCAACAGTTCCTGTCCAAGATCCTCAACCACTGAGAACCAGACGGAGCCAGGAGGACTGAGTGCCGAGCAGCATCTCACGGCCCCCAGCCCTCAACCCTCACGCCATGCCACGTCTAGCCTTGATTGCCACCGGCGGAACCATCGCCGGCAGCGGCGCGCAGGAGAACTACATCGCCGGCGTGCTCGGCGCTGATGTGCTGCTCGGCGCGGTCACGGAGTTGCGCCGGCTGGCGGACTGGCATGTGGAGCAGCCCTTTGCACTGGACAGCCGCGATATGGAGCCGGCTCACTGGCTGCTCCTCGCGGCCCGTGTGCAGGCCATGCTGGACGACCCGGCCATCGACGGCATCGTCATCACCCACGGCACGGACACGCTGGAGGAAAGTGCCTTTGCGCTGGACCTGTTGCTGCCTGCCGGCAAGCCGGTGGTGCTCACCGCCGCCATGCGCCCGGCCACCAGCCTGTCCTCCGATGGTCCGCTGAATCTCTTGCAAGCCGCCTGTGTGGCCCTGCATCCGGCGGCACGGGAGCGCGGAGTGCTAGTGGTGGCCAACGGCCTGATCATCGCGGCACAACAGTTGCGCAAGACTAGCACCCATGCTGTCGAAGCGCTGCAGCCACAGGCCGGCGCGGCGCCCCTCGGCCAGGTCATAGGTGAAATCGTGCAGCTGTCCCCCGGCCAACCGCCACGCTCCGCGCCACTGCAAGTCCAGCCGGGCGAATTGCCGCGCGTAGACATCCTGTATGCCCATGCCGGCGCCACACCAGATCTGATCGCAGCCTGTGTCGCCGCTGGCGCACGTGGGCTGGTTCTCGCCCTGAGCGGTCACGGTTCCATCCCACAATCCTGGCGCCCGGCACTGGCACAAGCCCGGGCGAGCGGCCTGCAGGTGGTGCGCGCCACGCGCATCAGCGCGGGTGGTGTGTGGCCAAATTGCAACGAAGACGATACCGCTAACGGCTGGCTCGCTGCCGGCCGGCTGAGCCCACAGCAGGCGCGCGTGCTCCTCATCCTGGCACTGGCCGGGCAGGCACACCCTGATCCGCAGCCGCTCTCCGGACTATTTGCGCGCTACCACGCCTGAGACCGGCCTCGCCCAGCCCCTTTAGCAAGGGGGAAACCCCTGTGTAAAAGCGCCTGACACCCCTTGGAGCAGCCCTCTGGTCGTGTTGCCAGCCCCTGCAGCGAGGAGTTGAATCGATTCATCCTGCGGGTGAATCGGCGATCACACAGTTTTGCAAGAAAGGGCCGCCATCCACCTCAAGTTCAGCGCTGCTCCGACGTTAGCGTATTTATCCACGCGAGTGCCCACGGCAGCCGGGCTGATTGCGGGAATCGGGGTGAGGCCTGCGCCGCACTCTGCCCAGATCGACCACGCAGATGGTGACCAGCATGAACACGATGACCCGCCCCGCCCCGGCAGCAATCGAAACCTACAGTGACGAAGTGCTCAATGCCAACTGGCTGCCCCAGGCCATGCTCGCCGCCCTGGGCTTGCCGCCCGGCAACACGCGCAACCGCCATGCCCGCAGCAGCAGCGTAAAGGATCCGGAGACCTTCATGGCGCGCCTGTACCGCGCCCAGGAGTAAGCCCCGCCTCCGGCTTGACTGGCTCGAGCACGCCGCACGGGCGATCTACACGCCTACCCGCAGCCCTGTAGATCAGCGCCGGCCGGCGTTGCTGGCCACCGCCGGCGCGGCATCACGTACCAGCCGCATATAGGCCAGCGCCGATTCATTCATGATCTGGCTGATCCGCTCGCTGGTCGTGGCCACATCGCGGCGTGCGAATTCGAAACTCTTCTCGCGATCATTCACGGCCAACTCGAAGAACATCCACTGCTGCCGCGCAACCTCCAGATTGGCGCGAATCGTCGGGGTGTTTTCGGCTGCAGCCGCCAGCTCGCCGAAGGCCGCCTTGAATTCCTTGCGGGTCTGCTCCAGATCCACCTCAGCAGCCTTGCCGCCCATTCCCGCCCGCATTTGCATATAGATACGCGCCAGTCGCTGCGCCAGCATGTCACTGCGCGAAGCCAGGTCAACCAGACGATAGAGTGGCGACTCCTGCGCCAGATCGAACTGCACAGCCAGGCTCTGCGCCGCAATCGAGATCTGCTCGGCTTCAGCTGACAGGCTGCTCGCGGCCGGGCCATTGAGTGGAGCCTCCAGGGCTTTGCGGAAACTCTCCCATTCACTCCCGATACGCCGTGCCGAGCGCGCCGCCGAACCGCTCTGGGCCGCGGCCTGCACGATCGGCAGGCAACGCTCGAACTCGGCAATGCTCTCGGCCAGACGCTGCTGCGCAGATCCCTGCTCCACACCCACACGGGCCTGCAGGTAGAGCTTGGCCTGACGCTGAGCCAGGCTACGCAGCTTGCCGGCCGCTTCCATCGGCGTCATCACGGCCGGCGAGGACGGTGCCGCCACGGCCGAGCAGGCGAAAGGAAAGCACAGGATCAGGCAGAGTGCCCACCAGCGTGAATTAATGCACATTTATTTATTACCAAAGTAGTAAGCAAATGTGAATTCTGCGTTGGCTGCATTAAAGCCAGATGACACCCCCAGTCGGTGCCGGACTTGAAGCCCGGCCGGGCAATCCCATCGCGAGAACTACAGGGCGTGGGTTCGATCCCCGCGCAGAACGCCGAGCCAGGCTTCGTCGAGGCCGCGCGTCAGCAACAGCACCTTGAACAGCTCGCCCATCTCATGCGGCGCCACCAGACGCAGGGCCGCGCGCGCAGCACGCAGATAGGCCGGCGAATCGCTGGGACCAACGCTGCCCAGCAACTCAAGCAAACCACAGTTCTGCAGGAAGCTTGCCTGGCTGGTGTAGCCGGCCACGCTGAAGCCTGCGTCATGGGCGGCGGTCGCGATGGCCGTAAAATCAACGAAGCTTGTGATGTCATTAAGGCCGGGCCACAGCAGCACTTCGGGGTGGGCGCGGTGGCGGTAGTAGCACTGCAGGCTGCCGCTAGAGCGGCTGGGCAGGTAGTACTCAGCCTGCGGATAGCCATAGTCGATCAGCAGCAGTGCCCCACGTTCGATGCGCGAAGCCCACTCAGCCACCCAGGCCTGGGCGGCAAGACAAATCTCGCTGAGGTATTCCCCCTCCTCCGGCATGGCCACGGGCAAGGCCTTGGCGGCTGCCAGCAGACGACCCGCAGCCGGGCGATCCTGCCAGGCGAATTCACCCGCTGCATCGAGCACCACACCGCGCTCGAAAATGGCGCCGTCGCGCCACACCACCAATTGCACCGGCATCACGTCGAGCACTTCGTTGGCCAGCACGCAGCCACTGAAATTTTCAGGCAGTGCATCCAGCCACACTACCCGCCCGGCCAGATGCGGCACCCGGGCCTGAATAGCTTCCGCCTGACGCACGCGCAGCTCGCCCGAGAGTTCAAGGATGCCGTACTGCGCGGGCAGGCAGCCACGCGCTTCAAGCTCCAGTAAAAGGTCGCAGGCCAGCGCCCCGGTACCGGCGCCCACCTCGATGAGCTCCGGAGCAGAAGCCTCCATGACCTGCAGTACCTGCGCAGCCAGTGCACGGCCAAAAAGCGGCGAGATTTCCGGTGCAGTCACGAAATCCCCGTCCGGACCGAACTTGCGCGAGCCACCGCTGTAGTAGCCGAGACCAGGGGCAAACAAAGCGAGTTCCATGAAGCGGGCAAAGCCGAGCCAGCCGCCGGCATCACGGATCTCAATGGCAATCCGGGCGGACAGGCGGGCGGAGTGTTCCAGCGCGTCTGCGCCGGGAGTGGGAAGCTGATTGTGCATGGCCGGATTGTAGCGGCGGCGGCGCTCGCCCGGCATCCACTACAATGACACACCCCTTCACGGCTCCCGCCCATGCCCGCCAGCCAGTCCCTGCCGCTTTTCCCGCTCCAGAGCGTGCTTTTCCCGCACAGCCGGATGAACCTGCGGGTCTTCGAAGCCCGTTATCTGGACATGATCGGCCGCTGCATGCAGGCCAATGCCCCCTTCGGCATCTGCCTGATTGCCGAAGGCAGCGAGGTGGGCGCCCCGGCCCTGCCGCACCGCATCGGCACCGAGGCCCTGATCGTGGACTGGGACATGAGCCAACCCGGCATCCTGGGCCTGGTCGTACGCGGCGGCCGGCGCTTTCGCATCCTTGAGCAGGAGGTCGATTCCCAAGGCCTCCTGACCGGCGAAATCGAATGGCTCGGCGAGCCCGCCAATGAACCGCCTGCAGCGGAATTCCTGAATCTTCTGCCGCTGCTGGCCGTGGTACTGAAGGACGCGGGTGAAGCGCGCATCCCACGCCCCTATGCACTCGATGACGCAAGCTGGGTCGGCTATCGCTATGCCGAGATCCTGCCGATCCAGCCCCTGGCGCGCCAGCGCCTGCTGGAGCTCGATGATGCCCAGCTGCGCCTGCGCATCATTGCCGACTACCTCACCCAGCAAGGCCTGCTGAAGAGCGTCAGCTGATGCTGCCGCCAAATGATTGTTTCAACAAATCAATTATTTGGCAGCTTCCGCCTACCATTCATAGCGGATATCCGCCCCTCGTCCGACGCTGGCGTAAAGCGTGACGGATTCCCTTGTACGCCGAAGGGGAAGCGATCGACACTCAGCACTCACCTGTCCCTAAAATGGACCGGAGAATCTTTCCGGGAGAGATGCCATGAGCGATTCAACGATGGATTTCAGCCAAACAATGCTGGAACTGAACGAAGCCATCAACCAGCTGCGCGAGCGCGAACCTGAGGATGTCTGCTGCTCCTTCTGCGGCAAGCCGCAGTCGGCCGTAGGCATGCTGGTGCCAGGGCCGAACTCGGTCTATATCTGCGACCTGTGCGTCACGCGTGCCGCGCGCCTGATCTCAACCCGCAGCTAAGTTTCCAGCAGCTTGCGGATCGGTGCCGGGAGCCCCAACTGCGCCAATGCCTCACGCGGCACCCAGCGCAAGGCCCCCTGCGCCACGCCAGGCGGCACGTGAGCGAGGCAAGTCCGCCAAGGCTGGATTTGTAGACGGAAATGGGTAAACACATGCTGTACCGGCGGCAGCGCCTCCCAGTTCTGAGCCGCCTGACCCAGATAGCGTAGCGCGGCCTGCGCCGGTGTTTCGCCCTCGATCATTTCGGGCAGGCTGAAGAGCCCTCCCCAGATCCCCTGCAGCGGCCGCTGCTCAAGCAAAACCGCGCCTTCAGCCTCGATCAGCAGCAGCTCGGCACAGCGTTGAGGCTGTGCCTTCTTGGGCCGCGGCGCCGGCAAACTGGCGGTCAGGCCATGCGCCCGGGCATGACAGGACTCACTCAAGGGGCAAGCTTCACAGCGCGGCCGGCTGCGCGTACACAGCGTTGCACCCAGATCCATCTGGGCCTGCGGATAGATTTCGAGCCCGGTCTCCGGCAGCAAGGATTCCGCCAAAGCCCACAGTTGCTGCTCCACCGCCCGCTCGCCGGGGAAACCACTGATGCCGAAATGCCGGCACAGCACGCGCTTCACATTTCCATCGAGAATCGCCACCCGCTCGCCGTAGCAGAAGGAGGCAATCGCCGCGGCAGTCGAACGGCCGATCCCGGGCAGGCTGGTGAGCAGCGCGGCAGTGGCCGGGAAGCGCCCGCCATGCTCGCTCATCACGGCCTGCGCAGCCCGATGCAGGTTACGCGCCCGGGCGTAATAGCCCAGCCCGGCCCACAGTGCGAGCACCTCATCAAGCGGGGCTGCTGCCAGCGCAGCAACATCCGGAAAACGCACCAGAAAACGCAGGTAGTACGGGATCACCGTATCCACCTGGGTCTGCTGCAACATGATTTCGGACAGCCAGACGCGGTAGGGATCGCGTGTGTTCTGCCAGGGCAGGTCGTGGCGGCCATGTTGGCGCTGCCAGGCCATCAGGCGGGTAGCAAAGTCACTCATGGGGCCGGAGCCTAGCATCGCTGACGACCGTCCGGGCCCCGAAGTGGCGCGCTCCGCTCAAGGCAGCCCCCCGCTGTGCCGCTAAGCAAGGAAGTTTCCGCATATTCCGGGTGTGATCATGGGCAAATTTTCTGCTGGGCTGCTGTGTGCCGTGTGTTGCCTGCCACTGCAGGCGGCTGACTGGCTAGTGGTAGCCAAAGACAAGCTGCGCAGCGTCGAAATCGATCGTGGCAGCGTGATGGAATCCGACGGTGGCTCACGGGTGGCCTGGGGGCGCATCGTACTCACCGAGGCTCAGGCCGACAAAGCAGGTTACAAGACCCTGCGCGCACTAAACCGTTACGACTGCCGCACACGCAGCTTCACCCTCGTCAAACGAGTCTATCTGTCGGCCGACGACCGCGTACTGCGCGAGGAAAACGTTGATGCCAGCAACCCCAGCGTCGTTCGCCCGGGCACCGTCGATGAGCGCTTCCTGAACGAAATCTGCCCGCTCCCTGCCTCTGAAACGGCGAAGAAAACCAGCCCTGCCAGCAAACGCAGCCTGCAGGAAATCGCCGATGAGGCCGGTCGGCGTGCCGCCGCGGCCGGCAGTACAGAGGGCAGCGAGCGCCCCTTTCGCCGCGCCGAGCTCCGCCTCGTCAAGGACGAAGCCCCCGCCGCCAGCGCAAAGCCAGCCGCTCCGGCTTCCGCCGCCGCCCATGGAGAAATCACCGCCAAGCCGCCCCTGAACCCGGAGCCCAAAGCCGCCAGCCAGGAAGCCCCCACTCCGCCGGTGTATCGCGCGGCACCGCCGCAATACACGCCCCGGCCGGTCGCGCCGAGAGCCCCCAAAGCCCCGGCCAGCCATGCGGTCGCGGCGGCTCCAGTGGCTCACAACCCGCACGCCCACTGGAGTTACGAGGGCGAGACCGGGCCTGAATTCTGGGCCTCGCTGAATCCGGCCAACAGCGCCTGTAGCCGCGGCAGCCGACAATCCCCGATCGACATCCGCGACGGCATCCGCGTTGAGCAGGAAGAGCTGGTGTTCGACTACAAGCCGTCCTATTTCCGCATCGTCGATAACGGCCACACCATCCAGGTCAATTACGGATCCGGCTCCATGCTCACGGTCATGGGGCGCAACTACGAGCTGCAGCAATTCCACTTTCATCGGCCGTCCGAAGAGCGCGTCGGCGGACGCGCCTTCGCGATGGTGGCGCATCTGGTGCATAAGGATCTGGAGGGGCGCCTGGCGGTCGTCGCGGTACTAATCGAGGAAGGCGCGGCCAACCCTCTGATCCAGACCCTGTGGAACAATCTGCCGCTGGAGAAGAACGAGGAATACACGCCAAAAGCCTCCATCCGCATGAGCGAACTGCTGCCCGCCAGGCTCGATTACTACAGCTACATGGGCTCACTCACAACCCCGCCGTGCACCGAAGGCGTGCTGTGGCTGGTGCTCAAGCAACCAATGAGCCTATCGCGCGAGCAGATCGAAATCTTCAGCCGCTTCTATAGCAACAACGCCCGCCCGCTCCAAGCCCAGAAGGGGCGCGTAATCAAGGAGAGCCGCTAGGCAATGGAAGGCGCCGCGCCAGACCGTAGAACACCGGCTCGGCGCCACTTGCCCGTGCGGCGACATGGCCCAGAGTTGCGGCCAAAATCAGCGGGATCATCAATTGCTGATTGCTGCTCATCTCCAGCACCACGACGAAAGAGGTGATCGGAGCCTGAGTCAGTCCTCCCAGATAGGCAGCCATGCACAGCAAGGCCAGCGCCCCAAGCGTGCTGCCGGGGCAGAGAAACTCTACGAAACCGGATAAACCGGCGCCGATGGCCAGCGAAGGCGCGAAAATGCCGGCCGGAATGGAAGAGGCGAAAGTGATCAGCAGAGACAGCATCTTCAGCGGACTGTAGTACAAGGGCATGCTGGCGGCGCTGGTCACGGCCTGTCGCGCCTCCTCATAGCCGGTTCCCCATGTCAGCCCGCCGCTGGCCAATCCCAATAAAGCAGCGCACAGCCCGCAGGCCGAGGCAAAGTACATCGGTCGCCCAGCCCGCAGGCTGCGCAGGCGCACCGGCAGCAGGCGTTCGACATTGATCGCGGCGCGCGAAAAGAGGCCGCCAGCCAGCCCACCCACTATGCCGCACAGCAAGAGCGCATCGAGTTCGCTGAACACAGCCAGAGTGGCCGCGCTGCGGCCGAAATAGAGGTAGTTGCCAAGCAGTGCAGTTGAAGCCAGGCCTGCCAGTACGACAGCCATCAGGGTGGTGGCATTGGCATTGAAACTTCGCTTGCGGCTGAGCTCCTCGATTGCAAACATGATGCCCGCCAGCGGCGTGTTGAAAGCCGCGGCGACCCCGATCGCACCACCTGCCACCAGCAACTGGCGCGGGCTCGCAGCGTGACGCAGGTAGGACCAGCGCGCACCACCCTGCATGATCGCAGCCCCCAGAAAGATACTCGGCCCTTCACGCCCGGCTGCAGCGCCCCACAGCATGGCCAGTGGCGTCAGCAGGAGTTTGCCGAGTGCGGCGCGAAAACCCGGCATGTGCACCCCATGATCGAGGGCGGCAGCCACCGTCTGCGGTACACCACTCCCCTGCGTACCGGCAAAAATCCGCAGACTCAGCCAACTGCTCAACGCGAAACCGGCCGGCATCCACAGCAGGGCCAGCCAGGGCGACACCGCCATCAGCCGCAGGTGCAGCAAGGCCGCCCAATCCGCCAGCACCGCCAGCAGGATCACCCCGCACGCAGCCAGCAGGGCCAGCGCACCGAACAGCCCCCGCCCCTGCCAGCGCCCGGCGCGCAGCGGAATCCGCCAACTGCGTGGCAATTTCGCCATCAGTGCTTCAAAGCGCACAAGCCTCTCCTCGTCTAAACAGCAACGGATTCACGCAAGCGACGTGCCTTCAGCCTTGCGCATCCAGCGCCTCACCCAGAAAACGCTCCAGGCGCACATCACCGCCATAAGCCACGTTCAGGCGCAGCCACGGAGAGGCCTGGCCTTGCGGGCGGAACAGGGTGCCGGGCGCGAGAATGATGCCCTGCTGCGCGGCCCGTGCGGCCAGCGCTACGGCATCGTCCACGCCGGGAATCCTCGTCCAGATGAAGACCCCGCCTTGGGGCGCGATAAAGGGCGCGAGCCCCACCTTGTCGGCCAGGCGCAGGGTGCGCGCACTGGCCTCACCGAGACGGTTGCGCAAACGCTCCACATATTTTCGGTAGTGGCCCTCGGTCAGCATCCGATACACCATATCCTCGGCCGCTTCGGGGGTGGCCAGCGAGGTCAGCACCTTGATGTTGGTAAGCGCCTCGGTGATGGCCGGACAGGCCGCCACAAACCCCACCCGCAGATTGCCGGACAGGGTCTTGGAAAAACTGCTGATGTAGACCACTCGATCCAGGTGATCGAGTGCCGCCAGGCGCGTCGTAATGCCCGGATGCAGATCACAGTAAGTATCGTCTTCGACGATATGGAAATCGTGGCGCGCCGCGCACTGCAGGATGCGATAGGCATTGGCTGGCGAGAGACAGGCACCAGTCGGGTTGTGCAGCACCGACTGGGTGAAATACACCTTCGGCTTGTGTTCGGCGGCCAGGCGCTCAAGCTCGGCCGCATCCGGTCCCTCGGGCGTCCACGGCACACCGATCAGGCGCGCACCATGCAGCCGCAACAGGCCGAAAAGCGAGAAATAGCCTGGATCATCCACCAGCACCGCGTCACCGCGTCGCACGAAGTGGTGCACCGCCATATCCAGCGCTTGAGTGGCGCCATGCGTCAGCACGATCTGCGCCGGCTGCACCGCGATGCCCAGCTCGGCCAGCTTGAAGGGCAGATGCTGGCGCAGCGGCAGGTAGCCCTGCGGACGGCCGTAGTCGCCCAGATTGCTGCCCTCGTCGCGCAGCATGGCACGCAACTGGCGCCGCAAGCCCTCTTCATCCAGCCAGCTGCGCGGCAGCCAGCCGGCACTCGCGCGCAAGCCCTCGGCCCCCGCATCGAGTGCCTGCCGCATCAGCCAGGCTGCATCCACGGCCGCACTCGCAATCGGGGCGGGATGGGGATTGCTCGCCGGCAAGCTGCGATTGGCGACGTAAAAACCGGAGCCACGGCGCGACTGGACGTAACCCTGAGCCACCAGCCGGTCATACGCCTCCACCACCGTGAAGCGGCTCACCTCATGGTTTTCGGCGAACTGGCGGATCGCCGCCAAGCGTGCTCCCGGGCGCAACACGCGATCTTCGATCTGGCCACGAATGGCGTGCACGATCTGATCTACGAGCGGCACGCCGCTCTCGGGGGAAAGGCTGATCTGCAGCATGTGTCGGCTCCTCCGGCCATGTCCGTGCCGGTGATTGGACCGGTACAGTGCGTTGCATTGCCAGAATTATTGTACCGGTCGGCAAACGGAATTGTCCGCTATTGTCTTGTTGCACGACAACAAAACCGGGAGCCATCATGTTGCCGCAAACCACCTCCGCCGCCTCCAGCCCTTCACGCCTGCAAACCCTTGCGCTATGCACGAGCGTCATCGCCATCCCACTACTGCTAGGCTTGGCCGGCGAGAAAATGCGCGCCATCACGAGCCCGGCTCCAACGCAGCAAAGCTTCGACGCCAGCCGCCAGATGCTCTATGTAGCGCAGGCCGATGGCAGCGTGCGGGTGCTGAACCTGCGCAACACCGTCGGCGAAATCGGTGCTTTGCGCAGCGCCGAACGGCGTGAGGTGCGAGCCATGAAGTTGCAGGCAAACGGTCACGAACTGTGGCTGCGCGGCGACGATGCCGATTACCGCTACGACGCGCACAGCCTGCGCCTGATCGCTCGCGAAGCATCCGTCGCGCAAACCCTGGCCATGAGTGCGCCGGCCGCCGGCCCCTTGCAACGCTGAACAAAAGAAACGCAGAAAAACAAAAAGGGACCACGGAGGTCCCTTTTTCATTTCGCCAGAATCTCTGGCGAAGCGTCCGGCACTTACTTCACGCGGCTCTTGTATTCGTCGGTACGCGTATCGATTTCGATCTTGTCGCCGATTTCAACGAAGGCCGGTACCGGCAGTTCGAAACCGGTCGCCAGGCGAGCGGGCTTCATCACCTTGCCGGAGGTATCGCCCTTCACGGCAGGCTCGGTGTACTCGACCACACGGACCACGGAGGTGGGCAGTTCAACCGAGATGGCCTTCTCGTTGTAGAACACGACTTCGCACTTCAGGCCGTCTTCCAGATACTTCAGTGCATCGGTCATGTTGTCGGCTTCGATGTCGTACTGGTTGTACTCATCGTCCATGAACACGTACATCGGCTCGGCGAAGTAGGAGTAGGTCACTTCCTTGCGGTCGAGCTGAACGACCTCAAACTTGTCATCAGCCTTGTAGACGAATTCGGAACCCGCTTCGGTGAGCAGATTCTTGAACTTCATCTTCACTTGAGCGGCATTACGGCCACCCTTGGAGTATTCAGCGCGTTGCACAACCAGCGGCTCGGAGCCGACCATCACGACGTTGCCGACGCGGAGTTCTTGAGCGGTTTTCATAGGGGACACCTTAAAGCGGCGCCCGGATGTGCGCCTGACAAGTTTACAAAGCCGGGCATTCTAGCAAGTTTTTACAGAAAATCAGCAGCTTGGAGCCCAGATCGGGCTCCGAAACAAGATTTTTTGTCCATCGCTGTGCGTGCTTCTGCAAGCCCGGCAGCGCGGCCAGCAGAGCCGGCCAACAGGCGTCGGCCCCCTGCTCGTCCTCCCAGGCCTGCCAGAATTTGCGCAGCGCACGGCTTTCCATTTCCCCCAGTGTCGTGCAGTAAAGCGCGAGAAAAGCCGCCAGCTTGGGAAGATGGGCGCCCTCCTGCTGCTGATAGATGTGCCACACCAGCGGCCGCGCGGCCCACTGGGCACGCACGAAGGAATCTTCGCCGCGCACAAAGTTCAGATCACAGGCAGCCAGCAGCAGGTCGTAATCCTGCTGGGCGAGGAAAGGCAGGAAAGCCAAGCGCAGGCGCCCCACCTGCGGAAGCGGCCGGTGGGCGCGAGCCGGCATGTCACCGCCGTTGGCCACGCCCTTAGCTGCAAGCCAGGCCTCGATCTGCGGCAAATGCCGCCCGGCAGTGACAGCGCAGAAGATTTCACGCTCGCCGTTTGCCCAAGCATCAAGCAGGCCCGGGAGCGCAGCGTTTTCATAGGCGAACAGCGAGATCTTCAAGGCCTCATCTGCCACGCAAGCGCCGCTGATGCGCTGCCAGAATGCGTTCTGAGCCGAGGCGCTCGATTGAAATATGTGCAGCGTGTCGAACAGGCGGGTTTCGCGGATCAGGCCACCAGTTGCGGGCGTAAAACCCGGAAAGAAGAAGTGTTTGACCAGAGGCAGGCGTGGATGCGGCGAGGGCAAGGCATGGCTGCCGGCGGCCCAGTCTTCCGCGGTGAGGTATTCGAGATTGATCCACACCGGACGGTGGGCGCGCGCCGCCATTGCCCGCACGTAAGCCTCAGGTGGGTCACAAGCAAAAGCTTCGATCACGAGATCAGCAGCTTCGGCCTGTACAGCGTCCCGCCAGCGGCAAATGCGCACCCCAGCCACCTCCTGCACCGCGACATCCACCGCCACGCCCCCTTCCAGCCGGGCAAAGACTGCCAGATCATCGACCCACAAACACACGGCCAGGCCATGCTCGGCCACCAGTTGTCGGGCAAGGCGCCAGCACACACCGATGTCGCCATAGTTGTCGATGACTTTGCAGAAGATGTCGCAGCGCGTGACGGACATGACAGGATTGATCAGAATGCGGGGTCCCCACATTGTCCCAGCAAGTCACAACAAGATGGAAAAACAGCTCAAAGCCGACGTGCGCGGCCTGCTTGGCCGCCTGCCGATGTTTGCCGCCGTGGATGGCGAAGCGCTGGACCGGATTGCCGCCAGTGTCACTGAACATCGTCTGGCGCGCGGTGATGTGCTGTTCCGCCAGAACTCGCCCTGTACCGGCTTCTATGTGGTGGTACATGGTCAGATGAAGCTGGCGGTGACGGCGCCCAACGGCAACGAAAAAGTGCTCGAGATCATCCCCGCCCATATGAGTTTCGGCGAAGCGGTGATGTTCCTCGGCCGCCCGTTCCCGGTGACGGCTGAAGCCCTGACCGACTCGCTGATACTGGGCGTGCCGCGCGACCCGGTGCAGGATCTGATCGACAGCGACAAGCTGTTTGCCCGCAAAATGCTGGCCGGCCTGTCGCTGCGCCTGCACTCGCTGGTCAAGGATGTGGAGGGCTATGCCCTGCGCTCCTCCACCCAGCGCCTGATCGGCTACCTGCTGCGCGAGGCGGGAGACGATGCCGCCGACCCGGTCGAAATTGATCTGCCAACCAGCAAACAGGTACTGGCTTCGCGTCTCTCGGTCACCCCCGAGACCTTCTCGCGCATCCTTCACAACCTGTCGGCCGACGGGCTGGTGGAGGTGGATGGCAAGACCATCCGCGTCGCAAACCTTGCCCGCCTGCGCGACCATGAGGCCTGACGGCCTCCGAAACTTGTCAGACAAAGGCGGTAGAATGCAGCAATGCAGCTGACCCGCAACCAGATCCAGCTCTTTTCCCTCATTGCCGTCTCGATGCTGGCCCACATCACGGTGGGGGGCGGACGCATCGCTGCATCGCTCTACATGCTCAAGCATGGCGGCTCGGAAGCCCTCGCCGGCATTGCCTACAGCGGCTACAGCCTGCTTCCGGCCCTGCTCTCGCTTGCGATGGGCAAATGGATAGACCGGGTCGGCGCTCGCAAGGTGATGCGCACCAGCCAGTTGATCATGATCGCTGGCCTTGCCCTGCCTGCCTTGCACCCTTCCATGTTCACCGTCCTCGGTGCCGCGCTGGTTTGCGGTTTCGGCTTTGCCAGCTACATGCTGGCCGCGAACGTTGCCGTCAGCCTGATGCCTTTCCAGCACGAGGGCGAGCGCGTGGGCATGCTGGGCTGGCTGGGCATGGGAAATTCGGTCGCCGCTGTTGGCGGGCCGACCATTGCCGGCTTCGTGATCGACCACGGCGGCTTTGCCGCCGCCTACGCCACAATGGCTGCCATCGTGCTGGCCAGCCTGGTCATGTCCCTCTGTGTGGAAGTACCGGGAGGCGAAGCACAGCCGCGCAAGGGCAAGGGGCAAGGCAGCAGCGTGGTAAAAATGGTGTTCTCGAATTCTCGTCTGCTACGCATCTACCTCCTGGCGATGGCTGTTTCGATGGCCTACGACTGCTTCGCGTTCATGACGCCGGTGCTGGGGCATGAGCGCGGCCTGTCGGCCACCAGCATCGGCCTGATCATGTCCTGCTTTGCGGTGGGCACTTTTTCCTCGCGTGCGCTGCTGCCCTGGCTATCCCGTCGCTTGGTCGAATGGCGCTTGATGACGCTGGCCTATGCCATCACGGCCACAACTTTCCTGCTACTGCCCTTTGCGCATCAGGTCTGGCTGCATGCCGCACTCGGCTTTTGCTTCGGCCTGTCGGCAGGGGTTGGCCAACCCGCCATCCTGGGCCTGATCTACCGGGTGATGCCGGCTGACAAAGCGGGTGAAGGTGCTGGCCTGCGTGCCATGATGGGCAACACCATGGGGCTGACCGCCCCCTCCTTGTACGGCGCAGTCTCCGGGCTGGTCGGTGCAACGCCAGTCTTTCTGGGCGTCGGTCTGGTCGCCGGTTTTGCCAGCTGGCAAGCGGACCGCGGCTGGCGCCTCAGTCGCCGGGATTGAACCGGAGCGATCAAAACATCAGAAGCTGATCGCCATACCCAGAGACCAGCCGGACACCCCTTCACCAAATACATGACGCGCCACCAGGCGGGCGCGCTGGGTCAGCGGCAACCAGGTCGCGCTGGTATCCAATTCCAGACCAAAGCCTAGCGAGAACAGACGCTTGAAACCCAAGGCATAAGCCTGATCACCGAAAAATTCGGAGTAAGTGCCTTCATAAACATAACGAACCGGCCGTTCGAACGCGACCCAACCGGTCGGCACCCGCAGTCGGCTCCATACATTCAGGCTTTCTGCGGTGGCACTGCCATTCATGGACGCATCCACATCACTCTTGGTGCGCAGAGTGACGTTCGTATAACGAATCTCCAGATCCGTGTCGTGCTCAGGCGTGAATTTCTCCCAATCCAGCATCAGCGAACCGCCATTGCCATAGGCGCTCATCTTGCCGCCTTTCAGAAAGTCGATATCCGAGCCTGTCCTGTAATTGATGAAACTCGCCGCAAGCGAAGCATCGCTGCTGACATAGCCCTGTGTGTAGTTGAAGATCGGCCGCAGGGATAGCTCCGGCATCAGCTTGAAGTCCCAGCCAAGGCCGACAGTTACCGAAGCGGTATTCCATTTCATCGGAACTTCTCGCTCTTCCGTTCCGTTGCTGACGAGGAATTTCGGGTCAAAACGCGAGTAGGCCGCGTTCCCCTCCATATAAACGGGCACGTCCTTGCTCAGCGTGAAGCCGCCCCCCAACTGGGACATTTGCAAATTCGGATTACCCGTCGAACCGCTGCTCAGCGACAGGGAGCTGGTAGTGACATCCGGCGTGATGGTGAAGGTCATCAGCGTCAGCACTGCATCAGCATTCCTCTTTACGTTCGTGCCGATGACATGCTGCGCCCAGGCTTCTGGCAGCACGCCCGCAGAGAACAGAAGAAGGGCTGCAAGACGGACCTGAAAGGAGCAGAGGCGAGAATTGCGCATGGCATTCAAGGCAGAAGTGTTGAAGTAATTCTGAGCGTACACTCCGAATGCTGCAATATGCCTGCAGGGACGGTCTCCTTCGCCGACAGTCGGGACGGGAACCACGCCGGAGTATGCTAGTCGTACCAATCATCCCCGATATTTCATACACTTCTGTCATTCACTCTGTGCACTCATGGTCCATCCAACCAACATCGAATTGCTTGCCGCGATCCTTTTTGCGCTGGCCCTGATCCACACCTTCTCCACCAGCCTGTTTGAACGCCTGGCTCACCGCTACCCAAAACACGGGGGGCTGTTTCACTTGCTGGGCGAAGTTGAGGTCGTCTTCGGCTTCTGGGCGATGGTGCTGTTCGTGCTGATGCTCTTCCTTGATGGCAAGACCGCTGCCACCACTTACGTTTCTTCACGCAGTTTCATCGAGCCGCTGTTCGTGTTTGTCATCATGGTCATCGCAGCCAGCCGACCGATCATGGAGATGGCCGCACATCTGGTCAGAAGTCTGGCAGGACGCTTGCCACTTCCCCGCGACACTGCCCTCTACATTCTCTGCCTGGGCCTGCTGCCACTGGCAGGCTCTTTCATCACCGAACCCGCCGCCATGACCGTCGCCGCCTTGATGCTACGCGACAACTTCTATGCACGCGGAATGAGTGAGCGCTTCAAGTACGCCACCATCGGTGTGCTCTTTGTGAATGTCTCGGTCGGTGGCCTGCTCACCTCCTACGCAGCCCCCCCTGTGCTGATGGTGGCAGGAGCCTGGGGCTGGGACACCGGCTTCATGCTCAGCATGTTCGGCTGGAAGGCCACAGTGGCAGTGCTGATCAACACCGCTACAGTCAGCTGGCTATTCCGCAAGGAACTGAGGAATCTGCCTGAACGTGAAATGGCCGGCGGAGCCACGATTCCGACTGCTGTCAATCTGGTTCATGTCGGGTTTCTGGCCGCCACGGTCTTCTTTGCCCACTACCCGATCATTTGTATCGGCCTGCTGATGGCTTTTCTCGGCTTCACGCATGCCTACAAGCACTACCAGAGCCCGCTGATGGTGACCGAAGCCTTGCTGGTGGCTTTTTTCCTCGGTGGCCTGGTGGTGCTCGGAGGCTTGCAGGAATGGTGGCTGAGCCCACTCCTGATGAGCATGAGCGAACAGGCGGTATTTTTCGGCGCCGCTGCGCTGACTGCGATTACCGACAACGCAGCACTGACCTATCTGGGCTCGCTCGTTGAAGGCCTCAGCGATGGCTTCAAGTACGCTCTGGTTGCGGGGGCAGTCGCCGGAGGCGGTTTGACCGTGATTGCCAATGCACCGAATCCGGCCGGCGTTTCGTTGCTGCGGGGCCATTTTGCCGACGAATCGATCGGCACGCTGCCGCTTCTGCTGGCCGCATTGCCTCCCACGCTGGTCGCCATGGCGGCGCTATTCCTGCTCTGAGCGCAGCACACGTAAAAAAGCCCGCTGATGTGCGGGCTTTTTTACGTGTGCCAACGCGGAATCAACGATCGTAAGGATCATCCTGATCCAGCACATCCCGCTGCCGCTGCACGAACTCCTGGGTGGAATCGATCCCACGCAACTGCAGGATGGTGTTGCGCACGGCCGCTTCCAACAGCACCGAAAGGTTGCGGCCCGCAGCCACCGGCAGCACCACCCGGCGCACCGGCACCCCCAGAACATCCTGCGTGTCTTCATCATCCAGCGCCAGGCGCAGGGGCTCGTTCTGGGCCCCGGTACGGCGCTGCAAGTGGGCGATGAGCTTGAGCTTCATCTTGCGCCGGCAGGCAGTTTCACCAAAGATGGTGCGGATATTGAGAATACCCAGGCCGCGTACTTCGAGGAAGTCCTTGAGCATGTCCGGGCAACGGCCTTCCAGCACTCCGGCGGCCACACGCGAGATTTCGACTACATCATCAGCCACCAGACCGTGGCCACGCGAAATCAGCTCGAGCGCCAGTTCAGACTTGCCAGCCCCCGAATCGCCGGTAATCAGCACCCCGACCCCCAGCACATCCATGAACACCCCGTGCAGTGAAACCCGCTCGGCCAGCTTGCGCGAGAGATAGGCGCGCAGTACGTCGATGATCCGGGCGGACTCCAGCGGCGAAGCCATTACCGGCACCCCTGCCTCATCACAGGCACGGCGGAAGAGCTCCGGCACTTCACAGTCATCGGCCACGATCATGCCAGGCGGAGTGGCTGCGAAAAGATCCATCATGTGCAGATCGAGCTTCTCCCGGCTCTGCCGGCGCGCCCAGGCGAATTCAGCCTCACCAAGGATCTGCAAACGATTCGGGTGAATCATGTTGAGGTGGCCAACCAGATCAGCGGGCCACACCCGATTGTCAGACACCGACAGGAAGGAATCCAAACGCCCGGCTACATGGCGCAGTTGCAAGGCTGCACGATTGACTTCAAACAGCTGAGCTACGCTCGCTCGCCGCATGGAGGCTCCAGTTCTGGAAGGCTGCCGCAATGGCGGCGGAATCCGGTGCGCTCAGCAGGGCGTCACGAAACCCCTTGTCGCTGAACATCTGAGCGAGTTCGGCGAGCAGACGCAGATGGGTCTCATTGGCCTGCTCCGGCGCCAACATCACGAAGAACAAACTGACCGGCAATCCATCCGGCGCATCAAAAGGGATCGGGCTAGCTGTGCGCAGGAAAGCGCCCAGCGGCTCTTTGAGACCTTTGATGCGCTGATGCGGAATCGCAATCCCCATCCCAAGCCCTGTCGAACCCAGTTTTTCGCGCTGGTTTAGCGCATCCACCAGCTTGCGGGCCGCGAGGCCACTGTCACGCTCGCACAGCTCGCCAATGGCGGCGAACAGGCCGTCACGCTCGGAGGCCGCTACATCGACACGGATGCGCGCGGGGTCAAGGATCTGCGAAATCAGGTTCATGAGTCTTTACAGCACAGCGGCGAGTCTCCGGACCGGAGCTCGCCGCTTTCTGGGTTTCAGAGCGGTTGGGGCAGAAGGCCTCAACCATCGCCGGCCGGACAATTCTGCCTGTCCAGACCGGCTGCGTCCAGCGCTTCAGCTGGCGCTCTCGGCGCCTTGCCGTTTCATCGATTCACGATTGTGATCGCTGATCTTTTCCTTGTGCTTGAGAACCTGACGATCCAGCTTGTCTGCCAGCGCATCAATGGCGGCATACAGATCGTCGTCTTCACTTTCCACGTGGATATCCTTGCCGCGCACGTGGACAGTCACCTCTGCTTTCTGTTTGAGTTTCTGTACCGAGAGGGTCACATGGGTCGCCGTAACATGATCGAAATGGCGAATCACCCGATCGAGCTTGGAAACCACATATTCGCGCAAAGCGGGAGTGACTTCCAGATGATGGCCGGTGATGTTGAGATTCATAAAACTACTCCTCTCCTGTTAGATCGACTTGCGCTGACTGACCGGCGGAATATTCAGCGACTCCCGGTATTTCGCAATCGTCCGGCGTGCCACCACGATACCCTGCTGGCCCAACAATTCGGCAATCCTGGCATCCGACAGGGGTTTTTTCCCGTCTTCGGCCGCGACCAGCTGGCGAATCAGCGCGCGTATCGCCGTTGCTGAACATGCACCACCGGTATCGGTGGAAACATGACTGCCAAAAAAGTATTTCAGTTCGAACACACCGCGGGGACTAGCCATGTACTTCTGGGTGGTCACCCGCGACACCGTTGACTCATGCAGCTCCAGCTCTTCGGCGATCTCCCTCAGGGTCAGAGGACGCATAGCCACTTCACCATGATCGAAGAACTGGCGCTGACGTTCGACGATAGCCTGCGAAACCCGCAGGATGGTGTCGAATCGCTGCTGCACATTCTTGATCAGCCACTTGGCTTCCTGCAGCTGTCCCGATAAGGAACTACTTACGCCCCTGTTCTGTTGAAGTATATCGGCGTAGACCCGATGGATCCTGAGTCTCGGCATGGCCTCTGGATTGAGGCTCACCGTCCAGCCGCTACGTTGCTTGCGCACCACCACGTCCGGAATCACGTAGCGCGTTTCCATCGGCGCAAACTGAGCGCCCGGACGCGGATTCAAATGACAAATGAGTTCCTGAGCTGCGCGCAAGGCATCATCATTGCAGCCTAGGCGCCGCTTGAGGCGCGCAAAATCGCGCGCAGCCAGCAATTCCAGATTGCCGTCCGCGATCAGCATCGCGTGCTCGCGCGTGGCACTTTCCGGCAAGGCGCGAATCTGCAGGAGCAAACACTCCTGCAAGTTGCGGGCGCCGATGCCGGCGGGGTCAAGGTTCTGAACCTGATGCAAGGCAATGTTCAACTCATCGAGCTCTACTTCCCATTCGGCCGGAATCAGCGGCAGAAGTTCCTCGAGGTCCTGCAGCAGCAAACCGTCGTCGTCCAGCGCTTCGATGATCAACTGCACCAGCGCACGATCACGATCAACCAGCGGCATCAGCGCAACCTGCCCCAACAGGTGATCACGCAGGGAAGTAGCGGCGGCCTGGAATTCCTGAAAGTCGGAATCATCGTCGTCCCCGCCACCATTACGCGATGCGCCTTCCGTGCGCCATTCGGCAGCTTCGCCGATATCATCATCCGAAACGCTGTCGTACGCCTCCCCGATGTTGTCCGGCATGTCCGTCACGCCCGGCGACTCGAAATCCTCATCGCCGGAGGATGATGAAGCAGAGGATTCGATGCGGTATTCCTCACCCGCCGTTGCCACACTGGCTTCGCCCGCCTCGACAGGGACGGGTCCATCACTTTCTTCATCACCGCCTTCACGCTCCAGCATCGGGTTTTCGAGCAGGATGCGTTCGATCTCCTGATTGAGTTCGAGCGTGGACAGCTGAAGCAGCTTGATGGATTGCTGCAACTGCGGAGTGAGCGCAAGTTGCTGAGAGAGGCGGAGCTGAAGCGAGGGTTTCATTCTTTACAGACGGGGAGGTGCGGAGCGGCCAAGCCTAAAGGCGGAAGTGTTCGCCAAGGTAAATCTGCCGTACCTGTTCATTCTGCACGATTTCTGCCGGTTTGCCGCCCGCCAACACTTCACCCGCATTGATGATGTAGGCGTGATCGCAAATACCGAGGGTTTCGCGCACGTTATGGTCGGTGATCAGCACGCCGATACCGCGCGCCTTGAGGTAACTGATGATTTTCTGGATATCGATCACCGCAATCGGATCAACGCCGGCAAAAGGCTCATCCAGCAGGATCAGGCGCGGCCGGGTGGCCAGCGCACGCGCGATTTCGACGCGGCGGCGCTCACCGCCGGACAAGGACATGGCGGTCGCCTCGCGCAAATGACCGATGTTAAGTTCATCCAGCAGCTCATCCAGGCGTTTTTCCATGTCAGCGCTGGAGAGCTTTTGCAACTCCAGCACCGCCATGATGTTCTCGGAGACCGTAAGTTTGCGGAACACCGAGTTTTCCTGCGGCAGATAGGAGAGCCCCTGGTGCGCCCGTTTGTGGATCGGCCAATGGGTGAGCTCGGTTCCATCGAGATGGATTTTTCCGCCATCGGCACGTACGAGGCCGACGATCATGTAGAAACAGGTGGTCTTGCCCGCGCCGTTCGGCCCCAGCAAGCCCACCACTTCGCCACTGCCAACCTCGAAGGACACGTCGTGCACCACGGTGCGTGCCTTGTAGCGTTTCTGCAGATTGCTAACCCTGAGCAGACTCATCCAGTGTTTCTTTCAAGAGTTTCCTGATGATGTCGACCGCAAACCCACGGGTTTGCAGGAAGCGCGCCTGACGCGCCCACTCCCTGTGATCCTGCGGCAACACCCCGTATTTTTTCTGCCACACGCTGCGCGCGCGCATCAGTTCATCTTCCTGCAAAGCCTCGCTCATGGCGCTAGCGGCCGTCTCGCCATCCACGCCCCGCTCCCCCAGCTCGCGATGGATGCGTGCGGCACCAAAACGGCTAGCGCGCGACCTCACGAAACTCTCGGCAAAGCGCTCGTCAGACTGCAGACCTGTCTCTGCCATGCGATCCAGCACAGCTTCGACATCATCGCTGGCGTCGGCTCTTGCCGCCAGCTTGCGCCGCAACTCCAGCCGCGAGTGTTCCCGCGTGGCGAGCAGGCGCAAGGCTGTCGAGCTGAGCGAAGCGGCGGGCTTCTTCAAACAGCTTACTCCGCTTCAGCCGCAGTGGGCATCACGGCGACCCCCACACTGGCACGCACCTTGTTTTCGATCTCGAGAGCCAGCGCCGGATTGGCGCGCAGGAATTCGCGTGCATTGTCCTTGCCCTGACCGACCTTCTCGCCGTTATAGGCGTACCAGGCACCGCTCTTGTCGACGATTTTGTGATCGACGCCCATGTCGATCACTTCGCCTTCACGCGAAATGCCTTCGCCATAAAGAATGTCGAAGTGGGCTTCCTTGAAGGGAGGCGCAACTTTGTTCTTGACGACCTTGACCTTGGTTTCGGAGCCGACGACTTCGTCGCCACGCTTGATCGTTCCGGTGCGGCGAATATCCAGGCGGACAGAGGCGTAGAACTTGAGTGCGTTACCACCGGTGGTGGTTTCCGGGTTGCCGAACATCACACCGATCTTCATGCGGATCTGATTGATGAAGATGACCAGCGTATTGGTGCGCTTGATGTTGGCCGTCAGCTTGCGCAGAGCCTGACTCATCAGGCGCGCCTGCAGACCGGGCAACTGATCGCCCATTTCACCCTCGATCTCGGCCTTCGGCGTGAGCGCGGCGACCGAGTCGATAACCACGATATCGATACCGCCGGAACGCACCAGCATGTCGGCAATTTCAAGGGCTTGCTCACCGGTGTCGGGCTGCGAAATCAGCAGATCCTCAACCTTGACGCCGAGCTTTGCTGCGTATTGCACATCCAGGGCATGCTCGGCATCAATGAAGGCGGCCGTACCGCCAATTTTCTGCATTTCGGCAATGACCTGCAGGGTCAGCGTGGTCTTGCCGGAAGATTCCGGACCATAGATTTCCACCACCCGGCCACGCGGCAGGCCGCCGATGCCCAGCGCAATGTCCAGCCCGAGGGAGCCCGTGGAAACAGCCTGGATATTTTCTTCCAGTTTGCCGTCACCCATACGCATGATGGAACCCTTGCCGAACTGCTTCTCGATCTGGGAGAGTGCGGCGGCAAGTGCCTTGGCCTTGTTGTCGTCCATGAAAGTCCTCACTGAGTGGTCTGAAGGATTATGGCACAGAGCTTGCTGTACGAAACCGAAGTCCGCCCCGCATGCCAACTCGACTCCGCCCGGGAGCCGACTGCACCAACTACTGTACAAATATACACCATCATTTCTGCGGCACAAGTCACAGCTAGAAAACTTGCTTTGTGAGAACAAGTTAAGGCGCTTGGCGCCCCTCCACGCTTGGGTGATGATTCGCGTCCGCAGCTCATGAATACACCGCCCCCTGCCCCGGAACCCCACCATGCTTCGTAAGTCGCTTGCCCTGCTCACCGCGTGTTGCCTGCTCAGTGCCTGTCAGAACAAGGAGGCTGCGCCAGCGGCAGAAAGCTCGGCTCCCGTCAGCGGGGTATCTGCGCCCACCGCATCTGCTCAGGGCAGGCCGCAAAGCGTATCAACCACCATCAGTCGGGTGGAGGACGTGCCGATCGTGATCGAGACGCAAGGCAGCGTCGTACCGCTGGACGAAGTGGATCTGCGTCCGCAGAAAAACGGCATGATCACTGCCATTCATTTCACAGAAGGCCAGGAGGTACGCCGCGGCCAGCTGATGTTCTCGATGGACTCACGCGACGACGACGCCAACGTCGGCAAGGCCGAGGCCGGCGTGGCCAGTGCCGAAGCACAGGCGGCAATTGCCGAGCGTGACCTGAAACGCGCTCAGGAGATGTCTGAAAAACAGTTCATCTCACCTTCGGCCCTGGACACGGCGCGCAACAAGACCGACACCGCCATTGCCAATCTGGGTCAGGCACGCGCCAGCCTGGAGCAAGCTCGGGTCGGCCGCACCTATACCCGCATCGTAGCTCCTTTCGATGGTCGAGCCGGCGTGATCAATGTACGCCCTGGCAGCCTCGTGACCTCCAACTCCACCGCCACTGCACTGGTGCGCCTGACCCGCATGGATCCGATCGGGGTGAGCTTCTCGATCAGCGAACGTGACATGGGCCCCTTGCTCGTCGCGCTGCGTAAGGGCCCGGTCAAGCTCAGCGCGCGCACCAATGCGCAGGCTGTGCTGAAAGGCGAAGTAAGCTTCGTTGACAGTTCGGTAGATCGCGCTTCCGGCACCTTGCTGATCAAGGGGCGCCTGGAGAACAAGAATCGACTGGTGTGGCCGGGCCAGTACCTGTCGGTAAAACTCGAAGCCGGCAAGCTCGATAATGCCGTTGTACTACCCGCGCAAGCAGTGGTGAACGGTCCCAGCGGGCGCTTCGTGTACGTGGTGCAGGACGATCAGACCGTGCAGCCGAAAAACGTCGAGCTGCTGCGCATCGCGGATCAGCGCGCCGTCGTGTCAGGCATCCCGGCAGGCGTGAAGGTTGTCCTGGAAGGCACCCAGAACCTGCGCCCCGGCGTGAAAATCACGGAAACCAAGGGGGACAAGGAAGGCAAAGGCAAGCGCGCCGAGAAAGCTACCGATGACAAGGCCCCCGCCCAGCCTGCAGCCACCGCTGCTAATACAGCCGGAGGCGTTGAAATACCACCCGGTTTCACGCCACGCGACCCGGACCGCTGGGCTGCCGCCAGCGATGAGCAGAAGCGCGAGATCCTTGCCCGCCGGCGTGAGCGTCAGGCAGCCAAGGCGGCTGCGCAATGAAGTTCACCGAGCAGAGCATCCATCGCCCGGTCGCCACTACCCTGCTGTGGCTGGCCGTGATGATTGGCGGTATCGCCGCCTGGTTCAAGCTGCCGATCGCAGCCCTGCCTTCCTTCAACCAGCCGATCATCCAGGTCAGCGCCAGCCTGCCCGGAGCCAATCCGGAAACCATGGCCAACTCGGTGGCCACCGTGCTGGAGCGCCAGTTTTCGACGATCTCCGGCCTCAAGATGATGACCTCCTCCAGCACCCTGGGGAGCACCAACCTGACGCTGGAATTCATCCCTTCGCGCGATATCGATGCCGCCTCGGTGGATGTGCAGGCGGCGATCATGCGCGCCAACCGCCTGCTGCCCAAGGACATGACCACGCCGCCAAGCTACCGCAAGGTCAATCCGGCGGACGATCCCATCCTCTTCATTACCCTGGACTCGCCTTCGCTGTCGCTGGACCAGCTCAATGATTACGCCGACAACCTGATCTCGCCGACCCTCGCCACGCTGGACGGGGTGGCCCAGGTCAGCATCAACGGCCAGAAACGCTATGCCGTCCGCGTGACGGTCGATCCGGCCAAGCTCGCCGCGCGCGATCTCTCGATCGGCGAATTGTCCACCGCTCTGGCTGCCGCCAACTCCAACACGCCGATGGGCTCACTCGAAGGCGCGCGCCAGACGCTGGTGATCACCGCCAACGACCAGCTCATGAACGCAGCCGATTTCGGCCGCATGATCGTTGCCGTGAAGAACGGCCAGCCGGTGCGCCTCGCCGATGTGGCTGAAGTGATCGACAGCGTGGAGAACATCAAGAGCGCCAGCTGGGTCAATGGCAAGCGCGGCATCAACCTGCAGGTTCTGCGTCAGCCGAGCGCCAACACCGTGGCCGTGGTGGATGCGGTACGCGCTGCTATTCCCAAGCTGCAAGCCCAACTGCCAGCCTCAGTGGATATCAGCATCCTCAATGATCGTTCGACCTCGATCCGCGAATCCATTCACGACGTGAGCCTCACCATGCTGCTCACGATCGGGCTGGTGATGCTGGTGATCCTGATGTTCCTGCGCCGCATCTCGGCCACCCTGATCCCTTCTGTTTCCCTGCCCGCCTCGCTGCTGGGCACCTTCGGCCTGATGCTGTGGGCCGGCTTCAGCCTCAACAACATCTCACTGATGGGCCTCACTATCGCCATCGGTCTGGTCGTCGATGACGCCATCGTGGTGCTGGAAAACATCGTGCGCCACATCGAAAATGGGGTGAAACCCTTCCCGGCCGCCGTGCGCGGCGTGCGCGAAGTGAGCTTCACGGTGATCTCGATCTCGATCTCGCTGGTCGCCGTGTTCATTCCGATCTTCTTCATGCCGGGCACCGTGGGTCTGATGTTCCACGAGTTCGCAGTGGTCGTGACGCTCTCCATCGCCGTCTCAGCGGTTGCAGCCCTGACCGTGATTCCGATGCTGGCGGCGCGCTTCATCCATCACCACCCGGAAGAAGCAGCGCACGCCCCCGCCTGGAGCCGGGCCTTCGAGCGCGGCTTCGAGGCGGTGCTCAACGCCTACGGTCACAGCCTCGCGTGGACGCTCAAGCGCCGCTGGCTGATGCTGCTGCTGGCGCTGGCCACCTGCGTCGGCACCGTGTGGCTGTATCTGATCATGCCCAAGGGCTTCTTCCCGGACGAAGACATCAGCCAGGTGCGCGCCCCCGTCACCCCGGCCCAGGACATGTCTTGGCAAGCCGTGCGCGACATGACACTGCAATACGACGAGCGCATCCGACGCAATCCCTACGTGCTGGATGTGGTGTCGAACATGAACGGCAGCGGCACCCGTGGTTTCATCTTCATCACCCTTAAACCCAAGGGTGAGCGTCCGCCTATGAAGGAAGTACTGGAAAGCCTGCGCAAGGATGCGGCGGGCATTCCCGGCGGACAGATCTCCTTCTCCGCGATCCAGAACCTTCGCATCGGTGGCGTGAGCTCGGCCTCGCGCTTCCAGTACACCCTGCAATCGGTGGACTACGACCTGGCCGCCAATCAGGCCGAACGCATGCAGCGCCGACTGCGCGAATCGCCTCTGCTGAAAGATATCGCTACCAACTCCGAGCGGCGTGCCGTGCAGGCCAAACTGGTGATCGACCGCGATCAGGCCCTCGCCCTCGGGGTGGACATGCAGAGCCTGCGCAATGTGCTCAACGCCTCCTTCGGCGAACGCCAGGTGACCTCGATCTACGCGCCGCAGGACAACTTCCCGGTGCTGCTGCAGTGGGCCGACGAGTACCGCGATGACGAGAGCGGGCTGGACTTCCTGCGCGTGCGCGCCAAGGGCGGCCAGCTGGTGCCGGTCACCGCCTTTGCGCGCATCGAGCGAGCAGCCGTCAACAACTCGGTGAACCACCAGGGGCAGATCGGCGCAGTCACTCTGTCCTTCAACCTCGCCCCGGGTGTCACGCTCTCGCAGGCGATCGACGAAGTGAAGAAGATCAAGGAAGACTTGGCCATGCCGGCCAACGTCTTCGGCGCCTTCGCAGGTGATGCTGCGGTCTATCAGGAATCCCAGGGCAGCCAGCTATGGCTGATCCTGATCGCCATCGCCGTGATCTACGTAGTGCTGGGCGTGCTGTATGAAAGCTGGATCCACCCAATCACCATCCTTGCCGGCATTCCCTCGGCGGCCGTTGGCGCACTGCTCTCGCTGCAGCTCGCCGGGCTGGAGCTCTCCTTCATCGCCATGGTAGGCATCCTGCTGCTGATCGGCATCGTGAAAAAGAACGCCATCATGATGATCGACTTTGCGCTGGAGGCGCAGCGTAAGGAGCACCTGTCGCCGCACGACGCCATCCGTGCGGCCAGCCGCCTGCGTTTCCGCCCGATCATGATGACCACCCTGGCAGCCATCATGGGCGCGCTGCCGATCGCCCTGGGCCTCGGCGCCGGCGCCGAACTGCGCCAGCCGATGGGTGTAGCGATCGTTGGCGGCCTGATCTTCTCGCAGCTGATCACGCTCTACATCACGCCAGCGCTCTACCTCTCCTTCGACTGGCTGCAGCACAAGCTGGGGCTGGTTGAAAAGAAGGCGCACTGACAATACGGGCGGGCGCCAGGCAGTTTGCCAGCCCCCGCCCCATGCCGCGTAAGATGGACGCTCCCGCCCATCTCCTCGCGAGGCTCCCATGCACGCCGATCGCTTCGTAGCCCTGTTCATTGATGCCGACAATGCGCCGGCCAGCCATGTGGACGTCATCCTCAACGAGCTCGCCGGCTTCGGCACCGTCAGCATCCGCCGCGCCTACGGCAACTGGAAGGGCGAGCGGCTGAACTCCTGGGAAAAGCTGCTACACGAATACGCCATCCAGCCGATCCAACAGTTCGATCTCACCAAAGGCAAGAACGCAACCGACATCGCACTGGTGATCGACGCCATGGACGCGCTCTACGCACGCCACGTGGACGTCTTCGCGCTGGTTTCGTCAGACTCGGACTTCACCCCGCTGGCAACCCGCCTGCAGGCCGACGGCAAGACCGTGGTCGGCTTCGGCGAACGCAAGACCCCGCTGCCCTTCGTGAATGCCTGCTCCAAGTTTCTCTACCTCGACCGCGAGGAAGAGCAGCCGGAAGCGGCCAGCGGCAACATTGTCAGCGTCAGGAAATGGAATGCCAACGAGCTCAAGGGCGACGCCAAGCTGGTGACCCTGCTGCGCAACGCCGTGCAGGCCGCCGAAGGCGATGATGGCTGGTCCCAGCTCGGCAGGGTCGGCGGCCACATCGCCAACCAGGCCTCCTTCGATGCCCGCAACTACGGCTACAAGAAGCTGGTGGACCTGTTCAAGGCCGTCGACCTCTTCGAGCTCGAGCAGCGCGAGGGCAAAGGCGTTTGTGTGCGCGACAAGCGTCGCGCCAAGCCGGCGGCTTCAAGCTGAGCGGCTCAAGTCCAGCAAGCCACGCAAGGCCTGTTTGACAGCCGCATCGCGCACTGCGGCCCGATCACCGGGCAGCAGCAGCGTAAGGCATTGGGCCGGATAGCCCCGTCGCTGCCAGCCGAAGCACACAGTGCCGACCGGCTTCTCGGCCGTGCCGCCCGCCGGGCCGGCGATGCCTGAAATAGCCAGCACCACATGCGCCACGGACTTCGCCAGCGCGCCGGCCAGCATCTCGCGCACGGTCGCCTCGCTCACTGCGCCGTGCGCATGCAGGGTCAGGGGCGACACGCCCAGCATCTCGACCTTGGCCTCGTTCGAGTAGGTCACGAACCCACGGTCGAACCAGCCGCTTGAGCCGGCAATTTCAGTCACCGCGGCACTGACCAGACCGCCGGTGCAGGACTCGGCTGTCGCCAGTTGCCAGCGTTGGGCCTGCAGCGCTGCGCCGATCTGTTCGGCCAGCGTGCGGATCTCTTCACTCATCTGCGACTCCACTGAAAAGGCGTTCTATCCGGGGCAGCAGCCGCTGCCAGACGGCGGGCAAGACCTCTGCCACAAAAGCGTTGCGTGCCAGCACCTGCGCCAGCGTCACGCCATGCTCGTGCCATACCTTGCCGCCATGACTGATGTTATGCAAGAGCGGCATCACCCGATCCAGCGCATTCGCATACCGCGCCTCCGGCGTTTCGCCGGCGGTGAATTCCTGCCACAGGGCACGCAAGCACTCGCCAGTCTGCGCCGGCAATGTTGCAAGCAGACTCTCCAGCCCCAGCGCCTCGGCCGCCGCCGCATCGGCACGCGCGGCGGCATACGCGAAGGTATCACCGCATTCGATCTCGGGCACATCGTGCATCAGGAACAGCAGCGCGGCATGCTTCGCATCCACCGGAAAAGCGCACTCCCGCTCCAGCAGCAGCGCACACAAAGCGCCATGCCAACTGTGCTCGGCGCTGTTCTCGCGGCGCTCAAGGCCTGCCGGGCTGGTGCGGCGCTCCACGGCCTTGAGACGATCGAGCGTCAGCACGAAGTCCAGCAGGGCATCGGTGCTCATGCCAGCAGCGTCAGCGCCAGCCACAGGCAGGCCAGCGTGTAGAGCGCAGCCAGCACATCATCGAACATCACGCCGAGGCCGTTCTTGAAGCGGCGATCGGCCTGGCGAATCGGCCAAGGCTTGAGGATGTCAAAGAAACGGAACACCAGCACCCCGGCCAGCTGCCAGCCAAAACCGGTTGGGATCAAGACCAGCACCAGCCACACCGCAACGAACTCATCCCACACGATGGCGCCATGATCCACCTCGCCCAGCGCCGCGCCGGTACGCTCAATGCACCAGGCTCCGAGCAGGAAGCTGACAACGATCAGCATCACGGCCATGCCCTCGAAGCGCAATGCGGCCGGCACCCGCCAGCTCAGCAAGGCGTAGACGCCCCAAGCTGCAAAGCTGCCGAAGGTACCCGGCGCTTTCGGTGCGAGGCCGGAGCCGAAGCCGAGCGAAATGAAGTGGGCGGGATGGGAGAGCAGGAGCTTGAAGGTCGGTTGCATGGCAGCCTTGAGGACAATCAGCGCCGGAGGGGCAGGCCTCCGGGCGGTCAGTCTGTCTGGAAGTGATCAAAGCCGCCTGCCTGCAAGGCCTCGGCCACGCCGTCACCCCGTTGCAGCCACAGACCGGGTTTGTCGAGAATGCGGCCGATGCGGTGCAAGGGTAGTTCGAGGTGGCGGCCAATGGCTTCCACGTGCCCGCGCTGCTCACGTGGGGCGGCAAACAAGAGCTCGTAATCATCGCCTCCGGAAAGCAGTGCTTTTGTAGCCGCCTCGGTACGTTTACAGGCGGCCAGCAAGGGCTCCAGTGGCAGGAGGGTTTCGTCCAGGATGGCGCCCACTTCGGAGGCCTCGAGAATATGACTGAGGTCCCCGCACAGGCCATCCGACACGTCCAGCATGGCGCTCGCCACACCGCGCAGGGCCAGACCCAACGCGACCCGCGGCAAGGGCCGATGCAGGCGTTCGAGACAAGCCTCGCGCCAGTCACTCACCAGCTCCAGGCGATCCTGCAGATGAGCCAACCCGAGCGCAGCCATGCCGGGCCAGCCGGACACCCACAGATCGTCACCATGATCCGCCCCCGTTCGGCGCACGGCTTTATCCGGCGAAACTTCGCCGAAAATGGTGGCACAGAGGTTCAGCGGCCCACGGGTGGTATCTCCCCCCACCCAGTCAACGCAATAGGCTTCGCAGCAGTCGCGAAAACCCCGCGCCATCGCCCCGACCCAAGCCTCGTCAGCTTCTGGCAAGGCCAGTGCCAGGGTGATCCAGCGCGGCTCGGCGCCCATCGCGGCCATGTCCGATATATTCACGGCCGCAGTCTTCCAGCCCAACAGAAAGGGATCGGCATCGGCAAAGAAATGGCGCCCGGCCACCAGCATGTCGGTCGACACGGCCAGTTGCATACCGGGGCGCGGCTGCATCAGCGCGGCGTCATCCCCAACCCCGAGCACAGAGTGACTCACGGGGTAGTGGAAGTGGCGCTTGATCAGCTCGAATTCGCCTGCCATGGGGAGTGGGGAGTGGGGAGTGGGGAGTGGGGCCGGCTTGCCGACTCCCGACTCACTACTCCTTATTTTTTCCTCTGCTTGGCCGAGTGTTCAACTTCTGCCGCGCGCACAGTCGGCGCGAACTTGTCGAGCACGCCATTGATGTAGCGGTGACCATCCGTGCCGCCGAAAGACTTTGCAAGCTCGATGGCCTCGTTGATCACCACGCGATACGGCGTTTCGATGCGATGAGTCAGCTCGTAAGCGCCCAGCAGCAGGATGGCGCGCTCGATCGGCGAGATTTCGCCCAGGGGGCGATCCACGAAAGCAGCCACGCTGGCTTCGAGCGCATCGGCGTTTTCGGCTGCGCCGCGCAGCAGCACCAGTGCCAAGGGCCGGTCAGCGCGCGTCCAGGCTTCATTTTCCTGTTCCAGGTGATCTTCGATCACCGGCAGCGAGTTGCCACTCATGCGCCACTCGTAAAGGCCCTGCATCGCGACTTCTCGCGCCAAGCGACGCGGAGTCTTCTTCGGGGCTTCTTGTGGGATCAGTACTTTGTCGTCGCTCATGCGCGGATTGTCCTCAACAGCTTGGCCATTTCAATGGCGCATTCGGCGCATTCACGCCCCTTCACATCCATGCGCACTTCAGCCTGTTCATCGGTGTTGGTGGTCAACACGCCATTGGCCACCGGAATATTGCAGTCGAGCTGGACACGGGTAATACCCGCTGCCATTTCATTGGAAACCACTTCGAAGTGGTAGGTATCGCCGCGGATCACGGCGCCGAGTGCGATCAGCGCATCATATTTGCCGGTTTCGGCCAGGGTCTTGAGGGTCAGCGGCATTTCCAGCGCACCCGGCAGCTTGCAGACCAGGATGTCACTGGCGGCCACGCCCCGAGCCAGCAGCTCGGTCAGGCAGGACTGCAGCAGGCCTTCACCGATGTTGGCGTTAAAGCGTCCGATCACGATGCCGATGCGCAAGCCCTTGCCATCCAGATCAGGAGAAATTTTGGGGATGTTGTCAAAACTGGACATGGAATGCCTTCAGCGAGGTTCTTCATAAGAGGTGACTTCGAGCCCGAAGCCAGTCATGTTCGGGATGCGGCGGGCCTGCGCCATCACACGCATCTTGCCGACACCGAGGTCACGCAGGATCTGCGCACCGATGCCGAACAGACGCGGATCCCACTTGGCGGCCGGCTTCTTTTCCTCGCCCTTCACGCCCAGTGCAACGAGCATTTCTTCGGTGGACTCTGCGCGGCGCAACATCACCAGCACACCATGACCGTGGGCAGCAATGCGAGCCAGCGAGTCATCGACCGGGAAGCTGTGACGGCTACCGGCCGGGTCAAGGAAGTCGAGCACCGAGATCGGCTCATGAACCCGCACCAGGGTCTCGACCTCCGGCTTGATCTCACCCTTGTACAGCGCCAGGTGCAGATCGCCCGAAGCCCCGTCAGTAAAAGCAGCCAGGCGGAACTCGCCATGCGCGGTCGCCACCGCTTTGTCAGCCACGCGCTCAACCAGCTTCTCGACGGCCGCACGGTAGTGGATCAGATCACGAATCGCGCCAATCTTGAGGCCGTGCTGCTGAGCAAAAGGAATCAGGTCCGGCAGGCGGGCCATGCTGCCGTCTTCATTCATGATCTCGCAGATCACCGACGCCGGCTCCAGGCCGGCCAGATCAGCCAGATCGCAACCCGCTTCGGTATGGCCGGCACGCACCAGCACGCCGCCCGGCTTGGCCTGGATCGGGAAAATGTGGCCCGGCTGCACGATGTCGGCCGGGCGCGCGTTACGCGCCACGGCTGCCTGCACCGTGCGGGCGCGGTCGGCTGCCGAAATGCCGGTAGTCACTCCTTCAGCCGCTTCGATGGACACGGTGAAGGCCGTGGTGAACTGGCTACGGTTGTCGCGTGCCATCGGGTTCAGGCCCAGCTGGCGGCAGCGTTCTTCGGTGAGCGTGAGGCAGATCAGACCGCGCGCGAACTTCGCCATGAAGTTGATCGCCTCGGGCGTGACGTGCTGGGCGGCAATGACGATGTCGCCTTCGTTTTCGCGATCTTCATCATCAATGAGAATCACCATCTTGCCGACACGGATGTCTTCGATGATGTCGCGAATCGGGGAGAGCTGGACGCTGCTCATGACTGGGCCTTCCATTCGAGCATGCGCTCCACGTAACGCGCGATCAGGTCAATCTCGAGATTGACCTGGCTGCCCGCCTTGAGGCGCTTGAGGGTAGTGACTTCAACCGTATGCGGGATCAGGTTGATCGAGAATTCGCGGCCATCGACCCGGTTGACCGTCAGGCTCACTCCATCCACGGTGACCGAGCCCTTGCGGGCGATGTAACCGGCGATGGCGGCCGGAGCCCGGATCACAAGCTCGTGGCTTTCGGCCAGCGGCGCGAACTTCACGACCTCGCCAACGCCATCCACATGGCCGGTCACCATATGGCCGCCAAGGCGGTCATTCAGGCACAGGGCTTTTTCGAGATTCAGCTCGCCACCCGCCTGATCCAGGCCCACGGTACAGTTGAGCGACTCACGCGACACGTCGTAGCGCAGCACACTGCCCGCCTTTTCAATGACGGTCAGACACACACCGTTATGCGCGACCGAGTCGCCAATAGCGACATCCGACACGTCCCAGGCACCGACGTCCACGCTGATGCGTACGCCATCCTGCAGAGGCTCGCATAACTGGATGCGGCCAACTGCTGCAACAATTCCGGAAAACATGTGGGGGACAATCCCTTGATTTGATTCGCGAGTTGCAATTTTACGTCATTCCCAGTCGCGCCGCCTGCAAAGCTGCATGGCAGCACCGAGCGGACACTTGCACAGCGGCCTGCCGGCAAGCAATGATCCACACAAACCAAGCCTCGGAACTCATCATGAAACAAGCCCTCCTGCTTTGCGCATTGGCGCTGCCCGCCGCACTGGCACATGCAGAAACGACGGATTCAGAACGCGTAAAGCTGTGCATGATCGAAAAATTCGTCGAAGCCAGCCCTGACACGACCGTAGGCCAGATCCGCAGCGAATGCCAGCAACGCCCGGCCGAATCCTTTGTCGTGGAACGAGCCAAGGCAGAGCAGCTGACCTATGCCGACGGTTACGCGATTGCTCCGCACAAGCCGAACTACATGCTCGGAGTGGTGCAGAGCAGCCACACCCCGTCCAGCCCACCTTTCCAGAACGCCAACAATGGGCAAGGCTCGGCCAACAAGACCGAAGCTGAATTCCAGATCAGCCTCAAGTTTCCGATCATCCCTGGCGACCTGGGCAGCATGAAGTGGATGGTGGCCTACACCAATCGCTCGTTCTGGCAGGTCTACAACGAAAACTGGTCGCGCCCCTTCCGCGAAACCAACCATGAACCGGAAACCTGGTTGCAGTTTCCGGTATCGATTTACCTACCCGGCACCGGCCTGACCCTGCGCGCAGCCACAGTAGGCTTTAACCACCAATCCAACGGCCAAACGGCCGAATGGTCGCGCAGCTGGAATCGGATCACCTCCAGCTTCGTGGCCGACAGCGAAAACTTCGCGCTGGTGCTGCGCCCCTGGTGGCGCATTCCGGAAAGCGCCGCAAACGACGACAACCCGGACATCAATCACTATCTCGGCAACTTCGATCTGAACGGCACCTGGCGCTTCCAGAACCGCCACCGCCTGTCCTTCATGCTGCGCAACAACCTAGAGTTCGAGCACAACCGCGGTGGCTACGAGCTGTCCTACGGCATCCCGATTCCCGGCTCCAACCATCTGCGCCTCTACTTTCAGGGCTTCAGCGGCTATGGCAAGAGCTTGATCAGCTACAACCACAAACAGGAATCCATCGGCGCCGGCATCGAACTGGTCGACTGGTAAGCTGCAGCGAACACGCCGGGCTTGCATTCAGCTCCGACGCCCCCATCTGGAACAGGATTCCGCTCCTCCAAAGAAAGATCGCGCCATGGTGCCGCACCTGACTACCGCCCTCTCCGGGCCGCTGCAAGACCTCGAACGCGCACTGCTGGGCAACGCGACCCGCATCGAACAATGGTTCCGCAGTGAATGGATGGAGCACACGCCCCCCTTCTATGGCTCGGTGGACCTGCGCAACAGCGGCTTCAAGCTCGCGCCGGTCGACATGAACCTGTTCCCGGGTGGCTTCAATAATCTGGGGGCCGACTTCCTGCCTCTCTGTGTGCAGGCCGCAAGCGCGGCGGTCGAACGCCTCTGTCCGCAGGCCAGCCGCCTGCTGCTGATTCCCGAGAACCACACGCGCAATCTGTTCTACCTGCAAAACGTGGCACGCATTGCCAGCATCCTCAGCCTTACCGGGCTGGAGGTACGCATCGGCAGCCTGCTGCCGGAAATCACTGCACCCACGCCCCTCGAGCTACCCGACGGGAGCACGCTATTGCTCGAGCCGCTGGTGCGCAACGGCAACCGCCTCGGCCTGAAGGACTTCGACCCCTGCGCAATCCTGCTCAACAACGATCTCTCCGCCGGTGCGCCGGCAATCCTGCACGGGCTGGACGAACAGTGGCTGCTACCTCCAATCCACGCCGGCTGGGCCACGCGCCGCAAGTCCATCCACTTTTCGGCCTACGATCAGGTCGCCGCGCGCTTCGGCCGCCTGCTGGACATCGACCCCTGGCTGGTGAATCCCTATTTCGGCCGCTGCGGCTCGATCAACTTTCATGAGCGCACCGGCGAGGACTGCCTGGCCACCCAGGTCGACTCCCTGCTCACGATGATCCGTCAGAAATATGCTGAGTACGGCATCACCGAAACGCCTTTCGTGGTCGTCAAAGCGGATGCCGGCACCTACGGCATGGGCGTGATGACGGTGCGGGACGCCAGCGAAGTTATTGGCCTGAACCGCCGTCAGCGCAACAAGATGAGCGTGATCAAGGAAGGCCAGCAGGTCTCCGAAGTCATCATCCAGGAAGGCGTACACACCCTCGAAACGGTCAACGGCGGCGTCGCCGAGCCGGTCGTCTACATGATGGACCACTATGTGGTGGGCGGCTTTTATCGTGTCCATGCGGATCGCGGCCGCGACGAGAACCTCAATGCGCCCGGCATGCATTTCGAGCCACTAGCCTTCGAAACCTGTTGCAACATCCCCGATTGCAAGCAGGCCCCGGATGCCGCACCGAACCGTTTTTATGCCTACGGCGTGGTCGCCCGCCTGGCCTTGCTGGCAGCCTCGCTGGAGCTGGAGCAAACCGCCCCGACGGAGTTGACCCACGCATGAAAATCGCCTTCATCGTCGACCCGCTCGACAAGCTCAAGCCCTACAAGGACTCCAGCGTCGCCATGATGCGGGCAGCACAGGCTCTCGGCCACCAGACCTTCGCTATCCAGCGCGAAGACCTGCTGGTCCGCGATGGCCGGGTGAGTGCTCACACTGTCGCCCTGCAACTCAGTGCGGACGACCATGCCTGGTATCAAGCCGCCCCCTCAGCGCTAACGCCCCTGACGGACTTTGATGCCATCCTGATGCGCCAGGATCCGCCCTTCGATGCCGAATACGTCGCCGCCACCTGGATCCTCGAACGTGCCGCCGCTCAAGGTGCGCGAATCTTCAACGATCCACGTGCGATCCGCGATCACTCGGAAAAACTCTCGATCGCCGAGTTCCCGCAATTCACGCCCACCACCCTGGTTGCACGGGATACGGCAGATCTGCAAGCCTTCATTGATGAATTGGGCGATGTCATCCTCAAGCCGCTGGACGGCATGGGCGGCAGCGGTATCTTCCGAGTGCGTCGCGAGGATCCGAACCGCAACGCCATTCTCGAAACCCTCACCGATCTAGGCCGCCGCACGATCATGGCGCAGCGCTACCTTCCGCAGATCAGCGAGGGCGACAAGCGGGTGCTGCTGATTGGCGGACAAGTCCAGCCTTACAGCCTGGCGCGCATCCCGATGGCCGGCGAAACCCGCGGCAACCTTGCCGCCGGCGGCAAGGGTGTGGCCATGCCACTCACGCCACGCGAACGCGAAATCGCCGAAAGCCTCGCACCGGTATTGTGGCAACGCGGCCTGCTGATCGTCGGACTGGATATGATCGGTGGCCATCTCACCGAGATCAATGTCACCAGCCCGACCTGCATGGTGGAGATCGAACATCAGACGGGCCATGCTGTCGCCGCCCAAGTCATCACCACCCTGGAAAGTCTGTAAGAAGCTGCTCACGATCTTACTGCGAGGCCGCTCATTGATCACTGAGAGGGCTCATGGGCTGCTCGGAATCCTCATTGATCAACATAAACTCCGGTTCCTGTGCTGCGCTTCCCCACGGTTTGCTTTGCACAGCAAACCGGCTGCGGCAGCGCAGAGCAGGCTCTGCCAAACCCTGCCTCGCCCCTGCTGATAGCCTCTCGCCACAGATCGAGAACAACTTCTAACAGCCCTCAATCCTCGCTGCAGCGCAGCATTCCGACCATCAGGAACCTACCCTTTTTTGCGTACCGACCTACGGGCGCGCTAAAGGTTGGTATCCGGGCGCTACGCATAATCAACTCACCAGCCCCCACTGCGCGAGTCTCTCGATCATGCGAACCTCCTCCACCCTCCTGCACCGCGGCAGCGTCGGCACCGTACTTGAGCATTCGCGCACAAAAGGCTCCGACTGGCAGCACCTGGCTCCAGGAAGTGGCGAAACGTGTACCCGCCCAAGCCTGCTCAAGCGCCTGCAAGCACTGCTACTGCTGATATCCGGCCTACTCGCATTGGGGCTGGGTCTGCACCTGTTGAGCCCGATGCTCGCTCGTTCGCTGGCCGCCAATCTGCCCACCAACTGGATTCACGGCAGTTCCGAACGCGTCCTCGCCCGCCTCGACGGCAGCCTCCTGCGCCCCAGCCAAAGCGATGCAGCCCGCCAGACTGATTTGCGCAAACGCTTCGCCAATCTCAACGCTCCGACCACAGGTGCCCCGCCTTACCGCCTCGTGTTTCGCCAGGGCGGCAGCGCCAGTCCGCTGCTGTTCTCACTGCCCAGCGGCGACATCGTAGTCACCGACGCCTTCTTCACGCACGAGCCAGACCCCGTTACCCAGCTCGCCCTGCTGTGTCAGCAACTGGGCCATCTACACCACCAGCACGCCTTGCACAACGCCATCGAACTCAAACTGCTGCGCCTCGCCACTGCCGCACTGGCAGGCAGCGCCGAACACAGCATCGGAGCGCTGACCGAAGGCCTGCAACGTGTCGAATACACACTGCCGCAACTGCAGGAAGCCGACCGTTACGCAGCCGCCATGCTGGCCGCAAACCGAATCGCTCCCGGAGTCCTTCAGGGGCTGCTGAGCGAACATGGAGAGAATGGCGCCGTCGGACAATTCAGCAGCCCCGAGCGCCTACCTGCCTACACTGAAGCGCGTCGCTACGTTCTGATGCTGCAACAGTGACCAAGCGGGGGCCCTACCGTATCATGCAGGCATGCCTGCCCCTACCCTGCCCGCCCTGCTGCGCCTGCTCTGCCTGACCCTTGCCCTGTTTCTCAGCGCCTGCGGTGACGGCCCTCTGGTACGCCAGGAGTCCTTCGTTTTTGGCACTCGTGTCGAGGTGGTCAGCTACGGCAGTCCGGAAGCCGAAGCTCGCACCGCACTCAATGCCGTGCTACGAGAATTTGATCGCCTCCACCGCAGCTATCACGCCTGGCAACCCTCCGAGCTGACCAGCCTGAACGCCGCCATCGCCGCCGGAAAATCCACTCCGGTCAGCCCCGAAATGCTGAGCCTGCTGCAAGCCTCACAGCGCTATGCAGAGCTCAGTGACGGCCTCTTCGACCCGGCCATCGGCAAGCTGATCGAACTGTGGGGATTCCATGGCGACAGCTTCACACCGCACCTTCCAGAGCCTGCAGCACTGCAAGCAGCCATCGCCGCCGCGCCCAGCGTGCGCCAGCTGAGCCTGCAGGGAGAGCTCGTGCGCAGCAGCAATCGTGCCGTGAACCTGGATTTTGGCGGTATCGCCAAAGGATATGCGCTCGATCGTGCCGCAGCCATCCTGAGCCAGCACGGCATCAAGAACGCCTTGATCAATATTGGCGGCAATGTGATGGCCCTCGGGGCCAAGGGCAAGCAGCCCTGGTCGGTCGGCATTCAGCATCCGCGAGCGTCCGGCCCTCTGGCAACCCTCGCGCTCTATGACGGTGAGGCTATCGGCACCTCCGGTGACTACCAGCGCTTCTTCGAATTCGAGGGCCAGCGCTATAGCCACCTCATTGATCCACGCACTGGTGTACCCGCCAAACATACTGCCGCGCTCACCGTACTCGTCACCCCGCGCGAGAATGCCGGCATGCTCTCCGACGTCGCCAGCAAGCCGCTTTTTCTGGCTGCTGACGACTGGCCCGCGATGGCCCGTCGTTTTGAGATCCGACATGCTTTGCGTGTGGATGCGGCCGGCCATATCAGCCTGACCCCGGACATGCGGGCACGGCTGCGATGGGCGGACGGTGCGGGTCCGGCGACGGTGGTAGAGTAAGGGCTGGCAGGCATCTCGCCCGCATGCACCCTCCGCTCTGGTTTCACGCATGATCGGCATCCTCCTCATCACTCATGGCACGCTCGGCGAATCGCTGATCCAGTGTGCATGTCATGTCGTGAACAGGCGCCCGGCCCGGCTGGCCCAACTTGGTGTCGCTGCGCAGGATGATCCGCACGAATTGCTGCAAGAGGCGCAGCGCCTGCTCACCGTGGTTGACGACGGTCATGGAGTGCTGGTGCTCACCGACATTTTTGGCGCCACTCCCAGCAATATCGCAATGAAACTTCTGCAGCCGGGCAAGGTCGAGGGAGTAGCCGGGGTCAATGTTCCAATGCTGCTTCGCGTCTTGACCTACCGGGAGAAGCACGATATCGATACCGTAGTGCATAAGGCCATCACCGGTGGGTGTGATGGAGTGCTTCACATTAAAGGGAGTATCTGAAATGCCAAGAGCGATTGCCGAAATCGCAAACCGCCTGGGTCTGCATGCACGTCCCTCAGCCAAACTCACCCAGCTCGCCACGCAGTTCCGCTCTGATGTCTGGCTGGAGCGCGAAGGCCGCCGAGTAAATGCCAAAAGCATCATGGGAGTCATGATGCTGGCAGCCTCGCATGGCACCAAGCTCACTGTCGAAACCGAAGGTGAAGACGCCGATGCTGCCCTCGCGGCCATCGTCGAACTTATTGCCAGCCGCTTCGGCGAACGCGAGTAAGGCTCACGCATGCCCTTCGTCATCCACGGCCTGCCCGTATCGCAGGGAATCGCCATTGGCAATGCGCATCTGATTTCTCATGCGCTGCTGGAAGTCGACCATCTGCTGATCGCTCCACGCCATGTGGATGCCGAAGTCATCCGCCTCGAAGACGCCGCGGCCAAGGTGCGCTTCGAGTTACGCGCACTGCGTGAAGTCTCTGCCAGCGCCCAGTCAGAGGTGTCTGCTTTTGTCGATCTGCACACCATGCTGCTCGACGATCCGATGCTGGTCGAAAATGCCATCAAACTGATCCGTGAGCGCCGCTGTAATGCCGAGTGGGCGCTGGTGCAGCAGATGGAAGCAATCGTCGATGATTTCGACAATATCGACGACCCCTATCTGCGCGAACGCAAGGCCGATGTAATTCAAGTGGTGGAACGCCTGGTCAAGGCCTTACTGGGCCACCCGAGCCATGTCGGCACGAAACGCAACAAGAACGGGCTGGATTCCATCGTGGTCGCCCACGATCTCTCGCCAGCGGACACCATCCATTTCAAGGACAGCCAGATTGCCGGCTTCGTCACCGATGTCGGTGGCGCAACCTCGCACACGGCAATCGTGGCGCGCAGCCTGGGTATCCCGGCTGTGGTGGGCCTGCGCCACATCCGCCAGATCACCCGCGACGGCGACATCATCATCATCGATGGCGCACGCGGAGTGGTCATCATCGACCCGGATGAGCGCGTCCTCGAGGAATACCGCCTGCGCCGCAGCGCGCTGGAACTGGAGCGCTCCAAGCTCAAACGCCTGAAAGCCAATCGTGCGGCCACCATCGACGGCCACGAGATCGCCCTCCAGGCCAATATCGAGTTGCCGCGCGACGTGCCAGCAGTCAAGGATGTGTACGCGGACGGCATCGGCCTGTTCCGCACCGAATTCCTCTTCATGAACCGTGACACGCTGCCCAATGAAGAGGAGCAGTTCGAAGCCTACAAGAGCGTGGCCCGCGCCATGGGCGGCAAGCCGGTGGTGATCCGCACACTGGATATCGGAGCCGACAAGGCGCTCAGTACCGGTGGTCCGCGCCCCGAACTGAACCCGGCCCTGGGGCTGCGCGCCATTCGATTTTGCCTGGCTGAACCGCAGATGTTCCTGACCCAGTTGCGGGCCATCCTGCGCGCTTCCCTGCATGGCAAGATCAAGATCCTGATCCCGATGGTGGCACATGCCCACGAAGTGGACGCTGCGCTGGGTGCCATCGAGCAGGCCAAAGCCCAGTTACGGGCTGAAAAGATCAAGTTCGACGAGGACATCAAGGTCGGCGGCATGATCGAAATACCCGCAGCCGCACTGGCGCTGGGCATCTTCGTGCGACGCCTGAATTTCCTCTCCATCGGCACCAACGACCTGATCCAGTACACCCTGGCCATTGATCGCACGGACGAGGCTGTCGCCCATCTCTACGATCCGCTCCATCCGGCCATCCTGCGTCTGATCGCTGCCACCATTCATGCTGGCGCCAAGGCCGACATCCCGGTTTCAGTGTGCGGCGAAATGGCGGGGGACAAGAAGTTCACCCGCCTTTTGCTGGGCATGGGCCTGCGTCAGTTCTCCATGCACCCAACACAGATCCTTGAGGTAAAGCAGGAAATCCTGCGCTCGGACGCCGCCGAGCTCGCCATCAAGGTCGGCCGCCTGCTCAAGCTCGATGAGCCGGACAAGATCCGTGAAGCAGTGGATAAACTGTAGTGACCGAACGCATGGTTTGACATCATTTTCCTGCGGGAGTAAGTTCTCTGCATTGCGCCGATTTGATTCAGCTTGCGGGCGCGTAACAAATACGGCTAAAGCGGATGGGCGCCCTCAAACCCGATCACGCTTTGGCTGATCGGGTTTTTGCATTTCATGACTACACATTCTCATAGCGTCGGCGTTGTCACTCCGCAATGTGCGCACTTCGACGAGCCCTTGCCCCTGCGCAGCGGCAGCAGCCTGCCGGCTTACGATCTGGTCTATGAAACCTACGGCACGCTCAACGCAGAGCGCTCGAATGCCGTGCTGGTGTGCCATGCGCTCTCCGGCTCGCACCACGTTGCGGGAACCTATGCTGGCCAAGCCAAGAGCACTGGCTGGTGGGACAACCTGGTCGGCCCCGGCCGGCCGCTGGACACCAACAAGTTTTTCGTGATTGGCATCAACAACCTGGGCGGCTGTTTCGGCAGCACCGGCCCGAGGAGCACCAATCCGGCCACCGGCAAACCCTGGGGCTCAG
The DNA here is from genome assembly GCF_012972705.2 of Uliginosibacterium aquaticum. Lineage (GTDB taxonomy): Bacteria > Pseudomonadota > Gammaproteobacteria > Burkholderiales > Rhodocyclaceae > Uliginosibacterium > Uliginosibacterium aquaticum. Next base: position 555,346 of record NZ_JABCSC020000003.1, on the reverse strand, counting down.
CTTTCCCCTTCGTGACTGTGGAAGACTGGGTCGACAGCCATGCCCGCCTAATGGATCGCCTCGGCATCCAGCAACTCGCTGCAGTACTCGGTGGCAGCCTCGGCGGCATGCAGGCGTTGGCCTGGACTCTGCGCTACCCGGAGCGGGTACGCCACGGCATGATCATCGCGGCCGCCCCCAAGCTCTCAACCGAAAATATCGCCTTCAACGAAGTCGCACGGCAGGCCATCCTGACCGATCCCGAGTTTCACAACGGCGACTACTACGAACATGGCGTGGTGCCCACCCGCGGCCTGCGCCTGGCGCGCATGCTGGGGCATATTACCTATCTCTCGGATGACGCGATGGCGGACAAGTTCGGCCGCAAGCTGCGCCACGGCGAACACCGCTACCACTTCGATGTCGAGTTCGAGATCGAATCCTATCTGCGCTATCAGGGCGACAAATTCGCCGGCTTTTTTGACGCCAACACCTATCTGCTCACCACCAAAGCCCTTGATTACTTCGACCCGGCTTACGCCTTCGAGGGTGATCTGGAAGCTGCGCTGGCGGCTGCACGAGCCAAGTTCTTCATCGCCTCCTTCTCCACCGACTGGCGCTTCTCCCCGGCCCGCTCGCGCGAGCTGGTCTTCGCGCTGCTGCACAACGGCCGCGACGTGAGCTACGCCGAGATTGAAAGCGATGCCGGGCACGACTCCTTCCTGCTCGACGATCCAACCTACCACGCCGCGATGCGCGCGTACTTCCAGAACATCGAGGTGTGACATGGTGAAATTCGGCAATCAGGAACGCCACGATTACGACGTGATCGCCGGCTGGGTCAGCGAAGGTGCGCGTGTGCTCGACCTGGGCTGCGGCGATGGCGAATTGCTGCTGCATCTGGCCAGCACCCGCCAGGCACGCGGCTACGGCATCGAGCGCGACCCGGCGCATGTCATCAACTGCCTGAGCCATCGCATCAACGTACTGCAGAGCGACCTTGAACAAGGCCTCGCCGGCTTCAAGGACGGCGAGTTCGACTACGTGATCATGAGCCTCTCGCTGCAGGCGGTGCACAACACCGAGGGCATTCTCGCCGAGATGCTGCGCGTGGGCCGCGAAGCGGTAGTGAGCTTCCCGAACTTCGGTTACTGGCGCCATCGGGTCTCGATCAACGAAGGCCACATGCCGGTCTCCGACAGCCTGCCGCACCAGTGGTACAACACCCCGAACGTGCGCTTCTTCACGATGGCGGACTTCGAGCAGTTGTGTGAACAGCGCGGCATTGTCGTGCTGGAGCGCGCCGCCTTCGACGAAGACCGTGCGATCGACATCGATCCCAACAATTACGCCAGCGTGGCGCTCTACCGGCTCGGTCGCAAAGCCGACTGAGGCCTCATCGCAGGCGTATTGCGAAGAACTGCACAGTCCTGCGGCGGTGCAGCTTGTGACCGATTTCACCCTGAGTTACTTTCCCGTTTGCACTAAGGCGCCCACAGCTCATCACTGATAGGGCGCCATAAAACAAACGGAGGTGACAAGGATGATTGCAGCAATTCGCCGCACGCTAGGCGTGCTTTGTCTCGGCTCGGCCATGCTCGGCCTGCTCGCTGCCTGCGGCGGCGGTTCCAGCGGCACGAATTCCGCTAGCAGCAGTGGCAATAACGGCGGCAGTGCCACCAGCAGCCAGGCTACGAGCAACAGCGCCACCAGCCAGAGCGAAGGGGACAGCGCTAGCAGCGCAGCCGCCCAGACCTCGGCTGCCAGCGCCCTCAGCGTACCGGTTGGCGTGACCGGCTGGGCCTCCCAAGGCACCGGCACCACAGGCGGAGCCGGTGCTCCGGCCAGCAACATCTACGTGGTGCACAACCGCGCCGAGCTGAAGGCGGCCCTGGCCAACCAGAACAGCCCGACCTATGCCAGCAATGCCACCACCGCCAAGAGCGAAGCCAAGATCATCTACGTGGTTGGTTCCATCTACGGCACCGACCTGGGCAATGGCCAGTTCGCCAACGAGGCGTATTACAAGACGCTCACCACGACCTACAAGAACATCAACAACTGGGATTTTGAAGCCTACATCGGCTACGTGACCGCACAAGCCACCGGCGGCACTGCAACGACAGAACAGACGGCGGCGGCCTCGGCGCGCAGCATCATGCAGAACGCGCAGAAAGCCCAGATCGAATTCTCGGTTCCATCCAACACCACTATTCTGGGTGTTGGCGCCGACGCCAAGATCATTGATGGTTTCCTCACCGTTAACGCCACCAGCAACATCGTGATCCGCAATCTGGAGTTCCAGGCTCCGCAGGATCTCGGCACGTCCTACACCTGGACCGCAGGCAAAGAAGAATGGAACGCCAAGTTCAAAGCCATCAACATGGTCACCGGCAAGCAAATCTGGATTGACCACTGCACCTTCAGCGACGGCGCCAACTTCGACAGCAAGGAAGTGCGCACCATCAACGGCGTGACTAAACACGTCCAGCGTCACGACGGCCTGCTCGACATCGAGGACAGCTCGGATTACGTCACCGTGTCCTACTCGATCTTCAAGAATCACGACAAGACCAACATGGTCGGCGGTTCGGGTGACGGCAACGGCGCCAAGGAGCGTGCCTACAATCGCCTCACCTTCAGCAACAACATCTGGCAGGACACCACCCAGCGCGCGCCGCGCGCCCGCTTTGGCCAGATCCACCTTTACAACAACAGCTACAGCGGCAATACCGACTCTGCCGACTACCCGGTCAGCTACTACGTCGGCATGGGCGCGGAATCGCGCATTCTGTCGGAAGCCAACGTCTTCGACATGAGCGGATCCAAAGCCACTGTCGCGCGCGTGATGTCCAACCTGAACGGCTACCAGTTCAAGGATGTCGGCTCCTGGTTCAACGGCGTAGCGGCTTCGGCCGAACTCGAAGCGGCCGCCAAGGCAGCCCTGGACGCTCGCTGGAATGATGCCCGCAAGGCCGCGGATGGCTCGACCACTCCGACTGCTGACAAGGTCAACAGCGTCTTCACCCTCGCCGCCTACACCAATCAACTTGGCTGGACGCCAGCCTACAGCTACACCCCGGGCAGTTCGGCGAACGTTGTACGGGCTCACAACCTGGTCAACGCCGGGGCCGGCAAACTGCCGGTAACGGCCGCCAGCAGCACACGCCCGATGCTCGACGATACGGCCGCCAGTAACGCCACCGTAGCCAAGGCGCTTGCCGGCTCGGACGCCTGGGCGCCGCAGAGCGTGAACGCCGGTCAACCGAATGCGGGTCGTCTCTACCCGGCAGGCTTCACTGCTGATTTCGTCGTCACCAAGGATGGCAGCACACCCTACAGCACGATCCAGTCCGCGCTGAACGCCGCCTCCACCAGCACCGCCGCGCGGGTCTACATCCAGGTCAAGGCGGGGGACTACAACGAGCAACTGATCGTCAGCAACACCACCGCCGCCATCACCCTCTACAGCAGCGAAGCCGATGCCACCAAGGTACGCATCTACAACGCACTGTCGCAGGGCAGCCTCGGCGCGAGCTACAACACCTTCGTCACAAACAGCACTTACACCGGCAATACCGATGCCACCACGCTGTACAACGCGTGCTCAAAGAAAACCGGCAGCGTCGGCAAGGAGTGCTCGGCCACGATCCGCGTGCGTAACAACGGTTTCCAGTTGGTGAACCTCAGCGTTGAAAACGCCTGGGTAGAAACCGGCAGCAGTGATCAGGCGGTTGCCGTGATGGTCGACAAGGCCGACAAGGTGGTGCTCGATGGCGTACGCCTGATCAGCAACCAGGACACCCTGTATCTCGCCAACAGCGGCAAGCGCGTCTATGTCACCGCCAGCGACATCAGTGGTGACGTGGACTTCATCTTCGGTGCCGGCATCGGCGTGTTCGAAGGCAGCACCATCCGCACCCTCGGCGCGCGCAAGCCCTCCGGCACATCGATCACCTCTCCCTCCACCACCGCTGCCAGCCAGAGCGTAGGCCTGCTGTTCAACAACAGCGTCTTCCTGGCCGACAGCGCAACGACGGACAACAGCATCTATCTGGCCCGCCAGTGGGACGACAGCGCAACCGACGCACCAGGCAAGGTGCTGGTGCGCAACTCGGTGCTGGGCAAGCATGTGGCTTTGACAAGCGGGCCGTGGAGCCCGACCGTCATCGGCGGCTCGGCCACCCAGTACACCTACCTCAATGAGTACCGCAACTGGGATGAGGTACAGAAGGCCAGCTCCTCGGCGACCAGCAGTGCTGCGGCCAGCAGCGCGGCAGCGAGTTCGGCGAGCAGTTCTTCGGCAACCGCCAGCTCGGCAGCCACGTCGTCGGCCAACTCCAGTGTAGCCACCGGCAGCGGCTCGAACACCCCGATTACCGGCTCCACGACGCTCACCAATGCCTATGTCGCCAGCGGCCTACCGGTCACCGTCGGCACCAGCTACGACAGCGTGAATGGCAAGTACACGCTGGAATCGGCGGGTCTGCTTGGCACTACCACGGTGCTCACTGACTCGATGCAGTTCGCCTACCAGCAGATCACGGGCGACTTCACCATGATTGCCAGACTAACCGCCATGAGCATGGTCGGACTCAGCAACACATCCAACGTGCGCGCGGGCCTGATGATTCGGAACAGTCTGGCAGACAACTCGCGCTTCTACGGCATCATGGTACGTGGAGTACCCCGGGTGCAATGGGAACAACGCTTGGCTGATGGCGGTGCCACAGCCTCTACGAGCCTTGCCAACCTGACCACCGGCCAACCTTCCAGCACAGATCCCGTCTGGCTCAAGCTGCAGCGCACCGGCCAAGTAATATCCGTTACCTACTCCATCAATGCTGGCGTCTCCTGGCTACCCGCCACGCCGAAAACGCAAGACTTCGGCACCGCCACAGGCGCCGCTCCTTTCGACAGCACGGTCTATGTTGGTCTGGCCGGCGTCTCCGGCAGTACGACGGTCACCTCCACCAGCGTGTTCGATTTCGTGTCGATCACAACGCCCTGATCACGCTCTGACGACGCATCCCGAGCCCGCCTCCCCGGCGGGCTTTTTTTCGTCCTGCGCAAACCCCGTAGAATCCTCCCATGACTTCTGCCGCACACGCTTTCATCGTCAGCCCGTGGACTGCCCGCATCCGCATCGGCGCCTTCAACCCTGCCGCCGAGCACGACTGGCCAGGCCGCCGCACCGCCACGCTGTTCCTGCATGGCTGCCCGTGGCGCTGCGCCTATTGCCACAACCCCGAGCTGCAATCGCGCAGCAGCATGCGCCTGCTCTCCTGGGAGAAGATCGCCACGGAACTTGCAACCCATCGTCACACCATCGATGGCGTGGTGTTCTCGGGCGGAGAGCCCACGGCCGACAGCTGCCTGCCTGATGCCATCCTCGCCGTGAAGGGCATGGGTTTTGCGGTCGGCCTGCATACCAGCGGCGCCTACCCTGAACGCCTGGAGAAGGTGCTGCCGCTGCTGGACTGGGTCGGCTTCGATCTGAAGAGTGATTACGACGGCTACGACACCCTCACTGGTGCACCGGGCAGCGCCGCGCGGGCCACACGCAGCGCGCAGCTGATCGTGGCCAGCGGCGTAACGCATGAGTTCCGCCTCACCTGGCATCACGAGTTGCTGAGCGAAGACGCTGCCCTGCTCGCCGCCCACTTCGCGCAGCATCTGGGGGCCCAGCGCTTCGTGCTGCAGGTCTTCCGTCCAGAAGGCGTCACTCACCCGGCAATCGCGGCCCACTCTTTGCCCAGCGCTGACCTGGTCGAACAGATCCGAGGCCTGTTTACAGACTTTGAATTGCGTGGCGAACTCTGCGGGCTCGCGATATAAGAACACCCATATCGCACCCGCCGGCATGCGCGCCCTAAACCTCGCGCCCACGACACCGGGGCTGACTCCGAAATACCTACTTCGGCCATAATCGCCCACTCACGCACCGCCCCACCGGACCCCGCTCGTGACCGATTCCCGTCCCGCCTGGCTCGAAGCCCTGCTGAACCGCCGGATGCTGATCTGCATCCTGACCGGCTTCTCTTCCGGCCTGCCGCTCTACCTGCTGTTGAACCTGGTGCCGGCCTGGCTCAAGACCGAAGGCCTGAACCTCAAGGTGATCGGCGCCTTTGCCTTGATCCAGTTTCCCTACACCTGGAAGTTCCTGTGGTCGCCGCTGCTCGATCGCTATGCCCTGCCCTTGATGGGCCGCCGGCGCGGCTGGATGCTGCTGACCCAACTGCTGCTGCTGGCGGCCATCGCCACGCTGGGGCAGGTATCGCCCACCTCACAGGTCGGCCTGGTCCTGATCCTCACCGCGCTGATCGCCTTCCTCTCGGCTACCCAGGACATCGTGCTGGATGCCTTCCGCCGCGAACTCTTGCCCGAGATCGAACTCGGCCTGGGTAACGCCATCCACGTGAATGCCTATAAGATCGCCGGCCTGGTGCCGGGCTCAATCTCGCTGATCCTGGCGGACCACCTGCCCTGGGGCAGCGTGTTTCTGGTCACCGCCCTGTTCATGCTGCCCGGCGTGGCGATGAGCCTGCTGGCTGGCGAGCCCCGCGCCGCCGCCGCCCGGCCACGCACGCTGCGCGAAGCGGTGCTTGAACCCTTCCACGAATTCTTCAGCCGCCATGGCCTTCGCTCGGCCCTGCTGGTGCTGCTCTTCATCCTGCTCTACAAGCTCGGGGACTCGCTGTGCACCGCACTGGCGACCCCCTTCTATCTGGACATGGGCTTCACCAAGACCCAGATCGGCCTCGTCGCCAAGAACGCCGGCCTGTGGCCCAGCGTGATCGGCGGCCTGCTCGGCGGCTTGTGGATGGTGAAGCTGGGCATCAACCGCGCACTGTGGGTATTCGGCTTCCTGCAGTGGCTGGCCATTGTCGGCTTTGCCTGGCTGGCCTGGCTCGGCCCGGCCGAAGCGGATGCCGCGCGCCTCGCGGTACTGGCCATCGTGATCGGCGTCGAAGCGGCCGGCGTGGGGCTTGGCACCACAGCCTTCGTGGCCTGGATGGCACGCACCACCCACCCGGCCTACACGGCAACCCAACTCGCCCTGTTCACCAGCCTAATGGCCGTGCCACGCACCTTCATCAACGCCAGCGCTGGCTGGCTGGTCGAAGGCCTGGGCTGGTTCAACTTCTTCGCACTGTGCTTCGTGCTCGCCATACCGGGCATGCTGCTGCTCTTAAAGGTCGCTCCATGGACCAGCCAGGACAATCAATGAGTACCGAAACCCTCATCACCGCCGCCCGCACCCTCTCTGCGGCAGTCACCCCGATGCGCTTCGCCACGCCGATCACCCACACCTACAACCCGCTGGACTACGCCTGGGCGCCGCATGAGGAATACCTGCGCAAGTTTGGCGCGGGCAAGAAGAAGATCATCTTCGTCGGCATGAATCCCGGCCCCTTCGGCATGGTGCAGATTGGCGTGCCTTTCGGCGAGATCGCCGCTGCACGTGACTGGATGGGCATTTCCGCACCGGTCGAAAAACCTGCCGAAGAGACGCCGGCCCGCCCCATCGAAGGCTGGGAATGTGCGCGCTCAGAAGTTTCAGGCCGCCGCCTGTGGGGCCTGTTCGCCGAGCGCTTCGGCACGGCCGAGGCTTTCTTCACGGACCACTTCGTCGCCAACTACTGCCCGCTGGCCTTCTTCGAGGGCAAGCGCAACGTCACGCCGGACAAGCTCCCGGCCGCCGAGCAAGCCCCTTTGCTTGCCGCCTGCGATGCACACCTGCGCGCGCTGGTCGAGGCAACTGGCGCCGAGTGGGTGATCGGCATCGGCGCCTGGAGCGAGCTGCGCGCGCGTGAAGCCTGTGCTGGCATGGCCGTGCAGTTCGGCCGCGTGCTCCACCCCAGCCCGGCCAGCCCGGCCGCCAATCGCGGCTGGTCTGAAGCCGCAACAAAGCAGCTCACCGCGCTTGGGGTATGGGCCTGAGCCAGCTCAGCCGATAGAGATTTCGCCATGCTCCGGTGGCAACACCACCGTCTTCGGAGGATGGGGCAAACAGCCCGGCGCATGAGGTGCCTCACCGTAGCGCAAACCTTCCGGATTGCTCTCGGTGGCAAACGCATCGTCCTGCCCGAAATCGCCGATCACCTGCGGCACGGAAACTATCTTGTCGATCTTGGCCATGATTCACCTCCATCGCCCGCGCAAGCGCGCCGGCCATGCTGTGTGATAGACCGTAAACGGCGCTCCCTGCCATCAGGGGAAACAAACCCCGGAGGGTCCCATACCCCTTTTGCCCGCCAGCGGAGCGCTACAGGACCTCCTTGCCCTGCCGTAAACAGGTTCTGACCATGGTTATTCGGAGCGCAGCGATGGACGCCTATGAGGAGCATCGGGCCAGCAGCCAGACCCCTTATGTGCTGGTCGTCGACGATGTGGCGACAACGCGTGCCATGCATTCCCTGATGCTCTCCCGTCAGTTCGAGGTCAAGAGCGCCGCTTCAGGCCAGGAGGCGCTGCAGCTCTGCGCCGAACGCCTGCCTGATCTTGTACTACTAGATGTTGAGATGCCCGGGCTCAACGGCTTCGATACATGCCGGGCACTGCGCCGGCACTACGACATCCCGATCATCTTTGCCACCTCGCATGAATCACTCGACGAGCATCTGAAGGCCTTTGATGCGGGCGCCAGCGATCTCTGCGTGAAGCCTGTATCGGCGGAGATCCTGCTTCGCAAGGTTCGGCTTGCCATCACGCAGTGGCGCGAACGCGCTGCCCTGCGTGCCGAAAAAGACGCCCTGCAGACCAAGGCCGAGCAATACCAGTCCAGCATGAGTGAGCGCCGCCTGCTGCTGCAATTTGTCCGCACCAGTCTGAGCTGCGAAAACCCTGCCCAGCTTGCCCAGAACTTCCTGCAAGCCTGCCGGCATCTCGGTGTGCAGTGCTGCATCGCCATTCGCCACGAAGGAGGCGAATCGGCCTGGAGTCTTGAAGGTGAAGCCTCGGCCCTTGAGCGCGCGGTGCTCGCGCGGGTGGCCGGCATGGGGCAACTGGTCCAGTTCAAGAACCGCCTCGCCCTCAGTCATGAACGGCTCAGCGTTGTCGTAAGCAACATGCCGGATGAAGCATCGGAAGAAGCCACCCGCATTCGCGAGAACATGTCCGCTCTCGTGGAGATGGCTGCCGCCCTGGCCGACCACCTCGCCCAGCGCTACGAGCTGCCAGCGGCATCTCCCGAAGCGCCGGCTGCGGTTCCCATGGAAGCCCTGCCAGGCAAGATGGCGGCAGACATCCGTCTGCTCCTGCAGGAAATTCTCGACCGCCTCGAATCAGCCTTCGACCTGATGTCCACCGATCGGCATCAGGAGGAACGCATCATGCATGCCGTGCGCGACCCGCTCGAGCGCATCCTCGTATTGCTGAACCAGTGCAGCGACCAGAGTAGCGCTCCCGTATTGCGCCCCCCGGGCGACTGAGCCCCGCATAGCCTCAGTTCAGCCCCCTTCAGGTACTGCGGCCGGACCATTCATCCTGCATGGCCGCCCGCCCGGCCAGCGCCCCCGGCATTCAGCCGCGACCAACGGCGCATCCGCACAGAGCACCCAGCTCATTCGTCACAATTCCGGCCTGATCGCTGCGATACGGCAGCTTTTTACCGGAACAAGACCATGCCTGCCTCTGCTTACCTCCGCGCCCTCGATGTGCGCAACGGTGCCACACTGCTCGTAGCCCTGCTACTCGCCGCCTGCGGCGGCGGTGGTGGAGGTTCTGGCGCCGGCAACTCAGGCAGCAGCACCAGCGTTGCATCGGTCAGCAGCGCCTCGACCGCCAGCTCCGTACGCAGCAGCACCGCCAGCAGCGCTACCCAAAGCAGCTCGACCAGCAAGGCCACCAGCACCAGCAGTCTTTCAAGCAGCAGCACCAGCAGCCAGGCCAGCAGCGGGGCAAGCTGCACAGCCCTGTCCGAGCGCGTCCGCACCACCCAACCCACCCTGCCGACCCTCTCGGCCCCCAGCGATGAATACACGCCCGTGGTGCTCGCCCCTTATGGCAGCAATGGCAGCCTGATCGCCTGGAAAGAAAAAAGTGCCAGCCAGATCCGCGTCGGCACCCTCGCCAGCGACGACAAACAGTTCAGCCCCTTGCTCACCACCACCGGCGATGAAGTACACAGCATGGTCGGTCACAGCAGTGGCGGCGCCCTGCTGATGGTGGCGGACGACCCGGACATTTACAGCAGCAAGTACTGCAAGAGCGCTGCCACGCCCAGCAACGCGGCCTGCCAGAAAATGTCCCTGCTGCGCTTCGACGGCAAAGGCAGCGTGCTCTCTAGCACCACACTCACCGACAAGGCCAATGTCGATAGCGAAGGCGCACTCTTCATCTGGTGGTACGGCCACACCGGCCGCCTGGCCTGGGACGGCAGCCGCTATGCTGCCTACTTCCGCTCTGCCGGCTCCTACGCCCGCCCCAACGTAGCCGGCGAAATCGATATCCACGCCGGCGATACCCTGCGCATGCTCGACGCCAACGGCAATCGCCTCAGCGGTGGCTGGCAGTGGGGCTGCAGCCATAGCTGGTCCGTGCGCCTGGCCGGCAACAGCAGCGGCTGGAGCGCCTTCTGCCATGGCGACGCCTATCCCAACGCCCTGCGCCTGCAACAACTCAGCGCTACGGGCGTCAGCACAAAAACCACTGAATGGCTCAGCGGCACGAGCGCCGACACCCGTGCTCTCGGCGGCGTAGTGGCCGATACCGACGGCTACTGGCTCAGCTACCTGGAAACCACCGGCAGCCTGCGCCTGCATCTGGCCCGCTTCAACAACAACGGCACGCTGATCAGCGACCAGATCATCAGCAGCGCCACCGGCATCGACGCCCAGTACCCTTTCCGCGCCTATCTGGGCAAGCTCGGCAGCCAACTCCTGCTCGGCTGGAAGAGTGGCGGCAAGCTCATCCTGCAGGCTGCCGACGCCAGCGGCACGCTGCTCGGCACGCCTGTCACAAGCGCCGCCGGGGTCTCGAATTTCGACGAATTCGTCAGCCTGGGCAATGGCGATCTGGCCTTCGCCAACGCGGCCAGTAGCGGGGTGGTATCGGTCACACGCGTGGCAGCCTGCAACTGAGTAAATAGCCGTGGTGTTCAAGAAAGCAGGATGCCCGTCGTAAACCCTTAGACGAGCATCCGCCCCTTCCGAAAGAACACCATGAAAACAACCATCGCCTTCCGTCTGCTCCTGATCGTCATCTTCTCAGCCATCACCGCGCTGACAGTCGGGCTGGTCGGCATGCTGGCCACAGGTTCGCTGACAGACTCCTTGCGCAAGGTCCAGTCGATCACCGTGCCACAAGTGGACGCCCTGCACCGGATCATCGGCCAGTCGCTGCGCGTGCGCGTTCACGTGTACAACCATGCCCGGGCCGAAACCACCGAAGAGATGGACAAGATCGAGAAGGCCATGACCAAGAGCATGGCCGTGCTGTGGGAAGAGGTGGAAAAGTACGAGAAGCTCGTCTCCGACCCGAAAGATCGGGAGATGCTGGAGGCCGACAAGGAGGCCCTCAAGGTCTTCGAAACCTCGCTGGCTCCGGCCGTTGCACAGAACCGCAAGAACATCCCGAGCGACCCCGACTCAGTAAAACTGATCAATGCCGTCGTGAAAACCTCGGCCGATGCCGCCCGCAGCCTCAACGCTCACTATGAGCAGTTGAAGAAAGACATCGAAGCGGATCGCACCACAGCCGAAGCTGCGGCGAGCCGCCACCGTAACATCTCGTGGGCCGTCATCATCATCGGCGTGGGCCTGATTGCCACCTTTGGCCTGCTGCTGGTGCGTACCATCCGCGGCACACTGGAGGGCGTGCAAGGCGCCATCACCCGTATCGAACGCGAGCGCGATTTCCGCATCCGCGTACCGGAAAGCGGCCAGGATGAGCTGAGCCAGATGGGTGCCAGTTTGAATCGTCTGATCGGCTCCATGCAGAACAACCTCCAGCACATCGGCCAGAACGCTGAGGATGTGGCCAGCAAATCACGCCACATGGCGGGCACCGCTCAGCAGGTATCCATGTCCTCCGGCCAGCAGAGCGAGTCCGCCTCGGCCATGGCCGCCGCCATCGAAGAGCTGACGGTCAGCATCGGTCACATCGGCGACCGTGCCTCCGAAGCCAACCAGCTCTCGCAGGAATCCGGCCGACATGCTCAGGAAGGGGGCCAGATCATCGGCCAGACCGTGCAGGACATCCACGAGATCGCCAGCACCGTGAATGAAACCAGCTCGCGCATCCGTATCGTAGAAGCCGAGAGCGACAAGATCTCTTCGGTCGTGGCGGTGATCCGCGAAGTGGCCGATCAGACCAATCTGCTCGCCCTGAACGCAGCCATTGAAGCCGCTCGCGCTGGCGAACAAGGTCGCGGTTTCGCGGTTGTGGCTGACGAAGTGCGCAAGCTCGCCGAACGCACCGCCAACTCCACCCGCGAAATCACCACCATGATCGATGGCGTGCGCAACGGCGCCAAGGACGCGGTCAACAGCATGGCGATTGCGGTGGATCGCGTCAGCGTTGGCGTGACCCGCGCTGAAGGCGCCAGCCAGGCTATCGCTCGCATCAGCGAAACCAGCGGCCAGGCGGTGGAGATGGTGCGCGAGATCACCGACGCCATCCGTGAGCAAAGTGCGGCCAGCCACAGCATCGCGCAGCAGGTCGAGCGCATCGCCCAGATGGCCGAAGTCGGCAACGAAGGCGCCGCCCTCAGCGCCAATGCTGCCCACGAGCTCGATGCACTGTCCGCCTCGATGCAGCAGATCGTGCAAACCTACAAGCTCTGACGAGAACGCGCTTCAAAAAAATGGGCCGCCCGAGTGATTCAGGCGGCCCATTTCATTTCAGCCAATCAGGCTCACATCGAAGAGCGACATTCCGGCACCAGCGGGGCCGAGACGCAAAGACAAGTCGCAGACAGTGCTTAAGCACGGCACGACGCAGTCGACAAAGTCTCGGCCCCGCTGGCGCCGGAATTACAGCTTGTGATAAACCTCAGCGCCCTTCTTCACGAACTCCACCGACTTGGTTTCCATGCCCTTCTTCAAGGCGTCGATTTCGCTGATGCCCTGAGCGGCGGCGAAGTCGCGCACGTCCTGGGTGATCTTCATCGAGCAGAAGTGCGGGCCGCACATTGAGCAGAAGTGCGCCACCTTGGCGCCTTCGGCGGGCAGGGTTTCGTCGTGGTAGGAGCGCGCGGTGTCGGGATCCAGCCCAAGATTGAACTGGTCTTCCCAGCGGAACTCGAAGCGCGCCTTGCTCATCGCGTTGTCGCGAATCTGGCTGGCCGGGTGGCCCTTGGCGAGGTCGGCGGCGTGCGCGGCGATCTTGTAGGCGATGATGCCGGCCTTCACATCGTCCTTGTCCGGCAGGCCGAGGTGCTCCTTGGGCGTCACGTAACAGAGCATCGCACAGCCGTACCAGCCGATCTGCGCGGCGCCGATGGCGCTGGTGATGTGGTCGTAGCCGGGGGCGATGTCGGTGGTCAGCGGGCCCAGCGTGTAGAACGGGGCTTCGTCGCACCATTCCAGCTGCAGGTCCATGTTCTCCTTGATCAGCTGCTGCGGCACATGGCCGGGACCTTCGATCATCACCTGTACGTCGTGCTTCCAGGCGATTTGCGTCAGCTCGCCGAGCGTCTTGAGTTCGCCGAGCTGGGCTTCGTCGTTAGCATCCCAGATCGAGCCGGGGCGCAAGCCGTCGCCCAGCGAGAAGGCCACGTCATAGGCCTTCATGATTTCGCAGATCTCTTCGAAGTGCGTGTAGGTGAAATTCTCTTTGTGATGCGCGAGGCACCACTTGGCCATGATGGAGCCACCACGCGAGACGATGCCGGTCATGCGGTTGGCCGTCATCGGCACATACTTCAATAGCACACCAGCATGAATGGTGAAGTAGTCCACGCCCTGCTCGGCCTGCTCGATCAGCGTGTCGCGGAAGATTTCCCAGGTCAGGTCTTCGGCCTTGCCATTCACCTTTTCGAGCGCCTGATAGATCGGCACCGTGCCGATCGGCACGGGCGAGTTGCGCAGGATCCACTCGCGGGTTTCGTGGATGTTCTTGCCGGTGGACAGATCCATCACCGTGTCGCCACCCCAGCGGATCGACCAGGTCAGCTTGTCGACTTCTTCCTGAATGGAGGACGACACCGCGCTGTTGCCGATGTTGGCGTTGATCTTGGTGAGGAAGTTGCGGCCGATGATCATCGGCTCGCTCTCGGGGTGATTGATGTTGCTCGGGATGATGGCGCGGCCACGGGCGACTTCGTCGCGCACGAACTCGGGCGTGATCACGTCCGGGATTGCGGCGCCGAAGCTCTGGCCGGGGTGACGACGGCCCATGAAGGCGGCCATTTTCTCGCCGGTCGGGCCGGTGGCTTTCAGCGATTCGATATAGGCGGCGCGGTTCAGGTTCTCGCGGATAGCGATGTATTCCATCTCCGGCGTGATGATGCCTTTGCGCGCGTAGTGCATCTGGCTGACGTTGTGGCCAGGCTTGGCTTTGCGCGGCTTGCGCTGCAGATTGAAGCGCAGCTCGTCGAGCTTCTGGTCGGCTTCACGGGCGCGGCCGTATTCGGAAGAGAGCTGCGGCAGTACCTCGGTGTCACCACGCTCCTCGATCCACTTGGCGCGCAGGGCTTCGAGGCCGTTGCGCACATCGATCTTGGCGGCCGGGTCGGTGTAGGGGCCGGAGCAGTCGTAGACGTAGATCGGCGGATTCTTCTCGCCGCCCATGCCGGTCGGGGTGTCGGATTGGGTGATCTCGCGCATCGGCACGCGGATGTCCTCACGCGAACCGGTGAAATAGACCTTGCGCGAATTGGGCAGGGGGGCAATTGCGGCTTCGTCGACCTGGGCCGACGCGGCAACGAATTGTTCTTTGGCGTTCATGGTGCTTCCTCTCAATGGGCAAGGCGAGGAAGCGGGCGCAGCGGGGGCGCTGCACTCGCCTTCCCTACGCCGGCATGACCCGGATCAGGTTCCAAGGGTGTTTCTCACCGTCCTCAAAACATTGGACGGACCCCCGGCGAATCTGGCCACCATACTGAAAAGGCGCGCGCAGGGCAACCCGGCAGCGCACCGGGGCATTCAAACCCTCTGGCAGCAGCCGGGCCGACACCGCCGTTCATCCTGCCGCTTCAAGGCTTTCACCCTGGCTGCCGTTAGCACTGGCTGGACCTGTATATCCGTGAGGACCGGGCATGGCCCCGTTTCGCCTTTCCTGCTCTCTGCTGAGTTTGCCTGCCTTGGCGGCTTGCAGCCTGCTGGCCGACAAACCCGAGCCGCCGCCGGCGCCTCCCCCTGCGCCTGCCCCGCAAGTGATCGTCGAGCCGCCCCCACCGCCGCCTCCGCCTGCACCCACCAAGCCAGTCACCAAAGCCAAGCCTGCCCCCAAAAGCAGCAAGGTCAGCAGCAAAGCGTCAACGCCTGAGGCCGCACCGAGTGCGGTAGCGCCCGCCACCAGCGCCAAAGCCGTCACGCGCAAAGCTGCCGCGCCGATTCAGGGCCCAGACTGGCTGCAATACTGCAGCGCACGCCAGCAAAGCCCTACCGGAATCCTGTGCGATGCCAACACCCTGCTCGCTCAGCCCTCGGCCAAGGTTCAGGTCTACGTTCGCGAAGCAGCGCTGGTACGCGATACACCTGGCGGCAGGATCCAGCTACGCGAGGGGCTGCCGCGCCTGTATCGCTTCTTCGTGATTCCTTGAGAGTCACGCCTCGGTTTGCTTCCGTCCCCAAGTAACGGATAATTCGCGCCCATCTCCGCTGTACCCGGCCTGACCTGATGACTTCTCCCGCCCTTGCTTTCGACTCAAGCACCTTCCGCCGCACCCTGGGCATGTTCGCAACCGGGATCACGGTCATCACCGCACAGGCCAAAGATGGCAGCCTGGTCGGGCTGACCGCAAACTCCTTCAATTCGGTGTCGCTGACCCCGCCCATGATCGTGTGGAGCCTGGGCAACAACAGCGGCGTGCGCGAGGTGCTGGAGCGCTGTGAGTATTACGCAGTGAATGTGCTTGCCGACGATCAGGAAGCTTTATCGAATCTCTTCGCCAGCAAGGCGGCAGACCGTTTCGCCGGCGTGGACTGGGAGCCGGGGCTCGGCGGAGCACCAGTACTGGCCGGCTGCGCAGCCGTGTTCGAAGTACGCAACAGCCTGCGCTACCCGGGCGGAGACCATGTGATCTTCATCGGCGAGGTGGCGCGTTGCGATCGTTCAGAGCGGGAGCCCCTGTTGTTCTTCAACGGCCGCTATCGCAAACTTGCTGCGCTGTAGAAATCAGCCAGCGACAAAGAAAGAGCCAGCCCCCTGATGGAAGCTGGCTCTTGTCGTATGGAGTGAGCGGCTTTTCGCACGGGGCTCCTGGCATCGCCGCCTGGCCGGCCCCGCACAGCCGCTCTCATGCTTTTACGGCCCGGATCGGCCCGGCTTGAGGGCAAACCCCGATCAAGCACTCATTTCTGGATCAGTACCTGATGCGGCACGGCTGCGGGCCAGCCGGCCTGCGTAGCAATTTCCAGAATCGCCTTGTTGGTATCGAAATACACCTGCCAGTAATCGTCGGTATGGCAGTAAGGGCGCACCACCAGCTTCACCCCGGCTGGATTGAACTCGAGGATCTCTACATCCGGCGCCGGTTTGTCCATCACATTCGGGATCTGCGCCACCCGAGCCTTGAGCAGGCTAATGGCATTAAGTGGATCAACGCCGTGGGCCAACTGGGCGGTGAGATCAACGCGGCGAAAGTCATTGCTGCTGAAATTCACGATGTTGTCGGCAAACAGCTTGTTGTTGCCCACCACGGTCCGCACGTTGTCCGGCTGATCAATCGTCGTGGCAAACATGCCGATTTCATGCACTGTACCAGTGATGCCGGCGGCGGCAATGAAGTCGCCCACGCGCAGCGGGCGCAGCAGGATCAGGAAGACCCCCGCCGCGAAGTTGGCGAGCAGGCCCGACCAGGCCATCCCGATAGCCACGCCGGCGGCCGCGATGATGGCGGCAAAGGAGGCCGTTTCCACACCGAACAGGCTCAGGATGGCGATCACCAACAGCACGCGCATGCTCATGCCAATGGCGGATTCCAGATATTCGATCAGCGTGGCATCAAAACCGCGCGCATCCATGCCACGCCGGGACAACAGCTTGACGCTCTTGATGATCCAGCCGCCGATGATCCACAGCACGACGGCGCCGACGATCTTCCAGGCAAAGGGGACCAGATTCTGCAGGATGATGGCCGGCAGTTGGGTCAGCAGGGTTTCGTCCATGTTCTTCATTCTCCGTGAGGGCAGCAACAGGCTTGCTTGCCGGAACGATACCCGCGCCCCCTGCGGGCTGTCGTTTCCATTTGTGCCCCCAAAACCCTACACAGCGTTCTAAACGCAGGCAGGAAGGGCTTTTCAGGACTCTCCGCCCGAAAGGGCAAGCGCCTCTGCAGCCAGCAGCTCGCGCTGCCAGAGCTCCGGCGTGAGGATCCTCAGGCGCTCGCGAAAAGGCGATTTGCGGGCGAGCTTGAGCAGCAGCTTGTCGCGGGTCAGAAGCAGGTCAGCCTCACCCAGCCAGGCCAGGGCAAGGAACTTCTGGTCATCGCGGTCCTTGCAGCGCGGCAGTGCGTCGAGCTCTGCCAGACGCGTGTCATCCGGCTCCGGCAGACAACGGGCTGTCTGAGCGTAAGTCGCGTAAATCTGCGCACGCTGTGCAGGCTCAATGCGGAACTGGACATAAGCCAGCACGCGCGCCAGTTCATCGAGGCAGTCGGCACGCGTGAGCAACTCGACAGCGCTGGTTTCGACCCAGTCAGCCAAGGCGGCAAGAGCCGGATCACGGAAGTGCCACAGGGCCATCACCACGTTGGTATCGAGTACCACGCGCAGCGGGTGGGAGGAAGGCAAAGAAAAGGGCATGCCCGGATCTTACTACGCGCTCCGGAGAGCCCCTTCAATCAGGCCTCAGCGCAATGCGCCAGATACTGACGGATCGAGTTTTCTGCCGAGAACCGCGCCAGCTCCCTGTCACCCACATGCGGATAGTGAGCAAGCGCTTCATCGATGCGGACGGCCAGCGCCAGGTGATCGTTGCGCGCGCACAGGAAAGGCGACAGTCGCCCGGTGAGGATTTCACTCGGCCCGGTCGGACAATCAGTACTCACCACCGGGGTGCCCAGGATCAGGGATTCAATCAGAACGGTGGGCAGGCCTTCACTGTCGGAAGACATGGCAAAGAGTGCAGCGTGCTTGATCCACGGGTAAGGATTGGTCTGGAAGCCGGGCAGCAATACCTTGTCCTGCAGGCCCAGACTCGCGACCTGCAGCGCAATCTGCTCACGCCAGTTTTTTTCCGCCTCCGTGTAGGCGTCGCCGATCAGCACCAACTTGTGGCTCTGGCAGGCATGGCTGTCGCAAAAGGCGCGCAGGAGCAGATCCTGCCGCTTGCGGGCGGAAAAACGTGCGGCGTACACGATGTAGGGGCCATCGACGGGGGGCTGGAACTCCCGGGCCAACTGCCGGATCGCCTCAAAATCAAAGGGGTTGTAGATGGTCCGGATCGAGTGCGGGTGCACACCCACTTCGTCGACGATATCGCGCTGCAGGGCGTCAGATACCGTGATGATGTCGCGCCCGCCATAGGTCAGATGAAAGCGGATACGCCATTTGAGCGTGCGGAACAGGCGCTTCAGCCCGCTCTTGTCGCCGATTTTTCCTCGCAGGTATTCCACCATGGAGTTGCGATAGCGGATATACACATGCGGCAGGCAAGCCAGACGCGAAATCCGGTCGGCATCCTCTGCATTCGAGATGAAAAAATCGAAGCGACGGCCATCGGCCTCGATCTCTGCCACACAGCGCCGCAAGCGCCAGGCCAGCATGAGTTTTTCCAGCGCCCGGATGGGGTTCAATCTTCCGGCAGGGGCTAACGCATGCAGCCGGACCCCATCGGGCACGCGATGCTGGATCTGATCATGCGCAAGGATGATGTGCACCTCATGCCCTTGCCGGCGAAAGCCTTCTGCCAGATTCAGCACCACGCGTTCGGCCCCCCCACCTATCAGGGAATCGATCAGCAGGCCGATGCGCCGTGAAGGGCCATCCCCGGCAAGTGTTTGATGCACTGCTTGCTGCCGAAGGCCGGCTATCTCTGTAGCCCGGCCCGAGTGGCTCTGCTGATGCCGGAAAGTCAGCTGCGGGAAAGAAGGAAGGGTCAACATGATTTTCTCTTTTCGGGGGAGTGGTTTGTGCATCGCACAAACCATGGCAGCGTTATCGGCCCACACCCCAAATTCTTGAGAAAATTTTCACCATTTTTCGATACCCGTCAGCCCCCAGGGCCGTGTTCCCGATCCCCATAAAGCCCGCAAGTACAGCTCCAGCCCCACACACCAGCGCCGTAGACCTGACAGTCAGCCCGGACTCCCCAACATGCCTCAGCACCCGGCCTATTCCGCCCCGCTTCATCCCCCTGCCAGCCTGCGCCAGCTGAGCGTACTGCTGGCCGTCTGGACCTTGCTGGTCGCGGTATCGCTGGCGCTGAGCATCAGCCGCATCCAACAGCACGCGCATGACTTGATGCTGGAAGGCGCACGCAACGTGTTTCGCACCATCGTAGCGGCACGCGCCTGGAACGCCTCAAGCGGAGGCGTATATGTTCCGGCCAGTGAGCAGAATCCGCCCAACCCCTTCCTGTTCAGCCCCAGCCGTGATCTGCACACCGACAAACTGTCGCTCACCCAGATCAACCCTGCCTACATGACTCGCCAGATTGCTCATCAGGCTAGCCTGCAAGGCACGCTGAAAATTCACATGACGTCGTTGCGTGTCCTTCGCCCGGAGAACAGCCCGGACAGCTGGGAAAAACAGAGCCTTGCGCGCCTCGAGCAGGGCGAACTTGAAGTCGGGGAGGTCGTAGAGCGCGCAAATGAAGAAAAAGAATTCCGGTTCATGGCGCCACTGTTTGTCGATAAAACCTGTCTGGGCTGCCACGCTCACCAAGGCTATGCCATAGGCGATGTGCGCGGCGGCATCAGCATCAGCCAACCTTGGCAGGACTCCGCCACGCGCAACCAGATCATCCACAGCAGCCTGTTGCACGCCCTGGTCTTCCTGCTGCTGGCCGGTGGCAGTCTGCTGGCACATCGGTCGCTGGCAAAACGCTGGGCGCAGACCGAACAGGCCATGTCAGGCCTCATGCAGGCCGAAAAAATGGCCTCGATGGGGCGTCTGGTGTCCGGCTTCTCTCATGAGCTGAACACCCCGCTGGGGGTGGCGATCAGTGCCCTCTCGCACCATGAACATTGCCTCGACGACTTCGGCCACCTGCTCCAGCGCGAGGAGGTGCCGGAGCAGGAGATCCGCGCCCTGCTCACCGACATGCGTGAAAGCGGCCAACTCGCCCAGTCCAACCTGCGCCGGGCCGCCAATCTGGTCAGCGGCTTCAAGCGCTCATCCACCGACATCGAACGTGAAGACATCCGCCACTTCAAGCTGCGCGAGATCGTTGACGAAGTGCTGCAGACCCTGAGCAACGTTTACAAGAAAACCGCCCGCATCGAGCTTGATTGCCCACCAGAACTCAGCATGACCAGCGTCCCGGGCCTGCTCGACCAGATCTTCACCAATCTGATCGTCAACAGCGTCACCCACGCCTTCGGGCCCGAACAAAGCGATGGTCACATCCGCATCGCGATCGACAGCGATGGCGCCGGACAAATCCTCATCGGCTACGCTGACGACGGCAAAGGCATGTCCCCCGCAGTCCAGCGCCGCATCTTCGAGCCCTTCTTCACCACCCGTCAGGCTCAGGGCGGCACCGGTCTCGGTCTCTACATCTGCTACAGCCTGGTCACCGAGCGTCTGGGCGGCAGCATTCGCTGTGACAGCCTGCCCGGCGCCGGCACCCACTTTTTGATCCGCCTGCCCCAGCACACCCCCACCGCACCTTCAGGCGAGACACCATGAGAATCATCAAGGATGCCATCCAGTTCGAGGCCGAGCGCGCCACGCCCGCCAGCCCGACAGCCAAGCCGCTCTACACCTGGAAGCTGCTGGTCGTGGATGACGAACCGGACGTACGCGCCGTAACCCGCCTCGGCCTGCGCAATTTCACCTTCGCCGAGCGGCCGCTCGAATTCATCGAAGCCAGCTCTGCCAGTGAGGCCCTGCAGCGCCTCGCCGAACATCCGGACATCGCCGTGGCGCTGGTGGACGTGGTGATGGAAACCGAGGATGCCGGGCTGCGCCTGGTCGAGAAGATCCGCAACGAACTCGGCAACAAGCTCATTCGCCTGGTGATCCGCACCGGCCAGCCCGGGGCCGCCCCCGAACGCTATGTGATCGACCACTACGACATCGACGACTACAAGGACAAGACCGAGCTCACCACCACCCGCCTCTACACCACGGTGCGCAGCGCCCTCAAATCCTATCGCGACCTCTGCGCCATCGACATCAACCGTCTCGGCCTGGAGCGATTGCTACAGGCCGCGCCGGACATCTACCGCCTGGCCAACGTCTCACTGCAGGAGTTCTTCTCCGGCGTGCTGACCCAGGTCGTCGGTCTCTGCCACCTCTCACCGGACTCCTTCATCTCCACCATCGAGGGCGTGATCGCCACGGTGGAAAGCGGCGAGCAGGCGGTGCATGCCGGTACCGCCCCCTTCATCGCCAGCGGGCGCTTCCATGCCATCCATGAACAATGCCGCAAGGCGGTGCTCGCCGGGCAGGACCCCACGGGCCTGCCCGGCAACGCCTTCATCATTCCGATCGTGATCCATGGCCAGGCCGAGGGCTACATCTACATCGAACCCACCCTGCCGCTCTCCGATGACGACAAACGCCTGATCCGCCTCACCGCCCAGCAAAGCGCGCAATCACTCGAAAATCTGCGCCTGCACATCGATCTCGCCAACGCTTTCCGCTACGCCATCGACATGCTGGCCGAAATCGCCGAGTTCAAGGACAAGACCACCGGCCGCCACATCGAACGCATCGCCACCTATACCGAGAAAGTCGCACTGGCGATGGGCTGCTCGCGTGCCGAAGCCGAGCACATGGGCATCTCCAGCCGCCTGCACGATGTCGGCAAGATCGGCATTCCGGACGACATCCTCGGCAAGCCCGGCAAACTCGACCCGGAGGAAGTTCGCATCATGCAGCACCACGCCAGCATCGGCGGCAGCATCCTCGGCCACGACAAGGCACTCGGCCTCGCCCGCAGCATCGCCACCAGTCACCACGAACGCTGGGATGGCCTGGGTTACCCGGCTGGCATTCGCTCCGCTGAGCTACCGCTGGCAGTACGCATCGTCAGCGTGGTCGACGTCTTCGATGCGCTGGTCAGCCATCGCCCCTACAAAACGCCCTGGCCACTGCCCGAAGCCCGCGCCGAAATTCTTGCCGGCCGTGATATCCAGTTCGACCCACAGGTCGTTGATGCCTTCTTAGGCTTGCTAGATCAGGGGGTATTCGCAAACATGATTGCGGAAGCAAGCCTCCCGCCAGAAGGATGAGCCCCGCGACGCAGAACCGCCCAAGTCGCCGCCTCCAGACACAAGCCCGTATCATCCAGCGATGAATGAAGACTTCCTCTGGCAGGCCTGGTGCGATGGCTGCGCCCGCCCCAACCCAGGCCACATCGGCCTCGGCGCGATATTGCTGGGGCCGCAGGGTGGCCGTCATGAACTCTCCGAGCGTAGCCCCCACACCGGCTGCAACAACGAAGCCGAAGCCCGTGCTCTGCTCGCCACCCTCAGACTGGCCCGCGCGCTCGGCGCTGCACATCTGCAAGTGCAGTGCGACAGCGACGTGGTGGTGCGCCTCGCCCAAGACGCCGAAGCCACCGAAGCAGCGCGCCTGGCGCCGCTCTTTGCCGAGATCCGGCAGCTTGCCGCCGAGTTCAGCCGCCTGGAATTGCGCTGGCTGCCTCAGCATCGCAACACCGCAGCCGACCAGCTGGCGCGTGCCGCACTGGGCTTGCCGCCACGCGCACCAGCCAAACCGGCGCGCCGCAGGCGCTGATCAGGCCGGCCTCTTCTTCACCGGCCGCACCCAGCCAGTAATACTCAGCTGGCGGGCGCGACCGATCGTCAGCGCATCCGCGGGTGCGTTCTGGGTCAGGGTGGTGCCCGCCGCAATGGTCGCGCCCTTGCCCACCGTGACCGGCGCCACCAGCTGGCTGTCGGAGCCGATGAAAGCATCGTCCTCGATCACGGTACGGAACTTGTTGGCGCCATCGTAGTTGCAGGTGATCACGCCAGCGCCAATATTCACCCGGCTGCCCACCGTCGCATCCCCCACATAGGCCAGATGATTGGCTTTGGAATGCGCGGCAATCTGGCTGTTCTTGATCTCCACGAAGTTGCCAACGTGCACATCCTCTGCCAGCACCGTGCCAGGGCGCAGGCGCGCATAGGGGCCGAGCACCCCGGCCGCACCGATCACCGCCTCCTCGAAATGGCAGAAAGGTTTGATGACGCTGCCAGCCCCCACCGTCACGTCCTTCAGCACGCAATGCGCCCCGACGCGCACACCGTCAGCCAACTCCACGCGGCCTTCGAACACGCAGCCCACGTCGATCTCCACATCGCGACCGCACACCAGCTCACCGCGGATGTCGATGCGCGTCGGGTCCAGCAGGGTCACGCCGGCATCGAGCAGGGCATCGGCCTGATTGCGCTGATGGATGCGCTCCAGCTCGGCGAGCTGGGCCTTGTTGTTCACGCCGAGCACTTCCCACTCGTGTTCGGGTTGCTGGGCAACGACCTCAACGCCATCCGCCACGGCCATCGCAATCACGTCGGTCAGGTAATACTCGCCCTGAGCATTATTATTCTGGAGGCGGCCTAGCCAGCCACGCAGCATGGCGGCAGGCGCACACAGGATGCCGGTATTGACTTCCCTGATGGCCTTTTCGGCCGCAGAGGCATCTTTCTCCTCTACGATGGAAACGACGCGGTCATTCACGTCACGCACGATGCGGCCATAGCCCTTGGGGTTGGCCAGTGTCACCGTCAGCAAGGCCACGCGGGAGCTCCCCGCCGCGTCCACCAACGCCTGCAGGGTGTTGGCCCGGATCAGCGGCACGTCGCCATAGAGCACCAGCACCGCACCTTCGTCGCCCAGCAAGGGCATGGCTTGTTGCACAGCGTGACCGGTGCCCAGTTGCTGCGCCTGCTCTGCCCACAGGATATCGGGCGCAGTCAGCGCAGTCTGTACCTGATCACCGCCATGGCCGTACACCACGCACAGCGCCCGGGGCCCGAGCGAACGCGAGGTCGCCAGCACATGCCCGAGCATGGGCTGGCCGGCAATCGGCTGCAGCACCTTGGGCAAGCGTGAATTCATGCGTTTGCCTTGTCCGGCGGCCAGAATCGTGATTTGCATGGTTCGGAAAGCGCGTGCGCGCAGTAGCGAAAAGGAAGGGCGGAATTCTAGCATCGGCCGCTTTGCGCCCTCTTTTGCGGCAGCGCGGCAAGATTCCGCGGACGATTTGATGATCGTCACCAAAAGGGCAGGTCTCGATAGTTAACATTGATGCAAGAGGACGAAGCTCATGGATAGCACCAATACACCGCTCGAAACACTGGAGAACATCACTTACGACGAGATCAAGGTCGGCGACAGCGCCACCCTCTCGCGTACGGTGCGTCGTGAAGACATCCAGCTCTTCGCCATCGTGTCGGGTGACGTGAATCCCTCTCATCTTGACGATCAGTACGCCAAGGACAGCCCCTCCGGCGAAGTGACCGCCCACGGCATGCTCTCGGGTGCCATCATCTCGGCGCTCCTCGGCAACAAATTCCCGGGGCCGGGCACGGTCTATGTCGGGCAGAACCTGCGTTTCAAGAGCCTGGTGCATATTGGTGACACCCTCACGGTGAAACTCAGCTGTGCCGAAAAGATTGCGGACAAGAAGCAGCTGATCATCGCCTGCAAGGTCACCAATCAGGATGACGAGCTGGTGGTCGAAGGTGAGGCCACGGTAGCCGCCCCCACGCAGAAGATCCGCCGCTCGCGCGCGGCCCTGCCGGAAGTCACCATCACCGACCAGCAGCGCCGCTACGACGAGTTGCTGGCCCAGAGCGCCGGCCTGCCGGCCATCAAGGTGGCGGTGGCCCACCCCTGCGACGCCGAATCGCTCAAGGGCGCCCTGCAAGCCATGCACGAAGGTCTCATCGTGCCTTGGCTGATCGGCCCGGAAGCCAAGATCCGCAAGGCCGCCGAACAGATCGACCAAAGCCTGGACGGCTGCACGATCATCAATACCGAACACAGCTTGGAGTCGGCCGAGCGCGCCGTTGCCTTGGCGCGGTCCGGCGAAGTCGACGCGCTCATGAAGGGAAGCCTGCATACCGACGAGCTGATGAGCCAGGTGGTCAACAAGCTCACCGGCATCCGCACCGCACGCCGCATCAGCCATGTTTTCTTCGCCGACGTCCCGCGCTATCCTCGCCCGTTGCTGATTACCGATGCGGCCATCAACATCCAGCCCGAGCTGGCGGACATGGTCGACATCGTGCAGAACGTGATCGACGTCGCGCACGCCATCGGCATTGCCAAACCGCGCGTGGCGCTGCTCTCAGCGGTGGAAACCATCAACCCGAAGATTCCCTCCACGCTGATTGCCGCCGCCCTGTGCAAGATGGCCGATCGCGGCCAGATCAAAGGCGGTGTGCTCGACGGCCCGCTGGCCTTCGATAATGCCGTGTCGCCCTTCGCAGCCCGCACCAAGGGCATCGTCTCGGAAGTCGCAGGCAATGCGGATATCCTCGTAGTGCCCGATCTGGAATCAGGCAACATGCTTGCCAAACAACTCGAATACCTCGCCGGCGCGCTGCTCGCTGGCGTCGTGGTGGGAGCCCGTGTGCCCATCGTCCTGACCAGCCGTGCGGACAAGGCAGAAGCCCGGGCCGCATCCTGTGCCATCGTCAAACGTCTAGTAGCCCACCGCCTCGCGGCGGCAACCCTGTAAGTCGGAGAAAGAAACAATGAAGTCCCTCCTCATCATCAACGCCGGCTCTTCGAGCCTCAAGTTCGCCGTATTCAACCTGCCTCTGGTCAAGGACGCTCCCTCGATCTTCCGCGGTCAGATCGACGGCATCGGCGCCAACACCCAGTTCGTGGCCAAGGATATCGACGGCAAGACGCTGCTCGACACCATCATCAAGTCGCCGGAAGGTACCGAGCTGGAAGCCCAGCAGGAACTGGCCCTGACCACCCTGCTCAACTGGGTTGAGGAACAGAAGGTCGAGCTGGCCGCAGTTGGTCACCGCGTGCTGCAAGGCGGCGAGAAGTACAGCGCCCCGGTGGTGGTTACCCCGGAAGTGTTCCAAGTGCTCGAAACCTTCATCCCGCTGGGCCCCCTGCATCAGCCGCACAACCTGCGTCCGATCCGCGTACTGGCCGCCAAGTACCCGAACCTGCCGCAAGTGGCCTGTTTCGATACCGCCTTCCACCGCACCCAGCCGTGGCAAGCCCAGACCTACGCGATCCCGCGCAAGATCACGGCCGAAGGCGTCAAGCGCTACGGTTTCCACGGTTCCTCCTACGACTACATTGCCCGCCAGCTGCCGGAAGTGATCGGCGACAAGGCTCACGGCTGTGTGATCGTGGCACACATGGGCAATGGCGCTTCGATGGCCGCCATGCGTGACGGCAAGTGCGTCGCCACCTCGATGGGCTTCACCGCCATCGAAGGCCTGATGATGGGCACCCGCACCGGCTCGATCGACCCGGGCGTGCTGCTGTACATGATGGACCGCCACGGTTACGGCCCGAAGGAAATCTCCAACTTCCTGTACAAGGAATCGGGCCTGCTGGGCGTTTCCGGCATCAGCCAGGACATGCGCACCCTCGAAGCCTCCGATGCACCAGAAGCCAAGGAAGCGCTGGAACTGTTCTGCTACCGCGCAGCGCGCGAAATCGGCTCTCTGATGATGGCCGCCGGCGGCCTTGAGGCACTGGTGTTCACCGGCGGTATCGGTGAGAACTCGCAGTTCGTGCGCAACAAGGTCATCGGCTACCTCGAATGGATGGGCGCCAAGCTGGATCCGGAACTGAACAAGGTCCGCGGCAAGGCTCACTGCATTCACACGGCTGACTCCAAGATTGCCGTAGCCGTGATCCCGACCAATGAAGAATGGATGATCGCGCACCACACCACCTCGCTGCTGGGCCTCTAAGCCCTTGGCAGGATCGAAAAGGCCATCTCCGGATGGCCTTTTTCATTGCAGCCCCCGTAGCACCGGCTTTCCCCCACATAAAAAAGGCTCACCATGGAACACAAGATCGTGACATTCGGCGAGGTGCTACTGCGCCTCACCCCACCCGGCTATCTCAAGCTATCGCAGACCAACATGTTCGCCGCCACCTTCGGTGGCAGCGAAACCAACTGTGCGGTATCACTGGCCCACTTTGGCCTCAAAAGCGAGTTCGTAACCCGTTTCCCGAAAAACGACATCGCTGACGCCTGCCTTGCCGAGTTGCGCTCGCACGGCATTGAAACCGCCAACATCATCTTCGGCGGTGAACGCCTGGGGCTCTACTACTACGAAAACCCGGCCTCCCAGCGCGTCTCGAAAGTGGTGTATGACCGCGCCAACTCCTCCTTCGCCACCCTCCAGCCGGGCATGATCGACTGGCACAAGGTCTTCCAGGGCGCCACCTGGTTTCACTGGTCAGGCATCGGCCCGGGCCTGAGCCAGGGCATCGCTGACGCCACCCGCGAAGCCATTGAAGTGGCGCGCAAAATGGGCCTGAAGGTGTCCTGCGATCTGAACTATCGCAAGAATCTGTGGCAATACGGCAAGTCTGCCCAGGAAATCATGCAGCCCATGCTGGCACTGACTGACGTACTCTTCGGCACCGGCAGCGAATACAAGGTGGTGTATGGCGTTGAGCCGGTGGCTTTCAAGGCGCGCAGCGCCGAGGAGAGTATCGATCTGGACCGCTATCAGCGCTTCTTCGAAGCTACCAGCGCCAAGGCCGGCGCCGACAAGAAGCTGTTCCTGGCGCTGCGCAACACCCTGGACGCCAACCATCACATTTTCACCGGCCTGGTCTGGGCCGACGGCAAGATGATCAAGGCCCGCACCCATGCCATCGAACACGTGGTGGATTGCGTCGGCGTGGGCGACGCCTTTGCGGCCGGCATGATCTACGGCTTGATCAACTACCCCGGTGACGACGCCTCGGCGCTGGAGTTCGCCGTCGCTGCCGGCACACTCAAGAACACCATCTATGGCGACTTCAACCTCGTTTCAGCAGAAGAAGTCGTGGCCTTGATGCAAAGCACGGGTGGCGAAAGCATCTCGCGCTAAGCACGCCTCGCCCAACAAAAAGGCCATCCGTTACGGATGGCCTTTGTCCTTGCAGCCCCTGCCCGGATCAGGGCGTTTCGGCCTTGGCGTTAGCCTGCTTCTCAAGCTCGGCGTCGAGCACGTCCCACACTTCGTTCTCTTCCAGCTCAACATGCTTTTCCAGCATGTGCACGAACTCAACCAGCATCTCGGTGCTCGGATGATCCAGCGCCCGCTCCATGGCCCGCATCTGCTCGTGCTGGGCGAACACCTCGTCAGCCAGCGCCCCGTAGCCTGCCTCGCGCAGCATCGGCAGGGCGTAACGCTCCTCCTCTACGAAGTGCGGCTCCAGATCCGACACAAAAACCTGCCGCACACGGCGGGCAATTTCCGGGATGTCCGCCTCGCTCTCAGGACTGGCGCTACGCACCGCGGAAACGAAATGCATCACCGCCTGATGCTCCTGGGCCAGATGCTTGAGGCGAAGGCTAAGCTTTCTCATGAGTCTGTCTCTCTACTCTGCTGATATGGGTATGGGATCTGCCGGCAGGCATTTTTTGTCTTCGCAGCTAATCACAACTCGCCTGCAAGCCCGTTGACTCCAGTCAATCCCGTGAAACGCGCAGTCCTGCAAATGCAGCCGCAGGGCACGCACGGAGCTCGGTTACACTCGCCATTCTGCCCTTTCTACCGCGCCACAACCATGTCTGATACGCCCGCTACGATTTACCTCAAGGACTACACCCCGCCGGCCTTCCTAATCGACACGGTGGCGCTGGATATCGCCATCCACACGGACTTCACGCGTGTACAGGCCCGTCTCGCCCTGCGTCGCCAGGCGCCAGGCAGTGCCAGCGCGCTGGAACTCGACGGCGAGGAACTGGAACTCCAGGCACTGCGCGTGGACGGCGTGGCGCTGCCGGCCGAACGCTATCGCATTGAGGGCGACAAGCTGTGGATCACTGATCTGCCGGACGTGTGCGTGCTCGAAAGCGTGGTGCGGATCGCGCCGGACCAGAACACCCAGCTTTCCGGCCTGTATCGGTCGAAAGACGGCTACTTCACCCAGTGCGAGGCGCAGGGCTTCCGCCGCATCACCTATTACCCGGACCGCCCGGACGTGATGGCAAAGTTCGTGTGCCGGCTCTCCGCCGACAGGGCCGCCTTCCCGATTCTGCTCGCCAACGGCAACCCGGTCGCGCAAGGCGCTGAAGAGAATGGCCGCCACTGGGCGACCTGGGAAGACCCCTTCGCCAAGCCGGCTTACCTGTTCGCCTGCGTCGCCGCCAAGCTGGACATGCTCGAAGACTTCTACACCACCACCTCCGGCCGCCGCGTGCGCTGCGCCGTGTATGTGGAGCCCGGCAAGCTCGATCAGTGCGATCACGCGATTGCCGCGCTGAAGAAGTCCATGAAGTGGGATGAGGACGTCTTCGGTCTGGAGATGGACCTCGATCACTACATGATCGTCGCGGTCGGCGACTTCAACATGGGCGCCATGGAGAACAAGGGCCTCAACATCTTCAACACCAAGTACGTGCTGGCCCGCCCGGACACGGCCACCGACACCGATTACCAGAACATCGACCGCGTGGTTGCCCATGAGTATTTCCACAACTGGACCGGCAATCGCGTCACCTGCCGCGACTGGTTCCAGTTGTCACTCAAGGAAGGCCTCACCGTCTTCCGCGACCAGCAGTTCGGCATGGACGTGCATTCGGCCGGCGTCACCCGCATCCAGGAAGTGCGTACCTTGCGCGCCGCGCAGTTCCCCGAGGATGCCGGCCCGATGGCCCACCCGATCCGCCCGGAGAGCTACGCCGAGATCAACAATTTCTACACCGCCACGGTGTATGAAAAAGGCGCGGAAGTGATCCGCATGATCCACACCCTGATCGGTCAGGATGCCTTCCGCAAGGGCATGGATCTGTACTTCGCGCGCCACGACGGTCAGGCCGTGACCTGCGAGGATTTCGTCGCGGCCATGCAGGATGCATCCGGGCTGGACCTGACCCAGTTCAAGCGCTGGTATTCGCAAGCCGGCACACCCTGCCTCATCGTGCGCAGCGAATTCGATGCCGCTGCGCGCCGCTACAGCCTGCATGTGGAGCAGCAGTTCGCACCCACGCCTTACGAAGCGCGCATGGAGAAGGAAGGCCTCGCCCTGCCGCGCGGGCCTTACCACTTGCCCATCGTGCTGGGCCTGCTGGATGCCGATGGGCACGCCCTGCCGCTGCAACTGGCGGGCGAAGCGACACCGGCCAGCACCCAGCGCACCCTGCAACTGCGCGACGCCAAGCAGAGCTTCGTCTTCGAAAACGTAGCAGCCGAGCCCATACCCTCGCTGCTGCGCGGCTTCTCGGCGCCGGTGCTGCTGGACTATCCCTACACCACGGCGCAACTGGTGCACCTGATGGCTTACGACGGTGACGCCGTCAATCGCTGGGAAGCTGGCCAGCGCCTCGCCACCGAGATCCTGCTCGCGGGTGCGAAGGCGGTGCAGCAAGGTCACAGCGGCAGCGACTGGATCCCGCTGGATTACATCCATGCAATGGCGCGCCTGCTCGGCGCAGCGTTTGTCGACGGCGGCGATCCGGCACTGGTCGCCGAAGCCCTGATGCTGCCGTCCGAAAACGTGCTCGCCGAACAGATGGAAGTAGTCGATCCGGATGCGCTTCACGCCGCCCGTCTCGCCCTTCGCCGCACCCTGGCGCGCGATCTGCGCGAAGCCCTGCTTGCTGCGTATCTGGAGCTGAAGATTGACGCGCCCTACTCACCCGAGGGCGAGCAAGCCGGCAAACGCGCCCTGCGCAACGCCTGCCTCGGCTATCTGGCTGAGCTGGACGAGCCGAGCGCCCAGGCGCTGGTGATCGGCCACTTCGAGACCGCCGGCAACATGACCGACAGCATCGCCGCGCTCGCCGCCGTGGCCAATCTCGACATTCCGGCGCGCCACGTGCTGCTCGACAGCTTTTACTCAAAGTGGCGCGATGAGGCGCTGGTGGTCGACAAGTGGCTGCAGGTGCAGGCCACCTCGCGCCTGCCCGGCACCACGCAGGATGTGCGCGCCCTGATGGCCCATGAAGCCTTCGACATCCGCAACCCGAACAAGGTGTACTCGCTGGTGCGCGCCTTCTGCGCCGCCAATCCGAAGCACTTCCACGCCGCTGATGGCAGCGGCTACCAGCTCGCCGCCGACGTGATCCTGCAGCTCGATGCGCTCAACCCGCAAGTCGCCTCGCGCATCGCGCGCTGCTTTGATCGCTGGAAGAAGTTCGACGCACAGCGCCAGCACCAAGCCCGCACCCAGCTCGAACGGGTTCGCGCCCACGACGGCCTGTCCAGCGACGTGGCCGAAGTCGTCGGCAAGGCACTGGAATGAGGAGAATGAACATGAACAGGACACTTTGCCTGCTTGGCGCCATCCTGCTTCTGGCCGCTTGCAGCAAGATCACGGCGGACAACTACGCCAAACTGCATGCCGGCATGAGCCTCGCCGAGATCAGCGCCATCCTCGGCCAGCCCGGCCAGTGCAGCGAAGTCCTGCTGCTGAAGCAGTGCCGCTGGGGCGACGACAAGCACTACATCGCGGTGAGCTTTGCCGCCGACGCGGCCGTCAGCCTCTCCGGCCAGGGGCTGTAGCCAGCGCCTCGGCTCAGGCCACCTTGCCGAGCGGGCGCACCGCGCTGCGCGCATTCAGGGTGTAATTTCGCGTCCATTCGACCGCGGCCTCCGGCAGCATCGGCGGCGCATGGCAGGCTCCCTGAATGAAATCCACTTCCATGCGCAACAGCATGTCGCGCTGCAACTCGGTTTCCACCCCCTCGGCGACCACCCCATAACCAAAACCACGCGCCATGCCGAGAATGGCGCGCAGCATCTGGTCGCCGGTGTGTTCGGAATCGCGCACGAAGCTGCGGTCGATCTTGATCGCATCGATCGGCAAGCGGTAGAGGTAGGACAGCGAGGAGTAGCCCGTACCGAAATCATCGATGGCGATACGGATGCCCATTTCGCGCAAGGCGCCAAAGACACGCGAAATTGCCCCGAAATCGTGTGCAAAAACGCTTTCGGTCAGCTCCAGCTCCAACCGATGCGGCGGCAGGCCGGTCTCGCGCAAGGCATCGGCCACGTCACCAAGCAATTCGCCGGACATTACCTGCAGCGCCGACACATTCACCGCAATCACCGTATCACCACTCCAGGCCAGCGCTTCGTGGCAGGCGCGGAACAACACCCAGCGCCCGAGCGGGCCGATCAGGCCACCATCCTCGGCCACCGGAATGAATTCGGCTGGTGAAATCACGCCGCGCACCGGGTGCTCCCAGCGCAGCAAGGCCTCCATCTTCAGCGCATGGCCCGCCACTTCCGGCACTACCGGCTGAAACACCAGGCTCAGTGCATCATGTGCCATCGCCTCGCGCAGAGCCTGGCCAAGTTCGTGCTGGCGGCGGATGCTGTCGCCCATCGCCGGATCGTAGAGCTGCACGCCGGAGCGGCCCTTGAGCTTGACCTGGTACATCGCCACATCAGCCTGGCGTACCAGCACATCCACATCAGTCCCCTGCTCGGGGAACAGCGAGATGCCGATGCTGGCATCCAGCCTCACTTCGTGATCGCGCACCCGCACTGGTTCCATGATTGCCGCCCGAATGCCGCCAGCATGATTCAGCCCGGCCGGCGCCGGCACCACCACCACGAATTCATCCCCACCCCAGCGTGCCACCACAGCAGCTTCCGGCAGGGTACGGCGCAAACGCTGGGCCAGCTCGATCAGCACCTGATCGCCCACAAAATGGCCCTGCACGTCATTCACGTCCTTGAAGCGGTCCAGGTCGATGAACAGCACTTGCACGCCCATGCCGATACCGGCCGCCCTTGCCAGTACCTCATCCATCCGGCCAGCCAGCGCGCGCCGGTTGAGCAGCCCGGTGAGCGGGTCATGCAAGGCCAGCTCCTTGAGCTGATCGGCATAGCTTTCACGCGCATCCATCTCGACTTCGAGCTGAACGGTACGCTCATGCACCCGATCCTCAAGGGTGGTGTTCAACTGCTCCAGCTCCAGTTGGCGCAACACCGACTCTTCCGCCAGCCGCTTGTTCTCACGGCTCAGCAGCAGCGCCGAGAGCGTGGTCTGGCGTGCCGCCATGGCCGAGGCGGCCAGCATCACCAGCAGGCCCATGCTAAGTACCGCCACAGTCACGTCAAGGCGGCTGCCTTCGGCCGCAAACAGCAGCACCTGGGGCAAGAGCATCAGGGACAGATAGAGCAGCGAGATCCGCCGCAAAGGCGCCAGTACCGCCGCACCCGCACCAGCCATGGCGGCAAACACAAAAGCCATGGCAATCCGTTGCAGGGCGCTCGCCTCGGCAAAGAACAGCACCGGAAAACAGCCCCACACCAGTGCCATGGCCAAGGCCCCGGCACTGAAATGGCGAATCGCGGTCGGGCCGTCAAAATCCGTGTCGCGCACCGCGTGCCAGCGCAGGTAAGCCGTGGTACGCGCCGTCAGAACGCCGAGCGATACGGCCCACCAGCAGTACAGCATGATGCGTTCAGGATGGCCCAGGAAGACCGTCACCAGCGCCGCCGAAGTCACCAGGGAGGCCGGCACCACGCTGCCGGTGTAGCCATACAGCACCGCAGCGATTTCGCGCGACAGCAACACATCGTGACCGGCCGGCACCAGTACCGCTACCGGCGGCGCCAGCAACATCCACAGCCCGAGCCCGAGACAGAGACTGGCAATGCTGTACGCAAGCAACTTGAAGCCGCCGAGGCTAAGGCTCTTGGCCACCGCCTTCTGCTGCGCCTGAACCTCACGCCGGATCTCGTCGATATAGGCCTGCAACTGGCGCTCGGCCGGAATCAGGCTGCTATACACAAGGGCATGGGCGGCATCGCGCTGGCCAGTCATGGCCACCATGGCCGTCCTGCCGGCGGCTTGCTGATAGGCCTCGGTGACTTCATCAAGTGCCGGGCTGCTCATGCCCAAACCACGCAGGGCCGCCAGCCCGCCTTGCAGGTGCAGCAGATCGCGCTCATAGCGCTCCCGGAAGACTTCACGCTCTCCCGCGTCAGGCTCCTGCGCCATCCCCTGAAGCACGGCGCGCAATTCACGGTAGTCGGTGCTGATGTCGGTCACCGCGATCAGCGCCGGCACCGCGCGCTGATTCATGCCGTCCACATCAGTGCGTACGCCGGACCAGGCCACCCAGCCCCCCAGGCTGAGCAGCAGGAAGCCGGCGATGGCGAGAATCAGGAGGGCACTGCGATTGAGTTTTCCGGGCATGGGAAGAGCGGCTCAATTTGAAGTCAGGGCGAACAATAACCGATCCCGTCGGGCGCCCCCTGCGCAGCGCAACAATGCGGTCTGGCCGCCACACAGGCCGTGGGGTTCAGGCAACACCGCCCCCCTTCAAGGCGGGGCTCAGCACCATGTCGAGAAATTTCAGGAAGGCCCGCACCGGCGCCGAGTTCTGATGCCCCCCCGGATACAGGGCCAGCACCGCAGGACCGGGGCGGCGCCAGTCCGGCAACACACGCACCAATTTGCCCTCCTGCAGGTGCGGACGCAGCAGGAAATCGAAGTCCTCATAGATACCCAGCCCCGCCAGGGCGCAGGTCAGGCCAGCACGTGCATTATCCACCGCCAGGTCACCGTCGGCCGTCACACTAATTTCCTCACGCCCCTTCACCAGCACGTAATCGATGGCTCGTCCGGCATCGGCATCGAAGAAATCGATAGTCTGGTGACGCAACAAGTCGTTCGGATGGCGCGGCACACCAAAGCGCGCCAGATAAGCCGGACTCGCCGCCATCACGAAACTCACCTGGCCAAAGCGCTTGTAACGATAGGCCGAGTCCTTGTTATCCGAGAGGCGCAGGGCCACGTCAATGCCTTCAGCCGCCAGATCCGGCGCGCGCTCGGAGAGTGAGATGCGCAGCGCGAGATCCGGGTAGGCACGCAGGAACTCCGCCATCCGCGGCAGCACCAGAGTATTGGCAATCGACTCGGTCATCTGCACATGCAGGCGCCCGGCAACCCTCCCAGCGCGCTGCGAGAACTCCGCAGTGAGTTCCTCCAGCCCGCTCACCAGCACCCCGGCACGTGCCGCGTAACGCTCACCATCGGCCGTCAGCGATACATGCCGTGTGGTGCGGTGAAACAGCGCCAGCCCCAGGGCCCGCTCCAGCGCCTGCACCTGGGTACTGACGGTCGAACGGGCTAGTCCGAGTCGCTTGGCCGCCGCCGAAAAGGACCCCAGCTCCGCTACCGCCAGGAAGGTCTGCAATTCAGAAAAATGCTTGAGCGCCTGCATTATCCAATATTACCGAACAATGAATTAAGCCCATTCGACCAGATCAGCGCCTATAGTTCAAGCACTTGAACGAGGTGACCCCATGTCAAACCGCATTTCTAGCGGGACAAACGCAAGGCGCCCGGCTGCTTTCCGCTGTCTCCTTGCGAGCCCTCCCCGCAGCTCAGGCCGTCGCGCCCGAGCCATGTGCCCTGAGCCGTCGCGCTGACGCGCGACTCGCCCGTACGCCCCATTCATGCGCCATCTTGCCCCTGCTGGCAAGCCCGTGCACGACCGGATTCAAGGAGATCACCATGAAACTCGCCCATCCTGTCCACATCCCGCATGGACTGCACTTCACCCTTTCGGACCGCAGCCGCAAGATCCTTGTGGCCATCCTGAGCACGCTGGCACCGTACGCGCTGGCCGCTCTAGGCGTGTTCGTCTACCACGAACAATATGGCCTTTAGGCGGCATGCTTGAAACTGTGGCCCAAAGCGCAAACCGCCCCTCCGGGCGGGATTTTTTATGTGTTTTTTGACATACCCGGTATAGAACCAAGGTATTAGTTTCACGCATGGACAGCGTTCTGCGTTTTCCATACCATTGCGTACACCCTTGGTTCGTCTTTTCAACTATTCCGGAGTAAGAAAAGCTCATGCGCGCGATCCACACCTTCGCCTTGGCCCTCGGCCTCGTCTGTGCCGCCACTGGCGTGCAAGCCCGCGACTGGGCTGCCGTCAAACAATCCGGCACGCTGATCGCTGCCAGTGAAGGCGCGTACCCTCCGTTCAATTATTTCCAGGGCTCGCGTCTCACCGGTTATGAAATCGATGTGATGGAAGCCGTCGCCAAGAAGCTGGGCCTCAAGCTTGAATGGCGCGCCTTGGCTTTCGATGCCCTGATCGCCAGCATTCGCCAGGATCGCTTCGATGTCGCCATCGCCAGCCACGGCTATACCGAAGAGCGCGCCAAGTCGGTCGACTTCACCACACCGCACTACTGCTCCGGTGGCCAGATCGTGGCCAAGGCCGGCGGCCCGTTGAAGGCCACTGAACTCACTGGCAAGACCCTTGGCGTGCAACTCGCCACGACCTACGCTGAAGCCGCCAAGAAGGTTTCCGGCGCCAAGGAGGTCAAGACCTATCCGAAGGACACCGACGCACTTCAAGCCCTGCTGGGTGGTCGCGTGGATGCCTGGATCACCGATCGCTTCGTTGCCAAGAACGCACTCGCCAAGAATTCTGCTGAAGGCATCAAGGGCGGCGACATGGTCTTCGTCGAGCGCGTCTCGATGATTCACCGCAAGGGCAATAACGAACTGCACGAGCAACTCAACAAGGGTCTGGCTGCGATCAAGGCTGATGGCACGCTAAAAGCGATCTCGGAAAAGTACTTCCAGGAAGACATCAGCTGCACGAACTAAATTTCGTGCACTTTCGCTGACACCGCGGGCATCCTTGCGATGCCCGCCGACTTGTTGAGAACATGATCCATAAACTCAAAGATCGCGACTCGCTGATCCTTGCCGGCTCCGTTATCGGTCTCGGCCTCATCCTGTGGCTGATGGCCCTGCCACTGGCCGCCTTGCCGGACCCCATCGGTCCGGCCGCGACCCAGTTCGCTGAAGGCGCCCTGACCACCATCCAGCTCACCCTGTGGGCCTGCTTCTTCGGCATTGTGCTGGGCGTACTCACGGCACTTGGCAAACGCTCGCACCTTCCCCCCTTGCGCTGGATTGCCGACCTTTATGTCTGGATCATCCGCGGCACACCCTTGCTGCTGCAGATCCTGTTCTTCTTCCTCGCCCTGCCCGCGATTGCGCCGCAGCTCCAGCTGTCGGAATTCTGGACGGCCGTCATTGCGCTTTCGTTAAACGTCGGCGCCTACAACGCTGAGGTTATTCGCGCCGGGATCAACGCCGTTCCGAATGGTCAGGTAGAAGCCGCCCGCTCCCTGGGTCTGAGTGCGCTATACACCTTTTGGGACATCGTGCTGCCACAGGCCGTGCGCATCTCACTGCCCCCCTTGGCCAACAACATGGTGGCCCTACTCAAGGATTCCTCGCTGGCTTATGCCATCGGCGTGGTGGAACTTTCGATGGTCAGCTCGCGCGTCCAGGCCGAGAGCTTTCAGCCCGTCCCTGTATTCATCACCGTGGCAGCCATCTACCTGTTGCTCACCACCACCTTCACCCAGTTCGCCGCGGCGCTCGAGCGCAAGCT
This sequence comes from Uliginosibacterium aquaticum, assembly GCF_012972705.2. Taxonomy (GTDB): domain Bacteria; phylum Pseudomonadota; class Gammaproteobacteria; order Burkholderiales; family Rhodocyclaceae; genus Uliginosibacterium; species Uliginosibacterium aquaticum. Next base: position 517,544 of record NZ_JABCSC020000003.1, on the reverse strand, counting down.
GGCTGTCGGAAAACGCTAAGCACCATGCGCAACGGCAAACCGATCATCGAAGTCGAAAACGTCCGCAAGAGCTGGGGCAGCTTCACTGCCCTCAATGACGTCTCGGTCACCTTCCGCGAAGGTGAAGTGGTCTGCATCATCGGCCCCTCCGGCTCCGGCAAATCCACCCTGCTCCGCAGCATAAATCATCTGGAGAAGCACGATGCCGGACGCATCACGGTCGACGGCATCCTGCTTGACGACGACCTCAAGCACATCGACGCCGTGCGTACGGAAGTCGGCATGGTTTTCCAGAGCTTCAACCTGTTCAGCCACATGACCGTGCTGGACAACATCACCCTGGCACCACGCCGGGTGCGCAAATGGAGTCGCGCCAAAGCCGAGCAAGTGGCACTGGAATTGCTAGAGCGGGTAGGCCTCTCAGCGCATGCTCATAAATATCCGAGCCAGCTTTCAGGCGGCCAGCAGCAGCGTGTCGCCATTGCCCGCGCACTCGCCATGCAGCCCAAGGTGATGCTCTTCGACGAACCTACTTCGGCGCTGGACCCGGAAATGGTTAACGAAGTGCTGCTGGTCATGCGGGATCTCGCGAAAAGTGGCATGACCATGCTGATCGTGACCCACGAAATGGGCTTTGCCCGAGAAGTAGCTGACCGTGTGATTTTTTTCGATCACGGCCAGATCGTAGAAGAAAGTACAGACCCGCAACAGTTCTTTTCTGCCCCGAATCACCCGCGTGCCCAGGCTTTCCTGAAGCAGATCAAGCACGCAGCATGAGCTTTGCCCGTCCTTTCAACCATCAAGTGAGTGTGAATCCATGAAAAAACGCATCCTTGTCGGCGCCGTCGCCGCAGCACTGAGCCTTCCTTCCTTCGCCGCCGATACCAAACTTGATCTGCTCGAAAAACAGATCGCCGAACTGCAGAAGCAGATCGCTGATCTCAAGACCAGCCAGGCTGCCGAAGCCAAGCAGCGCCAGGATCTGGCCAATCAGGTCGAAGCTCAGAGCAAGGAAGTGGTCATGAAGGGCGACATCCCCGGCTCGACGCGTCGTGCCGGCGAGGAGACTTCGGTGCGCCTGTACGGCTTTGCCCGCCTCGACGCGGTGCATAACTTCGGTGGCCGTAACAACCGCAGCAACGGCGGCGACTACGCAGCCTATCAGCCCAACATCGCCCTGAACGGCACGGCCGACGCTGCCCGCAAGAACGAAACCTATATGTTCGCCAACGTTTCGCGCCTGGGCTTCGAAGCCTTCACGCCGACCGCGCTGGGCTCGCTCACGACCAAGGTTGAAGGCGACTTCTACACCGACTCCAACACCATGCGCCTGCGTCACGCCTACGGCCAAGTGGGTGGCTGGTTGCTCGGCCAGACCTGGTCCACCTTCATGGATCTGGACTCCAGCCCGGATGTGGTGGACTTCAACGGCCCGACCGGCAACACCTCGCTGCGTCAGCCGCAAATCCGCTACACCTACGCCACCGCTGGCGCTGGCAACTTCATCGCCGCACTCGAAACCAAGGGTACAGGCAAGGACAGCGGCGACAACATCTCGCGCACGCCGGATCTGGTCCTGCGCTGGGATCGTGCCTTCGACTGGGGCCACATCGCCGTGCGCGGCCTGACCACTGACAACGCCATCAAGAGCGATGTCACCAGCGCTGCCAAGCGCGGCTACGGCCTCGGCCTCGGCAACTCGTTCAAGATCACCGACAGCACCGCCTTCCTGACCAGCTTCAGCTACGGCGAAGGCATGGGCCGCTTCTTCAACGAATCCGTTGGTGCTATCGCCGACTCGGCCACCAGCAAGGTTTACCTGCCGCGCGAACTGGGCATGGTCTTTTCGCTGCAACACAAATTCAGCGACACGCTGCGCTCAACGCTCGCTTACGGTCAACAACGTACCTACAACGGCAACTATGTTGAGTACGCCAACCAGAACGGCAAGGGCACCCTTAACCGCTCGATTCGCAGCGGCAGCATCGGCCTGCTGTGGAACCCGGTGGCCAACATCGAGTTGGGCAGCGAGTTCATGCTCTCCCACCGCGATACGCTGGACGGCCAGAGCGGTACCGAACCGCGCCTGAACCTCGCCGCAACCTACAGCTTCGGCAACTAATCCTGGCGGGCCACTCAACGGCCCACAGCAAGGAAAAAGCCCCCGGCAACGGGGGCTTTTGTTTTTCAGGTCAGCGCGATGCCAAGAACGGCAACCACAAACCCTAAATCCTGCGTAGAACGGACGGTTCAGATCATGCCGCCCTTGAGCAACAGCTTCATGCCTTCTTCCTCGGCGCGCCCATGCTCGCCCACAATCAGGTCTTCCAGAATTCTTCCACGATCAAAGTCCGGCGCGAGTTCAGCCTCCAAACCATCGTGTTCGCGATCATTGTCACTATGAAATGTCTCATGCTTCAGCACCGGCAACGGAGCGCTTGCAATGGCAGCCATGATGAACCTCCTGTAGTTGAAGCGGAAAACCGGCCTTGCTTCATCCTATGCAGGAGATGAGGAAAAATTTATCAGGGTTTGCGAATAGGGGTTTCTGCACGTCTCGGCATAACACTTACTGCCACGCCGCAAGACGCACATAAAAAAACGGGAAGTCACGCCGTGACTTCCCGTCCCAAATTGAGGAAATCCGAATCGCGGATTTCCCTCCCCCTTCTTGTGACCCCCTCGGTCACCTGCCCAAAGCTCAGCTGAGCTGAGCTGAGGGCCAAATTCGTCTGACCGGGCAAACCGGGCCCCCCGGGGCCCGGCTGCTCGCTGCTACCAGGAGCAGCTGCCCGTGGCGCGCTCCATATAAGGCATTCTCTGACGGAACGCCCTGTCTCCTCACTCTCCCCGGTGTGCCCTGGCGCCTTGCGGTCGCGGAGCTGACTCCGTGGTGAGAAGAATTCTTACACATCATTGAGACTTATGGGTGTATCAAAATACTTTTTTGGCTTAAAACTTTTTTATCGTCGCGCCGTAACAACACCAATAGAATCAAATAGATAAGGGAAAACCCTTACGCCCTAGGGTATAAGCCCCTGTTTCCATTTCAAACACCCTGCGCTTTCTTAGCTGGGCACTTGCCCAGGGGGCTTTCCATCAGCAAAACGGACTCGTGCTCAGGCATCCCGCGCCAGTGTCGCCAGAATGAATTGCCACTCTTCGGGGGCGACTGGCGTGATCGACAAACGACTGGCGGGTTGAAGCAGGCGCATTTTTGCCAGCGCCGCATGACGGCGCAACTCAAGCAGCGGAATCAGTTCAAGCTTGCGCTCAAAACGCACATCAACATTGAGCCAGCGTGGCTGCTCGGGCACGGACTTCGGATCAAAGAAACGACTGGCCGGATCGAATTGGCTGGCATCCGGATAGGCCAGACTCGCCACCTGTGCAATGCCAGCGATCCCGGGCCTAGGGCAGGATGAATGGTAGAAGAAGGCCAGATCGCCAGGGCGCATGGAGTCGCGCATGAAGTTGCGCGCCTGATAGTTGCGTACGCCGTGCCACGCCACCGTCTGTTGCGGCATGGCGGCCAGATCGTCGATGCTGCAATCGTCCGGCTCGCTCTTCATCAACCAGTAGCGCATGCTTCCCTCGGCAAGAAACCTGATTCACGCATTGTGCCGCCAGCCGGTCCAGAGAGGCCAGTCACCCGGCGGCGGCCCGGAAAAATGAAAAGGCGCGAAGCCGGAAGCTTCGCGCCTTTGTTGGGTCCCCCGCATGTGCCGTCGAGCCGTATTCCTGAACCTGGGTTCAGGGGGTCATCTACCCGGCCGCTTCAGGTGCGCCCGGCATAAGGGGCGCTCACAACAGCGGCTTGGTGGGCCGACAACCATGTCGCGTAGACATTGGTTCAAGGAGCTTAAGGCTCAAACGAACACCGCAGGGGAAAACTTGCCGGACCGCCTTTGTTTCGGCCGTCCTTGAATTCTTTATCGGCCAGGATCAGTCACTGCGCTGTGAGGACATATCCTGACTACACAAACCGCTCAGAAAAGCTTCTCCTGTTTCATTGAAGCCTGATCGATCTGGCGGATCATGGCCTCGATTCTACGCTGATAGGAAGGCATGTCCAAGCCTGCCGTGCGCTGAGCCACCACGGCCTCATGCGCAATCATCAGGGCACACATCACGGCAGTAGATTCGCTGCCCGATGAGTTCTTGCCGAGCAGTTGCTGAAGCTTCGCGTTGACCATTTCCACCGCCGCCTGCAGCGTTTCACGCTCATCTGGCTTGACCGATACCTGGTACTCACGGCCCATAATCTGGATCTTCACGGCTTCGCTCATTTTTCATCCTCGACCGGCAGACGTTTGAGCAGCGCTTCAACGCGTTCCGTTGCCACCGCCACCTTCTCGCCGAGGCGTTTGTTTTCGGCTTGCAGAGTGGCCACGCGAGTAGTCAGTTCGCGGTTTTCGAGGTGCAGGCCTTTGTACTCGGCGAGCAGCGTGGCAAGACGGGTTTCGAGACTGGTGAGTTCGGCATCCATCTGCTGATGGTAGTGCTGCGCAGCAAAACCGGTCAACGCAAAGCACCTGCCGTTCGGCTAAAATGCGCGCTGCTTCAGGTGTCCGCCCCATGCCCTTGGTGCGGATTAAACGGGAAGCCGGTGCGCCGTATCCACAGGATATTGCCATTCCGGCACTGCCCCCGCAACGGTAAGCGAGTCAAGACGCAGCAGGCAGCCACTGTGCTTTTGCACGGGAAGGCGTTGTGTCGGAAGAGTTTTCTTCACTCGCGAGTCCGGAGACCGGCCCGAAGCGTATTCGAGGCGCATCGCGGAGGGCGGTGACCGGAACCGCTCCCTCACGTTCCGCGTTTTCTCCTTCCCGACGCCCCGCCCCTGTCTATGATCCGTGCGGGCGGCACGGAAGGAGTCTGTCTTGAATTTCACTCACAAAACCCTGCCGGCGGCCTTGCTGCTGGCCCTCTCCCATCCTGTGCTGGCTCAGGAAACCGAACTCGCGCCAGTGGTGATCACCGCCAACCGCGTGGCGCGCAGCGCCGAGGAAACCCTCACTTCGGTCAGCGTCATCACCCGCAAGGAGATCGAGCAGCAACAGGCCCGCTCGGTGCCGGATCTGCTGCGCGGTCTGCCCGGCGTGCAGTTCGCCAATAACGGCGGCCCCGGCAAGACGACCTCCTTGTTCCTGCGCGGCACCAACTCGGATCACACCCTGGTGTTGATCGATGGCGTGAAAGTCGGCTCGGCCACCAGTGGCGGCACCGCTCTGCAGGATCTACCGATCGAACAAATCGAACGCATCGAGCTCGTGCGCGGCCCGCGTGCCAGCCTGTATGGCTCGGAAGCCATCGGCGGTGTGATCCAGATCTTCACCAGGAAGGGTGTGCAGCCCACCAGTCTGAGCCTCACTGGTGGTTCGCGCCACAGCTTCGAGGGCTCGGCTGCGGGTGGCTTTGGCTCGCCGGACGCCTGGCTCAACCTCGGCGCGTCGGGCCTCACCACGCGCGGCATCAACGTCAAGGATGGCGGCAGCGCGCCAGAATCGGATCGTGACGGCTACACTCGCAGCACAGTGAATGTACGCGGCGGCGGCCGCATCGGTGAAAACCTGAGTTACGACGCCCAAGCCCTGCACACCGAGGGTCGCAACGAATATGACGGCAATCCGAACCTTACCGATCTGCAGCAGGACCTCTACGCTGGCAATCTTCGCTGGGCGGCCAGCGAGCGCTACACCACGTCCTTCAAGCTAGCTCAGACCCTGGATGCCTCGAAGAATTTCAAGGATGACAAGTTCTCCTCGCGCTTCGACACACGCCGCAGCCAAGCCAGCTGGCAGAACGATTTCACCCTGGCCGAAGGCCACCAGCTGGTCGGCGGCTACGACTACCTGTATGACGAAGCGCTGAGCAGCACCAACTACGCGCTGGATAGCCGCGTCAATCAGGCCGTGTTCGGTCAGTATCTGGCCGACATCGGGCGCGTCGATCTGCAAGTTGCCGGACGCCACGACAAGAACGAACAGTACGGCCATCACAACACCGGCAGCCTCGCGCTGGGCTACACCTTCACCCCCGCCCTGCGCCTGCGAGCCAGTTATGGCACCGCCTTCAAGGCACCGAGCTTCAATGACCTGTACTACCCGGGTGCCGGCAATCCGGATCTGCAACCCGAGAAATCACGCAGCAGCGAACTCGGTGCTTCCGGCAAGACCGGCGGCTTCAGCTGGGAAGCCAGCCTGTTCCGCACGGAGGTCAGCAATCTGATTGCCTGGGCACCGATCAGCACCGGCTCGGCTATCTGGATCCCGAGCAATGTCTCCAAGGCCCGCATCACCGGGTTGGAGCTGGGCGCCAAGCAGCACTTCGGCAACACCACGCTGGCCGCCAGCGCCACCTTGCAGAATCCGCAGGATCAATCCGGCAGCAGCACCGATGGCAATCTGCTGGTGCGCCGAGCCCGCCAGTTCGGCCGTCTTGACGCAGACCACCAACTCGGCGCCTGGAGCATCGGCGCCAGCCTGAACGGTGTCGGCTCGCGTTATGACGATGCCGCCAACAAGATCAAGCTGGGTGGATATGCCACCACCGATCTGCGTGCCGAATACGCACTCAACAAGGACTGGCGTGCCCAGACCCGCCTCGAGAACGTGTTCGACAAGAACTACCAGACGGCGTATGGCTATAACCAGGCAGGGACCAGCGCCTGGCTGACCCTGCGCTATCAACCCAAGTAAAGTGCTTACCCGCAGCCGGCACCCGCCGGCTGCGCCCGAGGAGAGAACATGAGCGAAGCCGCCCACAGCGAACGCGAAGCCCGCCACCTGGCGCGCATGGCCCGCAAGAAAGCCATCATCGACGCGAACATCGCGGCCGCCGATGAAGAACGCGGCCTGCTGCTGGTCAATACCGGCAACGGCAAGGGCAAGAGCAGTGCAGCCTTCGGCGTACTGGCCCGTGCGCTCGGACACGGCATGAACTGTGCCGTCGTGCAGTTCATCAAGAGCCGCTCGGATACCGGCGAGGAAGCCTTCTTCCGCGAGCATCCGCGCGTCAAATGGCATGTGATGGGCGATGGCTTCACCTGGGACACCCAGAACGATGCGCAGGACAAAGCGACTGCCCGCGCAGCCTGGCAACAGGTCGTGACTTACCTGCGCGACCCGGCCATCGATCTGCTGATCCTCGACGAATTCACCTACACCCTCAAATACGGCTGGCTGCCACTGGACGAAATCAGCCGCGAACTCATGAGCCGGCCGGACATGCAGCATGTGATCATCACCGGTCGGGCTGCGCCGGAAGGTCTGATCGAGATAGCCGACACCGTCACCACCATGGACCTCACCAAACACGCCTATCACGCCGGCGTGAAGGCCATGCCGGGGGTGGAATGGTGATGAATCCTTACTCGACGGAACACGCTACATGACTTGCCGCGCCTTCCTGATTGCTGCGCCGGCGTCCGGCCAGGGCAAGACCACCGTTACCGCTGCCCTGGCTCGTCAGGCGCGTAGCCGAGGCGAGCGCGTACGGGTGTTCAAGACCGGGCCGGACTTTCTCGACCCGATGATTCACCAGGTCGCCAGCGGCACGCCCTGTTACCAGCTGGATCTCTTCATGGGTGGCCTTGAGCATTGCCGCGCCCAGCTCGCGCAGGCAGCCCAGGAGGTCGACCTGATCCTGGTTGAAGGCGTGATGGGCCTCTTCGATGGCAAGCCTTCCAGCGCCGATCTGGCACGCGCCTTCAATCTGCCGATTGTGGCCGTGATCGACGGCAGCGCCATGGCTCAGACCTTCGGCGCACTGGCACATGGCCTCGCCAGCTTCCAGCCGGATCTGGAATTTGCCGGCGTGATTGCCAACCGTGTCGGCAGCGAACGCCATGCCGGCATGCTCTTCGAATCACTACCACCGCACATTCCCGGCCTCGGCTGGCTGCCGCGCGAAGCCTCGATCACCCTGCCCGAGCGCCATCTGGGTCTGCTGCCCGCTTCCGAGCTGGCTGATCTGGATGCCAAGCTGGACCACACCGCCGCTGCGCTGCGTTTCGACCCCTCGCTGCTGCTGGAATGGGACGCGGCAGCGGCATCCGCAAGTGCGACTTCAGTCACACCTGGCGGACTGAAGCCCGCCCTACAGAACAAGCGCATCGCCATCGCCCGCGACGAAGCCTTCTGCTTCACCTACCCCGCCAACCTCGACACCTTACGTGCGCTCGGCGCGGAGCTCAGCTTCTTCTCGCCGCTGCATGATGAAGCGCTACCGGACTGCGATGCCGTGTGGCTGCCCGGCGGCTACCCGGAGCTGCACGCGGCGAAAATAGCTGCCAACACCACCATGCAGCTTGCATTACTCGCTCACAGCACGGCCGGCAAACCTCTGCTCGCCGAATGCGGCGGCATGATGAGCCTGTTCGAGACCCTGGTGACCAGCGATGGCGCCATGTACGCCGGCTTCGGCCTGCTCGAAGGCGCCGCGCTGATGCAGAAAAAACTCGCCGCACTGGGCCTGCAGGGCGTGGACCTGCCCGAAGGCCGCCTGCGCGGCCACAGCTTCCACTACTCACGCAGCGAAACCCCGCTGACGCCGATTGCCACCGGCACGAACCCGAATGGCGGGCCGACAACGGAGGCCGTCTATCGCGTCGGCCGCACCACCGCCAGCTACATCCACTTCTACTTCCCCTCCAATCCGGAGGCGGTCGCAGCGCTGTTTTCGGCATGAGCGGCGCGCAACGCATCGTTTGCCTGACGGAAGAAACCACCGAGACGCTCTATCTACTCGGCGAGGAGGCCCGTATCGTCGGCATCTCCGGCTACACCGTGCGGCCCGAGCGGGCCAGCAAGGAAAAGCCCAAAGTCTCGGCCTTCACCAGCGCGAAGATCGACAAGATCCTCGCCCTGGAACCGGATCTGGTCATCGGCTTCTCCGACCTGCAGGCAGACATTGCTTCGCAGCTGATCCGCAGCGGCGTGAATGTGCTGATCACCAATCAGCGCAGCATCGAAGAAATCCTCGCCACGATCTACACCGTGGGCGCGCTGGCTGGCGTGCCGGACAAAGCCGCGGCGCTGGTGGCCGAGTTACGTGCGGGGCTGGATAGGGTCACACAGGAAACCGCTCGCCAGCCGCGCCAGCCGCGCGTGTATTTCGAGGAATGGAACGAGCCACTGATCTCCGGCATCCGCTGGGTCGCCGAGCTGATCGTGCTGGCCGGTGGCGAAGAATGCTTCCCGGAACTCAAGCAGCACAAGTCAGCGAAGCAGCGCATCATTGCCGACCCACTCGAAGTGGTCCGCCGTGCGCCGGATATTCTGATCGCCTCCTGGTGTGGCAAGAAATTCCAGCCCGAGCAGGTGCTGGGGCGCCCCGGCTGGAACGCCGTGCCCGCTGTACGCAACGGCCAGCTGCACGAGATCAGATCCTGCGACATCCTGCAGCCCGGCCCGGCTGCGCTCACCGATGGTCTGCACCAGCTCGCCGCCATCATCCGGCGCTGGGCGGAGCGCCACGCATGAGCATCAGCCTGTCCATCCTGCTCGGCGTGCTGCTCGACCGCCTCTTCGGCGAAGTGCCGCGCTGGCATCCGCTGGTGGGCTTCGGCAACGCGGCAGCCTGGCTCGAAAAGCGCCTCAACATTGGCCACGCGCGCATCCTGCGAGGTGCGCTGGGCTGGGCACTGCTCGTCGCCCCCCTCACGCTGGCAGCCGCGTGGCTGAACAAAACCCCGTATGGCTGGATCATGGACGGCATCGCACTCTACTTCGCGCTGGGCGCCCGCGCCCTCACCGAGCATGGCAGCGATGTAGCGCAGGCGCTGCAGCACGGCGACCTGGAAGAAGCACGCCGCCGCACCGGCTACCTGGTCAGCCGCGAAACCGCGCAGATGAACGAAGAGCAGATCGCCCGTGCCACCACCGAATCCCTGCTCGAAAATGGCAACGACGCCATCTTCGGCGCGATCTTCTGGTGCGCCATCGCCGGCGCGCCCGGCGTGATCCTGTTCCGCCTTGCCAATACGCTGGACGCCATGTGGGGCTATCGCAATGCGCGCTTCGAACGCTTCGGCAAAGTGGCCGCGCGTATCGATGATGGGCTCAACCTGATTCCCGCACGCCTCACCGCATTGACTTACGCCCTGCTCGGCCAGACTCGCCGCGCGCTTGCCAGCTGGCGCGCCCAGGCCGGCTCATGGAGCAGCCCTAACGCCGGCCCGGTGATGGCCGCTGGCGCAGGCAGCCTGGGCCTGCAGCTGGGTGGCAGCGCCATCTACGAAGGCATCATCGAAGAGCGCCCAGCGCTCGGCGCGGGCCGGCCTGCCGAGGGGCGCGACATCCCGCGCGCACTGGACCTGATTGCACGCAGCCTATGGCTCTGGATGCTGGTGATAGGCTTGGGGGATGCTCTTGCTCACTTCCTCTAAGCTTACGCATGGCGGCCGCCTGCGCACCGCCGCGCATGACTTCCGCATCCCGCTGCAGCACTGGCTGGATCTGTCCACCGGCATCAACCCGACGGGCTGGCCGGTGCCGCCCCTGCCTGCCGAAGTCTGGCGCCGCCTGCCCGAAGACGACGACGGTCTGGCCATGGCCAGCCTCGCCTATTTCGGCGGCCAGCGCGTGCTGCCACTGGCCGGTTCGCAAGCTGCGATCCAGACTCTGCCGCAGCTGTTTACGCCGCGTCGCGTCGGAATCCTTTCGCCCTGCTACGCCGAGCACTTCAAGGCCTGGCATGGCGCCGGGCATCAGGTCGAACTCATCGACTATGCCGATGCCGCGCAGGCCATCGAACGACTCGACGTGCTGCTCCTCACCAACCCGAACAATCCCACCGGCCGCATCGTGCCACCCACCACGCTACGCGAATGGCATTCACGCCTCGCCGCTCGCGGTGGCCTGCTGGTGGTGGATGAAGCCTTCATCGACGCCACGCCCGAGCTCAGCGTGCTGAGCGACACGCGCCAGCCAGGGCTGATCGTGTTGCGCTCACTGGGCAAATTCTGGGGCCTCGCCGGCATCCGCTGCGGCTTCATCGCCGCCGAAGATCGCTTGCTGGATGCGCTGGCCGACCGCCTCGGCCCGTGGACCGTCAGCGGCCCAGCGCGCTGGGTAGCCCAACGCGCGCTGGCCGACCGCGCCTGGCATGCCGAGCAATCAGCACAACTCGCTGCCGCCAGTGCACGCCTCGCCGCCCTGCTGAGTGCGCACGCCCTGCACAGCCCCTCAGGTTGCGCGCTGTTCCGCTGGGTACCCACGCCGCTGGCCGGCGAACTCTTCACTGCCTTCGCCCAAGGCGCCGTGCTGCTTCGCGCCTTCGATGGCGGCCTGCGTTTCGGCCTGCCAGGGGATGAGGCGCAGTGGCAGAAACTCGACGCCGTGCTGAACGAGGTCATGCGATGAACCGCACGGTTTTCGTAGGGTGCGCATGGCGCACCGATTCGGCCAACGTACAAGCTAAGCCGGTGCGCAATGCGCACCCTACGCGCCCCGAGAGGACCATGCCATGAATGCCAAAACCCTCATGGTGCAAGGCTGCACCTCGGACGCCGGCAAGAGCACCGTGGTCGCCGCGATCTGTCGCTGGCTCGCACGCAAAGGCGTGCGCGTTGCACCCTTCAAGCCGCAGAATATGGCGCTCAATTCTGCCGTCACCGCTGATGGCGGCGAGATCGGTCGCGCCCAGGCCGCACAGGCCATGGCCTGCCGCATCGCGCCCACTACCGACATGAACCCGGTGCTGCTCAAGCCGAATACTGATGTCGGCGCGCAGGTGATCATTCAGGGCCATGCCATTGGCAACATGGATGCACTGGATTACCACGCCTACAAAGCCACCGCACAGGCTGCCGTGCTCGATTCCTTTGCCCGCCTGTGCAGCCAGTACGAGGCGGTGATCGTCGAAGGCGCCGGCTCGCCCGCCGAGATCAATCTGCGCGCGAATGACATCGCCAACATGGGCTTCGCCGAGGCGGTGGATTGCCCGGTGATTATCGTGGCGGATATCGACCGTGGCGGCGTGTTCGCGCATCTGGTCGGCACCCTCGATCTGCTCTCCACAACCGAGCAAGCTCGCGTGAAGGGCTTCGTGATCAACCGCTTCCGGGGCGACATCGCCCTGCTGCAGAGTGGTCTGGACTGGCTGGAAGAACGCACCGGCAAGCCCGTGCTCGGCGTGCTGCCCTATCTGCACGGCCTGCAGCTGGAAGCCGAAGACGCGATTGCGCGCGATGTCGTCGCTCCGACTGGCGCAGGTCTGCGCCTGCGCGTGATTGTGCCGGTTACGCCGCGCATCTCGAACCACACCGATTTCGACGCGCTACGCCTGCACCCGCAAATCGACTTCCGCTTCATTGGCCCGGATGAAACCATTCCGGCAGCAGATCTGATCGTGCTGCCCGGCTCCAAGGCCGTACGCGCCGATCTCGCCTTTCTGCGTCTGCAAGGCTGGGATACAGCCATCGCCAAGCATCTGCGCTACGGTGGCAAAGTCATCGGCATCTGCGGCGGTTTCCAGATGCTCGGCGCCGAGATCGCCGATCCCGATGGTCTGGAAGGCGCGCCGGGCTTGGCTTGCGGCCTCGGCTATCTGGAGATGCGCACCACGCTTGCTTCCGCAAAGCAGCTTCGCAACGAACAAGGCCAGCTCTGCCTCGGCGGGCAACCCTCCGTGCAGGGCTACGAAATCCACGCCGGAGTGACGACTGGCCCGGCGCTAGCCCGCCCTGCTGTGCAACTCTCCGGCGGCCCGGACGGTGCGATTTCGGATGACAATCAGATTCTCGGCACTTACCTGCATGGCCTCTTCGATTCGCCCACGGCCTGCGACGCCCTGCTCGCCTGGGCGGGCCTGACAGAAGCTAAGTCCCCGGACATCGCCGCGCTGCGCGATACGAGCATCGAACGGCTGGCGGATACGATTGCCGAGTTCATGGATACCGAAAAGCTGATGGCCATTATAGAGGGCCGGGCATGATGGCGGCGGCGATTTGCGTAGGGTGGGTTAGGCCAAAGGCCGTAACCCACCGATCGAGAAATTTCCGGCCGCAACGCGACCGCTGGCTCACGACCGGTGCAATGCGCGCCTCCGGCGCTTCGATTGCACCCTACGCCATCGGGAGGAGCTGAAGATGGGGCTTGATACGGTAGAACTGGTTCTCAGCGTCGAGGAAGAGTTTGGCATCGCCATCCCCGACGCAGATGCCTGCGAACTCGATACCCCTCGAAAGCTGGCTGACTACGTGCTTCTACGACTTGGGGAGACTCGCATCGCGGATCCTCGCTGCCTGTCTCAAGTACAGTTCTACCGTTTGCGACGCCATCTGGTTCAACAACTCGGCATATCAAGAAAGAGTCTCAAATTAGACACGCCTTTAGACGAAATCTTGCAGGGCGATGTTCGCAAGCACTGGAAGATGCTCACCGAGATTTGCGGGGCAAGCGTACTACCCTCGCTGGGTTTCCGGGGCTGGCAGCACGGAGTGGTCCTCGCACTCGATATAACAATCGGTTTGGCGGCTTGGCAGGCCGGTTTGAGCATGGGCTGGGTTGCTCTTGTACTGGGCGTTTCCTGGCTTCTCTTGATGGCGTTCTCATCGTCCTTTGCTAGTCGAATTCCAGCCAGCCTGCAAACCGTTCGTGACCTCATTCCTTACGTAAAAGTCTCCGAGAGAAATGAATGGAATGAGAAAGAAGTTCTGCCACGGGTGTTGCAACTGACGGCCATGCAAAGCGGTATTGAACTGACCAAAATCCAGCCTGATCATCACATCGTCAAAGATCTCGGAATGGATTGAGCCTCACCCATGACCCTCAAACCCCCACCCCTCACCCTCGCCCTGTTGCTCGCCGCCCTCGGCGTGCCGGCCGCGCTGCTGCTGGGCTTGCTCTCGGGCTCCTCGGGCTGGGGCTGGCCGAGTGAGGAAATCCTGTGGCTAATCCGCGTGCCGCGCGTGCTCGCGGCCTTCGGCACCGGTGCGGCGCTGGCGCTGGCCGGTGCGCTGATTCAGCTGGTGACGCGCAATCCGCTCGGCGACCCGCATGTGCTGGGCGTGACCAGCGGCGCTTCGGTCGGCGCGCTGATGATGCTGCTGCTCGCCCCGGCCGGCATGCTGCTGGCACCGGAAATCGGCGCGGTGCTCGGCGCACTCGGCGCCATGTCATTAGTGTTCGCGCTGGCCTGGCGCAGCATGGGGCGCGGCCTCGCCCCCAGCGCCCAGCCCGGCACGGTGATCGTGCTGCTGGTGGGCGTGATGATCGGCGCGGCCTGCGGCGCGATGGTGTCTTTCATGCTCTCGATGGCCAATGACTTTCAGCTGCGCAACATCGTGTTCTGGCTGCTTGGCGATCTGAATGGCGCCGCACTGTGGTGGCCAGTGTGGGCCGCCGTGGGCCTCGCCCTGCTGCTGGCCTGGCCACGCGCGCAGGAGTTGGACTGGATCGCACGCGGCGATGCCTGGGCGTGGACCCTCGGCGTGCCGGTTGCCAAGCGCCGCCGCATCGCGATTTTTTCCGCCTGTCTGGCCACCGGCGCAGCGGTTGCCACGGCAGGCAGCATCGGCTTCGTCGGGCTGGTTGCGCCGCACATCGTGCGCCTCACCGGCCTGCGCCATGCCAAGGTCCTGCTGCCTTTCTCAGCCTTGTTCGGCGGAGTGTTTCTGGTGCTCGCCGACACCGTGGCACGCACCGTGATCGCCCCGGCCCAGCTGCCGGTGGGCGTAATCTCGGCCAGCGTGGGCGTGCCGCTGTTCCTGATGCTGCTCTTGCGGAGGCGTGCATGAGTCTGCGTTTGGAAAAACTACGCCTGAATGCCGGCGGCAAGCCGGATGGCCGCGTGCTGATCGGCGACCTTTCCCTGTCGATGAACCCGGGGGAGCGCTGGGTACTGCTGGGGCCGAACGGTGCAGGCAAGTCCACCCTGCTCGTCGCGCTGGCCGGGCTGCTGCCACCCAATGCCGGCAGCATCCTCTTGCAGGGCAAGCCGCTGGCCGACTGGCCGGGTGAGGCGCTGGCGAAACAACGCGCCTGGTGCCCGCAGTTCTGGCTCGATCCCTTCCCGGTGAGTGCCTGGGAAACCGTGGCCTGTGCGCTCTTCGCGCTGCAACCCGAGCAATCCGCCTGTGCGGTGGAACGCACAGCGCGCCACTGGCTCACCGAATTCGACGTCAGCCATCTGGCCGATACCGATGTGCGCATGCTCTCCGGCGGGGAGCGTCAGCGTGTGGCGCTGGCTACCGCCTGTGCGCAGGGCGCGCCCCTGCTGCTGCTGGACGAGCCCAGCTCGCATCTGGACTGGTCACACCAAGCCCTGCTGCAGGCGCGCCTCAAGGTCTGGGCCGCAGAGGGCGGCACGGTGCTGGCCGCTGTACATGATCTGAATCTGGCCTGGACACTCGCCACCCACGCCCTGCTGCTCGATGGCAAGGGCAGTGCGGTGCATGGGCGGCGCGAGGAAGTGCTGACTGCCGAACAATTGAGCGCCGCCTATGGTGTGCCGGTGAGTCTGCGCGAAGAAAATGATGCGCGCTGGTTCCGCATCGACCTGGAAAATTCCGTATGAATATTTTGAAGCGCGTGATGGTTCTCTTAGGGTGGGTTAGCGGCTTTTTGCGTAACCCACCGCTTGTAAGTATGCGGCCGCAAGGCGAACGGAAAATAATGGATCGGCGGTTTACGGCCTGCGGCCTAATCCTCCCTACGATCATTCTTCTGTGCCTTTTCGCTGGCCTCGCCCACGCCGCCCCGATCACAGTGAAGGACGACGCGGGCAAGGCGCTCACCCTGCAGGCGCCCGCCCAGCGGGTAATCTCGCTGGCGCCCAGCCTCACCGAAATGCTTTACGAGGCGGGTGGTGGCGACAAACTGGTCGGCGCGGTGGAGTACAGCGATTTCCCGCCGCAGGCCTTGAAGGTGCCGCGCATCGGCAGCAACCAGAAGCTCGATCTGGAACGCATCGCCACGCTGAAGCCTGATCTGGTGCTGGTGTGGTTTCACGGCAATGCGCAGCGCGAAGTCGAGCGTCTCACCGCCCTGAACATCCCGATGGCCTACTTCGAGCCACACGGCATCGGCGACATTCCTGGCGTGCTGGAGCGCATCGGCCAGCTGATGGGAAGCGAACGCGTAGCCAGCGCAGCGGCGACGAAATTCCGCGCCCGCCATGCCACGCTGCAGAAGGAAAACGCCGGACGCGCTCCGGTCCGCGTGTTCTACCAGATCGCCCAGAAGCCACTGCTGACGGTCAACGACCAGCAGATCATCTCTGACGTGATTCGCCTGTGCGGCGGCGTGAACGTGTTCGGCAAGGAGCCGATGCTGGTGCCGCACCTGTCTACCGAGAGCGTGGTCGCCACCAACCCGGACGTCATTCTCACCGCACGCATGGGTGGCCATAGCGATGGCCCCCAGCGCGCCATGGACGAAGCCTCACTCGCCGGCTGGCTGAAGTTCGGCACGCTGACTGCCGTGAAGAACAGACAACTGTGGCTGATTCCGGGCGACACCATCAGCCGCCACGGCCCGCGCATCCTCGATGGCACGCAGGCGATTTGCGCAGCACTGGACGACGCGAGGAAGGCGAAATGAGTCGTCACCTCGTCATCGGCGGCGCTCGCTCCGGCAAAAGCCGCTTTGCCCAAGCCATGGCGGAAGCGCATACGGGCGACGTGCAGCTGATCGTCACCGCCGAAATTCTCGACGAGGAAATGCGCGAACGCGTCGCCAAGCATCGCGCCGAGCGGCCAAGCCATTGGCATGTCACCGAAGCGCCCGTCGACTTGCCCGAAGCCATCGAACGCTTGAACTTAGGGAGCTCACCGCGCACCGATCCAGACAATCCGGTGCGCAATGCGCACCCTACTTTCGTGCTGGTGGACTGCCTGACCCTGTGGCTGTCCAACATCCTGTGCACTCAGCCTGAGACCTTGAACGAACGTATCGATGGTCTATGTTCGGCGATCAAGTCAGCACAGAGCCAATTGGTGCTGGTCTCCAACGAGGTGGGCTGGAGCATCGTGCCCGAGAACAAACTCGCACGCCTGTTCCGCGACGAGCAGGGCCGGCTGAATCAGCGCGTGGCGGCACTGTGTGACGAGGTCACGCTGGTGGCGGCGGGGCTGCCGCTGAAACTGAAGGGCGGCGCGCAATGAGCCGCGCGCTGTGCACGGCGCGTCTCGTGCTGATGCCACTTCAAATGGAAGATGCCGCTGAGCTGCTCGCCTATGAGTGGCACAACCGCGCCACGCATGCCGCGCATGGCCCGCTCCGCAAGGACGCCGATTTCACCTCTGAAGCCTGCGCACAACGGATCGCAGCACAACTCGATGAAGTTGAGCACGGCAAGGCTTGTCGCTGGACCTTGCACACGCACGCACAGCCAGACACCATCATTGGGCACGTCGCCATCACCGCTATTCAGCGTGGCGTGCGCCATGCCGGCGTGCTGGGCTACGGACTGGATCAGGCGCATGCAGGTCAGGGTCTGATGACGGAAGCCGCTGCGGCAGCTATCCGCCATGCCTTTGAACATCTCAAGCTGCACCGGATCGAGGCCAACCATCGCCCCGACAACCTCGCCAGTGCCCGCGTGCTCGCCAAGCTCGGTTTCGAACGTGAAGGCCTCGCGCGTCAGTACATCCGCCTGAACGGCGAATGGACGGATGTGGTGTTGAACGGCCTGCGCAACCCCGCCTGGCGGGAGCCGCTGACGCTGCAAGTGATGGACGCCCCCGAAGCCTACCTCGCTCCCTGCGCGATCATCGACTTCGAGCACCCCGCCATTGCCGCCAAAGCCGCTGAGTTGCGCGCTACCCATACCGACACACTGAGTCTGGCACGCGCCAGTTTCGAATTCGTACGCGATGAAATCGCCCACAGTTGGGATGTGCGTCAGGGGCCCGTCACACTCAAGGCATCCGAGGTGCTGCTGACAGGCTTCGGCTACTGCTACGCCAAGAGCCATCTGCTCGCCGCGTTGCTACGGGCCAATGGCATTGCCGCCGGGCTGTGCTATCAGCGCCTGTCGGTCGGCGACAGCGGTGCGCCGTATTGCCTGCACGGGCTCAACGCCGTGCTGTTGCCTGAGCATGGCTGGTATCGCTGCGACCCGCGCGGCAACAAGCCGGGCGTGAATGCCGTGTTCACGCCGCCTGTCGAGCAACTGGCCTTTCTGATCAAGGAGGCCACCGAACACGATTTCGCGCAGATTTTGGCCTCGCCCCTGCCTGAGGTAATCAGCACACTGCAAGCCGCGCCGGACATCTTCTGGCTACACGCGCACCTGCCCGATGTTTCCCCGAATTCTTCTCTCGCCTGATCCCGCCATGACCCAAGTCTTCAACATCCAGCCTCTCTCCCGCTCCCTCGCCAGCGCCCTTCAGCAGCGCATCGACACCCGCACCAAGCCGCTCGGCAGCCTCGGCAAGCTTGAAGCCATCGCCCTGCAGATCGGCCTGATCCAGCAGAGCCTGCATCCGGAAATCCGTCAGCCGCGCATCGCCGTGTTTGCCGGTGACCACGGCGCGGCCAAAGCCGGTGTGGGCGCCTATCCGCAAGAAGTCACCGCCCAGATGGTGCTGAACTTCCTCGCCGGTGGCGCCGCCATCAATGTGCTGGCACGCCAGGCGGGGCTGGAAGTTTCGGTGATCGACTGTGGCGTGGCGAGCAAGGTGGCCGGCGCCAGTCGACCCGGCGTGGAGTACGTCATCGCCAAACAGGGGCTGGGCACCGCCAACTACCTTGAGCAGGCGGCGATGACGCCCGCCCAGCGCGATGCGGCAATCGCCAAGGGCGCCGAACTGGTACGCGGCTGGCATGCAGCGGGCAGCAATGCCATCGGCTTCGGCGAGATGGGCATCGGCAACACCTCCACCGCCAGCCTGCTGACCCACTTCGTCACCGGCGCGGATCTCGATGCAGTGATCGGCCGTGGCGCCGGGCTGGACGACGCGGGGCTGGCCCGCAAGCGCGGCCTGCTCGCTCAAGCAGCGGCCCGTGTGAATGGACGCAAACTAAATGCGCTGGAGGCGCTGGCCGAGTTCGGCGGTTTCGAAGTCGCCACCATGGTCGGTGCCTATCTGGCCGCAGCCGAAGCGCGCATGCTGATCGTGGTCGACGGCTTCATCGTCACCAGCGCGCTGCTGGTCGCCCATGCCATCAACCCGGCGGTGCTGGATTACTGCGTGTTCGCCCATGGTAGCGCCGAGCCAGGCCATGTCGCGCAACTCTCCCACCTGGGTGCCGAGCCGCTACTGCAGCTGGGGATGCGTCTGGGTGAGGGCACGGGCGCCGCCAGTGCCTTCCCGTTGATCCGCGCCGCCATCGCTTGCATGAACGAGATGGCCGGGTTTGAAGATGCGGGGGTCAGCGAAGCCCACTGATGCAGGGGCGACGCCACCAGGCGCTCCTGCGATACCACTCCCGACGCTCGAAACCATGACTGAACTCCGCCGCCTCCTGATCGCACTGGGCTATTTCACCCGCCTGCCCATCCCGGCCTGGGTGGGCTGGTCGTCCAGCGAACTGAACCGTGCCACGCGTTACTTCCCGCTGGTGGGCCTGCTGGTGGGCCTGATCAGCTCGGCAGCGCTGTGGACGGCGCAGCAGTTCTGGCCCGGCCCCGTCGCGGTGCTGTTGGCCATGCTGCTCGGCCTGCTGCTGACAGGTGCTTTCCATGAGGACGGTCTGGCCGACTCAGCCGACGGTTTCGGCGGCGGCTGGGAGACGGCCAAGGTGCTGTCGATCATGAAGGATTCGCGTATCGGCACTTACGGCGCCATCGCGCTGGTGAGCGCTCTACTGCTCAAGTACGCCACGCTGACGGCGCTGAGCGCCAGCGCCCTGCTGGCCCTGCCACTGGCGCATGCGCTCTCGCGCATACCACCGCTGCTGATCATGGCCGGCATGACTTACGTGCGCGAAGACGACAGCACGCGCGCCAAGCCGGTTGCGGAAGGGCTTGGCCCGGTCGAATGGCTGGGCGGCAGCCTGCTGGGGCTGGCACCCCTGGCCGCGGCTGTGGCCCTGGGCCTGCTCTCGCCCGTGCGCGGGCTGGCCCTGCTGATCGCCCTGACCTGCACCGGGCTGATCTGCGCACGCTATTTCAAGAGCCGCATCGGCGGCTATACCGGCGATGCGCTGGGCGCTGCGCAGCAGGTCTGCGAACTGACGGGTTATCTGGTGCTGTGCGCGCACGGGGCCGGATAACAAGGAACAAACATCCAGCCATGAATTCCGATCACGCCGCCCCCTCCTCTGCACCACGTTCGCGAGACGCCACCAGCATCTACCTGATCCGTCACCCCTCTGTCGCGGTGCCGCCGGGCGTTTGCTATGGCCAGAGCGATGTGGCGCTGGCCGAACCGGTCGACGCGCTGGCGGCCGGACTGCGCGCGCAGTTGCCCGCCGAATTCGCGCTCATTTCCAGCCCGCTGACGCGTTGCCGGCAGCTGGCCGAAGCACTGGGCCAGCCCATATTCGATGCACGTCTGATGGAAATCGATTTCGGCCGCTGGGAGCTACAGGCCTGGGATCAGATCGAGCTCAGCCTGATTGATGCCTGGGCGGCCAATCCGCTGCACTTTTGCGGGCATGGCGGCGAGAGCGTACTGCAGATGGCGACGCGAGCACAGGCGGCACTGGCGGCAGCGCTGAGTGGTGACACGCGTGCGCTGGTAATCGTTGCCCATGGCGGCCCGCTGCGAGCCATCGCCGGCCAGCTGCTGGGCCTTAAGGAAGAGGAATGGATGCAGCTCCGCTTTGCGTGCGGCGAGCTGCAGGTGATCACCAGGGGCTGATCAGCCTATCGAAGGAATGCTCTCCGGTGGCTGGGTACGCGCAAACTGCTGCATCTGGAAGGCAAGTGCCGCATCCATGGTCGACGAGTGATGCTGGAACCAGTCTCCCAATGATTCGGTGAGCTCACGCCCGGCGCCATGCTGACCACGCTTCAGGTCGCTCAGGGCGCTCTGCAGCAGGCTCACCACACCTTCGTGATCGCGCTGATGGTTTTCCGCTCCAACGATGCCAGACTCGCGCATCCAGAACTCTTCCTGCGCAAAGTGGGCCTCGCAGTGTGCCAGCAACTGCTGCAGGCTGCGGATCTCATCCTCGTCATCGGAAGCGGCAAGGATATTCGTCAGCGTCAGGAACTCCTGATGGGCATCATCCATCGGGCCTGAAGCCAGGGCGTGCAGGGCTGGATTCCAGTCGAGCTTGCTCATGTGTCTCTTCTCCATGATTCTAGGTTTCTGGCCGCTTTGACAAGGGCTTCTCTGATTAGTGTCAGCGTAGCAGTTTGGAGTACCAGCGTCGCCCGCAATGCAACATGGCGCGCTCCGTTACAATCCGGCCATGCCTGCTCCGACTGCCTCCTACTTGGCCGATGCCATAGATCCCGCCCTGCTGCGCCGGGCACTGGTCATCAAGCTGCGCCATCACGGCGACGTGCTGCTCACCTCGCCCGTCTTCTCCAGCCTCAAGGCCGCAGCGCCAGACTGCGAGATCGATGCCCTGATCTTCAGTGACACAGCGCCGATGCTGGAAGGCCATCCCGACCTCGCCCGCTTGCACTGTATCGGCCGCAACTGGAAGAAACTCGGCCCGCTGGCCCAGCTGCGCCACGAATGGGCGCTGCTGAAAGCGCTCAGGGCCCGCCATTACGATCTGGTCATCCACCTCACCGATCACCCACGTGGCGCCTGGCTCACCCGCCTGCTCACACCGCGCTGGGCAGTAGCCCCGCAGCGCGCAGGCAAGGCCAAGTGGTGGAAAAACTCCTTCAGCCATCTGTACCGCACGGTCGGCGGCGGGCGCCGCCATACCGTCGACACCCATCTGGATGCGCTGCGCCGCCTTGGCATCCAGCCCGCCACGGAGGCGCGCCGACTGCAGATGCACCCCGGCCCGGAGGCTGAAACAAAAATCGATGTGCTGCTGAATGCCCATGGCCTCACGGCCGGCAGTTTCATCCAGCTGCACCCGGCCTCACGCTGGTTCTTCAAGTGCTGGCCGGCCAAGCTCAACGCTCAGTTGCTGCAGGCCCTGGCGGCACGCGGCGAGAAGATCGTGATCACTGCCGCACCCGATCCGCGCGAGCAGCAAATGGTGGAGGCAATCATTGCGGCCGCTAAGGTGCCAGTGGTGAATCTCGCCGGCCAGTTCAGTCTGCGCGAACTCGCTGCGCTGACGGCCCGCGCCAGACTTTTCATCGGTGTGGATTCCGCCCCGATGCACATCGCTGCCGCCGTTGGCACGCCTTGCGTGGCCCTCTTCGGGCCCTCCGGCGACAAGGAATGGGGTCCGTGGATGGTGAAAAGCGAAGTCGTCTCCAGCAGCCACAGCTGCCGCCCCTGCGGACAGGATGGTTGTGGCGGCGGCAAGCTGTCAGAATGCCTGTATGCCATCGGCGTGCAGCAGGTGCTGGATGCCATCGACCGGGTTGCCCCCTGATGAAAGAAAGCCGCGACGCTGCCGCTCCGCTGCACCTGGCCATCGTGCGCCAGGCCTACAACCCCTACGGCGGCGCCGAGCGCTTCGTCGAACGCGCACTGAAGGCGCTCGGCGAAAACGCCGTACAGATCACCCTGATCACGCGCAACTGGGGTGGCGAGCACAAACCGGGCGTCAAGGTGAAGCTGCTCGGAGCCCCCCGCCTGGGCCGCCTGCTGCGCGACATCACTTTCACGCGCAGCGTGCGCTCGCTGATCAAGACCCAAGTCTTCGATCTGGTGCAGAGCCACGAGCGCATTCCCGGCTGCGACATTTTCCGCGCCGGCGACGGCGTACATGCCAGCTGGCTCGAGCAGCGCGCCCGCACGCTGAGCCCGCTGGGCCGCCTCGCCCAGAGCCTGTCGCCCTGGCATCGCTACATCCTGCGCATGGAAGACCGAATGTTCCGCGATGCCAAGCTGCGCGCGGTGATCTGCAACTCCGAGATGGTGCGGCAGGACATTGCCCACCGTTATCCCCAGCTTGCCAGCAAGCTCCACGTGATTCACAACGGTGTGGATCACGTTCATTTCCACCCGGGCCTGCGCGAACTGCATCGCGAGAAGGTCCGTGAACAGCTGGGAGTACCCGAGTCCACCCGCGTACTGCTCTTCGTCGGCTCCGGCTTCGAACGCAAGGGGGTGCCGCAGCTGATCGAGGCGCTGGCCCAGCCGGCGCTGGCCCAGGCCGAGCTGTGGGTAATCGGCAAGGACAGGCATGCCCGCCGCCTCCAAAAACGCGCCGAGCGCCTGGGCGTGGCCAGCCGGGTGCGCTTCCTTGGTCCGAAGAAGGACGTTGCCCCCTACCTCGGCGCAGCCGACGTGTTCGCCCTGCCCACGCTCTACGATCCGATGCCCAATGCCGCCATCGAGGCCCTTGCCAGCGGTCTGCCGGTCCTGACCTCGACCAGCTCCGGCGCAGCCGAACTGGTGCGTCTCGGCGAGAACGGCGAGCGCGTCGATGCCCTGGACATCCCCGGCATGGCCGCCGCCGCTCACCGCCTGCTCGAAGCCATGCACGATCCGCTGCGCTGCAGCACCTTCCGCAACGCATCCCGGGCCAGTGTGGACACCCTCAGCAACGAAGCGATGGCCGCTCAACTGGTGGCGCTTTACCGGCAGCTGCTCGGCGGAGCCAGCCAGCTATAATCGACCCTTACTTTCTTCGGCACCTGCACCCATCATGGCGCAATACAACACCCTGCTATCCGTACGCTCGCTGCATATCGTGCACACCGAGTCCTCCTGCGGCTGGGGCGGTCAGGAAATCCGCATCCTCGAAGAATCGCGCGGCATGATGGAGCGCGGCCACCGCGTGACCATCCTGTGCCCGGTGGAATCCACCCTCTACGCGCGTGCCCGCGACTGGGGCGTAAAAACCGTCTCGCTGCCGATCCGCGAAAAGCGCTGGCCGGACTTCAAGGCCATGCGCGCCTGGATCGTCGCCAATCGTGGCGAGATCGACGTCATCAACACCCACAGCTCGACCGACTCCTGGCTCGTCGCGCTGGCCAACCTCTCGCTCGGCAAGAAATCCGTGCCAGTGCTGCGCACCCGCCACATTTCGGCGCCGGTGGCCAACACCTTCGCCAACCGCTGGCTCTACGGCAAGGCCGCCTCGCACATCATCACCACCGGCGAAGGTCTGCGCCATGAGCTGATCGACGGCCTGGGCCTGCCGGCCTACCGTGTGCAATCCGTATTCACCGGCATCAACACCAAGCGCTTCGTGCCCGGCAACAAGGTCGAAGCGCGCGAAAAGCTGGGGCTGGACGTGAATGCCGTATGGATCGGCATCATCGCCACCCTGCGCTCCTGGAAGGGCCACAAGTTCCTGCTCAAGGCCGTCGCCGAACTCAACGATCCGCGCATCCGGCTGGTGATCGTGGGTGATGGCCCGCAGCGCGACAAGCTCAACCGCCTCACCGTGGAGCTCGGCCTCACCCGCGTGGTGCGCTTCGCCGGCCAGCAGCGCGACGTGGTGCCCTGGCTGCAGGCGCTGGATGTGTTTGCCCTGCCTTCCTTCGCCAACGAAGGCGTGTCCCAGGCCGTGATGCAGGCCATGTCGGTCGGCCTGCCGGTGATCACCACCCCGATCGGCAGCTCGGCCGACGTGGTCAAGGCCGGCCTCACCGGCGTGCTGGTGCCGCCCAAGGACAGCAAGGCCCTGGCCAGCGCGATCCGCAAGCTGCTCGACAATCCGCAGGACGCCGACAAGCTCGGAGCCGCTGCACGCGAGTTCGCCGTCGAAAACTGTGGTCTTGAGCGCATGATCACGCGCATGGAAGCTGCCTTCCAGCGCGTGGCCGGATGAGTCGGGCCCGCGCGCGGCTGAGCATTTTCGGCCGCCTCGCTCGTCAGCTTCTCAATCCCAGTGCCTGGCGGCGCCGCAAACCCGAGGCGCCGCAAAGCATCCTCGTCCTGCACCATCTGCTGCTGGGCGATACCCTGATGCTCACGCCCTTGCTGGCCCGCATCGCCGCCCGCTACCCGCAGGCCAGGCGCAATCTGAGCTGTCCGACCGCGCTGGCGCCGCTCTACGCCGGGCAGCCCTTCGGCTTCACCGCCCTGCCCTGGAACCCGCGCCAGGGCGACATCGCCAGCATATTGGCAGCAGCCCCTTTCGATCTGGTGATCATCCCGACAGAGAATCGCTACAGCCCGCTGGCCCGCGCGCTGAGCCAATGGGTGCTCGGTTTTGCCGACGACACACCGCACTGGAAAAACTGGCTGCTCGACGAAGCACGTCCCTTCCCGGACGCCCCCGCTGCTTTCGGTGACTTTTGCGCCGATCTGATCGAGGGGCCGGCGCAGCACTATCAGGCAACAGACTGGCCCTTGCCTGCGGCAGCGCCTTTCAGCGCCCCCTCCACGCCCTATGCGGTGCTCCATCTGGGCGCATCTTCCCCCCTCAAATACTGGCCGAGCGAACGCTGGGCTGCGCTGGCCGACTGGCTCGCGGCGCAAGGTACCACCCCCGTATGGAGCGCCGGAGCCAGGGAAACCGCGCTGGTCACGGCGGCCGATCCCAAAGGGCGGTTTGCCAGCTATGCCGGTCAGCTCGACCTCGCCCAGCTCGCCCGGCTGTTTTCCGGCGCAGGTCTGATCGTCTGCCCGGACACGGGTGTCGCACACCTGGCCCGCATCGTCGGCACCCCCACCGTGGCGCTGTTCGGTCCCGGTTCGAGCCTCATCAGCGGCGCCGGCGAGTACTGGGCAACCAGCCCCTTCACTGCGGTGTCGATCGAGATCGCCTGCCGCAACCAGACCAACACCTTCCGCCGCCATCGCGACTGGATCCAGCGCTGCTCACGCAGCTTCGGTGAGCAGCCCACTCAGTGCGCAGAGGCGCGATGCATGCAGGGCATTACGCTGGAACATGTAAAAACCGCCTGCTCTGCCTATCTCGCGCGCTGAACGTCGTGCCATTAGGACGCATCTCGGAAGCGCTCATCGGAGGGGTGGCCGAATTTGTGGGCGAAATCGTGCTCCGCTGGCCTGGCCGAAAACTCTGTCAGCACTTTCGGCGCGATACCGAGCTGGAGAGCCCATGGGCTTTCTGGGCCGGACTGGGATTCTGGCTCGCCACGATGGGTAGCGCCTGGCTGATCCACGCCCTGCTCTGGCGCTGAACCAAACAAAACGGCCGCATCAGCGGCCGTTTTTCATTCAAGCAGGGAAAGCTCAGAGCACCGCCAGTGCGGCTTCGTAATCCGGTTCCTGCTTGATTTCCGGCACCAGCTCGGCGTGCAGGACCTTGTTGTCGGCATCCAGCACCACCACGGCGCGGGCAGTGAGGCCGGCGAGCGGGCCGCTGGTGATATCCACGCCGTAAGCGCCCTTGAAGGCGGCATCGCGGAAGGTGGACAGAGTCTTCACGTTGGCGAGGCCTTCAACTTCGCAGAAGCGCTTGGCCGCGAAAGGCAGATCCGCAGAGATCACCAGCACCACGGTGTTGGCCAGGCTGGAGGCCTTCTCGTTGAACTTGCGGGTGGAAGCCGCGCACACGCCGGTATCAAGGCTCGGCACGATGTTCAGAACCTTGCGCTGACCGGCAAAGCTGGCCAGACCGTATTCAGCCAGATCCGCACCGACCAGCTTGAATTCAGCGGCGCCATCGCCCTTCTTGGGGAAAGAACCAGCCACTTCGATCGGGTTGCCACCCAGGGTCACAGTCGTCATCTTGTTTGCTCTCGTCAAATGGGGAATCGCGCGGGTACGCGAAGCCTGAATCCTGAAGGATGATCAGGCACTTGCCAACCCCGCGCAGAACAGGGGAAAGCTATCTGCAGGAACATGGCGCTTCTGCAGCCGGCACGGTGAAGGATCTTCAGGACAGATACTGCCAACCCGCGCAGGCGTCACAGGGGCACGCCACGTTACGGATAGAAGACGTAGAGACGATATCCCGAAGCCGGTAACTGCCCCAGATTCAGGGTCAGGTTAGCGGTGACTTCGCTGTGCGACTCGAAGGCCGGCAGGCTGGCATAGGCCGGTGGCAGCCATTCGGCAGGCGCCAGCACACGGCGCGCGATGGCGATGTCGAAGCGATCCGTGATGGTGAGCTCGAGGTGTGGCCAAGCCTGGTTGAAGCCCGCCTTGTTGAGCACCGTAGCATTCAGGCGGAAGCTGGTTTCCTGCGTGCTATCCGGCGTGAAACTGCTGGATTCGATGACGATCAGATCGTCGCCATCAGCCTTGATCACTTGCGGATAAGGCACGCTGCAGCCGGCCAGCGCGCAGGCCTTTTCGAGCAGCGGACGACTGTCCGGCACCCAGCGCGTGAGCTCGCTGCGAAACAGCCAGGCGAACTGCAGGCAGCCCAGCAACAGCAGCAGGACCAGCCCGCCGGCCCACACCCAATGGCGCTGGCCGCGACGACGGTCCTCGACCTGGGCCGGCGGCGTCTTGAGCTGGCGCTGACGTTCATCAAAAAGGGAAGCCGGGCCACGATCCGGTTCGCCATCCGGGATACCCGGGATGTCGATCGGCTCTTCAAGCATGACTGTCTGGCCAAAGACCATGTCGGCGGACGCGTCGTAACGCCCCACCCCGAGTTCCTTGGCAATCTGCGAGACATAGGGCTCGCTGCGCGCTTCTGCCACGGGCTCCGGCGGCGCCGCAGCGACATCAGCCTCGTCCAGACCGTCGATATCGAAGTCCAGCCCGCCCGCCATTTCGGCGCGGACCTCGGCCGGCGAAGGGCCGTCGAGCTGGATGTTCATGGTGAAATCGTCACCTACCGCGGGCGCCTCGATAGGCTCGATCACCTGAGCTGAAGGCGCGACACTGACTGACGGGGTCCGGGGCTGCGCCGTATCAGCCGGAGTGCTGATCGAATTGCTGCGCGTAGCCTCAGGCACCAGCGGCTTGGCACGGGAAACCGCGGTTTGCGCAACGGCCGGTGACGCGATGGTCGCAGTTGGCGCCGGAGCCACAGGCCGGGCAGCAGGCGTGACCGGGGCGGGCTGCACGACGACTGGCGGCGCAGCTGGCGGCGTACTCGCAGGGGCGCCGGCGGGTGCTGACGGCGCCGGATCGTTTTCGTCGTCGAGTTCTTCCAGATGGGCCAGCGCGGAGAAGGGCTGCTGGCAGTGGCCACAACGCACCCGCCCGCCACGCACCGAGAGCTGTTCCGGACGAATCCGGAACTGAGTGCTGCAGTGCGGGCAGCGCGTTGTCAGCATGCGCGCCGGCCTTCCAGGCGAATCCAGCCTTCATGCTCGGCGCCCACCATCAGCGCAATGTACGGAGCATAGGCGTCAATGACCTGCTGCGCCTGGGTGGCGAGCACGCCGGAGAGGGCCAGGCGGCCGCCGGTCTTCACGCGAGCGGCGATGCCGGGAGCCAGGACACAGAGCGGATTGGTGAGAATGTTGGCCACCACGAGATCGAATTCGCCGGCGATATGCTTGGCACTATTTTGCCACGTTGCATTCGTAACGCCATTCCGTTCGGCGTTGGCATGACTGGCTTCAACGGCATGCGGATCGATGTCGCAACCAGTCACCGTGCCTGCACCGAGCTTGGCCGCAGCAATCCCGAGGATGCCGGAACCACAGCCATAATCGAGCACGGTTGCGCCGGTCGTCACCACATCGCACAGCCACTGCAGACACAAGCGGGTGGTCGGGTGCGAGCCGGTGCCGAAAGCCATACCCGGATCCATCTCGATGTTGATGGCATTGGCGTCAGGCGACTGGTGCCAGGACGGCACGATCCACAGCCGGTCAGTGATGTGGATCGGGTCGAACTGAGCCTGGGTGAGCTGCACCCAGTTCTGCTCCGCCACATCCTCGACCGTGAAGGGTGGCACATCCTCGAGACCGGCTTCGTCGGCCGCTGCAGCCAGCGCCGCCGGCAGATCGACACCGGCATCGAACAGCGCGATCACCACGCTGTGATCCCAGAGTTTCTCGTTAACGCTGCCGGGCTCACCGAACTGCGGTGTTTCGCGCTCGGTACCGGCATCGGCATCCTCGATCGAGACGGACAACGCGCCCGCCTCCATCAGGGCTTCGGACAATGCCTCGGCCTGCTCTGCTGCAGCCTTGAGGGAGACGGAGTGCCACATCGATCAGGTATTCCCGGCGAGTTTCTTTTCCAGGTAGTGGATGCTGGTGCCGCCTTGCACGAAATGGGTATCCATCAGCATTTCCTGGTGCAGCGGGATGTTGGTCTTGATGCCTTCGACCGCCATCTCCGAGAGCGCGATGCGCAGGCGGCGAATTGCCTGCTCGCGGGTATCACCGTAAGCGATGACCTTGCCGATCATCGAATCGTAATGCGGCGGCACGGTGTAGCCGGTGAACACGTGCGAATCGACGCGGATGCCGGGGCCGCCCGGCGTGTGCCAGGTGAGGATCTTGCCCGGCGAGGGCGTGAACTTGAACGGGTCTTCCGCGTTGATGCGGCATTCGATGGCATGACCACGCAGGTGCACTTCCTTCTGCGTATTGCGCAGCTTCTCGCCCGCGGCAACGCGGATCTGCTCCTGCACGATATCAATGCCAGTGATCAGCTCGGTGACCGGGTGCTCCACCTGCACGCGGGTGTTCATCTCGATAAAGAAGAACTCGCCCTTTTCATACAGGAACTCGAAAGTGCCGGCGCCACGGTAGTTGATGCGCTTGCAGGCGGCCACGCAGGCCTCGCCCACCTTGGCGATCAGCTTGCGGTCGATGCCCGGAGCCGGCGCCTCTTCGATCACCTTCTGGTGACGGCGCTGCATGGAACAATCGCGCTCGCCCAGATAGATCGCGTTGCCATGCTGGTCGGCAAGCACCTGGATCTCGATATGGCGCGGGTTCTCGAGGAACTTCTCCATGTACACGGTCGGGTTGCCAAAGGCAGCACCGGCTTCCGAACGCGTCATGGCCACGGAAGAAATCAGCGCGCCTTCGGTATGCACCACGCGCATGCCGCGACCACCACCACCACCAGCAGCCTTGATGATCACCGGGTAACCGATGGCCCGGGCGATCTTGACGATTTCCTTGGGGTCTTCCGGCAGGGCCCCCCCCGAACCCGGCACGCAGGGCACGCCAGCTTCGATCATGGACTGCTTGGCAGAAACCTTGTCGCCCATCAGGCGGATGGTTTCCGGCCGCGGGCCGATGAAGACGAAGCCGGAGGATTCGACGCGCTCGGCGAAGTCGGCATTCTCGGAGAGGAAACCGTAACCGGGGTGAATCGCCTCGGCATCAGTCACTTCAGCGGCGGCAATGATGCGCGGCACGTTGAGGTAGGACTGGGCGGAAGAGGCCGGGCCGATACACACCGACTCATCAGCCAGCTTCACATACTTGGCCTCGGCATCCGCCTCGGAGTGCACCGCCACGGTGCGGATGCCCATCTCGCGGCAGGCGCGCAGCACGCGCAGCGCAATCTCGCCGCGGTTTGCAATCAGGATCTTGTCGAACATGGTTTTTCTGAGGACTGAATACCGGGAACGGAGAACTGAGTGATTGTTGGCGGTCAGCAATGCTAACCGGGTTCAACTCAGTCCCCAGACCTCAGATCTCTGCCCTCTTCCTCCTATTAGCCAATGATGAACAGCGGCTGACCGAATTCGACCGGCTGGCCGTTTTCAACCAGGATGGCCTTGATGACGCCGGCCGCATCGGCCTCGATTTCGTTCATCAGTTTCATGGCTTCAATCAGGCACACAGTCTCGCCCTGGGCCACGTTCTGACCAACTTCGGCGAAGGGCTTGGCGCCCGGCGAGGAGGAGCGGTAGAAGGTGCCTACCATCGGCGACTTCACGACATGGCCTTCAGGCTGGGCTGCCACGGCCGGGGCGGCGGCCACCGGAGCGGCAACCGGGGCAGCAGGCGCAGCGGCCGGCATCTGGGTCATGTAACTCATCGGAGCGCTGTTCGCCACATGCTTGGCGATGCGTACCTTTTCCTCGCCCTCGGTCACTTCCAGTTCGGCAATGCCGGACTCTTCCACGAGGTCGATGAGTTTCTTGAGTTTCCTGAGGTCCATGTCTCACTCCAATGGTAAAGATGGCGCAGCAGCAAGGCGGCGCCAGTTGAATCGGGATTCAGCGTGCCAGCAGCTTGTTCAACGCGTAGTCGAGGGCGTACTGGTAACCTTCTGCACCGAGACCACAGATCACCCCCACGGCAATCGCCGAGAGGTAGGTGTGGTGGCGGAAGGGCTCACGAGCGTGGATGTTCGAAAGATGAACTTCCACGAAGGGAATCGAAACGGCAGCCAGCGCATCGCGCAAAGCCACGCTGGTATGGCCGAAGCCACCCGGGTTGATGATGATGAAGTCCACACCCTCGGTGTAGGCCGCCTGGATGCGATCGATCAGCTCGCCTTCGTGATTGCTCTGGAAGGATTCGAGCAGCGCACCGGAGGCACGAGCGCGGTCTTCCATGGCGCGATGGATGTCAGCCAGGGTAGTACTGCCGTAGACGGCCGGTTCCCGCACACCGAGCATGTTCAGGTTCGGGCCTTGCAGAACCAAAATACGCGCAGTGTGGGACGAAACGTCAGCCTGTTGGGCCTCGGCAGACTTCTTCGTCTTCTTGGTCGAGCTGTTCTTCATGGCCGCGAGTTTGCCGCACTTCGCTGCACGTTGTCCATCTTTCACTTCAAGTTACGCCCATTCGCTTCCGCATGCTGGGCTACCAGGCGGGCCACTTCGCCTGCCCTGAAAGCCCCCAGTTTCACGGCTTGCAGGCGTCCGCCGGCATCCACCAGCAGCGAAAAAGGCAGGCCGCCAGCAGGGTTACCCAAGGCTGTCAGAATTTCACGTACGCCGCCGCTAGCCACCAGAACCGGATAGGAAACCTGCGTTTCGTGCAAAAAGGCCGCAGCGCTGGCCGGATTCTCCCAGGCCAGGCCCAGCACCTGTACACCGTGACGGGCTTTATCCTGCGCGAAGGCTTCCAGTTGTGGCATTTCCTCGCGGCAAGGCCCACACCAGCTGGCCCAGAAGTTGATCAGCAGCGGCTGTCCGCGCCAGCGGGCCAGCGGCTGGGACTGTCCGGCCACATCCGGCCACTCACGCGCCAGGAGTTTCTGCAATGCAGCATCAGCCTGCTCCGGCCCAGCCTGAGTCATCCGCTCACGCAGCAGCCCCCCCAGCAGCGCACTCAACAGAATCGCAGCGAACAGTCCCGCCACGCGCGCCAGCTTCATTTTTGCAGCCCGAGCAGGGCCTCGAATGCATCCAGGCGTAACTTCTCCTGGATAGCACCGGCATGGTTGCGACGCGGCGTGCGCTCGGCAACGTGATTGTGTACATAGAGCTTGACCGGCACCTCATCGCAATCGAAGACCAGAATCGCTTCCGGCGCATCGTGCCCCGTGCTGCGCACTTCCTGATGCTCGTAGGGCACATCGCGGCCAAGCAGATAGATTTCCACGTCCTTGGCGCTATCGGCATAGACCTCGACCTCGACTTCGGAGAAGGCATCCACCATGCCGTCGATGACTGCCCCCGTCACATACGGGCGAAACGGAGTCAGCAGACGCAGCACCACCAGCGCTGCCGCGCGCATCTGCTGCAGGCGCTCGGCATCATCTTCATCACTGAAGATGGTGCGCCATTCGCGCAGCGCTCCTTCGATCTCGGCATTGCTCGGCAGATCCCGCTCCGGCACGCCCAGCTGGCGTGCAGCCTTGCGTTTGGCGAAGGCGTAATCCTCGATGCCTTCCTCAGCAATCAGGCGCGCGGCCTGGTGGGCGATGCTGCGGCGCAGATCGCCAACGACGGTATCCGGGGTATTCGAGCGGGCAGGCATGCGGGCGGCTCGCGAGAGGTAGAATCGAGGCCATTGTACACAGGCAGGCTCCAGCTCCATGCATATCCACATCCTCGGCATCTGCGGCACCTTCATGGGCGGCATCGCCCTGCTGGCCCGTGCCGCCGGCCATACCGTGACCGGCTGCGACGCCAACGTCTACCCGCCGATGAGCACCCAGCTCGCCGAGCAAGGCATCGCCCTCGTGGAAGGCTATTCGCCGGACCAGCTGGCGATGGCGCCGGACCTCTTCGTGGTCGGCAATGCTGTCTCGCGCGGCAACCCGCTGCTTGAAGCCATCCTCGATCGCGGCCTGCCCTACACCTCCGGCCCGCAATGGCTGGCGGACAACATTCTGCAGGGCAAGTGGGTGCTCGCTGTAGCCGGCACCCACGGCAAGACCACCACCGCTTCGCTGCTGGCCTGGATCCTCGAAGATGCGGGCCTCAACCCCGGCTTCCTGATCGGTGGTGTGGCCAGCAACTTCGGCATCTCGGCACGCCTGACCGACACCCCCTTCTTCGTGGTTGAGGCCGACGAGTACGACACCGCTTTCTGCGACAAGCGCAGCAAGTTCGTGCACTACCGCCCGCGCACGGTGATCCTGAATAACCTCGAATTCGACCACGCCGACATTTTTGCGGACCTGGCTGCCATCGAGACCCAATTCCACCACCTCGTACGGACCATCCCGCAACACGGCCGCATCCTCGCCAACGGCAACGAAGATTCGCTGCGCCGGGTACTCGCACGCGGCTGCTGGAGTGAGCTGGAGTATTTCGGCGGTGGCGACGGGATCTGGCAGGTACGTGAAGATGACGGCCGCGACCAGGTTGCCTTCAGCCTCAGCGGCCGCGAAGCCGCCCAGTGCATCCTGCCGCTGGCCGGCCAGCACAACCGTTTGAATGCGCTCGCCGCGATGGCCGCCGCCCGCCATGTGGGCGTCACACCGGCCACAGCAGCCGACGCGCTGTCGCGCTTTGCCGGCGTGAAGCGACGCCTGGAAGCGCGTGGCAATGCTCGCGGGGTCACCGTGTATGACGACTTCGCCCACCACCCTACGGCAATTGCCACCACGCTTGCCGGACTGCGCAAGCGGGTGGGCAAGCGGCGCATCTTGGCAGTGCTGGAGCCACGCTCCAACACCATGAAGCTCGGTACCATGAAAGCCCAATTGCCGGTCAGCCTCACCGAGGCCGACAAGGTGTATTGCTTTGCCAAGAACCTCGGCTGGGATGCTGCCGAGGCCCTGACTCCGCTCGGCGACAAGGCACAGAGCTTCGATGAGCTCGCCGCGCTGGTCTCCGCAGTCGCTCAGGAAGCCAGGCACGGCGACCAGATTCTGGTGATGAGTAACGGCGGCTTCGGTGGCGTTCATGAGAAGCTGCTCGATGCACTTAAGGCAGGTGCCTGAGATGCAGCGCCGAACCTTGCTCCACAACCTGCTGAGCCTGCCTGCACTGCTGGTGCTTGGCGCCTGCGAACAGGGCCCGAGCTTCAATACCACCGACGTAACCGGCGCCAGCTACGGCCCGGCGCTGCGCCTGAAGGATCAGCATGGTCAGGTGCGCACCCTCGCCGATTTTCGCGGCAAGGTGGTGGCCATTTTCTTTGGCTACACCAACTGTCCGGACGTGTGCCCGACCAGCCTGATGATGCTCAAGGAAGCCCTGCAACTGATGAGCCCGGCCGAGGCCGAACGAGTTCAGGTGCTCTTCGTGAGCGTGGATCCGGCCCGCGACACTCCCGAACGCCTCACGATGTACATGAACGCCTTCGATCCACGCTTCCTGGCGCTGACCGGCTCGGACGCTGAAATTGCCGCCGTGGCCAAGGAGTTCAAGGTGTATTACGAGAAAAAGGGCGATATCGCCGGCGGCCGCTACACCATCGACCACAGCGCCGGCTGCTACCTCTTCGGACCGGACGGCCGGGCCCGCCTCTTCGCCCGCCACGGTGAAACTGCGGCGCGCGTAGCTGCCGATCTCAAGTTGCTGCTGACGCAAACATGAAAAAGCCCGGCTCGTGGCCGGGCTGAAGCCCTGCGGACAGGCCGCAAGCCTTACTTGGTGCGCAGGATGCTCAGCACCGTCTCGAGTTCATCACGATCGGTGATGTACTTCGAGTACAGCTTCACTGCGAAACCCTCGATGCCGGACATCGACATGCGGGACTTGTCAGTGATCACCGCCCCTTCCTTCTTCGCCTTGGCCAGCGATTGCAGCTCGCTGTCGGCCCACAGCGTCTTCATCTGGGCCGAGGAGCTCGCAGCGGCACTCGACAAGGCCTGCTGCTGGGCAACACTCAGCCCCTGCCAGGTCTTGCGCGACACCACCAGCACCTCGGGCACAGCCGAGTGTTCGTCGAAGCTGTAGTGCTTGGCCAGCTTGTAATGACCGCTGGAGACATAGGACGGCACATTGTTCTCCGCCGCATCGATCTCGCCCTTCTGGAAAGCCTCGCCCACCTTGTCATACGGCAGCACCACCGGCGTGCCACCCAACTGCAGGATCAGATCCTTGTAGACCGGTGAATCCTGCACCCGCACGCGCAAGCCGTTGAAATCAGCAAGGCTGCGGATCGGTTGCTTGGTCGAATAGAAGGAGCGCGTGCCGCTATCGTAATAGGTCAACACCACGGCGCCCACCTTCTCCGCCTCACTCTGGATGCGCTTACCGAACTCCCCCTCCAGCACGCGCCACATGTGCTCGCGGGAGCGGAACAGATAAGGCAGGCTGACCAGCTTCACCGCCGGCATGTCCTTGGCCAGCATTGCCAGATTGACGCGCGCGATGTCCAGCGTGCCGGCTTTGACCTTGTCCCAGGCCTGCGCCTCATTGCCTGCCTGGCCACTGTGCTTGACCTGGACCTGCAACTCCCCCTTGGTCAGCTCGGCCAGCTTGCTGTGCAGCACTTCCTCCGACTGCACGATGACATGCCCCGGCGGATGGATTTCAGCCAGAACCAGATCCTTGGCCGCGACCTGCGCCATCCCCAGACCGGCCAGCAAGCCACATGTCCAGAGCCCTGCAATGCTTCTACGTACCACGTTGCCACTCCCTTGCCGCACACCCCGTCAGGCCCCTCCCGACGATCCCATGTGCACAAAGTGGGCAATCGTGAATTAGTTCACACTTTCGGGCATCAGTGCTTTCCCCTACAAGCCACGAAGAATATCGCCCCCGATCGACACTCAAAGCAAACCGAGCAAGTACGGCAAACACCAAACCAGCA
Source organism: Uliginosibacterium aquaticum (assembly GCF_012972705.2). Taxonomy (GTDB): domain Bacteria; phylum Pseudomonadota; class Gammaproteobacteria; order Burkholderiales; family Rhodocyclaceae; genus Uliginosibacterium; species Uliginosibacterium aquaticum. Next base: position 481,601 of record NZ_JABCSC020000003.1, on the reverse strand, counting down.
GCAAACCGACAGCAATCGTCGCCAGCACACTGCGCGTCTTCCACGCCACCAGCGCCGCAGCCAGCGCCGCCCACAAGCGGGGATTGGCCGGATCGCTCAGCAGTACGCCCTTGCTCACGAAAATTTCCGGCGCAATCAGGGCCGCCAGCACTGCCGGTGGCACATAGCCCAGCATCAGACGAAAGCGTGGCCCGGGATGAAAACGCCGCCCCCCCAGCAAAAAGGCGGCGCGCGTGGCGAAGGTCAGCAATCCGCCCGCCAGCATGCACAGCCACAACAGCAGATTCTCACTCATGGGATTTGCCTCGCTGCAGTGCCTGCGCCAGCATCCCGGCGAGCATCCCGGCCAGCGCCGCCAGCAGGATCCACAACTTGTAGGGCACACCCTGAGCCAGCAAAGCCACTGCGCCAGCCACCGCAGCCGCCACACACTCGCTACGCCGGCGCAGCGAAGGCACCAGCAAAGCAATGAAGGTCAGTGCAATCGAGAAGTCCAGCGCCCAGCCGGCCGGAATCGTCGCCCCCAGCAGTACACCTCCCAGGGTGGACAACTGCCAGCCGGCCCACAAGGTGAAACCGGTGCCGAACAGAAACCAGTGGCGCACTGCGCTGCGCGGCCCGCTCGTCAAACGCCCTACCGCTGCCATATAGGCCTCGTCAGTCAGCAGATAGGCCAGCAGAAGCTTCCAGCGCAGTGGCAGCTCGGCCAGCAACTGGGCCACGCTGGCGCTGTAAAGCGCATGCCGCAGATTGACCACACCCACCGTGCCGACGATCACCGGGGCCGGCACACCCGCCCCCCACAACTGCGCAAACACCACCTGAGAAGAACCACCGAACACGATCGACGACATCAGTACCACAGCCCAGCCCGGCAAACCGGCCTGCAAGCCCAGCACCCCATACACCAGGCCGAAAGGCAGCACCCCCAGAAGCAGCGGCAACTCGGCCCGCGCCCCCGCCCAACACTCGCCGCGCCAGCTGGCGCCGACAAGATGATCCCAATTCCCCACACCGATCTCCCTGAATTCAAGCGTCGTGCACGCGCACCTTGGCAAGCACACCAGATCATCATTAGAATCCAAGCTGAACGTGGGGGGGTAGCTCAGTTGGGAGAGCGCGTCGTTCGCAATGACGAGGTCGTGAGTTCGATCCTCATCCTCTCCACCACAAACATCCGAAAAAACAAGGCACTGGCTCGCAAGAGTGAGTGCCTTGTTTGCTTTGCACCGGGCCATTCCTGCCGGCACTCCGGCACGCCCTCGAGACTGAACTCCGCAGCCGCTCCAGCAGCTAAAAACAGCTTGCCGCCTTCGGGCCGGGTTTCGCGACTGAGGCGGGCGACTTCAAGCACGGTGCTCACACCAACGAGTGGAACGGCAGGCCTGTCGCGATCAGCATGGGCAAGCAGCTCCGTAGCCAGGCTGCGGGGGCTTGCACGGCCAGAGCAGATCATTCACTGACGGGCGCTTCGCCGTCGTACCGGACTCGGCTTTGCACTGCCCAGCAGGATGACAAGCGCCTGAACCGTACGAGCCAGCTGAACACCAGGGGGCTAGACTGAATCAGCCCACCGCCACCGGAGTCTTAGCCATGAGCCCCCACCACCGCCTGGAGCACGATTCTTTCGGCGCCATCGCCGTTCCCGCCGAGGCCTTGTGGGGAGCTCAGACCCAGCGCTCGCTGGAGCATTTCCGTATTTCCACCGAGCGCCTGCCGCTGGCGCTGGTGCAGGCGCTGCTGCGCGTCAAACGAGCGTGTGCCCAGGTCAACGGTGAGCTGGATCTGCTCGACGCGGCACTGGCTGAGGCGATCGCGCGCGCGGCGGATGAGCTGCTGGCCGGCGCTCATGCCGACGCTTTCCCGCTCTCGGTGTGGCAGACCGGCTCGGGCACCCAGAGCAACATGAACGTCAATGAGGTGCTGGCCAATCGCGCTTCTGAACTGCTTGGCGCCGGGCGGGGTGAGGCACGCTGCGTGCATCCGAACGATCACGTCAATCTCGGCCAGTCCTCCAACGACATCTTTCCCACCGCGATGCATGTGGCGGCGGCCAGCGAGCTAACGCAGACGCTACTGCCGGCCTTGCAGGCCCTTCGCGCCACCCTGGACGCGAAAGCCCAGGCCTTTGCCGGCATCGTGAAGATCGGCCGCACCCATCTGCAGGACGCCACGCCGCTCACCCTGGGGCAGGAAATGTCTGGCTGGGTGGCACAGCTGGACCACGCCGAGCGTGCCATCAGCTTGAGTCTGGATGCCGTGTTCGAACTGGCCGTCGGCGGCACCGCAGTCGGCACCGGCCTGAACACCCACCCGCGCTTCGGCGCCGCGGTGGCCGCGCGCCTCGCCGCGGAGTCCGGCTTGCCGTTCTGCTGCGCGGCCAACCGCTTCGCGGCGCTGGCGGCACACGACGCGCTGGTCAGTGCGCACGGCGCGCTCAAGACGCTGGCCGTGGCGCTGATGAAGATCGCCAACGACGTGCGCTGGCTGGCCTCCGGCCCGCGCTGCGGGCTGGGCGAGCTGCGCCTGCCGGAGAACGAACCCGGCAGCTCAATCATGCCGGGCAAGGTCAATCCCACCCAGTGCGAGGCGCTGACTATGGTCTGCTGTCAGGTGCTGGGCAATGACGTAGCTCTGAGTATCGGCGGAGCCTCGGGCAACTTCGAACTGAATGTGTTCAAGCCGCTGATCGCGCACAACTTCCTGCAGAGCGTGCGTCTGCTCGGTGACGCGATGCCGAGTTTCGACACGCATTGCGCGCAGGGCATCGAGCCGGACCGGGCACGCATTGCAGAGCTGCTCGGCCACTCGCTTATGCTGGTGACGGCCCTCAGTCCGCATATCGGCTACGACCGCGCCGCCGCAATCGCCAAACACGCGCATGCCAATGCGTTATCGCTGCGGGATGCGGCGCAGGCCCTCGGCTACGTGAGCGCGGCGCAGTTCGATGCCTGGGTGCGGCCCGAGAAAATGCTCTGAGACGCTGTTCACGATCTTACTGCGAGGCCGTGATCAGGGCTGGTTGCGCGCGCTCTGGCGGGTGAGGGCCGGGTTACCCCCCATCTGCGCATTAAAGAAGGGGCCGCGAGCGGCCAGAGCCTGCAGCTTGTCGCGATTGCGCAGGGGCTGGTCGGCGAGCAGCACGCTCCAGCCCAGATAGCCTTCGGCGGGCAGCTCCTGACGCTTGCCGGTCTGCTCGACGAACCAGGCCGGGTCCAGCACGCCGTCGGTGACTTTATCGGCCAGACGCAGCAGGCGGCCATCACCGCGCGCATACCAGTCCTCATGCCGGCTGTGCGCCAGTTCAGCCATGGCCGCAAGCGGCATCAAGGCGTAATTGTGATAGTGCAGGGCTCGGCCAGCACGAGCCATTTCCATCTCCAGCGTGCCATCGGCGGCGATGTGGGCCAGGGCTTCGTCGTAGATGCTTCGCGCCCGGCCCCACAAAGTCGCATCGTCGGTAGCAGCCGCTGTAGCGGCAACAGCCAGGCCGGTCCAGTAAAGATGGTTGTTGCGCTTGTGGCGAGCATCGTCCCAGAAGGCGAGGCTGCGTTCGGCCTGGGCCTTGAGCCAGGGGTCGAGCAAGGCGTGATCGGCGGGCGTGAGCTGACTGCGGACTTTGAAGCTGGCCATGGCAAGGCCGGCGAGGGTCCATTTCTGGATGTAGTTGGCCTGGTTGCCACGCTCGTTGATCAGTGCACCGAGCAGTGCCCCGCCTTGCGCCCAAGCGCTCAGCCAGTCAATCGTGCAGCGGGCCTGCGCAATATCACCGGTGGCGACGAAAGCATCGGCGCGCTCAAGCACGCGGCGATGAAAATCTGTGATCGGATCAATATTTCGCTTGTACTGGGCGTGCAGCGCCGGATCAATGATGGAACCAGCTGCATCCGAGTAATAGGAATTGGCACGGATATCCCGCACAGCTGGGGGCGGAGGCGGGCAGGCGGCGCTCGCCCCGGCCGGGGTGATCAGGCTGGCAAGACACAGACAGGCTAGCAGGCGTTTCATGGCGGGTGACGAGTCCAGGTTTTTGCTGAAGAAGCACTGCTGCGCCGGGGCGGGATCGGGACAGATTCAGCGGATCAGCATCTGCGCGTACATATTCTGCAGCCTGATTGCGCCAGACGTGCTGGATCCATCAGCAATTCATTCTCCACCCTCGCCATGATCGATCTGCCCGCTGCCTTGAAAGCTCCAGACTGCAGGCCCCGCAATGCATCAAACAACTATGTCCCCATTATTTAATGCACCGCAAGTGTGCAAGAATCAAATTACACTCTGACCCCGTTTTATAGTGCTTGAGGGGGGTGGGCGCTCGTCCTATAGTTCAAACCCTTACGGTTGCGGAAGCTACGCCTTTTGGTATAGCGAGCCGCAGATTGTCCGGTTTTATCTGGAGTATGAGCATGCAAGAGCGCCAGGGACTTTACGACCCAGCCAACGAACATGATGCCTGTGGTGTGGGTTTCGTTGCCCACATCAAGGGCAAGAAGACCCATGAGATCGTTCAGGGGGGGCTGCAGATCCTCAAGAACATCGATCACCGCGGTGCCGTGGGTGCGGACCCCTTGATGGGCGACGGCGCCGGCATCCTGATCCAGATTCCGGACCAGCTCTACCGTGAAGAGATGGCCGCTGCCGGCGTAAAGCTGCCACCGGCCGGCGAATACGGCGTGGGCATGGTCTTCCTGCCCAAGGAAGCCGCTTCGCGTCTGGCCTGTGAGCAGGAGCTGGAGCGTGCCGTACGTGCCGAAGGCCAGGTACTGCTGGGCTGGCGTGATGTGCCGGTCGACAGCGAAATGCCGATGTCGCCGCGCGTGCGTGCCAAGGAACCGGTGATCCGCCAGATCTTCGTCGGTCGCGGCCCGGACGTGATGGTCACCGAAGCACTGGAACGCAAGCTCTACGTGATCCGCAAGATGGCCAGCCACGCCATTCAGCAACTCAAGCTCAAGCACGGCGCCGAGTACTACGTACCGTCAATGTCGGCCCGCACCGTGATCTACAAGGGCCTGCTGCTGGCCGATCAGGTCGGCGTGTATTACAAGGACCTGGCCGATGCGCGCTGTATCTCCGCGCTGGCGCTGGTGCACCAGCGTTTCTCGACCAACACCTTCCCGGAATGGCCGCTGGCGCACCCCTACCGGATGATTGCCCACAACGGCGAAATCAACACCGTGAAGGGCAACTTCAACTGGCTGCGTGCCCGCGAAGGCGTGATGAAGTCCGCCGTGCTGGCCGACGACCTCAAGAAGCTCTACCCGATCGCCTACGCCGGCCAGTCCGACACCGCTACCTTCGATAACTGCATCGAACTGTTGACGATGTCCGGCTACCCGCTGGCACAGGCCGCGATGATGATGATCCCGGAAGCCTGGGAACAACACACCACGATGGACGAGAACCGTCGCGCCTTCTACGAATACCACGCAGCCATGATGGAACCGTGGGACGGCCCCGCCGCGATTGCCTTCACCGATGGCCGCCAGATCGGCGCCACGCTGGACCGCAACGGCCTGCGCCCGGCTCGTTACATCGTCACTGATGACGACATCGTGATCATGGCCTCGGAAGCCGGCGTGCTGCCGGTGGCTGAATCGAAGATCGTCAAGAAATGGCGTCTGCAGCCGGGCAAGATGTTCCTGATCGACATGGAAGCCGGCCGCATCATCGATGACAAGGAACTCAAGGACGCGCTGGCCAATGCCAAGCCCTACCGCGAGTGGATCAGCCGCATCCAGGTGAAGCTCGACGAAGTCGACGGCCCGGAGCCGGTGATCGAGTCCAGCACCTCCCTGCTCGATCGTCAGCAAGCCTTCGGCTACACCCAGGAAGACCTCAAGTTCCTGATGGCACCGATGGCCGCCACCGGCGAAGAAGCGATTGGCTCGATGGGCAATGACTCGCCGCTGGCCGTCATGTCCAACAAGCACAAGACGCTCTACAACTACTTCCGTCAGCTCTTCGCGCAGGTGACCAACCCGCCGATCGATCCGATCCGCGAAGCCCTGGTGATGTCGACCGTGTCCTTCATCGGCCCGAAGCCGAACCTGCTGGACCTGAACAACATCAACCCGCCGATGCGCCTCGAAGTCTCTCAGCCCGTGCTGGACTTCAAGGACATGGCCAAGCTGCGTGACATCGGCGCCTACACCGACAACAAGTTCAAGTCGTGCGAACTGGATATCTGCTATCCGGTGGCCTGGGGCAAGGAAGGTGTCGAAGCCCGTCTCGCCTCGCTGTGCGCGCAAGCGGCGGAAGCCGTGCGCTCGGGCTACAACATCCTGATCGTGTCGGACCGCAAGCTTGATGCACAGAACGTGGCCATCCCGGCCCTGCTCGCCACCAGCGCGATCCACCAGCATCTGGTGAAGCAAGGCCTGCGCACCTCGACCGGTCTGGTCGTGGAGACCGGTTCGGCGCGCGAAGTGCATCACTTCGCCCTGCTCGCCGGTTACGGCGCCGAAGCCGTGCATCCGTATCTGGCCATGGAAACCCTGCGCGAAATGGCGCTCGGCATGGCCGATGTGGATGGCGACAAGGCCATCTACAACTTCATCAAGGCCGTCGGCAAGGGCCTGTGCAAGGTCATGTCCAAGATGGGCATCTCGACCTACATGTCCTACTGCGGCGCACAGATCTTCGAAGCCATCGGCCTCAACAAGGATCTGATCGACAAGTACTTCGCCGGCACCCCGTCGAACGTCGAAGGCATCGGCATCTTTGAAGTGGCGGAAGAAGCCATCAAGCTGCACGCTGACGCCTTCAGCGCAGCTCCGGTGCTGGCCGACCAGCTCGACGCAGGCGGCGAATATGCCTTCCGCATTCGCGGCGAAGAGCATATGTGGACTCCGGACGCGATTGCCAAGCTGCAGCACTCCACGCGCACCGGCAACTTCCAGAACTACAAGGAATACGCGCAGATCATCAACGATCAGAGCAAGCGTCACATGACGCTGCGCGGCCTCTTCGAGTTCAAGTTCGATCCGGCCAAGGCTATCCCGCTGGATGAAGTCGAGTCTGCCAAGGACATCGTCAAGCGCTTTGCCACCGGCGCCATGTCGCTCGGCTCGATCTCCACCGAAGCGCACTCCACGCTGGCGATTGCCATGAACCGCATCGGCGGCAAGAGCAATACCGGCGAAGGCGGTGAGGACGACAAGCGTTACCGCAACGAGATGAAGGGCATCTTCATCAAGAAGGGTGAAACGCTGGCCGGCATCGTGGGCAAGAACGTGATCGAGCGCGACATCGTGCTGCAGGAAGGCGACTCCCTGCGCTCGAAGATCAAGCAGGTTGCTTCGGGCCGCTTCGGTGTGACCACTGAGTACCTGACCTCGGCCGACCAGATCCAGATCAAGATGGCCCAGGGTGCCAAGCCCGGTGAAGGCGGTCAGCTGCCCGGCGGCAAGGTCTCCGAATACATCGGCAAGCTGCGCTTCTCGGTGCCGGGTGTGGGCCTGATCTCGCCGCCCCCGCACCACGACATCTACTCGATCGAGGACTTGGCCCAGCTGATCCACGATCTGAAGAACGTCAATCCGAAGGCTGGCATCTCGGTCAAGCTGGTGTCCGAAGTGGGCGTCGGCACCGTGGCTGCAGGCGTGGCCAAGTGCAAGGCCGACCACGTGGTGATCGCCGGCCACGACGGCGGCACGGGCGCTTCGCCCCTGTCCTCGATCAAGTACGCCGGTTCGCCGTGGGAACTTGGTCTCGCCGAAACTCAGCAGACCCTGATGATCAACGGCCTGCGCGACCGTATCGTGGTTCAGGCCGACGGCCAGATGAAGACCGGTCGTGACGTCGTCATCGCCGCGCTGCTGGGCGCGGATGAAATGGGCTTCGCCACCGCACCGCTGGTGGTCGAAGGCTGCATCATGATGCGCAAGTGCCACCTCAACACCTGCCCGGTTGGCGTCGCGACGCAAGACCCGGTGCTGCGCCAGCGCTTCTCCGGCCAGCCCGAGCATGTGGTGAACTACTTCTTCTTCGTGGCTGAAGAAGTGCGCGAGCTGATGGCTCAGCTGGGCATCCGCAAGTTCGAAGACCTGATCGGCCGTGCCGACCTGCTCGACAAGAAGGCAGCCATTTCGCACTGGAAGGCTCAGGGTCTGGACTTCGCCAAGATCTTCCACGTGCCGCAGGTGGATTCGCCGCTGCGTGTGGTCGCTACCCAGAACCACGGTCTGGAAAAGTCGCTCGACCACAAGCTGATCGAGAAGGCCCGCCCGGCTCTGGACAAGGGCGAGCGCGTCTCCTTCATCCAACCGATCATCAACGTCAACCGCTCGGTCGGCGCGATGCTCTCCGGTGAAGTGGCGCTCAAGTACGGCATCGAAGGTCTTCCGGACGACACCATCCATGTGCAGATGACAGGCACCGCCGGTCAGAGCTTCGGCGCCTTCCTGGCCCACGGCGTGACGCTGGATCTGGTCGGCGAAGGCAACGACTACGTCGGCAAGGGCCTCTGCGGCGGCCGCGTGATCGTCCGCTGCCCGAACGACTTCCGTGGCTTCGGCCCAGAGCACATCATCGTCGGCAACACCGTGCTGTTCGGTGCCATCGCCGGTGAGGCCTACTTCAACGGCGTCGGTGGCGAGCGTTTCGCGGTGCGCAACTCGGGCGCGGCGGCGGTCGTCGAAGGCACGGGTGACCACGGTTGCGAATACATGACCGGCGGCACCGTCGTCGTGCTGGGCGAAACCGGCCGCAACTTTGCCGCTGGCATGTCGGGTGGCGTGGCCTATGTGTATGACCCGGAAGCGCTGTTCGCCAAGCGGGCCAACACCGCGATGGTCGATCTGGAGGCCGTGCTGCCCGCAGCCGAGCAGACAGACAAGATCGATCGCGACGTGTGGCATGCCGTCAAGCGTGGCGGCGTGGGTGAAGCCGATGACGTGATCCTCAAGCGTCTGATCGAGAACCACTTCCGCTACACCGGCAGCCTGCGTGCCAAGGCACTGCTCGAAAACTGGGAAGAATCCCGCAAGGCTTTCGTCAAGGTCATGCCGAAGGAATATCGCCGTGCGCTGAAGGAACTGGCCGTCGCTGCACGCGCCAAGACCGAAACCGCCGCTGCTTGAGAATCGGGAAGGAATAGAAATGGGAAAAGTTACCGGCTTTCTTGAATTCGAGCGCCAGGAAGAGGGCTACCCGGCCCCGGACGAACGCAAGAAGAACTACAAGGAATTTGTCATTGCCCTGAGCGATGATCAGGCCAAGATCCAGGGCGCGCGCTGCATGGACTGCGGCATTCCGTTCTGCAACAACGGCTGCCCTGTGAACAACATCATTCCGGACTGGAACGATCTGGTTTACAAGCAGAAGTGGGAAGAGGCGATCGGAGTGCTGCACTCCACCAACAACTTCCCCGAGTTCACCGGCCGCATCTGCCCGGCACCCTGCGAAGCCGCCTGTACCCTGGGCATCAACGTCGCGCCGGTGGGCATCAAATCCATCGAGCACGCCATCGTCGACAAGGCCTGGGAAAACGGCTGGGTCGTGCCGCAAGTGGCCGCCGAGAAGACCGGCAAGAAGGTCGCCATCGTCGGTGGCGGCCCCGCCGGCCTCGCCGCCGCCCAGCAACTGGCGCGTGCCGGCCATGCCGTGACCGTGTTCGAGAAGAGCTCGCGCGTCGGCGGCCTGCTGCGCTATGGCATTCCTGACTTCAAGCTCGACAAGTCGATCATCGACCGTCGCATGAAGCAGCTGGAAGCCGAGGGTGTGGTCTTCAAGACCGGTGTGTACATCGGTGAGGCCGATCTGCCCAAGGGCATCAACTCCGATGCCAAGGAAAAGATCAGCCAGAAGAAACTGATGAAGGATTTCGATGCCGTGCTGATCACCGCCGGCTCCGAAGTGCCGCGCGATCTGCCGATCCCTGGCCGCGAGCTGGCTGGCGTGCATTACGCGCTGGAATTCCTGATTCCGCAGAACAAGGAAGTCGCTGGCGACGGCGCCAACCCGATCAGCGTGAAGGGCAAGAACGTGCTGGTCATCGGCGGTGGCGACACCGGCTCCGACTGCGTGGGCACCTCCAACCGCCACGGCGCGGCGAGCATCCTGCAGATCGAGCTGATGCCCAAGCCTCCGGTGCAGGAAAACAAGTCCACCACCTGGCCGTATTGGCCCAACAAGCTGCGCACTTCGTCCTCGCATGACGAAGGCTGCCAGCGCGAGTGGGCTGTGACCACCAAGGAATTCAAGGGTGAGAACGGCAAGCTCAAGTCCGTAGTGCTGGCCAACGTCGAGTGGGCCAAGGACGAGAAGACCGGCCAGATGAAGATGACCGAAGTCGCCGGCTCCGAGCGCGAAATCCCGGTCGAGGCCGTGTTCCTCGCCATGGGCTTCACCAACCCGGTGGCGTCCTTGCTCGAAGGCTTCGGCATCGAGAAGGATGGCCGCGGCAATGCCAAGGCCACCACCGATGGCGTGGGCTGCTACGCCACCAACGTCGCCAAGGTCTTCGCGGCCGGCGACACCCGTCGCGGCCAGTCGCTGGTGGTGTGGGCGATCCGTGAAGGCCGTCAGGCCGCCCGCGAGGTCGACCAGTTCCTGATGGGCTCGACCGTTCTGCCGCGCTGATCAACACCTGCGCTAGCTGCAAAGGCCTCCAGAAATGGAGGCCTTTTTCCTTTCGGGCTACACGATGACTCTCCCACCGGCTGGCTGGCTCAGCCTACCCGCCAATTACCTCAACGAATCCGGTCAGATCTGGCTGCGCGAGCCGGCGGACAAGAACCGCCAGTTGCTGATCCGCCAGCTCATGGACGGCATCTACCCGCATCCCTTCGTGATCGACGATGGCAAGGTGCGGCGCCTGCATTTCAGCCTCAAGCTGGTGCAGAGCGAGATGCGCCTCGATACACCGGACGAACTGGCGATTGCCTACACCCGGGCGATGCTGGGCTTCCTGCTATTCCAGCCACTGCCCAAGCATGTGCTGATCGTCGGGCTCGGCGGCGGCTCGCTGACCAAGTACTGCTACCGGAATCTGGCGCGCAGCCGGGTCACCACCGTGGAATTGATGGAGGGCGTGATCGCCTGCCGCAACTGGTTCCTGATCCCGCCTGATGACGAACGCCTGAAGATCGTGCAGGCCGATGCCGCGGATTACTTTGCCGGTGAGCCAGACGGGGCCGACGCGATCCTGCTCGACGCCTATGTGGAAGATGGCCTCGCCCCGCAGCTATGCACTCTGGGCTTTTACGAAAAGGTGAGCGCCCATCTCAAGCCGCGTGGCGTACTGGTGACGAACATTTCCGGCCATAGCCTGACGGCCGAGACGCACATCGAACTGATCCGCGAGGTATTTGCCGAACGAGTGGTGGTGGTGGATGTGATGGCCGATGGCAACCGCATCGTCTATGCCTTCAAGGACCCAGCCTTCCCGCCTGACTGGCAACGCCTCGGGCGCAGTGCACGCGAGCTGGAAGCGAAACATCCACTGGAGTTTGCCAAGCTGCTGCGCGACATGGAGCGCAGCGCGCAGCGTGCCAAACGTAAGGGCCGGCGCTGAGAAATACCCGGCGGGGTTTGCGCCCCGCCCTACGAGCGGAACACCCGCAAAGGGCGGAGTACGAACTCCGCCATCCAGAACTACATGCCGAGACGTTCAGCCCGGCTCCAGCACGCTGGATTGTGGCCTGGCCGGGTCGTAATAGACCTTCACCTTGCTGCCCGGTGCATAACGCGCCAGTTGCGTACGCGCTTCGTCTTCGCTGCGCCAGCCCTCACGGGTGATGCGGATGCGGGTGCCGGTAAAGCGCTGCCCATTCACGACATAGGCATACTCCAGCTCGACGTGATAGCGCACGCTGGTTTCCGGATTATTGCTGCCGTCATCGGTGCGCTCAATGCGCGCGGAGAGGATCTCGCCCTGTACGGCCGGCCAGGCCTGACTGGCCCGCTGCTGCTGCCAGGCGTACCAGCTGGCCACCGCAATCACCAGCAACACGAGGCCGATCAGCAGTGCGTCCATCGGCTTGCTCATGCCTTGGAGAGCAGCTTCAGCGCGGCACGGATGCCGTCCGAGACGCCGATGTCGGCCGGCAACTGCTTGAGCGCCGCGGCCGCCTCCTTCTCGTTGTAACCCAGCGCCAGCAGCGCGTGGCCGATGTCCCCCTGAGCGCTGGCCGGGCTACTAAGGCCGGCGGCGGTCACGCCCGGCAAGGTCTTGGCGAGTTTGTCCTTCAGCTCCAGCAGCAGGCGCTCAGCCGTTTTCTTGCCGATGCCCGGAATCTTCACCAGCCGCCCGGTTTCCTGCAGTGCCACGGCGCTCGCCAGATCGCTCACCGACATGCCCGAGAGCACGGCCAGCGCGGTGCGTGCGCCGATGCCGGAGATCTTCAGCAACTGGCGGAAGGTGGCACGCTCCTCTTCGGCGCCAAAGCCGTAGAGGAAGTGGCCATCTTCGCGTACGGCCAGATGGGTCACCAGGGTCACTCGCTCGCCCAGATTGGGCAGGTTGTAGAAAGTGCTCATCGGCACCTCCAGCTCGTAGCCGATGCCATTCACATCCAGCAGGATCTGGGGCGGGTTCTTTTCAAGCAACAGTCCGGAGAGGCGTCCGATCATGGAGGAATTCCGCAAAAGCGTTCACAATCCCGCAGGATAACAAAGCCGGCCATCCTCCACCGCCTCATGTACCAGTGCGCCTGTCCCGCCTGCGGGGCCCAAGTCGAATTCAGGTCTGCCGCCTCGGTGATGGCAGTGTGCGCCTATTGCCGCAGCACCCTGCTGCGCGAGGCCGACGCAGTACGCTCGATCGGCCGCATGTCCGATATCGTCGAGGACCACACCCGCCTGCAGATCACCAGCTGCGGCCAGTATCAGGGAACGAACTTCAGCGTGGTCGGGCGCATCCAGCTGCGCTATGACGATGGCTTCTGGAACGAGTGGTACCTGCTGTTCGATGATGGCTCGGCCGGCTGGCTGGCGGATGGCTCCGGCCAGTATGTGATCACCCGACCAGGCGGCACACCGGGCAAGGCGCCTGCCTTCGAGACGATCCGCCCCAATGCCACAATTCCCTTCAAGGACGAACGCTATACCGCCACCGATGTACGCACGGCGCAATGCACCGGCGGCGAGGGCGAACTGCCTTTCCAGGTGGGTGCAGGCTGGCAGGCGCGGGTGGCGGATTTCCGCAACGGCGACAAGTTCCTGACCCTCGACTACTCGGAGAGCGACACACCGCAGGTTTTCCTCGGCGAAGCCACCAGCCTCGAAGCCCTCAAGTGCCAGTTGCTGCGGGAAGAAGAGCAAGTCGCAAGCAGCGCCGGCAAGCTCAAGGGCAAGGCCCGCACGCTCGAATGCCCCGCCTGCGGCAGCGGCATCGACACGGTGCCAGGCCGCGCCGAGCATCTGGTGTGTCCGGCCTGCCACGCGGAAGTGGCACTCTCGGCGGAGAAGGCTGAAGTGCTGGCCCTGCACAAGGAGCTGGCGCAGTTCAAAAGCACTCTGCAGCTCGGCGACAAGGCCACTATCGATCGCTCCAAATGGCAGCTGATCGGCCTCATGCGGGTGCGCGAAACCGGCGAAGAGCCCGATCCGCCGTGGACCGAGTACCTGCTTTTCAACGCCGGCAAGGGTTTCCTGTGGCTGGTGGAAAGTCATCAAGGCTGGAGCCGCACCGAGGTACTCAACGCCCTGCCGGAAATCACCGGGGGCGCCGGCCTGCGCTTTGGCGGCAAGGGCTACACCAAGAAATGGACTTACGGTGCCGAGGTGATCTATGCCGCCGGCGCCTTCAATTGGCGCGTAAAGATCGGCGATCAGAGCCGTGTGACCGACTACTACGGCCCGGATGGCATCCTCTGCGAGGAAGTGACGGCACAGGAGGTCACCTGGTCGCGCAGCCGCGAGGTGGATGCCGCGCAGGTCGCGCGCTGGTTCGGCAAACCGGCGGACAGCCTGCCGACGCCGAGGGTGGAAGAGCCTCCGTCGGAACTGAAGAGTTACGCGCTGGGGGCCAGCCTGATCCTGCTGAGCCTGAACTTCGACCAGATCGTAAGCTTCAGCCCGATGGTCTGGATCGTCAGTGCACTCGCACTGATGCTGCTGTGGCTGCCGACCTGGGTCACCAGCGGTACGGCGGGCAGCAGCGATGCCGGCGGTGGTGACTGGGATACGGATACTTCAGACAGCGACTCTGGCGGAGGCGACGACTGATGCACCGCATCGTCTATTTCCTGTATGCCACCATCGTGGTGCTCGCCACCACCGGCATCAATTCACACGTCGACAACATCTCCAGTGGCAGCTATCGCTCCTGGGGCAACTCTTCGGGCTACAGCTCCGGCGGCGGCAGTGGCTGGAGCGGTGGCAGCAGCCACAAATAGCGCCCGCCTGTGCGGGCATCTTTCGCGGCAGGCAACGGCCGCAACAGGGCCAGTGATGCTCATCTCTACGCGTTTCCTCCAAGCCATCCGACGGTTCCTCCTGCTATCCGGCTGCATGCTGCCCGCATTCAGCCAGGCTCAGGTCTACAAGTGGGTGGACGCTCAGGGCAAGACCCACTACTCGGAGCGCAAGGAAGGCAGCGAGGGCAACAAGCTCACCGAGCTCAAGCTGACACCTGCGGCCTCCGCCTCGCAGCCGGCCCGCGACTGGGAAGAGGAAGAAGCCCAGTTACGTCGCCGTCAGCTTGAAAAACAGTACGCCACACCGCCGGCTTCGCGCGCGCCTGATCGGCCGAAATCACTCTCGAACGGCACCGAAGACGGTTCCGACGCCTCACGCTGCCGGCTGGCACGCGACATCCTGAGCGGCGCCGTGCGGCACGCCAACGGCAAACCACTCGACCAGTACGACCGCGAGGTGGCCGAGAACGACGTGCGCCGCTTCTGTCATTAGGGCGCAGCACCTTGGGCTACACTGGCATTCATATCCCGCTGGAATCTTCTGCGCATGAAACGTCTTGCCCTGCTGGCCTCCTCCCTGTTGTGCTGTGGTCTGCTGAGTGCCCCGACCGGCGCCCAGAGCTTGCTCAAACTGCTGCCTCACGCGGCAGCGCCCCAGTCCGCACCAGTCAGCCAGGCTGAGGACACGGCCAGCCGGATCAGCCGTCTGCGCGAAAAGCAGGCAGCCCTGCTCAAGGTCCTGCAACGCCTGGAAGCGCCGGACGGCCTCGCCAGCGGTGCACCGAGCGATGCCACCGCGGCCGAGCTCGACGAACGCCACCTGCGCATCGCCTTCTCCGTCAGCCTGATCGACCGCCAGCTGGCCGACCTCGCCCGCCTTGCCAAAGTGCGCACCAGCCGCGCTGCGCTGGACAGGGAAATCCATGCCTGGAGTGGCCTCAGCGAAACGCCGCCCTACCCAATCCGCCTCCTCGATCGTTTCCGTGCCGAACGCGACAACGCCCAGCAATCCCTCACCGCGCTGCGCGCCCGCGAAACCCTGGTGAAGACTTTCAGCGAGCGCACCAGCCGTGAAGTGAAAGAATCCGAAGCTCGAATCCGCAAGCTCACCGAAAGCGCCGAACGCCGCTTCGGGCTCAGCGCCAGCCCTGGGCATCAGGGCTGGGCCCGGGAGCTCAGTCAGATCCAGCTCCAGACGGCCCAGATCGCGGCAGCCACGCTGCAGACCATCGGGGAGCTGCAGGAGGCTGAGCTGGGCGTCGCCCAGGATCAGCTCCAGTTTGCCCGCCGCAAACTCGAGCTGGCCGCCGCCGACTATCGCTTCAGCGCGGAGGAATTCGCCACCATCAACAGCGAGCTGGATGCCGACTTCAGCCGCATCGAACAGCGGCGGACGGCCCTGGCCCAGCAGCAGCTCCAGCGCAGCAACAATGCCGAACTGGCCCAGGCCAGACTTGAGCAGCTCCGCAATCGGGTCGATACCAGCCCACAGCTCACCGAGGCAGCGCGCAGCCTGGAACTCGCCAACGCCCGCGTCGAAGCCAGCACCTATGGCGGCGAATTCCTGCGCGGCATGGCGGACGCCCAGCGCCTCCACCGCCGGCTCTGGAATGCCCGTTACCAGGGTCTGCACCGCGACGAAACGAGTGATCGCCTGGAAGCTGGCGAAGCACTCGAAACGGTGCGCCCCTTCATCAGTATGTGGCGCCGAGGCCTGGAGCAACAGCGCACCGTGCTGGACTTGCGCCTGCAGCGCCTCGACACCCTGCTTGCCGACACCAGCGATCCGCTCGCCCAGAAGCACCTCATCGCCCTGCGTAACGCAGCCGAGGAAGCCCTGCCCTTGCAGCGCAGCGCCTATTCCCTGCTTGAGAGCATGGAAGCCTTGCTGGTGTACACCGACGAAGAACTCGGCACAGCCCGCAAGGATCTGAGCGCCTCGGAACGCCTCGATGAGTGGCAACTGCGCCTCACCCAATGGGCGCAAGCAGCCTGGAACTACGAACTGATGACAGTCGAAGATGTCATCGAAGTAGATGGCAACAAGATCACCGGCAAACGCTCGATCACCATCGGCAAGGTGCTGGCGGCACTGCTCGCCTTCGTGGCCGGGATCATCGGCTGCCTGCTCTTCGCGCGCCAGATCTGCCGCCTGCTCGTCTCCCGGCTCGGCTGGAGCGACTCAAACGCGCGCATCCTGCGGCGCTGGCTGCTGACGGTGGAATTCATGGTGCTGGGCATCATCGTGCTGGCCTGGGCACGCATCCCGCTCACGGTCTTCGCCTTCCTCGGCGGCGCCATCGCCATCGGTGCCGGTTTCGCCATGCAGACCCTGCTCAAGAACCTCATGAGTGGCGTAATGATCCTTGGCGAGCGCCCCTTCCGCCCTGGTGACATCATCGAGATCGGTGGCATCAGCGGCACCGTAATGGACATCGGCATCCGCGCCTCCACCCTTCGCGACGCCAACGGCATCGAAACCATCGTGCCGAATGCCAGCTTCATCGAGCAGAACCTCACCAACTGGACTTACAGCTCACCGCGTGTGCGTTTCACGGTACGGGTCGGCGTGGCTTATGGCGCGCCGGTCAAACGCGTGATCGAACTGCTCGACGAGGCCGCCCAGCGCCACGGCCTGATCCTCAAAGACCCTGCGCCGGAAGTGATCTTCGAGGATTTCGGGGCCGATGCGCAGGTCTTCGCGCTGCACTACTGGCTGGAGATGGGGCCCAATGTCACCTCACGGGTGGTGGCCAGCGATCTGCGCCGGATGATCGAGCACACCTTCTCCGAGCAGGGCATCGTCATCGCCTATCCGCAGCGCGACGTGCATCTGGACGCCAGCCAGCCCCTGCCGGTGACCCTCGTCAGCCCGGCTCGGGAAGGCTGAGCTTCTCAGAACGGCACCGAGAGCCCCAGCAGCAGCTCCCCCTGGCCCAGGCTCTGGCCGCTGATCGAAACCACGCAGCCCCCCGAGCAGAACAGGCTGCCGCTGCTGTCGATGAGGCTGGCGTAATAACGCCCTTCGAGGCGCAGCGCAAGATTGCGTGCAAACAACCACTGGTAGCCAAAGCCCAGGTTCATCGAGGGCAGCACTTCCTCGCCATAGCCGGGGCCGTCGAGCTGCAGCACAGCTACGCCGAGGCCGCCCACGGCATAAGGCCCCTGACCGATCGGGCCATCGAAGAAATAGGTGCCCCCCAGATGCAGATAGGTCGCCGTGAAGGGCAGGCGCGTGGTGCCCAGCGTGTTCGTCTTGGGAGCTGCAACCTGGGAAAAATCAACATGCGAACTCTGCCGTGACAGGAAGACCTGCAACTGCCGCTGCGGATCCAGGCCCACATCAACGGCCAGCGATACGGCGGGCGAGTTCTGCAGCTTGAGGCTGTTGCCGGTATCCACTTCCGTGAAGCTGCCCCCCACGCGGTAGCCGCCATACACTGTCAGCGCATTGCGCCCACCCAGCTCTTCGGCAGACACCGCCAGGCTGGCCATCGCGGCCAGCAGACAAACCACTACGCGCTTCATGTGAGCCTCCCCGGATGAGTGTGGGCAGATCTTAGCCCACGGCGCGCACGCCTCGCAGCAGACTCAAGGCCCGGCCGGATCAGCGCATTGGCCTTGCAGACTGTGCCCGCAGACGTATGCTTGGGCTCCATCCCCGGCCCGAGAAGCTGCCCGCATGCCCGCCCCTCCGGATTACCTGCGTCCCGAAGAAGTCGAATTCACAGCCATCCGCGCCCAGGGCGCAGGCGGGCAGAACGTGAACAAGGTTTCGACGGCGGTGCATCTGCGCTTTGACATCGCCGCCTCCTCCCTGCCGGAATGGCTGCGTGAGCGCCTGCTGCAACGGGGCGATCAGCGCATCAGCAAGGAGGGCGTGCTGATCATCAAGGCGCAACAGTTCCGCAGCCTGGAGCAGAACCGCGAAGACGCGCTGCGCCGCCTGCAGGAGATCATTGCCAGCGCGGCCATCACCCACAAAGCTCGCCGGCCGACCCGCCCCACGCGCGGCTCAATCAAGCGGCGACTGGAGGGAAAGGCCCACCGCGCCTCGGTGAAGGCCGGACGGGGCAAGGTCGAGAGCTAAACGTGCGCCGGCGCCGCGCCGCCGCGTCCGCTCAGGCGCAGCCCTCACAAGCCCCCGAGCCGCAGCCCTCGTCAAGCGATGCCGCCGGGATCTCGTTATTAACAAAGCGGGTCAGGAAGGCGCCCACGCTGTCTGCCGGCAAGGGGATCCACACCCGGTGGCCGCTGCCGGGAGCAATCGGCGTGGCGCTGCCATCGGCCTGCTCCATGCGCTCGAGTTCCAGCACGCGGTTGCCTTGTGCCTGCACCAGCTCCAGCCGGTCCCCCACGGCGAAGCGGTTCTTCACCACTACTTCGGCTAGGCCGCGTGCCGCGTCGTACTGCACCACGTCTCCCACATACAGGCTGCGTGAGGATTCCGAGCTGCCGCGCGCATAGTTCTGATAGGCCGAAGCCTCCTGGTGGCGGTCGAAGAAGCCGCCGGTATAACCCCGGTTGGCCAGCCCGTCGAGCGAGTCGATCAGGGCCGGATCGAGTGGCTGCCCCGCCACCGCTGCATCAATCGCAGCGCGATAGGCCTGGGCCACGCGAGCCACGTAATACGGGCTCTTGGTGCGCCCCTCGATCTTCAGCGAATCCACGCCGATCTCGACCAGCCGCTGCACATGCTCGATCGCGCGCAAATCTTTCGAGTTCAGGATGTAGGTGCCGTGCTCATCCTCTTCGATCACGTTGTAGCTGCCGGAACGACGCTCGCGCTCCTCGATCAGGAACACGTCACCACTGGCGTCGGCACGCCCCTGATGCACCTTGAAATCCCAGCGGCAGGAATTGGTACAGCTGCCCTGGTTCGGATCGCGGTGGTTGAAGTAGCCCGAGAGCAGGCAACGCCCCGAATAGGCGATGCACAGCGCGCCGTGCACGAAGACTTCGAGCTCGGTCTCCGGGCAGGCCTGGCGAATGTCGGCCACCTCGTCGAGCGACAGCTCGCGCGACAGGATCACGCGGGAGACGCCATTCCGCGCCCAGAACTTCACCGCCGCCGCGTTCACCGTGTTGGATTGCACCGAGAGGTGGATCGCCTGCTCCGGCCACTCTTCGCGCACCATCATCATCAGGCCAGGGTCGGACATGATCAGCGCATCCGGTTTGAGCGCGATCACCGGTGCCATGTCGCGGAGATAGGTCTTGAGCTTGGCGCCGTGCGGGTAGATGTTGGAGACGAGGTAGAACTGGCCGCCGGCCGCATGTACCCGGTCGATGCCGGTCTTGAGCACGGCCAGATCACCGAAATCATTGTTGCGCACCCGCAGCGAATAGCGTGGCTGGCCGGCATAGATCGCATTGGCACCGTAGGCCAGGGCGGTATCGAGCATGGCCAATGAGCCGGCCGGGGCCAGCAGCTCGGGGCGGCGAAGGGGAGTGGAGGACATTTTCTGGTTTTCCGGGGGTTCTGCGGGGGTGCGCCATTATAGGGAGTCGGGCGGGGAGATTCGGGAGTCGATAGCCCGCACGCGCGCCTCCGGCAATACCCTCACGGCGCTCAAAATTAAAGCTTTCCCACAACAAACCGTTGATTTTCATGGGGATGCCTTCACCGTCCCCTGCAAGGAGATCTGCACCGTGGGTGATGTCACCGAAATGAAGGACATCTTCAGCTGGTCCGCCCGCTTCGAAACCGGGCTGCACGAGGTTGACCAGCAGCATGCCCGCCTCGTCCAGCTCATCAACGAGCTGGCACGCATCTCGGCCGGCCGCTCAGACCCGGCCCGCCTGCTGGGCCTGCTCGACGAGCTGCAGGACTACACCGGCTACCACTTCCGCACCGAGGAAGAGCTCATGGCGCAATACGCGCTGGAGCCGGAAGCCACTGCGGCGCACATCCACGCCCACGAATCGCTGCGCGAGCAAGTCCGCATCGTCCGCGAAGTAGCCGAAACGGCCGGCTTGCAGGCCGGCGTGGCGATTGGCCGGCTACTGCCCTTCCTCACCAAGTGGCTGATCTTCCATGTGCTCGGCACCGACATGCGCATGGCTCAGGAAGTGCTCGCCCGCCAGCGCGGCGAGTCCGCCGACACCGCACACCAGCTCTCGATCGCCGGCCAGACCGAGTCACTCGTGATCGTGCTCGACGCACTCAACGATCTAAACGACAACCTCACCCGGCGCAGTAGCGAACTGGCCGAGGCCTATCAGCGTCTGCGCATCTCGGAGGCGCGCTACGCCATGGCCCAGCGTGCCGCACGCATCGGCAGCTGGGAGCTGGACCTCGATCGCCTGGAGATGAGCTGGTCCGATGAAGTCGAGCCGCTCTTCGGTTTCCGCCTGCGCGATCTCAGCAACCGCTACGAAGCCTTCATGGCCTGCGTACATCCGGATGACCGTGAGCGCATCAGCAGCCACCTCGAAGCCGTGCGCAGCGGCACCAGCCTCTACGAACTGGAGCACCGCGTGGTGTGGCCGGATGGCTCGGTGCACTGGCTGGCCAGTACCGGCGAATGCGTACGCGGCGAGCCCGGCGAAGCACTGCGCCTGGTCGGCATCGTGCGCGACATCACCGAAGAGCGGGCGGCCCAGCAACAGCTGCGCGACACCAACCAGCAGCTCACCCTCTCACTCGGCGCGCTGGAGCGCCATGCGGCGGACCTCACCCGTCTGAACGAACTCAACGAAAGCCTGCAGAGCTGCCTGAACTCGAGCGAAGCCTTTGAAGTGGTCGAACACGTGCTGGCCCGCCTCAAGATCGGTAGCGGTGGCGCCCTGGCCGTGCTGGATGCCGGCAGCAGCGAACTGCGCACGGTGGCACGCTGGGGAGATGGCGGTCACATTGCCGCCCACTTTGCGTGCACCAGTTGCTGGGGCATGCGCCGTGGTCAGCGTCACGCCGTGCGCCTCGCCGACGAAGGCCCGCTGTGCAAGCATTTCGAAGGCAGCCCTCCGGGCGCCACCCTGTGCCTGCCGCTGCGCGTACTCGGCGACACCCTCGGCCTGCTCAGCATGCATGCCCCCGCCGAATGCAGCGAAACAGAATGGGCACGCATCAATCACCTGGCCAGCATGGTGGCCGAAACCCTCAAGCTCGCCCTCTCCAACGTGCGCCTGCGTGAAGCCCTGCATGAGCAGGCCACGCGCGATCCGCTCACCGGCCTGCTCAACCGCCGCTACCTGGATGAAGCCCTGCCGCGCGAACTCGCCCGCGCCGCCCGCGAGCACCGCAAGCTGGCCGTGGTGATGCTCGATCTAGACCACTTCAAGCAGGTCAATGACAGCTGGGGCCACGAAGCCGGCGATGCGGTGCTGGCCCAGCTCGCCATCACCTTGCGCGCCCATCTGCGCAGCTCCGATCTGGCCTGCCGTTTCGGCGGCGAGGAGTTCGTCGTCGTGATGCCCGGCGCCAGCCTCGAAGAAGCCCGTGAGCGCATGGAAGTGGTGGCACGTTCAGTTCGTGAAACCCCAATCCATCTGGCCCACGCCACCCTTCCGCCGGTGCGCTTCTCCGCCGGCCTCGCCGAAGCCTTCAAACATGGTTCAACGGCCGAAGAACTCCTGCGCGCGGCGGATATCGCGCTCTACGCCGCCAAGGAAGCCGGCCGCGATTGCCTGCGCGAAGCGCTCCCACCTGAATGAGTACGGGCTTGCAAGATGCGCCAAGCAAGCCCTCAAGCCGGGCCCATGCCGGCCTCGGCCCCCCCCCTGTGCAAGGGCTGCGATCAAGGCTCACACGGGTCTTGCAAGGAATGGCCCCTACGGGAAACCTGAATGGCCGCCCCTGGCAGATGACACTAAGCTGCACGGGCGGGCTTCCCCCGCTTCCGGACCGCTGCGCCTACGTGGATGACAAACACCCCGCCCCCTTTCCAGCCTTCCGCAGAACAGGCGCCCCCCGGCGCAACGCCCGGCCGCGCCGGCTGGCTCGAGCGCCTCTTCGGCCTGCGCATGCTGATCATGCTGGCGGTGGCTTTCGGCCTCGCCGTGCCCGGCTGGCTGGTGGCGCTGCAAGAAGCCAAGGCCATCGAGAAAGAAAACATGCTGCAGCTGCAGACCGATCTGCAGCAACTCACCGAGGTGGGGGCAGAGAGCCTGCGCGAAGCCCTGTGGCAGATCTATCCGGAGCTGGGCGAGCCGATCGTCCAGGCCATCTTCCGCGATCCGCGCGTAAAGCTCATGCGAGTCCAGGATTCGCGCGGCAGTAAACCCTTCTTCGAGCACCAGCGCCCACTCGAAACCGGCGAAGCAGTCATCAGCCTCAAGCGCGAAGTACTCTATCAGGGCCGCCCGGTCGGCAGCCTCGAGCTTTCCCTCTCCACCCTGCAGGCCAGCCAGCGTGCCGAAGCGGCCCAGCGCGGCATCCTGCTGCGTACCGCTCTCAGCCTGGCCAGCTCGCTGCTGCTGGCTTTCATCGTTCTCCAGTGGCGTCTGGTGCGACCCATCGAATATCTCAAGCGCGCCTCCGGCCGCCTCGCCCGCCAGGCACTGGACGAACCGATCCACCTGCAACGCTGCGACGAGCTGGGTCAGCTCGCCCAGAGCATGGAGGCCACCCGGGTCGCGCTGGCCCGCGCCTTCTCCGAACTCACCGCCAGCCAGCAGGCCTTGCGTGAACATGCCGACGGGCTGGAGCTGCGCGTGGCCGAACGCACCCGCGAGCTGGAAGAGAGCAACCTTCACCTGTCCGAAGTGATCAACAATCTGTCGCGCGCCCAGAGCGAGCTGATCGAAGCCGACCGCCTCGCCTCGCTGGGGCGCATGGTGGCCGGCATCGCCCACGAGCTGAACACCCCGCTCGGTTCCAGCCTGACCATGGTCAGCACCCTGCTCGATCATCATCGCAGCCTCAGCCAGGCAGTGGGGCAGGCGGCGCTGCGCCGCACCCAGCTTGACGAGTTTCTCGCCACGCTCGGCGAAGGCCTGCACATCGCCGAACGCAACGTGAATCGCGCCGTGGAAATGGTCGACAAATTCCGCCAGGTGGCCGTGGACCAGACCAGCGAGCAGCGCCGGCGCTTCGATCTGGCCGTTTTCATGGCCGAACTGCAGCTGACCCTGAGCCCGAACTTCAAGCGCAGCCCCTATACGGTGCATGTTGCCATCCCGCCGGGCCTGATCTTCGACAGCTACCCCGGTCCGCTCGGCCAGGTCATCAGCAATCTGGAGCTGAACGCCCTGGTGCACGGCTTCGATGGCCGCAGCAGCGGCAACATCTGGCTCAGCGCCGCGCTGGCGGACGACGGCATGGTGCGGATCAGCCTGCGTGACGATGGCATTGGCATGAGCGCCACAGTGCGCGAACACATCTTCGACCCCTTCTTCACCACCCGCCTCGGGCGGGGTGGCTCCGGTCTCGGTCTCGCCATCGTCTACAACATCGTCACCGGCATGCTCGGCGGGCGGATCAGCGTCAACAGCCAGCCTGAGCAAGGGGCCGAATTCGTGCTGGAGCTGCCCCTGAACGCCCCCACTGGTAGCGCCCCGGCACGCAACGAGGCGCTCCCGGCCCTCAGCCAGACATCGGATTGCTGAGGGCAGACACGTGTCTATGCGGAAAAAAAAGCTCAGGAGGCCGCCATGCGAAGCATGAAAACACTGATCTGCTGGCTCGGCCTGAGCCTGGTGCTGGGCGGCCTGCCCGCACAGGCCGAGGATGTGCTGATCCGCAACCGCCCCACCATGGGCGTTGGCCAGCGCCTCGAATATACCGATCGGGTCCTGGCCGAAGCCATGCGCCGCACCCGTCAAAAATACGGCCCTTACCGCATCGAGTGGATCGGCGGCACCCTTGCCCGCGAACGCATGCTCCTCGAAATGCTCAGCGGCGAGCAGTTCAACACCACCGTGATCGCCAGCCAGCCCAGCTGGGAAGAGCAGTTACTGCCGATCTGGATTCCGGTGGACATGGGCCTCTCCAACTACCGCATCTCGCTCACCCACCGTAATGCCCAGGCACGCATCGCCGCCGTGCGCAAGCTGGCCGACCTCAAGGCCCTGCCGGTAGGCGTAGGCGCCGCCTGGTCCTCGCGCAAGATCATGGAAGCCAATGGATTCAACCTGGTCACCGGCGAAAGCTTCGACCCGCTGCTGAAGATGCTGATGGCCGGGCGTTTCGACTACTTCCCACGTGGCATGAACGAAGTCTTCGTCGAATTCGATGCGCGCAGCGCCGACAACCCCGATCTGGCGATCGAGAACAGCATGCTCATCGAGTTTCCGCTGCCCACCTACATCTTCGTCTCGCCGAAAACACCGCGCCTGCATCAGCGCCTGCGGGAAGGCATGGAAATGATGGTTGCCGACGGCAGCCTCCAGAGGATGCTGATGGAATACCACGAGGAAATGATCCGGCGCACCAACTTCTGCCAGCGCCGCGTATTCCGCATCGAGAACCCATTGCTCACACCGGGCACCCCCTTGCAGCGCAAGGAAGTCTGGTTCAACCCCTGGGATCCAAAGACCGGCCTGTGCGCCAAACCGGCCGCCGCCAGACGGCCCGGAAAATAGAGGGGCCATGGCGCATTCCGGCGCCAAGCGCCGGTGCGATTTCAGCCCCACGCCGGGCTGCAGCCCGGCTTCCTCAGAGGCAGTGAGCTGAAGCTCAGCCGCCCTTCATCTTGCGGCGGATTTCGTGGCGCTCCTGCGCTTCCACACTGTAGCTCGCGGTCGGGCGGGCCAGCAGGCGGGCGATGCCGATCGGCTCGCCACTCTCCTCGCACCAGCCGTATTCACCCTGGTCGATGCGCTCGATAGCCTGATCGATTTTGTGCAGCATCTTGCGTTCGCGATCGCGCACGCGCAGCTCCAGGGTGTGATCCTCTTCCTGCGAAGCGCGGTCAGCCGGGTCCGGCGTCGCCACGAAATCCTGCAGGTGCTCGGTGGTTTCATGCGCCGAGCTCAACAACAGATCACGTTCAGCCACCAGGCGGGCGCGAAAAAAGGCCAGCTGGGCCGGCGACATGTATTCATCCGCCGGTGCGGCAAGCAATTGCGCTTCGGTCATCTGGGGGCTGGCAGGATTCATGGAGGTTTCCGGGTTGCAGCGCGGAACGGATGCCCCACGCTTCGCGACACCCTACACGCCCGCTGCAGCAAAGTCCCGCTTGTTTTTCGCCGTCAATCTGCGCCCTGCCGGCGGCGTGGTGCGGGCACAACAGGGGTTTGTGCGGATGGCGGCGGCCGCAAGGCATGTTCCTTGCGAGGCTGAAAGCCTTGTTCCAGCCTGCTTCTCGCCCCCATGTCCGCGCCTCCAACCAGGTCAGCTGCCCCTGCCCGCCCCGGCCTGCCCCCGGAACTGCTGGCACGCTTCAGCAGCCAGCAGTTGCCGCCAGGCTACCTGCTCAGCACGCCTGGATCGCCCAAGGACCGCATCCTGCTGCTGCGCGAAGGCCGCATCCGCGTATTCGTGGCCAGCGAAGACAAGGAGCTGACCCTCGCCTACCTTAGCGCCGGTGAGCTCTTCAGCACCCACACCCGCGCCTATCTGCGCTGCGACAGCGCCTGCTGCGTACTCTCCATGCCCACCGCCGACTTTGCCCGCAGCATGGCCCATCAGCCGGGCATGCTGGCCCTGGTGATGCCGGTGCTGGGGCGCAT
Organism: Uliginosibacterium aquaticum; assembly: GCF_012972705.2. Classification (GTDB taxonomy): domain Bacteria; phylum Pseudomonadota; class Gammaproteobacteria; order Burkholderiales; family Rhodocyclaceae; genus Uliginosibacterium; species Uliginosibacterium aquaticum. The sequence continues at coordinate 455,625 of NZ_JABCSC020000003.1, read as the reverse complement.
CCTCGACAACAGCATCGCCCTCATCGAAGACCTCGCCTTCCGCGATGTGGCCGGCCGCCTCGCCCGCTTCCTGCTCGTCTCGGCCCGCCAGCAAGGCGTCGCAACCGCCCCAGGGATGCGCTTCGGGCTGGATCTCTCGGCCGGTGAGATCGCCCTGCTGCTGGGTTGTACGCGCCAGACCGTGTCCAGCCTGTTCAAACGTCTCGAACGCGAAGCCATCCTCACTCGGCCGGCCCGCCGCCAGTTCGTCGTGCTCCAGCCCGACGCCCTGCTGCGCTGGCAGGAAGGGGAAGAAGGGCGCACCAGCGGAACTGTCGGCTAGCCGACAATGCCGCGCCGCACGGCTGGCTAGGATGAGGCCTTCCTCATCTCCTGCCTGTGATCACCATGAGCTGCCCCTGCCAGAACCCGCCCGCTGCCGAAGCCGGCAAAAAGGAAACCAAGCCCGAACGCTATGTCAGCTTTGTCGGCCTCGATTGCGACGCCAAAGCCGCCGAACTGATGCGCCATATCCGCCGCTACATCGACGACCCCGCGCACAGCAACGCCTTCTGGGAGTATTTCAAGAAGAAAGCCGAAGGCGGCAGCGGCCCGCGCCCGGACGACCTGTTCCTGGTCCACAGCAATCTGAACCAGATCCGCGAACTCTTCGAAGACAAGGCCGACCCCGAAGCCCTCGCCCTGCTCGACCGCATCGAACAGGAATGCTGCTGAGGCGGAAACAGAGCGGGTCAGCTTGCAGGGCAAATCCTGCGCGGCGCGGAATCCGGGCTACTCGCTGGCGTAGCTGGCGTAGGGCGGAGTGCCAACTCCGCCACTCCGATCAACGCATGCGGTGCGGTGTTCACCGCACCCTACGGGTGCGCCATGCGCGGCGGACTTCAGCCCCGCAGGCGAGGTCAGCGGTTTTGTACATCTTTCAGATTGGCAGGTCGGAAAAACGAAGCGCCTTCCGACACATTTGTTGCCCAACGCAATCGTCGGATGTCGCCCTCAGCTTATCCGACCCTCACTCCGGTTACGGCCTTGGCGTGGGGCAGAGACCCCCCCCCCCCCGGATCGGGGCATGCAGTGGCAGAGTGTGCAATACGCAGCGCTTCATTCACACGATTAAATAACTTTAGACAGTATGATCAAAACAGGAATGCTTACAGGCGCTGTCACAAGAATCAAGGAACCATCGACAGCTACTGTAATTGGTGTCAGAGCCAGCTTTCCAATTACACCTAGAGTTTTAGCTGTTTTCGATGGTTCTGCATACACACCAACTGAGTACGTCCTATTTAAACCCTGAGTGCGTTGAAAAGAGCGCATCGCTTTTGAACTTGGTCCCGAATCATAGGCCAGACCCTTAAGATCAAAATACTGACGGAAATTTATGAATCCATCCTCTTGAGCCTTAACCCGCTCTTTTTCCGGTGCATTCCCAACAAGTTGAATTGTCAATGAACCATTCAGAACTCCGCCTTCCTGGATATTAAACACCCCAAACTCCGCAAAAACATAGGGGTAATAAGTGGAATTCAACGTACGGGCAAGCTCCGCCGGAACGTCGAAAATATAGTGACGACTTTCCCCAAGAACGATTATTTTCGACCAGTCTTCCGTTGCATGGATACTTGAAAAATTTTCGTTCTCCAAGAAGTTATATTTGTCATCATCCCAAAGTGCATACGTCACACACCCAGAAATTGACGACATAACCATTGCACTCACGCCTGCCTTTAAAATATCCCGCCTATGCTTTTTCATCAATTAATTCCAAGCCTAGTGATCGCTTCGGCACAATTATTAACCAGCACGTGCTTTGAACCCTGCTCGCTTGCGAGCTAAGCGCAGCTAACCCATAAACTCACCCCAGCATCTTCTTCAGCACTTCCGCCTTCGCCGTGTCGTAATCCGCCTGCGTGATCAGGTTCTGATCGAGCAGGGCCTTCAGCTTGGCGAGCTTGGCGGTCGGGTCTTCAGCAGCAGGCGCGGCAGCAGCAGGCTGAGCGACGCCGGCCATGGTCTGGGCCATGGTGCCCGCCATCATCTGGCCCATGCCGAGACCTACGCCGACGCCGGCGCCCATGCCGGCAAGGCCGCCTTCGTTCTGTGCGGCGAGCGGGATGGCGCTGGCCATCTGGTACTGGGTGAACTTGCTCATGTCGCCCATCATGCCCATCGAGATGCGGGTGTCGATGGCCTTCTGGAGCTCTTCAGGCAGGGAGACGTTTTCGACGGCGAAGTTGTCCAGCGCCAGGCCGTATTGCTCGAACACCGGCGTCATGCTCTCTTTCAGTTTTTCGGAGAGCAACATCTGGTTGGCGGCCATGTCGAGGAAGGGCAATTCACTCGAACCGAACAGGCCGGTCATGTTGGCGACGACGAGGTTGCGCAATTGCTGCTCGATGTCTTCAACCGTGTAGGTGTCTCGCGTGCCGGAGAGTTCGGTGAAGAACTTCTTCGGGTCGGCGAGCTTGTAGGAATAGATGCCGAAGGCACGCAGGCGCACCATGCCGAAATCCTTGTCGCGGATCGTGACCGGCTGCTGGGTGCCCCACTTGCGGCCGATCTGCAGGCGCGTGGAGAAGAAGTAGACGTCGCTCTTGAAGGGGGATTCGAAGAGCTTGTCCCAGTTCTGCAGGTAGGTGAGCACCGGCAAGGTCTGGGTGGTGAGCTTGTAGAGGCCGGGGCCGAACACGTCTGCCACCTTGCCTTCATTCACGAACACGGCCATCTGCGATTCGCGCACGGTGAGCGCGGCGCCGTACTGGATTTCGAAATCCTGCATCGGGTAGCGCCAGGCGAGCACGCCGTCGCCGTCTTCGTTCCATTGCAGAACGTCGATGAACTGCTTCTTGATGAAATCGGTGAGGCCCATGGTGTTCTCCTGTCAGTCGCGTTTCGGGTCGTCATTTCCGCGCGGGCGGGAATGACGGATTCAAGTCGTGCTGCGTGGGTGCCGCAGCGTAGTACGCCTGCTTGGTGTGCGCATCGAAACCGGCGGATTCGTAGAAGGCTCGGGTGGCGACATCCTGCCGGCTGGTCATCAGCATCACCTTGTAGCAGCGCGCCTGCCAGGCCAACGCCTTGGCGTGTTCAAGCAGGGCTTTGGCGTAGCCCTTGCGGCGCTGACTGGCGGTGGTAACGACGTTTTCGATCAGCGCATAGGGCCGCCCGCCACGCGTGAGGTTGGGCGTGATGACGAGCGTGCAGCTCACGACCAGCGCCTCATCCACAAAGCCGCCCAGCAGCTGCAGGCCGGAGGTCGCCCGCATCTGCTGCCAGATGGCTTCGACTTCGCTGCGCGCGGGCAGCGGCGCATCGGCCGGATGCAGCTCGGCGTAAAGGCCCAGCAGGGCGTCGAGATCGTGGTCGGCAAGTTCGCGCAGGATCAGCGGGCTCATTTCAACGGACGCCAAGCAGTCGCAAAAATGGAACGCAGCGCAGCGGAGTGCTTCTGGCAAGGCGTGCCTTTGCTGTCAGTACAAGCAGTACGGCAAGGAGGCGCAACGCAGCCAGAACCATTATTTTCGACTGCTAGGACAAGCAGGCGCCGCTGATGAGGCCAATGGACAGCGCCACCGCGCCGATCAGGGCACCCATCGCGACGTTGTTGTCTTCGAGCGCGCGTTTCATCTCGGGCAGGGCGCGCTGCAACAGCAGGAAAGCGACGAGCTGGATCAGCATGGCAGCGGCAGACCAGGCCAGGAAGTGCAGGTAATCCGGCAAGTGCAGCAGGCCGGAGGCCACGGTGAGCGAAAAGCCGATCAGGGTGCCGCCGAAGGACAGCGCCGGGGCCACACAGCCTTTGCGGATCAGGCTGATCTCGCAGTAGGGCGTGAGACGCAGGTAGATCCACACGAAGACGCCCACCAGCGCGAAGCCAGTGAAGAGATGCAACACATAGTTGCCGAGGGCCTGAATGAGCATGTGCATTTCTCCGGCGGGAGTCTGGTTTCCCGCATAATTCCAGTCGGATAGTGCCACCAAAACTGCGTTCCCCGCCATCCCGATGCCCCATCGCCTGCTGATCCTGTCGGTCTTCATCGTTGCCTCCTGCGGCCTCGCCTACGAACTGGTGGCCGCCGCGCTGGCGAGCTATCTGCTGGGCGATTCGGTGCTGCAGTTCTCGTCGATCATCGGCACCTATCTGTTTGCGATGGGCGTGGGCTCGCATCTGTCGAAATACATCAAGGATGAAGACCTGCTCGCGCGCTTCATCGATATCGAGCTGCTGGTGGGCCTGATCGGCGGCGTGTCGGCCACCCTGCTGTTCGTGATCTTCGCCTGGGTCGCCGCGCCTTTCCGGGTGGTGCTCTACGCGCTGGTCTTCGCGCTGGGCGTGCTGGTGGGCATGGAGATCCCGCTGGTGATGCGGGTGCTGAATGCACGCAAGGCGGAGTTCGCCGAGATCGTGAGCCGGGTGCTGACCTTCGACTACCTCGGCGCGCTGGTCGTCTCCCTGCTCTTCCCGATCGTGCTGGCACCGCAGCTGGGGCTGGCGCGCACCGCTTTTCTCTTCGGTATCGCCAATGCCGGCGTAGCGCTGGTGGCGGCGCAGGCCTTCCGCGCCGAGCTGCGCCAGGCCACCGCGCTGCGCCTGCGTGCGAGCATCGTGCTGCTGGCCCTGATCGCCGGCTTCGTGGGGGCCGAGGCCGTGACGCGCTGGAGCGAGCGCGGCATCTACGGCGACCAGATCGTGCATGCCCAGACCACGCCCTACCAGCGCCTGATCGTGACCCAGTGGAAAGATGACCTGCGCCTCTACATCAACGGCAACCTGCAGTTCTCCAGCCGCGACGAGCACCGCTATCACGAAGCGCTGGTGCATCCGGCGCTGAGCGCCCTGGCCGGCGCCCGGCGCGTGCTGGTACTGGGCGGCGGCGATGGCCTAGCGGTGCGCGAGCTGCTGAAGTATCCGGGCCTGGAAGCCATCACCCTGGTCGACCTCGATCCGGCCATGACCCAGCTTTTCTCCACCTCGGCCACCCTCACCGCGCTGAATCAGCATTCGCTGACCAATCCGCGCGTGCAGGTGATCAATGCCGATGCCGGCCAGTGGCTGGAAACCGCGCCCGGCAGCTACGATGCCATCATCATCGATCTGCCGGACCCCTCCAGCTACGGCCTCGGCAAGCTCTACTCGGAGCCCTTCTACCGGCTCGTCAGCCGCCATCTGAGCGACACCGGCCTGCTGGTGGTGCAATCCACCTCGCCCTATTTCGCCCCGCACGCGTTCTGGTGCGTGGTGACCACGCTGGACGAGGCCGGCTTCCACACCTTCCCGTATCAGGCACATGTGCCGTCCTTCGGCGTGTGGGGCTTCGTGCTGGCCGACCGCCACGGCCGCTACCAGCCGCCCAAGGCCTACAGCGTGCCCTTGCGCTGGCTGGACGCGGAGCAGACGGCGAGCATGTTCCGCTTCCCGGCCGACATGCCGCGCCCGGAAGTCGAGCCCAACCGCCTCAACAACCAGGCACTCGTGCGTTACTTCGAGGAAGACTGGCGGCGGGTGATCCGCTGACCGTTCCCGCCCCGAGCCATGCAGCGTCGCCACTTCTTGAAACTTGCCGCAGCCGCCAGCCTCAGCGGCTGCGAAATGCGTCTGCCCTGGCAGGCTCCGCCGCTGACGGTGCTGCGCCCCGGCATGGCCGCCGGTCACGCCTTGCGCGACGGCCTGCCAGCGCCCGATCCGGCGCGCGAGCGCGAGGTGGAGGTGGCGATTCTTGGCAGCGGCGTGGCCGGCCTGTTCGCGGGCTGGCGCCTGGCACAGCAGGGTTATCGCAATTTCTGTGTGCTGGCCGGCCCCGAGCCGCAGGGCAACGCCGCCGGCAGCGCGCTCGGTGGCATCCCCTGCCCGCGTGGCGCGCACTACTTGCCGCTGCCCTCGCTCGAATCCGCGCATGTGCGCGAGCTGCTGGCGGCCTTCGGCATCCTGCGCGGCAATCCGTCTTCCGCGCGCCCGGAGTTCGATGAAAACGTGCTGGTGCATGCGCCGGAGGAGCGCCTGTTCATCAATGGAGCGTGGCAGGAGGGGCTACTGCCGCAGCACGGGCTGGAGGCCGAAGCGCTGGCCCAGATCGAGCGCTTCACGGCACGCATGCAGGCCCTGCGCGAGGCGCGCGGTGCGGATGGGCGGCGCGCCTTCGTGATGCCGCTGGCCCTGTCTTCACAGGCCCCCGCCTGGCGCGCGCTGGCTAATGAGAGTTTCGCCAACTGGCTGACGCGTGAAGGTTTCACCGCCGAGGCACTGCGCTGGTATGCGGACTACTGCTGCCGCGACGACTATGGCGCCGGCATCGAGCAGGTGTCGGCCTGGGCCGGCATCCACTACTTCGCCAGCCGGGGCGGCCATGCCGCGAATGGCGAGGATGGCGCGGTGCTGACCTGGCCGGACGGCCTCGCCCCCCTGACCCGCCAGATGAGCGCCACCATCGGCGCTGAGCGCCTGCTGCCGGGCATGGCCCTGCGCGTAACGCCGCGTGGGGCGGGCGTCGAGGTGCTGTGCCTGAACGGGGCGGAAGCCTTTCGCCTGCGTGCCAAACGCGTAGTGCTGGCGATGCCGCTGCATGTGGCGGCGCATGTACTGGATCTCGGTGAGTTCGGCTTCGACAAGGCACGCGATCTGCCGCAGAGCGCGTCCTGGCTGGTGAGTAATTTTCTGCTCGACGGCTTTCCGCGCGAGGCCAGTGAAGAACACCCACTGGCCTGGGACAACCTGCGCTACGGCGGCGACACCCTGGGCTGGGTGGTGGCGACCCACCAGTGGATTCGCGCCGCCCGCCCGGCACAGACCGTGTTCAGCGCCTACCACGCCCTGCCACCAAGCACCGGCCGGCTGTGGCTGCAGAACGCAGCGCAGGACGAATTGCTGGAGCTTGCCGGGCGGGACTTGCGCGCCACTTACGGGCGCGACTTCGAGCGGCGGATCCAGCAGGTGGAGCTGACCCTGCGCGGCCATGCCATGGCCATCCCGGCGCCGGGCTTCCTGCAGCGCCCCGGCATCGCGGCCCTGCGTGCGGCGGACCAGCACATCCTCTTTGCGCATGCCGATCTCTCAGGCCTGTCGGTGTTCGAGGAGGCGGCCTGGTGGGGCGAGCAGGCCGCGCACAAAATTCTGACTTGACGCAGCAAAGAGTAGCCACGATGCTTTGAGGGCTGTTTTCTTTTTCCCCTAGGAGAGTTCTACATGGATAGCCGCCGCCGTTCCATCCTGTTCGCCGCCCCCGCTGTTGCCCTGGGCCTCTTGGCCTCGCGTGAAGCTGCCGCTCAGGCCAAGGTCACCGAAGACGATCCCACCGCCAAGGCGCTGGGCTACAAGGCTGATGGCAGCAAGGTCGATGCCGCCAAGTTCAAGACCTGGGCCAAGACCAACACCTGTGCCAACTGCAATTTCTACAAGTCTGCCAATGCCAATGAAGGCTCCTGTGTCGCGCTGGGCAACAAGCTGGTCGCTGCCAAGGGCTGGTGCTCGGCCTGGATCAAGAAGGCCTGATCCTCTTCTGCTCCGGACTGAACGGCCCGCCGCGCGCGGGCCGTTTGCATTTCCGCCCCTCCAGTCCGGCCCTCATTCCGGCTACTTGACGCGCGATAAGGCAGACTGGCGGCACGCTTGCCGACAATGCCAGCATCCCCAGAAGAAACCGGAACCGCCATGGCCGTCATCCCCCTCACCGAACCCCGCCGCAAGCCCGCCGCCCCGCCGCGCGGCTGTGCCGTTTTTGCGCTGGGCTTTCGCCCCTTCTACCTGCTTGCGGCGATTCTCGCCGTGCTCTTCGTACCACTGTGGGTGCTGCAGTTGGCCGGCGTGGGTGGCCTCAATCCGGCCCTGCCGGTGCTGCTGTGGCACGGCCACGAGATGGTGTTCGGCTTCGCCTGCGCGGTGATCGTGGGCTTCCTGTTCACCGCCGGCAAGAACTGGACCGGTCTGGCCACGCCCACCGGCTGGCCGCTGGCTGCCCTGGCCGGCTTGTGGCTGGCCGGGCGCGTCGCCCTGCTGCTGGCGCCCCCGATGGCCGCCGCCGTGATCGATCTGACCTTCCTGCCGCTGGCGGGCATCGCCCTGGCGCGCGTACTGATCCGCGCCGGCAGCCGGCGCAATTACTTTGCCTTGCTGATCCTCGCCGCGCTGACCCTCGCCAATGCCCTCAGTCACGCCGGTGCACACGGCTGGCTGGCGGTTTCGCCCCTGCTCGGCCTACATCTGGCCATCGCCCTGATCGCCACGCTATGCACCGTGATCGCCGGGCGCATCGTGCCGAGCTTCACTGCCAATGCGCTCAAGACTGTGCCCTGGAAGAACGCCTGGGTGGACCGCATCGCGATTACCGCCAGCGTCGCCAGCCTGCTGGCCTGGGCCGTATCCGCCCCGGCTGAGGTGCTGACGCCGCTGGCGCTCGTCGCCGCCATGGCCCAGGCGGTGCGTTGCTGGGGCTGGCGCCCGGGCCCGACCTTGCGCGTGCCGCTGCTGTGGAGTCTGCATCTGGCCCATGGCTGGCTGATCGTGGCCTTGCTGCTACTGGCCGCCGGCCAGCTTACGGCCGCAGTGCACGTGCTGACCGTGGGCCTGATCGCCGGCCTGATCCTGGGCATGATCACGCGCACCGCACTGGGCCATACCGGCCGCCTGCTCAAGGCCGGCCGCCTTGAAACCGCCTGCTATGTGCTGCTTCAGCTGGCCCTGCTGGCGCGGGTGTTGCCGGCCCTGCTGTGGCCGGCGGCCTACCTGCCGGGCCTGCACCTGTCGGCCACCCTGTGGGCGGCATGTTTCGCACTGTATCTGTGGAAGTACGCGCCGATGCTGTGGCATCCGCGGGTGGACGGGCAGGAGGGCTGAAGTCATCAGGCCCTGGCTCGGCTTCAGCCGCCAGGGCCCGGCATGAGGTACGGCGTACGGCTGCAACCGCTGCGACGGGTATTCAGGCAGCGACCTGCGGTGTTGCCTCGATCTCGCCGGCTTCAACGCGCTCAAGGCGATAGCCGAAGTTGTAGGTCGGCACCAGGCGGTAGCCATTCTCGGGGCGCAGTTGCAGCTTGCCGCGCACGCGTGAGACATGGGTATCCACCGTGCGGGTCGCCAGATCCGGATTGCGCCCCCACACGGCTTCAAGCAGATGGCCGCGCGAGAGCAGGCGGCCGAGGTTGCGGAACAGGAACAGAGCCAGATCAAACTCCTTTTCGGTGAGCTCGACTTCCGCGCCCTGCAGGCGGATCCGTTTCTGGGCGGTATCGATGGTGTAGGGCGAGAGCTCCAGCACTTCGCCGGCCACCCGCGGTTTGCTCCGCCGCAGCACAGCTTCGATGCGCGACATCAGCACGCGCTGGCTGATCGGCTTGACCATGAAATCATCCGCCCCGGCAGACAGGCCGGTCACGATGTCGTCCTCGGTGTCACGGGCGGTGATGAAGATCGCCGGGGTGTTGTCATGGCGCTCTTCGCGCAGCCAACGCAGGAATTCCTCACCGGAGATGTCCGGCATCATCCAGTCCAGCAGGTAGAGATCCACGCTTTCGCGACTACAGAAGCGCTGCAGTTCGCGGGTCAGCGCAAATTCATGCACGTCATGGCCGGCACCGCGCAACAGCGAGGAAACCAGGGTGGATTGGGTAAGGTTGTCTTCCAATACGACGATGCGCATGGCGTGCTCCAGACGTGAAATTTTGTTTCTTCGTCTGTGCTTTCACGGCATGAAGCTCACCGAACTTGAGTGCCCTCAGGGCAGATCCTGATGGGTCTGCGGCAATTCGAGGATGAAGCGGCAGCCGCCGTCGGCCGGGAACTCGGCGCTCACCCGGCCACCATGGCGGGTGGCCACGGTACGCACCATCAGCAGGCCGAGGCCAGAGCCGGGCAGGCCGCGCCGCACTGCATCCGGCAGGCGGGCGAAACGCTCGAAGAGGCGGCCACGCTGCGCCTCGGGGATGCCCGGGCCATGGTCGCGCACGGCCAGCTGCCAGTGGGCGCCCTCTGCCCGCAGACTGATCTCCACCGTGCGCTCGGGGCCGCCGTACTTGATGGCATTCGAGAGCAGGTTGGCGACTGCCCGATAGAGCAGCTCATGATGGCCGCGGACCAGGGCTTCGGCATCGCCACCGGCATCCACCTGGAACGCCACCCGCGCCGCGCGCGCCTGGCTCCAGCACAGCTCGCAGGCATCCACGATCACAGCCTGCAGGTCAGTCAGCTCGAAGCTCTCCTCGCTCACGGCTTCAGCCCGGCTCAGGCGGAAGAGCTCGTCAATGAGATCCAGCGCGCGTTCGGAAATACCGCGGATCGCAGGCAGCGGCTCGAAGTTGTCCGGCGGCGTGTCGATCAGGCTGATGATCGAGGCCAGCGGCGCGCGCAGATCGTGGGTCACGAAACGCAGGGTATCTTCGCGGGCCTGGCGGGCTTCTTCGACATGACTCAGATCGGCCAGGCCCAGCACCCAGCCCTCTCCCAAGGCAGCCAGACGCAGCAGCAAGGGGCGACCAGCGCCACTCTGCAGTTCGGCTTCCAGCGGCTCGGCCGGACGGGCTGGCAAGCCGGCCTGCGGCTGCAGGCTGGCGGGCCAGCGCAACTGGCGCAGGGCCGCCGCCAGATCTGCCCCGGCGGGCAGGTCGAGCAGGCTGTACGCGGCGGGATTGGCCAGCCGCAGGCTGCCATCGCCATGCAGGGCGATCACGCCGACCGGCAGATGGGCAATCACAGCTTCGACCAAGGCATGCGCCTCGCGCCCCAGCGCCGCCGCCGAGCGCAGCAGGGTCAGGCGCTGCTGGAAGGGATCCGGCCCGCTTTCGGGTGGCAGCAGGCTGTCGCGCTGCAAGGCCTGCAGCTCGCCATCCATATAGCGCTGCGTGGCTTCGAGGCGCCGCCAGCTCCACAGGGGGTAGGCCAGCAGGCAGACCAGCAGGGCCGCTCCCGGTGCCAGCCAGAAGCCCAGATGGCGCAGACCCAGCCAACTCGCAAGCAGCACGCCGAGCAGCATCGCCAGTGTCCATAACAAACCGCTGCGCGCGCTGCTGCGGCGCAGGCCCAGCATCAGGCCCAGGCTCACGCACAAAGCAAAAGCAGCGTTGAGCCAGGGCGGCAGCAGCGCAATGCCACTGCCCGCGCGCAGCGCAGCGAGCACATTGGCATGCACCTCCACGCCGGGCATCGGGCGGCTGAAGCCCGAGCCAGGCACCGGCACGGAATCGGTAAGGCCCGGCGCAGTGGCGCCAACCAGCACCAGCTTGTCGCGCAGGCGCTCCGCCGGCACCCGCCCGGCGATCACATCGGCATAGGAAACTCGCGCAAAGCTGCCGGGTGGCCCGGCAAAGGGGATCCGCAACCAGCCACTGCGGCGCCAGCCCGGGCCCGGATTGAGCGGCGCCGGTTGCGCCTCGCCACGCGATAGATGATCAAGCGCCAAGGCCAGCTGGGGATGCGCGGCCCGCTGCCAGCCTTCCTGCAGATACACGCTGCGCGCCAGGCCATCCGGATCGAATTCCATCTGGATATGGCCGAGGGCCGCTGCTGCCGCGCGCAAGGCCGGGGCCGGCAGGTTTTCGCCGACGATGATTTCGTCATGCTCCAGCTGGAGTACCGGCAGCACCACCCGGGCATGGCGGCGCAAGGCTGCGGCAAGCTGCGCATCCTCGGCAGCGGCCTCGCTGAAGATGATGTCCAGCGCCACGGCCGCGGCACCGGCCGCGCTCAGCCGGTCGACGAGCGTCGCATGCAGGCTGCGCGGCCAAGGCCAGCGCCCAAGCTCGGCAAGGCTGGCGTCATCGATGGCGACGATCACGATCTGCGGATCTGCCGGATGCTCAGCACGGCTCAGGGCGATGTCATGCAATTGCAGATCGAAGCGCCACAACCAGCCCTGCAGCGCGCAGGCCAGGGCCAGCAGCGCCAGCACGCCGCTGACCAGCGCCCATTCAAGCCGGATGCGCTGTGCCGGCTGCACGCTCAATCACTCACAGGGCCAACAGGAGCAGCACGGGCACGCCGAGCAGCCACCAGGGCCGGTAAGCCTCGATCTCAAACTGCTGCGGGCTGCTCCACTGGCCGACAAAGCCATCCGGATCGGTGGCCCGCACACGGACGAACCATTGCCCGGGCTCGGGCTTGGGCAGGACCAGGCGCGCTTCCTGCGTCTCGCGGCGGCTATGGATCTGGTTGAAGGCCAGATCCTGCGCCATCTCGACCTCAAAGCGCTGGCCCGGCTCGGCCGGCCAGGCCAGCACCACTTCGTCGTCACTGATGGCCGGTGTGGCAGGTGGCCCCTGCGGCGCCTTGAGGGTGAAGGACACCACATCGCTCCACGGGCCGCGATCGCCATCCGCCCGCACCGAGCCCAGGCGCCATTGATACTCGCCGGGCGCCAGCGCCACATTGATGCTGCTGCCGGTCAGATCCTCACGCGCAAACACCGGCGCTTCGAAACCCGCCGGGCCGGCGACCTGCAGGCGGTAACGGGCCGCCTCCGGATTGCGCGTCCAGCTGAATTCGACACGCTCGGCCTGGATCTTGCCGCCGGAGCGATCACCGCTCACGAAGGGCGGCTCGGGCCGCGCCTTGAGGCGAAAAGCGGTTTCGCTGTGCAGCCCCTCCAGCCCACTGGCGCTCACGGCACGCAGACGCACGCGGTAATCGCCATCAGGCAGATCGGCCAGCCGCACCTCGCCTCCGCTCACCAGTTGCTCCGCTGCCGGCAAAGCGAAACCGCCCGGGCCCGCCACGATCACGCGGTGCGCTGCGGCCCCCGCTGTTTCCGGCAGCGGAATGCGCAGCAGGGGGCGCTCAAAGAGTGCTGGAATGGCGGCCGTGGCAGGCGCCGGCAAGAGGGTTTCGGTGCGCACGCCGCGCGCATCCACCACCGCGCCCTCACCGGCCGCAATGCGCTGCTGCTGGTTGGCCGCCACCGCACCCTCGGTGACTTCCACACGCGCCGCCATGCCGTCGTAACCGGCACGGAATTCGGTGCCGCGCACACCGATCACGGCCGTTGGAGTGCGGATTTCGTAGCGCGCCGCCGGGCCACGTTGCGGCTGCACCTTGGTTTCGATGCGCCCGCGGCTCACCTCCAGCCGGCTCTGCTGCACCTCGGTGCCGCGCAAGCGCTGCAAGAGCTCGATACGGGTGCGGCTATCGGGCTGCACGATGCAGCGCGAGCCATCCGGCAGCACCAGCACGGCATAGGCGCCGGGTCCGGTGCTGATCACTTCATTCACGGCCAGCTGGACACCTGCCAGCAGCGGCCCCTTGCTGCCACGCACATCGCCCAGCACCGACTCGACGCGCGCCTGCTGCGGCTCACTGCGCAGCAGGGCATAGGGAATGCGCAGGGTGCTGCCCGGCTTCAGGCGCTGCGGGTCGGCAATGCCATTGAGTTCCTGCAGGCGCGGCCACTGCGCCGGGCGAGCGAGCAAGCGCTGGCTGATGCTGATCAGGGTGTCGTGTTCGGCAATCTGCAACTCCAGCATCTCGCCGGCGGGGGCCGCCAGCGCCGACAGGGGCAGGAAACTGGCGGCCAGCAGCAGGCGGCGCAGGAATGTGTGGCGATGTGTCATCGGGATGCTCGGCAAGCAGGGCGGGAATTGCACGCGAGGGGGCGGCTCGGGCACACTCGGAGTATGCCACTGGGCAGAAATAGCGACTGATAAACACTTCACAGGGAGCAGGAAATGAGCTTTTTCAGCGAATTCAGAGAGTTCGCCCTCAAGGGGAACGTGGTCGATCTGGCGGTCGGTGTGATCATCGGCGGGGCCTTCGGCAAGATCGTCGATTCGATGGTGGGCGACGTGTTCATGCCGATCGTGGGCGCGGTGGTCGGCAAGATCGATTTCTCGAATCTGTTTCTCGTACTAGGCACCGTGCCGGCCGGTGTGGAGAACAATCTCGCCGCGTTGAAGAAGGCCGGCATCCCGGTGCTGGCCTACGGCAACTTCATCACCATCGCGATCAACTTCGCGATCCTGGCCTTCGTGATCTTCATCATGATCAAGCAGATCAACCGCCTCAAGCGCGAAGCGCCCGCCGCCCCGGCCGAAGCGCCCGCCACACCGGAAGACGTGCTGCTGCTGCGCGAGATCCGCGACGCGCTGAAAAAGTAAGCGCTGCGACCTACGCTTTATCGGGGCGGCCGCTGGCCGCCCTTTTTCATGCCCGCCTCAGCAGGCCTTATTGCCCTTGGCCGCGCAGAGTTTGGCGCGGGCCGTCTCCATCGAGCCCAGATCGATGAGCTTACGGTAGCCCAGGCTGCCGAGGGTTTGCACGGCAAGGGCGGAGCGCCGCCCGGAGCGGCAGTAGAGCTGCACTTCGTCGTCCTTGCTGACGCCCGCCATGCCGATGCGCTGGCCGATCAGCTGATGATCAATGTTCAGCGCCCCCTCCAGATGGCCCGCGGCATATTCCTCTGGCGTGCGCACATCGATCAGCACCGTTTTCGCACTGACCAGCCCGCCAGTCAGAGCCAGCAAGGCCACAAGGCACAGCTTCTTCAGCATTTCGGTCTCCTTAGAGTCTGATCCACATCAACGCCGGAATTCTCGCCGCCAAACAATAATTGGCTTTTGCCAATAATCAAGCTTCGATGGCTCGCCCCCAAAAGCAGCGCTGCATCCGATGTACACCGGTTTCAGACTACTTCAAGCCACGCGGCGTGCCCTTGCACGCGCTGGACGAAATCGCTCTGGAGCTCGACGAGCTAGAGGCCTTGCGCCTGGCGGACCTGGACGGCCATTACCAGACCGAGGTCGCGCTGCGCATGGGTGTCTCACGCCAGACCATCGGCAACATCCTTGCCCGTGCCCGTCACAAGATTGCCGATGCCCTGCTCAACGGCAAGGCCCTGCGAATCTCATCCACATCGCAGGGCGACGCTCAACGCTTTCCTCCCCCGCCCGCGGGAGAGGATCTGGTGGAGAGGGCCGCAATCACGGGGCCGTCTCCTATCGATTTAACCCAAGTACTGAAGGCAATTTCATGAAACTCTGCATCCCCGTCGCCAGCCCGGAAGGGCTCTCCAGCGCCCTGCACGCCGACTTCGGCGCCGCCCAGCATCTCGTGATCGTGGATGGCGAAGCCGTTCATGTGCTCGACCGGGCCCAGCCCGAATCGATCAGCGAGGAGCTGGTCAGTGGCATCCAGGGCATCCTGTGCAGTGAAATCCATCCGCGCCTGCTCTTCGAGCTGCAGCGCAACGGCATCCAGGTGTATGGCTGCGAAGCGGCCACCGCGGCCGAAGCCCTCGCCCAGTTCCAGGCCGGTGAGCTGGAAGCCGCACCGCCCTTCGATCCGCATGCCGAACAAGCGGGCGGCGGCTGTGGCGGTCACGCGCACGGCGACGATCATGAATGCTGCGGTGGCAAAGGCCATGACAACCCCGACCATGAGTGCTGCGGTGGCAAGGGGCACGCACATGAAGGGGGTGGCTGTGGTGGTCATGGCGGCAACAAGGGTGGGGGCTGCGGCTGCGGGCACTGAGCGACGGGCGGAGGCTGGACGACCTGTGGACGCCCTGTCAGCCCCGGCGAAGGCTGAAGCGTTACACTTGCGCTGCCTTCATCGGAACGCCTCCATGCCCCGCCTGCATCCCACCGCCCTGCCCCTGCTCTTCGTCTGCCTCCTTGCCGGCTGCTCCACGCTGAGCGAAGACGAGTGCCGGCAGGGAGACTGGGAACGCGTCGGCTATCGTGACGGCCAGAACGGCCAAGCGCCCGAGCGCATCTCCACGCACCGCAAATCCTGCCGCGTGTATCGCCTGGAGCCGGACGAGACGGCCTGGCGACTGGGGCGCGAACGCGGCCTGAATTTCTACTGCACGCCGGCCAACGGCCTCTCCGCCGGCCGACGTGGAGAGCGCTATGCCGGGGTATGCCCGGAGCGCTCCGAAGCGGCTTTCCTGCGCGGTTTTGAAGCCGGGCGTGAGATTCACCTCGCCCGCGAGCACATCGACTATCTGGAGCAAGAACAGCGCAGCATCGAAGTCCGCATGCCAGGCGCGCGCAACGAAGAAGAGTTGCGCCAGTATTCAAACCAGCTGACCCGGCTACGCCTGGAACGTGAGCTCGCCGGGCGTGAACTGCGCCTGTCCGAGCAGCGCGCCGAGCGCCTGCGCTGGTAAGTCACAGGAGAGGTCATGAGCATCAGTCGCAAACCGATCAACCGTGGCGGCATCAAATCCGCCGGCTATGATCGCGCCAGCCGCGTTCTTGAAATCGAATTCTCAAGCGGCAAGGTGCTCCAGCACACCAATGTGGGCGACGAGATCGCCCAGCGCTTCCTCGCCAGTAGCTCACCGATGGGCTACTACCAGGACAAGATCGAGGAAGAGTACCCGACCCGACGCTGAGGCCGACCCGATCAGGCGTGTTCCGGAACCTTCTGCTGCGGATGCCCCGGCTCGTATTCATACTTGGGCAGGATCGGGTTCATGCTGTCCCAGCACTGAGCGCTGTGGGTCCACAGATCTGCAGCGGGACGAAACAGGGTCGGATCGTCCAGGCTGCCCGCCTTGAGGGCGATGTAACCGGGCAATGCCGCGCTTGACATGAACAAGGGCGAACCGCACTCCGCGCAGAAACCTCGCCGCACCGTGTTGCCGCTATCCGCCACCGACACGAAATACTTCGGCACGCCCTGCCTCAGGCAAAAGTGATCGGCCTGCACCACCACCAGCGGCGCAAAAGCCCCGCCACTGCTGCGCTGACAATCCCGACAATGACAGTTGAGCATCACAGCCGGCTTCGCCTCGCATTCATAGCGGATTGCGCCGCAAGCACAGCCTCCTGTCAGTACGACAGTCATGATCGCCTCCCGGGAATGCCTGGATGATCTGACTATAGGCCGCAGCGCAGGACGATCCTGCCGGCCTGCCCCTAGGCGCGCCAGATGCAAGCAGATGTTTCGAAGAAGTACCGCCAGTTCAGCCGAAAGCACCTTCCAGCAAGGCCGCAGGGGCCTGGGGCCACTCGGACGGCGCTTACATTTGCTTGCAAGCACGCGTCAGCCAGTGCGGCAGGGCTTCGTTAATCTGCACAGACGGCAGGCCGCCGCCTTCAGACTCAGGAGATCATCATGCAAGCCCGTACCCTGCTCATCCCACTCGCCCTGCTGCTCAGCACAGCCAGCAGCTTTGCAGCCAGCATTCCGCGCACCCCCGAAATCCGCCAGGACCGTCGCGAAGTCCGCTCCGACAAACAGGCCGTGCATGCCGATCACCGCGAATTGCGCCACGAGCGCCGCAGCGGAGATCTGAGTGGCGTACGGGCCGAACGGCATGATCTGCACACGGATCGCCGCGACCTGCATCAGGACAAGCGCGATTTGCGTCGTGATCGCCGCGCTGCCGGTGCGGCGGGCTAAGCCCCGCACGCATGAAAAAGGCCGACCCGTGGGTCGGCCTTTCTGTATCCGGAAAACAGCCAGGATTACTTTTCCGACAGTGCTTCCACGCCAGGCAGAGCCTTGCCTTCGAGGAATTCCAGCGAAGCGCCGCCACCGGTGGAGACGTGCGAGACCTGATCTTCCAGACCCGCCTTCTCGACGGCTGCCACGGAGTCACCACCACCGACGATGGTGATCGCGCCCTTGGCGGTAGCTTCGGTCAGCGCGTTGGCCACGGCGTAGGTGCCAACGGCGGAAGCGTCGATTTCGAACACGCCCATCGGGCCGTTCCACAGCACGGTCTTGGCGCCACGGATGATATCGGCATAGAGCGCGGCGCTCTTGGAACCGATGTCGACACCTTCCTGATCCGCCGGGATGGCGGTGGAAGCGACTTCAACCAGACCATCCAGCGTGCGGGCACCGAAGTCCAGCTTCTTGGTGACCATGGTGTCAATCGGCAGCACCAGCTTGTCGCCAGCCTTGGCCATCAGGCTCTTGGCGAGTTCGACCTTGTCGTTTTCGCACAGCGAGTTGCCGACTTCCAGGCCTTGGGCCTTGAGGAAGGTAAAGGCCATGCCGCCGCCGATCAGCAGCTTGTCGACCTTCGGCAGCAAGGCTTCGATCACGTCGATCTTGCCGGAGATCTTGGAGCCGCCAATGATCGCGACCAGCGGACGCACCGGCTTGTTCACGGCTTCACCGAGGAAATCCAGTTCCTTCTTCAGGAGCAGGCCGGAAGCGCGCGGCAGATTGATGCCAACCACCGAGCTGTGGGCGCGGTGGGCGGTGCCGAAGGCGTCCAGCACGAACACGTCGCCGTTGCGCGAGAGCGCTGCGCGGAAGGCTTCAACGGCTTCCGGCGTGGCCTTGGTGACGTTGCCTTCCTTGTCCTTGACCTTGCCTTCTTCTTCCAGGTGGTAGCGCACGTTTTCGAGCAGCACCACTTCGCCAGCGGCGAGCTTGCTGGTGACGGCTTCGACTTCAGCGCCGACGCAGTCCGACAGGAATTTCACCGGCTTGCCCAGCAGTTTTTCCAGACGCTCAGCCACCGGGGCCAGGGTGCACTTGGCAACGACCTTGCCATCCGGGCGGCCGAGGTGCGACATCAGGACGACGGAAGCACCCTTGTCCAGCGCGTACTTGATGGTCGGCAGGGCGGCGCGGATGCGCTTGTCGCTCTCGACGACGCCATTGTTCACCGGCACGTTGAAGTCCACGCGCATCAGCACGCGCTTGCCGGCCAGATCCAGATCTTCGATGAACAGCTTGGTCATGTATTTGTCCTTGGTTTGTAAGGATTTTCAGGGGAATCAGTTCGGCATTCTACAAACAAACCCAGCGAAAGGCAGCGGAACAGGGATTGCTTTGGACCTCCTCCTGCAAGAACCTGCGTTTTGTCAAATTCTGTGGGTCGGGTTGTTACCTGATCACCCGTGATTTACCTTGATCAGAGCTAAGTCCGACAAAGGCACACCCGTCGAAAGACGGGGTCGCAAAGTTTCCGGTCTAAGGGGCAACCTACGACAGCGGGACCGCCAGAACACAGCCCATCACAGGGCTGTGCCCTGCCGTTCATGCTTGCCCCCTCCGGATTGATCAGCAATTCAGGAGACCTGCATGAGTGCGCCACAAAACAAAAGTCACCACCCCCGCCGTAACGGTGTCCTCCTGCTGACACTGATTCTTCCAGCAGGCCTTGCTCAAGCGGCAACCTATGCACCCTGGCTCAGGCAGATTGGCGTAAATGATGCAATCATGTCGGCCGCCAACTGGGGAACCGGACAGCTGCTCGGCGTGGTCGACACCGGAGTCAATCCAACCCACCCTTCGTTTGCCACAGGACAGGTTTCACAGACCCTGAGCACCTGCGCCGCTGTCAGCTTTCGCTGCAGCAACGGATTCCGTGATGACAACAGCCATGGCACGGCAGTCGCAGCCATCGCGGCCGGCAACAAACCCTTCGCCTGGAACGCAAGCTATGGCGGCTACACCACGACCGCAGGGAGCGTGATCAGCGTCGCCCCCAACGCCAACATCGTTGCTAAAAAAGTGCTTAATGCCTCCGGATCTGGCTACAGCACTGACGTGGCCAACGGGGTGCGCAAGGCTGCCGATGCCGGCGCGAGCGTAATCAATGTCTCAATCACCTACGGCAACACGGCCGACATGGTTGCCGCCATCAACTATGCGGCATCCAAGGGCGCATTCATCGTCTGGGCGGGTGGCAACAGCAATGTCGCACTACTCAATGGTGCCAATACCAACGGGCTGACCGCCCAAGCCATCAGCCGACTGGTATTCGTGGGCTCGGTGAGCCCGACCAATGCAAAGTCCTCATTCAGCAATACCCCCGGCAGCGGCAAGCTGGTCAATACCAATGGCCAGGCAACGGGCTATTCGCTGCGCTGGCTTGTCGCGCCGGGGGAATCCATTCTCGCCCCCTACACGACAGCCGGTACCGGTACCTGGTCTTACTGGTCCGGCACCTCAATGGCGGCCCCTGTCGTCAGCGGTTCGTTGCTGCTGCTGCAATCGGCCTGGCCGATCCTGAAAACTCGCGGCACCAGTATCGACCTGCTGCTCGCCACGGCCACTGACCTGGGCCCTGCAGGCGCTGACAGCACCTATGGCGTCGGGCTTGTGAATCTGGGCCGCGCATTTCAACCCTATGGCACTCTCAGCGTGACCCGTGCAAATGGCAGCACCATCGCCCTGAGTAGCCTCACCGGCAGCATGATCAGCAGCGGCGCGCTGGGCAGCATGGCCTCAGTGCAGTCAAAACTCGCCAGCTACACCGCGCTGGATACCTATCTGCGCAACTTCACGGTCAACCTCTCTGGCCTGATCAAATCCCCCGCAGCCAAAGCCAGCCTCAATGCGCTGCCTACGAACGTCAACAAGGGCCCTCGTGCAATCAAACTCGCGGACGGGCGCGAACTCGCCTACTGGCAGGGGCCCAGTGACAGCCCCAGAGACCACCTGGGTGAATTCGGCTTCAACGAAGAACTGGCCTCGCAACGTCAGCAAGGCTTCGCCATGTTCACCGACGCCAGCGGCACCAGCATCGCGATGGGCTACGGCTATCCGGCACAGTACGCCTTCACGCGCGCCATGACCGGCGATGAAAACCTGGCCTGGCTCTCACATGACAGCGCACTCCCCGACCTGATGAACCTCAGCCAGGGCGGCGCACTGGTTGCGGCTGGCCTGCCACTAAGTCAGTCGCTGCGCTTTGCTGCCAGCTGGAGCAACACGGCTGCAACCGAAGCAGGCCGCAACGGGAACTGGTCTCCCTCCTGGGCGACCCCCGAAGCACAAGGGATACAGTTGGGCATGAATTACCAGCTCACCCAGATGTTCAGCACCGGAGTGAAGATCGGCGCACTGACCGAGCAGCATGGTCTGCTCGGCAGCACTTATGACACACACTCTGCAATGAGCCTGGGCCGCAACAACAGCATGAGCTACGCGGCCACACTGGGCATGCGCTTAAGTGCAAATCATCACTTGCTCTTCGAAGGCGGCTACGCACGCACCTCGGCGGCGCAGGCCGATGGCCTCTTTGCCGGAACTAGCCGCATCCGCTCAACGTTCTGGAGCGCGAGCTACCAGCAAACCAAACTGCTAGTGCCACGTGACCGCCTGACCCTAAGCCTGCGTCAGCCCCTGCGCGTCAGCCAGGGAAACATCAACGTGACGAGCACCATGATCGCGGAAGACGGCGAGGCATACCTCGTGCATGAATCAGCCAGCCTGCGGCCGGATGGCAGGGAATTGGAGCAGCGCATCACCTACGCCTTGCCTACCGGCAAACTCAGCGACATGACACTGCAAGCCAGCTACCGAAAAGATGCGAACAACATCCAGGGAGATAACGATGCCTCGGTCGGCATGATCTGGAGCACCCGCTTCTGAAATCCCGGGGCACCAAAACAAAACGCCCGGCAGATTGCCGGGCGTTTTCATCAATCAAGCACACATCAACCAAACATCACCCGACCTTCAACCAGCGTGTGCTTGACCACGCCAGGCAGCGGCATGCCGAGGAAGGGTGTGTTCTTGCCCTGGCTCTTGAGCGCTTCGCGGGTGAGTACCTGCTCGGCTTCGGCATCGAAGATCACCACATCGGCACGCGCGCCGACGCCCAGATGGCCGCCCTTGGTGATGCCCATGATGCTGGCGGCACTGGCGGTGACGCGGGCCAGCGCGTCGGGCAAGGAAACCTTGTCTTCCTGCGCCCACTTGATCACCAGCGGCAGCAGGGTTTCAAGGCCGGTCATGCCTGGCTCGGCTTCGGCGAAAGGCATCTGCTTACCATCGTCATCTACCGGGGTGTGGTCGGAACACACGGCGTTGATCTTGCCGCTGGCGAGACCTGCACGCAGGGCGCTGCGGTCGCGCTGACTGCGCAGCGGCGGCACCACATAACACTGCGGGTTGAAAAAGCCGATATCCATGTCTGACAGGTGCAGGTGGTGCGCGGCGACGTCGCAGGTCACGTCCAGCCCGCCAGCGCGGGCACGCTCGATGGCGTTCAGCGCTGCGGCCGACGAGATGCGCGTGATGTGCAGCTTTACGCCGGTCATGCGCGCCAGCGTCAAATAGGTTTCCAGCGCCACGGTTTCGGCTTCCACCGGAATGCCGGTGAGGCCCATGCGCGAGGCAACTTCGCCATCGTGCGCCACACCGCCCTTGCCCAGATAGGGGTCGATCGGTTGCAGCCACACGCGGAAGCCAAAAGTGGCGGCGTACTGCATGGCGCGCAGGAGCACGTTGGTATCGACCACCGGCGTATTCACTTGCGAGAAGGCCACGCAACCGGCTTCGACCAGTTCGGCCATCTCGGTGATGCGCTTGCCTTCGAGCTTGTTGGTCAGCGCGCCGACCGGATAGACGTGAGCGCAGTGCAGCTTCTTGGCACGAAAACACAGCATTTCCACGAGGCCCGGCTCGTCCAGCACCGGGTCGGTATCTGGCGGGCAGGCGAGGCTGGTAATGCCGCCGGCCATCGCGGCCTGCATCTCGGATTCGAGCGTGGCACGATATTCAAAGCCCGGCTCGCGCAGGCGGGCCGACAGATCCACCAGGCCCGGCGCGACGATCAGGCCCTTGGCGTCGATGATTTTCTCGGCGGCGAAGCCGTCGGGGGCGCAGCCAAGGGCGACGATCTTGCCTCCTTCGATAAACACATCCTGCTGGGCGTCAATCTGGTTGGCCGGGTCGATCACGCGGCCGTTTGCAATCTGGATTTTCATGTTCTCAGTTCCCCGCTGCCAGCATGCTCATCACCGCCATGCGCACTGCAATGCCGAAAGTCACCTGCGGCAGGATCACGGCATGATCGCCATCGGCCACGGCCGAATCGATCTCCACGCCGCGGTTCATCGGCCCCGGGTGCAGCACGATGGCATCCTTGGCGGCGAGCGCCAGCTTCTCTTCGGTGAGGCCGTAAAACTTGAAATACTCGCCACTGGAAGGCAGCAGCGCGCCACTCATGCGCTCGTTCTGCAGGCGCAGCATCATCACCACATCCACGCCCTTGAGGCCCTCTTCCATGTTGTGGAAGACACGCACGCCCATGCGTTCGACATCGGTCGGCAGCAGCGTCTTGGGGGCGATCACGCGCACCTCGGGCACGCCCAGCGTGGTCAGCGCAGCGATCTCGGAGCGCGCCACACGCGAGTGCAGCACGTCGCCGACGATGGCCACCGTCAGCCTGGTGAAATCCTGCTTGTAGTGGCGGATGGTGTACATGTCCAGCAGGCCTTGCGTGGGATGTGCATGGCGACCATCGCCGGCATTGACCACGCTGATGTGGTCACGGCCTGTGTTGCGCAGGTGCTGGGCCAGGAGATAGGGCGCGCCGCTGGAGGCATGGCGCATCACGAACATGTCGGCGCCCATGGCGCAGAGATTGTCTACCGTGTCGAGCAGGGTCTCGCCCTTGCTGGTCGAGGAAGTCGACACGTTGAGGTTGATTACGTCGGCCGACAGGCGCTTGGCGGCAATCTCGAAGGTGGTGCGGGTGCGCGTGCTGTTCTCGAAGAACACGTTGAACACGCTCTTGCCGCGCAGCAGGGGCAGCTTCTTGACCTCGCGCTCGGCCACTTCGGTGAAGGGCGCAGCGATGTCGAGGATCTCGGTGAGGATGGCTTTGGGCAGGCCATCGAGGGTCAGCAGATGGCGCAGGCGGCCATCCTTGGTGAGCTGGGGATTAAGCACTTTTCACCTCCAGGGAAAGATTGCCGGCCACATCGCGCTTCAGATCCAGTTTGCTGCCTGCGGGCAGACGCTCCGGCAGATGCCAGGCGCACCAGGTCGGGCCGATCGGCAGTTGGCGCTCGCCACGATCGACCAGCACAGCCAGATCCACGCAGGCCGGGCGGCCATAGTCGAAGAGTTCATTCAACGCGGCACGCGTGGTGCGGCCGGTGTAGAGCACGTCATCCACCAGGATGATGTGGCGCTCGCTCACGTCGAAAGGGATGCCGGACTTCTGCGGGTGCGGATGCAGGCCGCGCGAGCCGTAGTCGTCGCGATAGAAAGACACATCGATGCTGCCCAGCGGTTCGGAGATGTCCAGTAGCTGATGCAGGCGCTCAGCCACCCACACGCCGCCGGAGTGAATACCGACCAGTGCAGTATCAGGCCGCAGTTGCGGGCGGATCAGGGTGGCGAGTTGCTCGCAGAGCACATTGGCGTCAGGCAGGTTCATCGTGATTGTCCGTGTCCAGAAAACTTTGCAGGATGCGCTGGGCAGCCAGCGCATCGAGATGTTGTTTACGTTCGCGCCAGCTGCGGCTGACTTCGCGCAACATTTCTTCAGCTTCCGCGGATGACAGGCGCTCATCCACCAGCACTACCGGCAGGCCGAAGCGGCCATTCAACTGGTTGGCAAAGCGCTTGCAGCGCGCCGTCATCTCGGTGGCCGTGCCATCCAAGGCGCTGGGCAAGCCGACCACCAGCCTCACCGGGCGCCATTCCTTGATGAGCTTCTCGATCTCACCGAAA
The DNA here is from genome assembly GCF_012972705.2 of Uliginosibacterium aquaticum. Taxonomy (GTDB): domain Bacteria; phylum Pseudomonadota; class Gammaproteobacteria; order Burkholderiales; family Rhodocyclaceae; genus Uliginosibacterium; species Uliginosibacterium aquaticum. The sequence goes on along the minus strand of NZ_JABCSC020000003.1, from coordinate 431,270 downwards.
CGCAGATCATTGGCCTCACCGTGGATGGTCGTCAGCGGTTGGGCCAGGCGGGTTTCGGTTTCGCCGGTAGCCACGCCGATGCGGGCAGTGCCAAAGTCGAAGCCGAGGAGGGTGCCCATCAGGCGTGGCCAGCCACGTCGGAGAGATTCGCGAAGTCGATGCCCAATAGATGAATGGCGGCGTCCAGGCGTTCCTCAGCCGGCCGCTCGAAGATGATGCGCGGATCGGCCGCCACCGTGAGCCAGGCGTTCTGCGCCAGTTCTTCCTCAAGCTGACCTGCCCCCCAGCCGGCATAGCCGAGCGTGATCAGCAATTCTTGCGGTTCGCCACGTTCGGCTAGCGCCTGAAGGATGTCCTTGGAACTGGTCAGGGCGATCTCGGGCGTGACCTTGAGGCTGGACTGCCAGTCACCATGCGGGCGATGCAGCACGAAGCCACGATCGGTCTGCACCGGGCCGCCGAAGTAGATCGATTCATCGCCGCGCTCGGCATGCTGGAGGGGAATCTCGATCCGCTCCATCAATTCTTTGATGTCCAGATCGAGCGGGCGATTGACTACCACGCCCAGCGCGCCGTCCTCATTGTGTTCGGCCAGATAGACCAGTGCCTTGGCAAAAGGGCCATCGGCCAGCCCGGGCATGGCGATGAGGAAATGATGGGTAAGGTTCACGTTTTGCACCATTCCATTTTAACCTGTTTGCCCGCGCCCTGTTCCGGCCCGCAACCACCTGAAGCCATGTCCCGCGACCCTGCCGCCCTCGTCTGGTTCCGCCGCGATCTGCGCGATTTCGATCACGCCGCGCTCTCCCACGCCTTGCAGGCTCACGCCAGAGTGTTCTGCGCCTTCGTGTTCGACACCGACATCCTCGACGCGCTGCCTTCCCGGCAGGATAGACGGGTGAGCTTCATCCATGCCAGCCTCGCCGAGCTGGATGCCCGTTTGCGCGAAAAAGGCGGTGGCCTGATCGTGCGTCATGGCCGCGCAGAGGAAGAAATCCCGCGCCTCGCGAATGAATTGAAAGTGGTGACGGTTTTCGCCAACCATGACTACGAGCCGGCCGCGATCGCCCGCGATACCCGCGTGGCAAACAGCCTGAAAGACAATGGCATTGTCTTCCGCTCCTTCAAGGATCAGGTGATCTTCGAGCGACGCGAGATCCTGACCCAGTCCGGCAAGCCCTTCGGCGTATTCACGCCCTACAAGAATGCCTGGTTGCGCAGTGTGCAGCCGCGCGATCTGGGAGCCTGGCCGGTTGCCGATTTCGCCGGTCATCTTGCCTCGCCGCCGGAAGGCAGCCACCTGCCGGCGCTGAGTGCCCTCGGATTCGAGACCTGCGATTTGCGTGTCGCTCCCGGCATGAGTGGTGGCGAAGCCTTGTGGGAGGCATTCACCGGGCGCATCAACCAGTACCACGCGGCGCGCGATTTCCCCGCTGTGAAGGGGGTGTCCTACCTGTCCACCCACCTGCGCTTTGGCACCGTATCGATCCGCGCACTGGCCGGCAATGCCCACGCGCGCAGTGGCGCCGGCGCCGAAAGCTGGTTGTCGGAACTGATCTGGCGCGAGTTCTACCAGCAGTTGCTGTTCAACCATCCCCACGTGGTCGAGCATGCCTACAAACCGGAGTTCGACGCGCTGCACTGGGAACAAGGCCCGGCTGCCGATGCCCTGTTCGATGCCTGGTGCGAAGGCCGCACCGGCTACCCGCTGGTCGATGCTGCGCAGCGCCAGCTGCTCGCCAGCGGCTTCATGCACAACCGCCTGCGCATGGTCAGCGCCAGTTTCCTCACCAAGGATCTGGGCATTCACTGGCTGCGTGGCGAGCGCTTTTTCGCGCAGTGGCTGCTCGACTACGATCTGGCCGCCAACAACGGTGGCTGGCAATGGGCCGCCTCCACCGGCTGCGATGCCCAACCTTGGTTCCGGATCTTCAACCCGATCACCCAATCGGAGAAGTTCGATCCGCAAGGCAAGTTCATCCGCCGCTATGTACCGGAACTCGCGGCGGTGCCGGACAAGTTCATCCACGCCCCGTGGAAACTCAAACCCGCCGAGCAGAACGCCATTGGCTGCGTGATCGGCCGCCACTATCCGGCCCCGAGCGTCGATCATGCCACCGCGCGTGAGCACACCCTAGCGCGTTTCAAGGCCATCCGGTCTGAGCACGAAACCGACGCGGAATAGCCACCCATACGCCAGCGAACGGTCGCCTGGCGCGCGCCCGCCACCGCTCGTCGGATTGTGACAAATTTCACGTTTTTAACAAAAACTGTCAGATTAACATCCAGCCACCTTGTCGGAATTTTTCCTACATTCCCCGTCCTGATAACAAGCCGGCAAGGAACTGGAGGAATCATGCAGCAGCTCTCTCATGGCCTGAAAGCCACTCTTCTGACATCCATCCTGAGCGTCGCGCTCACCGCCTGTGGCGGTGGTGGTGGCGGGTCATCCAGCGAAACCACCAGCACTGCCAGCAGCAGCCCGAGTCAAACCTCGGCCAGTTCCGCAGCCAACAGCACAGCCGCCACCTCGTCGAGCAAAGCCTCGTCGTCAGTCTCCAGCACGAACGCCTCGGCCACTTCGAGTTCGGTCACCTCATCCACAGCAGCCTCCAGCGCCGCGACCAGCAGCACAGCCGCTACCTCATCGAGCAAGGCCTCGTCGTCGGTCTCCAGCACAGCCGCTTCAAGCGTTGCCGGCGGTGCCGCCGCAACGACTTCCGGTGGTTTCTCCACTGCAACGGGCGGCAACGTTACCAGTGCACGCAAATTCACTGCAGCCAGCCACACCGAAATCAACACCATCATTGCCAACGCGCGCTACGACGATGCCGGCACCAAGGTGGCTACCGGAGCCTATCCGCTGCACATCACTTACACCGGCAATGAAGACGCATTGATTGCCCAGATCGTCGCGGACTCCACCATTGACGCCAATCACGATTGCCCGGCGCCGCACTGGGACGATGCCTACCGCTATGTCGAAGTGAAGAACTACACCGCAGGCATCACCATTGAAGGCGCCAACGGCTCGTCGGCCAACTTCGGCATCGTGATCAACGGTGGTTCGAACAACGTCATCGTGCGCAACATGAAGATCGGCGCACTCGGTGGTGCCAGCAACGATGCCGACATGTTCCGCATCGACGGCGGTTCCAATGTGTGGATCGACCACAACGAGATGTTCGCCGTAAACAACGAATGCAACGGCTCGCCCGACGGCGATCTAACCTTCGAGTCGGCCATCGACATCAAGAAGGCCTCGCACAACATCACCGTGTCCTACAACTACATCCACGACAGCAAGAAAGTCGGCCTGGATGGATCCTCGTCCAGCGATATCGATGGCGGCCGCGAGATCAGCTACCACCACAACTACTACAAGAACGTGAACGCCCGCCTGCCGCTGCAACGCGGTGGCTGGATCCACGTCTACAACAACCTGTACGACGGTATCAGCGACTCAGGCATCAACACCCGCCAAGCCGGCTACGCGCTGATCGAAAGCAACTACTTCCAGAACGCCAAGAATCCGGTGGTGTGCTTCTATGACGGCGGCAGCAACTGCGGCTTCTGGGATCTGCGCAACAACAACATCACCAGCACGGCTGACTTCACCACCTACAACATCACCTGGTCGACACCCTCCAGCGGTGACAAGAGTGCTTCCAACTGGACCACCACTGGCGCCTTCCCGATCACCCTGCCCTACACCTACACGCCGCACACACCGGCCTGCGTGAAGGCCAACCTGCCCAGCGTCGCGGGCGTGGGCAAGGCATACGCCACTCTCAGCTGCAACTGATCCAGCTGCACAGTCAAAGCTTGCGGGCCGCCTTCGGGCGGCCCTTTTTGTCTCCGGCAAACTCGCCTCACACAGCCGACCTGCGTCAGGAAAGCGCTCCTGCGGCTGGAGTATGATTGCCGCTCCCTGCTCCGGAAGCACTGGTTTGAAGATCCGTCTGGCAATCCTCCTGCGCGTGCTTGGCTTCACCCTCGGCGGCATCATGGCTGTAGTGGCGGCACTGGCCATGTGGGTGTGGATCAGCTTCGATGCTGAGCACACCGCTCAAGCGCTCACGCGCCACTTCAAGGATGTGCACCAGCGCGGCCTGCTCATGAGCCAGCCGCCGCAACTCTCCATCTGGCCGCGCCCGGCGCTGCTGCTCAAGCGTGCCTCGCTGACCGAGGCCGGCCGCTCCGAGGCTTTTGCCAGCGTGACCCAGTTGCGCCTGGAGCTGGCTACCCTGCCGCTGCTGCAGGGCATCTTCGAACTGCGGGGCGTGCGGGTCACCGGGCTAAGTGTCCGCCTGCAACGCAACCGCAAGGGCGAATGGAACTTCACCGACCTGATCGATCCGCCCGCCTCGGCAGGCCTGCCGGAATGGCAACTCCGGCTTGAGCGCCTGCGCCTGGACGAGGCGCGCTTTGCCATCGAACGGCAGGGCGGCAACGAACGTATCCTGCTGCGTGGCCTGCAGCTTGACGCCAGCCTGCCCGCCAGCGAGATGGCCGGCAAGCTCAGCTGGCAAGGCGAACTCAGCGAAGCAGCCAGCACCAGCGAGCTGAAGTTCCGCGGGGATGCGCGCCTTAAGCTGCAGGACGGGCTCTCCTCCGGCAGCCTCGACGAATTGCACACCAACTTCGATGGCAACAGCCATGGCCTGCAGGGTGCCACCTTGCAGCTCGATGCCCAGCGCCTGCTGTGGGCACGCTACGGCCGCGAAGGCAGCCTGGCCGATCTGCAGGCCCGCCTGCGCGGTGCCGCCGGGGCTCAGGCACTGGATTTCAACGCCAGCGCGCCCGACCTCGGCTGGCTGGACGAAACCCTGCAGGGCCGCGACTTCCAGTCCACGTTGGCCCTGCGCACAGTGGACGGTCAAAGCGAATTGCGCCTGAACCTGCCGGAAATGCAGGCCACCGCCCCACGCGGCTTCCACACCGCTCAGGCACGCTTCGACTGGAAGCAGCAGTATGGCAAAACGCTGGGCAGCGAAGGCCAGCTCAAGCTGGATCTCTACGCCGAACCGCTCAGCGGCCTGCTGCGTGCCGAGCGGGTTGCCGGCGAAATCGGCCTGCAACACCCACGCCTGCATACCCCGGCCGCACGCGCACGCCTCGACGGCAGCTTCAGCCTGCAGGCTGGCAACAACGAGCTCACCTTGCAGGCCTTGCTCGGCGAGGATGCGCTGCAGCTCAAGGCCCGTCTGCAGCAACTGTGGCCACTGAGCGGGCGCTTCGAGCTCGGCGCCACCCGCCTTGATGTCGATCGCCTGCTCGCGGAAGCCCGCCCCAGCAACAGCCTGCCACCGCTCACCCTGCCTGCGCTGGACCAGTACAGCCTTGGCGGCAGCCTGAAACTCGCCCACCTGCGCATCGGTGGCGTGGAGATTGCCAGCCTGCAAAGCCCCCTGTTGATAGACAAGGGCCAGCTCAGTGCCGACGGCTTTCTGGCCCGGATTCATGGCGGCGAAGTCTCCGGCAAGCTGCTGGTCGAGCCGGCCAGCAGCCGGGTCAGCCTGCAAGGTGACTTCAGTGCGCTGCCACTCTCGGACATCGCCCGGGAGAGCGGCCTGCCCCTGCCGCTAGGCGGCCAGGCCAGCGGCTCCTACCGCCTCGGCTGGCTGCAGCAAGCCAGCCAGGCCCCGCTCGCAACGCTCAGCGGCGCCATCCGCTGGAACCTCACTGACGCCACCCTGCAAGGCGTGGATCTCGAGCGCAGTCTGCAGGAGCTGGCCCCCGCCATCAGTACCGGGCGCATGTCCGCGCGCAGCCCGGCCGCGGATGAACGCAGCGAACTGGGTAGCGCCAACAGCCGCTTCGTGTTCGAGCAAGGCAAGCTCGCGGTCGAACGCATCGAAACGCGCAGCAAATGGCTCAAGCTTGGCGGTGGCGGCCAAGCCGACCTGCCGCGCGGCGAAATGGATTTCAGCCTGCAAGCCGAACTCCTGCCAGCCGCACCACGCGAGCTCACCGCCCTGCGTGGCAAGCCGATTCCGCTACGCCTCAAAGGTCCACTGCTGCACCCGGATCTGCGCTACGAACCGGGCACTGCCAAGCCCACCGCCTCACCCGCCAAAAAATGACCCAGGAATTCAGCAGCTACATCGTCGGCGGCGCCGTGCGCGACCGCCTCCTCGGCCTGCCGGTGCAGGACCGCGACTGGGTCGTGGTCGGCGCCACCCCCGAAGCCCTCGTCGCCGCAGGCTACAAGCCGGTCGGCAAGGACTTCCCGGTCTTCCTTCATCCGCACACGCACGAGGAATATGCCCTGGCCCGCACCGAGCGCAAGACGGCGCCCGGCTACAAGGGCTTCGTCTTCCACACCGATGCCGATGTCACGCTCGAAGAAGACCTGATCCGGCGCGACCTCACCATCAACGCCATCGCCCAGGCCGCTGACGGCTCGCTGATCGACCCCTATGGCGGCCAGCGCGATCTCGCAGCACGCGTCTTCCGCCATGTCAGCCCGGCCTTCGCCGAAGATCCCGTACGCATATTGCGGGTGGCGCGCTTTGCCGCGCGCTTGCCGGACTTCACGCTGGCGCCAGAAACCCTCTCCCTGATGCGCGAGATGGTGGCGGCCGGCGAGGTCGATCATCTGGTCTCCGAGCGCGTATGGCAGGAGCTCTCGCGCGGCCTGATGTATCAGCACCCGGCGCGCATGCTCGAAGTGCTGCGCGAATGTGGCGCCCTGGCTCGCCTGCTGCCGGAACTCGACGCCCTCTTCGGCGTGCCCCAGCCCGAGCAATACCATCCCGAAATCGATACTGGCCGCCACTTGCTGCTGGTGATCGACCAGGCCGCAGCACGCAACATGAGCCTGCCGGTGCGCTGGGCGGCACTGCTGCACGATCTCGGCAAGGGCTGCACCCCGCGCGAGAACTGGCCGCACCACTACGGCCACGAAGCGCTCGGCCTACCGCTGGTTGAAGCCGTCTGCGCACGCCTCAAGGTGCCGGTGGACTGCCGCGAACTGGCGCTACTGGCTGCCCGCGAGCACGGCAACATCCACAAGATCGGCGAGATGCGTGCCGACACCCTCACAAAACTGCTGGAGCGCAGCGATGCGCTACGCCGCCCGGAACGCTTCGAGGGTTTGCTCGCAGTTGCCGCCTGCGACTTTCACGGTCGCACCGGCTTCGAACAGCAGGCTGACCCGCATGGCACCCTGTGGCGAACCCTGCTCGCCGCCTTCCGCGGCGTGGATGCCGGCGCGATTGCAGCAGCGCTTGCCGACAAGCGCCAGATCCCGCAGCGCGTGCATGAAGCGCGCGTAGCAGCCGTCGCCGCGGCGCTCGCTGGCCTGCGCTGAGCGGGCAGGCGAGTGCCAGGCCAGCGGCGCATGGCGCACAATAGCGCCTCGCCTCCCGCTGCTGCCATGAAGCCGTTCCGCTGCCTGCTCCTCCTCGCCCTGCTCAGCCCGCTCGCCGCCCTTGCCGAAGGCTTTGCCTTGCCGGCCTTCGAACAGGTGCGCGCCAGCCATCTCAGTTCCGACGCCCTGCTGCTGGACCGCACAGGGCTGCCACTGGCCGATCTGCGCCTCGACACACGCGTGCGCCGGCTCGACTGGGTACCGCTGGCCCAGCTTTCACCGGCCATGCGCGACGCGCTGCTGACCGCTGAGGACCGCCGCTTTTTCGCCCACAGCGGCGTGGACTGGGTGGCCTTCGCCGGAGCCGCCTGGCAGAACCTGTGGGGCGGCGGCAAGCGCGGCGCTTCAACCCTGACCATGCAGCTCGCCGGCCTGCTCGACCCGGCCCTGCGCATGCCGGCCAATCGCCGCAGCGTGGCGCAGAAATGGGATCAGAGCCGCGCCGCGCTGGAGCTTGAATCGAAGTGGAACAAGCAGCAGATCCTCGAGGCCTACCTGAACCTCGCGCCTTTCCGGGGGGATCTGCAGGGCATTTCCGCCGCCAGCGAGCTGATCTTCAAGCTGCCGGCGAGCCGCCTCGGCCCGAGCGAAGCGAGCCTGCTCGCAGCCCTGCTGCGCGGCCCGAACGCCGCCCCGCCACTGGTGGCCAAGCGTGCCTGCCGGCTTGCCGCCAGCCTCGGTCGCAACAACCAGTGCGGCGAGATCACCCGCCTCGCCCAGAGCCAGCTCGACACCCCGCGCAACGTGCCGCGCTACCGCCTCGCCCCGCACCTGGCGCGCCGCGTGCTGCAGCAAGGCGGCCAGCGCAGCACCAGCCTGCTCGATGGCCACCTTCAGGCACGCCTGCTGGCCGCGTTCACACCCCAGGATGATCCCGCCAGCGCAGTGCTGGTACTGGACAACAACAGCGGCGAAGTGCTGGCCTGGATCGGTGCCCTGGACCCGCTCGGCGCCGATGGCGTCGTCCGCCCGCGCCTGGCACCGGACTGGTGGTGGCCCTACGCCACGGCACTGGGTATCGAGCAGCGCCAATGGACGGCCGCCAGCCCGCTGCCGCTGGGCGCCGTGATCTTTGACCCACGTGACGCACGCGCCGCCACCCCCAGCTGGATGAGCCTGCGCTTCGCCTTGCGTGATCACCAGCCTGCCGCACTGATCGGCCTGCACGCCCGCCAGGAGCGCGACGCCTGGCTTGAGCGCTTGCGCCTGCTCGGCTTCGAGCCCGACGGCGACACCCCAGCTGCGCCCAGCCTGCTCCAGCTTGCCAGCGCCTGGCGAGCCTTCGCGGCAAACGGCCAATGGCAGCCCGCACGCTGGCTGCCCACGCAGGAAAGCAACCCACGGCGAGCCTGGCGCGCCGACACCGCCTTCGTCCTCAGCGACCTGCTCGCCAGCCCCGGCCCGGCCGGCTGGGCCAGCCTGTGGCAAAGCCACGCCAGCGAAGACGGCAGCCGCCTGCTGATTGGCCACAGCGAGCGCTACACCCTGGCGCTGGCCACTACCGGCAACGATCCGCTGGGGCTGTGGCAACGTCTGCAGCTGGCCGCTGCCGGCGACTCGCGGCCGCCGCCAGCGCCGCCCGGCCTCGTTACCCAGAACGTGTATTTCGAACCAGCCCTGGAAACCCCTCGCAGCGAGTACTTCCTGCGCGGCAGTGAAATCGAAACCGTCACGGTGCTGGCAGACGGCCGGCGTGGCCGCATAATCTTCCCGGCAGCCGGTCTCAACCATGTGCTGGACGAAACCGGCCGGCCGCGCGAGCGCTGGATCCTGCAGGCCGAGAGCAGTACCGCCCTGCGCTGGCTGCTCGATGGCCACCCGCTCGGCGAAGGCCAGCGCCTGCTGTGGAATGTTCAGCCGGGTCAGCACCGCCTGGCGATCAGCGATGGACGCGGTGAAATCCTTCACGCCATCGAATTCGAAGTTCACCCAGCCCCCGAGAATCAGGAACGATGACCAGCCCGCTCGAAGTCTTCCACACTCCCCCCCAAGGGCAGCCACGCCCGCATCCGCTGCTCTTCGTGCACGGCGCCTATGCCGGCGCCTGGCTGTGGCAGCGCCACTACATGCCTTGGTTTGCCGGCCTCGGCTGGGATTGCCACGCCTTCTCCTTCTCCGGCCACGGCGCAAGCCCGGGGCAGGATCGCCTGAACAGTTTTTCGATTGCCGATTACGTTGCCGATCTGGCCGGCGTGATCCGCGCCATGCCGGTCGCCCCAATCGTGATCGCTCACTCCATGGGTGGGCTGGTACTGCAGAAATACCTTGAAAGTGCCGACCTGCCGGGCGCCGTGCTGCTCTGCTCGGTACCGCCACAAGGCCTGCTCGGCGCCACCCTGAGCCTGATCTTCTCGCGCCCGAATGTGCTCTTCGATCTGAATCGCATCATCGGCGGCGGTGAGCCGCAGCTCGACAGCGTGCGTGAGGCCCTCTTTCACCAACCAGTCAGCCGAGCGCTGCTCAACGAGTGCTTCATGCACATGCAACCCGAATCGATGCGCGCCGTGTGGGACATGAGCGGTTTCGACCTGCCCCGCCCGGCACGCATGCGCCGCCCGCCGATGCTGATCCTCGGTGCTGCGGAAGATGCCCTGATCCCGCCCTCACAGGTCGAGCAAACCGGCCACGCGCTGGGTCTGCCAGTCGAATTCATCGCCAATGCCGGCCACGCCCTGATGCTCGAACCGCACTGGCAGCCGGGCGCCGAGCGCATCGCGGCCTGGCTCACCGCAGAGGGCTTCTGAAACACGGCAGGAGGTCACGAAGAGGAGGGCCCGGAGCACCATGCGCTACCGTATAATATTGTCAGGCAACTTATAAACTAGTCTTACCATGCCCGGCTCGCTGATCACCCTCGAAAACGACCACCAACGCCTTGGCCTCCTGCCCTCACTCGGCGGCAGCGCCGCCTTCTGGGATGTACGGCGGGATGAGCGGGATTCGCCCTGGTGTCCGATCTGGCGGCCTTATGCCCCCTCCGGCTCGCGCCGGATCATTGCCAATTTCCCGCTCGTCCCGTGGTCCAACCGCCTGCCCGGCGGCGGCTTCGAGCTCAACGGCCGCTTCTATCCGGTGCACAACCCGCTGCCCGAGAACCCCATGCCCTCCCACGGCACCGGCTGGCGCCAGCGCTGGCTGGTGACCCGCATCTCGGCCAGTGAGATCGAGATGAGCATGGAGACCCGTCAGGCCGAGGATGCACCGTTTCACTACCAGGCCCGCCAGCGTTACCAGATCGATGGTACGCAGATGCACATGCACCTGGAAGTTACTCACCTGGGCAAGGAGCCCTTGCCCTATGGCCTCGGCTTTCATCCCTACATCCTGCGCGCGCCAGGCCTGCGCCTGCGCTTCGGTGCCGCCGGTTACTGGCCAGCCAGTGAAGGCCTGCCGCATGAGCACGCCGAGGCCTTGCCAGCGGAATGGAACTTCAATCAGCTGCGCGAAATCGGCTCCGGCCTGATCGACCACAACTTCCACGGCTGCGACGGGCGCATGACAATGGAACGGCCGGACATCGATCTGCGCCTGGACTGGCAGACCACCCAGCCGGCCGGGCTGGACACCGCCATCCTGTATCGCCCGGCCCACGACGAGTGGTTCTGCTACGAGCCGGTTACCCACATCACCGCCGCCCACAGCCGGGCCGGCATGCCGGGCTTGCGTTTGCTTGGCCAAGGCGAGAGCATGGCGCTCGAAGTCGTCCAGACCCTCTCCAGGATCCAGCCATGAACGTGCAGCATTTCGAACTCGACCGCGAGTTCATCACCCTCGACAACCTGCTCAAATTCCTCGCCATCGCCTCTTCAGGCGGCGCTGCCAAAGTCATGGTGGCCGAAGGGCTGGTGAAGGTGAATGGCGAGATCGAGCAACGCAAGACGCGCAAGCTGCGCGCTGGCGACGTGGTGCGCGTGCACGGCGGTGAAGAGATTCACATCACTGGCGGAGTCAGCCCGCAATAGCGCCCTTCAGGCGTACATCGAGGGCCTCGCCCACGGCCCCGACCGGCTCGCCAAAGCTGCCGGAAAATGTCTCTGCGGGATCGCCGCCGGCCTTGCTGGCGCGCACCCATTTACCGAGCATGGCGGCGCCCTTGTCTGCCACCAGCTGATCAACCGCTGCCGCCGCATAGTGTGCAACGACACTCGCGCCATATTTCCCCTGCGCCTTGCGATAGCTTTCCGCCGTCTGCAATTCGCCCAGACTCGGCAGGCCCTTGCCGGCCAGGCGCAGGTTGTCGCTACGCAGCCTGTGACTCTCGGCCAGGCTGCGCAAGGCCAGCGCATCGAGTGCCGCACTGGCGATGTAATCACGCAAGCCGTTGCCCAGCCAGTGCAGCTGGCCCTTATTGCTACCCACGACCTGCAGATAACGCCCGGTCACCGTGGAGGCGGTGATCGCCGCGAGGCGCTCGGGCGTGTCGAGACGGCCCAGATCGAAGAACACCACACTGTCCTGCCACAGCGAACTGGAGCCGCGCGCCAGCCTGTCCGCCTCCTCTTGGCTACGCCCCAGCTCGCGCGCAATCGCCGCGCTCATGGCGGCCCGATCCGGCAGCAGGAAGATTCTCAGGGTGATCGGCAGCGCGCTGCCCAGCCGCTCGCGCAGCAAGCCTTGCGCCTGCCCGAAAGCTGCTTCGACGATCGCTTGTGATGCGTCCGGAATATCTCCCTCGGCAACCATCTCGAGCGCCTTGCCGCCCTTCATCGCCTGTTGATACCAACCCTCGAAACCGGCATAGAACTCCCGTTGGGCAAGGCCGAAGTGCTCGCGAAAGCAGGTGCTCTCGAGCGAAAAACTGTCCATGCATTGCATGTAGGCAGCCAGTGCCGGGAAGATGCCCTCCCCCTTCTTTTCGGCCAGCGCCATCATCATCAGATCGGCCATCTCGTAGGGCAGGCGCTTCTGGTCCATCAGACGAGTCCAGGCATCAAAGCTCAGCCCATCCATCTCGCCGGGGGCCACCGGATCGCTCGCCCCGCGCAGGCGGTTGACGCGATCGAGGCGCCACTTCTCCAGGCTCTGACTACCCAGGCGCTTGGCCACCAGTGCCCCCATCCAGTCCGCCATGCCTTCCTTGATCCAGCGATTGGCGCGCTCCATGCCGCCGAATTGCCCGACGAGCTGGCCCTGCAACATGTGAGTCAGCTCATGCGCCATGGTGAAACGCGCATTGGCCAACCCGGCCGGATTGGTCAGCTTCAGGAAGACAGTGTTCTTGCCCGGTGTCGCCAGCCCGCTGGTGAGCCGTCCTACCTGCTCAGCCTTGTCCGCCGAATAACCGCGCTCCACGCGCAGAGACTCGATGTAGCAGGCCTCGCTGGGGCACAGGTTCACGAAGGTCGGCTTATCCAGCGTCACCCCGAAATTCTCGGCGGCAATCCCGTTGAAAGCATCGATGCTGCGCTGCACTTCGGCCGCCAGCTTGGCATCCGCACCGGCCGCAACATGAAGGACGATGCCCGCCTGCGCAGGCAGCCACACCACCAGGCTCAACAAGGCGACCAGCAACTTCAGGGCAGGCATCGCAGCACTCCTCCACGCAAACATGGCACGCATCCTAGCCGAAGCGGTGGCGGCGAGGTTTGCACGAACGCTTCGGAAGCCGGCGGAATGCGGTTGTGCTGCGCGGGCACAACCCTTAGAGTGAGATGGGTATTCCTGCGCGGCAAACGAAACCCGAACTGGGGGAAATATGAGACAAACCGCACCTTGGCCCGACTTCGACGGCAATCCGATCATGGAGGGCGACCGCATGGTACATCCCTCCGGCGAATGCGGCATCGTCGTGCTGTGCAGCGATGCGCCGGACGATAGCGCTCGCTGGCGTGTCGATTACAGCGGCGGCATCTCGCGCAGCCTGTCAGCCGAAGTCAGTCGCGACGGTCGTTGCGTCGTGATCGACGAGACCGGCAAGACCTTCTGAGCGGCGGGCCGCAAACGGCCACGCCATGAAAAAAGGGCCTCCCGCGTAAGCGAGAGGCCCGCTTGCAGCGTGTCGGCCGCCGCTCAGGCGACGATCGGCCGGTACTTGGGCACCAGCAACTTCATGACGCCCCAGCCGATCAGATAGGCCACCGCACACACCGAAAAGATCACGAAATAACCCGCCCTGATCCCTTCGAAGCCCAGCAGCTTCCATTGGTTCGTGGCTGCAAAATCAAACAGCACGCCCGAGCCCTTGTTGATCAGGTAGGAACCCACGCCACCAGCCATGCCACCTATGCCCGTCACCGTGGCAATCGCCGTGCGCGGGAACATGTCGCCAACGGTCGAGAAGATGTTCGCGGACCAGGCCTGGTGCGCTGCACCAGCAATCCCGATGATGATCACCGGGAACCAGTAGGAGTAATGCCCCAGCGGCTGGGCCAGGAGCGCCAGCAGGGGGAAGAAGGCGAAGATCAGCATCGCCCGCATGCGCCCGGCGTAAGGATCCATGCCTTGTTTCGTCACGAAATAGGACGGCAGCCAGCCCCCGATGATGGACAGCAAGGTGATCGCGTAGAGCACGAACAGCAGCAGTTGCGCCATCAGCGAATCCGAGCTCAGGCCGTACACATCGCTGAGGTAGGCCGGCGTCCAGAACAGGTAGAACCACCATACGCCATCGGTCATGAATTTGCCGAAGATGAAGGCCCAGGTTTGCTTGTACTGGAAGCACTCGGCAAACGAGATCTTGCGTTCGATCCGCTCAACATTGTTATTTGCAAGGGTTTCAGCGGTCTTGTCCTGACTGATGTACGCCAGCTCGGCTGCATTCACCCGGGGATGCTGATGCGGCTTCTTGTACATGAACACCCAGAACCCCATCCACACGAAGCCCAGGGCACCGATCAGCACGAAAGACATTTCCCAGCCGTAGTGGCGGGCAATCACCGGAATGGTGACCGGCGCCAGCAATGCTCCGACGGTAGCACCGGCGTTGAAGATGCTGGTGGCAAAAGCCCGGTCCTTCTTGGGGAAGAATTCGGCCGTAGCCTTGATGGCCGCCGGAAAGTTACCCGCCTCGCCCAGCGCCAGCACGAAACGCGCAAAGACGAACAGACTGGTACTGACGGTAACGATCAGCCCGGCATCCCCCACCGCGGCGATCGCTTCCTTGGCCCCTTCAAAACCGACCAGCCACTCGCCTGCCACCACTCCTGAAGTCGCAATGCCACAGAAGGCATGCAGCACCGCACCCAACGACCAGACGCCGATCGCCCACAGAAAGCCCTTCTTGGTATCCATCCAGTCTACAAAGCGGCCAGCAAACAACATGCTGAACGCGTAGAAGATGGAGAACAGCGCCGTGATGTTGCCGTAGTCGCTGTTGGTCCAATGAAACTCAGGTGCAATGAAATCTTTCCAGGTCAGCGACAGTACCTGTCGGTCCAGGTAATTGACCGTGGTCGCAAAGAACAGCAAGGAGCAGATAGCCCAGCGGTATTGCGACATTTTTCCATCGGGATGTTTTCCTGCCATGTTCATGCTCCTGCTGCAACGGTAACCAGATCCGGGAAGTTCATTCAAAACCTAGGGAAAACCCTAGTCTCGGAGCGCAGTATGGCTCAGAGGACATGTCCGGGTCTCGCGCGTGCTCAAATCCGGCGCAAAAAAACAGGCCTGCACCTTGCGGTGGAGGCCTGTTTTCCTGGCAGGAACTAACTGGATCAGAGGATCATGCCGGCGCCGACGGTATTGTTGTTGCTCTCGTCGATCACGATGAAAGCCCCGGTGCCACGATTCACGCTGTAGGCATCGGAGAACAAGGGCTGGGCCAGCTTGAAGCCCACCTTGGCGATGTCGTTCATGGCGAGCTGCGTGGCTTCCACATGCTCCTGCGAGTTCACATCCACCTTGAAAGCCACGCCGGTAAGCTTGGCCTTGGTGGTGCGCGTGGTGTGGCGGATCAGGTAGGTGCGGGCCGGCGACAGCGGGGTCTCGGACAGCCAGCACAGCATGGCTTCGATTTCCTTCTTCTGCTCCGGCACTTCGCCGCTCTTGACCAGCATGTCACCGCGCGAGATGTCAATTTCATCTTCGAGCAGGATGGTCACGGACTGTTCGGTCTGGCCTTCAACGATATCCACGCCGCCGATCTGCACCGCCTTCACGCGACTCTCGCGGCCATTCGGCAGAGCGGTGAGCAGGTCGCCGACCTTCACCGAGCCGGACTCGATGCGGCCCTGGAAACCACGGTAGTCATGCAGCTCGGGGTTGGCGGAATCCTGCGGGCGGCACACGAACTGCACCGGGAAGCGGAAGGCTTCGGCGTGGCCCTGGTGGGCGCTTGGGGCTGCTTCGAGCAGATCGAGCAGGGTGGGGCCCTGGTACCAGCTCATGGCCTCCGAGCGGTCCACCAGGTTGTCGCCATTCAGTGCAGACATCGGGATGAACTGGATGTCGCGGCCATCATTGAACAGCCCCATCTTGGCGATGAAAGCCTTGTAGTCAGCAACGATGGCATCGAACTTTTCCTGGTCGTAGTCGATCAGGTCCATCTTGTTCACCGCCACCACGACGTGGGGGATGTTCACCAGATGGGCCAGATAGCTATGACGACGGGTTTGGGTCAGCACGCCCTTGCGCGCATCAATCAGGATGATGGCGAGATCGGCGGTGGACGCGGCCGTCACCATGTTGCGGGTGTACTGCTCGTGGCCTGGCGCGTCGGCAATGATGTACTTGCGCGTGCCGGTGGAGAAGTAGCGGTAAGCCACGTCGATGGTGATGCCCTGCTCGCGCTCGGCCTGCAGGCCGTCAGTCAGCAGCGACAGATCGACCGCTTCCATGCCGCGCTTGGCCGAGGTCTTCTCGATGGCATTGAGCGTGTCGGCGAGGATGGTCTTGGTGTCGTACAGCAGGCGCCCGATGAGGGTGCTCTTGCCATCATCCACGCTGCCGCAGGTCATGAAGCGCAGCAGGCCGTTATCGGTAATGTTTTCGTGTGCAGACATCTCAGAAATACCCTTCCTTCTTCCGCTGCTCCATCGAGGCTTCGGAAGTCTGATCATCGAGGCGCGTGGCGCCGCGTTCAGTAATCGTGGTGGTGGCGGTTTCGATCACGATCTTTTCGACCGTGTCAGCATCCGACAGGACCGGTGCGGTGCAGGGAATGTCGCCGACGGTGCGGAAACGCACGGTCTGGTTGAGCACTTCCTCGCCGGCCTTCGGCACATTGAGGATTTCGCCGCTGGCCAGTTGCACGTTCACCGGCATCATCGCGCCGCCACGCATCACCACATCGCGCTGATGCGAGAAGTAGATCGAGGGCAGCTCGAGCTTCTCGCGCTCGATGTATTGCCACACGTCCATCTCGGTCCAGTTGCTGATCGGGAAGGCGCGGATGTTCTCGCCGCGATGCACGCGGGCGTTGTACAGGCTCCACAGTTCGGGGCGCTGATTCTTCGGGTCCCAGGAACCGAACTCGTCGCGGAAGCTCATCACGCGCTCCTTGGCGCGGGCCTTCTCTTCATCGCGACGGGCGCCACCGATACAAGCATCGAACTCGAATTCAGCAATCGCTTCGAGCAGGGTCACAGCCTGATGCTTGTTGCGCGACTCGTCCGGCGTCTTCAATACGACGGTGCCGCGCTTCATCGAATCTTCCACCGAACGCACGATCAAGCGCTCGCCCAGCTCGGCCGCGCGCTTGTCACGGAAATCAACCACTTCCTTGTAGTTGTGGCCGGTGTCGATGTGCATCAGCGGGAAGGGGAACTTGCCGGGGCGGAAAGCCTTTTCAGCCACCCGCAGCATGCAAATGGAATCCTTGCCGCCCGAAAACAGCAGCACCGGGCGTTCGCACTGGCCGGCCACCTCACGCATGATGTGGATGGCCTCGGCTTCGAGCCAGTCGAGGTGAGAGAGGGTTTGTTTGCTCAGAGTCGTCATGATTGGATCTTCAGCGCGGCCGTGAGGCCATTTGGAATCATTTCTTGTGGAGGCCGCATTCCTTGTTGGCAGGATCCTCCCACCACCAGCGTCCGGCCCGCACATCCTCGCCCACGGCAATCGCGCGGGTGCAAGGCGCACAGCCGATGCTGGGATAGAACTGGTCGTGGAGTGCGTTATACGGCAGGCCATGAATCCGGATATAGGCCCACACTTCCTGCTCGCTCCAGTCGGAGAGCGGATTGTACTTCTCCAGTCCGTTGGCCTCATCGAACTGGCGCACCGGCAGCTCGGTGCGAGTGGCGCTCTGGGCGGCACGCATGCCGGTGATCCAGGCCTTCTTGCCCGCCAGCGCGCGGCGCAGCGGCTCGACCTTGCGGATCGCACAGCATTGCTTGCGCAGCTCGACCGACTCGTAGAAAGCGTTGATGCCCTGACTGCGCACATAACTCTCGACCGCCGTGGCGTCCGGGAAATACACCTTCAGCTTCGTGTTGTAGCGTTTCTCGACCTCGCCCATCAGCGTGTAGGTCTCGGCGGGCAGACGTCCAGTGTCGAGCGAGAAGATTTCGATCGGCAGCGATTCGGACAGGATCAGGTCGGTGAGGACCATATCTTCGGCGCCGAAGCTGTTGGCAAAGGTCACTTCGCCGTGTTCTTCGGCCGCCGCATGCAGCAATTCAAGTGCATTGGCGCGCTTCACCGCGATGTTGGCGCGCACCACTTCGTCGATGGGCGGATTGGTCGCCGGATTCGCCACGCGCGGCTTGAGGAAGGAAACGGTTTCCGCCATCTCAGCCCCGGGCGTAGCGGCGCCACACGGGCTGCTCGATCACGGTCGCACCCTGATAGGGCTCGCTGAAATCCTGGAGCGAAGCCAGCGCGTCTTCAGCCGAGCGATCCGCACGAATGTCATAAGCATTGAAGCCGCAGCGCTTCAGGAAGAAGAGCTGGTCGCGCAGCACATCGCCAAAGGCACGCAGCTCATTCTTGAAGCCGAAGCGCGAGCGCACCAGTGCACCGGTCGAATAAGCGCGGCCATCGGCGAAGCGTTCGATGAACACGGCAATCACCGGGAATACATTCAGGTCGGTCTGGTCTTCGGCCAGGGTCTCGATCAGCTCGTGCGTTGCCAGCCACACGCCGATTTCACCAGCCGCCACACGCGCGGCAAATTCGGCCTTGCGCGCCAGCCACACGGACAGCGGCAGCAATACCTTGCCAGCAGGCACTTCGGTGCCGGCAATCTGCTCGGCGGTGGCGCTTTCGGCGCCGGTGAGCTTGAACAGCACGACCTTGCCGGCCTGCTTCTTCACTTCGGTTTCCACGACGGGCAGACGCACGATCTGCCAGCCATCGGCCGCCACGATTGCCGCGTGACCGTCTTGCAATTTGATCAGGTTGGACATGGCTCAGGCCTCCACTTTCTGCTTGCCCGGCTGGCGGTCGGCATACACCCGCTCCTTGAAGGGCGTGTGACCGAGGCGGCGCACGGTGTCGATGAAACGCTCATCCACGCTGCGGTTTTCGAGATACACGTCGATCAGGCGCTTGACCACGCCGGCGACCTCATCGGCAGCAAAGGACGGGCCGATCACGGCGCCAAGGCTGGCGTCGTTGCCCTGCTTGCCGCCGATGGAAACCTGATACCACTCGGAATCGCCTTTATCCACGCCCAGCACGCCGATATGGCCCACATGGTGATGGCCGCAGGAGTTCATGCAACCGGAAATATTCAGCTCCAGCTCGCCGATGTCGTGCTGATAATCCAGATCGTCGAAGAGCTGCTGGATCGAGGCGGCAATCGGAATGCTCTTGGCATTGGCAAGATCGCAGAAATCACCACCGGGGCAGCAGATGATGTCGGTGATCAGGCCGATGTTGGGTGTCGCCAGACCTGCGGCCCTGGCCTCCTGCCACAACGCGTACAGATCGCCGAGCTTGACGTCGGAAAGCACGATGTTCTGCTCGTGCGTGGTACGCAGCTCGCCATAGCTGTACTTGTCAGCGAGGTCCGCCACCACTTCGAGTTGCTTGTCGCTGATATCGCCTGGAGCAATGCCGGTGGGCTTGAGCGACAGGGTCACGGCACGATAGCCGGCCACCTTATGAGCATGCACATTGCGCTTGAGCCAGTTGGCGAAGGCCTTCTCCTCAGCCGCCTTGGCATCGATGCCCGCATCGCGGTCAGTCAAAGTCTCATAGGCCGGCGCAGTGAAGAACTTCGCCACGCGATCGAACTCGGCCTGGGTAATGGTGTTCGGGCCATCCTTGTGGTGCGCCCACTCAGCCTCCACCTGACGCTTGAACTCTTCAATACCCAAGGCTTTCACCAGGATCTTGATGCGTGCCTTGTAGATGTTGTCACGGCGACCGTGGCGGTTATAGACCCGGATGATGGCATCCGCATAGGTCAGCAGATGCTGCCAGGGCAGCGCGGCCTCGATGACTTCGCCAAGAATCGGGGTGCGGCCCAGACCGCCCCCCACCCACACCTTGATCAGCAATTCGCCCGAGCCATCGCGGTAGAACTCCAGCCCGATGTCATGCATCTGGACCACGGCACGGTCA
The DNA here is from genome assembly GCF_012972705.2 of Uliginosibacterium aquaticum. Lineage (GTDB taxonomy): Bacteria > Pseudomonadota > Gammaproteobacteria > Burkholderiales > Rhodocyclaceae > Uliginosibacterium > Uliginosibacterium aquaticum. The sequence goes on along the minus strand of NZ_JABCSC020000003.1, from coordinate 411,448 downwards.
TTGCTGGAGCCGCTCACGGCGAACTTGAACTTGCGCGGCAGCAGCGCGAATTCCGGATGGAAAGTGCTCCACTGCCGAATAATCTCGGCCAGCGGACGCGGATCCACCACTTCGTCCGGCGCGATGCCGGCGAACTGATCGGTGGTCACGTTGCGGATGCAGTTGCCGGAAGTCTGGATGGCATGCATCTCGACCGTTGCCAGTTCGGCAAGGATATCTGGCACATTCTTCAGCTCAGGCCAGTTGTACTGGAAATTCTGGCGCGTGGAGACGTGGGCGTAGCCCTTGTCCCAAGTGCGGGCAATGTGCGCGAGCTTGCGGATCTGCGTCGAATTGAGCAGGCCATACGGCACCGCCACACGCAGCATCGGGGCATAACGCTGGATGTAGAGGCCGTTCTGCAGGCGCAGCGGCTTGAACTCGTCTTCTGACAGCTCGCCGGCGAGGTAGCGGCGGGTCTGGTCGCGGAACTGCGCCACGCGCTCATCCACGATCCGCTGGTCATATTCGTCGTACTTGTACATTCGAGTCTCTCTGATGAATCAATGTGCCGCAATCAGCTTGGAGCCGATCAGCACCAGCATGCAGGCCAGGATGGGGCGCAATACTTTTTCGGGAACCTTGGCGGAAATCTGGCTGCCCACCCAGATACCGGGGAGGGAGCCGAGCAGCAGGCTGCCCAGCAAGAACCAGTCGACGCTGCCCAGCAGCCAGTGACCAATCCCGGCCACGAGGGTCAGGGGTACGGCATGGGCGATATCCGAGCCCACGATGCGATGCGCGGGGAGTGAAGGATACAGGAAGAAGAGTGCCGTTACGCCCAGAGCCCCTGCTCCCACCGAGGAGATCGAGACCAGGACGCCCAGCACCGCACCGGTCAGCACGGTGAGCCAGAAAGTACGGCGCGGGTTAGGCTGGGCCGGTGCGTGGCGCTGGGCAAAAGCCTGCAGCTTCTTGCGAAAGATCAGCGCACCTGCCGTCAGTACCAGCGCAATGCCCAGGAACAGGGAGATCAGCTTGCTGGCGCCGCCGATGCCGCCCGGGAAGAACTGATGGACCAGCAGCAGGGTCAGTGCCGCCCCCGGAATCGAGCCATAGGCCAGCGCCCGGGTAATAGCCCAGTCTACGGTGCCTTTGAGGCTATGGGCCACCGTGCCGCCGGCCTTGGTCACGGCCGCGTAGAGCAGATCGGTACCGACAGCAACAGAGGGCGACACGCCAAAGAGCAGGACCAGCAGCGGCGTCATCAAGGAACCGCCGCCAACACCGGTCAATCCGACAATGGCTCCTACCGCAAAACCGGCGAGGGGGTACATCAGGTCCATGAAATGCTTTCTTGTGTGCTCAGGGGCCGGCAATGCGCAAGCCTGTCCTTGTGAAAGCGGATCTTAGAGGCTGAGATATCTCAAACACCCGGGTTCTTTTCTGGATGCTTAGAACTTTTGGTGATATAGATCCTTAAAGTCCCTCGGAAAGCCGCCATGAACCTCCAGCAACTGCGCTACGTCCTCGAAGTCGCCCGTCACAATCTGTCGGTTTCCGAAGCTGCCGAGGCTCTGTTTACCTCGCAGCCCGGCGTCTCCAAGCAGATCCGCCTGCTCGAAGACGAACTGGGTATCGAGATCTTCGTGCGCCACGGCAAACGCCTCACCGCCATCACCGAGCCGGGCCTGCAGGTGATGGCGGTGGCCGAACGCCTGCTACGTGAGGCCGACAACCTGCGCCAGGTCGGACAAGACTTCCGCAACGAAGACGCCGGGCGCCTGGTGATCGCCACCACCCACACCCAGGCCCGCTACGCCCTGCCCCGTGTCGTAGCCGATTTCATGCGCCGCTATCCTAAGGTGCAACTGCATATCCACCAGGGCAACCCGCGCCAGATCTGCGAGCAGGTGCTCGCTGGCGAGGCGGATATCGCCATTGCCACGGAAGCCGCCAGCGATCTGCCGGATCTGGTGCTGCTGCCCTGCAAGCAATGGAACCGCAGCGTGATCGCACGCAAGGGGCATCCGATCCTGAAGGAAAGCCCACTCACCCTGGAAGCCGCCAGCCGCTTCCCGATCATCACCTACGATTCGGCCTTTGCCGGGCGCGGCCTGATCAACAAAGCCTTCCTGGCCCGTGCGCTGAAGCCCAACATCATCCTCACCGCCATCGATTCGGATGTGATCAAAACCTATGTGAACATGGATCTGGGCATCGGCATCATCGCCAGCATGGCCTTCGATCCGCTGGTAGATCGCGAACTGGCGGCCATGGATGCCTCTCACCTGTTCGAATCCTCCACCACCCGCATCGGCCTGCCGAAGAATGCCTGGCTGCGCGGCTACGCCTATGCCTTCATCGAGATGTTCGCGCCACAGTTGCAGCGCAACGTGGTGGATGCCGCGCTCAGGGGCGGTTCGGCGGCAGATCCGGGTTTGTAGGCTCGGCCAGCAGGCGTGCCGTGATCAGGCCATTGATCGCGCCAAATACCGTGGCAGTGGCCGAAAACACCGGCCACAAACCCCACAAGCCCTCATGCGGCACCAGCCATACGCGCGCCAGCAGCATCTGCCCGGCAATATGCGCAAACGCCGCGACCAGCGATAGACTCACCGCACCGAACCAGCGCCGTGGCAGCCACTGCGCCAGCCCCAACGCAGCCAGGCTAAACAGGCTGCCGGCCAGACTCAGGAAGAAGCCCGGCGCGAACAACTGACCCAGCAGCAGGCTTGCTGCAAACACCCTCAGCAGCGCTACCCAGGCAGCCTCGCGCCAGCCGTGCCGCATCAGCACCAGCAGCACCACGATGTTCGCCAGGCCCGGCTTCACTCCTGGCAAGGGCGTGGGAATGGCCGCCTCCGCCACACTCAAGGCGATGGCCGCTGCCGCGTAACGCGCCACGCGATAGTCGGAAGCATCGGGTTGAAAGGTGATCTGCACCATTTCAATAGCTCAGGGAATCGTAGGACTCGCTACGCCCCTGCAGTTGCAGGCTGACTTCGTTCGGCGCACAGATGGCCGCCGCCCCGGAACGCGTCAGCCAACCCTGCTTGACGCAATACTGGCGTGGCCCCGGATCCGAAACCACGCGCGCCCGGCCTGGCTGTACCTCGATCAAGGTCTTGCCCAGCGGCCCCATGACTTCAATGCCCCCGGGCCGATCCAACGGCAGGCTGGCGACGATCTTGCCCCCGGCCCGCACTACGGCGAGGCTCGGGCGATCCGGTCCCCATAGCTGCAGTGCGGCCAGCACGGTAGCTGCTACGGCGACCAGTACGGTCAGGTAATCCCCGGGGCGCAGCAGGGCCAGCCAGGCACGGACAGCCATCCCTCAAGTCTTCTTCAGACCGGCATCCAGCGAGCGATGGCGCACGATCACGCGCGCCTGCTGGGCAAACTCACGCGCTAGCCACTCCGCCAGATACACCGAACGATGCTGACCGCCAGTGCAGCCAATCGCCACGGTGAAATAGCTGCGGCCGTCATGGCAAAAGCTGGGCAGCCAGTCAGCGATGAACTTGCGAATGTCCTGCGCCATGCGACGCGCGTCATCCGAAGCTTCAAGGAAGGCAATCACCGGCTGATCCAGCCCGGTCAGCGGACGCAGGGCGGGATCGTAGTAGGGATTGGGCAGACAGCGCACATCGAAGACGAAGTCCGCATCCACTGGCAGGCCGTGCTTGAAGCCGAAGGACTGGAACAACAGAGTCGGCCCGACCGTTGGAGCAGACTCGATCAGCTCGCGAATCCAGGCCCGCAGCACGTTCGGATGCAGGGCGCTGGTATCGATGCGTTGGCCAAGTTCGGCCACATGCGCCAGCAGCTCGCGTTCGCGATCGATGGCTTCCTTCAGCGTGGTCTGGTCTTCAGCCAGCGGGTGGCGCCGGCGCGATTCGGAGTAACGCGCGATCAGGGCTTCATCACGCGCGTCAAGAAAAATGAAGCGCAGGTCGGGGACCATTCCACGCACATGGACAATCACCTCGGGCAAGGCTTCGATGGAAGCACCTGCGCGCACATCCACCGCGACGCCGACACGCTGATAACCCTCGGCCTGCAATTGCGCGACAAGTTGCGGCAACAGGGTGGCGGGCAGATTATCGACGCAGTAATAACCGGTGTCTTCGAGCAGCTTGAGGGCGATACTCTTGCCGGAGCCCGAAAGGCCGCTGATCAGGGTGAGTTGCATGCGGGGACCTGCTGGATGAGTCTGCGCAGAGGATAGCGAATTTCAGCGCCGCAAGGCTTGATGTATGGTCTGGTACGCGACGCGGCGTTCAGCGCAGCGCGCCAGGATCTGCTCCCGCTCAGCCGCATCGGCTGCATGCCAGCCGGTGATTTCATCCAGCGTGCGAAAGCAGCCGACGCAGGTATCGGTGCGGCCATCCAGGCAGCACTCGCGCACACAGGGTGAGGCCGGCAACTCAGCAGCCATGTTTACCAGCTCAGGTTGCGGCCGGTGTAATCAAGGAAGCAGCCGTTATCGTCCACACCGGCATCGGCAATCACCTGGCGCAAACCTTCCACCGATTCGCTCACACCGACCAGCGCATTCGGCCCGCCCATCTCGGTACGTACCCAGCCCGGATGCAGCGCGATCACCGTTGCGCCCTGCGGCCCGTACTCGTTGGCCGCCGCCTTGACCACCATGTTCGAGGCCGCCTTGGAGCAGCGATAAGCCAGTGCGTCCGCACCGCTGGTCTCGTAGATCGACCCCATTTTCGACGACAGCACCGCAATCACACCCTTGGCCTGTGCCACGCTGGGAGCCAGCACCTGAATCAGGCGCATCGGCCCGAGCACGTTGGTATGCATCACTTCATCGAAAGCCGCGTCGCCGGGCGCGGCAAAACTGCCGGTGTCCGGGCCGAACACGCCGGCATTGCAGATCAACAGATCCAGTGGCTCATCGTCCAGGTGCCAGCCCAGCGCGGCGACCGATTCCGGGTCCGTCACGTCCAGCGCCTGCACATCCACATCCGCCGGCAGCCAGCCACGCGCCTGCTCGGGCGAGCGACAACAGGCGATCACCCGCCAGCCCTCGGCCGCGTACTGCACGGCAAACTCCAGGCCGATGCCACGGCTGGCACCGGCAATCAGCACGGTCTTGCTCATTTCGCAGGTTCCTGTCAGCTAGAGGCATGTGCCCCTGTCATGTTCCGCCTCATTATGGGCGCTCATGTGCGGGAAGGGTAGACTCGGGCGCCCGACGTCTTGCCGCCACAGTTTGTGCGGCGCACAATCCAGCACAAGAGCCCGCCACCATGAGCCGTCTCATCGAATATCCCTTCACCCTCGCCCCGGAAGCGCCGGCCCTGCTTGAAGTGGCAGCAGGTGTGCGCTGGCTGCGCATGGCCCTGCCATGGAGCCTCAATCACATCAATCTGTGGCTGCTCGACGACGGGGAAGGCGTGGCGCTGGTCGATACCGGCCTAGGCGATCCGCCCTCACGCGGCTTATGGACAGCGGTACTGGAACAACTCGGTAGCCCCCTCACGAAGATCATCGCCACCCACTACCATCCGGATCACCTAGGCAATGCCGAATGGCTCTCGGCCGCGACCGGGGCGCCGATCTGGATTTCGATGGCGGAATACCTGCTGGCCCATGCCCTGCATGCCCAGACCAGCGGCTTCGACATGGCCAGCCAGCACGCCCACTTCCAGCGCCACGGCCTGGACGCAGACCGGCTCGCGAAGATGAACGCGCGCGGCAACATCTACCGGCGTGGCGTGCCCACCCTGCCCAGTCACTACCGCCGCCTGATCGACGGCGATGTGCTTGAAATCGGTGGCCGCGGCTGGCACGCCATTGCCGGCTACGGCCATTCGCCCGAGCACATCGCGCTGCACTGCGCCGAAGCCGGTCTGCTGATCTCAGGCGACATGCTGCTGCCGCGCATCTCCACCAACATCAGCGTCCCGGCCGCGATGCCCGAGGAAGACTCGGTCGGTCGCTTCCTCAGCTCGCTCGAACGCTTCCGCCCGCTGCCTGCCGACACGCTGGTGCTCCCTGCTCACGGCCTGCCCTTCCGGGGCATACCTGCCCGAGTGGACCAGCTCGCCGCGCACCACGCCGAACGCGATGCCACTATGCTCGCAGCGATGCGGGAATGCCGCAGTGCAGCAGAATTATTGCCGGTGCTTTTCCCGCGCGAACTCGACCCCCACCAACTCATGTTTGCCCTGGGCGAAGCCATCGCCCACCTGAACCATCTGTGCCGGCAAGGCCGCGCCCAGCGCATTGAAGAAGCAGAGGGCCTGATCCGTTATCAGGCTCTGGATTGAAACCCCCGCTTGCTCTTTCAGGAGTTCACCATGGCAGCCCCCCAGACCGAAACGCCCAAAGCCGAACTGCCGGACCCGCAGGAAGTTGCTCGAACCTACGCTGAAGTGGCTCAACGCGCCTCCAAGCTGCTCACCGAGCACATGCAGCGCGAGAGCAAGCGCGGCATCCAGCCGCCCTCGGATGAGCTGGGCGTGGCGCAGGCCTTCCTGGACATGATGAAGAAGCTGCTGGCAGATCCCTACCGCCTGGCCACGGCGCAGATGAATCTGGTGTGGGATTACTTCTCGCTGTGGCAGCACTCCATGCAGCGCCTGTGGGGACTCTCGCCAACACCGGTGGCGGCGCCAGACAAATCCGACAAGCGTTTCAAGCATGAAGACTGGCAGGACCATTTCCTGTTCGACTTCATCAAGCAGAGCTACCTGATCACCGCCCGCCACATTCACGACACCGTATCCAGCGTCGACGGGCTGGACGAAGAGAGCCAGCAGAAGGTGAACTTCTACACGCGCCAGTACATCGACGCACTGGCCCCCTCCAACTTCGCCTTCACCAACCCGGAAGTCTTCCAGGAAACCATGCGCTCGCATGGCCAGAACCTCATCAAGGGCTTCAACAACCTGCTGCGCGATGTGGAAGAAGGCGATGGCAAACTGCGCATCCGCATGACCGACACCAGCGCCTTCGAACTGGGCAAGAACGTCGCCACCACGCCGGGCAAGGTCGTGTTCCAGAACGACATGATGCAGCTCTTGCAGTACACCCCCAGCACCGCCAAGGTGAATACTCGTCCGCTGCTGATCGTGCCGCCCTGGATCAACAAGTACTACGTGCTCGACCTGCGCGACAAGAACTCCTTCATCAAGTGGGCCGTGGATCAGGGCAATACCGTGTTCGTGATCAGCTGGGTGAATCCGGATGCCCGCCATGCTGAAAAGAGTTTCGACAGCTATCTCTCCGAAGGCGTGCTGGCCGCCCTCGATGCGGTGATCGAGCAGACTGGCGTAAAAGAGGTGAATGCCGCCGGCTACTGCCTGGGCGGCACCCTGCTGGCCAGCACCCTGGCCTACATGGCGGCCAAGAAAGACAAGCGCATCGCCTCAGCGACCTTCTTCACCACCTTGCTGGACTTCTCCCAGCCGGGCGAGCTAGGCGTATTCATCGACGAGCCGCAGGTGCAAGGCCTCGAAAAGAAAATGGCCGCGCGCGGCTATCTCGAAGGCAGCGAAATGGCTACCACCTTCAACATGCTGCGTGCCAATGACCTGATCTGGTCCTTCGTGGTGAACAACTACCTGATGGGCAAGGACCCCTTCCCCTTCGACCTGCTCTACTGGAACTCGGACTCCACACGCCTGCCGGCTAAGATGCACAGCTTCTACCTGCGCAAGATGTATCTCGAGAATGCCCTCAGCGAGCCGGGCGGCATCGAGCTGTGTGGCGTGAAGATCGACCTCTCCAAAATCAACGTGCCCTGCTACTTCATCTCCACCATCGAAGACCACATAGCGCCCTGGAAGAGCACTTATCTCGGTGCGCTGCGCCTGGGCAAGACACCGCGCTTCGTGCTCGGTGGCTCCGGCCATATTGCCGGCATCGTCAACCCGCCGGTTGCCAACAAGTACGGCTTCTGGGTGCGTGAAGACGGCAAGCTGCCCGACAACAGCGAGGACTGGCTGAAGGATGCCAGTCACCAGGCCGGATCGTGGTGGACCGACTGGCAGGCCTGGGCACAGGCACAGGATCCGGGCCAGGTTGCCGCCCGTGATCCCGCCACGGGCAAACTACCGGTCCTCGAAGATGCACCGGGTAGCTATGTGAAAGCGCGCCTGGACAAGGCACCGCGCTAAACGACGACCCCGCATGTGCAAAGGGGCGCATGCCGCAAGGCTGCGCCCCTTCCTTTGGTTTCGCCAGCCCGGCCTCAGCCCAGGGCTGTATCCAGCACCATCATAAGAACGAAACCCGCCATCAGGCCCAGTGTGGCCGGCGTCTGATGGCCATTTCGGTGGGTTTCCGGAATTACTTCGTGTGACACCACGAAAATCATCGCCCCGGCCGCCAGTCCCAGACCCACGGGATAAGCCAAGGCAAAGCCCCCGGCCAGACCGAGCCCCAGCACGGCTCCCAGCGGCTCCATCAGACCGGACAGCATGGCCAGCAGCACGGCACGAAGATTGCCGACCCCCGCAGCCCTGAGCGCCATCACCACCGCCAGCCCTTCCGGAATATCCTGAATCGCAATCGCCGTCGCCAGCGGCAAGCCGACCGATACATCGCCACGCGCGAAGCCCACGCCCATTGCCATGCCTTCGGGCAGGTTGTGCAACGTGATCGCCAGCACGAAGAGCCACACCCGGTTCAAGCGTTCCGCGCCTGGCCCGCAATCACCGCAGCTCTCATGCGTGTGCGGCGTGAACTGGTCCAAACCCAGCATCAGCAAAACCCCAAGCCCCAGCCCGGCCGCGACCACCAACGCCCCTAGTACGCCACTCCCGGTAAGCGTTTCGGCGGCAGCGATGCCCGGCAGGATCAAGGAGAAGGAACTCGCGGCCAGCATCATCCCGGCAGCAAAACCGAGCATGCAGTCTTCCGCCTTCTGCCCCACATTACGCAGCACCAGGCCACTCGCAGCCCCCAGTGCGGTCGTGGCAAACCCCGCCAGACCGGCCAGCATGCCCTGCCGCACCCCGGGCGCCGCCACACCGGCAAACAGGCTGACAACACTCTGCACCAGCAACAGCAAGACCAGCCCCCCCGCTAGCAACAAGCCCGCCGCGGTGAAGGGGTGTTTGCGCGCGTGATCCAGCCAGCTGGCACGAAAGGAGGAATTGGAAAGGGCTGTGGCGGCGGTATTCATGGCAGGGATCAAGCAAGCGGGAGAGCGTCGATTGTCGCGCCAAATGCAGCTAGCCGGCGCTATCAACACGATTGCCGGCCCGCAACTGCCCACTAAGTCGCACGACGCAAAAAAACCGCAATCCCGATCAAGAAAAATCAGAATCACGTCTCTAGTGTGACCGGTAACCGGCGACTTTTCAGTCGCACGGTATCAATAATACGGAGACAAAAATGAAGAAATTCTCGGCCTTGGCAGCCTCCTTGCTGCTCAGCCTGACGCTCGCCGCCTGCGGGGGCGGCGGCAGCAACGATTCCGGCAGCACGTCTGCCAGCAACACCACGAGCTCGGCAAGATCCTCAGCAACCGCCACTTCAAGCGGAAGCTCTCTCGCCGCCAGCTCAGCGGCGACCAGCTCCAGTTCGCTTGCCGACTCCAGCAGTTCGGCCACCTCCAGCACAGCCTCGAGCAGCGCTACGACCGGCGGCGTAACCATCCACATGCTGGGTGACTCGACGATGACGATCTATACCGAAGATCGTCGGCCGCAGATGGGCTGGGGCGAAAAGATGCCCATGTTCTTCAATAGCAGCGTGACCGTAAAGAACTGGGCTCTGGGCGGGCGCAGCTCGCGCAGCTTCTATAACGAAGCAACCCGTTGGCCGGCAATCCTGCCCTTAATCAACGCCGGCGATTACGTGATCATCCAGTTCGCTCACAACGACCAGAAATATGGTTCGGACTACGCCGTCTACGGCACTTACGCCTTTTGCAGTGACGGCAGCGGCGACGGTGAAGCCTGCACGGGTGCAGTTGACGCACTGGACAGCAGCGCTCAGAAGAACGAGCACTCCTATTACCAGTATCTCAAGAAATATGTGTCTGAAATCAAGGCCAAGGGGGCCTACCCCATCCTGATGTCGCCCATCGTGCGCAAGTATTTCAGCGGTAGCTCAATCACGGCCGAAGGCCAGCACAATGTCGCCATCAAGGGCACCGAAACCTATGCCCGCGGTGACTATCCCGCTGCCATGAAAGCCGTGGCCACCAAGTACGGCGTGCCCTTTGTCGACCTGACCGCAGAAACCAAGACCATCGTAGAGAGCTATGGTGATACCGCAGCAACCGCCAACCTCTACATTGCCGCCGACAGCACGCACCCGCAGGTTCTCTTCGCCACGCTGATCGCCAAAAAAGCTGTCGAAGGCATGAAGAGCCTGAACATCCTCACGCCTTATATGGTGGATGTCAGCTCGCTGGTGGCCAGCCCCAGCTCACTCGCCTGGAGTACCCGCTACGTTAATGTGGCGTCGACCAAGTCGATCACGCTCTCGGCTTTTGATCTGGCACCTGCCACCGGAACCGTCACCGCCACATCGCCCTCCAGCGCCTTCGAGCTTTCACTCGACCAAACGACCTGGAGTAACGCGGTAACGGTGGACTACACCAACGCCGCCTTCACCAAGACGCTCTATGTACGCTTTACGCCGACCGCGGTGCAGGACTACAGCGGCAATATCAGCTTCTCCCAGGCAGGAAGTTCGCTCGGAACCGTGGCGGTAAGCGGCAGCGGTGTAGCCGCAGGTGCAGGCGTTGATTCCTACGCCACCTGGTTTACGGCTGGGACCTCAGTGACAGCCGTAACAGATGGCCTGGTGACTGCTTCCGATGTGCTGGCCAGCGACCTGACCGCCACGACCTCGAAAGTCATCGCGGTAGATGGGCAGGACACAACGGTTGCCCGCTACTCGGTGAACACCTGGGCAAGTCGAGACGAAGGCAAGTATCTGGAGTTCGCGGTCAAACCCAGCGGAGCCTTCAGCGTCTCGGCCATTTCGGCCTATCTCACCACCAGCGGTGGTTCCACCGTTGTTGCCGACATGGACTATTCCACCGACAAAGTGAGCTGGACCAAGCTCAACTCGACAACCCTGGCGTTCAGCAAGGACGCCATGACAAAGCTTGAGTACAGCACCACGATTCAGGTCGCCGCAACTGGCACGCTCTACCTGCGCATTTACCCCTGGAACACCTCTGGCTCTGCCACCACCACGGGTAAATCGCTCGGCTTGTACGGCGTGAAAATCTTCGGCAAAGTTTCCCAGTAAATACAACACCGACCAGCAGGCCGGGCCTTTGTGCCCGGCCTTTTTCATGATGGGCCATTGCGGTTTTCCCGAGCGGGTGCAAACCGGCTGCGCTAACTCAAGCAGGGCTTGTCCGAACTGCCCATGAGCCCCATCGAAAGCCTAAGATGCAGCGTCGCACACCAAGAGGAGGATCCGATGCCCGTTACCCCCGAATTGCTCGATGAACTCAACACCCTGCTGCGCTTTGATCTCGATACCAATCAGCAAGGCATCAAGATTCACCATGATGCACCTGCAGCCATCGCCGCCTCCGCCCAGCGCCTGCATGACAAGGGCCTGATCACCCAGATCGACGGCGGCTATCTGACTCCGCTCGGCCGTCATGCCGCCGAACACGCCCAAACCCTGATCTCCATCCTCACCACCTCGCCAGGGCTCGGCAACACGCCCTGACAGCGTTGCCCGGGTCCGGCCATGCCGGACTGCGGGCAAGTCCCGCTCCTTACGTCGGCCGTGCGCTTCCACCGCGCCGGCCCGCAGCGCCCGCGCAAGCGCCCGCTTGCAACAATCCTCCCTGACAAGAACATGGCATCAGGGAGAAAGATATGCTCAGAAATTTGCTTACGCTCGCGCTGTCGCTGAGCCTGCTCGCCGCATGCGGTGGCGGTGGCGGCAACGCAGGTCAGGCAGCCGGGAGTTCCACCGCCAGTTCGGGGCAGAGCAGCGCAGCCGCTAGCAGCGCCGCCAGTGCCAGCTCGGTGGCAGCCTCTGCTGCCAGCAGCAAAACATCCAGCACGGCCACCCAAAGCATTGCAAGCTCCTCGGCTGCAGCAAGTTCGCTAGCCAGCTGCGGCGGCAGTTTCATGGGCCGCAGCAATCTGCTGATCGGCGCACAGATGGAAGACGCAACCGCGGCGGCGGCCCCCTTCGATGTGCGCTACCGCTATCTGGCCGGCGGCATCCGCGATGCAGGCTCATGCTCCTCCAGTTGCGACGGCAGTTGTGGCAGCTGGTGGGGGTGCTGGCAAGACACCAGCAAGGCGCCCGGCCAGTACATCCTGAGCCATATCCAGACTACCGGCAGCGCGACCTGGCAAGGCAAGGCCCGGGCGCAGATCCCGGCCATCACATATTACGAACTCCTGCATGGCTCGAAGACCAGCGAAGGCGCTGCGGAAGTGGCTGCCATCAACGACGCGGCCTTCCTTGCCCGCTATCTCGACGACTGGCGCTTCCTGCTGCAAACCCTTGGCAGCAGCCAGGCCCTGCTGCATGTCGAGCCGGACTTCTGGGGCTTCGTCCGCCAGAGCAACAGCAATCCGCAACTGATCCCCGCCAAGGTCAGTAGTGCCAACCCGACCGACTGCGCCAGCCAGGCCAACACCGCCACCGGTCTGGCCAGATGCATGATCGCCATGGTGCGCAAGTACGCCCCGAACGCCAAGGTCGGCCTGCACGCCTCACCCTGGCTCAGTGGTACAAGTGGCGACGGCATCGCCACCGGCAACTTCATGGTGGCGCTCGGCGCGGCTGATGGCGACTTCGTCGTCACCGATCCATCGGATCGCGACGCCGGCTATTACGACAGCATTGGCCAGAACCGCTGGTGGACCGACACCAGCGCGGCGGCCTATCTGGCCTGGAGCCAAGCCGTGGCCGATACGCTCGGCAAACCCACGGTGATGTGGCAAATCCCGCTCGGCAATGCGTCACAAACCAATAACGCCAATCACTGGAAAGACAATCGTGTTGACTACCTGTTCAGCCACCTGACCGAGGTCCGCAACGCCAAGGTCGTCGCCCTGCTCTTCGGTGCCGGCGACAGCAACCAGACCACGCCGGAAAGCGACGGCGGCAACCTGATCAGCAAGACCACCAGCTATTGGCAAGCGGGTGGCACGCCTCTGTGCCAGTAAGCACGTGCTGAAAACAAAAAAGCCCGGACTTGTCCGGGCTTTTTTCATTCGGCTTGCAAGCCAGTCGGAGCTTCGTTGCAGGCGCCGACATCATCAGTAAGCGCATGGCCTGACTGGAAGATGCGAGCGAGCTTCAATGTGTAGCGGGTAAAGGGTTGAGCTTGTCGCGATTGATTCGCAAGGCTTTGTCTTCACTCCAGACAACTTCTGTCCCCCAGGAATAGAGCCAACATTCCTTGTGACCGTCGTTCTGGCATCGCTCGAAAAGTTTGTACAGTTCAGGCAGGCCGGCGGTGCCTGTGGAGAAGAATCCACCGCCGTCGCCGAGCACCAGCGCTTTGGTGGGCTTGGGGTTGGCAAGGAATTCTTCGTACCTGACACGGTACTTGGCCTGAGTGGGCAGGCGGTTGATGTCCTCAGGGCGGGCATAGCCGCTGGCTGGTTGTACTCGCAACAAAGCCAGCAGTTCCGGGCTCGCACTTGGTGGTGTAGCGGCGCCGGGGCGCGCGACGGGCGCCTGAGAGCTGTTTGTCTGCTCAGCGGATAAGGGCAGAGCCTTTTCATTGTTCAAGGGATAGAGGCTGGAAATGACCAAACCGCACTCGTCGAGAATGGCTTGGCGGGCATCCGCTTCGAGCGTCTGGCGCAATTCGCTGCGGAAGGTCCAGATACCCATTGATGCGTTCAGTTGGACGTAATAGTTTTTCCCGCTCTGCACCTGTAGTTCCAGCGAGGTTTCATTTTCGGATTTGGCAAATAGCTTGTACTTGCCCGGAGCGACTTCCAGCGGCATGAATGAGTAGCCGGGCAGAGTGCCAGCATCGAGGCCGTTAAGCTGCAAAGTCTGACTGAAAATGTGGCCAATGTAATTGTTGCGATAAACGTAGATGCGGGCCTTTTCCGGGGTGGTCGCAAAGCGCTTGGCTTGCTGATCCATTTCAGGCGAGCCCTTGAGGGGCAGGGCACCCGGGGTGGCACAGCCTGCGAGGAGCAGGGCAAGAATCAGGAGGAGGGTTTTCGTGGCATAACACATGAGCGGACTACACCTTTTTCAGGAATTGAACGGGCGAGATCATGAGCCGCGCATGCTGGTTCAAATCCATTCTATAAGCAAGGTTTTGTGCTGCAGTGCCAGTACACAAAACAAAACGCCCGGAACCAGTCCGGGCGTTTTCGTAGGGCCGACCTCATCGGCTACTTGCGCGTGGTGTGCGACTGAAGTCGCACCTACGATCAGGCGGCCTTGGTGACTTCGGCGTAGGCCCACTCCAGCCAGGGCAGCACAGCTTCCAGATCAGAAGCTTCAACCGTGGCGCCACACCAGAAGCGCAGGCCGCTCGGGGCGTCCTTGTAGGCGCCGATGTCATACGCAACGCCTTCCTTGTCGAGCAGCTTCACCAGCGCCTTGACCTGATCCGGCGTGGCGTCGAGCGAGAAGCACACCGAGGTGTTGGAGCGGCTGACTTCATCCTTGGCGAGGAAGTGAATCCATGGGGTCTTGGCGACGAAACGCTCGAAGACGGCGAGGTTGTCGTTGCTGCGCTTGATCAGTGCCGGCACGCCGCCGATGGAATCCACCCATGCGAGGGCGTCCAGATAGTCTTCGTTGGCGATCATCGACGGGGTGTTGATGGTGGCACCTTCAAAGATCTCGGCCATCAGCTCGCCGCCCTTGGCGATGCGGAAGATCTTCGGCAGCGGCCAGCTCGGCTTGTAGTCCTTCAGGCGCTGCACAGCGCGCGGCGACAGGATCAGCATGCCGTGGGCACCTTCACCGCCCAGCACCTTCTGCCACGAGTAAGTGACGACGTCGAGCTTGTCCCACGGCAGTTCCATGGCGAACACGGCGGAGGTCGCGTCACACAGGGTCAGGCCTTCGCGGTCAGCCGGGATCCAGTCGCCATTCGGCACTTTCACGCCGGAGGTGGTGCCGTTCCAGGTGAACACGATGTCGTTCTTCGGGTCCCACTGGCCGAGGTCCGGCAGCTCGCCGTAGGCGGCGCTGAAGTTGCGCACATCCTTGAGCTTGAGCTGTTTGACGATGTCGGTCACCCAGCCTTCGCCGAAGGATTCCCAGGCGAAGGTATCCACCGGGCGGGCACCCAGCAGGTTCCACATGGCCAGCTCGAAGGCGCCGGTGTCGGAAGCCGGCAGGATGCCAACGTGGTAGTCCGCCGGGATGCCCAGCAGGCGCTTGGTTTCGGTGATGGCCTTGGCCAGACGGGCCTTGCCCAGGGAGCTGCGGTGCGAGCGGCCGAGAATGTCCTTCGGCAGATTGGCCAACGAGTAGCCAGGACGCTTGGCGCAGGGGCCCGAAGAGAAGTTCGGCGAGTTCGGTTTGATGGTGGGTTTCACGGCAGACTCCAGTGAAGAAGGAAAATTCTGAGTCCGCCATTGTAGTCCGGCGGGCGCGGGAGGGGAAACCGCTGGCCGGCTACGATTTTCTTGCCCTCTCTTCCGACATCCGGCCGCTTAACACGCTGGCCAGCCCCTAAACTGGCCTCTCACGCCATCCATCTACCAGTAACCTAGGGAGGCCCATGCCGGCACGTCCGTCGATCAAGACAGTGACGCTGGCTCTGCTGCTGCCTGGAATGGCAATGGCTGCGCCGCAACTGAGGCTGCATAACGCACTGGCAGAGTGTGTAAGCATCGAGATGACGCCGCCGCAATCAAAGCGCCAGCAGCTGATACTGGAGGCGGATTTCCGGATCAAGCAGGCAACGGCGGCCTGCGGCTGCACCTCGATGCGAGTCGCCTGGCACAGCGAGCTTGCCGGCGAAGCCCTGAGCCAGGAACGCTTTAGTCTTTCAGGCAACATGCACAAGCGGCTGGTGCTGGGTACAACCACCCGCACACAGGGCCTGCGCGACCTGGATCTGCATTTCAGCTGCGCAGCGGAATAAGCACGAAATGAAAACGGGAGGCCGAAGCCTCCCGCAGAGCTTTACTCAGGCTTGCCGGATCAGAAGCTCGTCACGTCCGACGGGCTGACATCACAGTAAGCGGTGTTGAAGAACTCACCGTACTTCTCGGTCGACCCATTGCCCTTTTCGATGCCCTTCCACTCCTCGCAGATCCGCGGCTTGGAGGTGATGGCCGAGGTCCATACCAGGCCCTTGACCTTCAGGTTACGAATCGTGGCCTTGTCGCCATAGTTACGGTTCAGGCCCACTACGGTGCTGCTGATCGTGCCATTGATGGTTACGTTGTTGATCTGCACATAGCGCGGACCGCCGTTGCTGGTGCAGTCGCCGCAGGAACGCCACAACTTGCCAACCGCGCCATAGGTGTTGAAGTTCTCGATCACAAAGGTGCTGTTCTTCGAGTTGTGCTGGAAGGTCTTGTCCTGCGCAGCATTCGCCGAGCCACCCGAGATCGTGAAGGTACCGCCCTCAGATTTGTTGGTCGCAGCATCCTCACACACGTCTTCCCACACCACATTCTCAGCCCGGCAATTGCCAGATACGCAGTGAATGCCATCGGCCGCATTGGCGTTGATGCGTACATTCTTGATGGTGGCATTCTTCAGCGTGAACAGCGGTTGCTGGGATTCGCTGCCGCCATTGCAGGAAGTCCCGACAGTGATGCCACCGCAATCGACGGTGGCATTTTCGATGGTGCTGCCAGGCGCGCATGTATTGGTGGCAACACTGGATGCGGCGCTGCTGGCAGCCGAGCTGGCCTTGCTCGACGACGCAGCGCTGGAAGCCGCCGCACTGCTCGAAGCAGCAGCACTCGAAGCAACGCTGGATGCGCTGGAGGCACTCGAAGTGCCGGAAGGCACCGAACACTCATTGGTACCTCCGGCCACCTTGGTGCCCGTGCCGAAGGTGACTTCACCACACACGAAACTGCCCGAGAGCGTCTTGTAGGTGAACTTGTCCGCACGGCCATAAGCCACGCTCGTATTGGCCGGCACACTGCAGGTTTTACCTTCGCTGCAGATCGTGACGTAACCAGCGGGACGGTTGGCGGCCTGGGCCACACCAATGCTTGCCAGGGCCGTCAAGCCCAGCATGAAGTACTTGATTGTCATTGCCTGTCTCCTGAGATTTATTGTCTGGCGCTCATGCGCCATTTCTTGTGCTGCACCGGGGGGATGACACCCCTTCCGGTGCATTCAGGCTAGATCAGGCCTTAAAAAACGCAAACTGCGCTCGTCAGAAAGATCCGGCTTTGTTCGCTGCAAGATCAGCATGAAAGTCACGCTCAGCAAGCTTTTCAGGCTGCTGATCAGCGTGCGTTTTGCACAGGAATCTCGCCTGCGCCGCCTTGTCGCCGGAAAATCCCGTAGAATCCGCCCCGTCATCGGGGAGTAGCCACCCGCAACAAGCGGGCCCAGCGTCAACAGACTTGGTCGCAAGACCATGGCGCTGGGAGCCAAGCCAGGTTCGGCGAGACCTTTGACTGTTGCGGTGTCGATGCAGGTCGACGGGTCGCGGCAGTCATTGTGTTCGTCCGTCGGCCTGCCTCGTAATGACTCACATGGAAGCCTTCCTCGTCTCCACGGGCATCGTCGCCCTCGCCGAAATGGGCGACAAGACGCAGTTGCTCGCCCTCGTGCTCGCCGCACGCCTCAAGAAGCCCCTGCCGATCTGCCTGGGCATCCTTGCCGCCACACTGGTCAATCACGCCTGCGCAGCGGCGGTCGGGCAATGGATCACCCTGCATCTCGGCGCGGATGCCATGCGCTGGATCCTCGGCGTGTCCTTCCTCGCCATGGGCGCCTGGATGCTGATCCCGGACAAGCTGGATGACGACGATGCCCCCAAGCCGGCGCGCTTCGGCGCCTTCCTGACCACTACCATCGCCTTCTTCATCGTCGAAATGGGTGACAAGACCCAGATCGCCACAGTCGCGCTGGCAGCCAAGTATTCGGCGCTGGCCTGGGTGGTGGCAGGCACGACCGTCGGCATGATGCTGGCCAATGCGCCGGTGGTGTATTTCGGCGACAAGCTGACGAAGATTGTGCCGATCAAGGTCGTGCACATAGTCTGCGCACTGATTTTCGCTGCGCTGGGCGTGGCCGCTCTGCTGAATCTGGGCGAAATGCTCTGATCAGAGCCGATTCTGTGCGGCTTCGAGCGCAATCAAGGCCTGCTTGCGCTCGATGCCCCAGCGATAATCACTGAAGTCTCCGCTCTCACGGATCACCCGGTGACAGGGGATCAGCGCGGCAAGGGTATTGGCGCCAATCGCACTGCCAACGGCGCGGGCGGCCTGTGGCTTGCCCAGGGCACGGGCGATCTGACCATAGCTAGCCAGATCGCCCGGCGGAATACGCAACAAGGCCTGCCAGACCTGAATCTGGAAATTGCTGCCACGCAGCAGCAGATGCAGGGGCGCCGAGCCTGGCAACCGCTGGAAGGCTGCATTCAGCGTGCGCTGGGCCGCACCGGGTTCATGGCACAGACGGGCTCTGGGCCATTCCTCACGCAAGACAGCCAAGGCAGCCTCTTCTGCCAGAAATTCGAGGCGGCAGATGCCGCGTGAGGTCAGGGCCACGAAAGCTTCGCCAAAGGGCGTAGCGCCGCAGCCATAGAGAATGTCCAGCCCGGCCCCACCTTGCGCCACCTCTCCGGGCGTGACGGCCTCGCAGGTCACCATCAGGTCATGCAGACGACCGGGGCCGGACAATCCGCTGGCGAGACTGGCGTCCAGAACCGAGGCGGAAGCCCGCAGACGCCGACGCGCCTCCTCCTTGCTCAGGAACTGCAGGAAGCGCTTGGGGCTCACGCCCGCCCAGGCACTGAACAGGCGCTGCAGGTGAAAGCTGGACAAGCCCAGCGCATCCGCCAGTACAGCCAGATCGGGCTGCTCGCGGGCATGTTCGCGCAGGAAGCGGATGGCCTGCGCAATGGTGGCGTAAGCCTCGCTCTGACTGGCCGCAGAATGAATGGGGAGATCGGATGGCATGCGCGAAGTGTCGCAGCCGGTAGCACCGGCCGCCACCCGATTCTTGCTAGAGCCCCGGCGGGCGCTGCATTTCCTCGAACACGGTGGCCGAGGTGTCGACGATGAAAGGCGTCTCCGGCAGGTTCTGATAAAACCATTCGGCGATTACCAGTTCACCCTGGCCGCGCTCGAAGGGGCCGATGTGGGCCAGGTCGCCGTTCATGAGCTTGCAATCGAAGTAGCGCAGGCGATCCTCGCCCATTAGACGGATCGAGTGGATCTTCTCCAGCGCGATGCGATCCACGCGCATCGGCCGGCTGGACGGATTGCGAAAATACAGGAAGCCGTCGAGTAGCTCGATGATGGCCACGCCCACCAGCGGCCCACGCGTGAAACGGCGCACCAGCTGATAGGCGAGGATAGCCACGATCAGCCCGCCCACGACTTGTTTGCCGGTGTCATCCAGATTGCCGCCGAAAAGAACGAAGGCCAGACACACCACGCCCACTGCGACACTCACCCACAGGGTGCGCTCGGCCTGCTTGACCGAGCGCTCATGCAACTTTTTGCTCATGGAATCCTTATTTTGCGAGCGGCTCGGTGCGGCCAACCAGATGCAACACATTGCCTTCGGGGTCGCGGAAGAAGAACAGCTGCACGCCATTCTCCAGCGCCTTGTAGTCCTCCAGCACTTCGACGCCACGCCCCTTCAGGCGGCCAGCGCCCTCAGCCACATCCGCCGCATTCATGCGCAGCGCAATGTGACGGATGCCCTGAGCGCGATAATGCTCGGTGCCGATCTCACGCTCGGCCTGGATGAACTCGATGATCGAGCTACCATCGGCTGCCAGCACGAAGGCCGTGCCATGACCATCGTCGCGCACGATCAGCTGGAACTTGAGCGCGTCGATATACCAGGCGCGCAGCGCCTCCGGATCCCTAGCGATGATGCAGGTGTGCTCGATGCCCTGGATCAGCACGTTCTTCGGTGCGTCGGCAAGGCGCGGCGGCATCGCCAGCGAGAGGCGGTTGGGGCGCGAGATCAGGTGCAGGATGTTGCCGTCCGGATCACGGAAGTGATAAGTCGCCAGACCTTCCGGGAACTGGTGTGGCGTTTTGCCGATGGTTTCCACGCCGCTTTCGGCCAGGCGATGCACCGCCTCACCGAAATCATGCGCATCCACTGCCAGCGCGATGTGGCGCAAGCCGCTGTCCTTGACCTGGGGCTTGCCGGCACACAGCGAAGGCTCCTGGCTCGGCACCAGCTCGATCATCGAGCCATTGGCCATAAGCAGGAAATACACGCCTGCGCCGTTATCCAAGATGCACTTCATGTCGAGATTCTTCACATACCAGTCACGCAGGCGCGTGGTGTCGGCAGAAAAAACCGCAACGTGTTCGATGCCCTGATAGATCGCCATGGGATTGCCTCGGGAAACGGGTGGATGGCAGCAGCCTGGCAAACCGCGCCCGGCTGTCCGTGAAATGCTTCGGAAGCTTGCTGCGCGCAATCCTAGCTTTTTTTCGCGATCTCGTAACGCGGCAGGCGCAAACTGATTGCAATGCTCAGCGCGGCCATGATTGCGCAGAGCACGAAGCCAAGGTGGATTCCGCCCACCAGTGCGTGACGCGCCTGCTCAATCAGCGCCGCTGCATCAAAGCCCAGCCTGCCCGCCAGCTCGGCCAGCGCCTGCTGATCAGCCGCCCGGATCAGAATCTGCGGCGTGTCCATCAGGCTCTCCAGCGCCGGTGACTCCAGCTTCAGGGCTGCCACCGCCCCTCCTGCATCGTGGGCGTAGCGGGCATTGACCATTACGCCGGCGATGCCGACACCGAGCATGCTGCCGATCATGCGGGTGGTCTGGATCAGCGCCGAGCCCACGCCCAGATCACGCTTGCCCGCCACAGCCATCATCTGCAGGGTCAGGTTGGGCAGCTGGAAACCCAGGCTGAAGCCGCACAGGGCAAATTGCAGCAGAATCTGCCAGTTCGGCGCGCCCGGCCCGAGCAGACTCAGGCACAGGCAGCTGACCAGCGTGCCGATCTGGCCCCAGGCAATTACCCGCTCGGCGCGCGCCACGCGCGGCAGAATGCGGCCGTTCACGATGCTGCCGAGCGTGATGCACACCAGCAGCGGCGTCATCAGATAACCGGCCTGTTTGGGTGAGAAGCCGAAACCGCCCTGCAGCAGCAGCGGCGAGTAGAACACCAGCACGAACATCGACAAACCGGTCAGCAAGCCCAGCGCCATCAGCTTCAGCGCATCACGATTGGCGAAGAGGCGCGGCGGAATAATCGGCGAAGCGGAATGGTGCTGATGCCACACGAAGAGCGCCCCGCAAGCGATGGCGCCCAACATCAAGGCCGGGCCACGCCAGTCGCCAAAGCCATGGGTCTGGATCGCTTCCGAGCCGAGTAACAGGGTCGTCACGCTCACCGCCAGCAGCAGGGCACCGAGCCAGTCGATGCTGCGGTCGCCCTCCTCGTGATGCACGATGTGGGGCAGATAGCACCACACCATCGGCAGCGCCAGCACGGCCACCGGCAGATTGATGGTGAATACCGAACGCCAGCCGAAATGCTCAGTGAGCCAGCCGCCCAACGTCGGCCCCAGGGCCGAGGCCACGCCGAAGCTGGCCGACAGCAGCACCTGCCAGCGCACGCGCTGAGCGCGGTCCGGGAACAGATCCGGTACGCAGGCGAAAGCCACGCCCACCAGCATGCCGCCGCCGATGCCCTGCAGACCGCGCGCCAGCATCAGCTGCGTCATGCTGCCGGCGAAGCCGCAGGCAGCCGAAGTGACCGTAAAAGTGATGATCGCCGCCAGCACGAAAGGCTTGCGGCCATACAGATCGCCGAGCCGCCCGGCAATCGGGATCGTGATCGCACTGCCCAGCAGATAGGCCGAGGCGATCCACGGATAAAGGTCGTAACCGCGCAGCTCGGCCACGATGCGCGGCATCGCAGTGCCGACCACGGTCGAATCCAGCGCAATCAGGATGATCACCAGACAGATGCCCAGCATTGCGGCCAGCGAGGCACGGAAAGAGCGGGGTGCGTGTTCCATTTCAGAGCTCCTCGCTGCGGACTCGCAGCCCTTGCACCAGCGACTCCAGCGCGGCCCCGATCAAGCCATGCTGATCATCCGGAATGCCGGCAAACAAGCCCTCTGTCCGTGCGGTAAGCAGCGCATCGAACTTGCGCGCCTCGGCCAGTCCGGTCTTCGTCAGGTGCAGTTGCAGGCAGCGCCGGTCCTCTGGCAAAGGCTCGCGCGTAACCAGCCCTTCCTCCACAAAGCGATCCACGATGCGGCTGATCCAGCTTTTGTCCAGCCCCGCCACGCGCCCGAACTCCCCCTGTGTCAGCGGCCCGCTGCGCAGCAGAAGCATCAGCAGGCGGTGGTGCTGTGAATAGCCCAGCGCGTGGGTGTGGCGGCGCTGGTCGAGGAGATAGAGACGGATGAGTTCGCGCAGCTGCTGAGCGAGAACCTGCTTTGAATCGAGGGAGGGCATGGGGAGACTATTTGGTTGCGATACGCAACAGCTTAACAAGATGGTTGCTAATAACAACTGTCTTAACCTTCCATTACAGAGTCACCTCCACAGCGCGAACGCCTCGTAAGACGGTCGAGACATGCCGCGCACTGAACCGGCGGCAGCTCCGGCGGTCCAATCAGCCACTTTGCAGCCACATGGAGAAACTCATGCAATGCCCCGTCTGTACCGACAAGACCCTGATCATGAGCGAGCGCCAAGGTATAGAGATCGACTATTGCCCTGGCTGCCGGGGGGTCTGGCTAGATCGTGGCGAGCTGGACAAGATCATTGAGCGCAATGCCGCCGAGCAGGCGCCCGCCGTCGCTTCACGCCCTGTCGTGCCAGCCTCTGCACCACCTCCTCAGCACGCACCGCGCCCACAGCACGACGAGCACTACCGCCACAAACGCAAGAAGAGCTTCTTCGAGGAACTGTTCGACTGAGAGCCCTCTGTCTTGCCCATCCGATGCAAAGCAAACGGGCCGCAATGCGGCCCGTTTCTTGGTCTGACGCTACCGCACGAAGCGGCTTGGCTCAGCGGTATTGGTTGATGTCGTCGCGCGTCGCGATGGCGACCTTGCGGGCCTGCTCGGCGAAGTCTTCGCCCTTGCCGGCGTAGAGGATGGCGCGCGAGGAGTTGATCATCAGGCCGAGGCCGGCGGCGGTCTTGCCGGCATTCACGGTGGCTTGCACATCGCCACCTTGCGCGCCGACGCCGGGCACCAGCAGGGGCATGTCGCCGATGATGGCGCGCACGTCGGCCAGCTCCTGCGGGAAGGTGGCGCCGACGACCAGCGCGGCCTGACCGTGTTTGTTCCACTTTTCGGCGACGAGGCCGGCGACGTGTTGATACAGCTTCTTGCCGCCTTCAACAGTGAGGTTCTGCAGGTCGGAGCCGCCGGGGTTGGAGGTGCGGCAGAGCACGATGAGGCCGCAGTCCGGGTAGTCGAGGTAGGGCTCGACCGAGTCGAAGCCCATGTAGGGATTCACGGTGAGCGCGTCGGCCTGATAGCGCACGAAAGCTTCACGGGCGTATTGCGCCGCCGTGGCGCCAATGTCGCCGCGCTTGGCGTCAAGGATGACGGTGATATCCGGGTACTCGGCGTGGATGTAGTCGATCAGGGCTTCGAGCTGAGCTTCGGCGGATTCGCCAGCGAAATAGGCGATCTGCGGCTTGAAGGAACAGGCAACGTCGGCCGTGGCATCGACGATGGCCTTGCAGAACTCGTAGATCGCGTCCGGCTTGCCTTGCAGATGGGCGGGAAACTTGGAGAGATCCGGGTCGAGACCAACGCAGAGCAGAGAGTTGTTCTTTTTCCAGGCGGCGGCAAGGTCGGCGATGAAAGGCATGATGCGATCCGGAGGGAAGGGAATGGCGCGATTTTAGCTCAGGCCGGATAGGGTTATTGCCTGCGGGCATAAGGACATTCAAAACAGGGGCTTTCCAGTACCGGCCTCACCGCGCAGAATCCACCTCCTTCATCACGGAGGAATATTCATGCGCTTTGATACGCTGGCCATCCATGCCGGTTACAGCCCGGACCCCACCACCAAGGCGGTGGCGGTGCCGATCTACCAGACCACCAGCTATGCCTTCGACGACACCCAGCACGGAGCCGATCTCTTCGATCTGAAGGTGAAGGGCAACATCTACACGCGCATCATGAATCCCACCACCGATGTACTGGAGCAGCGCGTGGCCGCGCTCGAAGGCGGCATCGGTGCGCTGGCGCTGGCGTCGGGGCAGGCCGCGATCACTTACGCGATCCTCACGATTGCCGAGGCGGGTGACAACATCATCGCCACCAGTGCGCTCTACGGCGGCACCTACAACCTCTTCGCCCACACCCTGCCGCAGTACGGCATCACGGTGAAATTCGTCGATGCGGCTGATCCGCAGGCTGCTGCGGCACTGATTGATGAGCGTACCAAGGCGATCTACTGCGAATCCATCGGCAATCCGCTCGGTAACGTGGTGGATTTCGCCGCCTTCGCTGAAGTGGCGCATGCCGGCGGCGTGCCGCTGATCGTGGACAACACCGTGCCTTCGCCCTACCTGACGCGCCCGATCGAGCACGGTGCGGACATCGTGGTGCATTCGCTCACCAAGTACATGGGCGGCCATGGCACCAGCATTGGCGGCATCATCGTCGATTCGGGCAAGTTCCCGTGGGCCGAGCACAAGGCGCGCTTCAAGCGCCTGAACGAGCCAGAAGTGAGCTACCACGGCGTGGTCTACACCGAGGCGCTGGGTCCGGCGGCCTTCATCGGCCGCGCCCGCACGGTGCCGCTGCGCAACATGGGCGCGGCGATCTCGCCCTTCAACAGCTTCCTGATCCTGCAAGGGCTGGAGACCCTGGCGCTGCGCATGGATCGCCATGTGGAGAACGCCACCAAGGTGGCCGAATTCCTCCGCACGCATCCGAAGGCCGCCTGGGTGAACTACGCCGGACTGGCGGATCACCCCTCGAAGCCGCTGGTCGACAAGTACTTCGGCGGCAAGGCCTCGGGTCTGCTGACCTTCGGCGTGAAGGGCGGGCGTGAAGGCGGCGCGCGCTTCCAGGATGCACTGAAGCTGATCACGCGTCTGGTGAATATTGGCGATGCCAAATCGCTGGCTTGCCACCCGGCCAGCACCACGCACCGTCAGCTCTCGGCCGAGGAGTTGAAGAAGGCCGGCGTATCGGAAGATATGGTGCGCCTGTCGATCGGCATCGAGCATATCGACGACCTGATCGCCGATCTGGATCAGGCCTTGGCGGCGGTCTGAACGCATCTCACGCAGATAAAAAGAGCCGGCCGCGTGCCGGCTCTTTTCATTGCAGGCTCAGCCGCAGGATCTGCCCCTCGGACTCGTCGGTGATGAGATAAAGCCAGCCATCCGGCCCCACTCGGATATCGCGTACCCGTTTGCCGACCGGGATGCGCTCGGCGCCGCTGATGCGCGTGCCATCCAGCGTCAGGCGGTGCACCGCCTGATCCTTCAGCGCCGCCACGAACAGGTTGCCGCGCCAGCCGAGAACCTTGTCGCCGCTATAGAAACTCATGTTGCCCGGTGCGATGGAAGGGTCCCAATAGCATTGCGGTTGGGCCATGCCGGGCTTCGCCTGACCCTCGCCGATCTTGAGACCGGTGTAGTGGGTGCCGTAGCTGATCACCGGCCAGCCGTAGTTCGTGCCGGCAGCGAGCAGATTGATCTCGTCGCCACCGCGCGCACCGTGTTCGACCAGCCACAAACGATCACTCCCTGGCTGACGGGCGAAGCCCTGGGGATTGCGATGGCCCAGCGACCAGATTTCCGGCAGCCAGCCGGCCTTGCCCGTGAAGGGATTGTCGGCTGGTGCGCTGCCATCCGGGTTCAGGCGGATCACCTTACCGAGGCTTTGTTGCGGGTCTTGAGCCGGCTCGAATTTCTGGCGCTCGCCCAGCGCAGCGTAGAGCTTACCGTCGGCGCCGAAGGCGAAGCGCACACCAAAGTGACCGCTGCCGGAGACCTTGGGCGTCTGTCGGTAGATCACGCGCAGCTCGCGCAGGGCGAGGCCAGCCTCATCGAGCCGGGCGCTTGCAATGGCGGTGCCGGCTCCACCCTCGCCGGCTTCGGCGTAGCCCAGATAGACGAGACGATTGCGGGCAAAATCCGGATCCAGCGCCACATCCAGCAGGCCGCCCTGCCCCTTGGCGACGACCGCCGGCACGCCCGCCAGCGGAGCCGAGAGCTGCCCTTGCGGCGTGACGAGGCGCAGCCGCCCCGGGCGCTCGCTCACTAGCATGCGGCCATCGGGCAGGAAGACCAGCGCCCAGGGGTTCTCCAGCCCGCGTGCGACTTCGCTGAGCTGGATCCGCCCCGGACTGGGAGCAGCGGCCACAGCATCGCAGCGCGGGGCTTCAGCGGCCAGGGCAGTCAGGGCGCTCAGGCCGGCAAGGCCCGCGCTCAGGTATCGGGCTATCCACATCGTCGTACTCGCTCTTGTCAGGGTAAGGCTTCGACTGAAGACACAAAGCCAGGTTCAGCGATCCGGACCAGAGCCTTCCACGGTGCATAGTATCGCCCGCCAAAGATGCCGCAAAAAGGCATTAATTGACGCAATCCGTCAGCCAAGTGACGCGTACTGACGGCATCGTGAGATGTAAAAAAACGTCTATCCCACGCTTCTCCACGCCGATCGTTTTGGCAAACAACCAATTCACCCAGAAGGGCAGACTTCCGCTCAATCACAAGCGGCCCCAGAAGCCGCCCAATCAGGGAGAGCCCGCTCATGCATCCGAATCCATCCTCCTGCGCCCCGCAGAGTCCATCCTTCGTGCGCCGCCTCTGGCCACTCCTGCTCAGTCTGCTCGCGGCCTGTGGTGGAGGTGGCAGTGGAGGCGGCGGCGCGGCGGGCGGCAGCACGAGTTCCGTAGCCGCCTCTTCCGCCTCGTCCGTGGCAGCGTCTTCCGCACCCTGGGTCAGCGAAGGTTTGCCGGCAGGTGGGGAAGTCGGTCCGAACGGCTATGTGCCACTGTTCCCGGCCGGCACCCAGTTCATCGAACAACTGCAATACACCGAGGCCGATGGCTCCCTGGTGACACTGGCCGGTTTCCGTACCACCGATCGCCATGCACGCGAGCGCGGCGAAGGCTGGTTCGAAGCCGACAAGGGCCCCGGCGCCTACTTCACTTTCCCCACCTTCTACTTCCAGAACCGCACCCTGGGCCTCGAGATCCGCGACACCATCCCGGCCGGCGGCAAGAAGATCCAGATCTTCCTGCATTCCAATGGCGGCAGTTTCGATGGCACCACCTTCAGCCTGTTCCGCAACATCCAGAACCCCGAAGTGCGGGACTACGGCTGGTCCATGAACACCGGCTTCAACAACCCGACCGAAAAGAACCTGCCCTTCTGCCACGCGGATCAGCCACGCCAGGACTGCATGATCGAGTTCGATTCGAACTGGCGCACCGATCCGCACAGCCCGCTCAAGGCCGGGGACAAGATCGAGCTGGCGCCGGCGGTACGCCTGGCACGCTGGGAAATGACCCTCGATGCCGCCAAGGCCGGCTGGCCGTTCTACGCCAACGGCCGCTACTACACCCAGAACACCACCGACACTGCGCTCGCCGGCAAAGCTCTGATCGATGGCGGCGGCAGCCGCTACTACTCGCTTGAGCAACTCTACGTCGTCGGCAAGGGCCTGCGTCCCTGGTATGGCATCGCCCCCAATCTCGATTCCGAACCGCTGCCGGAGGCCGCCCTGCTCGGCGGCGACAGCAGCATCTCCTACAACTACGCCGACGAGCCGATGCGCGTATTCCAGCAGCCGGCCAACAACATCGGCATCCGGAACGTACAGCGCTTCGTCGAAGGCCGGCGCCTCTTCCATACCTCCTTCAAGGATGGCAGCCACTCCGAACACGACAAGACCAATCCGGTCTTCACCGAGCACATCGGTCAGCAGGGCCCGCGCTACAACCAGGAGCGCTGCATCGCTTGCCACGTGAATAACGGCCGCGGCGCCGCTGCGGAAACTGGCACCGCGCTGGACATGATGGTGGTGATGACCGGCAGCGCCATGGCCGATGGCCGCCGCACGCCGGACCCCACCTACGGTCTCAACGTGCAACACCACGCCACCGGCAGCAGCGCCAATCCGTATGACGTCACGATCAGCAGATTCGAAACCCAGACCCGCACCCTGCCCGATGGCAGCAAGGTCGAGCTTCGCAAGCCTGTGTACGCCTTCAAGGGGCCGCTGCCCAAGCTCTACTCGGTGCGCCAGGCACCGCAGGTGATCGGCATGGGGCTGCTGGAGGCCGTGCCGGAGGAAAGTATCGTGGCGCTGGCCGACCCCACCGACAAGAATGGCGATGGTATTCGCGGCATCTTCAATCTGGTACTCGATCCAGACAGCGGCCTGCCGCGTCTCGGACGCTTCGGCTGGAAAGCCTCCAAGGCCAGCATCCGCCATCAGGCTTCGGAAGCGATGATGAACGACATGAGCGTCACCACTCCGCCGTATCCGCAGCACTGCTGCCAGATGGGCGCAGCGGACTGTCGCAACACCTCCGCCGCGACCGCGCTATCCCCCCGCGAGATCGAGCGCCTCACCCACTACCTGAGCCTGCTTGGCGTGCCCGCCCAGCGCAGCCTGCGCAGCGGCTATCCGGCCGGCATGCGCGTGGCGGTGGAGCACGACGTCGATCCGGCAGCCATTGCCTCCGGCGCCGCCTTGTTCGCCAGCACCGGCTGCAGCAGCTGCCACGTCACAACGCTGAAGACCGGCAACACCCATCCTTTCGTCGAACTGCGCAACCAGATCATCCATCCCTACAGCGATCTGCTGCTGCACGACATGGGCCCGGATCTGGCCGACACAGTGCAGGAGTTCAAGGCCCAGCCTGCAATGTGGCGTACCGCGCCGCTGTGGGGCATCGGCTCGCTCAAGTATGTGCAGGGTGGCGCGGACAAGGCCCGCTACCTGCACGATGGCCGCGCCCGCTCGCCACTGGAAGCCATTCTTTGGCACGGCGGCGAGGCCGAGGCCACGCGCAAGAAGTTCGAGGCCCTGCCGGCCACAGACCGCAAGGCGCTGCTGGACTTCCTCGACTCCCTCTGACCCTCGCTCCGGACATCGCACCATGCTCGCCCTCCTCCTGCACCGGCCCAGCGCCCGCCAGATTGCGGCCCTCCTCGTCTTCGCCCTGCTCCTGGCGGCCTGCGGCGGGGGTGGCAGCGGCGGCAGCACGCAGCCAGCGCCGACAGCCACCAACGCAGCGAGTTCGGCCACGGCCAACAGCCTGGCCAGCAGTGCCGCAGCAGCCAGCGGCGCGGGAACAAGCGCCAGCGCATCGAGTGGGAGCAACGCGGCCCGCACCAAGAGCGCCAAGCGCGGGATTGCCTATGACCTGGCCAGTGCGGCAGATCTCGCGGCACTCTCGGCGGGAGTTTCCTGGTGGTACAACTGGAGCCCGCAGCCCAGCACCAGCGCACCGGCCGACTATCGCAGCCGCTACGCGATGGACTTCATCCCGATGCTGTGGAATGGCAACTTCGATGCTGCCAAGGTCGAAGCCTTCCTGCTCGCCAATCCGCACATCAAGTACCTGCTCGTCATGAATGAGCCGAACCTCACGGATCAGGCCAATCTCACGCCAGCGCAAGCCGCCGCGATCTGGCCCGGCTACGAGGCGCTGGCCGCGAAAACCGGGGTCAAGCTGGTCGGCCCCGCCATCACCTGGGGCACGCTGAGCGGCTACAGCGATCCGGTGGTCTGGCTGGACGCCTTCTATGCCGCCTACCGCGCCGCCAACGCCCAGCGCGAACCGCAGATCGATTATCTCGCCTTCCACTGGTATGACTACGGCCTGGTCGCCCAGCTGGATCGCCTGCAGAAATACGCCAAGCCCCTGTGGGTGACCGAGTTCGCCAACTGGCATACAGGAGACGGCAGCGCGCAGATCGACTCGGTGGCCAAGCAGAAAGCGCAGATGCAGGAAATGGTGGCGCTGCTGGAAGCGCGCAGCGACGTCTTCCGCTACGCCTGGTTCACCGGACGCTGGAGCAATGACACGCACTACACCAGCCTGCTCGGCGCCGATGGCCAGCTCACCGAGCTGGGGCAGTACTACCTGTCACTGCCGTGGTGAGCGCCGCGAGATCGCACACTGGCAAAGCGGGGATCCAGCCGCTTCAATCCCGCGCCGCCGTCCCCACAGTGCCGGCGCAAGCGGCCATCACGGCGGCGATGGCCAGCCACTGCAGGCCGGTCAGGCGCTCGCCCAGGATCACGAAGCCCGCCAACGCGCCGATAGCCGGCTCCAGGCTCACCAGGGTGCCGAAGGCGCGCGTCGTCAGGCCGCGCAGCGCGATCATCTCCAGCGAGTAAGGCAGCGCGCTCGACAGCAGCGCCACGCCCAGCCCCCACAGCGCCACGCTGGGGCTGAACCATTGCGGGCCGGCACTCCAGGCCCCGAAAGGCACCACCAGCGCGGCTGCCGTGAGCATGCCCAGCGACACCGACAAACCAGCGTGCAGATGCGACACGCGTTTGCCGGCCAGGATGTAGAGGGCCCAGAACACGGCCGCGAGCACTGCAAACCCCACCCCCACCGGATCCAGCCACGCGCCATGCGCGAAAGGGTTCAGCAACAGCACGATGCCCAGTGCTGCCAGCAGCACCCACACGAAGTGCCCGGCGCGCCGGGCCGAGAGCAGCGCCACCGCCAGCGGGCCGGTGAGCTCGATCGCCACGCACACGCCCAGTGGCAGGCTGCGCAAGGCGAGATAGAAAGACAGGTTCATTGCCCCCAGCGCTGCGCCGTACTGCAGAACCCGACCCAGCTCGGCACGCGCCGGCCAGTCACGCCAGGGCCGCCACAACAAGGCCAGCAGCAAGGCCGAGCCCGTCAGGCGCCAGGCCGTGGTCCCCGCGGCACCAATCAGTGGGAACAGGTGCTTGGCGAAGGACGAACCGATGCATAGCGCAGCCATGCTGCCCAGCAAGGCGAGCACAGACAGCAGCAGACTGGGGCGGGAAGCAGAGGGGTGCATGCGGCGCGCGAGGGAGAAGGCTTAGCCGCCAGGCTTGCCCGGCGGGCAGGCTGGAAACGGGGCGGGAGCCGCATGCTAGCAAAAGGGTCTGCTGTGCGCATGTGCTCGGCACGCCAAGTCGCCATAATGGAGCCTGCATTCCCTGCTGGCTCCGCGACATGCCCTCCGAACACCTGCCCGACGATTACCTGGTGCGCATCCTCGATGCGCGCGTCTATGAAGCCGCCAGCGAAACTCCGCTCGACTTCGCTCCCAAGCTTTCGGCCGGCCTCGGCCATCAGGTGTGGATCAAGCGCGAGGACATGCAGCCGGTGTTCTCCTTCAAGCTGCGCGGGGCCTACAACAAGATGGCGCGGCTCAGCCCTGAGCAGCGCGCGCGCGGCGTGATCTGCGCCTCGGCGGGCAATCACGCCCAGGGCGTAGCCCTGTCCGCACAAAAGCTCGGCTGCCGCGCGGTGATCGTGATGCCGCTGGCAACGCCGGCGATCAAGGTGGATGCGGTCCGCGCCCGCGGCGGCGAAGTGGTGCTGGCCGGCGACTCCTACGACGATGCCTATGCCCATGCGCGCGAACTCGAAGCCCGCGATGGCCTCACCTTCGTCCATCCTTTCGACGACCCGGATGTCATCGCCGGGCAAGGCACGATCGGCGTGGAGATATTGCGCCAGCACTCCGGCCCGATCGATGCCGTGTTCTGCGCCGTGGGCGGCGGCGGCTTACTCGCCGGCGTGGCGGCCTACATCAAGCGGATCCGCCCGGGTACGCGCCTGATCGGCGTGGAAGCCGTAGACTCTGATGCCATGGCGCAATCACTGGCCGCCGGCAAGCGCATCCAGCTCGCCCAGGTCGGCCTGTTTGCCGATGGTGCGGCGGTGAAGCTGGTGGGCGAAGAAACGTTCAGGCTATGCCTTCAGTATGTGGATGAAGTCGTGCTTGTGGATAACGACGCTATCTGCGCCGCGATCAAGGATGTGTTCGAGGACACCCGTTCGATCCTGGAGCCTGCCGGTGCACTGGCCCTGGCTGGAGCCAAGGCCTGGCTGGCACGCGAAGGCGGCAGCGGACGCAGCGTGGTGGCAGTGGCCAGCGGTGCCAACATGAATTTCGACCGCCTGCGCTTCGTGGCCGAGCGCGCCGAGCTTGGCGAGCAGCGCGAAGCCGTACTAGCGGTGACGATTCCCGAGCAGCCCGGCAGCTTCAAGGCTTTCTGTCGC
This sequence comes from Uliginosibacterium aquaticum, assembly GCF_012972705.2. Taxonomy (GTDB): domain Bacteria; phylum Pseudomonadota; class Gammaproteobacteria; order Burkholderiales; family Rhodocyclaceae; genus Uliginosibacterium; species Uliginosibacterium aquaticum. Next base: position 379,155 of record NZ_JABCSC020000003.1, on the reverse strand, counting down.
CTGCTCGGCGGGCGCAATGTCACCGAGTTCAACTACCGCCTGAGCGAAGGTGCCGAGGCACATGTCTTCGTCGGCGTCTCGATCGCCCGGCGCGCGGAGGCCGGCGAGCTCGTCGCCCAGCTCGCCACTGCCGGCCTGCCGGCGCTGGACCTGACCGACGACGAGATGGCCAAGACCCACACCCGCTACATGGTGGGCGGCCGTGCGCCGCATGCGCAGAATGAACGCATCTACCGCTTCATCTTCCCCGAGCGCCCCGGCGCCCTCCTGCGCTTTCTCGATAATCTCCGCTCAGACTGGAACATCAGCCTGTTTCACTACCGCAATCATGGCGCGGACTTCGGCCGGGCGCTGGTGGGCATGCAGGTGCCGCCCGAGGATGCGGCCGAGTTCGAAGCCTTCCTCGCCCGCGTCGGCTATGACTGCGTGGAAGAAACCGCCAACCCGGCCTACCGCCTGTTCCTGCGCTGAGCGCGCAGCGCCCCCGCTTCGAACCTCAAGGAGTTCAGCATGATCGGTTACGTCACCCTCGGCACCCAGGACCTCGCCCGCGCCTCGGCTTTCTACGATGCACTTTTTGCCAGCATCGGCGCCAAGCGCCAGTGGGAGTCCGAACGCAGTGCCGCCTGGGGCATGGATGACAGCAGCCCCGCACTGGGCGTGATCAAGCCCTTCGACGGTCAGCCCGCAACGGTTGGCAACGGCACCATGGTGGCGCTCGTCATGCCCAGCCGCGAAGCAGTGGATGCCTTCTATGCCAAGGCCATCAAACTGGGCGCAGCAGATGAAGGCAAACCCGGCCCGCGCGGCAGCAGCGGCTACTACGGCGCCTACTTCCGTGATCCGGATGGCAACAAGATCGCGGCGTATCACGACTGAGCAGGCGCACCGCCCATGATCGAAACCCTGGCCATCAGTGGCTACCGCTCGATTCGCGAGCTGGCCGTGCCACTGCAGCGTCTGAATGTGGTGACGGGCGCCAACGGCAGTGGCAAGTCCAGCCTGTATCGTGCCTTGCGCCTGCTGGCCGAGGCGGCACAGGGTGGCCTGATCGCTGCCCTGGCGCGCGAGGGCGGTTTCGATTCGACGCTCTGGGCGGGGCCGGAAAATCCCTCGGCCGCCGTGCGGCGCGGGGAATTCCCGCTCCAGGGCACGCGGCGCAACAGGCCAGTCGCGCTCAGGCTCGGTTTCGCGGGTGAGGCGTTCTCCTGCGCGTTCGAGCTGGGCCTGCCGGTGCCGAGCCTCTCAGCCTTCAGTGGCGACCCGCAGATCAAACTGGAGTCAATCTGGAGCGGTGCCCGGCCGCGCCCGGCCGCCATGCTGGTCGAGCGCCATGGCAATTTCGTGCAGGCGCGCGGCGAGGATGGCGAGTGGCAGGTGCTCGACAGCAGCCTGCCCGCCTTCGAGAGCCTCTTCAGTCGGCTCGCCGATCCGCAACGTGCGCCGGAAGTGCTGGCCCTGCGCGAGAGCATCCGCTCCTGGCGTTTCTACGATCATTTCCGCACGGATGCCGCAGCACCTGCGCGGCAGGCCCAGATCGGCACCTATACACCGGTGCTGGGGCACGATGGCGCCGACCTCGCCGCTGCCCTGCAGACCATTCGCGAAATCGGCGACGCAAACGCACTTGAAGCCGCCATCGATGATGCCTTCCCGGGCTCCTCGATCGAGATCGGTCGGGCCGGCCGGCGCTTTGAACTGCAGGTGCAGCAAGCGGGTCTCTTGCGTCCTCTGGAAGCGGCCGAGCTTTCGGATGGCACGCTGCGCTACCTGCTGCTGGTAGCTGCACTGCTCACCCCTCGCCCGCCGCAGCTGATGGTGCTCAACGAACCCGAAACCAGTCTGCATCCCGATCTGCTGCCGGCGCTGGGGCGACTGATCCGTCATGCTGCGCAGCATTCGCAACTGATCGTCGTCTCGCACGCCGCTCGCCTGGTGGCCGCGCTGGAAGATGATCCGGACTGCAATACCCTGCAGCTCATCAAGGAGCATGGAGAAACCCGCTTGCGGGGTGCTTCGCTGCTGGACGCCGGGCGCTGGAAGTGGCCGGAAAGGTAGATCTGTTTTCCAAGGCCCGACGCATCCTCCGCACCATGAAAAAGGCCCGCTCTTTCGAACGGGCCTTTCCGTTTTCCAGCGTCTGAAACGGCTTATTCGCCGATCTTGAAGAGCAGCGAGTCAGCGCCATCGTTCAATGCCACGGTCATCGGCATCTGCTTGGCCGCCGGGCCCCACAGCTGGCGCGGACCGGGCGAGGCGAAGAGATCATCCGCTGCCCAGGCTTCACGGCGCGAGACGAAGAACTTCATCGCCGGCGCGTTGGTGCGTACCAGCGCCTTTTCGATCACGTATTCATCCTTGCCGTGGCGGCGCTCGATGTTCAGCAGGCCAGAGAGCGGGATCGCCAGCGGCTCGCCACCGGCGCTAAGGCCCGAGACGCTGGCCATGTAACCGGTACGGCCGTCGAGGATCAGGGCCCCCACGGTGAGGCCCAGGTTCCAGGTGTAGGCGGCATCGAACAGGGTCGGCGCACCGCAGCGGCCTTCGTAGCCGAAGAAGTGGTGGTGGGTGGCGAAAGGCACTTCCGGCGCGACTTGCTGCAGGCGTGCGCGCACCATGTCGCTCAGGAGTTGTTCGGTGGGGATCAGCGACACCTGCAGGTTGCCGTGCGAATCGCGATCGGCCAGCAGCATGTTGATGATGTAGCCGGGCAGCGAGCTGAACAGCGCGCTGTTGGCGGCCGAAAGCTTGGCGGCCACGAAAGCCGGGCGGGCATCCACCGAGAGCGCGGCAAAGGCCTCGGCGTGATGCGCGAGGCTGTCGTTGAGTTCGGCGATCAGCGCATTCATCTCGGGGATGAACTCGATCAGGCCTTCAGGCACCAGTACCACACCGTGCTTGAGTTTTTTGCTGCGGTAACGATCGATGACCGCGCTGGCGATCTGCTCGACGATGGCGGAGAGCGAGAGCTTCTTCTCCGCGACCTCTTCCGAGATCAAGGTCACGGCGGGCTTCACCTGCAGCGCGACTTCGAGGGTCACGTGCGAGGCGGAGCGGCCCATCAGCTTGATGAAGTGCCAGTACTTGATCGAGGAGCGGGTGTCTTGCAGGATGTTGCCGGCCAGCTCGGCATAGATGCGCGTAGCGGTGTCAAAGCCGAAGGAGATCGGCAGCAGGCCGGGCACCTGCAGGTCGCCGTCGATGGTCTTGGGCGCGCCGATCACCTGCACGCCGGAGCCGTCGGCCTTGATGCCGGAGAACAGGAACTCGGCGAGGATCGCGGCGTTGGTGTTGGAGTCGTCACCGCCGATGATGACGATGGCGTCGAGATTGTGAGCGATGCAGGTCTGCTTGACCTGCTCGAACTGCTCGGCCGTCTTGATCTTGGTGCGATCAGTGCCGAGGAAGTCGAAACCACCGGTATTCAGGATGCTGGCCACATCGGCATCGGTGATCTCGAACAGTTTGCCTTCCAGCAAACCCTTGGGGCCGCCTTTCACCCCGAACAGGGTGTTGTCTGCGCCGAGCATCTTCTTGATGCCGCACAGCACGTTGTGTCCGCCCGCGGCGGGGCCGCCCGAGAACAGGGCCGCAACGCGCTTGCCGGAAACGCGTGGGCTCGCCGGGCCGGCCACGCGCAGCACGGCATTGCCCGAGGCCTTCACGCTCTGTGCGAAGTGTTGGGCCACGGTGGCGCTATCCTTGGTCGTCAGCACCTGGCTGCTCGCGGCAAAGGCGATGGCCTGGGGCGCAGCCGCTGTGCCAAAGGCGTTGCAGGTGGGCAGGGGCAGCTGGCGAACTTCGTTTTCGAAGACGGAACGATGGCTTTCCATCTGCTGCAATTGGGCGGCGAGTGTGCTCATGGCAGGGGTCTCTCGTGGTTCTGACGCGGAGGTTCTGGATATGAAACAGCCGGCAAAGCCGGCTGTTTGAATGACGCCATTTTAAACCGGGACGGTTACAAGCGGCGTTCCGGTTTTTCGGGGCCGATCAGCCCTTGAACATCTGGTGCGGAATCAGCTTCCAGTAATCCTCTTGCGAAGCATCGTCCAGACAGGCCTGGATGATCTTGCGGCCCAACGGGTCCAGATCCGGCGTGAGGAAGGGGGTCAGCTCGCGCTTGAAGAACTCGCGCCACATCTGCGCGCCATGTTCAAACACTTCCGGGCCACCTTCCAGCTGGGTCTGCACATGCAGCAGCACCGGCGGGATCATCGAGCCTTCAACCTTCACCTGACGCGGCACATAGCCCAACAGCGAGCACGGCGACTCGACCAGCTCTTCGCGGTGGAAACGCGCCGAGCCACGGCGGGCCAGATATTCGCGCACGATCCACTCGGACATGAAGCCCACGTGCCAGGCGCCGATGTTCTGGTTCGGGATCAGCACATGGCGGGTTTCGGTATTGGCGACGATCTGGCGCAGCAGCAGGTTGGCCTGATCGACACGGCGACCGGTACAGAAGGCCCAGTAGGAGCCCACGCCTTCGCACTGCATTCCACCAGCCGCCGAATCCTGGATCGACGGGTTGGCGTGGCCGCGCGGCGCAGCCAGACGCCACAGCCAGGCCAGTGCCGGGCTCAGCACATGCAGCATGCCGAGGATGCCGTAGAGCTGGCTGTCCTTGTGGGTGGGCGGGCAGCGCACGCCGAAGGAGCGGATGTTGACCGCCACCGGGCCTTCCTGCACGTCATGCACCATGTCGCGCGGAATGATCAGGCGCGGGTTCGGGCAGGGCTTGCCCGGCGAGTCTTCAATGTGTTCCCACAACAGAGCCTGACCGCCGGGCACGATGTAATGGTTCAGGAAGATCAGCGGGCGCTCGGGGTGCATCACCAGACGCTCAAGGTGCGGATCGGTGCCGTAGCCCTTGATGTGATCGACGCGCACGAACCAGCCGGCTTCCGCATCCTTGATGTTGAGCTTGGTCTGGCCTTCGTTGTAGTGCGGGTGAGCACAGGCCATGTCGTCGGCCATCGGGTTCAGATGGCAGGCTTCCGGCAGGTTCAGGGTGCGCTGCTCACCGGTCACGACGTTCTTGCCCAGCAGCAGGCGGCCGTCTTCCATGCGGTGCACATGCTCGGTCATCTCGCTCTTGCCGCCACCCGAGGCGCCTTCGTGCATGATGATGGTCTGGTTGTCGTAGGGGGTAACCACGCCCACCGCGGCGCAGTGGTTGGTGGTCCAGCCTTCGCGCTCGCCGATGTCCAGCAGCAGGGAGTACACGCCCTTCTTGGCCGAAGGACCGGGATAGAGGTTGTAGGCGAAGATTTCCTGATGCGTCTCGGAGCGTGCGTGCACCACCACCTGCTTGCCATCGAAATGGGTATGGCGGAAGGGCGGAGCGATGAAGATCGCACCACCGGCAAGCTTGAAATTGGACGGCACCTGGCTGTTCGGGATCATGCCTTGCAGGTCAGCCAGGGCGCCGGCAAAGAAAGCCGCGCCCTTGGGCACGATGGCCAGCGCGCCATAGCCCAGTTCATCGGGGCCGGCGTAAAACGGAACGACGATCAGTTCCTGGGTCTTGAGCCAGTCCAGGGTCTTCTGGCGCATCTTGTCGAAGCTCTCGCCGAAACGCTCCTGGTAGGTCGGCTTGTCGGTCGGCAGCTTGTCACCGATGACCATCGCATCCGGATCGCGGCGGCGCATCTTGGGATCGATGAAGTTGATGCAGATGCCGTTGCGCGCCTTGGTAACGGTGGCCTCCGCCACATAGCCCTTGCCCGGCACGTCGAAACCGACCTCGACCTCGCCCTTGTCTTCACGGTTGCCATGACGCCAGTCCGTCTCACCCGGCTTGCGGTTCAGCGCCCAGTTGAGCAGATCTTCGCGGCACTCGGCCACATAGATGGCCGGAGCGGCACTGAGCACTTCGATGACGTGCGCCGGCAAGCCCAGCTTGGGCCAGTCGTTCTTGAAATCGATGGGTTTGGTTGTTTGCGTCATGGTCGGTAAGGGCCTGGCGTTGAGAGGCGGCAGCCGGAACAGCGCTACCACTAAGGGAAACCCCGAAGGATACAGGGACTCCCAAGCGAGTTGTTGACCTGACCCGGGTAGAGCGCGAGGGCCGCGCAAGCGCCCCGATGCTTGCCTCAAGGCGCCCGCTCTGCAATGCTTGGCGCCGCTTTTCCTCTGCTTGCCTTCCGCTGTTCGGGCCCTTATGAAACTTCTCCTCCTGTGGGTGCGCCGCCTCTTGCTGGCAGCCCTCCTCCTCCTCGTGGCCTGGCACCTGTGGTTGCTGGGCTGGGTACTGTGGTGGAAGTGGATGGACCCGGGCACCACCAGCTTCATGCAGATCCGCCTGGCCGAGCTGCAGGAAAAGGATCCCGCGGCCCGCCTCAAACACCAGTGGGTGCCCTACGGAAAGATTTCGATCCATCTGAAACGTGCCGTGGTGGCTGCCGAAGACGACACCTTTGTGGATCACGACGGCTTCGATCTGGAAGGCATCCAGAAAGCACTGGAAAAGAATGACAAGAAGGGCCGGGTGGTGGCGGGGGGCTCCACCATCAGCCAGCAGCTGGCCAAGAACCTGTTCCTGTGGTCCGGCAGCACGCGCTTCGAGAAATATTCGCGCAAGGCGCTGGAAGTGCCGGCCACCCTAATGATCGAGGCCTTGTGGGACAAGCGCCGGATCCTCGAGGTCTATCTGAACTCGGTGGAATGGGGCAATGGCATCTTCGGCGCAGAAGCGGCTGCGCGCCGCTACTTCGGCACCGGTGCGGGCCAGCTCGCGCCGGCCCAGGCCGCCCGCCTCGCCGTAATGCTGCCCAACCCGCGCAAATACGAGCGGAACTACTCGCCACGCCTGGCCGCCCACGCAGCGCGCGTGCAAGCACGCATGGCGGGCTCCGAAGTGCCCTGAGCAGCCTTGGCAAAGGCCGCCAGGAAACTGCTGCATCGCGACATTCACGCGTAGAATTCCGCCTTTCCAACGGGGCCAAGGGTCTGCTCTCGGTAGTCAGGCGGTCACGCTCGTCTGATTCGGGATGCAGCACAAGGCGCCCTGACGCAGCAAGGGTGGCCCCCTTGCAAGGAAGGGCAACGTAGTGATGCGCCGGAATCAAACGAGCCCTGCGGGTTGCCACATCTGGCCTGCGCTACTGCGTTATGCTCCTTGTGCGGGGCGCCACCCCGCACTGCGTCCCATGCCTTGTCCCGCAGGCCAGATGTGGCAACGTGATCCGTCTGACTACCGAGAGCAGACCCTATGACCGAAAACGAAGACCTCCAGCCCGAAGTCGATGAGAACGAGCTCTTCCAGCAACACTTGCTGGAAGTGCAGGGCCTGCTCGGCCGTCATCGCCTGGTTGAGGACCTGGTCAGGCGCCAGGAGATGCCCCGCCACGACCTGGTGGACGGCCTCGTGCACCGCCAGAATCTGGTCGAGCTGCAGAAGAAACTCGATACCCTCGACGCCGCCGAGATCGCCCGCATCCTCGAAGCCCTGCCGCACAACGAGAGCGTGGTGGTGTGGGAGCTGGTCAAGGCCGCGCGCGGGGAAGAAATTCTCGACGAACTCTCGTCGGACGATTTCCGCGACACCCTCACCTCGGAACCCGAGCAGCCCGAGCGCAAGCCGCTGATGCTCAACGCCTTCGAGCTGCACAACGGACGCCTGCGTCAGATCAACATCGAGACGCGCGCCGCACTGGCCGCCGCCAAACCGATCTGGGTGGACCTGATCGCGCCGGACAAGGAAGAGCTGGAGTGGGTGAAGCAGGTGTTCGGCCTCTCCCTGCCGGACCCGGAAGACCTCACCGACCTTGAAGAATCGGCGCGCTTCTACATCGAGGATGAGAGCGAGCAGATCCATCTGCACTCGGACTTCCTGCTCGACAAGGCGGATGAGTCGCGCAACGTGGCGGTGGCCTTCGTGCTCCATCACGGCATCCTGTTCTCGATCCGCAACGAAGAGCTGCCGGTGTTCCGTCTGCAGCGCCTGCGTGCGCGCATCCAGCCGGGCTATGTGTCCGACGGCAAGGACGTGCTGCTCGACCTCTACGCCGCCGATGTGGAGTACTCCGCCGATACCCTCGAAGATGTGTATGCCTCGCTCGAGGCCGTCGGCAAGCAGGTGCTCAGCACCGAGATGACCGACACCCAGGCCGCCAAGATCCTCGCCGCGATTGCCGCCGAAGAGGACCTGAACGGGCGCATCCGGCGCAACGTGATGGACACGCGCCGGGCCCTGTCCTTCCTGATCCGCGGCAAGTTCCTGTCCAAGGATCAGCAGGAAGATGCACGCCAGATCCTGCGCGACATCGAGTCGCTGGATGGCCACACCGCCTTCCTGTTCGACAAGATCAACTTCCTGATGGATGCCACCGTCGGCTTCATCAACATCAACCAGAACAAGATCATCAAGATCTTCTCGGTGGCCAGCGTCGCCATGCTGCCGCCGACCCTGATCGCCAGTCTCTACGGCATGAACTTCAAGTACATGCCCGAGCTGGAGTGGAGCCACGGCTACGCCTTCGCCCTGCTCCTGATGCTGTTCTCGGTGCTCGTCCCCTTCTGGTACTTCAACAAGAAGGGCTGGTTGCGCTGAAATACCGCATCAAGCGGCAGCGTTTTCGGTAGCGCGGGAACGTCCTGCGCGTTTTAGCTGCAAAGCAAGTCTTGCCTTACAGCCACCCGCGCAAGGTCTCCCAGGCCAGCTTGGCCAGGAGGCTCACCGCCAGGATCAGAAACAAGCGCCTGATCCATTGATTCCCGCCGCGCATGGCCAGGCGCGAACCGACTACCGAACCGCAGATCGCGGCCACTCCCAGCGGCACGGCCAGCTCATAGGCCACCATGCCCGCCGGCACCAGGAACACCAGGGTGGCGGCATTGGTGCCGAAGTTCACGACCTTGGCGCAAGCCGTGGCGCGCAGGAAGTCGAAGTGGAAGAAGCGCACGAACAGGAACAACAGGAAGCTGCCAGTGCCAGGGCCGATGAAGCCATCGTAGAAGCCCAGCGCCAGGCCCAGTGCGGCCCCTTTGATCAGGTCGGCGCGGGTCGGGGTGCGGCTGGTATCCAGATGGCCCAGCTGTGGCCGGAACCAGGTGTAGACCAGCATGATGGCCAGCACCACGATGATCACCGGCCGCATCCACTGACTGGGCATCAGGTCCAGCATGCGCACACCGAGATAGGAGCCGGCAAAGGCGGTGATCACGGTGGGCAGCATCAGGCGCCAGGGCAGGTCCATCTTCGCCGCGTACTGGCGGATCGACATGGCATGGCCCATCACCGAGGAGAACTTGTCCACGCCCATGATCTGGGCCGGTGAGAAGCTCGTCAGCACGCTGTAGAAAGCGGGAATCCCGATCAGGCCACCGCCACCGATGGCCGCATTGATGGCCCCGGTGATGAAGGAAATGGGCAGCAGGATCAGGAGTTCGTAGGTCACTGTGCGGGAAGTGGGGAGTGGGGTGGTGGTGTAGGGCGAACTTCAGTCCGCCATTCACAGGTGGCGTGCGGCTGAAGCCGCACCTACAAACATCAGGCGTTCCGCAAGGCCGCGATCACGGGCGCGGTATCCGGGCGCTGGCCGCGCCACAAGAAGAAGCACTCGGCGCCCTGCTCCACCACCATGCCCAGGCCATCGGCCGTCTGCCCCACGCCGGCAGCCCGCGCGGCGAGCACGAAAGCGGTCGGCTCTTTCTTGTAGGCCATGTCGTAGGCGAGCGACTCCTTGTCCCACACCCCGACCGGCAGGGGCGGCACGTCATTGGTCATGGAGGATGCCGAGCCGTTGATGATCACATCGAAGCGGCCACTGATATCGGCAAACCCACCCCCTGCGAGCTTGATGCTGCCGGCCTCACCGCCAAACTCGGCGGCCAGTTCGACGGCCTTGCTGGCGGTGCGGTTGGCGATGAAGATCTCAGCCGGTTGTTCGTCAAACAGCGGCAGCAGGGTGCCGCGCACCGCGCCGCCAGCACCCAGCAACAACACCCGGGCACCCTTGAGCGCGCGGCCAAGATTGTGGGTGATGTCGCGCATGATGCCGAAGCCGTCGGTGTTGTCGCCGAGGATCGTGCCGTCGTCCCGCAGCGTGAACATGTTGATGGCGCCGGCCGCGCGGCCACGCGGGGTCAGTTCATCAGCCAGTTCGAAGGCTTCGAGCTTGAAGGGCATGGTGATGTTCATACCTTTGCCGCCGCTCTTCTGGAATTCGCGCACGCCAGCCACGAAGCCATCCAGCTCACCCAGAATCGCGCCGTACGCCATGTCCTGCCCGCACTGCTGTGCAAAGGCGGTCTGCAGGGCCGGCGACTTGGCCTGGGCGATGGGGTTGCCGATGATGGCGTAGCGATCAGTCATGGAGCGACTCCTGCAATGTTCGGGGATGGCGGATCTTAGGTTTGGGCTAACCAGCTGTCCAATATATATTTCAGGATGAATTGATCGCCTGGAGATATGAATGGAGCTGCGCCACCTGCGCTACTTCGTGGCCGTTGCCGAGGAGTTGCATTTCACGCGGGCCGCGGCCCGCCTGCACATTGGCCAGCCGCCTCTGTCGCAGCAGATCCAGGCACTCGAGGCCGAGCTGGGCGTGAGCCTGTTTCATCGCACCCGGCGCAGCGTGCAACTGACCGAGGCTGGTCGGCATCTGCTCGAGCGGGCGCGCACCATCCTCGCCGCCAGCACGGACGTGGCGGCCGAATTGCAGCGCATCGCACGCGGCGAAAGCGGTGAATTGCGCATTGCCTTCACCTCCAGCGGCCTGCTGATCCCGGAGCTGCGCAGTGCCCTGAAGACCTATCGCCAACGCTACCCGGGCGTGAGCCTGCGCCTCTCCGAAATGTATACCCACGCCCAGTTCGCCGCCCTGATCGCGGGTGAGCTGGATGTGGGCTTCGTACGCTACAACGAACCTGCCGCACCGGCCGGCCTGCGTCTGCAACTGCTGCGCCGCGACCGCCTGTGCCTGATCCTGCCGGACGATCATCCGCTCGCCTCGCAGCCACGGATCCATCTCGCCGATTGCCGCAACGAGGCCTTCATCGGCTACCCGGCTGGTGCCGGTGCCAGTCTGGTTGACTACCTGCAGGCACTCTGCCGCAACGCGGGCTTCGAGCCGCACATCACCCAGGAAGCGCGTGAAGCGCAGACCCAGATCGGCCTCGTTGCAGCCGGTATAGGGGTGGCAGTACTGGCCGAACCGCTGGCCCTGATCCGCGTGGAGGGGGTGCGCTTCATTCCGCTGGCCGACCCCGGTGCGGAAGTGTGCATGGCCCTGGCGACCCGGGCGGAAGAGGCATCACCACGCGTACAGGGGTTCATGAACGGCTTGCTTCCGGCTCGCGTCGACTGATGCAACGGGGTTGCATCTGACCGGCACACATGTTCCAATCCGCCCCATGCCTGCCCAAGTCACCGCCAATTCCAGCCAGATCGAGCGCATCCACGCCCTCGGTGCGCGTGCGACGCCGGCGCGCATCGCCGTCCTGAAACTGCTCGAAGCAGCCGAGCGCGCCCTGAGTCACCGCGAGATCGAAGAAGCGCTGGGCGCCGGCTTCGATCGCGTCACGCTCTACCGTGTGCTCGACTGGGCGGTGGAAGCCGGCCTCGCCCATCGCATCACCGATGTCGAGCGGGTCTTCCGCTTCAGTCTGGCCGCGCCGGATGCCGCCGCCCACGGCGAGCACGCCCACTTTCGCTGCGACTGCTGCGGCAAGGTTTTCTGCCTGGCTGACATCCCCGCCCCACAGCCGACCCTGCCCGCCGGTTTTGCCGGCCGTGCCGTCGAGTACTGCATCACCGGGCAATGTGCCCGCTGTGACGAAAAAGAATCCACATGACCCTGCTCTCCATCCTTGCCGCCACCCTTGCCGGTGGCCTCCTCAGCGTCATCGCGGCCGGTCTGCTGATCGCCGGCTTCCCGCAACGCTGGCTGCCGCGCCTGGTTGGCTTTGCCACCGGCGTGCTGCTGGCCGTGGCGCTGCTTGACGTGTTGCCGGAGGCTTTCGAGTCCGGTGTCGAAGCACACGCCCTGTTCGTCACCCTGCTCGCTGGCCTGCTGGGCTTCTACGGGCTCGAACGCATTGCCCTGTGGCGCCATGCGCATGTGGACGAAGAAGGTCATGACCACCACTGCCCCAACCACGGCCACCATCATCACGCAGTGGGTAGCCACACCGTGGTTTCGGTGCTGATCGGCGATGGCTTTCACAATCTGGTCGACGGCGTACTGCTCGCGGCGGCCTTCCTGACCGACCCGGTGCTCGGCTGGAGCACCGCCTTCGCCGTGATCGCTCACGAAGTGCCACAGGAAGCCGGTGACTTTGCCATCCTGCGCGCCGCCGGCATGAGCACCCGGCGCGCCCTGCTGTGGAACGGCGTCTCCAGCCTCGCCTCGATTGCCGGTGGCCTGCTCGGCTACTTCGCGCTCTCCGGCATGGAAGGCCTGCTGCCCTACATCCTCACCGTCGCCGCTGCCAGCTTCCTTTACATCGCGATCTCCGATCTGTTGCCGATGCTGCGCCATGAACCGCACCGCCACACCTCGATCTGGCAGACCGTGGCCCTGCTCGCCGGCATCGCCGTGATTGCCCTCGGTTCGCTGGGCCATGGTCACTGACAAACGCATCCCGGTCGTTCTGCTGACCGGCTTTCTGGGAAGCGGCAAGACATCCCTGCTCAACACCCTGCTGCGGGCACCGGAGATGGCCGGCGCGGCGGTGCTGATCAACGAGGTCGGCGCGGTGGGGCTGGATCACCTGCTGGTCGAGCAGGTCTCCGAAGACATCACCCTGCTCGAATCCGGCTGCCTGTGCTGCACCGTACGCGGCGATCTGTCGCGCAGCCTGCGTGATCTGTTCATGCGCCGACTGAGACGTGAAATCGGCGCGCTGGACCGGGTGGTGATCGAAACCACCGGCCTCGCCGATCCGGCACCGGTGATCCATACACTCCTCAAGGATTTCTTCCTCGCCGAGCGTTTCCGCCTCGAAGGCGTGATCACCACCGTGGATGTGCGCCATGTGCACTGGCAACTGGGCCAGCATCCAGAAGCCGTGAAGCAGGTCGCGATGGCTGATCGCGTGGTGCTCACCAAATGTGATCTGGCCGATAGCCTGGGCATCGCCGAAGCGGAGGAGCGCGTCCGCGAGCTCAATCCTGCGGCCGAGCTGTGGCACAGCGAGCCCGGCAAACTCCCTCCCGGCCTGCTCGAAGGCATGAGCCTGTATGCGCCGGAAGGCAAGATGCCGGACGTTGCCCACTGGCTGAATGAATCCGCCATCCGCGAGCAGCAGCGCCTGAATGCCCGCCACGGCGTGTTCGGTCAGACCGCTCCGGCCGCAGCACTGCACGACGAGGCCATCAGCACCCATGTGCTGCATTTCAGCGAGCCCTTCGCCTGGGGGGACTTCGCCCGCGCCCTGGATACCCTCCAGTCGGTCGTTGGCGAACACATCCTGCGCATCAAGGGCCTCGTGGCCGTCGAGGGCGAAGACCTTCCGCGGGTCATCCATGCCGTGCAGCACGAGCGCTATCCAGACAGCCAGCTGCCCGCCTGGCCGGACGAAGACCGGCGCAGCCGTCTCGTCTTCATCGTGCGCGAGTTGCCCCGCAGCGTGCTGGAGAAAGCCTTCTCCGCCTTCTGCTCAGCCCAGCCGGACGCCTCCATCTAAACGTTTGCGTGGCACCCTGCCACGTCACTCCGGTATGCAACAGGCGTAATTGCGTGATCCATTTCACGCTTGCAGCCAAACCCTGCCCGAACGCGTCCAACGGGAGTCTATATTCCATTAGGGCTCACCCTTACGGGCAGCGCATCAGGACTCAATCTACGTCCCTTTGCGCCGTCAACCATACTAAGACGGGCGGGTAAACCGAGGCAGCAATGCCAGCGGCTTCAACCCGGATGTTGCGAGGCAGGCAAGCAGCTTTGCCGGCTGGCGTCAGGCAGTTCAATTACCAGGAATCGGCGCATGAACCTCATGCCCTTGAAGGCTCCGGCGAATATCGACTTCAATCAGCCCGCCCAGTGCCAGGCACTGCTGCGGAGGATCAGCGTCACCGATCTGGAAGAGGCCGGCCGCACCCTGATCCAGTTGCTTGAGGGCATGGCAGTAGCCAGCCCGCCCCCACTGGCCCAACTACAGGTACTGGAAGAAGCCCGCCAGACCATCGATTACGTGCTCGGCGAGGTTTCAAAACGCTACGCTTCACGCCCGCTCCCCCCTTCCAGCCACGAAGAGGAGACGCTGCGTCAGGTCGTACGGCTATGGTCGCTGATGGCCACCAACTACGGCTTCGTGGCCCAGCGCGGCACACTGGCCGGCGATGGCAGTGTGGACGACAAGCGCGCCCTGATCGCCCAGCGCCGCATCCGTTATCACGCCCTGGCCATGACCGAGTACTTCCGTGCCCGCCAGGAAATGCCGGAAAATCTGTGGCTGGATCTACACCAGCTCTTCGCCTCGGCAGAGCGCAGCGGCGTAGCCAGCACCCGTGTACCGGACGCCCTGAACGAAACCTGGGGCGCCCAGAGTCCGCTCGAAGCCTATGTTGCTTTGCTGCTGACCGATGCGGCCAGCCCCTACAGTCGCACCCCGCGTGAGTTCCTGTGGGTCGTGCGCTGGGCCCAGCGCTTCGCGCCCTACTGCACTCTGCACACTGGCGGAGTGGGCACCAACACCAACCTCTACCTGCTGGAACCCGACAGTGACCACGGCCTGCGCCCGGCCGGCACGGTCGATCCCGCCGCAGTCGTCCGCAGCCTCGACACCACCAAGCTCGCAAGCCACATCCAGGCCGTCGTCAGTCAGCTCAAGAGCGGTGTTTCAGCCGCTTCGCTGGGCCTTGGTGACGACTGCGTGCAGCCGGCCTGCGCCCGCCTCATCGTATCGCTCTACCGCCCCTGGGGGCTGGCTTCTTCCGGCCGCAAATTCCCGCGCAAGCTGCTCCATGGCCAAGTCGAGGTGTGTGCCGATCCGGTCGGCGTGGCCTATTTCCTTACCGGCAAGGCCTTCGAGCAACCCGAAGACGAGCAGATCCACTACAACGACTTCACCCGCACCGAAGCCATGCTGGCGCTGGGCGAGCGCGTCGAGCAGGCTGAAATGACGGATGCCCAGCTCACCGAACATGCCCTGAAACTGGGCTACGTGCTGGAGCCATGGGATGTGCTGGATCAGTCCGTGGCGGGCTTCCGTCTGATGCGGGCGCAGGGCGAATCGCGTCTTGATCACCGCCAGCTGATCGGCGTACGCCCCAATGCGCAAGAACGGATCCTGCTAGCCGAGATCAGCTGGCTGCAATACCTGCAGAACGGTGCGCTGTGCTGCGGCATCTCGCTGATGCCGGGGCCACCCACGGTGCAGCCGGTGCGCCTGATCGATCCGCAACGTAAATCTCTGCGCGAACGCTTCAAACTGGGTTTTCTGATCCCGGGCGTCGCCGCGCTGAAGACCGAACCCAGTCTAATCGTACCGGCAGGCTGGTATGTGTCGGATCGCCGCGTCGAAGTGCGTGCCGAGACCCCGTGGGTGGCACGCATGATCAAGCTCATCGCGCGCGGCGCGAATTTCGACCGGGTCAGCTTTGTACGGGAAGACGCAGTCGCTTCGCCGGAAAGCGCGCCGTAAAACAGCTCCCCTCACCCGGCTGGCTGCGGATCAGCAGCTGCCCCTGGTGACGGTTCAGCACATGCTTGACGATGGCCAGACCAAGACCAGTTCCACCGGTTTCACGCGAGCGGCCATGATCCACGCGGTAAAACCGCTCGGTCAGGCGGCTGATATGCTCCGGGCCGATACCGATGCCGTTGTCGGCCACTGCAAACTCCCCGCAGCCATCAGCCGCCACGCGCCAGCTCAGGCGGATTGAGCCGCCTTCCGGGGTATAGCGCACGGCATTGCTGGCAAGGTTGGAGAAGGCGCTGTGTAGTTCCTTCTGGCATCCCAGCAAGGTTGCCGGCATTACTGCATCCAGCACGATGGCATGCTTTCCGGCTGACAGCTGTTCGGTCTCGTAGAGCACGCTGCGCACCAGTGCGCCGGCATCTACCGGATCTTCCACACTGGTCAGCTGATTGGCCTGCAGGGTGGAGAGCTGCAGCAGATCGTCCACCAGACGCTGCATACGCTGCGATTGTTGCAGCGCTAGCCCGAGATAATGCTCGGATTCGCCGGGCGTGATGTCCTCACCCGCATCCAGCATGGTCTCGATGAAGCCATTAACCACGGTGAGCGGGGTCTTCAGTTCATGCGACACATTGGCCACGAAGTCGCGGCGCATCGTGTCCAGGCGTTCGAGCTGGGTAATGTCACGCGCCAGCACCATTTCCTGATCATCACCGAAAGGAATCACCTGCACCGCGAGGGTGAGCCCTTCCTGACGACTGCTGTGCAGCACCAGTGGCTCGCGCGTGAGCTCGGCCGGCGCGCGCAGGTAATTCACGAAAGTCGGCTCGCGCACCAGGGTGGTAATCGCACGGCCCATGTCGCGTTCGCCATCGAGTCCAAAATAGCCCGCGGCGGCGGCATTGATCCATTCGATGGTGTGCTGGCGGCTCAGATAAATCACGCCATCCGGCAAGGCCTGGCTGGCCTCGCGAAACCGCGCCAGGCTATGCGCCAGGCGTTCGCGCTGCTCGCGTTCGCTGCGCGCACGCCGCGCCAGACTGGCAAAGATGTAGTCCCAAACACCAAAGGCCACTGGCGTAGGCGTACCAAGCGGCTTCTGGGCCCAGTTCACCAGCCGGGCCATATGCCGCAGATGGTGCAGCAGGATCAGCAACAGCAGACCGATCAGCAACAGCAGGGCCGTCAGCGGATCGAAGAACAACCACAGCAGACCGCCCGCCCCGAGCACGAGGAGAACCGTTTCGCCCGCTGCCAGCAGGATGTAACGCCCGGCAAGAATCTTCTTTACTCCTGGTCTGCGGTCGCAGGCAACTCGGCCGAGAAACGATAACCACTGCCACGCACGGTCTGGATCAGGCGGTCGTGGCGGCTGGCTTCGAGGGCACTGCGCAGGCGGCGGATATGTACATCCACGGTCCGTTCTTCCACGAACACATGATCACCCCACACCTGATCAAGCAACTGTGCCCGCGAGTGTACCCGCTCGGCGTGAGTCATGAGGAAATGCAGCAGGCGGAATTCAGTCGGGCCGAGATTGGCCGGCTCACCGCCAGCAGTCACGCGGTGGGTGGCCGGGTCGAGGCGCAGGCCACCGATCTCCACGGCATCTTCAGTCACCTGCGGAGCCCGCCGGCGCAGCACAGCCTTGATACGGGCGACCAGCTCGCGCGGCGAGAAAGGCTTGGTCACGTAATCGTCCGCTCCGATTTCCAAACCCATGACCTTGTCCTGCTCTTCGCTGCGCGCGGTCAGCATGATGATCGGGATCGTGCGGGTGCGTTCCTCGTTGCGCAGGCGACGGGCAAACTCCACGCCGCTCATGCCGGGCAGCATCCAGTCCAGCAACACCAGATCCGGCAGGGCTTCGCGCACGATGCGTGAAGCGGTCTCGGCATCACTGGCCCGCATCACGGCATGGCCGGCGCGCGTCAGGTTGGCGGCAATCAGCTCCTGGATCGCAGGTTCGTCTTCAACAAGCAGGATGTTCGCAGGCATGGCACTCCCCTTCGTGCGTTCGATTCCTGCAGTCTATTGCCAATGCATGACTGTTTTGTGACAGGTAAGCATTGTGCAACACAAGCGGATCCGCCAACAGCCGGACGAGGCGCGCCCGATCACGGCTTTTGAAGGATAATCGCTGCATCCACCGCTGCTACGGCATCTCCACATGGCTGGCCTGAACCCCGATACCCCTCTGCCCACTGCTCTGACCCTGCATCAGCGCGCCCGCACCCTCGAGATCAGCTTCGAGGATGGCCTCAGCGCCACCCTGAGCCACGAGCTGCTGCGGGTGTATTCGCCCTCCGCTGAAGTGCGGGGCCATGGTGCCGGCCAGGAGGTGCTGCAGTTCGGCAAACAGGACGTCGAGCTGATCGACATCCAGCAGATCGGCAATTACGCCGTTAAGCTGGTGTTCTCCGACGGTCACGACAGCGGCCTGTATTCCTGGGATTACCTCCACGAGCTGGCCAGCCAGCACGAAAGCCTGTGGGCCGACTATCTGGCCCGCCTCGCCGCCGCTGGAGCCAGCCGGGATCCGGCTGCACCGGTCCCCGATCATCTTCGCCCCGCCGCCCCGGCCAAAGCCTGCGGCAAGCACTGAGACGACTGCCATGAACGACAAGATCACCCATTTCGGCTTCGAGCAGGTTCCGGAGAGCGAGAAGGCCGGCCGCGTGCGCGGCGTGTTCTCCTCCGTCGCGCAGAAATACGATGTGATGAACGACCTGATGTCCGCCGGCATGCACCGCCTGTGGAAAGCCTTCACCATTGAACTCGCCAACGTACGCCCGGGCGAAAAAGTGCTGGACGTAGCGGGCGGCACCGCGGATCTGTCACTCGCCTTCGCCAAGCGAGCTGGCCAGACCGGCCAGGTCTGGCTCACCGACATCAATCACGCCATGCTCAGCGTCGGCCGCGACCGCACGACAGACAAGGGATTCCTGCTACCGGTCGCCCAGTGTGATGCTGAGAAGCTGCCCTTCCCGGACAACCACTTCGATCTCGTCACCGTGGCCTTTGGCCTGCGCAACATGACCCACAAGGATGTAGCCCTAGCTGAAATGCGCCGCGTGCTCAAGCCAGGCGGGCGCCTCCTGGTGCTGGAGTTCTCACAGATCTGGAAGCCACTGGCCAAGGCCTACGACGTGTATTCCTTCAAGGTCCTGCCCTGGCTGGGCCAGAAGATTGCCAATGATGCTGCGAGCTACAAGTACCTCGCTGAATCGATCCGCATGCATCCGGATCAGCCGACTCTGGCCGGAATGCTCACAAGTGCCGGCCTGCAACGCGTCGAGTTTTTCAATCTGGCCGCCGGCGCCGTCGCCCTGCATCGTGGTTACAAGCTCTGATTTGGCGCAAGGCTTGAAACCTTTCCGGAAGTACTCCATCTAAGTGGAAGCGCGCGTCTTGCGCGCATTCGCTCGCAGAGAGAAAACCCATGTTCAAGAACCTCATGCTTTCCATCGCCTTCGTCTCGGCCCTTGTCGGCGCGAGCATCGAAGTGGCCGAAGCCAAGCGTCTCGGCGGCGGCCGCAATACCGGGATCCAGCGCCAGGTGGCACCCACCCAGCGTCAGGCGACGCCCACGGCCACCCCGCAACAGCAGGCTGCGCCCACTCAAGCTGCGCGTCCGGCCAACCAGCCGGCTCCGGCCGCACAGCCCAGCGGCTGGCGCAAATGGGCCGGCCCGCTCGCCGGACTCGCCGCCGGTATCGGCCTCGCCGCCCTTCTCTCGCATCTGGGAGTAGGGGCCGAGTTCGCGGGCATCCTGCTCGCCATTCTCGCTGTCGTCGTTGTCGTAGCCCTGCTGCGCCGCTTCATGGGTGGCGCCCGCCAGCAGCAGGCTGAACCGGCCTTTGCCGGCGCCGGCAACGTCAGCCCGATGCAACGTGAGGCCGCCCCTCAAGCCGCTTTTGGCGGTGCAGCCGGAGCGAGCCCTGGAGCTGCAGAAGCTCGTTTCCCGGCGGGCTTTGATGTGGCCGCCTTCGAACGCCAGGCCAAGCTGAACTTCATCCGTCTACAAGCGGCCAACGATGCCGGCAACCTTGCTGACATTCGCGATTTCACCTCGCCAGAGATCTTCGCCGAGATCAAGCTGGGCATCGACGAGCGCGGTGGCAAGGCTCAGAAGACCGATGTCGTCGTTCTCAACGCCGAAGTGCTCGAGGTGGTGGAAGAAAACGGCCAATACATTGCCAGCGTGCATTACTCGGGCTCGCTGCGTGAGGATGATGCGGCGGCTCCGCAAGCATTCGACGAAATCTGGCATCTCGCCAAGCCAGTCGACGGCAATCGCGGCTGGACCCTCTCCGGCATTCAGCAACTCGGCTAAACAAGAACGCGCCATCCAGACGGCCACCGGGGTATCCTCCGGTGGCCGTTTTCATTTCTGTCACCGCCATGTTCGACGCCCTGCCGCTATCCCTGATCAATCGCTTGCTGGCTGCCGAGCGCTGGGCGACCGACCTGCTGCGACCACACGCTGGCCAGACGGCGGCGCTGCAACTCGGGGGCCTGTCGCTACGCTTCACCGTCACGGAAAGCGGCATGCTGCATGCCGCGAGCAAGGATGCACCGGCGGATCTGAGCCTGAGCATTGCCGCCGATGCGCTGACGCAACTCTTCGACGGGCCGGAGGCCTTGCGTCAGGCAGCACACATCGAGGGCAACGCGCGCTTTGCAGAAAGCGTGGGTCTGCTGCTGCAGCATTTGCGCCCCGATCTGGCCGGGCACTTCGCACCGCTAATCGGTGATGTCGCAGCATATCGACTTGAGCAGACTGCTGCCAACCTGAGCCGCCACACGCTGAAGGCCGGGCAGAGCCTCGCCGGCTCGGCACTCGACGCCTTGCGCGCGCCGGGCGCCACACTGGTCGGCAAACACGAGATGAACGCGTTCAGCAGCAGGCTGGAAGAACTGCTGACTCGCCTGCAGCAACTCGAAAAGCGCCTCCCCTGAAACAACAAAGGCACCCGAAGGTGCCTTTGTCTGCTGAAGTATCCCGCCTGCGCTCAGTGCGTGCGATGACGGAACTTATCGATCGCAGCCAGCTGAGCAATCGCTTCGGCCAGTTCGGCCTGTGCAGCGGCGTAATTGACTTCGCCCTGGCGAGCCGTCATCAGCTCTTCAGCGCGCTTCTTGGCTTCCATCGCCTTGGCTTCGTCCAGATCCTTGCCACGGATGGCGGTATCCGCCAGCACGGTAACTAGGTTCGGCTGAACTTCAAGCATGCCACCCGCCACGAAGATCACCTCTTCTTCGCTCTTGTTCGGCAGCTTGATGCGCACCGTACCCGGACGGATACGGGTCAGCAGCGGAGCATGCCCGGGCAGAATGCCCAGATCGCCCGACTCGCCCGGCAGGGAGACGATTTCGGCCAGCCCGGAGAAGATTTCCTCTTCCGCGCTGACGACATCGACGTGTACGGTCATTGCCATTTCTTACCCCTTGGGAAGGGGGAAGGGTCAGAGGGAAGAATAAGGTCAGGCGCCAAGCCAGCCCTTATCTCTCCCCCTTATCCATCCCTTATTGCAGCGTCTTGGCCTTCTCGATGGCTTCGTCGATGGTGCCGACCATGTAGAACGCCTGCTCCGGCAGGTGGTCGTAATCACCGTTAACGATGCCCTTGAAGCCCTTGATGGTGTCCTTCAGGCTGACGTACTTGCCGGGCGAGCCGGTAAACACTTCGGCCACGTGGAAGGGCTGCGACAGGAAACGCTGGATCTTGCGCGCACGACCCACAGCCAGCTTGTCTTCCGGAGCCAGTTCGTCCATGCCCAGAATCGCGATGATGTCGCGCAGTTCCTTGTAGCGTTGCAGGGTTTGCTGCACGCCACGGGCTACGTTGTAGTGCTCTTCGCCAACGACCAGCGGATCAAGCTGGCGGCTGGTGGAGTCGAGCGGATCAACCGCCGGGTAGATACCCAGGGCAGCGATATCACGCGACAGCACAACGGTGGAGTCGAGGTGAAGGAAGGTGGTGGCAGGCGACGGGTCGGTCAAGTCATCGGCAGGCACATACACGGCCTGGATCGAAGTTATCGAGCCCACCTTGGTAGAGGTGATGCGCTCCTGCAGCTTGCCCATTTCTTCAGCCAGCGTCGGCTGATAGCCCACGGCGGAAGGCATACGACCGAGCAGTGCGGACACTTCGGTACCGGCCAGGGTATAGCGGTAGATGTTGTCCACGAAGAACAAAATGTCGCGGCCTTCGTCACGGAACTTCTCGGCCATGGTCAGGCCGGACAGTGCGACGCGCAGACGGTTGCCCGGGGGTTCGTTCATCTGACCGAACACCATCGCAACCTTGGATTCCTTCAGGTTGTCGAGCTTGATGACCCCGGCTTCAGCCATCTCGTGGTAGAAGTCGTTGCCTTCACGGGTACGCTCACCCACACCGGCAAACACCGACAGACCGCTGTGCTGCTTGGCGATGTTGTTGATGAGTTCCAGCATGTTCACCGTCTTACCCACGCCGGCGCCGCCAAACAGGCCAACCTTACCGCCCTTGGCGAACGGACACACCAGATCGATCACCTTGATGCCGGTTTCGAGCAGATCCACGGAGGGCGACAGCTCGTCGAACTTCGGCGCCGGCTGGTGAATCTCGCGACGCTCGTCGCATTCCACCGGGCCCACTTCGTCGATCGGACGACCGAGCACATCCATGATGCGGCCCAGGGTGCCGTGACCGACCGGCACGGTGATGCCCTTGCCGGAAGCATTGACCTTCATGCCACGGCGTAAGCCGTCAGAAGAGCCCATGGCGATGGTGCGGACAATGCCGTCACCCAATTGCTGCTGGACTTCGAAGGTCAGGCCCCTCTCCACCAGCGCGTTTTCTTCAGCGGCGTCGAGCACCAGGGCTTCGTACACGCGCGGCATGGCTTCGCGCGGGAACTGGATGTCCACCACGGCGCCGATACACTGAACAACGGATCCTTGACTCATTGTCATATCCTCAATAACTAAATTCAAACCGCTGCGGCGCCGCTGACGATTTCCGAAATTTCTTTCGTGATCGCAGCCTGGCGGGTCTTGTTGTAGACCAGCTGGAGTTCCTTGATGACGTTACCGGCATTGTCGGTTGCAGCCTTCATCGCCACCATGCGGGCACTCTGCTCGGACGCGATATTTTCCGCGACCCCCTGGTACACCAAGGCTTCCAGATAACGGAGCAACAGCTCGTCGATGACGGTCTGCGGATCCGGTTCGTAGAAGTAATCCCAGGAGTGTGCAGGCGCTCCCATGCGCTCACCGGTCAGCGGCAGCAGCTGCTCGATCACCGGTTCCTGGCGCATGGTGTTGATGAATCGGGTGTAAGCGATATAGACCGCATCGACCTCACCGGCCAGATACTTGTCGACCATCACCTTGACCGGGCCCACCAGCTTGTCCAGATGCGGCGTATCACCGATGTGGACCAGGTGCGAAACCACTTTTGCACCCATGCGCTGCATGAAGCCGTAACCCCGATTGCCGATTGCCGTGACCTCGATGTTCTTCACACCCTCGGCTTGCCATTCCCGCATGCTGTTCACCGTCATCCGCAGGATGTTGGTGTTCATCGCTCCGCACAAACCCTTGTCAGTCGTGACAAGGATCAGGCCAGCCCCCTTCACCGTCTCGCGCGGAGTCAGGAAGGGGTGCTTGTAATCAGCGATGTTGGCATTCGAGAGGTTAGCTGCCAGACGACGCACCTTCTCGGCATAGGGACGGGCGTGCCGCATCTTTTCCTGCGCCTTGCGCATTTTGGATGCGGCCACCATCTCCATGGCCTTGGTGATCTTCTTGGTGCTCTGAACACTCTTGATCTTGGTCCGGATTTCTTTTCCGCCAGCCATGATGTGTCCTGATCAGTTGTTCCAGCTCTTCTTGAACTCGATGATCGCGGCCTTCAACACGGCTTCAGCGTCAGCGTCCAGATCCTTGCTCGAATCGATCTTGCTCATCAATTCGCCTTGGCTGCCACGCAAATACTGATGCAGGGCCGCTTCGAAAGGCAGGATGTTCTTGACGTCGACATCGTCGGCATAGCCACGGGTGATCGCGTACAGGGTCGCAGACATTTCAGCGGTCTGCAGCGGTGCGTACTGAGCCTGCTTGAGCACCTCCACCACGCGGCGGCCACGCTCGAGTTGCTTGCGGGTTGCATCGTCCAGGTCGGAAGCGAACTGCGCAAAGGCGGCCAGCTCACGATACTGCGCAAGGTCGGTACGGATACCGCCGGAGAGCTTCTTGACAACCTTGGTCTGAGCCGCACCGCCCACACGCGACACCGAGATACCGGCGTTGATAGCGGGACGGACACCGGCGTTGAACAAGTCGGTTTCCAGGAAGATCTGGCCGTCGGTAATCGAGATCACGTTAGTCGGCACGAATGCAGACACGTCACCGGCCTGGGTTTCGATCACCGGCAGAGCGGTCAGCGAACCGGTCTGGCCCTTGACTTCACCGTTGGTGAATTTCTCGACATACTCTTCCGAGACACGTGCAGCACGTTCCAACAAACGCGAGTGCAGGTAGAACACGTCGCCAGGATAGGCTTCGCGGCCCGGCGGGCGGCGCAGCAGCAGCGAGATCTGGCGATAGGCCCAAGCTTGCTTGGTCAGATCGTCATAAACGATCAATGCATCCTGGCCGCGGTCGCGGAAATACTCGCCCATGGTACAGCCGGCGTACGGGGCGATGTACTGCATCGCCGCAGAATCGGAAGCCGAGGCGGCGACAATGATGGTGTATTCCATCGCGCCGTGTTCCTGCAGCTTGCGCACCACGTTGTTGATGGTGGAAGCCTTCTGGCCGATCGCCACATACACGCAGAAGAGGTTCTTGCCCTTCTGGTTGATGATGGTGTCGACTGCCACAGCAGTCTTACCCGTCTGGCGGTCGCCAATGATCAGTTCGCGCTGGCCACGGCCCACCGGCACCATCGAGTCGATAGCCTTCAGACCGGTCTGCACCGGCTGCGACACCGACTTACGCCAGATCACGCCCGGAGCGACCTTTTCGATCTTGTCGGTCAGCTTGGCGTTGATCGGGCCCTTGCCATCGATCGGCTGGCCCAGTGCATTGACCACACGACCAATCAGTTCGGGGCCGACCGGCACTTCCAGAATGCGGCCGGTGCACTTGACCGTGTCGCCTTCGGAAATGTGAGTGTATTCGCCGAGTACCACGGCACCCACGGAATCACGCTCAAGGTTGAGCGCGAGGCCGAAAGTGTTGTTCGGGAACTCCAGCATTTCGCCCTGCATCACGTCGGCCAGGCCATGCACGCGACAGATACCGTCAGTCACGGAGACCACGGTGCCTTCGTTGCGTTCAGTCGCGCCGAGTTGCAGGTTCTGAATGCGACTCTTGATGAGATCGCTGATTTCAGAAGGATTGAGTTGCATGAATGTGCTCCTAGTTCTGTAGCGCGGCGGCCATGGCGGCAAGCTTGCCGCGCACGGAGGCATCGATCACTTCGTCGCCCACGGCGATACGCACACCACCGATCAGGTCCGGATCAATCTGCACGGTGACGCGCACCTTCGACTTGAAGTGCGCCTCCACATCGGCAGACAGACGGGCCAGGGCTGCGTCGTCCAAGGGGAAAGCTGAAGTCACGACTGCGTCCTTGACGCCTTGATGGGCATCCCTGAGCTGACCGAACACCTCGCTGATCTCGGACAGGACTTGTGCGCGCTCGGCTTCAACCAAGACACGTACGAAGTTGGCCTGCTGGACCGAGGCCTGCACGCCCGAGCTTTCCAGCAACAGCTGGCTCAGCTGGGCAGCAGCAAAACGCGGGTCGCCGAGGCATTCGCTAACCTGCGCATCGGCCGCTACGGCAGCCAGACGCTCAAGCAGTTCGCCCCAGGAAGCGAGCGCGCCCGCATCCCGCGCCAGCGCAAAGACGGCCTCGGCGTAGGGACGCGCAAGGGTGACGTTTTCGGCCATGGCTCAGTTAAGTTCCTGTTTCAGGTTGGTCAGCAGCTCGGCATGGACCTGGGCATCGATCTCGCGGCGCAGGATGCGCTCGGCACCGGCAACAGCCAGCGCAGCCACTTCGGCGCGCAGCTCTTCGCGGGCACGTTGGGCAGCAGTGGCAGCTTCGCCTTGGGCAGCTTCACGCGCGGCAGAAACAATGCGCGCCGCTTCGGCACGCGCTTCTTCCACGATGACTGCAGCCTGCTTTTCGGCCCCGCCACGTACATCAGCAGCAGATTCGCGCGCCTTGCGCAATTCTTCGCCAACACGCTTCTCGGTCAGAGCCAGATCGTTCTTTGCCTTGTCCGCCGCAGCAAGTCCGTCAGCGATCTTGCTTGCGCGTTCGTCGAGGGCCTTCACGATCGGTGGCCACACGAATTTCATCGTGAACCAAACGAACGTCAAGAACACCACGATCTGCGCAATGAAGGTTGCGTTCAGATTCACGGCAGATTCCTTTCCTGGTGATGAAGAGTGAAACGATCAGGAAAGATCACTTCAGGAACGTGGAGGTCGCGAACCAGAGGGCGATACCGGTACCGATAATGAACGCGGCATCGATCAGGCCAGCCAGCAGGAACATCTTGACCTGCAGGGCGTTCATCAGCTCGGGTTGACGTGCGGATGCCTCGAGGTACTTGCCACCCATCAGGGCGATACCGATACAGGCACCGATAGCGCCCAGACCGATGATCAGACCGCAAGCGAGTGCGACGAGACCGTAAACTTGTTCCATGTTGACTCCTAAGCGTAAGTGATTGATGAAGCGTTGAAAGGGTGGGTAAAACTGGAAATCAGTGGCTTTCGTGTGCCTGGCCGACATACACCAGGGTCAGCATCATGAAGATGAAGGCTTGCAGCACCACAACCAGGATGTGGAACACAGCCCAGGCGAAGCCGGCAACGAAGTGCCCAAAGAACAGCAGGATGCTCGGCAGGTTGGCGCCAGTCCAGGCAGCCCCCATCAGAGCGATCAGCATGAAGATAAGTTCGCCGGCAAACATGTTGCCGAACAAACGCATCCCGTGCGAGATGGTCTTGGCTGCAAATTCGATAAGCTGCATGGCGAAGTTCACCAGGCCCAGCACGACCGCCAGAATCGGATTCTTGCTGGTGCCGAAGGGGGCGCTGACCAGCTCGTGAGCCCAACCGCCAATGCCCTTGATCTTGGCGTTGTAGTACAGGCAGATCAGCAGCACAGTGACGGACATACCCATCGTGGCGTTGATGTCTGCAGTCGGCACAACACGCATGTAGGCATGGTGAGGATCATGGCCCATACCGGCATAGAGGCCTTCCCAGATGCGCGGAATCAGATCCAGCGGCAGGAAGTCCATGGCATTCATCAGGAACACCCAGACAAAGATGGTGAGTCCGAGCGGCGCTACGAACTTGCGCGATTCGGCGCTGTGAATCAAGCCCTTGGCCTGATCACCCACCATTTCGACGAGCAGCTCAACGGCGGCTTGGAAGCGCCCCGGTACGCCGGAGGAGGCTCGACGCGCGGCCAGCCACAGAACGAAGCCGCCAAGTACTGCCAGAAAAACCACCCAGAACACAGTGTCATAATTGATCAGGCCGAAATCGACCAGATTCTTCTGGGCAGCACCCGTTCCGTTCAGGAAGGTCAGGTGGTGAGCAATGTATTCGCCCGCAGTTACGGTGTGCTGGGCGACGTCGTGTTCAGCAGCCATGTCAAGGTTTCACCAAAAAAGCCAAAAAATTCGCTTGCAGGGTGATGATCAGACCCATCACCAGTGCGCCCCAATGAACGCCCGGATACAAGGCCGCCACCAGAGCCAAAATCACTAACGAGAGCAGTGTCTTGAGCACTTCTCCCGTAAAAAACGCGCTTGTTTGCGCTTGGCCCGTGCGTTTCGTCGCTCGCAGCAACCAGAGCGCGAATACGGCCGTCGGCAGCACACAGACCAGAGCTCCGAAACCTGCCGATGCTGCACCGCGCAAACCGAACAGCAGGGCAGCTGCTACAACGCCGATCAGGGCTGCAAGTGCTTGCAGGGCAATGAGCTTCAACATCCTTGACCAATGCGGCGAGTAGGGCTTTTACAGCCTAGAGCCGCGCCATCTTAGGAGCCTCTTTGGGGCAAGTCAATCATGCGGCACTGCGGCAAACCCCTAACAGTTTTGATGTTTTTTGCTTTCTCCAAGCGAAGGTCTTTCAGATCAAGGCCCGGCCCGCCAGAAGAGGCGTTCGACATTTTTTACAAACTCGCCTTGATTGTGCGCAACAGCATTTACTTTTCAGGCAATTTACCACTTCACTTTCGACATAAATCAAGCACAACCCCGCTGCGACGCAAACGCAGCACCGCAACGGGAACTCGTAAAGCAACAGATAGGCCAGATTTCAATACGTGCTGGCATATGCACAGGCGAGGACGGCGGTCAGGATTGCTGCGATCCGCGCTTGCTGCGGCGCAGCGCAGCCATACGCCAGAGTTTGCGCTAAAGTCGCGCGCTGAAAGTCACGACTGCGTCGCAGTTTGTGCAGTTCCTGACAAGTCTGAGGGAGTCCTTCAATGACGCTGGGCAAGCGCATTGGTATCACCATGTTGCGGGTCATCGCCCGCGTGCTGTTCCGCATCGAGGTGCGCGGCAATCCGCGCGTCTCGTCGAGCAAGCTGCTGATCATCGCCAACCACGAGTCTTTCCTGGACGGCCTGTTGCTGGGCATCACGCTGCCGCAACGTCCGCTGTTCGTGGTCCATACCGGAGTGGCCCGGACCCTGTTCTTCCGCCTGCTGCTGAAGACCGTAGACCACTTGGCCGTGGACCCGACCAGCCCGATGGCCATGAAAACCGTCATCCGCGTGATCGACAGCGGCCGCCCGGTAGTGATCTTTCCCGAAGGTCGCATCACCACCACCGGCAGCCTGATGAAGACCTACGACGGCCCTGCCTTCGTGGCCGCCAAAACCGGAGCCACCATCCTGCCGGTGCGCATCGATGGCGCGGCGCGCACCTATTTCTCGCGCCTCTCCGGCAAGCATCCGCACCAGCTCTTCCCGCGCATCACGATCTCGATCCATCCGACCACGCGCATTGAGTGGCCCTCCGAAGGCAGCAGCCGTGAGCGCCGACGCAAGGCCGGTGAGGCCATGCGCCGCCTGATGCAGGAAATGATCTTCGCCAGCCGGCCAAACCAGACCCTGTTCGAGGCAATGCTGTCGGCGATCTCGATTCATGGCCGCTCCTGGCGGCTAGTGGAGGACATCAAGCAGATCGAGTACAGCTATGGCGATCTGCTCAAGATGACGCTCGCACTGGGCCGCCTGGTCGGCCGCAAGTGCGCCGAGAGTGAGCGCGTGGGGGTGCTCCTGCCCAATCTGGCCCCAACCCTTGGCCTGATCCTGGGCCTGTCCGCCTTCCGCCGGGTGCCGGCGCTGATGAATTACACCTCGGGCGCGGAGGGCATGCTGGCAGCCTGCGAGGCGGCAACCATCCGCCGCATCGTGACTTCGCGCGGCTTCATCGAACAGGCCAAGCTGGAAGACAAGATTTCAGTACTCGAACAGCATTACGAGCTGATTTATCTGGAAGACCTCAAGGCCGAGATGAGTGCCTGGGACAAGGCCTGGCTGATCCTCTGGGCGCTGCGCTTCCCGGCCCTGGCTGCGCCCGGCGGTAATGCCGAAGACCCGGCGGTGGTGCTGTTCACCTCCGGCTCCGAAGGCAAGCCCAAGGGCGTGGTGCTGTCGCACCGCGCGATCCTCGCTAACATCCAGCAGGCGCGTGCAGTAGTGGACTTCTCCTCGGAAGACAAGCTGCTCAACGCCCTGCCGCTGTTCCACTCCTTCGGCCTCACAGTGGGCGGCCTGCTGCCGGTGATTTCAGGCGCCAGCGTGTTTCTATATACGTCGCCGCTGCATTACCGTGTCATCCCCGAGCTGGTGTATGACCGCAACTGCACGATCCTGCTCGGCACCAGCACCTTCCTGTCGAATTACGCCAAGCACGCCCACCCGTATGACTTCTATCGCCTGCGCTACGTGATCGCCGGCGCCGAGAAGCTGACCCAAACGGTACGCACGAACTGGTTCGAAAAATTCGGCATCCGCATCCTCGAGGGCTACGGCGCCACCGAGTGCGCGCCGGTACTCGCCGTGAATACCCGTATGGCGTACCGGACTGGCTCGGTGGGACAGCTCCTGCCGGGCATGCAGGCCAGGCTGGTGCCGGTGCCGGGCGTGGATCTGGGCGGGGCACTGCATGTCAGCGGGCCGAACCTGATGAGCGGTTATCTGCGCGCTGACAATCCGGGTGTGCTGGAACCGCCCTCTTCCGAGCTGGGTAGCGGCTGGTACAACACTGGCGACATTGTGGACATCGATGCCGATGGCTACCTGTTCATCGTTGGCCGCCTCAAGCGCTTCGCCAAGGTGGCCGGCGAGATGATCTCGCTGGAGGTGGTGGAGCGCCTCGCCCTGCAGGCCTCGGACAAGGGTGTGCATGCCGCCACCAGCCAGCCCGATGCGGCACGCGGCGAAAACATCCTGCTCTACACCACCGACAAGATGCTGACCCGTGACCTGATTCAGGCCGCCGCGCGCAGCGCCGGCTCGCCGGAGATCGCGGTGCCGCGCAAGATCATCGTGGTGGATGAGCTGCCGCTCTTGGGCTCGGGCAAAACCGACTACGTGACGCTCAAACAATGGGCTGAAACGGCCTGAATTTCGTAGGGCGGGCTTCGGTTCGCCACCACGTTCAGCGTGCGACTGAAGTCGCACCTAGATCTGAATATCCGCCCGCACGCCACCGCAGCGCGCGGGCGCAAAATAATGTGCCGGAGACTGAATGCTGCGCCTGATTCTCAAAGCCTTGCTGCGCCCACTGTTCCGCCTCGTGTTCCGGGTGCGGGTGCATGGCAATGCCCATATCCGCGCCGAGCGACTACTGATCGTGGCCAACCACGAGTCTTTCCTCGATGAGTTGCTGCTGGGCCTGTTCCTGCCGCAACGACCGGTGATCCTGATCTACAGTTCGGCAGGCTGCGGTCGTCTGTTCCGTTTCCTGGCGCGCGGCCTGGTCGATTACCTCACCATTGATCCGAACAACCCGATGGAGCTCAAATCGGTGATCCGGCTGATCGAAACCGGCCGGCCGGTGCTGATCTTCCCCGAAGGCCGCATCACCACCACCGGCAACCTGATGAAGACTTACGACGGACCCGGCTTCATCGCCGCCAAGTCCGGCGCCACCCTCCTGCCGGTGCGCATTGAGGGTGCCGCACGGAGCTACTTCTCGCTGCTACAGGGCCATTATTCGCGCTCGCTGTTCCCGAAGATCCGCCTCTTCGTGCAGGAACCAACACTCATCGAAACCGCCAAGGCGGCCCACGGCGAGCAGCACTATCTGGCTGGCCAGGCCATGCACCGGGTGATGACCGACCTGATGTTCGCCGGCCGCGCTGAGCAGACCCTGCTTGCAGCCCTGCTCGAAGCAGCCCGCATCCAGGGCCGCAACTGGCGCCTCCTGGGCGACGTGGAGCATGTCGATTACTCCTATAACGACATCCTGCGCACCGCACTGGTCCTGGGCCGCAAACTCGCCGCACGCAGCGCCGAGAATGAACGCTTCGGCGTGCTGCTACCAAATGTGGCGGCCCTGCTGGCGCTGGTCTTTGGCCTTGGCGCCTTCCGCCGCCCGCCCGCCATGCTCAATTACACCGCCGGCGTGGAAGGCATGCAGGCCGCCTGCAGCGCAGCCTGTATCCGCCAGATCATCACTTCGCGCAAATTCATCGAGCAGTTCAAGCTCGGCGACAAGCTCGCCCGCCTGCAGGGTGTGGAATTCATCTACCTTGAAGACCTGCGCCGCGAAGTCAGCCTCGCTGACCGCCTGTGGTGGTTGTGCTTCGCTCGCCACCGACCGCTTGCCGCGGTACCTGCCTCGCGCCCGGAAGATCCAGCGGTGGTGATGTTCACCTCCGGCTCGGAAGGCAAGTGCAAGGGCGTGGTGCTTTCGCACCGCGCGATCCTCGCCAATGTGTCGCAGCTGCGCTCGGTGCTGGATTTCTCGGTCAATGACGTGATCGTCAATGCGCTGCCGCTCTTTCACTCCTTCGGCCTCACCTGCGGTGGCATGATCCCGCTGCTGTGCGGCGCCAAGGTCTTCCTCTATCCCTCGCCACTGCACTACCGGGTGATTCCGGAGCTGGCCTACAACGCGTCCTGCACGATCCTCTTCGGCACCAACACCTTCCTGGCCAATTACGCCAAGCACGCCCACCCCTTCGACTTCTACCGCCTGCGCTACGTGGTGGCCGGCGCCGAGAAAATCACCGATAGCGTCCGCCAGGCCTGGTTCGAGAAGTTCGGCACGCGCATCTTTGAAGGCTACGGCGCCACCGAATGTGCGCCGGTGCTCAGCGTGAACACCCAGATGGCCTACCGATCGGGCAGCGTCGGCAAGTTCCTGCCCAGCATCGAATACCGCCTGCAACCCCTGCCCGGCGTGGAAGCCCGGGACGGGCAGAGCTGCGGCCAGTTGCATGTGCGCGGACCGAACCTGATGAGCGGCTACCTGCGTTTTGACGCACCAGGCGAACTCCAGGCCCCGGCTTCCGAGATCGGCCCCGGCTGGTACGACACCGGCGACATCGTCGCCATCGATGCGGACGGCTTCGTGCACGTGCTGGGCCGCGTCAAACGCTTCGCCAAGGTGGCCGGTGAGATGGTGTCCCTCGGCGCCGTGGAATTGCTGGCTGGCGAGGCGGCGCCGGAGGGCCAGCATGCCGCCATCGCGCTCAGCGACGACGAGCGCGGCGAAAGCATCCTGCTCTACACCACGGCCACCGGCCTCACGCGCGAGCGCCTGCTTGCCTGCGCGCGCGCCAAGGGCAGCCCGGAACTGGCCGTACCGCGTCGTATTGTTTGCCTTGACGCCTTGCCGCTGCTGGGTTCGGGCAAGGTGGACTATCCGGAGCTGAAGCGCCTCGCGGCCGCCTGAGCGTCCGTTGGCGGGCTCGCGGCGAGGGCGTCCAGCACAGGACGCCCTGAACAGGTTCTGAAAAACGCCCGAAGTGCACACTTCCGTGCAGCCAGGCACCAGGCTTGCGCAAAAACCACTTTTATAGAGCGGCTATTTCCGTGAAATAGTTCCGCACTGCACAACACACCCTTCCGGGCAGCAATCCGGGATTTCCCCTAGCTGGCGCAAGCTGGGGCTTCTCACCCGGTGCATAGATCCCTATGCATCCATGCTGCATGGCACAACCCGTGCTTGATATGGATCAAGTTCACCTGCCCTTCCGCCTCTGTGTGATCGTCGCACAAGTGTCATGCGGGCATGGCAAAAACGGTGAATTCCACACGGAGGGCCCACCATGCAAGCTGCCGCGTCGTCCATTTCCTGGTCCGGGGAAACCGACAATCTGCGCTCGCGCTTCCCGCTGGTTGGGCTGATCGAAACCCTGCTCGGCCCGGTGCTGGCGGTGGTCACCCTGATCATCAGCGTGTTGGCACACGGGGGCAGCTTCGATCGCCACTACTTCGCACTCTCCCTGCTGACCTTCCTGCTGCTCTTTCCGGGCATCCTGCGCATCTCGGAGAGCCGCTGGCGCATGGCGCTGAAGGCCAGCCTGGCTTGGCTGGTGCTGTGCGCCACGCTCTACTTCATCGGCTATGTCACGGATTATCTGGATTTCTACGACCGCGACATCATCCTGACCTGGCAGCTCGCCACCCTTGCCGCCTTGCTCGCCTCGCACGAAATTGCGCGCCAGAGCCTGCTGCGAGTGCTGGCCCATGACCCCTCAAGGGTCGTCATCGTGGGCGCCAACGATACCGGCGTGGAACTGGCCGCCCACTTCGAGCAGGATCGCTACGCCGGCTCACGCTTTCTGGGTTTCTTCGACGACCGCCCGCGCGAACGCATGGGCCATCACATCGGTGATCGCCCGGTGCTCGGCGCCATCGACAATCTGGCCAGCTACGTCAAGACGAACGCCGTCAATCAGATCTATATCGCCCTACCGATGGCCTCCCAGCCACGCATCCTAGCCCTGCTGCAGAGCCTGCGCGACACCACCGCCTCGGTCTATTTCGTGCCGGACCTGTTCGTGACCGAACTGATCCAGGGCCGCGTCGAGCATGTCAGCGGAATGCCCGCAGTGGCTGTCTGCGAGAGCCCCTTCACGGGCGTGAACGGCATCATCAAGCGCACCGAGGATCTGGTCCTGGGCAGCCTGATCGTGCTGCTGATCTCGCCGCTGCTACTGGGCGTGGCCCTGGCCGTGAAATTCACTTCGCCCGGCCCGGTGATCTTCGCCCAGCGCCGCTATGGCCTCGATGGCAAGGAAGTGATCGTCTACAAGTTCCGCTCCATGACCGTCACCGAAGACGGCGACAAGGCTTACACCCAGGTCAGCAAGGGCGATGCTCGCGTCACCAAGGTTGGCGCCTTCATCCGCAAGACTTCGCTCGACGAGCTGCCGCAATTCATCAACGTGCTGCAGGGGCGGATGAGCATCGTTGGCCCGCGCCCGCACGCAGTGGCGGTGAACGAGAAATATCGCACCGTGATCTCCGGCTACATGGTGCGCCACAAGGTGCGCCCGGGCATCACCGGCTGGGCCCAGGTGAATGGCTATCGCGGCGGCGACGATCTCGAGCATATGAGCAAACGCATCTATTACGACCTGCAATACCTGCGCAACTGGTCGCTGAGCCTGGACCTGCGAATCATCTTGCGCACCGTCGGCCTGGTCGCGAAAGACAGCGCCGCTTACTGAACAACACGTCGTCAAGAAAAGGCTCTACCCCCTCGTTTCAAGGAGAACTCTCATGAACATCATCATCCGTTGTCTGGTTGCCTGCGTGGCTTGCTTTGGCTTCATGGTCGCCACCAGCCTGTCGCAATCGCGCGCCCCGCAAGTGCCCAGTGCCGCTGCCGAGCCGGCTCCGGCCAGCCCGGTTGTGGCCGTGATTCCGCACACGCGCTCTGTCGAGTGAGTCGTGCATGAACCAGCGCCGCTCGCTCCCTGCTGGCTGGCTGGCCTGGCTGGGCCTGTGCTGCCTGGTAGCGGCCGGCCCCGCCCATGCCGCACCGGAGCGCTTCGAGGACACGCTGTGCGTGACTGCGAAGTTCTCGCAGGGGCAGCCGCTCTCCGAGCTGCCGATGCTCACCGATCTGGGCGTGAAGTGGGTGCGCGACACCGTCGCCTGGTTCGACATCGAAAAGCGGCCGGGGCAGTACCAGGCCTTTCCGCCGGAGTTCCAGCAACGCCTGGATTTCTATCGCCAGCACGATATCGGGCTGGTCATGCTGCTGGCCTACGACAATCCGCTGGCCTACCCGAACACCCCGGCCAAGCCCGGCAACTCGGCCGATCCAGTGGCCTACGGCCGCTACGCTGCCGAGATGGCACGGCGCCTGCGCAAGCAGGGCCTGCGCTTCGTGATCGAGTTGTGGAACGAGCCACACAACGATCTCTTCCACAAGTTCGGCGGCAACTGGAATGGCGCACCGCCCTCGCCCTGGGTGGATCACTACCTGCGCATGGTGGATGAGGCCACCCACCGCATCAAACTCTTTGACCCGAGCATCCGGGTCATCACCGACGATGACATGTGGGTCATCCACTACCACTTCCTGGCGCGCGGGCTGACACGCCAGATCGATGGCTTCGCGATCCATCCCTATACCGGCGGCGACATCCCGGAACTCACCGCCGTGACCTATGACACCGACTGGACCCGCCCCTACCAGGTGGTGGACCCGGACCGCAGCTTCGGCTCGGCGATGCGCCGCCTGCGCGAGTTCGGCAGTCAGAAACTCGGCAAGCGCCCCGAAATCTGGATCACCGAATGGGGCTGGGGAGTCGGCGAGAAATCGCCTCTCGGCCCGCTCAGTGAAGAGGCCGTGGCCACCTACCTGCCGCGGGCTATGATCCTGGGGGCCGCCACCGGTGCCGAGGCGACCTGCTGGTTCAGTACCCGTGATTCGGTTGACGGGCCGATGGGCCTGACCGACAACAACAGCCGCCCGCGCCCGGCCTATTACGCCTTCCGCGATCTCCACGCCAAGCTCGGCAAGGCGCGCTATGTCTGCCCGCTCAGCACCCAGAGCGGCAGCGGCGCCGCCATGGCCTATCTGTTCCGCGATGCCAAGGGGCCCCTGGTCGCGCGCTGGGATGCTTACCCGGCGGTGCAGGGTGCCGGCAAGCTCAGCCTCGAGCGCCCCGCCACTGCGCCGGCGTGCGCGCGTCCATGAGGCCAGCACCATGTCCGGGCACAGTACCAGCCTGCTTCACCCCAGCCGCGCCGACGCAGCGGAGCGGCCAGCCATGAACACGCGCGCCCTGCCCTCGCAGCACACCGATCTGCTCTTCGTGTACCTCGCTTATGCACTGCGCTACCTCTACCTGCTGATCCTCACCCCCTTCTATGGACGGGTGCTCGGTGTGGAGGGCTATGCCCAGGTGCTGGCCGCCATGTCGCTGATGAACATGGTGTGGCTCTTCGTCAGCTGGGGCTTCGTAGCGGCCGGCGGACGCGAGATCGCCACCGCGCCGCGCAGCGGCTATGGCGGCATTTTCTGGCAGCACGTGTCAGCACGCGCCCTGCTGTCGACCCTGGCTCTCGGTGGCGGCATTGTCGCCACCCTGGCCTCGCCGATCCTCGCCAGCCACCCGGTGATCGGCGTCTGTGCGGTGCTGCTGGGCATCGTTTCGGCCTACAACCTGGGCTGGTATTTCACAGCCAGCGAGCGCCCGCGCCACACCGTGAAGCTGGAGGTGCTGGGCTTCGTGCTGAGCCTGATCCCGATCCTCAGCCTGGTGCGCGCGCCCGGCGATGCCTGGGTGGTGCTGGCCTGCCTGCTGGTTTCCGGGGTGCTGGCCCTGGCCCTGGCGCACTGGTGGGTACGCCACGAGATCTCCCCGGCGCGTTTCTCGCCAGCAGCCGGGCTGGCGCTGGTGCGCAGCAGCAGCACCTTGTTCATCTACACCTGCAGCTCGACTCTGCTGGTGGCCTCTTCCACCTACCTGCTGAGCCTGCTTTCGAGCGGCAGCGAAGTAGGTAGTTTCGGCGCCGCCGAACGCCTGGTCAGTGTGGGCCTCAGCGTGATGGGCCCGGCCAGCCAGATCTTCGTGCCGCGCATCACGGCCCTGTTCCTGCACGACGAGGGCGCGGCCTTCCGCATGGTGCGCAAGGCCGCCCTGCTGCTTGGCGGTATCGGCCTCGCAGGCCTCGTGGCCAGCCTGCTGCTGGGGCACTGGGTGGTGCGCCTGATCTTCGGCGCCGGTTTCGAGGCCAGCGTCCCGGTGCTGCATCTGCTGGCCATCGTGTTTCCGCTGGCCGCCATCAACCAGATCATCGGCGCCTATGTGCTGGTGCCGCAGCACCGCGAAGGTCTGCTAACCCGCGTGACCCTCTTCGGCGCGGGCCTCAGCCTGCTCTGCGCCATCCCGGCCGGCCTTGCCTGGGGCGCATTGGGCATGGCTGCCGCGCGTGTCGGCGGCGAGCTGGCGGTGGCCGCCATGCTGCTGCTCACCAGTTGGCGCATGGGCATCCTGCAACGCCTGCTCGATCCTGAAAGCGAGAAAACCCCATGATCCAGAACCCGCTGCCACAAGCCTTCGTGATCGTCGCCACCAAGGGCCGTCCGGTCGAAACCGCCAACCTGCTCGGCTACATCGCGGCGCAGAGCCATCTGCCGCTGCGCACCCTGGTGGTGGGCGCCGACGCGGCCGACGTGGCGGGCCTGGGCAGCCATCCGTTGGTACACGGCGGACAGGCAGAAGTTCTCGTGTGCGGGCGCGCCGGCCTGACCCTGCAACGCAACGCCGGCCTCGATCGCCTCGCCGGGCTGGTTGAAGAGCTCAAACCGGCAGACTGGTTCGTGGTGTTCTTCGATGATGACTTCCGCCCGGCCAGCAACTGGCTGGTGTGCTGCGCCGAGCGCTTCGCGCAGTCAGCAGAGGTGGTCGGCCTGTGCGGCAACTTGCTCGCCGATGGCATCCACTCCAGTGGTTACGACGAGCAGACCGCCCGCGATTACCTGCTCGGCAAGCGTGCGCCGGAATCCCACTGGGCCCACGGCAAGCAGCTGACCGAGCTGGTCGACGGCCTCTATGGCTGCAACATGGCCTATCGTGGCCCCATTGCGATTACCCAGCGCTTCGACGAGAAGCTGCCACTCTACGGCTGGCAGGAAGACATCGACTTTGCCGGCCGCGCCCGCCGCTACGGCAAGCTGGTGTGCGAGCCGGCTTGCCGCGGGGTGCACATGGGGGTTCAGGGCGCGCGCACCAGCGGCCTGCGCTTTGGCTATTCGCAGATCGCCAATCCGGTTTACCTGATTCGCAAGGGCAGCATGCGGACCAGCTTCGGCGCCCGCCTGGCGGCCCGCAACCTGGCTTCGAATCTGTTCAACTCGCTGCGTCTGAATCGCCGCAAGGATTACACCGGCCGCCTGCGCGGCAATTTCCAGGCCCTCGTTGATGCTGGCCTCGGTCGCCTGCACCCCGAACGGGTGCTGTCCATCCGTTAGGACACACGATGAGCCTCGAATGGATCGGCGTCGTGTTCATGCTGCTGGGAGCCGGCCTGCTGTGGTCGGCCCCCGAGCGCCTGCTGAGCCTGCAGATCGTGGCCTGTGTGTTCGCTGGCAGTGCGGCCTTCAGTCTGCCGGCGCTGGGCGGCGCCACGGTAGCGCCCGGTTTCGCGGTGCTGCTGCTGCTGGCGCTATGTGTGCTGAAGTTCGGCCACCTGCACAGCATGTTCGAGGCAATGGCACCGCGCCAGCCCGGCTTCCCGTTGTTACTGCTGGTGGTGTGGGGCTTTGTATCGGCGGCGGTGCTGCCGCGCCTGTTCGGCGGCGAGGTGGACGTAGTGTCGATGAACCGCGCAAGCGTGGTGCTCGGCGCCGTCCCGGTCGAAACCCTCGCGCCGGGCTCTGGCAACATCACCCAGAGCGTGTATGCGGCCGGTGAGCTGGTGGTGTTCGCGGTGGCCCTGGTCTTCCTGCGCCTCGAAGGCGGACTGGAGCGCGCCGGGCGCGCCATGCTGTGGCTGGCCGGGCTCAATCTGATCGCCGCCGTGGTTGATCTGGGCGGCTATTACAGCGGCCTTGGCAATCTGCTCGAACCACTGCAGACGGCGAACTTCGCCTTCATGCCGGAGGCGGCCTTCGGCAATGTGAAACGCATCAACGGCACCTTCCCGGAAGCCTCTGCCTTCGCCGGCTTCACCCTGCCGCTGATGGCCTTCTGCTACGTGCTGTGGCGCGAGCGCTGCTGGCCGCGGCTGAGCGGGCCGCTCGCCTTGGGCAGCCTGCTGGCCCTGCTGCTGGCCACCTCCAGTGCCGGCTACGGCGGCCTCGGCGTGTATGCCGCGCTGGTTCTGGTGATCTCTTTCTGCGAGGGCTGGCGCCCGGGCGGGCACACCCATCTGTGGCATTACCTGGGCCTCGGCCTCGCGGCGGCGCTCGTGATCGGCGCCATCCTGGCCCTGCTGCCGGCCGTGCGCGAGCAGGCCTGGGACATCATCGAAAACACCCTGCTCTACAAATCCAGCTCCTCCTCGGCAATCGAACGCGGGGAATGGAACCAGATTTCCTGGCAGGCCTTCCTCGATACCTGGGGACTCGGTGCCGGCATGGGCAGCGCCCGCGCCTCGAGCCTGCCAATGGTACTGGTGTCCAACGTGGGCCTGCCCGGCAGCCTGCTGTTTCTGGCCTTCCTCGCCCGCGTGCTGCTGGCGAAACTGCCGGCCGGCATCGATGCCACCCAGCGTGCGCTGGTCATCGCCGCGCGCCACGGCGTGCTGGCAGCGCTGATCATCGCCAGCCTGGTCGCCTCGGTCTTCGATCTGGGCGTGATGTTCTACCTCCTGTGCGCCATCGCCTGCTGCCCGGCCTTGCTGTATGTACCGCGCCGTACTCCGCAGGCAAGGCCGGTGATGGCCAGTGACGGGGTCTTCGCATGACGGCCTCCGTCCCGCTGCCCACGCCCAGCGTCACCCGCCCCGGCCTCGCCTGCGGCCGTTACCTGTTCTTCAACCCGCTGCTGCGCACCGCGATGCGCCTGATCGATGCCCTCACCGGCCTCTCGCGAAGCCTCGCCCGGCCCATGCCGGCCAGCCTCGCCCCCGACCGCATCCTGCTCTGCATGCAGGCCCACATCGGCGACCTGATTTATGCCAGCGCCGCCATCCCGGTGCTGCGTGCAGCCTTCCCGGCCGCGCGCATCGATTTCCTGGTCCATCCGGCCGCGGCCCACCTGCTGGCCGAGCACCCCGAGCTGGGCCAGATCCACAGCCTGACCCACTGGAAGCTGGACCGCGCAGGTGGGCCGCTATGGCGCCGCCTGCTGCGCTACCTTGGCGCGCGCCGCACGCTTCTGCAGACCCTCCGCGCCAACCACTACGCGCTGGCCATCGATCTCTACGCCTACTTCCCCAACAGCATCCCGCTGCTCGCCAGTGCCCGCATCCCGCTGCGCCTGGGCTGGGCCAGCGGCGGCTTTGGCGGCCTACTGAGCCATGCGCGTGAATGGGACTGCGCCGGCCAGCACATCCTCGAGTGGCATCGCCGCCTGCTTGCTCAGATACCGGCCTGCCGCCCGCATCTGGGCCATCTGCAAACCTCCTGCCCACTGCCAGCCACGGCACTCGCACGCAGCCGCGAGCTGCTGCAGGCGGCCGGCATTCACTCGCCCTTCCTGTGTTTTCACGTTGGCGCCGGTGGCGCGCACAAACAATGGCCGGAACCCGCCTGGCATGAACTGGCCCTGGCCTGTGCCGCGCGTGGCGAGCGCATCGTGCTGCTCGGCTTCGGCCCGGCGGAAGAAGCCCTGGCGCAACGCATTGCCGCACGCGTCCCAGCAGCGGCCGTGAGCCTCGCCGGCCAGCTCGATTTCACGCGCCTTGCCGGCTGCATCGCCCAGGCCCGTCTGTTCGTCGGCCTCGACTCGATGGGCACCCATCTTGCCGCCGCACACGCCATTCCGGTCGTCGGCATCTATCCCGGCATCATGGACGGCAGCTGGCGCCCGGCAGCTCGCCACAGCCGCATCGTCACCACCCCCAAAGCCTGCGCTCCGTGCTTCCTGCCCGCCGGCTGCGCAAGCATGGCCTGCCTGCGGGAAACCCCGGCCAGCGCCGTTTTCGCAGCCATCGAAGCCAGCCTCGGCGAGCAGGCGGAGGCCGCTCATGCCTGAGGCCCGCGAGATCCTCATCAACGGCCGCTTCCTCGGCCGCCGCCCGACCGGGGTGGACCGCTTCGCTTTCGAACTGCTGCGCGCACTCGATGATTTGCTGGAGGAACAGCCGCATCCCACGCTGCGTTTTCGCATCCTGGTGCCGCAGGGCGTGAGCGCCAGTTTCCGTCATCTCGCCGTGGAAACCTGCGGTCGGCGCCAGGGTCTGCAGTGGGAGCAACTTGAGCTGCCGCTGGCCGCCCGTGGCCTGCCACTGCTGAGCCTGTGCAACGCCGCGCCACTGTTCAAGCGGCAGCAGATCGTGACCCTCCACGATGCCGCCCCGGCGCAGGTGCCGGAATCCTATGGCCGCGCCTTTCGCCTCTGGTATCGCTGCCTGATGCCCTGGCTGGGCTGCATCGCTCCGCGGGTGCTGACCGTGTCGCAGTTCTCGGCCCGCGCCATTGCCGCGGCCTACCATGTGCGCGCCGACAAGATCCGGGTGCTGGCCGAGAGCGGTGAGCACATGCTGCGGGTGGCGGCCGATGCCGGCCTGCTGGAGCGCCGTGCGCTGCTCGGTCGGCCGTATGTGCTGGCCGTGAGCAGCATGGTGCCGCACAAGGGTTTTGCCACCCTGGTGCGCGCCGTGGAATTGCTTGGGGCAGACTGCGGCTTCGATGTGGTGATTGCCGGCGGCACCGATCCGCGCATCTTCGCCGGCGCCAGCCTGCCCGGCTTCGTGCGCCATGTCGGCTATGTCACGGATGGCGAGCTGCGCGCGCTCTACGAGCACGCCGCCTGCTTCGTCTTCCCGTCCTATTACGAAGGCTTCGGCCTGCCCGCTGCCGAAGCGATGGCCTTGGGCTGCCCGGTGATTGCGGCCAATGCGGCGTCGATCCCGGAAGTGTGCGGCAGTGCCGCACGCTACTTTCCGGCCGGTGATGCCCAGGCGCTGTCCACCCTCCTGCAGCAGAGTCTGCGCGACGAGGCCTGGCTCCAGGCTGCGCACGATCGCAGCCTGGCTCAGGCCACGCACTGGCGCTGGCGCGATGCCGCCAGCCAACTGCTGGCAGCCCTGACATGAAGCCGGCGCCGCTCTCGCCCGGCGAAGTCGAAGTCGTCACCGTGACTTACGGCGAGCGCTGGGTGCTGCTGCGCCAGGTGATCAGCGCCGCCCTGAGCGAGGGCGCAGGCGGCGTGACGGTGGTGGATAACGCCGCCGCGCCGGGCCTCGCCGGGCGCATCGCAGCCGAGTTCGACAGCCGCGTGCAACTCATCCATCACAGCACCAATCTCGGCTCGGCCGGCGGCTTCGCGGCCGGCATACGTGCGGCGCTGACCCGCCCGGCAAGCTTCATCTGCTTGCTCGACGATGACAATGTGCTGGCAGCGGGCTGCCTCGCGAGCCTGCTAGCCACCTACACCGCGCAGGGCATGCCGGCCGCGCCGGCGCGTTCGGCCGTGCTGGCCTTCCGCCCCGAGCATTACGTGGCCGGCTCGCTGGCGCAGCAACAGCGCGAGCGCAGCAGCTACCTGGGTTTTCATGTGGCCGATATCGGCCACAAGCTGCTGCGCCATCTGGGCCGCCGCAGCGCACCACAGTCACAGGGCGGCGAAGTGCGCTGGGGGCCGTGGGGCGGCCTGCTGTTCCACCGCGCCGTGCCCGAGAGCATCGGCCTGCCGCGTGCCGATTACGTGCTCTACAACGACGATATCGAATGGACCCTGCGTCTCACCGACGCCGGTGGCCGCATCGTGCTCGACCGGCAGGCGCAGATCGTGGACGTCGATCAGTCCGGCCACGCCGCCGCCAACTATCCGAACGTGTTCGTGGCCCTGCTGACCGGCAGCAGCGACATGCGCATGTACTACGAGTTCCGCAATCGCTCGCACCTCGAGCAGCAGCGCAGCGGCAGGCCGGGCCTCGTCATGCGCACCAATCGCCTGCTCTTCTGGCTGATCCTGCAGGCCTATGCACTGGCACTGGGGCGCCCGCAACGCCTGCACCTGCTCAAGGCGGCCCGCCACGATGGCGAAAGCGGTCGTCTCGGCACCAGCCCTGCCTATCCCCTGCCGGCCTGCAACGGGGAGGCCGCATGAGCAGCCGCCCGCGCCAGCAGTGGATCGATGTAGCCAAGGGCCTCGGCGTGGTACTGGTGGTGCTCGGCCACAGCCCGCTGGTCGGCTATGGCGCACTACGCGGGCTGATCTATTCCTTTCACATGCCGATGTTCTTCGCCATCGCCGGCCTCACCCTGTGCGATCTCAGCCCGCGCCAGTGGCTGGTCCGGATCGGCTCGCTGGTGTGGATCTACGGCATCGTGTCGCTGGCCTTCCTGCCACTGGCGCTCGGCCTGGACGGCAACTTCGTGCCGACCCCGCAGCCGCGCCTGCTGCATGTGCTGCTGGGCATCCTGTACGGCACGGCTACCAGCCTGCGCGTCGATACTCTGTGGTTCCTGCCCGCCCTGGCTCTGGGCATGCTGCTGGCCTGGCCGCTGATCCACTTCTGCGAGCAGCGCCCCGCCCGCCAGGCGAGCTGGCTCAGCGCCTGCGCGCTGCTGCTGATCGGCATCGGAGCCGCCTGCCTCGGCGAGGTCGACAAGAGTCCGCCGCTCAAGCAGATGACCTGGCACGGCGCCGGATCAAACGCCCTGCTGCCCTGGTCGGCCAATGTGGTGCCCTTCATCAGCGGTTTCATCCTGCTCGGGCGCGCCTGGATTGCCTGGCCAGCCCGGAGCACCCCGGTACTGTGGCTGCTGGCCCTGCTCTTGCCACTGTGGGCGCTGGCCTTCAGCCAGTCGGCGCGCCAGTTGCTGCCGTG
This sequence comes from Uliginosibacterium aquaticum, assembly GCF_012972705.2. Taxonomy (GTDB): domain Bacteria; phylum Pseudomonadota; class Gammaproteobacteria; order Burkholderiales; family Rhodocyclaceae; genus Uliginosibacterium; species Uliginosibacterium aquaticum. The sequence continues at coordinate 335,605 of NZ_JABCSC020000003.1, read as the reverse complement.
GACCCTCGAGCTGGCCCACGCCCAGATCGGCCCGACTCCGGCCTGGACCGCCCTGGCCGCTCTCGCTGGCACCCTCAGCTGCCTGCTGCTGGCCCGCCACGCGCTGGGCGGTTTTGCGGCCGCCGCCTGGCTGGGCCGCAGCAGCCTGCCGATCATGGTGCTGCACCCGATGCTCCAGCACGCCATTGCCAGCCGCAGCGATTCTCCCTGGCTGGCGCTGATCCTGGCCATCCTGCTGCCGGCTCTGCTCGATCATGCCGTGCTGAACCGTCACAGCCTCGGTCAGTTTGTTTTCTACCCTCGCAGCTTGATCCGGAAACTTTGCCATGGCGCCCCCTGAAACGCACTCTGCCACGCCCGCACGCCTCGCTTGGCTGGATGCCGCGCGCGGCATCGGTATCTTACTGGTGGTGCTGGGCCACATCCTCGGTGGCCTGCGCGACGCCGGCCTCATCGAGCGAAGCGGCTTCGGCGCTCACCTGTTCTACGCGATCTACAGCTTTCACATGCCGCTGTTCTTCTGGCTGGCCGGCAGTCTCGTGGACGCACGACTCGCCAAGGGCAGCGGACGCTTCCTCCAGGCCACCCTGATCGGCGTGGTGTGGCCTTATTTCCTGTGGGGCTTCCTGCAGAGCCTCGCCAACCATCTGGGCTCGGCCTACACCAACCATCAGTACCCCTTCGACGCGCAGCGCCTGATTTCCTTTCTGTGGCAGCCGCCGGCCCAGTTCTGGTTTCTCTATGCCCTGTTCCTGCTGCACCTGTGCGCCCTGTTCAGCCAGCGCATCCCGCGCAGCCTGTGCCTGGGTGCGGCCAGCGCGCTGTCGCTCGCCGCCCTGTGGGCTTGGCCAGAGAGCGCCAGCATCCTGGTGTGGACCGCCATGCCAGCCTGGGCCTACTTCGCCGGCTGCCTCCTCGGCAATGCCCCGCTGTGGCCAGGCGAGGCCGCCCTGCGTCGCGCCGCGCCCGTGCTGGTGCCGCTGCTGCTGCTGGCCTGCGGCACGGTCTCCATTCTGGTGCAGGACCACGGCGACGCGCCCGGCCTCAATCTCCCGATTCTGCCCGCCACCCTGGCCGGGGTGGGCGCCGTGATCCTCGCCTGCCGCTGCTGGGGCCAGCACCTGAGTTGGTTGCAATGCCTGGGCCAATTCTCCATGAGCATCTACGTGCTGCATGTACTGATCGTGGCAGGCACCCGGATTGCTTTGGTCAAGCTGCTGCACATCGAAGCCCTGTGGCTGATCCTGCCCAGCCAGCTATTGCTGGGCATCGGCGTTCCGCTCGCGCTGGCGGCACTGGCACGACGCTGGAATATCAACCGCCTGCTCGGCCTCGGCTGAGCTCAGGAGAGTGTCATGAAGATAGCCATCGTCCATGAATGGCTGGCCACTTACGCCGGCAGCGAGAAAGTTGTCGAGCAGCTGCTCACCCTCTACCCGGAGGCCGACCTTTTCGCGGTAGCGGATTTTCTGCCGGACAATCAGCGCGCCTTTCTCGGCGGGCGCACGCCAGTCACCAGCTTCATCCAGAAGCTGCCGCGCGCGCGCAAGTGGTTTCGCCACTACCTGCCACTGATGCCGCTGGCCATGGAGCAGCTCGATCTGTCGGCCTATGAGCTGATCATCTCCAGCAGCCATGCAGTGGCCAAGGGCGTGCTCACCGGGCCGAACCAGACCCACATCTGCTACTGCCACTCACCGATCCGCTATGCCTGGGATCTGCAGCATCAATACCTGCAGGAATCCGGCCTCACCAGCGGCCTCAAGGCCTGGATCGTGCGCGCGTTGCTGCACTACATGCGCTTGTGGGATGTACGCACAGCCAACGGGGTGGATCACTTCATCGCCAACTCAGCCTTCATCGCCAAACGCATCCGCAAGGTGTATGGGCGCGAGGCAGCGGTGCTGCATCCACCGGTGGATGTCTCCGGCTTTGCCCTGGGCGGCGACAAGGAGGACTTCTATCTCGCCGCCTCGCGCATGGTGCCCTACAAGAAGATGCCGCTGATCGTCGAAGCCTTCGCCAGGATGCCCGGACGCCGCCTGGTGATGATCGGTGACGGGCCCGAATTCGAGAAATGCCGCGCCCTCGCCACTCCCAATGTAAGCCTGCTCGGCTACCAGAGCTTCGAGGTGCTGCGCGATCACATGCAGCGCGCGCGCGGCTTCGTCTTCGCAGCCGAGGAGGATTTCGGCATCACGCCGGTCGAAGCCCAGGCCTGTGGCACTCCGGTGATTGCCTTCGGGCGCGGCGGGGCACTCGAAACAGTGATTGCCACCGGAGATCCGGCCGAGCACACCGGCCTGTTCTTTGCGCGCCAGGATGTGGACGCGATCTGCGCCGCAGTGGAGGCCTTCGAGGCCGGCGCCGGCTTCGATCCACTGGCCTGCCGGCGCAATGCCGAGCGCTTTGGACATGCCCAGTTCCGCCAGCGCTTCCAGCAACTGGCCGAGACATACGCCCCAGCATGATCAGCCCGGCCCGTGATCAACTCATCGGCCTGCAGCAGCTGCGCTTTGTCGCCGCGCTGCTGGTGTTGATCCACCATGTGCTCGAAGAGCTGCACGCCAGCCCGCTGGTGATGCTGCCCAAGTTCATCACTACGGTAGGCGCCTGCGGCGTCGACATCTTCTTCGTGATCAGCGGCTATGTGATGTGGCACAGCACGCGCGGCTTCTCGCCCGAAGTCAGGGCCGGGGATTTCATGCGCCGCCGGATCCGCCGCATCTTCCCGATCTACTGGTCCTTCCTGTGCCTGATCCTGCTGCTGTGGAGCAGCGGCCTGGCCTTCCGCTCGCTCGAATACTCCCTGCCGCGCTTTCTGTCGTCGATCTTCCTGCTGCCGGGGATTGCGCGCGAGGATCCACTGGTCATGGGCGTGGCCTGGACGCTGGTCTACGAGATGTACTTCTATGCCCTGTGCAGCCTGACCCTGCTCTTTCCGCGCGTACGCTGGCGGCCCGTCTGCATCGCCGTACTCATGCTGGGGGTGCCGGCGCTGGCAGGGCTGGCCGGCCTGCAGCATGCCCAGTCCTGGTACAGCAGCCCGCTGATCATCGAGTTCGGTTTCGGTCTGCTGCTGGGAGCATCCGGTCTGCGCATCCCGCTCGCCTGGCGCCCCGCCCTGCTGACCCTGGCCGGCCTGTGCTTCCTGTTTGCCACCCGCCTGTTCGGCGGCGAATACACCGGCGGCCTGGCCGACACCTACCGCTGGTGGACCTGGGGCCTGCCGGCCCTGCTGGTGGTGGCCTGCAGCCTCTCCGGCAGCTTCTGCGAAGGCCGCGCCGGCGCCTGGCTAAGCCGCATGGGTGACGCCTCCTACACGCTCTATCTGAGTCACGCCTTCGTCATGATCGCGCTGGCACGCCTGCTCAAGTCCGGTGGCGGCGAGCAGCTGACCGTTGTGATCCTCGGCGGCAGCCTCAGCGTGATTGCTGCCTGCTTCTTCGCTGCCCTGCTGTATTTCTGGCTGGAGCAACCCCTCACCCGTCAGCTGCACGCCCGCAGGCGCTAGGCCTACCCCGATGCCGGCATTCGAGCCACGCTATCTTCGCTTCGAGCACAGTCCGCGTGCCCTGCCCGGCAGGCCGGAGCTGCTCGACTACTGGCACAGCATCCGCAGCCGCAAATGGCAGGTGCTGGCGGCTGGCGCCCTGCTGGCGGTACTGGCGGGCCTCGCCAGCCTGCTCATGACGCCGCTGCACGAAGCCGAGGCCCTGCTGCTGATCGGCGACAACCCGGGGCAGCTACTGGCCCTCGACGATCTCAGCGAAGTGCAGGGCGGGCGCAGTCATTTCGTAACCCAGGCGGAATACCTCGGCTCGCGCAGCCTGGGCCTGCGCGTGGTGGACAGCCTCAAGCTGTGGGACGAGGCCGAGTTCGATCCGCGCCGTGCCCGCCCCGGCCTGCGCGCCCGCCTGCTGGGGCTCATCGGCAAGACCCCGGAAGCCATCGAATGGACCCCTGAACTGCTCGCCGAGGCGACCTGGCAGCACTATGCCAGCCGCTTGCAGGTGGCGCCGGTGGGCAAGAGCCAGCTGCTGGCGATCCGCTTCTATGCGGCCGATCCGGCGCTAGCCGCGCGGGTGGCCAATGGCGTGGTGGACAACTATCTCGGCGCCCTGCTCGAAACCCGCATCCTGAATGCCGAGCAGGCCGGCGAAGTCCTCAGCCAGCACGAAGCACAGCAACTGCAGAGCCTCAAGTCCTCGGAACGCGCCCTGCAGGCCTTTCGCGAACGACGTGGGCTGGTGGATCTGGGCGGCAACGGCCAGGCCCTCGTCGCCCAGCGCATCACCGATCTGGGCATCCAGCTGGCCAGCGCCCGCAGCCGCCGGATCAGTGCCGAGAGCGCCTGGGAACAGGCCCGCACTGCCGCGCCCGACGAGCGTGCGCGCCTGCCCGGTGTGCTGGGCAATGCCGATGTGCAGAGCGCGCGCGGCGTAAGCGATCTGGCCCGCCAGAATCTGGCCCGCCTGCAAGAGCGCTACGGCAGCGAGCATCCGCGCCTACGCGAAGCCGCGGCCGAGCTGGCCTCCGCCGAGGAGCGCCTGAACAACCTGATCAGCGTGGCCCTGGCCGGGCTGGAGGCGGACGCCCAGCGCGCCCGTGCCAGCGAACGCATGCTGCAGGCCGAACTCGACAGCGCCCGCGCCGTGGTGCAGCGGCTCAATCGCGATGAAGCGGCGCTGGCCGCGCTGGAGCGTCAGGTCGCCAGCGACCGCAGTCATCACGCGCGCTTCAGCGTGCGGAACAAGGAAGTCAGCGCCCAGCACGATCTGCGCGGCGATCCGGCCCGCCTGATCCAGTCGGCAAGCCCTCAGCTGCGCCCGGTGAGCCCGAACCGGCCACGCCTGATCCTCGCCGCTGGTGTGCTGGGCCTGCTGCTCGCAGCGCTGTTCGCCATCCTGCGCGATCGCCTGGCGCTCGGTGTATTCAGCGCCAGCGAGGCCGAGCGACGCTTTGCCCACCCGGTGCTCGCCGAACTGCCCTGGGTGTCGCTGCCCTGGGTCCGCAGCCTGGCCACGGTTCAGGTGGACGCACCGTTGAGCCGCCTCGCCGAGAGCATCCGCAGCCTGCGCTCAAGCATATTGCTGGCCGATCTGGACCTCAGCTGCCGGCGCACCCTGATCACCTCCAGCGTCGCCGGTGAAGGCAAAAGCACCATCAGCGCCAATCTGGCACTCGCCATGGCGCAGACCGGGCCGTGCCTGCTGATCGATGCCGACCTGCGCCGCGCCGGCCTGACTGAACAGCTCGGCGTTCAACGCGAGCTGCCGGGCCTGGGCAATCATCTGCAACTGGGGGTAGCGGTGGAACGCTGCATCCATCGCCTGATCGGCAGCGATCTGGATGTGATGCCGGCCGGCCTGCCCCTGACGGAACCGCTCGAAGCGCTGCAATCGCCGCGCATGGTGGAGCTGCTCGCGCAGCTATCCACCCGTTACGCCAACATCATCATTGATTCACCACCGCTGGCACCGGTCAGCGATGCGCTGGCCCTGGCCCCGCTGTGCACCCGCTGCCTGCTGGTAGTGCGGGCCCGCGACACCGTGCACCCGCTCTCAGCGCGTTCGCTGCGGCGCCTGCGGCGTGCGCGCGGGCGCATCCTCGGCCTGGTCTTCAACAACGTGACTTCACCGCCCGGCCCCACCGCAAGCGGGCTGGCCATGCAGCCGGCGATCAGCGAGGCCTGAGCGGCTCACCCGCGGCGGAGCCTCAACCGCCCAGCATCCTAGAAACGGAAGCTCGCGGCCAGCCCGAAGGACGGCGTGTTGTCCATGTACTGGGTGCTCACATCGTTGCCATCGCGATCTTCAACCTTGAGGCGGCCATTGAGCATCATGCCGGCGTAGGCATCCAGGCTGAACACCGGCACCGGCTTCCAGGACAGGTGCAGGAACACCGGCACATAGCTCAGCTGACCGACACCGCCGGCCGAGAAGGCATTGTCTTCGGCGAGGCGGAAGCGCGAATTACGCCAGGAGCCGCCCAGGCCCAGTTCCACGCCAGGCGTCACGCGATAAGCCAGCTCGAGGCCAGCCGGCCCGGACAGGCCCAGGCCCAGCGGGTTGAACAGGCGCCATTGCTCGTTAAAGCGCCAGTCGACCATCACGAAGGGGAAGAACTCGGTGTCCTTGTCCAGGGTGCGCGAGGCTGTCAGACCGAAGCCGATGCGCTGGCCCTGACCGAACTGCTTGTTGGCGCCCGCGATCAGACCCCAGGCCAGCGAATCGCTGCTCTTGGCATCCTCCTCACCGGCCCATTCGGCGCGCGGCGTCAGCATCATGCTCCAGCCGTCCGACAGGCTGCGGCTCAGCGGCAGGCCCAGCGACAAGCGCTGCACATCCTGCCAGGGCGCGGCACGCGTGCCCTCGAAAGACCAGAATTCGTGATCGCCGCGCAGCTGCAGGCCCAACGTGGTGCCGGCGCCGATCGCTGCGGTGTGGGAGAAGGACAGCTGGGTGTTTTCCACCGAAGTCGAGCCCCCCCCGGACAGGTTGGCTTCATTCAGGTGGACCTGGCCCAGCGACACGCTGGTGCCCGCCATCTGGGCCTGGGCGCAGGCGCCCCACAACAGGCAGGTGGCGGCGAGAATCTTGCGGACGGTCATGAGCAGCTTTCGGGGAAAGAGAGGGAGGACGGCGTTAACCGGGCGTGTGACACAGGCTGGAGAACAAAGTTCATTGCCCGATCATGCCCGGACGAGCCGCTTCAGGCCAGCTCGCCAGAGCAGCGGCCCACCACGCCAGACGAGGCCGTGCCTGTTCGGGCGCCAGCGGCCGAATCCGGCCTTGGAAAAACAGCTCCGGCGCGAGCTTGTCATGGCGCACAAGTCGGAGTCACGAAGGCGGTTTGGGCCACATGGGCTCCCCGCCAACTCGGCCCCCGGCGGAAAAGGCCGGCCCTGCAAAAGCAGAATTTTCAATTTTCAGTAATTCCTGAAACTTGTGATAGGCTTGATCCAGATCAATAAACAACAGAGAGCTGGACATGACTCCCCTTGTCCGCAGTTTCGTTTCGCACTTCGGCGAGATGGGTTCCCGCTGGGGCATCAACCGCACCGTGGGGCAGATCTACGCGCTGATCTACGTCTCCGCCGAGCCGATCAATGCCGACCAGATCGCCGAGGAACTGGAGTTTTCGCGCTCCAATGTCAGCATGGGCCTCAAGGAGCTGCAGGCCTGGCGGCTGGTGCGTCTGCGCCATTTTCCGAACGACCGGCGCGAGTATTTCGAGGCCCCCGGCGACGCCTGGGAGGTGTTCCGCACGCTGGCGGAAGAGCGTCGCCGCCGCGAGATCGAGCCAACCCTGTCGATGCTGCGCGCCGCGCTGATGGACGACGCTGCCAGCGCCGAGGATCGCCACGCCCAGGAGCGCATGCGCGACATGCACGGCCTGATCGAGCAACTCACCAACTGGTTCGACGATATCCAGCGCCTCGACAGCGCCACCCTCAGCAAGCTGATGGGCATGGGCTCCACCGTCCACAAGCTGCTCGACTTCACCGACAAGATCAAGCGCGCCACAGGCGCCAAGCCACGCACTTAGCCCCGTTTCAGCGCAGCACAGAGAACCGACATGGACGCCCTCGACCCCCTCCTCCTGGCCCGCCTGCAGTTCGCGGCCAACATCAGCTTTCACATCCTGTTTCCCACCATCAGCATCGCCCTGTGCTGGGCACTGCTGTTCTTCCGCTGGCGCTGGATCCGCAGCCGCGACACGGCCTGGCTGGAAGCCTACCGGCTGTGGACCAAGGTCTTCGCGCTGACTTTCGCAATGGGCGTGGTCTCGGGCATCACCATGAGCTTCCAGTTCGGCACCAACTGGCCCGGCTACATGCAGCGGGTCGGCAATATCGCCGGACCGCTGCTGGGCTACGAAGTGCTCACCGCCTTCTTCCTCGAAGCCACCTTCCTCGGCGTGATGCTGTTCGGCCATGACCGTGTATCCGAGCGCCTGCACCTGGCCGCCACGGCGCTGGTGGCGCTGGGCACCACGGCCTCGGCGTTCTGGATCCTGGCCCTGAATTCCTGGATGCAGACGCCGGCAGGCTTCTACGTCGAGGGCGGCCAGTATCATGTAGCGAGCTGGCTGGAGGTGATCTTCAACCCCTCCTTCCCGTATCGCTTCGGCCATATGCTGCTGGCTTCCGGCCTCACCGCGGCCTTCCTGATCGCCGGCCTGTCGGCCTGGCAGATCCTGCGCGGACGGGCCAGCGCCGCTACCGGCGTAGCGCTGCGCACCGGTCTCTTCGCAGCCGCGCTGCTGATCCCGCTGCAGATCCTGCTGGGCGATCTTCACGGCCTCAACACTCTTAAGCATCAGCCCCAGAAGATCGCCGCGATCGAAGGCGTGTGGCAGACCGAGCGCGGCGCACCGCTGCTGCTCTTCGCCCTGCCGGATGAAAAAACCCGCAGCAACCATTTCGAGATCGGCATCCCGAAGCTCGCCAGCCTGATCCTGACCCATGACATGGCCGGCGAGATCCGCGGGCTCAGTGAGTTCGAAGGCCGCCATCCGCCGGTAGCGCCGCTGTTCTGGGGCTTCCGGATCATGGTCGGGGTGGGCGTGCTGATGCTGTTCGCCAGCTGGGCCGGAGTCTGGGCGCTGCGCCGCGCCGGGCGTGCCGAGGCCCTGCCACGCCCCTTGCTGCGCCTCCTCGCGGCGATGAGTTTCTCCGGCTGGGTCGCGACCCTCGCCGGCTGGTATGTCACCGAGATCGGCCGCCAGCCCTGGCTGGTGTTCGGCGAACTGCTCACCGCCGATCTGGTCGGCCCGGCCCCGGCCGCCACCATCGCCATCTCGCTCACGGCCTATCTGATCACCTATGCGCTGCTCCTGGCCGCCTATGTCAGCGTCCTTTTCTACATGGCCGGCAAAGCCGGCCAAGCCGCAGGAGATGCAGCATGAATTTCGATCAGTTCCTGCCCGTATTCTTCTTCGCCGTGCTGGGTGTGGCGATGCTGCTGTATGTGCTGCTCGACGGCTTCGATCTCGGCGTGGGCCTGCTCCTGCCACTGGTCGAGCGGGCCGAGAAGGACGCCATGATCGCCGCCATCGGCCCCTTCTGGGACGCCAACGAAACCTGGCTGGTGCTCGGCGTGGGCATCCTGCTGATCGCCTTTCCGCAGGCCCATGGCCTGATCCTCGGAGCGCTCTACCTGCCGGTCACGGCCATGCTGATCGGCCTGATCCTGCGCGGGGTGGCCTTTGATTTCCGCGTCAAGGCGCGCGACCAGCACCAGGGTCTGTGGGACCTGGCGTTCTTCGCCGGCTCGCTGACCGCCTCCCTCGCCCAGGGCTGGATGCTTGGCCGCTACATCAGCGGCTTTGCCGAAGGCGCCGGGCCGCTGGCGTTTGCCGGGCTGATCGCGCTGGCCCTGCCGGCCGCCTATGTGCTGCTCGGCGCCTGCTGGCTGCTCCTGAAGAGCGAAGGCGCACTGCAGGAAAAGGCGCAGCGCTGGGGCCGGCGAGCCCTGCTGCCGGTGGCGCTGGGGCTGATCCTGATTTCGCTGGCCACGCCCTGGCTCAGCGACACGGTGCGGGCCAAGTGGTTCGCAATGCCGGTCTTCCTCGCCCTGCTGCCGATTCCACTCAGCTGCGGCGCGGCCCTGCTGGGCCTGGGCTGGGTGCTGGGGCGGCCCAGGGTGCGTGAAGAGTTTGCCTGGCTGCCCTTCGTGCTGAGCATCTTCGTGCTGCTGATGGGGTTCTTCGGCCTCGCCTACAGCCTCTATCCCTACATCATCATGGACCGCCTGAGCCTGTTCCAGGCCGCGGCCTCCACCCCGGCGCTGACGGTGATCTTCATCGGCACGGTGATCACCGTGCCGATGATCCTGGCCTACACCGCCTTCTCCTACTGGGTGTTCCGCGGCAAGAGCAGCAGCCTCAGCTACGGTTGATACGGTGACAGACTGCAGGAGTGGCCGACGCCACGCCTGCCTATGCCCGAATGCCAGATGCACTTACAGATGGATGCCGCCTGAAGCTTCCACGCGCTGGCCATTGACCCAGCCGGCTTCGTCCGACAGCAGCAGCGCCATCAGGCTGCCGATGTCGTCGGCTTGGCCGACACGCCCCAGCGCAGTCTGGCCGGCGATCATGGCATTCAGCTGCGGGTTGTTGCGCACGGCAGCACCGCCGAAATCGGTCTCGATGGCACCCGGCGCGATCACATTGGCCGCAATCCGGCGTGGCCCCAGCTCCAGCGCGAGGTAGCGCGTGAAGACTTCGATGGCCCCCTTCATGGCTGCATAGGCGGCATAGCCCGGCAAGGAGAAGCGGGCCAGGCCGGAGGACACATTGAGGATGCGGCCGCCCTCGGCAATCAGCGGCAGCAAGCCCTGGGTCAGGAAGAACACGCCCTTCAGATGCACATTCACAAGCTGGTCGAACTGCGCCTCGCTGGTCTCGGCGATGCTGCCATACACGCCCATGCCGGCATTGTTGAGCAGGTAATCGAACTGACTGCGCTGCCAGTGCGTCTGCAGTGCATTGCGCACCTCGGCGATGAATGCCGGGAAGCTGGCGACATCGCCAGCCTCCAGTTGCAGGGCCACGGCATGCGCGCCCAGCGCCTCGATCTCGGCCACCACGGCCTGCGCTTCGGCCACCTGGCTGCGATAGGTGAGGATCACGTCGACGCCGCGCGCGGCAAGCTTGAGGGCGGCGCTGCGACCAAGGCCACGGCTGCCACCGGTAATGAGGGCGATCTTGCGAGTCATGCTGAGCTCCTTGAGTGGGCTTGGCTCGGGTTGAGCCAGTGAAGCCAGTCTATTAACCAGGACCTCCGCGATAAACACCGCAAAAATGACTAAACTGTTCGCATTCCACGAACAGTGAGTCGGGACATGAATCAACTGGACGCCATGCGTATCTATGTGCGCGTTGCCGAGCTGGCCAGCTTCACGAGCACCGCCGAGCAACTGGGCCTGCCCAAGGCCAGCGTTTCGGCCGCCGTGCAGCAGCTCGAGAACCTGCTCGGCACCCGCCTGCTGCACCGGACCACGCGCCGCGTCCAGATGACCCAGGACGGCCAGGTGTTCTACGAGCGCAGCCGCGACATGCTGGCCGACATGGAAGAGCTGCAGGGCCTGTTCCGCGCCGGCCCCACGGAGCTGCGCGGGCGCTTGCGGGTGGACATGCCGCAGGCTGTCGCGCGCGATCTGGTCATCCCGCAGTTGCCGGCCTTTCTCGCCGAGCACCCGGGGCTGGAGATCGAGCTCTCTTCCACTGATCGACGCGTCGATCTGGTCCGCGAAGGTTTTGATTGCGTACTGCGGGTGGGCACCCTGAGCGACTCCAGCCTGATCGCGCGGCCGCTGGGCCACTACCGCATGGGCAACTTCGCCAGCCCGGCCTACCTCGCCCGCTACGGCACGCCGCACACGCTGGCCGAGCTGGCCGGCCACCAGCTGGTGAATTACCTGCCAACCCTCGGCGCCCGCCCGGACGGTTTCGAGTATGTGGATGCGCAGGGCCACACTCAGAGCATTCCCCTGCCCGGCGCACTGAGCGTCAACGCCACCTTTTCCTACGAAGGCGCCTGCCTTGCGGGCCTGGGCATCATCCAGGTGCCGCGTGCCGGCGTGCGTGGTCACCTTGAGGCCGGTCGCCTGATCGATATCCTGCCGGCCTTCACGGCGCCGGCCATGGCGGTCTCCCTGCTCTACGCCAATCGCCGCCACCTGCCGCGCCGGGTCCAGGTGTTCATGCACTGGCTGGCCGGCCTGATGGCCGAAAGACTGGCGGCCGACTGATCCAGCGCAAAGCTTGCAGCGCGCCACCAGACTGACACTAAAGTCGTAGCAGGCAGGGTCGATATATCTCCCGGCAGCGGCCAATGTGCGCGCAGCCACAAGCCCCCGCCAGATCGCCAGAGCGGGTGACGACAAGAACGCAGGACGAGTTGCAGACGGGGGGAAAGCGGCGGCCGGGGCCAGCCGCTTTCGGCAGCAATGAAGGAAAGCATCAACTATTGGACGGTGGCTTGCCACAAGCCGCAGCAGGGCAACAAGATGCGTCGCCTGAGCGACTGCCGCTTCATCTCGGTCAGCGGCGAGGTGCGCGACTACTCTGCCCACGCCATGATCGACAACGCCCAGGTCGCGCTGAACTTTGCCGAAGCGATCCGGGCCGAAGGGCTGCCGGCATCACTGGCGGGGCAGCAACTGGTGGTCGAGCCGGTGCACATCCTGATCTGTCCGCAGGAAAAACGTCGCCTGCTCAAACGCATCGAGGAACAGTCCAAAGCCGTCGATGGTTTCCTGACCCGCCGCGCCCTGGCAATGCTTTAGAAGCTGTTCACGATCTGTCGCGAGAGGCCGTCAGCAGAGTGAAGAGCCGCACAGGAACCAGAGTTTATGTTGATAAATGAGGATTCCGAGCAGCGCATGAGCCCTGATCACGGCCTCGCAGTAAGATCGCGAACAGCTTCTTAGGGTCGCCTTCAGCCGGCCGGACTAGGACTGAAAAGAGGCCTGCGGCTCAGCCGCTGCGACGCACCCACAACGGTGTTCGGCCCCCTCCAGGGCCCGAACGCCTGCTTCAGGATGGGCGCGCCGCCCTGTGGCAGAACGCCCGGCCGCCTCACAGGCGGAACTGGGCGACCAGCGCCTGCAGTTGCTGCGAGAGCTGATGCAGTTGCGCGGCATTGCCCGCGGCCGACTGCACGGCCACGTCGGTCTCGGTGGTCATCCGCGTCACCTGCTCCGCCGCCCGCGCCATCTCGTTGGTGGCGGCCGACTGCTCGCGGGTGGCCTCGGCAATGTCACGGATGCCACGCACCACCTGGTTCATCTGCGCATCGATGCCGCCCATGCGCTGCGCGACCTGGTGCGAGGTGCTGACGCCCTCCACCACCGAGCGCCGCGTGCTGTCCATGTCATCGAGCGCCGAAGCGATCTCACGGTGATTGGACTCGATGAGCTGGCCGATCTCCACGGTGGCCTTGCCGGTGCGCTCGGCAAGCTTGCGCACTTCATCGGCCACCACGGCAAAGCCCCGTCCCTGTTCGCCCGCGCGTGCCGCCTCAATGGCCGCATTCAGGGCCAGCAGATTGGTCTGCTCGGCAATCTCCTTGATCACGCCAATGATGCTGGTGATCTGGGTGGAGCTGGTGCCAAGGCGGCCGAGCGTGGCCGAGAGCTGTTCGACCGAGCCGGAGATGCGGTCGATGCCGGCCGCCAGTTCATCCACGGCGGCAGCCGATTCCTGCGAGATGCGACCCGTGTTGATGGCGGTCTGTTCGGCTTCCTGGGCGTTATCAGCGATGTGATTGATGCTCACCGTGATTTCTTCGATCGTCGCTGCCGTCGAGGTCGACAGATCTGCCTGCTTCACCGAATCGGTCGACAAGGTGCGGGTCGCCTGCTCAAGGCTGTGCACGGCGCTCCCCATCTGGGTGGATTGCTCGCGCACGGCGAGGAACATCTCGCGCAAGCTCGCAGTGAAGCGGTTGAAGGCCTCCGCCGTGAGGCCGATTTCATCGCGATGCGCGATCGGCAGGGTGCGCGTCAGGTCGCCGCCGCCGGAGGCTATCTCGATCAGCGCATCGCGCAGGCGGTTGAGGCCTCCCAGCAGACGTGCCAGGGCCAGATTCGCCACGCCTACCGCTACGCCGCCAAGGATCACGCCCAGCGCCAGCAGCAAGACCAGCATGCCCTTGAGCGGCGCGAAGATCTTGTCGCGGTCGATCACCGTTCCCAGCAGCCAGTCCGTACCGGCGACCGGCGTGATGCTGACGAGGCTGGCACGGCCATCGATCTGCATCTCCTCCAGCTTCCGGGCGCCGGCAAGGCGCAGCAGGTCCTCGCTCGCCAGCCCCGGCAGAATCTCGCTCACCGGCTTGAGCGTGCTTTCGCCGGCCGGGTGCGCCACGATCTTGCCGTCACGCGTCACGAGGAAGGCATAGCCCTCGCCGTTGAGCTTGATGTCCTGGGTCAGCTTGATGATGTCTTCGAGCGCAATATCGCCGCCCACCACCCCCACCACACTCTGATTCTCAAGCACCGGCGCAGCGAAGGTCACGCCGAGTTTCTTGGTCGACGAGAACACGTAAGGCGCGGTGAGAACGGCCGTCTTCTCCTCGCTGGCCTTCTTGTACCAGGCGCGCGAGGTCGGGTCATAGCCTTCGGGAGGCTTCTTCTCCGGGTTGTGATAGTGCATGCGCTTGTCGGCAAAGCCCGCGAAGGTCTGGTCAAAACGCCCGCCCTCCTTGCCGATCTGGAGCGGCAGATAGGGTTCGGTGCTGCTGCTGACATGGCTGGCCGCGGCCTGGATCGCATCGCTGCGCTGCATGGCCCAGCGGCTCAGCGCCTCGCCACTGCCCACCACCGCAGCCTGGATCTCGCGTTCGACCCCGTTGGTGATCTCGTCCTGCATGCGCAGATAGGCCGCGGTGGACAGGATCAGGATGATGGCCGTCACCAGTGCGGTGACGAAGAGGATCAGGCGGGAGCGGAGAGTCATGGCTGTACGCGGTGAATTGAACATACGGGGAAGCATGTATTCACGGCAGCACCTCATCCTGCCTTGAGCAGAATCGTCGCCTTTTTTGGCTCCCGATCCTCCCCCCACAGGCCAGCGCCGCGCAATTGCGCCGCATGAGCGAGAATGCAGCCCGCGACTTCTCCTCCCGGACACCATGAACCAGACCCCGCCCCTCCCGCCGGACAGCCTGCAAGCCTGGTCCGCCCGCCCGCTGAGCAGCGCCGAGCGCAAGGGCTATCTCGATTGGGCGCTGGATTTCTTCACTGACGAGACGGTGGCGCAGGACCCCTTCGTCGACATCACCCTGCAGCTGGACGTTACTGAAGCGCATGCCGCCTATCGCGCGCAAGGCCTTGCCGGCCTGAGCTTCTTTTCCTTCCTCATCTGGCATCTGGCCCAGGCGATGCAGGGCCAGCCCGATTTCCAGCTACGCCGGTTTCATGCCGAATGGTGGGTGCTGGAGAATGCCCCGATCGTGGTGCCGGTGGCCATCGGCGGCGCCCAGCGCTTCACTGAACTGCTGCTCGAGAACACCACCCGCCTCAGCCTTGCCGACTTTGCCGGGCACTATCGCCAGCAGCTCGACGCAGCCCGGCGTGGCGAACTGCCGCGCCTGCCAGAAACCACCTTTCTCGCGGCCTGCTTCATCGGCAATCTGCCGCAGCTGCGCTTCAGCGGCCTGAGCCTGCACTGGCGCCAGAGCCGGATCCAGTGTCAGCCCGGCTTCTACTTCGGCCAGCGCTACGAGCAGGGCGGCCGCCTGCTGATCCCGCTGGCCGCCAAGCTGCACCACGCCTGCACCGATCCGCATGTGCTGAATGCACTGATCACGGATTTCCAGCAGCGCTTCGCCTGAGGCCGCAGAATCCGTCCGAAAGGCGGAAAAATTCCGCTTTTGGGCCTCATTGCGCCGCATGTCGATGGCTTGAAAACGATATATTCACGGCAAACACCGAATCCGTCAGTGCCCGCCGGAAGCACCTGCGCAGGGCATCTCGACTTCTTGAGCCAGACAGGTCTGCACATGCCCCAGGAAAAGACGCTTTACGATTTGCTCGAAGTGAGCCAGAGCGCTTCGGCCGATGCCATCGAATCCGCCTATGAGCGCCTGAAAGCCAGGTATCTGGAAGGCAAGCTGAAGTCGGACACCCTGGATCCGGATACCCACTTCAATCTGATCAAGGACGCCTGGCAGACCCTCTCCAATCCGCAGCGCCGTGAGCGCTACGACGCCCGCCGCAATCCGCCTGCACAGGAAGTGGCCTACAGCTATGCACCGGTCGAAGCAGAAGCAGGCATTGGCAATGGCCTCAAGTGGGCGGCCGTGATCCTGCTGGCCATCGGCGTGGGCAGCTACTTCTACTTCAACCACAAGGTCGAACTCGAGCGGCAACGTGTGGCCGCCGAAGTGCTGAAGCTGGAACAGCAAAGGCTGGAGGACGAAGCCCGGGCACGCACCGAAGCCGCAGAGCTGGCCGCCCAGCGCGATGCGCGCCGCGCTCAGGAACAGGAAGAGGCGCGCCGCCTGGCCGAGCAGCGCCGCTTCGAATCCGAAGCCCGCAGCATCAGCCGGGAAGTGGACCGCAACCTCGCCAGCCAGGAGTCCCAGCAACGCCGCGAAGAACTCGCCGCCCAGCGCTCCCAGCAACGCCTCCAGAGCGAGCAGGAATCCCTGCGCCGACGGGAAGAAAGCGACGCCAGAAATCGCCTCGCCAAGGAGCAGGCCTATCTGCGCCAGCTCGAGCGGGATAACCGGCGCACCTCGGGCGGCATCCCGAGCAGCCAGTCCTCATCCTCGCCCTACGGCTATTACCCGCGCTGAGTGAAGGCCAGACGGGCGCGCGAGCGCGCCCCTTGCCTGCCTATACCCCGATATCCTCGTTCCACAGCTCCGGGCACGCCGCGATGAACTCGCGCATCAGATGCACGCAGCGTGCGTCCTGACGCACGTCCACCTCGACCCCGCGCGCGCGCAGCCAGCCTTCCTCGCCCATGAAGGTCTCGTTCTCACCCACGATCACCTTCGGAATGCCATACAAGGCAATCGCGCCGCTGCACATCGGACAGGGTGAAAGCGTGGTGTAGAGCACAGCCTCGCGATAGACACGGGCCGGCAGGCGGCCGGCATTTTCCAGCGCATCCATCTCGCCGTGCAGGATCGCACTGCCCTGCTGCACCCGGCGGTTATGCCCGCGGCCGATGATGCGGCCCTCATGCACCAAGACCGAACCGATCGGAATGCCGCCCTCGGCACGCCCCTTCTCGGCCTCTTCAATGGCGGCCTGCATATAGATGTCCATGGCAATTCCTTTCACGCTGCGGGGCTGAAAAACCTGCTCACGGAATGATTGTGCCGCAGCCTGCTCCGGCTGTGCAGCAGATCGACGCCAGCGCATCCTGCGCTGCATGCAGAGCTCACTCATCCGCGCCGGGCAACAGGTCGTAGCACGGTCTGGAAAGGCTCACTCGCCGGGAGCCTGGAGCGCTCCGGTCTTGCCTTGACGGGCTGCGTCTTCGCTCGTGCGGAGCAGAATGATCCTCGCCACCTGCGCGCTGGAGGGCAGGAAGGTGTGGACGACCGGCACCAAGACGGCTTCGTTGATCCAGGGTGCAGAAGTTTCCGCCAGCGCCACCACACCATCGTTGGGCTCAGCGCCAAACCACCGTGAGGTCAGCGCGATCCCGCGATCTCCACAGATGCGGGTGGTGGGCGCCGCCACCGGCGACAGGGCGCCCATCCGATCATCTGAAGCCAGCAGCTGGCCGCAATCCCCGGTCGCGATCCGGAAGACGACATTGCGTTCAAGCATCCGGGCCAAACGCGCGGCCCGGGTGGGAGAGCCAAGCAGAAAAACCCTCAGAGGCTGGCGCGTGGCGGCCGGGAGCGAAGCCAGTGCCGAACGGAGCAACACGCCTCCCAGTGAATGGCCAATCAGAATGTAGTTGCCCCTGGCGGCGAGCATCTGAATGCGTTCGGAGAGCCGGCGGGAGATCTGTTCAAAATCCTGCAGCGCAGTCGAGTAAGCAAATGTGCCGGTTGCGATTCCGTTCGCCTGAAGCGTGCGCAGCATCCGCCATCCCGACAAGGGGGTGCGCCCCATGCCGTGGATGAACAATGCCTGCAGGGCGTCCGCTGGCGCCCTCGCGGCGAGGCGGCTAGCCGGCGACGGCGCGCAGCGTTCATCGCTCACTGACGGTCCTCAGCAGCGGAGATTCGAAGATGGCTGCCGGCGCGATGACGGGCTCGGCAAGCGGCAGTCTGTTTCCATAGCGCTCCTTCAATTTGGTTTGAACCGAAGGGTGGCTGAGATCAAAGTCGCCCAGTTTCGACAGCGGCGCCAGTTCAATTCCGGCCGCCGATTTGTAGAGTTTCCACACCAGTTCGGAACAGTAGATCCGGTTGTCAGACCATTCGAAGGCGAGGTCATAAGGCTTGCCTTCATAGTGACTGCTGTCCTGCTGCAGCCTCTTGATGGCCGCCTCCGACCAGGGGGTCTTGAGCCGCTTGATGACATAGCGGCGGTCCTTTCCTCGATCCAGCCACTGCTGTAAGGGGGTGTATCTGACCGGCTGTACCGCCTCCAGGACAAAAGCTTGTCCATCGCGGAACAGCACAATCCCCATATGGCTGTAGCGGGATTTTGTCGCCAGCTGCACGGCCCTGCTCTGACTCGACAGGGAGGTGTGAAAAACGATGTCTCCTGCTTGTGGCGAATAGCCCTGGGCAGATTGCCCCATCAGCAGAGCGAACAAGACGACGGCTGCGCGACCCATCTGATACTCCTGATTCAAGGGCAGACAGGCCGACTTCTCCCTCTGCACGGGCTGCCTCATATGACAAGTGCCGGATGCTCGGCCACAACACATGACGCGTCAAACACCCGCTCGCCTGGGCGCAGGCTGCGGCCAATACGTCCGCCACCTCAGGCGGGGTGCTCCAGCCGCCGGCTCCAGCGCAAGCACACCACCAGGCTTCGCCACCACAGCAGCAGCAGTCCGCCCAGGGCGCCAGCCAGATGCGTCAACGGCACGCTGGGCCAGGCGGTGTTGACGACGAGTGACTGACCGGCGCTGATCTCCAGCAGCAGCTTCACGACCAGCCCGCAGCCTGCGAGCAGGAACAGCGGATGCCGGTGCGCCCACCACAGGTCGGCCAGCGCCACCACGAACAATCCATTCAGCATGCCTGAGAGGCCGCAGTAGCGCGCCAGCTCGGGCATGCCGAACCACAGACCGAGATCCACTGCGAGCAGGCCGAGCACGGCGGCGACCAGCATGCGGCAGCGGCCGTGCGTTTCCATCAGGCTGCCGATGATCGCCAGCGCACTGATATCCCACAGCGCGTGGCCGCCATCGCTATGCACGAAGTGCGCGGTGAGGAGGCGCCACCACTCGCCATCGGCGATGGCGCCCCGGTCATACACCAGGGCCGCCGGGGCCGGGCCGAAGCCCAGCCACAGCAGAATGGCCAGCGCCACCCCGAGGGCGCTGAGCCAGGGCCAGCCACGCCAGCCCGGCTCTGCTTGCGAAAGGGATGACTCGCTCATGCCGCGCGGCGCAGACGCAGGCTCAGGACCAGCAGAGCCAACAGCGCAGCCACGTTCCAGCCATCCAGCGCACCGCCGCCACTACCACCGCTGTGACTGGCACGCGGAGCCTGGCTGATCGGCTGCTGGGTATCCACCCGGCGCGACACCGGGCCGCCCTGTGCGCGTTGCTGGCGCGCCGCGTCCTCGGCCGCCACGCGCGCCTGATTGCGGCGCTCGATCTTGTTGGCGGCGAACTGCTCCTCGCGCAACACCAGCATCGAGGTGTAGTCGGTCACCAGCGAGTACTCCAGGGCCAGATCGGTGGCCGCACGCTTGAGGTCGGCCTTCTCGCCGAAGTCTGCCATCTCGGCTTGCAGCGCTTCGATCGAAGCATAGGCCCACAGGCGTTCCAGCTCCGGGTGCTGAGCCGTTTTCGCCGGGAAGGCGAATTCGGTGCGGTAGGTTTTCGGGTTGCCGGAAACGCGCCCAGTGAGCTCCACCTTGGCCGGCCCGTCGCCCCAGTAGTGGCCGATCAGCACCAGTTGCTGGCCACGGTAGAGGCTGCCGATCTGGGCCGGCGTGAGGTCGTCCGTCTTCACGCCGTTGATCTTCACCTGCACGCCGTGCAGGGCTTCGTGGCTCACCTTGCTCACCGCCGTCAGCAACTGGCCGACGATGTCGTCGCTGTTCGAGATGCTGATCGCAAAGCCGTTGGAGGCACGGGTCAGCGCTTCGAGCAACGGGCGATTGGCGCTGTTGCCCATGATGAAGGTGAACAGGCGGACATCCTTCTTCTGGATCAGCTCGATGAACTTGCGCTGCGCGGTTTCACCCACGTTGGCCACGCCATCGGTAACCAGCACGATGGCACTGGTGCGGTCTGCCTCCAGCGCGTCCATCCCGACTTGCAGACCCGCGAAGAGATTGGTGCCGCTGCTCGGACGCACCGCGGCCACTTCGGCGCTATAGCGCTTGACCATCTCCGGCGTGGCATTCACGTAGCCCCCGGTCAGCTCCGTCGCACGGTCGTTGAACAGCACGATGCGAAAGCGGTCATTCGGGCGCAGCTTGCCGAGCGAGCGCTGCACGCCGTCAGCCAGCGTGGCGTACTTGCCCGTCATGGAGCCGGACATGTCCAGCACGAAAATCCAGTCGCTGCCCTCGGTGATCGGCTTGAGGTCGTCACCCGGCGTCACGGTCAGCATGAAAGTGCCACGCTTGGCTGCATCCGGCTTGTAGGTGACCAGATCGACGCTGCCCGGCAGGCCGGCCTTGTGGCGCCAGTACACCACCAGATCCTTGTCCAGCGAAAAGGCCGCACCGCCGCTCTGCGGGTTGAAAGCCGCCGGCGCCGAAGCGCTGGCCGGCTTGCCGCTCTCACTGGCGGCCGGGCCGGTAGCGCCCTGGCTGCTGAGGCTCACCTTCCATTCGCCGGGGCCAATCTGGCTCACCTGCGCCGCGCCCTGGTTCGGCACGCGGATACCATCCACCGGATAGCTGGATTTGAGGTGCAGGTTGAAACTGAAGCTGCCGCTCACCTTCGGGTTGGCGGTCCAGAAAGCCAGCTTCTGCTCATCCACGCCGCCCTCTTCGAGCGGATACACATAGCGGCCGATGCCGGTATCCACGGCTGCCGCCTGCAGATAGACGAGGCGGATGCGCGTGTCCTGGCCGGCACGCACGGGCGCCACGCTGATGTCGAAGGTCTTGTAGCTGTCCTTCTCGGTCAGGCCGGCATCACGCCCGGCCTTCTTTTCCTGCTCGTAGAGCTGGCGGGCCTGCTGCTTCTCCAGCACTTCACCGGTGACCGGCTTGCCATCGATCCACAGCGTGAATTCGCCCACCGCGCCATGCTCCGGCACCGGGAAGGAGTAGATCGCTTCCAGATCCTTGTCATGCGGGTTATGGAACACCTGCTCCACCGTGGTGACCGCAAAGCCATCCTCGATCACTACCTTCACATGCTGCTCGCGCAGATCAAGCGGCGGCTTGCTGCCATCAACAGGGGTCAGCAAACCCGCCGCCTGCACCATCGTTCCCGCCAGCATGCCGAGCAGCAGGATCAGCATCCGCCACATCCCCAAGCGACTCTTCCGGATCATGTTCATCTTCGCCTCGCGTAATAAACACCGTTCAATTAACGGCCTGAAAAAAGAACCTGTTCATTTGCGGGGCGCAACAGCCAACGCACCCAAGTTCAATTGAACATCGTTCAGATGCGTTTGTAGCACACAAATGAACGTCGTTCAATAAACAGGTAAAATCTTCTCCAACGACATCAGCACCCACGCGGAGACAGTCAGGATGGCCAGGCGCAACGATCACAGCAGGGAAGAAATCCACCAGATGGCGCTCGATGCGGCCGAGCGCATCGTCGTCGCCGAGGGCTACAAGGGGCTCTCGGCACGCAAGCTGGCCGCCGCCATCGACTACACCGTGGGCACCCTCTACCTCGTCTTCGAGAACCTCGACGACGTCGTGCGCCAGGTGAACGAGCGCACGCTGGACAAGCTCTACGCCTGGTTGCAGGCGCGCAGCGGCGCCTCCACCCGCCCCGAGGAAGCCGTGTTCGCGCTGGCACGCGCCTACATCGCCTATGCCGAAAACGACGCACCGCGCTGGAACATGCTTTTTGAATACATCGCGGCACAAGGCGGTGCCCTGCCGGCGAGCCACCTGCAGAAAGTCGGCAAGGTGTTCGGGCTGGTCGAAGCGGCGCTCGCCCCGCTGGCGGACCGGGCCAGTGCCACCGAAGTGGAGCAGGCCGCGCGGGTACTGTGGGCCAGCGTGCACGGCATCTGCCTGCTCAAGATCAGCCAGCGCATGGAGCTCGCTGGCGGGCAGGATGCCGAAGCCATGAGCCACATGCTGATCGAGAATTTCCTGCGCGGTTTCCGCAGCACCCACCAGGCGGCCTGAAGACACGGCCGCTTGTGCCACGGCGGGCGCGGGTAGGGCTTCAGCCCACCCGCGCCCGGCGGTCTGAAACCGCCCCTGCGAACGTCCCGCTCAGCGCTCGAAGGCGCCCAGATCCGGTGCAGAGCCGGTGTAGCTGAGGCCTACGTCGCCCCCCTTGTTGATGAGGTCGCTGCTGCTGGCCAGGCGCAGCTTGCTCAACACTGGCAGGCTGCCGTCGGACTGGCGGGCGGCATCCCAGCCGCTGGTCGACACCGACTGGAAATCCGCATCCGACACGGACACCCCGGTAGCCGCATCCCAGCTGTTGTAGCGCGTGTTCACGCCCGCGTTGTTAGCCAGCAGGCTGCCCTTGTACGCGATGTTGTTGCGCAGGGTGCCAAGGTTCACCGCCGCGCCACTGGAATCGATGCCGAGCAGGTTGAAATCGATGCCGTTGTTGTAGCCGGTGTTGTTGAAGTAGTCGTTCGCCACCGGGTGGTGATTGGCATAGAAGCCGCTGGCCTTGTTGTTGAAGGCTACCGACTTGCGCACGATGTGCTTGGGCGCGCCGGCCACATACACACCGCCGTAGCCGCCGATCTTGAAGCCATTGCCGTTGCCGGCTGGCAGCGAAGCGGTGGTGCCCGGCAGGTAACCGTGCGACCAGGCCCAGGAATCTTCGATGGTCACGCTGGAATAGGCGTTGATGAGATCGAAGCCATCATCGGAGTTGTTCCAGGCGCGACAACCGCGGAACACATTGCCGGGATTGCTGGCCTTGATGTGAGCTCCGAAACCGTCCGCGCTCTGGCCTGCGCCGTTGGAGGTTTTGGGATCGTAGTTATCGTGCGAATCGGTGTTCAGCACCAGGTTGTAACCGCCGTTCTGGATGAACACGCCGGCCCCCATGATGTTGTGCACATTCAGCTGCTCCAGCACATTACGGCTGCCATTCACCCACACGCCCCAGGATTCGTGGTTCAGGTAGTTACCCTGCGGCACGCCCTTGATCTCCAGCCCCTTGAGGTGCACCCACGAGGCGCTGAGGTTGATGCCCTTCACGCGGCAGTTGTCCGTCATCTTGCTGAAATCGAAGACCGGCGTTTCACCGGGGTAGGCCCAGTATTTGATCGGATTGCTGGTAGCCCCGCTCTTGTTGAGCAGAATGGCATTGACCACATCGGTCTGCGAGGCGCAGCTGTTCACGCCGGTCTTGATGGTGTAGGTGCCGCCGCGCACGTAAACGGTGTCACCCGCCACGGCACTGGTCTGGGCGCGGCTCAGCGTTTTCCAGGGAGCGGCCTGGGTGCCGGCCGCAGTATCGCTACCCCCCGGGGCCACGTAATAGGTGCCGGCCGAAGCCGCCGCCGAGAAGCCCAGCATGAGACTGCCCAGGAAGCGCAGGGAATGAGTTGTGTGCATTGATCGTCTCCGTGATCGCGGGCGTATGCCCTTGTGGTTTTGGGAACTGCCCGGCGACCTTATGACCAGACCTCCGCATTGTCTTGACCAGGATTGCGCATTTCTGGCGCAGCGAGCCAGACGGTTCGCCCGGCCCGACAGGCAGTGCACGCCCCTCCACTCTCAGCGTTGCGCCAGGCAGCCCATGCCTACCAGCGTCGCCTCGATGGCCTCGTCCAGCGGGGTATGCGGCTCCTCGCCCAGCACTTCAAGCAGACGCGCGTTCGTCATGCGCACTTCGGTCTGCCACAGGTAGCGCATGTCCAGCAGCTCGCGCAGCGTCGTCACGAAGGGCGCGGCGAGCCGCATCAGCCACCACGGAAAGGCTTTCAGCCGCGGCACGGCCAGCCCCCGGCGCTGCAACACGCGGCACACCGCCTGCGCCAGGGCACGGCCATCCGGATCCCAGTGACCGGCCATATTGAAGCGGCTGAAGGCCGGCAGGCGCTCGCGCACTTCGAGCAGACGCCGCATCGTGCGCGCCACATCCGGCAGATAGGCGAACTGGTGGCCCACACCGGGGCGACCCGGCCATTGCATGGCGCTGGGCACCCGCCCCGGCTTCAGCATGCCTTGCGAAAACCAGCTGTTGCGCGCCTGCGGCCCGAAGAAATCGCCGGCCCGCACGATGATCACCCGCAGCTCGCCGGCCTCCGCCGCCGCCTGCAGACGGCGCTCAAGCTCGACCCGGATCGCCCCCTTGCGGGTGATCGGCGCCTGCGGCGCATCCTCCGCAATCAGCGGGAAAGTGTCCGGACCATAGTTGTACACCGTGCCCGGCAAGAGGATCGTGGCGCCCTGCTGACGCGCCGCCGCCAGCGTATTGGCCAGCATCGGCAAGACCAGCTCGCCCCAGTTGCGGTAACCCGGCGGATTCACCGCATGCGCAATCACCGCGCAACCCTCGGCGGCAGACAGCACATCGGCCTCTTTCAGCGCATCGCCGTCCAGCCATTCGATTCCGTCACGCAACAGGCGCGGCACGCCCAGCCCGCGCTTGAGGCCACGCACCTGCCAGCCCGCCCGCAGCAGCTCGCGCGCCAGCTCGCCGCCCACCCCGCCCGAAGCCCCCAGCACCAGCGCCCGCTGGGGCATCTCGCCGTTCCCTGCCGTTTCGTTCCTGTCCATCACGCCGCTCCTTTTCGCCTCGCAGACTTGCGATGCGCTGCATTCTGGGCGCCACCAGATCAAACGGAAATTACCCAAATGCGTAGCGCCGCTATACATTTATGCATGACCACCACCATCCCCTGGGATCTCTACCGCAGCTTCCTCGCCGTGTTGCAGGAAGGCTCACTCTCAGGCGCCGCCCGCGCGCTGGGCCTGACCCAGCCCACCCTCGGGCGACAGGTCGCGGCACTGGAGCAGCAACTGGGCGTGGCGCTGTTCACCCGCTCACAGACCGGCCTCGCCGCCACCGATGCCGCCACCGCCCTGCGCGGCCACATCGAAGCCATGCACAGCATTGCCGCCTCGCTGGAGCGCGTGGCCGGCGGCCTGGGCGAAAACGTCCGCGGCGCGGTGCGCGTCTCGGCCAGCGAGGTGATGGGCATCGAATGGCTGCCACCGATCCTCGCCCGCCTGCGCCAGACCCATCCCGAACTCGAGATCGAACTGGTGCTCAGCAACCGGGTGCAGGATCTTGTCCAGCGCGAGGTGGACATCGCCGTACGCATGACCCCGCCGCGCCAGGATGTACTCCTCGCCACTCGCGTCGGCAGCGTGACCGTGGGCCTGCACGCCCACCGCGACTACCTCGCGCGCAAGGGCGAGCCGGCGAGCGTGGCCGAGCTGGCGCAGCACGACCTGATCGGCTTCGATCTCGAAACCCCTTTCATCCGGGCCGCCGGCAAGGGCTTCGCGCAGTGGCGGCGCGAAGCCTTTGCCCTGCGCTGCGACAGCGACCTCGGCCAGCTCGCCCTGCTCCGTGCTGCAGCCGGCATCGGCTTCTGCCAGCACGGCGTGGCGCGCCGCGATGCCCAGCTGCAGGCGCTGTTGCCTCAGATCAGCATAGCGCTGCCGACCTGGGTCGCCATGCACACCGATCTGCGCAACAGCCCGCGCTGCAAGGTGGTGTTCGAAGCGCTGGCAAGCAGCCTGCGCACACTCCTTGGCTGAAGCATGCCCCTTGCGTAAGGCCACACGCGGCGGAAGGCGCCGCTACCGCGTCTGCGCCATCATCTCGTCGAGCAGGCCCTGCATCGCATCGGCCCAGATGGCATAGCCACGCGTGCCAGGGTGGAGCTGATCCGGCATCAGCTCGGGCGGGATACGGCCCTCCACCAGAAAGCGCTCGCCGATATCCAGATAGCGCAGGCGCTGGCCATCATCGAGCTGCGCGAGGCGCGCATTCACGGCGCGGATCACTTCCATCCGCCGAAGCCCGTCATCCATGCTGCCATCGGCATTGCGGCGCGGCCCGCGCGGCAGCACGCCGAGCAGCAGCACCCGGCTCTGCGGCGAGCCCGCCTGCAGCGTGGCGAGAATGTCCTGGATGCCGGCCACAATGTAATCCGCGCCCTGCGAAGCGCTGTTGTTGGTGCCGATCATCAGCACCACCACACGCGGCCGGGTCTGTGCCAGCAGACCATGATCGAGGCGCCACAGCACATGCTCGACGCGATCACCGCCCACCCCGCAGTTGGCCGTGCGCCAGGCGCCGTAATGCTGTTGCCATAGCGCCGGCTGCTTCGCCCAGCCTTCGGTGATCGAATCGCCGAGAAAGAGCAGCTCCACATCGCCACCCTGCACCTGCTGCAGGCAGGCCGCGTGTTTGCGCAGGAACACGCCGCCATCCTTCTTCTCCAGCGCCGGCACGCTGCGCGCCACGCCCGGCACGCTCGGCGACGATTGCGGCGGCAGCGCCGCACAGCCCAGCAGCAGCCCGGCCAGTGCCGCGCCCATCAGCCCGTGCCGGAAGAAACCACTGCGCATCGCCCGCCTCATGGCAGCAAGGGCGCCGGCCCGAAGCCTGGCAGCAACAGCTCGCCCGCCGCGCCCGGCCCACCGGCGCGCTCCTGCGCCAGATGCTCAGTGGCCGCTTCCGCCACCAGCGGGCGCGCAAACAGATAACCCTGAAAGATCGGGCAGCCCAGCGCGCGCAACCACTCGGCCTGGGCCTGGGTCTCGACGCCCTCGGCGATGATGTCGAGGTTCAGGTTCTGCGCCAGGCGAATCGCGCTGGCGCAGATTTCGAGGCTGGTCTCGTCCTTGCCGAGCCCTTCCACAAAGCTGCGGTCGAGCTTGAAGGCCTGCACCGGCAGCACCCGCAGATAGCTCAGCGAGGAGTAACCGGTGCCGAAATCATCGATGGACAGGCGCAGGCCCAGCTGGCGCAGGGCGTTGAAGCGCGCCACGGTCTGCTCCGGATCCTGGATCAGCACCGATTCGGTGATTTCCAGCTCCAGATCCGCCGGCACCAGACCATGGCCGGCGATGGCGCCGAGCAGCGTGTCTTCCAGATAGGGATCGAGCAACTGAGTGGCCGAAAGGTTCACCGCCATGCGCAGATCGGCATGCCCAGCCTGCCGCCAGGCCGCGAGCTGAGCGCAGGCCGTGTCGATCACCCAGGCTCCGATATGGCCGATCAAGCCGTTGGCCTCGGCCAGCGGAATGAAATGCAGCGGGGAGACGAGGCCCAGCTCCGGGTGCTGCCAGCGGATCAGTGCCTCCATGCCCAGGGTGCGGCCCGTGCTGGCGCTCACCTGTGGCTGATAGCAGAGGAAGAACTGCTTCCGATCCAGTGCCTCGCGCAGCGCCGATTCGAGGCCGATACGCTGGCGGAAATTCTCCTTCAGCGCCGGATGGAAACTGCGGATCTGGCTCACCCCGGCATTCTTCGCCTCATGCAGGGCCAGCTCGGCGGCAGACAGCAGCTCGCCGGCGTTGGTCGCGTCATCCGGATAGATCGCCAGCCCGATGCTGGCGCTGAGCTTGAAGTGCTGACCCTCTACCGCCACCGCCTCGGTCAGCGTGCCGCGGAGCTTCTCGCAGAACACCCCGACGCCCGAGGCCGTCTTGATCTGGCTGGCAATCAGCGCGAAGCCATCGCTGCGCGAGCGGGCCAGCACATCGCTGTCGCGAATCCGGCCGCGCAAGCGCTGGCTCACCTGCAGCAACAGCTCATCACTGGTGGCGAGGCCGTGGGTCCCCTTGAGCGCGCCGAGGCGGTCGATATCAAACAGCAGCACTGCGATCTTCGTCTCAGGGCTGTGCTGCGCGATCATGTTTTCGAGGCACAGGATGAAACCGGCCCGATTTGGCAGGCCGGTCAGCGCATCGTGATGCAGGATCTGATCGGCCCGCGCATCAGCCAGCCGCCGCCCCTGCACCTCCTTGGCCAGGGCCCGCGCAATGCGCTTCTCCTGCAGCTCGCGCACGCGCATTTCCTTGCGCACCACCAGCGAGAACGAGCCGGCCAGAAACACGAAACCGAAGCCGCCGAGGTAGGGCACGCTGATCACCCCCGAATCGGACATGCTCGACAGCGCCAGCGTCACCAGCATGATCGCCAGCCCGATCCAGATCAGCGTGCTCGAGAGCCGATCCTTCATGCGCATCAGCGAGAAAGTCACCCCCAGCGTGTAGACCATCACGATCAGCGACACCAGACGCGTCGCCCGGTACACCAGATTCGCCTGGCCCTGGATCATCCGGATGTTCTCGCCCCAGGGCAGGGTCAGCAGCTTGTCCGGGTCCAGCGCATAGAAACGGTAGCCATAAGGCATGAAGAAGTTGTAGCCGATCACCAGCAGCACGAAGCCCATCAGCCACACAAACGGCTGCCGCGAACGCTTCTTCGGATCCAGCGCCGCAGCCGCCAGCGCAATCGGCGGAATCACCAGCACCGAAAAGAAATTCACCCACAGATGCGCCGCCAGCGCGCGCGCGTGATCCGGCGCCGAATACTGCAGCGCATTACAGAACTGGAAGCCGGCAAAACCCACGCAGATCGCCGCGAAGGACCAGTTCACGCGCGCATGCCCGCTGCCCCGCGCCAGGATCGCCGCATGCGCAGCGGCCATCAGCAGGATGCCAACGGAAATCAGATAAGCACTGATCAGTGGGGAGCTCATCGTTCGGGCCTTGAAAAGGCGGGATCTATCTGCCCCGCTCAGGATGTGAAGAATACTTCCAGATCCGTACGAAAGGGCGAACGCCGCAACGTCGCCGACCAAACGGGCGGGCTTCCGGCGCAGTGAAAGCCCGCCAGGACGCAGCCCCAGCGGCTCCAGCGCCTGAGCAGTCTTGATCGGGTTTTAACTGTACGGGATAGGCCCTCGAGCCGATCCGGATGGCATCGCGCAAGGAGAGCGCCCAATGCCGATGACAAGGAAATTGCCGGCGGATTTGATATTTCTCACACTTTTAGAGGAAATGGAATTGACGCCGGAATGCGCTGGGGATGATGCTGATTGGGTTCTTGGATCGGGGGCTGGCGGTGGCTCATGCGCTGGAGGATGAGCCCTGATGGCAAAAGGCCAGGCCTGACCTCGGTTTTCGTATTTGTAAAACAATGGCTTAAAAATTCAGGTCGTTTTGACCAATAAGCCAGTAAACGGACGCGCTGGTGTCCACTTCACGTTAGCCGCTTCCTCGAATGTGATGCCCATGAAAAAGTACTGGCTGCTTATCCTTCTCTTAGTCGTACTGCTAATAGCCGCAGTGTTCGCATGGCAGCTTTACGCGCTATACACGGCCGCTTTTGGCACCGATATCCTGCTAAATGCAACCCGCGCAGACTGGGGGGTGCTCGGCGATTTCTTCGGCGGGACTCTTAACCCAATCTTCTCATTTCTCGGACTCATAATGCTTTTGGTTACTCTATTCCAAAACCAAACAGAGCTTGAGCTTTCGAGAAATGAATTGAAGGAGTCAAGTCAAGCTTTGAAAGCACAAGCTTCCACGCTCGACAAACAACGGTTTGAAGACACCTTTTTTGCGCTTCTTAACCAGCTAAACAATCTATTGGAACAACTCTTAGCCGAAGGTGTTCGGCATGACTTTGAGGGAAAACCAACCGATAGGAACAGCGTTGTAACGGCATTAAAACACGACCTAATTGGCAGCGATTTGCACCGACTAACTCCATACACAACGTCATTGCAGGCAGCCAAAAATGTGCTGCTAAAACACGACCCATTGCTAAATCAATATTTCAGAATTTTGTACCAAATCCTGAAGTTTGTTGCGACAAACAGCCCTAACACATCGCTTGTCGGCCATTTCAATGTTCAAAGTTTAGAGGACACAACGCCCTCTGCTAACGAGAAGTTCTACTCGAACATCGTGAGGTCTTTTGTCCCGGAGACGGTGTATTACCTTCTTGCAGTTAATTGCTTTACCAAAAATAGTCAAGACCCATATCGGCCGTACAAACTGCTTGTCGAGCGCTACGAATTCTTCGAACACATGCCACTCAGAATTCCAGACCATCAAAATAGGGAGCTACTCGATAATCTTGTTGCCCATTACAAACCGACAGCATTTGGCAGCAATGCGGACTATGGGCAACGCGGCTAACCCATCCACCAACACGGACTCTGCGCGATGAAGCCACGCAGCGCCGGTTATGTCAGACGTTAGAAATCAAGAGCGCAGAATGCGTAAATTAATCAAAAACTATTGGATGCTCATAGTTCCAGCCCTATCATCTCTTGGCATCTTGGCTGTCTATTTGTGGGAATTCGGAACGGTTTTAGGCCCCGCCGATGGCTATGAAAAAGCCTACTCCGCATTCGGTCAATTCGGCGATTACTTCGGCGGTGTCTTAAATCCACTTTTAGCATTTTTCAATATCGCACTAATTGTTTATTACCAAAAAAGCAGTATTGCAAAGAGTGCGGATAAAGACATTGTCTTCAGAATGCTTGACCTTCAAAGCAAAATCGTCTCCAGCTTTGAAGTAAGAACTAAGCACAAAAGAAAATCGGATGGTGACACACAACCCGAACATCAGGCCAAAGTCGAGCCAAGCGAGAGTGAAGAAATTGAAGAAGTAAACTCCGGGCTTAGAGCTTTTTGGGTTTTCGAGAAAGAAGTGAAGACTCGGTATCAACGACAGAAAATCGAAATCTCAGCAACGACTCAAGAGCGACTTGCAAAGCTCCATGAAACCTACAGCCTTTATTATCATGGTTTCTTCAGAAAGCAGTACTTAGGCCACTACTTTAGAAACCTTTACCACATATTCAAAACAATTGACGAATCTGAAGCTTTTTCCAGAGAAGAAAAATACAAATATGCAAAGATTGTTCGCGCCCAGATGTCGCATCTTGAGCTAAAACTGCTGTATTTAAACTGCTGTCTGGATGACGGGATTGAGTTCAAAAAATATGTGGCGCGTTATGAAATCCTAGAGTGGATTAAGGACAAAGATTTTGGAAACTACGACAAAAATTTCAGGAAATCCGGGGTGATTTCTGCCGACATCAATTCATGGGAAGCGTATCCCAAATAATTTCTAAAACTAAAGTTGAGAGGGGCAGCCACAAGCTGCGCTTGTGGTTCCTTGAGCATCGCTCCGGCAGCCTCTCCCTTTCGTTTGTTAGGCCTAGTAATCCGTGTCACTAAACCATGGACGCGCCACCAAGATGATGAATCAGGCAGACAACTTTCAGATTCACTACTACCTCGAAAACGATTCGCACACAATGGACGCATTTGTCAGAAACAAATGTGAGTCAGAGTTGCTTGCCATTTTTCAAGAGGTCTGTGCAACACTTGGTACGTCCATCAGCATTGAAAGCCTCCCTCTCAGTGAAGGTGGTCTTCGAGAGTACTGGAAGGTTTATGGCGAGAACAGTGTTCAGATAAACACAACACTCACGATATTCACAGTTCTCGTTTCTATAGTTAGCACGGCTTTAAGTAGAATCCCCATCTCTGACGCCGAAAAGGATTTGAGGGAAAAAACAATTCAAGAGCTAACGATTGAAGAGAAGAAACTTATCGTCGAAGAAAAACGCCTTGCTCTTGAGACACTTAGAAGTGAGATTAAAAAAGGCGCCGTCTCTACAAAAGCAATCGAAGAGGCCGTAAAGGCTGCCGAGTCAAACGTAAAAATCCAATCCAGACGCTCAAATTTTTACAAGAACTTAAACGGGCACAAAAAAGTAACCGCAGTGGGTTTCTCTGCTCACGACATAATCAACCATGATATCGTCAGTGAGCACTTGGTTCGACGCACGGACTTTACAAAGTACATTCTTCTCGATAACAGCCTACCAACAGAAACCATAGATAACGCAGTCATTGAGATCGTAGCCCCCGTCTTAAAAGAAGGAAACTTTAAATGGAAGGGGATTTATGAAAGAGAAACAATCAGCTTCATCATGTCTGACGCTGAATTTAAAAACTCCGTCCTTCAAAAGCAGATTTCATTTCAGCATGGAAGCTGTATCAACTGCGTACTCAATATACATCGAAAATTCAATGAAATCGGTGAAACCGAGGTTACAGGCTACTCTGTCATTACAGTGATAGACAAAACGGACGGACAAAGCACTATTGAGACGCCACAAGGAAAGCGACATCGCGAATATAAAAAACTCGTAATGAATCAGCAGGTCCTTTTTTGATGCAGACTGCCTTCGAATCCACGTAGCCTAACAATGCCATCGAGATGAACAGTTTTCGGCTTCGGCCTCCCCTCACGTCAAACGTTAGAAGTACGTAAAGGGAGCGAAACTCCACCGCATGCCTGAATAAAAATGGCGGAGTTGGCACTCCGCCCTACGCCACACGACTCACGGTTTTTCAAGCTGTTCGCCATTCAATCCATGAGAAAAGATTCCGCCCGGGTGTGGGCGATTGTCGGGGCCATTGCAGTGCCATTGGCAGTGCTGCTGGGGCTGGAATATCTGGGGCGCATGCCTGCGTCGCCTACGGAGCCGGAAATCTCCATGCCGCCGGCTGCTACGGCGATGGCGAATCCGCACAGCCCCCTGCCCGAACCCGCCTTGCTTGCACCGCCGCCCGCACCGGCAGCGCCACGCTATGCGCCCGGCACTTATCGCTGCATGAGTCAGGGGCGCGCCGTGTATACCGACAAGCCGGAGCGCGATTGCGCCGTCAGCGCTGAAGTGAAGCCGGTGAATGCGGCGCCGGCGGCCGCCGGCATCGCGCCCGCCAAGCCTTATCAGCAGCAGCTGGCCGAACTGGAGCAGGCCCGGGCTGCGGAAGTGGCGCGCACCGCCGTGGCCGCCCCGTCGCCGTCCCCTGCGCCGCAGCCGCCGCGTGCGGAGCGGTGTCAGGCGCTATGGGCCGATATCCAGCGCCTCGATTCGCTGCTGCGCCAGCCGCACTCCGCCGCCATGGGCGATCACTGGACGACTGAGCGCCGCAGGCTCTCGGATTTGCGCCACGCAGAGCGCTGCTGAGCAGCCTGCAGCGCCAAGGCGGGCACACGCCTGGAACCCGTTGCGATATGCGTCAGAGGCGAGCCCTGTAGGCAGACAAGCCGGAGTGGGATTGCGCCGCCAACACTGAAGGCAAGCGGGGAAGTTCCGTGCCGGCCGCCTCCGCCGTGATGCCCCCGGCACGCTCCTGCGCCAGATGCGCGGTGGCCGCTTCCGCCATCAGCGGGCGTGCAAACAGGAAGCCCTGGAAGATCGGGCAGCCCAGCGCGCGCAGCCACTCGGCCTGGGCGGAAGTCTCTACGCCTTCGGCCACGATATCGAGGTTCAGGTTCTGCGCCAGGCGGATCGCGCTGGCACAGATTTCGAGGCTGGTCTCGTCCTTGCCGAGCCCTTCCACAAAGCTGCGATCCAGTTTGAAGGCCTGCACCGGCAGCACGCGCAAGTAGCTCAGCGAGGAGTAACCGGTACCGAAATCGTCGATGGACAGGCGCAGGCCCAGCTTGCGCAGGGCGTTGAAGCGCAGCACCGTCTGATCCGGATCCTGGATCAGCACGGATTCGGTGATTTCCAGCTCCAGATCGGCCGGCACCAGGCCATGGCTGGCGATGGCGCCGAGCAAGGTGTCTTCCAGATAAGGGTTGAGCAACTGGGTGGCCGAGAGGTTCACCGCCATGCGCAGATCGGCGTGCCCGGCCTGCCGCCAGGCCGCGAGCTGGGCGCAGGCCGTGTCAATCACCCAGGCGCCGATGTGGCTGATCAAGCCGTTGGCCTCGGCGAGCGGAATGAAATGCAGTGGGGAGACGAGCCCCAGCTCCGGGTGCTGCCAGCGAAGCAGCGCTTCCATGCCCACGGTGCGGCCCGTGCTGGCACTGACCTGCGGCTGATAGCAAAGGAAGAACTGCTTCCTCTCCAGCGCCTCGCGCAGCGCCGATTCGAGGCCGATACGCTGGCGGAAATTCTCTTTCAGCGCCGGGTGGAAACTGCGGATCTGGCTCACCCCGGCATTCTTCGCCTCGTGCAGGGCCAGCTCGGCGGCAGACAGCAGCTCGCCAGCGCTGCTTGCGTCATCCGGATAGATCGCCAGCCCGATGCTGGCGCTGAGCTTGAAGTGCTGGCCTTCCAGTTCCACCGCTTCGGCCAGCATGCCGCTGAGCTTTTCGCACAAGACGCTGACACCCGTTTTGGCCTTGATCCGGCTCGCTATCAGCGCAAAGCCATCGCTGCGGGAGCGGGCCAGTACATCGCGGTCGCGGATCCGGGCACGCAGGCGCTGGCTCACCTGCAGCAACAGCTCATCACCGGTGGCAAGGCCATGAGTGCCCTTCACCGCACCGAGGTGGTCGATATCAAACAGCAGCACGGCAATCTTCGTTTCAGCAGATCCGTGCTGCTCAATGGCGTGTTCGAGGCGCTGGATGAAACCGGCCCGGTTCGGCAGGCCAGTCAGCGCGTCGTGATGCAGGATCTGATCGGCCCGTGCATCGGCCAGCAGCCTCTCCTGCACTTCCCTGGCCAAGGCCAGGGCATTGTGTTTTTCCTGCAACTCGCGCACGCGCATTTCCTTGCGCACCACCAGCGAAAAAGCCCCCGCCAGAAACACGAAACCGAAGCCGCCGAGGTGAGGCAGGCTGATCACCCCAATATCAGACAGGCTCGAAAGCAGCAGCGTCACCAGCATGATCGCCAGCCCGATCCAGATCAGCGTGCTCGAGAGCCGATCCTTCATGCGCATCAGCGAGAAAGTCACCCCCAGCGCGTAGGCCAACACAATCAGCAAGACCAGGCGCGCAGCCCGGTACACCAGACTCGCCTGGCCCTGGATCATGTGGATGTTCTCGCCCCAGGGCAGGCTCCGCGGCGTGTCCGGGTTCAGCGCATGGAAGCGGTAGCCGTAAGGGGTGAGGAAGTTGTAGGCCATCACCAGCAGCACGAAGCCCGTGAGCCACACAAACGGCTGTCGCGAGCGCTTCTTCGGATCCAGCGCTGCGGCGGCCAGCGCTACCGGCGGAATCACCAGTAGCGAGAAGAAATTCACCCACAGATGCGCCGCCAGCGCGCGCGCGTGATCCGGCGCCGAATACTGCAGCGCATTGCAGAACTGGAAGCCAGCAAAACCTAAGCAGATGGCCGCGAACGACCAGTTTTCACGTGCATGCCCGATGCCCCGCGCCAGAATCGACGCATGTGCAGCGGCCATCAGCAGGATGCCTACGGAAATCAGGTAGGCGCTGATCAGTGGGGAACTCATCGTTGGGGCCTTCAGAAGGCGGGATCTATTTGCCCCGCTCAGGGAGTGAAGAATACTTCCAGATCTGTACGAAAGGGCGAACGACGCAATATCGCGGGTGGGTAACTTCGGATTCCGCCCAACCACATGCGGTGCGCGGCTGGATGCCTGTGGCTTGCCGCAGCGGGGCTGGAATCCAGTGTTGGCAGGGCTGCCGTGGGTGGATGCCGACAATTCCGTTCCTTGCCCGGGGTGGCTTTGCCACAAGCCTGTCGGCTTGGCGACAAGCTTGTGGCGCCTGACGTCGCAGCCTGGGGGGCTGCCCGGCCCGCTCTTGTCACTGCAGAGGCCAGAACCGGTCTCGTTGCACGCCACCATCACCCCCGGAGGCCTTGTGCCGTGGCCGTTTCCGGCTCATGCGGATTCCCGCAGGCGGGGTATAAGCTATCGGGCATGGCCTCTGGCATGGTGGCTGCGTGGTGTAGGGCGGTGCTGTTCACCATGCATGCATGGCAATCACCGTGGTTCCCGGCCAGGAGTTGGTACTGCCAGTCGTAGCGAATCAGGTGGAATTGCGTGCCGGCCGGTTCTGCCTGAACCCGCTGCGCAGGATGACAGGCCGCCGGCGCCCTCCCCAGCCGTTGTAGCAATCAGGAGCTTCCTGCTCCTGAAGGGAATGAGCGCCGCCCATTCCCGTTTTCTCATGCCTTTTTTCGGGGGCCTCATTCCGCTTTGAGGCCCCGGTGTGTCTGTAGCTTCTGCGATTCCTTCCGTGTGTGACGGCTCCGACTTTGAACCATTCAGACAAGGAAGAAGAATCATGGAAGCAGTACGACATCATTGGGTCATCCGGGTCCTGCACTGGGCCGTGGCACTCATGGTCACCGCCGCGCTGGTGATGAGCACTTTCATCATGTCGCAGATTCCGGACGAAGATCCGGAGAAGATGGCCTCGGCCCTGCGCCACATGAGCGTGGGGGTGCTGATCTGCGGCGGCACCTTGCTGCGCCTGTTCTGGCGGCGGCGCAGCAAGCGCCTGCCGGGGCTTTCGTCCGGCATGGGCTGGGCCGATGTGCTGGCCGGGATCGTGCACCGCGGGCTGGATCTGCTGGTGCTGACAATGATCGTGAGCGGCGCAGCGATGGCACTGCAGACCGGCCTGCCGCTGATGGCCCTGCGCGGGGAGGCGTTCCCGGCGGAGATCGTGTCGCTGTTTGCGTTCACGGTGCATGTGGTGGGGGCCTGTGTGCTGAGCGGGGCGCTGGTGCTGCACATCGGCGGCGCGCTGTTTCACCAGTTCATCCTGAAGGATGGCCTGCTCTCGCGGATGGGCTTCGATCTGCCGCGGCCACAGCGCCGTGGCGTGCCGCAGACCGAGGGGCGGGACGCCTGAGGGCGGTCACGGGGTGGCTCTGGGTGGGGTTGCCGTAGGTACGGCTTCTGCCGCATCTGCCCCACGCCACCTCGGGCCCCGCCGGCTGAAGCCGGCCCTACAGGGCATTTGTTGGAGACGGGTTGGGGGTTTGTAGGTGCGGCTTTAGCCGCATCTGCCCCACTCCACCTCGGGCTCCGCCGGCTGAAGCCGGCCCTACGGGGCATTTGTTGAAGATGGGTGGGTTTTCGTAGGTGCGGCTTCAGCCGCATCTGCCCCACTCCACCCCGGGCTCCGCCGGCTGAAGCCGGCCCTACGGGGCATTGATCAGAGACGGGTGGGGTTTTTGTAGGTGCGGCTTCAGCCGCATGCGCCCCACGCCACCCCGGGCCCCGCCGGCTGAAGCCGGCCCTACGGGGCATTTGTTGAAGATGGGTGGGTTTTCGTAGGTGCGGCTTCAGCCGCATGTGCCCCACGCCACCCCGAGCCCCGCCGGCTGAAGCCGGCCCTACAGGGCATTTGTTGGAGACGGGTTGGGGTTTGTAGGTGCGGCTTGAGCCGCATCTGCCCCACGCCACCCCGGGCTCCGCCGGCTGAAGCCGGCCGGGACGGCGGACAAAGGCGTAAGCTTTCGGCTGTTTTTCTGCTCCAGGAGTGAGGCATGTTTTACGGTGTGACGGATATCTGGACCTATGCGCTGGGCGCGCTGTTCATCGTGCTGCTGCCCGGCCCGAATTCGCTGTATGTGATGGCGGTGGCCTCACGCGAGGGCGTGGCGGCGGGTTATTGCGGCGCCTGCGGGGTATTCCTGGGCGATACCGTGCTGATGATCCTGTCGGCAGCCGGCGCGGCCTCCTTGCTGAAGACGCATCCGGCGCTGTTCATGCTGGTGAAGTATGCGGGGGCGGCTTATCTGGGCTGGGTGGGGCTGAGCCTGTTGCGCCAGGCGCTGGCGAACTGGCGTGGCGACGCGCCGGCAGGAGGCGAAGCGCAGGCGGAAGCCTCGAAGCCCTTCCAGCGTGCGCTGGTGATCAGCCTGATGAATCCGAAGGCGATCCTGTTCTTCATTTCCTTCTTCATCCAGTTCGTGGATCCGCAGGCGGCTCAGCCGGCGGTGGCTTTCCTGATCCTGGGCGTGATCCTGCAGATCCTGAGCGCGCTGTATCTCTCGGCGCTGATCTTCGGCGGGGCTTATCTGGCGGCCCAGTTCCGCAGCCGCCAGCGCCTCGCTGCTGCCGGTACGGCGAGCGTGGGCGGGGTGTTTCTGGGCTTCGGTATGAAGCTGGCCACGGCCAGCCTGAGCTGATCGGCAGCAGGCAGAAAAAAGGCCCCGCACTGGCGGGGCCTTTTTCATGCGCTTGCAGTGGCTCAGTAGCCGACCGATGTGGCGTAGCTCAGCAGGCTGGAGGCGTAGGCGCCGCCCCAGGAGTAGCCGTAGCGACGCTCGGCTTCGATGGCCATGATGTCGTACTGCTTGCCGGTACAGGTGGCGAAGGGGGCCGGGGTGCTGCAATCGCTGCCGTTCGGGGTGCGGCCGCTGAAGAAGCCGACATCCTTGTCCAGATCATAGAAGCGATACCACATCACGCTGCCCGCCTGAGTCTGGATCGGGTTGTAAGTGATGTCGGTGCTGCCGGAGGCGCGATTGATGTAGGCAGTGTTGGCCACCTGCACGGCGCTGCTGCGGAACCAGGCCAGACCGGCCTGCACGGCTGCCTTGATCTCGGCAGTTTGCGGCCGGCTCATCAGATAGCCGATCACGCCGACCGATTCCTTGCCGCTCTTGGAGGGCCATTCATAGGCGCGCCCCTCACGTGCCACGTAGCTCACCGGGTCGTGCTGGGCGCACCACACCGTTTTCACCCCGTTCTGCACGATCTGGGATTTGAGGATGTAGTCCACGCCCTTGTCGATGGCGGTGGCCAGCTTGGCGTACTGGTCGGCGGTGAACAGGTCGGTGGCATCCAGCGGGGCCGTCTTCTTGGCGACCTGATCGAGCACCAGCATCACCCGCGCCATGGCGTCGTCATTGAAGGTGACGAAGTTGGAATAGGGCGTGTCTGCCTTGCGCGCCGGGTAGACTTGCGGGAAGCCGCCCGAGGGGTATTGCATCAGGAGCAGGAAATCGAGCGTCTTGCGGGCCGCATCGCGGTACTTGGTGTCGCCGCTGCGTTTGTAAACGTCGGCCAGGAAGAAGAGCTCCGAGGTGGTGGCGTCGTTGTCGATGGTGCCCAGGCTCTCATCATTCACGCCCAGCCAGCTGGAGGACTTGCTGCCCGAGACATAAGCCACCGTGTACAGGGCTGTCTTGCTCGTGCTGGCGGTGTTCTTGTAGTCGGTGAGGTGCTTGTAGAAGCCGCCCTCGGTGGTCTGCCAGGTCAGCATGATGTCGGCCTTGGCCATGTCTGCAGCGAGCTTGGCCGCTGCATCGCCGGTGGTGCTGAGCAGGATCTGGTAAGTCGTCATCTCGCCGCTGGCGGGGTTGCCGCTCTGGCTGAGGATCGGAGCTGCGCTGCTGACCGCGGCGCTGCTGCTGGAGCTACTGGTGGTGGATCGGTTCGCGCTGCTGCTGGCAGCCGAGCTCGAAACCGCTGCGCTGCTGGCGGCACTGCTGCTCGCCGGGTTGCTGGATGTGCTGGCGGATGTGCTGCCGCCGCCCCCGCAGGCACTGAGGCCGGCGCAAAGCAGCAGGGCAAGCACGCTGTGGCGTGTTGTGATCATGGTTCTCCTCCCAAGGATGTTTCTTGTTTGATCGGGCCGTGCCGGATTGCGGCCAGCCCAGCCGCATTCTGACCATGCGGAGGGCTTCGGGGGCTTCTTTTTTCTGCCGGCCCCGCTTGCGATCTTGAACTGCCGCGCAGCAAAAAGGCCTCGCTTGCGCGAGGCCTTCCGGGTGATGCGAACAGCGCGTCAGGCGGTGAGGCCGCCTGCATGCGTGATTACAGGGTGTAGCCGAGCACCTTGGCAAAGCCGGAATCCTTGGCCGGACGGGTGAAGGCTTCGCGGGTGAGGCGCGACATCGGCACTTGCAGGCTGGAGGTGTTGAACCACTTGTCGTAGATGCGGTTGATCTCGCCGCTGGCGTAGAGCTCGACGAGGGTCTTGTCGATGGCGCTGCGCAGTTCGTTGTCGTCCTTGCGCACCATGATGGCGTAGGGCTCGATCGAGAGGTAGTCACCGGCCAGGGCGTATTGATCGCGATCCGGCAGGGTGGACAGCAGGCCGGAGAGGAGCACGTCGTCCTGCGGGAAGGCGACGGCCTTGCCAGCTTGCAGGGCCTTGAGGGCTTCGGTGTTGCTGGGGTAGCTCTTGAGCTCGGTGGTGCGCAGCTCCTGATCACGCAGCTGGTTGAAGAGCTTCTCGGAGGTGGTGCCCTTGCTCAGTGCGATGCTGCCATTGGTGATGGTGCGCAGATCGGTGATGCCGGAATTCTTGCGGGTGAGGATCTTCATGCCGGCCACGAAGATCGTGTAGGAGAAGGAGACCTGTTCCTGACGTGCCTTGGTGTTGGTGGTGGAGCCGCATTCCATGTCGGCTTCGCCGCTCTTGATCTTGGGGATGCGCTCGGCGCCGCTCACGGTGATGTACTGCGCCTTGAGGTTGGGCAGCTTGAGATCCTTGCGCAGGCGCTCGACCACGCGCTGGCACAGCTCGACGGAGTAGCCGCTGGCCTGACCCTTTTCATCGACGAAGGAGAAGGGGCGCGAGGCTTCGCGGTTGGCAATGGTGATGGTCTGGGTCTGGCGAATGCGGGCCAGCGAATCAGCGGGCGTCTGGGCATGCGCAACGGAACTGGCAACGAGCAGGCCGGCAATCGCCAGGCCGGAAGAAAGACGGGAAAGGATGTACAGCATCGGGAACCTTGATCTTCAAAAATACAGGAGATGGCCTGGTGCAGACGGATCAATCCGCCCGCCAGGCAAACGCACATGCTCAACCGGGGCGGTGAGCAACTGCGAACTGGTTCGATTCTAAAACATACCCTTTCGTACGGCTTGTATATCTTCTTTCTGTGAAACCTTATTTTTCACAAGCCTGCCCTGGCTCAAGGGCCATTGCTGCGGCACGCCCAAGCCCGTCACCCTGTACTTTCACGCTGTGCCGACTGCGGCAGGGCGCCCCGGCGGGCGCCCTGCCCCACTGCGTTCAGCGCCAGCCTTCGAGCACGATCTTGCCGCGGGCCTTGCCCGATTCGAGCAGGGCATGGGCGCGCTTGAGGTTGGCCGCATTGATCGGGCCGAAGTGCTCGCCGAGGGTGCTGCGGATCTGGCCGGCGTCGACCAGGGCGGCGAGCCGGTCGAGGATCTGGTGCTGGGCGATCATGTCCGGCGTGTTGAACAGGGCGCGGGTGAACATCAGCTCCCAGTGCAGGGACACGGACTTGCGCTTGAGCAGCTTGATGTCGAAGGGCGCCGGATCGTCGATGAGGCCGAAACGGCCTTGCGGTGCGAGGCATTCGGCGATCTGGGCGATGTGCTGGTCGGTCTGGGTGAGGCTCACCACGTAGCGCACCTGCGGGATACCGATGCGCTTGAGTTCCTCGCTGAGCGGCTGGCTATGGTCGATCACATGATGGGCGCCGAGTTCCCGCACCCAGGCCTGGGTTTCGGGCCGAGAAGCGCTGCCGATCACGGTGAGACCGGTGAGCTGGCGTGCCAGCTGGGTCATGATCGAGCCGACGCCGCCGGCTGCGCCGATGATCAGGATGGCATCGTCGCTCGTGCCGCCCTGCTTCACTTCGAGGCGGTCAAACAGCATTTCCCAGGCGGTCAGGCCAGTCAGCGGCAGCGCCGCGGCCTGTGCATCCGGCAGGGACTGCGGGGCATGCCCGACGATGCGTGCGTCCACCACATGGCGCTGGCTGTTGGCACCCGCGCGGGCGATGGAGCCAGCGTACCAGACGCGATCGCCGGCCTTGAACAGCGTCACCTCGGCGCCCACGGCGAGCACCCGGCCGACGGCGTCCCAGCCCAGTACCTTGAACTCGCCCGCCGCCGGGGCCGCGCTCTTGCGCACCTTGGTATCGACCGGATTGACGGCGATGGCACTCACTTCAACCAGCAGATCGTGCGGGCCGTGCTGGGGCTCGGGCAACTCAAGGTCCAGCAAGGCATCGCTGTGCTCGATGGGGAGGATGTTCTGGTAGGCAACGGCTTTCATGGGCGGTTCTCCTGCTTGCGGTGGGAATGTTGCGAAGCGTGTGTCAGCTTCGGGCGGGGCGTCTGGGGGGCTGGGTGGCCAGCCGGGTGGGCACTGCGGCTGCATAGGGGCGGGCCTGCAGGACGACGATCTGCTCGCCCTCGGTGGTGGCCCATTCGATGTCCTGATCGCGACCCCGGAACAATTGGCGGATGGCGCTGCCAACGCGCGCGAGCCGCCGGGCGCTGGCTTCGTCGAGCACGGCCTGCTGCTGGTGGGCCTCGTCGATGGCGCGCTCGCGCACGCCGCCGGATTCATCGAGGGTCAGCTCGCTCTGTTCGTCGGTGCGGCTGAGCAACTGCACAGCGCCGCTGCGCGCGTCGACCATGACTTGCTCGGCGATCCGGCGGCCCTCGACGACCTTGATGCCGATGCCGCGCTTGGCGGCGATGTAGCTGGCGCCGCGATGCGCCGGATCGAAAGGATCACGGGTGATCATGACGCCGGAGCGGCGCGCATCGATGGCGGTCTGGACGAGCACGCCCATGGCCACCGCCTCCAGCGAGATGGCGCCGGCGCGGCGGGCCTCGAAGGCTTCGCTGTTGAAGACCGAGGCCCAGACGGTCTTGACGGCCTCGGGTAAGGCCTCGGCGAGGCGCACATTGGGCACGGTGGTGTAGAGGCCGGCGCCACTGAAACCGGGCAGGTCTTCCGAGTTGGAGGAGCTGCGCACGAAGACGCCCGTGCCGCCCAGTTGCTGTTGCCACTGCGCCTGCCACTCAGCCAGCCAGGCGGCCGGTAGCGGCAGGGCGATGAGCTGGCTGCGCAGGGTCTCCAGCGCGGCATGGCGCACGCGGGCATCGTCGTGAAAGTGCGGCGTGACCAGCGCTGCCTGGATCAGGGCCTGGGCGTCGGCACGCTTGATGAACTCGGCGTAGCGCGCAAAGGGAATGCAGAAACCATCCGGCACCTGCACCGAGGGAATCTTTGCTGCGCGGATTTCACCCAGATTGGCGGCCTTGGCGCCGCAATGCGCGCGATCCCGGGCGTGCAGCTGGCCCAGTGGCGTCAGGCTCTGGTGGCTGAGATCGGGCCGCGGCAGCGTGCGGGCCTTGTGCGCGATGACCAGTGTCTGCGGCGGAATCGGCTGGATCGTGTAGCCGGTGCGCGTCACCCGCAGTTCCACCCACTGCCGGTCGTAACCGGACAGCTCCGAGAGCGCGTTGCGCAACCAGGCATTCGGAATGCCCCAGCCCTTGGCGAGCAGGTTGACATGCGAGATGACCGTGGAGGGACGGCTGGTGATGACGCCCGCCACCGGCGGCAGGCTGATCGGCACTTCGTCGAGCACCAGGATGTCCTGTGGATCTGCATCGGCCACGATGCCGCCTGCTGGCACCACACGCACCCGGCCCCTCGCCACGCCCTCGTTGAGGGGCAGAAAAGCCTGCTCGCGGATCAGTTGCTCCTGCGACACGAAGGCCACGCCGGCGGCGGTCGCCACCCGCTCATGGGCCTGCGCGTTGGCCTTGAACAGCAAGGGCGCGAAGAAGGCTGCCTGCAGGCTTTGCTGCGCGGTGCGCAGCAGGCTCGTATCGAGCTGGTCGCCCTCCCAGCATTCGAAGGTCCATTGCTGCGTGCTGTTCTGCCAGCTCAGGGTGCCGAGGATGAAGCGTCGGTCCGGCGCACGGTAGTTGGCGGCCATGGCGGCGCGCCCGAGCTGCAGGTGGAGTGGCCCGCGGGTCAGGAATTGCTCATGCAGCCCATAGCGTCGGGTATTGATGAAGTAGGGCTGATCGCCATGCTGGCGGTCAATCAGGAACAGCAGGTGCGGCAGCTCCAGCGGCGTGCCGAGGTTGTAGCGCCGCGCCAGGCGATCGAAGTCGGCACGCTGGCTGATGTGATGGCGATAGGCCTCGCTTGCCGGCGGCAGGGGATCGACTTCTCCTGCCGCGCGGAAGGCCGAGGGCTTGGCTGCCAGCTGGGCCTGGGCGGGCAGCGCGCTAAGGGAGATCAGGCACAGCGCCGCCAGGGCGATTCGGCGGAGGCGGCAAGCCAGGGAGGAAACGGACGCAGCGCAGCTCATGCTGAATGAAAATGCCGGGGTAATGACAGGGCCCTCATCATGCCACCGGCCTTGGGCCACTGGTCTGCCAGCCGGAGCACCTGCGGGCCACTGATCCGGCCATCTCGCGCCTTCATTTGGGCGTTGCCAGCGCCGGGCGCAGGATTGAGGAAGGCTTGGCCCCGGCCTGCCCGCCCAGCTGGTTGAGCACCAGACTCACCAGCACCAGTGCCGCCCCGATCAGCTCGCCATTGCCCAGCGCATGGCCACGCAGCACGCCGATCAGCAGTGCGGTGAGCGGCACCACGTTGATGAAGAGCAGGCCACGCTGAGCGCCGATCTGGCGCATGCCCTGATTCCAGCACAGCACCGCCAGCACGGCAGCCAGCAGCACCAGAAACAGCAGGGCCGGGGCCAGCGCGGGCAAGGCTGCGGCGGAGGGCAGGCGCAGCGCACCGAAGACGCCCGCCAGCAGCCAGAAAGCCACCAGCCCGAGCGCCCCTCCGCTGCTGCTGAGCGCGGTGTAGCGCAGCGGCGACCAATGCGGGAAGGCTGCCGCGCCCATCGAATACAGCACCCAGCACATTCCGCCGGCAATCATCATCAGGGTGGGCAGCAGCGCCGCATGTTCGGTGAGCCGCGCCGGGTGGCCGTCGGTGGTCAGCAGGAGCACGCCCACCACCGCCAGGGCCAGGGCCACGAAACTGCGCGCCGCCGGGCGCTGGCCACTGCGGGCCCACTGGATCAGCACCGCGATCAGGGGCTGGAGGGCCATCACGATGGCACCGAACTCCGGCCGCGACATGCCCACAGCGTAGAACATGAGCAGGTTGAAGCCTGCAAACCCCAAGGTGCCAAGGCCCAGCAACTTCCAGCCCTGGCCCTCGAGGCGCCAGGCGGCCGCGCCTTCGCGCCAGGCCAGCAGGGCCATGAAGATCGGCGCAGCGATGCCATAGCGCCACAGGCTCATGCTGATCGGGTCCATGTCGGCCAGCACGGCTTTCGAGACCGGGAAGGCGGCGCCCCACATGACGGTGGCGGTCAGCAGGGCGAGCCCGCCCCAGGCAGCGGGACTCAGACGGAGCGGGAAGGCGGACATGGCGTGATCTCGGTTGCAGCGGGGGATGGCTGCAGTTTAGGGTGAGTCGATCTGTCAAAAAAGCGCTACAGTCGA
Organism: Uliginosibacterium aquaticum; assembly: GCF_012972705.2. Taxonomy (GTDB): domain Bacteria; phylum Pseudomonadota; class Gammaproteobacteria; order Burkholderiales; family Rhodocyclaceae; genus Uliginosibacterium; species Uliginosibacterium aquaticum. The sequence goes on along the minus strand of NZ_JABCSC020000003.1, from coordinate 290,888 downwards.
ACATGATTGTTTCTTAATGAGTGCAAATCATGGAACGCCTGATCAATATGGCCAGCTTTGCCGAAGTGGTTGAAGCGGGTGGCTTTTCGGCTGCGGCAGACCGCCTCGGCTGCTCGCGCGCCGTGGTGAGCAAGCGCATCAGCGCGCTGGAAAAGGATTTCGGCCTCACCCTGCTGCATCGCACGACCCGCCGCCAGAGCCTCACTGAGGCCGGCGAGGCGCTGTATGCCTACTGCCGCCGCGTGCTCGACGAGATGAACAGCGCCGAGGCGCATCTGCAGGAACTCTCCAGCACGCCGCGTGGCACCCTGCGGATCACGGCGCCGCATTCCTGGGGCAACCGCGTGCTGGGTCCGCAAATCGGGCGCTTCCTGCTGCGTTACCCGGAAATCCGGGTCGAGCTGCAGCTGAGCGATCAGCTCGCCGATCTGGCGGCCAGTGCGGTCGACATCGCCATCCGCCTCACCAACACCCCGGCGCCCGGGCTGGTGGCGCGCCACCTGGCCGAGCTGCCCTATGTGATCTGCGCTGCGCCGGCCTACCTGAAGACACATGGCATACCACTCCAGGCGCAGGAGCTGGCGCGCCACAACTGCATCTTCTATGCCGGCGAAGTCCGCCTCAACAACTGGCAGCTGCGCACCCCGCAAGGCGAACTGCTGGCGCTGGAAGTGGCCGGCTCGCTGGCCGTCAACAGCGTTGAAGTGATGCGCAGCGCGGCCCTCGAAGGCCTCGGCATCGTCGCCCTGTCGCGCTACCTGGTGGATGCAGAGTTGCAGCGCGGCGAACTGATCGAGGTCCTGGCCGATTGCCAGATGCCGCCACGCCAGATCCACCTCGTGACCCTGCCGGATCGCCTGCTGCCCGCCAAGACCCGCGCCTTCATCGACTTCCTGCTGCCGGGGCGGCTAGCCTGAGCGCGCCCGCGGCTTCAGCCGCAGAACCACACTCCACCCAGGCCCCGCCGGCTGAAGCCGGCCCTGCAACGGCCCCGACAGCCAGCCCCGTCACAGCGCCAACGCGCTCAGCCTCGGCCACAGGGTGAGGGCGCCCAGCGCGGCGGCGGTCAGCGCGCAAACCAGCACTGCGCCGGCAGCCAGATCCTTGGCGCGCCGGACGCGTTCATCATGCCCAGGCGAAACCAGATCGCAGACGAACTCGATGGCGGTGTTGATCAGCTCGGCCAGCCACACCAGCGCCATTGCCACGAGCAGCCAGCGCCAGTCCGCCGCGCTGATCCGCAAGGCCAGCCCCAGCGCACCCACCGCCAGCGTGCAGGCGAGATGGATCCAGGCGTTGTGCTGGGTGCGCAACATGAAGGCGATGCCGCTGCCGGCGTAACGGAAACTTCGCAGGCGCTGCCGCAGCGAGAAGCGGCCATCCGCCCGGCCCTCAGCGCGGCGCATGTGGAGGCCTCCGTGCGGGCTGCCAGCGCAGCGGGTCCGGCGCTGTACGCCGAGTACGCCCCGGCAAGGCGCGCAAGGCCGCCAGCACGAGGCCGCAGGCAGCGGCAATCAATACGCAACAGGCCATTTCTGTCTCCTCAGGTGTAGGGCTGGATCAGGATCTCGCGGCGCGCGTCGAGCGACACCGTCACGCGCGCCGCACCCTGCGCATCGGCACGCACCCGGGTTTCGACACAGCCGCTGCAGAGATGGATCTGGCCCGGCCGCAACCCGGCCAGATCGAGCGTCTGCAGGCCGGGGCGCAAACCCGGATAGAGGGTAGCCATGAGCACACCGCCATGCTGCACGGCACGTGCCACCCGCACTTCGGGATAGGCGGCGCGGCTGATATGCGGCTGGCGGGCAGGCAGGCTCGGCTGAGTGACCAGGCGCCGGAAAGCCCCTGCCTCACCAGTGCGCGCCATCAGCTCCACGGCATGCGCCCACACCGAGGCGCGCGGGCGCCAGAATGGGCCGCCCTGCGCGGACTCGTCCCGTGCCGGGCAGGTCTGCTCAAGGGCTTCGAAACACAAGCCGGCGACTTCGCGATCGCCCATCTCCACCGCCGCGAGCGCCGTGGCCGCCAGGGCCGCAGCCGGCGAGTGGCCGTAGTTGCCGGTATCGATCGACCAGAAGCGCGTCAGGCGCAGGGCTCCGCGCGCATCGAGCAGGCTGCGTCGCAGCAGCAGCCACTGGCGCAGGGCGATGTCCGGCAGGCTGGCGTTCAGGAAGAAGCTCGGCAAGGCCTGCGGCATGGCGCCGCCGATGCCCGGCAAGGCCAGCCCGGTATGACTCGAACGACAGGGCACGAAGGCCCCGCCAAGGGTGATGAATTCGGTTTCAAGCGAGGCGCGAAAGCGCGCGGCAAGGCCGGCCCAGTGCCGCTCCCCGCGCTGGGCATCGCAGGCCCGGATGCCGGCTACGCCGATGGCATTGCAGAGCGGATAAATCCAGTTCGGCTCGCAAGCCATCAGGGTGAAGGGAGAGTCTCCGAAGCCGCGCTGCAGCGCAGCCGTCAGCGCCGGCAGATCGGCCTGGTAAAGCCTGCTATCGGGATGCCTGAGCGGCAGGCTGCCGGGCCGGGCAAACTCGCGGCGCCCGGAGGACGCCTGATAGAGCGCCATCTGGGTGGCCAGAAAACCGGTGTACATGATGTTTTCGCGCGCGATGGGGTCTGGATCGCGGCGCAGGTTGCCCCACAGGTTTTCAAGTGCCCAGTAACGCCAGACGCGGTGATCGGCCTGCTTGTGGATCAGGTTCTGCTGGGCCTCATCGAGGTAGCCGCTGAAGGCCGGCAGGCGGGTGCTGCGCGCCATCGCCAGGGCGTAGCCCATGAAGTGCAGCTGGTAGCGCACGGCCGCGGTCTGGAACTGGTCGCGCCATTCGAAACCCTCGAACTCAGCCATCGGCTGCAGGGCTCGGTCGAGCACGAAGCCCATCAGCTTGAGCTCCTGCGGGCTCAGCTCGGCGGGCAAGACTTCGGCGGGCCGCTCGAACCGGCAGGCAAGCGCTGCGGCCTCATGAACCAGATCATGATTGGCCTGTACCCGCTGCCGGCGGCCACGCCAGGCATGCAGCACGCTCAGCAGGAGCGCGCTCAGCAAACCGCACAGCACCAGCAGGCAAAGCTCGCGCAGTGAATCCGCGCTGGCCCCGCCGGGCTGCATCCACGCGGCCGTCAGTGCAGCCAGCAGCCAGGCCACCGGTGGCGCCAGCAGATTGCCGGTGGCGAACCAAAGCAGGCACGCCGCGGCAAAAATCAGCAGGCTGGCAACGAACAGCCCTGCCTGCAGCAGCCCCACTGCGGAGGCGCAATCGGCACGTGCAAAGAAACCGCCGCCAGGCAGGATCAGGCCGAGGCCGAAGACCTGCCAGAAACGCTCGCCTGCGCCCCCGGCGAGGGCCGCACCGCTCAGGCACAGCAGGCCATAGATCGCGCCCAGCCGCAGCAGGCGTGACAGGCTCAGCGGGCCACAGGGCAGACGACGATCGGGCAACAGGCAGGGGCTCACACGGACTCCGGACAGGCATCAGGACAGGCATCAGGACAGGCGCCCAGTCTGGCCGGCCTGTGTGAGGCGCGTGTGAGCCCGGTGTGAAGTCAGCCCGGCCGCGCGAACCAGCTCGCCAGAAAGTCCAGCATCGTGCGCAGGGTGGCGGACTGGTGCTGGCGCGAGCTGTAGATGCCGTAAATGCCCAACAGCTGTGGCACTTCCTGCGGCAGCAGGGCGACCAGTTTGCCACTGGCAATCAGGGACGCGGCGGAATACACCGGCTGCATACTGATGCCCGCGCCTTCCACGGCGGCCTGCAGCAACACGACCGAATCATTGGCGCTGAGATTGCCACTCACCGGCACGCTCAGCTGCTCGCTACCGCGCTCGAAATTCCACAGGCTCTTGCCGAAATAGGCGTAGGTCAGGCAGTTGTGCAGGGCCAGGTCCTCAGCACGCTGCGGCGTACCCCGCGCCTGCAGATAGGCCGGTGCGGCGCAGATCACCGAAGGGCACTGGCCCAGCGGGCGGGCGATGAGGTTCGGATCCAGCTGATTGGTGATGCGGATCGCCAGATCGATGCGCTCCTCGACCAGATTCACCACCTTGTTGCCGATCTGCAGATCGATCGCGGTGCGCGGATAGCGCGCAAGATAGGCCGCCACCGCCGCCGCCAGACTCGCCAGGGCCAGTGAGGGCGCGCAGGCGATGCGCAGCATGCCGGCGGGTTCATCCGCCAGCGCATCGGCCGCGCGCGGCATCTGCCCGGCCAGCGCCAGCATCTCGCGGCAGCGCACCAGGGTGGCCTCTCCCGCAGAAGTGAGGCCGAGGCGGCGCGTGGTCCGATGCAGGAGGCGGGCGCCGGCCCAGTGCTCCATCTCGGCAAGGTAACGCGTGACCATGGCGCGTGACATCTGCAGCGCTTCGGCCGCTGCGATCAGGCTGCCACGCTCGGTGATGGTGACAAACACTTCGGCGGCGATGATGCGATCCACAATTCGTCCGATTCAAGCAATCAATCATTGCAGGATAGCGGGTTTTTCGCGCGATCTGCGCAACCTATGCTTCGCTCACTCCAACCCGAACAAGGAAGCCCGACATGCTCCGCAAGCCTCTCCTCATCGCCCTCGCCACCCTCGGTTTCACGGCGGCCGCCCAGGCTGCGCCGCTCACGCTGGAGGTCTACAACCCCGGCGAGAACGCCATTTTCCCGGTCAGCTCCAGCATTCTGAGTGGCGAGCACGAAGCCATCCTGATCGATGCCCAGTTCCAGCGTAACGATGCCGAAGCCCTGGTGCAGAAGCTCAAGGCCAGCGGCAAGACCCTCAGCACCATCTACATCAGCCACAGCGATCCGGACTACTACTTCGGGCTGGACGTGATCCAGGCCGCTTTCCCGGCCGCGAAGATCGTCGCCACACCGCAGACCGTGGCCCACATCAAGGCCAGCATGGACAGCAAGCTCGCCTACTGGGGCCCGATCCTCAAGGACAATGCGCCGCAGAAGCTGGTGCTGCCCGAGGTGCTGGCCGGCGATACGCTCAAGCTCGAAGGCCAGCGCATCCAGATCAAGGGCCTCAAAGGCCCGAGCCCGGAGCGCAGCTATCTGTGGATTCCCTCGCTCAAGACCGTAGCCGGGGGCGTCGTCGTCTCCAGTGGCATCCATGTGTGGGTGGCCGACACGCAGAGCGCCAAGTCACGCCAGGACTGGCAGGCCACCCTCAAGGCCATCGCCGCGCTGAAGCCCGCCGCAGTGGTGCCCGGACACTACCTGGGTGATGCGCCCAAAGGCCTCGGTGCGGTGAGCTACACCGGCGATTACCTCAAGGCCTTCGAAAAGGAAGCCGCCCGGGCCAAGGACTCCGCCACCCTGATCAAGGCCATGAGCGCGAGCTACCCACAAGCCGGCGAAGCGGCCTCGCTGGAAATTTCGGCCAAGGTCATCAAGGGCGAAATGAAGTGGCCGCAGTGAGCGCAACGCGCAATACTTGATGCCCCGGCCCCGCCATTCCTGCGCAAGCGGGAATGGCGTGTCATGAATACTAAAAACAGACGCAGGAAATCCCCATGAGCACGCTCCACTACATCTTTGATCCCCTTTGCGGCTGGTGCTATGCCGTCGCCCCGCTGCTCCGCGCAGCGCATGCCGTGCCCGGCCTCAGCATCGCCCTGCATGGCGGCGGCATGATGAGCGGCGCCAACCGGCGCAGCATCACTCCGCAATGGCGCGACTACGTGCTGCCACACGACCGCCGCATCGCCCAGCTCACCGGCCAGCCCTTCGGCGAAGCCTATTTCGAAGGCTTGCTGCGTGACACCACGGCCGTGATGGACTCCGCTCCGCCGACCACCGCCATCCTCGCTGCCGAGGAACTCGCAGGGCGGGGGCTGGACATGGCACACCACCTGCAACATGCGCACTACGTCGAGGGCCGCCGTATCGCCGATCAAGCCGTGCTGCAGGCGCTGGCTGCCGAACTCGGGCTGGAGGCCGCTGCGTTCACTGCCGCGTTCGAGCGACTCGCGGGTGAAGCCACCGAGCAGCACTTCCGTGAAAGCCGCCACTGGCTCGCCCGCGTCGGCGGCCAGGGCTTCCCGACCCTGGTACTGGAGCAGGCCGATGGCGCGCTCGCGCGTATCGACGTCAGCCCCTTCCTCGGCCAGCCGGAAGCCTTCGCTGCGGCCCTACGCCAGCAAGTGCCGGCAGCGGACGAGGAAGAAATGATTCCGCATTGCGGGCTGGATGGCTGTACGGACGCCTGAAGCAGGCGCGCCCCTATTGTTCAGCCAACCAGGATCCCGCGCCGCTCGGCCAGGCTGATGGTGGCGCGGGTGCCGGCATTGAACTGCAGGTAGTCGCTCTCGATGCCATCGCTGAAAATGACGCCGTTCTCAGCCATCTGCGACACCAGAATCAGCGGCGCCTCGCGTGAGACTTGTCCGAAGCTGATGCTGCTGGCCGAAGTCTTGCTGGGCCAAGGCTCGCGCACCGAAAAGTACAGATAGTCAGACTCCCAGCGAAAGTCTTCGAGTACACCAGCATTCGCATCCCCACCAAGCGCAGTGGCGATGCCGCTGGCACCGGCCAGCACGCTGCGCAACCAGCCACTGCCGCCCATCCCGGTCGACACGATGATGCCGCTGGAGGACTGGCGCTCGGTCACCCCGCCGCAGCTGATTTCGTAGCGCGCCGAAGTGTGCGTGCGTGGCCCGATGAACAGGTCATTCACCGCACACAGGGTCTCTCCGGTATTGAGGCTGGCCTGCGCCATGCTCACCTCATGCAGCGGACGCCGGGCAGCGAATACCTCGGGCAAGAGGCGATCCAGATCACGCACAACGAAAGGCAGAAGCACACCTTCCCAACGCGCCGGATCCGGATTCACACCAATCAGTGGCTGACCATCGAGATACTTCAGCACATTGGCCACCAACCCGTCCTGACCCAGCGCGACGACCGTATCGTGCGGGCCAAACACGAAGTTCGGCACGAAGGCTCGGTCCAGCACCTGCAGGCGTCCGTGGCGGGCCAGGGCCTGACTGGTTGCCGTCACCGCTTCACGGTAATGGCGATGCTCCAGCTGATAGTCGGAAAAGTCCGCACCGAGATGTTCGACGTAGAAGCGCGCCTGCCCCTCGGTATTGAAGCGCTGGATCAGCTCTTCAAGCCGGGTGCGCCGCGTCACCAGCACGATCTTGTTCTCGCTGCTGCGCTCCATGCTCAGTTGCGCTCGCGCTCAAGCAGGCCCTGCAGCAGCTCGGAGGAGATATTGAGCTCACCGATCTTGCCGGCGTTCTCGGCCAGCTCCTTGAACGACAGCGCGACCAGTTGCGCCGCATCGAGGCGGGCACTGGTGAGAGCCTGCAAGACCTTCGGATCGGTTTCGGAGAGCGCGCGCATCATGGCCGAAATGCCATAGGCCTTGGCATCAGCCTCCTCGCGGGTGTTGGCCGTGGAGAGTGCCAGCAGATCCTTGTTCTGCTCTTCCAGCGCGATCTTGGTGGCCATCTCCGCTTCGCGCAGCTCGCGCTTCTTCTGCTGCACGGATTTCTCCGCGTCCATCTGCGCTTCCTTGATCTGGCGCTTCTTGTTCTCCACCGCAATCTCGGTATTCAGCTCGTTCTCCTTGATCGAGCGCTCCTGCTCCACGGCAGCATTGCGCCGCGCGAACACCGCCTCGTCCGCCTGACGCAGGATGGCTTCGCGGGCTTCGGCCTCAAGCGCGCGCGAGGTCTCCGGCGTTGGCTTGATGGCCAGGATGGAGAGCCCGAGCACCTCGATGCCCAGCGAGGTGATCACATCGGCAGCCTGCATGCCGACCCGCACGCTGCCCACCAGGCGATCTGCCCCGCCCAACGCCTCACGCAGGGACATCACGCGCAACGACGAACTGGTCAGCACCTGAGCGTGGTTGATGAGGCGCTGCGGCAGTTTCTGCGGGTCCTCTGAGGCGTAATCACGACCATTCGCCGCCAGGGTGAAATTCATCAACTGGGCCAGCTTGCGCGGGTCTGTGACGCGATAGGAAAGCTGGCCCTGCACGGTGACCGACTGAAAATCTGCCGTGGCCTCTTCGAAGATGAAGGGCACATCGACACTGCCCACCGGCACGCGCACCAGCGAGCTGGTCGGGCCGTAATAGAAGAAGGACAAGCCCACGCCCTCGCGCACAACCTTGCCACTCTTGTACTGCAACAGGAAGTCGGTCGGGCCGACCTTGATGAAGCGGATGCCGAACATGGATGCTCCTTACGTGATCGTGGATTCAGTTAACGAGAGCGAGGAAGTGGTTGAGGATATTGAAGTGATCTTCGAAAAACTCGCCTTCCATGCCGGCGAGTTGTGCGATGGGGAACCACTTCGCCTCGGCCGCATCATCGGCGCCTTCCACTTCGGGCGGGCGGGTGTGCTTCAGGTCGAAGAAGTGGGCATGGGTGATGGTGCGGGCGCGGGTGCTGCGATCGGGGTGATCGAACACGGCGGTCCCCGCCAAGGCCTCTTCCAGCGTGGCATCGAGCAGGCCAAAGCCGGTTTCCTCCCGCAGTTCGCGGATCGCGCCCTGCAGCACACGCTCACGCCCGTCCAGAAAACCACCGGGCAGCGCCCAGGTGCCTTTGCCCGGTGCACGGCCACGCTTGACCAGCAGGATCTGTTCCGACGCCTTGACCACCGCATCGACGGTGATGAAAGGCCCGTTGCCCCAGACCTTGCGGCTCTCCTCGACGGCGAAGTGCTCGTCGCGCAGATGGGCGAACATCGGCAAGGCGGCCCAGCCACGCATGTAGTGCAGCGCGGCGGCGGGCAGCAGCGGCGCGAGCAAGGCGCGGGTCACCTCCGGATCCTCACCCTCGAACCAGATCCGGCGCAGGGCGGTGGCATCGATCTCGCCCTGCCTTGGCATGCCGATGAATTCCCAGTCCGGGAAGCGGTTCAGGTACTGGCTGGAAGCGTCTTTCAGGTAACCGATCAGGGCCACGCGGGCCTTGTGGCCGAGCGCCTGCTCGACCAGTGCCGCGGCAGCCGATGCCCAGCGCGCGTCGTCGTAGTAATCGCGCATCGGCAGGAAGCTGACGCGAGCACGCTGCGCCTCGCTCAAGGTGCAGCCCATCATCGCGGCGCGCTCTTCCCAGCTGAAGGGGTTCTTGGCATTGCGGGCGGAGAAGGCCGAGCCGAGCAGCACGATCACGCGCGGGGCGGTTTCCAGCGCCTGGGCGAGCAAGGCGGCATGACCGTTGTGGAAGGGCTGGAAGCGGCCGATCAGAACGGCGGCATCGAATTGACTCATCTGTTTCTCCTCAGAAATCGTATTTCGCCGCAATCGGCATCTGCCGCCCGCTGCCGAAGGCACGCCCGCGCAGGCGCAGGATCGGCGGGGCCTGACGGCGCTTGTATTCGTTGCGGGCGATCATGCGCTTGATGCGTGAAATCAGCGCCCTCCCCTCCTCGCCGGCCTGCTGCCGGGCGAAGGCGGCAGCCACGGCGGCGCGCTCATCCTCGCCGAGGCGTTCGCCCTCGATGAGCTGCTTGAGGATCGCGTCCAGCACCGGATAGGGCGGCAGGCTATCGGTATCGCGCTGACCCGGTGCGAGTTCGGCGGAGGGCTCCTTGTCGATGATCGCAACCGGAATCAGCTCCCGGCCTGCTGCGGCATTGAGGTGGCGACACAGCTCGAAGACTTCGGTCTTGTAGAGATCGCCAATGAGCCCGAGTCCACCGTTGGTATCGCCATACAGGGTGCAGTAGCCCACCGAGATCTCGCTCTTGTTGCCGGTGGTGAGCAGCAGGTGGCCGAAGGCATTGGAATATTCCATCAGGATGGTTCCGCGCACGCGTGCCTGCAGGTTCTCCAGCGTGAGGCCCTGCAGTGGCGCCTCGAAGGCCGCGGAGAAGCCCTCACCGTAAGTGGCCACGAGATCGCGGATCGGATGCTCGATCAGGCGCACGCCGAGATTGCGGCACAGATCAACGGAATCATCGACGCTGCCGGCACTGGAGAACTTCGAGGGCATGGTGATGCCGACAACGTTCTCCGCCCCCAGCGCCTCGGCTGCCAACGCCAGGGTCAGGGCACTGTCGATCCCGCCGGAAGAGCCGACCACAGCTCGCGTGAAACCGCAGCGGCGGGCGTAGTCGCGCAGGCCCAGCACGATCTGGCGACGGTAGAACTCCATCGCCGGCAGGCCTTCATCGCTGCTGGGTGGCAGGCGGGCGCCACTGGCCTCGCAGAAATGGCCGTCGTCGAAAGTCAGGGTCCGGATGGCCTCGCTGAAGCGCTCCGCCTCGAAGACCACGCCGGCCTGCGGCTCCACGGCGAAGGAAGAACCGTCGTAGATGATCTGGTCATGCCCGCCGACCTGATTCACGTACACCAGCGGCAGTTGATGGCGAGCGCTCGCCGCCGCGAAGAGCTTGCGGCGCAGGGCATGCTTGCCGATGCTGGAGGGTGAGGCGTTGATCGATACGACCAGATCCGGCGCGGCATCGGCCAGGCGCTCGAAGGGGTTCACTGCATAGTCGCGCCCTTCATCGTTCCAGCCATCTTCACAGATCAGGAAGCCGACCTGCTGGCCGCCCACGCGCAACACGCGGGCCAGGTCCGGCCCCGGTTCGAAGTGGCGGCGTTCATCGAAGATGTTGTAGGTCGGCAGGAGCTGTTTGGCATAGCGCAGGCGCACCGCGCCATCGGCCAGCACCAGCAGGCAATTCTGCAGTGCCTTGCCCGGCCCCTCGCGACGCTGCGGCGCCCCCACCACCCAGTGCAGACCCGGCGTGCTGCGGGTAACGGCCAACAGGTCCGCCAGGCCTTGCTCGATGCGGGCAAGGAAGTCCGGCTCGTCGAGCAGGTCACCGGGGTAGTAACCGGTCAGCGAGAGTTCCGGGAAGACCACCAGGCTGGCGCCTGCAGCCTGGGCCCGGTTGGCCGCGGCCTGCATCAGGGCGCAGTTGCCGGTGATGTCCCCAACGGTCGGGTTGATCTGTGCGAGGGTGAGTTTGAAGCCGGATGTCATGAACAGGATCTGCCTGAAAATTGTTGCAAGCGGGTGCGCACCTGCATCAGCACCTTGCCGAGGCGGTTCTCACCTTGCCATTGGGTGGGATCGAGCGCGCGCGGGTCTTCCTCTTCCAGCCCGATGCCCCAGATCGGATCGTCCGGGCTGGCTTCGACGAGAAGGCGCTCGCCGGTAGCGAGCAAGGCTTCGCCCAGCGCCGGGTTCTGACGGAATTTCTCGAGCAGCCCGATGGCCACCAGTGCCTCGCACTCATCAGACCAGCGCACGCTGTCGAAACCGCGGATCTTGCGACCCAGCAGCTTCTGCCGCCGCGGATGGACTTCGGCCAGGATCGCCGCAGCCATCTCTGCATCGCCGAACAGGCGGGCCTTGGCAAACATCATCCACTGCTCGCCGCAATTGAAGCGCTGCCCATCGATCTCGAACACGCTGGGGTACCAGTTCGAGTAGATCTCGTTGGCTCGCCAGAACAGCAGCATCTGCGGAGTAAGGCGCATCGGGCTACTGCCTCAGAGCGAATGATCGAAAACCTGACGCAGGTAGGCGAGGAAGGTTTCGTCCTCGCACAGCGTCTTGCCCGGTGCATCGGAGAGCTTGGCCACTGGCTGGCCATTGCAGGCGGTGATCTTCATGACGATGTTGAGGGCCTTGTGCGGCGTGTCGTTGGAGAGATCAGTGCCGATGCCGAAACTGGTCTGGATGCGGCCGTGGAAGTGGTGATACAGCTCCAGCGCGCGCGGAATGTTGAGACCGTCTGAAAACACCAGACGCTTGCTGGCCGGATCGATGCGCAGCTTGTGGTAGTGGGCGATGGCCTTCTCACCCCACACGACGGGATCGCCGGAATCGTGGCGCAAACCATCGAAGAGCTTGGCGAAATACAGATCGAAATCGCGCAGGAAGGCATCCATGCCGACGACATCGGTCAGCGCCACGCCGAGATCCCCCCGGAACTCCTGCACCCACCCCTCCAGAGCGGCCTTCTGGAAATCGCGCAGACGGAAGCCGAAGGACTGGTAGGCCTGCAGATATTCATGGGCCATGGTGCCGATCGGGGTCAGGCCAAACTGCTTCGCCAGGTAGACGTTGGAGGTGCCCCGAAAGTGCTGGGGAGCCACCTCGGCAAAGCGCTGCACCACCTCCTCCTGCCAGGCCCCCGAGTAGCGGCGGCGCAGGCCGAAGTCGAAGAGCACGAAGGGAGAGGCCGTGTTCGCCGGAATGCTCTGCAAACCGGCCTGCAACACGCCGATCTTGGCCTGCAGACGTTCGCGGGCCACGGTCATCACCCCTTCCTGCGGCAGCCGGCGGAAGTACAACTCGTTCACGATATAGAGTACGAATATCTCGAAGCCCATCACGTGCACCAGGGGGCCGCGTGCCACGATCTCCAGCGTTTCGCCCACCGCGCGCACTTCGATGAAGCGGCGTTGAAAACGGAACAGGGAGAGGAAATCGACGAAATCGCTCTTGATGAAGCGCAGGCTGGCGAGGTAATCCAGCTCATCCTGGGTGAAGTACAGGCTGCACAGGTGATCGAGCTCACGCTCCACCTCGTCCTTCAGCTCGGCGAGCGGAAAGGCCGGCCGGTTGCGGCAGACAAACCGGTACTCCGCCTGAGCGCCGGGGTTGCTGTGCAGCAAGGCCTGCCACATCGTGAATTTGTAGAGGTCGTTCTCCAGCAGGCTGCGTACGACCGGTGTCTGATTGGCTTGCATGTGTGTGGCTCCGCCGAGGGTCCTGCCTGTCATTTCAACGCGCATTGTCCAGCAGTTCTGCACGCACTTCGCTGGCGTTCATCAACTGCACGCCGCGCTCGCGCATCGCGGCGAGGAATTCCGCATACGCGGACTCGAAACCGCTCACCGGGCTGATGCAATCCTCGATCAGCACCAGCTTGCCCAGCTCGGCGGCCGGCCAGTGCGCCACGATGTGTTCGGTGGTGGCCCTGACGCAGTGACTGCCCGCCTCGCCAGCGATGAAGACGCGCTCTGCACTGCGCAGCCGGGCCAGCAGCGCCTCATTGAGCTGGGTGGCGGCATCCGCCGGATCCGGCACCTCGGCCTGCATCGCGCTGTAGTGTTCGGTCAGCGGGTTTTCGCCCTTGCTGACTTTGGCGACGATGGCCGTCCGGGCCTCTTCCCAGCGATTGAGTGCCAGGCGCAGAACATGGTGAATGTTGTGACCCCAGCTGCCGATCTCGCAATGCACCGGCCAGACCATGTGGGTATAACGACCCGCGGCCTCCAGTGCATCGAGATAGCTTTGCGCGCGCACCTGCCACTGCGGCGCGCGCGGCAGGTAGCGGCCTGCACGCAGCTCGGCGGCCGTAATCTGGGTGAAGGGTGCGACGCCCTGGCCATCGGCATCCTGCCAGAAGGTCGGGTGAGCGATATCGAGGTGCTGGTGCGAATCGAGCGTGACCGTGATGGCTTCTAGCCCCGCGCGGCCAGCGTCGATCAAGGCAGCAAGGGCCAGCATGTCAGCGTGAGCGCCGGGCACCGGCAGGCTCGGTGCAAAACGGCCGCCGAGCGGATCGAGCGGGCAATAGTCGGCGGGCAGATCACAGAAATCGTTCTGCGGGTCGATGATGAGCAGATGAAGATTGCGCTGAGCCATGAATTTCTCCTGGATCACCCGCGTTTCCCGGCGGGTATGGATCCACTCTAAACAACTTAGATGCATTTTGCAACTAACACCGTACCGGAGTCGTAAAAATCACGGATAGTCGCTAGACTGTTCGTGTCTTTTTGCAACTAAGCAGGGATTCCTGATGCCTCAGAAGGCCATCATCTGCACTGTCGACGTCGTACTGCTGTGCCTGCGCGGAACGGTCTTGAACGTGGCGCTGTGGCGGCGCGAGCGCGCGCCCTTCGAAGGCAGTCCGGCGCTCCCCGGCGGCTATATCCACCCCGAGGAAGATGTGGATACGCTGGACGCCGCAAGTCGCATGCTGCGCGAGAAGACCGGCATTGCCAGCCCTTACCTGGAACAGCTCGGCACTTTTTCCGGGGCCAGTCGCGATCCGCGTGGCTGGTCCATCTCGATCGCCTACTACGCCCTGCTTCCGGCCGAACTGATCGAACAGGAGCCGGCGCCTGGCCTGGTGCTGCAAGCCGTCGAGCAGCTCAAGGGCCTGCCCTTCGACCACAAGGACATCGTGCAGGCTGCGGTGCAGCGGGTGCGCAACAAGAGCAGCTACTCCTCGCTGCCGGTCTATCTGTGTGGCGAGCAATTCACCCTGCCACGCCTGCAGGCCGTCTATGAAGCGGTGCTCGGTGAGCCGATCAACAAGGTGAGTTTCCGCCGCAAGATGGAAGAGCTGGACATGCTGGAAGCGGTGGAGGGCGCCATGGAAACCGGCCGCGCCAACCGGCCGGCCCAGCTCTATCGCCTCAAGCACGAGTTTCAGCAGTGTCTGTCCGTTTCGCCCCGCTCCCTGACGGCTGCCGCAGGCTAAGTCCTGCGTCTGCCGGGTTTTCACTCCCGGATATCTCATGCCCGAAGCACGCCCCCAGACCCGCGTCATCCGCAGCCTTTCCGCACTCCTGACGAGCTGCCTTGGTTTTGCCAGCGCTCATGCGCAGGACGCCCAGCCGCTGTTTGACCAGCCCATCCAGGAACAACACCTGCGCCTGCCTCCCGACCCGCTGAATCCACACACGAAGCCGGAAGTGGCGTGCTTCCATTACCCCGGCCTGATGATCAAGCAGGTCGATCTGGGCGAGAAAGGCGCGGCACGTCTGGCCATCATTCCAGTCCCGCCCGACAAGAAACCCCCGTCTTGTACGCGCCAGAAAGCGCGCGGTGAACGGGTCGTCGATACCACCGACTGGGCTGGCTATTTCGAGGGCGTCAAAGCCCCCTTCGTGTTCTTCACCAGTGACGATGGCCGCAATGATGGACAAGGCTTTGCCGTCTTCACCCAGGATGGCCGGAAAATATTTGCGGACCTGAGCGGCGGGCTGCACCGCATCGAGCTGCTGAGCCCCCCGCAACGACCGGAGGACAGGCCCTGGCATAGCAGCCTGTTGAAGCTGCGCTACGAGCGTATCCACCTGGCCAGCTGCTCGCTGCGTGCCGCTCCAGAGGCTTGCTGGCAGACCATTCGCCAGGCCACCGGCCTGAGTGCCTCGCAGCCGCCGGATTGCAGCGCCTCCTACGAAGCGGAGGAAAAGCGCGTACCCGCAGGGCTCCGCGAGCAAGTGGCCGCCGATCCCAGCGTGATTGCCTACGAAGTGGAAGTCGTGCTTGATGACGGCGGCACGGTACAGCGGGTCACGCCTGTGTCCGAGGCCAGGGGCTGCTGGGCAGCACAATAGACGGGCACAAAGCCACCAGCCTGAAGCGCCGCTCTGAGCGGAAATCCAGCGCCGTCGAGCAACGCTGGATCCCCGCTTTCACAGAGACGACTAAAACGTAATGCCAAACGCCTAACTAAACGCTATCACCCGCCGATCGGGTTCCTTCAAACCGACGGGAGCGAGGCTGCGTCAGGAGTCGGACGACGCCTGCGTCTCGTCCACGCCAGGTTTTCTTCTGCGCATCAGCAGATACGCCGCCGGCACCAGAAACATCGACAGCAGCGGCGCAGTGATCATGCCGCCGACCATCGGTGCCGCAATGCGCTGCATCACCTCAGAGCCGGTGCCGCCGCCCCACATGATGGGCAAGAGGCCGGCAAGGATTACCGCCACGGTCATGGCCTTGGGGCGCACGCGCAGCACCGCACCTTCGCGGATCGCATCACACAGGGCTTCCGTGTCGCTCATGCCTTGGGCCAAGCGTTCTTCCCAAGCGTGCTTCAGGTACAGCAGCATGATCACACCAAACTCGGCCGACACCCCGGCCAGCGCGATGAAGCCCACTGCGCCCGCAACGGACAGGTTGTAGCCCAGCAGCCACAGCAGCCAGATACCGCCGACCAGCGCGAAGGGCAGCGTGGCCATGATCAGCAAGGCTTCATCGACGCGGCGGAAGGTTAGGTAGAGCAGCAGGAAGATGATCATCAGGGTGAAAGGCACCACGATCTTCATCTTCGCGGCGGCGCGTTCCATGTACTCGAACTGACCCGACCAGGCCAGCGAATAACCTGCTGGCATCTTTACCTGTGCGCTGACGGCTTGCTGCATGTCATGCACGGTGCGCGCCAGATCGCGGCCACGGATGTCGACATAGACCCAGCCGGAGAGGCGCGCGTTTTCGCTCTTGAGCATGGGCGGGCCGTCGCTGATGCGGATCTGCGCCACGTCACCGAGTGACAGGCGCTGGGCACGCGGGCCGACGATGGGCAGCTCGCGCAGCTTCTGTACCGAATCGCGCAGCTCGCGCGGGTAGCGCACATTGATCGGATAGCGCGCCAGACCCTCGATGGTCTCGCCGACGTTCTCGCCGCCGATGGCCGCGCTCACCACGCTCTGTACATCGGCGATGTTCATGCCGAAACGCGCGGCGGCGTCGCGGTCGATGTTCACGTCGATGTAGCGTCCGCCGGTGAGGCGCTCGGCCAGGGCCGAGCTGACACCGGGCACCTCCTTCACCACGCGTTCGATCTGGGTGGTGAGGCGCTCGATCTCGGCCAGCGAAGCCCCGCCCACCTTGATGCCCACCGGGCTCTTGATGCCGGTGGCGAGCATGTCGATGCGGTTGCGGATCGGCGGCACCCAGATGTTGGCCAGCCCCGGCACCTTGACGATGCGATCCAGTTCCTCGATCAGCTTCTCGGTGGTCATGCCCGGCCGCCATTCACTCTTCGGCTTGAACTGGATGGTGGTCTCGAACATCTCGATCGGCGCCGGGTCGGTCGCCGTTTCGGCGCGCCCCGCCTTGCCGAAGACGCGCGCGACTTCGGGCACCGTCTTGATCAAACGGTCGGTCTGCTGCAACAACTCGCTGGCTTTGCCAGCGGAGAGCATCGGCAAGGCGGTCGGCATGTAGAGCAGATCGCCTTCGTCCATCGGCGGCATGAACTCGCCGCCGATGTGCTGCAGCGGCCACAGACTCAGCAGCAAGAGCAGCAGCGCGCCGGCCAGCGTGGCTTTCGGCCAGGCCAGTACGCCGTCGAGCAGCGGGCGATAGATCGCGATCAGGAAGCGGTTGAGCGGGTTCTTGTGCTCGTCCGGGATCTTGCCGCGAATCAGGTAACCCATCAGCACCGGGATCAGCGTGACGGCCAGCGCAGCCGCAGCGGCCATCGCGTAGGTCTTGGTGAAGGCCAGCGGCGAGAACAGCCGCCCCTCCTGCGCCTCCAGCGTGAATACCGGAATGAAGGAGAGAGTGATGATCAGCAGCGAGAAGAACAGCGCCGGGCCGACTTCGGCGGCGGCTTCCGCGATGATCTGCCAGTGTTCGGCGGGCGTTGGCTCGCGAGGACTCCCCTCGCCCCTTTGGGGAGAGGGGGCGGGGGAGAGGGGCGTCTCGCCCACTGCAAAACCCCTCTCCCGGCCCTGCGGGCCACCCTCTCCCGCAAGCGGGAGAGGGGAAGTAGCGTGCGCATGCTTCCATTTTTCCAGATGCTTGTGCGCGTTCTCGATCATCACAACCGCCGCATCCACCATCGCCCCGATGGCAATCGCGATGCCGCCCAGTGACATGATGTTCGCATTAACGCCCTGATAGTGCATCACGATGAAGGCCATCAGCACGCCCAGCGGCAGCGAGATGATCGCCACCAGCGAGGAGCGCAAGTGGAACAGGAAGATGAAGCACACCAGCGCCACAACGATGAATTCCTCCAGCAGCTTGTGGCTGAGGTTGTCCACCGCGCGTTCGATCAGGTCGCCGCGATCATAGGTCGGCACGATCTCCACGCCTTCGGGCAGGCTGGATTTGAGGGACTCCAGCTTGGCCTTCACCGCGTGGATGGCTTCCAGCGCATTCTTACCGCTACGCAAGACGACCACGCCCCCCGCGACTTCACCCTCGCCGTCGAGTTCAGCAATCCCGCGGCGCATCTCGGGGCCGATCTGCACATTGGCCACGTCGCCAAGGCGCACCGATACGCCGGAGGCTTCGGCCATCAGCGGAATCTTGCGGAAATCGTCGAGGGTCTGCAGATAGCCCGAGGCGCGCACCATGTATTCGGCCTCACCCAGCTCCAGCACCGAGCCGCCGGTTTCCTGATTGGCGCGGCCAATGGCGTCGATGACCATCGCATGGCTCAGCCCGTAGGCGCGCAGCCGGTCGGGATTCAGCACGATCTGATACTGCTTGACCATGCCGCCCACCGAGGCGACCTCGGCCACGTTTGGCACGGTCTTCAGCTCGTACTTGAGGAACCAGTCCTGCAGCGATCTCAGCTGCGCCAGATCGTGCTTGCCGCTTTTGTCGACCAGCGCGTAGCTGTAGATCCAGCCCACGCCGGTGGCATCCGGCCCGAGCGCGGTCTTGGCGGACGGCGGCAGACGCGACTGCACCTGATTCAGATACTCCAGCACGCGCGAACGCGCCCAGTACAGGTCGGTGCCATCTTCGAAGAGCACGTAGACGAAGGAGTCGCCGAAGAAGGAGAAGCCGCGCACCGTCTTCGCGCCCGGCACCGAGAGCATGGTGGTGGTGAGCGGATAGGTGACCTGATTCTCGACGATCTGCGGCGCCTGCCCCGGGTAGCTGGTGCGGATGATCACCTGCACGTCGGACAGATCCGGCAGCGCATCCAGTGGCGTGCGCAGTGCGGCGTAGATGCCCCATGCCGTGAGCATCACCGTGGCGAGCAGGACGAGGAAGCGGTTGCTGATCGACCAGCGGATGAGTTGGGCGATCATGCTGACCTCCCAGAGGGCGAGGCTATTGCGAGCGTTTTAACCCCTCCCGACCTCCCCTTATCAGGGGAGGAGCAAACCATCATGCACGAACCGTACTCCCCCCTGATAAGGGGGGCTGGGGGGGTTAGGTTTGGCTGTTTCATTTCCCACCCCCAATCGCCATCACATGCGTGAGCTGCGGCTCGCCGCTTGCCGGTGTGGTGAAGGCGATGTGCACCTTCTGGCCGGGCTTCAGATCCTTGGGCAGGCCGTCTTTCGGCAACTTGAAGCCCATGGTCATCGCGCCCCATTTCAACTCGGGAATCGCCGGGTGCGAAATCATGGCCATGTCATCCACGACCGATTCGAACACGGCTTCGACCTGATACTCCTTCGCCGTCAGTGCCATCGGTTCGGCGACACGTGTGCCGACCGAGCGCAGGCTGGCTTCCGAATCGAGCAGGAACTGGCCGGAGACAACCACCTTCTGCCCGGCGGCGAGGCCACTGGTGATCTCGATCTGGCCATTGGCTTCCTGCCCGGTCTGCACGTCCACCGGGCGGTACTTGCCTTCACCCTCGGCGAGCATCACCACGCTGCGGCTGCCGGTGCGGATCAGGGCTTCGCTCGGGATCACCAGTCCCGACTTCGCCGTGCTGCCTAGAGCAATCCGTACAAACATGCCCGGCGACAGACGCCCGCCGGGATTGGCGAGCTCGATGCGCGCCTTCAGCGTGCGCGTGCTGGCTTCCACCTCGGGCAGGATGGCCTGCACTGTGCCTTTGAACATCTGCCCGGAGAAGCCCGCCAGGCTTGCTTCTACAGGCATGCCCGGTTTGATCAGGGCGGCCTGGCTCTCGGGGATTTCGGCATTCACCCACACGCTGTCCAGCGCGTTGATGCGGAACAGGGTGGCGCCCGCCATCACCGTCATGCCTTCGCGCGCGGCGAGTTCGATCACGCTGCCAGCGGCGGGTGCCGTGATCGTGATGCGCGCCTGCACCGTGCCCGATTTGTCGACCTGCGCGATCAGGGCTTCGCTCATGCCGGCCTGACGCATGCGCTGGCGCGCAGCATCGAGCAAGGCGGCCATGCCCTCACCCGCCATCTTCTTCACGGCGAGAAATTCTTCCTGGGCGGCGACCCAGTCGGGCACATACAGCTCGGCCAGTGGCTGACCCTTGGCCACGCGATCCAGGGTGGCACGTACGAAGAGCTTCTCAACGAAGCCGGTATTGCGCGCCTGCACAACCGTGAGGCCGCGCTCGTTCCAGGCTACGCTGCCGCTCACTTTAATCTGCGGACTGAGGCTGCCCCGTGCGACTTCAACCGTGCGCAGGCCGAGGTTCTGGGTCTGGCGTGGGCTCACGCTGATGCCGCCGGCATCGGCCGCCTCATCAGCGAAAACCGGCACCAGCTGCATGTCCATGAAGGGCGACTTGCCCGGCTTGTCGAACTTCTGGCCGGGCACCATCGGGTCGTGCCAGTACAGCACGCGGCGGCCCGTACCCGGGTCAATCTTCGCGTCGTGGCTTTCTGCTACAGCCGGTGCGGCGTGGCGACTGCCGAGTTGGTAAGCGCCGTAGCCGACCGCGCCCAAGGCGAGCAGGACGGCAAAGGCGATGAGTTTCTGACGGTGATTGTTCATGGTTGTTCTCCATGCGCAGCGGAGACAGACGCCTCCTGCGGATTCAGGAAATTAAGCTGGGCCCAGGCGCGGGCGGCTTCCAGCGCCACGCGCTGGCGCTCCATGCGGGTGTCGAGCGCCATGCGGCGGGCTTCGAGCACGCGGGTCAGCGAACCGCTGCCGGCACGGTAGGCAGCGAGCGCCGCTTCGACCTGCTGCTGGGCCAACGGCAGCAGTTGCTGGTCGTAGCGTTGCAGGCGTTCGCGCGCGTTATCGAGCACGGCCAGATTGCCGCGCAGCTCGGCGCGGTAGGCGCGTTGCATGTCGGCCTGCTGGGCACGCGCCTGATCGAGCTGAGCCAGGCGCGCCCCATGCTCGCGATCCTGCCGGCTGGCCCGATCCCAGGGCAGCGGCATGGACAGGTTCACAGAGACGAGGTTGGAAAAGCCCGGGCCGCGCTGGCCATACATCAACTCGACGGCGATATCCGGAGTGCGATTTTCACGCGCCATGCGGGCATCCGCTTCCGCCAGAGCGACCAGGGCCTGCTGGCTCGCCAGCAAGGGATGTTGCTCGGCAGACTCGGCCAGTGCCGGATGCACCTGCAGCTGGCTCTTCAGCTCAGGTGGCGGCGCCAGCGGGCGCTCCGCGTCCTCGCCGATCCAGCGCGCCAGTCGTGAGCGGGCCATGAGAATGTCACGCTTCATCTGAGCCAGCTGATCCTGGCTGCGGGCAATCGCCAGCTGGTTGGCAAACACATCGGCCTGCTCGCCACGGCCGGCGCGAAAGGCCGCGTCAGCCGCCTGCTGCTGCAGATGCAGTTCGGCGATCTGGCTCTCCAGCAAGGCCTGCATGCTGCCCTGATAAGCAAGATCGAGCCAGGCCAGAGTAGTGTCGCGACGTGTGTCAGCCAGGCTCTGGCGCTGGCTCACATGCGCCAGTTCAGCCTCCCGCAGGGCCTTGTCGGCGCGCGCCTGGCGCTTGTCGCCACGCGTGAACTCCTGCATCACACCGATCTGGCGCATGGTCATGCTCTCCTGCGTCAGGCTCCAGGCCATCTCGCCATCGGTGGGCACGTTGCTAAGACCCAGCTTGAGCACCGGATCCGGCAACTGACCGGCCGCCACGGCCATCTCGCGCGCCGCCATCTCCTGTGCACGCAGGGCTTCGATCTGCGGCGCCCGCGTCTCGGCGATCCGACGCGCCTCCTCCAGGCTGAGCGGTTCGGCCGCCAGCAGCGGAGCGGCCAGCAGCAAGGCCAGCCAGGGCAGGACTCTTTTCATGGTGTCACCTCGATCATGCCGCGCATGCCTTGTGCATAGTGATTGCCGACCAGACAGGCGAACTCGAAGCTGCCAGGGCGATTGAAATGCCATAGCAGCTCGCCGCGCTGACGCGGCAGCACATGTGCCATCCAAGCGTCGGCATGCTCCATCTTCGGGAATTTCTTCATCAGTGCAGCGTGCTCGGCAATTGCGCCGGGTGTGCCGATCACCATTTCGTGCAGCTTGCGCCCGGCGTTGCTGATGACGAAGCGGATCGTTTCGCCCTGCTTCACGCGAATGCTGGCAGGGGTGAAACGCATGTCATCGGTCATGCGGATTTCAATGCTGCGCACGGAGGCATCGGTGCTGCCGGCGATGCCCCAGGCAGTCTGCTCGGCGGGCTGGGTCGCTGCCTGCGCCGGGGTATGGGTATGGGCGAGTACTGGCGGTGCCAGCCCGGCAAGGGCGGCACTCAGCCAGACCATCTGGAATGGTCTGCGGATCATGGCGGTGACCTCAGCGCTTGAGGGTGGTGACGGTCAGGACGCCGCCGAGGTCTTCGACCCGTACCTCGACCTTGTCGCCGGCCTTCAGATCGGCAGGCAGGACAAGCTTCTTGTCGAGCGCGAAAACCATGGTCATGCCGGGCATGCCGAGGTTCTTCAGGTCCCCGTGCTTGAGGGTGATCTTGCGTGCTTTCAGATCGAGGGCGCGTACTTCGGCGGGTACCAGTTCCTGACCCATGGCATGGCCGGCATGCATGTCATGGTTCATGCCCTGGGCCAGAGCGGGTTGCGAAAGAGAGGCAAGGGCGAGCAGGACGCTCGCGAAGGCGATACGGATGTTCATGGCAATTTCCTGAATTGAGTACAACGACAAATGGCGGGCAGAAGGCTGCCAGCGCTTGAGGCGGAGTTCAGGAAAGGCGTCTGGGCGGACGCTCGAGGCCGTCCGGAATATGGCTCGGCGGAGTGCCAGCGGGCAACAGCAGGTAGCTGCTGCCAGCCTGCGTCGGCAGAGCGGACGGCACGACGCTGGCGTCGAGCATGGCTCCACAGCAACTGCCGCAGGCCTTGAGCTTGAGGGGGGCGTGGTGCTGGCCGCGCTCTTGCTGCGAGCTGCCACCATCCGCCGCGGTACTGGCGCCATGGCAACTGGCGTGCAGGTTTTCGGCCACCGGCTGATCCTGCCCGGCCACCGGAAAGAGCAGGCTCATCTGTACGGCCGCCAGGCCCTGAACGGGAACGCTCAGAGCCAGCAGGCAGATGCAGAGGAGGCGGAACAGGGCACGCATGGCTGGAGTTTAGTACGAAATTGCGCGCCAGGTGTCAGCCCTGTTCAGCGCGCGACCGCCCCCGGCCCGTAATTGTTGAACTCCCACAGGCGGTTGAAGCCCGGGTCATCCAGATCGCGTGCCGGATCGGCATTGCCGCGGTGCGGCCGGCGCGTGGTGGCGGCGTGGTCCCAGGGGCTGTCGGCGCCACAGGCGGCGTCTATGAAACTGTCGCGGATCACGAGCTGGCCGTTGGCCGTCTTGCCTGGCAGGTAGCCGGTATTGCCAGCGCCCTGATCCCAGCTGCGGCCAAGGAAGCTGCGGCCATCCTGTTGCAGCCAGGCGTCTGCAGTGAAGCGGCAGTCCAGCGCGAGGAAGCCGAAGCGCTTGCCCGGATGCGTGTCCGGCGCAAACACGATGGTCGGTGCACGGCGCCGGCTGGAAACGGAATGAAACTCACAGCGCTGGAACACGGCGCTGGCACTGCCGAACACATAGTCGGTATCACCTTCGATGTAGCACTCGGTCGCCAGCACGCGGGCATCGCGATCACGGGCGTAAGCGCCCATCGCATTGGCGGCACGCGGGGCCTCGCCGGCATTGCAGAAGAAGGTGTCCTGGCGGCTGATCAGGCGCAGGCCTTCGAGCTGGCAGCGATCACCATCGCTGCGCAGGGCCACGGCCTGGTGAGTGCTGCCATCCACCGTGTCGAGCTGGCTGTTTACGATGCTGAAATTCTTCAGCTGCAGATCGCTGGCCTGGCTCCAGAACACGGCCGCGCTGGGAGTATCGATACTCTTGTCGTCCGGACGCCCGGCGCAGGCCTGATACATATGCCAAGCCGGATCTCCGGGCTGGAATTCAGCGGCCGGATTCACACGCTGAATGTACTCCGCCACCGTCATACGCGAATCGAGGCATAGCTCAATGCGCACGTCGGAGCCATGGCAGCCGCAGCCGACGAGGCTCAGCGGCGGCGCAAAGGCCGGGATATAGACCGCCCCGCGATACACGCCGGGCAGGATGTGAATGTACTGACGCTCGACGCGGCCACTGCGGATCGCCGCATTCACTGCGGCCTGCACACTGGCATGACTGCCGCCGGGGCCGACGACGAAGTCGGCACGCGAATCGGCAATGGCGGCAGGCCGCCAAGGGCCGTCCGGCGCGGCGTGCAGGCCGCCCTCGGCGAAATACGCCGCCGCCACGAACGCCGCCGCTTCCGCCGCACTGAGCTGAGGACGCTGCGCGGTGTTGGGCGGGCTCAATCGCCCGGCAGTTCCGGACGGGGCATCCCGGTGCGCGAGTTCGGGAGAGGCAAGGTGATTCATGAGGGGAAATACTCCAGCGTCAGGCCACGCCGGAAGTGAAGGCATGATACCGGTCGCAACCCTAGCATCGGCAGTGGTATTGCTCAAGGCTTCGAACCAACACTTTTGATCCGCGTCTGCAAATTGATGTAGCAGCGCCCATGCCCGGCCGCTGCGGCTGTGCACCATGCGGGCAGCAGCGCCTCCAGCCGATTCGCTTATCATTGAACACCCGTCCATTGCCGTCCAGCCGGAGCGCCCCCATGCCTGCCTTTCCGCACCGCCGTGACCTCGCCCAGACCCTCCTGAGCGTCACCCTCACCTGTGGCCTGCTGCTCGCTTCGCTGTGGGTACTGTCGCCGTTCTTGCTGGCACTGACCTGGGCGACGATGATCGTCGTGGCATCCTGGCCACTGATGCTGCGCCTCGAAAAACGCCTGTGGGGCCGTCGTAGCCTTGCAGTACTGGCCCTGATCGGAATCCTGTTGCTGGCCCTGTTCCTGCCCTTCATGGCCGCCATCACGACCTTGCTGGATCATTCGGACCAGTTGATCGCCCTGGTCAGCAATGTTGAAGGCATGAAAGTCCCCTCCGCCCCAGCCTGGCTGGCTGGCCTACCGCTCGCCGGGCCGCGCCTGGCCGAGCTGTGGGGCCAGTTTGCCGAACTCGGCGCGCAGGGACTGGCTGCCAAGGTGGTGCCGCATCTGGGCAGCCTCAGCAAATGGTTTGCCGCGCGCATCGGTGGCCTCGGCCTGATCCTGCTGCAGATCCTGCTGGCCATCGTGCTCGCCGCCATTCTCTACATGAACGGCGAAGCCACGGCCGCCACCCTGCGCCGCTTCGCCCACAAACTGGGCGGCAAGCGTGGCGAAAGCATGCTCGAGCTGGGGGTGGGAGCCATTCGCGGGGTAGCGCTCGGCGTAGGCGTTACCGCCGTCGTGCAGGCCTTGCTTGGCGGCATCGGCCTGCTGATCTCGGGTATTCCGATGGCGGCCGTGCTCACCGCCCTGATGCTGATCCTGTGCATCGCCCAGCTGGGCGTGCTGCCCGTGCTGGCACCTGCCGTGATCTGGCTCTACAGCACGGATCAGAGCGGTATGGGAACCTTCCTGCTGGTGTGGACGCTGGTGGTAGTGAATCTCGACAACGTGCTGCGTCCCTGGCTGATCAGGCTTGGCGCAGATCTGCCGCTGCTGCTGATCCTCGCGGGGGTGATCGGCGGCCTGATGAGCTTCGGTCTGCTGGGCATTTTCCTCGGCCCGCTGCTGCTGGCGATCAGCTACACCCTGGCCGGCTCCTGGCTGGCCGAGGATGAAGCCCCCAATACCAGCGCCCCACTGCTAAGCGAGCCCGTGGCCGTGGCCGTGGTAGATGCTGCGCAGGCCGCGGACTGAAACCGCCCCGGATGAAGCGCCCGCCCTGCCCAAAGCGCAGCCCTGCCCGTCTGCTCGCCTGCCTGCTGGCCCTGTGCTGGACGGGTATGGCCGGTGCAGCGCTACGGATCGAAGCGCCGGCCGATGTGCTGACGCTGCTCCGGACTCATCTTGTATATGACGCGGATGAGCTGGCACGCGGCGGCGAGTGGCGCGATTCACAGCAACACAGCCTCGAACGGCAGACCCGCGAGCTGCTCGCCACCGCCGGCTACTTCAGCCCGCAGCTGCGCATGAACATGCT
This sequence comes from Uliginosibacterium aquaticum, assembly GCF_012972705.2. Classification (GTDB taxonomy): domain Bacteria; phylum Pseudomonadota; class Gammaproteobacteria; order Burkholderiales; family Rhodocyclaceae; genus Uliginosibacterium; species Uliginosibacterium aquaticum. The sequence continues at coordinate 265,046 of NZ_JABCSC020000003.1, read as the reverse complement.
TGATGCCGATCTGCTGCTGGAGGTGGACAGCGGTCCGCGGGCCCACATCACCCGCGTGGCCCTGCAGATTGAAGGATCCCTCACGGCCGAGGAGCAGGCACAGCTGCAGGAGAGCTGGTTGCTGCCGGCCGGCACGGCCTTCAGCCAGGATGACTGGGAGCGCGCCAAGACCAACCTGCTGACCCAGCTTGGCAGCGAACACTTCCCGGATGCCAGCCTGATCAGCAGCGATGCCGAGGTGGATCCGGCCAGCGCCAGCGTGGTCCTGAGTCTCGTCTATCGCAGCAATCCGCGCGCGGTCTTCGGCCAGATCCGCTACAGCGGGCTCAAGCGCCATAGCGAGAGCCTCGCCGCACGCTATGCCATCGGAGTCATCCCGGGGGAGCCCTTCAGCACCGATGCGATGCTGGAGCTGCAGCAATCCCTGCAGCGCACTCCCTACTTCTCGGCCGTGCAGGTAGAGCTTCAACCTCCGGCCGCGGCAAACAGCCCCGAACCGCAGGTGCGTGAGGTGTTGGTCCGCCTCGCCGAGCGCGAAGCCCACGCCATCAGCAGCAGCATCGGCTACAGCTCGAATACCGGGGCACGCGTCGGCCTCGCCTTCGACACCTCTGACCTCTTCGGACGCGGCTGGGAAATGCATACCGGCGCGGATCTCGAACAGCGCCGCCAGGCCGCTTTCGTGGACGTCTTCATGCCACGCACCCGCTTCGGCGCCAATTACGGTTTTGGTATCGGCGGCGAACGCTCCGACATCGAGAACCTCTACACCGAGAGTGCGGCCTACGGCATCATCCGCACGCACTCGCGCGGCGCACTCGAAATCCGCGACACGCTCAACTGGCAGGCCGAGACCCAGTCCAGCCCGGATCGTGACACGCAGGACAATCGCGCCATCACACTCAACCGCATGTGGTCCTGGCGCCATCTCGACTCTGCCACCGCGCCGCGTCGTGGCGTGGCCCTGATGGGCCAGCTCGGCGGCGGCGTGCGTCCGACCCGGCCGGATGAGGCCTTCTTCCGCATCCACGGGCGCGGCCACTACTACCTACCCATCGGCAGCATCGACACCCTGTCCCTGCGCACCGAGCTGGGCGCCACCCTCACCCACGAAACCGAAGGCATCCCGAGCGACTGGCTGTTCCGCACCGGCGGCTCCCAGTCCGTGCGTGGTTATCGCTACCAGAGCCTCGGCATCCAGGAAGGCAGTACCGTGTATGGCGCGCGCTACCTCGCCGTGCTCAGCGCCGAATACACCCACTGGTTCGGTCCGAGCTGGGGGGCCGCTAGCTTCGTAGACGCCGGCGACGCGCGGGATGAACTCGGTGACTTCCGCCTCGCCCGTGCGATAGGCTTCGGCCCGCGCTGGCGCAGCCCGGTCGGCCCGCTGGCGCTTGATCTCGCCTGGGGCGAACGCGAGCACGAATGGCGCGCCCACTTCTCGCTGGCGATTCCCTTCTGATGCCCAAGCTCCACCTGCTCCCCACGCTGGCAGGTGTTCTGCGCCCCACATTGTGGGCCAGTGCCGCTGCCAGCCTGGTCCTGGCGGGCGGCCTCGGCTGGCTGGTGACCAGCGACAGCGGCCTGCAGGCCGTCGGGCGTGGTGCGCAAGGCTTCGTCCCGGGCCTTCAATTGCAAGGACTGCACGGCCGCCTGCTGGGGCCACTGGAACTGGCCAGCCTGCGCTGGCAGGGTGCCGATGGCAGCCATCTGGAAATCGACGCCCTGAGCCTCGCCTGGCAACCGGCCGCCCTGCTGCACGGGCGCTTCGAAGCCGATCTGCTGCAAGCCGCCCGCGTCCACTTCACCGCGGCGCCCGGCGACGACAGCCCGCTGCAGGCGCCGGACATTCCGGCCCCACCGCTCAGCCTGCGCGTCCACCGTCTGGCCGTCAGCACACTCGAAATCGCCGGCCTGCCTGGCAGCCTGAAGGGCCTCGAAGCCAGTCTCGACGCGGATGCCGCTGGCTACCGGCTGAATCTCGCCAGCCTGCGCAGCCAGCGCCTGGCCCTCAGCGGTGAAGCCAGCCTCGCCACTGCGGCGCCGCACGCTCTGGCGGCCCGCCTGCAGCTCGAGCAGAAAGGCGAACAGGCCTTCTTGCTGAACACCCGCACCGAGGGCAAGCTCAGCGCCCTGCATGTCAGCCTGGACGCCAGCGGCAGCCTGAATGGCAACGGCCATCTCCAGCTCGAACCCTTCCAGCCTCAGCCCTTGCGAGCTGCCGAGCTGAACTTGCGCGGCCTCGATCCGCACAGCTGGTTCGCCGCCGCGCCCGTAGCCCGCATCGATATCGAAGCCCGCAGCAATGCGCAGGACTTCCAGCTCGAAGCCCGCAACCAACGCCCGGGCCTGTCCGAGCGCGATCTCTTGCCGGTGCAGCACCTGAACCTCACCGGACGCTGGCAGGCCGAGCGCCTGAGCCTGAGCCGCTGGCAGCTCGATCTGGGCCGTGCCGGTCAGCTCGCCGGCACAGGTGAATGGCAGGCCGGCCACCTTGATCTGGCCGGCCGGATCTACGCCCTGAACCCCGCCGCCCTGCACTCAAAGGCCTTGCCGGCGAGCCTCAATGGGCGCTTCGATAGCCGCATCGCGACCCAAGCGCAATCCCTCGATCTGCAACTCAGCGACAAGCGCCTGCAGCTCAAAGCGCGCGCGCACCGTGACGCCAGCAGCCTCCAGCTCGAAGCACTGGAACTCGCCAGCGGCCCGGCCCGCCTGCAGGCCAGCGGCCGCTTCGAGCAAGCCTCGGGCGAGTTCAGCCTGCAGGGCCGGATGGAGGCGCTCGACCTCGCCCGCTTCGCGGCCCTGCCGGTCACCCGCCTGAATGCCCACCTCGACGCCAGCGGCCGATTGGGCGCCCAAGCGCGCGCCCAAGCCAGCTTCAGCCTGCGCGACTCCAGCGTGGCCGGCCACGCCCTGAGCGGCGAAGGCCAACTCCTGTTCGCCAACGCACAACTGGAAATCGGCCGCCTGCAGCTCGTGGCCGGCGCCAACCAGCTCGACATCAAGGGCCGCCTCGGCCAGCGCGATGACCTGCTCGAACTCACGCTGACCGCCCCTCACCTGGAGCAACTGGGCCTGGCCGGCAGCCTCCGCGCACAAGCCCGTTTGCGCGGTGCACTGGCCGCCCCGGCACTGGAACTCCAGGCCAGCAGCCCACAACTCGGCGCCCCCGGCTACTTCCAGCTCAAGGCACTCGACGCCGAGCTGCACTTCTCGCCGCAACCCAGCGCCCCCTTGCTGCTGCAACTGAGCCTCGGTCAGCTGCAGATCGAGGGCCAAAATCCGCTTGAGCAGCTCGGTGCCCGGATCGACGGCAGCCTGCAACAACACCACGCCAGCCTGCAGGCACACCAGGGCAAGCTCGCCCTGCAGGCAGAGGCGCAAGGCGCGGCTGATCTGAAAGCCACGCACTGGCAAGGTCAGCTGACCCGCCTGACACTGGACGGCGCCGCCCTGCCGCTGCAACTGGTTCGCAATGAAACCCTCAGTGTCGGCACTCAGGGCGTGCAGTTGGGCAACAGCGAGTTCCGCCTCGGCGAAGCCCGCCTCAATCTCCTCCAGCTCGACTGGCTGGCCGGCCAGCTCCACAGCCGCGGCAGCCTTCAAGGCCTGGCCCCGGCGCCGTTGCTGAAACTGCCGGGCGATCTGCGCCTCGACGGCGATTGGGATGTGTACTACCCACCGCTACAGGCCGGCCACATGCGCCTCGCGCGCAGCAGCGGCGATCTGCAGCTGGCCGACGGCCGCGCGCTGGGTCTCACCACCCTGGAAGCCAGCGCCAGCCTCAGCAATACCCGCAGCAGTCTGCAAGTGCAGATTCTCAGCAATCTAGCCGGTCGCCTGCAGGCCAGCCTGAGCCTGCCCAGCGCGCCGGACTCTCCGCCACTGCTCGAGCGCCCGCTGCAAGGCCAGGCCGAACTGGCGCTACCCGATCTATCGGTCCTCGCCGCACTGGTCAACAAGAGCCTGCGCGCCAGTGGCCGCCTCAAGGGCGAGGCCGCGCTGGCCGGTTCGCTGCAGACGCCGCAGTGGCAGGCCCGCCTGCACGGCGAGGGGCTCGGCCTGCAATGGCCGGATACCGGTTTGTGGCTGGATAAGGGGGCGCTCGACATCGAGCTGCTCGGGGATCAGCTCAGTGTACGCCAGCTCAGCTTCGATGCCCCGCACCGGGCCTTGCCACAAGATGCACGCCTGCCGCTGGAACGCCTGACCGCCCAGCCCGGCCGGCTCGAAGCGCGTGGCGGGCTGAACCTTACCAGCGGCAAGGGCGATCTGGCGATTGCGGCCGAGCGCGTCGGCGTGATGCAAAAGCCGGGCAGCTGGCTGCTGCTCTCGGGCCAGGCCGATGCACGGGTGGAAGATGAGCACCTCTCCCTCAGCGGCAAGCTCAAGGCTGACGCGGCCCGCTTCGAAATGCCGCCGGCCAGTCGGCCCCAGCTTTCGGACGACGTGCGGGTGCGCGGCAAGGAAACGCGCAAATCCTCAGCCTATGGGGTACGCATCGACCTCAGCGCCGATCTCGGCCCGGCCTTCTACTTCAAGGGCGCCGGTCTCAACACCCGCCTGGCCGGCGAACTGCGCCTGAGGAGCAGCGATGCCGATCCGCTGCGCGTGAATGGCTCGGTCGACGCCAGCGGTGGCCTCTTCGAAGCCTATGGCGCACGCCTCGACATCCGCCGCGGCCTGCTCAACTTCGTCGGCCCGGTCGGCAACCCCGGCCTCAACATCCTCGCCCTGCGCAGCACCCCCAGCGTGGAGGCGGGCGTCGAGGTCACCGGCAGCCTGCAAAAACCGAAGGTCAGGCTGGTGTCCGAACCGGATCTGCCGGATCAGGAAAAGCTCAGCTGGATGCTCTTCGGGCGCGGCCCGGACGAGGGTTACACCGGCACCGACGCCAGCCTGCTGATCTCCGCCGCCGCCGGCCTGCTCGGTGACACTCGGATCGCCCAGAATCTCGGCATCGATCAATTCGAGATGCGCACCGGCTCGCTCGATGGCAGCAGCAATGGGCGCGGCAGCCGCATCGCCAGTACCGGCGGCTTCAGCAACAGCAGCACCAGCGAATCGAACGATCAGATCCTGACTGTCGGTAAAACCCTCTTCAACCGTTTTTCCATCGCCTACGAAGAATCCATGCTCGACGCGGGCAGCGTGGTAAAGCTCAGCTACCGCCTCTCGCGCGCCCTGACCCTGGTCGGCCGCACTGGCAGCGATAACTCGCTGGACCTGCATTACGCCCTGCGTTTCGGCCGCAGCAAGTAGACGCTGCGGCCTCTGCCTGCCAGCGAGCAAGGCCACTTGTTGATACGCCACATTTGCTGCGCAAAAAGTAAGCAATCCTCAGCGCGCTTCGGGTAGAATCGCGCCCCTTCCCTGCTCCATTTCTGCGCAGCGCCGCGCCTGCCCGTCGCCATGCAATTCGCTGGATTCCAGTTACAAAACAACCTCTTCCTCGCGCCCATGGCCGGCGTGACGGATCGCCCCTTCCGCCAGCTGTGCAGGCAGCTCGGTGCGGGCCTGGCCGTGTCCGAGATGGTCACCTCCAACGCGCTCCTCTACGCCAGCAACAAGACCCGCCGGCGCACCGACCACGCGGGCGAGAGCGGCCCGATCTCGGTCCAGATCGCAGGCTCGGACCCGGCCATGATGGCTGCCGCCGCCCGCCACAATCGTGATCATGGCGCCCAGATCATCGACATCAACATGGGTTGCCCGGCCAAAAAAGTCTGCAATGTCGCCGCCGGCTCGGCGCTGATGCGCGATGAATTGCTGGTCGCCCGGATTCTGGAAAGCGTCGTTGCCGCCGTGCCGGAAGTGCCGGTGACACTGAAATTCCGCACCGGCTGGGATCGTGAGCACCGCAACGCGCCCACTATCGCGCGCATTGCCGAGGAATCCGGCATCCGCCTGATCGCAATTCATGGCCGCACCCGCGCCGATCTCTACACCGGTAATGCCGAATACGACACGATTGCCACGGTGAAGTCCCAGCGCGGTATCCCGGTGATCGCCAATGGCGATATCGATTCGCCGCAAAAAGCCAAGTTCGTGCTCGACTACACCGGTGCCGACGGCGTGATGATTGGTCGTGCAGCGCAAGGCCGGCCGTGGATCTTCCGCGAAATCGCGCATTACCTCGCCACCGGCGAAACCCTCGCCGCCCCTGCGCTGGCCGAAATCCACGCCATCTGCCGCAGCCATCTGGCCGAGCTGCATGCCTTCTACGGCGAACTCGGTGGTGTACGCGTGGGCCGCAAGCACATTGGCTGGTACACCAAGGGCATCGCCGGCGCGCAGGTCTTCCGCCAGCACCTGAACCAGCTCGAAACGCCGCAGGAGCAGTTCGACGCCATCGACGAATTTTTCATCCAGCAGGCTCCCAGCCTGCAAGACGACAACAATCAGCCTGAGGCATTGGCCGCATGAACAAGAAAAACGATATCGCTCTGTGTGTGACACAGGCACTCGATCGCTACTTTGCCGATCTGGACGGTGAGAAACCCGTCGACATTTACGACATGGTCATCCGCCAGGTGGAACGCCCGCTGCTCGAATCGATCATGGGGCGGGTCAGCAACAACCAGACCCAGGCGGCCGAACTTCTTGGCATTACCCGCAACACCCTGCGCCGCAAGCTGACCGATCACGGCCTGCTCTGAATCTGCTGCGCGCCCACGTCCGAATCTCCACTCTTACGCTCTACAGGCCCACACCATGAAAGTCACCCAAGCCCTCCTCAGCGTCTCCGACAAGACCGGCGTGGTCGAGTTCGCCCGCGAACTCGCCGCCCTCGGCGTCGAACTCCTCTCGACCGGCGGCACCGCCAAGAGCCTGCGCGATGCCGGGCTGGACGTGACCGACGTGGGTGACTACACCGGCTTCCCCGAGATGCTCGACGGCCGCGTCAAGACCCTGCACCCCAAGGTGCACGGCGGCATCCTGGCCCGCCGCGATCTGAAGGAGCACCTCGACACCATCGACGCGCACAACATCCCGCGCATCGATCTGGTGGTGGTGAACCTCTACCCCTTCCAGGCCACTGTCGCCAAGGAAGGCTGCACTCTGGCTGACGCGATTGAAAACATCGACATCGGCGGCCCGACCATGGTCCGCGCCGCCGCCAAGAACCACGGCAATGCCTGCGGTGGTTGCGGCATCGTGACCGAGCCGAGCGACTACGCTGCGATTCTGGAAGAGCTGAAGTCCAACGCCGGCGCGCTGTCGCACAAGACCCGCTTCGAGCTGGCCCGCAAGGCCTTCACCCACACCGCGCGTTACGATTCGATGATCGCCAACTGGCTCACCGCCGTCGATGCCGATCAGCTCAATGAAGCCGCCGCGCCGGTTCGCGCCGAGTACCCGACCCGCCTGCAACTGGCCTTCGACAAGGTGCAGGACCTGCGCTACGGCGAGAACCCGCACCAGACCGCCGCCTTCTATCGCGACCTCGCTTCGCCCGCTGGCGGCATCGGCAGCTACACCCAGCTGCAGGGCAAGGAACTCTCCTACAACAACATCGCCGACTCCGATGCCGCCTGGGAATGCGTCAAGGCCTTCGATACCTCGGCTGTTGCCTGTGTGATCGTCAAGCACGCCAACCCCTGCGGTGTGGCCCTCGGCGCGACGGCTGAAGAAGCCTATCGCAAGGCCTTCTCGACCGACCCGACCTCGGCCTTCGGCGGCATCATCGCCTTCAATGCCGAAGTCGACAAAGCCACGGCCGAAGCCATCTCCGGCCAGTTCATGGAAGTCTGCATCGCCCCGTCCTACACCGCCGAAGCCCTCGAACTGCTGGCCGTGAAGAAGAACGTGCGCGTGCTGACCTGCCCGCTCGGCAAGATCAGCCAGACCGACTACAAGCGCGTGGCCGGCGGCCTCTTGGTGCAAACCTATGATGACGCCGTGCTGACCGAAGCTGACCTGAAGGTCGTCACCAAGCGTGCCCCAACGCCGAAGGAAGTCAGCGACCTGCTCTTCGCCTGGCGCGTGGCCAAGTACGTCAAGTCCAACGCCATCGTGTATTGCAAGGACGGCATGACCGTCGGCGTCGGCGCCGGCCAGATGAGCCGCGTGGATTCAGCCCGCATCGCCAAGATCAAGGCCGAGAACGCCGGTCTGGTGATCCCGGGTTGCGTGGTGGCATCCGACGCCTTCTTCCCCTTCCGCGACGGTCTGGACGTACTGGCCCAAGCCGGCGCCACCGCCGTGATCCAGCCGGGCGGTTCGATGCGTGATGCCGAAGTGATCGCTGCAGCGGATGAGCAGAACGTCGCCATGGTGTTCACGGGTTTCCGTCATTTCCGCCATTGATCAGCAGGGAATCAAAAAGTCATGAAAATTCTCGTAATCGGTTCCGGCGGTCGTGAACACGCCCTGGCCTGGAAACTGGCCCAGTCGCCGCGCATCCAGAAGGTCTACGTCGCGCCGGGCAATGCCGGCACAGCCACCGAACCCGGTCTGGAAAACGTACCGGCCAGCAGCATTCCGGAATGGATCGCCCTGGTCCGCAAGGAAGGCATCGGCCTCACCGTGGTCGGCCCTGAAGCTCCGCTGGCCGCCGGTGTGGTGGATGCGTTCCGCGCCGAGGGGCTGCCGATCTTCGGGCCGACCAAGGCCTGTGCGCAACTGGAGTCCTCCAAGGATTTCGCTAAGCAGTTCCTGATCCGTCACGGCATCCCGACCGCCAAGTACCAGACCTTCTCCGACGCCGCACAGGCCCACGCCTATGTGGACCAGGAGGGCGCGCCGATCGTGATCAAGGCCGATGGCCTTGCCGCCGGCAAGGGCGTGGTGGTCGCCATGTCGCTCGCGGAAGCGCACGAAGCCATCGACATGATGCTGCTCGGCAACAAGATGGGTGACGCCGGCGCGCGCGTGGTGATCGAGGAATTCATGGCCGGCGAGGAAGCCAGTTTCATCGTGATGGCCGACGGCAAGAACGCGCTCGCCATGGCCACCAGCCAGGATCACAAACGCCTAAAGGATGGCGATGAAGGCCCCAATACCGGTGGCATGGGCGCCTACTCGCCGGCCCCGGTGGTGACGCCGCAGATCCACGCCCGCGTGATGCGCGAGATCATCAACCCGACGCTGGCCGGCATGGCCTCCGACGGCCTGCCCTACAGCGGCTTCCTCTACGCTGGCCTGATGATCGACGAAGCCGGCGCGCCGCGCGTGGTGGAGTTCAACTGCCGCTTCGGCGACCCCGAGACCCAGCCGATCATGATGCGTCTGAAAACCGACCTGGTCGACCTGATCGAGGCCGGTATTGCCGGCAAGCTCGATACCGCCGAAGCCGACTGGGATCGCCGTGTGGCGCTGGGCGTGGTGCTGGCTGCAGGGGGCTATCCGGATGATCCGAAGAAGGGTGACGTGATCTCTGGGCTGGATGCCAAGGTAGAGGATGCCCATGTGTTCCATGCCGGCACCACCTTACGCGACGGCAAGGTAGTCTCCAATGGCGGTCGCGTACTGTGCGTCACGGCGCTGGGAGACTCGGTGAAGGAAGCGCAGACCCGCGCTTACGAGCTGACCAGCCAGATCCAATTCGACGGCATGCAGTACCGCCGCGACATCGGGCACCGCGCCATCAAGCGCTGAAGCCTGCATCAGACCCGCAGTGCGCCCGCCGCGCACTGCGCCGCATATTCACGACGGGGGTTGGAAGATGCACAAGAAGATGAAGGTATTAAGCGCAACGGTTTTCGGTCTGCTCCTGCTGGCTGCTTGTGCCACGCTGGATCAGAGCGACTTTCTGCGTAGCGGCGGCAGCAAGGATGCCGGTTTCGTGGAAATTTCCTGGGATCAGACCCGCATCGACAATGGCAAGGGCGCCAGCACTGGCAGTCTTAATGAAGCCAGCGCCGCATGTCGCGAATGGGGCTTCACTGGCGGGGCAGAACAACCCATGAGCCAGCCCGAAGAGCGCTGCGTGTCGCTGCGAGGCATGGGTTGTGGGCGCTTCGTGATGAGCCAGAAGTTCCGCTGCCTGCGCTGAGCGATTGGGCCTGAGAACGGCTGACCCGCCTGGGTCAGCCCTGGCTCACACGGGCCAGCAGTTCAGCTGCGTACCGGCGTGGCGCCGGGCAAGCCACTGTCGAGAATGGCCGCGCGCAAGAGGTCGATGACCTTGGTGCGCGGGTAAGTCACTCGCCAGGCAATCGCCACCCTCCGCGTCGGCTCCGGCGCTGCGAAAGGCCGAATAGCCACCAGCTTCTGGCTATCCACCAGCGGGTCAGCTGCCGAGCTCGGCAGCACCGTCACCCCCAGTCCGGTCGCCACCATGTGGCGGATGGTCTCCAGCGAACTGCCTTCCATGGTCTTTTGCAGGCCCGTGCCATGAGCACAGCGCGGGCAGGCTTCCAGCACCTGATCGCGAAAACAGTTGCCGGCCCCCAGCAATAGCAGCGGCTCTTCCTGCAGCTTGGCAGTCGTCAGGGCTTCTTCCTTTACCCAGGGATGCGCTGCGGGCATCACCACGCGGAAGGGCTCGTCATACACGGCCTGGGTCACGATGCCTTGCTCGGCAAAAGGCAAGGCCAGGATGGCCACGTCGATTTCCCCCTTCTTGAGCTGATCAGCGAGACGATGGGTGTAGTTCTCCTGGATCATCAGCGGCATGCGCGGCGCGCGCTCAGCCAGCAGCGGAATCAGGGAAGGCAGCAGGTAAGGCGCGATGGTGTAGATCACGCCAATGCGCAAGGGGCCGGACAAGGCATCCCGCCCGGCCTCAGCCAGATCGCGGATCTGGCTCGCCTCGCGCAACACGCGCTCGGCCTGCTCGACGATGTGGCGGCCAATCTCGGTAACTTTCACGTCCACCGCGCTACGCTCGAAGAGCAGCACCCCGAGCTGTTCCTCGAGCTTCTTGACGGCCACCGACAGGGTCGGCTGGGAGACATGGCATTTCTCGGCAGCACGCCCGAAATGGCGTTCTTGCGCGAGCGCGACGATGTAACGCAGATCAGTGAGGGTCATGGGAATGCCCGGCTCCGGAATCCGGCTGAAGCGCATGAATAGGATTTTCCAATTATATGCACTCCGATAGATAGCTTGCTTGATCGATGTCGACCGGACTTGAAGTTTCTGCAGGTCGCCCCACTTTTTGTAAGCGGATGTAATCGGTGGAACCTCTCCCGACCGGCACAGTCCGACACTTCGCGCTACAACAAAGCGCTCGTCATCCCACAACCCCTCATTCCCGGAGGACCCGATGCGTCGTTCCTTCTTCCGCGCAAGTCTCGTGGCCAGCGTCGCCACCGTTGCGTTTACCGGCTGCCTGCAAGAGTCCGGCATGCCCTCATCCCACGCCAGCACGCCGGCCGTCAGCCCGGCAGCCGTGAGCGCAGCCCGCGCCGGCCTGCCCGACTTCAGCGGGCTGGTCGAAGCCATTGGCCCGGCGGTGGTCAACATCAGTGTTACCAGCATCGAAAAGCCCAGCCGCAGTGGCTTTCCGATCGACGAGAACGATCCCTTCTTCGAATTCTTCCGCCGCTTCGGCATTCCTGGTCAGGGCCAGGGTCAGCAAGCGCAGCCACGCATACAGCAAGGCGTCGGTTCGGGCTTCATTCTGAGCGCAGATGGTTACATCCTGACCAACGCCCATGTGGTGGACGGCGCCAGTGAAGTCACGGTCAAGCTCACCGACAAGCGCGAATTCAAGGCCAAGGTGATCGGTGCGGACAAGCGTACCGACGTGGCCCTGATCAAGATTGATGGCAAAAACCTGCCTACGGTGAAGACCGGCAATCCCGATGCCAGCAAGCCCGGCCAGTGGGTGATCGCCATGGGCTCGCCCTTCGGCCTGGAGAACACCGTCACCGCCGGCATCATCTCGGCCAAGGCGCGCCGCCTGGACGGCGATAGCTATGTGAACTTCATTCAGACCGACGTGGCCATCAACCCCGGCAACTCCGGCGGTCCGCTGATCAATCTGGATGGCGAAGTGATCGGCATCAATTCGCAGATCTACTCGCGCTCCGGCGGCTATATGGGAATCTCGTTTTCAATCCCGATCGATACCGCCTTGAAGGTGAAGGAACAGTTGCAGAAGCACGGCAAGGTTTCCCGCGGCCGCCTCGGGGTGGTGATTCAGGGCATGGACAAGGATCTGGCCCAGTCTTTCGGTCTCGACAAGCCTAGCGGTGCGCTGGTGAACTCGGTCGAGCCTGGTGGCCCGGCGGACAAGGCCGGCCTGCAGGCGGGTGACATCATTCAGCAGGTGGATGGCGCAAAAGTCGAAGACTCCACGGATCTGCCGCGCATCATTGGTGAGCGTAATCCGGGTGACTCGGTGAAGCTCAAGGTATGGCGCGACAAGACCAGTCGCGACCTCAGCGTGAAGCTCGGCGAACAGGCCAGCGAGCGCGTTGCGGTAAGCAACGATGAGGCGGCTACACCGGGCGGCAAACTGGGTCTGGTAGTACGCCAGCTCAATGCTCAGGAAGCGCGCCGCAGTGGTGTGACGGCGGGGCTGCTGGTCGAGGAAGTTTCGGGTGCGGCGGCCAAGGCCGGTATCCGTCAGGGCGATCTGATCCTCGGCGTGAGCAACCAGAAGGTCTCCAGCGCTGAACAACTGCGCAAGGCTGTTGAAGCAGCCGGCAAGAGCGTACCGCTGCTGATCCAGCGTGGCGAAAACCAGCAATATGTGGTGGTTCGCCTGAACTGATTTTGTCTCCTCCCCGGCAGAGTGCAGGACGGGCTCTGTGTTGCAACGGCCGCCGCAAAGCGGCCGTTTTTTTCACCCCTCCAACGGCTTCTTGCGCGGACGCCCTTTGGGCAAGGGGGTCAGGCGCCGGTTGGGGCTCAGCTCCCCACTCGCCAGCGGCAATTCGCCCAGCATCCAGCCGCGGTTGGCGGCATAGCGGATAGCATCCAGCTCATCTAGCGGCGTACCGGACTCCAGCAAGGCACGATAGGCCGCCTGGCGTTCGAAGGGCGTATTGCCTAAGGCCCAGTAGCGCGCATGGTCGGTAATGAGTGGATCCGGCTCAAGACCGAGGTGATGGCGGCAGCTGGACCAAGGGTAATGCTCGGCACTGGCCGCATGCCCCGCCCGCAACGGATTCAGTTCGATATAACGGCTGGCCGCCAGCAACCAGTGCATGGGTTCGATCACGGTGGAACGGTAACGCCCCTCCCACAAGGTGCCGCTGCGCAGATGGCGATCGTTGAACCAGCGCACATAGCGCCGGCCAAGACGCTGCATCATGTTGCCCGCGGCGCCCTCGTCGGGCGGGGTGATCAACAGGTGAGCATGATCGGGCATCAGTACATAGGCATGTAACGCGACACCAGCCTCGCGGGCAGCCTCGCGCAGGTGCAGGCGATACTGCTGGAAGTCCGTCTCGTCGAGAAAGACAGGGGCTCGATTATTGCCACGCTGCAGCACCAGCTGTGGCATGCCCGAAATGTAGAGGCGCGGCAGGCGGCTCATGCACAGACCTTACTTGCCGTCGGCCAGTGAGAAGAGACGGCGATGTTCTTTCATTGCGTAGCGATCAGTCATGCCCGCGATATAGTCGGCAATTGAGCGCGCCTTGTCGTCCCGAGCCATGGCCTGATACTGCGGCGGCAACAAACGGGTGTCCGCCATGAACAGCTCGAACAAATCGGCAATGATGCGCCGTGCCTTGCTCATCTCGCGCAGCACCTGATAGTGCCAGTAAAGGTTGTCGCGTAGAAACTGCTGCAATTGCTGCAACTCACGGCCCATCGCCGGCGAGAAAGCCACCAGCGCGGAGGCGCTCCGTACATCGTCGAGCGTGGAGATGCCAGCAGCATCAATATTGGCGCGAGTCTGTTCGATCAGGTCGACGGCTTGCGCATTGATCATGCGTCGCACTGTTTCGTGGATCAGGCGTCGACCGGCTAGCGCGGGATAACGCGCCCTCACTGCTGCACTATGCCGCGCGAAGGCCTCGACATGCTCCAGCTGCTCAAGCGTCAGCAGACCAGCGCGCAAGCCGTCATCCACGTCGTGGTTGTTGTAGGCAATCGAGTCGGCCAGATTGCACAGCTGCGCCTCCAGCGAAGGCTGCTGCTTCTCTATAAAGCGCTGCCCCAGCTCACCAAGCTTGTGAGCATTGGGCAGAGAGCAGTGCTTGAGGATACCTTCGCGGGTCTCATACATCAGGTTGAGGCCGTCGAACTCCGCATAGCGCTCCTCAAGCTGATCAACGATGCGCAGGGATTGCAGGTTGTGCTCGAAGCCGCCATGGGGCTTCATGCAATCGTTGAGTGCGTCCTGCCCCGCATGGCCGAAAGGCGTGTGGCCCAGATCGTGTGAGAGCGCAATGGCTTCGACCAGATCTTCGTTGAGTGCCAGCGATCGAGCCAGCGAACGGCCGATCTGCGCCACTTCGATGCTGTGGGTCAGGCGGGTCCGGAAGAGGTCGCCTTCATGATTCACGAAGACCTGAGTCTTGTACTCCAGGCGTCGAAATGCGGAGCAATGGATGATGCGATCACGATCACGCTGGAATTCACTGCGTGCACTCGGTGCCGCCTCGCGCACCTGGCGTCCGCGGCTGTTGGCTTCGCTGACGGCATAGGGCGCAAGTGGGATCTGCATCGTCAAGCGCAGCAGCTGTCGATGGCTGCGGCGATATCCTCGAGTGAGGCGGAGTCGTAAATGATGCCTTGCCCGACCTGCTGCAACAGGATCAGACGCAAACGCCCCGCTTCGACTTTCTTGTCATGACGCATCAGCTCGATGTAGCGATCAGCGCCGAGCCTGGGCCCCACGGAGGGCAGACCGGCGCGTTCCAGAATGCGCCGTACGCGCGTCACGTCAGCTGAACTCAACATCCCCAGGCGTGCAGAAAGCTCTGCCGCCATCACGGTGCCCGCAGCCACTGCCTCGCCATGCAGCCAGACTCCAAAGCCCAGACCGGCCTCAATGGCGTGGCCGAAGGTATGACCCAGATTGAGCAAGGCACGCTCGCCTTGCTCGGTCTCGTCGGCCGCCACGACCTCGGCCTTGTTGATGCAACTGCGCTCGACGGCGTAGGCCAGCGCAGCCGGATCCCGTGCCAGCAAGGCATCCAGATTGGCTTCCAGCCACTCAAGGAACGGCAGGTCACGGATGAAGCCGTACTTGATAACCTCGGCCAGGCCAGCTTTGAGCTCCTGTTCGGGCAGGGTCTGCAAGGTGTCGATATCCGCCAGTACCAGTCTCGGTTGGTAGAAGGCGCCGATCATGTTCTTGCCGAGCGGATGGTTGATGGCCGTCTTGCCCCCTACCGAGGAGTCAACCAAGGACAGCAGGGTCGTCGGAATCTGGATGAAGGGCACCCCGCGCTGGTAGGTTGCAGCCGCAAAGCCAGTCATGTCACCAATTACGCCGCCGCCGAGGGCAATCAGTGTCGTCGAACGCTCACAGCGAGCCCCCAGCAAACCGTCGAAGATCAGGTTCAGGGTCGGCCAGTCCTTGTGCGCCTCGCCATCCGGCAAGACGATCTCGGTCAGGCTTACGCCGGCGGCCTTCAGACTGTCGCGCAGAGTGGCCAGATGCAGAGGCGCAACCACTTCATTGGTCACGATGGCCGCACGCGAAGTCTTCAGAGAAGGCACAAGCAGATCAGCCGAGGCCAGCAGGCCACGTCCGATCCGGATCGGATAACTGCGCTCAGCCAGCGCTACGTTGACAGTTCGCATCGTTTTTCCCATTCAGCGAGGATCTTGCTCACCGCAGTCTGTGAGTTCAGGCGCGAGCCATCAATCACCAGGCCGGCGATTTCCCGATACAGCGGATCACGTTCAGTGCGCAAGGCATTCAGTTTGGCTGCCGGGTCCGCAACCTGCAGCAGCGGACGATTGGTGTCGTGGCGGGTTCGCTCAAGCAGGATATGGGTCGGCACATCCAGATAGATCACCCAACCAGACTCCTTCATGCAGGCACGGTTGGCTGGATCCAACACCGCACCACCGCCCGTAGCCACCACCACGCCACCCTCTTGCGCAAGCTCGGCAATCACCTGCGTCTCGCGACGACGAAAACCCGCCTCACCCTCGAGTTCAAAAATGATCGGGATCCTTACGCCAGTGCGATGGACGATTTCATGGTCGGAATCATAGAAGGCACGCCCCATGCGACGCGCCAACTGGCGCCCGATGGTGGTCTTACCCGAGCCCATCAGCCCGACCAGATAAATGTTGGCTTGAGTGGTATTCACCCGCCGATTTTAACAGCGCCGCGATTGCTGCCGGCAAGAAAAAACCCGCCGGACCATCAGGTGGGGCGGGTTTTTCAAAGGAACTCCAGGGTCAGCGCGAGACGACCTGATCGGTCAGGATCTTCGGCGTAATGAAGACCATCAACTCGATTTTCTTGTCACTCTTTTCATCGTTGCGGAACAGATAGCCCAGTACCGGCAGGTCACCCAACAGCGGCACCTTGGTCACAACACCCTTTGTTTCCTGCTGGAAAATACCACCGATCACCACTGTACCTCCGTTCTCGACCAAAACCTCGGTCTTGACGTGTTTGGTATCGATGGCTACGCCAGCACCCGTGGCGATAGAGGTGTTCGGGGTGTCCTTGTTGATATCCAGTGACATCGCCACACGCCCATCCGGCGTAATCTGTGGCTTGACCTTCAGCGACAGGTTAGCTTTGCGGAACTGAACCGAAGTAGCCCCGGAACTGGTGGCATTCTGATACGGAATTTCCACGCCCTGTTCAATCAGCGCTTCGATCTGATCAGCCGTCATGACCCGCGGACGAGACACCACGCGGCCGCGGCCATCCGCTTCCAGCGCCGAAATTTCAAGGTTCAGGAAGCGGGTAGCGGCGCTGTTCCACAGAGTCAAGGCGAACTGGCCGGCTGACTTGCCTGCAATCGAAGAGGCCGGGTTATTGAAGCTCAGTGCATCGGTCAGAAAATTAGGCGTATCCGACACCTGACCAGTGTGATAGCCAGTGTCGGCCACATTGCCACCCAGTGCATAACGACCACCGCCCGCAGTACCGCCCGTATTGTGCACACCGAAGCGAGCACCAAGGTTGCGGCTGAAGCTATCTTCAGCTTCGATGATCTGGGCTTCGATCAGAACCTGGCGTGCCGGCAGATCGATGTCGCCCAGCATACGACGCACATCATCCAGGCGTTGTGCCGTGTCAGTCACGATCAGCTTGTTGCTGCGTTCGTCCATGATTACCGCACCGCGCTTCGACAGGATGGTCTTTTCCTTGTCTTTCAGGATGCCGTCGAAAATGGCCTTGGCGCTGTGATAGTTGATCTGGAAGGTTTCTGTGCGCAGCGGCTCCAGGTCATTGATCTGCATCTTGGACTCGAGTTCAAGCTTCTCGCGGGCGGCAAGCTCTTCACGCGGCGCAATCCAGATCACATTACCGTTCTTGCGCAGATCCAGCCCTTTGGCCTGGAGAATGATCTCCAATGCCTGATCCCAAGGAACATCCTTCAAACGCAGGGTCAGGGAGCCAGTCACTGAGTCGCTGGTGATGATGTTGAAATTGGTGAAGTCAGAGATAACCTGCAGCACCGAACGTACATCGATGTTCTGGAAATTTAGCGACAGCTTCTCACCCGCATATTTCACGGCACGAGAGCTGCCCTGTACCAGTTTGCGCGGATCTTCCTGACTGGGCTTCACCTCCAACACGAACTGGTTATCAGTCTGGTAAGCGTTGTGCTCCCACATGCCAGTCGGGGTGATGGTCATGCGCACTGCACCGCCCTGCTGGATCGTCGTGACATTGGTGATCGGCGTGCCAAAATCGGTCACGTCAAGGCTCTTGCGCAAACGATCTGGCGCCGAAGTCTTGAGAAAATCAACGATCAGCTTGGTGCCGGACTGGCGAATATCAATCCCAGTATTGGCATCTGACAGATCGATTACTACACGACCTTCGCCATCCTTGCCGCGGCGGAAATTGATGTCGCGAATCGAATGCGCGTCAGGACCGCCTTTCTGCTCGGCAAAACGAGCAGTCGTCGTTGCCTCCGGCGATTTAGCCGTAGCCACTGCCAGATTGATCAGCAACTCGCGACCCTCGATTTTCGTGTCGTAAGCCAGGGGGCGCAACAGGTTGATAACCAAGCGTGTGCGGTCGGCGACCTGAACGATATTTACGCTGCGAACATCGCCCTCACCGATAGTCTGGGCGGTCTTGCCCGTGCCATTCGAAGTCGAGGGCAGATCGATCGCTACGCGTGCAGGATTCGACACACTGAAACTGCCAAGCTGACCTTCCAGTGGCTGCTTGAGGGTCACCTTGAGAGTGATGCCCGTGGCAGACTGGACTGCTTGAATAGACTCAATACTGTTTTTGGCTTCGGCAGCAGCGGCGGCCGGCGAGCCCTGCGCGCTGGCAGTGCCGCTCGCAACGATGCCAACGAGCACACACAATACCGGCGCAATCAGACGCGTTACGGTTTTCATTTCTTCGTCTCCTGCTCTTGCAGCTGCATGGTGCTGAAACGCTCGATCCAGTCGCCATTGGCGTCCTCGATCAGCTCTTTCAACGTGAGGTCGTTTTCGGTGATCTTGGTCACCACTCCAAAGTTCTGGCCCAGATAATTCCCAGCACGGACCTGATGAATGGTCTTGTCAGCCTTCACCAGCGCAACCGGCTTACCGTTCATCAGCATCATGCCGACCATGTTGAGCGTCTCGAGCGGATAGGATTCCAGCGGTTCGCGGCGGCGCGTGTCGTTGCGCGGACTGGCCTTCCCACCCCGCTTCTCGGGCTCCAGACGACTCGCCTGAAAGGGGTCAACCTGGCCCACCACCTCGTATTCCACAACCGGGAACTGGGTCAGTTTGGGCAAAGGCTGGATCCTGCCCTGCATACCCTGAGTCTCGTTTGCCATCCAGGCACGCAGATCCTGATGCTCATCGCTGCTGCAAGCACTCAGCAAAAGAGCAAAAGACAGAATCAGCCAGACAGGTTTCATGATTTTCTTCATCCCTGGCCTCAATTCTTCTTCTCGCCAGCCTTGGAACGCTTCTGTTTGGCCACTTCCTCGTCATCAAGATAACGATAGGTCACGGCAAAAGCATCCATCTTTAGCTGCCCATCTTTACCAGGCGCCACGTTAAGGTCACGCAAGGTCACGATCCGCGGCAGCTTAGCCACATCACTCACGAACTGTCCAAGGTCATGATATGACCCAGTAATCGCAAGGGCGATCGGCAGTTCGGCGTAAAAAACCTTGATGGCCTCCTGGCCCGGCTTCCACAATTCGAATTGCAGACCTCGACCGCGACCTGCCTGGTTGATATCGATCAACAAGGTTTCCATCTCGGACTTGTTCGGCAACTGCTTGAGCAAGGCGCCAAACTGACGGTCCATCTCGGCCAGTTGCTTGCGGTATTCATCAAGGTTGACAGCCTGACGCTTCTTTCCGAGCCACTCATCCTTGAGCTTGACCTCTTCCTGCTGAGCCTGCTCAAGCTGCTCCAGCTTGCCCTTCCAGTCAAACCACCAACCAGCAGCGATCACGGCAGCAAGAATCAGTACCAGAGCCAGAACTTTCGGCGCCAGCGGCCAGACGCCAGGGTCGTTCGGATCAAGCTGACGGAAATCGCTGATGATGCGATCGAGGCGAATATCTTTCATGACTTGCCCCCCGCAGCAGGCGCTTTTGCTGCATCCGCACCCTCAATTGGCGCACGTTCGATGCTGACCCCCAGGATGAACTCGCCCACCTGACGTCCCTTGTAACTCACGGCCTTGATCTCCTGCAGCATCGGCCGCTCAAAGATCGGTGAAGCATCAAGGTTGCGCATCAACTGGGAGACACGGGCATTGGATTGCGACAGGCCGACAAATACGATCCCGTTGCCGGTCTGCTTGACGGACTTGAGGAATACCCCTTCTGGCATCTGCTTGACCAACTCGTTGAATACCGTAACCGTCTCGGTCCGGTTTCCTTGCAGGGATTCGATTACCTGCTTGCGTGCCAGCAGCGATTGGGTCTGCTCCTTGAGGCGCGCAATTTCAGCGATTTCCTTGTCCAGAGAAGCAATCTCGCGCTTGAGGAAGTCATTGGAGGAGTTCTGTGCGTCGATCTGGCTGCCGATCAGGGTGCTGCCGACAAACCATACCGTGGCGCCCGCCAGAACCATCAGCACGGCAAGGCTAATAAACTGCTGACGACGGTCTTTGCGCGCCTCTTCACGGTGCGGTAACAGGTTGATGCGAATCATGCGTCAAACCTCCGCAAAGCCAAACCACATGCGACAAGCAAGGCTGGCGCCTCGGCAGCCAGATTTTTGGGGCGTACGCGCTGCGAGAGCGCCATCCCTACAAAAGGATTGGCCACTTCTGTCGTGACCTGAGTCCGCCCGGCCACAATCTGGTCGATACCCGGAATCACTGCACAGCCTCCGGAAAGAATGATGTGGTCAACCTGATTGAACTGGGTCGAAGTGAAGAAAAACTGCAAGGCACGCGAGATCTCAAGCGCCACGCTTTCACTGAACGGCCGTAGCAAATCGTGCTCGTAGTTTTCCGGCAAACTGTTGGAACGCTTGGCGGATTCAGCTTCCTCGGTACTCATTCCGTAACTGCGGGAAATATCCTGAGTCAGCTGATTGCCGCCGAATGCCTGCTCACGCGAATACAGAACATTCTCGTCGCGCAGGATGGTGACCTTCATCATCTGCGCACCGATATCCACCAAGGCAACAACCTTACCCCTACCCGCCTCAGGCAGACGACGCTTGATCAGATCGAAAGCAGCTTGCGAAGCGAAAGACTCAACGTCCATCACCGTAGCCTTGAGACCTGCGGCCTCAGCAGCAGCCACACGATCCTCAACCTTCTCCTTGCGGGAGGCTGCGATCAACACTTCGACTTCATCCGCGCCGGTGTTGGCAGAACCAAGCACCTGATAGTCAAGATTGACTTCCTCGATCGCAAATGGAATGTACTGGTTAGCCTCAGACTCAACCTGAACCTCCATTTCCAGCTCACGCAGGCCAGCCGGCAAGGTGATCTTTTTAGTGATCACGGCTGCAGCCGGCAAGGCCAACGCAACCTGGCGAGTAGAGGAGCCCAAGCGTTTCCAGGCACGCCGGATGGACTCTGCCACCGCTTCAAGGCTGGCAATATTGCCATCCGTAACGGCATCGCGCGGAAGCGGCTCGATCGCATAGCGCTCGAGCCTGTACTGGTTCGAGCCTGCTTCGGCCAATTCCACCAATTTGACTGCGGAAGAGGAAATGTCCAGCCCTATCAAGGCTTTCGATTTTCCTCCCAGCAAGGTTTTGATATCCATAACGTCTGGCTGTCCTCTAAATATCGTTAAGAATCAGATACTTGGGCGCACTTACAATAAATTACTTTAAATCCTAACAGTAACTCGCGATACAAGTAAAGCATATGGACGCCGAACGGTAGGCAGCCTGGCTCGAAAGACAACCCCGTCCGTCCTGCGCTTCAAGCCCGCTCCGGCAGGGCGCATATAATCGCCCTTCAAACAATCGGGGCCACCATGCGAAACCGCCTGCTCATCCTTTGTCTTGCTGTAATGCTTGGACTGCCTCTGCTGGCAGCGGCAGGGATTGCCGTTGCTGCTGCCTTTGCCTGGCCGCAACTGCCGTCGCTGGAGGCTCTGGCTGATTACAAGCCGCGTATTCCTCTGCGCATCTATACCTCGGATGGCGCGCTGATTGGGGAATTCGGCGAGGAACGTCGTACATTCGTCGCCATACGGGATGTGCCGGAGGGTCTCAAGCACGCCATCCTGGCAGCGGAAGATGATCGTTTCTTTGAACACGGTGGTGTCGATATCGCCGGTCTGATGCGCGCAACCCTGTTGAATCTGGTCGGAAGCAGCAAGCAAGGCGGCAGTACGATCACCATGCAGGTCGCACGCAACTTTTATCTGAGCCGCGAGAAAACAGTCAGTCGCAAGCTGTATGAAATCCTGCTGTCTTTCAAGATAGAGCAGAGTCTGAGCAAGGATCAGATTCTTGAGGTCTATATCAACCAGATCTATCTGGGCCAGCGTGCCTATGGTTTTGCTGCTGCAGCGCAAACCTATTTTGGCAAGGATCTTCAAGCGCTCAGCAACGCCGAATTCGCAATGCTCGCCGGATTGCCCAAAGCACCCTCCCGCTACAACCCGGTAGTTAATCTGTCACGCGCGACAGAGCGCCAGCACTATGTACTTCGCCGCATGCGCGAACTGGGATTCATTGATGAGAAAGCACTCGATCAAGCGCGTGGCGAGCCCCTACGCCTAGCTCAGGGCCGCCATGCAGTACAGGCCGCAGCACCTGCCCTGCATGCCGAATTCGTCGCCGAAATGGCTCGCCAACTAGCCTACGAGCAGTTCAAGGATGACGTCTACAGTAGCGGCATCAAGGTCATCACCACCATCAGCAAACTCGACCAGCAGGCCGCCTACGAGGGACTACGGCGCGGCTTGATCGACTACGAACGCCGGCATGGCTACAGGGGCGCCGAAGGCAGGGTCGATCTGGCGCAACTCAAGGCCGAAGGGTCGGAGGAAACACTGGAAGACCTGATCGAGCCATTCCCGGATCTGGACGAGATGCGTGCGGCCATCGTGCTGGAAGCTTCGCGCCAGAAACTGGTGGCCTATCTGCGGGGCGGCGAGCAGATCGAGATCAGCGGCGATGCTCTCAAATACCCGATGCCCTTGATGGCGGAGAATGCGGCTCAGGCTAAACGCGTATCCCCCGGGGCAGTCATCCGGGTGGCGAAATACGCCAAGGGCTGGCAGGTTGTGCAACCGCCACAGGTTGAAGGGGCCTTCGTGTCACTGGATCCGCGCGACGGTGCCATCAAATCGCTTGTGGGCGGCTTTGATTTCAATCGCAACAAGTTCAACCACGCCACCCTGGCCTGGCGTCAGCCTGGCTCCAGCTTCAAACCCTTCATTTTCTCGGCGGCCATCGACAAGGGCTTTACGCCTGGCAGCGTATTCGACGATGCGCCCTTGAGTTTCTCCGCGGAGCAGACGGGCAGCCAGGCCTGGAATCCAGGCAACTACGATGGTAAGTACGAAGGCCCGATGAGCCTGCGTACCGCCCTCGCGAAGTCCAAGAACATGGTTGCCATCCGCGTGCTGCAAGCGATCACGCCGGCCTACGGGCAGGATTACGTAACCAGTCGTTTCGGTTTCGACCCGGTCAAGAATCCTCCCTACCTGACCCTGGCACTGGGCTCTGGCGCTGTTACCCCCTGGCAGATGGGTGCTGCTTACTCGATCTTCGCCAATGGGGGTTATCGCATCCGCCCCTATATCGTGAAGGAAATGCTCGACAGTGAAGGGCGGGTGCTGGCGAAGGTTGAACCGCAGCGCGCCGGTAGCGACGAATCCGAACGCGTACTGGATCCGCGCAATGTTTACCTCTCGGACCTGATGATGAAGGACGTGGTCCGTCGCGGCACGGCCGGCAAGGCGATGGCACTAGGGCGAGGCGATCTAGCAGGCAAGACCGGTACAACCAACGAGTATGTCGACGCCTGGTTCTGTGGCTACCAGCCCAGTCTGGTCGGCATTGCCTGGGTGGGTTTCGATCAGCCCAAGAAGCTTGGCTCAGGTGAAACCGGTGGTGCGCTGGCACTCCCGATCTGGATTGACTACATGCGTCGCGCTCTCAAGGACAAGCCGGAGCAGTATCTCGCCGCGCCGGAGGGCCTTGTCGAGGTCAAGCCGAGCTTCGAGCGCGAAGGACCGGACTACATCTACGCCGAACATTTGCCGCAGGCAGCGGCGCCTGAGGCGTCAGCCCCGGCAGCTGCCCCGGAATAAGTCAATGCAGGAGCTGAACCTGCTCTCCTGCCTGTTCGCTGATCAGGCCGGAGAGCATGGCGTACAGCTCGGCACCATCGCGCGTTCCAACCCACTGTTCGCCCTCACATCGGAAATGAAAACCGCCTGAACGTGCGGCCACCCAGATCTCACGCGCCGCGGCATGGCGATTGATGATGATCTGGCTGCGGTTGTCGAACTCCAGCTTGAGAATGCCGCCTTCCTGCGGCTCCAGATCGATATCTACGCCCGCCGCCTCGGCGGCCCGCTCAATGCTGGCCTCCAGCCTTGCCAGCACCGCCTCGGCCAAGGCCAGGAATTCCGCTTCGTCCATACTGCTGCACTCCTTGTTAAGATGGGCGCCCATCTCCCTGTCTGCGTCCGGATACCATGCGCCCGATGATTCTTCTCGCCTTCCTGAGCCTGAGCCTGGCTGCCTGCGGCATCAAGGGCCCGCTCGAGCATCCCCCGGCGCAACGCCCCGCACCGACTCAGTCCGCGCCTGCCTGAAGCATTCTAGCGACTTCTGCCCTTGCGGGCAGATGCATACCAGGACGGCGCGCAGCCAGTCCTGCATCACCTGCTCAGTGGTAGAAAGCAGCTCAGACCCCGTCTGAGGCTTCAAGTCCAGCCTGGCGTGGGCCGATAAGCATTGAGAGCCCCGGAAGTCTGGTCTTCCGCGCGCTACAAGCAAGCTACGGGAGACGATCGTGGTAGACAAGGCTGCTGACGACGAGCTGGTATTTGCCGGAGACCCCGGGCCGGAGCGGGCTGCCCCGAGAGTCCCTACCAACAATGCCCCCTGGCGCATCCTGATCGTTGACGACGATCCGGATGTGCACACCACCACCACGTTTGCACTGCGCGGCACCGATATCCTCGGCAGCCCGCTGACCTTCCTGCACGCCGACTCCGCCGCCCAGGCGCGTGACCTGCTGGCACGCGACCGAGACATCGCGGTGATCCTGCTCGACGTGGTGATGGAGGAGGAAGACTCCGGCCTGAAGCTCGTACGCACCATCCGCGATGAATTCGGCATGGGCGAGACCCGCATCATCCTGCGCACCGGTCAGCCCGGCTACGCACCAGAAATGGATGCGATCCGCGACTATGACATCAACGATTACAAGACCAAGTCCGAGCTCACCCGCAACAAACTGTTTACCGCCCTCACCTCGGCTGTTCGCTCGTATCGCCAGATCCGCACCATCAATGCCAACCGGCGTGGGCTGGACATGATCGTGCGTGCCAGCGGCGAGTTGCTGGCCTTGTCCGGCATCCGCAACTTTGCCGCCGGAGTGATTACCCAGATGTCAGCCCTGCTCGGCGTACAGCCCGAAGGCCTGATCTGCGTGCAGCGCCCACCCGAACTCGAAAGCGGTGAGGACAGTACCGTAGTGATCGCAGCGGCCGGGCGCTATGCCTCGCTGATCAATCTGCCACTCGACGAAATCGGGGACGAGCGCGTACACCGCGCCTTGGATCGCTGCCTCGACGCAGGTCATCACATTTTCGCCGAAGACTGCACTACCCTCTTCTTCGGCAGCCGCACCCAGCGCAACATGGCGGCCTATCTGGACGCTCCGCTGGCTGTGGATGACAGTTGCCGTCAGCTCCTCGAGGTGTTCTGCGCCAATATCTCGATCGGGCTGGAGAACACCTTGCTGTTCTCTCAGTTGCACGACTACGCCTATTTCGATTCGCTGACCGGCCTGCCCAACCGCCGCAGCCTCATCAACAAACTCGACGAACGCCTCCTTGGCGGCGAGCGCGGCCGCTATACCCTGGCACTGCTTGATCTCGACGGTTTCGCCGAAAGCAACGATGCTCTCGGTCACCAGTATGGCGACGAGTTGCTCAAGGCTGTCGCCGAGCGCCTGCATGGCGCCCTTGGTTCCCAGTGCGTACTGGCCCGTCTGTCGGCCGACACCTTCGCCATTCTTGGCCAGATCGAGCAATTGCTGCCGGCCAACCTGCAGGGGCTGTTCCGCGAGGCCTTCCTGATCCAGCAGCAGGAACTGATGATTTCCGCCACGATGGGGATCGCACATCTGGCCGATATCGACGGCAATGGCGCCGAAGCACTCAAGAGCGCCTACCTCGCCCTGCGTCGCGCCAAGGTACAGGCACGCGGCGAATATGTGTTCTTCACGCGCGACATGGCGCTGGAAATCCGCGAACGCTCCAAGCTGATGCAGGCCCTGCGCGTAGCGATCGAGCGCCAGCGCCTGTTCCTGTGCTATCAACCACAGATTTCGCTGCACAGTGGCCAGGTCTGCGGCATCGAGGCGCTGCTGCGCTGGCGTGCAGAGGATGGGCGCCTGATCGAACCCGCCCGCTTCATCCCGATTGCCGAACACTCAGGCATGATCGTCGGCATTGGAGAATGGGTCCTGCGCATGTCCTGCTTCCAGCAAGCGGAGCTCGCGCGCCACGGCTACCCGCAGTTGTCGATGGCCATCAACGTTTCAGTCAGCCAGCTCCGCCACCCGCGCTTCCTCGCCACCCTGCAGTCGGCGCTGCATGACAGCGGTGCCAGTCCGCAGTTGATTGAACTCGAGATCACCGAGTCGATGGCCATGGAGGAAGCCGATTTCCTCGCCCGCACGCTGGAGAGCATCAAAGCTCTGGGAGTAAAGATCGCAGTGGACGACTTCGGCACGGGCTTCTCCTCACTCTCCTATCTGCAGCGTCTCAAGGTAGACCGGCTCAAGATTGATCGCACCTTCGTCGGCGAGATCGGTGACAACGAGCGCTCGCGGCGAATTCCCGAACTGGTCATCCAGCTCGGACACAAGCTGGATCTCTCAGTGCTTGCCGAAGGCGTCGAAACAGCCGAGCAGGCGAACATCCTGCGCGAACTGGGTTGTGACGATGCTCAGGGCTACCTGTATGCCCGCCCGATGGAGCCTCAGCATCTGGTCGAATGGCTACGCAATCACGGAGCCCGCGATGACGCCGCGGACTGAGCCCGCAGCGTCCGGCCGCCGGAGGATTCCGGTTTGAACATGACCGTCCGCCGCGCTGTCGTCACGGCCGTCCTGCTGGGCATGCTGCTGCCTGCGCTGGTGGTCGGTTTCTACCTGGCCCGCGTTTCCTACGCCGACAAGCTCCGCAGCGAGGTAGCCCTCACTCTGCAGCACGATGCCGACGTCATTGCACTGGGTGTGCGCGAAAGCCTATGGGCGCTCGACAGCGAATCCGCGGCGGCGCTGGTCGAAGCCGTGATGAAGGAGTCAGCCCTAGTCACCGTCGAGATTCTCGACCCCCACCTCGGCCGCTTCGTATTCCGCGAATTTCCGGAGCGCCGCGAAGGTGTGGTGCACGTTCTCGAGCGTCAGGTCATGCATCGTGGCGAAACCATCGGCCGGGTGCGCATCGAACTCTCCGAAGCCCCTCTGCGCAGCGCCCTGCTCAACCAGATCCTCGGTTTTGGCAGCCTGCTGGCGCTGCAGGTGATCATCAGCGTCGTGCTGATTCTGTTCGTGCTGCAACGCCGTGTCGGCCGCCCGCTGCTGAGGCTCGGCGAGGAAGCCGTATCGCTGGCGCGGGGCGAACTCGACAAGCCGATCATTCCCTCACGCCGCGACGAAATCGGGGATGTAGAAGCTCAGCTCGAGGTCACTCGCCAGGCACTGCAGGGCTTGTTCCACACCCTGGAGCAGAAGAACCGTGCGCTGGAGGTCGACCTGCGCGAACGCATGCGGGTCGAGGCGGCATTGCGTGATCGTGAACAGCGTCTGCGCACCCTGGTCGAGCAGAGTCCATTGGCAGTAATCGAATTCGATCTTGGCTGGCACATCCTGGACTGGAACGAAGCAGCCGTACGCATCTTCGGTTGGCGCCGGGAGGAGGTGCTCGGACGCCATGCCGGCATGCTGGTGGCCAACAGCAAGGACGCACGTGACAATCTGAGCGTGAACCAGCTGCTCGAACGCAGCGTTGCCAGCCCACACATCAAGCTCGCCTGCAAGCGTTCGGACGCGGCCGGCGTGACCTGCCAGTGGTACAACAGCCTGATCCGCGACAGCGCCGGCACCGGTCAGCGCATCGTCGCAATGGTTGAAGACATCACCGAGCGTCAACGCTCGGACGACGAAATCCGCCGACTCGCCACTGTGGTACGCCTGACCAGCAACCTCGTGGCCCTCACCGACGCCAGTGGACGCATCGAGTGGATCAACCATGCCTTCGCCGAACGCTGCTCCGGCCACGCCAGCGAGGTGCGCGGACAGGCGCTGGTCGACGTGCTGCAGGCCCAGGAGCTGACAGGCGAAACTTCACGGGCCTCGGCCATCGAAGCGGCAATGAACAACGGGCGCCATCTGACCGAACTGGAGATGCCCTGCCGCGGGCAGGACGGGCAGAGCTTCTGGGTATCCCTGGAGTTGCAGCCGCTGCGCGACGACAACGAACAGATCATCCAATGGGTTGCCCTGATGACCGACGTCACCGAGCGCCGTCACACCACTGACGCGCTGCGGGCCATTGCCCGCCTTGGTGGCGAATTGAGTCCGGGCATGTTCCTCGAGCAACTGCTTGGCGTGATCGCACGCGGCTGCGGTGCCCAGGCCGCCTATTTGGCTACCCATACCCGCGACGGCGTGGACATCAGTGCCAGCCTCTGCGCACCTGGCTGGTCGCTAGTGGGGGGGCATCACCCGGGCCGCACCACGCTGGCCGCCTATGCCGAGCGCACCGGCGCCCTGCTCCTAAATACGGGGGCCTATGAAGCGATATCACGCGACGCCGTGAGCTGGGGCTGCAGCCTCACCCAGGCCCTGATTCTCGAGCCCGTGGTGGACAGCCAGCAGCAGGTCAGCGGCCATCTGACCCTGCTCTTCGACTCCCCCCTGGTTGCCACCGAAGCAGCCCAATCCCTTGCAGCACTCGGAGCGGCACGCGCCAGCACCGAGTTCCAGCGCCTACTGACGCTTGAAGCGCTGCGTCACAGCGAGCAGAAATTCTCGTCGATCTTCCAGTACTCACCGATCCCGATCGGGGTCCTGCGCCGCAGCGACAGCGTCTGCCTCGACGTGAATCCGAGCTTCCTGCAGAACTTCGGCTACCCGCGCCATGAGGTCGTCGGTCAGCCCGTGCTGGCCACCCCGATCTATACCGATCAGCGCGAGCGTGAATGGGTATTGCAGTTGCTGAACGAGGCAGGCGAAGTATCGGGTGCGGACATGCGCCTGCGCACCTGTGAAGGAGAGATCCGCGACTGCCAGATCTATGTACGTCAGATCAGCATGGATGAAGAGCCCTGCCTGCTGGTGGCCACCGTGGACGTCACCTCCCTGCTCGAAGCACAGCGACAGGTGGAAGAGCTCAATCAATCGCTTGAGAAGCGCGTCACCGAACGCACCCATGATCTGGCCACTACCAATGCCGAACTGGAAAAAACCCTTGAGCGTCTCAAACGCACCCTGGACGAACTCGTGCGCTCCGAGAAGCTTGCAGCGCTGGGCTCGTTGGTAGCCGGAATCGCCCACGAGCTCAACACCCCCATCGGCAACAGCCTGATGGTGGCCAGCACGTTGCACGATGTGAACCAGAGTTTCCGCGAACAGATGGAGGCCGGCCTGCGTCGCTCCACGCTGGATAACTACGTCGCCGAGTCCGAATCCGCAGCCGACATCCTGCTGCGCAACCTGCAGCGTGCCGCCGAGCTGATCAGCAGCTTCAAGCAGGTCGCCGTGGATCAGACCAGCTCACAGCGCCGCCGTTTCGAACTGGCGGAGGTAGTCAGTGAAATCGTCGTCACCATGCAGCCGGTATTCCGCAAAACCAGCCACAGCATCGAAACCGAGATCCCGGCCGGCATCAGCCTCGACAGCTATCCGGGACCGCTCGGCCAGGTCATCGCCAACCTGCTCAACAACACCATCCTGCACGCCTTCGAAGGCCGGGAGCGTGGCACGGTACGGCTGCGCGCCGAACTCGATGGCTCCGGGGGGGTCATCTTCACCTGTCAGGATGATGGCATCGGGATTCACGCCAACAACCTGCGGCGCATTTTCGACCCCTTCTTCACCACCAAGCTCGGTCGCGACGGCACCGGGCTGGGCCTAAACATCGTGCATAACATCGTCACCGGCATTCTCGGTGGCGAAATCACGGTGGACAGCAGCCCTGGACAGGGCAGTTGTTTCCGTATCTGCATCCCGCTCAAAGCCCCCGCACAGGAAGACACGCCAGTGCCTCCCAAAGCCAGCGCCACCTGATCAGGAGCGCGCGGCCCGATTCACCCACATCACCCCGGCCACCACCAGCAGGCCACCGCCCAGGCTCGACCAGACCAGGCTTTCGCCCAGCAGCAGCACCGACAACAGCACGCCGAACACCGGCACCAGATTGGTGAACTGAGTAGCGCGCGCTGCGCCGATCACGGCCACGGCTTGCGAATACCACACGAAGGCCAGTGAAGTCCCCAGCAGCCCCATGTAAGCCAGCGCCAGCCAGGCCTGCCAGCCCAATGCGGGCCACCCCGTCGCCACCAGCTCCCCACCGGCTGGCACGGCCAGCAGCAGGGTGCCGCACAGGATGGCAAAGAAAGTCATCGACAAAGCCTCGAAGCCGCGCGCGTAGTAACGCATCACAAGGGTGTAGACCACCCAGGCCACCACCGCCCCGAAGATGAACAGCTCGCCCTGCCCCACCGCACCATGCAGCAAGCCCGCCAGATCACCGTGCGACACCACCAGCACCGCCCCGCAGAAGGACAGCAGCACCCCGCTGATCTGCCGGGCTGACCAGGCAGCGCGATTGAGCCATTGCACCGTGCACAGGGTTATCACTGGGCTGGCGGCCACCAGCAAGGCCGCGCGGCTGGCTGCTACCTGAGCGAGCCCGGCAAAGAAACCGGCGTTGTAGGCAAAGATGCCACTCGCACCAAGCGCCAGTGCCACACCCCACTGGCGCCGATCTGGCCAGTACAGGCGCTGACCGGTGCCAAGTGCATATAGCAGCAGGCCCAGCAGGGCAAAACAGAAACGCAGGGTCGCCGCCAGAAAGTGCGGCATGCTCTGGGCCAGGAAACGTCCCGCAATGAAAGTGCCGCCCCAGAAAAAAGTGGTCAGCACCAAGCGAAGGTAAAGACCACCGGGCACAGCCTGCTTCATCTGCTCAGAGCTTGAGGCCACGTGGTTTGCGCCCAGCGCGGGCTGCGAAACGGTCATACAGAAAGCTCGGCAACGCGGCCAGCAGGCGCGCCACGATGGCCATCTGCCAGGGAATCGTGGCTCGCGCGGGTGCGCGCTCAATGGCCCGGATGAAGCGTCGGGCGGCCTCGTCCGCATCAATGATGAAGGGCATGCGATAAGTATTCACATCGGTCATCGGCGTTCGGATATAGCCGGGGCGGATTTCGCTCACCTTGACTCCCGTGCCCCGCAGCTCGACCCTCAAGCTCTCCAGATAGCGGCTGGCGGCCGCTTTGGAAGCACTGTAGGCCCCGGCACCAGGCAGACCACGCACCCCCGCCACCGAGGAGATACCAACCAGCTGACCGCGCCTCTCGCGCCGCATCGGCACGATGAAGGGCTGGAAGGTAGCCACCATGCCAAGCAGATTGGTGCGCAGGATGCCGTCGAACACGGCTAGATCGCCCTGCTCCTCGCTGAGCGTGCCAGCAGACACGCCCGCGTTGGCAATCACGACATCCGGCACACCAAACCGCGCCATAAAACTGCGTGCGGCGGCAGCCAGCTCCTCAGGACGGGTCACGTCCGCCACCAGCACCAGATGTTCGCCCGGCAGGCTGGCGCACAAGGCTTCGAGCGCCTCGCCACGGCGCCCAAGCAGGCCCAAGCTGGCCCCCTTGGCGGCATAAGCGTGCGCCAGCGCGGCGCCGATGCCACTGGAGGCGCCGGTGATGAAGACCTTCAGACTCACTTGCCGGCGCGGACCTTGGCGATCAGGCCATCCACGGTGCTCAGGCCAGCAGGATCACCGCCTTCAACCAGATACTTGCCGGCCACCACCAGATTCGGCACCGACATGACCTTGTAGCTCACCGACATCTGTTCAGCACGCTTGTACTGAGCATCCACGCTGAACGAGCGCCAGGTATCGTTGAATTTCTTGACGTCCACGCCCTTCTTGGCGAGCCAGTCATTACGCACCTTTTCATCCTCCAGGCGGATGCGGTCCTTGTGTACCGCCTCGAACACTGCCGGAGTCAGATTGTCAGCCTGTCCCAGGGCGCTCAGGGTAATGTACAGACGACCCAGCGCGGCCCATTCGGCACGCCCGAAAGAAACTGGCACCTTCTTGACCACCACGTCCGGCTTCTGCTGGGCACGCCACTTGACCAGCAGGGGCTCGAAATTGCTGCAGTGCGGGCAGCCGTAGGAGAAGAACTCGATCACTTCGATCTGGCCGGCCGGCAGGGTCGGCTGCGGCGGGCTGAGCTCCTTCACGCCCTCGGCATGAGCAATCAGGCTGGCACCGGCGAGAAGGCCGGCGAGAAGGACTTTGAGGGTGCTACGACGTTGCATGCTGGGTCTCCGGATAGGCTTGGGATGAGCGCGGTTCAGGGCTTGGCCTTGACTACACTGGCTTCGATTCCTTCGGTGAGCAAACGGGCGCGCATCGCGTCCGCTGCATCAGGCGTGGCGAAACCGCCAAGCCTCACGCGATAGAAAATGCCCTTCTCGGACAGATCTACGCGCTGAACGTTCGATTCGATGCCGAGCAAAGCCAATCTGGCCTTCAGATTGTCGGCGTCGGAGGGGTTCTGGAACGCGCCAGCCTGCAGGAAGATCTTGTCCGCAGCAGGCGCCTCCGCCGGTTTGTTACTGACCGGAGCCGAAGCCGCCTCGCCACCAGGCAGAATCTTGTAGAAATCGTACTTGGGCTTTTCAACCGGGGCATCGCCCGGTTTGCCCGGCAGCGCGATCGGCGCGCTCTGGGCTGCCGGCGCACTAGCGGCAGGACGCGGCGCCTGCTCGACCTTGGTCACAAAAGGCTTGGGGCCGAAGTTGATGTAGAGCGCCACGCCGGCGGCAATCAGCACGCCGATCAGCAAGCCGACCAGCAGCCCTGAAGCCGTACTGCCGCGCTGCGCATGACGGAAACTGATTTGACTGGACATTCAGGAACCCCTGGGAAAATTTCGCCGAGTATAACCGCAGCTCATGCCCGGCTTGCGCCACGGGGCCGGGCGGCACCGCCACCCGGCACGAAAGCCACATTCAGCTGCGCTGCATGATCTGAGCGACGGTGGCCTCATACACATCATGGGCATCATCTTCGCGCAACAGATTGCTGCCCAGTTCGCTGACGATACCGTCGGCGAGCCCGTAGATCCAGCCATGCACGGCCACATCTTGCCCCCGCGCCCAAGCATCCCGCAGCACCGTGGTTTCACTCACATTGAGCACCTGCTCGGCCACATTGAGTTCGCACAGGCGCTCGCAACGCTGCAGCGGGTCGTCGATCCCAGCCAGCCAGCTGCGGTACTTGTCACGCACGTCCTGAACATGACGCAACCAGTTGTCCGCCAAGCCCACGCGAACGTTATCCATCGCCGCACGCACCCCGCCACAACCATAGTGGCCCACCACCAGAATGTGCTTTACCTTCAACACATCGACTGAATACTGGATCACGGACAGGCAGTTCAGGTCGGTGTGCACCACCACATTGGCGATATTCCGGTGAACGAAAACCTCACCCGGCGCCAGACCGATGATCTCATTGGCCGGCACGCGGCTGTCCGAGCAGCCGATCCACAAAAACTCCGGGCTCTGCTGCTGGACCAGACGGGAGAAATACTCCGGATCGTTGTCGCGCTCCTTCTGTGACCAGGCGCGGTTGCGTTCGAAGAGTTCGCTCGGTGAAATGCTCATGGGCAGATTCAAAAAATAGACCGGGTTCGGATTCTAACGCGGCCCGAAAGTTCAGGCCGCGACAGCGGCCTTCTGGAGCTCGACCAACTGCGCAATACCCGCACCCGCCAAGGCCAGCAGACTGTCCAGCTCGGCACGCGCAAAGGGCGCGCCTTCTGCCGTCCCCTGCACTTCGACGAAGCCGCCACTGCCGGTCATCACCACATTCATGTCGGTATCGCAGGCAGAATCTTCCGGGTAATCCAGATCCAGCACCGCTTCGCCCTCGAACACGCCCACCGAGATCGCTGCCACCCAATCCTTCAGTGGGCTATGCGCCAGCTTGCCGGCAGCCACCAGTCCCTGCAAGGCATCGTACAGCGCCACACAGGCGCCGGTGATAGAGGCCGTGCGCGTCCCGCCGTCAGCCTGCAGTACATCGCAGTCGATGGTGATCTGACGCTCGCCGAGCGCCTTCAGATCAACCACCGCGCGCAGACTGCGGCCAATCAAACGCTGGATTTCCTGGGTGCGACCACTCTGCTTGCCCTTCGCCGCTTCGCGGGCCATGCGGGTGTGCGTGGAACGCGGCAGCATGCCGTATTCCGCAGTAACCCACCCTTCACCCTTGCCACGCAGAAAGGGCGGCACGTTTTCCTCCACCGAAGCGGTGCACAGCACCTTGGTGTTGCCGAACTCGATCAGGACCGAGCCTTCGGCGTGGCAGGTGTAATTCCGGGTGATGCGCACATCGCGCAGCTGGTCGGGGAGGCGGTTGGAGGGGCGCATGATGGAATGTCAGAATTGTTGAAAGGTAGAAAACAGGCGGCGCAAAGCGTTTCGCTTCGATTGCGCCCTACGAAAACGCCAAGGCTGTAAATGAGGCAGCCGGCGTAGCGAGCGGACGGCGACTGAAAGGAGAAGCGCAGCCGTACTAGAGTACGGCGAGCATCGCAGTTTCAGGCCCCGTTCGCGCAGTAGCCGAACGCCTTATTTACCCGGGTCGAACTTGGAATACTTCTGGATCGCGAGGTTGATCTCGTCGATCGCCTTCTCGATATCCGAGTCGCTCAGGCTGCCAGCTTCATGATGGCGGCCCCGGGCGAAACCTTCCATCTTGGTGGTAATGCCATCGGCCGGCATGGTCTCGGTGGAGATCGTCGAAGCCTGCTCATCGGCGTAATCGTCATGCCAGCGCATGGACAGCATCGACAGGTTGTCACAAGTCAGCCCGCCCTGGCTCTCGGCCAGATCCAGCAGGCGGGGCGAGGTATCGAGGATATTGCTGTCGCCGAGACGGTCGATGAAATCCTCATTGGTGAGATTGCCCCACACCCCGTCGGTACACATCACGAGCAGGTCGTTAGCAAACAGCGGCACTGGCGAGGAAAACTCGATCTGCGGCGAGTGGGTGCCGCCCAGGCAGCTGAAGATACGGTTGCGCGCCGGATGGCGGGCAGCGGCCTCTTCGTCGATCAGGCCCTGATCAAGCATCATCTGCAGACGCGAGTGATCCTTGGTCTGCTGGGCAATCCGGCCACGGCGAATCAGATAGAGGCGCGAATCACCTGCGTGCGCCCAATACGCCACGCTGTTCTGGATCAGGCAGGCCACGATGGTAGTACGCGGAGCTTCCGGCAGGCTTTTGTCGAAGGCGTAGTCCTGGATTGCGGCATGGGCGTTGCCGAGGCAACGCGAGAGGAACATCAGTTCGTCCTGCACCAGCGGCTTGGCCGCACGCTGGAAGGACTCGATGATGTACTGCACAGCGATCTGGGCAGCAATCTCGCCGTGCAGATGCCCCCCCATGCCATCAGCCACCACCAGCAGCAAGGATTCGCGTGTATAGCTGTAGGCTACCCGATCCTGATTGTTGGGGCGGGCACCGGGGCGGCTTTCCTGGTAGATCGTGAACTTCATGCTTTACCTGTAAGGGCTCGCAGGCGGTGCATCACCTTGCCGAGCACGGTCGTAGGTGCCTCATGGGCGATGAAGCGGGTACGGGTGAGGAGTTCCTTCTGCAGTGCATACACGCTTTGCGGGCGTTGCAGCGGATCGAGATTGAGGCACCAGTCGATCGTCTGCAGCAGATGAGGGGAGTACTGACCGGGCCAGCGTTTGACGGCCGGCTCCATCAGGTCTTTCTTGAGGCGTTCGTCCGAGCGCTGGGGTGCGACACCCGCCAGGCAGGCATACATCGCCGCACCAGTACTATAGATGTCACTCCACGGACCGAGGTGTTCGCGGTCATTGAACTGTTCGGGCGGCGCAAAACCCGGGGTATACATCGGTTTCAACATCGGCTGGTCCTGCGCCAGGGTCTGGCGGGCAGCGCCGAAATCGAGCAACACCGGCGTGCCATCGTTGCGCAGGTAAATGTTGGAAGGCTTGATATCGAGGTGCAGCAGCTTGTGCGAGTGCACTTCACGCAGGCCATTGAGCATGCGGGTGAACACGCCGCGAATGAAACGCTCCTTGATATGCCCCTTGTTGCGCTGGATGAAGTCCTGCAGGGTACGGCCGCGCTCGAACTGCATGACCATGTACACGGTGCCGTTGGCGCGGAAGAAGTTCAGCACCCGCACCACGTTCGGATGCATCAGTTTGGCGAGCGAGCGCCCTTCCTCGAAGAAGCACTTCATGCCGTAACGAAAGGCGGCCTGATGCTCCTCATCAATCTGCGGCTCAATCTCGCCGCCTTTGCGCAAGGCCAGCGAATTCGGCAGGTATTCCTTGATCGCGACCGGCTTGCCGTCCTGATCCGTCGCCAGATAGACGATCGAAAACCCGCCCAAGCTGAGCTGTTGCTCGATACGGTATTGCTCCAGCTGAAAGCCGGGCGGCAGGGCGCTATTAACTTGAGACGGCATGTATCCGGGCGTTATGATCCGCGTTCAATCAATTCTCAGGCTTTGGCTGCGGCAAGTAAAGGCGGTCGCCTGTCCAGGAAAGTTCCCATGGTATTCAGCATGACCGGCTACGCCGCGCTTTCGCGCGACGTGGGCAAAGCTTCTCTTCAGATCGAACTGCGTAGCGTGAATTCCCGCTACCTGGATCTGGCGTTCCGCATCGTCGAAGATCTGCGCTTTGCGGAGCCTATCGTCCGCGAACAGATCAACGCCAGCGTATCACGCGGCAAGATCGAATGCCGCATGAGCTTACAGGCGGTGGCAAGCGGAAACAGCGGGCTTTCCATCAACGGCGACATGCTGGAGCAGTTGCGCGCCGCACAAAACCGGGTCCGTGAAAGCTTCCCGGATGCCAGTCCGCTGTCCACTGCCGAGATCCTCCGCTACCCTGGCGTGCTCGCCGAGGAAGGCCTGGATCATGAGCGCCTCACCGCTGCCGTGCATGAGATTGCCCGCGCTGCACTGGGCGAACTGCGCGCTTCGCGGGCCCGCGAAGGCGAGAAGCTGGTGGCCATGCTGCGCGAGCGTGTCGGCCTGATCCGCGAGCGCGTGGCCGTAGCCGCTCCAATCGTGCCAGCCGCCGTAAGCGAATACCGCGAGAAGCTCACCACGCGCCTGCGCGAAGCAGTGGCCTCGCTGGACGAGGACCGTATCCGCCAGGAAGTGACCCTGTTTGCGCAACGCGCTGACGTGGCCGAAGAAATCACCCGCCTGAACGCCCACCTTGACGAAGTCGAACGCGTACTCGGCAAGGGCGGTGCCGTCGGCAAGCGTCTGGACTTCCTCATGCAAGAGCTCAATCGCGAAGCCAACACCCTCGGCTCGAAGGCCGTCTCGCCTCAACTTACGGAAATTGCGGTCGATCTCAAGGTCTACATCGAGCAGATGCGCGAACAAGTGCAGAATCTGGAGTAAGCCATGTCCGGTAGCCTCTTCATCGTCGCCGCGCCTTCCGGTGCCGGCAAGACCACCCTGGTGCGCGCCCTCCTTTCGCGCGACGCGGCGGTGCGCCTGTCTGTCTCCTTCACCACCCGTGCACCGCGCGAAGGCGAGGTGAATGGCGTGCATTACAACTTCACCAGCTCGGCCGACTTTCTGGCCCGCCGCGATCGGGGTGAATTCCTGGAGTGGGCCGAAGTTCATGGCAACTTCTACGCCAGCTCGCGCCCCTGGCTGGAGGAACAGCTCGCCGCCGGGCATGATGTGTTGCTGGAAATCGACTGCCAGGGCGCGGCCCAGGTGCGCAACATTTTCCCGGACGCGGTGAGCATTTTCATTCAGCCACCGAGCTTCGACGTGCTCGGCAAACGCCTGCGCGGGCGTGGTACGGACAGCGAAGAAGTCATTGCGCAGCGCCTTGCGGCGGCCGAGGACGAAATGCGTCAGGTAGATCACTTCGACTACGTTATAATTAACAATGACTTGCAGGTCGCGCTCGACGAGCTGTGCTGTGTCGTGCGTTGTGCACGGTTGCGCACCGCAGTTGTCCGAGCGCGCCACCCGCTGAGTTTTCTCCCCGCTGTCTGACGAAAAAGGATTCCGCCATGGCCCGCATCACGGTCGACGACTGTCTGCACATGATCTCCAACCGCTTTGAACTGACCCTGGCTGCAACCTACCGCGCCCGCCAGCTCACCGCCGGCAACACCCCGCTGGTGGAAGCCGGACGCGACAAACCCACCGTCGTGGCCCTGCGTGAAATCGCTGCCGGCAAACTCGGCCGCGAACTGCTCACCCGCAGTCAGTCCTGAGCCCCACAGGGGCCTGTCGCCAGCACCCGGAGAGCAATCGATGGAGCCCAGGCCTCTTGCCCCACTCAGCCCGCCGCAGCCGGCCCTGCCCACCTCGGGCATGTTCGGCGCAGCGGCTGACAACGGCTTCGACGAAGCCGTAGAGTTCGCCCGCCTGCGTACCCAGGCTGCGCGCTATCTCAAGCCCGAAGATGTCGAACGTCTCGAAGCCGCCTTTGAGCTAGCTTCGCATGCTCACGCCGGGCAGTTCCGCATCAGCGGAGAGCCATATGTCTTCCATCCGCTGGCCGTAGCGGAAACCCTCGCCCAGTGGCACCTCGATGCCCAGGCCCTGATTGCCGGCCTGCTGCACGACGTGATGGAAGATTCGCACGTCACCAAGTCCGACATCGAAGGACAGTTTGGCAAGACGGCCGCTGAGCTGGTCGATGGCGTCTCCAAACTCGACCGCATCGAATCCCAGACCTATCAGCAGGCCCAGGCCGAGAACTATCGCAAGATGTTCCTCGCCATGGCCCGCGACGTGCGCGTGATCCTGATCAAGCTGGCCGACCGCCTGCACAACATGCGCACACTGGACGCCGTGCGGCCGGACAAGCGCCGCCGGATTGCACGCGAAACGCTGGAAATCTTCGCTCCGATCGCCAATCGTCTGGGCCTCAACACGCTCTACCGTG
Organism: Uliginosibacterium aquaticum; assembly: GCF_012972705.2. Classification (GTDB taxonomy): domain Bacteria; phylum Pseudomonadota; class Gammaproteobacteria; order Burkholderiales; family Rhodocyclaceae; genus Uliginosibacterium; species Uliginosibacterium aquaticum. The sequence goes on along the minus strand of NZ_JABCSC020000003.1, from coordinate 226,120 downwards.
AGCTGCAGGAACTGGCCTTCAAGAACACCCACCCGATGCGCTATCGCGTGCTGGGTAAGGCACTGCGGGCCGTGCGGGGGGATCAGCGCGAGCTGATCATGCGCCTGATGACCAGCATCCGTGAGCGCATGCCGGTCTGGGGCGTGGATGCCGAGGTGTATGGGCGCGAGAAGCATCTGTTCGGCATCTATCGCAAGATGCTCGAGAAACGCCTCAGTTTCGAGCAGGTGCTGGATATCTACGGCTTCCGCATCCTGGTCAAGGACATCCCCGGCTGCTACCTCGCCCTGGGCGCCCTGCATGAGCTTTACAAGCCGGTGCCGGGCAAGATGAAGGACTACATTGCCCTGCCCAAGGCCAACGGCTACCAGTCCCTGCATACCACGGTGATCGGCCCCAACGGCCTGCCGGTGGAAGTACAGATCCGTACCAACGAAATGCACGCCGTAGCCGAATCCGGCGTGGCTTCGCACTGGCTGTACAAGGACGGTACGGCGCAATCCCTGTCCGACCTGCAGCACAAGACCCACAACTGGCTGCAATCCCTGCTCGAGTTGCAATCCACCTCGGGTGATTCCTCCGAATTCCTCGAGCACGTGAAGATCGACCTGTTTCCGGGCGAAGTCTTCGTGTTCACCCCGGCCGGGCAAATCCGCAACCTGCCGCGTGGCGCCACCGCCGTCGATTTTGCCTATTCGGTCCACACCGACGTGGGCAACCGCTGCGTGGCCTGCCGCATCAATGGCGAGCTGCGCCCTCTGCGCAGCGAGCTCAAGAATGGCGATCAGGTCGAAATCACCACTGCCCAGCATGCTCACCCGAATCCGGCCTGGCTCTCGTATGTGCGCACCGGCAAGGCACGGGCCGAGATCCGCCACTTCCTGAAGACCGTGCATCAGGAAGAGGCCACTCATCTGGGTGAGCGCCTGCTCTCGCAATCGCTGCGACACATCGGCCTGCACCTGTCGGATATCGGCACCACGGCCTGGGAGCGCTTCCTGAAGGAGTTCTCGTGCAAGCAGCGCGAGGAGATCTTCACCGACATTGGCCTTGGCAAGCGCCTGGCCGCGATGGTTGCGCGGCGCCTGGCCGACCTGCAGGACGAGAAGGCCATCAGTGACGGCGAAACACCGGCCCGCCCGCGCACCCCCACACCGGTGCTGATCCAGGGTGGCGAGGGCATGGCGATACAGATGGCGCGCTGCTGCCGGCCAATCCCGGGCGACCCGATCGTGGGTCTGCTGCGCAAGGATCAGGGGCTAGAAGTGCACCTCAACGACTGCCCGGTGCTGACCCGCAATCACTCTTCCGAGCGCGACCGCTGGGTGGACGTGGAGTGGGAGGCTGGCGGCGAGCGTCTGTTCGATGTCGGCATCCGCGTGCTGATCCACCATCGCCGTGGCGTGCTGGCCCGCGTGGCCTCGGCGATCGCTGATCAGGAAGCCAACATCCAGAATGTGAACATGGAAAGCGAGCATGGTGGCGATACCATCATCCACTTCACCATCCAGGTAAAGAACCGCCCGCATCTCGCACGCATCATGCGCGCGGTGCGCCACATCCCGGATGTGGTGCGCATCGTGCGCGACCGCAGCGGCGACAAAGCCGCCGAAAAACGCTGACACCCCAGAAACAGAGAGAGAAGACCATGCCCTACGTTTCCGAATTCACCCAGTTCATGAACAGCTGGCTCGAGCAGCATCCGGAAGAGCTGCAGGAAAAGCAGAAAGGCCGCGCCCTGTGGTGGGACAAGCCGCAAGCGCCCGCTGAGCAGCAAGCCAATGCCGAATCGAAAGTGGCGCAAAAAGCCTATCCGTATTTCTCTCAGGAATGATGTTTGCGGGAGTGGCGAGTCGGACCTCATACGCTCCGATCCACTGCTCCCCATGCCCGACACCGCATGCATTTCCCCCGCCTCGCCATCGTCGACCTCGAAACCACCGGCGCCGACCCCAGCCGTGACCGCATCACCGAGATCGCCATCCTGGTCGTTGAGGGCGGAGAACTCATCGACCAGTGGAGCAGCCTGGTCAATCCGGGCATGCCAATCCCGGAACGCATCCAGGAACTGATCGGCATCACTGACACGATGGTGGCCGATGCGCCGAGTTTCGCGGCGCTGGCCGAGAACGTGCGTGAGAAGCTCGCGGATGCCGTTTTCGTGGCCCACAACGCGCGCTTCGACTACAACTTCCTGCGTGCCGCCTTCGAGCAACTGGGCCTCGCCTGGGATGCGCCGGTAATGTGCTCAGTGAAATTCTCGCGGGCCCTCGATCCGGAGTTCGCCAAGCACGGGCTGGACGCCATCATCGCCCGTCACGGCTACACCATCGATGCACGCCACCGCGCACTGGATGACGCCCGCATCGTCTGGCAATTCCTGCAGGACGCACGCGGGCGCGCCGACAGCGAACGCCTGCAGCGCGCCTGGGACAAGGCCTTTGCCACCAGCAGCGTGCCGCGACTGCCGATCGGCGATCTCGAAGCCCTGCCGGACAGTCCCGGCGCCTACGTCTTCCGCTCCACCACCGGGCAGGTGCTGGAGATTGGTCGCGCCCGCGATCTGCGCTCACAGGTGCTGGGTTTCTTCACCGCCGGGCGCGCCAGCGCCAAGAACAAGAAGATCGCGGCAGCCGTGCATGACGTGGCAAGCTTCCCCTGCGCTGGCGAATTCGGCGCCCAGCTCAAGGAATTACAGCTGGCCCGCGAGTTACGCGAGCAGCCGGCCACTGCCGCGTTTGGCTGGCGCTGGCTGCGCCACAGCCTGAAAGCGCCGGTACTGGAACTGGCCGATCTGAGCGGCACGGACCCGGCCGGCTGGACCGACATCTCCGGCTGCTTCCGTGGCGAACGCGAAGCACGCACCGCGCTGCAGGAGCTGGCCCGCCAACACAAGCTGTGCGCCAGCCGGATCGGTCTGGAAATGGGTGGTGGCCCTTGTCAGGCCGTACATCTGGGACGTTGCCACGGCGTCTGCGTGGGCCGCGAAGACACCCGCGTACATGATCTGCGCCTGGCGACCGTGATGGCCGCCCTGCGCCTCACAGCCTGGCCCTGGCGTGGTGCTGTACTGCTGGCGGAAACCCATGAAGGCACTCAGCGCAGTGAAATCCAGGTCTTCGATCATTGGTGCCGCCTCGGCAGTGCCTGCGACGAGAGCACACTGGCCGAACTGCTGGCCAGCCCACCGCCCCGCCGCTTCGATGCCGACGTTTACCGCATGTTGACCCGCTGGCTGAATGTACCGGGCAATCAGGCCCGCATCCGGCCGCTCTGACTCAGCTGGCGCGAGCGCGCCACACGCCGAAGGCGCCCAGCGCCATGCCTAGCAGGGCCAAGGCGCCGAGGCGCTCGTCAAACAGCAGCCAGGCGCACAAGGCCGTCACGCCCGGGGTGAGATAGAACAGGCTCGTCACCTTCACCACCGAGCCGCGCCGGATCAAAAGATTCAGCACGCTGATCGACGCCACCGACAGCATCAGCACCAGCCACAGCAGCGCGAACCAGAAACTACCCGTCCACTCGATACTGCGCGGTTCAAAGCTGAGGGCCAACGGCAGGGTCACCAGCAGGCTGGCGGCAAACTGGATCACCGCCCCGCTGCGCAGATCGAAATGCGGGCAGAAACGCTTCTGGTACAGCGTGCCCAAGGTGATGCCCAGCAACGCAATCGCCGCCGGCCACAATGCTGACCATTGCCAGGCCTGATTGAGGCCTGGGTTGCGGCTATTGCTCACCACCAGCAGCACACCGATGAAACCCAAAGCCAGGCCTTGCCACTGGCGGCCACTGACCCGTTCGCCCAGCAGGATGCCGGCCGCCAGCGCGGTGAGGATGGGTTGCAAGCCCACGATCAGGCTGGTCAGCGCTGCTGGCAGACCTTGCTGGATGGCCACGAAAACCCCGCCCAGATAGGTCGCCTGGATCAGCACACCCGCCACCGCAATGTGCAGCACCCGGCGCGGGTCGCGCGGCCAGGGAGCACGGAAGATCAACGCCGCCAGCCCCATGAAGACGATCACCAGCACATAGCGGGCGCTCAGGAAATGCAGCGCATCGGCATAAGGCAGACCAAATTTCGCACCGATGAAACCGGTACTCCAGAGCAGGACGAAGACGGGGGCCAGCAAACGTTCAAGCATGATGATTCCGGTTCAGGATTGGGTCAGCAGCAGCACACCCAGCGCAATGAAACTTGCGCCGAGCAGGCGGATGGGGGCATCGCGCTCGCCCAGCAGATGGCCGCCCAGCAAGGCAGCAAAGAGCATCGACAACTCACGCGCCGGTGCGACCTGCGACAGCGGCGCCATGGTCGCTGCGTACAAGACCATGACATACGACACCGGAGAAATCGCGCCGACCAGCAAGGCCGGCTTCCACATCTGGCGCCAGTACGCCGGCAGGCTCATCACGGCTTCACGCTGGGTCAGCAGCATCAAGCCCAGCAAGAGTGGCAAGCGCGCCAGGTTCCCCAGGTAGTCGAGCAGGATCGGCGACACCGCTGCATGCTTGACGGCATAGCCATCCAGCAAGGAATAGGCGCCAATGAAAACGCCCGTCAATACGCCGTACGCGAGACCGGCGCGCAGCCGTGCCTGCTCGGACACCGAGTCGGTTTGGGCGCGCAGCCTGCTCAACAGGGCAGGGCCCCCCGCAATCAGCAAAGTGCCACCAACGATTCCCGCCACCCCGAACCAGCCCAGCGCACGCAGGCTCTCGCCCATGAAACTCGTTGCAACCAGTGCCGTGATCAGCGGCCCGGTGCCGCGCGCCAGGGGGTACACCACCGACAGATCACCCAGCCGATAGCCCCGCAGCAGGCACAGGTAATAGACGATGTGAAGCACGCCACTGGCGACGATCAGGGCCCACTGCAGCGTTCCGTAAGCACCGGCATCGCGCCAGGCCATGAAGGCCCCCAGCGGTGCCCACACCACAGCCAGCGTCAGGCAGGTCAGCACGGCAAAGCGTGCATCGCCGCCGGATTTCTTGGCAATCAGATTCCAGCTGGCATGAATCAAAGCGGCCAGCAGAACGAGCAGCAACGGAGTCAGGGGCATTCGGCTTCCAAACAAAAGGCGGCGCAGAATGCGCCGCCTTCCGGGCAAAGCATGAACGAGGGATCAGGCTTCGTCCATCACTGCAGACGTATACACATCCTGCACGTCGTCGAGGGATTCCAACGCATCGAGCAGCTTCTGCATGCGCACGCTCTCCTCCGCCCCCAGTTCGGTTTCGTTCAGCGCCTTCATGGTGACTTCACCGAATTCAGCCTTGAAGCCTGCAGCCTCAAGTGCCTCCTTCACCGCCGTGAATTCCCAGGGCCCGGTGATGACTTCGATCGAACCGTCATCATTGGTCACCACATCTTCCGCCCCCGCTTCGAGGCCAGCCTCCATCAGTGCATCTTCATTCGTGCCCGGGGCAAACAGCAAGGTGCCACAGTGCTTGAACTGGAAGGCCACGCAGCCATCGGTGCCCATGTTGCCGCCGTACTTGGAGAAGGCATGGCGCACATCAGCCACGGTCCGCACCTTATTGTCGGTGAGGCAATCCACGATCACTGCCGCGCCGCCAATGCCGTAACCTTCGTAGCGCGCTTCTTCATACACCACGCCTTCGAGCTGGCCGGTACCGCGCTTGATGGCGTTTTCGATGTTGTCCTTGGGCAAGGATTCGGCCTTGCCCTTTTCCACGGCCAGGCGCAGGCGCGGATTGCTGCCCAGGTCGCCGCCGCCCAGTTTGGCGGCAACGGTGATTTCCTTGATCAGCTTGGTGAATACCTTGCCCCGCTTGGCATCCTGACGCCCCTTGCGGTGCTGGATATTGGCCCATTTGGAATGACCGGCCATGGTGCTCCCCTGTTAAATTAGGCTGGATTTGCAAAGGTCCGGATTATACAGCCGCCTATCAGTCAGCCAGCCGAAGGAGCAGGGTTTCCCTGCTAGATTCAGTTCATCCGCCGGAGAAAGTCATGAAAACCCTGTTCAACCTGTTCGCCAGCCTGCTGCTGTGCCTGGGCAGCGCCCATGCGCTGGCCGCCCCCACCGTCAACTTCAGCTTCGCCGGCTGCACCGACGGCATGAATCGCCCGGTCGCCAGCAAAGCAGATCCGGCCCTGCCGCAACTGGTCGACGTCCTGCTGGTGGAGGGCAACCGGGTGATCACCTACAACCCGAGCCTGATGCCGCAATTGCTGCCCGAGACCCGCGCCTTCTTCTATGCCCACGCCTGCGCGATCACCCGCCTGGGCCAGCCGATTGATCGCGAGCGCAGCACTGAGCAAGTCAAGCGCGCCGACTGCTGGGCCTTCGACACCCTGCAACGCTCCGGCCTGCTCAAGGGCAACGCCGGCGTCGAAGCCATCCAGAGCGATCTGGAGCTCTCGCCGGAAGTCTGGCCGCTGGTGCCGGGCCCGGCACGCAGCCTGGAGCTCGCCGGCTGCTCCGGCGCCCAGCCCGCCAAGGCCAAGGCAAAAACAAGCGGTAACGCACTCAAGCTCGATGCGCCGAATGCCACGCCACAGTGGAACAACTGCACCCTGGCGTGCGGCAACAAGCTCTACAGCTGTGGCCGCGCCGCAAACTGCCAGAGCGCCTTCGAACAATGCACCGCGAGCTGCAAGGAATAGCCGCTCGTATCCTCCCGGTTTTCCCCCTTATGGGCGCGTTCATCGCGCCCGTTTTTTTGCAGTCTGCAACAGCGGGGATTACATTCCGCAGGTATCAATACGCTCACTCTTTCCGAGGCCAGAACCCATGTCCAAGCCCCTCGTCATTGCCCGCAGCGGCGAACTTGATCTTGCCCTGCTGCCCCAGTTTGCCAACCGCCACGGCCTGATCACCGGCGCAACCGGCACCGGCAAGACAGTCACCCTGCAGAAGCTGGCCGAGTCCTTTGCCGGCATCGGTGTGCCGGTCTTTTTAGCCGACGTGAAGGGCGATCTTTCCGGCATCGGCGCAGCGGGCGAACTCAAACCCAAGCTCAAGGAGCGCCTGGATGCGCTGGGCGTGACGGACTGGGAGCCCGCAAAATTCACCACCACGCTGTGGGACGTGTTCGGCGAGCAAGGCCACCCGGTGCGCGCCACCATTTCGGACATGGGTCCGCTGCTGCTCTCGCGCCTGCTGTCACTGAACGAGACCCAGGCCGGTGTGCTCCAGATCGTGTTCAAGGTCGCCGATGACAACGGCCTGCTCCTGCTGGACCTCAAGGATCTGCGCGCCATGGTCCAGTGGGTCGGCGAGCACGGTCGCGAGTTGACCACCGACTACGGCAATGTCTCGGCGGCCAGCGTCGGCGCGATCCAGCGCGGCCTGCTTACGCTGGAAGAGCAAGGTGGCGACAAGTTCTTCGGCGAGCCGATGCTCAACATCGCCGACCTGATGCAGACCGATCAGCAGGGCCGCGGCGTGATCAACATCCTCGCCGCCGACAAGCTCTACAACTCGCCCAAGCTGTATGGCAGCTTCCTGCTATGGCTGCTCGCCGAACTGTTTGAAAACCTGCCCGAGGCGGGGGACCTGGAAAAACCCAAGCTGGTGTTCTTCTTCGACGAGGCCCATCTGCTGTTCTCGGATGCGCCGGAAGCCCTGGTCGACAAGATCGAGCAGGTCGTGCGCCTGATCCGCTCCAAGGGCGTAGGCGTGTATTTCGTGACCCAGAACCCGCTCGATGTGCCCGAGAAAGTCCTCGGTCAGCTCGGCAACCGCGTGCAGCACGCACTGCGCGCCTTCACCCCGCGCGACCAGAAGGCCGTCAAGGTGGCCGCCGAAACCATGCGCGCGAATGCAAAGTTCAGCACCGAAACCGCAATCATGGAGCTTGGCGTTGGCGAAGCCCTGCTCTCCTTCCTTGACGCCAAGGGCACACCCGCCATCGTCGAGCGAGCCTTCGTGCTGCCACCGACTTCGCGCATCGGCCCGCTGACGCCGGACGAGCGCAACGCCGCCATCAACGGATCGCTGGTGTATGGCGCCTATGAAGAGGCGCTCGATCGCGAATCGGCTTACGAGAAGCTGCGCGCCGGTGCCGGCGCAGCCCCCGCCACAGGCGCCGCACCCGTCGGCAGCCCGGCGCCCGGAACCTCAGCCGGGCAAGCGGGCGGAGGTCTGCTAGATGGCGCGCTCGGCGAGATCCTCTTTGGCAAGACCGGCCCACGCGGCGGTCAGCACGACGGCCTCGTGCAGACCGCCGCCAAGACCCTGACCCGCACCATCAGCAGCTCCATCGGCCGCGAAATCGTACGCGGGGTACTCGGCTCCATTCTGGGCGGCAAGCGTCGCTGAGCTCAGTCCGGGGTACAAGAGCCCCTGGGCAAGGCATCAAAAGCCCCTGCCGAAATCATGGCCGGGGCGTGAAATTTGCAGCATCTCGCACCGGAATGCCCCTAAGCCAAGTGGGCAGGGCGGCGCCTGCTAGGCATAATCCGGGGTTTCCCGGATTCGCGCGGAGCGCACAGCATGGTCAGCAGCACCTCTTCCCTGATTGCGCCGTTCTGGACCCGCGTCCCGCGCTTCTTCCTGTTCCCGCTGCAACCCTCTGCCCTGTGGCGTGTGCTGGTGTTCGCGGCCATCCCGGCACTGGGCGCCTTCGGCACCAGCCCCGGCGCACTGGTCGTGCTGATCGGCGGCCTGTCCCTGCTGGCCTGGGTCTTCCTGCTGCGCTTCGGCAGCCGCGTGCTGCACGAAACCTCGGTCGGGCGCCTGTCGGTGTCGGACTACTCGCCCCTGCCGGACGATTCGCTGGCCCACATGCCCTACAAGATCATGGCCCTGTTCGTGATCCCGGCCTTCTTCGTCGGCCTGATCGCGGCGCTGCTGGGCGAAACCATGGGCATGCTGGCCAACTTCGCGGTCACCGTGGTGACACCGGCCGCGCTGATGGCCATGGTGGTCAGCCGCAGTCTCGGCACCGGCCTGAATCCGGCCGCCAGCTGGGATGTCATGAGCGGCGTCGGCAAGCCCTATGCGCTGCTGTGCGTCTTCCTGTTCTTCCTGTCAGCCGGACAGATGTTCCTCGTCATGCAGATGGGCGAAGCCAAGCTGCTGCCGCTGTTCATGAAATGGCAGGCTCTCCAGGCGGCTGCCCAGCAGGCCTTCCAGGCGCAGGATGAAGTGGCTTTCGAAGCAGCCATGGAAGGCATCCGCAACTTCTTCCCGGCCATCAAGCCGACCCTGGCGGGCGTGATCTGGCTGATCACGGCAGTCGCCATGCACTTCACCCTGATCGCCTTCAACATGCTGGGCTATGTGCTCTACCAGTATCACGAGGCGCTGGGGCTGGAAGTCGAAGTACTGCCGGGCCGGCGCGGCAAGGCCCCGGTGAAGTCGCAAAGCGATGAGGAATCCGAGCGCATCGCGGCCTTCATTGCCGAGGGACAGATCGATCAGGCGCTTGAGGTCGCTTACGAGGCGCAGCGCCTTGATCCGCAGAATATCGCCGCGCAGGAGCGCTACAACAAATTACTGCACCTGGCCGGCAAGGATGATCGCCTGATCAACCACTCACTGCGCCTGATCCCGCTGATGTTGCGCAACGCCCAGGGCAAGGGCGCGCTGGAGGCCTGGCAGCGCTGCCGCGAGCGCCAGCCCGAGTTCCGGCTGGAAGAGGCCAGCCACGTGCTGCAGCTGGCCGAAGCCGCGCGTGCCAATCGTGAGCCGAAGCGTGCGATGGACATCCTCAACGGCTTCGACAAGCAGTTCCGCAACCATCCTCTGCTACCCGAAGTGTATTTCCTCGGGGGCAGCATCCTCTGCGACGATCTGCACAAGGACGAGCTGGCCGACAAGTTCCTGCTGACCCTGTGCAACCGCTATCCGCAACACCCGCGCGTGGAAGAGGCGCTACGCCTGCGCGACATCATTCGCCGCATGCGCAAGAACGCGGCTTCAGCCCCCGCAGCTTGAGAAGTAAGGCCGGCTTCAGCCGGCGGAGCCCGGAGAGATGAACAGGGGGCTGCGGCTGAAGCCGCACCTACATGGGCTTTGCGCTGCGTAGCTGAGCGATCTCCATCGCGGGCTGCAAGGCCCCACCTGCACGCAAGACCTGCACGCAGCGAGCCAGGATCACATCCAGCCCCGGATGCGCCGGTGCACTCGCCTGCAGCAGGCGGGCGCAACGCTCCAGCTCCGGCAGGCTGCGACTTTCAGCAAAACGCTCGATCAGCACGGCGATCAGCTCGGGCGCCAGTTGCGGCCGCGGCTTGGCCTGCTTGAGGTATTCCGTGAAGCATTCGCGCACCAGGGTCTGGCTGGCTGCATCCTGACCCTTGCTGGCCAGGGCGCTGGCCACGATGGCGTGGTACTCGGCACTGGCCGGCGCCAGGCGCGCCACGTTGAGACTCTCGCGCAACAAGTCAACGCGACTGCCAGCTTCCCGCGCCACCCGCGCGTAGGCGCGCCGGGCATCGTCAAAACGCTGCGCAGCCATCAGGCGGCGCGCTTCGAGCACGGCCAGTTCGGCCGCCGGCCGTGGCGCCGGCTTGCCGTCCGCCGTTTCCTCATCGCTCCCCTCCTCGTCTGCCGCCTGCAGCCGGGCCAGGGCGGCGCGGCGTAGCGGCAGCACCAGCAAAGCCCCCGCCAGCAGGCCGCCGAAGTGAGCGCCATAGGCCACGTTGGAGCTGCCGGAGAACCACACGAACTGGATCGCCTCGTTGGCCAACCACAGCGGCAGCGCCAGCAGGGCCGGCGCCTTGACGACATCGAAGTAGAAGAACACGAAATAGAAGAAGGGGATCCGGCGCATCCCGAGCAATACCGCAAAAGCGCCCATCACAGCCGATATCGCGCCCGAAGCGCCGACCAGAGAACCGGCCGCGCCAGACATCAGCAGCCAGTGCATGCCCACCGCACCGAGCCCGCCAAGCAGGTACACGACGAGGAAGGGCACGGTGCCCAGCAGCGCTTCGACCGCCGGCGCAATCAGAATCAGCACCACCAGATTGCCGGTAATGTGGCCCAGATCGCCGTGCAGGAACTGGTGGGTGATGGCGGTGTACCACTTCGGATGCTCACCGTCGAAAGAGAAACGTTCGGTGAACAGGCGCGCCTGCATGGCCTCGAACTGGTGGCGGGCACGCAGCCAGTCCTCGTACTGCAGATGGGCATCGGTGACCACCTCCCCGGCATGCAGCGCACGCATGAACTTGTCGTCAGCTTCCATCATGCGCAGGGCCGGGAACAAGGCCTTGGCCTGCTTCATGGCTTCGAGGCGCTTGAGCTTCTTGCCCTCGCCCTCCTTGCGCAGATGGGCTTCAAAGGCCGGCAACTCGATGTTCGGCAGTACGCTGCCGGCGTAGTAGTCGACCATCAGCTCGTAGCGCTTCTCGTCCCGCGATTGCAGGGCGAAGAACACGAAGAGATTGATCAGCACCAGCAGGATCACCCCCAGCGGCAGGCGCGAGCGGGTGAGGCGGGCTATCCAGGGCATCATGAACATGGTGACGGCATTCTACCGGGTGACGCGCCGAGGGGCTCACCCACGCGAGTAGAATGCGCGCTTTGCTTTGCGCGCCGCTGCCGTGCCCTTCCACCCCGTCGAACATTTTGGTCAGGTCTTCACCCCGCCCGCCGTGGTGACGCAAATGCTGGCCTTGCAGCGCAATCGCGGCCGGGTGCTGGAGCCTTCCTGTGGCGACGGCGCCTTTGCGCGCGCATTGCCGGACTGCGTAGCGATCGAGCTGGATGGCCGGGTGGCCCCAGTCGGCGCCCTGCAGATGGATTTCTTCGCCTACCCGCCAAGCGAGAAGTTCGACACCATCATCGGCAACCCGCCCTATGTGCGCTATCAGGACATCCTGCCGCAGACCCGCAAGCGGCTGGACATGGCGCTGTTTGATTCGCGCAGCAACCTCTACCTGTTCTTCATCGAGAAGTGCATCCGCCATCTGGCACCCGGCGGCGAGCTGATCTTCATCGTGCCGCGCGACTTCATCAAGCTCACCGCGGCGCGCAAGCTCAATGCCTGGATTTTCGAACAGGGCACGATCACCGATTTCATCGAGACCGGCGACAGCACGATCTTCGGCGCCTATGTGCCGAACTGCGCGATCTTCCGCTTCGAGAAGGATCGCCTCGACCGCCGCCTGCACGACGGCCGCAGCTTCGCGCTGGTCGACGGCCAGCTGATGTTCCTGCGCGGCGAATATGCCCTGCCACTGGCCGAGCTCTTCGACGTGAAAGTCGGGGCAGTCTCTGGCGCGGATGCGATCTTCACGCACCCAGAAGGCAATCTCGATTTCGTCTGCTCGCGCAGCGTCGAAACCGGCGAAACCCGGCGCATGTTCTACGAGATCCAGCATCCCCACCTCGAGGCGCACAAAGCGCCGCTGCTGGCCCGCCGCATCAAGCCCTTCGACGAAAGCAACTGGTGGCGCTGGGGCCGGCGTCATCCGGTAAGCGATGCGCCACGCATCTATGTGAACGGCAAGACGCGCCGCGCCCAACCCTTCTTCACGCACCCCTGCCGGAATTTCGATGGTTCCATCCTGGCCCTGTTCCCGCGCCATGCCGGGCTGGACCTCGACCGCGCCACCGCGCTGCTCAATACCGCCGTCGACTGGCAGGAGCTGGGCTTCGTCTGCGACGGGCGTTTCCTGTTCACCCAGCGCAGCCTGCAGACCTGCCTGCTGCCAGAGGTCTTCCGCGAACTGTTGCCGGCTTGATGCATGGCACAATACGAGCCGGTATGTTTCCTTCCCGCCGCCGGCCATGACCCGCATCTACCGCCACCGCTTCACGGTTCCACCCGAATCCATCGACATGCTCAAGCATGTCAATAACATCGAATATCTGCGCTGGATGCAGGATGTGGCAATTGCCCACTCCACCGATCTGGGCTGGCCGATGGAGCGCTACTTCAAGGAGCGCTGCAGCTGGGTGATCCGCTCGCACTTCATCGAATACCTGCGCTCTGCCGTGCTGGATGACCCGATCACGCTGCTGACCTGGGTGGCTGGCGTCGGCGAGCGCAGCAGCACGCGAAAATACCTGTTCTGGCGTGAGAGTGACCGGCAGGTGCTGGCCCGCGCTGAAACCGCCTGGGTCTTCATCGACCTCAAGACCGGCCTGCCGATGCCCATCCTCGACTCGGTACGCGCCAGCTTTCCGGTCGTCGAGGAAGACGACGAAGCCGCAGAGATCGACGCCTTGCTGGGCAGCAGCTGAGGATGTTCACGCGACGCCTGAATCGCCCAGCCGCGATCGCGGTGATGCTGCTCTGCACCCTGCTGTGGAGCATTGCCGGCGTGCTGACGCGCCATCTGGATGCGGCCCGCAGTTTCGAGGTGACCTTCTGGCGCAGCGCCTTTTGCGCGCCCTTCGTGATCGCCGCGCTGGCCGCCACCAACGGCCATGCCGCCCTGGCCAGCCTGCGCCGGCCGAGCCGCTCGCTGCTCGCCTCGGGGCTGATGTGGGGCATCACCTTTTCCTGCTTCATGCTCGCCCTGACCCTCACGAGCACCAGCAACACCCTGGTCGTGAGCAGCGCCACCCCGCTGGTGACCGCCCTGCTGGCCTGGCTGGTGCTACGCGAGCGGGTGGCGCTGGCAACCTGGCTGGCGATTGCTTTGGCCGTTGGTGGAATGGCCTGGATTTTCGCCGGCGGGGTCGCCGCCGGCAGTGCACGCGATCTGCTCGGCATGGGCGTAGCTTTCGTGGTGCCGCTGGCGGCCTCGACCAACGTGATCCTCTTCAAGCGTTCCGGGCATGCCGTGGATCTGGTGCCGGCGGTATGCCTCGGCGCCTGTTTCTCGGCGCTGGCCATGCTCCCGTTTGCCTGGCCGCTAGAGGCTACGGCGCACGATCTGCTGATCCTCGCCAGCCTCGGCTTCTTCCAGTTGGGTCTGCCCTGCATGCTGATGGTGGTCGCAGCGCGCAGCCTCGCCGCACCACAGATTGCCTTGCTGGGCCTGCTCGAAGCCCTGTTCGGACCGCTATGGGCCTGGCTCGGTGCCGGCGAAGTGCCCTCGGTGGCGACCCTGCAGGGCGGCAGCGTGGTCATCGGTGCGCTGCTGCTCAACGAGCTGCAGGCCTGGCTGCGTACGAAAAACCGCTGACATGCTGCGTCTGACCCAGGCCTCTGGTTTCGCCTTCGCCGTACTCGGTGCGGTGTGCTTTTCCTTCAAGGCGATCTTCGTCAAGCTGGCCTACCGCTACGGCGTGGATGCCGAAACCCTGCTGGCGCTGCGCATGGGTTATGCCCTGCCCTTCTTCATTGCGATGGGCATCTCGGTATCACGGCGCGAACCGCGCCCGCTCTCGCATCGTGATCTGGGCATGCTGGGGGTGCTGGGCCTCACCGGCTACTATCTCGCCAGCTATCTGGATTTCCTCGGCCTGCACTACATCACGGCTGCGCTGGAACGCCTGATCCTGTTCATCTACCCGACCCTGGTGGTGATCCTCTCGGCCGTGTTCCTGAAAAAGCCGCTAGCCCGTGCGCTGTATCTGCCGATGGGGCTCTGTTATCTGGGCATCGCGCTGGCCGTGGGCCATGATCTGGATCCGGCCCACGCTGGCAGCAATGTGCTGCTTGGCTGCGCGCTGGTCTTCGGCAGCACACTTTCGTATGCGCTGTACCTGATGCTCAGCGGCGAGGAGGTGAAGACCCTCGGAGCAACGCGTGTCGCGGCCTTCGCCTCGACCATCGCCTGCCTCCTGAGCCTCGCCCAGTTCGCCGTGATGCGGCCCTTGGCGAATCTCGTCCAGCCCTGGCAGGTGCATGCACTGGGCCTCGCCATGGCACTGGTGTCGACGGTGCTGCCGATCTGGCTGATCGCGGTGGCCATGCGCCGTATTGGCGCCGGCCCCACCTCGATGATCGGCACCCTCGGCCCGGTGCTGACCATCCTGTTTGGCTGGATCTTCCTTGGTGAGTCGCTGGGTACGATTCAGCTCGTCGGCGCAACGCTGGTCATTGCCGGCGTGCTGCTGATCGGGCGCAAGAAGGCCTGATCGCTACAGGCACAACCGGGCTTGCAGGGATCGGCATGGATCAGCACTTTGGCGTGCTCGACGCTACGCACGATCTCCGTCTCCAGCCGGTCACACAGGACATGTACATTCTCCAGCGTGGTGTGGCGGTGCAGGCGCACATGCAGGTCGACATGGCGAATCTTGCCGGACTGGCGCGTGCGCAGCTCGTGGTAGTCGATGAAATCCTGCGCATGGCGGGACAGTGCGGCGTGGATCGCCTCGATCTCTTCTTTCGGCAGGCTGGCATCGATCAGCGGCGCGAAGGCCTTGGCGATCAGCTCGACCGCTTCTTTCAGGATGAACAGCGCCACGGCGATCGCCACCAGCGGATCAAGCTGATGCCAGCCGGTCGCCCAGATCGCGGCCAGGCCGAACCCCACGCCGAGTGAGGTGTACACGTCGGCCTTGAGGTGCAGGGCGTCCGCTTCCAGCGCCATCGACTGCTCTTCGCGCGCCACCTTGTAGAGCTGGCGCGCCACCAGGGTGTTGACCAGGGCCGACACGAACATCACCGCCACACCCCAGCCCACCGCCTGCATCGGCTCGGGGCTGGCCAGCTTGTGTACCGCTTCGATGATGATCCACAGCGCGGCCACCACAATCAGCACGCCTTCAATCACGCCCGACACGTTTTCGAACTTCTCGTGACCGTAAGGATGATCCTCGTCAGGCGGTACATCGGCCAGGCGCACGGCGAAGAAGGCAATCACCGCCGCGACCAGATCCATCATCGAATGAATGGCTTCAGAGATGATCGACACCGAACCGGACAACACCCCTGCCGCCAGCTTGAGAACGATCAGCAGGGTATTGGAAGCAACGGAAAGTAGGGCAACGTTCTTCTTGCGACTCATGAGGCACACGGTTGAATTTCAGCGGCGGCGATTATCCCACCGCTTGACTCAACAAATCCCTCCACAACAAAAATTAGTCAATAAAATCAATGCTGTATTGAGAATCAGACTCATCTTCAGGGCAAAACAAAGGCCGCCCACGGGCGGCCCTGAGTGGCGGATGACGAAACTCACATGCCAGGCGCGATATCCCCCGAGATATAGCCAGCTAACTGCTTGATGGTTTGCTGCTGCTGATCGATCACGGCCTTCACCGCATCGCCGATGGTGACGATACCGATCAACTGGCCACGCTCCACGACCGGCAGGTGGCGGAAGCGGTTCTCGGTCATGATCGCCATCACGTCATCCACCGTCTGTGAGGGCGAGATGGTCAGCAGGTTCTGGGTCATCAGGTCACCAATCCGCGTGTCCTTGGAGCTGCGGCCCTGCAGGATCAGCTTGCGGGCGTAATCGCGCTCGGTAAAGATCCCCACCAGGCGCTCGTTCTCGAGCACCAGCACGGCACTGACATCCTTGCTGGACATCAGCGTCAGGGCATCGAAAACCGTAGAGGCCGGGCTCACGGAAATGATCTGGGCGGACTTCTTGCTGTCGAGAATCTGGCGGACTGTAGTCATGGTCGGGCTCTCTGGACGGTTTTCTGGGGCCGCACACTGCGGTGCGTATGGCTACTTTAGCGCGGAACGCCGCACATTGCTTAACCTGCCCGAATCGTCCGCGACGACTGGCGCTGGCGACTTCAGGCGCGCCGCGTAGAGATGAAAATCCCGCCGATGATCAGGCCCATACCCGCCAGATGGTAGACCCGGGGCGCCTCGCCGAGGAACAGCGCTGACAGCAGTGGCGTAGCCACCGGCATCAGGTGGATGAAGAGGCCGGCCGTAGCCGCGCCCACCTGGGCCACGGCACGATTCCAGAAGACATAGCCGAGAAAGGCCGGAAAGATGCCGGTATAGGCCATGCCAAGCAGCGCTCCGGCCGAAAAATGAATGCTGCGCCCCTGCGCCAGCTCCCACAGGTAGAAGGGCGCCAGCCCCAGCACGCCGATGGCGGTGAGCAGGGCCAGCAGCAGCATCGGCTCCAGCCCGGCCGGGCGGCGCACCAGCAGCAGGGTGTAGGCCGCCCACACGAAGACCGAAACCATGATCCACAGGTCGCCCGGATTGAAGCTCAGGCCCCGCAGGCGAGCAAACTCGCCATGCGCCACGATCACCAGCACACCCAGCAGCGAGGCACCAAGGCCCAGCAGCGCACGCCCATGCACCGGTTTGCCGAGAAAACCCCAGCCGAGCACCAGGATCACCACCGGAATGAAGGAGTTAAGCAGCACACCATTGGTGGCCGTGGTGTATTGCAGGCCCAGATAGGCCAGGGTGTTGTAACCGGTAATGCCCAGCAGGGCCAGGATCAGAAGGATCGGCCAGTGCCCACGCAGCGCGGGCCAGGCCTGGGCGCGACAGGGCCAGGCAAACGGCAGGGTGCAGGCAAAAGCGATCACCCAGCGCCAGAAGGCCAGTGCCACCGGCGGCACATCGGCCCGCAAGCCACGCCCGACCACCCAGTTGCCAGACCAGAATAGAACCGTCAGGACCAGCAGGAGCAACGGTTGATCGAGGCGACGCAGCAGCGCAGGCATGATGGCGGACGGACAGGCAGGGGCCGTGATTGTTGCATAGCCGCGCGCCGCCTCAACCGAGCAGACGCACCGTGTCGCGCATGGCCTCGACGAAAGCGCGCAGCTTGGCGGGATAAAACGCGGCATAGGGATAGGTGACATATACCGGCAGCGGTGCGCCATGCCACTCCGGCAACAACTGGACCAGCTCACCACTGGCAAAGGATTCGCGCAACAGCCATTCCGAGGCCAGCACCACGCCAACGCCCAGCAGCGCGGCATTGCGCATGGCGTAAAGGCTGTCGGTGGTGACGCGGGGCTCGATCGCCAGCAAATGAGTTTCGCTGCCGCGCTGCAGGCGCACCTCCTTGCGGTAGAAGGGCAGCAGCGCGAGCCAGGGCAGTTCGGCCAGGGCTTCCGGCGTTTGCGGCAGGGCACATCCGGCCAGCAGGGCCGGCGCCGCGGCCAGCACCCGCGGCACTTCGCCGATGCGGATAGCCACCGCAGCAGGATCGCTAACTTCGCCAACGCGGACCGCGCAATCGATCCCTTCGGCAACAAAGTCCGGCGGCGTGTCATGCAGCAGCCATTCAATCGACACGCGCGGATAGCGCGCCAGGAAAGCGGCCATCGGCCCGATCAGGTGGTTCTGGCCGAAGGCGTGCGGCACCACCACGCGGAGCAGGCCTTGCGGCTCATCCACCGCGCCACGCAGATCAGATTCGAATTCGCTCCAGGCCAGGGCCAGTTCCCTGGCCCGGGTGTAATAGCGCGCCCCGGCCTCGGTCAGACGCAAGGCATGAGTCGAACGCAGGATCAGGCTCAGGCCCAGCGAGCGTTCGAGCGCCTGCAGACGACGACTGACGGTCGGCTGGCTGGTATTCATCTGCGCGGCCGCCGCGGACAGGCTGCCGGCTTCAACGATGCGGATGAAGGTCTGGGTCAGCAGCAGGCGGTCAGGCGAAGCGCTCATACACAGAATGTATAACAGTTCTGCGCAACATACGCCTTCCGTGCTTTACGACTACACGACACACTCTGCCCACCCCTTCCCCACCCCAAACGCATCATGAACACCCCTGCTTCCTCCACCACCGCCGATGGCCTGGTCCTCCCGCGCGGGCTCGACAACATGCTGGTCGTATTGCTCGCCTGTGCGGCGGGCCTGACCTGCGCCGCCCTGTATTACAACCAGCCCATCCTTGGCCTGCTGGCCAGCGAACTGGGCGCCTCGCCCGCCGCCATCGGCCGCATCCCGACCTTGACCCAGATCGGCTACACGATCGGCATCCTGCTGCTGGCACCACTGGGTGACCGTTATGACCGCCGCCGGGTGATCCTGGTGAAACTGGTGATCCTGGCCGCCGGCCTGTTCGCCATGGCCATAACCCAGTCCCTGCTCCAGCTCTGCGCCGCCAGCCTGGCCATCGGGATCGCCGCCTCGGTGGCACAGGATTGCGTACCAGCCGCGGCCACGCTGGCCCCCGAAGCAAAGCGCGGCAAGATCGTCGGCCATGTGATGATGGGCCTGCTGCTGGGCATCCTGCTCTCGCGCGTAGTCTCCGGCACGGTCGCCGCAGCCTTTGGCTGGCGCAGCATGTTCATTGCCGCGGCCCTCACCGTACTGGGCCTTGCCGTAATCATGCAGCGCCGCCTGCCGGCCTTCGCGCCCACCACCCGGGAACCCTATCTGCGCCTGCTCGGCTCGCTGGTGACGCTCTGGCAGCGCCATCCCGCGCTGCGCCGCGCCGCGCTGGCTCAACTGTGCCTGTCCGCCGCCTTCAGCGCCTTCTGGTCGACGCTGGCGGTGATGTTGCTGCAGCCGCCCTTCGGATTCGGCAGTGCCATCGCCGGCGCCTTTGGTCTGGCGGGCGCCGTGGGTGCCCTGGCGGCCCCCCTGGCCGGGCATTTTGCCGACCGCCGCGGACCCGAGCCGGTCACCCGCGCGGGCGCCGTGCTAGTCATCGTAAGCTTTGCCGCCTTTGCCGCCGCCCCGCAGAACCTTGGACTGCTGATCGCCGGCACCCTGCTCTTCGATCTGGGCGTCCAGGCCGCGCTGATCGCGCACCAGAGCATCATCTACGGGCTGGAGCCGGCCGCACGCAGCCGCCTCAACGCGGTGCTGATCGGCAGCATGTTCGTGGGCATGTCAGCCGGCTCGGCCATCGGCAGCCTGGCGCTGGCGCAAGCTGGCTGGCGCGGGGTTGCGCTCGTCGGCCTGATCTGTGGCATCACTGCACTGATCACCCGGCTGTGGCCGGCGCGCCGCGCCTGACGGGCGACTTGTCCGACCTGATCCAAACTGAGGGCCCAGGCCGCAGCACGAGCTGATCAGGGCCATGCTGCGGCTTGCCGCGCACTGCAAGTCAGACAAGTTTCCGTTGATAGTCCGCACGCCTGACTAAGCGCCCGCCACCGCTGGCGCCGGATATTCAATGCGCATGAATGCTAAGGTGCTGATTGCCAACAAAAAGGCAGCCCGGGAACGGGTCATCAACAATCTCAGGAGACAGATTCATGCGACACATTTTCCGCAAGACGCTGCTGGCTGCGGTGCTGGCCGGTAGCACGCTGGCTGCTCACGCCGATCACTGGACGCTGTCCGGCGATGTCGGGGTTCATGACCCGGCCATCCTCAAGGAAGGCGCCACCTGGTGGACCTTCTCGACCGGCGAGGGCATCCAGGTGCTGTACTCGGGCGACGGCAAGGCCTGGAGCCGCGGCATCAAGGTGCTCGGTGCGCGCCCGGCCTGGTGGAGCACCTATGTGCCAGCTCACAGCGGGCTCGATGTATGGGCTCCGGATGTGGTGACTTACAACGGCAAGGTCTGGCTCTACTACTCGATCTCGACCTTTGGCTCGAATACCTCGGCAATCGGCCTGCTGTCGGCCACCTCGGTCGCCAAGGGTGACTGGAGCGACAGGGGCAAGGTCATCAGCAGCAAGAGCGGCACAAACGACTACAACGCCATCGATCCTAACCTGACTTTCGATGCGGACGGCCAGCCCTGGCTGGTCTTCGGCTCCTGGTTCTCGGGCATCAAGATCGTCAAGATCGACAAGGGCACGATGAAGCCGACCGGCTCGATCACCACCCTGGCCAAGCGCAGCAGCGGCATAGAAGGGCCTGCCATCGTGCAGCGCGAGGGCTACTACTACCTTTTCGTGTCGATCGACAAATGCTGTGCCGGAACCTCCAGCACTTACAAGGTGGCTTATGGGCGCGCCACCAGCATTACCGGGCCGTACTACGACAAGAACGGCAAGAAGATGACAGATGGCTATTCAAGCGTGCTCGACGCGGGCAACTCGCGCTGGGTAGGCCCCGGCGGTCAGGATATCTACCGCGAGAATGGCTACAGCATCATCGCCCGGCACGCCTACGATGCCACGGCCAATGGCGCTCCGAAGCTGCTGATCAGCGATCTGAAATTCTCGGGTGGCTGGCCAAGCTACTGAGCCACAGGCCTGGAGACACGCCGCGCCGGCCGCGCGGCGTCTTCACGCTCAGAACTGTTCGGCCGGAATCGGCTTGCCGGTGAGAAAGCCCTGGATCAGCTGGAAGCCCATTTCGCGGCAGATCTCGGCCTCAGCCTGCATTTCGATGCCTTCAGCCAGTGGCACCGAGCCCAGATCCAGCACCAGCTTGACGAGATCACTCACCACGCGGCGCTTGCGCGGGCTGGCGAGATGGATGTCGTGCACCAGGCCCATGTCGAACTTCACGAAGTGCGCCGGCGCATCGCCCAATTCGTTGAGGCGGGCCTGACCTGCCCCGAAATCGTCATACGCGAAACGCACGCCGATATCCTTGAACTGGGCCGTCAGCTCGCGCAGGCGATTGAGATCCGTCACAGCGGTCTCATGGATCTCCACCACCAGATCCAGCTCGGGCATGCTCTGGCGCAACTCGATCAGCGAGGCGAAAAACTCCGCGCTGAAGGTTTCCTTGGGGTGGGTGTTGGCAAACAGGGGAAAACCCCGCAGGCGCGGCGCGATGCTGGCAATGCCGAAGCGGCGGAAAGCCCGCGACAGCTCCACCTCACGGTCAAGCGAACTGGCCAGCTCGAACAGGCGGATCGGCGAGGGCGGCAGCAGGGGATGATTGGCGCGCCCGAGCAATTCGTAGGCAAAGATCGAATTGTCGATCGCACTGACGATGGGCTGAGCCGCGCCGGTGAGGCCGTGACCATCGAGCAGCTCCATGAACTCGGCCTCGTTCGGCACGAAGTACTCGGACAGCAGCATGCCATTGGGCACCAGCATGGTCCGCATGTCATTGGCCGTGATGACCTGAGCCTGCTCCGATTCGAGCTCGCGCTGACGCAGGCGGAATTCGGCCGTGCCGAAGTGGATGATGTCGTGCTCCTTGAGCAGGCGAGAGCCTTCCACCCGTTCGCGGTTCACGAAACTGCCATTGGTACTGTTCAGATCCGTGAGGCGCAGCAGACCGCTGATATCGCGGGTCAGCATGGCGTGATGACGGGACAGGCCCAGGGTGGTCACCACCAGTTCGTTCTCGGAATCGCGGCCAACACGGAAGGGCAGCGCATTCACGGTGTACGTGATGTGCGAACCATCCGCGGCGATCGACTCCAGAAACCACTGCTTTTCCACGCATCTCTCCATTCGGGGCGGGCAGGCTTGGAGCCTGCCTCATTCAGTGTGTGCAGCAGCCTTCAGGCGACCGCAGCTTTCACCCGTAAGGGTAGCGCCATCAGGCCTTCCGGCAACGACCGTTCAGCCTGTTGACACAGATGGAGGCAAGCAAACTTGAAGCCCGGCTGATCTCCCTTCGTCGCCCCGCACTCAGGCCGCCAGACGCCGCCCGCGCCAGCGCCCGCTGCCAAGACGCCACAGATATAGCGCGCTGCGCAGCAGCCAGTCGGTGAACATGCCCAGCCACACCCCGACGATGCCCCACCCCAGCAGCAGGCCGAACATATAGCCCAGCAGGATGCGGAACAGCAGCATGCCGATGATGGTGGTGATCATCGCGAAGCGCGCGTCACCCGCACCGCGCAGGCCGTTGGGCAGGATGAAGGTGGTCGGAAAGGCGATCAGGAAGGCGCAGTTGAGCCACACCAGCACACTGGTCTGGTGCTGCACGGCCGCTTCGGTGGCGTAGAGACTGACCACCGTCGGCACCAGCGGGCTGAAAACCAGCGCGATGGCGGCCGTCACGCACCAACCCAGGCGCAACATGTAGCGCATGCTGGCGGCAGCCGCATCCTCGTCGCCGCGGCCAACAGCCTGCCCGACCAGGGTGGTGCTGGCCACCGACAGGGAGTTGCCGGGGATATTCATGATCCCGGCGATCGAGAACGCGATGTAGTTGGCCGCCACGGCCACCGGCCCGAGGCTCATCACCACGACCTGGACTAGCAGTTTGCCGCCGTTGAAGGCCAGCGACTCGACGCTCGCGGGAATCCCTATGGAATACAGCGAGCGGAGCAGACGCGTATCGAAGCGGAAGCTGCGCCAGCCCTGCTGCGGAAACAGCGGCCCGCTGCGACGCCAGGCCCAGATCAGGAAGATCACTCCGCCCAGACGCGCCAGCCACTGGGCAAGCCCCGCCCCGAGCACTTCGAGGCGTGGCACTCCAAGCGCGAACCAGCCGGTGTGCAACTCGAAACCATAGATCAGCGCATAACCGAGCAACACGTTGAGCAGGGTCACCAGCGAATTGACCTGCATCACCAGACGCGTATCGCCAGCGCCGCGCAACACGCCACAGGCCAGCAGGGTCAGTGCAGTGAGCGGATAGGTGGCCGCGGCGCACAGCAGGTATTGGTGCATGTGCTCCACCATCACGCTGCTTGCCCCCGGATACAGCAAGGCCAACAGCTCGCGCGCCCACAGCCCGGCCGCCGCCGCGACCAGCAGTGCCATCAGCAGGCCCGAGGCCAGCGCCTGCTGGGCAGCGCCCGCAGCCCGCTCGCGCTGCCCACCGCCGATGCACTGCGCCACTACCACCGTCGCCCCGATGGCCAGCGCCGAGAACAAGGAGCTAACCACCAGCGTGAAGGCTTCAACGTTACCGATCGACGACACCGGCTCACTGCCCAGGCGCGCCGCCATGATCGCGCCGAGACTGCCTAGCAGGTTCACGAACAGCTGCTCGACCAGCACCGGGGCGGCAAGCTTCCAGACTTCAGGACGAATCAGCCGCGACATGCCCGCGCCACCCCAAAAACGAAAGCCCAGACCTTAGCGCAAAGCAGCCTGACGGGTGCTGCCTGATGTCAGACAAATGCGCGGAAAAACGCCCTCGCCTCGCCCTGCCATTCCTGTTCCAATGGCGCTTTCCATTCTGTTCCCGGTTACATCATGTTGCTCAAGCCGATTGTTGCCGTACTTCTTGCCGCCATCCTGATCCCCGCCGCCCAGGCCCTACCAGCCTTTCCCGGCGCCGAAGGCTTTGGCGCCAACGCCTCGGGCGGGCGCGGCGGCAAGGTGATCTACGTCACCAACCTCAAGGACTCGGGCAGCGGCAGCCTGCGCTGGGCGCTGCTCGGCTGGGGCGCGCGCACCATCGTGTTCAAGGTGGGGGGCGAGATCCAGCTGGAGTCGCCGCTCAAGATCGATGGCAGCAACGTCACCATCGCCGGCCAGACAGCCCCGGGCGATGGCATCACCCTGCGCGGCGCGCCGCTGATCATCAGCGGCAGCAACATCATCGTGCGCTACCTGCGGGTGCGCATGGGCTCCACCGCGCGCGGTGAACATGACGCGGTATCGATCACCGACGGCCACGACATCATCCTCGATCACCTCTCGGCAAGCTGGTCGATCGACGAAACCCTCTCGCCCTCCGGCCCGATCCGCGACATCACGATCCAGTGGAGCATCATCAGCGAGAGCCTCAATTACAGTCACCACAAGAAAGGTGCCCACGGCTACGGCAGCCTGCTGCGCGCTACCGGCGGTGTGAGCCTGCACCACAATCTGTGGGCCCACCACCGTGGCCGCAACCCGCGCTTTGGCGACAACTACGGCGGAATGTTCAACCCCACCCCGACCTTCGACTTCCGCAACAACGTGATCTACGACTGGGGTGACTACGCCAGCGGAATGGTCGATGGCGACATCCGCGTCAACTACGTGGCCAACTACCTCAAGCCGGGGCCGAACACCAAGCTGCTGCAGGCCGTGACCTTCACCGACGGCGTCGGCCCGAAGACCCGCTTCCACGTCGCCGACAACCTCTTCGAGGGCCACCCCGAACTCTCCGGCCCCGAAGGCGGGCGCTTCTTCGGCTTATCCACCGGCGAAGCCGTCAACCGCCACACCCTCAGCAAGGACGCCTTCGCCGCGCCTCCGCTCACCACCCAGAGCGCCTCCGAGGCCTATGCCCTGGTCCTTTCCAAGGCCGGCGCCAGCCTCGCCCGCGATGGTGTGGACCAGCGTGTCGTACAACAGGTACGCAGCGGCACCGGACGCCTCATCAATGATCAGGAAGATGTCGGTGGCTGGCCAGCCTTGGCGGGTGGCCCGGCCCCGCTGGACAGTGACGAGGACGGTCTGCCGGATGAATGGGAAAGCGCTCATGGCCTTGACCCGCAGAATCCGAAGGACGGTGCCGCCCCGCACGCCAGTGGCTACACTTGGCTGGAGGTCTACCTAAGCGAGCTGGCTGCGCGCTGATGCCGACCCGCTGAAGTGACGACGGAGGCGGGGCGACGGCTCAAGAAAGCGGCTGTCCAGCCGGTAAGTTCTGATGCACCGGATCTGCCACGCCCTCCTGCTAAGCCTTGTAAGCCTGCCCCTTGCTGCGGCCGAAAGCGTGAGCTGGTGCCAGTTCGATCTGCCGCCGATGTATATCGCCAGCGGCCCGGAAGCCGGCAGCGGCATCGTGGACGGGCATGCCGCCTTCCTGATGAGCAAGATGCCGGAGTTCGAGCATAAGTGGCAATACTCCAACATTGCCCGCGCCCAGGCCGACATCAAGGCCGGCAACCCACTCATCTGCGGTGGTTTGCAGCGCAACGCCGAACGCGAAAGCTACATGCTCTTCGCCGAACCCTTCTATGCCAGCACCCCGCCGCAGCTGATCCTGCCGAGCAGCCGGCTCGCCAGCCTCAAGCCCTGGCTCAACGCCGCAGGTGAAGTGAAACTGAGTCAGGCCGTGAGCGCCAGTGGCCTGACCCTCGGCATCAGCAGCGGTCGCTCCTACGGCCAGGCCATCGACGAGCAACTCGGCGCCCTGCGCAATCACCCCGCCATCATCAGCCGCCCCGCAGCCGACGACGTGGGCGAAGGACTGATCCGCATGATGCAACTGGGCCGGCTGGACATGGCCATCGCCTTTGGCAGCGAACTGCGCATCTACCGCCAGCATTACCCCAACCCGGCCGAACCGCTGGTCACACTGCCTATCGCTGGCATGCCCCGCCTGATACCGGCCTACTTTGTCGCTCCGCAAACCGACTGGGGCCGCCGGATGATCACCCGCATCAACGCCCTGCAACGCCAGTACTGGAACGATCCGGATTTTCGCCGCAGCGCCTTCCTGCGCCAGGATGCCGAAGGCCGCAAACGCACCGAGGCCTATCTGCGCGAGCTTGATCCCAGGCGCAAACGCTGAACCCGGTGTCTTGGCGGTCGAGCCGCTCAGCGCCAGCGTGAAGGCTGAGGCGCGGCTTCGTAACGGGTGGCAGGCAAAGCGTCGAACTCGATCTGCAGCGCCTGCATCGTGACTGGCTCACCGACCGGGCAGATCGGTGCGGCCTCTGCCCCACAACGGCCGGCATGGCTGCGCTGACCCTGATGAAGGATGTAGGCCGTGAAGTAGTAGCGCTCGCCGGCCAGGTACTGGCGAGCCTGGCCAAGGCTGAAAGGCAGACGGGCTTCTGCGCCCCGAACATGGGCCGGGAGCGGCAAGCTGCGGCGCTCGATGAGCTCAGCGGCCCGATCCGGCGGACCGATGCGGTAAAGGCTCAGCTCCAGCTCACTGACCGGAAAATCAGCCAGTGCAGCAGCGATGCGGGCCTCGCCCTGCAGCCAGGGCAAAGCATCCGGCGCGGCATTGAGACAGGCTGACATGCTCAGGCACACCACCGGGAGAAGGACTCTGCGTAGAAAGCTGAGCATGGGTGCATTCAATCCATTCTTCATTCAAGAGCCGGGACAGCAGTGTTGCCGTAATTGCGGCCAGGCTCAAGCGCCCGGCCGCATACGGCGTTCAGCGCACCGTGAGCGTCACGGCAAAACTGCTCATCCGTCCGCTGGCAGCTGTCGCGTAGAGGCGGATGGTCGAGGTGCCACGGCGCACCGGCGTCACCGTCAGCCACTTGTTGCTGGCGCTGCTGCCGTTGGCGAGGCGCAGGCCACTAATGCCCACCACCGTCGTATTGCTGATGCTGGCCGCATAGCGGATGCTGCCGCTGAGCTCGGCCGGCGTGCCTGCCAGGGTAAAGGCAAAGGCACCGGTCTGGCCCAGATTCACGGTCAGCGCAGAATTGGCCGGGGTAATCACGAAGGCCTGGCTGGCTGTGCTCGACGCGCTAGAAGCACTACGCGACGAACTGCTGGCACGGCTGGAAGACACGCTCGAAGCGCTGCTCGCACTCGACGCACGACTGCTCGCTGCCGAAGAGGCCGCCGCCGCAGATGAGGCGCGCGACGATGAGGACGCGGCACGGGACGAAGCAGCGCTCGACGAGACACTGCTTGAAGAGCTGCTGGAAGAACTGCTGCCCGGATAGTAGTGGTTCAGCGCAGCGATGTCGCCCGTACTCAGATTGGTCGAATTGCCAAAGGAATTCAGGCCAACGCTGCTGGAGACCGGCACCATGGTGGGCTGGCCGTTGCTTGAGAAAGCATAGGCGTCGTAATGCATGATCGAGGCGAAATCATAGGCCCCGAAGGCATCGGCGCTGGTGGCGGGCAACTTGTCGAAGTTGTACTCCATGCCGCTGCTGATGTTGGCGACGTTGATGGTGAGGTGCTGATCCCGGTCCGAGCGCTGATGCTCATGCTGCCAACCCAAAGCGTGCATGACTTCGTGGGCAACGACGAATGAATACTCGCAGCCCGAACCCAGCGAAATATCCTGCTTCCCGCCGATCATGCCCACATAAGACCAGCAGCCACTGCCGGCGGTGAAGTTCACATAGTTGCTCTCCGCCGTCCGGGGCACAAAACGGATTGCGCTGCGCCCGCTGATCATGGCCAGACCATCCGTGATGGCCTGACGGCCCTTGGCATTCATCGAAGCATCGATGACGTAGTACAGAACATTGTTCGGCCAGCGGCTGACTGCACGGGTCACGCCATTCGAAGCCGAGCCGGTGGGCGCGGCAAGCGAAACATTGCTGGCGGCAATCTGGGCTTCACGCGCCTTGAGCGCCTCGCGCGAGCGGTGATTGAGCAGATGGCGGAAATCCGGCATGCCGTGCTGGCGAACGAATTCCGCATCGCCCAGCATCATGTCCCCACCCAGCATGGCCGCGCCATCGATCACCTGATACCGGAGCTTCTCGCTGCGCCCCTGGATGCGCGCCTCCCTGATCTGGCCATGGCGTGCTTCCGCCTGCCTGGCGGCAAACAGCTCCTTGCGCGCCGCCACCATCGGATGCTGTGCGGCCACCGTGCCACACAGCATGAGCAGGCCCAGCAGCACACCGAGTCTGGATGAAATATGCATGTTCAATCTCCCTGAATGAATTGTTGTGTGCGAAGCGCAGCTCACGTTGCGCGTGCAGCAAAGCTTGAAAATTCAGGCACAAGCGCCGGAAAAAGCCGCCCGCGCTTGAGCAGTTCTTGAATTGATTTGCATGGATTTTCATTGATCCGGGTGCGATTGATCCGGCATTTGCCGCTAGTCGCCGCTGAAAGTCATCCTCCTGGAATGAATGGCCGTTTCCGCCGAATGAGCGGCGCTCAGGCGGTCAAAAGAGGTAGGCGGCACAATGCAAAAACCCGGAGCCGCGTGAGCGGGCACCGGGTTTTCAACGCGCCGAAATTCAATCCATCAGCTCAGGCGCCGGGCTGGGCGCCAGCAGCGCGTTCCAGTCCACCTTACGGGTTCCCACCATCACGCAGGCCAGCAAGGCGAAGAGCAGCAGGCTCCCCATCAGGAGCGCGTTCTGCTCGGAGAGCAGGATCATGTAAAGCGCCCCGTACAAGGCGCCCAAGCCTAGCGTGAAGCCGCTCGCCAGCCACAGGCTGCGCAACAGATGCGCGCTGTAGAAACCGATCAGCAACACGCAGGCGCTCGCCGCCGAGAGGTAGGCCAGGCCAAAACCAATCCGTTCCGAGAGCGACAAGAGCATCAGGAAGAAGATCAGCAGTGCCGCCGCGATCAGCAGGTAGTTCATCGGATGCAGACGCAGGCGGCGTAGCAACTCGAAGAGCAGGAAGGCGCCCAGCGTGATGGCGATGAAAAGTTCGGCGTACTTGCTGGCGCGGTCGGACATCGAATAGATATCCACTGGATCGATCATGCTCACCGAGAAAGCGTCCGCCGAGCGCACGCCCCCCTCTGCCCCCACCGGCCAGTTCTGGCGCGCATTAGAAGCCAGCGCGCTGACATGCCACTGCGCCTCGAAGCCGTTCTCGCTCACCGAGCGCGACTCCGGCAGGAAACGCCCGCCGAAGGACGGATGCGGCCAGCGCGAATTCAGACTGGCGCTGGTGTCGCGTGCCAGTGGCACCATGCTGAAGGAGTCGGTACCGGCCAGATCCAGCGCCAGCTCGAAGGCGAGCGTCTTGCCGGCGAGTGCGGCTGCTTCGCTCAGCACGGCATGGGCGCCCTCGCGTGCGCCGTTCAGGCCAGTGCCCGGCTCCAGTGCCAGCGCCTGCCCGGCCACCTTCAGCTCGGCCTTGCGCAGGCCACGCGGATCACTCACCGCCAGCACCGCATCGGCCGAATCGATCACCACGCTCGAATCCGGCTGATGCCGCGCCAGCTCGCCGAGAGCCGGCAGCTTCAGCGTGCCGGCCAGGCGCCCGCTCAGTACATAGGCATTGATATGGAAGATGCCGCGCTGGCGCGGATCGCTGATCAGGCTGCCGCTCAGCCTCAGGGTCTCCGGCAGCACCAGCTGCTCATGTTTCTGGCTGCGCGGCTCCTGGCGCAGCACCCGCCCGTCCTTGTCCGCCACCGGTTGTTGCCAGTGCTCGGTATAGCTCACCCGCAACACCACCCCGGCCAGCATCTGCCGCTCGGCCAGCCCCTCGCTGATCGACTGGCGCGCCACCTCGCGGTTCATCATCCGGTCCGCCACCACGCCGCGCACCATCGTGCCCGCCACAAACAACACCACCGCCAGCACGCTGATCATCAGCATCTTGAAAAAGAAACTGCGCATCGGAATCTCCCTCCGGTTGAACATGCCGTCAGGATGCGATGTCACTTTGAGGCGCAAATGAGGGCTGTGTGAAGTGGGAGTGAAGTGGGAGCTAGAGCCAGGGTGCGCATTGCGCACCTACAAGACTGCTTTCGACCATAGCTGCCGGTCGCCTCGCCTAACCCAAACGATGGCTGCTACATCGTAACCAGACAGCGCTCTCCCTCCGATCTGCTACTTGCTTGCCACTGCGTCTGACCCGCGGGGCTGCCACCCACCACCCAGGGCCCTGAAAGCAGCGACTGCTGCACGCGCCGATTCGGTTTGCGCCTGCACCCGCGCATCGGTGACCCGCAACAGGTTCTCATCAGCCAGCAGGACTTCGATCAGGCTGACGACGCCCTTCTGGTAGGCCGCAAACGAGGCGCCGCGCGCGCGGCTGAGCGAATCCACGCCCAGGCTCAGTTCGGCCGTCTGCGCTTCGCGCTTGACCAGGGTCGACAAGGCGTTTTCCACGTCTTCCGCTGCGCGCAGCACGGCCAGCCGATAGGCTGCCAGCATCTCGGCTTCCTGCCCCTTGGCCTGCTCGATCTGTGCGTTGATGCGGCCGAAGTCGAACAGACGCCAGCGCAGACCCAACATGCCTGAAGCCTGGTTGGCGCCGGTGGTGAACAGATTGCCGCTCGCTACCGTTGTCGCGCTGCCGACCAGCCCGCTCAGCGAGAGCTTGGGGTAGTACTCGGCGATGGCGACGCCGATGCGTGCGTTCGAGGCGGCCAGGCGGCGCTCGGCCACGATCAGGTCGGGCCGGCGCCGCAGCAGATCGCTCGGCGACCCGCTGGCGGTGATCTGCGGGGCGGCCGGGATGTCGGCGCTGTCGTTCAGCTCGGCGCGATGCGTACCGGGCGCCGTGCCCAACATCACATCCAGTGCGTTCATGGCCACCTCCAGACCCGCCTCCAGCGCCGGGATCGACGCCCGCACCTGGGCCAGCGCGCCTTCGGCCTGGCGCACCTGCAGCTCGGGCGCCAGGCCCTTGCCGTAGAGCAGCTTGATGGTGGCGAGCAGGTCCTGCTGCGTGCGTTCCTGGCGGCGCGCGACATCCAGGCGAGCCTGCAGACCACGGATGCTGATGTAGATGTCGGCGGTCTGTGCCGCCACGGCCAGCCGCGTGGCGACTGCGCCAGCTTCCGAGGCGCGGTACTCGGCCAGCGCGGCTTCGCGGCCCCGGCGCAAGCCGCCGAAGGCGTCCAGCTCCCAGCTCGCGCCCAGATTCGCTTCATAGGCATTGCCGTAACGGTCGAAGCCGGGCGTCGAGTTCAGGACTTGCCCCAGCGGCGTTTCGACCGACTGGTAAGCCCTCGCCGCCTGACCGCTCACTGTGCCGGAGGGCAGCAAGGCGGCATTGGCCGCGCCCAGCCCGGCCCGCGCTTGCGTGACGCGGGCCGAGGCCTGGGCAAGATCGAGGTTCTGCTCCAGTGCGAGCGTCACGAAGCGTGTCAGCTGCGGATCGCCGAATCCTGCCCACCAGGTGGCGAGCTCGGCGCTGGACTTTGCCAGTCGCTGATCCACCGCAGCCTGGCCCTGGAAGCGTTCGGGCAAGGCTGTGTCAGGGCGAATGTAGTCGGGGCCGACGGCGCAGCCGGTCGACAGGCCAGCGACCAGCAAGGCGATGAGTGTGAGTTTGGGCGACATGGGTTTCTCTCTAACGTCAGACTAGTGACCATAATACCAATCAGTCACAAGTTGTCTAGTCTTTCCTGCTGGCGTAAGCTGGCGCCCATGAAAAAAACCAGTACCTATGCCGCCTCGGCGCGGGGCCCGGCCGACCACGAGGTGCGCGACCAGATCGTGCTCGCGGCCACCGAACACTTCAGCCGCTACGGCTACGAGAAGACGACCGTTTCCGATCTCGCCAAGGCCATCGGTTTCTCGAAGGCCTACATCTACAAGTTCTTCGAGTCCAAGCAGGCGATTGGCGAAATGATCTGCGCCAACTGCCTGGGCCAGATCGGCACCGACATCAAGGCCGCCATCGACCAGGCTGATCGCCCGCCCGAAAAGCTGCGGCGCATGTTCAAGTCCATCGTCGAGTTGAGCCTGCAGTTGTTCTCCCAGGACCGCAAGCTGTACGAGATCGCGACCTCCGCCGCCACCGAGCGCTGGCAGTCCACGCTTGCCTACGAAGAGCAGATCCGGACCTTGCTGCGAGGCATTCTGGAAGAGGGGCGGCAGAGCGGGGATTTCGAGCGCAAGACGCCGCTGGACGAAACCGTGATGGCGATCTATCTGGTGATGCGCCCTTACTTGAACCCGCTGATCCTGCAGCACAGCCTGGACTACACCGAGGACGCACCGAGCCAACTCTCCAGCCTGGTGCTGCGCAGCCTGTCACCGTGAAACAATGCAAAATCAACAGTGACTATTGACTAATTTGGTCACAAGAAAGATGATGAAGGTCCCGATCACTTCGCCAAAGGGACTTTCATGCTCCGGCTCGCCACTCCTCTATTCATTTGCGCCTTGCCCCTGGCGCTGGTCGCTTGCGGCGAAAAGGCCCCGGCCGATCCGCGCACCGGGCAACCCATGGTGCGCGCTGCCTTCGCCCGCGAGGCGAGCGCAGCTTCGCGTTCATTCACCGGGACCGTAGCAGCCCGGGTGCAGAGCGATCTCGGCTTCCGCGTCTCCGGCAAAGTGCTGGAGCGCCTGGTGGACGCCGGGCAAAGCGTCAAGCGCGGCCAGCCGCTGATGCGTATCGATCCGGTCGATCTGAAGCTGGCGGCGCATGCCCAACAGGAGGCGGTGGCCGCCGCACGCGCCCGCGCCCAGCAGACGGCGGAAGATGAGGCCCGCTACCGCGATCTGCGCGGCACCGGCGCCATCTCGGCATCCGCGTATGACCAGGTCAAGGCTGCGGCCGATGCCGCCAAGGCGCAGCTCAGTGCGGCTGAGGCCCAGGCGGATGTCGCCCGCAATGCCAGCCGCTACACCGAGTTGCTGGCCGATGGCGACGGCGTGGTCATGGAGACGCTGGCCGAGCCGGGCCAAGTCGTCAGCGCGGGGCAGGCCGTGGTGCGCCTGGCCCATGCCGGTCGCCGCGAAGCGGTGATCCAGCTGCCGGAAACGCTGCGCCCGGCCATCGGCTCGGTGGCGCAAGCCACCTTGTTCGGCAAGGAAGGCACGGCCGTTCCGGCCAGGCTGCGCCAGCTTTCCAATTCGGCGGATCGCCTCACGCGCACCTTCGAGGCGCGCTATGTGCTGGAGGGCGAGTTGTCGAACGCGCCCTTGGGCAGCACCGTCGTGATCCAGATTCCAGACGGGGCTACGTCGGCACAAGGCGGCCTGCATGTACCCATCGGCGCCCTGTTCGATCCGGGCAAGGGCTCCGGGGTGTGGGTAATCCAGGGTGAGCCGGCCAAGGTGTCCTGGCGGCCGGTCGTGGTCCAGCGCATTGATGACGCTGGCGCCTACGTCGCGGGCCAGCTCAAGCAAGGCGAGCAGATCGTCGCGCTCGGCGCGCATCTGCTGCGCGAAGGTGAAGAGGTCCGCGTGGCGGGTCTTGCCTCGGCCAAAGCAACGGAAGGAGCGCATCCATGAGCGAGAGCCGTTTCAATTTGTCGGCGCTCGCGGTACGCGAACGCGCCATCACCCTGTTCCTGATCTTCCTGATTTCGGCAGCCGGCATTCTCGCCTTCTTCAAACTGGGGCGCGCGGAAGATCCGCCCTTCACGATCAAGCAGATGACCATCGTGACTGCCTGGCCAGGCGCGACGGCGCAAGAGATGCAGGACCAGGTCGCCGAACCGCTGGAAAAGCGCATGCAGGAACTGCGCTGGTACGACCGCACGGAGACCTTCACCCGCCCAGGGCTGGCCTTCACCATGGTGTCCCTGCGCGACAGCGCGCCGCCGTCCGAGGTGCAGGAGGAGTTCTACCAGGCGCGCAAGAAGATCAGCGATGAGGCCAAGAAGCTGCCGGCCGGCGTCATCGGGCCAATGGTCAACGACGAGTATGCCGACGTGACCTTTGCACTCTTCGCCCTCAAGGCCAAGGGTGAGCCGCAGCGCCTGCTGGTGCGCGACGCGGAAGCGCTGCGCCAGCAACTGCTGCACGTCGCCGGCGTCAAGAAGGTCAACATCATCGGCGAGCAGCCCGAACGCATTTTTGTGTCCTTCTCGCATGACCGCCTAGCGACGCTGGGCGTCGCGCCGCAGGACATCTTCGCCGCGCTCAATAGCCAGAACCTGCTGACCCCTGCCGGCTCGATTGAAACCAAGGGGCCACAGGTATTCGTGCGCGTCGACGGTGCCTTCGACACGCTAGAGAAGATTCGCCAGACGCCCATCGTCGCGCAGGGGCGCACGCTGAAACTGTCGGACGTGGCCAGCGTCGAGCGCGGTTACGAAGACCCCGCCACCTTCATGGTGCGCAACGGCGGCGAGCCGGCGCTCTTGCTGGGCGTCGTGATGCGCGACGACTGGAACGGGCTGGACCTGGGCAAGGCGCTCGAAGCGGAAGTCACCAAGATCAATGCGGAACTCCCGCTGGGCATGACGCTGACCAAGGTGACCGATCAGGCGGTCAACATCAGCTCGGCAGTCGACGAATTCATGGTCAAGTTCTTCGTCGCCCTGCTGGTGGTGATGGTGGTGTGTTTTGTCAGCATGGGCTGGCATGTCGGCATCGTGGTGGCGGCGGCCGTGCCGCTGACGCTGGCGGCGGTGTTCGTGATCATGGCGGCCACCGGCAAGAACTTCGACCGCATCACGCTCGGCTCGCTGATCCTGGCGCTGGGTCTGCTGGTGGATGACGCCATCATCGCCATCGAAATGATGGTGGTGAAGATGGAAGAGGGCTATGACCGCATCGCCGCATCGGCCTACGCCTGGAGCCACACCGCGGCGCCGATGCTGTCCGGCACACTGGTCACGGCGGTCGGCTTCATGCCGAATGGCTTCGCCCGCTCCACCGCCGGTGAATACACCAGCAATATGTTCTGGATCGTCGGTATCGCGCTGATCGCCTCTTGGGTGGTGGCAGTGGTGTTCACGCCCTACCTCGGCGTCAAACTCTTGCCTGAGTTCAAGAAAGTCGAGGGCGGCCACGCGGCCATTTACGATACGCCGCGCTACAACCGCTTCCGCCAATTGCTAGGGCGCGTCATCGCCCGCAAGTGGATCGTCGCCGCCACGGTGGTCGGCCTGTTCGTGCTGTCGGTGCTAGGAATGGGAGCAGTCAAGAAGCAGTTCTTCCCCACCTCAGACCGGCCGGAAGTCTTGGTCGAGGTGCAGATGCCTTATGGCAGCTCGATCGAGCAGACCAGCGCCGCGACGGCGAAGGTCGAGGCCTGGCTCGCCAAGCAGGCGGAAGCCAAGATCGTCACTGCCTACATCGGCCAGGGCGCGCCGCGCTTCTTCCTGGCCATGTCGCCCGAGCTGCCCGATCCGTCCTTCGCCAAGATCGTGGTGCTCACCGGCAACGACAAGGAACGCGAGGCGCTCAAATTCCGGCTGCGCAAGGTGATCGCCGAGGGCCTGGCGCCCCAGGCGCGGGTGCGCGTGACCCAGATCGTGTTCGGGCCGCCTTCACCCTTCCCGGTGGCCTACCGCGTCACCGGGCCGGACCCGGACAAGCTGCGCGAGATCGCCGCCGAAGTCGAGACCGTCATGCACGCCAGCCCGATGATGCGCACCGTGAACACGGACTGGGGTCCGCGCGTCCCCACCCTGCATTTCACCCTCGACCAGGACCGGCTCCATGCCCTGGGGCTCAGCTCCAGCTCGGTGGCCCTGCAGCTGCAGTTCCTGCTGAGCGGCGCGCCGCTGACCGAGGTGCGCGAGGACATCCGTTCGTTGCAGGTGGTCGGTCGCTCGGCCGGCGACACCCGTCTCGACCCCGCCAAGATCGCCGGCTTCACGCTGGTCGGCTCGGCCGGGCAGCGCATCCCGCTGTCGCAGGTGGGCAAGGTCGAGGTGCGCATGGAAGACCCGATCCTGCGGCGACGCGACCGCACGCCGACGATCACCGTGCGCGGCGACATCGCCGAAGGCCTGCAGCCGCCCGATGTGTCGACGGCCATGACCCAGCAGCTCCAGCCCATCATGGCCAAGCTGCCGAGCGGCTACCGCATCGTGGAGGCCGGCTCCATCGAGGAAGCCGGCAAGGCGACGGTCGCCATGTTGCCGATCTTCCCGATCATGCTGGCGGCCACCCTGCTGATCATCATCCTGCAGGTGCGCTCGATCTCCGGCATGGTCATGGTCTTCCTGACCAGCCCGCTGGGGCTGATCGGCGTGGTGCCGACGCTGCTGCTGTTCCAGCAACCTTTCGGCATCAATGCGCTGGTGGGGCTGATCGCGCTGTCCGGCATCCTGATGCGCAACACGCTGATCCTGATCGGCCAGATCCGCGAGAACGAAGAGGCCGGGCTCGACCCCTTCCGCGCACTGGTGGAGGCAACCGTGCAGCGTGCGCGACCGGTGATCCTGACCGCGCTGGCGGCGATCCTGGCCTTCATCCCGCTGACCCATTCGGTGTTCTGGGGAACACTGGCCTACACGCTGATTGGCGGTACGCTCGCCGGCACGGTGCTAACGCTGGTGTTCCTGCCAGCCATGTATTCCATCTGGTTCAAGATCAGGCCCGCGCCTTCGCAGGGCTGATTCCTTTACCCCAACTTACCCGCATAAAAAGGATTTGCCATGTCTAATTCAAAAGTTGTCGTTGTGACCGGCGTGTCGTCGGGCATCGGGCGCGCCGCCGCCAGCAAGTTTGCCCAGCAGGGTTGCCGGGTCTTCGGCACCGTACGCAATAAAGCCAGCGCGCAAGCCATTCCGGGTGTCGTACTGGTCGAGATGGATATCCGCGACGAAGCATCCATCGAGCGCGGCATCCAGACCGTCATCGGCCATGCCAAGCGCATCGACGTACTGGTCAACAGCGCGGGCGTGACGCTGCTGGGCGCGACCGAGGAAACCTCGATCGACGAAGCACGGACCTTGTTCGACACCAACCTGTTCGGCCTGCTGCGCACCATCAAGGCCGTGCTGCCCTACATGCGTGGTCAGGGGTCGGGGCGCATCGTCAACGTCAGCTCGGTGCTGGGCTTCCTGCCCGCACCGTACATGGCGCTCTATTCAGCCTCCAAGCATGCCGTGGAAGGCCTGTCCGAAACGCTGGATCACGAGGTGCGCCAGTTCGGCATTCGCGTGGCGCTGGTCGAGCCTTCCTTCACCAAGACCAATCTGGATCTCAACGCGCCGCAGACCGTCGCCAGAATTCCGGCCTACGGCAAGGAGCTGAGCATCGTGTCGCAGGCCATCCAGAACAACGTGCAGAAAGCGCCGCTGCCCGATGGCGTCGCCAAGACGATTGTCGACGCCGCCCTGGGCTCCTGGAAGATGCGCCACACGCCCAAGGGTGAAGCCTCGCTGCTGGCCAAGCTGCGCCGCTTCATGCCCGCCGGCCCGGTCGAGAAGGGCTTGCGAAAAACCTTCGGGCTCGCCTGATTCCTCGCCGCAGATATCCCGTCGTCGCCAACATTCGAAGCGCCCCATGAGCACCCCCGACAAGCAGATCGTTCTCTCCTCGCCGGCCTCCGTGAAGCAGGCCTCGCCAGACACCGCCTCGCCCTGGCCAGTGTTCTGGGTGGCCAGCATCGCGGTGTTTCTGGTGTCGATGGACGGCACCATGCTGTTCGCCGCCTTCAGCGCCTTGCGGGCAGGTTTTCCGCAGGCCACGGCGGCCGATCTCTCGTGGGTGCTGAACGCCTACACGGTGGTGTATGCCGCGATGCTGATCCCCTCCGGGGGGCTGGCTGACAGGCATGGGCGCAAGAAGGTGTTTCTCCTCGGCGTTGCGCTGTTCCTGGTGGCGTCGGCGGCCTGCGGTCTGGCGTCGAACGTGGCCTGGCTGGTTGCGGCCAGAGCGTTGCAAGCCCTGGGCGCGGCATTACTGACGCCGGCTTCGCTCTCGCTGGTGCTGGCGGCCTTCCCGGCCAACAAACGTGCGGTGGCAGTCAGCTTGTGGAGCGCGGTCGGGGGCCTGGCCGCTGCCGTGGGGCCCAGTCTGGGCGCCTTCGTCGTGGCCTCGCTCGGCTGGCCGTGGGCCTTCTACCTGAATCTGCCGCTGGGCATGTTCGCCATCTGGCGCGGCGTCACGCTGCTGGCCGAAGCAAAACAGCCCAACAAAGGACGGCCACTCGATCTGGTGGGCATGGGCTTGCTGATCCTCGGCATCGGCGCCCTGGCGCTGTCCATCGTGCAGGCCGAGTCGCCCGATTGGTCGCGCCATGAACTCCTGGAAATTGCCGGCCTCGGGCTCGCAAGCATCGCCGGCTTCATCGCCTGGGCGCGGCTTGCCAGCGCGCCACTGGTGGACCTGAGCCTGTTTCGCGACGCTACCTACCGTTACGTAAATCTCGCGAGCTTGAGCTTCGGCATCGCCTTCTCGATGATGTTCTTCGCCTTCTTCTTTTACATGAATGCGATCTGGCACTACTCGCTGCCGCTGGCGGGCATTGCGATGGCGCCCGGGCCGCTGTGCGTCGTGCCAGTGGCAGCGCTGTCGGGGCGATTGGCGGGGCGCTACGGCCACCGTCCCTTGCTGGTCGTCGGCTGCCTGATCTACGGGCTGAGCGGACTATGGTTCTTGCTGGTGCCGGGCACCGAGCCGGCCTACCTGACGCAATGGCTGCCGGGCGCGCTGCTCAGCGGCATGGGCGTGGGCATGGTGCTGCCCTCATTGTCGGGCGCGGCCGTCAGCCACCTGCCCGCACAGCACTACGCCGTCGGCAGCGCCATCAATCAGGCGATACGCCAGATCGGGTCGGTCATGGGCGTCGCGCTTACTGTGTTGCTGCTGGGCGGTGCAGTTCTCAGCCGCGCCAATTTCGATGCGGTTTATCTATGCCATATGAGTCTGGCGCTGCTGACCGCCGCCTTGTGCCTCCCGGTCAGAACCGGGCCGGCAAGCCTTGCCAGGAAATCGTAAGTTGACCCAGCATCAAGCGGCATTCACCAAGCGGAATAATCATGGAAATTGAAAAGAGCCCGGCTGGCTGGGCGAGCCAGCAATCGGATGCCATTCAACGCGCGCGCGACAGCGGTGGATCGCCTGGTCTGGCCCGAATGGATCAGCTTGCGGGCAAGAGCGGGCGGGCCATTCTCGAAGCCATGATGTCTGGCGAATTGCCCTATCCGCCGATGAACGAAACCATGAACATGACGCTGCTGGAAGTAGGCGACGGCCGCGCCGTGTTCCAGGGCATCCCGTTGCTGCAGCATTACAACCCGCTGGGCACGGTGCACGGCGGCTGGTTCGCTACGCTGCTGGACTCCGCGCTGGGCTGTGCTGTTCAAACGACACTGCCGATTGGGCGCTCCTACACGACGGCGGAACTCAGCATCAACATCGTGCGGCCCGCATCGCAAAGGACCGGCCCGCTGCGTGCCGTCGCGACAGTCCTACACCGGGGCGGTCAAATGGCGACGGCCGAGGCGCGCGTCGAAGACGAGAAAGGCCGCTTGTACGCCCACGCGACTACAACCTGTTTTGTTTTCAAGGCTCAAGCAGCTTGACGGCAAGCTTGCACGAAGCGGTTTCAGCTCAGGGGCGAGTGATCTAGCAGGCCGCTAAGTACTGGATGCCGTCGCTCATAAAAGGCGCTTCGACGGGCGGCTATTGCCGAGTTGTTGGCAGTGGCTGTCTGGCCGGTTTCCGAGGCGAAGCGGCCGCCTGAATGGCGGGATTGAAGAAGATGCGACCGGCCGCAGCGGGCCGATTGTACGCATTCAGCATTCCACAAAGCCGCACCCATCGGACTCACCCAAGCGCCACCCGCAGACACGCCTCGACCCCGCCCTCGGGATGATTCGCCAGGCTGACGCTGCCGCCATGCAGACGAGCGACTTCCTGCGCGATGGCTAGCCCAAGGCCGGAGCCCTTGCTGCCATCGGGGCGCGGCAGGCCGTAGAAGCGCTCGAAGAGATGCGGCAGGGCGTAGTCCGGAATGCCCTCGCCCTGATCGCGAATGCGGAAGCAGCATTCACTCGCCTCGATGCTCGCGGACAGGCAGATCAGGCTGTCGGCGGGGGCGTGGTCCAGCGCGTTGTCGAGCAGGTTGCCGAGTGCCAGCAGCAGACGCTCGCGTTCGCCGCGCAGGGCGATGGAGGTCGCCGGCACAAGCGTTTCGAAGCTGATGCCCTGAGCATCAGCACGCGGCTGGCGCACACGGCACAGATCGTCCAGCAACTCCGTTGCCTCCAGCGTTTCCAGCTCACCCAGGCCACGCCCGGCTTCGAGGCGGGAAAGGGAGAGCATGCGCTCGACGCATTCCTGCATGCGCGCACTCTGGCTCAGCACATGACCGGCGAAGCGCTGGCGCTGCTCGGCTGGCAACTCGGCTTCGGCGAGGATTTCACCGGCGCCACGCAAGGCGGCGAGTGGGCTCTTGAGCTCGTGGGTCAGCGCCTGCACGGTCTGCTCCACATACTGTTTGCCTTCGAGCTTCTGGCGCATGGCTTCCATAGCGCGGGCAAGGTCGGAGAGTTCCTGCCCGCCCCCGAGCGGCGGGTTGGCCGCTTCGCCGGCGGCCACGGCCTGGGCGTAGTGACGCAGGCGGCGGATCGAGCCGGTGAGCCACAGGGTGACCAGCAGGCCGATCAGCGCCGCACCACCCATCAGCCAGAAGCCGTGCTTGAGGATGGTCTGCTCGCTGCGGGTGATGATCGGCTGCACGGTGCGCACCGGCTTGGCCAGGGTGAGTACGCCGATGATGCGCTCGCCATCGCGCACTGGCGCGGCGACGTAGAACACCGAGGAGCCGTCATCATCCGGATCATCGCGGGTGGAACGGGCGCCGTATTCGCCACGCAGGGTGCGGTACACATCGTTCCAGCGTGAGTGATCGGCCCCTAAGGCGCGCTGGTCAGAGTCGAAGCGCACGATACCGTCGGCATCGGTGACGGTGACGCGGAAATCCAGCGTGCTCTTGCGAAAGTGCCAGATCGGCGCATCCACGCCGCGCCTGCGGTAGTCGGCAATCCGCGCGGCGAACTCGCCCTCGCCGATGCGGCCGGCACGCAACTCGTCGGCGGCCATCACGGCGAGGATGTTGGCGCTGTCGACCATGGTCTCTTCGATGGCCTCGCGCACGCTGGGCTGCACCTCGCCCACGAAGATGCGCAGCACGAAAAAGGCGGCAAGGCCGACGACCAGGAAGTAACCGAGCAGGATGCGCAGCGGCAGGTTCATGCCAGCGCCAGCGAGTAGCCCATGCCGCGATGGGTGAGGATCGGATCCAGCTCGGGCGCCACCGCGCGCAGCTTGGCGCGCAGGGTCTTGATATGGGTGTCGACGGTGCGATCCGTACTCTCGCTGCCCGCGCCCCACACCGCGTCCAGCAGCTGATCACGCGAGAACACGCGGCCGGGCTGCCTGAGCAGATGGCGCAGCAACAGGTATTCGTAGCGCGTAAGCGGCAGCGGATGGCCGGCATGCAGGACGCGCGCGCCGGCCTCATCGAGCTGCAGACCCGGCGCAGCCTGAGCGGGTGCGGCGATCGCACCGGAGCGGCGCAGCATCACACGCAGGCGGGCCACCACTTCGCGCGGGCTGAAGGGCTTGGCGACGTAATCATCCGCGCCGATCTCGAAGCCCAGCACCCGGTCGATCTCTTCGGAACGCGCGGTGAGGAACATCACCGGCAGGGCCGCGTCCTGCGCACGGATGCGGCGACACAGCTCGAAGCCGGAGAGGTCCGGCAGGCCCACATCCAGAACCGCCACCGCGATCCCGCCCTGGGCCAGCCGCGTCAGCGCCTCGCCACCGGTGGCCACATGGCAGGGCTCGAAGCCCTCGCTCCTGAGCGCCCAGGCCAGGGTGTCGGCAATCGCCGGTTCGTCTTCAACAAGCAGGATCACGGGATTCATGCCCGGCATTCTCCGGGACAAGACGCGGCGCGGGCAAGGCGAACAGCCTTCCGGCGAGTGTCATTCACGCTTCATGGCGGCGTAATCAGGGCTGGTGAAACTTGCTGGCGTACCGGCGCTCCCGCCGGGAAAACCACACCAAGGAGACCCAAACATGCCCCGCCACCCTCTGCTCGGCGCCTTGCTGCTAACCCTGGCCTTCACCGGCAACGCCCATGCCGATTTGTTCGGCAAGCTCGACCAGGCCTTGCCCGCCAAAGTCAGCATCACGGCCAATCACCCGGTGTTTGATTTCGACAGCGATGGTTGCCTGCCCAGCGCCGGCATCAGCCGCGAGGGCAAGCAGAACGGTGGCCTGAATCCTTCCGGCAGCCTCGGTGGCGGTTGCCGCGCCACCACCTTTCTCGACAGCTCGAACACCCTGCATCGCTACGCCTGCATCACCAGCGGCAGCGACAGCTATTGCGGCCACTTCTACGCGCTCTACTTTCTGAAGGACCAGATCAGCACGCTGGGCGGCGGCCATCGCCACGACTGGGAGCATGCCGCCGTATGGACCAAGAATGGCGTCGTTACCCATGCCGGTTACAGCGCCCACGGCAAGCTCTACAACGCCGAGATCGGCACGCTGGCCCAGCAGAGCGGGCATGTGAAGATCGTGTATCACAAGGATGGCGTCTCGACCCACGCCCTGCGCTTCGCGTCCAGCGGCGAAGCGGCCGAGAACAGCTATGGCAGCTTCGTCGCGCCACAGATCATCAGCTGGTATGCGCTCAAGGGCGATGGCGTGAGCAACGCCACCCTGCGCGCCAATCTGAACAGCTTCGATTACGGCTCGGCCAGCATCCCGCTCAAGGACAGCAACTTCCTGAGCAATCTGAACACCTACAAGCCGGCGAGCTACCCGAGCTTCACCCAGGCCAGCATCGACGCTTCTCAGTAAGTCCGGATCAGCAGCCCCGCCCGCCTCAGCGATGGTGCGGGCCGTAGGGGCCGCGCGGGCCAGGCCACAGATCCCAGTGCAGCACTACCGGCGGCGTCACATACACCGGCGCCGCCCGGCGCGTGACCACCGCCGGCTCTTCGATCACGGTTTCAGTCGTGTCATAGGCCTGATCATCGTCCTGCACCACAGAAGCGGCCGGGCCGATCTGCAGCGGAATGCGCTCGCCGGGCTCGTTGGCCAGACGCGTCGTGTAACGGCGGCCGGCGTATTCATAGACCACGTCGTAACCGATGATCTGCTGGCTGCGCACCTGCCGCGTGCTGCAGCGGCGCACCGTACGCGTGGTCGTGCCCTTGTCGGCATTCGCCACCTGATCACCGACCACCGCACCGGCAATCACACCGGCTGCCGTGGCCGCAGCATTGCCGGCGCCGCGGCCGACGGTACTACCGAGAATGCCCCCGGCCACCGCGCCGATCACCGAGCCTGCGGCGTTGTGAGGCTGCTCGACTTCGACCTGCTCATCACGGCAGGTGCGCTGCGGCGTAAGCACTTCGCGGGTGACTGCCGTACTGGACATCACCTGGCCGTATTCAGCGGCTGCAGCCAGGCTGCTCAGGCAGGACAGGAGAGTCAGGGCAATGATCTGTTTCTTCATCATGATGGAACTCCTTCAGGCGGATTCGCCATGAGTCCATCTTGCTGCAGGCAGATGTAAAGCGCGTTTGCGCGAGATGTGCAGAGAGTTAAAGAAGTGTGTCCAGTTGTAAGTGAACACCCCAACCATTCCGCCCGGTTTTCTCAGCGCATTGATCTGCTGCTGCTCGAAGAGCAACTAAGGTGCGTTGGCCTGCATGGTCTCCAGCGCTTCCTGGCATTGCTTGCGCGTGGCATAAACCATGTATTCGCTCTGCGGGCTGACCCGGCAGGCCCGTCCAGGGAAGTCCAGCCCGAAGGCGTTGCTGACATCGGCCGGACTGCAGTGCTTGAAGCGGGCGATCAAGGCCGGCTTGATCGCCACGCAACGCGTGGTTTCGGGCTTGAGCCAGTCGAAGCCGTATTGCCCAGGGGATGGCAAAGCCTCGGCAGCGGCCACCTGAGCGCCCATCAAAAGGAGCCAGGCGACTCCTGACTTCAGCATCGCGCTCAGCCCAGCTTCTTCTTCAGCAATTCATTCACCTGCGCCGGCGAAGCCTTGCCCTTGCTGGCCTTCATGACCTGACCCACCAGCGCGTTGAAGGCCTTTTCCTTACCGGCCTTGTATTCGGCGACGTTCTGCGCG
Source organism: Uliginosibacterium aquaticum (assembly GCF_012972705.2). Classification (GTDB taxonomy): domain Bacteria; phylum Pseudomonadota; class Gammaproteobacteria; order Burkholderiales; family Rhodocyclaceae; genus Uliginosibacterium; species Uliginosibacterium aquaticum. Next base: position 182,222 of record NZ_JABCSC020000003.1, on the reverse strand, counting down.
TTGTTGGCCAGCACCTCGTCGATGATCGGCTCGATGGCCGAAGCGTCAGTCACCTGCTTGAGGCCCTGCTTCTCAATCACTTCGTCGGCCGTGGCGCCCTCGCCATTCCACAGCGCCTCGAAGACTTTCTTGGCGATGTTGTTGGAGATGGTGTTGTCGGCAATCCGCTGCATCAAGCCGGCGAGCTGGGCGGCGGAGACGGGGCTGGCGGCCACGCTCTTCTCTTCCTTGTTCAGGCGCGCGGCGAGTTCGCCCATCACCCAGTTGGCGGCAATCTTGGCTTGCGCGGCACCGGCCAGCTTCACCACCTCGACGTAGTACAGCGCGGTGTCGCGGCTTGAGGTCAGGCCAGCGGCATCGTAGGCAGACAGGCCGTATTCGCTCTGGAAGCGAGCGGCGAGTTGTACCGGCAGTTCCGGCATGGCAGCGGCCACTTCGGCCTTCCACTCGTCACTGATCACCAGCGGCAGCAGGTCGGGGTCGGGGAAGTAGCGGTAGTCGTGCGCGTCTTCCTTGGTGCGCATCACGCGGGTCTCGCCCGAGTCCGGGTCGAAAAGTACCGTGGCTTGCTGGATCTTGCCGCCGTCTTCGATCGTCTCGATCTGCCAGTTGATTTCGTAATCGATGGCTTGCTGCAGGAAGCGGAAGGAGTTCAGGTTCTTGATCTCGCGGCGGGTGCCCAGCGGCTCGCCGGGGCGACGCACCGAAACGTTGGCGTCACAGCGGAAGCTGCCCTCCTGCATGTTGCCGTCGCAGATGTCGATCCACTGCACCAGCGCGTGCAAGGCCTTGGCATAGGCCACGGCTTCTGCCGAGGAGCTCATGTCCGGCTCGGTCACGATCTCCAGCAGCGGCGTGCCGGCACGGTTCAGATCGATGCCGCTCTGGCCATGAAAGTCTTCGTGCAGGCTCTTGCCGGCGTCTTCTTCGAGGTGGGCGCGGGTCAGATGCACGACCTTGGTGTAAGCCTTGTCGCCTTCTCCGACCTGAATGGTGATTTCACCGCCCACGACGACCGGCAGGTCCATCTGGCTGATCTGGTAGCCCTTGGGCAGGTCGGGATAGAAGTAATTCTTGCGCGCAAACACCGAGCGCGGCGCGACTTCAGCGCCGATGGCGAGGCCGAAACGGATCGCGCGTTCCACGGCGCCGCGGTTGAGCACCGGCAGCACGCCGGGCAGGGCGATATCCACGGCGCAAGCCTGCACATTGGGCTCGGCACCGAAGGCGGTACTGGCTCCGGAGAAGATCTTGGAGGTGGTGTTGAGCTGGGCGTGGGTTTCCAGACCGATGACAACTTCCCAATCGCGACGCATGGCAGGCTTTCAGACAGGTTTTTGCTAACCCGTAATGGTAACGCAGAGCTGCCCGCGCCGGCCCGGCGCGTAGAATCCGCCCTGCCCTCCTTTTTGCCCACCCCGCCCGCAATGAGCCACACCTTCTACTGGCACGACTACGAAACCTTCGGCATCTCGACCCGTCGTGATCGCCCGGCCCAGTTCGCCGGCATCCGCACCGATGCCGAGCTGAACGAGATCGGCGCGCCGCTGATGATCTACTGCCAGCCGGCGCCCGACTACCTGCCGGACCCGGAATCCTGCCTGCTCACCGGCATCCTGCCGCAGACCTGCCTCGCCCAGGGCGTGCCTGAAGCTGAGTTCGCCACCATCATCGAGCGCGAGCTGGGCGAGCCGGGCACCGTCGGCCTGGGCTACAACACCATCCGCTTCGATGACGAAGTCACCCGCCACCTCTTCTGGCGCAACCTGATCGACCCCTATGCGCGCGAGTGGCAGAACGATTGTGGCCGCTGGGATCTGCTCGACGTGGTGCGCACCGTCTACGCCCTGCGCCCGGAAGGCATTGAATGGCCGAAGCACGAAGACGGCCGCCCCTCCTTCAAGCTGGAGCACCTCTCCAAGGCCAACGGCCTGCTGCACGAAGCCGCCCACGACGCGCTTTCGGACGTGCGCGCCACCATCGCCCTGGCCCGCCTGATCCGCGAAAAACAACCACGCCTGTGGGACTTCTGCCTCAAGCTGCGCAAGAAAGACGCGGTCGCCGCCGAGATCGACCTGCTGAATCCGAAGCCCTTCCTGCACATCTCCGGCATGTTCGGCCCGGAGCGTGGCTGCCTGGCCATCTGCTGGCCGCTGGCGCAGCACCCTACGAACAAGAACGAAATCATCGTGTGGGATCTGGCCGCCGATCCATCCGAACTCGCCGGGCTGAATGCCGACACGATCCGCCTGCGCATGTTCACCAAAACGGATGAGCTGCCCGAGGGCGTCAGCCGCCTGCCGATCAAAACCATCCACATCAACAAGTCGCCCATCGCGATCGGCAATCTGAAAGTGCTGAACGCTGCCAGCGCCGAAAAATGGGGCGTGGATTTCGCGCTCGTCGAGCAGCACGCCGCTGCCGCGCGCGCCCTGCCCCCGCTCACGGCCAAGTGGGCAGCCGTGTTTCAGCGCCCGGCTAGCGAGGGGCGGGCCGATGTGGATGAGGACCTCTACGGCGGCTTCGTAGGCAATGGCGACCGACGCAAGCTCAATGAACTGCGGGCGCTGGACCCGGCCGAACTCGCCCAGACCCCGGTGAGCTTTCAGGACGAGCGCCTCGAAGAGCTCGTCTTCCGCTACCGCGCCCGCAATTTCCCGCACACCCTCTCGGCAGACGAACAGCTGCGCTGGGAAGCCCATCGCGTGGCCTGCCTGCATGAAGGTGCCGGCCCGCGCGACCTGATGAGCTTCTTCGAGAAGATTGATGCCTTGAGTGAAACAGTGGATGAGCGAGGCGAGGAAATTCTCGGCGCGCTCTATGACTACGCCGAGAGCATCGCGCCGCCAGCGCCTTGATTACACCCGGGGGCACGACGCCCACGCCGTAAACGAAAACGCCACCCGGGTCAGCGGGTGGCGCGGGCAACGGGGCCGATGGAGGAGGGGCGGCGCCCGCTGTGAGCCCGGGCAGACCTTACTTGGTGGCTGCCGGTGCCGAAGCCGCCGGGGTTGCAGCCCCGTGCGCCTTTTCAGCCTTGTGTTCGACCTTCTTCTCAGCCTTGTGGACCGGCTTGGTTTCCTTGGCCGGCTGCTCGGCTTTCACCGCAGCAGGCGCGGAGGCCGCAGCCGGTACATCGGCGGCGAACACGCTGCCGGCAGCGAAGGTGGCGATCAGGGCGGTCAGGATGGTCTTTTTCATGGTCAGGCTCCTTGGGTTTGATGGCCCGGACTCGCTGTGTGCTTGTCCGATGGGTTCATCATGGCCTTGCAAGCTGACCGAAGCCTGAGCCGGAGCTTGCATGAAGCTGACATGCGCTCAGGGCGCCAGCGCCGCCCGCCAGGCGGGTGCCAGGCTCGCCAGAAAGACTTCCACCGCGTCGGTATAGGCGCCTGGCAAACCCAGCTGCTCGTTGATCTCGCCGTGGCTGGCGGCCTGCTCCCGAAGCTCCACGCGCAGACCGAGGCTGCGTGCCTGCTGTGCATAGCGCCGGGTGCCGGCGCAGGGTTGGTCCGGCCGCTGGCTGGAGCATACCGCCAGCAGGGGTGGCGCCTCGCGGGTGAGCTGCTGGTAGGGTGAGCTGGCCTGCCACACCATGGGGTCGCTGCCGAACGCCTTGTCGTAGAAGCCGTAATGCTTGCCCTCCATCGTGGCAACGATATCCATCGCGGCTGTGTCGAGCGATACCGTGCCCAGCCAGGGGCGGCCCCCCAAGCCCAGCGCGATCTGCGGGGCGCTGTTGAGCAGACTCACCAGATGCGCGCCGGCCGAATGCCCCATTAGAACGAAGGCCGCCGGATCACCGCCCCAGCCGGCCGCCTTGCCCTGCGCGAAGGCAAGCGCCCGGGCCACGTCTTGGGCCTGCTCGTGCGGGGGGATGGGCAGCAAGCGGTAGTTGGTCGAGATGAAGATCACGCCGCGTGCCAGCCAGCGCGCCGCCTTGTTGTCCACCACCCGGCTCATGGCCTTGTCGCCAGTACGCCATGCGCCGCCATGCACCATCAGGATCACCGGCGCTTGCTTCGGCGCGGCCGGCAGATAGACGTCCAAACGCTGACGGGCATCCGGACCGTAGGCCAGATCGCGCAGCACCCGGCTACCGGCAGGCAGCTTGCCGGCGCTCGCGCCATCGGCCTCCTCGCCCCACTCCGCACGCTCGGCACGGCGCTCACGCAGGCGATCGAGCAAAGGGCCGGCCTGGGCGGCCTGCAGGCCCAGCACGATCAGGATCACGGATAGTACGGCTCGCATCGTTAACTCTCCTCGGAAGCGATTCACGATTCATTCGCAAAAGCCTGCAGGGCTGACTTCGGCCCGCCAGCACTAAAGGGGCGATGGAGCTCGCACCTGCGTTCTTGTTCAGCCAAACAGACCGCTGCCAGCCACAAGCATCAGGCTCAGCAACAGGATCAGGGCGGCAGCCTTCAGGCTGCGTGGCCAGTCCCGCGCCAGGCGCTGCAAGGGGCGCGCCCGGGTAGGTGGGGTGGCCGCGGCCAAGCGCGCCCGCAACTTCAGCAGCGCCGCATCCTTGGCCTGATCATCGCGCGCGAAAAGCTCCCGCTCAGGCTGGGTCATGGCGCGCTACCGCTTTGCTCGCCCCGCGCACGCAGGACTCGTTCGATCCGCGTATCCGGCACCAGCCACAGAATCGCCACCAGCACGTAGATCGCGCAGGCCAGCCAGGCCGACACAAAGGCCAGACCCATCGCTGCGGCATACAGCAGGACCGAGCCATAGCCCTTCCAGTCCGGACCGATGGCCTTCTTCAGGAGCGAGCCCGAGCCCTGCGCGCAGATGATGACGTGGGCCAGGATCCAGTAGGCCACCGCCGCCATCAGCAGCACGAAGCCGTACAGCGCGGCCGGAGCGGCAGCGAAGTGGTTTTCGCCGAGCCAGCCAGTGGCGAAGGGAATCAGCGACAGCCAGAACAGCAAGTGCAGGTTGGCCCACAGGATGCCGCCAGTCACCTCGCGCACCGTGTGCAGCATGTGGTGATGGTTGTTCCAGTAGATGCCGATGTAGATGAAGCTCAACAGGTAGCTGAGGAACACCGGCAGCAGGGGCTGCAGCACCGCCAGATCGCTGCTGTGCGGCACTTTCAGCTCCAGCACCATGATCGTGATGATGATGGCGAGCACGCCATCGCTGAAGGCTTCAAGCCGGGTTTTGCCCATCGTGCGTCTCCTTTCTGCAAGGCTCAGTCCAGCCCGCTGACGCGCTGCGCCAGGGGCGTATCGAGGCCTTTGATCGCCCGCGCCATCAGCTTCGCGATTTCGGCTGCGCCGGCGGGCAGGAAATGGGTGTCGTCCTTGCCGTCCTGGGCGGCGACAAAAAGCTTGATCGTCGCGCTATAGCCGATCTTGCTGTAGTAGGCCTCGCTCAGCGCGGTGAGGTCGATGGCCAGCACGCCCTTCTTCTTCGCCAGCTCCAGCATGGCATCCGGGTAGCGCCCGTGCGAGCCCGGCCCACTGGAGCGCTTCAGCCCGCCGCGCCCGACCGGCGTGACCAGCACCGGTATGCCGCCGGCCTTCTGCGTGTCTTCCACATAGCGCGAGAGAAATTCCTGATAGCTGCCGAAGGGATCGGTGCTGCGCGCTGCATCGCGCTTCTGGTCGTTGTGGCCGAACTGAATGAAAACGTAATCGCCGGGCTGGATCGCGGCAGCCACCGGTGCCCATGCGCCCTCCTCCAGGAAGCTCTTCGAGCTGCGCCCGGAGAGGGCGAAATTCTTCACCGCCACCTCCGACGTGAAGTACTGACCGATCACCTGGCCCCAGCCATTGCGCGGATCCGGCGGGGTGTAGCTGGAGACGGTGGAATCCCCGATCAGGAATACGGTTTCTGCGGCCGCGCTGGTCGCCACACAGGCCAGCGCGAGGAGGAGGGAACGGAATTTCATGCCGGGCTTTCCTGGATCGGAACTCGATCAGCCGGAGCATAACGGCATCCGCAATCCTCGCAAGCCCTAGGCCGCCGGAACGCGCCGGCAGGCATTCATCCGGCGTTCAGGATCCGCTCACTAGACTGGTTTCCATGCCGCGCTGAAGACCAGCCGGCCCCATTCCAAAGGAGTTGAAAATGAAATCCCTGCTCGCCCTCTGCAGCTTGTCCGCCCTGCTCTGCGCCGCCCCGGTCACGGCGCAATACGTCGGCCCGAACAGCGCGGCCACCCATATCAATCAGCTCAACGGCCTGTCCAGCCACGACCAGTTCGTCACCCTCCAGGGCCACATCACCCGCCGTGCCAGCAAGGATCTCTACGCGTTCACCGACGGCAGCGGCAACATCTATCTCGATATCGACGACAAGCACTGGGCCTGGCCCCTAGGCAGCCCGGTGGATGCGAAGACCCGGCTCGAAATCCAGGGCAAGTACATCGGCAAGGCCTTCGGTTTCAGCAAGGTGAAGGTCATCGGCATGCGCGTGCTGAACTGAGCCGACGCAATCCAAGGGGCTGACATCATGTTCGACCTGCTGTGCTTCGCGCTCTGCTTCATCCGCTGCCCCTCCGCCACCGGCGCGCTCCTGGGCGCCGTATTGCGGCCGGCCTCCTTGCCCCGGGCGAGCTTCAACGAAAGCCTTCGCCAGGCAGCCCGCAGGATTTGACCTGCATCGATTCCCCGCCTGCCCACTTGCGCCAAGCTGACGTTTTCCGATGCTTCAGCGAAAGGCGCAGGCGATGAAGATAGCGATTCCGACCAAGGACTTCCGGACGGTCTGCGGCCACGCCGGTCAGGCCCGCCGCTGGCTGCTCTACACCCTGCCCGCACCGGTGGGCCTTACCCAGACCCTGCCCGCCGCCGAGGAAATCGAGCTGCCAAAGGAGATGGCCATCCATCATTTCAATGATCAGGGGCCGCATCCGCTGGATGGCGTCGACCTGATCCTGAGCTTCAGCGCCGGCGATGGCTTCTTCCGGCGCATGGAGCAACGCGGCACTCGCGTGCTGCTCACCGGCGAGCCTGATCCGGTGATCGCGATCCGCAACTTCCTGGCCGGAGACGCGCAGCCCAAACCGCCTTTCGATATCACGGCAAAGTTCTGCAAGATTCACGACCTCTTTTCGCGCCATCGCAAACCGGCCTGAGCCTGTGATGGGTGCATGGATGGCCATCCAAAGTTCGTGAGCGGCCGCTCACACCCGGTACTGGGTCACTGCCCGCCGCATGCGTTCCACGCTGCGTTCCAGCTGATGGGTGGTATCGTCCGTGGCGTGTGCCACCCCCAGATTGCTCTCGGTCTGGCGCGCAATGGCTTCGATGCCGCCGGCCATGTGCTCCATCGCACCACGCTGCTCCTGGGTGGAATGCGCGATTTCGCCGATGCGCTCGAGCATGGTGTCCACCTCTTGCGTGATGCGGCGCAGCGCAGCCTCGGCATCATGCACCAGCGCCACGCTCTGCCCCACCTGCTCGGCGCTGCGACGCATGCCTTCGACGGCCTCGCCGGTATCGCCCTGAATCCGGCCGATCATGGTGTCGATCTCCTGGGTGGCCTGGCGGGTACGCTCAGCCAGCTTGCGCACCTCGTCCGCCACCACCGCAAAGCCGCGGCCCTGCTCGCCGGCCCGCGCAGCCTCGATGGCGGCATTCAGCGCGAGCAGATTGGTCTGGTCGGCAATATCCTTGATCACCCCGGCGATCTTGCCCACCTCCTGGGTGCGCAGGCCCAGCTGCTCCACCGTTCCGGCGGAATGGCCAACGGTGACCGACAAGGCGCTGATGGTCTGGCTGGCCTCCACGGACAGGCGCGCACCGGCTTGCGCTTCCTCTTCCACCTGACGCGAGATGCGATGAGTTTCCTGCACATGCGTGGCCACCTCGCCGATGGACACCGTCATCTCCTCCACGCTGGCCGCCGCACCTGAAGTGTCGCGGCTCTGCTGTTCGGAAGAAGTGAGCAGCCCGGCCATGTCACTGCCCAGCCGCGTCGTGGCTTCCGCCACCTCACGGGTGGTATCGCCAATGATCTGCAGGGTGGCGCGGGTGGCCGCCAGCAGGCTGTCGACACGCCGGGCGATATCGCCGATCTCATCGTTACGCGTCGAATTCAGATTGCTCAGCAGATCGCCATGGCTCAGCACATCATCCAGGCTGCGCCGCATGCTGCGCAGCTCGCCACACACCCGCGGCATCTGCCAGACCACCAGCCACAGGCTGGCGGGCAGACTCAGCCCGGCCAGAGCGCCAGCCAGCGTGCGCGTGAGCGCCCCGGGCCACAGCAGCAAGGCCAGGCAGCTCAGTGCGGCCAGGCAGGCCAAGGCCGCCACGGCTGCCATCTGCACCGGGAAGGCCGTTGCCGCGCGCACCAGCGGGCCGTGATTGCGCCGCACCAAGCCCTGCTCCACGCGCAGGCTACGATCGCCAGCACGCAGGCGGGCGTAGGCCGCGCTGGCCGCTGCAATCTGCTGCGCCGTGGGGCGCGTACGCACCGACTGAAAGCCGACCACCTGGCCGTTTTCGCGCACCGGCGAAACATTCGCCTCCACCCAGTAGAAACCGCCATCCTTGCGCCGGTTCTTGACCACTCCGCGCCAGGGCGTACCGGCCTTGAGGGTGCGCCACATGTCATCGAAAGCGGCTTCCGGCATGTCCGGGTGGCGCACGATGTTGTGCGGCTCGCCGATCATTTCCTCGCGCAGAAAACCGCTGATCTCGGCAAAGGCTGCATTGGCCTCGGTGATGCGTCCCTTGAGATCGGTACGCGAATAGATGAACACCCCGCTGGGGATGATTGTCTCGACTTGAGTGACGGGAAGGTTGCTGCGCATGTCGGGGGCTCCATTGGGTTATTGCCTGTCTTCTGGCCGCCCCTGTGCAGGTGATCTTGCCTGTCAAACTTTGCATGTCTTGCTGCTTGAAACTAACGATAAGTCGTCAAACAACTTTAGCCCGGATACCTTTCATATAGGCCTTTGGATATAGAGGGTCATTCCGCCCGAAAGCGCCCTCAAATATCCAACATTTCATTTATTAACAATGCGTTGCATTAAAAGTTCAATACCCACTCAAGCACTGTGTGCTTGTGAAAACATTTGTCATACCAATTGCATGGATCTGCAGCCTCGAGCACGAGTCGGCCAAAGCCCTGCTTACAGCCCACACTGCGCTTGACAGCAACAGCCCCAGACTCGGATACTGTATTTATTTACAGCATCTGCCGCCATGACCGATCAGATCCCGCTCCCCTTCGTCAGCCTCGTCGGTGCCTCGCCGTCCGCGCCGCCGGAAGCGCTGCCGGGCATCCGCCGAACCCGTCGCAACCCTGCACGCAGCCGGCCCTTGCTGGTAGCAGGCCGGGCGGCAGAAGCTCCGCCGCTGACAAGCGCCGACGACGACAGCAACAGCCTCGATGTACACGACTATCTGGTGCGTCGCGACGAAGCGAGTTTCGTCTTCGAAGCGCGTGATGACGCGATGACCGGCACCGGCATCTTCGAGGGCGACCTGCTGATCGTGGACAAGCGCATCCAGCCGGTGCACGGCCACATCGTGCTGGCCTTCGTGAACGGCGAGCGCCTGGTGCGCCGCCTGCACCACCGCGGGCATAAAACGGCGCTGCAGGCCGACCACCCGGATCTGCCCGAATTGCTGCTCGAAGCCGGCAGCGAGCTGACAATCTGGGGCGTGGTGGTCGGCAGCTTCAAACGCTTCTGGGCCTGAGCAAAAGGGCCCAGGCCAACCTGGAGCCCACAGGATCAGCCCTGATGGCAAGCCAGGCACCGCCGGATCTATAGTGCAGTTCAGCGTATCCGGCGAGAAATGCCATGCCCCATCCCCCTCATGGTGAATGCAAGGTTTACTGGTGCGATCAGGCATGCTTTGCCGTGCTGCAAGGCAGCTTCAACCGCGAAGGCGTGCTGGTCATGACGGCCACGATCCAGCAAGCCTGGCGTGACGCTGGGCAGCCCACGCATTGGGCACATGTCATGGATCTGCATCAATGGCAGGGCGGCACCGAAAGCGGCTTCGCCGCCTCGCACGATCTGCTGGTATGGGCCACCAGTCATGGCGCAGATGCCATCATCCGCATCCACACCGTGGGCTTCCTGGCCCGCGTGACTGAAAACCAGGGGGTGTTCGACGGCATCGAAGTGCCGGTCATCACCGTCAGCGCGCGTGAGCAGGCCTGGGAATGGCTCAGCGCGAACGGCTTTGAGTGTGAAGCCTGCAAGAGGCTGGCAGCGGCCGGAGACTGTCCGGTCGCGTAAAGCAGGCGCTCCGCTTACCCCACCCGGTCTGCCAGAGGCTCAGCAGCCCTGGCGGTGCGCGCCGCTTCAAAATCGGCATAGCCTTGCAGCACTAGCGCATGGGTTTTTTCGATATTGCTCGCGATATCGCCCTCGAACACCTTCAGGCCTTTGAGGATATCGACGGCTTCCTTGAAGCCTCTCTCAAAACCGCTGCGGATCGTGGCCATGAAGTTCTTCAGCACCTCGGCTTCGTCTTCCCCCGCGTGCTGGGTCTTGAAAGCCTCCAGAAAGCCGGTGGAGAGGGCCACGATGCGCCCGGCGGTGCCTTCCGGCGTGTTGTCCTGACTCATCGCCGCCTGCAGCGCGTTGTCGCCCAGCTCCGGCTGGAGGGCTTCATTGATGGCATCAATCGCCGATCTGTACAGCAGCGCCAGTGGCTCATTCCTTGAACTGATCGACACATCAAGCGATGCCTGCAGGATCGAGGCATTCAGCTGGGCACGCGATCGCGCACCGGTAGTGGTGTATTCCTCCGGCGTTCCCACCGCATCAACACTGCGCAGGCGGGGAACAGCGCTTGAATCAATGGCATGCACAGGCATCGTCATACGGGCCTCCTGACCGGGCGCCAGAGAGGCGCCCTGCCCGCTTTGAGTATAGGTCCGCACAAATAGCGTGCTGCGTTCATTTCCCCCGGCAAGCACCCGGCGCATCTGGTCAGCCCCGGGCGGATATCGCGACTCACGAAAAAGCCCCGTCGGGCGAACCGACGGGGCTTTTCATAAGTGTCTGCCGGAAGGCTTGGATCAATAGACCCGGTAGGAGCACTTGTTCGGCCGGCCACCCGGATCAGAACCAAAGCTGGCGACCGTGCAGCTCACCGCATGGCCGGTTCCGATGTACTTGGTGACCCAGTTGCCCTTGCGGCCAAAGGCCACCCAGCCGGCGCCAGTCTTGACCTTGCAGATCTCGCCGGCATCGGCACACTTGGTGTAATTCTCCATGTAGTCACCTGCCGGTGCATGGCGATCATGCATGTCGTGTTCGTCATCATCACGCCCCAGGCAGGCAACCGGCGTCAGCTGCTTGAGCTTCTTGCCCACCCCGGCGTACTTGCGCAGCTTGTTCTTCACACACTGCGGGCTGACCGATTCGTACACATAAGGCAATGTCTTCGGGAAAACGGCGGTGGTCTTCCATTCGATGGCGGTCACGGTATTGATGCCGTCATCCGGCGTCCAGGCGATGCCGTAGCGGGTGAAATCGGCCGGGCTTTTCACGTTGTTGTTGCGCAGATCCCACCAGCCGCACAGCGTGGCGTCATAGCGACAGACCACCGGATTGACCGAGTTCTCGAACCAGTTCTGCTCGATCAACGCATAGCCTTCGCGGCGCACGTTAATGCCCGAATCGGTGATGCCGCTGTAGAGGTTGTTGTACATGTGCGTCCAGCCACCACGCTGCAGGGGCAGACGCTGGCTCACGTTCGAGTACAGGTTGTGGTGGAAGGTGATCTCGCGGCCGCCGGCGATATCGGTGCCGGAAGAGCCATCCAGGCCGACCTTCTTGTGGTCATGGATGTAGTTGTAGGAAACGGTGACGTTGTGCGAGTTCTTCTTGATGTCGACAGCGCCTTCGAAAGTCAGGTCACCGTCCGGAGAACCGTTGCACTCGTGACTGTTGCTCAGAAGCTCGTTGTGGTCGATCCAGACATTCGAGGAAGAATCGACGCGCAGCAGATCGGCATCCTTGGCCGCGCCGCCGAGCGCGCCGAGCTTCATGTTGCGGATGACGACATTGCTGGAGTTGGTCAGCGTGATGCCGAAGTTGCCGGAGGAGCCGTCGGCCCCGAGGATGGTCAAGCCGGCGGTATATCCGGTGACGGCCACCTGGCGGTAAGCGTCGTTCCAGTGCGGATTCGGGCAATTGCCGGCGGCATCCGGATTGTGATCCATCACGATCGTGGCGATCGCGGCATCCTCGTTGCCGGTGTAGGTAATGACCAGCGGATAGGCGCCACCGGGGACGGTGGATGCGCTGGTGATGATGTTGTTGATCTCCTGGTAATTCGCGGCAGTGAAATACCGTGCGCCAGGCAGATCACCGCCATCAGCGGTTGCGAAACCACCGGTGCGGGCGGCAAAGGCGTTGCCTGCCAACAGCAGGATCGCTGTGGCAAGGATCGTGGGGGTGAGCTTCATGCGGTAGGTCCCGGGCAAGGGTGATGTTGAAGAAATCTGCCGGCGTGGCAGTGCCAGACAGGGCATTCCCTCCGCGCTGCCGACACTCAAAAGTAGGGGTTTACTCTTACATTTTTAGCATTGAGCTCAGAGCAGTCCTGATGAACGGGCATAAAACAGGCTCAGACGGACAAGCGGCATCGATTTGCCCTGAACAGGCCAACCAGCTTTCTTGGCTAGATCCGCCAGACATGCTCAGGCAAGGGCGACTAGACTCCACACATCCCCAGTACGACGGTGGCCCTTGATGGGTCGGATCCCCATGAGTTTCGAAAACCTGCCCCTCCTCCTGATCCTTGCGCTGGCCGTGGTCGGCAACAACAGCTCGGTTGCCATCGCGGCGAGCGCCCTGCTCCTGCTGAAATTGCTCGGGCTCACGAACTGGCTGGGCACGGTGGAAACGCATGGCCTCACCACCGGGGTGATCATCCTTACCGCCGCTGTACTGGCGCCCCTGGCCTCGGGCAAGATCGACCTCGCCGGGCTCGGCAATACCTTCAAATCACCGGCCGGCGTGATCGCGGTAATCACCGGGCTCGCCGTCGCCTGGGTGGCCGGGCGGGGCGTGGGCTATATGCAGGCCTCACCCGAGATCGTCACCGCCCTGATGGTCGGCACACTGATCGGCGTGTGCTTTTTCAAGGGACTCGCAGTTGGCCCACTGATCGCCGGCGGCATGGTGGCCCTCATCGTTGGCCTGTTTCACCTCAAGTAAGGGCAGCACGCACAAGCCCTGACCCGCGCACTCAGGGACGATAGGCAGCGAAAATCTCACGGCCGATTTCAGCCACGCTGCGATTGAGCTCGGGCATGTCGGCACGGGTCCCGGTCAGGTACAGGCTGACAATCAACGGCGCGCGCTGCGGCGGCCACAGGATCGCCGTGATGCCGCGCGAGCCGTTGTCGCCAGCACCGGAGCGATCAGCGATCACCCAGCCCGAGGGCAGCTCGGCACGGAACAGCGGCCCAGCCACCTCGTTATCCAGCATCCACTGCTTCAGCTGCGCCCGTGAGGCCGGCTGCAGCACCTCCCCGAAGAGCAAAGTCTGCAAGCTGCGCACCATTGCTAACGGGCTGCTCGTATCACGCGGATCATCGGGTAGCGCCGAGTTGAGCGCCGGCTCGATGCGGTCCAGCCGCGTCACCTCATCACCCAGGCCACGCATGAAACGCGTCACCGCCGCCGGACCACCGATGGCCTGCAGCACCAGATTGGCTGCCGTGTTGTCGCTCGTGCGCATCGTTGCGTCACAGGCCTGCTGCAGGCTAAAAGGCTGGCCGACGAGCTTCGTGCTCACCGGTGCGTAACTCAGCAAGGCCTCGGGCCTGATCTCCACCAGTGTTTCCAAACGCAGACGCCCGGCATCGACCTCCGCTAGCAGCATTGCGCAAGCCAGCGTCTTGAAGGTGCTCATCATCGGGAACCGCTGCGTGCCCTTTACCGTCTGCAGCGCGCCGCTACCGGTATCGAGAATAGCCAGACCGATGCGCCCGCCCAGACGCGCCTCATGGCTCGCCAGGATGTCTTCGAACGAAGCCGCCTGCGCAAATGGACCGAGAAGCATCAGGTACAAAACCCACAAGCGGAAGGAATGAATCATGCGGTTATCCGTCATGAAAGCTGATGCGGGTATTTTCGGTCAGGGACGGCGAAAGAAGTGGCCCAAACTCCGCCGCCGGGCCGCAAAAACATGACCAAGGCTTGCCAGAATTCATTTGTCCGACTACGTTAGCATTCCTTATGTAAGAACTTTTCTTACAACCAAAGTCTTATCACACGAGCGCGCCCGAAGAGTCGCGCCATCCATTCCGGAGACAAGCAATGCAGAGCAAATGGTTGTTGGGCGGTGCTGCCGCCCTGATTCTGTCGGTACCGGCGCATGCCGCAAGCGATGCGCCCACGGGCTACACGAAGTGCGCACAAGTGGGCGGCGCCTGCAGCATGAGCGGCACGCACAGCGTCGCCCTGGGCAAGTCCGGCAGCTTCGTTTATGCCAACCTGAGCGGTAATTTCACCTGCTCGAAATCCCTGTTCACCGGCGGCAGCGCCCTCGCCGATTCGGCCTGGTGCTCGATTGGCCCGGCCAGCAGCAGTGCCTCCTCTGCAGCCCAGTCCTCCGCAGCGGCTTCATCTGTAGCAGCCTCCTCGACAGCCGCGTCCTCGGTTGCGGCCTCGTCGAAAGCCTCTTCTACAGCAGCCTCGTCGGTCGCCGCCTCTTCGAAGGCTGCTTCCTCTAGCGCAGCAAGCAGTACCGGCAATGACGGCGCCTGCGTCAGCGCCTGTACCGATTACATCCGCCAGAACGTGAAGGCCAAGCCGCTCACCCAGGCGCGCATCGACAGCGAAGCCGGCAGCCTCAAGAGCGCCTTCACCGCCTACCTGAGTGCCTCGAACTCTGCGCTGGCTGCCGACAAGGCCGCGCTGAAGGCCGAGCGCGCGGGCCTCTCCTCGGTGCCCTCGGCACGCGGCTCGGACAAGACCGGCCCGGACACCATGCCGCTCTCGGAAACCGCCTCCTACTACGCCGGCAGCAAGGCCCTGTCGATCGCCCGCGAGATCGTCAGCTTCCAGATTCCCTCGGGTGGCTGGGCCAAGAACATGGTGCGGACGGGTGTTGTGCGTGCCAAGGGCCAGTCCTGGACCGGTGGCGGCATCGACCCGAACAGCTCCGATCCGGCCAATTGGCCCTATGTCGGCACCATCGACAACGGCGCCACCATCACCGAGCTCCGCTACCTGGGCAAGGTGCAGGCCGCCCAGACCGGTGATCGCGCCAGCATCCAGGCCTCGATCACCAAGGGCCTCAACTACCTGCTCGCGGCGCAGACACCCAACTGGGGCTGGCCGCAGGTCTACCCGCTCAATGGCGACTATCACGACGCCATCACGCTGAATGACGACGCCATGCTTAACGTCATCAAGCTGCTGCGCGAAATTGGCACCAGCGCCAACAGCGACTTCGCCTTCATCGACACCCCGCTGCGCAACAAGTGCGCCACCGCGGCCAGCAACGGCACCAGCTGGCTACTCGCCAATCAGGTCTTCGTGAATGGCAAGCGCACCGTATGGGGCCAGCAGCATGACGTACTGACCGGCGCCCCGACTCCGGCCCGTGCCTACGAAATGCCCTCGCTGACCTCGCAGGAAAGCGCCAAGGTCGTCAGCTTCCTGATGAGCCTGCCGAACCCGGACGCCACCACGCGCGAAGCGGTCTACGCCGCGGCCGATTTCTTCAAGGCCAGCCAGATCAACGACAAGAAGTGGTCCAGCGGCGTGCTCTCCAGCGTCTCCGGCACCAACGCCTGGGCACGCTACTACGACCTGTCGGTCTACAACCCCGCTGCCAGCACCGTCACCGCCCGCGTGCGCATGCTCTTCGGTGATTTTGCCGACCGCCACGGCAGCGCCAGCACGGTGTACGGCCTGATCTTCGGCTCGACCACTTCAGTGTCTGCCGAGCGCCTGACCGGCTACGCGCAGTACAACAGCACCGCTCAGGCCATGCTGACGAACTTCGCCAGCTGGAGCAGCAAGAACGCCCGGCCGTAAGCTTCGCCTGGCGCACCAAAAGAAAACCGGGCCTTGAGCCCGGTTTTTTTATGTTGGCCCGCGTTTTGCGCGCTCAGAGAAAGTCCGCCGCCACCAGCCGCGCGCCGCCCTCATGCTCCCCGGCCACTATTCGGCGGATCGCTCCGGCGATCGACTGCGGTGTGCGCAGCTCACCCTCGCGCAGCAGCGCATGAAAGCGTTCAACGCTCGGGAAATCCTCCGCCGAAGCCGCACGGATCTCCGCCTGCATGTCGGTATCCATCACGCCGGGATCAACGCTCAAAGCACGGAACGGCGCCGCTTCGAGTGCCTGCTCAAGCGCCAGCGCACGGATGAAATTGTCCAGCCCGGCCTTGGCCGCGCAATACAGCGACCAGCCCGCACGCCCCTTGAGTGCCGCGCCGGAAGACAGGCTCACCAGCGTCTTGCGCGCCGGATGCTGCTGGAATGCGCGGACCGCCTCACCCATGAACAGGATCGCGGCGACCAGATTGGCATTCAGATTGGCCTGCACCGCAGCCGGCGCCTGCCGCGACACCGGCCCGATCGGCTCCAGCATCGCTGCATTGCTGAGCACCACCAGTTCGCTCAGATCCGTTCGCGCCGCCAACGGTGCCAAATGCTCGGCCACGATGCGCGCGACCGACAAGGAATCAGTGAAATCGCAGGCCACCGAAAACGCATGTGGCGCACTGCGCGAAAACTCCAGCAGCTCGAAGCCCGCATCAACGCATTGCCGGCACAGCTCAGCGCCCAGCCCGCGCGAGCCACCGGAAATGACAGCCAGTTTCATGAAGCCTCCGGATGAATGGAAATACAGGCGTAGGGCGGAGTGCCAACTCCGCCAATTCGATCAAAGTCTGGTACCGCACAAAATTTGTAGGGTGCGCAATGCGCACCATCACACCGCTCCGATCATCGCGGAGGCCGAACAAACCGCCGTGCCCGCACCAACGCCGGTTCCGCGTGCGCGGTGCGCACCCTACCGGGCTGGATCACGCCAGGCTCGTCTCGTTACCCGCTGCAGCACCGGACGCGGCCTTGGCCGACGCGCCGCACGAGAAGCAGTAACGCGCAAACGCATTCTTGCGCGTGTTGCACTGGCTGCAGTGGTCGAACAGGCTCAGGCCACAGTGCGGGCAGAAGTCGGTCTTGCCGTCGCTCATGTTCACCGTGCGCTCGCAGCCCGGGCAGATGTTTTTCGACATGCGCGTCTGCGCCAGGTCGTAGTCCAACTCACGCTGGCGCTGCTGTGCCGGTTGCGCCTCAGCCTGCTTCTGCTGCTCCAGATAACGCTGCAGGGCCTGAATCGCGTAACGCCCGCCCACCACCGTGAGCACGATGCCCACGATGTAGCGCACATAGCCGCCGTAGCTGGGCAGGTAAGGCACCAGCTCCACGAAGAAGGCGAACAGCGCAAAGATGATGAAGCCCCACACGAAGGGCCAGGAGCTCGTCTTGCGCTTCTTCGCGAACAGCCAGCCCGCCGCCGCCAGCAGGGGCAAGGTCAGCAGCAAACGGTAGCCAAAGACGCGCAACTCCTGCGCACGCAGCGCACTCAAGTATGCGTCACGGGCGCTGTCCTGCAGGGCCTGCAGTTCACGCTGGGCGCGCTCTCTGGTTTGGCGCGCATCCAGCGCCGCCTGCTGCTGCTTTTCCATCCCGGCCAGCGCATCCCGCTCGGCTTGGCGCAGGTCGTCCAGTTGCTGGGTGCGGGCAATCAGCTCCTGATCCTGCTCGGGCCGCGCGGTCGCCTTGCGCGTCGCCAGCCAGTTGCTGAAGGTCTCGCGCGCGGCGCGATTGCTGGCCTCTGCCGACTGCTGACGCAGCTGGGCCTGTTCGAGTGCGTCCTGCGCCTCCCGGGCGTTCTTCTCGGCGACAAGAATCGCTTCCTTCACCGCCGGGGCACGCGCCGGGTCCAGATAGTCATCCAGCGAGCGCCGCACCTCCACCTGCGGCAAATCGCCCACGATGGTATTGCCTAAGCCCACAAGAAACCACGCAAACAGCAGCGCCACCAGCCACAGGCCGCGATGAAACCATTTCTCGGACAAACGCAGGGTTTTGCTCATGCGGTGCTCCTTGTCGTTGAATCCAGTAATGTTGGTTTCAAATCTTCAGGTGAGGCAAAAAGCAAGACCTGAACCCGTTCTATGTTTCGGCTAATGACACACATCCAGAATTTTCAGACTGATTCGCGGCACACTTTTTTTGAGGTCGTCGGAGCCTTCATCGAAGAATGCGAGTGAGCATCCATCGGGGCTCATGGAAATCGCTTGTGGCCGGCACTTTCTGTCAAAACCATTCCCCTTGTTCACGCACCAGATGCGCTCAACGAGACCTCCTGTTTCACGGTAAATACCACCTCCATAGCTGGGGCGGTCCTGAATGAAAACCAGATTACCCTTGGCATACGGAATCACGCTCGCATCACGCTTAAAACCCTTGCTTAGAAGGCGGTCTCTCACGTACTCACGCTCGATTTTGCCGTCCTTGGTCATGGTGATGGTCGGAATTTCCTGGGTACGTTTATTACCAGGAAGCACCATGTCGCCGGCAAAGATGAATTCCCCTGCCCCGAGCAAATGCTTGTTCAAGAAGGGCAGGAACTGTGGGCGCCACCCCACCTCACTAGGTGTCAGATCTGCGAGCTGGATTTTCTCTTTGCCACGCTCGAGCACCAAACCATAGACCACGTCGCTCCTCGTTTCGTTGAGTTCCTTGGTAATTCTGAGGAGCTCATCCGGCGTCTGCAGATATCGATGATCGGATTGAGGATTTCCGGCCCCCGGGTCGTTCAACTCGGCTTTGCTGGTCTTGATGCATAGCCACTTGTTCCATTCATCTTCATCCTTCAACGGCACAAGCGTTGAAGACCAGAAGCTCCTCTTGTAGAGATGAGGGCTAGGCCTTGGCTCTTTGGAGCCGCCCTCGTAGTTAGCGGCTAGCGTTCCACTGCTGATACCGATGAGCCCAGCCACCGGGTTGGAGCAGGAAACAAAACCACGCGCCAAGAATTCCACCGCTTGCCCGGAACGGACATCGACATTTACTACCCGACGAACCCACCAACGTGACCTTGGATCGTCGAGCAAAACGGTGGCAAGGAGATTTTTATCATTAATCCAGGCGATTTCGCCGCCGATGTTTTCGGCCAGCACCAAATCAGCCTTTTCTATGATTGGGACAGGTGAATCCATAATCGATTGGGCTGCAACTGACGCACCAAACAAAGACATTGCGAAACAAGTCATCCAGCGAACGGATTGAGACATCACATTCCTTTCAAGGTTGATTCATGCCTTGCTGAAAATAGCCGGGAACCGCATACGACGAGGGTAACTGCGAATGCTGCATCAAGTACCACGTACGGCGGGGTCGATTCGTAGGGTGGAGTGAAACTCCACCGCATGTGTTGATCGAAATGGCGGAGTTTGCACTCCGCCCTACTTAGT
This sequence comes from Uliginosibacterium aquaticum, assembly GCF_012972705.2. Lineage (GTDB taxonomy): Bacteria > Pseudomonadota > Gammaproteobacteria > Burkholderiales > Rhodocyclaceae > Uliginosibacterium > Uliginosibacterium aquaticum. The sequence goes on along the minus strand of NZ_JABCSC020000003.1, from coordinate 162,785 downwards.
GGGCTTCATCCCAATTATTTCCGACCCCGACTTCCGCGAGCAACGGCACCTTCAACTCCGCCACGCCCGCCATCAGTTGCGGCAGCTTCTCGCGCACGAGTGACAGCTCGGCCTCCGGCACTTCGAGGATCAGTTCGTCATGCACCTGCAGCAGCAGGCGGCTCTTGAGGGCGTCACGATTCAGCCAGTCATACACCCGGCGCATGGCGAGCTTCACGAGATCGGCAGCTGTGCCCTGCATCGGCGCGTTGATCGCAGCGCGCTCGGCGCCCTGGCGGCGGCCGGCGTTGCTGCTCTTGATTTCGGCGAGCCACAGGCGGCGGCCGAAGACGGTTTCGACGTAGCCGTGGTGGCGCGCCAGCGCACGCGTCTCTTCCATGTAGCGGGCCACGCCGGGGTAGCGGGCGAAGTAGCGGTCGATCCAGCTCTGCGCGGCGGCGCGCTCGATCTCCAGCGACTTGGCCAGCCCATGCGCGCTCATGCCGTAGATCAGGCCGAAGTTGATGGTTTTGGCATAACGGCGCTGCTCGCTGGTGACTTCACTGCTCGGCACACCGAATACTTCGGCGGCGGTGGCGCGGTGCACGTCTTCCCCCTGCGCGAAGGCTTCGAGCAGGCGTTCATCGCCCGAGAGGTGGGCCATGATGCGCAGCTCGATCTGCGAGTAGTCGGCCGAGACAATGCTGTGGCCAGCCGGGGCGATGAAGGCCTGGCGGATGCGGCGGCCTTCGGGTGTGCGCACCGGGATGTTCTGCAGGTTGGGCTCACTTGAGGCGAGGCGGCCGGTGATGGCGCCGGTCTGCGAGAAGCTGGTGTGCACCCGGCCGGTGGCCGGGTTAACCATGCGCGGCAATTTATCCGTGTAAGTGTTCTTAAGCTTGGCCATGCTGCGGTATTCGAGCAACAGGCGCGGCAGCGGGTAATCGAGGGCCAGCTCGGCGAGTACTTCTTCGTCGGTGCTCGGGGCGCCGGTGGCAGTCTTCTTCTTCACCGGCAGTTTCTGGCGCTCGAAGAGGATTTCGCCGAGCTGCTTGGGGCTGTTGAGGTTGAAGGGCTGACCGGCGGCGTCATAGGCCTGCGCTTCGATGGCCATCATCTTGCGGCCCAGCTCGTCGCTTTGCTGCGCGAGCAGCTTCGCATCGATCAGCACGCCCTCACGCTCCATGGCCCACAGCACTTCCTGCACCGGCAGCTCGACTTCGCGGTAGACGCGGGTGAGGCCCGGCTCGGCCGCGATCAGCGGGCTGAGCTTCTGGTGCACCCGCAAGGTGACATCGGCATCCTCGGCGCCGTAGGCGGTGGCGAGGCTGAGGTCGACGTCAGCGAAGCCGATGGCTTTCGCACCCTTGCCGCAGACTTCGGCATAGGAGAGGGTTTCCATGTCGGTGTGGCGCTTGGCCAAGGCATCGAGGTCATGGCCCTTGTCGCTCTCCCACGCAGCGGATTCGAGCAGGGTGTCTTCTGCCACGCCGCGCAGGCGGATGCCGTGGTTGGCGAGAACATGCATGTCATATTTCAGGTTCTGACCGAGCTTGGGCTTGCTGGCGTCCTCCAACCAAGGCTTCAGCGCGGCCAGCACTTCAACCAGCGGCAGCTGATCCGGCGCGCCGGGGTAGCGGTGGGTGAGCGGCAGGTAGGCGGCCTCGCCCGGCGTGACGCAGAAACTCATGCCGACGAGATGCGCCTGCATGCCATCGAGGCTGTCGGTTTCGGTGTCGAAGGCGGTGAGCGGCGCGGCGTTGATCTTGGCCAGCCACTTGTCCAGCGCCTCGCGCGTGAGGATGCATTCGTAGGCCTCGCGGTGCGCGGCGCTGCGGCTGACCGGTTCATCGTCCGCCGGGCGGGTGGGCGCGAAGCTGCGTTGCGGCGCCGGAGCGTTGCTGTCGCCAAACAGGCCGCCTTGCTCGCCGGATTGGGTGGCAGCGCTCCCCCTCTCCCCTTGCCCCTCTCCCCCGAGGGGCGAGGGGGATTGGAGGGCACGCAGCCAGCTGCGGAATTCCCAGCGCGTGTAGTGCTCGATCAGGGTGGCATTGTCCGGCTCGCGCCAGGTGAGTTCGTCCAGCTTCTCGGCAAGCGGCACATCGGTGACGATGGTGACGAGCTTCCTGCCCATGGGGATGAAGTCCAGCGCCTTGCGCAGGTTCTCGCCGACCACGCCCTTGACCTTGTCGGCGTTGGCGATGAGGTTATCCAGCGTGCCGTATTCGCTGAGCCATTTCACCGCAGTCTTGGGGCCGCATTTCTCCACGCCCGGCACGTTGTCGACGGTGTCGCCCATCAGCGTGAGGTAGTCGACGATGCGCTCGGGCGGCACGCCGAATTTCTCCAGCACGCCGGCCGAATCCAGCGATTCATTCGTCATGGTGTTCATGAGCGTCACGCCGGGCTGCACGAGCTGGGCCATGTCCTTGTCGCCGGTGGAGATGATCACCTCGAAGCCGCGCTCCACGGCCTGGCGCGTGAGCGTGCCGATCACGTCGTCGGCCTCGACACCGGGCTCGACGATCACCGGCCAGCCGAGTGCGCGCACGCATTGCTGGATCGGCTCGATCTGCGGCACGAGGTCTTCCGGCGTGGGCTTGCGGGTGGCCTTGTATTCTGGGAACCAGTCGTTGCGGAAGGTCTTGCCCTTGGCATCGAACACGCACACTGCGTGGGTGGCGCCGATGGCGTCTTTCAGCGGCAGCAGCATGCTGAGCACGCCGCGCAGCGCGCCGGTCGGCTCGCCGGCCTTGTTGCGCAGATCGGGCAGGGCGTGGAAGGCGCGGAACAGGTAGCTGGAACCGTCGACGAGCAGGAGTTTGGACATGGTGGATTCTGGAATACGGACTGGGAAAGAATGAAAGCCGGGCAAGCGGCTTGCCTGATACGGCGAATTGCACGCAGACTGTCTGCTCAAGTCCGACAAGAACAGGATGAGCCATGAGTACCAAACACAAGCTACCGCCCTTTCGCGCCCCTTCGCTTGCCGAGCAAGGCGAACTGGCCCGCGAGGCCTGGCGGATCTTCGGGATTATGTCAGAGTTCGTCGAGGCCACTGAGCGCCTGAAGCCGATCCGCCCGGCCGTGTCGATCTTCGGCTCGGCCCGCACCAAACCTGATCACCCTTATTACGAGCTCACCGAAAAAATCGCCCGCCGACTCTCGGACTCCGGCTTCTCGGTGATCTCGGGCGGCGGCCCCGGCATCATGGAAGCGGCCAACAAGGGCGCCTTTGCCGGCAAAAGCCCCTCAGTAGGCCTGAACATTCAGCTGCCTCACGAGCAGAGCGGCAATCCGTATCAGGACGTGTCTCAGACCTTCCGCCACTTCTTCCCGCGCAAGGTGATGTTCGTGCGCTTCGCCCAGGCCTATGTGGTGATGCCCGGCGGCTTCGGTACGCTGGATGAAGTGATGGAAGCGCTGACCCTGATCCAGACCGGCAAGGGCCGCAAGATTCCGGTGATCCTCGTCTGCAAGGACTTCTGGGCCGGCCTGATCGACTGGTTCCGCAATACGCTGGTGACCGAAAAAATGATCAACCCGGCCGACATGGACCTGATCCAGATCATCGACGACCCGGAGGAGATCGTTGCCGCGATCTTCAAGCACTACGAACGGCGCGGTTTCAATGATCTGCCGGACGAGCACGAGCTGATGCTGAACCTCTGAGGAGAGCCGGATGGCTGGTCTCAACCGCGAATGGCATGCCGCGCACCGCATGCCGGAACAGGCCACGGCGGAACAACGCATCGCCTGGCATCTTGCCCATGCACAGCATTGCCGTTGCCGGCCGATCCCGGCTGGTGTGCTCGAGCTGATGCAGGCCCGTGGCATCGTACCGCCGGCCAAGCTGTCGACAGAAAGATAAGGAATAGAACGTGAAAACCATCCGCTGGGGAATTCTCGGTTGTGGTGAAGTGACCGAAGTGAAAAGCGGCCCAGGCTTCAAGAAAGCCGAGGGCTCGCAACTGGTGGCCGTCATGCGCCGCAATGGCGAGCTCGCCGCCGATTACGCGCGTCGCCACGGCATCGCGCGCAGCTACGACGACGCGGCCCTTCTGATCGCCGATCCGGAGGTGGATGCGGTCTATGTCGCCACCCCGCCCGGCGCCCACCTGCCGCTCGCCCTGTTGTGCGCCGAGGCCGGCAAGCCCTGCTATGTGGAAAAACCGCTGAGCCTGAACCATGCCCAGAGCCTGCAGATGGTGGAAGCCTTCGCTGCACGCGGCGTGCCGCTGTTCTCCGCTTATTACCGGCGTGCCATGCCGCGCTTCCAGAAAATCCAGGCCTTGCTCGCCAGTGGTGCCATCGGCGCACCGCGCTATGCAAACCTGCAACTGCATCAGCCGATCCCGGCCGAGGACCTCGATCCGGACGGACCGGGCTGGCGCGTAAATCCAGCCCTCTCCGGCGGCGGACGCTTCGTGGACATGGGCTCGCACCAGCTCGATTTTCTCGACTACCTGTTTGGCCCGGTAACGGATGTGCACGGCTTTGCGGCCAGCCATGCCGGCCTGCCAGCGGAAGACACGGTGAGCGCCGTGCTGCGCTTCGAAAACGGGATATCGGCCAGCGCCAGTTGGTGTTTTGCGGCCGGTGACCGGCTCGATCGCTGCGAGATCGTGGGCGATGCGGGGCGCATCGTGTTCGCTACATTCGACGACAGCCCGCTGCGCCTCTTCAATGCCGAAGGCGAACAGGCCTTCGCCATCCCGAATCCGGCCCATGTGCAGCAGCCACTGATCCAGAACGTGACGGACTGTCTGCTGGGCCGCGCCGAAGCGCTCTCCACCGGTGCAAGCGCGGCACGCACGGACGCGGTGATTGACCGGATTCTGGGGCGCTGATTTTGCCGCTGCGGCCTTGGCCGCAGATGCGGTGACTGCTTGGGCCTGGCCGGCTAAAGCCAGCCCTACAGGCCGGCCGGCATCGCAGCCAGAGCTTCGTCCAACCCGCCCACCACAATCTTCGCCGGCACGGCCAGCATGAGGTTGAGCGGCAGGCCGAAGTTCTCCACGCTCAGGCCGTCGCGATCAAGCACGTGGCCCTCGTTCTGAGTCAGTTCAGCCCCTTGCCAACGCGCGACGCGCGCGGCATGGCTGCAGGCTTCGTCCACATAGCCAATCACCGGCTTGCCTAGCGCCAGCGCAAAGCCGACCTCAAAGCTGGTGCCGGAGTCCGGCTCGGCGCCACGAAAGGCATTCAGGTTGGCCAGCACCACGTCGGCCGCGCGGATCATGGCGATGTTCTGCGCGTAGATGCCGGCCGGAGTGGTGGCATCCCCATCCAGCGGGATCAGGGCCTCAACGCCCCGCGCCGCGCACAGGGCACGTGCGTCTTCCGCCCAACGCAAAACGTCGGGGCGGAACACATCGGGGCCGGCCAGGTAGGCTTTCATGATTGAAATACAGTAGGAGCGGTTTGGGTAGCGAACGACATGCGCGGCGAAAGCCGCTCCTACAAGATCAGATCGTCTTCACTTCGCCACCCAGCGCGTCCAGAAGCGCCGGGAAGAGCTTGCCGAGCTCCAGGCTCATCAGCGCAAAGTCGGCGTCGAACTGCTCCTCACGGCTCTTGGCGTCGCCCTCTTCCTTGCTGCTGAGCGTATCCAGCGCCTGCACGCGCTTGATCTCGAACTTGTCGGTCAGGATGAAGCTAATGCGGTCATCGAAGGTCAGCGCCAGCTTGCTCACTTGCTTGCCGCTGGCGATGTGCTCGCGGATTTCCTCGCCTTCGAGGCTGTGGCGCACATAACGCACGGCACTCGCTTCGTCGGTGAGGGCGCGCAGTTCGCAATCCTGATCGATGGTGAAACCAGCCGGGGCTTCGCCGCCGGCGAGCCAGTCGGTCATTGCCGCGCCGGGGCTGCGTTCGGTGTTCAGGAGTTTCAGCGGCAGTTCGTCGAGGGCCTTGTGCAGGGCTTCAACCAGCGGTTCGGCAGAGGTACGGCTGGAGGCGTCGACGGCCAGCCAGCCATTCTTCGGATCGATCCAAGCGTAGGACTTGCGGCGGCGCGTGAAAGCGCGCGGCATCAGCTCCATTGTGACCGCTTCCTTGAGCTCCTTCATCTGCTTGCGGCCGGGCTTGAAGCCTTGCTGGGCTTCGATGTCTTCGGCGCGATCATCGCATTCCTGCTTGATCACCGAGGAGGGCAGCAGACGCTGCTCCACCCCGAGGGCGATCAGCCACTGGCCACCCACGCTGTGGACCAGACTATCCTGAATCACCGGCGCCCAGCCCTGGCTGGACAGATCCTGGCTGCCGCAAGGCTGGAAAGTGAGGCGTTCGAGTTGCTCGGAGAGGCGATCAGCGGTCATGTCCCACTGTTCGGGCAGGCGGTAGAGTTGAACGTTACGGAACCACATGGCGGGATCAAGGGTATTTGAAGGAAGGCGGCATGATACGTGTCCGCTTGCCCCCGGTCATCCTGCTTGACGCGAAGGAGCTCGAGAATGAAGAAGTCGATTTGTGTATCCTGCCTGCTGCTGGTGCTGAGCGCCTGTGGCGTTTCCGAGACAGCCGTCACCGCCGCCGCCGTGGGCAAGGGCAAGGCCGAGGAGATCAAGCAGGGCCAGCAGACCATGCAGGAAGTGCAGCAGGACATCGATGCCGCCAGCCAGCAAGCCGAGGCCCAGCGTAAGGCTGCCGAGTCAGCCGCTCAATGACCCTGCTCTGGATTTTTGCCGGCTTGCTGGGCGTAGCTGTTTTCGCGCAGGCTTATCAACGCTTGAAAATTGCGGCGATGCGCAGAAACGGGCTGTACCCTGCTGCGGGCCAAGCCACAATAGATGACGTTCGTAGGTTTGCCGCGACAGGGCATACGGCATGGGCTATCCGCTGCTACCGGGAGATTCATCCTGTGGGGCTCAAGGAGGCACACGCAGCCATAGCAAAACTTGCCGATCAATAGCGCTTTTCCATAAAACCTTCAGAAGGGGTAGAAAAATGCAGTTCAAACCCAGAAATCCGATCGTGCCAGCCATGGCACAACGCCGCGGTGCCGGCGCGCACAAAAAAACCGCCAAGGCTCGCCGCCAGGATGAGAAGCGCGCTCTGCGCCGCGCACGTGACGAAGCGGGTTTTGTTCAGCACATGCGTGTGTGCTGAACAAAACCCGCTTCACTACCCACTGACCCGATGCCCTTTCCCTTCCAGCCCGACTTTGCGCTCGACGCGCTGAACACTTTCGGCCTGCCCTGCGTGGCTCGCCGCTATGGCGAGATTCTGTCCGCCAGCCAGCTCGCCAATCTGGTCCGCAGCGGCGAACTAAACGGGGATCGCGTGCTGGTGCTGGGGGGCGGCAGCAACATGCTGCTGCCGGAAAGGTTTGAAGGCACCGTGTTGCGCATGGCCATCCCTGGCCGGGAGCTGATCGGCAGCGACGACGACCACCACTTCGTGCGCGCCGGCGCCGGCGAGAACTGGCATGCGTTCGTGCGCTGGACACTGGAAATGGGCTGGCCCGGGCTGGAGAACCTGTCCCTGATTCCTGGTACGGTGGGGGCCGCACCGGTACAGAACATCGGCGCTTACGGGCTGGAGATGTATGAGCGCTTCCTGGTGCTGGAGGCCGTGGACCTGAAAAGCGGCAGCACCGTGAGCTTCGATTTCGACAGCTGCCATTTCGGCTACCGCGACAGCGTGTTCAAACAGGAGGCGGCCGGCCGCTTCGCGATCTGCTCGGTGACCTTCCGCCTGCCCAAGCGGTGGACACCGCTGACCCGTTATCTCGACGTGAGCAAGGAACTGGCCGCACGCCACATCATCGATCCGAGCCCGCTGGATGTCTCCGACGCGATCATCGCGATCCGCGAGCGCAAGCTGCCGGACCCGGCCCGCATCGGCAATGCCGGCAGCTTCTTCAAGAATCCGGTGGTCAGCGCTCCGCACCATGAAAAGCTGCTGGCGACCTTCCCGGCCCTGCCGAGTTACCGCCAGCTCGATGGCAGCTTCAAGCTTGCCGCCGGCTGGCTGATCGAGCAGGCGGGCTGGAAAGGCAAGGCGCTCGGCCCGGTCGGCATGTACTCGGAACAGGCGCTGGTGATGGTCAATCAGGGCGGCGCCCGGCGCGCCGACGTGGAACAGCTCACCGAAGCCGTGCGCCGCGAAGTCGACACCCGCTTCGGCGTGAAGCTCGAAGTGGAACCGGAACGCGTCTAGGGTCTGTTGACATTCACTCGCCGGATCGCGGTGAAGCGTATGGCTTGCGGGACAAGGCGCGCGACGCAGTGCGGGGTGGCTCCCCCGCACAAGGAGTGCAACGCAGTAGCGCGAGCCATACGCTTCACCCCTCCGGGCTCGGACGCTTTGGACGTGGAGCTGCGTTGCAGCTTCTCGGCAGGGGGCCACCCTGACTTCGGCGCAGCGCCTTGCCCCCCGACCAAAGCGCCACGAGCGCGACCGGCGGATGAATGTCAACAGACCCTAGTCTTCCTGCTCCAGCTGGCGCAACTGCCAGGCTTCCAGCTCCAGTGCATAGCGCCGCTGGGCATGCTGGTAGATGGTCCACACACAAGCCTCGCCGCATTCATTGCCACAGCAGGCAAAAGCATCCGGCTCACGCGGCGGTTCGGGGCGGGGGTCAGGTGTCGGGCTCATGGCCTGATCTTACCCGGTGGTGCTGGCGCGCATAACTGCTACATTTCCGGGGTCTTTCACGGAAGGATTTCCTCATGCGTATTCCCATCCTGCTGGCCGCCCTGCTCGCTTCCGCCAGCATCCAGGCCCAAACGCCGCCCATGCCCAAGCTGCTGCCACTCACGACAACGGATATCCCGCAGGAGTGCGGCTGCAGCTTCGGCGTGAAGAAGGGCGAGACACTGATGTTCTGGAGCTGGGAGAACGACAAGCAGCACGCCCTGATCCGCGAGGAAGGCGGCGGCCTGCGCAGCCTGCGCCTGTTCAGCGAAAAGTATTTCCCGGCCCAGCACGAACCGCCGCGCCCCGGCGAGCGCATGACCCTGCAGCTCTCCTACGGCAACTGGAGCATCCAGAGCGCCAGCGAAGTCACGCGAGCCTGCTCGCCCAAAGCCAAGAGCTGCGCCGGCACCGATTACCGCAACCTGATGGTGCTGCAGTGGGCCGGGCGCCAGCGCCTGGAGCTCAAGGGCTGGGCGCACTGCGGCTGTTGAGTGCGGCTGCAGCACACATGATCCCGCTTGCCCGGACGGGTACAATGCCGGGTTTTCGACTTTAGCTCCGAAGGTTCATCGTGCAGATCGTTTGTCTCGACATGGAAGGCGTGCTGGTCCCTGAAATCTGGATCGAGTTCGCCGAACGCACCGGCATCCCGGAGCTACGCCGCACCACCCGCGACGAGCCGGATTACGACAAGCTGATGCAGTACCGCCTGGCTATCCTGCGCGAGCGCAAGCTGGGCCTGCCGGACATCCAGAAGGTGATCGGCGAGATGGGCCCAATGGAGGGCTGCGTCGAGTTCCTCGATGGCCTGCGCCGTGATTACCAAGTGGTGATCCTGTCCGACACCTTCTACGAATTCGCCAAGCCGCTGATGGCGCAGATGGGCCAGCCGACGCTGTTCTGCCACCGCCTCGAAGCCGATGCGGCGGGCATGCTGGTGAATTACCACCTGCGCATGCCGGACCAGAAGCGCCACGCCGTGGAGGCCTTCAAGGCCCTGAACTTCACCGTGATCGCCGCCGGTGACAGCTACAACGACACCGCCATGCTCGGCGCCGCGCACGCCGGCATCCTGATGCACCCGCCCGAAAACGTAGTGCGCGAGTTCCCGCAGTACCCGGTGGTGCGCGATTACACCGCCCTGCGTGCCGAGATCGACAAGGCCGCGGCGCGCCTCGGCGAAGCGGCCTGAGCCTCCCCATTCCAATCGGTACCAACAGGAGTCGTTCATGAACACCCCGGTGAATCCTTATCAGGCCCCCAAGGCCAGCGTTGGCGATATCCATGATGGCCTGAACACTTCCGGCGGTGGCAAGGATGCCGTGATTCCGGAAGGCGTGAAGGGCTGGAGCTGGGGAGCCTTCCTGCTCAACTGGATCTGGGCCATCGGCAACAAGACCTGGATCGGCCTGCTCGCGCTGGTGCCCTACATCGGCTTCATCGTGGCCATCTACCTGGGCATCAAGGGCCGCGAGCTGGCCTGGCGCAACAAGGAGTGGGACGACCTCGAGCACTTCAACCGGATCCAGAAACGCTGGTCCGCCTGGGGCGTCGGCCTGATCATCGTGCCGGCCCTGATCGGCATCCTTGCCGCCATCCTGATCCCGATGTTCAATAGCTGAACCATGCCGCATCTCGTACTTGAATACACCGCTAACCTGCTGCCGGACTTCGAGCCGGCACAAGCCCTGCACCGCATGAACACGGTGCTGCTGGCCTCCGGCGAATTCGTGCCGGACCACATCAAGAGCCGCGCCATCCGCCTTGATGATTTCCTCGTTGGCGATGCCGCTCCCGGCAGCTTCCTGCACGCCCGCCTGCATCTGCTCTCGGGACGAGATGCCGCAACCAAGCAGGCCATCACCGAAGGCTTGGTGGCCGCCCTGTGCTCATGTGTGATCAACAACCAGGCTCAGCCGGTGCAGATCACCGCTGAAGCACTGGACATGGATCGCGCCACTTATTCGAAAGCCATCGTTCAAGCCTGAACCTCGCGCCCTCACACCATGCACACCCAACGCTTCTACACGCTGACCGCCTCCTGCCCAGACCGCAGCGGCATCGTCGCCCGCGTCTCCGGCTTCCTCGCCGAGCACGGTGGCTGGATCTTCGAATCCAACATGCACACCGATCACGACACGCAGCGCTACTTCCTGCGCATCGAGATCCGCGCCGACTCCATCCCCTTCATGCTGGCCGAGTTCCGTGAGCGTTTCCGCCCGATCGCCGAAGAGCTGAAGATGGACTGGAAGATCACTGACAGCACGGTGAAGAAGCGCGTGGTGCTGATGGTCAGCAAGCAGGAGCATTGCCTGTACGACCTGATCGGCCGCTGGCAGAGCAAGGAACTCGATATCGAGATCCCCTGCGTGATCTCAAACCACGAGACCTTCCGTGGTCTGGTCGAATGGCACGGCATCCCCTTCCACCATGTGCCGGTCACCGCCGACAACAAGCCTGCCGCCTACGCCGAAGTGCGCCGCATCTTCGAGGAAGTGCGCGGTGACGTGATGGTGCTGGCGCGCTACATGCAGATCATCCCGCCGGACATGTGCCGCGACTACCCCGGCCAGATCATCAATATCCACCACAGTTTCCTGCCCAGCTTTGTCGGCGCCAAGCCTTATCACCAAGCCTACACGCGCGGCGTGAAGCTGATCGGCGCCACCTGCCACTACGTGACCGAAGAACTGGATCAAGGCCCGATCATCGATCAGGACGTGATCCGCGTCGACCACTCCGACTCGGTGGAAGACATGGTGCGTTACGGCAAGGACATCGAGAAAGCCGTGCTGGCCCGCGGCCTGCGCTACCACCTTGAAGACCGGGTGCTGGTGCACGGCAACAAGACGGTGGTCTTCCGCTGACAACTGCAGGCGCAGCCTCCAACTTCGAGCTGCATCGCACCCAATAAAAAACCCGCCGCAGCGGGTTTTTTATTGTCCTCAGGAATTTCAGGCCACCGTCAGCGGGTAGATATCCTTGATGTCCATGATGTTCTTCTTGCTGCCATCCTCGATCTGGATATCGCCGTGGATGTAGCCACCCTGTGAGCGGAAGCCCGGAACGGCTTCGGGGCAACCGCGCTCGGTAGCAATCAGGGTCAGCAGGGCCAGCGCATCGGTGTCGTCGAAGCGGCAGTGGATGTGCTTCTCACTCGGCACGAACATGCCGCGATGGGCATGCTTTTCCATGATCCGCTCGCCGATGCTCCTGGCCAGTTCCAGATAGGCCGCCGCGCCAGTACTGCGAGCAACTTCCAGCACCGCGAAGAGCAGGATCGCGTCGGCCTTGGTGGCCACCAGCGGACCCTTGGGCGCTTTCGGGTCGGCGACATTCCATTCGCCAAGGCCGAAATTCTTTGCCATCGCCACCACGTGCTGCCACAGCGAATCGCGTCCGGAGATGGCCCAGGCCGTCACGGTGCTGAGGAACACGATGGTATTGATCGGCTTGCGCTCGAAGACCCAGCCCTTCTTGCCGTAGAAACCACGGCGCTTGAATTCCTGGCCGGTAAGGTCCTTGCCATCGGCAAACATCGGCTTGATCTGGTTGGTTTCCGGCACGTAGGCATAGTGCAGCCAGGCCTCCAGCCCGTCCACGGCCCATTGCTTGAGCTTCTCACCCTTGGCACCTAGCTGGCGCGCGAGGGTGAGCTGGGCAAGGGTCGAGTCGCCGTAGATGCCTTCCGGTCCGTTCATGGCATCCGGATCCATCTTGAAGAGCACCCAGGCTTCCTTGGCGACTTCGCCATACTCCGGACCGAACTGGCGCTCGGCACGATCGCCGTAGAAGGAATAGGTGAATTGCGGATGGTTCTCGTCGGTCGGCGCTTCTTCGCGTTTGACCGGGCGATTGAACTGGTAGCAGCCCAGGCCGGTCGCCGGATAGCGTGTACGCACATATTGCCAGGCCATGAATTCGGCCCAGTCGAGCGCCTTCTCCTCGCCCGGCACCATCTGGCCCAGCAAACCGGCCGAGTAGATCAGGTCATTGCCGATATTCACGAAAGACAGGCCCTTGGCCTCGCGCATGATCTCGAGATCCGCGTGCATCGGCTTGTCCCAGAAGCCCTCTTCGACCAGCGGACGGCCGTAGCTGCCGTGGCGGGTGAGTTCGAGGGTTTCCCAATTGTCGATGTGACAGTTCCACTCGGCTTTGATGAGCTTCGCCGCAGCCTGCGGATCGACTTCGAACATCAGTTCGTAGAAGGGGTAGTGGTGCTTGATCTCGTGCACCTTGTTCTTGCCCTCCGGGCCAACAGTGTCGAGGGTCTTCAGATCAAGGAAACAGTGGCCGCCCCAAGTCAGCAGACCACTCGGGTCAGCATGCTCGAAGTGCCACTGGATGGCAGCCTTGGCAGCTTCCTTGTATTTCGCATCACCGGTCAGCGCAGAGAGCGCCGCCAAGGTGCGGAACAGGTTCTGCTGCGAGGCGATATTGGAGGGTTCCCAGTCGGTCCCCTCCATGTTGCGCCATTTCACCGGCTCGCCGGTGAAGGTATTCATGCCGTCGAAAAACAGCGGCGTGCCGTGATAGGGGTCGCGATACTTCTCGAGAATGGTATCGGCGTACTGGCGAATGTAATCAAGCATCGGGGTCATGGCGCATTCCTGATCTTCTGGAAGGGTGCGCTGCAGCAAGCGGCAGTGCGGGTCTTTCGTTCCATAGCTTACGACATTCGTAGCAACCGACTTGAGCGCTGGCTCAACTATTGATTCGATAGACGAAAAAAAACGGGCAGCCCTGAGGCTGCCCGCGGATCCTGGATCCGCCGCTCGCGCGACGGACTCCTTTCATATGCTCAGTAGTGGTAAGCCGATTCGCCGTGGCTGGTAACGTCCAGACCTTCGCGCTCTTCGTCTTCTGGCACACGCAGACCGATGAACATATCGACCAGCTTGTAAGCCACCACCGCCACGATACCGGACCAGATGATGGTCAGGCCGACAGCCTTGGCCTGAATCCACACCTGACCAGCGATCGAGTAGTCAGCCGAAACTGCGTTCGCAACGTAGTCGAAGATGCCCATGCCGCCCAGCGAAGGTGCAGCGAACACGCCGGTCAGCAGGGCGCCGAGGATACCGCCCACGCCATGCACGCCGAACACGTCGAGTGCGTCATCGGCACCGATCAGGCGCTTCAGACCATTCACACCCCACAGGCAGATCACACCGGCAGCCAGACCAATGATCAGTGCGCCACCCACGCCGACGAAGCCGGCAGCAGGCGTCACGGCAACCAGACCCGCCACGGCACCCGAAGCGGCACCCAGCATGGAAGGCTTGCCCTTGATCAGCCATTCAGCGATCAGCCAGGACATGGTGGCAGCAGCGGTGGCAACCCAGGTATTCACGAAGGCCAGACCAGCGTAGCCGTTAGCTTCCAGAGCGGAACCGGCGTTGAAACCGAACCAGCCCACCCACAGCAGCGAAGCGCCGATCATGGTCATGGTCAGGCTGTGCGGAGCCATGGATTCGCGACCGAAACCAATACGCTTGCCAACCATGAAGGCGCCGACGATGCCGGCCACAGCGGCGTTGATGTGCACCACGGTACCGCCCGCGAAGTCCAGCGCGCCCAATTGGAACAGATAACCTGCGGTGGCACCGGCAGCAGCACCCGCTTCAGCCGAGGTATAGGCATCGGGACCCGCCCAGAACCAGACCATGTGGCAGACCGGCAGATAGGAGAAGGTGAACCAGATCACCGAGAAGGCCAGCACGGCGCTGAACTTGATGCGCTCGGCAAAGGCGCCGAGGATCAGGGCCACGGTGATGGCGGCGAAGGCACCCTGGAAGGCCACGTAGATCAGTTCGCTGACATAGGAGCCCTTCGAGAAGGTGCCCGCTACGCTCTCCGGCGTCACACCGGCGAGGAAGAGCTTGCTGAAGTTGCCGATAAAGGCATTGCCTTCAGTGAAGGCCAACGAGTAACCGTAGACGATCCACAGCACGGTGATCAGCGCGAACACCACGAAGACCTGGATCAGCACCGACAGTGCATTCTTGGTGCGCACGAGGCCGCCGTAGAACAGGGCCAAGCCAGGAATCGACATCAGAATCACGAAGGCGGCGGAAACCAGCAGCCAGGCGTTGTCACCCTTGTTGGCCACGGGCACGGCGGCAGCTACCGGAGCCGAGGCTTCAGCCGCCGGAGCGGCGGCCGGGGTGGCAGCCGCCGGGGCCGCAACGGCCTCAGCAGCAACCGGGGCACTGGCGGCTTCCTGAGCCAGCGCAGCGCCGGAAAGCATGACGGAGAAAGCCGTCAGTGCAATGGCGAGAAACTTTTTCATTGTCTCTACTCCTGAAAGATCACAGGGCTTCCGAGCCGGTTTCACCGGTGCGGATGCGGATGGCTTGCTGCAGGTCGAACACGAAGATCTTGCCATCGCCGATCTTGCCGGTGTTAGCAGCCTTCTCGATGGCTTCGATCACCTGATCGAGCAGCGCATCGTCGATGGCGATTTCAACTTTGACCTTGGGCAGGAAGTCGACGACGTACTCAGCGCCACGGTACAGCTCAGTGTGGCCCTTCTGACGACCGAAACCCTTCACCTCGGTGACGGTGATGCCCTGCACGCCGATGGCGGACAGCGCCTCACGCACTTCGTCGAGCTTGAAGGGCTTGATGATGGCGGAAACGAATTTCATGGGTGGCTCCTTTGTTGGGCGCACTGCGAAGCAGCACGCCCTGGTTGGAATGATCAGAAGGTCTTGCCGACGGTAAACACAACACGGTCGGAGCCCAGATCACGGTTCAGTGCGCTGCGGTAGAAATCGCCAGAGCTGGCCTTGGCCGTAGTGGTCACGTAAGCCGCGCCGAGTGCCCAGCCCTTCAGGTCATAGGTCACGCCAACCTTGTAGTCGTTGTAGGAAGCGCCGGGGAAGTTGGCGACCAGTTGACGACCGGCATGCAGGTTCAGCACGAAACCGGCGCCCAGTTCAGGATTCAGGGAGAGATCAAAGTACTGGCTGCCTTCGGACTTCTTGGTCGAACCATCTTCCTGAACGGCCTGGGCACCGAACAGGTTGGTGAAGGAGTAGGAATATTTGAAAGTGGCAAACTTGTAGCTGGTGCCGAAATAGCCTTCCAGCGTTTCCGGGTTCACGAAGCCGGCCGGGTAGGTGCCCGGGTACCAGTACTTCAGCACGCCCACATCAAGGGTCACATCGCCCACCGGCAGCTTGAAGCCGCCATAGGTGTCCACTTCAACCGAAGAGCTGACCTTGGCGTCCGTGGCGCTCAGGTCCGACAGCCAGCTGATGTTTGAAGCCCAGGCACCGGCATACACGCCACTGCTGTGACTGTAATCCGCACCACCCTGAATGGCCGGCTTGCGATTGGTCTGGGCGATGCCGCGATAGATGTACTCGGAGGCCAGCGTCATGTTGCCGGTGAAAGTGTGAGCCGAAGCCGGCTCGTCAGCCGCAAAGGCCGGAACAGCAGCAAAGGCCGACAGCAGGGATGCAGCAATGATGGACAGACGCATGTGATTCGCTCCTTGAAAGAAAGAGACCAGAAACTGGTGTGCGGAGTCCTTAGCCGGTTTCGTGCCACTTTATCGAAACCCTCTCCAAATGGTCGTTTCTGCCCTTTATCCCGGTCCTGCCCGAAAGGGCCGGCGCACGCTTGTTGAGCATCATCAAGAAGACTGCACCAAAGCCATGCATCAAGCTGGTGCATCCTCTGCGGCGTGTCGCAGTGTAGGCAAAAGCACTACACTGCCGGCGATTCCCCACCCTTCCGGAGCACGAAACCATGATTGATCCCAGCAAACCCGCGCAGATCTTCGAAGAAATGGGCAACAAGTTCAGCGAACTGATGCAAAGCGGCCCGGCCAAGGATTTCGAAAAGAACGCCAAGGCCATGCTGGCCGCCGGCTTTTCACGTCTCGATCTGGTCACCCGGGAAGAGTTTGAAGTGCAGAAAGCCCTGCTCGAGGCGGCCTGCGCCCGGATCGAGGCACTGGAAAAGCGCCTCGCTGAGCGCGACAGCCAGTCCCCTGCCTGATACCCATGGGCAGGCCACGGCCTGCCCCGTGCGGACGGCTTAGACTCGGACGCATGTCACTTGCCCTGATCAAAAGCCGCGCTCTGGCCGGCATGGATGCGCCGGAAGTCACCGTCGAGGTGCATCTGGCGGGTGGTCTGCCAGCCGTGTCGCTGGTCGGCCTGCCGGATACCGAAGTCAAGGAAGCGCGCGACCGGGTACGCGCCGCCCTGCTCACCGGTCAGTTCGAATTTCCCAACAAACGCGTCACGGTCAACCTCGCACCGGCCGATCTGCCCAAGGAATCCGGGCGCTTCGACCTGCCGATCGCCATCGGCATCCTGGCGGCCTCGGACCAGATCAAGGCCGCCGCGCTCGACCAGTACGAACTGGCGGGCGAACTCTCGCTCTCCGGCGAGCTGCGCCCGGTGCGTGGCGCCCTGGCCATGGCCTGGCGTGCGGCGCAGGCAGGCCGTGCGCTGATCCTGCCCCTTGAAAACGCGGCCGAAGCAGCGCTGGTGCAAGGCATCACCATCCTGCCAGCGCGCAACCTGCTTGAAGTAGCCGCCCATTTCAACGGTCACGCCACACTCACGCCCTATTCCGGTGCGGTGCTCGGGAACGAGCCGGTATACCCGGATCTGGCGGATGTCAGAGGTCAAGCGCAGGCGCGTCGCCTGCTCGAAGTCGCAGCCTGTGGCCTGCATTCACTGCTGCTCTACGGCCCGCCCGGCACCGGCAAATCGATGCTGGCGAGCCGCCTGCCGGGCCTCCTGCCACCACTGTCGGAAGCCGAGGCGCTCGAATCAGCCGCCATCCAGTCACTGGAAGGGCGCTTCGATCCGGCGCGTTTTCGTGCCCGCCCCTTCCGCAGCCCGCATCACTCCTCGTCCGCACCTGCACTGGTTGGCGGCGGCATGATTCCGCGGCCCGGCGAGATCAGCCTGTCGCACCACGGCGTGCTCTTCCTCGATGAATTGCCGGAGTTTGACCGGCGCGTGCTCGAAGCCCTGCGCGAGCCGCTGGAAACCGGGCAGATCACCATCTCGCGCGCGACCAGCCGGGCCGAATTTCCGGCCCGCTTCCAGTTCGTGGCGGCCATGAATCCGTGTCCCTGTGGTTTTCTGGGGCATCCCAAACGAGCCTGTCGGTGTACGCCGGATCAGGTTGCGCGCTATCGCGGCAAACTCTCCGGCCCCTTGCTGGATCGGATCGACCTGACCATGGAGGTCGGCAGCCTCAGCGCGGATGAGTTGCAGACCGCTCCCACAGGTGAAGCCACCAGCGCCGTACGCACCCGCGTGATCGCCGCCCATGCACGCCAGCACGCACGCCAGGGCAAGGCCAACGCCCACCTTGCGGCGGGTGAGATCGAAACCCACTGCGTGGCTGACGACAAGGCGAAGGCGCTGTTGAGACAGGCCATCGAGCGTCTGGGCCTCTCCGCCCGCGCCTATCACCGCAGCCTGCGCGTGGCGCGATCGATTGCCGACCTTGCCGGTGCAGAAGTGATCGGCGCCGCCCACGTGGCCGAAGCCGTGCAATACCGGCGCGGCCTGCCCGGAGGCGGGCCATAGCTCAGGCGCCTCCGGCATAATGACGGCGCTTTTTCCCGTGCCTGCCTGCCGTGCTCCTGCTGCGCCTTCTCACCTTACTGTTCTGCCTCACCAGCCTGCCCGCCACGGCCGCCAGCCTTTTCTGGTGCAATGGCCGCTTTCTTGATCCGGCCGCCAAACCTTTCGACAATCAGCACCTGAAGGTTGCGCAGCGCGGCTATCTGTACGCCGTGGCAGCGGCACTCGCCCTGCAGCAGGACAATGCCGAAAGCCGCGCCCATTACTTCAGCCGGCCCGAACGCCTGCGCGAGATCGATCGCCCACGCCGCGACCGCTCGGGTTTCGAGGCAGCGGCCTTCGAAGTGCTGGACGCTCCGGGCGGCAAGCCCAAGGAGCTGGTGATTGCCTTCGCCGGCTCGAATGACGACGCGGACTGGCAGGACACCAATTTCGGGTTTGACACCCGCCAGTACACGCTGGCCCGCGCCTATTTCAAGCGCCTCGCCAGCCGCCCGGAGTACGCGGGTCTGCGCGTGATTGCCAGTGGCTTTTCACTCGGCGGGGCACTGGCGGTGCACGTCACCAAGCACCGCGACACGCGCACCCTGGTCAGCGAGACATGGGCCTTCAACCCCAGCCCCAAGATCTACGCCAGCAATCGGCAGGATCCGCGCATCTGGCTTGCCGCCACCGCCAACGACGGCGTCGGCCTCGCCCGCGAATGGGCAGCCGCCGCCGGCCTGCTACCTGGCCTGGCCAGCATCGGCGCGCCAGCCGGGCAGCGCGCCGAAGGTTATTACCTGCTCGACGCCAACCCAGTGATCAGCCACTACCGCTGGGTGCTCACACGCAATCTGCTCCATGCGGCCGATCTGGCCGTGCAGCAGGAACAAGGGCCAGACGCCCCCAGTGAGCCGCTGGCCATTCTGGAAGCCTCTCACTTCAGCGCCTGTGCCAAGGGTGGGCACTGAAACCAGCATATGCCACGAGCAACACTGCTGTCATAATCCCGCGATTCTCAGCAATCTGCCGGATCCGTCATGAATCAGCCGCTCAATCCCTATCAGCCGCCCACTGCCGAATTGCTGCATGTGCCCATCACCGAACAGCTTGATCTGCAGGAACAGCGTCTGGCCAACTTCGTAGGCGCCAAATACCCCTTCTATCGCGACAAATGGGCTGCCGCCGCGCTCAAGCGCCAGCCCACCAGCTGGAACTGGGCAGCCTTCGTGCTCGGCCTGTCCTGGCTGGCCTATCGCAAGATGTACGCCTACTGCGCCATCTTCATCGCCATCATCGGCCTGGAAACCTTGCTGGAACTGGTCATCGGACTACCGGACAGCCTCAGCTACGCCATGAACATCGGTACTTCGGTCATGTTCGGCTTGTATGGCAACACCCTCTATCGCCACTTCGCACAAGGCCGCATTGCCGCGATCGAGACCGCAGGCGGGCGCCCAGAGCAGATCGATGCCGAGATCACGCGCGCAGGCGGCACCCATCTTGGCGCAGCCTTCGGCTTCATGCTGCTGCTTTGCGTGCTGCTCGTCGGCCTGGCGCTGATGTTTCCAGGCGGCTAGCCCGACGAGCGCCACTGTCATATCCGCCTCCGCCTGAAGCCGCTAAACTCGATCTCTCTTGAACGTACCGGACTCTCGCTCATGTCTTCCTTCCGCCCGCGCGGTGCCGTCCTGCCCATCCTCACCGCCCTCCTCGGCGGTCTGATCCTGCTCGTGGCGCTCTATACCTGGACCACCCTGAGCTACAACTACTCCGATGGCGAGCGCGCCGGTTATGTGCAGAAGCTTTCGCGCAAGGGCTGGATCTGTAAGACCTGGGAAGGCGATCTGGCGCTGGTGAACCTGCCGGGTCAGCCGGCCGAAATCTTCCAGTTTTCGGTACGCGACGATGCGGTTGCCGAGCAGATCAACAAGCTGGTCGGCAAACGCGTCGCACTGACCTACGAGCAGCATATCGGCGTGCCGACCACCTGCTTCGGTGAAACCCAGTACTTCGTCACTGCCATCCAGGCTGTGGAATGAAAACCGGGCTGCCCTGCCCCTGCGGCCTGCCCGCAAGCTATGAGCACTGTTGTGGTCGCTATCACGGTGGGCAGGCTGCGCCTACGCCAGAAGCGCTGATGCGCTCGCGTTACAGCGCTTTCGCGCTCGGCCTCGGTGACTATCTGATTGCGAGCTGGCATCCCGGCAGCCGGCCAGCCGAACTGGATCTGAGCACCCCGCCGCTGGCGAAATGGATCGGCCTGAAGATTGTGAGCACGGCGCTGCAGGATGCCGATCACGGCACGGTGCACTTCATCGCCCGCTGCCGCGTGGGCGGGCGCGCCGAACGTCTGGAAGAGCTCAGCCGCTTTGTGCGCGAAGACGGCCGCTGGTTCTACCTGGACGGGGAGATCGCAGCATGAACGGCTGGCAATCAGGCCTCCTGGCCCTGCTTCTGGCTGCCTGCGCCACCGAGCCTGGCGAACGACGCGAGGCGCCACGCCCGCTGGAGCATTGCGACGCCTTCGGCTGCTGCGTGGACGATTTCGGTCGGCGCTACTGCTGTGACCCGCGCTTCGACCCTTACTGCACCCCCTACTCCGACCGCTTCCGGCGCGAACACGAAGCCACTCGCCAGCGCTCTCAGGACAACGAGCGCAACCGCAACAGCCTGCCGCTGCCGCCTGTGCCCCGGCTTCCGGCGCCAGGCCTGCCTCGTCTGTAAAACTCAGCCCCTTGCGGGCAACGCTCAGGCGTAGCGCGTCGGATCAACGAGCCCGGCCGCCTCGAAGCCGGCGCGGCGCAGGCGACAAGCGTCGCACTGGCCACAGGCGCGGCCGTCGTCATCGGCTTTGTAGCAGGAGACGGTCATGCCGTAATCCACGCCCAGCGCGGTGCCACGCTGCACGATCTGGGCCTTGGAGAGCGAGATCAGCGGCGCGTGGATGGAAAGCTTGAGGCCCTCGACGCCAGTCTTGGTGGCCAGGTTGGCCATCTTCTCGAAAGCGGCAATGAATTCGGGGCGGCAATCCGGATAACCGGAGTAATCCACCGCATTCACGCCCACGAAGATCGCATTGGCCTTCAGCACCTCGGCCCAACCCAGGGCCAGCGAGAGCATCACGGTATTGCGCGCCGGCACGTAAGTCACCGGAATACCGCCGGCTTCCACGCCCGAGGTCGGCACCTCGATGCTCGCATCGGTCAGGGCCGAACCGCCGAACTGCCCCAGATCCACATGTCCCACACGATGTTCTTTGGCGCCCAGTGCGGCGGCCACACGCTCGGCGGCGGCCAGCTCGGCGGCATGGCGCTGACCATAAGCCACCGACAGGGCGTAGGTTTCGAAACCCTCGGCACGAGCAATGGCGAGGCAGGTGGCGGAATCGAGTCCGCCGGAGAGCAGGACGACGGCGCGGGGAGCAGACATGGGGCTAACTTCCGGGGAAATGCGATGAACAGGGCGGGATTATCCCCCGCACGAGGCCACAGCCGCCAGCCGCGTTTACACATGTCCATCATTCAGGAAGCCATTCAGCCTTCCCGGTTACGCATCCAGTCAGCCAGCCCCACCACCCTTTGCCAGAACGCATCGCGCGGCTCGCCAGGCGGCAGCACCTCATCAAAGGCCTGCGCCATGCACAGCAGCCAGGCATCGCGCTCAGCCTCACCGATGGCAAAAGGCATGTGTCGCGCGCGCATCCGCGGATGGCCATACTTCGCCTCATACAGCGCAGGCCCGCCGAGCCAGCCGCAGAAATACTCGAAGAGCTTCTGGCGCGCACTGGCGAGATCGTCCTGATGGATCTTGCGGATCACGTAAGCCTCGGGCAAAGCGTCCATCAGATCGTAGAAACGATCCACCAAACGGCGGATCACCGGTTCGCCGCCGAAGACGTCGTAAGAAGTTTGCTCGATATTCATTGCGGGCTCACCACGATTCCATCCTCGGTCAGGATCCAGTCCAACGGCACGTCGTGCGGCTCCGGCTGCACGTCTTCAAGGCGGGCGATTTCAAAACCCACGCCAACAGTGACCGGCTTCGGCTGCAGCGCGGCGAGGGTGCGGTCGAAGAAACCGCCGCCGTAACCAATGCGGTAGCCGCGTGCATCGAAGCCATTTACTGGCACGATCAGCACATCCGGATGCAGGATGACCGTGCCTTGCGGGGCGGGAATGCCGAAGCGGTCTGGCGCCATTGGCACGCCGGGGCGCCAGGCATGGAAGGCCATACTCGCCGCCTGCTCATGCACCACCGGCAGGGCCAACTCACGACCACGCCCCTGGGCGCGCCACAGGCTGAGGAATTCACGCAAATCGGGCTCGCCACGATAAGGCCAGCAGAAACCCAGCACGCTCGGCTCAAGGCGATCCAGCAAGTCCCCTAATGGCGGGAGCAAGGCGTGGGTCAGCTGCAGGCGCAACATCGGCGCTTGCGTTTCGCGTTCGGCTATCAGGGCTTCGCGCAGGGCGCGGCGGTCAAGGGCGGCGGAACTCACGTAACATGCGGCTTTCTAAGTTGGTTGAGGGTCGCAGCATGCGATCCGGCTGCAGGGGATGTTACGTGATGAAGTACAGATTGTGCGTGGCCTGGCTGGTATTGAGCGGCTTGAGTGGAGCCTCTTCGGCCGAAACGGGCGACGCACGCATCCTGGCCGCACGGGATGCCGCCACACGGGGTGATGCCGCAGCCCTCAGCAAGCTCGCTGACCAGCCATCCAGCCACACGCTGGAGCCCTATGTGCAGTACTGGCTGCTCAGCAACCGGATTGCCCGCCTCACCGAAGCGGTGCCAGCAGGCGCCGTCAGCGCCTTCCTGCGCAGCAACAGCGGCAGCTGGCTGGCCGAAAAGCTGCGCAATGAATGGGTGCGCCGCCTCGGCTTCGAAAAGCGCTGGAGCGAGATGGATGCCGAGTACGGCCTGCTGATGCAGCCCGATCAGGGCGCGCAATGCTACGCGATCCAGTCCGGCGGGCCAGCCGCCGACGCGGCGCGGGCCGCCCTTGAAGCCCAATGGCTGAGCCTGTTGGATGTACCAGACAGCTGCATTCAGCCCCTGCAGGAACTCGTGCTGCTGGGTCGCCTGGGCAACGAGGAGGTGTGGCAACGCTTCCGCCGCCTGGTTGAAGGCAAGCGTTTCCCTGCTGCCCGGAATGTCCTCAACCTCCTGCCGGAAAGCCAGCAACCAGCCGGCAGCAGCCTCACTCTGGCCCTCGACAGCCCGGCCCGCTTCCTGGCCTCACCCGCTGCACGCAATCCGCAAGGCCGCGCCGGTCGCGAAATGGTTCTAGCCGCCATCGCGCGCCAGGCCCGCAGCAATGTGCGCGAGGCAGCGTCGATCTGGCAGGACCTGGCTGACAAGGGCTTCCGCGACGAAGAACGCGCCTATGCCTGGGGCCAGCTTGCCTGGCTGGCCGCCCAGAGCCACCTGCCCGAGGCCAGTGCCTGGTTCACACAGGCCCAGGCCACCAGCATGGTGCCGGAGCAACGCGCCTGGCGCGTGCGTGCCAATCTGCGCAGCGGCAACTGGGCCGGCGTACGTCAGGCCATCGAAGCCATGCCGGGCGAGCAACGCGATGCGGCCGACTGGAGCTACTGGTATGGCCGCGCCCTACAGGCCCAGAATAGGCCGCAAGAGGCCCAGCAATACTTCCTGCGCAACGCCGACAGCGCCAGCTTCTACGGCATCCTGTCCACCGAAGCCCTTGGCCGCAGTTACCAATGGCCCAGCGCCAGCGCACCGATCACGACCCAGGAGCTCGGCCGCGTCCAGCAGAGCGGCGACTTCCGCCGCGCCGAAGCGCTTTACCGACTCGAAATGCGCACCGAAGGCATGCGCGAATGGAACTGGGGCATCCGCGGTGCGGACGACCGTTACCTGCTTGCCGCCGCCGAGCATGCCCGCCGCCTCGGCCTGTATGACCGCGCCATCAATACCGCCGAGCGCACCCGCAATGAACACGATTTCGGGCTGCGCTATCTCGCCCCCTACTACGACGTTTTCTCGCGTGAAGCGCAGACGCAGCAGCTGGATCTAGCCTGGGTGTTCGGTCTGGTGCGACAGGAAAGCCGCTTCCAGCCGGTTGCCCGCTCCGGGGTCGGCGCCCAGGGCCTGATGCAGGTGATGCCTGCCACCGGTAAGTGGATCGCCGGCAAGCAGGGCTGGAAAGACTACGAACCGGGCTGGCTGACCCGCATCGACACCAATGTGAAGCTCGGCAGCGCCTATCTACGCCATGTGCTTGATTCGCTCAGCAATCACCCGGTGCTGGCTTCGGCGGCCTACAACGCCGGCCCCGGCCGTGCCCGCAAGTGGCGCGATACGCGGCCGCTCGAAGGCGCGGTCTATGCCGAAACCATTCCCTTCACCGAAACCCGCGATTACGTGAAGAAGGTGATGACCAACGCCGAGCTCTATGCCACCTTGCTGGAGCGCCGGCCAGCTTCGCTGAGCAGCCGTCTCGGGCGCGTCCCGGCCTCTGGTGGCCCAGAACTGGCGCTGTCGAGCGATGAGCCTTGAGCCACGAGGAACCGGGAACATCCGACGGCACTTGAAACCTGCCCCTTCGGGCATGCCATAATCATGGATCACATGAAAGTCATGCCATGAAACTGATCATTGCCAACAAGACTTACTCCTCCTGGTCACTACGCGCCTGGCTGATGCTCAAGGCCAGCGGCCACACCTTCGAGGAAATCTGCATTCTGCTGCGCCAGCCCGACACGCACAGCCAGATCCTGCGCTGGAGCCCGTCAGGCAAGGTCCCCTGCCTGATCGACAGCGGCATTGCCGTCTGGGACTCGCTGGCAATTGCCGAGTATCTGGCCGAAGAAAGCCCGCCGCTGTGGCCGCTGGATGGCGCTGCGCGCGCTATTGCCCGCTCGGTATCTGCCGAAATGCACAGCGGCTTCCAGGCCCTGCGCAACCAGATGCCGATGAACCTCAGGCGCGCAGCACCACTCGCCAGCCATAGTCCTGAGCTCGCCGCCGACATCCGCCGCATCGAACAGATCTGGAACGAGAGCCGCGCCCAGCATGGCAGCCACGGCCGCTTCCTGTTCGGCAGTTATTCGATCGCTGACATGATGTTCGCTCCAGTGTGCTTCCGCTTCGACAGCTATGACGTACGCCTCCACGGCGCAGCGCAGGATTATCTGCAAACCATGCTGGCCCACCCGCACATGCAGGAATGGAAAGAAGCGGCGGCAGATGAAACATCCGTCATCCCGGATTACGACGTGTAATGGAGGCGCGCCTCTCGCTCGTCACCCTGGGCGTAAATGATCTCGCCCGTGCCCGTGCCTTCTATCTGGCGCTGGGCTTCCCGCTGCGCCCCGAGAGTCAGGACAGCGTTGCCTTCTTTCAGCTGCATGGAATGTGGCTCTCGCTCTATGCCCGCGAGGCGCTGGCCGAAGATGTGGGCTGCGACGCAACCGGCAGCGGTTTTCGCGGCATCACCCTGGCCCACAACGTGCGCACGAAAGAAGCCGTCGCTCAGGTGCTGAATGAAGCCGAAGCGGCCGGCGGACGCATCGTGAAGCCCGCGCAGGACGTGTTCTGGGGTGGTCACTCCGGCTACTTCACTGACCCCGACGGCCACCTGTGGGAAGTGGCCTTCAATCCCTTCTTCTGGATCGAGTGAAGCATGGCTGAGCTTTCGGCAGTCCGGGTCGACAAGTGGCTATGGGCTGCGCGCTTCTTCAAGACCCGCTCGTTGGCGACCGACGCCGTCGATGGCGGCAAGGTGCAAGTGAACGGGATGCGCGTGAAGCCGGCCAAGGACGTGAAGCTTGGCGACCGCATCGAAGTCACGATCGGCGACATGCACTGGGAGCTGATCGTCGAAGGTCTCTCCGAAAAGCGTGGCCCGGCTCCCGAGGCACGCAAGCTCTATCGCGAAACTGAAGCCAGTGAAGCCGCGCGGCAGAAGGTCGCGGAGGCGCGCCATCTGCGCGTCGAACCCTCGCTCGAAATCCACGGCCGCCCGACCAAGCGCGACCGGCGTTCGCTGGACCGCTGGCGCAGCTGAAGATTTTCGTAGGAGCGGCCAGAGGCCGCTCCTACGAA
Organism: Uliginosibacterium aquaticum; assembly: GCF_012972705.2. GTDB lineage: Bacteria > Pseudomonadota > Gammaproteobacteria > Burkholderiales > Rhodocyclaceae > Uliginosibacterium > Uliginosibacterium aquaticum. Next base: position 136,545 of record NZ_JABCSC020000003.1, on the reverse strand, counting down.
CACCACTCGACCTGCGGGCTGCACTCGAAGCGCCGCAGTCACATTGCAGCAGCCGGTCTAGCGCAAAGCGAAATACAGCGCCACCGGCAGTACCGCAATGCTCAGCAGATTGCCCAACAGAACGATGGACGCCACCCGGTCCGGCTCGGCGTCATAGCGCTCGGCGAAGATGTAATTCATGACCGCCGGCGGCAGGGCGCCGTAGATCACCAGCAGGCCTTTCTCGAAGCCCTGCAGACCCAGCAGATCCGCGACACCCCAGGAAAAGAGCATTCCTGCCGCCGGCCGCAGCAGCCCGGAAATCGCACCGACGCTCCAGTCCTTGAAGGAAATGTCGGTCATGCGCACGCCCAGCGAGAACAGCATCAACGGGATGCAGATATCGCCCAGCATGCGCAGCGCCACCACCGCCGGCTGCCACACCTGAATGCCCGCCAGTGACACCACCAGCCCGGCGATCATCGCCAGCAGCGACGGCACCCGCCACATCTGCGAAATACGTGCCTGGTGATCCAGCAGCCACAGGCCGTAGGAGTAATGCAGCAGGCTGGAAATCAGGAACAGCACGATGGCCGGCTGCAAGGCCTGGTCACCGAAAGCCAGCACCGCCACCGGCACGCCGAGATTCACCGAGTTCGAGAACATCATCGGCGGCACCAGCACCCGATGGCTCACGCCCATCCCGCGCGCCAGTGCGAAGCCCAGGGCGCCGCAAGCAATGGTCACCAGCAGCATCGCCAGCGCCAGCCAGCGAAACTCGGCAATATGGAAGCTGCGATCTGCCAGGGCACCAAACACCAGCGCCGGCACAAACACATCGGCGATCAGGCGGTTGGTCTGCGCCATATCCGGCTTGCGCTGCCGCGCCACCAGATAGCCGATGGCCGGGATCACGAAGACCGGGAAGAGGATGGCGACGATGCGCTCGATCATGACGGAGAAGGGAGAAGAGACCGCCACATTCTGCGCCCGAACTCAGCCGACAGGTGGCTGAGTCATGCAGCAGGCGTAGCGAGCGGGTCGAGGTCTGGCCGAGGAGCGGAAACGTACGGGAGTACGTTGAGCACCGGAGGCCGGAGATCGGTCCGCGCAGTAGCCTGATGCGTGGCTCTAGAATTTTTTGTGTTCGATCTGGGCAACCTGATCGATGCCCATCACCCGCATCAAAGCCGCCACCATCTCGTTGGGATGATGGATCACATTGAGCTTGCCCTGGGTCTGGAAAGTGGCGAGCTGATTGAACAGCGCACCGGCACTGACGAACTCGAGACGCTTGAGCTTGCTCGCATCAATCTCGATGGCATTGCGTTCAGAGCCGTATACCGCAAGCTTGCGCAACACCTCGGGCTGGCCACCGGCCACCACACCGTCCATCACGAAGCCATCCTTCAGCACCGGGCCTTCTTCAGCCTTGGGCGTGATGCCACCGGTGTCCGTGGGGCTGGGCTGCAGGATCTCGGGCGGATCCCAGGAAGGGGGCGATTCCTCGAAGGTAACGGCGAAATTCACGGCCATATCTTCAAAGGGAGCCTGCTCGCCCAACTGTTGCAGCATGGCCAGCGCGCACAGCCAGAACACCCGGCCCTGCGGCTCACCCACCTTGAGTTGCGGCTCCAGCAAGCTGAAGGCCTGGCGTGCGCCAAGCAGTGCAACCTTGACCTTCGCCCGCCGCAACGCGTCCAGCGTGTCGCTGAGCAGCGTCGCGCCGGCTTCGTCGACACCGCGCAAACGTGACAGGTCGATGCGCAGCTTGCCCATTTTGGCGCCGATCCGCACAAGTTGCTCGAACTGCGGACGGGCATTGCCAGAAAGATTGCCGGAAAGATTCACCGCCGGCGCCGCATCCTTGGGCGCGGCCGGAGCAACGGCTACGGGCGTGGCCTCGTCCCAGATCGGCGGAGATTTTTCGAACAACTCAGCGAACACGACGCCGCGTGCCTCAAAGGACGGGCGATCGCCCATCAGGCGGTAGAGATCGAAGAGCATCCGCCAGAGACGATCAGAGCTCTTGCTGGCGCTATCCAGGGCCTCTTCCAGCACCTCCTTGGCACCGGAATCATTGGCATTGGCATACAGGACTGCCGCTTCCTCGATCGCTGCAACATCCTCGACCGAAACTTCCAGTACCTGGATCTTGCCGGCTGCGGCCGCAAGCGAGCGTCCGATATCACCAACATGGGTGAATTCGAGCGAGGTCGTGACATCGCCCCGGTCAGATTTGCCGGGCCGCGAGTCATCCGCGGACTTGCCACCGCCGGAGGGCTTCTTGCCGAAAAGAGAGGTCAACACCATCTTGTCTTGCACCCGGTGCAGCCGGCAGACGGAGTCTGCCACAGCGAAACACCTTCATCAGGCTAGGCTGCACGCAAAAACGCAACAGCGGCCGTTCCCGTGAGGGTGGCCGCTGCACGCAGCGCTCAGTCTGCGTACATCTTCTGCAGGCGTTCGCGACGCGCCTGCGCTTCTACCGAGAGAGTAGCCGTCGGCCGTGCCAGCAAGCGCGCCAAGCCAATCGGTTCTCCCGTCTCTTCACAATAGCCATAAGACTCGTCGGCAATCCGTGCCAACGCCTGCTCAATCTTCTTGAGCAGTTTGCGTTCGCGATCGCGGGTACGCAACTCGAGCGCGTGTTCTTCTTCCACCGTAGCGCGGTCTGCGGGATCGGCAACGGTTTCCTGCTCGCGCATGTGTTCAACGGTTTCGTCGACCTTCTGCTGCAACTCGTCGCGCATGGCGATCAGGCGCTCGCGGAAGAATCCCAGCTGCGCCGCGCTCATGTAATCCGACTCGGGCATTTTCAGCAGTGCTGCTTCGGTCAGAGCCATGGAAAAACTCCTCCATCAGTTATACGACTGCAAATTTAATCCGGCATTGTGCCGGACTGGCGTGGCATTTCACAGCCCGGCGGCCGGTTTTGGGCGATCCGCCCGTCCCGGCCCGGCGGTCCGGGGCGGTACAATAGCAGGATGGCTCCGATTCACAATACCAGCAGCCCCCGCCAGTCCGTCTGGCCTGTCCGCGTATACTATGAAGATACTGACGCTGGCGGCGTTGTCTACTACGCAAACTACCTACGCTTCTGCGAGCGTGCTCGCACCGAGTGCCTGCGCGCACTGGGCATCAACCAGCACAGCCTGCGCAGCGAGCTGGGCATCGTCTTCGTGGTCCGGCGCGTGGAAGCAGATTATTTGCGCAGTGCGGAACTCGACGACGAATTGCAGGTCATGTCCACGATCTACGACATCGGTGCCGCTTCCCTGAAGTTCGAACAACACGTCCTGCGCGGTGACACCTGCCTGTTCAAGGCCCATGTGACCATTGCCTGTCTCGATGTCGAGCGCTGGCGCGCCACCCGCATCCCTGATTTCCTGCGAACCCTCTTCGAAAGCGAAGCATGATCCATACCGGAGATATGTCCATTCTCAGTCTGATCGTCCAGGCCAGCCTGGTCGTCAAATGCGTCATGGCCATGCTGGCCGGCGTGTCCTTCATGTCCTGGTACTGGATCTTCCGCAAGGGACTCGCGATCAGCGCCGGGCGCAATGCCACCAGTGATTTCGAGCAGCAGTTCTGGAGCGGTTCCGATCTCGTCCAGCTGCATCGTCAGGTTTCGCAGAACCGCGAAACCGCGGGTTCGCTAGGGCGCATCTTCGAGGCTGGCTTCCGCGAGTTTTCCAAGCTGCATGGTCAGAAGGGCCTGGAACCGGCCGATATCATCAATGGCGCGCGCCGCGCCATGCGGGCCACCTACCAGCGCGAGATCGACGATCTCGAAGCGCATCTCGCCTTCCTGGCCTCGGTTGGTTCGGTGAGTCCCTATGTGGGTCTGTTCGGCACTGTGTGGGGGATCATGAATTCCTTCCGTGGCCTCGGCAATGTGGCTTCCGCCACCCTTGCCCAGGTTGCTCCGGGCATCGCCGAAGCCCTGGTGGCGACCGCCATCGGCCTGTTCGCCGCCATTCCGGCCGTAGTGGCCTACAACCGCTACATTCATGACGTGGATCGCCTGTCGATCCGCTTCGAGAGCTTCATCGAAGAGTTCTCCAACATTCTGCAGCGCCAGTTGAGATAAGCCATGCGCCAACGCCGCCTGATGAACCAGATCAACGTCGTGCCGTATATCGACGTGATGCTGGTGCTGCTGGTGATTTTCATGGTCACCGCCCCGATGTTGCCTACCGGCACGGTCGATCTGCCCAGTGTGGCCAAGACCAGCCAGGTCAAGACCGATCCGGTCACGCTCACCGTAAAGGGCATGGACAAGATCGATTTCGAGGACAAGGAGACCCAATCGCGCTTCTCGTCCGTTTCAGAGGATGAACTGCTGGAAAAACTGCGCACCATCCAGGAAACGAACCCGGACCGCGCCGTGGTGATCGCCGCAGACAAGAGTGTGCGCTACGAGGCCGTGATGAAGCTCATGGACCTGCTCCAGCGCAACAACATCAATAAGGTCGGCTTGCTTGTGCAGCCGGCCGGCAAGTGAGCACGGAAGCCTTTCGGACAGTGGAACACTCTCTCCAGCGCCCCCCTCAGCAACCCGGCAAGTGGAGCTCAGCCGCTTTCAGCGTGACGATGCACGCGCTGCTGGTCGCTGCGCTCTTCTGGGGCGTGCAGTGGCAGCGCCGCCCGCCGGAGCCGGTCAGTGTGGAGCTGGTACGCGCCGCGCCGCCGGTTGTGCAACCGGAGCCGGAAGTAGTCAGGCCCCAGCCGCCCAAGCCAGTCGAGATCAAGCCGCCCGAGCCGCCCCCAAAGCCCGTCGCCAAGCCGGATATCGCGCTCAAGGAGCCGGACAAGAAACCGCCGGTCAAGAAGGAAGAGCCCAAGCCCGAGCCACCCAAGCCGGAAAAAAAACCGGAGGTGAAGCCGCTTCCGGAGAAGAAGCCGGACGCGCCCAAACCACCACCGCAGAAAAGCCTGATGGATCGCGAACTGGAGAAGATCCAGGCCGCCAAGAGCCAGAAGGCTCAGGACTCTGACCGGCTCGACAAGATGCTCAATGCCGAAGCGACAACGGCCTCGCTGGGCCGTATCTCGGCCGACTGGGGGGCGCGCATCAGTCAGAAAGTAAAGTCCAACTTCATCCGCCCGCCGAGCCTCACGGGAGACCCCAAGCTGGTCTTCCGCATCCAGCTCCTGCCTTCCGGCGAAATCCTCGGCGAGCCGCAACTGGTCTCCAACAGCAGCGGCAACGCCAATCTGGAAGAAGCTGTGCGACGGGCGATCCTGAAATCCTCGCCGCTGCCCCGGCCGGAAAAGAACGAAGCCTTCCAGCGCGAAATCGTATTCACCTTCTATCCCACGCGGGATACGCAATGAAGCAAGGAAAACTGACCAAGATGAAACTGATCCGCACACTGATCGTTCTGGGCAGCGCCCTCGCCGGCCTGCTGCTGAGCCCGCTGGCGAGCGCCCAGCTGAACGTCGAAATCTACGGCGCTGGCGCTGACCGCATCCCGGTGGCCGTCTCCAGCTTCGCAGGCGAAGGCCTGATGCAGGGCGGCGGCGTAACAGCCATCGTACGCAAGGATCTGGAGCTCTCCGGCCTGTTTCGCATGATCGACACCGGCGCCACCGCTGAAGGTCTGCGCCCGGATCTGCCGGGCTGGCGTGGGCGTGGGGCCGACGCCGTACTGGTCGGTAGCATGAGCCCTGGCGCAGGTGGGTTGGTGGATGTGCGTTTCTCGCTCTTCGATGCGCCGCGCAACACCGAATTATTTGCGCTCAAAGTATCCGTCAATCCGAATCAGGCACGTCCGCTGGGCCACCACATCGCCAACAAGGTGTATGAAAAGCTGATCGGCCAGCCCGGCATTTTCTCAACCCGCATTGCCTACGTCGAGAAGCGCGGTCAGACCTACGACCTCGTGATCGCCGATTTCGATGGCGAGAACCAGCACCGCCCGGTCACCCTGCAGGAGCCGATCATGTCTCCGGTGTGGTCGCCGGACGGCCGCCAGCTGGCCTTCGTTGATTTCCATTCGCGCAAGCCCATCGTCAAGGTGCTGACCCTGGAAACCGGCGCCGTGAAGGTGATCGCAAACTACCGCGGTTCGAACTCGGCTCCGGCCTGGTCGCCGGATGGTCGCCGCCTGGCCCTGACCCTGACCAAGGACGGCCAGTCCCAGATCTACATCCTGAATGCCGATGGCAGCGGCCTGCGCCGCCTGATGAGCTCCAGCGGCATCGATACCGAGGCCAACTGGTCGCCGGATGGCAACCAGATCTACTTCACCTCGGATCGTGGCGGCAGCCCGCAAATCTATCGTGTGAATGCTGATGGCAGTGGCGTGCAGCGCATGAGCTTCAACGGGGCGTACAATGTGAGCCCACGGATTTCGCCGGACGGCAAGACCCTGGTGTATGTATCGCGCAACGAAGGCCGCTTTCAGGTGACCATGCAGGATCTGGCCACCCAGCAAGTACAAGCCCTCACCGATTCACAGCGCGACGAATCGCCGAGTTTCGCCCCGGATGGCCGCACTCTGCTCTATGCCACGGAAGTGGGTGGGCGTGGCGTGCTGGCTGTCACCTCGATTGACGGACGTACCCGCTACCGGCTCAACAACCGGGCTGGCGATGTGCGCGAGCCGGCCTGGGGTCCGTTCGAGAAGTAAGCTGGTTTGTCTCATCCACAACAACACCCCCTTTTGATCAAGGAGAAACGCATGAAGAAGTCACTCATCATTACCGCTACCCTGGCCGCCCTGCTGGCCGCCTGCTCCAGCACTCCGACCGCTCCGGTTGAAGATCGCAGCGCCGCTCAGTCCGCACCGAAGTCTGACCTCCAGACCAAGGAAGTGCCGAAGGCCAACATCGATCCGTTCAAGGAAGCCGGCGCACTGGACAAGATCCCCCTGCTGCAGAAGCGTTCGATCTACTTCGAATACGACAAGTACGACATCTCGCTCGACTACGTGACCATCATCGAAGCCCACTCCAAGTACCTGAAGGCCAACCCGGCCGCCAAGGTGCTGATCCAGGGCAACGCCGACGAACGTGGCTCGCGCGAGTACAACCTGGCTCTGGGCCAGAAGCGTGCTGAAGCTGTGGCCAGCAACCTGAAGCTGCTGGGCGTGAAGGCTGATGCCGTGGAAGCCGTGTCGCTGGGCGAAGAAAAGCCCAAGGCCACTGGCCACGACGAAGCCTCCTGGGCTGAAAACCGCCGCGCCGATCTGGTCTACGGCGCCAAGTAAGCTGCGTCTGTTGTTGCTGTAACAAGAAGCGGGCCCTGTGCGGCCCGCTTTCCTCATCTGCGGAGAAGTGCCGTGAAACTGCGTGAATTGTCCCTGTGTCTGCTGCTTGCCAGCGCCCTGCCGGCCCATGCCGGCCTGTTCGACGATGAAGAAGCGCGGCGGCGCATCGAGCAGATCAAGCAGGATCTCGACAACCGCCTGCTGAAAGTGGAAACCTCCGCTGACACCACCTCGCGTGCCCAGGTTGAACTCAACGGCCAGCTCGAGCGCATGCGTCAGGAAGTCGCTCAGCTGCGCGGCCAGCTGGAGCTGCTCAGCAATGAAAACGAGCAGGCCCAGAAACGCCAGAAGGACTTCTACGTCGACCTCGACGCCCGCCTGCGCAAGTTCGAAGGGCAATCAGGCAGCGCTGCGGCAACGGCCACCAATCAGACGGCAAGCTCCAACACCGAAGCCAAGCCGGCCGATCAGGGCCAGGAGGCCCGCGATTACGAAGCGGCCATCAACCTGCTGCGTAGTAACAAGCATGTTGACGCCATCTTTGCCTTCAAACAGTTCATCAAGAGCTGGCCCAAGAGCAGCTTCCAGCCCGGAGCCCATTTCTGGGCCGGTGCAGCGCTGCTGCAGGCCCGCGATTTCGAAGGCGCCAAGGAGTATTACGCCAAGCTCGTGAGCATCTGGCCGGAAGACACTCTGGCCCCGGATGCCATGCTGGGCCAGGCCAATGCCGAAGAGCAGGCCGGCGCCGCCAAGACTTCGCGTGCCACGCTCGAAAAGCTCGTCGCGGCTTATCCCAACAGCGAAGCGGCCAAGACCGCCAAGCAACGCCTGAAAAAGAAGTAAGCATGGCTGCAGCAGCACCCCGCCTGCGCATCAGCGAGATTTTCCACTCGCTACAGGGCGAATCCACCCGTGTCGGCCTGCCAACGGTGTTCGTGCGCCTCACCGGCTGCCCGCTGCGCTGCGTGTGGTGTGATACCGAATACGCCTTCACTGGCGGCAAGATGCGCGAGCTGGAAGACATCCTCGCGGAAGTTGCCGGCTATGGTGCGCGCCATGTCTGCGTCACCGGCGGCGAGCCGCTGGCGCAGAAGCCCTGCCTCACACTGCTCACCGCGCTGTGCGACGCCGGCTACTCGGTGTCGCTGGAGACCAGTGGCGCGCTGGATGTAAGCGAAGTCGATGCGCGCGTCTCCAAGATCATGGATCTGAAGGCGCCCGGCTCCGGCGAAGTGGACAAGAACCTGTGGAGCAATCTCGCCCACATCACGGCACAGGACGAGATCAAGGTCGTGGTCGCGGATGAGGCCGACTATCAGTGGACCCGCGCGGTGCTGGCCGAGCACAATCTCACCTCGCGCTGCACGGTGCTGCTGTCGCCAGTGCAGGGCAAGCTGGACCCGCAGGACCTGGCCGCCTGGATCCTGCGCGATCGCCTGGCGGTGCGCATGCAGCTGCAGATGCACCGCATCATCTGGGGTGAGCGCACCGGAGTCTGAAACCGGCCACACCCTGCCCGAACGGCCGGGCGGTTTGGAAAGCCGCGCTCCGGCTGACTTTGGCAGAGGCAGAAAGCAATTTTCTGCCGCGATTCAAAAGCGCTATTGGCTGTGCCCTGATTGCTCAACCAAGCTGGAAACAGCGGGCCGTACCGAGCCTGCCCCAGCCAGAGATGACGATCATGCCCTCCCTCCGCGCCCGCCGCCCGAAAACACCTTTTTCTGCCTTCCAGCCCGTGCCGCTAGTCAGCGTGCTGATGAGCCTGCTCGGCCGGCGCAAGCGTAAGTTGCGCGCCAAGGCCGACCCGGACTGGGAGCGCGACGAACCGATGACCGGGCTCTCCTGAGGGCTGACTTTTGCATGTAGCCCGGATACAGGCAGCTGGCCGGAATCCGGGGGCTGCGTACCCTTACCTATGCTTGCTCGTAGGTGCGGCTTCAGCCGCAGTCCTCTTGCGCTGCTCGGGCCCAGCCGGCTGAAGCCGGCCCTACAGGCCCGCGTTGCCGCCCAACGCGAGGCTCAGGCTGGCGTGCGCGGCGAACTGGTTGTAACGATTGTCGGCCAGCGCCGCCTCGGCGCTGCGGCGTGTCTGCTGTGAATCGAGCCAGGTCTGCAGCGGGATGGCCCCGCTACGGTAGCGCAGCTCGTTGATTTTCTCGGCGGCTTCGGCTGCGCGCAGCGAGCGCTCCAGATGTTCGCCCTGGGCCCGGTACTGGCTGCGCGCCGACAGGGCGGTATCCACCTCGCCCAGCGCGGCATACAGACTCTGGCGGAACTGCAGCGCGGCCAGCTCGTAATCCGCCCGCGCCACCCCGTTCTTGAGCTTCATTTCCTGATATTGCAGGAAGGGCAGGCTCAGTTCGGCCATCACACCCGCAATCGGATTGTTCAGCAGCTGCAGCAGGCTGGTGCTGCTGGTGCCGAGCGAGCCGGTGAGGCTCAGGCCGGGGTAGTAGCTGGCGCGAGTGGCGTCAGCCGTGGCCAGCGTGCTGCGCAGGCGCAGCTCGGCCGCGGCAAGATCCGGGCGCCGGGCCAGCAGGCTCGCCGGCAGGCCGGCATCCACCGCCGGCAAAGCCGCTTCAGGCAGATGCGCCGGCTCGGCGAAATCCTTGCTGACGCCATCGAAGAGCAAAGCGAAGGCGCTGCGACTCTCCTCGCGTTGCTGCAGCAGCTGGGTATGGCTGGCGCGCAGGCTGGCCAGATCCTGCTCGGCCTGCAGCACATCGAGCTTCGACACCGAGCCGGCCTCAAACTTGCGCAGGGCCAGGGCGAGGGTGGTTTCGACATGGCTGATGTTCTGCCTGGACAGATCGATGCGCTGGTTCAGCCAAGCCAGCTTCCAGTACAGGCTGGCAACGCTGCCGGTGAGGGACAGCGCGGTCGCCTCGCGATCCTGTGCGGTAGCCAGCGCTTCCCAGTCTGCGGCATCGCGGGCATGTGCGAGCTTGCCCCACAGATCAGCCTCCCAGCTCAATGCAAGGCGGCCGGTGGCACTGCGGGTGGATTCCTGCCCGTAACGCAGCTGCTGGCCGCGCGTATCGCTGGCACTCGCGGAAAGCACCGGGTTCAGCGCATCCGCACTGAGGCCGGCCTGCAGGCGGGCACGCTTGAGCTTGATGGCGGCAGCGGCGAGATCGGGATTGCGCGCCAGCGCCTCCTCGATCAGAGCATTCAGGCGGGTATCACCGAAGGCCAGCCACCAGCGGGCCGGCTCGGCTTGCGGCGCGGCTGCGCCGGCATGCTGCCACTGCGCCGGTACCTCAGCGGCAGGCGTCTGGTAGTCCGTGCGGGTGAGGCTGGCGCAGCCGCTGAGCAGGCTCAGGGCGATCAGGGCGGAGAGGGAGGTACGCTTGAAGTTCATGTTCATTCCCGCGCCAGCGCATCGACCGGGTCGAGACGGGCGGCATTGCGTGCCGGCATGAAGCCGAAGATCAGGCCGATCAGGGTGGAGCAGCCGAAGGCGGCGATGATGGCGGCAGTGGAGTAGAGCATCTGGAAATCCGGCGCGAACTGGCTGACCAGCACGCCGACAAGGCGCGCCAGCAGCACGCCGAGCACGCCGCCGGCGAGGCACACCAGCACAGCCTCGATCAGGAACTGCTGCATGATGTCGCCCTGACGCGCGCCAACCGCCATGCGCACCCCGATCTCACGGGTACGCTCGGTGACCGACACGAGCATGATGTTCATCACCCCAATGCCGCCTACCACCAGCGAGATCACGGCAATCGCCGAGATCAGCAGGGTCATGGTGGCGGTGGTTTTCTCGATGGTCTGGCGCACGCTGTCGGAGTTGAAGAGATAGAAATCCTCGCGGCCATGGCGCAGCAGCATGAGCTTGTTGATGCCCTGCTCGGCGGCGGCGGTGGAGATCCCGTCATTCATCCGCACGGTGATGCTCTTCAGGTAGTACTGGCCGAGGATGCGAGCCTGGGCGGTGGTGTAGGGCACCCACACGTTGAGGCTGTCGTTGTTACCGAAGCCGCTTTCCTTCTTCTTGGTGACGCCCACCACCCGCGCCGGCAAGGCACCGAGCAGGATCACCTCGCCAACGACCCGGCGCTGATTGCCGAAGAGGGCCTTGCGGGTGTTTTCGTCGATGACCACGTCCTGCGCCAGTTCCTCCTCGCTCTGCTTGTCGAAGGCCCGCCCCTCGGCAAACTCGAGGCCGCGCACGCGGAAATACTGGGCACCCACGCCATTGACGTTGCCGCTGGCGGAGATGTTGCCGAAGCGCAGGGTCTTGGAGCCGGATACGCTGGGCGTGACGCTGTCCACATAAGCCTGCTCGGCCAGCGCTTCGGCATCGGCCGAAACGAGGGTGCGCACTGCACCCGAGCGCATGTCACCAAAGCCAGCGCCGGGATAGACGTCGATGGTGTTGGTGCCCATCGCCGCGATGTCCTTCAACACACTGGCCCGAGTACCCTGCCCCAGTGCCACCACCGACACCACCGAGGCGATACCGATGATGATGCCGAGCATGGTCAGGAAGGTGCGCATGCGGTGCGCCGCCATCGCCACCAGCGCCATCCGGAAGGCCTCGCCGAGGCGGTCACGCAGCGCCAGCCACGGGCGTGCGACGGGAGGCACCGGCGGCGGCGCAGGACGGGCCGCTACGGCTGGCGCGCTGCTGCGGTCGGCCGTGATACGTCCGTCACTGATCTCGATGATGCGCTGGGCATGGCTCGCCACCTGCATGTCGTGGGTCACGATGATGATCGTGTGGCCTTCGGCGTGCAGCTCCTTGAGCACCGCCATGACTTCCTGGCCGCTATGCGTATCGAGTGCACCGGTCGGCTCGTCGGCGAGGATCACCTGACCGCCGTTGACCAGCGCCCGCGCGATCGACACACGCTGCTGCTGGCCGCCGGAGAGCTGGCCGGGGCGGTGGTGGAGACGATCGGCGAGCCCCAGACGCTCAAGGATCTGGCGGGCGCGCTGGTGGCGCTCGCGCCGCGCGCGGCCAGCGTAGATCGCCGGGATCTCGACGTTGCCCTGAGCATCCAGATCAGCCAGCAGGTGATAGCGCTGAAAGATGAAACCGAAGTGTTCGCGGCGCAGCTGCGCCAACTCGTCCGGCGCGAGGCTGCCGGTGGCGCGGCCGGCCACACGATAGCTGCCCTCAGTGGGCCGATCGAGGCAGCCGAGAATGTTCATCAGGGTCGACTTGCCAGAGCCGGAGGCACCGACGATGGCCACCATCTCGCCGGCATGGATGGCGAGATTGACCTGGTCGAGCACGCGCAGCTTGCCTTCGCCAGCGGGGTAATCGCGGCAGAGATCCTGCAGTTCGAGAAGAGGGGTGTTCATGCTGATGGCCTGCGTATCCAGGAAGCGCTGCAAAGTGGGGCGAAGTGATACGAAGCGGTTCTGGCCAGGCGCGACGAGGCCACCAGAACCATTTCCGGCGTTCCCTTACATTGGCGGCGGGCCCATGCGGCGGCGCGTGGTAGAGGTCGGCGTATCTGCGGTGGCCTCGCCCAGAATCACCTGCTCACCCTCGCTCAGGCCTGCGAGCACCTGGGCATTGGTCTTGTTGTTGATGCCGATCTTCACCTGGCGCATTTCCGGCATGCCCCGCTCGCCCAGCACCCGCACGCCGTAGAGGCCGTCCTTGCCGCGCTCGCCGAGCGCCACAGCGGGAATGCTGAGGGCATCTTTGGCTTCTTCAAGCAGCACGCGAACCTGAGTGGTCATCGAGATGCGCAGCTTGTCGTCGGGGTTGGGCACGTCGAGCAGGCCGTTGTAGTAGATCGCGGTGCTGGTGGAGGTAGTGCTGGTCGTGCTGCTGGTGGTCGAGTCGGTGCTGATCGAATCGGGCGCCGGCTCGAGCGCGCGCAGGGTGCTGCTGTAACGCTTCCTCGGCTCGCCGAGAATCGTGAAATACACCTTCTGGCCTGGCTTCACGCGGGTCACGTCAGCCTCCGAGATCTGGGCCTTGATCGTCACGGTATCCATGCGCGCCAGCTTGATGATGGTCGGCGTGCTCTGGTTGGCGTTCACCGTCTGCCCTTCCTGGTTGATCAGGGCCACCACGGTACCGGCCATCGGCGCCACGATGCGGGTGTAGCCGAGGTTCAGGCGGGCAGTGTCGACGCTGATCCTGCCCTGGGCGATCTGGGCTTCGAGCGCGCGGATCTCGGCGCGGGTGGCGTTCAGGGTGGCCTCACTCGCCTCGAAGCTCTCGCGTGAGCCGGCATCCTGCTTCAGGAGCTGGTCGGCGCGCTGAAAGGCGAACTCTGCCTGCTTCAGGGTGGCCTGCTTGGCGGCCAGCTGGGCCTGGGTGTTCTGCAGCGCGGCCTCGGCGTTACGCAGGGTGTTCTGCTGGGTCAGCGAGTCGATCTCGGCGATCAGATCCCCGGCCGCCACCTTGTCGCCCAACTTCACGGCCAGACGCTTGATCTGCCCAGAGACCTGGGCGCCCACGTTGACCTGCTTGTAGGCCTGCACGGTACCGGTGGCCAGCACGGCGTCTTCCAGATCAGCCTTGGCAACCGGCGCGGTGAGGTAGGACGGGCGCGGCGGCGGCGCCAGGAAGTAAGCGGCAAGCCCGCCAAGCAGCAGCAGGGCGACAAGCACCAGCACGACGTTGCGCAGGCGGAACCAGCTTGAGGGAAGGTTTTTCACGATGAGGCGGGCAGCCGGCGGACGGCCGGCGCATGACGGAGGAAAGTAGGCTCATTATTCCCGCAGCCTGGGTTAAGTGCTGCTAACCGCGGGTAAGGAAAGGTCAAGGAAGGGTCAAGGAAGGGTCAGGAAATGTGGCACTGACTCCATTTTCAGGCCAAGGATGCCGCGAAGACGAGGCGCAGATCAGTGCTGGAGTGCGGCAAGCCAGTCGACAAAGACAGGCTAGTGCAGTGTTTCGCGTAGATTGCGACTTATAAAAACGATGGATTTCTCGTCGAAACGAGGCGAAAACCACAGCAATAGCGAGCTATTGCGCGGATTTTCAACGAAATATCGGCGAGAAATACGCATTTTTATGTCGCAAGAAGAGCAAAACGCTGCACTAGGTCTGGAAATGGAATTACTTCTGCAGCATTGCCATCAGGCCAGCAAAGCGCGCCTTGCCCTCTTCCTTGCTGACCGGCGCGTCGTCCTTGCCGGCGCGCTTGAGGCCATCGCCCATCTCGTCGATGAAACGCGAGGGGTCGACCAGCTTGCGCTCACCGGCCACGCGACGCGTCTCACACACGGTGATGGTGAGACTCCTCTGCGCGCGGGTCACGCCCACGTACATCAGGCGACGTTCTTCCTCGATCTTGTCCTCATCAATGCTCGATTGATGCGGCAACATGCCTTCTTCCACGCCGATCAGGTACACATGCGGCCACTCCAGCCCCTTGCTGGCGTGGAGCGTGGCGAGTTGCACGGCATCGGCCTCGTCCTCATTGCCCTTGTCGAGCATGTTGATCAGGGCGATGGTCTGGACCAGATCGTGGAGGGTCTTCTGGTCTTCATCGCCCTTACGGCTGAGCCAGTCGACGAAATCCCGCACATTGCGCCACTTGGTCTCGGCTTCCTTGACCTCGCAACTCTCCATCAGCCAGGCCTGATAGCCAATGGTGCGCAGCAGCTCTTCGAGCAGCACGCCGGCAGACTCCTTGTGAGCGCGGTGGGCGAGTTCCTTGATATAGCCGCCGAACTTGCGCACGCCTTCGAGCTGACGCGCCGCCAGATGCTCGCTCACGCCTTCTTCGAAAGAAGCAACAAACAGGCTGCTGCCGCGCGTGGCCGCGTAGCTGCCGAGCGCTTCCAGCGTGGCGGCGCCCACGCCGCGACGCGGCGTAGTGATCGCGCGGATGAAGGCCAGATCGTCATCCTCGTTGGCCATCAGGCGCAGGTAGGAGAGCAGGTCGCGAATCTCGGCGCGATCAAAAAAACTCTGCCCGCCGGACATCACGTAAGGGATGTGATGACTGCGCAGCTTCTGCTCGATCACGCGGGCCTGATGGTTGCCGCGGTAGAGGATGGCGTAGTCGGAGAAGGCTGTCTTGAACTCGAACTTGTGCGCGGTGAGCTTCATCGCCACCAGTTCGGCTTCATGTTCCGGCTCGCGCGCCATGCTGATCTGGATCGGTTCGCCAAGGCCGTGCTCGCTCCACAGCTTCTTCTCGAAGAGCTTCTCGTTGTTGGCGATCAGGGTGTTGGCCGCGTTCAGGATGCGGTTCGATGAGCGGTAGTTCTGCTCCAGCTTGATGATGCGCAGCTGCGGGTAATCACGCTGCAGGAGGTGCAGATTTTCCACATCCGCGCCGCGCCAGGCGTAGATGGCCTGATCGTCGTCGCCCACGGCGGTAAAGGCGCCGCGCTCGCCGGCGAGCTGGCGCAAGAGCTTGTACTGGGCCTTGTTGGTGTCCTGATACTCATCGACCAGCAGATAGCGCAGCTTGGAGCGCCAGCGCTCCAGCGCTTCCGGCTCGGAGTCGAAAAGGCGCACCGGCAGGGCGATCAGATCGTCGAAATCCACGCCCTGATAGGCGCGCAGGGTCTTCTCGTAAGCCGGGTAAATCTTGGCGGCGGCATGGCTCATCTCGTCGTTGACCAGTTTTACGGCCTCGCCCGGCGTGATCAGCGCGTTCTTCCAGCCCGAGATGACCCACTGGATGCCTTTGAGCATGGCCTTGTCGGCGTTGCCGGAGAGCTCGGCGAGGATCTGGTGAATGTCTGAGGTGTCGAGAATCGAGAACTGCGGCTTGAGCCCGACCAGTTTGGCTTCCTGCCGCACGATGCGCACGCCCAGCGCATGGAAGGTGCACACCGTGAGCTGGCGGGCAGAGCGGGCGTCCAGCAACTTGCTCACGCGCTCCTGCATCTCGCGCGCGGCCTTGTTGGTGAAGGTGATGGCGGCGATGTTGCGCGCCTCCAGCCCGCACTCCTGCACCATGTAGGCGATCTTCTGGGTGATCACGCGCGTCTTGCCGCTGCCGGCCCCGGCCAGCACGAGGCAGGGGCCGTCGAGATACTTCACGGCTTCGCGCTGGGGAGGATTCAGGTGGGACAGCATCGGAACAACAACCGGTGAAACGAAGGCAGCCATTGTAGCCCGCCAACCCCTCTGGGCAGGCCGAAGCAGGCGCCGGAAAGCCCGCCGACACACCCTGCCCTTCGGTCTGTTTTCATTATAAATCAGTCACTTGAATTTGTTTTTGGGCAGGAATAAACCGCTCGTCGTGCTCGCCGGCACAAATCGAATTTATCTATTCGCTATCGCTCTGCTGCTTCGCACAATTAAGTGACTTTTGTCACACATTTTTGTTCAGGAGCTCCGGATGTCCAGCGTCTTCCCCAACGATTTCGTGCCCCGCAAAAGCAGCTTCGGGGCCCGCCTGATTGCCAATCACGATACCAGCCTGCCCGCCGGCTTGCGCCGCCTGCTCCTGCTGGCGGACGGCCAGCGCACCGTCTTTACCCTCGGCAGCATGGTGCCGGACCGCAACGTGGCCGCCGACCTGCATGAGCTGATGCAGCGCGGCCTGATAGAGGAAGCCGGCCAGACCCCGCCCGCCTCGCTCGCCGAACGTATCAACAATATGGCTGACCCGGATCTGCCCGGCGGCTGGGAAAGTGCTTCGGACTTCATGGTCAGCCGTGCCCGCGAGAGCCTCGGGGTGACGGCCATCGACGTGATCGATGCACTTGAACAGGCCAACGGCCCGGAAGCCGCCCGCGCCGCCATGAGTCAGTGGTATCGCGCCATGCGTAGCTCGCGCGAAGGGCGCGAGCAGGCCGATCTGGACCGCATCAAGGCCAACGCCATGCTGCGCGGCCAGAGCCCCACTTAAGAAGCTTTTCAGTTCCTCCCGTAGCACCCTGCGCCCTGTCAGTGAAAACTGGCAGGGCTTTTTCTCGTTCGAGCGGCGGCCGCTGGCCGCTTGCTCAACACCCGGCCAGCCAACGCAGTGTGCCCTGCCCGGCCGTCCGGCCAGTCGCAAAGCACGCAGTAAGCAGATAGCCGCCGGTAGGTGCTTCCCAATCGAGCATCTCGCCGGCCACGAACACCCCGGGAAGCCGGGCCAGCATCAGGTTCGCATCGCATTCCTCGATGCGGATGCCTCCAGCCGTGCTGATGGCTTCGGCAATCGGTCGTGGCGCCACCAGTTCGAGCGGCAAGGCCTTGATCGCAGCTGCCAGCTGCACGGGATCTTGCATCGCTGCCTTGCCAAGGCATTCGTAGAGCAGGCCCAGCTTCACGCCTTTGAGGCCCAGGCGGCTCTGCAAATGGGACGAGAGCGAGCGGGCGCCGCGTGGATGGGCGACCTCGGTCGCCACCCGCTCAGCACTGAAATCCGGCAGCAGATCCAGCGCCAGCCTAGCACGGCCCTCCACCCGCAAGTGCTCGCGCAGCGGCGCGGACAGCGCATAGATCAAGCCGCCCTCGATGCCCGTGGCACTGATCAGACACTCCCCGGCACGCTGCCAGAGGCGGCCATCCGGCCCGCTGCAGCGCGCCACCACGTTCTTCAGGGGCTCGCCGACGAAACGCGCACGGAAGTATTCGCTCCAGCCCACATCGAAACCGCAGTTCGCCGGCTGCAGGGGCTCGATCACCACCCCGCGCGCGGCCAGCCAGGGCAGCCAGGCCGCGTCCGAGCCCAGTTGCGGCCAGCTCGCCCCTCCCAGGGCCAGCAACGTGGCGGCCGGGTTCCGCCGCACTTCGCCCTCCGGCGTCGAAAAGCGTAAGTCGCCCGAATCGGTCCAGCCCAGCCAGCGATGCCGCACATGGAAGACCACACCCGCTTCGCGCAGGCGATGCAGCCAGGCCCGCAGCAAGGGGGCGGCCTTCATTTCAGTCGGGAAAACGCGACCGGAGCTACCGATAAAGGTGTCCACGCCGAGCCCATGAATCCAGGCCCGCAGGGCTTCCGGGCCGAAATCCTGCAGCAGCGGCGCCAGCCAGTCCGCACGCGCACCGTAGCGAGCGATGAAATCCGGCAGCGGCTCGGAGTGGGTGATGTTCATGCCGCCCTTGCCAGCCATCAGGAACTTGCGCCCCACCGAGGGCATGGCATCGAAAACCTCGACAGCATGGCCGGCCGCGGCCAGTTGCTCAGCCGCCATCAGCCCGGCAGGGCCGGCGCCAATGATGGCAAGGCGACAGGAAGGAAGAGGATTCGGGGGCATGCGCGATTGTGGCGGATCAAACGGGGCAGCGAATTCTAGCCCCAGCCCTCAAGCCCGCAGCACTTTGGCCGCAATGGCTGCAGACAGAGCTCGTCAGGGGGCTGTTAACAAAAAACAACACGCCTTGCAGGGTCTGTAAAAAATTCCCTGCTTTAGGGCAAGGGCATTCCTATAGTTCATGGGCGTGTCTTGATAAGAACTTACGTGGTCTTGCAAGTTATTACCGTCCGAATCCGCCATCAGAGGCGCGAAAACAGGGCGGACAACAGCAGCGGTGACAGGCGAATGTCCGGACGGACATCTGCGCGGCGTTGAGGTGAGGGGCGGACAAATGACGAGCATGCGCAAACTGATGGGCATCTGTGTACTGCTGGCGAGCCTGGTGGGCGCCGCAGACTTGGCGGCGGCCGAACCGGTCTTGCCCGATCTGGGTAGCGCCAGCGCGCTCTCCTCCCGCACGGCCGAGCAGGCCGCCAGAAGCGACGCTGTATGTACGCGCTGCCACGACGAGGACGAAGCAGTGCCAGTGCTGTCGATCAACCAGACCCGGCACGGCATGAAAGCCGACACGCGCACCCCGACCTGCCAGGCCTGCCACGGCGAAAGCCAGCAGCACCTGAAGTCGACCTCCGGCGGCAAGCGGGCGGCAACGGACGTGGTGTTCAAGAAGGGCGCTTACGCACTGACGGACGAACACAGCCGTTCCGAGCAGTGCTTCAGCTGCCACAAGGGCGGCGCCAACCACAACAACTGGCCGACCAGCCAGCACCAGCTCAGTGGCGTGGCCTGCAATGACTGCCACAAGGTGCATACCCCGCGCGACAAGGTCCTCACCAAGCAGACCCAGCCGGAAGTCTGCTTCAGCTGCCACAAGGAGCAACGCAGCCAGGTCAACAAGTTCTCGCACCACCCCATTGTGGAAGGCAAGATGAGCTGCACCTCCTGCCACAACGTTCACGACGACAATCCCAAGCTCCTGACCAAGAGCAGCACCAATGACACCTGCTTTACCTGCCACATGGAGAAGCGCGGGCCCTTCGTGCATAACCACCAGCCCGTCACCGAGGATTGCGGCATCTGCCACCAGCCGCACGGCACCAACTCCGCTAGCCTGCTGAAGGAGCGCGTGCCCTTCCTGTGCCAGGACTGCCACTCTCACACCAGTCACCCCGGCCAGGCCGCCGGGTTGCCTACCGCACCATCCAGATCAACCAGCGCCATGGGCAGCGTGGCACGTGGCTGCCTTAACTGCCACACGAACATCCACGGTGGCAACAGCACCGTGAACAACGCCACGGCTGGCCGCTTCCGCCGCTGAGCAGGAGGGATGAACGATGAAAGCCCAACCCAGGATGTTCAGGCTCAGCACAGTCTTCCTTGCCGCGATCAGCACTTGCGGAGCCGCCTCGGCCGAAGAGAGCGATGCCTACACCGAGCTGACCCGGCCGGCCAGCACGATCTCGGCAGGCGCGGGCTACTGGTCGAATGCCCGCCCCCATCAGGGCATGTATGACGGCATGCGCAACAAGGGCGCTTACGGCGGGCTGGATTTCAACCTCGTCCAGCGTGACGATGAAAAGGGCGACTGGCTGCTGCTGCGCACCACCAACCTCTTCCTTGATACGCGCGAAATGCGTGTGGACTACCTCCGTCAGGGCCGCGGTGGCGGCTTCTTCGAATACGTCCGCACGCCCTACGACAACCCCTACACCATCAACACGCCCCTGCAGGGCATTGGCAGCAACCGGGTCACCATGGGCACCACCCTCGGCGCCAGCCCGTCACGCGAAGTCGAGCTGGGCACCGTACGCGAGCTGTTCCGCCTCGGTGGCTTCAGGAGTCTGGTACCCGGCCTGGAGTTCAAGGTGGACTTCAAGAACGAGGACAAGACCGGCACCCGCATGACCGGCTGGGGCAGCGCCCCCCAGTTCTCCGCTGAAACCATCGACAGCACGATCCGCCAGCTCGACACAATCCTCCAGTACACCGGTGGCAATCTGCAGATCTCCGGCGGCTATGCCGGCAGCTGGTATGACAATCGCAACACCCAGACCCTGCAAACGCTCAGCGGCGTGAGTGGCGGCACCAGCGCCAGCTTCGCTTCGGTGACCCCCCTGTCCCAGCCACTCAGCAACCAGGCACACCAGGTTTTCATGAACGGCGGCTATGGCTTCGGCCCGACAACGCGCGCAACCTTCAAACTCTCCTATTCGCAGGCTACGCAGGACGAACGCATCCCCTCCTACGACCTCACCAGTGCCAATGCACCCTATGCCTACGCGCCTTCGCATCTCGACGGCAAGGTCTTCACCACCCTTGCGCAGCTGGGGCTGACCTCCCGCCCGACCTCCAAACTCACCCTCACCGGCAGCCTGCGCTACTACGACGTCAATGACCAAACGCCACTGGCAGGCTACGTCGGCAACAGCAGTACGGGGGTGGCCAGCGTCTATAACACGCCCTACTCCTACACCAAGAACACCGGCAAGCTCGAAGCCAACTACCGCCTGCCCCTGAGCCTGAGCCTCACCGGTGGTGTCGACTACTCCGGGCAACAGCGCTCCACCCCCGTGGCAGGCACCGTATACGTGCCCTTCCGCGAGACCCTCAACGAGATCACCTACCGCACCGAATTGCGCCGCAGCATGGGCGAAAACATCGCTGGCAGCCTCGCCTATTTCTACAGCGAACGTGATGGCTCGAACTACAGCGCCGCCGACGGCACAAGCCCTTATTCCAACCAGATCAACCCCATCCATATCTCCGACCGCAAACGCAACAAGTGGCGCGCCAAGCTGGACTGGGATGCGCTGGAGCAACTCACCCTGCAGTTCCGCGTCGATCACATCAGTGACGACTACCCGCAGGGCGACCGCTTCTATGGCGCCAGCTCAGGCAGCGGCCAGGTCTATGCGGTGGACGCCAGCTATGCCATCAACGACAACTGGAACCTGTCCAGCTGGTACGCCCGTGATGCCTCCGGCACCAAGGCCAGCGGTTTCCGCGAGGCCAGCGGCGGCGCCGCCAACGCCGTGCGCGAGACCGACCTCAAGGAACGGGGCGACTCCTTCGGCTTCAACCTGAACGCACGCCTGGCGCCGAAAATTGACACCAGCTTCGGCTTCGACTTGTTCAACAACACCAGCCGCTTCGACCAGACCCTGAATCTCAGCGGCACCGGCACGACCTACCCCACCGGTGTCAGCGGCCCCCTGCCCGACGTCACCAGCAAGCTCATGCGCTTCAAGCTGATCTCCCGCTATACCCTCGACAGGAGTTCAGCCATCCGCTTCGACCTGATCTACGAGCGCTGGCAGAGCAATGACTGGAGCTGGACGCTGGCCGATGGCTCGGATTTCTCCTACGCCTCCGGCACCCAGACCTGCACCGGCTGCAGTACAACAAGCCCAAATTTGATCGACGGCACAACTATCACGCAAAAAGACAAGCAGACTTCGGCTTTCATCGGCATCCACTACATCTACACTTTCCGCTAGTCAGCCGCTCACGAAAACAACTTATGCCCGATGCCGGACTGAAATACCTGATCAGAGGACTTGGCGTGGCCCTTGTCGGGCTGCTGTTGCCGCTTGCAGCCCTGGCCGCCGGCCCTTCACCCGAGGCCATCGCCAAGGCCAAGCTGGCCAACGAGCAATGCTTTGCCTGCCATTCACAGGAAGGCCTGGCCCACCCGCCGCAAGCCGATCTCGATCTGGCCAAGCTGCGCGGCCTGCTGGTCGACAAACCGACCTTCGAAGATGCCGACCACGGCAAATTCGCCTGCACCAAGTGCCACAACGAAGGCTACGACGACTTCCCGCACGAGAAAGACGCGGCGGACAACACTTCGACCTGCCAAGACTGCCACGCCAAGAAAGCCGACAAGATCCAGGCCGAGTTCGACAAGTCGGTCCACGCCAAGCACCTCGCCGACAAGTTCAGCTGCACCACCTGCCATGACCTGCACTCGATCAAGGTCGCCAAGAATCAGGACGAGGCGCGCAAGATCGTCGCCCAGGACAACCGCATCTGCCTCGGCTGCCACGACTCCGATCAGACCTTTGCCCGCTTCGCGCCGGAGAAAAAAGTCCGTCCGCCGATCGACGAGATCCACGACTGGTTGCCCAATGCGCGCACCCACTGGAAAGCCGTGCGCTGCGTGGAATGCCATACCCCGCTCGGCGGCGACATGCTCTCCCACGAGATCCTCAACAAGGATCGTGCCGAGCGCAAATGCGTAAGCTGCCACAGTGCGGATACCAGCCTGAAAGTGCGGCTCTACCGCCATCTGGCCAAGCAGGAGCAGGAAAAGCTCGGCTTCATGAACAGCGTCGTGCTCAGCGAGAACTACGTCATCGGCGCCACGCGCAATCTGGCCCTGGATTCCGTGATGATCGGCCTGGTGGCCCTGACCCTGCTCGGCGTGCTGGTCCATGCCGCACTGCGCGTGCTGATGCACACCCTGCGCCGGAGGAAGAAGGATGACTGAAGAGCATCGCCACGGCGAACGCCGGCACGCTGACCGGCGCCATCCGGAAGATGGCGGTCGGATCTACATCCTGCCGGGCTGGGTGCGCATCTGGCACTGGTGCAATGCCCTGCTGATCCTGACCCTGATCGCCACCGGCATCAGCCTGCACTTTGCGGGCGGCAAGGCTCCGCTGATCGAATTCTCGCTGGCCGTGCGCATCCACAACGTGGCCGGCCTGCTGCTCGTCGTTCTCTACATTTTCTTCGTTGTCGCCAACGCCGTAACCGGCAACTGGTGGCAGTTCGTGCCCCGCCCGCCAGGCATCCTCGAGCGCTGCCTCAAGCAGACCCGTTTCTACCTGTGGGGCGTATTCAAGGGGGAGACCGAGCCTTACCCGGTCACCCGCGAAGAGAATTTCAACACCCTGCAGGCCATCACCTACTGGTTCATGATCTATCTGGTCATGCCCGTGCTGGTCGGCAGCGGCCTGATCTTCATGTTTCCACAGTTCGCACCGGGCGAAATGTTCGGTCTGGATGGCCTGCTGCCGGTCGCGGTGCTGCACTACGCCTCGGCCTGCATCGTGCTTGCCTTCCTGATCGCGCATGTCTATCTGTGCACTTTCGGCAAGAAGATCAGCTCGACATTCAAGACCATGATTACCGGCTGGCATGAGCATTAGCCACTTACAGCAGCACTGAAGGAGTAACACGATGAAAATGAAACTGTTGACAGTCTCCGGCGCGCTTCTCACCGCCCTCGCATTCTCGCCCGTAGCCAGCGCGCTGGACGCCGCAGGCGCCGAAGCCCTCGCCAAGAAAGAGGGCTGCCTCAAGTGCCACGGCATCGACAAGAAGAAAGAGGCGGACTCCCTGATCTCGATCTCCGCCAAGCTCAAGAAGCTGAGCGATGCCAAGATTCTCGAGCACCTCACCACGGGCCCCAAGGTCAAGATGGCCGATGGCAGCGAAGAAGAGCACAAGATCCTCAAGACCAAGGACAAGGGCGACATCGACAACCTCATCGCCTGGCTGCGCTCGCTCGCCAAATAAGCCTGTCTGCCCCACCCTCGGCCCGTCATGCGACGGGCCGTTTTCTTGTCTGCGGCAGCCACATGTGCTGGCAGCCGGTCAGCGTCTGGCCCAGATCAAAACTTGGCCAAATTGCCCGCCCTTATGGGCAAGCTCGCTCTAAGATTGCTCCGCTTTTGGTGATTTTGTGGCAATGCAGCAAAATATCGTCCTAGCTCTCCCCCTCCAGGAAATTAAAAAATGCAAACCTTCTTCCTTGCTCCGACCCGCCAGAACGTGGGTCTTACCTCCGTCGCCCTCGGCGTGGTGCGCGCCCTGCAGCGCCAAGGCCTGCGTGTAGGCTTCGCCAAACCGGTCACGCAGGACGACACCGCCAACGAACGCTCGGTGCATTTCGCTCGCGAAATCTGCAAGATCGAGTGCCCGAATGCCCTCTCCACCGCCCAGGTGGTCGGCCGCATCTCCGAAGGCCAGATCGACGAGCTGCTCGAAGACATCGTGAGCCTGTGCATGAGCGCCGCTCAGGATGCCGATGTGCTGGTGATCGAAGGTCTGCACACCGACCCGAGCTTCTCCTACACCACCCGCCTGAATGCCGACATCGCCCGCAGCCTGCAGGCCGAAATGGTGCTGGTCGCTTCGGCGCAGGATGAAGTACTGGCCGCCTCCGAAGTGCACCTGACCGCCAGCCAGTTCCGCGCGGCCGGCTGCAAGGTTGCCGGCACCATCTTCAATAAGGTTGGCGCGGAGTTCGATGCCACCAAAGCCGCCGCAGCGCTGGAAGACATCGCTTTGTGGGGTGCCATCCGCAACAACCCGGCCCTGCTCGCCCCGCGCACCCTGGACGTGGCCCGCCACCTGAATGCCGAAATCCTGGTGCCGGGCGAAATCGCCAAGCGCCGCGTGCTCGAAACCGTTGTATCGGCCCGCTCCGCCGCCGATATGATCAACCGCCTGAACCCCTGTGCACTGGTCGTCTGCCCCGGCGATCGTGACGATGTGATGCTCGCTACCGCACTGGCCGCATCGCGCGGTATTCAGCTGGCCGGCCTGCTGCTGACGCACTCCACTTCGATCGATCCGCGCATTCAAGACCTCGCCGCCAAGGCTTTCGATAACGGCCTGCCGATCCTGCGCGTGGATACCGACAGCTACGTCACCGCTACCAACATCAGCCGCCTCTCGCCGGCCGTGGCGGAAGACGACTATGAACGCATGGAGCAGGTGCTCGACGGTGTGGCCGAAGAGCTGGATACCGACGCCATCCTGACCTGCGTGAAACTGCCGGGCACCACCCGCATGAGCCCGCCGGCTTTCCGCTACCAGCTGATCCAGAAGGCCCGTGCCGCCAAGAAGCGCATCGTGCTGCCGGAAGGCGACGAGCCGCGCACCATCAAGGCCGCCGTGATCTGTGAAGAAAAGGGCATCGCACGCTGCGTGCTGCTCGGCAAGCCGGAAACCATCAAGGCCGTGGCGGCCGCCCAGGGCGTGACCCTGCCGCCGACGCTGGAGATCCTCGATCCGGACGACGTGCGTGAAAAGTATGTCGACCCGATGGTCGAGCTGCGCAAGAGCAAGGGCCTCACCCCGGGTCAGGCACGTGAGCAGATGCAGGACACCGTCGTGCTCGGCACCATGATGCTGGCCACCGATGACGTAGACGGCCTCGTCTCCGGCGCGGTGCACACCACTGCCAACACCGTGCGTCCGGCCCTCCAGCTGATCAAGACCGCACCGGGCAACTCCATCGTGTCCTCGGTGTTCTTCATGCTGATGCCGGATCAGGTGCTGGTGTATGGCGACTGCGCCATCAACCCGGACCCGAATGCCGCCGAGCTGGCCGAAATCGCCCTGCAGAGCGCGCATTCAGCCAAGGCTTTCGGCGTTGATCCGAAGGTCGCGATGATCAGCTACTCCACCGGTACTTCCGGCGCGGGTGCCGACGTGGTGAAGGTGGCCGAAGCCACCGCGATTGCCAAGGAAAAGGCTCCGGATCTGGCGCTGGACGGCCCGCTGCAGTACGACGCCGCCTCGGTGGCCGACGTGGCTGCTTCCAAGGCACCGAACTCCAAGGTCGCCGGCAAGGCCACCGTGTTCATCTTCCCGGATCTGAACACCGGCAACACCACCTACAAAGCCGTGCAACGCAGCGCCAACGTGGTCTCCGTGGGCCCGATGCTGCAAGGCCTGCGCAAGCCGGTGAACGATCTGTCGCGCGGCGCGCTGGTCGATGACATCGTGTTCACCATCGCCCTCACCGCCATCCAGGCGGACGCTCAGAAAAAAGCCTGAGTCTGGCCTGATGGCTGATTGAAGAACGGCCCTCGCAAGAGGGCCGTTTGCATTAGCACGCCAGCGCGTCTGCACAAAATCCTGCCACGACTGGCAAGCCGGTGCGGCTTCAGCCGCAGAGCCGCTCTTCGGTGCAGGCACCGTTGGCTGAAGCCGGCCCTGCCACCCACGCGCCCGCCCGGCTGATCTGCACTCGCGCCTCACCCGCCGCGTCGATCAACACCCGTCCGCCCTGCCGCACACGATGGCAGGCCCCGCTCTGCAGTACGAAGTCCTGCGCCACGCCAGCCTCGGTCAGCCACACCTCGCCCTGCAGCACCGCCAGCAGGGTACCTGCCGCCGCCTCCAGCACAGTCAGTTCCCCATTCCTGATTAATGTGATTTGATCTTGCATGTCGGCACCCTCACTCCGGACAATGTGTTGCACATGCCCTGATTGTGGAGAGCTGGAGCGCCCCCCACAAACGACATTATCTCCACCACTCATGAGCTGAACTCACACATGGACAAGCCCGCCCGACTCCCCCCGCTGGGCATGCTGAAAGTCTTCGAAGCCGCCGCCCGCCTCGGCAGTTTCAGCGCTGCAGCCAGCGAACTCTCCGTGACCCACAGTGCCGTGAGCCACCAGATCCGCGCCCTCGAAGAACAGCTGGGGTTTGCGGTCTTCCTGCGCGAGGGTCGTGGCGTGCAACTCACACCACTGGGGCAGGAGCTGGCCCGCCAGGTCAATGAATCCCTCTGCGGCATCGGACGCACACTGGCCTTGTTGCGCCAGCGCGCCAATCCACGCCGCCTCACCATCACCACCATGCCGTCGTTTGCCTCGCGCTGGCTGGGGCCGCGCATCGGCAGCTTTCTGGATCAAGAGCCGGACATCGAGTTCAACGTGATCAGTACCGCCTCGGTACTGGATTTCGCGCGTGATGGCGTGGATGTCGCGATCCGTTTCGGCTTTGGCGACTACCCCGGTCAGCAATCCGAATTTCTCATGGGCGACGAGATGCTGGTGGTCGCCAGCCCCGCCCTGCTGGCAGGCCGCCGCCTGAGCCACCCGGAAGCACTGCGCGACTGGCGCCTGCTGCGCTCGGATGGCGAATTCTGGCGCGGCTGGTTCGAACGCGCCGGGCTGGACTGGCCCGAGCCCCAGGGTGGGCTCTACATCAATGATTCGGCGCTGGTGCTACAGGCCGCCCTGGATGGCCGCGGCATCGCCCTGAGCCGGCGCAGCCTGTGTCAGCTGGAACTCGATGCCGGCCGCCTGCAGCAGGTATTCCCGCTGACCCTGCCGAACAGCCGCGCTTACTGGTTCGTGACGCCGGAAGGGCCGGACATCTCGCCGCTGACCCGGCGCTTCCACGCCTGGATATTCGCCGAAGCGGCGCGTTGCCCGCCCATTTCGGACAGCCCACCGGTCGATGACGCCGAGCTGGATCGCTGCGTGCATTAGCCCCACTCAGAGCTGCGGAGGCCTGCTGTTGCGGCGGCGGATGACGGCCCCCAGCGCCGCCGCCGCGCCAGCCACCAGCAGCGCGGGCAACACGAGCATCAAGGCGAAGCCAAAACCATAGGCAAGTGCCTCCTCGCCCGCACGGCCCGCCAACCACAAGCCGGCACACAGCAGCCCAAGAAAGCCCAGCCCGTACCCGCCAGCACGCAAGCGCCAGCCGCGCTCTGCGCAGCAGTAGCCATACAGCCCCGCGAAGAGGGCCAGCAGCGCAAAACCGAGGGCGAAAAGTGTCGTAGCCATGCGTCAGGGCGCGTTGATTTCGAACACCAGAATAGCCTGAGCCGAGGGGGCGAAGCGCACATGACCGGCCCGAAGCCGTCCGGAAAAGACGAGCTGCGCCCGCTCAGACCTCGCGCGGCGCCACGAAATGCCGCTTGAACCAGCGCAGGCCCAGCACCAGCACGGCGCCCAGCAGCACCCAGCGTGACCAGGTCAGGCTGGCATGGCGATACAGGTCGACACCCAGCACACCGGTCAGCACCAGGGCCAGACGCAGCAACTGGTACTGGGCCCGGCTCAGCTGCCAGCGTGTCGGCTCCTGAACCGGCGCCGGCGCCTCCTGCGCCGTCAGCGCGCTGACCTCCACGCCGAATGCTGCGGCCAGCGCAAGACGGGTTTCCGCACTCGCGCGGCCTTCGGCCTCGACGCGCTGGATGGTGCGCAAACTCAAGCCGGCAGCAGCCGCCAGATGCTCCTGCGACCAAGCGCGCGCTTCACGTAGTTTGCGAATCTGCTGTCCATTCATGATCAGGTCCATGTTCTTGCCCTCCGGCTGAAAGATGAGGGCAGTATCGGCATCAAACGCGGATGGCATCCCGCCAGAATGCCGCCAGTCTCACGTCAGCATAGCGCCAGAGCGTGCCGAAACTGTTCACGATCTGTAGCGAGAGACCGTCAGCGGGGCGAGGGGGTAAACACGGAGCATGCTCCGCGCTGCCGCAGCCGGTTTGCTGTGCAAAGCAAAGGTCGGGGACAGTCTCTCAGGCATGCCCGAAACGCCCCAGCACATGCTGGCTGACCGCCTGGGCCATCTCGTCCTCGGCCGAGAACACCCGCTCGATCCGCTCCTGTGTGAGCAGGGCTGCGGCATCCGCGCTGTCAGCGAGTACTGCACATTCAATGCCCGGATTGAGCTCGCGCGCGCAGCTCACAGCCTGACGCGCC
Organism: Uliginosibacterium aquaticum; assembly: GCF_012972705.2. Lineage (GTDB taxonomy): Bacteria > Pseudomonadota > Gammaproteobacteria > Burkholderiales > Rhodocyclaceae > Uliginosibacterium > Uliginosibacterium aquaticum. Next base: position 107,754 of record NZ_JABCSC020000003.1, on the reverse strand, counting down.
AGCACCGCATCCGGCACGGTCACCAGCAGCATGCCCGCTTTGGCCACATGTGCCTGCACCAGCGCCAACGGATCGGCCCCGTCCCCCCACACGGCGGCGATGCCGGCTTCGCGCAGGCGCGCCACCCGCTCCCGCTGCTGCTCCACCACCACATAGGGCACGCCCTGGGCGGCAAGCGCTTCAGCCACCCTGCGGCCCAAGCCGCCGTAGCCGAGCAGAACCACCTGACCGGAGAGAAATTCGGGCCGCGTCTCCTGCGGCAGGCCGGCCAGCGGGTCTGCCCCAGCTTCGAGGCTGCGCGCCAGGGCCGAGCGCTCACGCAGCCAGTTCAGCAGGGGCCGTACGCTGCGGAAGAGCAGCGGATTCAGGGCAATCGAGATCAGCGCTCCGGCCAGGATCAGACTCTGCCCTTCAGCCGGCAAGAGCCCCAACTGCATGCCAAGGCCGGCGAGGATGAAGGAGAACTCACCGATCTGCGCCAGCGCCGCCGACACGGTCAGCGCCGTGTTGAGCGGATAGCGGAAGGCCAGCACCAGCATCGCGGCGGCCAGCGACTTGCCGAACACGATGATCGCTACCACCGCCAGCACCTGCAGTGGCTGACGGATCAGCACCATCGGGTCGAAGAGCATGCCCACCGACACGAAGAACAGCACCGCGAAAGCCTCGCGCAGCGGCAGCGATTCCTCAGCTGCACGATGGCTGAATTCGGATTCACGCATCACCATGCCGGCGAAAAAGGCCCCCAGCGCGAAGGACACGCCGAAGAGTTGGGAAGCAAAGTAGGCGATGCTGATCGCCGCCACCAGCACCCCCAGTGTGAACAGCTCGCGCGAGCCACTCGCCGCCACCCACCACAGCACGCGTGGCAGCAGCTTGCGGCCGGCCAGCAGCATCAGCGCGATGAAGGCGCCGATCTGCAGCAGGGTCTTGCCGAGCACCGGCCACAACTCGCTGAAGGACACCGCTGCGCCGCCTGCCAGCACGCCGGCGAGCGGCGGCAGCAAGACCAGCACCAGCACCATCACGAGGTCTTCCACCACCAGCCAGCCCACTGCGATGCGCCCGTTCATCGAGTCCAGCACCCCGGCCTCTTCAAGCGCCCGCAGCAACACCACGGTGCTCGCCACCGACAGGGCCAGACCGAAGATCAGCGCCGCCCCCGGCGCCCAGCCCAGCCACAGCGCCAGCCCCGCTCCCAGCGCAGTCGCCACCGCAATCTGCAGGATGGCCCCAGGCAAGGCAACGCGCTTCACCGCCAGCAGATCGTCCAGCGAGAAGTGCAGGCCCACGCCGAACATCAGCAGCATCACGCCGACCTCGGCCAGTTGCGCGGCAATCTGGCCATCGGCCACCAGCCCCGGGGTAAACGGGCCGATCATCACCCCTGCGAGCAGATAACCGAGCAGCGCCGGCAGGCGCAGGCGCACCGCGAGCAGGCCCAGTACCAGCGCCAGACCGAAACCCGCCGCGAGTGTGGTGATCAATGGATAGTCGTGATGCATCAGCGGCCCTTCCCTCAATTCTTTGGCAAGACTGAGTCCACTTGTGTCGATTCGTTCATTTCCATATTATTGGAAATATGGAATCAATAACTGCGGTCAACCAGCTGGCTGCCCTCGCTCAGGAACACCGCCTGGCCATCTTCCGCCTGCTCGTGCAGCAGGGGCAGGAAGGCCTTGCGGTAGGGCGCATTGCCGAGGCGCTGGGGCTGGCGAATGCCACCCTCTCCTTTCACCTCAAGACGCTTGCAACAGCCGGGCTGATCGAGGCGCGCCAGGACGGCCGCTTCATCCACTACTCGGCCAGTTTCGACGCCATGAACGCGCTGCTGGGTTTTCTCAGCGAGAACTGCTGTGCCGGCGAGCCCTGCCTGATTGCCCCTGCCCCCTGCTGTCCCCCGGAGAAGAAACCATGAAACGTTTTCACGTTCACGTCTCGGTCGAGGATCTCGCCCACAGCCTGAAGTTCTACAGCGTCCTCTTCGGCGCCGGGCCGGCGGTGGTCAAAGCCGACTACGCGAAGTGGATGCGAGGGCCTGTTGCCTGCCATTCAGCGGATCGCGTTGGATCGTATGGCCTGCGTGACAAGGCGTGTGACGCAGTGCGGGGTGGGTCCCCCGCACAAGGAGCACAACGCAGTCAGGCGGGCCATACGATCCAACCCAAAGGGCGCGCTCGGATGCAACCACATGGCTGTGTTGCAGCGCCTCGACAGGGGGCCACCCTGTCTTCGTTGCTGCGCCTTGCCCTGTGACTGCATTCGAACGCGCGCGACCGGCGAATGGCAGGCAACAGGCCCTTGACCCACGCATCAATTTCGCCATTTCCCAGCGTGGCGCGGCCGTCGGCGTCGATCATCTGGGCATTCAGGTGGACAGCGCCGAAGAACTCGCCACCCTGCAGGCGCAGTTTCAGGCTGCCGACGCCGCCAGCATCAGTGAGCCGGGCACGGCCTGCTGCTATAGCGAATCCGACAAGCACTGGGCGCGCGACCCGGCCGGCATTGCCTGGGAGGCCTATCACACCCTGGCCAGCATCCCCACCTTCAACAAGGGGCAGGCCGTGGCGGAGGCCAGCGCCTGCTGCACCCCGGCCCTCAAACCCGTGGCCGTGAAGATCACCCCCAAGAACAGCTGCGCGCCCGGCTCGGGCTGCTGCTGATCCCAACACGAGAGAAGCCATGAGCGACAAGATCTACAACGTACTGTTTATATGCACCGGCAACTCGGCGCGCAGCGTGATGAGCGAGGGCCTGCTCGCCGTGCTCGGCAAGGGCCGCTTCCGCACCTTCTCGGCGGGCAGCAAGCCGAACGGCCGGGTCAATCCGCATGCCATCGCGCTACTCGATGAGATCGGCTACGACACCAGCGCCCTGCGCTCCAAGAGCTGGACCGAGTTCGAAGGCCCGGACGCGCCACAGATGGACATCATCATCACCGTGTGCGGCAACGCAGCCGGCGAGGTCTGCCCGATCTGGCCCGGCCATCCGTCCACCGCCCACTGGGGTTACGAAGATCCGCACGGCGAAACCGAAGAAGAGAAACGCGCCTCCTTCGAAAAGATCTTTGCCCAGATCAAGCAGCGCACCGAAGCCTTCCTCGCCCTGCCGGAAGAGGCGCTGGCACCGGAGCAGATTCGTGCCACGCTGGGCCGGCTCGGCGAAATGAGTTTCTGATCCTTTCTGACGTGTCCGCGATTTCATCGCCGCAGGGGCGAAGTCGCGAAGACAAGGCGAAGCGCAGTGCTTGAGCACGGCGAGCCGAAGTCGACAAAGACAGTGCCCCTGCGGAGATGAAATCCGATGAACTTATTCGAACGCTATCTCACCCTCTGGGTCTTCCTCTGCATCCTCGCCGGCATCGCGCTGGGGCAGGCCTTTCCTGCGGCGGTGCACACCGTCGGCGCGATGGAAATCGCCAAGGTCAATCTGCCGGTCGGCCTGCTGATCTGGGTGATGATCATCCCGATGCTGCTGAAGGTGGATTTCGGCGCCCTGCATCAGGTGCGCCAGCATGTGCGCGGCATCGGCGTGACCCTGTTCGTGAACTGGCTGGTGAAGCCCTTCTCGATGGCCTTTCTCGGCTGGCTGTTCATCCGCAATGTGTTCGCACCGCTGCTGCCCGCCGATCAGCTGGACAGCTACATCGCCGGCCTGATCCTGCTGGCCGCCGCGCCCTGCACCGCAATGGTCTTCGTGTGGAGCCGGCTGACGAATGGCGAGCCGCTGTTCACCCTGAGTCAGGTCGCGCTCAATGACACGATCATGGTCTTCGCCTTCGCCCCGCTGGTCGGCCTGCTGCTGGGCGTGGCCAGCATCTCGGTGCCGTGGGACACGCTCTTCATCTCGGTGCTGCTCTACATCGTGATCCCGGTGATCCTCGCCCAGCTGATCCGCCGCGCGCTATTGGCCCGTGGCCAGGCCGCCTTCGATGCCGCACTGGCGAAAATCGGCCCCTGGTCGATCAGCGCACTCCTCGCCACGCTGGTGCTGCTCTTCGCCTTTCAAGGCCGCGCCATCATCGAGCAGCCGCTGGTGATCGCGCTGCTGGCCGTGCCGATCCTGATCCAGGTCTTCTTCAACTCGGCGCTCGCCTACTGGCTCAACCGCAAGCTCGGTGAGGCCCACAACGTGGCCTGCCCCTCGGCCCTGATCGGCGCTTCCAACTTCTTCGAGCTGGCGGTGGCCGCCGCGATCAGCCTCTACGGCTTCGAATCCGGCGCCGCGCTGGCCACCGTGGTCGGCGTGCTGATCGAGGTGCCGGTGATGCTGCTGGTGGTACGCATCGTGAACGCCAGCAAGGGCTGGTACGAACAAGGACAAACCTGAATTTTCCGCAGATGCGGCCGTAGGTGCGACTTCAGTCGCACACCCTTCGTGGATGGCGGGTTAAAACCCGCCCTACAGCCCGCCTTACACCCATTCGCGGCAGAAGCCGCTCCTACACCTCCCGAAACCATGACCACCATCTATTACAACCCCGCCTGCGGCACCTCGCGCAACACTCTGGCCATGATTCGCAATGCCGGCATCGAACCCACTGTGATCGAGTATCTGAAGACGCCGCCGGACCGCGCCACGATCGTGAAGCTCATCGCCGACGCCGGCTTGACTGTCCGCGGCGCCCTGCGCGACAAGTGCGAGCCCTACGAAGCACTGGGGCTCAAGGAAGACCGCTTCAGCGACGAAGCGCTGCTGGATTTCATCGTTCAGCACCCGATTCTGCTCAACCGCCCCTTCGTCGTTACCAAGCAAGGCACCCGCCTGTGCCGGCCCTCCGAAGTGGTGCTGGACATCCTGCCCGCCGCCCAGCAAGGCGCGTTCAGCAAGGAAGACGGCGAAGCGGTAGTCGGCGCGGACGGCCAGCGCCTGAAGTAAGCCTGCGCTGGCTCAGGGACGGCAGCCGCACGCCCGGCTATGGTGAGAGCATGAACGAGAGCGCCGCCGTCCCCTGTCTGCTCACCGCCTGGCATGCCCATGAACATGTGTTGCACGGCTGGCTGATTCATCAGCTGCACGACAAAGCGCTGGCCGCCGATCTGCTGCAGGACGTGTTCCTCAAGGCCCTGCGCCAGGGCCAGCACTTCTGCACGCTGGAGAACCCGCGTGCCTGGCTCTTCGCGGTGGCGCGCAACACGCTCAACGACCAGTTGCGCCGCCAGCACGACAGCATCGAGCTGCCGGACGATCTGCAACTCGAGCATGACGAGCCAGCGGCCGTCGACAGCCTCGCCCAGTGCCTGCCGCGCGTACTTGGCGAACTCTCACCGGCCGACCGTGACGCCATCACCTGTTGCGACATCGAGGGCATGAGTCAGGCCGACTACGCCGCCCGCCTCGGCATCAGCCTGCCCGGCGCCAAATCACGCGTGCAGCGCGCCCGCCAGCGCCTCAGGAGGCAACTCGCCAGCGCCTGCAAAGTACAGCTCGATGAAGCCGGCAAGGTCTGCTGCTTCACGCCGCGCCCACCGCTGGAGCCTGCCGATGGCTGAACTCAGCAGCTTGGCGAGCCGCCTCAATCTCGGCTGCGCCTGCCAGTTTCTCGACCGCAACAAGCTCTGCAGCGAACTCTCGCGCGAACCCGCGCTGGCCGGGCTGTGCCCCGATCTGCAGCACAGCCATCCGCACCTGTTCTCAGCTTCCAGCGTCTTCATCAGCCCGACGCAACTGGCGCAGATGGCGGCCCTGGTCGCCGCCGTCGAAACCGTCAGCCAGCAGGCAGGCTGGCTCGCCGCCACGGCCAGCAACGCCCAGGGGGCGAGCGGTGGCCTGCTCGGCTTCGACTTCCATCTTGATGACACGGGCGTGCAGCTCATCGAGATCAACACCAACCCCGGCGGCGCTCTGCTCAACGTAGCCCTGGCCCGGGCGCAACGCGCCTGCTGCGCCGAAACCGAAGGCCTGCTCACTCAGGCCAGGCACTGGCCGCAGGCCGAAGCCGCGATCCTCGACGTGTTCCGTCAGGAGTGGCGAGATGCCGGCCGTGCAGGCGAACCCACGCGCATCGCGATCGTCGACAGCGATCCCGCCAGCCAGTACCTCTACCCCGAGTTCCTGCTCTACCGCCAGCTCTTCACGCAAGCCGGCTGGCAAGCGGTGATCGCCGATCCGGCCGAACTCGTCTGGCGCGAGGGCGTGCTGTGGCATGCCGGGGAGCGCGTGGATTTCGTCTATAACCGCCTCACCGATTTCCGCCTGGAAGAGCCCGCGCACGCGGCCCTGCACAGCGCCCATGAAGCCGGTGCCATCGTGCTGAGCCCGCATCCGCAGGCCCATGCGCGCTACGCCAACAAGCGCAACCTGGCACTGCTCTCCGACCCGGGTTTTCTGGCAACGCTGGCCCTGCCCGAAGCCACCCGCCAGACCCTGCTGACCAGCGTACCGCCCACCGAGCTGGTCACGCCCGCGCAAGCGGAGCGCCTGTGGGCTGCGCGCAAGCAGCTCTTCTTCAAGCCGCTCGCGGGCTTCGGCAGCCGCGCCGCCTACCGCGGCGACAAGCTCACCCGCCGCGTATGGAGCGAGATCCTGCACGGCAAATACGTTGCCCAGCGGATTGCTCCACCAAGCGAACGCCTGGTGCCACAAGAAGCTGGCAATACCCTTCCCTCTCCGCCTCTCGCGCCAGCGGGCGGTGGGATCAATCAGCCTCGCCCTGCAACGACAAGCTTGAAACTCGACATCCGCGCCTACGCCTATGCCGGCCGCATCCTGCTGCTGGCTGCGCGCCTCTACAGCGGACAGACCACCAACTTCCGCAGCCCCGGCGGTGGCTTCGCACCGGTGTGGGTACTGCCGGCATAGGCGCCCCGGCAACAGCAACTCAGCCCGCCGCGCCACCGCTTTCCGCGCTGCCTCCACCGAGCACCTTGAATAGGGTGATGCGGTTGCTCTGCTCGGCCAGACGCAGGCTGATCAGGCTCTGCTGCGCGGTGAACAGCGCGCGCTGGGCCACCAGCACATCGAGGTAGCTGCCGCTGCCCTGGCGATAGAGTTCGGTAGCGAAATCCAGGGCCTGCTGGCTGGCGGCCACATACGCGCGTTGCGCGTCGAGCTGCTCGGCAACATGGCTGCGCACTGTGAGTGCATCGGCCACTTCGGCAAAAGCGGTCTGGATGGCCTTTTCATAGCTGGCGATATCGGCCGCCTGCTGGGCCTTGCGAGCATCGAGGGTGGCGCGGTTGGCACCGGCATCAAAGATCGGCAGGCTGATCGCGGGCGCAAAGCTCCAGGCGCCGCTGCCGGCGCTGAACAGATCACCCAGCGCACGGCTGCTGCTGCCCCCGGCGGCGGTCAGCGAAATGCTCGGGAAGAAGGCCGCGCGGGCCGCGCCGATGTTGGCGTTGTCAGCCCGCAGGGTGTGCTCGGCGGCCAGCACATCCGGCCGGCGCAGGAGCACTGCCGAGGAGAGTTCGGCCGGCACGCTGAGCAGTTGCGCGGCACGCTCGGCCTCCTCGCCCGTTCCGGCCGGCGGCAGCAGCTCTTCACCAAGACGGGTGCCGACCAGGAGCTCCAGCGCGGTGCGATCCTGGCCAACGCTGCTGGCATAGCTGGCCACGCTGGCGCGGGCGGCTTCGCGGCTGGCGCGGGCCGAGGCGAGGTTGGGGCCGGATTCACCACCGAGGGCCAGGGCCTGCTGCATCAGGCTCAGGCTCCGCTCGCGGGACGCCAGGGTGGCTTGCGCGAGGGCCAGCTGCTGCTGGTCCGCGGCAAGCGTCAGCCAGGCCGTGGCAACTTCTGCAACCAGGCTCAGGCGGGTGGCACGGCGGGTTTCCTCGAGCCCCAGATAGGTCTGCAAGGCCGCTTCACTGAGGTTCTGGACGCGCCCGAAGAGGTCCAGTTCGAAGCTGCTGATGCCCAGCTGGGCCTTGAAGCTGCTGCTGGTGGCGGCCTGGCCGGAACTGCTGGCGGTTTTCGAGGTGTGCTCGCGGCTGGCGCTGGCCGTGCCATTGAGGCCCGGCAGCTGCTCGGCACGCTGCACACGGTAGGTGGCGCGGGCCTTGTCGACATTCGCCAGGGCCACGCGCAGGTCGCGGTTCTGCTCCAGGGCGAGACGGATCACGGCGCGCAGACGGGCGTCGATGATCACCGCCTGCCAGTCGCTATCGACCGCTTCGCTGGCCGCCAGCGCGGCGCTGCCGCTGACGGCTGCGCCGCCCAGGCTGGCCGGCACCGGTGCCGCCGGGCGCTCGTACTGCGGCGCGAGATTAACGCAGGCCGCAAGACTCAGGCCGAGGAGCAGGGGGAGCACGCGCGGGGCGTGGTTCAGCAGGGGTTTCAGGGCACTCACGATGCAATCTCCGCAGGGGCGGTGGCCGGGGCGCGGCGCTTGAAGATACTGCGCACCAGCACATAGAAGAGGGGGATGAAGAACACGCCGAGCAGGGTGGCCGAGACCATCCCGCCGAGCACGCCGACGCCGATGGCGCGGCGGCTTGCCGAGCCGGCACCGGTGGACAGGGCCAGCGGCAGTACGCCGAACATGAAGGCCAGCGAGGTCATGATGATCGGACGCAGGCGCAGGCGCAGCGCTTCGAGGGTGGCGTCAATCAGGCGCATGCCTTGCTCCTCGAGGGTCTTGGCGAACTCGACGATGAGGATCGCATTCTTCGCCGAGAGGCCCACGGTGGTCAGCAGACCGACCTGGAAGTAGACGTCGTTGTGCTGCCCGGCAAGCCAGCTTGCAAACACCGCACCGAGCACGCCCAGCGGCACCACCAGCACCACCGAGAAGGGCACCGACCAGCTCTCGTAGAGCGCGGCTAGGCACAGGAACACAAACAGGATGGAAACCGCGTAGAGCAGCGGCGCCTGCTGGCCGGAGAGGCGTTCCTGATAGGACGCACCGGTCCATTCGTAGCCGATGCCGCGCGGCAGCTGGGCCACGATGCGCTCGACCTCGGCCATCGCGGTGCCGGAGCTTACGCCCCGGGCGGGATCGCCAACCAGCTCGAAGGACGACAGGCCGTTGTAGCGCGTGAGCTGCGGCGAGCCGTAGCTCCAGTGCGCGGCGGAGAAGGCCGAGAAGGGCACCATGTCGTCATTGGCATTGCGCACGAACCAGTTCTGCACGCTGTCCGGGCTCATTCGGAAAGCTGCGTCGGCCTGGAGGTAGACCTTCTTGATGCGTCCGTCATGGATGAAGTCATTCACATACTTGCCGCCCATGGCGTAGGACAGGGTGCTGTTCACATCACCCGCTGAGAGGCGCTGGGCCACAGCCTTGGCATCATCGATGTCCACCTGCAGCTGCGGCGTGTCATCGAGGTTGTTGCTGCGCGTCTGGGCCAGCAGCTTGCTCTGCCGGGCAAGGCGCAGGAACTGGTCGCGCGCGGCCGTCAGCGCCTCATGGCCGAGGCCGCCAAGATCCTGCAACTGCACATCGAAGCCGGAGTTGGAGCCGAGGCCGCGCACGGCCGGCGGCTGCAGCATGAAGACTGTGGCGTCATGCAGTTCGGTGCCGAGTTCCTGCGAATAGCGGCGCACCAGGCTGGCGGCGTCCTGCCCCTTGGCCGTACGCTCGCTCCAGTCCTTGAGCATGATGAAGGCGCGCGCCGAGGCCTGGTCGCCATCGATGCCGGTCACCGTCATGTAGGCCTTCACTTCGGATTGCTGCGAGAGGTAATGCTCGAAGCTCGTCAGCGATTTCATCAGGCGTTCGTTGGTAGAGCCGGCCGGCAGCTTGAGCTGGGCCATCAGGGTGCCCTGGTCCTCATCAGGCAGGAAGGAGGTCGGCAAGACCTTGAACAGCAGCGCCGTCAGCGCCACCAGCAGAAGATAGGCCAGCACGCCCAGGCCACGCCGCCCGAGCAGACCCGCCACCCCTGTGCGGCAGCCTTCGCTGCCCTGCAGGAAGCCCTTGTTGAAGCCGCCGAAGAAACGCCCCAGCCAACCCTTGTGGCTGACATGGCCGCCCTGCGGGATGGCCTCCAGCAACGTGGCGCACAAGGCCGGTGTAAGGGTCAATGCAACCACCACCGACAGGACCATGGCTGACACGATGGTGATGGTGAATTGACGGTAGATCACGCCGGTGGAGCCACCAAAGAAGGCCATCGGGATGAATACCGCCGAGAGCACCAGCGAGATGCCGATCAGTGCGCCGGTGATCTGGCCCATTGATTTCTGGGTGGCCTCGCGCGGCGAGAGCCCCTCCTCGCTCATGATCCGCTCGACGTTTTCGACCACCACGATGGCGTCATCCACGAGCAGGCCGATGGCCAGCACCAGGCCGAACATGGTGAGGGTGTTGATCGAGTAACCGAAGGCCGCCAGCACCCCGAAGGTGCCCAGCAGCACTACCGGCACGGCCACCGCCGGAATCAGCGTGGCGCGCAGGTTCTGCATGAACAGGTACATGATCAGTACCACCAGCGCGAGCGCTTCGAGCAGGGTCTTGACCACTTCTTCGATCGAGATTTTCACGAAGGGCGTGGTGTCATAGGCCACCACGGCCTGCATCTTGTCCGGAAAGAAGGGCTGCAGCTCGGCAATCTTGGCCTTCACGGCGGCGGCCACCTTCAGCGCGTTGGCGCCGGAGGCCAGGGTGATGCCGAGGCCGGCCGAGGGATGGCCGTTGTAACGCGTGCTCACGGTATAGCTCTCGCGGCCGAGCTCGATGCGGGCCACGTCGGAGAGGCGCACCACGGCGCCGTCGGCGGCGGACTTGATGATGACCCGGGCAAACTGATCCACCGACTTGAGCTTGCTGCGCGCCGTGATCGTGGCGTTCAGGCTCTGGCCCTCGGCCGCCGGCAGCGCGCCGACCTGGCCGGCCGACACTTCGGTGTTCTGCGCGCTCAGGGCGCTGCTGATGTCGGAGGGCATCAGGGCGTATTTCTGCATCTTGGCCGGGTCCAGCCAAATCCGCATGGCATAGCCCGAGCCGAGCGCCTGAGCCTCGCCCACGCCGTCGATGCGGCTCAGGGTGTCCTTCAGGCTGGTGGCGATGTAGTTGGCGATATCGGTGGAGGTGATGGCCGGATCCTCCGAGATCAGGTTCAGCATCAGCATGAAATCCGAGCTGGACTTGGTAACCGTCAGGCCCTGATCCTGCACCGCGTCGGGCAGCTGCGATTCGGCCTGCTGAAGCTTGTTCTGCACCTGCATCTGGGCCACATCCGGATCGGTGCCGGCCTCGAAGCTGAGCTCGACGCGGGCACTGCCGTCGGACTGGCTCTTGGAGGAGATGTAGGTGAGGTGATCGAGGCCTGTCATCTGCTGCTCGATGACCTGGGTCACCGAGTTCTCGATGGTTTCGGCCGAAGCACCGGGATAGGTGGTCTTGATCGAAATGCGGGTGGGCGAGATGTCCGGATACTGCTCAAGAGAGAGCTGGCTGATCGCGCCAGCGCCGGCCAGCATGATGACAATCGCAATGACCCAGGCAAAGATCGGGCGGTCGATGAAGAAACGTGACATGGATCGGCCTCCTCAGTGCTTGCTGGCAACAGTGGCCGCAGGCGTAACCGGCTTGACCAGCTCGCCGACACTGACCTTCTTGCTGCCTTCAACAATCACTTGCTCACCCGGCTGCAGGCCAGCGCTGACCAGCCAGCGATTGCCCACCGCACGCCCCAGCGTGACTTTGCGCGTAGCGACACGGCCATCGCGGTCCACCACCAGCGCGCTAGCCTCGCCGGAGGCCTTGCGGCTCACCGCTTCCTGCGGCACCAGCAAGGCTTGTTCCAGCTTGCCGGCTTCCACCACCGCCCGCACATACATGCCGGGCAGCAGCACGCCGTCCGGATTGGGCACCAGGGCGCGCAGGGTCACCATGCCGGTGCTCTCATCCACGCTGACCCCGTCGAACTGCAGGCGGCCGCTCTGGGCGTAAGGGCTGCCATCTTCCAGCAGCAGCTTCACCGCCACCTCCTGGCCGCGCGTGCGCGAGCCGGCCGCCTTGAGCTCCTGGCGCAAGCGCAGCAGCTCGGCGCTCGATTGCTTGACGTCCACCACCACCGGATCGAGCTGGCGCACGGTGGTCAGCGCCGTGGTCTGGCCTGCGGTGAGCAGCGCGCCGGGTGTCACCGCGGAGAGATCGACGCGGCCACTGATCGGTGAGGTGATACGGGTGTGCTCGAGATTGATGCGCGCCGTGTCCAGCGCCGCCTTGGCTACGTCCAGCGCGGCCTGGTTCTCTTCCACGGCGGCCTGGCTATCGTCCGCCACCTGCTGGCTGATCGCCTCGATGCGCGCCAGGCCTTCATTGCGCTTGGCCGTCACGGCCGAAGCCTTGAGGGTAGCGTCGGCCTTGGCCAGCGCCGCCTTGGCACTGGCATACGCCGCCTCGTAACTGGAGGCCTCGATCTGGTAGAGCACCTGGCCGGCCTTCACGGATTCGCCTTCGGTGAACAGGCGCTGGGCCAGGATGCCGCCCACCTGCGGGCGGATCTCGGCGCTGACCCGGGCTGCTACGCGCCCCGCGAGCTCGGTGCTGACCGTAGTGTCGGCAGCGGCCACGGTGAACACGCCCACCTGCGGCGGCGTGGCAGCGGCCGAGGCGGCTTGCGAACCAGCACCGTCGCAGGCGGCCAGCACGCTGCAGGCCAGGAGGCCCAGGAAGAGGCCCGGGCGGGTGGGGAAGGAAATCTTGTACATGGCGCAATCCGGCTTTGTTCAGGGATGGCGCCGAGCTTGCGCGGCAATTGTGGAGCGATATTGAAGATGCGGAAAAACCGCCCGATGTAGCCGTCGCGCTTGCCAGAATGCCGGCCAGGCGCTCCAATTCAGGCATGAACCGGCTAGCGCGCATGTCCATCTCGACCCGACTCTTCATCGCCGTGCTGGCCGTGGCCGCTGCGGCGGTCGTTGCCGCGGGCTTTGCCTCGCACCGCAGCTTCACTCATGGCTTCCTCGGCTATCTGAACAAGCTCGCCATTGAGCGCATCGATAGCGCCCTGCCGCGCCTCGAAGCGGCTTACGCCGAGCATGGCAGCTGGGAGTTCCTGCGCGAGCAGCCGCGCAACTGGATTCGGCTGATGATCAGGAATGCGGAAGACGATCTGCGCGCCGAACACGAGGCACCACCGATCTCGGATCTCACCGGCGCCTTCCTGCGCGTCACCCTGCTCGATGCCGAGCACCTCTTCGTGATCGGCTACCCCGGCCAGCTTGATGACGACCGCATCGAGCGGCCCATCCGCGTGAACGGCCAGATCGTCGGCTGGCTCTCGCTGGCGCCCTTCCAGAGCGTCACCGAAGTCGGCGCGCAGCGCTTCGAGCGCGCCCAGCAGCGTGCCACCTGGCTCATCGTGGCGGCGGCCATCCTGCTCGCCGCCGCGATTGCCTGGTGGGTGGCACGTGCCGTACTCCTGCCGATCCGCCGGGTGGCCCGGGCCACCCACGAACTTGCCGGCGGCAACTATGCCCGCCGCGTACCCGAGATCGGCGAGGACGAAGTCGGCCAGCTCTCGCGCGACTTCAACCACCTCGCCCTCACGCTGGAGCGCAACGAAACCCTCAGGCGCGAATTCATGGCCGACATCGCCCACGAGCTGCGCACCCCGCTGGGCATCCTGCACGGCGAGCTGGAAGCCATCGAGGACGGCATCCGCCCCTTCAGCCGCGAAGCCCTGCACTCGCTGCAGAGCGAAGTCGGCCAGCTCAACAAGCTGGTCAGCGATCTCAATGATCTGGCCCTCACCGATGTCGCCGCCCTCGCCTATCGCAAGGAAAACATCGATCTCGCCGCCTGCGTGGCCGAAGTGGCCGAGCGCTACGCACCCCGTCTGGCCCAGCACGCATTGCAGCTGCAGTGCGCACTACCAACGCAGCCGGTGATGGTCTTCGCCGACCCGGCCCGCCTGCGCCAGCTGCTCCACAACCTGCTCGAAAACAGCTGCCGCTACACCGATTCCGGTGGTCAGCTGCAATGGCGCCTCGACACCACTGGCCACCCGGCCGAAGCCATCCTGCGCTGTGAGGATTCGGCACCGGGGGTGGCAGTGGAGCTGTTGCCACGCCTGTTCGACCGCTTCTACCGTGTCGAAGGCTCACGCAACCGCGCCAGTGGCGGTGCCGGCCTCGGCCTGGCGATCTGCCGCAACATCGTGCAGGCCCACGACGGCCAGATCGAAGCGGCCACCTCCAGCCTCGGTGGCCTGGCCATCACGATCCGGCTGCCGCTGGCGCGGAGTGGCGCGTGAACGCACCCCGCCCGGCCGACATCCTGGTCGTCGAAGACGAACCGAAAATGGCCGGCCTGCTGCTGGACTACCTGCGCGCCGAAGGCCACCACCCGCGCCATCTGGCCGAAGGCTCCGGGGTGGAGGCCGTCGTGCGCGCCAGCCCGCCGGACCTGATCCTGCTCGACCTGATGCTGCCGGGGCTCGACGGCCTTGCCGTATGCCGCGCCCTGCGCGCCTTCTGCGCGGTGCCGATCATCATGCTCACGGCCCGCAGCGAAGAAGCGGACCGCCTCGCCGGCCTGGATGGCGGTGCCGACGACTACATCGGCAAGACCCCCTTCAGCCCACGCGAAGTGATGGCCCGCGTGCGCGCCCAGCTGCGCCGGGCTCAGGGCCGGGTTGCCGCCCTGCCCAGCACGCCGCAGCTGCGAATCGATGACGGCGCCTGGCAGGCCAGCCTCAATGGGCAACTGCTGGATCTCACCCCTGCCGAGTTCCGCCTGCTGCGGGTGCTGGCCGCAGCACCGGGGCAGGTCTTCAGTCGCGAGCAACTGCTCGATCAGCTCCATGACGATCACCGCGCCGTCACCGACCGCACCGTGGACAGCCACATCAAGAACCTGCGCCGCAAGCTCGGTACGGCCTGCGGCAGCGACCCGATCCACTCCATCTACGGTGTTGGCTACCGCTTCCAGTGGCCGGAGCACAAGCCTGCTACGCCGGGCTGAACAAGCTGGCAACTGCCGTCATGTTCTGGCCCCCGAGGCCCTGCCCGATGCCACGCTGAAATACCCCACGGGCTGCAACAAACGTCGGGGCCGCCTGTTCGGTGCCGACAGTAGCCAGCAGATAGGCAAAGTCCTTCTCGATCAGCTCGACTGGGAACTGTGGCCGGAAATCCTGTTGCAACATGCTGCCCGCCAGCACCTGCGCCACCGGTGACCATACCGGCGTGGCGGCGACCGCCTGCAGAACCTGGGCCGCGTCAGCGCCACTGCGCTGCAGCCAGCCGATCAGCTCAGCCAGTGCGGTGACCTGGATCCCCAGCAAGGCGTTGGTCGCCAGCTTCGCCATGCAACCGGCACCGAGCGGACCAACATGCCGGATGGCCGCGCCCATGGCACCCAGAACGGCTTCGGCCCGGCCCAGGACAGCCGCCTCGCCCCCCACCAGATAAACCAGCTTGGCGGCCTCGGCCGCCGGGCGTGATCCCGAAACAGGGGCGTCAAGCAGGGCTATGCCGCGCAGCTGAGCCGCCTCGCCCAAAGCGCGGATGCCTTCCAGCGACAGGGTGGAACTCTCGATCGCCACAGCGCCGGTCGCCATCGTGCTGAACGCACCCGACTCCGGATCGCACCACGCGGCGCGGGAGGCCTCATCGTCGCGCAACATGGCAATCACGAAATCAGCCTCGACAGCCGCCTCGGCCGGACTGGCAGCAAGCCGCGCACCTGCCTGGACCAGTGCTTCAGCGGCCTGCGGGCTGCGATTCCACACCGTCAGCGCATGACCGGCCTTGAGCAGATTGGCGGCCATGCGGCTGCCCATGGCGCCCAGGCCCAGAAAAGCGATGCGTGCCATGTTCAGCCCTTCGCCTTCAGCGCTGCCGCCACCATGCCCTTGAGCCATTGATCGTGGCCATTGATCATCGGGTTCGGCTCGGCCGCAGCAAGCGCCTTGGCCGGTTCGCCGCACTGGGTCTCCTGGGTCAGGATACGCACCCGGCCACCGGCGAGGTCTTCGAGCAGCCAGGCGTGATGCACATCGAGGCGATCTTCCTGCGTGCTACCCGCCCAGCCATGCCAGGCCACGCGTGCCGGCTCGCCGGCCTTGGGCGCAACGTGTTCCACCACCTGTGCCTCGACCGGAAAACCGAAGGTCTCGAAATAAAAGCGGACACCGTCTTCCAGCTCAGGGCCCTTGCCATCGTAGAAGCGCACATTGGCCGAATTGGCGTAATACGTGGGCCACAGCGCCGGCGTATTGAGGAAAGGCCAGACCTCGGCCACGCTGAGGCCGGCCACGATCATTTCATTGGAGGCGAAGTTGTCGGTGAAGCCGGGGGCATAGCCTTGCGGCCAGAAAATCTCGTTCATGCGGGATTCCTTGTGTGAGGGAACCTGGCACCCGGTCGGGTAGCAGGCCGTGTTCACATCATGCAAATCCGCGAGATATCAATCCAATCGCAAAACAGTATTCAATACATAAGCTGGATAGATATCTGGCTTTGCCTGCCGCCCTCAAGCCTCCCGCATCGCGGCGCGCAACTGCTCCAGCACGAAGCTGGCCCGCGCCGACAGGGGCCATTCGGCGCGCTGCACCAGCCACAGCGGATAGGCTTCGCCGCTCAGGGCCACGCTGATCGCCGCCGGCTGGGCGTAGGCCTGGCGAGCATGGCGCGGGATCACCGTGAAGCCGAAGCCCTGCGCCACCGCGTCGAGGATCAGGCTGACCTGATTGATGTAGCCGTGGCGCGGCAGGCTGCGCACCCCCGGATTGGCCGGGAAGGCCCGGCTGAGCAGCCGGGTGGCCATCGCCGGGCCATCCGGATGCTCGATGAAGCCGAGGCGCACGAGGTCTTCCCACTGCTCGACCGCCACTCCGGCCGGCACGACCAGCTCCAGCACCTCTGCGGCAAATTCGCTGGCGGCAAAACGCGGGTCATCCGGGCGCAGGGTCACCACGCCGAAGTCGTACTGCTTCTCCAGCAGGGCCGCGAGGATCTCGGTATCGGGTGCGAAGCGATGACGGATCACCAGCCCGGGATGCGCCGCCTGCAGCGCCAGCAAAGGGCCGTGCAGGGCCAGGCCAACACTGCCCGGAGTGGTCAGGCCCACCTCGCCGCTGAAGGCCTCGGCGTCGGCGAGACGCACCTGCAGACGCCGGCTGGCCTGCTCAACCTCCCTGCAGTAGTCAAGGAAGGCCAGGCCAGCCGGCGTGAGTTCCAGTGCGCGCGGGCGGCGCAGCAGCAAGGGCCCGAGCTGCATCTCGAGCTGGCGCACATGCTGGCTCACCGCGGCCTGAGTGAGGCCCAGGTGCTCGGCCGCACGGGTGAAGCTGCCACTCTCGGCGATGGCCAGAAAGGTGTGGATCCACTGCGGGCTGAACACAATGAACTCTTATGGATTCAATAAGGATTCATCAGTTTATCTAAAGTTCGCAGGCTCGTAGGCTGAAGGGATTAAACAAACTTGCCTTCAGGAGATCCGCATGAGCCCCGTTTTCAAGATCCTCGTGATCCTCACCTCTCACGCCACGGCCGGCACCAGCGGCCAAGCCACCGGCCTGTGGCTGGAGGAATTCACCACCCCTTACTACGCCTTCGTCGATGCCGGCGCGCAGGTCGAAGTGGCCTCCATCGCCGGCGGCCAGGTACCGGTCGACCCACACTCCATCGAAGCCGTCGGCAAAAATCCGGCCAGCGTCGAGCGCTACCTGCAGGATGAAGCGCTGCGCACGCGCCTCGCCACCTCGATAAAAATCGATGGCCTCGCCGCCGCCGACTATGACGCGGTCTTCATGCCCGGCGGCCACGGCACGATGTGGGATCTGCCCACGAGCGACACACTGGCACGCCTGGTGAGCACGGCCTGGGGCGAGGGCAAGATCGTGGCAGCGGTTTGCCACGGCCCGGCCGGACTCGTGAACGCAAAGGACGAAAAGGGCCAGCCGTTGGTGGCCGGGCGCCGTGTGGCCGCCTTCAGCAATACCGAGGAAGTCGCTGCCGGCATGGACAAGAGCGTGCCCTTCGCACTCGAAACACGCATCCGCGCCCTCGGCGCTCACTATGAGAGCGGCCCGGACTTCCAGCCCTTCGCCGTACGCGACGGCCGCCTTGTCACCGGTCAGAACCCGGCCTCCTCCGCCAAGGTCGCCGAGCTGGTGCTGCAGGCGCTGCGCGAGGCCAGGTAAGCCATCATCCGCGTGATAACCAGGCCCCGGCGGATGCCGGGGCTTTCCCGTTCACCTTTCCGCTCAGGACACACCATGTCAGCCCTGTTCTCCCCCTTCCAGCTCAAGGACGTCACCCTGCGCAATCGCATCGCCGTACCGCCGATGTGTCAGTACAGCGCCAGCGACGGCCTCGCCAACGACTGGCATCTCGCCCACTACACCGGTCTCGCACGTGGCGGTGCTGGTCTGGTCATCGTCGAAGCCACCGCCGTGTCACCCGAAGGCCGCATCACCCCGGCCTGCCTGGGCTTGTGGAACGATGCCCAAGGCGCCGAACTGGCGCGCATTGCAGCCGCCATCAAGGCCGCCGGCGCGGTGCCCGGCATCCAGATCGGCCACGCCGGCCGCAAGGCCAGTGCCAACCGTCCCTGGGAGGGCGACGACCATATCCCGGCCGGCGACGCCCGCGCCTGGGACACCCTCTCGCCCTCGGCCAGCGCCTTCGGCGCCAACCTGCCACGCGTGCCGAAGGAAATGACGCTGGCCGATATCGCCCGCGTCACCGGCGACTTTGCCACCGCCGCGCGCCGTGCCCGCGAAGCCGGCTTCGAGTGGCTGGAGCTGCACTTCGCCCACGGCTATCTCGCCCAGAGCTTTTTCTCGGCGCATGCCAACCAGCGCACGGATGGCTACGGCGGCGAGCATGCCGGCCGCGCCCGCTTCCTGCTCGAAACCCTGGCCGCGGTGCGCGGCGAATGGCCCGAAAACCTGCCGCTCACAGCCCGCTTCGGGGTAATCGAATACGACGGCCGCGACGAGGAAACCCTGGCGGACTCCATCCAGCTGGTGCGTGAATTCAGGGCGGGCGGGCTGGACCTCCTGAATGTGAGCGTCAACTTCTGCACGCCGGCAGCCCAGGTGCCCTGGGGCCCGGCCTTCCTCGCACCGATCGCGGCACGCGTGAAGCGCGAAACCGACCTGCCGGTGGCCTCGAGCTGGGGCATCGAACGCGCCAGCGATGCCGAACGCGTGGTGGCCGAAGGGCAGATGGATCTGGTGATGATCGGCCGTGCCCTGCTCGCCAACCCGCACTACCCCTATGCGCTGGCGAAAAAGCTGGGCATGGCCAGACCCTCCTGGGTGCTGCCGGCGCCCTATGCCCACTGGCTGGAGCGCTACCGGCTGGAGGCGGACTGAGTGCAGTGACGCACCGGCTTTCTCAAGGCCGGCAGCCGCCGGTCGGGCCGAGACAACGTAACACCCATGCGGCTGAAACCGCACCTACAGGAACCCTCAGCCCGCCGCCCCGCCACAGCACTCCACCAGCAGCTCACGCAACCAGCGCTGACCGGGGTCGCTATGGCTACGCGGATGCCAGACCAGCAGCTTGGTGAAACCCGGGATCGCCAGCGGCGGCTCGCGCAGGACGAGCCCCGCCAAGCCCGTCACCAGGCGGCGCGGCAGCACCGCCACGAGATCGCTGGCGAGCAGGATCTCGGGCAACACCAGGAAGCTCTGCACCGACAGACTGACCCGCCGCGTGCGCCCCAGTTGGGCCAGTGCCGCATCGGTCACGCCGCTGAAGCCCCCGCCGGTGTAGGACACCAGGGCGTGCTCCAGCGCACAGAACGCGTCCAGACTCAGCACCAGCGCTTGCGCCGCCGGGTGATCGGCGCGCATCACGCAGACATAGCTTTCGTCGAACAGACGCCGCGCATGCAGCTCAGGCGGGCTGCTCTCAGGCGTGAGCAGGGCCAGATCCAGTTCGCCGCGCTCCAGCTGCGCCGACAGTTCGCCCTCACGCAGCGGCAGCAGGGCCAGCCTGATGCCCGGCGCCCGCACCCTCAGGGCAGCCAGAAACGGTACGGCCACCGCGCTTAAGGCATAGTCGGTAGCTGCAACCCGCAGCGTGAAATCTGCCGCCAGCGGATCAAAGCGCACCGGCTGCAGCAAGGCATCGATCTCTCCGAGGATCTGCTTGAGCGGCATGGCCAGTTCAAGTGCGCGCTCGGTCGGCACAATGCCGCGCTGGCTGCGCACGAAGAGCGGGTCAGCAAAACCATCGCGCAGCCGCGTAAGCATGCCGCTCATGGCCGGCTGGGTGACGTTCAAGCGCTCGGCTGCGCGGGTCACGCTGCGCTCGTCGAGCAGGGCATCGAGCGCCTTGAGCAGGTTCAGGTCGGTAGTTTTGAGGTCGCGCATGGCCTCAGGATAGCCTGCCGTTCAGCGCGCCGGCAGGGCCCGGCGCTGGCTCAGCCACCAGATCAGATACAGGGCGCCAATGCTGCAGAAGGCCAGCAGGCTCCATTGCGGCAGATACAGGCCCAGCAGCAGGGGCTGGTTTTCGGCACACTCCACGCCACCGAGCAGGCCTGCCTGCAGGAAGGCTTCGTAGTTGCCGATCTGCAGGTAATAGAGCAGGCCGGCACCACAGTGGCCGCTGGCCTCGGCCGGATGCAGCAGCAACCAGCTCTGGCGCGCCGCGCTGGCCAGCCCGATCAGCAGGCCCAGTTCGCCGAGGCGCTGGGTCAGAATTGCAGCACGGGGCGCGGCCGCCGCAAGCAGAAAGCCAGTCCCGGCGGTGAGAAAGGCCAGGCGCTGGAACCAGCACATCGCACAGACTTCGAGCGCGAAGAGATGGCCCAGCAGCACCGCTGCGCCAACAGAAGCCAGACAGAAAATGCCAAGGGCCAGCAGCACCAGGCGGGGACGCGCATGAATCAGCTCGGACAGCATGGAGGCCACTCCGGAACAAGGTTTGCAGGGTTGCTGCGCTTCGAGCCGGACGCCACGTAATGGTTCCGGCCTTCTGTCAGGCGAATGCAGCAAACTGTGCCGGCGGCGGGACCGGGCCACCGCGGCGCCACTGTCCATAGCCATCAGACATGCACACGTGCAGACTGCGCTTTTGTGTGTGGAGCACGCCGTGCCTGCCGTCCTGCCGAGTACCTTCCTGTATGCCATCGCCAGCCTGATCTGGGGTTCGACCTGGATGGCGATCACCTTCCAGCTCGGCACGGTGGACCCGGCCGCTTCGGTGGGCTACCGCTTCCTGCTTGCCGGCGGGCTGTTCCTGCTGTGGAGCCGCTGGCGCGGTGAAACCTGCCGGTTGCCGCTGCACACTCTGCGCTGGGTGGCACTACAGGGCGTGCTGCTGTTCGGCATCAGCTACACGCTCACTTACGAGGCCGAGCGCCACATCGCCTCGGGCCTGATGGCGGTGCTCAATTCGAGCATGCTGCTGTTCAACCTCGTCGGCATGCGTCTGGTTTTCGGTCGCCCGCTCGATGCTAAATCCCTGCTCGGCGCAGGCCTCGGCGGGCTGGGCATTGTGCTGGTGTTCTGGCCCGAGCTCAGCACGGTCAATGACGCTTCCGGCTGGCTCGGCGTGGCCTGCGGCCTCTCAGCCGCCGTACTGGCCTCGGTCGGCAATCTGGTCGCACAGCGCAATCACCAGCAGGGCGTGCCGCTGCTGGCTGGCACCGGCTGGGCGATGATCCTCGGCGGCGCCACCGCGCTGCTGATCGCGTTGGCCAAGGGCCAGAGCCTGGAATTCGATACGCGCCCCGGCTACATCCTCTCGCTGCTGTATCTGGCGCTGTTCGGCTCGGTGTTCGCCTTCGCCGCCTATTTCACCCTGCTCGGCCGCATCGGGGCCGGGCGCGCCGGTTATGTGGCGGTGGCGGTGCCGATCCTGGCGCTGATCCTGTCGGCCTTCTTCGAGGGCTTCGTGTGGCAGCTGTGGACCGTGTTGGGCATCGCCTGCGCGGTGGCCGGCAACCTGATCATGCTGCTGGAACCGGGGCAGTTGCGCCGCTTCGCACGCCCGGCCACTCAGCCCGCGCCCTGACCGGCCCGGCTCAGCGCCGTCACCAGATCAGACTGGGTGATGATGCCGACCAGGCGCTCACCCGCGCCAATGATGGGAATGTGGTGGTGGCCGGTGCTGCCGAAGAGCGGCAGCAGCTCGGCGAGGTGGCGCTGCTCGCTGGCCACCCGCACCTTGCGCGTCATGATCTGGCCGACGACTTCGGGCTTGCTTGAATTCGGCCCCGGGGTGGGGCGCAGCAGCTGGCGCAGCTTGCTGTCCATACCTTCAAAGTCGTCCAGCTCGGCAGCGCGCATGAAGTCCGCCAGGGTCACGATGCCGACCAGACGCTGGAAGTTGTCCACCACCGGCAGGGCCTTGATGCGCTTCTCGCGCAGCAGGCTCCAGGCTTCCTGCAAGGGCGTGCCGAACTCGACAGTGATCAGCGTGCGCGACATCACGTCGCTGCAGCGCAGCTCGGCCAGCTGGCGCTGATAGCTGCGCAGGCTGGTCTCGGCGAGCAGAGCCTTGAGGTCGTCGCGGCTGATATCCAGCACCTGGTTGTAGTGCGCCAGTACCGCGTCCAGGTCGGCATCCAGCCCGGCCTCGGCCGGCTTCGGCAGGGTCTGCTGGGAATGCGGATAAGGACGCCGCGTGGCGTGGTTGTAGGCAATGCCGGCGGCCACCAGCAGCACCGAATTCAGCAGCACCGGGTAGAACGCGAAGAGCGGGTTGCTGATGCCGTTCAGTGCCATCAGCAACGCACTCGCCCCGCCCGGCGGATGCAGGCAGCGCAGCGCCAGCATGGCGGCGATTGCACCGGCCACAGCGAGGCCGGCAGTGAGTTCGGGCAAGCCGAGACCGGCCGTGAGCAGCAGCACCGCAATGCCGACCAAGGCCGACACCGTATTGCCAGCCACCACCGCCCAGGGCTGGGCCATCGGGCTGGCTGGTGCGGCGAAGACCAGCACCGCGCTGGCCCCCATCGGCGCCACCAGCCACACCGCCGCGCCGCCGAAAACGCGACTGGCCAGATGGCTCAGCAGGGCCGTGAGCGCGATGCCGAGCAGGCCGCCGACGACGGTGCGCAGGCGTTCGCGGGCATTGATCGGGGTACGGGCAGGCAGGAAGGCCCGCCACCAGGCCGGCGCGGTGGCGCCGTCCGGACGCTGTGGAGTGTTCATGGTCGTCTGCTTCAGGGCTGCACCGGCGGTGCGGAATGCGGGCTGCTGATCACGGCGGCAGCCTCTCTTTTCAGGGCCACAGGATAGCGTAGAGCCACGCCCGGGCGCCGGGGCCGACAGCCAGCTCAGGGCATAGGAGCCGGCCCGGCATCCGGCAGCGTAGCCGGTGGCCCGGCCAGGCAACGGCCCTGCTTCTCAAGCCAGTAGATGGTGTTGCCGACGATCACGATACTGCCGGAGATCACCGCCGAGGCGGCCGACACCCCGCCGATCAGGACCAGTGATCCAAGGCAATCCGCACTGGTGCGGCAATTCAGGCCCGCACCACTGCCGCTGCCCTCCAGCACGTCAAAACGCATCTGCTTGAACTGGATCTGGCACTGCGGATCGTAGATCACCTCGGTGCGCGGCACCACGATGCAGGAGGCGAGCAGAAACAAGACGGGCAGAAGCAGGTAAGCGCGCATGCCCGGCAGTGTAGCCGCTTCAGCCCAGCCAGCTCTCCACCTCGGCCACTGTCGGCAGTTTGCCAGTGCTTACCAGCCGGCCATCCAGCGCCACACCGGGCGTGGCCATCACGCCAGCCACGGCCATCGCCGCGTAATCGGTGACCTTTTCGAGCTCAACCGGGATGCCGCGCGCGACGAGCACCTGCTGCACGACTTCGGCAGTTTTCTGGCAACGGGCACAGCCGGGTCCGTAAACGGTAACTTTCATGGTGATGCCTCCTTACAGGACGAGGTTGAAAACATAGCCAACAAGCATGATCCCGCCCGCCACCACACCGGCAAAAGTAGCGATCAGGCGTGGTTTGAGCGCACGGCGCAGGATGATCATCTCGGGTGCCGAAAGCGCGATCACGCTCATCATGAAAGCCAGCACGGTGCCCAGCGCCGCGCCCTTTCCAAGCAGGGCCTGCACTACCGGGATGATGCCAGCAGCATTCGTGTACAGCGGCACGCCCAGCAGCACCGCCGCCGGCACCGACCACCAGGCATCGCGGCCCATGATCGCGGCCATGAAATCCTCCGGCACATAGCCGTGAATGCCGGCGCCCAGCGCGATGCCGGCCAGCACCCAGGGCCACACCTTGCCGACGATCTCACGCACATGGCGCGCACCGGTTTCGAAGCGAGCCACCCAGCTGATCTGCTCATCCGGCACATGCGCCGCACCCCGCGCGATCTGCTGCACCCAGTCTTCGAGATGAGCCTCCATCTTCAGGTGGCCGATGACCAGCCCGGCAATGATCGCCACCGCCAGCCCCAGACCCAGATACAGCGCCGCCACCTGCCAGCCAAAGAGGCCGAAGAGCAGCACCAGCGCCACTTCATTGACCATCGGCGCCGAGATCAGGAAAGAGAAGGTCACCCCCAGCGGCACGCCGGCCGACAGAAAGCCGATGAACAGCGGCACGGCCGAACAGGAACAGAACGGAGTGACGATGCCCAGCGAGGCGGCGAGGACATTGCCGACGCCCAGACGCTTGCCGGAGAGCAGCGCACGCGTGCGTTCCGGCGCGAAGAAGGTCTGCACCACGCCCATCACGAACACCACGCCGAAGAGCAGCATCAGCACCTTGGGCGTGTCGTAGAAGAAGAAATGCAGGGCTTCGCCGAAGTGGGTCTGACGCGTCAGACCCAGTGCGCTCACCAGCCCATTGGCGGCGGCATCAAGCTGGCCGTAGACAAACCACCACAGCGGAATCAGCAGCGCGAGCGCAGCGAGCCAGCGATGGAGTGGATTCAGGGCGGGAAAACGGCGGGCCAGCATGGCAGCATCCTCGTTGAAAAACAGGTGTGTTCACCGGGAAGACGCAGCAGGGTGAAAAAGGATGCGCTAGCCCGCACCCGTGATGCCGAACTCGATCGGCGTCTTCACATAGAACACCTTGATGCCTTCTTCCGCGAGACGCGCAAAGAAACGTTCGGCATCGGCCGCACTGACCGCCAGGGTAACTTCCTGCGGCTGGTCGGCGAGCTCGACGAAATGCACCGAATGCAGCTTGCCGTGATGACCGAAGCCTTCGCTGGCGGCAATCAGGGTAGCGCCGCCGAGGCCAAGACGTCGCGCCTCCTGCAGCAGCCATTCGGCCAGCGGCAGACCAGCATGCTTGTGGTCCTGGCGGGTGAAGAAACTCAGTTGAAAGCCTTGCATCACACAGCTCCTGTCGAAAGTGCTGGCGTTGCTTTCAGTAAAGCCTGTGCGCAGACTTCGCGCTGGCTCAGTTGGCGCGAAACAGCGCGAAACTGGCCAGCCCGGCCAGCGTGGCGGCCAGCGAGCCCAGCACATGCACGGCAATGGCCCCGCCCGCCATCAGCATCCGTCCCTGCTGCAGGAGCGTGGTGACTTCAGCGGAGAAGGTCGAGAAGGTGGTCAGCCCGCCGAGGAAACCGGTGATCACGAAGAGGCGCCACTCCGGCGCCAGCCCGGCATGCTGGCCGAAGAAGGCCACCGCGAGGCCGATCAGGTAGCCACCGATCAGGTTCGCCAGCAAGGTGCCGGGCGGAATGGCCGGGAACAGCGCGTTCAGCGAAGTGCCCAACAGCCAGCGCAGCACGGCGCCGAGCGAAGCGCCGGCACTGATGGCGAGAATGGAGTTGAGCATGCGGGCTCCGGCGAGATCGGGACAGGAATGCCCGCAAGCATAGCGCGAGCACGGTTTATCATGCGACGCAAAGCTTGAAGGGGAAGATCATGCGCAAACTCGGCGCCGCGTTGTTACTGGGGCTGCTCGCCAATCTGGCGCAGGCAGGTGAAATCAAGGTTAGCCAGCCTTGGGCCAAAGGCATTCTCGAATCCTCGCGCACCACCATGGCCTACATGGAGCTGTTCAGCGAGGAAGAAGCCGTGATCGTTGCGGCCAGCTCGCCATTGGCGAGCCAGGTGGAAATGCGCGACATGCAGATCACCTTTGATGGCGGCCCGATGCGCCCGGTGAAGGTCGACTCGATCACCCTGCCCGCCCGCAAACGGGTGCAGCTCACGCCGGTCAGCGAGCACTTCTTGCTGCAAGGCCTCAAGCAGGCGATCAAGGCCGGCGACAAGCTGCCGCTGATCCTCAGCGTGCGCATGAAGAACGGCGAGACGCGCGAGCTGAAGCTTGAAGTCGTCACGCGCGGGATGTAGCCGCAGCAGGCCACGCACCGCCTGTGCAAGACATCTGACCCTGCTCTGAGCAAGGCATACCGCGCGGCAGGGTGCTAGCATCCGCGCGCGTTTGTGTGCCCTGCTGGCTTGTGGTGTCGGCGGCCGGAAACGCATGCACATGGAACATGCCATGAATGCTCCCGCATCCGCATCCGCCCCCTCCGGGGCGCCCGGGCTGCGCCGCAGCCTCAAAACCCGTCACCTCACCATGATCGCCATCGGCGGCTCGATCGGCACCGGCCTCTTCGTGGCCTCCGGCGCCACCGTTGCCCAGGCCGGCCCCGGCGGTGCCCTGCTTGGCTACGCGCTGATCGGCCTGATGGTGTATTTCCTGATGACCAGCCTCGGCGAGATGGCCGCCTACATGCCCGTGGCCGGCTCCTTCGCCACCTATGGTGCGCGCTTCGTGGAGCCAGGCTTCGGTTTCGCGCTGGGCTGGAACTACTGGTACAACTGGGCCGTGACCATCGCGGTGGAACTCTCCGCCGCCAGCATCGTGATGAAGTACTGGTTCCCGGAGATACCGGGCGTGGTGTGGAGCGGCGTTTTCCTAGCCGTGATGTTTGCCCTCAACGCGATCTCGGTGAAGGGCTTCGGCGAAGGCGAGTACTGGTTCTCGCTGATCAAGGTGGTGACCGTGATCCTCTTCATCGGCATCGGTCTGGCGATGGTGTTCGGCATCTTGCACGGTGGTCAGCAACTGCCGCTGGAGAACTTCACCACCGGCGACGCGCCCTTCGCAGGCGGCATCACGGCCCTGATCGGGGTGGCGATGATTGCCGGCTTCTCCTTCCAGGGCACCGAGCTGATCGGCATCGCGGCGGGCGAGTCAGACGATCCCGGCAAGAGCATTCCGCGCGCGGTGCGCCAGGTGTTCTGGCGCATCCTGCTGTTCTACGTGCTGGCGATTGCGATCATCGGCCTCTTGATTCCCTACACCGATCCGAACCTGCTCAAGACCGACGTGACCGAGATCGGTGTGAGCCCCTTCACGCTGGTCTTCGAGCGCGCCGGCATCGCCTTTGCGGCCAGCGTGATGAACGCGGTGATCCTCACCGCCATCCTCTCGGCCGGCAACTCCGGCATGTACGCCTCCACCCGCATGCTCTATGCGCTGGCCCGCGAGGGCAAGGCGCCGGCGCTGTTCGCGCGCGTGAGCCGCAACGGCGTGCCGCTCAACGCGCTCTACGCCACCACGGCGGTCGGCGCGCTGTGCTTCCTGACCTCGATCTTCGGCGACCAGACGGTGTATCTGTGGCTGCTCAACACCTCGGGCATGACCGGCTTCATCGCCTGGCTCGGCATCGCCGTGTGCCACTTCCGCTTCCGCCGCGCCTG
This sequence comes from Uliginosibacterium aquaticum, assembly GCF_012972705.2. GTDB lineage: Bacteria > Pseudomonadota > Gammaproteobacteria > Burkholderiales > Rhodocyclaceae > Uliginosibacterium > Uliginosibacterium aquaticum. The sequence continues at coordinate 80,254 of NZ_JABCSC020000003.1, read as the reverse complement.
GCAGGCGCAGGGCCGCGATCTTGCGGAGCTGCCCTACCGCTCGGCCTTCTTCCCCTTCGGTCCGCTGTTCGCCTTCGGCCTGTGCCTGCTGATCGCGCTGGGGCAGAACTGGCAGGCCTTCAGCGCCGACAAGATCGACTGGATCGGGCTCGCCGCCACCTACATCGGCATCCCGCTCTTCCTCGTGATCTGGTTCGGCTATCGCTGGCGCCATGGCAGCCGCTTGATTGCGCTCAGCGCCATTGATCTCACCAGCGATGCTCAAGCTGCCGGCGCCAAGGATCAGCGCAGCAAGGTTGACGACGATGATGACGATTTCATCGGCGAAGCGGTGCCGGTGGGAGCAAGCTGAACGCCCTTAGCCCGGATGAAGGCAAAGCCGGAATCCGGGCTACGTGACTCTGGCGCTTACGGCTGCATCGCAAAACGCCCGCGCAACTCTGCCGCGCTCGCTTCCAGATGACGCAGGAATTCCTGCGCGATCGGGGACAGGCGCTTGCCACGCGGGTAGAGAATCCACCAGCTGCAACGCACCGGAAAACCTTCCACCGGCAGTACGACGAGCTGGTCGTCTTCCAGATGGGTGGAGAGTGAATGCTGCGACAGCACCGACAGGCCCAGCCCGCCAGACACGGCCTGCTTGATCGCTTCGTTGCTGCCCAGCTCCAGCCTGACCTTGGGGCTGAAGCCGGCGCTGCGGAAGTGGGCATCGCAGGAAGTGCGAGTGCCGGAGCCGCGTTCGCGCAGGATGAAGCGCTCGTTCGCCAGATCAGTGAGCGCCAGCTTGCGGCGCCTGGCCAGCGGGTGATTCAGCGGGGCGATCACCACCAGCGGGTTGGGCAGGAAGGGGTGGCGCTCGATGTCGATGTCCTCCGGCGGGATCGACATGATGTAGAGATCGTTGCGGTTGGCGCGCAGATTGGCGACCACGCCGTCACGGTTCTGCACCTCCAGCTCGATATCGATCTCGGGATAGCGCTGGCAGAAGCTGCCCAGAATGCGCGGCACGAAGTACTTGGCGGTGCTCACCACGGCCACCCGCAGGCGGCCGCGCGTGAGGCCCTTCATGGCGTCGACCTGCTGCTCGAAGCGCGCCCATTCCTCGACCATGGCGCGCGCGGTTTCGGCCAGCGCCTCGCCGGCGGGCGTGAGGTCCAGACGCTTGCCGACCATCTCGTAGAGCGGCAGGCCGACCGATTCGGTGAGCTCCTTGAGCTGCATGGAGACCGAAGGCTGGGTCACATGGCAGACCCGCGCGGCACCGGTGATGCTGCGCTGCTCGGCCACAGCAAGAAAGAGCTTCAACTGGCGGAAACTTGCATTCATCAGTAAATCCTTATTCCTGACATCAGGATAATAGATTTTTAATGATCCGCTCCAGCCGCTAGGATCAGCCCGTCTTCACCCTCAGGGCTGCGCCATGCAAAACCTCATCGACCCGGCGATCCTGTTCTTCGCCTTCGGCCTGCTGGCCGGCGCCGTACGCTCCAACCTCGAAATCCCGCCGCAGATTGCGCGCTTCCTGTCGCTCTACCTGCTGATGGCACTAGGCCTGAAAGGCGGCTTCGCGCTGGCGGCCTCCGGCCTCACCAGCGAAGTGGCGACCAGCCTGGCCTGCGCCGTAGCCCTGGCCTTCATCGTGCCGGCCTGTGGCTATCTGCTGCTCAGGCGCTATCTGCCGGGCTTCGATGCCGCCGCCATCGCGGCCACCTATGGCTCGGTGAGTGCGGTGAGCTTCATCACCGCCATCCAGTATCTCGAAACCAATGGCGTGGCCTATGGCGGCCACATGGCTGCCGCCATGGCGCTGATGGAGTCACCCGCCATCGTGATGGCCGTGCTTTTCGCCAACGCGCTGCGCCAGCGCGCAACGCCGATGGTGACGGTGGGAGGCGGGGCTGCGGCGCTCGGCGGCCCAGGTGAGTCGTTCTCACTGCGCAAGGTGCTGCACGAATCCTTCACCGATGGTGCGCAACTGCTGCTGCTCGGCGCGATGCTGGTCGGCCTGATCACCGGGGAAGCCGGCAAGCACGCCATGCAGCCGTTCTCGGGCGACCTGTTCAAGGGCATGCTGGCCTTCTTCCTGCTGGACATGGGCCTGCTCGCCGCGCGCAAGCTGCGCGAACTGAAGGACGTGCCGCGCGGGCTGATGCTCTACGCGCTGGCCGGGCCGCTGTGCCACGCCAGCCTGGCCCTGCTGCTGGCCCGCGTGGTGGGCCTTGGTGCAGGCGACACCACCCTGCTGATGGTGCTGGCCGGCAGCGCTTCCTACATCGCGGTGCCCGCCGTGCTGCGCTACGCGATTCCGGAAGCGCGCCCCTCGCTGTATCTGGGCATGTCGCTGGGGCTGACCTTCCCCTTCAACCTTCTGCTGGGCATTCCTCTCTACGCCGGCGTGGCACAACGTCTGGCGGGCAGTTGAGGAACTTCCCGCTCAGCCCACCCAGGCCTTGATGCGCTCGGCGATCTTGTGCAAAGGCTGCACTTCGCGCACACCACCACGCGCAATCGCTACCCGCGGCATGCCAAAGACCACGCAGGTCTCCTCGCTCTCGGCAATGGTGTGGGCGCCGCAGTCGAACATTTCCTTCATGCCCAGCGCACCGTCATCCCCCATGCCGGTCATGATCAGACCCAGGGCACGTAGCCCGGCAACCTTGGCCACCGAGCTGAAGAGGCAATCCACCGAGGGCCGGTGACGATTGATGACCGGGCCCTCCAACACTTCCACGATGTAGCCGCTGCCGCTCTTCTGCAGGCGCATCTGTTTGCCGGCCTCAGCCAGCAGCGCGAGACCCGGCTCGACACGCTGGCCGTGGCGGGCTTCACACAATTCGATCCGGATCTCCTGATTCAGGCGGTCGGCAAATTTCTTCGAGAAACCCAGCGGCATGTGTTGCACGATCACCATGCCGGGCAGATCGGTACCGAGTGCGCCAAGCACTGTTTCCAGCGCCTGGGTACCCCCCGTAGACGAGCCAATCGCGATCACCCGGCCATCAGCACTCAGCGTGCCCGGGCGTGCCGGCTTCACCAGCGGGGGGATCGGGCGCAGGGTGGTGGCGATCTGACGCAGACGGGCAAGATTCGTATGTGAGGCCGCGCGCACGGCCGCCACGAGGTTGTCACTCTCGTTCTCGAAGAAGGCACTGACGCCGGCCTTGGGCTTGCTGATCAGGCTCACTGCGCCCGCCCTCAGCGCCTCCACGCCGATCTGGGCACCATTGCCCACCAGCGAGGAGCAGATCACCACCGGTGTGGGCCGCTCAGCCATGATTTTCTTCAGGAAGCTGAGGCCATCCATGCGCGGCATCTGGATGTCCAGCACAATCACGTCCGGCCATTCCCTGGCCATCTTTTCCATGGCGTAGAGCGGATCCATGGCGGTATCCATGACCTCGACGCCGGGCTGGCCGCTAAGTGCCTGGCGGGCGGCCTCGCGCACCAGAACGGAGTCGTCGACGATCAGGACACGGATCGGCTTCGGCATGGCCGCTTCAGGCAGCGGCGTGAAGTGCTGGCAGCGCGCTCTGCGGCGGCGCGGCCGGTACCCGGATTTCGAAGCAACAGCCTTGGCCCGACCTGCTCTGCAGCTTGATTTCACCGCCCAGCGCGTGGATCGCCGCACGCACCGCATCCAGACCGACGCCGCGCCCGGAGTAGTGGCTGAGGCGTTCGGCGGTAGAGAAACCGGGGGCGAAAAGCTGGGCCAGCAGACTCACCTCGTCAGCCAACTGATCGGCTGCGAGCAGACCGCGTGCTTCAGCCGCCGCCCGCACACGGGCCAGATCCACACCGGCACCGTCGTCGCTGACCCGCAGCAAGACCCAGTCGGCCTGCGACTTGATGCTCACGCTGAGGCTGCCATGGGCGGGCTTGCCGGCAGCCTGGCGGACATCTGGCGCTTCGATGCCATGGTCGATGGCATTGCGCAGCAGATGCATCAGGACGTCACCGAGGGCATCGGCCACCGCCCGGTCCATCTCGACTTCACCGCCGGAAACGAGCAGATCGGCACGCTTGCCCAGCTCCAGGCTGGCATCGCGCACAAGGCGGTGAAAACGCCGGAACTGTTCGCCAAAGCGCGCCATGCGCAGGCCTTCGGCGAGCCGCCGAGCCTTCTCCAGGGCATGCTGCAAGGCCACCATTTCAACGGCCGAGACACGCGTGCCGCGCTGGGCAAGCTGGGCCAGCGAGCCCTGCATGCCCGCCAGCGAATTGACGAGCTGATCGAGGCGTTCGGCGGAGACGCGCAACTGGGCCGCCTCCCGTTGCAGCGCAGTCTTGATCTCGTCCTGCCGGCGCAGGGCAGCATCCACCACCTGCGGCGGCACAAAGCCTTCATCGACCAGGATGCGGCCAATCGGCCCGGAGCCCTCACCCCCGCGCTGGGCACGCAGACCGCTGGCCAGCTCATCCGGCGTCAGCGCGCCAACCCGCACCAGCATCTCGCCGGTCTGCAATTCGTCTTCAGGCAATGAATCGAGGCGATCCACCCAGTCATCGAGCTGACTCGCCGGCGGCTCGATCTGCAGCGTGCAGGCATCGCGCATGAAGGAGAACACGTCTTCGATGGCCTGCTTGTCGGCACCAGTGTCGAGCAGCACTTCAAAGCGCAGGTAACAGGCTTCGGGATCAAAGCCCTCGCTGGGCGGGATTTCGTCATCCACCACACGCAGGCTGTGGAGACGGCCCAGGGTTTCGAGGTGGCGCAGGAAGTTCAGTGGATCCAGCCCCTGACGCAGGGCTTCGAAGCCCGGCTGCAGGCTGATGTGCCAGCAATCTTCCTCGCTGCGCCGAGGCGTGGCATCCGAATGCGGCGCCACCTCCTCCAGCTCGTCACCCAGCCAGGGCACCAGCAGGCCAATCAGGCGGGCCCGGTCTTCCTCCGCGAAGGCCGGGCTGGCATCTGCGCCAAAGCTGGCATTGGTAACCAGATATCGCAGGTGATCGGAGCAAGCCAGCAGCAGCGTGATCAGCTCGCAGCCGGCCAGCAGCTCACCGCTGCGCAGGCGCTCCAGCACGCTCTCGGTCACGTGCGCAAACCACTCGACCTCGCCGAGCTGCACCACAGCGGCATTGCCCTTGATGGTGTGGGCGGCACGGAACAGCGCATCAAGTGCGGCATGGTCGGCCGGGTCACGTTCCAGCGCCAGCAACTGGCCTTCCAGCACGTCCAGCTGCTGGGTGCTGTCGGCCACGAAGAGGGCAAGGGTTTCGTCGATGCTGCCATCCATGCTGGCGGCCCTGGTTCCGGCTTCAGGCGGGTTCGCTCACGATGTAACTGGCGAGCACCCGATCCAGGCGGTAGAAGCTCAGCAATTCGCTAACGGCCGGACTAGGGTTCTCCAGCGCCAGCGGGGTACAGGCCCGCGCGGCTTCGCGGCGAATCGCCAGCAGCAACTGCATGCCGGCCGTGTCGATATGGCATACACCGGACAGGTCCAGCGCCAGCGCATCACCGCTGCGAGCCAGATCGATCAGGTGCGGCGTGATCGCACGTACCTGGTGGAGGGTCAGTTCTTCGGGTACGGCAACAGAGCTCATGGCATCGTTCTCCCTGGATGACGGTCCGTCTTTTGCACAGACGTGGCCAGTCTCATTACGGAACAGCCGCCGAAAACTTTCGCGCGCCTTGCCCTTTCGTGGCGCTACCCTTGTGGACGCTCACAAGCAGCGCAGCCGCAACACATAGTCAAAGCATGAATCCAGACACCAGCGACCGCTTCCGCGAAGCCCTCGGCCCCGCACTCGAACTCGACTGCGCCGGACACCTGCTGGCCGGCGGACGCAGCGACTACCAGAGCTGGGAGGTGTGGCAGACCGCCGCCTTCGGTCGCCTCTACCGGCTCGACGGCCGCTGCATGGCCAGCGAGGCGGACAGCTTCCTGTGCCATGAGCCCCTGGTGCACATCGCCGGTCTGGCCCATCCGGAACCGAGCCGGGCGCTGGTGCTGGGCGGCGGCGATGGCGCCTCGGCAGCCGAGCTGCTCAAGTACCCGCAGATGGACGAGGTGGTGCTGGCCGAGCTGGACCCGGCCACCGTGCGCCTGGCGCGCGACTTCCTGCCGACACTGCATGACGGCGCGCTGGACGACCCGCGCCTGCACATCACCTTCGGCGATGCAGCCACTTACGTTCAGCGCTGGCAACCCGCCGATGGCGCATTCGACCTGATCGTGTTCGACCTCACCGATCCGGACACCGCCGCCGCCCCCCTCTTCACGGCCGACTTCTTCCGCGCCTGCCGCCGCCTGCTCGGCCCCCACGGCGCGCTGAGCCTGCATCTGGGCTCGCCGCTGTGGCAGCGCGAACAAGCCGACACCCTGCTCGCCCGCCTACGCGAGGTCTTCGCGCTGGTCACGCCCTTCTTCCCGAGCATCCCGCTCTACGGCGGCCTGTGGAGCATGGCCGTAGCCTCCGATACGCTGGACCCGACCACCCTGCCCACCGCCACCTTGGCCACCCGCATCGAAGCCATGCCCGGCAACCTGCGCCTGATCAACGCGAGCCAGTATCATGCGCTGCTCGCCTGCCCGCCCTGGCTGGGCGCCTTCGAAGCCCCCTGAACCAATGCCCCGCACCATCCCGATCATTCCGCGCGCTGCCGCACTGAAAAGCCACGCCCCGCAGCTTGCCGCGCCGCCACCGCTGTCGCTCTACATCCACTACCCGTGGTGCGTGAGGAAATGCCCCTACTGCGATTTCAACTCGCACAACGTGAAAGAAACGGGCATTCCCGAGCAGGCCTATGTCGACGCCCTGCTGCGCGACCTCGAATCGAGCCTGCCGCGCGTATGGGGTCGCCGCGTGCACAGCATCTTCATCGGCGGCGGCACACCCAGCCTGCTCTCGCCAGAGGGGCTAGAACGCCTTCTCACCACCACCCGCACCCTGCTGCCGCTGGAGCCCGGCTGCGAGATCACCCTGGAAGCCAACCCGGGCACCGTCGATACAGCCCGTTTTGCGGCCTTCAGAGCGGCCGGCGTGACGCGGGTGAGCGTGGGCATCCAGAGCTTCAACGAAACGCACCTGAAGGCTCTGGGACGCATCCACGACCGTAGCCAGGCCATCCAGGCCCTCGAAGCGGCCGCCAGCCACTTCGACACCTGGAATGCGGACCTGATGTACGCCCTGCCGCAGCAGACGCTCGCCGAAGCCGAGGCCGACCTGGCCCAGGTGCTGAGTTTTGCGCCGCCGCACCTATCCTGCTACCACCTCACGCTGGAGCCCAATACCCTCTTCCACCGCGACCCGCCCAGCCTGCCGGACGATGAGACCTCGGCGGACATGCAGGAAATGATCGAGGCGAAACTGGCGGCGGCCGGCTACAGCCACTACGAAACCTCGGCCTTCGCCCAGCCCGGCCACAAGTGCCGCCACAACCTCAACTACTGGCGCTTCGGCGACTATCTCGGCATCGGCGCCGGCGCACACGGCAAGCTCTCGGACCACCTAGGCGTGCATCGCCAGATGCGTCACAAGCATCCGAACACTTACCTCGAACGCAGCGCGCAGGATGATTTCATCCAGGAGCAGCACACCGTGGAAGCCCACGAACTGCCCTTCGAATTCATGATGAATGCCCTGCGCCTCACCGAAGGCGTGCCGCGCAGCCTGTTTCAAGAACGCACCGGCCTGCCGCTGGACGCCATCGAGGACAAGCTCATCGGTGCCCGCCAGCGCGGCCTGCTGGAGATTACCGACAGCCTGATCCGCCCCACCGAACGCGGCCAGCGCTTCCTCAATGATTTGCTGGAGCACTTTCTGGCGCATTGACCTTGTAGGGACAACCTGTGCCCGCGAGAATGTAGGGCCGACTTCAGTCGGCCATTACGCTCCGCGTGCGACTGAAGTCGCACCTACAAGATCAACACCATGACCGATACCAACGAACCCTTGCACGAAGTCAGCACCCGCGATTACCAGCCCGCCGACGCACCCGCGCTGGCTGCGGTCTATCGCGCTGCCATCCTGGAAACCGGCCGCAACGCCTACAGCGCCGAGCAGTGCGCCGCCTGGGCCGCCACAGCCGACGACGCCAGCGCTTGGGCCGCCCGCCTGCAGGACAACTGGGTTCGCGTAGCCGTGGATGAAGAGGGCGAGATCGTCGGCTTCGGCGGCATCCTGATGCCCGGCCAGATCGACCTGCTGTTCACCACGCCGGAGGCCAATCGCCAAGGCGTGGGCAGCCTGATCCTCGAAGACCTGCTGGAACTGGCCGCCGCCATGGGCGCAAAGAAAGTCACCGCCATTGCCAGCGAACTCTCGAAACCCTTCTTCGAGAAGCACGGCTTCAAGCTGGTGGAGAGCGGCGAACACGAGCGCTGCGGTCAGAGCCTCACTTGCCACAAACTGGTGAGAGGCTGAAGACTGGGGAAATCGTAGGTGCGACGTAGGTGCGACTTCAGTCGCACAGCACTTGTGGCAAGCCGACTGAAGTCGGCCCTACAAACAAAGCCCACCCTACATTTCGATGCGCCGGATCAGCACTTCCGCCCAGGCCTCCGGCGCGTCGTAACGGCGCGCCTCCCAGCCCTTCTTCTCGCACACTGTATTCGGCTTGCCGTAAGCGTCGAGCCGACTACAGGCCTGGATATACACCCCAGCCTTGAAGAAGCAAGCACCGACAACACTAGCCGAGTCGAGCCTCGCTTCGATGTGTTTCTCCACTCCGCTGGCGAGATTGCGGTAATTCACCTGCACCGAGCCCTTATTCACCGCCAGCTCCACCTGCATGGGCTGGCCGAGGATATAGGCAGGATCCAGTTCTGCACGCTGCGCTGCGTCATTCCACAGCACTTCGATCCGCCCACTATCGCTGTATCCATTGGCTTTCGCGGGGCCGATGTATTTCAGCATCAGGTTGTCGTTTCGCGCATCGTGGATCTGGCCGATAGTGGCCTCGGGCTTGGCCGTGGTGGTGTGCAGCAGGACTTGCTCCAGCTTCAGGTGGCGCGTATCGCCCAGGCAATCCCAGGCGGCTGGGCGTCCTGATTCATCCAGCTCACGCAACTCGGCGCGTGCGTAGGCGGTACTGCCACTGGTACGCGCGCCACCGGCATTAGCCCGGAACAGGATGCCTTCGGCGGTTGGCGTGAACCAGGGCGGATTGCGGTAGCCAGCCGGACGGGAAATTTCATCGGCTTTGCCGTCACCGTCGGCATCCAGCGGCAGGGTGAGCTTCCAGTACCTCAGCTCGCTGGTTGTCAGCAGGGCTTGCTGTGCTGCAGCTGGACCGCAGATCGCAATCAGCATGCAGCACAAGGGGCGTTTCACTTGCGACGGGTCCAGAAATCCGTGCGCGGCCCCTTCGGGGTCGAGTATTCGTCGCGCAGCAGATCGGCATTCTCAACGCTCAGGCGGCTACGCGTGCTCCACTTGGTTGAAGCCAGGTAGAAGCCGATCTCTAGCACCTTGCCATCCCATTGCAGTTCCGGGATCTCGAAGTACTCATCGGCCTGCACATCGCGGGCATACACACACACCTCACGCCCCTTGGCACGAATTGAATAGCGCACATTGAGCGGAGCAATTTCCCAGTTGCCAGCCAGACGATTGTCGAATTTCTTGCCGGGCACGAAACAGGTGGGTTCGGGCAAAGGCGCAGCCTGTGCCGCAGCAAGGCAGGTCAAGGCAAGAAGAGCGAACAGGCGGTGGCGGATCATGGTCATCGAAGAAGGATTTTCAGGGCAGCCGCGATATTACCGCGCCGCGGCGACCTCAGCCGCACAGAACACTGCCAGCCACACGCTGCGTGGTGACGTGAAGGCCACCCGATGACGACAAGCGGCCGGAATCAGCAGGGAGTCGCCCATCACCAGCGCCACCTGCCGGCCATCCTCATACTCCAGCACGGCCTTGCCGGCCAACAGCAGCAGCCATTCGTCCTCAGCCTGCTCATACCAGAAGCCGGGCGGACTGACCTGACCATCCGACACGATGCGCTCAATGCGCAGGCCGGGGCGGGTCAGCAGGGTCTGGAAGTGCTCGACTTCGGTCGCAAGCGGCAACTCGTTCAACAAATTGGAAGGCATGGCACAGCCTTTTCACGCACAACATGGATGCACAGAAACGATTGCCTCACTTTGGCCTGCGGAAGCGCAACCAGCAACCCGAAATAACCAATCCAAGACCCATGACGGCGAGCGCTTGAGCTGCCATTTGAATGAGCGCTCCCGAGGCATCAGCGGGAACGACTCTTACGTAAGCATGCGGGGATGGGCTGGAAGAAAACCCGCGAGAAAGCCAGTCCACGAATTCAATCGGCATAAAATCGAAGCCCAGCAACAACAGCCCAGGCACCACAAGCAGCCAGCCCGTTCGTATCAGCCATCGCTCCATTCGCACGGCCAGACCTTCAGGCCTGCAGCTTGCCGATCAGCCCGTCGAGCTGGTCCAGGCTGGCGAACTCGATGGTGAGGCTGCCGGCGCCTTTCTTGTTGGCCTTGATCTTCACCACCGCGCCGAGCTTGTCGGCCAGCTCTTCTTCCAGCCGCGCCACATCGCGATCAGCGGCGGGCTTGGCCTTGAGGCTGTCGTCCTTGGGCTTGGTCTGGCTGTTCACCAGCTTCTCGGTTTCACGCACCGACAGGCGCTTGGCGACAACTTCGTTGGCGGTAAGGATCTGCTCGGCAGACGGCAGGGCGAGCAGGCTGCGGGCATGGCCCATTTCGATGTCACCGGCCATCAGCAGCTCCTGCACCGGCTTGGGCAGGTGCAGCAGACGCAGCAAGTTGCTGGTGGCCGGGCGCGAGCGGCCGACCGCATCGGCGGCCTGCTGGTGGGTCATGCCGAATTCGTCGATCAGGCGCTGAATGCCAGTGGCTTCTTCGAGCGGGTTGAGGTCTTCGCGCTGGATGTTTTCGATCAGCGACATGGCCAGCGCGGCTTCATCCGGAATCTCGCGGATGATCACCGGCACTTCGGTCAGCTCGGCGATCTGGGCTGCGCGCCAGCGGCGCTCACCGGCGATGATTTCGTGGCGGCCACCGGCGATCGGGCGCACGGTGATTGGCTGCATCAGGCCCTGAGCACGAATCGAGGCGGCCAGCTCTTCGAGCGAACCAGCATCCATGCGCGTGCGCGGCTGGTACTTGCCGGGCTGCAGGTCTTCAACGCGCAGGGTGGTGAGGTTGCCGGTGTCAGAAGGCAGCGCGTCGCCGCCGAGCAGGGCTTCCAGGCCGCGGCCGAGGCCTTTCATCTTGGGTTTCATGAGGAAATTCCGTTCAGATTGTCTTGATCCGCTCGATCATCTCGGCGGCAAATTGCAGATAGGCCTGCGAGCCCTTGGCGGCCCTGTCGAAGACCACACCGGGCATGCCATGGCTGGGCGCTTCGGCCAGACGCACATTGCGCGGGATGATGGCCTTGAAGACCTTGTCACCGAAGTGTTCCTCCAGCTGGGCCGACACCTGCTGACTGAGCGTGCTGCGGGTGTCGAACATCACGCGCAGCAAACCGATGATCTTCAGATCGCGGTTGAGCTTGGCATGCACCTGCTTGATGGTGTTCACGAGGTCCGAGAGGCCCTCCAGCGCGTAGTACTCGCACTGCATCGGGATGATCACGCCGTGAGCCCCGCAGAGGCCGTTCAGCGTGAGCATGGAGAGGCTGGGCGGGCAATCCACCAGCACGAAGTCGTATTCGCCATCCACGGCCGCTAAAGCGTCTTTAAGGCGCTTCTCGCGGTTATCCATGCCCACCAGTTCGATCTCGGCACCGGCCAGTTCGCGATTGGAGGCCAGCACGTCGTAGCCACCTGATTCGGAGCGCGCGCGAGCTTCCGCCACGCTGTGCTGGCCGATCAGCACCTGATACACCGTGGACGGCACGGTACGCTTGTCCACGCCCGAGCCCATCGTGGCATTGCCTTGCGGATCGAGATCCACCAGCAGCACGCGCTGGCCATGTGCCGCCAGCGCTGCCGAGAGATTGACGGTGGTGGTGGTCTTGCCAACGCCACCCTTCTGGTTTGCTACCGCGAAGATGCGAGCCATGGGATCAGGTCCGGGTAAGGAAGAGAAGATGTCGTTCTGCATCGACGCCGGGCACCTGCAGGCGGCGCGATTCGCGCAGCTGGATGCCGGGCGGCAGGGCATCGAGTTCGTCCTGAGGATACTGACCCTTCATTGCAATCCATTCGCCGCCGGGGGCGAGCAGATGGTCGGTCAGGCTGACGAAATCGTAGAGACTGGCAAAAGCGCGCGAGCTGATCGCCGGATACAGCTCGGCCGGCTTGAAATTCTCGACCCGCAGGTTGTGCACCGAGAGATTGGCGAGGCCCAGCTGAGCCTTGGCTTGCAGCAGGAAACTGGTTTTCTTGCCGACGGTTTCGACCAGCGCCACTTCGCAATCGGGCCGGCAGATCGCCAGCGGAATGCCCGGCAAACCGCCGCCGCTTCCGATATCGGCGACGCGCGTCACATGCGCCAGATGCGCCAGGATGGAGAGCGAATCGAGCAGGTGCAGATCGATCATCGCCGCTTCATCGCGGATCGCGGTGAGGTTGTAGACCTTGTTCCACTTCATCAGCAGCGCGCCGTAGGCGAGCAGTTGCTGCTGGGTGTCTTCATTCAGATTCAGGCCGAGCTTGTCGATGCCGGCAGCCAGACGCTTGGCCGTGCTCATGCGCCCTCTCCTTTGACGGCGCGCGCCGCGATTTCCAGCTTCTTCAGGTGAATCAGCAGCAGCGAGATCGCGGCCGGCGTGATGCCCTGAATGCGAGAAGCCTGACCCAGAGTCTCCGGCTTGTGAGTGCGCAGCTTCTGCTGCACTTCGTTGGAAAGGCCGCTCACCCCGCTGTAATCGAGATCCGGCGGCAGCACGGTGTTTTCCTGCCCGGCCGCACGCTGAACTTCTTCCTGCTGGCGCTCGATATAGCCCTGGTATTTTGCAGAAATTTCAATCTGTTCAATGACTTGCGTATCCGTTTCGGGATTTTCCGGGGCTACCGAAAGCGCCATCAGCGCGGCGTAAGTCATGTCCGGCCGGCGCAGCAGATCGAAGAAGCGGGTTTCGCGCTCCAGCGACTTGCCGAAGGTGGCTTCGGCCTCACCCTCTGCCAGCTTGTGCGGAATCGCCCAGGTCGCACGCAGACGCGCAGTCTCGCGCTCGATGGCTTCGCGCTTGGCGCTGAAGGCGGCCCAGCGACGCTCGTCGATCAGGCCGAGGGCGTGGCCTTGTTCAGTCAGACGCAGATCGGCGTTGTCTTCGCGCAGGCTCAAACGGAACTCGGCCCGCGAGGTGAACATGCGGTAAGGCTCGGTCACGCCGCGCGTGATCAGGTCATCCACCATCACACCGAGATAGCTCTCGCTGCGCGCCGGGCACCAGGCCGGCTTGCCCTGCGCCAGCAGCGCGGCATTCACACCCGCCAACAGGCCCTGCGCGGCAGCCTCTTCGTAACCGGTCGTGCCATTGATTTGGCCAGCAAAAAAGAGACCGGCGATGGACTTGGTCTCGAAGTTGGACTTCAGGTTGCGCGGATCAAAGTAGTCGTACTCGATGGCGTAGCCGGGACGCAGGATGTGCGCATTCTCCATGCCACGGATCGAGCGCACCAGCGCCAGCTGCACATCGAAAGGCAGCGAGGTGGAGATCCCGTTCGGATAGATCTCGTGGGAAGTCAGGCTTTCCGGCTCAAGGAAGATATTGTGGCTGTCCTTGTCCGCAAAGCGATGGATCTTGTCTTCGATGGAGGGGCAGTAACGCGGACCTACGCCCTCGATCACGCCGGTGTACATCGGCGAGCGATCCAGCCCGCCGCGGATGATCTCGTGCGTGCGGGCATTGGTCTGGGTCACCCAGCAAGGCATCTGCTTCGGGTGTTGAGCCGCGTTGCCGAGGAATGAAAACACCGGCAGCGGATCATCGCTGTGCTGCTCCTGCATCACCGAGAAATCGACGGTCTTGCCATCGATGCGCGGCGGCGTGCCGGTCTTCAGACGTCCTACCGGCAAGGCCAGTTCGCGCAGGCGATGGGAGAGCGAGATCGCGGGCGGATCCCCTGCCCGCCCACCGGAATAGTTTTCCAGGCCAACGTGGATCTTGCCATTCAGGAAGGTGCCGGCCGTCAATACTACGGTCGGCGCCTCGAAGCGCAGGCCGATGGCCGTAACCACGCCAGTAACGCGTTCTCCAGCCACCGTGATGTCATCCACGGCCTGCTGGAACAAGGTCAGGTTCGGCTGGTTTTCGAGGCGGCGACGGATCGCGGCCTTGTACAGGATGCGGTCGGCCTGAGCGCGCGTGGCACGCACCGCCGGGCCCTTGGACGCATTCAGGATGCGAAACTGGATGCCACCTTCGTCCGTGGCTTCGGCCATGGCGCCGCCCAGCGCATCCACTTCCTTGACCAGATGGCCCTTGCCGATGCCGCCGATGGAAGGGTTGCAGCTCATCTGACCGAGGGTCTCGATGTTGTGCGTCAGCAAAAGCGTCTTGCTACCGGAACGGGCGGCCGCCAGCGCAGCCTCGGTGCCGGCATGGCCACCACCCACCACAATCACATCGAAACGTTCGGGATACAGCATTGGTTCAAATCCACAAAAGGGCTCGCAATGATACGCCGCAGGGGTTTTAGGGCCTAGTGGATAGGTCTGTGGAAAAGCTGTGTGTTGCGCTGTATAAGCGCGGGATAACCCGAAGATTTAGCGATGTTCCACGTGGAACATTATTTAAAGAGATCCCAAGCCAGCTTCATGATTAAGACCGAAACCACGGCCAGCAACAACCAGCGAATGAAACGATTACCGTGACGCACTGCTAGGCGTGTGCCAATCTGAGCCCCAAGCACATTGGCACAGGCCATGGCCAGACCCAGCTTCCACATCACACCTTCGTGGAGCAGGAAGAAACTCAGCGCTGCCAGATTGGTCGCGAAGTTCACCAGTTTGGCGCTGGCTGAAGCATGCAGCATGTCCATTCCGAACAGGCGCACAAAACCGAAGATCAGAAAGCTGCCAGTTCCTGGCCCGAAAAATCCATCGTAGAAACCGATCCCCGCTCCCAGCAAACTAGCCAGCACACGAGGATGGCGCCGTTCATGTTCCACTCTGTTCTTGCCGAAATCAGGCTTGAACCAGGTGTAGGCACCAACCACGATCAATAGAATCAGCACCATCGGGCGCAAAGCCGCAGGCGGCAGAAAGGAAACCGTCGCTGCCCCTGAGGCAGCACCAATCAGTGCTGCAGCACTTGCTGGAAAGGCAAGTTTCCAGGGAATCGAAATCTTGCGCGAGTACTGCCAGACCGCACTGGCAGTACCCGCAATGCTGGAAAGCTTATTGGTGCCAAACAGCACCGGGATCGATATTCCAGGAAAAACAGCCAGCAACAGAGGCAGCTGAACTAGGCCACCGCCACCAACCACAGCATCAATCAGACCAGCAAGAAAAGCTCCGCAGAGCAGAAGCGCGTATTCCACTTAGAGTTGTTTCACGTGGAACATCTACTTCGCAGCAGCTTCTTTCTCTGCCCAGAGAGCACGGGCAACAGCTTTCCACAACTCAGTGCCGTGAATATGCTCGCCCTCCTGTGCTCCCTCTTCCATGGTCTGAAACATCAATGCCACCAGACCATAAAACTTCAAACGGGCATGAGCCTCGAAATCAGTCGCCTCAAGATGCTGACCGATCTGTTCAGATTTGTAGCTCAGTGCTCCACGCGCGAGCTTGCGTAGCTCCGTGTGATTGCTCCAGTCGACATTCAAGGCGATCAGGCAACGCGCTAGTTCGCTGGAAATCTGCAGAGCATCCGCCTGCTGGTTTTCAAGTTCAGACATCTTACTTGCCTATACAGAAACGGGAGAAGATCACACCGAGCAGATCGTCGGCGCCGAACTCACCAGTAATGGTATTCACAGCTTCTTGAGCCAATCTCAATTCCTCGGCCAGCAGATCAAGTTGTTTCACGAGTTGCAAGGCCAGACTCACATGCTCAGCAGCCTCGCGCAAGGCAATCAGGTGACGCTCACGGGCGAGATACACATCTTCGCCATGTGACTCCCAACCGGCAATCTGCAACAGGGTCTGACGCAGTAGTTCGACACCACTACCCTGCTTGGCAGACAGCCATACACCTGTTCCACCTTCAAGTGCATCCTTGCGAGGCGACTCACCATTACGGTCAATCTTGTTGAAAACCCAGATTACCGGCACACCTGCCGGCAAGCGAGCATCAATCTGATGGTCAGCATCCGTGATGCCGACACCGGCATCCACCATGCGCAGGATGACATCTGCCCCGGCAATCTCTTGCCATGAACGTTCGATACCGATCTTCTCGACCACATCCTCGGTTGTACGCAAACCCGCCGTATCAATGATGTGGAGCGGAATACCCTCGATCTGGATAGCTTCACGCAACACATCACGAGTCGTGCCGGCCACGTCTGTAACAATGGCT
This sequence comes from Uliginosibacterium aquaticum, assembly GCF_012972705.2. Classification (GTDB taxonomy): domain Bacteria; phylum Pseudomonadota; class Gammaproteobacteria; order Burkholderiales; family Rhodocyclaceae; genus Uliginosibacterium; species Uliginosibacterium aquaticum. The sequence continues at coordinate 63,847 of NZ_JABCSC020000003.1, read as the reverse complement.
CGATCCTCACCCGAAAGCTGATTGAGCAGGCTGGACTTGCCCACATTGGGCTGACCCGCCAGCACCACCTGCAGTCCCCGGCGCAGCAAGCTCCCTTGTTTGGCCCGAACCAGGATCGATTGCAGCTCGACACCCAGCGCTTCAAGACGTGGAATCGCTCGCGCAGCTTCGAGGAAGTCGACTTCCTCTTCGGGAAAGTCCAGCGTGGCTTCAACCAGCATGCGCAGATCGACCAGCTTGTCGCGCCAGGTATGGATTTCGCCAGAGAAACGGCCAGACAGAGAGCGCACGGCTGAACGCGCAGCCGCGCTGGTCGTCGCATCGATCAGATCTGCTACACCCTCAGCCTGAGCCAGATCGAGGCGTTCGTTCAGAAAGGCTCGGCGGGTGAATTCCCCAGGCTCGGCGATTCGCGCCCCTAGTTCCACACAGCGTGCGAGCAGCATCTGCATGACGACCGGACCTCCGTGACCTTGCAGCTCAATCACGTCTTCACCGGTATAGGAATGCGGCGCAGGAAAATACAGCAGCAAGCCCTGATCGATGGCTTGCGTATGCGCATCAAGGAAATTGGCCAGCGAAGCGTGGCGAGGCTTGGGAGAACGCCCGGTGAGGGTCTGTGCAAAGCCGGCGAGATCCGGGCCTGACACCCGGACCACGCCGATCCCACCGCGACCGGGAGCGGTCGCGATGGCGGCAATTACATCACTTTGCTGGCTTGGCACCTGCATTCTCGATGGACCGTGTGATGTACCACTGCTGCGCAATCGACAGCACGTTGTTGAGCACCCAGTACAGCACCAGACCGGACGGGAACCACAGGAACATGAAGGTAAACATGATCGGCATCAGCATCATCACCTTGGCCTGAACCGGATCCGGCGGCGTCGGGTTGAGCTTGGTCTGAATCAGCATCGTCACGCCCATGATGATCGGCAGCACGAAGTAGGGATCCTTCACCGACAAGTCAGTAATCCAGAATTCCCAGGGCGCCTGACGCATCTCGACCACACCCAGCAGCACCCAGTACAGCGCGATGAACACCGGCATCTGCACCAGAATCGGCAGACAACCACCCATCGGATTGACCTTCTCGGTCTTGTAGAGCTCCATCATGGCCTGATTGAGCTTCATCTTGTCGTCCTTGTAACGCTCCTGCAGCGCCTTCATGCGCGGCATCACGTTCTTCATCTTGGCCATGGACTTGTAGCTGGAAGCAGACAGCGGATAGAAGGCCGCTTTGAGCAACAGGGTCACGATGATGATGGCCCAGCCCCAGTTGCCGACCAGCTTGTGGATCACGGACAGCACCCAGAACAGCGGCTCGGCAATCACCGTCACCCAGCCATAATCCACCACCAGATTGAAGCCGGGGGCGAGTGCCTTGAGTTTGTCCTGCTCTTGCGGGCCCACATACAGCGGTACCGACAGCTTAGCGGTCTGACCAGCTGCAGCAGTCAGCGGCAGCTTGATGCCGGCACCAAATACACCCTCGGAAATCTTGTGGGTATAGAAATCGCGTTGCAGGCCCTCAGCCGGCAGATAAGCGCTCACGAAATAGTGCTGCACCATGGCCATCCAGCCATCCTTGGCGCTCTTCACATATTTGGCTTCATCCTTGGCGATCTTCTTGAAATCGATCTTCTGGAACTTGCCTTCCTGAGTGAATACGGCGGGGCCAGTAAAAGTACCAATACCACCGAACATGCCACCTGTTTGCTCGGTCGCCTTGTCATCGCGCGCCAGCTGGAAGTAGGCCGTCGTGGCAAGCGGATTGGCTGAAGCGTTGTTTACTTCGTAGCTCACATCGATCAGGTAAGAACCGCGCTTGAAAGTCAGCACCTTGGTTACAGCCACGCCATTGACGGCTGGCGCGCTCATGCGCAGCTGCACTTCATCCTTGCCATCCTGCAGCGTGTATTCACCCGATTTGAGATCAAACAGGGTCTTGTGGGTCGGCAAACCTTCGCCAATCAAACCCGTATTGGCGACATAGAAATGTGCGCCCTCTTCCTGCAGCACCACAAAATTCTTGCGGCCATCCTCTTCCTGAGAACCCTGACCAAAGATCGATTTGGCCAGATTCAGCCAGCTGCGGTGGTCTTCGTTGGTCTTGTGCTGAGTCAGCTCGACGCGAATGATGTCACCACCTTGAGCGGAAACCGTCGCGATCATCGTGTCGGTCTTCACCACCGCCTTCGCAGCACTGGCATAGACGCCAATCTTGCTGTCGGTCGCACCGGGTACTGCACCGGTAGCTGGAGCATTAGCAGCCGTAGCCGATGCCATCGGTGCCGGAATAGACCCATCCTGCACAGCAGACTGGGCAGCTACTGGAACTTCCGGCGGATTCTTGTAGACCTGCCAACGCTCCCACAGCATGACCAGGGAGAAGGCAAAGATTGCCATCAGGATAAGACGCTTGAAATCCATCTGCATGATGAAGACTCGGGTGAGGGATGTTTGAAACCTGATTCAGGGAACCGGATCGTGGCCGCCATCGCACCAAGGGTGACAACGGGCCAGACGAAAGACCGCCAGTTTAAGGCCTTTCAGCAAGCCGTGCCGCTGCAAGGCTTCGGCCGCATAGGCCGAACAACTGGGGTAAAAACGACAGCGACTGCCCAGCCATGGACTGACGAGATATTGATAGATCTTGATGAGCGCAAGCAGGAGTGTTTTCACTTCGGCAGACGCTTGAAGAGAGCAGCCAGATCCTGACGCAGATCGGCGCGCGTCACGTCTTTGGCCGGAGCATTCAGACGCAGGATCAGATCATGGTGCGGCAAGGTTTCACGCGTATGGCGAAACCATTCACGGGCCATGCGTTTGATCAGATTGCGCAGCACGGCGCGACGGGCCAGTTTCTTGGCCACGACGACACCGAGACGGGCAGTGGGGCTTTCAGAAGGACGGTAGTGGAGCACAAAGTAGCGCCCACGCACCGCCTTCCTGAAAGCAAAAACGGATGAATACTCATCCGTTTTGCACAAGCGATAGGCAGGTCTGAAAGACCGTGCCCCTGTCTGCGGTTGGACTGAACCGGCCGGTGCCAAGTGCAGCTCCGAACCCGCGACGAGCACGCTCAGACTGCCAGGCGATGACGGCCCTTGGCGCGACGAGCAGCAATCACCTTGCGACCACCCTTGGTGGCCATGCGAACCAGAAAACCGTGGGTGCGCTTGCGACGAACCACAGAAGGTTGATACGTGCGTTTCATGATCTTTCCCTAATCGAACTGATGCGGCGAACTCGCGATTAGATATTTTCTCAAGCTGTTTGTCAATAGAGACTTCCTTCAGCGGCGTAGCCTGCCTGTGGATAAATCTGGGGTAAAACTGTAGAATTCTCCCTCTTGGCACCAATCTTCCGCCACGCCGGAAGACGCAGCCTGCAGCCCTTGCCGCACACGGCAGGGCTGGATTGATCAACCCGGGGCAGCCCCCTCCAGCCGCAGCAGCGCTGGACACAAGAACAAGATCCGAACAAACCGTGAGTCAAGCTTTCTGGAATGCCTGTCTGGCCCGCCTGGAGAATGAACTGCCCGCACAGCAGTTCAACACCTGGATCCGTGCGCTCGAGGTAGCCGAAGCTGGAGAAGCGGGCGGTATCAAACTCTGCGCGCCCAACCGTTTCGTCCTCCAATGGGTGCGTGAGCGCTATCAGCGCCGCCTTGAAGAACTGGCAGCTGAATTTTTCGGCGCCCCCACCGTACTTAGTCTGGAACTTGGTACTCCCGGCAAGAAGCCAACCGCAACACCAGCCCGCCCGGCTGCGGCACCAAGTTCTCCACAGTCCATTTCCAACAGCCTGCCCAAGACTGCAAGCCAGGCTTCAGGCAATGTGATCGAAGCACCGGCAATTCATACCGGTGGCAGTACTGCCTACGAGAAGACCCGCCTCAACCCGGCCTTCACCTTCGACACCCTGGTGACCGGCCGCGCCAACGATCTGGCCCGCGCAGCCGCCATTTCGGTCGCCAACAACCCTGGCAGCAGTTACAACCCGCTCTTCGTATATGGCGGTGTTGGGCTGGGCAAGACGCACTTGATCCACGCCATCGGCAACGAAGTGCTGCGCCACAATCCGAAGGCCGTGGTGCGCTATGTACATGTGGAGGACTATTTCTCCGACGTGCTGCGTGCCTATCAACAAAAGAACTTCGACGCATTCCAGCGCTACTACCGTTCGCTGGATCTGCTGATGATCGACGACATCCAGTTCCTCGGCGTCGGCAACAAGGATCGTACGCGTGAAGAATTCTTCCACGCCTTCAATGCGCTGACTGAAGCCAAGAAGCAGATCGTGATCACCTGTGATACCTATCCGAAGGATATCCAGGGTCTGGAAGACCGCCTGATCTCCCGCTTCGACTGGGGCCTTACGGTGCAGATCGAGCCGCCTGAGCTCGAGATGCGCATTGCCATCCTCAAGAAGAAGGCTGAGTTCGACAACGTGCCGTTACCGGATGACGTGGCCTTCCTGATCGCCAAGAACCTGCGCTCCAACGTGCGCGAACTCGAAGGTGCGCTTAAGAAGGTCGTAGCTTACGCCCGCTTCCATGGCCGCGAAATCAGCCTGGAGCTGGCCCGTGAAGCACTGCGCGACCTGCTCGCAGCCCATAACCGTCAGATCACCTTTGAACTGATCCAGAAGACCGTGGCGGACTTCTACAAGATCAAGCTTGCCGAGCTGCTCTCCAAGAAACGTACGCGCAACATCGCCCGTCCGCGCCAGATCGCCATGTACCTTGCCAAGGAGCTCACCCCGGCTTCACTGCCGGCCATTGGTGACGCTTTTGGCGGGCGTGACCATACAACGGTGCTGCATGCCTGCCGCACGGTGACTGAACTACGCCTCGGCGACCAGCAACTCAACCATGATTTGCACGTCCTGACCCAGACCTTGAGGGGATAAAAAGCGACAAACAGCCTGTGTACAAGCATGGGAATGGCAGCGGAGCAAATGTGGACAAGAACGGGTTTGCCGCTTGTGCCAGAAATCATCCCCACTCCCCCACAAGCTTCAAGTACTCCTGCACACAGGCTAATGAACAGGGTTAAGCTATTGAATAAAAAAGGATTTAAAGGCTTATCCACAGAAAAGTGGCTGATATATTAGTAGTAATAGGTTTATATAAGAACTCTTGTTAACAACAGAACAGTCAGCTGCAAAGCCTGCAGGCTCCATCCAGATAGAAGCTAGGTGAGTGGATTGGCAAACTGAAAATTCCTGAAAGACTGCTGACGATCTATCGCAAGAAATCTTCAGCGCAATGAAGAACGGCCCGGAACTCCCGATCGCTACCTCGCAGTAAGATCATGAACAAGCTCCGGAACGCGGCAGGAATGTGGACAAGAGCAGGCAAGCCCTGGGAAGGAATTGTGAACAAGTAGGTTTCAAGCTAGTCAGGCAAAAACGCTCCACATTTGCACACACACTTGTCCCTACCCTTTCCAACAGCTTCATGAACACGGTCAAGCTTTTGAATTAATTGCTTTTTTTGTGCTTATCCACAGAAAATGGCGCGATATATAAATAATAGGAGGTTTATATAAATGCTCTTGTTAACAAGCAGTCGTGATGCCTTGCTGGCGCCTTTGCAGTCGGTTTCAGGCATCGTTGAAAAACGCCATACCCTGCCGATCCTGTCGAATGTGCTGATCGAGAAGCTGGGTGACACGCTCACCCTGCTGGCTACAGACATCGAGATCCAGATCACCACCCACCAGATTTCTCAGGGTGGTGGTGAGGATGCGTCGATCACTGTGGGCGCACGCAAACTGCAGGACATCCTGCGCGCCCTGCCTGATGGCGAAGTGAGCCTGCTGCTGGACGATAAGCGCCTTACGCTGAAGGCCGGTAAGAGCCGCTACAACCTGCAGACCCTGCCTGCCGCCGATTACCCACGCATGCAGCTCAACACGGGTGAAAGCCTCACCCTGCGTCTGCCGCAGAAAGATTTCCGCCGCCAGTTGGCCCAAGTAGCCTATGCTATGGCCGCTCAAGATATCCGCTACTACCTGAACGGCCTGCTGATGCAGGTGATGGGCACCGAATTGCGTCTGGTGGCCACGGATGGCCACCGCCTGGCCCTGTCGTCCAACACACTCGAAGAGGAATTCCAGAAAACCGAGGTGATCCTGCCGCGCAAGACAGTGCTGGAACTCACCCGCCAGCTGGCCGACAGCGATGATCCGGTCGAGATCGTGATCACCGGCAACCAAGCCTGCTTCCGCTTCGGTCCGATCGAGTTGATCACCAAGCTCATCGACGGCAAGTTCCCGGATTACGAACGGGTGATCCCGCAAGGCAATCCGAAGCTGGTCACGGTGCATCGTGCCAGCCTGCTCTCTGCCTTGCAGCGAGCAGCGATCCTCACCAACGAAAAGTTCCGTGGCCTGCGTGTGGTGCTCGAAGCTGGCCTGCTGCGTATCATCAGTTCCAACGCCGAGCAGGAAGAGGCTCAGGAAGAACTTGAAATCTCCTACTCGGGCGACAGCTTGGAGCTGGGTTTCAACGTGACCTACCTGCTCGATGTGCTCAACAACGTGGTTACCGATACCGTCGAGATCCACCTCAACGAGCCGATGTCCTCCGCACTGTTCACCCTGCCTGGCAATGAGCAGTTCAAGGCTGTCGTGATGCCGATGCGAATCTGAGCATGAATGCAGCCTTGCTTCGTTGGCTCCTGATCCTGTGCGCGGCCATTCTCACGGCTTGCTCTGCGCCTGCTCCCTTGCCGCCTCACGCAGCCCGGGAGCAGGTACGCGAGATCAGCGGACGTGAGCAGCTGGCCGGTCGTATCGTGGGTCAGCCACTTGCTGGCGGGCGTTTTGTCCGCCTCGAGATCGGCATGAGCCGCAGCGAAGTCGAGCAGCTGATCGGCAGGCCTGCTGCCGTGGATGCCCAGTCCGGTGGCGTGGGCTGGTTGCCCTACTACTTCGGCTCGGATGCCTGGAGTACCGAAAGCTACTACAAGGGTGAGGGCCGGCTGGTATTCAACGCCGACAGCCGCCTGATCCTCATCGACGCCAGCGAAGAGGCGCGCAAGTAAGCGCCTGATCCTGCCCATCGAATATCCCTGAAACAGGAACACCATGTCCGAACAGAACCAGCAACCCGCCTACGACGAAGACAGCATCCAGCAGCTCGAAGGTCTGGAAGCCGTGCGCAAGCGCCCCGGCATGTACATCGGCGATACCTCCGATGGCACCGGTCTGCATCACATGGTGTTCGAGGTGGTCGATAACGCTATCGATGAAGCGCTGGCCGGCCACTGCGACGACATCGTGGTGACCATCCACACCGACAACTCAATCTCGGTCACTGACAACGGCCGCGGTATTCCGGTCGGTATCAAGTTCGATGACAAGCACGAGCCCAAGCGCTCGGCAGCTGAAATCGTGATGTGCGTGCTGCATGCTGGCGGCAAGTTCAACCAGAACAGCTACAAAGTCTCTGGCGGCTTGCACGGCGTGGGCGTGAGCTGCGTGAATGCGCTCTCCAAGTTTTTGCGTCTCACCGTGCGTCGTGATGGCAAGAAGCACTTCATCGAGTTCAACAAGGGTAAGGCGATCAACCGTGAAATTGAGATCCAGAACGGCGTCGAAGTCTCGCCGCTCAAGGTGATCGGTGACACTGAAAAGCGCGGCACCGAAGTCCATTACCTGGCTGATGAGGAAATCTTCGGCAAGATCGAATACCACTACGAAATCCTTGCCAAGCGCCTGCGCGAGCTTTCGTTCCTGAACAACGGTGTGAAGATCAAGCTGGTCGACCAGCGCAACAACAAGGAAGAGGATTTCGCCTTTTCCGGTGGCGTGAAGGGCTTCGTCGACTACATCAACCGTGCTAAAACCACCCTGCATCCGAACGTTTTCTATGCTGCGGGCACTACGCTGGTGACCACCGGCCAGGTCCAGAACGTGGAGCTGACGGTTGAAGTCGCCATGCAGTGGAACGACAGCTACCAGGAACAAGTGCTGTGTTTCACCAACAACATTCCGCAGTCCGACGGGGGCACCCACCTCACCGGCCTGCGCGCGGCGATGACCCGCGTCATCAACAAGTACATCGAAGAAAACGAGATCGCCAAGAAGGCCAAAGTCGACATCTCCGGTGACGACATGCGCGAAGGCCTGGCCTGCGTGCTGTCGGTGAAGATGCCGGATCCGAAATTTGCCTCGCAGACCAAGATGAAGTTGGTGTCCGGCGAAGCCCGTCCGGCGGTGGAAGAAGTCGTCGCCGCCAAGCTAGCCGAGTTCCTGCTCGAAAAGCCGATTGATGCCAAGACCATCTGCGGCAAGATCGTCGAAGCCTCGCGTGCCCGCGAAGCGGCCCGCAAGGCGCGCGAAATGACTCGCCGCAAAGGTGTGCTGGACGGCATCGGCCTGCCCGGCAAGCTCGCGGATTGCCAGGAAAAGGATCCCACCAAGTGCGAGATCTACATCGTTGAGGGCGACTCCGCCGGTGGTTCCGCCAAGCAAGGCCGTGACCGTAAGTTCCAGGCCATCCTGCCGCTGCGCGGCAAGGTGCTCAACGTCGAGCGCGCGCGTTTCGACAAGCTGATTTCCTCCGAGCAGATCACCACCCTGATCACCGCGCTCGGCACCGGCATCGGCAAGGACGACTACAAGCCCGAAAAACTGCGTTACCACCGCATCATCATCATGACCGATGCGGACGTTGACGGTGCCCACATCCGTACCCTGCTGCTGACCTTCTTCTACCGCCAGATGCCCGAGCTGGTCGAAGGTGGCCATATCTACATCGCCCAGCCGCCGCTGTACAAGATCAAGCACGGCCGCAACGAGATGTACATCAAGGACGATCACGAGCTCTCTGGTCACCTCCTCAAGCTTTCCCTTGATGGCGCTTCATTGCTGCCGCGCGAAGGCGCAACGCCCATCGAAGGCACGGCCCTCGAAGAAATGGCCCGCGCCTACCTGTTGGCCGAAGCCGTCATCAACCGCCTTACCAGCTGGATCGATCCGGACGTGCTGCAAGCCGCCATGGCCCACGATATCGAGCTGAGCCTTGTAGATGAAGCCGCTACCCGCGCCTCTGCCCAGCGTCTGCAGGTCGTCGCGCCGGTCAATGTCACGGTGATTGCCGAGTTCAACGAGATCCACGAAGCCTGGCAACTCACGCTGGAGCGCATGCATCACGGCAACATCAAGCGCACCGTGATTGACCCGGAATTCATCGTCTCCGGTGATTACGTCACCATCCGCCGCGCCAGCCAGCTCATCAACGGTCTGATCGGCGAAGGCGCCAGCATGCGCCGCAACGACAAGGCCAGCCCGGTGAAGAGCTTCAGCGAAGCCATCACCTGGATGCTCAACGAAGTCGAGCGCAACCTTGGCAAGCAGCGTTACAAGGGGCTCGGCGAGATGAACCCCGAGCAGCTGTGGGAAACCACCATGGACCCGGCCGTGCGCCGTCTGCTCAGAGTGCAGATCGATGATGCGATTGCTGCGGATGAAATCTTCACCACGCTGATGGGTGATCAGGTTGAGCCACGCCGTGATTTCATTGAAAGAAATGCCCTAAACGCCCGCAATATCGACGTTTGAGCTGTCGGGTGACATGCGCCCTATGAGAGATACCGGATGTCCGTCCAAACCGTTCCGCGCAAGTCGCAATCCAGCAAACCCGTTGAAACGCCCAGCACCACCGCCGCCGACCTGCCCCCTTCGCTCGGTAATACACTCCGCGCCTCGACTACCGATGAAACGCTGATCCGCAGCAAGTTGCAGCGCATTCAGAATGGCGGCGAGATTCGCTACATGGACATGTTCGCAGGGTGTGGCGGCATCTCCCTGGGCTTCCTCACTGCTGGATTCACGCCGGTGGCATCCATTGAAATGGACCCATGGGCTGCAAAGTCACACGGAGCGAACTTCGGCTCGCGTTCTGTCGGCGGTGACAAGGAAGCGCACCACTCCCCGCGAGATGCGGTGACCGAAACCGCAGACTCCGTATTCGGCGATCTCGGATTGCTGGGTGCCACAGACCACCAGATCGACGTCCTAGTCGGCGGACCGCCCTGTCAGGCGTTCGCCCGTGTTGGCCGGGCCAAACTCCGCGAACAAGCACGTCTGCGTGAAGAGGTAACGGCGGACCAGGCGTTCCTCGTAGACGGTCGTGTGAGTCTGTGGGAACGGTACGTCGCGTTCATCCGGGCGACAAAGCCCGTTGCGCTCCTGATGGAGAACGTGCCAGACATTCTCAACCATGGCGGTACCAACGTTGCCGAGCTCGTCTCAAAGAGTCTTGCGGAAGAAGGCTATGACGTTGCCTATACGCTGCTGAATTCCGCTTGGTACGGAGTTCCGCAGATGCGGGAGCGGATGATCCTTGTCGGCATCCATCGGGCTGCTGGCGTCAAGCCGCGGTTTCCGGTGCCAACGCACCACCTTGTTCTTCCGTCTGGCTACATCAGCTCCAAGAATGCCGCCCGCCGCGTACTGAAAGCAGAAGGTTCAGCACACCATCGTTGGGTTCCGGATCCCGCGCCCGATTCTCCCGCCGCCACCACCGCGTCCGATGCCCTTGCGGATCTCCCACCGCGGTTCGCAAGGGACCTCCTGCGTACTGGCGGGATTCGGCGCGGGGCAAAGGATCCGTCGGAAGCTGTCGAATACATCACGGCGAAGCCTACGACAGCCTATTCCCGCCTCATGCGCGAGTGGAACGGTTTTGCGACCAAATCCACGACCGGCCATATCTTTCGATACCTGCCTCGGGATTACAAAATCTTTGCCGAGATCCAGCCCGGCTGGGAGTACCCGCAAGTCCATGCCTATGTCGAGCATAAGATTGCGACTTGGCTTGCCAACCGCAAGAAGCGCGGTTTGTCCACAGACCCGAGAAATCCGGACGTCATTTCGTATATTGCGGACTGGCGCATTCCTTATGACCCGGGAAAATTCCCCAATAAATGGTGGAAGCTCCGTCCTGACGCCCCCGTCCGTACACTGATGGCGCACCTCGGCAAGGACTCTTATTCCCACATCCACTTCGATTCGGAACAGGCACGCACCATCACCGTCCGCGAGGCTGCGCGGCTTCAGTCCTTTCCCGACGGCTTCGTCTTCAAGGGCTCGATGAACCCGGCATTCAAGCAGATCGGCAACGCCGTACCCCCACTTTTCGCCTACGCCATCGCGCGCGGGATCAGAGAGTGCCTGGGGGCACCGGAAACGACGGACATGCGTGTAACGCTGTTCGACTTGAATCCTTCACAGATCAAAACAACAGAGGGAACGAAGTGAAGTTCACGATTCTCCGACTGCTGACTCATTCCGAACTCGGAATGTTTCATGAGTACCGCCGTCAGGGGAAGGAACGCGCAAAGCAGCGCTCCATCAATTTTGACTGGGACGTTGTAGACACGGTTTTCCCTTCTGCAGAAGATCGGGACACCATTGCCATCAACTGCCAGCGTCTGGAAGACGAGCACACTGTGGTGGACGTTTCATCATGGCTCAAGCGGCAGCACAAAAACTGGAGGTTTGAGGGCGACTGCCCGACAAGCCCCTTCTACAGCTTCGTCGATCCCGGTGTGCTATTTGCAATGGTCGTTGACGCTTCGACAACTCCGGCAAAGGCCTCGTGGGTTGTCATCCCCGCAGAGCACCCCGCCAGCTCTTCGATCCTCGGCCATGGAGAGAGCGCACGCCTTGGCAAGTCCGCAATGGTGGCGTTATACGGGGATGAAGGCCGGCACTGCCAAGCAGTGCTCTCGGATCACTTCCCGCAGCTCTTTAAGGAGGCAGAAACAGTGTCGGTGATGTCACAAAAGGAAAACGACAACAAGCGCAACGACGATGACGCCGCGCCGGACCCGCTTGGCCTTTTCAAGATCCTGGCACGTGCCGGCCACAGTCTGCCCAGCGCTGTGGCCGATCTCGTGGACAACAGCCTGTCGCATGGAGCTAGAGAGATCGATATCACGTTCCCGAATCCCAATGCGGGCGGCCGGTGGATGTGCATCCGCGACGATGGCACGGGCATGACTCCATTAGGTTTGCGCAACGCAATGAAGATCGGACACCAGCGTGAATACGAGGACGGCGACCTGGGCAAGTTCGGCTATGGACTGAAGGGGGCAGCTTGGTCCCAGGCTGATCGCCTAACGGTAGTGTCGAAGGCTGCCGGAAACCAGAGCACGACCCTCACCTGGGATAAGGATCACCTCGCTAAAACGCGCCGCTGGGAGCTGCTGAACGACCCGGTGGCGCAAGAGCATGCCTCTGCAGTGCACATCGGAGACTCGGGCACAGCCGTGCTACTCACGCAGATGCGTCCCTCGATGGAGCCTGTGAGGGGGAGGACAGATTCTCCTTATGCACAGGAGCTGGCTGCAATCAAGTCGCATCTAGAACTTGTCTTCCACCGGTACCTCGAAGGCAAGGCACGCGGGCGTGAGAAGGTTGTCATCAAGCTGAACGATGAGATCCTGCGCGCCAACAATCCCATGGGGCATCCGCTGACCAAGGAGTACGACCAGCACCGCATCGAGCTTCCGGGCCCCACGCCGGACAAGACCCCGGCCCTCTATGTCCGCGCGTATGTCACACCAAACGAGGCGGAGTTCGATGAATATATCAAGCTGCTACCTCCACTTGAGCAGCGTGTCGAGCGGGAGCGACACACCTTGAACGGCCGTGCCAATGATGCCCAAGGGCTGTACTTCTACCGCCTTGATCGCCTCATTAAATGGGGCGGCTGGGAGGATCTCTTCGTCAAAGATGAGCACACCAAGCTGCTTCGTGTTGCCATCGACTTCGACAGGCTCGCAGATGAGAAACTACAGGTGGATATCAGCAAGCAACTCGTTCGCCTGCCGTTTGCGATCACCAAGCCCCTGGAAGCCTTACTGAAGGCCCCTCGCGCGGCAGCTCGTGTCCGGTACAACAAGAAGGATAAGCCTGCGCCGGTACCGACAGGTGGCGGCAAGAATGTTCCGCCTACAGGCACGCCAGCGCCTAATGGCTTTGTGCCTCCAACGACAGCAGCAGGAGGCACGACGGTGGCGCCGCCTGTTCCATCACCCGCAGTGAAGAAGGAAAAAACCTCGATCCGCCTTGTCAGCAGTGGCGACAAGCCATGGCAGCGCAAAACCGGATTCAAAGGAGAGGAAGTCGAAGTCACCCCGCTAATGCCAACGCTGGTGACGCTCGTACAGCTCATCGACAAGGATGCCGAGGCCAAAGCCGCTCTCTCTGAATTCCTTCGCGCGCTAGAGAGGGCTGGTGTTCCGGACCAACTGACGGACAAGGCCTGATGCAGGTCCGACTTCCGCAGCCCCTCACTCTAAAGCCCAGGCTGGCCCTCTGGACAGATGGGACCGCTTGGACCAACTGGTCCCGGCACGAGGCGTATCTCCGCTCCCAGCCCAAGTGGAAGCCGCATCAGATTGCATCAGTTGCCGAGGAATCGCTGCGAATCATCTCGAAGACCACACCCATAGGTCGCCCGGAGTTTCAGTGCCGCGGTCTGGTCGTCGGCTATGTTCAGTCCGGCAAGACAGCTAACTTCACGGCTGTTGCGGCACGCGCAGCCGATGTAGGCTACCGCCTGATCATCGTTCTATCCGGAATTCACGATTCACTGCGGAACCAGACGCAGAAGCGGCTGGACCTGGAGCTAGCCGGGACAGGCGTGGACTGGATCAGGCTGACTGACGAGGCCACCGACTTTCGCGAGCCGGAGGTTGCCGACGGATTTGCATCGTCCGGTACCGTCCTGATCGTCGCCAAGAAGATTACGCCGATTCTGAAGCGGCTCAATGAGTGGTTCAACAAACTCGAAGGCCGGCTCGCTGATGTACCGGTTCTTCTGATCGATGACGAAGCGGATCAAGCATCCATTAATACACGGGGCAATCGAAGTGACCCAAGTATCGACGCGGACACTGCACCGGATGATGAGTCGGCCCCATCACTGACCAACGCACTGATCCGCGACATTCTCAGGAAGATTCCGCGGGCCACATACATCGCCTACACGGCAACGCCATTCGCCAACATCCTCATCGACCCCGACGCCAGCGATAACCAAGTCGGCGATGACCTGTTCCCAAAGGACTTCGTCGTCCAGCTTCCGCGGCCGGACGGCTACACAGGGACCGAGGAGCTGTTTGGCACCAGTGCCCAAGGCCGCGATGTTCTGCGTCCGGTCGACCCGGCAGATGTGAAGGCTCTGAAGCCGAAGCAGCGCAAAAGGAGCGAGGCTATCGTCGTCAGGGGGCCGCTGGATCTGCCCAAGTCGCTTGCCGATGCCCTTCTGACGTTTGCGCTGGCCGGCGCTATCAGGTTGCTGCGCGGACAGTTGGGCAAGCCGAACACGATGCTGGTGCACGTATCACAACTCCAGCAGGACCAGCTACGCATCGGCGAAGCGATAGAAGACCAGATCCGCAACTGGTTTCATCACGAGAGCGCTGAACCAGGCGTGCTCAGAAAGATGTTCCGGTCAACACTCGCAGGACTGGGACCGGTCGATCTGCCCTGCAGCGAAGAGATTCTCCTCGAAGAGGCAGTGACGAACTTGGCTCGTCTGGTTGTCGTAGTGCTCAACAGCACGACGGGCGACGAACTCGAGTACGACGCCAAGCCGGGCCGGCAGATTGTCGCAGTCGGCGGCAATCGGCTCTCACGTGGCTTGACGCTTGAGGGTCTGACGATAGCCTACTTCCTGCGTACGACGTCGCTGGCTGACGCCTTGCTACAGATGGCTCGCTGGTACGGCTTCCGTGCAGGATACGAAGACCTGATCCGCATCTGGACAACTGAAGGCATCGCACAGTGGTTTGTGGAACTGGCACTGGTTGAAGAGTCTCTGCGTAACTCGATCACAGCACTAAACAACGCCGGCCGCCGGCCTGACCAGATGGCCATCCGGATGCGCGCTCATTCGAAGCTTCTGCTTACCAGCAAGAACAAGAGCAAAATGCAGACGGATGACGCGCGGTCATGGTCTGGTGAGAACCCGCAGACCATCCTGTTTCCACTGCAGGATAGGGAACTGCTGGAGCGGAACGTTGACTTGGCATCGACGCTGCTGCGACAGCATCAGCCAACACAGGATGCGCATGGTGGCGCTATTGCGCACGATGTCCCGGCAGAAGACATCACACTGTTCCTTCGGCGTTACGAAGGACACCCAAACAGTATTGCTTTTCAGGGCGCCGAGATTGCCGACTGGATACTGGAGCGCGCCGAAGCGGGAGAGCTGACGAATTGGACGGTGTTCGTGGCCAACCCTCGGTGGGAACGGCAGGTCCTCCTGGGCGGAAGGCCATTCGGCCTCGTGCGACGTTCTTTGCAAGCCAACGAATCGATCGGCATCCTAATCGACCCCCGCCACGAAGGTGTCGATCTGTACGGCGGACCCGACAACTACCGCACCGCGTCTGGTTTCAATGCTCGAGCAATGCGCGCAGAACGTCCTGCACAGCAAGGGCTGCTGCTGCTCTACCTTCTCGATCCCGAACCGCTGCGAGCACCGACCCAGGCCGTGCTGGGCCTCGCACTGTCTCTACCCCGGACCACGGATGGCGACCAACGGTTTGTCGTGAACCATGGGGTTCGCCATGGGTGAGATCTCACAACAGCGCTGGGCAATTCTGCGTGAGCAGCGGCTTCCATACGAAGACATCTACGAACAAGCAACCGAAGGCCTCGAAACTGCACTGATCGGCGTTTCAAACGACGGACGATTGCACCTGCTGTTGACCATCGATGTCGCTCCGCAAAATCTGCCTCCGGATCTGCAGAGCCTTCAGGTACGCATCCTGGAGGGCGGACAGATATGGCTCGATGTCTCCGCCCGCAGCCATCACGAAGAGCTTCTGACGCTCGTCGCCAACAAAGTTCTCCATGCCATTCAGATCGAAGGCCGCGACCCTGCTGTCTCAGTCGAGCGGATCATCGACGACGTGCGCGCTGCACTGCGCCCACTCGCACCCGACCTCAGCTCGGCGGAGCAGATCGGCCTGTTCGGAGAACTCTGGGTGCTGTCGAATGTGCTATTCCCGACCATCGGCCCGCGGGTATGCCACCTGTGGAGCGGCCCGGACAGCGAACGCCACGATTTCGTCGGACAGGAAGTTCATGTCGAGGTCAAAACCACCACGCGGTCTGAGCCGCGACATGAGATTTCCCGCATAGATCAGCTAAGGCCGCCCAACAACAAACGACTTCTGTTCGTCAGCGTCATGCTGGAGAGAAGCCTGGGCGGTGACGAAACCCTGGCTGACCGCGTTGATGAAATTCGTGAGAAGCTCGGATCGGATGGGCATGCGCTCGATGTCTTCGATTCACGCTTGGCACAGCTAGGATGGCATGAAGGTCTGCGACAGACCGGCACGTTGCTGAGATTCACATTCCGAGATGTGCATGTCTTTGAGGTAACCGGCACTTTCCCCCGACTCCCCGATGACTATGTTCCACCGCTCGGTGTGACAGGCATCAAGTACAACATCAATGTCGGAAGCCTTCCGTCGCTCGACGTCTCAACGGTTCAAGAGTTTCTTTCGGTAGCTTGAATCAGGAGAGCATGCCACGTAGCTGATTTCGTAGCGGTTGCCGTTGCGCAGATAAACCGCAACATCGAGCTGATCCACTACAAGCTCTTTGGCTATGATCTGCTGCTGCTCGAACTGGTGAATGGCGCGAGTGCGGCGAGTACGCAATCTGTCGCGGAAGCCGATGAGCTGCCTGTGGAGAAGCAGACCAAGACGCCGGCAGCCTCCACGTTGGCCATTAAGACGCACGCCGACCAGATTGCGACGGCTTCGCCCGAGCTGCTAGCGCTGTTCGAGCAGACGCGCAGCTTCATTCTCGTGCAGGGCGATGACATCATCGAGAAGCCGCTGAAGCTCTACGTGGCGTTCCGCAGGCTGAAGAACTTCGTGTGTATGTCTCTGATCTCGAAGGTCGATCCGCATGTGTTCCTGATCCTCAAGCTTGATCCGGCAAGCCTGGCGCTGGAACAAGGCTTCTCGCGCGATGTGAGCAAGATTGGCCATTGGGGAACCGGCGATCTGGAGCTGACCCTGCGTACGCCCGCCGACTTCGAGAAAGCCAAAGCCCTGATCGAGCGGGCGTATCAGGAAAACTGAGCACGCCTACATTTGAGCCGGGGCAATCCAGCAGGATTGGATGAGCAGACCTTGATGCACGAATCGTGTAAGGTTTCGGATCCTTGAGGATGGTTTGTGCGGCGTTTTGCGCGCGCGTTCATTTGCTCCCGGTATCGAGATCCATGTCTGCACACGAGAAAAATCCGGCCTTGAAGAGAGGCCTCAAGAACCGCCACATCCAGCTGATCGCGCTGGGGGGGGCCATCGGTACCGGGCTTTTCCTCGGCATCGCACAGACCATCAAGCTGGCTGGTCCCGCCGTGTTGCTGGGCTATGCGATTGCCGGCCTGATCGCGTTTTTCATCATGCGCCAGTTGGGCGAGATGGTGGTTGAGGAGCCGGTGGCCGGTTCCTTCAGTCACTTTGCCAATCGCTACTGGGGGGGCCTGGCGGGTTTCATGTCCGGCTGGAACTACTGGGTACTCTATGTGCTGGTGAGCATGGCCGAGCTGACGGCCGTGGGTATTTACGTGCAGTACTGGTGGCCCGGCATTCCGACCTGGATCTCGGCGCTGTTTTTCTTCGTGCTGATCAATGCGATCAATCTGCTGCACGTGAAGCTCTTTGGCGAGATGGAGTTCTGGTTCTCGATCATCAAGGTGCTGGCCATCCTTGGCATGATCGCCTTCGGCGGCTATCTGCTGGTGAGCGGTCAGGGCGGCGCTCAGGCCAGCGTAAGCAATCTGTGGCAGCTTGGCGGTTTCTTCCCGCACGGCATCGGCGGGCTGGTGATGGCCATGGCAATCATCATGTTTTCCTTCGGCGGGCTGGAGCTGGTAGGCATCACGGCGGCCGAGGCGGATGACCCGGCGCACAGCATCCCGAAAGCCACCAATCAGGTCATCTACCGGATCCTGCTCTTCTACGTCGGTGCGTTAGCGGTGCTGCTGTCCCTGTTCCCGTGGGACAAGGTGCAGGAAGGCGGCAGCCCCTTCGTGATGATCTTCCATGCGCTGGATTCGGATCTGGTGGCAACTGTGCTGAACGTGGTGGTGTTGACGGCGGCACTGTCGGTCTATAACAGCTGCGTGTATTGCAACAGCCGGATGCTGCTGGGCTTGGCCGTGCAGGGCAATGCGCCGGCGGCGTTTGGCCGCGTCAATGCGCGCGGTATTCCGGTGGCGGCATTGGGCGTGTCGGCGTTGGCCACGGCAGGTTGCGTGCTGCTCAACTATCTGTTGCCCGGGCAGGCTTTCGGTCTGCTGATGGCATTGGTGGTGGCGGCCCTGATCATCAACTGGGCGATGATCAGTATTACCCATCTCAAGTTCCGTCAGGCGATGGCCCGGCATGGCGTGACGCCGCGTTACCGCAGCTGGGCGGCGCCGCTGACGAACTACCTGTGCCTGGCCTTCATGGTCGGCATCCTGATCGTGATGTGGCTGACGCCGGATACGCGCATTTCCGTATCGCTGATTCCTGTCTGGCTCTTGGTGTTGTGGTGCTTCTACGCCTTGCGTCGCAGGTTGCCCGAGCCGCTTGCCGCGGTGACGGCGGCTGAAGCTCGCCAGTGAGCCCCTGTCTCTCGATCATCCAGACGGAGTTGCCATGTTGTCTGCCATCCGCACGTTTGCGCTTGTACCGGCCCTGCTGCTGATTGCTGCGCCAGTTCAGGCCCAGCACCTGATTTCATCGCTGGACGCCGAGCAGCTCGCGCGCCAGAGCATGCCGGAGTACTTCGAGTTCCTGTCCCTGCCTGCGGACGCTGTAAAGCCCGAAGACATCCAGCGCAACGCAGGCTGGCTGGAGCAGGCTTTCCAGAAACGCGGCTTTGTCACCCGGCAGCTCGCCAATGAGGGCCGGCCGCTGGTGTTTGCCGAGTATGGCAAGCCGGTGAAGGGCCGCAAGACGATCCTCTTCTACATGCACTTCGATGCCCAGCCGGTTACGCCTGCCGAATGGAAGAGTGATCCTTGGAAGCCCGTTCTGAAGGCCAGGGATGCTGCCGGCGCCTGGCAGGAATTGCCCGGCGAGCGTTTGCAGCAAGGCCGCATTGATCCGGAATGGCGGGTGTTTGCACGCGCTGCGGCGGACGACAAGGGCCCGATCATGATGTTCCTTGCCGCCATGGACGGGCTGCGGGCCGTGAAACAGAAGCCGGCCGTGAACATCAAGGTGATTCTCGATTCGCAGGAAGAGAAGGGCTCGCCGCGTCTGCACATCGTGATGCAGGAGAACGAGGCACTGCTCAAGAGTGATGGCCTCATCGTTTATGACGGTGCAATGCCATCGAGCAATCAGCCGGGCGTCAACTTCGGCAACCGTGGCTCGATCCAGCTTGATCTCACCGTTTTCGGTGCCAGTTCGGCGCCGCACAGCGGTACCTATGGCAACGTGATCCCGAATCCGGCCTTGCGGCTGGCCACCCTGCTGGCGAGCATGAAGGATGCCGAGGGCAAGGTGCGTATCGCGGGTTTCTACGATGGCGTGAAAATCAGCGCCGAAGACCGCCAGGGCATGGCAGTGATTGCGCCCCCCGCCGGCACACTCGAAAAGCGTTTCGGGGTGGCAAAGCTTGATGGGCTGGCGGCAGCCACCAATCCGGTTGAGGCGGTGCAATATCCGTCGCTGGACATCCTCGGGCTCGAGGCTGCCCGCGTCGGTTCGCGTGCTGCCAACGCGATCCCGTCGCAGGCGATGGCGAGCCTGAATATCCGTACCGTGCCGGAGATCGCGCCGAAAGACATGTTCGGCCTGGTTCGCCAATACATCGAAGCGCAGGGTTTCCACCTCATTGAGGGGGAGGTGCCGACAGCCGAAGAGCGCGCACGCCATGAGCGCCTGGCCCGCCTGAGCCTGGTGGCTTATCCGAGCACTGCCAGTGCCGCGCGGGTGGCCATGGATTCACCCCTGGCAAAGTGGGTGCTCGCCGGGGTAGCAGCGCCGCGCAAGCAGGAGCCGGAGAAGATCCGCATGGGCGGTTCGACTCTGCCCATGAGCGGCGCAGTCGATGTGCTGAAGATGTCCTATGTGGTGGTGCCGCTGGTCAATGCCGACAACAACCAGCACAGCTTCGATGAGAACCTGCGCCTGGGCAATTATCTGGAAGGTATCCGCAGCATTGCGTCCATGCTGACCACGCCTTCCTTCTGAGCATCACAAGCCGGGCGGCACGTTGCCCGGCTTGCGCGGAAGGCCGTCTGCAGCAGATCATCCGGAACCTACGCCATTCATCTACCGGAGCACCCACGAGCATGACGGATTCCATCGACGACAATGACCGCAAGATGCTGGATCTGCTGCGTCAGAACGGCCGCCTCACCAATCAGGAGCTGGCCGACCTGATCGGGCTCTCCGCCTCCCAATGCTCACGCAAGCGGATCGCGCTGGAGCAGGCCGGGCTGATCCTCGGCTACCACGCCCAGCTCTCGCCGGAGGCCGATGGCACGCCGGTGATGGGGGTGGTGGAAGTGCGCCTGCTGAACCATACGCCGGAGTCGACCGAGCTGTTCCATGCCTTCGTGCGCCAGGCCGACTCGATCCGTGATGTGTTCAAGCTCACCGGGGATTACGACTACCTGCTCAAGGTGGCGGTGGCAGATCTGGCTGAGCTGAGCCGCCTGATCCAGCAACTGGCCGGGCTGCGCAACAGCGTCAGCCACTTGCGGACCTCTGTGGTGCTGGAGCGGCTCAAGGAATCTGGCGTGGTGATCGCGAGCCGGGTATCGTAAAGCACGCATCAGCTCTATATTTGAGTTAAATGCATACTTTGTGCGTTTAGTATCTTAAAATTGCACGATTAAATTCTTTTCGTGCTTTCCATGACTAGCGCAAGCCTGCCTGAACGCGTTCCACATACGGCGATTGAAGACATCATCGCCCTGCTGCTCGGAACCCTCGTTGTTTCCTTTGGTGCCAGCCTGCTCAAACAGGCCGGTGCACTCACCGGCGGCATGGCCGGTTTGGCCTTCCTGATCCACTACGCCACTGGCGTGAAGTTCGGCGTGGCCTTCTTCCTGCTCAACCTGCCCTTCTACTGGCTGGCCTTCCATCGCATGGGCAAGGCCTTCGTGGTGAAAACCTTCTGTGCGATCGCGCTGGTTTCGGTGTTCACCGAACTGCACCCGCGCTTCATCGATATCTCCCACCTGAATCCCTTCTACGCCGCGATCTTCGCCAACACGGTGATGGGCCTGGGCTTCATCGTGTTGTTCCGGCACAAGGCCAGCCTCGGCGGCGTTAACATCCTTGCGCTGTATCTGCAGGATCGCTACAACATCCGCGCCGGCAAAGTGATGATGGGAGTGGATCTGATCATCGTGCTGACTTCCCTGTTCCTTGTCAGCCTGCCCCTGCTGGCCGCTTCGGTGTGCGGCGCCGTGATCCTGAACCTGATCATCGCCATGAATCACCGCCCGAATCGTTATCTCGCCTGAAATTTCGCCACAACCGGATCAAGCCATGTTCCAGCATATCGACGCCTACGCCGGCGACCCCATCCTGTCGCTGATGGAAACCTTCAAGACCGATCCGCGCGCGGACAAGGTCAATCTCTCCATCGGCCTCTACTACGATGCCAAGGGCGTGATTCCCCAGCTCGACGCCGTGCAGCAGGCCTATGGTCGCATCGACGGGCGCCGTGCGGTGCCCAGCCTGTATCTGCCGATGGAGGGCATGAAGCCCTATCGCGAGGCGATCCAGGGTCTGCTCTTCGGCGCGGACAACCCGGTGGTGGCCGCCGGCCGCGTGGCCACGATTCAGACCCTGGGCGGCTCCGGCGCGCTGAAGGTGGGCTCGGACTTCCTCAAGCGCTACTTCCCGCAGTCCGAAGTGTGGGTGTCGGACCCGACTTGGGACAACCATGTGGCGATCTTCGAAGGTGCGGGCTTCAAGGTGCACACCTATCCCTACTTCGACCCGCAGACCCTCGGCGTGGCCTTCGACGCCATGCTCGCCACACTCGCCGCGCTGCCCGCGCAGAGCATCGTGCTGCTGCACCCCTGCTGCCACAACCCGACCGGCTCGGATCTCACGCCGGCACAGTGGGACCGCGTGATTGAAGTGCTGCGCGCCCGCGAGCTGATCCCCTTCCTCGACATCGCCTATCAGGGCTTCGGGCTGGGCATGGAAGCGGATGCCTACGCGATCCGCGCGCTGGCCGCGGCAGGCCTGCCCTTCCTGGTCGCCAACTCCTTCTCCAAGATCTTCTCGCTGTATGGCGAGCGCGTCGGCGGCCTGTCGGTGGTGTGCGAGAGTGAGGACGCCGCGGCCCGCGTGCTGGGCCAGCTCAAGGCCACAGTGCGCCGCAACTACTCCAGCCCGCCGATGCTCGGCGCCGAACTGGTCGCCACGGTGCTGGGTGATGCCGGGCTCAAGGCAAGCTGGCTTGCCGAGGTGGAAGGCATGCGCACGCGCATCCTGGCGATGCGTGAAACCTTGCGCAAGGCGCTGGCCAGCAGCCTGCCCGGACGCAATTTCGACTACCTCGTCGAGCAGCGCGGCATGTTCAGCTACACCGGCCTTTCCGCCGCCCAGGTGGATCGCCTGCGCGAGGAGTCCGGCATCTACCTGATCCGCAGCGGCCGCATCTGCGTGGCCGGGCTCAACGATGGCAACGTCGGCCGGGTGGCTGAGGCCTTTGCCAAGCTGATGGCGTAAGCCTGTGATGGGTGTGGCAAGCTTCAGGCATGGAGCTTTTCTACACCGATCACTTCGTATTGCCCCTGCCTGAGGGACACCGCTTCCCGATGAGCAAATACCGGCTGCTGCGCGAGCGTCTGCTCGCCAGCGGCCGTTTTCATGCCGGGGAATTCCTGATTCCGCCCGCAGCGACCGATGCGCAACTGTGCCGCGCCCATGCGCCGGACTATGTGCTGCGGGTCGCCAGCGGCGCACTGAGCAGCAGCGAGCTACGCGAGATCGGCTTTCCGTGGACCCCCGAGATGGTCGAGCGCTCGCGGCGCTCCTCCGGCGCCACGCTCGCCGCCGCCCGGGCAGCCCTGGCCGGTAGCGGCTGTGCGGTGAATCTCGCGGGCGGCACGCATCACGCGGGCTACGACAAGGGCAGCGGTTTTTGCGTTTTCAACGATGCCGCCGTCACCGCCCGCGCGTTGCAAGTGGAAGACGGCCTCGGTCAGATCGCGGTGATCGATTGCGATGTGCATCAGGGCGATGGCACGGCGGCCATCCTGGCAGGCGACGCGTCTGTCTTCACCTTCAGCATCCACGGCGAGAAGAACTTCCCGGCCCGTAAGCAACGCAGTGATCTGGATATCGGCCTGCCGGACGATTGCGACGACGCGGCCTATCTCGCAGCGCTGGATGGTGCGCTGGAGCAGGTCTTCGCTGTGCGGCCCGAATGCGTGATCTATCTGGCCGGGGCTGATCCCTTCGCGGGCGACCGGCTCGGCCGCCTGGCCTTGTCCAAGGCCGGCCTGCTTGAACGCGACCGCCGCGTGCTCACCCGCTGTCGCGATGCCGGCGTGCCGGTGGCGATTACCATGGCTGGCGGCTATGCCGACAACATCGAGGACATCGTCGACATTCACGCCGCTACGGTGCTGCTGGCTGCCCGCCTGTTTGGCTGAAGCTGTGGGTGCGGCGGGCGCTGTACCGCTGGCGAAGCCTGCGGCCATAATGCGGTTTTGCCATCCATGCCGTTGCCATGCCGGCATCGACTTCCAAGCATCTGCCGCCATGCCCCTGAGCCTGTTCGCCTATCGCCGCCAGAACGGCAACATGCGCCGCGTGACCAACAAGATCGCGGCGAGTCTGGACGAGGACGTCACGCTGGAAGATCTGGCGGCGGCGACCAATCTCTCGCCGGCCCACATGGTGCGGCAGTACAGCCGCCTGTGTGGCGAATCGCCGATGCAGACCTTGCGCCGCCTGCGCTTGCAGCGCGCTTTCGATCTGATCGGCAAGGGGCCTTACGGCCGCTTCACGGCCATCGGCTTTGCGGCCGGCTATGGCTCCAGCGCAGCCTTCACGCATGCTTTCCGCAAGCAGTTCGGCATGGCGCCCAGTGATGTACCTTCGATCATCCGGCCAGCACCCACGCCCGTACCGCTGCACCTTGAATACCTGCCCGAGAGGAAGGTCTGGCAGACCGAGTACGAGGGGCTGTATGCCCAGAATGGCTGGTACAAGGCCAATCTGGTCTGGCAATGCACGCTGGCCGGGCGGGATGATCTCTTCACCTGGCGCATCAATGACCGCGACCACCCCTTTTCCGAGAAGGGCTCGAACCGGGTGAAACTCACCCACTTCCTGCCGGTACAGGAGCTAGCCTCGCCGCTTGAGGCCGATCTGGCGGTGCTGCCCGGCGGGCACTACGTCGTCACGGAGACCGTCTTCAATGAACGCACCGGTTTCGTACGCGCGCTGGAAGACCGGATCCGCGACGAACTGGGTTGCAAGCTGATTGATCGCCCCAGCCTCGAACGTGAGCCCGCCGAGCGTTGCTGGCGCGTGCCGCAGGAGCGCCGGGTGGTGATGTATCTGCCGGTCGAGCCGATCGACAAGCATGGCCGCCAGCTTTGCCAGGAAGCCGAGGCGATGGGCAGACGCAAATTCTGATCAAAACCTCTCGGGTTGAAAGCGGCAGAGTGGGCGCAGGCGCAGGAGCTGTCCGCTTCGAGACAGTCGCCCAGCAGAGAGGAAAGGCATATGTCGCAGAAAGCATCCGCCAGCTCATCGCACAACGGGCTGGGGCTCTATGAATTGTCCTGGCCCATCTTCGTCGAGATGGCGCTGTTCATGCTCATCGGCACCCTGGGCCTGTGGATGGCCGGCCAGGTGTCGGCCGCCGCCGTGGCCGTGTTCGGCATGGCGAACCAGCTGCGCACCGTGTTCGACCGCATCTTCCGTGTGGTCAGCATGGGCAGCAGCGTGGTGGTGACGCAGAGCCGTGGCGCGGGCGACGCCGCCGGAGCACAGGCGCTGGCTCGCGCCGGCTTCTCGACTTCGTTGTGGCTGGGCCTTTGCGCCGCGCTGCTGGTCGGTGCCGTGCCGGAATGGCTGCTGCGCGTGCTGCATCTTCCGGCCGAGCTGATGGCCAGCGCCGTGCCCTTCATGCGCGTGATCGCGGTGGCACTCGCCATCGAAGCGGTGAACATCACCATGTTCGCCGTGCTGCGCGCCTTCACCTTCACCAAGGTGTCGATGCGCATGGTGCTGGCGATGAATGTGCTGCATGTGCTGGTCAGCGCGCCGCTGGTCTTCGGCTGGGCCGGCTTGCCGGCGCTCGGGGTGATGGGTCTGGCCTGGGGTCAGCTGGCCTCGCGCGCGCTGGTGTGCGGCCTGCTGGTGTGGATGTGGGCGCGCCATCTGGGCGTGCGGCTGCGGCTGCGGGATCTGGTGCGGGTGCCGCGCGAGCCGCTGCGCGCCATCCTGCGCATTGGCTTGCCCAGCGCCGGCGAGAAGATCGGCTTCCGGGTGTGCTTCATGGCCACCGTGGCGATGGCCGGCAGCCTTGGCACGGCCGCCCTGGCGGTGCATGCCTACGCCATGCAGATCAACGGCATCGTAAACATGGTGGTCAATGCGGTGGCCAGCGGGGTCGAGATCATCACAGGCCATCTGGTTGGTGGCGGCCGCCTGCGCGAGGCGAACGCGCTGATGCGGCGGGCGTTGCGCATCTGCCTGCTCGCCAGTGGGCTGGGCAGCCTGCTGATGTGGCTGCTCATGCCGCAGGCTATCGCGCTGTTTTCCGATAATCCCGAAGTGCCGCTGCTGCTCGCCAGCATCCTCGCCATCGAGCTGCTGGCGGGGCAGGGCCGGGCGCTCAATGTGCTGGTGACCGGCGGCCTGCGTGCCGCGGGCGATGTGCTCTTCACCGCCAAGACCAGCATCTACATCAATGTGCTGGCTGGTACCGTGCTGGCCTGGCTGCTGGGCATCCACTTCGGCCTGGGTCTGCCCGGCATCTGGCTCGGTTACATGGCCGACGAATGCCTGCGCGGGCTGGTGGTGCTGGCCCGCTGGCAGTGGCGCTGGTGGACGCCGCATGCCCGCCTCGCCCGGCGCCGGGCACTGGCGCGGCAGCGGCTGGCGGCGTAGGCGAGCTGGACACCGCTCTCCCCCGCCCCTCTCCCGCAAGCGGGCGAGGGGAGCAAGACCAGACCACGCGACTTCAGCGGCACGGGATGTCTGGGTGGGCATGTCCGGGAGACGTATCGGGTGGATGTGCAGAATCAGCCCACAGGATTTCCCTCTCCCCGCACGCGGGGAGAGGGTCAGGGAGAGGGGCTTCACCAATGACGCTGCTGGAAAATGCCAAAGCCTTGCGCACGCATATGACCGATGCGGAGCAGCGCTTGTGGTATTACCTGCGCGGTCACCGCTTCCAGGGCCTGAAATTCAGGCGACAGAAACCGATGGGGCCTTACATCGTGGATTTCGTGTGCATCGAGCGGCGGCTGGTGATCGAGCTGGATGGCGGGCAGCATGCGGACGCACAGGCCTGCGATGCCGCGCGTGATGCATGGCTGGCAGCGCAAGGGTATCGGGTGCTGCGCTTCTGGAATCATGAAGTGACGCAGGAACTGGCCGCCGTGCTGGAAAAGATCCGCCTGACAGTCGAGGCATGATGCCCTCTCCCCCAGCCCCTCTCCCGCAAGCGGGCGAGGGGAGCAAAGCGGCGTAGCGCGCAGATGGGGCGGTGAGAGGAGTGAACATTTCGCGGCCCGCCTCCTTTCCGCGATAATCCGCCCTCGTCGTGCTTGCCCGCCCTGCGCGGGCCACGGCCCTTTGCAAGCATTGATTCACCCGGCAGTCAGCCTGCTGTGCCGGGCACAAGGAGTTTTCATGGCCGTCTTCTTCCGTCGCCACGCGCTGCGTGGCCTGATGGCGTTCGCCTTTGGCTGCGCCGCCCTCTCCGCTTTCGCCCAGACCACCCTGCGCGTTTCGGCCATTCCCGACGAAGCGCCCACCGAGCTGCAGCGCAAGTTCGCGCCGCTGGGCAAATATCTCGAAGCCGAGCTGGGCATGCCGGTAAGCTTCGTGGCGGTGAGCGACTATGCTGGTGTCGTCGAGTCCCTTGCGGCCAAGCGTCTGGATCTGGTCTGGCTGGGCGGCTTCACCTTCGTGCAGGCCAAACAGCGCACCGGCGGCACAGCCATTCCGCTGGTGCAGCGCGCTGAAGACGAGAAGTTCACCAGCCGCTTCATCACCGCCGACCCGGCCATCAAGAGCCTCGCCGACCTGCGCGGCAAGCGCTTCGCCTTCGGCTCGCCGTCCTCCACCTCCGGCCACCTGATGCCGCGCCACTTCGTGATGCAGGCCGGCCTGAATCCGGACAAGGACTTCAAGACCGTGGCTTTCTCCGGCGCACACGACGCCACCGTGGCCTTCGTGCAGAGCGGCCGCGCGGATGCCGGCGTGCTCAACGCCTCGGTGTGGGACAAGCTGGTCGAGAGCGGCAAGGTTGATCCCGCCAAGGTGCGCGTGTTCTACGTGACGCCGCCCTACTTCGACTACAACTGGACGGTGCGCGGCGATCTCGACCCGGCACTCGTCAAGAAGCTGCGTGAAGCCTTCCTGAAGCTCGACCCGGCCAAGCCGGCGCACAAGGAGATCCTCGATCTGCAGCGCGCTTCGAAGTTCATCCCGACCCAGGCCTCGAATTACGCCGGCATCGAAGCCGCCGGCAAGGCTGCCGGCCTGTTGGACTGATCCCGGCGGATGGAACTCGCGCTTGAAAACCTGCAGCTGGCTTTCGCGGGCGGCGGGGCCGCGCTGCACGGTATCGACCTGTCCGTTGCGGCCGGTGAACAGCTTGCCCTGATCGGCCCCTCCGGCGCCGGCAAGACCAGCCTGCTGCGCTGCGCCGGTACGGCCTTGCGCCCCACGGCCGGGCAGCTGCGGCTGGATGCGATGGAGCCCTGGGCGCTCGGCGAAGGTGCGCGCCAGCATCTGCGCAGCCGCATCGGCCTGATCCATCAGGCGCCGCCGCTGCCGCCGCGCCAGCGCGTGGTCACTGCCGTGCTGGCCGGGCGGCTGGGGCGCTGGCCCTTGTGGCGCGCGCTGCTGTCGCTGCTGTGGCCGCAGGACTTGCCGGTCGCGCAGGCCGCACTGGCGCGCATGGAAGTGGCGGACAAGCTCTTCGCGCGCTGCGACCAGCTCTCCGGTGGCCAGCTGCAGCGCGTGGGCATCGCCCGCGTGCTGTGCCAGCAGGCCGACCTGCTGCTCGCCGACGAGCCGGTCTCCGCACTCGATCCGGCGCTGGCCCGGCATGTGCTGGAAACTCTCTGCGCCGAGGCGCGCAGCCGTGGTGCCACCTTGCTGGTCAGCCTGCATGCCGTGGAGCTGGCGCTGGCCTGCTTCCCGCGCATCGTGGGCCTGCGCGAGGGCCGGGTGCTCTTCGACAAGCCGGCCGCCGAGGTCAGCGCCCAGGATCTGGCCGAGCTCTATGCTGCCGAACGCCAGCCTGCGTGACCCCGCCGCGCCGGGGCGCCTTGCCACCGGCCTGATCGGCCTGCTCCTGCTCTGGCCGCTGGGCCACTGGGCGGGCGTCGAACCGGGCCTGCTGCTGCAGGCGGACAACCTGCAGGTGCTCGGCAATTTCCTCGCCGGTTTCTGGCCACCCGCGCACGATGTGGCTTTCCTGCGCCTGCTCGGCGAGGCCTTGCTGCAGACGCTGGCGATCGCCAGCGTGGGCCTGCTGCTGGCGCTCGGGCTGGCCGTGCCGCTGGCCCTGCTGGGCTGCGAAGCCCTGTCGCTGAGCGCGCTGGGCCCGGCACCGCTGCAGCGCTGGCGGCCTGCGCTGCGCAGCGCCAGTCGCCTGCTGACCCTGTTCCTGCGTGGCGTGCCCGAGGTGGTGTGGGCACTGCTCTTCGTGCGCGCCTTCGGCCTCGGGCCAGCGGCGGCCGTGCTGGCACTGGCGCTGACCTACGGCGGCATGCTGGCCAAGGTCTTCGCCGAAATTCTCGATTCGACCGAACGCGGCCCGGCCCGGGCGATTCTCGCGGCGGGCGGCGGGCGCCTCGCGGCGCTGGCCTATGGCCTCTTGCCGATGGCAGGCGGCGAGCTGCTGTCCTACCTCGTCTATCGCTGGGAATGCGCGCTGCGCGCGGCGGTGGTGATGGGCCTCGTCGGCGCGGGCGGGCTCGGCCAGCTGCTCGATCAATCCATGAAGGCTTTTGCCGGCGGCGAGGTGCTGAGCATCCTGCTGGCTTTCCTGTTCCTCACGGCGCTGGCCGATGGCCTTTCGTGGGCCCTGCGGCGCTGCTTCGAAGCCCCGCCAGCGGCTAGCCTGACGCGCCGCCTGCTGCTCGGCTGGGGCAGTGTGCTGGCGCTGGCGGCGGCGCTCACGCTGGCCTGGCGCCTGCTCGGGATGGATCTCACCCAGCTCGCCGATGGCCAGACGCTGGTGAGCCTTGCGCATTTCGCCGGCGAATTCCTGCCGCCCAGCCTCAAGCCGGCTCTGCTCGCCAAGGTGGCCAGCGGTTTGCTCGAAACCTTCGCCCTGTCGCTGGCGGGCAGCCTGCTCGCGGCGCTGGCCGCAGCCTTGCTGGCCTTGCCGGCGGCAGGGCGTTGCGGGCCGGCCATCCGCCTGGCCTTGCGGGCGCTGCTGAACCTGCTGCGCTCGGTGCCGGAACTGGTGTGGGCCACGCTCACCGTGCTGGCCGCCGGGCTGGGCCCGTTCGCCGGGGTGCTGGCACTGGCCTTTCACACCACCGGGGTGCTGGGCAGGCTGTATGCCGAAGCGCTGGAAAATGCCCCGGGCGGGCCGGAGCGGGCCTTGCGTGAAGCCGGCGCCGGGCGCGTTGCCGCCTTCCTCTATGGCTGCCTGCCGCTGGCCGCGCCGCAATGGCTGGCTTACGGCCTGTACCGCTGGGAAATCAACATCCGCATGGCGGCGGTGATGGGCTTCGTGGGCGCTGGCGGGCTGGGGCAGCTGCTGTACGTGGAGCTGTCCCTGTTCCGTCTGGCCAATGCCTGCACCGCCATTCTCGCCATGCTGCTGCTGGCCTGGCTGGTGGATGGCCTCAGCGCCTGGCTGCGTGGCCGCTGCGGCGCACGCTGAAGCAGATCAGGGGAAGCGGTTGTCGCGCGCCACGCGGGTCACGGCATCAACCGAGGGATGGAAGATGACCAGGATCACCGATTGGGGATCGCCCTGGTTCTTGGAGTCCAGCGGCCATTCCCACACTTCGCCGACGCTGGGTTGATTGCGCCAGATCTTGTTGGGGGTGCCGAGGATGCGCTTCACTTCCTGGCGGGTCATGCCGATGCGGATTCGCACCAGATTCTCTTGCGTGATGACGATATAGGAATCGGTCAGCAGGCCCTTGCTGTTGAAATCCATCATCACGTTCTGCTGGGTGCCGGGCCGGTCAGCGTATTCGAGGGTGACCGTGCCGTCCTGGTTGGGCCACTCGGCGGTGGGTTTTTCGCGCGCCCGCATCTGTTCGAGGGTGATGCTGCCGGGCTTGATGCCTTCGAGGTTGGCCGAGGCACAGGCCGAGAGGAGCAGCAAGGCAGCGAGCCAGTTCCAGCTTTTCATTCCAGATTCCTCATCATGGCCACCGCATGGATGGCGCAAAGCGAGCATGCTACCAGTTCGATCCGGCAGGCTGGCGCTGCACTCCGGTAAAATCGGCGCATGAATAGTTCAATGCACTCGCGCCGCATCACGATCGCCCCCATGCTGGACTGGACCGATCGTCACTGCCGCCATTTTCACCGCCTGCTGGCGCCGCATGCCTGGCTGTACACCGAGATGGTGACCACCGGTGCCCTGCTCTTCGGCGATGTGGCGCGCCATCTGCGCTTCAATCCCTCCGAACATCCGGTTGCCCTGCAGCTGGGCGGCAGCGAGCCGGCAGATCTGGCGCGCTGCGCGCAGATGGCTGAGGAGTGGGGTTACGACGAGGTAAATCTCAACTGCGGCTGCCCGTCGGAGCGCGTGCAGCGCGGCGCATTCGGGGCCTGCCTGATGAACGAGCCGCAGCTGGTGGCCGAGTGTGTGGTGGCGATGTGCGAAGCCACCAAGCTGCCAGTGACCGTGAAGCATCGCATCGGCATCGATCAGATCGAGCATTACGATTTCGTGCATGGCTTCGTCGATACCGTGTCCCGCGCCGGCTGTTCCACCTTCATCGTGCATGCCCGCAATGCCTGGCTGAAGGGCCTCTCGCCGAAGGAAAACCGCGAGATTCCGCCGCTGCGTTACGAAGTGGCGCACCAGCTCAAGCGCGATTTTCCGCAGCTCGAGATCCTGCTCAATGGCGGACTGGCGACCACTGCCGCCATCGCCGAGCAGCTCCAGCACGTGGATGGCGTGATGATCGGCCGCGAGGCCTATAACAATCCCTGGCTGCTGGCCGAGTGGGAGCGCAGCTTCTGTGACCCGGCTTGGGCGCCGAGCCGCGATGCCATCATCGAAGGCATGGTCGAGTACGCTGCGCAGGAAGCGCGCGAACACGGCACACCGCTGCGCGCCATCGTGCGTCACATCCTCGGCTTCGCCAACCATCTGCCCGGGGCGCGGAGTTTCCGCCGCCTGCTGTCGGACCCGAATGCGCTGCGCGACGCGCAGCCCGAGCTGATCCGCGAGGCCTGGGCGCTGGTGGGGGCACGGGCGGCGGAAGAGGATCTGGCGGGCTGAGGCCGGCCCGCATAGGTCTGATCAGATCACCCGCAGCAGTTCGCTGAGCTCGATCTCGATGTCCATCTGGCTGGCCACTTCGCGGCCGGCCCGGCGCGCGGGCAGGAAGCGGGTGTGCTGGAACATCCGGCGCAGGGGCTGCACGTCTCCGGCTTCAGCGCCAAGGACTTCCACTTCATCGACGGCCCCTGTGGCGCTGATGTAGAGCCGCAGGCGCAGGCGCTCAGCGCTGAGCTCGCTGCCCTCCAGCAGCGCAACATCCGGCGCGGAGACCGGCAGCGGCAGTTGCTGCAGGGCTTCGGCGGGCCAATAAGCGGGGTCTGCCGATGTGGACGAGGTGGATGAGGCGCCCGCCGGCTGCGCCGCCGGCGCGGTAGAGGGCGGGGGCGTGGTAGCGACGAAGCGGCCCAGCAACGGCTGCGTGGGGGGCGTAGCGGCTGCCGGCCCAGTTTGCGGGCTACTGGCTCGCCAGCCCCACAGGCCGCCTGCGTGCAGCAGGGCGGACAGGGCGAGGGCGACGAGGGCAGGTTTGGCCGGCATGGCGCTCAATCTGCCGTCGGAACCACGCGCCAGTTCAGGCGCTTGACCGAACCGCTGCTGGAGAAGCTGCCGGGCAGGTTCACCACTGTACCGGCGGAGGTGCCAGCGAGCAGCCGCGTCTTGCCGGCGATGTTCACGAAACCGATCTCGGTGGTGACCGAACTCAGTGACAGGGAGGCGACCGAGTTGCCGCTGCTGTCGCTGAGCAGGCTCTTGCCGGTAGCGAGGCTCACCGCGAAGGCGCGCGAAGTGCCGGCCGGGGAGCACACCTCGCCGTTGGGCAGGTTGGCAGCGAAGGCCACCACGCCATTGTTGGCGGTAGGCGTCACATTGATGCGCTCGGCCACGCCGCTCGAAGCGGCAGACAGATCGAAGTACCAACCCATGACCTTGGCCGGGTTGCTGCCGATGCCGCTGAGCAGATTGCTGTTCTCCTCAAGCGCTGCCCGGGTGATCGGGAAGCTCACGCCATCGGGCAGGCTGGTGCTGCCGCCGTAGAAGGCGCCGCTCGTGCCCATGCCGTCGATGAGGGCGTAGAAGCTCTGGATCTGGGTGCTGGCGATGTCGCTGTCGGCCAGCAGGCGCCCAGTGCCGATCAGCACGTAGCGCTTGAGCGAATCCGGCTCGATCTCGATCAGCGGTTTGGTGGTAACGGGCTGCACCGTGCCGGCCGCATCCTTGAGGATCGCGATGCGCGTCGGTGTAGCGTAGCTGCCCGAAGTCGGCGTGAGATCGAGGCGCCACACATTGCCCTGCAGATCGCCGGCATACAGGGTGTCGGCGGTGCCGTCCTTGTAGTTCGGCACGAAGGCCGAGGCGTGGGCGAGGTTGCTGGCGTCTTTGAGTTCCACGGTTTCGAGCAGGGCGCCGGTGCGCGGGTGGACGAAGAAGAAGTAGCCCTTGCCATCGCTGTTGTTGTAGCCGGAGGTGAGCACCACCACCCAGCCGTACTTGGCGGTCTTCACGACTTGCGCGTCGCCGTAGCTGTAGCCCATGCGCGAGTCGGTGAATTCCCACAGCACCTTGCCAGCTACGGCACTTTCGCTGGTCCAGGCCGAAGGGTCGGTCACGTCGATGGCGTAATAGCCCTTGCCGCCCTTGCCAAGGCCGCCGATCAGCAGGCTGTGCCAGTCGTTGGTGGTGGCCGTCGGCGAAGGTGTCTTGTAAAAATCGACGTCGAACACATTGGGGGTGGCATCCACCAGATAGTGATGGCTGAAGCTGGGGCTGCCGAGCGAGGAGAGGCCGCCATCGGCGGTATCGAGGCTGCTGTCGCTATACACCAGGCTCGGGATGTAGGCGAAGAGTTCAGCCCCGCCGGTGCTGGTGGTGACCGAGCCGTCGAAGGCGTGCAGCATGCCGTCATTGGCACCGACATAGACCACCGTCTTGCGGCTGGCGTAAGTGCGCCGGAAGCTGCTGTAGCCGGGGTTGTAGAGGTCAGTCAGCTCGGCATCCGGGCCGGCAACGGCAGTGACCTTGGAGCCGACGATATCGCCCAGCAGGCTGGTACGGGTGCGGTATTTGCCGCCGTTGGCGATTTCCTTTGTGCGGTCACCGCGCAGGTACAGGATGTAGTCGCTGGCGGACTGGCTGCTGACCCCGGTCACGTAGTTGAAGGAGCCGCTGCAGCTGAGGCTGGTCTGGAAAGGAACGGCGCCGCTGCCGCACCAGGTGACGACCTTGCGGTTGGCCTGGCCGAGGCTGCTGATCAGGCCGGCGGCGCTCCACACATCGGTATAGGTCGGGCTGCCGCTGCTGTCGTAGCTGGCTGTCTGACCCTTGAGGCTGCCGGTCCAGGTCGAGGGGTCGTAGCTCGCCACATAGTTGGCATTGCCGCTGGTGGTCTGGCGCGGCGAGGGGGAGGCCAGCGCGGTGGCGGTGGCGGCGGCGGCTTCGGAGCTGATCTTGGCGAAGGCTGTAGTCAGCCCGCTGCGCATGGCTTCCGGATTATTGCCGGTGAAGTAGTTGTCTGGCCGGGAAGCGGTCTTGCTTGAATCCTTGGTGTTGGTGATGGTCTCGGCGTTGGTGTACCAGCTGCTGCTTGCGAGCGTGCTGGTGCCATTGCTCGTTGCGTAGGGTTCGAAGCCGTCCGGCACTTCGAAGCCGCCATACTTGGCGGCGAGCCAGTACTGGTTTTTCGGGATGAAGTACTGGTACTCGACGACGTCCATCCAGTAGGTGTTGATGGTCTGAGTGCCGGTCAGATCGCTGCGAATGTCCTTCACATGGGCGTCATAGGCCAGACCGGCGATGTAGTTGGTGGCGTTACCGCCATAGGCGCTGAGCGAACTGCCGCCGGTGGAGGAATTCTTCTTCGTTCCCAGCGCGCCGAGCCCTTCGAGCTGGCCGACCATGTTGGTGGCGGTCGTCACGTTCACCGTCGTGTCATCTGATGGAATGGTTCCGCCCTGCGCGAGCGAGGTGCCGTTCAGATCGCCGTCGTAGTTGGCATTCACGTCCCCGATACCGAGGATGAAGTTCTTCTGGCAGCTGTAGGCGATCGGATCGCTCCAGGTGGTGATCACCGGAAAGCCGTCCAGCCGGGTGGCGATGCTGTCGTTGGAGTCGCCGTCGGAGGTCGCCCAGGAAGAATAGGCACTCACATTGCCGAGATTGCGGAAGTAGCGCGTGGCCGCGTAATACAGTTCGCTGACCGGGTCGTACTTCTTGTAGCCCTTGCTCGTGATGACCTTGCCGAACTTGTTCAGGTAGTTCAGCACGCCGCTGTTGGCGATGGTGACGCCGGCGGCTGTGGCGGTGGTGGAGGCGGCCGAGCTGTCCGGGTTCTGCACCATCACCCCGGTCGACGAGCTCCATTCCGCTGCCGTATTGGTAATGGCTGTGGAGCCGGGCACGGGCTGCTCCGGCCCGACAAATTTCATCGGCGCGCGCAGTGCGCCGCCATCCTTGCTCGTCGTCCAGGTATTGATGTAGCCAAGGGCGGCATACCTCAGCTTGCTCGAATAGCTCTGCAACAGGCCTTCTGGCTTGTAGTTGCTGCCATAGGCCACGCAGTTGCTCTCCAGGCCCACCGTGCTGTCACACACCTTCACGCGGATGTAGAGCTTGTAAATGGTGCTGGCGCCTGCCGAGGAGCTTGAGCTCGACGAAGTGCAGTTCCGGCCGCTGCATGTCGAGGAGGAGCTTGAACTGCTGCTCAGGGCGTATTGCGCCACATAGTCGGTGGACGTCACCGACGAGTTGCTCAGGGTGCCGCTGCCGGTTACCCACATGGTGATGCCGCCCCCCCAGTTCCGCGACACGACACCTGTACTCCAGTTGAAGGGAGTGGCTCCGGCTGCATAGGTCGATGAAAGCGTCTTCTCCGGGGTGTTGGTGGTATGCGTGCCCTGGCTCGAGACATAGGTTTTCTCGAGGATGGTGCTGGTCGCGGTGTCATCGTTGCTGGCCGTGCCACGGGTCCCACCGGTGAGTACCCAGCGGAAGCCATCGAGCGACATCATCGATGACCAGTTGAGATAGTTGCCGCTCCATAGCGGTACGCTCGCCGTGCTGCTGCAGGTGTGCGTACTCGTCTTGCTGTAGGGCGTGAAATAGCTCTCGGCTGGCGTGGTGCTGTTGTACTTGTACAGATAGCACTTGGCCGGATCGAAATAGCCATAGTAGGTAGAGCTCGCGACGTAGTCCGTCGTGCCGGGATAGGCCGGGCTGATGGCCGTTGGATATTCCACGGACAGTGCCAGTGCCAGATTGCCCGGCACCGAGACGGACGAAAACAGCGGCGCATCCGCCAGATCGATACTGGCGGCGTGGGCGGGCAGGCTGGCCAGTGCGGCTGCACTCAGCAGGGAGCCCAGCGGGCGATGAAAACGGTTCAGTAGGTTCATGGCAATCTCTCGCGGAAGGGCGGGCCGTGCCTCAGCGGGACAGCGTGGTCTGGAGGAAAACCTGGGTATTGCGCGGGCCGCTGACCCGCACGCTGATGCGGTAGACCGGCACGTATTCGGCACCGGCTTTTTTCAGCCAGTTGGTGCCGCCCACGTCGGAGGCGCCCGGGATGTAGACGCAGGTGCTGGCATCGAAGCTGCCGGCGCTTGAACATTGGCGATCGATCACGGTGCGGATCGTCACGCCCGTGCTGCTGTCCGTGATGTCGCTGCCGCTCATGCCCTTGCTGCTGAAGGTCGAGTCATTGACCAGCACCAGGGGAATGCCACGCGCATTGGAGGGCAGGATCGTGGCGGAATAATTGCCGCTGGCCAGATCCGCCGTGCGGCTGCTGTCGCTGGCGAGCGCACCGCTCTTGAAGAGGGTGATGGCCGCAGCCATGCCACGCTCGCCTTCATTGACCAGATCACGCTTGAAAGCGAGGTTGCCGGAAAGCAGCACTGAGGTATCCAGCGAACGCAGCAGGGCGACCGCCGAGATCAGCAGGATCACCATCGCCAGCAGGGTCACCAGCAGGATCAGGCCTTGTTGAGAGTGCGCTCTAGCCCGGGGGCGGTAAATGTTGCGCATCGCTTACTCCAGCATCATCGCGTTACGCAGCGGCACGCTGATTTCCAGCGTGCGGTAGCGGTATTTCTGTTCGCTGGCCGTGAGGCTGCGGGTGAATTGCAGACTGCTGCCGAGATCACTGAACAGCGTCAGGCTGCTGGTGCTCACAGCGGTTTTCTCGGCCACATCGGTGCGCAGGATCAGGCCGACGCGGATTGCCTTGATCGTGCTGAGCAGGCCGTTGGCGGTGCTGCTGCCGTCGCTCAGTGCGCTGAAGGCGTAGCTGCCGCTGGGTTTGACCCAGCTATCCACCTTGCCATCGGCATTGCTATCGAGGCCGTACAGCGCATGCAGCTCGAACAGGCCATTGGCAACCGCCTGCAAGGGGTTCGCCGAGGTTTGCAACAGGTCGTAGGCATACAGGGTGTTGTTGTCACCCACGCCCAGCACCTGGAAGGCCGGCGGGTTGGAGGACGCCACATTGCCCAGGTTGAAGGCCACCGCATTTTTTGTGAAACCGGCCACGCTGACCGAATTGATCTCGGCGGCGTAGTAAGTGCCGGCCAGCGCCAGGCTGCCTGCACCGCTCTCGCTGAAGCTGCTGCTGACCTGGCTCACAAGGCAGGGTGCGATGCCGCCATTCTTGGCTTCCTGGTCGGTCAGCAGCAGCAGATCGCTGGCGGCGAAGGCGAGGGTGTTCTTGAGCGTGAGGCTGCTGCTGGAAGGGTAATCGGTCAGGTAGGCCGGGGCTTCGCTGCGGCCGGCGGCACCGCTCATCACCAGCAGCACATCCGAGCTGCTGCCGCTGGTGGCGGGTGTGCTGCCGTCTGCAAGGATCAGCAGCGGGGCGAGGCGAAAAGTCGTGCCGAGGCTGGCGAAAGGCGCCGGCAGCGCCGCCGTGCGCGGCAGGTTCTGGCTGCCATTGCTGGCCTGCAGGGTGCAGCCGAAGGCGTATTCGGCTGATTGCGAAAATCCCGAGCCGGCGCTGCGCAGCCAGTGATCAAGCACATAGGCGGCGTAGTTGCCGGCCTGGTTGATGTCATTGACCGAGGTGGCGCTGCGCTTGCGCGCCTCGAAACCGATCATCACCGAGCTCACGGCGAGTACCAGCAGGGATGCGATGACGATCGCCACCATCAATTCGATCAGGGTCAGGCCACGCTGGTGGAGGCTGGGCGCGCGGCTCATGGAATCATCACCTTGGTCACATAGCTGTTGGCCTGCTCCGCGCTCTTGCGCCAGGGGGCCTTCCAGCTGATCGTCACGGTGGCCAGGGCGGCGCTGTCCACACTTACACTGCCGCTCGCCGCAGGCAGGCCGCTACCGGTGGCGCTGACCTGGGCCTGCCAGCTGCTGAGTGTGGCGGCATCCAGCGTGGTGCTCTGCTGGGCCCACATCTGGCTGACGATCTGGTTGGCGAGCAGGGCGGCGCGGGTGCGGTCTTCCGAATCCACCGAGAATTGCGAAGCCTTGGCCTGCAGGGCGACGATGCCCAGCACGCCCAGCGAGAATAGCAGGATCGAGATCAGGGCTTCGAGCAGGGCGGCGCCGTGCTGGCGGCGGGCGGGAGTGGTGTGTTTCATGTCGTGCACCCATCCGGATTGCTGACTGACAGGGTTTTCTGCGGATCGCACATGCGCACCTTGCCGCCCGCGTACACCTGCACCGCGAGCTTGCGATCCGCGCCCGTCGTGGTGAGGGTGTAGGTCACGCTGTCCGCAGGTGCCGTGCAGCTTGCCCCGAGGCCGGTGGCGGTATTGCTGACGAGGCGGCCGGCCGAGTTGAAGCACAGTGCGGCATTGCCGCCGCTGATGCTTACCGAATACTGGCGGGCGAGGGTTTCGCCGCGCACGAAATCCGTGCTGCTGGCGGCCTCCGAACTGCCGGTCAGCGGCAGGCTCTGGATGTACCAGTTCGGGCCGCTGCTGCTGGGCGTGGCCGACAGGGCCGGGCTGGCGGCGGTGAGCACGAAGCTGGTCTGGCGGCTGCGCTTGATGGCCTCCACCTGGGCCTGGCGCAGCGCGTTCTGCAGCGCTTCGGCGACGGTGCGCACCCGGTTGTTGGCCAGCCAGGTGGACAGGTTCGGAACCGCCACGAGGGTCAGGATGCTCATCACCGCGATGATCACCATCAGCTCGATCAGCGAGAAGCCGCGCCGGGATGCGCAATGCGGCCTCAGCACGTCTGCCCCTTGCGCTGCACCCAGCAGCCGGTTTGCGGATACGTGCCCCAGCCGGCGGGCAGGCTGGTGGTTTTCTGGGTGCCGTCCTGGTCAATCGTATAGACGAAGCCACTGGTACTGCCACTACCGGTGGCGGTGATCGTGTAGGCCGTGGCCGACAGCGCCGAGCCTGCGCATTGAACGCTGAAAGTGCCTGCGGTCTGGGCTGTGGCGCAGGGCGCGGTGTAGCCGGTCACGCTGGCGTAGGTTCGGTTGTCCTGATAGTGCTGCTCCATTTTTGCGCGTGTCGTGGCCAATGCGTTGGTGGCGTCAACCAGGCGGCCGCGGGTCACGTAATCGCTGTAGGCCGGCAGGGCGACAGCGGCCAGGATGGCGATGATGGCCACCGTGATCATCAATTCGATCAGCGTGAAGCCGGCGCTGGTGTTCTTGCTGCCATGGCTGTTGGCCGGGTGTTGCTGCGGGGTATTCATGCCTTGATTACCGTGGGTTCTTTACTGCTGGACATCATCCACGGGGGCCTGCAAAACGACCTCAAGGCTTGCAAAAGCACATTTGTTTGCATCAGGGGCCGACCAGCGGTGTCTCCCTCGCCTGTGAGCGGCTCCGGTAAAGTAGCGGGCCGTCTCCTCACCCGCCATAGCGATGCCCGCCCTGCTTTGTCACCGCGCCAGCCCTCTTCCGCCCCTCAGCGCCTGCAGTCTGTCGCTGGCCTGGCAGGAGGATGGCGCGCTGCAGCTGTGCTATCGCCTGATGGGCGACATTTCCGCCCTGCGCCTTCCGCCCCTCAGCCCTGCGCCCGGCTTTGCCGACGGGCTCTGGCAGCACAGCTGCTGCGAGCTTTTCGTGGCCGAGGGGGAGCGGGGCTATCGGGAATTCAACTTTGCGCCCTCGGGCAACTGGGCGGCCTATGCCTTCAGCGACTACCGCGTGCGGCGTGGCTGGGTTCCGGATGCGCAGCCACTCATCCGTGTGAGCCACAGCCCGAGCGCATTCGAATTGCAGGTCGACCTGCCCGCTGCGCTGCTGCCACCCGCCCGACCTTTGCAGCTTGGCGCCACGGCCGTGATCGAAACCACCACGGCCGAGCTGAGTTACTGGGCTCTGCAGCACGCCGGCGAGCGGCCGGACTTTCATCGGCGCGAATCCTTCGTGCTGTCCTTGCCATGAACACATTGGCGGCAGCGGCCAGCGCCCACGAATCCTGCCTCGTCCCTCATCTGCCATTTGCGGTCAGTGGCCGCTCCTACAGAAAACGCCTGCCATGACTTCACCTGTCCTCTTCGGCCTCGACCGCCTGCTCACCGACCCCGCCCTGCGCGCTCCGCTCGCGGGCCGCCGGGTGGCGCTGCTCGCTCACCCCGCCTCGGTCACCCGGAATCTCGATCACGCCCTCGATGCGCTGGCCGCCTACCCCGAGATCACGCTCAGCGCCGCCTTCGGCCCGCAGCACGGCCTGCGCGGCGACAAGCAGGACAATATGGTCGAGTCGCCCGACTATCTCGACCCGCAGCTGGGCATCCCGGTCTTCAGCCTCTACGGCGAGGTGCGCCGCCCTACCGAAGCGATGATGGCGAGCTTCGACGTGCTGCTGGTCGACCTGCAGGATCTGGGCTGCCGCATCTACACCTTCATCACTACATTGAGGTACGTGCTGGAAGCCGCCGCAAAACATGGCAAGGCGGTGTGGGTGCTGGACCGCCCGAACCCCGCCGGCCGGCCGGTCGAAGGCCTGAGGCTGCGCGAGGGCTGGGAGAGCTTCGTCGGCGCCGGCAGCCTGCCGATGCGCCATGGCCTCACCATGGGCGAGCTGGGCCACTGGTTCATCGCCACGCTGGGCCTGCAACTGGAATACCGCGTGATCCAAATGCAGGGCTGGCAGCCCGAGGCCGCGCCCGGCTACGGCTGGCCCGAGGAGCGCGCCTGGATCAATCCCAGCCCCAATGCAGCGAATCTCTCGATGGCGCGCGCCTACGCCGGTACCGTGATGCTGGAGGGCTGCACACTCTCCGAAGGACGCGGCACCACCCGCCCGCTGGAGCTCTTCGGTGCGCCGGATATCGAGGCCCGCGCGGTGATCGCGAAGATGCGCGCACTCGCCCCGCACTGGCTGCAAGGCTGCGTGCTGCGCGAAATCTGGTTTGAGCCGACCTTTCACAAGCATGTTGGCAAGCTCTGCGCCGGCGTGCAGATCCATGTCGAAACGGCGCACTACGATCACGCTGCGTTCCGCCCCTGGCGCCTCCAGGCACTGGCCTTCA
Organism: Uliginosibacterium aquaticum; assembly: GCF_012972705.2. Lineage (GTDB taxonomy): Bacteria > Pseudomonadota > Gammaproteobacteria > Burkholderiales > Rhodocyclaceae > Uliginosibacterium > Uliginosibacterium aquaticum. The sequence continues at coordinate 22,697 of NZ_JABCSC020000003.1, read as the reverse complement.
AGGCCATCCGCCTGCTGTATCCGGCCTACCCCTTGTGGCGCGACTTCGGTTACGAGTACGAACATGAGCGTCTGGCCATCGACCTCATCAACGGCTCACCGCTCCTGCGCGAATGGGTGGATGATGCGGCCGCCACGCCGGATGATCTGGAGGCGATCACGCTGGCGGATGAAGCGAGCTGGCGCGCGGAGCGTGAGGCTTTCCTGCTTTACTCCTGAAGACCCCGGCAGCGGGGCGGGTATACTGCGCGGCCTTTCAAGCTTTACGAGAACGCATCATGTCCGCCATTCCCTCCTGCCCCGTCTGTTCGATGGAAAACACCTACCCGGACGGCGACAACTACGTCTGCGCGGATTGCGGCCACGAATTTCCGCAAGTTGCGGCCAGCAGCGAGGAAGACAGCCGCATCGTGCGCGACTCCAATGGCACCGTGCTGCAGGATGGCGATGCCGTGGTGCTGATTAAGGACCTGAAGGTCAAGGGTTCCTCGATCACCCTGAAGCAGGGCAGCAAGGTGAAAAGCATCCGCCTCGTCGGCGACGGCGATCACGAAGTTGACTGCAAGCTCGACGAAGGCAAGTTCATGCTCAAGGCCTGCTTCCTCAAGAAGGTTTGACTGCAGGAGCGGCCAGAGGGCCGCTCCTTGTCTTGTCGAACGTGAGGCCGCTGTTGTGCGACTGAAGTCGCAGCTACAGACGTGGCACTCAGCCGCAACTACGGAATCTGCGGCTCCAGCAAGCGATAGCGCAGCAACTGTGGTGCCTGCCCCTCCTCCTGCACGATCACGAATTCCTCGCGCGCCGCGCCATTGGCATAGGCCGTGGTGTAGGTGAGGGTGGCCTGGCGGCCGTCCACCGTCGTGGTCATGCGCTCGGCACCGCGCACTTCGCCGAGCCGGGCACGGATCTTCTGCAGGCCGGCGACGAATTCGGCCTGCGCCTGGGCTTCGCGCAGGGCAGGCGCGGCGCGCTGGTAAATACCGGCGAAATCCCCCTCGATCATGGCCAGATGGAAAGCCGGCACGGCGTGTTCCGCTTCGTCCGGATTCACCGGCGGGGTGCAGGCGCCAAGCAGGCAGGCGAGGGCCAGCAGCGCTATCCATTTCCTCATGTCTGTCTCCTGATCGTTCGGCGCATGTTCGCATGCCTGCGTCGGCTACACAGCAGCGGCGCGCAAATTCGCCTTGCCTGCGCCCAGCCGTTAAAATGCTCAGCTTGTATTCGTGGCTGGCGCGTCCGCCCAGCCTTGTCCGTGGAGAAACCGTGATGTACCAGTCCCCCCTTCTGCAAGATCTGCATGCCCGTGGCCTGATTGCCCAGACCACCGATGCAGAGGCACTCGATGAAATGCTCGCGAAGGGTTCGGTGACGCTGTATTGCGGCTTCGACCCCACCGCCGATTCGCTGCACCTGGGCCATCTGGTGCCGGTGCTGGTCCTGAAGCGCTTCCAGCAGGCCGGCCACAAGCCGATCGCATTGGTCGGCGGCGCCACCGGCATGATCGGCGACCCGAGCTTCAAGGCCACCGAGCGCAAGCTCAACACCCCCGAAGTGATCGCCGGCTGGGTGGACAAGATCCGCGGCCAGGTCGCGCCTTTCCTCGATTTCGAGGGCCCCAACGCGGCCATCATGGCCAATAACTACGACTGGTTCTCCGGCATGGGCGCGCTCGAATTCCTGCGCGATATCGGCAAGCACTTCTCGGTGAATGCCATGATCAAGAAGGAATCGGTGCAGCAGCGCATCAACCGTGATGGCGAGGGCATCTCCTACACCGAGTTCTCCTACGCCCTGCTGCAGGGCTACGACTTCGCCGAGCTGAACCGCCGCTATAACTGCGTGCTGCAGATTGGTGGCTCCGATCAATGGGGCAACATCACCGCCGGCACCGAACTCACCCGCCGCATGAACCAGCAACAGGGCTATGGCCTCACCCTGCCGCTGGTGACCAAATCCGACGGCACCAAGTTCGGCAAGACCGAATCCGGCGCCATCTGGCTCGACGCCAAGAAGACCTCGCCCTACGCCTTCTACCAGTTCTGGCTGAATACGGCGGATGCCGACGTGTACAAGTTCATGCACTACTTCAGCTTCCTTACGGTGGAAGAAATCGCCGCCATCGAAGCTGCGGACAAGGCCGCAGAAGGCCGCCCGCAAGCCCAGCGCATCCTCGCCGAGCAGGCCACCGAGCTGGTGCACGGCAAGGCCGCGCTGGAAGCCGCGCAGCGCATTTCCGCCAGCCTGTTCTCGGGGGATCTCGGTTCGCTGACCGAAAACGACCTGGAGCAGCTCGCACAGGATGGTGTGCCCGGCATCGAACAGGACAAGTCGGTCAGCAACCTGATCGACCTGCTGGTTGCCAGTGGTTTGGCCAAGTCCAAGACCGAAGCCAGGAGCTTCATCCAGAGCGGCTCGGTGGCGCTCAACGGCGCCAAGGTCGAGGCGCTGGACCACGCCATCACCGATGCTGAGCGCCTGTTTGGCCGCTTCACCCTGTTGCGCCGGGGCAAGAAGCTTTACGCCATGGTCCGCTGGGCCTGAGCGCGAGCGCCGTACGCCATGTCTGCAAGGGGTCAGATTCCCGCGCGACAGGCGTTCTGGCGCGATCCGGCGCTGCCCTTCATCGAAGTGCGCACCGTCGAGGATGGGCGCAGCGTCTGCTACGACCGCCATGCCCATGACAGCTTCTCGATCGGTGCCATCACCGGCGGTTGCAGCACCTACCTGAATGGCCGCCTGCGCGAGCGGGTCGATACCGGTACGGTGGTGCTGATGAACCCGGGCGAGGTGCATGCCTGCAGCCCGCTGGCCGGCACCTGGTCCTACCTGATGCTGTATGTGGACCTCGCCTGGCTGTCGGCGTTGCAGGAAGAACATGGCGTGGCTGCGGGCGGTCAATTCGTGCCGCTGGAAGCGCGCCTGAGCCGGGATCCCGGGCTCTACCGCCGGCTGAGTCAGCTGCACACCACCTTGCTGGCACCTGCCGCCGATCTGATCGGCCGCGAAGTCGCCCTGCATGAGTTCTTTGGTGCGCTGTGCCAGCACGCCCCCGCTGCGCTACAGGTGTCAGCGGGGCCGCTGGATCCGCGTCTCGTGCGGGCGGCGGATTTCATCCGCAGCAGCAGTGCCACGGCCTTGCGTCTGGAAGACATCTGCCGCGTCGCCGGGCTCTCCGCCTCGCGCCTGATTCGCGCCTTCAAGGCGCATTACGCCATGACCCCGCATGATTACCTGACCCATTGCCGCATCCAGCAATGCCGCCAGCGCCTGCGCCGGGGCGAGCCGCTGGCACAGGTGGCGGTGGAGACCGGCTTTGCCGATCAGGCCCATTTCCAGCGCGCCTTCAAGCGCTATGTGGCCGCCACGCCAGGTGAATACCGCAACTAACCCAGCAGCATGCCGGGGGCGCACAGCAGCAGCATCACGGCCAGCCCGCCATTGAGCAGGCGTACCCGTTGCGGCTGCTGCAACCAGCCGCGCAGATGGCAACCGGCCCAGACCCAGCAGGCCAGCGAGGCAAAGCACACCACGAAGTACAGCGCCCCAAACAGGCCGATCCGGCCCGCCTCGCCATCCGCAGCAAAAGCCCCCATGCCGGCCGCCGAGGCCAGCCAGGCCTTGGGATTGAGCCACTGCATTAGTGCGCCTTGCAGGAACAGCGAGCCGGGGCGCGCTTCGCCGGCTTCCAGCTGACCCTCGTCGCGCCACAGCTTCCAGGCCATGTAAACGAAGAAGGCCGCCCCCGCCCAGCGTATCAGTGCCAGCAGCCAGGGCCATTGCAGCAAGAGGGCCTGCAGGCCGAAACCGATCAGCACCAGCAGCACGGTGAAACCACAGGTGGCGCCGGCCACATGGATCATCCCGGGCAGAAAACCTCGCCGTGCCCCGGTGCCCAGCCCGACCAGATTCACCGGACCCGGAGAAAGCGAAGCCGCCAGGGCAAACAGGAACATCGGGAACAGGGAAGTCATGGTGTCTTTGCGCCGCCGAGATCGAAGTGGCCCAGACTGCCCGGTATGGCCACTCAGGTATTGAACAAAATTGCCGTTCTGGCCCTCATAACCATCTCTGGGGCGGATTCGCACAATGTTGTTGGATTTGACGGATCTTGCGTTTTCGCCTGGGGTGGGCGTTTGTCCGGCCAAGTTATAATCCGCCGCCGTACCGGGCGCAGCCTCCCGGCCGCCAGCCCGGCCCGCATTGATCCTGGATCAGGCAAGTGAGGATCTGGCCGCTGGCAGCGCACATCTGTAGCTGCCGTAAAAGGAAGTCCCCAACATGCAATGGATAGGTCTCAGTGAGCAGCCAGCATCGGTGTTGGTCGCAGGCATGCCGCGCGTCGAGCTGGCAGCCTTGCTGGTCGGTGAGCTGCGTGCTCCGGTGCTGCTTGAGACCTCTGCGTGGCCGCAGGCGGCGGCCTGGGTACGCGCCATCCGGGCCCAGCCAGCCCTGAGTCATCTGCCCCTGTTCCTGGCGACCCGGCCTGACGGTGCGGAGCCGCCAGGCCTCGCCAGCCTGCTTGATGGTATTGCGGTGGACGCCGCCGGGCGGGACGCACAGGCCCACGAGATCATGGCCCAGGCTGCGCGCCTGACGCATGTGGCTGCCACGCCCGGCGAGGCGCTGGCGCAGTACCTGGCGTGCCGGCCGGCGCAACGACTGCATCCGGTGAAGGACTGGACCGCGCCAGCTTATTACCGCTATCCGCTGGTCGAAACCCTGCTCACCGAGGGGGAAGATCCCTACGTCTGGCTCGAGCGCTGGAGCCGTCGGCGCATCCTCGATACCGAGGTGGTCGTCGATCGCCTGCGCCTGTGCGACCAGTGCAGCAGCGCGCACATGAACCATGTGGACGTCTGCCCGTCCTGCGCCAGCATCGATATCACCAGCACCCGCCTGCTGCATTGCTTTACTTGCGGCCATGTCGATCAGCAGGAGAGCTTCCAGCGCCAGCACCGTCTCGAATGCCCCAAGTGCTCGGTCGCCCTGCGCCATATTGGGGTGGATTACGACCGGCCGCTGGAGCAGCTGCAGTGCCGCCAGTGCAAAAATCTGTTCGTCGATGCCGACGTGCGCAGCCAGTGCATGGCCTGTGGCGCGAGCAGCTCGCCCGAGCGTCTGCCGGTACGTCCGATCGCGGTCTATCGCCTGGGCGGTGCCGGGCTGTTGCTGGCGCGCCAGGGCAATCTGTCGCCGGTGCTGTCGGGGCTGGATACGGTCAACTTCATCGTGCCGGCGCTGTTCGAACGCCTGCTGGACTGGCAGATTGCCCTGGCCCGGCGCTATCCCGAGAGCCACTTCTTCAGCGTGATCGGCCTGCGTGTGCGCAACCTGGAGGAACTGGTAAGTACGCTGGGCCGCTCGGTCACCGCGACCCTGATCGATGGATTCGCCGAGCGTCTGCGCGCGACCTTGCGCACCACCGATCTCACCACCCGTGGTGACGATGACCACATCTGGCTGCTCACCCCGCATACCGACGAAGCCGGCGCGCGTCTGCTGGTGTCACGCATGCGCGAGCTGGGGCAGGCCTCGCGCCAGGCCAACGCCGCGATGCTGGCGCTGTCCACCGCGGTGGTCAGCATGCCCGGAGCGGACGGGCTGCCGCTCGAAGCCAATCAACTGATGGGCCTGATGGCTTCGCGGCTGGAAACCGAGATCGAGACCTGAACCATGTTCGAGTCGCGCGGCCTGGCCGAGATCCTGCTGACCGTATTCCCGCTGGTGCTGCTGTTCGAGCTGCCGGCCTACCTTTTGTGCTGGCTGGGCGTGATCAGCTACGCGCTGCGGCGCAAGGCGCGCCCGCAGCTGGATGCCTTCCGGCCGCGCGTGAGCTGCGTCGTCACCTGCTACTCGGAAGGCCGCGACGTGGGCAAGACGGTCGAAACCCTTATCGAGCAGACCTACCCAGGCGTCATCGAGATCCTGATCATGGTCGATGGTGCCGTGCAGAACCGCGCCACCTATCTGGCTGCGCGCGAATGGCAGGAAAGCGCCCGCCGTCATCCGAGTCGCATCCTCAAGATCCTGCCCAAGCGCACCCGTGGCGGGCGGGTCTCCAGCCTCAATGCCGGCCGCCATTTCGCGACCGGCGAAGTGGTGCTGGCGCTCGATGGCGACACCTCGTTCGACAACGACATGGTCTGGCACATCACCCGCCCCTTCGCCGATCCGCAGGTCGCCGGCGTCTCCGGTGCATTGCGGGTGCGCAACGCCTCGGCCAGTCTGGTCGCCCGCCTGCAGGCGCTGGAATACATGCTGACCATCCAGCTCGCCCGCACCGGGCTCACCGCCTTCAACACGGTCAACAACATCTCGGGGGCCTTCGGGGCCTTCCGGGCCAGCCTGCTCGACAGTCTCGGCGGTTGGGATGCCGGCACCGCCGAGGATCTGGACCTCACCCTGCGCATCAAGAAGCGCTTCGGCACGCGCGAGCGCTACCGCATCGAGCACCAGCCGCTGGCCATGGGGCACACCGATGCGCCCACCGAGTGGAAGGTGTTTTTCAAGCAGCGCCTGCGCTGGGATGGCGACCTGTTCTACCTCTATGTGCGCAAGCACTGGCACAGCCTGCGGCCGGGCCTGCTGGGCTGGCGCAATTTCATCATGCTGATGTGGACCGGGGTCTACTTCCAGCTCGTGATGCCCTTCATCATCGTCGGCGCCACCCTGTGGTTGGTCTGGTCCCTGCCCTGGCCGGTGCTGCTGGCGGTGCTGGGGCTCACCTATGTGTTCTACACCCTGCTCACCGGCGCCCTGTTCCTGAGCTACCTGCTGCTGCTCTCCGAGCGCCGCCGCCAGGATTGGCCTTACCTCGCCTTCGTGCCCCTGTTCCCTTTCTTCACCTTCGCCTCGCGCGTGTGGAATGCCTTTGCCACCCTGGCCGAGCTGGTCACCCGCCAGCATCTCGATTCCTCCATGGCGCCCTGGTGGGTGCTGCGCAAGACCCGTTACTGACATGGCAGCCACCTTCCTCCTCCGTCTGGCCGCTTGCCTGCTGCTGCTTTGCGGTGGCGCGGTGCAGGCTGCGCCGGCATTCCGCCTGCAGGATTTCGCCGACGCGCTGGAGAGCCACCCGGACTACGCCCTGGCAGGTGCCGAGCGCGAGCTGGCCGAGTCGCAGCTCGAACGAGAGCGGGCCAGTGGCGGCCTGCGCCTGTATGGTGATGCCGGCGCGGCCAACGTCTATGAACCGCAGTTCGGCGGTGGCACGCGCGATTACCACAGCCTGCTCGGCAGCCTGGGGCTGCGCTATCCGCTGCTCGGCACGGCTGGCGAACAGCGTCTGCGCGTCGGCTATGCTGGCATCGACGCACTGCTCAGCCGGGTCCAGCGCGAAGCCCTGCGCCAGCGCCTGCTGCAGGATTTGCGCAGCAGTTACTACGGCTATGCCCGGGCCGAGGCGCAGCAGGCCCTGGCGCGCCACTTCCTCGCTGCCGCACCGCAGATCCGTGCGGCACTGGCACAGCGCCAGCAGGCCGGCCTGCTGCTTGAGGGCGAGGTGCGCGAGCTGGCCCTGAGCCTGAACCAGGCCGAGCGCCAGCAAGCCAGTGCCGCAGCCGAGCTGCTGCGCTTCGGGCGTGAACTGCGGCGCTGGCGCGCGGATTTTGCAGGCCAGCTCGTGGCCGGCCCCGGCGGCGGGCTGGATTTGCCGGCGGAGCAGACCAGCGATCAGGCCCTGCTGGCCTTGCAGACCCTGCAGGACGAGCTGGCCCGTGCCAGCAGCAGTCCGCTGCGTGCTAACGCCTATGTAGCCGGCAACCTACGCCGTGATGACGACCTCGGCCGTGCCTCCAGCATCAATGCCGGCATCAGCTTCGAACTGCCGCTGGATGCGGCCGGCGTTGCCCGCAGCACGCGGCGTGAGTCCGCCGCCCGGGTAGAGCGCGCCCGCCTGCTCCTGCAGCAGCAGCGTGACGAGGCGGCGCGCTGGCGTGAGGCCATGCTCAACGAACAGGCCGATGCGCAGGCCGAACTGCGCCTGGCCACCGCTGCCGCAGCGGCCAGCGGCAGCCGCGTACGCGAAACCGGCCAGCGCGCCCAGCTTAAGGCCGGCGTGGCGGGTGACCCGATCGAGCGCTGGGTCGCAGCGCGCAGCGCCCACTTCACTGCACTCATCGCCTTGATTGCGGCTCAGGCGCGTGCCTGGGCGGCCGGTGACGACAGCCCGCTTACCGCGCAGGGCTGCCTGCTACCGGCCGCCGCCTGGCTCAGCTGGGAGGCGCTGCGCCAGCCGCCGGCCGAAGCTTGTCCGAACCTGCTGGCGGTGCAGCCCGCGCGTCGCGCCGTGTATGCCTGGGGCGGTTTGCAGGCGCTGGAGGGTGAGGCCGTGCGGCGGGCGCTGGGCGAACTGCTGGTCAGCGAGGTGTGGCTGTCCTTCAGCCCGGCCGATCTGCAGCAGCTCACTGCGGCCGGCCCTCGTCAGCGCCTGGCCGCGCAGATCCGTGCGCAGCAGCGTGCCGGCCGCCGCGTCAGCCTGCTGCTGGGTGACCCGGACTGGCTGCGCGCGGGGCGCGGCGAAACCCTGCTGGTCATCGTGCGGAACCTGGCCGAGCTGCCTTTCGACGGCCTGCAGCTCGATCTCGAACCGGACCAGCTGAGTGCCGCTGAGCGCAGTGGGTCGGGCGAGGCGCAGGCCTGGCGCGAACTGGCCCGGCGGGTGGCCGAACTGCGGGCGATCAGCCCGCTGCCGATCGGCCTCAGTATCCACTGGCGTGCCCTCGTGGCCGATGCCGGCGGGCTGTGTGCGGCCTGCCGCGCAGCCGCCAGCGCTGACGACGTGGTGGTCATGCTGTATTCCACTTCAGCCGCCTCGGCCCGTGAGCGCATCCAGCGCATCGCCGCCAATCTGCCCGGCAAGGCGCTGTGGCTGGCGCAGAGCATCGAACCCGAGCTGGCGCCAGACGAGAGCCATTTCCGCGCCGGCCAAAGCGCCTTGCGCGAGCACCTGGAAGGTCTCCAGAGTCTGGCGGAGCAGGGCGTGGTGGCGGGTTTCGCCGTGCAGAGCCTGGAAACCTATCTGAAAGCCAGTCCATGAAAATCCGATTCCGCATTCCGGAAGCCGCTGATCCGCGCCGCGAAGGGGGGTTGAGCCTCCCACCGCAGGAGTCAAAGCGTGTGCCGCCGCGTCTGCGCTGGTTGCTGATCACCCTGCTGGCCCTGAGCCCGGCGATCTGGGTCGCCGTCCACTTCATCCGCGAGTGGCTGTGGGTGGAGGCGCGTGGCTTCGTGATGTTCGAAGAGCTCAGCCTGCAGGCACCGCAGGACGCTACCGTGACCGAGCTGAACCTCAGCAGCGGTAGCCAGGTCACGCAGGGCAGCGTGCTGCTGCGTCTGGACAACCCCGCGCTGCGGGCGGAATACGAAGTCCTGCGTGCAGCCAATGTGGCGGCGAGCGCCAAGGAGGCTGTGGCCATCCATCAGGCTCAGCTGCAGTCCCAGCGGCAGACCCTGAAGGCCCTGCAGCAACGCCAGGCGGCGCTGCATCAGCGTGTGCTGGTGCTGCGCGATCTGGCTGCCCGGGATGCCGCCACGCGCGGCGAAGTGCTGGCAGCGGAAGGCGAGGAGTTGGCCCTGCTCGGCAGCATCCAGGCCCAGCAGGAGAGCATCCTGCGCAGCACGCCTTCACCCTTGCCAGTGGTCAGCGCCTCTTTCTCCGCCGAGCAGCGCGCGCGCCTGGCCAGCCTCGAGGCGCGGATGGGAGAGCTGACGGTGCGGGCGCCGGTGGCGGGCACGGCGGACAACCTGATGCTCACCCGCGGCCAGCGCGTTTCCCAGGGCGAGCCGATGCTGGTGCTGCGCCATGGCCGCCCGCATGTGGTGGCCTTCATGCAGGGCCGCGAATTGGGGCTGACCCATAGCGGCGAGACGGTGCGCATCGTGCTGCCCAACCGTGTCACGCTGCAGGGGCGCATCCTCGGCCCGGCGCCCTCCACCCGCCGCCTGCCGGAAGAGCTGGCCGGCACGCTCGATCCGCGCAATCAGCGTCTGCAGGTGCTGATCGAGACCGATGCCCTGCCCGCCGAGGCGCGCATCCATCAGCTGCCGGTCACGATCCGCAGCTTACGCTTCAGCGGCTGGTAGGTGCTCAGGTCAAGACGCCGGCGCGCTCCAGCATCGCGTGCAGCAGCACGTTGCAGCCGGCGGTGATGTGCTCGGGCTTGGCGTCCTCGATCTCGTTGTGGCTGATGCCGTCCTTGCAAGGGATGAAGATCATCCCGGCCGGCGCGAGGCGGGCCATGTAGACCGCGTCATGGCCGGCACCCGAAACCGCCGGCATCGCCGAGTAACCCAGCTTCTCCGCCGCCTTCGCCACCGCCGCGATACAGCCCGGCTCGAAGGGCTGGGCCGGGTATTGCGAGACCAGCTCGATCTGGATGCCCAGCCCGGTTTCGGCGGCCAGCGCGGCGGCATAGGCGCGGATCTCGGCATCCATCGCGTCGACCGCCGCATCGCTCTCGTTGCGCAGGTCGATGGAGAACTTCACCCGGCCCGGAATCACGTTGCGGCTGTTCGGATGCACATGGACCATGCCCACCGTGCCACGGCCGTGCGGCGCATGGCGATTGGCCAGCGCCACCACTTCCTGCATCAGGCGGGTGGCGACCTGCAAGGCATCTCGGCGCAGCGGCATCGGCGTGGGGCCGGCGTGCGCCTCCATGCCGGTCACGGTGCAGTCATACCAGCGGATGCCCAGCACGGCCTGCACCACGCCGATCACCTTGTCATGATCTTCCAGCACCGGGCCCTGCTCGATGTGGGTCTCGAAGTAGCTGCCAATCGGGTGATCACCCGGCTCCTCTTCACCGATGTAGCCGATGCGGGCGAGCTCCTCGCCGACCTTCTTGCCCTCGGTGTCGGTCGCGGCGTAGGCATGCTCCAGCGTGAAGGCCTTGGCGAACACACCCGAGCCCATCATTACCGGCACGAAGCGCGAGCCTTCCTCATTGGTCCAGAACGCCACTTCCAGCGGCGCTTCGGTTTCGATGCCGAGATCGTTGAGGGTGCGGATCACTTCCAGCCCGGCGAGCACGCCGTAGTTGCCATCGAACTTGCCACCGGTGGGCTGGGTGTCGATATGGCTGCCGGTCATCACCGGTGGCAGCGCCGGATTGCGGCCTTCGCGGCGCATGAACACGTTGCCGATCTTGTCGACCGTCACGCTCATGCCGGCTTCCTTCGCCCAGCCCACAACCAGATCGCGCCCCTGGCGGTCGAGATCGGTCAGGGCGAGCCGGCACACGCCGCCCTTCTCGGTGGCACCGATCTGCGCCAGCGTCATCAGCGAATCCCACAGACGCTCGCCGTTGATGCGCAGCGCGTCGATATTTGTGCTTGTCTTCATGTCCATGATGGGCTCCTGATCCTGTTCAAGTCCGTACGACCGCCGTCGGCGCGAGTTCGCGGGCGCGCTTCTCGGCAGCCGCAAAACCCGCCCCGAAGGCCGGGCGCTTGAGGTAACGGCCCGCGCCGCGCACCGCGCGCAGATCGCCATTGGCATACACGAGGCGGCCCTGGCTGATGGTGTGCGAGGGCACGCCGGTGAGCGCCATGCCTTCGAAGATGTTGTAGTCGCCCTTCGAATGCTGGGTCTTCACCGACAAGGTCTTGGTGCCGGCCGGATCCCACAGCACCAGATCGGCATCTGCGCCCACGGCCACACAGCCCTTCTTCGGGTAAATGTTGAAGAGCTTGGCGGCGTTGGCCGAAGTGATCGCCACCCATTCGCTGGGGGTGAGGCGGCCGGTGTTGACGCCTGCGGACCACAGCACGGCCATGCGTTCCTCGACCCCGCCGGTGCCGTTCGGGATCTTGGCGAAGTTCTCTGCGCCCATGCGCTTCTGCTCGGCGCAGAAAGTGCAGTGGTCCGTCGCCGTGGTGTGCAGCTGGCCGGACTGCAGGCCGCGCCACAGCGCCTCCTGATGCTCCTTCGGGCGGAAGGGTGGGCTCATCACATGCGCCGCCGCTTTCGTGAAATCCGGATCGCGATAGACGCTGTCATCCACCACCAGATGGCCAGCCAGCACCTCACCGTACACCCGCTGGCCACGCGCACGCGCACGCGCAATCGCCTCGGCCGACTCGATGCAGGACACATGCACCACGTAGATCGGCACGCCCAGCACATCGGCAATCGCGATCGCGCGGTTGGCCGCCTCGCCTTCCACCATCGGCGGGCGCGAGAGCGGATGGCCCTCCGGCCCGGTGATGCCCATCTTCTGGACTTCCTGCTGGAGCAGATAGACCAGTTCGCCGTTCTCGGCATGCACGGTGGGCATGGCACCCAGTTCCAGTGCGCGGCGGAAGCTGTTCACCAGGGTTTCGTCGTCGCACATGATGGCGTTCTTGTAGGCCATGAAGTGCTTGAAGCTGTTGATGCCTTCTTCGCGCACCAAGGTGCCCATGTCATGCCGCACCGACTCATCCCACCAGGTGATCGCCATGTGGAAGCTGTAGTCGGAGGCAGACTTCTCGGCCCAGCCGCGCCAGGTCTGATACGCCTCCAGCAGCGGCTGCTGCGGATTCGGAATCACGAAGTCGATAATCGAGGTGGTGCCGCCGGCCATGGCCGCTGCGGTGCCGGTGTAGAAATCGTCCATCGTCACCGTGCCCATGAAGGGCAGCTGCATGTGGGTGTGCGGATCGATGCCGCCCGGCACCACATACTGGCCGCTGGCGTCCAGCACTTCGCAGCCGGCCGGCGCGAGTGCCGCAGCACCCTCACCCACGGCGGCAATCACGCCGTCGATGCACAGCACGTCGGCGCGGGTTTCGCAGTCGGCATTCACCACGCTGCCGCCACGGATCAGGATGCTCTGGCTCATCTGTCTCTCCTTGAATGCTGGAAATCAGCCCATCTGCGGGAATGCAAACTCCGGGCCCTTGGCCGACTGGCTGTCCGGCCAGCGCTGCATCACCGCTTTCTGCCGGGTGTAGAAGCGCACGCCTTCCGGGCCGTAAGCGTGGTGATCGCCGAACAGGCTGCGCTTCCAGCCACCGAAGCTGGAGAAGGCCATCGGCACCGGCAGCGGCACATTCACGCCGACCATGCCGACACGAATATGCCGCACGAATTCACGCGCCACACCACCATCGCGGGTGTAGATCGCCACGCCATTGCCGAATTCGTGATCGTTGATGAGCTTCACGGCAGAGGGCAGATCCGGCATTCGCACGATGCACAGCACCGGGCCGAAGATCTCTTCGCGATAGACGATCATGTCCGGCGTCACGCCATCGAGCAGGGTCGGGCCGACGAAATAACCGGCTTCGAAGCCCGGCACCGCGATCGCGCGGCCATCGACCACCGCCTCGGCCCCGGCCGCTACGCCCTCGCCGATCAGGCGCTTGATGCGGGCACAGGCTTCGGCGGTGATCACCGGGCCCATGTCGACCTTGTCCTGATGGCCTTCGCCGACCTTCAGCGCGGCGATACGGCTCTTCAGGGCCTCGATCAGGGCCGGGCCCACATCGCCCACCACCACCGCCACCGAGATCGCCATGCAGCGCTCGCCCGCCGCGCCAAACGCCGCACCAATCAACGCATCGGCGGCCATCGCGATATCCGCATCCGGCATTACCACCAGGTGGTTCTTGGCGCCGCCCAGGGCCTGCACGCGCTTGCCGGCTGCCGTGCCGGCACGGTAGATGGATTCGGCCACCGGCGTGGAGCCCACGAAGCTCACCGCCTCGATCTGCGGATGGGCCAGGATGGCTTCAACGATAGCTCGGTCGCCCTGCACCACGTTGAACACGCCATCCGGCAGACCGGCTTCCTTGAGCCATTCCGCCATCAGCAGGCTGGCCGCCGGGTCGCGCTCGGAGGGTTTCAGCACGAAGGTGTTGCCGCAGGCAATCGCCAGCGGGAACATCCACAGCGGCACCATCGCCGGGAAGTTGAAGGGCGTGATGCCGGCGACCACGCCGAGCGGCTGGCGCAGGGTCCAGGCATCGATGCCGGTGGCGATCTGGTCGCTGAAATCGCCCTTGAGCAGTTGCGGAATGCCGGTGGCAAACTCGATGTTCTCGATGCCGCGCGCAACTTCGCCCATCGCATCCGGGAAGGTCTTGCCATGTTCGCGCACCAGGCAATCGGCCAGCACCGCCGAGCGCTCCTGCACGATGGCGAGGAACTTGTAGAACACCCGGGCGCGGGCCAGCGCAGACTTCGCGGCCCAGGCCGGGAAGGCTGCGGCGGCCGCCGCCACGGCAGCCTCCAGATCGGCGCTGCTGCCCAGCAGCAGCTTGCCCTGCACCGCGCCGGTGGCGGGGTTGAAAATATCCTGCGTGGCGACTGGCGTGCCGCGCTGGGCGGCGCCGTTGATCCAGTGACTGACTTCGTAGAGATCGCTCATGGGCTTGGCTTTCACGCGGTGACTTCGCGCATCGGGTTGTTCGGGTGGGTGGTCCAGTTCTGGTATTCGCCGGTCACGGTTTCACCGGTGCGGGTATCGACTTCACCCGGCTTGAGGCTCTTCATCGTGATGCAGCTGGGCACCGGGCAGATCGACACGCACAGGTTGCAGCCGACGCACTCTTCTTCCTTCACCTCGTAATGGCGCTGGCCATCCTTGAAGGCGGTGATCGCCTGGTGGGAGGTGTCTTCGCAGGCCACATGGCAGCGGCCGCACTGGATGCACAGATCCTGATTGATGACGGCCTTGTCGATGTGCTTGAGGTTCAGGTAACGCCAGTCCGACACGGTCGGCACGGCGCTGCCCTGGAAGTCGGCAATCGAGGCGTAGCCCTTCTGGTCCATGAAATTCGAGAGGCCCGAAATCATGTCCTCCACGATGCGGAAGCCGTAGACCATCGCGGCGGTACACACCTGCACCGTGCCGCAGCCCAGCGCAATGTATTCAGCCGCATCGCGCCAGGTGGAGATGCCGCCGATGCCGGAGATCGGCAGGCCGGCGGTTTGCGGATCGCGGGCGATCTCGGCCACCATGTTGAGCGCGATCGGCTTCACCGCCGGGCCGCAGTAGCCACCATGCGAGCCCTTGCCGCCGGTGCTGGGGCTCATGATCATGGTGTCCAGATCCACGCCCATGATCGAGTTGATGGTGTTGATCAGCGATACCGCATCCGCCCCGCCGGCCTTCGCAGCGCGGGCCGGGAAGCGGATGTCGGTGATGTTGGGGGTGAGCTTCACGATCACCGGCATCTTCGAATACTGCTTGCACCAGCGCGTGACCATCTCGATGTATTCCGGCACCTGGCCTACCGCCGCGCCCATGCCGCGCTCGCTCATGCCGTGCGGGCAGCCGAAGTTCAGCTCGATGCCATCGGCCCCGGTGTCTTCCACCATCGGCAGGATGCGTTTCCAGGATTCTTCCTGGCAGGGCACCATCAGCGAGACCACCACCGCGCGATCCGGCCAGTTGCGCTTCACGCGGGCGATCTCTTCGAGGTTGATCGCCAGCGAGCGGTCGGTGATCAGCTCGATGTTGTTCAAGCCCTGCACGCGGCGATCCGGCCCCATCAAGGTGGCGTAACGCGGGCCACTCACGTTCACCACATGCGGGTCTTCGCCCAGCGTCTTCCACACCACGCCGCCCCAGCCCGCCTCGAAGGCGCGCACCACGTTGTATTCCTTGTCGGTCGGCGGCGCCGAGGCCAGCCAGAAGGGGTTCGGGCTTTTGATGCCCAGAAAGTTGCTGCTCAGATCAGCCATCGCTCAATCTCCTAAAGTGTGTCGGGGTCAGGCGCGCAAGGCGGCGTCGATTGCAATCGCGGCCTGTTTGCCGTGCTCGACGGCTTCCACCGTCAGGTCCAGGCCACCGGCCCGGCAGTCCCCACCCGCCCAGATCTTCTGATGCGAGGTCTGGCCCGAGGGGTCGGTCGCGATGCGGCCCTTCTCCAGCGCGAGGCTGAGATCCAGCGGCTCGGCCACGAAGCTCTGGCCGATGGCCTTGAGCACCATGTCGGCTTCGAGGGTGAAGGTCTCGCCGGTTTCGACCAGCTTGCCGTTCTCGTCGCGGGTGACGGCAAAAACTGCGCCGGTCACGAAGCCGTCGCTGCCGAGGATTTCGCGCGGTGCGGCCCAGTGGCGGATCGTCACGCCATTGATCTGTGCCCATTGCTGCTCATAAGCCGACGCACTCATGGCCTCCGCACCGCGGCGATAGACCATGGTGACTTCACGCGCGCCGAGCTTCTTGGCCTGCACTGCGGCATCCACGGCCGTCATGCCGCCGCCGATCACCACCACGCGGCGGCCCACTGGCACGGCCGAGAGATCCTTGGCCTGACGCAGCTCGGCGATGAAATCCACCGCAGCCTGCAAGCCGACGAGCTGTTGCTCGGCAATTCCCAGCGAATTGACACCGGCGAGACCCATGCCGAGGAACACTGCGTCGTATTGCTCAACCAGGCCACTCAGGGTGATGTCGCGGCCCAGCTGTTTGCCGCATTGAATTTCGATGCCGCCGATGGAGAGCAGCCACTCGATTTCGCGCTGGGCGAAGCCATCGGGCGTCTTGTAGCGGGCCAGACCATATTCGTTGAGGCCACCGGGCTTGCTGTGCGCCTCGAAGACGACCACATCGTGACCCAGTGCGGCCAGGCGATGCGCGGCTGAGAGGCCAGCCGGCCCGGCCCCGACCACGGCAATGCGGCGCCCGCTCGGGGCGGCGCGGGTGAAGATCGGTTTGCTCGGTGCGGCGAAGTAGGCGTCGGTCGCAAAGCGTTGCAGCAGGCCGATCTCGACGGGCTTGCTCTCATTGGTCTGGCGCACACAGGATCCTTCGCACAGGTTCTCGGTGGGGCACACGCGCGCGCACATGCCGCCCAGCACATTGGCGTCGAGAATCGTCTCGGCTGCGCCCAGTACATTGTCCTGAGCGATGCGCTGGATGAAGTGCGGGATATCGATGCCGGTGGGGCAGGCTTCGATGCAGGGCGCGTTGTAGCAGTAGTAGCAGCGCTCGGCTTCGAGCAGGGCCTGCAGCGGGTTAAGGGGCGGATGCGCGTCCGTGAAATTGAGGGCGCAGCTTTCGGGCGCGAGGCGGCCTGCGGCAATGCCGGGCAGATCCAGTGCGCCAGGTTTTTCAATGGGGCGGTTCATGCAGTCTCTCCGTGCGTATTGAGGCGGTGCGTGCGGAAGTTGGGGGAGGTCAGTCAGCCATGGCGGTGCGGATCGCGCGGCGCAGCATGTCGCCCATGGCGCGCAGCTCGTCCGGCGTGCTGATGAAGGGCGGACCCATGGCAATCGTGTCGGCGGTAAAGCGCAGCAGCACACCCTCATGGATGCCGGCCTCGAAGGTCTTGAGTGCGCGGGCGCCGGGCTTGCCGGCGATGGGCTGCAGATCCACTGCGGCCGCGAGACCGATGTTGCGGATGTCGATCACGCCCGGCTCGCCCTTGAGGCTGTGGATCACCTCTTCAAGAACTGGAATCAGGGCCGCAGCCTGTGTGATGGCGCCGCCTTCGGTGAGGGCATCGAGCGCAGCATGGCCGGCGGCAGCCGCCATCGGGTGGCCGGAATAGGTGAAGCCATGGCACAGCTCAACGGCATATTGCGGCGCGTTGATGCCCATGAAGGTCTGGAAGATGTCTTCGCGCACGATCACGCCGCCCATCGGGATGATCCCGTTGGTGACGCCCTTGGCGAAGCAGATGATGTCCGGCGTGACGCCGAAGTACTGGGCCGCGAAAGGCGTGCCCATGCGGCCGAAGCCGGTGATCACCTCGTCGAAGATCAGCAGGATGCCGTGCTTGGTGCAGATCTCGCGCAGCTTCTGCAGATAGCCCTCGGGTGGCACCACCACCCCCACCGAGCCCTGGATCGGCTCGACGATCACCGCCGCGATGGTGGAAGCGTCGTGCAGGGCGACGATGCGCTCCAGCTCATCCGCGAGATGCGCGCCCCACTTCGGCATGCCCTTCGAGAACGCCATCTCGGAGAGGTTGTAGGTGTGCGGCAGATGATCGACACCGGGCACCATCACCGGGCCGAACATCTTGCGATTGGCCGGCATGCCGCCCACCGACATACCGCCGAAGCCCACGCCGTGATAAGCCTTCTCGCGGCCGATGAAGCGGGTGCGGCTGCCCTCGCCGCGCAGACGTTGATAGCCATACGCAATCTTCAGCGCAGTATCGACGGCTTCCGAGCCGGAGTTGGTGAAGAACACCCGATCCAGCCCCGCCGGTGCCAGATCGGCAATGCGCTTGGCCAGACTCAGGGTCAGCGGGTTGCTGATCTGGAAGGCCGGCGAATAATCCAGCTCCAGCACCTGGCGGCTGATCGCCTCGGCAATGCCGGCGTGCGCATGGCCCAGCGGGCAGCACCACAGACCGGAGAGCGCGTCGAACAGCTGCTTGCCCTCGGTGTTCGTGTACCAGGCGCCCCTGGCGCTGGCCATCAGCTTCGGATGTGCCTGAAAGTAACGATTCGGCGTAAAGGGCAGCCAGCTGTTGTCCAGCCCCGCTAAGCTCGCTTCCTGCGTCGGGACCTGTTTCGGATCGTTCATCGACAGTGCTCCTGAACACGGCAGGCAGGCGGCGCGCTGTGCGCTGCATAACCTGACCGTTTGGTTAATTTTCAGAAGCTGTTCTTAGCCATTTCCGTGCCACTTACCCTCAAAGGCCGGTGTGGCGCAGAACGCCCGTTTGCGCAAACGAAGCGGGCAATCGGATCTGCACTGCGCTGGGGCGAAAAATGCTGTGCCCCGCATCAAAGTGGATCGTTTGGTCAGAAAAATAAGGAATGGGCTTGGGCGCTTGCCGCTCTGGAGAGCAGGCCGGTCAGTGGGCGTCTCTGAGTGTGAAACGTGCGCCTGGTCATGCGCCGCCAGCAAGGCATCGAACGCGCATCGCAGGAACCTAGCCCGGATGCAGCGTAGCGAAGTCCGGGAATCATTCTTTGCGGCGAGGAAAAGCCCCGGATTCCGGCTTTGCCTGCATCCGGAACAACGCACGCAGTAGCGCACAGGAAATCCGGCGCGGTTGGCACCGCACCCTACAACTGCGCCGTACACGGTGCGACAGGTCCGGCGGAATGAAGGGCTCGGCGTTGATTTCAGCCGGATGGCTGACCCTTGGGTTTCAGTCGATGTTCTGGCCAATGCGCCAAAGAACACCTGATGGATCGTAGAGACAGAAATCACGCATCCGCCAAGCTTGATCTTCCAGCGCGGTAACCTTCACCCCGTATTTTTCGAGCACACCACTTTCGTGGACCTGCTGCCACCATGCATTCACGTCTTCTACCAGGATGTGCATCATGAAATTCTCAGCAAACGCTTCAGCACAGAAATCCTGGAGTAGAAAGCTGACGTGTCCGAAGTGGAAGTAAGCGATACCGCCGCCTTCAGAGGCCATCGTAAAACCAAGGTCCTTGTAGAACTGCTTGGAAAGCTCGAAGTCTTTCGACGGAACAAATGCCTTGATTTCTGTGATTTTGAGATTTGACATGGATGCTTCTCGCTACGACGCCGAACGTGAAAGTGAGCAGACGCCGGCGGCGGTCCGCTCCAACGGCAGGTTAAAGGCCAAAAAACCGTGGGGCCGGCTCATCATGGCCAGGTCACGAAAGAGGCGAGCAGAATCAACGGCGCTACAACTCCGACCAGAAAGGAAAAGGTCCCTTCGAGAACCAGTCCTGTGCGCTCGATGAAACCACCGGTCGCCCATTCCTGAATCTGAGCGCACCGAAACCTGGTGTTGAAAACGAACAGCCAGAAGAACGCGAAATAGCCGATGACTTCCACAAATCCGCTCACTCTCGATTTGCTCCATGTCGTGCGGACGGCGCGAGCCCCTGGACGTCCTTCTCGGTGGAAGGGTTAGACGGCATCTCACACGCCTACTGGCAAGTATTCATTGGCTCGTCTGCGCACTCGACCTTCCCCTCAATCTCGTACCAGTTCGCTTGTGCGGCCCCGGCGCAGCGTAGTGACTGAAGCCGTCCATTCGCTTTTACCTTGACGGTGATTCCGGCCGATCTCTTCGCTCCCTCGGACTCACTGAAGATGGTGTATTCGGCGTCACCCGTATCGAAGTGAAGCGAAGTTCGATTTTCGTCGGGCCGGAAGTAGTGAAAGTAGTCGAAGGATGATGGTGTGAAGTCTCCATTCCTTGGGTATTCAAGCTCCACTTTGCCCGGGCGTCCAAAGCGGTACTGCACAGACTCTCTCTTCGAACACACCGAGATCTGCTTGCCTGCATTCGTTGAGCAGGAAAAGACGACTCTTTCTTTTGGAGCGCAAAGGCCCTTTGAATCCATGCCAAGAGCAAGGCCTGGGACAACCGTCACAAGGAGGATAAGCAGATTTTTCATGACGTCTAACGTAGAAGTGAGGGGCGGCCGTAACCCGCGCGGGATAGGTGTGCCCTGTCTGTCCGGAAGGTTTTTCCGCGCGGGTCAATTGACCCGCCCTACTTGGCTAAAAAATAAAAGAACCCGAACGCCAACTTACAAGCCTATGCCTAGCCGCGCTCGAACCGTTGTTCCGTAACCAAAGTCCCCCATTGGCTGCCGGGACTCTCGTGGACGAGGCGAAACTTGTTTGACTCATATAGGTGTCTTGCAGCATTCAGTCCAGAGAAGGTCCAAAGGAAGGTCTTGCGATAGCCGCAGACTTCTACGAAATCAATTGCCTTAGCCAAAAGTTGCGTGCCAAAACCTTGTCCTTTAATTGCTTCTGTGGTGATGAACCACCGTAGGTGCGCGCCATGCGTATCTGCGTGTGCGCCATCGATGATCACCGATCCTTCAATTTGCCCGTTGTGTTGTATGAGCCAAATTCCATCACGTCCGCACTGGTAGTTTTGGCAAAAATCAGCGAGTTCTCGTGCCACCTTTGCTTCGAAGTCGATGCCGAAACCATTTGAAACTGAGTAGTAGTTGGCATGGAGTTGAGCAATGCGCCCGATACATCCGGGGATATAGCCTTCTGTGATTGTCGGAGTCATGGTGACGTTGAAACTGCGAGGCTTAGTGAAGTAATCGGCCGAGGGCGCCGCAAATCGGAAGTCAATCTTCACCGTCCTTAAGAATCATAGGGTTACGAGGATTGACTTGAGAGGCAACTCCGCTGAGCAGGATTTTGACTGCATTGTTCCTAGAGACATCACGATCAAAAGGCTTGATAATTTTTGGGTCAGCATGTGATGTGGCTTTGAGTTGCCTAACGTGGACGTAAGCGGACGCCGGAGCGCGAAGCGCGGAGGGAACCACAAGCGCAACTTGTGGCGGTCCACTTGACTGTAGGGTTGACATCGCTAGGGCCCCGCCTTGAGCAGCAAGGCTACTAGACCAGTGGCGGCACCAATAGCGCCCGTTATTGCCGATAGCCACGGAATCCAAACAGACTTAGCCTCATGACGAGATTTTCGCTCGCGACGAATTTCATCACGGAGTTTCGCCACACCTGTGGTGGTTAGCATTTGGTAATAGCTCAGTGGCCCCTCGTACCAGAATTCTGAATCTGTACCGTCTGGGTTCTTTCGTCGAGGAGCCGGTACGTGGAGGCGCCTCGCCTGGCGAAGAAGCCGACGAGTAAGGATCAAGTCTTCTTCTTCCTCGTGCAGTTGAATCTCATACTGGTGATCGACTTCAAGGGACTGCACTCTCTCTTTGTCCTTTGCAGCCTTTGCAGCAGCAATATCTTTCGCGTATGCCTTTGCAACGAGGGCAAGATGCCACTCTGATTTCCACTCTCGCGGCACCGGAGCGATTCGAATGATTCGGAAAAGTAGGCACATTGTCGGCGATGTCTAACGTAGAAGTGACGGGCGACCGCAGCGCAGCGTAGGGCACCACAAGCGCAGCTTGTGGGCGCCCCTCTCGACTGCCGGGTTAGGTTTCACTCTTTGCTCCCCGCTCGTGAAGGCCCTTTTCAGAGAATTGGGTTGATGATCTTCCTTGGGAATAGAGAAGCCACAAGGAGCCAACCGTAAGAACAAGAATGGCAAGCTTGTATATATCTATGGGTAGAGAGCACGATACGGGAAGAATGGATTTCGTAAAAAGAAGAAGCCAAACGGTTGCTACAAAGACGCTCAGAATCTGATTGAGTTTGCTGACGGAGAACTGTGCAGGTGAGGTAAGAGGGTTTGTTGCACAGTTGTCTTCCGTAACCGCAACCACTTTGTACAGTGGTCCAAGAGTAATGTCTTCGAGCAAATCCACATGCCTTTCCCAGTTGCTTTGCCAGAACTTGCTGCCGCGATTAACAAGATACCAAGTGAAAGAGAACACAAGGCCGAGAGAGGAGAAGAGCAACGAGAGCCATGGTTCGTGATCGGCCGCCGTTTTGTAGGTCAGTCCGTACCCGGCAAATGCGGCTGCAATAAATGCCCAGAAGTAGGTTGCCCTTTTCCAGTACAGTTCAATCTCAAATTTGCGAATGTCTAGTGCATACGCCAACGCTCGACCTGCTCGTGTTTCTGCTTCTTTCAGATCGTCCTTCGACCGCTGAACGGGAGGTTCGGAGAATCGCGCTTTGTATTGCTCGGTGTTCACAAGTGCTCCTTCGGATACTGATGCGAAAAACCTAACGTTTGACGTGAGGGGCCGCCGTAGCGGCGAAGCCGCGAAGGGAACCCACAAGCGCAGCTTGTGGGCGGTCCCTCTCGACGGACTAAAAAGGGACTTCCCACAGTCGCCGGAGGCGTAAGCCTCGCCGGCATCAAAGTGCCAAGATTGGGGTTGCGAAACTCAATCTGAATGGCGAAAGGGGAAGTCCATATGAA
>NZ_JABCSC020000002.1 GCF_012972705.2 Uliginosibacterium aquaticum | reverse complement strand
AGGTGGTGCGCACCACGATCAGCGACAGCAAGGCGCCATGCCCGGCAGATCGGGTCAATCGGCAGTTCAAGGCGGATTGGCCCAATCAGTTGTGGGTCTCAGATTTCACCTACGTCTCGACCTGGCAGGGCTGGCTGTACGTGGCCTTCGTGGTGGATGTTTTTGCCCGGCGCATCGTCGGCTGGCGCGTGAGCAGTTCCATGCAGACAGACTTTGTTCTGGATGCCTTGGAGCAGGCCCTGTACGCCCGGCAGCCGGGCCCTGAGGAAGCCTTGATTCACCACTCGGACCGAGGCTCGCAGTACGTCTCGATCCGCTACAGCGAGCGGCTGGCCGAGGCGGCATTGAGCCATCAGTCGGCAGCAAGGGCGACAGCTACGACAACGCCTTGGCAGAAACCATCAATGGTTTGTACAACGCCGAGATGACCCATCGGCGCGCACCGTGGAAAACCAAGGAATCCGTGGAACTCGCAACGCTGGAATGGGTGTCCTGGTTTAACCACCACAGGCTGCTCGAACCGATCGGATATATCCCGCCTGCAGAAGCTGAGGCAAACTATTACAGGCAACTCGCCAGTCAGGCCGCCGTCATAGCCTGACTCAAACCAACCAGCCTCCACGGAAACCGGGGCGATTCAAGGCGCTCGAAACAGCCCGATTGTGCTTGGAGTTGGGCTATTTGCACTGAGCAAGGGAAATGCAGCTATTTGTTCTGTGGCTCTACAAAAACGCCAACAACTCGTGCATCGAAGTAACGATATAAATCTGGAATTTCTTCTTCATGGCCCGTCCCTCCTAGCTGTGTGAACCATGTTAAATCAGCAGAGAACTTATACGGCCTAATTTCACCGCCTCTAAAGTCCCCAAGAAGTGAAACGCTGTAAGAGCTGCTATTCGGGCACATGGATTTTGTTTTTGTTAGAACCGCTGTTAGCCCTATCTGAATTTCTTCGTGCTTCAAAAGGTTTTGTGGAAAAACTATAACTTTGTATTTGCTTTCAAAAACTTTTCCTTCTGCCTTTAGTTTGGATGGCACAGGAATATTTCCAAGGTCAATTGGGCCGTTCGACACAGTATTTTTTTCGTCAATAAGAATGGCGACAGGTGTTTTCTCGTTCTTTATTTTATGACAAAAGGTACCTGCTTCTGCTGAGGCAGAGGCAGAGGAATTGAAAAAAATCAATAAAATATATAAAACAATAAGAATATTTTTCATTTTTTATCAACCAGAAGCTCTTTCATAAAATTTCGATGCATTTCGGACAGCTTTTCTATTGATATCGCTTTTCCATCTCTGCCTTTTCGTGGCTCTCGGCCGCTTGGTAGGCTTGACCACTTCCCGCCGAGAGCATTAACTGCATCTTCGATTTTTCCCTCGCGAATTAAGCCAAGAATCTTTCCTTGTGCTACCTCTTCAATTAGCGCAACAGCGATTCTATCTTGTTGTTCTGGATTAAATCCGTCGCCTATGCCGTATTCTGGACGTATAAACCCTAAATATGTCTTTATTTTTATTTGATAAGCGCCAGCTGCTGTGTTTTCCTTGAAACTAATGTCTTCAAAAGGATGATTCTTGGTGCTTGAGAAGGATTTAAGTGGTTTGCTGTAGTCGTAGTTAAGCTTAAAATAACGATCCTTGTCTTCGTGCTCTCCATTGTGCTCCCACTCTCGTAGTATTTTTAAAAATGCACGAACCCGGATATCCGGCAGTGGGTCATAAATCTTGCGATAAATTCCTGTTACCACAAACCCTTTTCTACCGTTCAACATGCTTGCGCGCGGCAGAACTCTTGTCTTCGCGTCACTGATGTACCCATCGTAGGTTCGCACATCAATGTGTCCCCAGTTCTCGGCGTTTGGCATCTCTGGTGCGGCGGGTTTCTGAGGCTCCTTGGGCAGCTTGGCTTTTGCCGTCGGTTTGCCCTTGGTCTGTGCGGCTAGTGCGGATTCTTCGGCCAGCTTTTTGCGCTGCTCACACCATCCCTTGTGAGCCTGTTCCCAAGCCTTCAGTTTGTCTGGGTAGGCCTTTTTGTCTGCCTCGTACTTGTCGAACGCCGCTTTGTGCTTCTTTGTGTTCGCACTTTCTGTCTCATCGTCATAGCGGTACACGATGATGTCGCCCGGGGCTGCCCAGCGTGCATCGTGGAGGCTCTTGGTCACGTCGATGAAGCCTTGGCTCTTGAGCCACGCTCCCGCGCCTTTGGCTGGGATGTCGCCCCAAACATCTTTGACAAGGTTGGCGCGTTTCAGGCCCACTTTGACGGAGGGATAACAGCGTCCATCGTACTTGGAAGCGGGTTTGTCGTTGTCGGGCTCAAGTGTCTTGTTCTCGAGTCCGGCCAGGATGCTTTCTGTTCGGAGGCGCTTTACTTCGAACATTGCTTTCCACTGCCACTTGCTTTGTTCTTCCATGATCGCGACGAGCTGGGTGACCGCAAGCGGAGGCGCCTGGTCGAGGCTCGTTACCGCAGCCTTGGTGCTTGAGGGTACCGGGTTCTTGTTGGCTGAGGTCGTGGTTGCCGCAGCCCCAGAATTTGCCGCAGTTTTCGAGTTTGCGTTCCCTGCGCCGGCGGCTTTGTCTTTCTCCTTGCGCCAATCTTTGTACGCCGTGTAGAGATAGAACGGGTTGCCGATAGGCAGCACTCGCGCCGCCCAGTCAAAGGCGGCGCCGAAGCGGATGACGGGGTGGCCTTGCTCGTTTCTGGCCGGTTGGCTTTTCACTTCTGGCTTGGGGGCCGCTTTGCTGATCTGCCCGGCCAAGGGTAGGGGCGGCTTCGGTGCAGCGGGTTTGGGGGGCGCCGGCTGGGTCTGAGGCGCCTTTTGCGGTGCTCCGTTGTGTTCCTCCGTGGTTATCGCGAGCTTGAGGTGTGGGCTCTTGGCGCAGATGTCCATGTCGGTGCATAGCGTTTCGCCTTTGTACTTGGATGACCAGGTACCGTCGTCGCGCTTAATCAGGATTTCAAGCGGAACGTATGGCTGGACGTCTTCGATATCCGCTGCCAGGCCCTTGGCATCGGATTTGCCCTCATGCGTTTTGCCCCCAACAAGGACTCGATAAGCAAGATCCTTGATTGGGTTGCCGAACGGATCGATGAACGAGAGACGGATGGCGATCCGGTCAGATTGCTGCGGCTCAGGTTCGGTGACGTCCGCCACCGCGGGTTCCTCGGGCTCAGCGGCAGAAGCCTCTGTTGGCGGTACCTGATCGGGCTTTGCCGGCGTTGGCGTGTCGACAACGGGTTCTGGCGCAGTGGCCTGCGGAGTGTTGGTCGTTTTGCTGTCGCCCAAGGGTGCTTGCTCTTGAGGCTCGATCACCTTCGCCGCCGGCTCTGCGGCCAGTTCGCTATCCAGGTTGGGGGCGTTCATTCCGAAGTTCCTTCCGTGCTGCGGGTATTGGGATTCGCATGCGGTACGTCGATGGTGACTTGCCAGTCGCCATCGCCCACATAGAGGCTGAGTTCTTCTTTCTCTTTGGTGAAGAATCGCGAGCCTTCGCCCATGTTGTCCGTCGTGCCCTGATGGATGACGGTGCCGTCCTCTCGCGTTACTTTGTACGGGACATTCGTGATTGCTTCGGTGGATTCAGGCTTTTTGCCTAGCAGCTCCAGAAGATTGAGCTGTTGACTGAACATGGGCTTGTCCTGCGGCATGACCAACTCGCTCTTGGGCAGGCAGGGTGATGTGCTGTTGATTCGCCCCCCCCCCACAAAGCTCCGCTGACTGGCATGCACGGTGAGCATCCCCGGGCACTGCACGGTGATGTTCCCGCCCTCGATGGTGATGGCTGATCCGCCTGCCACCGCGAGGTGGATCTTCTTTGCGGAGGCGAGGTCGAGCTTGCCGGAGACGGAGACCATCTTCAGTTGCTCTTTGGCGGCGAGCGTCATCGCATCGGCCTGGGCCTGGACGAGCACTGGGCCGCTGGCGGCGATGGCCTTGAGGTGGCCGCTGCCTTGTGCGCTGCTGAGGAAGCCGAGCGCCTGGCCGGTGTGGATACGCAGGTGGCTGGCCAGTGCGAAGTTGCTGTCCTGCCCGCTGGCCCAGTTGATCGTCTCGCCGCTGGCCCATTGCAGACTCTGACCGGCGACGATGCCGAGGCCGCCCCGGCCGGCGAGGGTCAGGAGTGAGTCTTCGCTATGAGGCAGTGCTGAGTTCTGAGTGCCGGCTGCTGAGGACTGCACGGCGCCCGTCTTGGCGTCGACCATGCCTTTCGCGGAGTTGAGCATCGCCGCCTGGGGGGCGAGATCGTGCTTGAGCGCACTCTTGCTCGCACCGGCTGAACCCTCGCTGGCAGCGACCTTCACGGTCTGGTGCGTGGCCGCGATCTGGCTGGTGTTCTTGAAGAGCTCGCTGGCTTGCTTGAGCAGGGCGGTCGGGGCGGTGGCATCTCCGGCCGGCTCGCTCTGCGCCTGATTGATCGCTGCCTGGATCGGCCAGGTGGTGATGAGCAGGCCGCGGCCCCCGCGTAGCGCCCCGTAAGCGTCGGTGCGCAACTCAAAGCCATCGCCACGGTGGCTGCCGCGATAGTTGTCCGCCTGATGGATGAGGTGCCCCAGATTCAGCTGCGTAGCCGACTGGGTGGTGGCCAGCTGAATACGCTGCTGGCCATCGGTATCGTCAAACACCAGCTGGGTATAGCCCGCATGCGGGGTATTGAACTCGCAGGACTTGAAGCCTGACAGTGCAGCGCGGTTGCGCATCGGTCCATAGGCCGAAGCCTCGCCATGCCAGGCCGGGCTATGGCCGGCGGCGACACGATTGCCCTGATGTGCGGGGCTGTGATCCTTGGCGTTCGCGAAGGCTTGGGAGTCGGGAGTGGTGCCCGGGGCGTTGTAAGCCCCGCCCGGCGTGCTCGCGACGCCCTCATCGCCCGCGCCGTCATACAAGCTGCCGAGCACAATGGGGCGATCGATATCGTTCTCCAGAAACCCCACCAGCACCGCCTGACCAATGCGCGGCACAAACTGCACGCCCAAGCCCTTGCCGGCGTAGCGGCTCGCCACGCGCAGCCAGGCGCTGCCGGGTGAGCACGCCTCGTTGTGCTCGGGGTTGGCGCTTTGCCAGTGAAACTGCACGCGAACCCGGTGCAGTGCATCGGTATGGATCTCACCCGCCTCGCCGGGTGTGGTCTCGCCATTCGGGCCAACCACGGTGGCGGTTTGCGGGCCCATTGCCGTGGGTTTGATGTGCCCCCTGGCTGGGTTAAAAGCCCAGCTTCCCCCCAAGGGGGAGTCGCTCATCTCGGGGCGGCCCGTCGATGAGCGGGGATTGATTCGTCCCCCAGTGCCATCAAGCAAAGCAGGGCGCCAGGGCACGTGTACGCGCTGGGCCTCAAACTGATTGGCATAGCCCCGGCTGCGGGCCGGGGTGAGCAGGGCGTCATCCTCTCCTGGCTCGACGCCTGATTCCCGCAGCAGGCGGCGCAAGGCCTTCGCGCTTTCATCCAGCTTGCGCGGCAGATTATTGAGGCCAGCGTGCTGGACGCGGGTGAGCAGGAAGTGGCGCGAAGCTGCGGCAGCGTCGGCTGATTCCGCTTCGCCGCGCAGCTGCGCTTCACGATCCAGCGGGCTGCCCGTCAGCACGAAGCGGTGGCCCGCAGCGAAAGAGCGCACCGAGCCAGCGCCCAGAAACACCTTGTTGCGCGCTTCAAGCGCCTCGCGGGCCAGACGCACAGCGCGCAGCGCGCTCGCCTCATCGGCAAAGGCATACGCGCCGGGCACATCGTAGTCCTCCAGCTGCGGCGCATTCGGCCCGCCAAAGACCTGATCGGTCGGCAGTGACACCGCCACGCTGCGTTTGGCTTTGTAGTCCCACGAGAGTGCCGTGCTCACGGCCGCCTGCAAGACGCGATGGGCACCCAGTGCGGTCACGGCATCCTGCGCTTCCTGACTGCCCGCGCGATGAAAACGGATGCCGGCGCCACCGAGCGCGTGGGCCGAGCAAGCATCCTCAGGCAGCGCCTCGTTGTGCGCAAAGATCAGCAACTGATCGAGCGGCGCCTGGCCCAGCTCCTCGGACTCGACGCCCTGGAAAGCAAAGCCCAGCCCCTCTTCCGCCAGCAGGCGCGAGACGAAATCGAAATCGCTCTCACGGTACTGCACGCAGTAGCTGCGCGTGCTGCCCTGCGGCGCCTCGGCCAGAAAAGTCTCGACGCCATCGGCCAGCTTCCAGGCCGCGCGGGGAGCGTAAGCGGCAAAGACCGCCTCGACGATCTCCAGCACGGTCTTCTCCTGGAAGACGCGGCAATCGGTGCGTTGGGTGAGTTGCCACAGCCAGGGCACCAGGCTCACCTGATAGCGGGTGAGCGCACCATCGGCGCCGAGGCGGCGTGCCTGGGCGATGTAGCCGGAGCGCGCGTGCGAGCTGCCATCAGAGAGACGCACCACAAAGCGCATCTGGCGGCCGAGCAGAGTCGCCAGCGAAAGATGGGCATTACTGGAGAGCAGCAGCACTTCGTAGCGGTAAAGGCTTGAGAGGGCTTCCTCACCGCAGAAGGCTTCGAACTCGAGCGGCGCCTCGACGCGCGAGAGGCCTTCGATGGCGCATTCATAGAGCCGGGTATCGGAACGCAGGCCGGCCAGCGCCTCCAGTGCGCTCGCTGCGGCGGGCAGGCTGCGGGGGTCTAAGGCCTGGTTCATGGCTTCTTGTCCGGCAGGGCGGTGGGGGTCTGGGCCTTCGGATCGTGGGCAACCAGGGCTTCGAGCAGCAGCACGTCGGTGTCGTTGGCGGATTCGCGTGCGCCGTCTTTCTTGCCTGCCTTGCGGGGGGCAGCGGCGACTTCAGCCTTGCTTGTGCTGCCTTTTCCGACGGGCGCGGCATTCTTTCGGCTTGGCGATTCCTGCGTGCTGGCGGCCGGAGCGGCCAATGTGGCGAGCAGTGATTTTTTCGGTACTGCAGTTTCTGCTGGTGCGGGAGAGGGGGCTTCCTCCGGCGCACTGACCTGGGCTGCGGGGACTTCGAGCGCGGCCAAAGGGGTGTCTGGCTCGATACGCTCGATGCTTGCAGGGGCGTTCTCCGCAGCCAGTTCTGCGGCGGGAGAGGATTCAGCAGCCGCAGGCGGCGGGGCGGCCGAAACAGGCTGTGCGACAACGGTGGGCTCAGGTTTCTGGGCGAGGAGGGCCGGTGTATCGGTCAGCTCCCAGACGATCGAACCGATCAGGCCGGCGCTGAACAGGGCTGCGATAGCCAGCCACAGCGGGCGGCGCTTCTTTTTGGGCGCGGGCGCCGGGCGAGCGTCCAGCGAGGCCAGCACACTGATGCGCTGGGGGGCCGGCTGTCCTGCGGCTTCGGTTGCCGGCCCGAACAGGGACGGGCGACTGGGCGGTGTCGGCTTTGCGGGCGTGGGTTGGGTCATGTCGTCAGGCACGCGTTCAGTTGGCAATGCGGAATTCGATGCGGCGATTGCGCGCACGCCCTTCCGCCGTGTTGTTGGAGGCGACCGGCTCCAGCGAACCCTTGCCGATCGAGATCAGCTGGGTGCTGGCCAGGCCATGCTGAACGAGGTATTGGCGCACCGAGTCGGCGCGGGCCTGAGAGAGCATGGCATTGGCTTCGGGGCGGCCCGAGCTATCGGTATGGCCGATGATCTGAATGCTGCGGTCCCCCAGCTGTTTGATGGCGCTGAGCATTTCGTCCAGTAGTTGGCTGCCGCGAGGGGTGAGAATGGCGGAGCCTTGGTCGAATTCGACGATGCGGTTGGCCAGCGCCTTGTCGAGCACCTGTTGCTCGTTGGTGCCGACCCGCAAACCGCTGCGCACTTGATAGGTGGGATTCAGGCGTGCGGCGAGCTGGGCAGGCAATTGCTCGACTTCTTGCTGACTACCGACATCGCCGCGGATGCTGAGGCTGTTGCCATTCACGTCCAGCTCGCCGTTGCGGACCTGCTTGAGATCTTCGGTAATGAGCTTCTGCACATAGTCAGACCAGTTCGGGGGGGCGGAGACCTTGCCAATACCAAGCTGATCGACAACCCGATCGTTGCCGTAGAGGGTGCGCAGCTTGCCGAGGATGGCCTGGCGGGTCGCTTCGTCCGGCACGGTGCCGCTGACGACGACCGGGCGCTCTGCAGCAGCAGGGGCGGCCGGTGTGGTCTGGGCATGGCTGGTCACGCTACAGGCGAGCAGGGTGGATAGCAGGAGGAGGTGTGGAATCTTCATGATGTGTGCTGTGCCTTGGGGTCAGGCGCCGAGAAATACTTCGCCGAAGGTGGTGATGGCCTGGGCGAGCGAGAGGTCGGGATGTTCGAGGTAGGTGGAGAGCTTGGTCAGCGCGTATTCGGAGGCGATGTAGTCTTCTACCCATTCGGCATCGCACAGGTCGATGTTGGCCTCGAAAGCCAGGGCCGGGTTGAAGATGGCTTCAAGGCCGAGCGCGCTGGCTCCCGAGAAACCGAGTATCAGCTGGGGCCGACCCTGCAAATGGGTGCGCATCAGGCTGATTTCATGATCGCCGCGTGCCAGGAAGGGGGCGATCAGGCTGAGCCAGAAAACGGCCGCCGGCCCGGCCTGCTGCTTGTCTTCCGGCAGCGGTAGGGCCAGGCCCTTGCTGGCGGCTGCACTGGAGCCAGAGAGCAGCGGTGAGAGCAGCAGGCCCAAGGCGATCACGCTGTAGCGCAACAGGCCAGGATTGCCGGCCGCATGCAGCTGGGCCTCCAACTGGCCAATGCTCAGATCCAGCATCAGACCCTTGCGCTCAGCTTCCAGCTCGGCCAGATCGGCCGGCACACGCAAAGGGGTGACTTCGATGCGGGCCAGGGCTTCGCTGATATCGCTGGCCTGGCGGGCGTCGTCGAGCAGACGCTCCATCTCTTCCCAGCTCTGTTTCATGGCCAGTGGCAGGCAGGGCAGGAAGGAGAGCGGAGTTTCGCTGCGCAGGCTGCCGGCCACCAAAAAGGGGAAGCGCCGGCCGGAGCTGTCTTCGCTGCTGATCATGCGGCCGAGCAACACGTTGGGGCTGCGGCTGCCCAGGAAGGTGAACAGGATGGCCGGCAGGGCGTCGAAGTGGCGCTTCCAGTCCGCATCCACGGCCAGTTGAGCGAGGCTGGCGGAAATCCAGCTATCCAGCGTGTTGATGACGGCCGAGCCATTGTGGCTGCGGATGAAATCGCCACGCGAGGGCAACTTGCCGAAGTGAATCAGCGGCTCGTTGCCAATCTGCAGGGTGTAGGGCGCATTCATGTTTCAGCGCACCTCGACCGCAGCGACCGCCGGAGCAGGAGTGCCTGCGATGACTTGCGGCAATTGCAGTCCCTTGAGGCTTTGGGCAGGGGCCGGGCTGTTGCCCTGTGCCTGGGCAGCATCGGCACTTTGCTGGCTGATGATGCGCAGCACCACCGAGACCTGCTGGCTGCCTTCGCCCCAGCTCAGCTCGAAATCACCATTGTCGCGACGCTGACGGCGGGCTGCTCCGATCATCTTTTCCAGGCCAAAGCGCCCGGGGATGTTGAGCAGCTCGGTGACGCGACCATCAAAACCGGTGGCGGTGACGCGTGCGCCCGGAGTGCCTGCGCCCGGCCACTGGAAGCGATGCCAGGCGGTTGCGCCGTTGCGATAACGCATCTGCTGGCCGTCGATCTCGACGGCGTATTCGGTGAGCCCGGAGGAGGGCACCGGCATGATCTGGAAGACAGTTTCCGGGGCGCCTGCTGCCGCGCCGCCATTCACCGGCCCGCCCGGATTCGCCACGTAGCGCGGGTAATTGGCGGCAAACTCGGGGTTGAGGGTGATGCCAATATCCGCCCAGGTGCGCGGCGAGAAGGTTTGCCCGCGCTGCACGACAAGTGTGGCGAGGGTGGCGCTGGCGTACTTCGAGATGGCGCCGTCCGGGCCGAAGAACTGGGCGATCTCGGCCGGACTGGCTTCGATGCGCGAATCGGCCTGGAACGGGTATTTGGTCCCCAGTGTGCGATTGAAGGGCTCGAAGACCTGGGCCAGCCAGATCTTGTTGAGCTCGACTTCAGCCGGCTTGACGATGACGGTGAAGGATTCCATCAAAGGGCGAACCAGCAGCGGCCGGATGGTGCTGCGCTGCGAGTCCGAGAGACCGATGAGCATGCTTTCATCCACGAAACGTAGCGCGTCGGCCAGCTCGGAACTGCTGCCGTCAAAGGTCTGCTGCATCAGTTGGCGGGCGGCCGGGCCTGGGTCGCCCGAGGTTTTGATCTGATTGAAGCGGGTGCGTAGTGCTGAGAGGCGTGAGAGGTAGCCAGTGAGCAGCACATCCTTGTTTTCGCCGCGCGGCATCATGAGGGCGGCGATGGCAGCGAACTCCTTGCCGATCAGGCCCATCTGCATTTCGCCGGCACCGCTGGCGAGATTGACATTGACGTTCACCTGGCCCGGAGCCTGACGCAGGATGGTCTCCTTGAACCAGGCGACGATGCCGCGCTTGGCGCCGGCAAGCTGGGAGTTGATCAGCGAGGGGTTGTCCCAGGAGGTCTCGCGGTAGAGCGCTTCCATCAGGCGCTTGACGGGTGAGCTGCCGGGATCCCCCAGGCGGTTGAGGCCGGTGACGGCAGCGGTGAAATCCGTGAAGCCCGCTACCGTGACGCCTTGCAGGAATTTCTTCCACTCGGCGGCGTACTCGGCCTTGTACATCTCGACCAGCGCCTTCTGGATCTGCTCCGGGCTGCCTTGCAGGGTGAGGTCTTCGCGGGTGCTGGTCTTGAGCACCCAGTCGGAGGACTGCAGTTCCTTGTTGGCGGCTTCCTTGATCGCCGGATCGACGAATTTTTCCCAGGCGTCGCGGGTAAATGCACCGGACATGGCGTAGCTGCCGGCAACGAGCTTGCTGTCTTCCTCGCCGACGATGCGTGCCACGGTCAGCGGCGGGAAGCGGGTGGCTGCGCGGGCCTTGATTTCGGCATACACGCGCTCGCGGGCCGGCATGCCGCGCACCACGCGGCGCAGGTTTTCGCGCACCTGATCGACGAGCGCGATCTTGTTGTCGAGCACCGGGAAGTCCGGTTGGGCGGTCTGGGCCAGGAAGAAGCCGAGTATGTGCTCGGCACTCTTGATCATCTGCTCGCGCGGCATGCTGCCGCGATTGGCATCGAGCCACACGCGCCAGAAGCGGGTGATCTGGTCGTTCAGGTGACCGGATTCGAGACGCTCGCGGTTGGCCAGCATGAGGTAGGTCTTGAGCGCGTTGTAAGCGTCTTCCACGCTGCTCGGGGAGACTTCGCGATAGAGCGACGGTTCTGTGCGTGCAGTAGCCACGGTGGGCGCCGCCGAGGCCTGGGTGGCGGTGCTCTGAGGCTGGAGCTTGTCGGCGTTGGCATTGACTTCGCTGAGATAGCTCTCGATCGATTCACCGACCGGACCCAGCAACACCGCCTTGATGCCGTTGAAATACTCGTAGCGCAGGCGCTGCTCGATGGCATTGCCCTGGTAGAGGCCAAAACCGAGCGCCATTGGCTTGTCTTCCCGGAACTGCTGGAGCTGCTGGATGCGATCCTGAATGACTTCGATGGCTTCCAGACGGCTGCCTACATCGGTGCGGCTCTGCTGGATGGCCACGGCGCGGTCCAGATCGGCCTGCACATTGGCGAGCAGCTTCTGGTTGGCGAGGAAGGACCAGGTCCATACCGAGAGTGCCGCGCTGAGCAGCAGTACGGCAGCGCTGAAACCGATGATGCGTGCGCGCTGAGTCGCACGGGAAGTGAACTGGCGCACCAGTCCCTTGTCGGCAAAGATGACCTTGGAGAACAGGTCCGAGAGGAAGAAGCCGGCGCCTTCGTAGATGCTGACCGGCGGGCGGGTGACGCCGGTCGGCTTGAGGGCGAAGAGCTCGCTCATGCGTTGGTCCGAGGTGCTGACCGGGGCGCCTTCACGGACCGCGCTGGAGAAGTAGAAGCCGCGGAACACCGGCTTGTACTGGAAGGGGTTTTCCTCGAAGAGGGTGGCGACGAAGGCACGCAGGCTGGCACGTGTGGCTTCGAATTCAAGCGGGAAGCTCAGTACACCGGCGCCGATCTTGCCATCGAGGCTCATCGACATGCGGGCGACCGACAATTCGTGCAGGCCATCGATCAGCTTGGCGAAGTGCTCTTCGAAGGAGGCGACGGCGTCGGTCTTGCCCTCCGGGTCGAAGGGCAGGGTGGCGCCCCAGGCGCGGGCGCGCTCCTGAGCGTCCGCATCCTCGAAGAACTCGGCAAACCCGGCAATCAGGTCGACCTTGGTGAACATCAGGTAAACCGGGGCAAATACGCCCAGCTCATCAGAGAGCTCCTGCACGCGCAGGCGCAATTGCTTGGCGAGATTGATCGCGTACTCGGGCCGGTTCTGGCTCAGCTCCGCGATGCTGACGGCGATGATGATGCCGTTGATCGGAGCCTTCGGGCGATGACGCTTGAGCAGGTGCAGGAAGGACAGCCATTCGCCGCGATCAGCTTCATACACGGAGTAGCGACCGGCGGTGTCGACCAGGATGCCTTCCGAGGTGAAGAACCAGTCACAGTTGCGGGTGCCACCGAGGCCATGAATCACGTTGCCGGTGACGTCCGAGAAGGGAAAATTCAGCCCCGAGTTAACGATGGCCGAGCTTTTTCCGGCGGCCGGGTTGCCGATCACCAGATACCAGGGCAACTCGTACAGGGCTGCGTTGCCGCTGAGCTCGCCAAGCTTGGACGTCTTGATCGTCTTGACCGCATCGAGCATGCGCTTGCGCAGGGCTTCGACTTCCGGGCGCTTGTCCGGTGTGGCGGCCTGCACGGCGCGCTCGGCTTCGGCTTCCAGCATGCCGGAAATGGCCTCGGCGCCCTTGCGCGCGCGGTGGGCACGCCACAGGCGCATCAGTACCCAGGCCAGCACGGCCACAGCGAGCACGATGCCGACCCAGAGCAGGGCGATCTGTAGGGTGCTGGCAGAGATCAACAGAAAGGCGGTCAGGGCGAGGAAGCCGATGGCGGCTAGCACGCGGGAATCAAACAGGAAGGACAGGAGGCGGCTCATCTTGAATCGGACCAGGAAAAAATCAGCTTGCGGAAACTTGCCAGGGACGCAGCACGGCGAGGCTGCGCTGGACGGGATCGAACAGGGCGGCGGCGAGCACTGCACGGCTCTCCGCTTGCGCCGTATGGGCGGCCATGACCAGGGCCAGCAGCGGGCCGGCATGGCCGGTGTGGCCGAAGCTACGGCCCAGCGAGAGGTGGTCACTCACCGGGTCGAGTTCAGGCAGATGGGTGCTCATGAGCGTGGCGGCTTCGGTGAACCAGGCTGCGCGTTGATCGCAATCCGAGCTCAGGCCGCAGACTTCGCTGGCAGCAAGGCCGGCATGCTCCAGTAATTCCGGCAGCAGGCGACCCAGCAGCTCGGCGTCGGTGCGACCTCGTGCGTCGACAGGCTTCTGGCGCGCTCCCCAGGCGCTGCGTTCGAGGCGGGCGAGCGCCTCGCTTTCTGCAGGGATCTGCGAGGGCGCGGCGGCGAGCAGGATTGCGGCGGACTCTCCCGGGACCAGGCCGTCTGGCGTGCCGGCACTGAAGAGACGCCCTTCGGCTTCGAGTTGATCGATCCGTGCCTGATTGCTGAGGCTATCGCAGGCCACCAGCATTAGGGTGGCCTGGCTGCCCGGATTTTTGCGCAGGTCCAGAGCGAAGGCGTCGGCGACCCGGATCGGGTCGTGATGCAGCTCCGGGCGCTGCGCATCGTGCTTGATGAAGCCGATGGCAAATCCTGAGAGTTCAGTGAGGCGCTCGCGGAGATGAGCGGCGAGCATGTCTTGCCATGGGGCGGGGGCAAAGAGCTTGATCAGCAGCGGGCGTGGTGCTGGCGGCGTACCTGCGGGCGTGTGCTCAGGCAGCGGCGGCGGGAGCGCCGTCAGGGTGTCCAGGCTACGGGTGAGCGGGCCGTCCAGCAGGGCTAGCAGACGTGCGCCATCGGCCACTGCTTCAAGTTGAGAGGGATGTTCGGGGCTCGCGCTGTGCAGCCATTTTTCTAGCCACTCCTGATGGGCTTCAGTATCGAGATCGGCATGGCGTGCGCAGCTCACCGGCAGGCCTTCGGCATTGAGCATGTCGTCAGCAAGTTCCGGCCGCAGCTTGCCTTCGCGCAGCTCTGGCAGAACTTGTTCGGCCCAGTCTCCACCGGGCGTGGAGAACTCGGCGGCCAGGATCGCCAGCGGCAGCGGGATGGGCGTTGCTGCAGGCTGGGCGAGTGGTGCGGCAGGGGCCGTAGCCGGGCTGGCGCTGGCAGCGGGCTCGCGTGTCAGCCAGGTAAAGGCTGTCTTGCCAGCAAACCAGAGGGTTACCGCGGCGAGCGGGATATAGACGAAATGCAGCAACAAGGCATTGCCATCGACCTGGGCAGCGCTCTGCTGCAGGTAGATCACGGTGCCCAGCCAGATCAGGCCCACCAGCAGGAAGGGTACGAGCAGCAGCCCGAGGATACGTTGCATGCCGGCCTCAGATGTCCGTGGTGAAGGACTGTGAGGCGATCAGGGTGGCGCCACAGGCTGTCTTGTCGCCATGCCGGGCAACCGGTTTGCCCTCGATCAGGCAGGTTTCGTCGCCGGTGACGATGACGGTGGTGTCGTTGTGGCCGCGCTTCGGGCAGCTCACCTTGTCGCCCACGCGAGCCACCTTGCGGCCGTGGATATCGGTGGTCGGGGCGCCTTCGAGCACCACGCCGCCATGATCGGTCTTGTCGCCAACGAGAATGATCGGTCGGTTCATCTTTGAGTTGCCTGTCTTAAAGTGTTGCGGGGGATTTGTCGGTGCGGCTGGGAAGACGCGTCGTGCCGCGCAGTTCGACGTGACCGAAGTCCATCATCTTCCAGCGCCCGCCCCAGGTGAGGCCCATGGCTTCGGCTTCCTGGCCATAGAGCTCGTAGCCACGCATGGCCCAGGGATCTTTTTCAGAGATCACCAGCTTGCCGTTGCGCACGAAAGCCACGTCGGCGGCCATACCGTACTGGTGATAGCTCTGGAAAGCCTTGGCATTGGTGACATGGCCGCCCATGGCCGCGAGTTGATCCTGCCGCTCCGGGCTGCGATAGCCTTCGAGTAGAGCCATTTCATAACCGTGTTCATGCATTCGCTGGAACACGTGCAAGAGGCGCTGGCTGAAGCCGTCATCCAGCAAGCCCCAGTCCCGGCTGGCATTGGCCAGGGCAGGGCGGAGGGTGAGGACTTCGACGGTGGTAAAGGAGTCCGGCGGCAGTGGTGGGGGGGGCACGAGGCGCTCGCCAGCCAGCAGGGCAGCAATCACGGCATCTCCTCCGCGCGGCGCATCGGCGAAGCTGCCGACGTTGATGTCCTCACGCAGGAGCAGGAGCACGAGCAAGGGGATGAGCAGAAACGCAGCGGCTCCCAGCCACCACAGGCGGTATTGCCATAACTCTTCACGCAGGCGCGACACACCGTCGCCGGTGAGTGTGGTGCCACTGCGCCAGCCTTTCATGCAGGCTTGGGCTAGTTGGCTGAATGGTGAAATTGCAATATTTGCCAAATTGATTGTGGTGTTGAGCAGATATTTCCGGGTTTCTGCGAAAAATATCGAAACACACACCAGAACAATCAAAATCACATAAGCGAAAACTATTGCTACTGCCACGAAGTCCCCGATTCAAAAGCTCTTTTTGTGTTGCCAGAAGGTTTTTAAGGTTGATGTTTTTGTTGATTTGAGGTGAATTTGATGACTAAAAAATCATTTAAATTCAATGGCTTGGATATTTACAGAAGGCGCTTTGAAGGGCAAGTGCCCGATTGGTCTGCTTGAATTGTTTGGCGTGATCTGAATAGAAAAAAGCCCTGCGGCAGACGGTAGTCTGCCGCAGGGCTTTTTATTACTTCAGCATGCGCTTGGGCGGAGCAGCCAGAAACCTCCGATCAATGCTCCTCGCCGGCATCGAAGCCCAACAGGTCCTCGAAGCGCGATAGCGCACCTTCTTCCTTGAGAACGGTCTTGAGCCAGACATGGAGTGGCATTTCTCCCCAGTTGGCAGCCTTGTCGGCCAAGTAGGCGACCGGACTGTGCGGTTCGGTGCGACGGAAAAAATCGGCCACCTCGCGCAACTGCTTCAGGGCCTGTTCGCGTGAGCGCAGGGGGCCGCCAGATTGGCTCGTCTGGGTAGCGGAAGGGGTTTCGTTCGCCAGGCTCTCGCCGCCCGAGGCCTCAAGTGGCTGGCGCGAAGCTTCTGCGCTGATGCCGTTTTCCCGGGCCATGCGTTCGATTTCTGCGGCATAGGCTTCGATTGCGCTGCGCAAGGGGGTGAAGGAGGGGCCGTCCATGCCAAGGTGCGCATCGATATTGCGGCCGAGCTGTTCCAGAGTGTTTAGGCAGGTGGTGCAGGCGGCCAGGGTTTGCTCGTAGAAGGCCCGCGGGCTTGAGCGTTGAGCGTCGCGAACCTGTTGCAGGGTGATCCGCTGGCCACTTCCATCGTCTTCGGGGGCCTGGTTACGATCGAGCAGGGATTGCAGGGCTCGCGCTGCATTCAGGTCTCCCAGGGTGTAGCGGGCGGTTTTGCCCTGAACAACCGGAAAACCCCGTACGAGTTGTACGCCACGCGTGATCAGCCAGCCGATATTGCCGATGCGTTGCTCCTGGTCACCGTCTTCT
Organism: Uliginosibacterium aquaticum; assembly: GCF_012972705.2. Classification (GTDB taxonomy): domain Bacteria; phylum Pseudomonadota; class Gammaproteobacteria; order Burkholderiales; family Rhodocyclaceae; genus Uliginosibacterium; species Uliginosibacterium aquaticum. Next base: position 823,768 of record NZ_JABCSC020000002.1, on the reverse strand, counting down.
GCCTGAGGGTGAAGATCATTCCAGAAGCGGCAGACCAGTTCATCGATGGCCCTCAGGCCATGGTTCATGCCGGAAATGCCGTGGGTCTTGGCCAGTGCCTCGGTGAGCCAGGAGGCCAGGCGCAGATCCTTGGTTCGCTCTGTCAGCAGTTGCTGACAGACGCTGGCAGCGCGCTTCCAGTCGGCCTCCTTGATCGAAGTGACCCATTCGCCCTGATCGATGCTGGGGTCGTCCTCACGGCGGGCTTCCTGGATCTCGTCGAATTCGCTGGAGAAAGACATGTCTTCCCCGCACGGATTGGTGTCAGAAAGTGCGGCGCCGAGGGCGTCGAGTTCAGGCAGGCTAGAGGCGTTCATGGTGTCAGGTCCACGGGAAAAATGAGCAGGAGAGCGCTCGTCCGGTCAGGATCGGAATGTGCGCGAGGCGCGATTCTGATGCAACTTATGAAGCCCGACTTTCCGACCAGCCCTTGGTCTGTGCCGACGAGCAGAGGATTCGGCGTTCATGCCGAGGGCGTTGGGGGCGTACTTTCGTCTGCTTTCCATACGCTAGCGATTGTGCGCTGCGGATTGACTCGATCCTGTACGCAGGTAGCATCCAAACGTTTGTTTGAATATTGCCTTTACATGCCGCCTGCCGGATCGCCCGAATCTTCTTCGCAAACTGTCGCCCGCATCATGGATGCGGCCGAAGGCCTGTTTGCCGAGCATGGTTTCGATGGAAGCTCGATGCGCATGCTCACGGCTGCGGCAGGTGTCAATCTGGCGGCGGTGAACTATCACTTCGGCAGCAAGGCTGAGTTGATCCGGCGGATTTTTCAGCGTCGGCTAGCCGACTTGAATGGTGAGCGCATGGCGAGGCTGGAGGCGCTTGAGGCCAGCGTAGGGCCGGGCGTGGCTTTGCCGCCCGAACAGATCCTCGAAGCCTTCTTTGCGCCGGCAGTGCGTCTAGCCAGCGATCAGGCCGGTGGTGGTGCGACCTTCATGCGTCTTCTAGGGCAGGCGTATACAGCCCCGGTGGACGGCTTGGGGGAGTTCATCGCTGCGGCCTACGAGCAGGTATTGCAACGCTATCTTGAGGCTTCGTGCCGTGCGTTGCCGGGCTTGCCGCGTGATGAAGTGGCCTGGCGCCTGCATTTTGTGGCAGGCGCCGCGACGTATGTGATTTCCGGTGCCGATGCCTTGGCCTTGCTGAAGCATCCGGAAGAGCGGGATCCGGCGCGTTTGCTGCGACGGATGGAGGTTTTCTTTCTGGGAGGGCTGCAAGCCCCTTGGCCAGCAGCTTGAAGGGTGCGCGCTGGTGCGGGGTTTGTGGGTGAGTGCAGGTTTATATAACTAGAGGTTTTCAGGAGAGTTGCATGCAGAAAAAGAGGATGGTTCGAGCGATTGCCGCCGTGTTCGGTTTGGGCTTGAGTGGTGTGGCAGGCGCGTCGGGCTTTCAGTTGCTTGAGCAAAACGCCAGTGGTCTGGGCAATGCCTATGCGGGCTCGGCTGCGGTGGGTGAGAACGCCAGCACGGTGTTTTTCAATCCAGCCGCAATGACCAAGCTGAAGGGCGTCAATGTGTCCGCCGGGGTCGCACTGATCCAGCCGAGCTACAAATTCAGTGATGAAGGCTCCTCGAATGCTCCCGCAGCCAAGGGCACGAATGGTGGTGATGCCGGCGGTATTGCCGCACTGCCAAACATGTATGCAAGCTGGCAGGTTAGCGACAAGGTGTTTGCCGGTCTTGGTGTGGGCAGCCCGTTTGGTTTGAAGACTGAGTATGACAATGACTGGGTCGGGCGTTTTCAGTCCACCACTTTTGATATCAAGACTTACAACGTCAATCCCTCGATGGCGGTGCAGGCAACCGAGAACGTGTCGCTGGGTTTTGGTGTGAACTATCAGCGTATGGAGGCTTTGTACAAGCGCCAGGCTGGTGTTGCGTATCCTCCGGGCTCGAATGCAGCACTGAACGCCATGGTGCAGGGCACCACCGTAACGCTGGATGCCACGAGTGAAGCCTGGGGCTGGAATGCAGGTGCTCTGTTCAAGCTCGGCAGCAGCATGGATCTTGGCGTTTCTTATCGCTCCAAGGTCTTTCATCGCCTTGAAGGCACGCTTACTTCGACCAATCAGGCCGTATCGCCGGATACCCATGCCAGGGCTGATCTGACTTTGCCGGATACCTATATCCTGAGTATCGTCCAGCGTCTGGATGAGAACTGGGAAGTGCTGGGCGATGTGTCGCGCACTAACTGGAGCAGCGTGGACAAGGTGGCAATCGATCGTGCCAACGGCTCGACAGCTCAGACGCTGGACGCGCGTTTCCGTGACACCTGGCGCTTTGCGCTGGGCGGCACCTACAAGATCAATGCCAGCTGGAAATGGAAGTACGGTATTGCTTACGACCAGACCCCGGTGCGTAGTGCCGAGGAGCGTCTGCTCTCGCTGCCGGACAACAACCGCTACTGGATTTCTACCGGTGCCCAATGGAAGCTGGACAAGTCCTCCACGGTTGATGTTGGCGCTGCCTATCTCTACATCCCCAAGTCAAGCGTGTCGGCCGATCAGCGCAGCAGTGGCCGCGGCAACGTGGTGGGCTCCTACGATGGCAGCATCGTGATTCTGGGTATGCAGTACTCGGTCAGCTTTTAAGTGTTTGCTGACAACAAAAAAGCCGCTCATAACTGAGCGGCTTTTTTGTTGCAGACGGGGCTGATCAGGGCTTGGCGAGTTCGAAATCGGCGCCTGCCTTCTTGCAGTTTTCAGCGGCCTTGTCTGCCATCTTCACCATCGAAGCCGGTGCACCTGCCGGGGCCTTGGCGCCGGTGCAAACGTACAGCGGCTTGCCTTTGTAAGACCATTGTGTCGAGCCATCTTCGCGCTCAATGATCTTGTAGTCGCCACCGGCTACGTCATCCGGACCCGGATAAAGCGGGCCGAAGACCTTCAGGCAATCGCGCACGCAGGCGCTTTTGTCGGCGTTTGCATCTTTCTTGTATGTGTAAAGCACCTCACCACCGGTGCTGACAAGAGCGCCATCCTTGACGACGGTCGGAGCCACGAAGCTGGAACTGGGGGCCGAGCTACAGGCCGAAAGCAGTGCGAGGGAAAGCGATGCAACTACGAGGCTAAGCGGGTGCTTCATGGTGATCCTCCTGATGTGTTGTCAAGCTAACTCGGGGTCTCGTCTTGGACGCCAAAGGCATTATTCCAAGGAGAAGAAACTTTCTCAATGCCTATATGAGTTTGCTTTATCAGTTTGCGGCCACTGGTGTTGCGCCAGTGCCAGCAGTGAAGGACCAATTATTCTTCCAAGCGGCATGAACGGCATTCGGGTATTCCGGTTTGCCCAGGCTGCCGTTATAGCGCCCCAGGGCGCGGAACACGTCGCCCTTCTCGATATCCAGATAGTGGCGCAGGATCGTGCAGCCGTAGCGCAGGTTGGTGCGCAGGTGAAACAGGTTGGTGTCCTGCGTACCGATGGCCTTCACCCAGAAGGGCATGACCTGCATCAGACCACGCGCGCCCACGCTGGATACGGCGTACTTGCGAAAGCCGCTCTCGACCTGGATCAGGCCCAGCACCATTTGCGGGTCGAGCCCGGCGCGTTGGGCTTCGTAATATACGGTCTTGAGAAATTCGACCCGTTCGCGCGTGTCGGGCATGCGTTTGGCCAGGCGTGGAGCCATCTCGTTGAGCCAGCGCAGCTTTTCGTTCAGCGACGGGAAGATGGGCTCTGGCGCGGTCAGGTCCGCAACCGCCGCGTGCAGCGCGGCCTGCACGCTGGCTGCGAGCGCCTCTTCGCGCTGCGCACCGGCCCATGCCGTGCAGGACGACAGGGCCAGCAATGCAACAAGAAGAGGGCGCAGACTCAGTTGCACAGGCGTGTCTTGATGAAAGCCGCAATCTCGGCAACCGGGACCTTGGTGGCTTCGGTCTCACGGCGGCCCTGATACTCGGCTTGGCCTTCCTTCAGGCCACGATCACCAATCACCACGCGGTGCGGCACACCGATCAATTCCCAATCGGCAAACATTACGCCTGGGCGCTCGTCGCGGTCATCCAGAATCGCGTCGATGCCCGCCGCCCGCAGTTCGGTGTACAGCGAGGTGGCCGCTTCGCGTACGGCTTCAGAGCGGCTCCAGCCCATCGGGCAGATCACGATCTGGAAGGGGGCGATGGCGTCCGGCCAGATGATGCCTCGCTCGTCGAAGTTCTGTTCGATGGCCGCGCCCATGATGCGGGTGACGCCTACGCCGTAGCAGCCCATCTCCATGACCTGTTCCTTGCCGTCCTCACCGATGAACTTGCAGCCCATGGCTTCGGAGTAGCGTGTGCGCAGCTGGAAGATGTGACCGACTTCGATGCCGCGGCAGATGGCCAGCGTGCCCTTGCCGTCCGGTGAGGGGTCGCCGGCAACGACATTACGGATATCGGCAACGGCCGGTTCCGGAAAGTCCCGACCGAGATTGGCGCCGGTGTAGTGGTAGTCGTTTTCGTTGGCACCGATCACGGCATCACTCATGACAGCAACCGAGCGATCCATATAAATCTTGCCTTGGAAGCCGATCGGGCCGATGGAGCCAGGCTCGGCGCCGAAAGCCTCGCGGATCGTTGCAGGGGAGGCGAAGCGCAGCGGTGAGAAGACGCCAGCGAGCTTGCTGGCCTTCACTTCGTTCAGTTCATGGTCGCCTCTCAAGAGCAGCAGCACCGGCACGCCCTCATCACCATCGACGATCACGGACTTGATGGTCTGGTTGGCGTCGATCTTGAGGAAAGCAGCGAGTTGTTCGATGGTCTTGGCGCCAGGGGTGTGGATTTTCGTCAGCGCAGCAGACGGAGCAGGGCGCGGGGTGGCAGGGGACACGGCTTCGGCTAGCTCTACGTTGGCCGCGTACTCGGAGTCCGGGTTGTAGGCGATAGCGTCCTCACCGGTCTCAGCGATGACGTGAAACTCATGCGAACCAGTGCCCCCGATGGCGCCGGTGTCCGCTGCAACGGCACGGAACTCCAGACCGAGGCGGGTGAAGATAGAGGAGTAGGCGCCGAACATGTTCTGGTATTCGCGCTTGAGGTCCTCGAAGTCCTTGTGGAAGGAGTAGGCGTCCTTCATCGTGAATTCGCGGCCGCGCATGATGCCGAAGCGGGGGCGGCGCTCGTCGCGGAATTTGGTCTGGATCTGGTACAGGTTTTTCGGCAGTTGGCGGTAGCTGCGCAGATCCTGGCGCACGATGTCGGTGATGACTTCTTCCGAGGTCGGTTGCATCACGAAGTCACGCTGATGGCGATCCTTGAAGCGCAAGAGCTCGTCGCCCATCTTGTCGAAGCGGCCGGTCTCCTGCCACAGCTCGGCTGGTTGCACGATGGGCATGGAAAGCTCCACTGCGCCGGCTCGGTTCATTTCCTCACGGATAATGTTCTCGATCTTGCGGATCACGCGCAGACCCATCGGCATGTAGTTATAGATACCGGCGGAGAGCTTCTTGATGAAGCCAGCGCGCATCATCAGTTTGTGGCTGACGATCTCTGCATCGGCGGGGGCTTCCTTGAGGGTCGAAATGTAGAACTGGCTGGCGCGCATGATGAGGCTTCGGGTGGAAAGCGGATGGACAATCCGGAATTGTACCCGAGGGCCCCGGCTACGCGCAGCGCGGGCTGGCGAGAGGTTTCCTTGGGCGTGGAACTATGGAAGAATCGCAGCAGTTCATGAATTTCATGGTGATACCCATGCTCGACAGGGACGGCTATCGGCCCAACGTCGGCATCGTCATCGTCAACTCACATAACGAGGTTTTCTGGGGCAAACGCATCCGCGAACATTCCTGGCAGTTCCCGCAAGGCGGCATCAAGCAAGGGGAGTCCCCCGAGCAGGCGATGTTCCGGGAGCTTTATGAGGAGGTTGGATTGCGTCCCGAGCACGTGCGCGTGCTCGCCCGGACCCGTGACTGGTTGCGTTATGACGTGCCGAAGCACTGGATCAAGCGCGAGTGGCGCAGCACCTACCGCGGTCAGAAACAGATCTGGTTTCTGTTGCGTCTTGCCGGGCGAGATTGCGACGTGAACCTTCGCGCCAGCGGCCACCCCGAGTTTGACGCTTGGCGCTGGACTAATTTCTGGGTGCCACTGGAGGGCGTCATCGAGTTCAAGCGCGGCGTATATCGTGCTGCGCTGAATGAACTGGGTGTCAGCTTGTTTCATGGCGACATGCAATCCCGGCCGCGCTCCTATGAGCCCGAAGCGCCGGCGCGTCAGGCCTGAATCATGCTCGATCGCCTCATCATCAGTTTCGACCGCGCCCTGCGCACTCTGGCGGCCGAGCCGCGCAGCATGCGTGCGGTGCCGGGTGCGCAACAGCCTGAAGCAGTGCTTGATGATTCCCAGCGCCAGCATGTGGCAGGGCTGATGCGCATTAATCACGTCGGCGAAATCTGCGCCCAGGCTCTTTATCAGGGGCAGGCTCTGACGGCACGGACTCAGCACTCACGCGCTGTGCTGGAGCATGCCGCGGACGAGGAGACCGAACACTTAGCCTGGACCCTGCAGCGCATCCGTGAGCTTGGTGGTCGCCCCAGTTTGCTCAATCCTCTATGGTATGGCGGAGCACTGGCGATCGGCGTCGGCGCGGGACTGGCGGGCGATCGCTGGAGCCTGGGTTTTCTGGCTGAGACGGAAAAGCAGGTTGAAGCCCATCTCAACAGTCATCTTGGTAAAGTGCCACGGGATGATCTGCGCAGCCGCGAGATTCTTGAACAGATGCGGAGTGACGAGATCGCGCACGCTGAAATGGCTCAGGAGCTTGGCGGCGCTGCTTTGCCGGGGCCTGTGCAGGAGGCCATGCGTCTGGCCTCCCGGGTCATGACGACAGTGGCCTATCGCGTTTAATGCCTCTGTCGGCTTCAGGCTGCAGGTATTTCGATGACTTCGAAGTCGTGGGTGATCTCGGCCGTCTTGCCAAGCATGATCGAAGCAGAGCAATACTTGTCCGCTGACAGTTTGATGGCGCGCTCAACGATTTCCGGCTTCAATTTCTGGCCGCTGACCACATAGTGGTAGTGGATGCGGGTGAAGACTTTCGGGTCTGTTTCGGCCCGTTCAGCCTTGAGCTGTACTTCGCAGCCAGCAACCGCATGACGTCCTCGCTTGAGGATTAGCACTACGTCGTAAGCGGTGCAGCCGCCGGCGCCAGCCAGGATCAACTCCATGGGGCGAGGCGCCTGATTTTGCCCTCCCAGATCACCCGCCCCTTCCATCCGGATGGTGTGTCCGCTGGTGGTGTCGGCGACGAAACGGGCATCGCCATCCCATTTGACAGTGCATTCCATGGCTTGAGCTTCTCTTCTCTATTCTCGGGAACGCGAGTGTAAAACCCTGTGGAAGTCTCGTGTGAATTGCGTGTTTGCGGTGCAGCCTGCAGCCTGGGAGAGGGGCCTGCCATGGCTCGATGCGCCTTTGGTATTTGCCTGTCTGTGAAGATTTCCACTGATGAATCATGGCTTTGTTTGTATTTGCGATTTTTATGGGCAAATAGAAACAATCTCGTCTGAAGATCAGCCTTGATTCTTGCAATGCACCATCGGTCACTCCATAATCGAACCGTGTTGATCGCAGTGCTTTGCGATCCGTCGTTTGTCTCCTCCACCCTCCTCCTTTGGTGTGGACTTGGCGCAGCCCCACAAGGGCTGCGTTTTTTTCGCCTGTAATCAACGGCACGCCTTCCGCTGGTGGTGACAACATCGTTTTGATGATGTGTTTGACACCGCTGTTTTAAACCGCATATACTTGCCGACTTTCCGCGTACGGGTGTCCGTTTCGCGTACAACAAGACAAGACAAGAGGAAACTCTGTGATGAAGACCTTTTCCGCCAAGCCGCATGAAGTGACGCACGACTGGTTCGTCGTCGATGCGACCGACAAGGTGCTTGGTCGTCTGGCCAGCGAAATCGCACGCCGCCTGCGCGGCAAGCATAAGGCCATCTATACGCCGCACGTTGATACCGGTGATTTCATCATCGTGACCAATGTCGAGAAGCTGCGTGTGACTGGCGACAAGGCACTGGACAAGAAGTACTACCGCCACTCGGGTTACCCGGGCGGTATTTACGAAACCAATTTCACCAAGTTGCAACAGCGCTTCCCCGCTCGCGTGCTGGAGAAGGCCGTCAAGGGCATGCTGCCCAAAGGCCCGCTCGGCTACGCGATGCTCAAGAAGCTCAAGTGCTACGCTGGTGGTGAGCATCCGCATGCTGCCCAGCAGCCCAAGGTGCTGGACATCTAATCTAGGAGCGAGAAAATGCCCGTTGGACAGTACAACTACGGCACGGGTCGTCGCAAGACTGCGGTGGCTCGCGTATTCATCAAGGCCGGTTCCGGCAAGATCGTCGTCAACGGCAAGCCGCTCGACGAATTCTTCTCCCGTGAAACGGGTCGCATGGTGGTTCGTCAGCCTCTGCAGCTGACTGAAACCAGTGATCGTTTTGACATCATGGTCAACGTGAACGGTGGCGGTGAGTCGGGTCAAGCTGGTGCAGTGCGTCACGGTATCACCCGTGCCCTGATCGACTTCAGCCCGGAGCTGAAGCCTGCTCTGAAAAAGGCTGGTTTCGTGACTCGGGATGCACGTGAAGTTGAGCGTAAGAAGGTCGGTCTGCGCAAAGCTCGCCGTGCCAAGCAATTCTCGAAGCGCTAAGCGTTTCCGGGATTCAACAAAAAGCCCGCTATGCGGGCTTTTTGTTTTTCAGGCCCTATTGTTTTGCGCGGATACGAGTGCTTGTCGAGCTTTCTGAATGCCTTCAGCACGAGTTTGTCCAATCAACAGATAAAAGAAGCCCGTTTGTGTCTGATTTCTTTTATGTGAGACGATCAGCAGATTCGTGCGTTCGCACTGTGTGCCTTGGAGTAGGGCTAAAGCACTAGGTTTGATGTCTCCTTGCTTATAAGGCGGCGGTGGCTGGGGCGCGTAGAGCGGTGCTTAGCGCCAAGCTATCCCCAAGAGCGGCTTATTTCTTGTTGTGTCGCTACCTGCTCAGTCCTTGGCCTTGTGGTGCCAGATTTTTTCAAGCGGCACGGCAATCATGGACTTTTCCTGCGGGATCACGGCGACTATGCCGAGACCTTCTTCCGAAGTTTGCCTCAGCTGCGGCTTGGCGCAGCGCAGCCCTTTAGTGTCTACGAGCGTGGCTACCTGCGGGCATTTTGGTTGGGCGCTGCGGAGGAAAACGACGCCCAGCTCGCCGTTGGCGAGTTTGACCAGGGTGCCCGGCGGGAAGAGGCCTGTCGTGTGGGCAAGCAGGCTACCAAAGGGGTTGCCGCTGGCTTCGGTGAAGGTGGTGAAGATCTGCTTGATTGCTTCATTGGCGACGACGCGTGCTCGATAGGTTCTGTCACTGAGCATGGCTGTGTAGTTGTCGCAAACTTGGAGCAAGCGGGCTATTTCGCTAGTGTTACGGATTTTGCGAGGATAGCCACTGCCATCCGGCCGTTCATGGTGTTCCAACACGGCGCGTACCCATTCGTCATCGTTGATGCCGCATTCGATTAGCAGGCGAGCCCCCTGGGTCGGGTGCTTGTCGATGGTTGCTAGCTGCTCGGAATTTAGTGGGGAGCGTTGTTTGAAAAGCGTCTGTTGTAAAGAGTGCATGCCCATATTCATGGTGAGTGCTGCACACAACGTGCTGATACGTCGGTCATCGTCCCAGCCTATGCGTTGAGCTAGCATGTCCGCCATGACTGCCGTATAGAAGGCGTGGGTGGCCGGATAGTTACGCTGCTCCGCTAACTGCATGGCTGCGAGAGCCGTGTCCGGGCTGTGTTCAGCAACCCAAGCGACGCGTTCAGCTTGCTTCTCGATCTCTCCTTGCAAGCTGCCGTCACGCGGTGGGTCGGCAAGCAGAAAGCTGATATTGGCCGTGACTGAAGCAATGATGTGGAAAGGGTCGTAAGGCGGCTCGCGCCCCTCCAGAGAAGCCAGATATTCCGCTGCATCGACATACATGCCGCGTTCGACCAGTTCGTCCGCCTGGTCCGCTTCGCCGACCACGTAGCCTTTACGGAGTAGCAGGTTGCCGGCTGTGTCAAAGATGTCCCACCGCAGGGAGGCGCCCAGCACGATCTGCCCGGGCTCCAGCTTGTGAAATTCGCGCACCGGAAGCTCCCTCTTGAACGCTGAAGCAATGGCCGGTTAACGACTTGGCGTGGTTGATTCTTGAGCAAAACTGGTTAAGCGCTCAGTTCATCTTTTCATAAAGCGGGAGGGTGAGGAATTCTACGTACTGATCCGAGAGCGACATTTCTTCGAAGATCTTGGCGGCTTGTTCATAGCTGGTCGCGTCTTCGCCTTGGGAGATTACCGTAGCCTTGACTTTTTCCAGCTCTTGCGGGACCAGAGTGCGCACTAGCATGGCATCTACCTTGCGGCCATCATCCAGAATGCCCTTGGGGGAGCGCACCCATTGCCAGACTTGCGAGCGGCTGATTTCGGCCGTCGCTGCATCCTCCATGAGGTTGTGAATTGGCACACAGCCATTGCCGGCAAGCCAGGATCCCAGGTAGTGAATGCCCACGTTGATATTGTTGCGCAGGCCTGCTTCGGTGATCGGCTGTTCAGGCTGGAAATTCAGCAAATCAGCCGCCTCAAAATTCACATCATTGCGTTGCTTGCCCCATTGGTTGGGTGCTTCCCCCAAAATCTTGACGAATTCTTCGTGGGCAATGGACACCAGTCCAGGGTGAGCCACCCAGCCTCCGTCAAAGCCATCACTTGCATCGCGAGCTTTGTCGGCACGAACCCCTGCCAAGGCCTTTTCGTTGGCCTCAGGGTCGCCCTTGATTGGAATCAGCGCTGCCATGCCACCGATGGCCGGTGCGCCGCGCTTGTGGCAAGCCTTCACCAGCGAGAGTGCATAGGCACGCATGAAGGGCACGGTCATCGTGATCGCGGAGCGGTTGGCTAGGCAGAAATCCTTGTTTTCCTTGAACTTCTTGATGCAGGAGAAGATGTAATCCCAGCGCCCTGCGTTGAGCCCTGCGCTGTGCTCGCGTAGCTCATAGAGAATCTCTTCCATCTCGAAGGCTGCAAGGATGGTCTCGATCAATACCGTGGCCTTGATCGTGCCGCGTGGGATGCCCAGTTCGTCCTGTGCCATGCAGAAGATATCGTTCCACAGTCGAGCCTCCAGATGGCTCTCCATCTTGGGTAGGTAATAAAAGGGGCCCGCGCCTCTGGCGATCTGCTCTTTTGCGTTGTGGAAAAAAGCCAGCGCAAAATCAAAGATACCGCCGGACACACGCTCTCCGTCGACAAGTACGTGTTTTTCGTCCAAGTGCCAACCACGGGGGCGAATCTGCAGGGTGGCGACCTTGTCCCTCAGTCTGTATTCCTTGCCGGCTTCGCTGGTGTAACTGATCGTGCCGTGGATGGCATCGCGCAGATTGATCTGCCCTTGTATTTGGTTGAACCAGTTCGGCGCGTTGGAATCCTCGAAGTCAGCCATATACGAGTCCGCCCCGGAGTTCAGTGCATTGATGATCATCTTTCGCTCGACCGGTCCGGTGATCTCGGTGCGGCGGCAACGCAGGGCAGGGGGAAGGGGGGAGATTCGCCACTCTCCTTCGCGAATGGCTAAGGTTGCGGGCAGGAAATCCGGGAGCTCACCTGCGTCGATACGAACTTGACGTTCGGTTCGAGCTTTTAGCAGTACTTGGCGTCTGCCTTCGAACGCCTGATGCAACTTAGCGATAAGAGCCAAGGCCTCGGATGTAAGGATAGTTTCGAAGCCGGAATGGAGGGGGGCATAGATCTCGATAACAGAGGGGCGTGGCATGTGTGAAGCTCCTGCAGGAGGGATGTTGCACTGCAGTGTAGGAGCGAGCTAATCGATGGAGCAAGGGCGGAATTACCACTATCGATTGGGTGTCATGTCTGACAATCACGCTTTCCCCAGAAAAAAGCCCGCTAATAGCGGGCTTGGTCTGCATTCCTCACGGCCAAAGGCTATTTCTTCCAGTTGCCTGTGCGTGCGCCGGTATTGGTCAGCGTTTGATTTCCATCGTTTGCCTGACTTGTACCGGTTTTTGGGGTGGCGGTGACAGTGAAATCATTTGCATTACAGGCTCCCGCAATCGTGTAAAAGTCATGACTAGGGCCTGATACGCCACAAGTTGTGCCGCTTGAGTTGTATTTTCCGTTTGTTGAGTAATAGCGCTCCAAGCTTTGGGCATACTCGGTTGCGGCGCGTTGGGCGTCGGCACGTCGTGTACTGACAATGTAGCTTGAATAGGATGGCAAGGCGATGCTTGCAAGTATCGCAACAATCGCTACAGTGATCATCAGTTCGATCAGAGTGAAGCCCGAGCTTCGGTGTGAGTGATTTAGGGCAAACATGATGCAAGGTTCCTGAGTGGGAATTACATCGGACAGACGAAGGAAATCGCCTGCAGGATGACAACAGAATTCGAATTCAAACCTTGACCCCTCCCCATGATGCTGTAGGGCAGACAGCTTTCTTTTCCTGTAGGAACGAAACTGCTAGCGGGTGTAAGTGCATTAATCACGAATTTGGCACTTGTTCCTTGGCCTGTAGCAAGGGTGACCTCTTTTGAGTCCGTATCGGACCAAGCAGAAGGCACTGTGTTCGCCGCAGATGCAGCGCCAATACCGGTGTTAGGGATGCTGGTGCATGGTCCCATGCATGCTTCTCCGTTTGCTGTTAGTGCTGCCTGTGCCTGGCTCAAAGCTTGTTCCGCGGCCTGATACGCTCGCGAGCGGTCCATATGATTGCCTGTAATGCGTTCACCAAGTGTTCCTGTGCGGGTCGCGGAGAGTACAAGAATGGTCAATGCGAGAAGCAAAACCAAAGATACGATCAGTGATAAACCTTGTTCTTTTTTTCCGAAGTAGCTCATGGTGTCTTCTTTCTAGCGATTCCTGAGCAGTACCGTGCTCTGGAATTGGCGATAGAGCTTGCTATCGGTCTGGGAGTTGCTGATATTGGTGCCGCTACAATCCTTGACTGCAGAGGCCTTGCTAATGCCTGCGTCGGCCATTTCGGTACGCAAAATCAGGCAAAGTTGCACTGCAACGATCTGCACGCTGGTGACGCCTGTTGGTAGCGTGGTGACATAACTGTCTGCGACACAGTCGCGATTGACGCCAGCACCTCCGCATCGATAGTTATCTGCGAGTGTGTTCGGGGCGGCTGCGGTATCGATGCCGTACATGACCTGAAAATCCACTACTTCGGTACCGCGGCCTCCCGTCTGTGTGGCAATCCAGTCAGTAGTAACGGGTGTGGTGCCACTCGTAATGCAACTCAATTTGCTGCTGGCAAATTGAATGGTAAGTGTGGTGTCAGTTCCGCTAGCGATGGCGGCCCCATTGCAGTTGACAATATTTGTGCCATCCCCTTTTGTTCTGAGGACGAATTTTGTCGAAGGAGTGGTTGCATCAGGGGCTAAGCGATCTGCTGCAAGTGCCTCGCTGGGAGGGCGATAACCCGCCTGGGATATCAAGCGCTGCAGCATGGACAGAGCAAATCGCCCATCTTCGGTGAGTCGCGCCTGCATTTCTTGCGTGCGGTTGGTTTGGCGGGTGCCGATATATATTTGTACAAGTGCGATTACTACCAGCATTGACAATACCAGTGCCACCATCAATTCGATCAGCGAGAAGCCCGGCTGTCTTTTTTTCATCATTCGATCACCACGGAGTAGCTGGTGCTGGTGTTGCTGGATTGGCTACGGTCGTCCAGCCAAGTGATGGTAAGGGTGTAGCGAAAATGATCGGCATAATTACCAGCAGCGCTGGTTAGCGTATAAGTTGCCTCAGGCAACTGAGAGCGCAGGAGTGTGTTCCAATCAGTCATTTCCGTACTGACCCGATAGGCCTGATCTGCTGAGTCTTGAGCAGAACAAGTTACCGTGCTTTTGTCTGATGTGTTTTGCACACACTTGGAAAAGTCTGGTGGGGTGGCGGGTTTGACTTCTGAGGTCGAGTCAGCCAGAAACGGAGAGCGATTGGCTCTAATTCGCTCGCCAAGGTTGGTAGCGAGATCGGCAGCAATACTGCGGTAATAGCTGCTCTGACCCAACATCAGGGTTTTGGCTTGAAGGGCGGCAAGGCCCACTAATCCCAGTACCAAGACTGTGATTGATACGAGCACCTCGATGAGCGTGACCCCAGCTTGGGAGCGGCGGGCTGACATTTTGTATTCCTTGCTGTTCATCATGTGCAGGTCGTTGTGCCGATGGCTTTTGTGGCTCGTCCGGAGGCAGATACGCTGACCGTCTGTTGCTTACGGCCGCTGATGCACAGAGTGAAAGTGCTTACCGCCGTAACGCTACCCAGCGTGGCTGAGTATTCGACCTTCGTGTCTGAGTTGGTGACGCTGACGCCCGAGCCGGTCGGTATGCGTTTCAGGATGTTGTTCCCTTCTGCGATCAACCAGCCGTTGTCCCAAGAGGCTGTAGTCGAGCATGCTGCTAAAGCAGAGTCCGTGTTCGAACTGTTTGCTGGACACAGCTTGACGACCTTGCGTTGCTGCACAGCTTCTTGCCGAGCAAGATTCAGAGCGGTCACCAGCGCATCCGACTGAGCTGATAGTCTTGAATCGCGCACCATATCCATCATGCTTGGAGCCGCTAAGGAGGCCAATACGGCCATCAGCGCGAGCGTAACCATCAATTCTATGAGGCTGAAGCCCTTGGGTTCCTCTGAAAGGGGATTGCAGAAAACCCTCACTTGAGTTCCTTCCATGTGCCAGTTTCAACGCGGACGCCGGAGGCTGGACCTAGCATCCGGTCACGATCGATGGTGTCGGTACCGATCGTGCCGCTTAGTACGACACCTTTTCCGGATGAGTAATACTTAGCTGCGCGATACACAGCCATTGAGTTGACTTCACGGAGGGCTATCTTGCTGCCCTCTGAGCCGTAAGCTCCGTCTGTAGTGAGTTCAACGACTGCGCTTTGATCCGCTACGAAAGTGAGTTCTGTGGGCATGCCGCTGCGATCAAACCCGCCCGCATAGGCATTGCCGCTTGTGAAGGGGATCTGGTCCGCAGTTGTGGATTTGTCATCTCCATCAATATCCACGAAGCTGTATTCACGACCGGTGCGGCTCTTCGGAGTGGAGCCTGTGAGCGGGTTGAGGCCCATGATCCAGCCCTTTCCTCCTGGAGTGCAAACTTCTCCAGACTGCACGCTGCCGGTTCCAAAAAGCGCTTTGTCCGCATACACCATCGGTGAGGTAACGAGGCGCTCTCCGCCAGGAAGATCAATGTACCAGCCACGTTTAACGCCGAGATCCACCGTATTGGCTGACATCTTGCGATAGGTGCCCGCACGTTTTCCAGCCGCGCTCATTGTGTAGGTGCTATCAATGGTTTGTGCCACGAGGCTGGACTTTGCTGCGGTGCTAACTGCGCTCTTGAAGTTATCGACTACACCGTAAAGAGTTTGCGTTCTGGTGTCGGTTCTATCCGTGTCGAGCAAAAGCTTGCCACTACCAAAAATTACCATCACTTCACCATCAGTGCCGGTCGGGAAAAGTCCTGGGCGCTGCACAATCGGCTGCGTGGTGCCTGCGTCAAAAAGCGGGGTGGTGGAAACTGAAAAAGCTGATGTACTTGAACTTGTCAGATCAAAACGCCACACCTTGCCATTGAGATCGCCTGCATAAACGTAGTCGATGATCCCATCACTGTCGTAATCCCAGCCCGCTGGGCTAGACAAACCACTGCCAAGCTCTGTCGTGCCATTTTTGACTTCAATTTTTTTGATCAAGGCGCCAGTGTTGGCATTTACGATGAATAAGGCAGAGCCTTTGCTGCTTGTCTTCTGGCCGCCACCATTGCTACCTGTGTCATCGAAGTCGCTTTCGTAGCCATTGCTGAAAATGATGGCTGGTGTTGCTGTTGTCGCCGAGGTGCGTACGTTGTAGATAATCGGTGTGCTGAAGCTATAGCCGATTTGAGCATCGCGCTGGTCGTTCCATTCCCATTTCACGGCGCTAGCAGCTCCGCCAGTCAGAGTGCTCGAAGACGTTACATCCAGAGCGTAATACCCTTGTCCGCCCTGACCAAGCCCGCCAGCAAGAATGGTTCTCCAGTTGGAAGTAGTGGTCTTCCCATCTGCAGAGGTGGTTGGGAAGTTGACGTCTTCGCGCCGTGAGCTGCCATTTACGAAAAATGCGTGAGGCGTGCCAGTTGCCTGCCCGTAATCGGTTTTTGGCAAAGACTTAAGATTGCGATACACCGCATGCGGCACATAACCCATCAATTCGGTCATCGTGCCGATGTCGAAAGCGTGCATCATCCCGTCGTTGGCTCCGACCAGCACAAGGTTGCGCGAGGCGGTGTCTGTTTTGAACTGGGCGTAGGTGGGGTCAGTAGTAAAACCGGACGATTGCGCGATGATGGTGGGCTGCGCGTCGACCATGTCCCCCAGTTTTCCGTTGGGACGGCTTCTCAGGCCTGTTACGTCTTCGCCACGAATCCATTTGATCGTGTTTTGGCGTTCTGTGGCGTCAGCGCCCAAGCCCGCCTGCTGACTGGTGCTCATCAAACCAAGATTTGCAGAAGTAAAATCGAAAGTAGATGTTGCGCTGGATGTGACTTGGCTTGTGTAGATTTTGCGTGATGCAGCGGCCGGAATAATAGCTTTCGGCGTGCTGCAGTCTCCTGTGATCGTTCCACTCTTGTCTAGGTTTTTGCAGCGTAATTCGCCATACCAGCCTTGCGGATTAAATACAGGCTGAATTGCGACGTTGCTGGCATAAGCCACCTCACTGCGCGTGGCTACGCCGCCCGCATTTGAAACCGAGGCTACGATGTCATTGATTGCATTCGTCAAAGCGGCATTTAAGGTCGCTTCGTCCGTCGGTTTGTAGGATTTCCCGCCTCCAACGGTAGCTGCAGCAGCCAATACAGGGTTGTCTACGGAGAAACCGACCGTGTAGGTAATCAAATTCTGCTTAATGAACTTAGGATCGTCATAGGATTTACTGTCGCCGTCTGTTCCGCCGACTTTTAGATCCGAAATATAGGCATACTTTGCAACGTCCCTGATAGCACGAAACCAGTTGTAATCCTTGCTCGTATCGTCGTCGAAGCCTGGGGTTCCTGTGGAGCCTTCCAATGTTGCAGGGCAGGTGACGGTCAGCCCGTCGTCGGCTGCAGTGTCGGCACTTTTGCAGATAGAGAAATTTTTGCTGACAGCATCACCATTACTTTTTCGGGCGGTATAAGACAGCGCGGAGAGTCCTGCACCGGGGAGAGTGTCTTCATCAGTTGCCATGCCGTCAGTAATGACAAGCACAAAATTTTTCTGGCAGCGATACTGGATTGGGCTTGTGTAACTTCCACTCCAAGTGTTGTAGAGAGATGTCTCCCCCTTGAAGTAACGCGTGATTTCCGTAAGACCTTCACCGAGTGGAGTGGACGTGCGTGCCCACATATTGCTGATGGCAGTATTGAGAGTTGCCTTGTTCGTATCCGTCATATCAGCAACTGGAGCTCGCAGCTTAGCGCCGACGCCGCGAGTTGCATTGCTGGCGTTGAGTTTTTCGTCCTGAAAAGTGAATAAACCAAAGCGCACGCCCGGGTTGTTGGCGACAACATTCCTGGCAACCCGTTTTGCAATATTCATCTTTGTATCTGGAGACACGGTTTCACTGTCAACAGCGTCGCGAAAGCCTTTAATGTTGTCGTTGATGCATTTGTTGTAGCCGCCAGATTGGGTGTCAGGGTTGCACTTGCTGGTTTGTACCCACTTGTTGTTGCTGTCTTGCCCCATGCTCCCAGAAGTGTCGATGTAGAGCAGTACGTTGGGAGTGACCGAGTTCGATAGGGTTGGAGGCAGCGCAGGATAAAACTCAGATCCTTGTGCAAGACGAGCCCCAAAGGTTGCCGGGAAGGCCAGTGCGATGGAGAGAGATAGGGTGCTGAGCTTGAACTGTGCGCGCTTCATGGCGACCTCGCTGTCTGGTATTGCGTTTGTGCCTAGCATTGCAGTTGCTGCATGACATGGCTTACTTAAGATTGCCTGAGTCTTGGTTGTTGAAATGGTAAATTCAACAAAATCGCGACAAAGGGGCGTATGTTTCGGACGGGTGGATCTGTGTCTAAGGTGGTTGAGCAATCTCGGTTGTTCGCATACAATCCGCGTCCTTCGCTGCTGTAGCTCAGTCGGTAGAGCAACTGATTCGTAATCAGTAGGTCACCAGTTCGATTCCGGTCAGCAGCACCAGTTCCGCCGAAAAGGCCGCTCCATCAGGAGCGGCCTTTTTTGTTTGCTGGGCTCGCTGTGCCTGCAGGATAGAATCGGCGGCCGCAGCTCTCTTTGGATCCGCCCGATCGTGCCTTCCGCCCTTTCTACAAGCTCTTCTGCCGGGATAGTCTGCTTCCATTGTGGCCAGCCTGTGCCCGCAGGAACAGTGCTGTTTGTTCCAGTGGAGGGAATCCCGAGACAGATGTGCTGCGCCGGCTGCCAGGCGGTGTGCGAGGCGATCGTGACGGGCGGGCTGGCCGATTACTACCAGCATCGACAGGCTTTTCCGGATCGTGGTGAGGTGGTTTTACCGCCAGCGTTGGCGGAGTTGGGGCTGTTTGACCATCCCGAGTTTCAGCAGGCCTTTGTGCGGCCTTTGGCTGGTGGGGAGCGTGAGGCTGATCTGATTCTGGAGGGCATCACATGTGCTGCTTGCGTCTGGCTCAATGAGCGACATTTGGCGACGCTGTCTGGTGTTGTTGCTGTACAGGTGAATTACGCGACGCGGCGTGCGCGCATCCGCTGGCGCGAGGAAGATGTACGACTCTCGCAGATTCTGGCTGCCGTGGCGGCAATTGGCTATCGCGCCCATCCCTATGACCCACAGCGCTCTGAGCTACTGGCTCAGAAGGAGCGGCGTACTGCCCTGTGGCGGCTCTTTGTGGCTGGCTTCGGGATGATGCAGGTGATGATGTATGCCTTTCCTGCCTATATCGCGGCTGAGGGCGATATCAGCGTGGTAGCTGGCGGTTTGATGCGTTGGGCGAGCATGGTGTTGACCTTGCCGGTGGTGCTGTATTCGGCGGCGCCTTTCTTCTCGCGTGCTTGGCGCGACCTTCGTTTGCTCAGACTGGGCATGGATGTGCCGGTAGCGTTGGGAGTGGGGGCGGCTTTTGTGGCGAGTGTGTGGGCCACACTCCGTGGCGCGGGCGAGGTCTATTTCGACTCAGTCACGATGTTTGTGTTCTTTTTACTGGGCGCACGCTACTTGGAGATGCTGGCCCGGCAGCGAGCCACGCGTGGTGCCGAAACGCTTGGGCGTTTGCTGCCTGTGTTTGCCCGTCGATTGAGCGCTGATGGTGTTGTAGAAGAGCAGGTGGCCGTGTCGAGTCTGGCGGTCGGGGATGTTTTGTTGGTGCGTCCTGGTGAAACCATTGTGGCGGACGGAGTTGTGCGCGCAGGCGTCAGTGAGGTGAATGAGGCCTGGTTGACCGGCGAGAGCCTTCCTGTGGCGAAGCAGCAGGGCTCGCGGGTGCTGGGGGGGAGCCTGAACGGTACGGGGGCGCTGGAAATTGAGGCGCAGCAAGTGGGGGAGGCTACCCGGTTGGCGACGATTCGTCGCTTGATGGAGCGGGCAAGTGCTGAGCGCCCGCGGATCGTGGCGCAGGCGGACAGGGTTTCGCTGGTTTTTACGGTGCTGCTGCTGGTTCTGGCGGCTGGGGTCGGAGTCTATTGGTGGTGGTCTGAGCCTGCTCGTGCTTTGTCGATTTGTGTTGCCGTTCTGGTGGTGAGTTGCCCGTGCGCTTTATCGCTGGCAACACCGGTGGCGCTGACTGTAGCAACTGACGCACTGGCTCGTGCTGGATTGTTGGTGACGCGTGGGCATGCCATTGAGACTTTGGCTCGGGCAAATCATTTCGTGTTCGACAAGACGGGAACACTGACGACGGGGCGGTTGCGGCTGGTGAATGTTGCTTGCGTGGAAGGCGAGAGTCGGGAGTCTGTGCTGGCTCTGGCTACGGCGCTGGAACTCCATTCGGAGCATGCCGTGGCGCGTGCTCTGGTTGATGCCGGGCCAAAGGCTGAGGTGCCGATAGCTGATGAGGTTCGCATTCATCCTGGACAAGGGGTGCTTGGACAGGTGAAGGGGGTGCGTCTGGCATTGGGGCGGGAGGATTTTGTTGCGGAGTTGGCTGTGCAGGCTTTACCCGTCAGTTTTGTGTCGGCACAAGGTGACAGCGTAGTTTTTCTAGCGCGGGAAGGTGCTTGGTTGGCGATGTTCGTTCTGGCAGACAGCGTGCGTGGGGCTGCGTCAGCACTTATCTCAGGTTTGCGAGCAGAAGGCTGTGGAATAAGCATTTTCAGTGGCGATGGCCGTTTGCCGGTACGTGCGTTGGCCGATCGCCTGGGAGTAGAGGATGCGCGTGCTGAGCTTTTGCCTGAAGGCAAGTACGCCCAACTGACTGCCTTGCAAGCGCAAGGGAAAATCGTGGCAATGGTGGGAGACGGTATCAACGATGCGCCGGTTCTGGCGCAGGCTCAGGTGTCAATCGCTATGGCAGGTGGGACGGAGCTGGCGCGAAATCAGGCGGATTTAGTTCTGCTGGGAGACGACCTTGAGCGTTTGCTGCTCGGGCGACAGATTGCGCGCAAGACGCAGGCGATTATCCGCGAAAATCTTATCTGGGCCTTTGCCTACAATCTTCTGGCCATTCCGGCCGCTGCGCTGGGTTGGGTTACGCCCTGGATGGCGGGGATTGGCATGGGAGGTAGTTCCTTGCTCGTCGTACTGAATGCTTTGCGTATCGCGCGGAGAAACTGACGTGGAAAGCAGCCTCTATATATTGATCCCCCTGTCGGTAGTGCTGGTTTTTGTCATTGCCTGGTTGTTCTGGTGGTCAGTGAAGGACGGGCAGTTCGACGACATGGAAGGGCCTGCTTTCAAGCTGATGATGGATGATGATCGTGCGCCGGCGCGCGATGCGGAAAGCGCTCAGGGAGCTGGCGAGAAAAATAGCACTTTGGTGTAGGACGCTTGATTTCAGTCAAGCCGTGTTTCTCGCACTCCTGCATACTGCATCCCATGCCGACGGGGGCGTCGGCGGCGAAACTTCAGAGCTAATTCTGGGGTTTCGTGAAGTCTCTCTGTTGGGGTTGGGGGTGCGCTTGTCGCACCCTTTTTTTCGTCTACAGGTTTTCCTGGGGGCCGAAAAGACCCTTCTGTTGTGCTAGGATTTGCGCCAGCGCAAAAACCCGGTTGATGTACGTCAATCCGGGCTCAAGAGAGCAGGGTGAGGCTCTCCTGCTGCTTCAAGTTGTCGTGCATTGCCTGACTGCATCTGCCGTCAGGTAGCTTTCGATGACATCTGACAGACTGGCAGGCGCTGGGTTCCTTCTCCAACACGAGGTGGCTTATGCAAACCCAGGCGACTTACGACTATTCAGTCGTACGACAGTTCGCGATCATGACGGTGGTATGGGGTATCGTCGGCATGCTGGTGGGCGTGATCATCGCGGCCCAGCTGGTATGGCCCGAACTCAATGTCCACGAATTCCTTCACTTCGGGCGGCTGCGCCCCCTGCATACGAATGCGGTGATTTTCGCTTTCGGTGGCTGTGCGCTGTTCGCGACCTCCTACTTCGTGGTACAGCGGACCTGTCACACGAATCTGTTTCTGCCCAAGCTTGCCAGCTTTACCTTCTGGGGCTGGCAGCTGGTGATCCTGCTGGCGGCGATCACGCTGCCGCTGGGCATGACTTCAGGAAAGGAGTACGCCGAGCTTGAATGGCCGATTGATATCCTGATAGCCATCGTATGGGTGTCTTATGCCGTAGTTTTCTTCGGCACTATCGCCAAGCGCAAGACGCCCCATATCTATGTGGCGAACTGGTTCTATGGTGCCTTCATTCTTGCTGTTGCGCTACTTCACATCGTGAATTCGGCTGCTGTTCCAGTCTCCCTGTTCAAGTCCTACTCGGCTTATGCTGGAGTTCAGGATGCAATGATTCAGTGGTGGTATGGTCACAATGCTGTGGGCTTTTTCCTGACAGCAGGCTTCCTCGGCATGATGTATTACTTTGTGCCGAAACAAGCCGGTCGCCCGGTGTATTCCTACCGTCTTTCGGTTGTGCACTTCTGGGCCCTGATCTTCACTTATATGTGGGCAGGCCCCCACCATCTGCATTACACGGCGCTGCCTGACTGGACTCAGTCAGTCGGTATGGTGTTTTCGCTGATTCTGCTGGCTCCCAGCTGGGGTGGCATGATTAACGGGGTGATGACGCTCTCTGGCGCTTGGGAGAAGTTGCGGGATGATCCTATCCTGAAGTTCCTGATCACTTCGCTATCGTTCTACGGCATGTCGACCTTTGAGGGGCCGATGATGTCGATCAAGACGGTGAATGCGCTGTCTCACTACACCGACTGGACCATTGGTCACGTGCACTCGGGCGCGCTGGGTTGGGTGGGGATGATCTCGATCGGCTCCATCTATTACCTGTTGCCGCGCCTCTACGGTAAGACTGGAATGTATTCTACCAAGCTGATCACCTGGCACTTCTGGATTGCCACCATCGGCATCGTGCTCTACATCGCATCGCTGTGGATTGCTGGGGTGATGCAGGGGCTGATGTGGCGTGACACCAATATTGACGGCACCCTGAAATGGGCTTTCGTTGAGAGTGTCAAGGCCAGCTATCCGTACTGGATTATTCGTCTGCTGGGCGGCACGCTGTATCTGGGCGGCATGTTCATCATGTTCTACAACATGGTGCGCACGATCGCTGATGGTCGTGCCGTCGATGCGCCAGTCGTAGCTCCGGCTGCTGCGCACTGAGGGGAGAGCACAGATGAAACTGAATAATGAACTGATCGAAAAGAGCGTTCCTTGGCTGATCGTGCTGACGCTGATGGTGATCAGCGTGGGTGGCTTGGTCGAGATCGTGCCGCTGTTTTTCCAGCATTCCACGACCAAGCCCGTCGAGGGCGTGAAGCCTTACGATCCGGTACGCCTGACCGGGCGTGATATCTATGTTCGCGAAGGCTGCTATCTGTGTCACTCACAGATGATTCGTCCTTTCCGGGCTGAAACCGAGCGTTATGGCCATTACTCGGTGGCAGGCGAGTTTGTATATGACCATCCCTTCCAATGGGGTTCCAAGCGTACCGGGCCGGATCTGGCACGTGTTGGTGGCCGCTATTCGGATGTGTGGCAGCGAGCCCATCTGCTGAATCCGCGCGATGTGGTGCCAGAGTCCAATATGCCGGCTTTCTCGTGGCTGGACCGCCCGCTCAAGGCTGCAGATGTTGCGACCATCGAGACGAAAATGCGCGCCCTGCGTGCGGTCGGTGTGCCGTATACCGATGCGGAAATCGCTGCAGCGCCCAAGGCGCTTGAGGGTGTTTCTGAACTGGATGCGCTGGTGGCCTACCTGCAAGGGCTGGGCACGGCCATTCCGGCAGGCAACAAATAAGGCGGCTTGCCATGGAAATGGATATCAATCTTGTGCGTTCGCTGGTGACGGCAGGTGGTTTCTGCTGTTTCGTGGCGATCATCCTGTGGGCTTTCAGTAAGTCCGCCCGAAAGGGGTTCGATGAGGCAGCCATGCTGCCTTTTCAGGATGAGGAAGCTGCGGATGTGCAGTCCGCTTCCCGATCGAAATCAGAGGGGTAAGGCGTCATGAGTGATTTTGTCAGCGATACCTGGCATTACTACGTTGCAGGTTTGGTGATCCTGAGCCTGATGTTTTGTATATGGGTTCTGATCTCCAACATGACCAAGCGGGTCAAGGGGCCGGTTGCGCTTCATGGCCATATCTGGGATGAAGACTTGCAGGAGTACAACAATCCGCTGCCGCGCTGGTGGATGTGGTTGTTCTGGCTGACTCTGGCTTTCGGTATTGCCTATTTCACGCTCTATCCGGGCCTGGGCCGTTGGCAGGGCAAGATTGGCTGGAGTGCTGTCGGGCAGTACAAGGCAGAGGTTGCGGCGGAGGATGCTGTGATTAAGCCGATTTACGATAAGTATATGAAACAGGATTTGCTGGCTGTGGCCGCTGATCCAGAGGCCCAGGTGATGGGGCAGCGCCTGTTCCTGACTTACTGCACGCAGTGCCATGGCTCAGATGCGCGAGGTGCCAAAGGCTTCCCCAATCTGACGGATACGGACTGGCTGTACGGTGGGGAGTCGGCGACGATTAAGACCACCATCACTGGTGGGCGCAATGGCGTCATGCCTCCGTGGGGGGCTGTTCTAGGTGCTGATGGCGTGAAGGATGTGGCGAACTACGTTCGCTCACTTTCGGGGCTGGCGCATGATTCCTTGCGTGCCCAGCGCGGTAAGGATGCTTTCATGACCAACTGTGTGGCTTGCCACGGCCCTGAGGGCAAGGGTAATGCTGCGCTTGGCGCACCTAATCTGACTGACCGCGTGTGGTTGTGGGGGTCTTCGGAAGCGACGATTATCGAAACTGTGAGCAAGGGGCGCACTAACCAGATGCCGGCCTTCAAGGAGCGACTTGGTGATGAAAAGGTGCATTTGCTTGCCGCTTATGTGTTGAGCCTGTCAAAGAGTCAGGCCAAGTAAGGGTTCAAGCATGAGCGGGGCGCTTCGGCGCCCCGCTTGCGTTTGGTGCAGGACAATTGTGGTTAAAGCAGGAGAGTAGTGATGGCTGACGCCCGGGAAACCGATAATCAGGATGCAGGGGATTCACTTTATGCCGTGCGCCAGAAGGTGTATCCGCGGGCGGTGACAGGGGCATTCGCGACGGCGCGCTGGGCGATGGTGTGGATTACGCAACTGGTGTTCTACGGGCTGTGCTGGCTGCCCTGGAATGATCGTCAAGCTGTGCTGTTCCATCTCGGAGAGCGCAAGTTCTACATCTTCGGCTGGGTGTTCTGGCCGCAGGATGTGTTTTATCTCTCCATTCTGCTGATCATATCTGCCTACTCCCTATTTCTGTTTACGGCGGTAGCGGGGCGTTTGTGGTGTGGCTTTGCCTGCCCGCAGACGGTTTACACCGAAATATTCCTGTGGATCGAGAAGTTTTTCGAGGGTGATCGGGCCAAGCGCATGAAGCTGGATGCGCAGGAGGCCAGTGTTGGCAAGCTGTGGCGCAAGAGCGCCAAGTACGTGGCCTGGATAGCCCTTTCGCTATGGACCGGGATTACCTTCGTGGGCTACTTCACGCCGATCCGCGAAATTCTGCATGGCCTGAGCAGTCTCACGCTGGGGGGATGGGAGTGGTTCTGGATTTTTTTCTACGGAGGTTTTACCTACCTGATGGCGGGCGTAATGCGCGAGCAGGTGTGCAAGTTCATGTGTCCATATGCACGCTTTCAAGGGGTTATGTTCGATCCGGATACGCTGGTGATTACCTACGACGAGGAGCGCGGTGAGCCTCGAGGTTCGCGTCGCAAGGGAAGTGATCCCCGTTCCCAAGGTTTGGGCGATTGTGTGGACTGCGGCATTTGCGTGCAGGTGTGTCCTACGGGAATCGATATACGCAAGGGTTTGCAGTATGAATGCATCGGCTGCGCAGCCTGTATCGATGCTTGTGATCAGGTGATGGATAAGGTGGGATCGCCGCGCGGACTGATTCGCTATTCCACCGAAAATGCCATTAAGCAGCATTGGGGGGGGCGTGACATCCTGCGTCATGTGCTGCGGCCGCGTATTCTGATATACAGCGTTGTCTTGTGCATCATCTGTGTGACCTTTGTGTGGGCATTAGCAACCCGTACGCCGCTGCGTCTGGATGTAATCAAGGATCGATCGATCATTTCCCGAGAAGCTGAAGGCGGAATGATCGAGAACGTTTATGTGTTGAACCTGATGAACATGGCGGAGTCTGACCGGAGTGTCCAGTTGGCGGTTTCAGGCCTGCCCGGTGTGAGCCTGGATGGTGTGGATGCTGCGATTGTGATGCCCCCCGCTCGCAATCAATCTTTGCCGGTGCGTGTGCGGGTGCCGATGGACGAGTTGGAAAAAGGCTCGCACCGGATATGGTTCGAACTGAGAGCTGTGGATGACCCTTCACTGCTGATCAGGGAAAAAGCTGTTTTCATCGTACGTTGAGGTGCATGCATGAATAATCCTGCCATGAGTCTTGATCCCCGTCCCTGGTATCGACAGTTGTGGCCCTGGCTGATCATCAGTATGCCGCTGACGGCTGTGCTAGCTGGTGCTGCCACCTGGTATCTGGCTTGGCATTCGAATGATGGTCTGGTGGCCGATGATTATTACAAACAGGGCATGGAGATCAATCGCTCGTTGGCGAGTCAGGAAACTGCGCGCCAATTGGGCCTGAGCGGAACTCTCCGGCAGCGAGGTCGGGAGGTTGTCTTGCATCTGGAGGCTGAGCGGGAGATTACTTTTCCGCAGCGTCTGAATTTGCATGTTGTCAGCCCCGTCAAGGCGGGTCTGGATCGGGATATTGAGTTGCGACGGGAAGGTGGAGAGTATCGAGGAGTGCTTGAAGGCCTGTCAGCCGGTCACTGGAAACTCATTCTTGAAGATCAGGGGGGGACTTGGAAACTGATCGCAAGCGGCGTTTTTCCGCTGGCTTCAGTGCTGGACTTCAAGTCCTGAGCGTCTGTTTGAAGCGCTTACGAATGTCCGAGAGGAGGGGCTTCTGATGAGCGAATGGATGAAGAGTCGTCTGATTGTGATTTTGTGGCCATCGTTCCTGATGGCAGGTATGGCTGAAGTAGTGTTTTTCACCTTTATCGATCCCCAGCAGCTCTATCTGCTGGGGAGACCGGTTCATTTTTCCCAGACAGCAACCTACTCGATCGGTTTTATCGCGTTCTGGTTGCTGTGTGCGGCCAGTTCTGCGGCGACCCTGTTCTTCATGCGCAGTAGCGCGGAGATCAATCCTCAGCCGGACTGATCTTCGCGCGAGTCCCTCTGCTTGCTTTCAGCGGTAGACCAGTACCGGAATCTGGCTATGGGTAACAACTTTGTGGGTTTCCGAGCCGATCAACAGGCCGGCCAATCCGCGGCGTCCGTGTGAAGCCATGAAGATCAGATCGCAGCCTTCAGCTTCAGCGGTGCTGATGATCTCCTCATATGGAATATCGCTCACCGACGTGCGCGAGGCGGCAGCAACACTGGCTTTCGCAGCGACCTCCTCGGCTTGGCCAAGAATGCGTTTGGCCTGTTCCTGGGTGCTCTGAGCGAATTCTTCACGGCTCTCTGGGACCAGCATGGCCCCTTCTCCCGCAAGTGGCAGCGGAAACTCTGGCTGGATGTAAAGAAACGTGACTCGTGCATTCAGGCTTTTTGCCAGTGTCACGGCACTTTGGACGGCTCGGTTGGATAACTCGGAGCCGTCGCTTGGAACGAGCAGGTGCTTGTACATACGAACCTCCTGTCATGAAAATCGGAGCTGCGGTTCCGTGATGGATGGCAGCTTCTACTAAATCTTCCGGCCTGTCCGGGTATCTCTGGCTGGAGGGCAGAGATTCCTCGGCTATGTTCAGGGCGGTGGGGTGCCAAGTGCACGTGTGGCAGGCTTCCGCCATGATTCGTTTAGCCGCAGCCTTGATTCATTTTAGGCTCTTCACGCAGGAGGCAAGCCATGAATTCAGCGTGCCGGAATCTGGATGGGCCCGGCCCATCCTATCGAGACTGGCGGGACAAGATCACTGCGACGATCGATCCGTTAGGGGTGGTTGTACCTCTTATCCACGCCCAGCTTGCATGGGGGTTGCATCCGGAAGAGTTGCTTGAACAGATGCTGTGTTTTTCCAATGATCTGCTGACCGTGGGCAATCATGCGTATCGCCGGGCAATAGGGGTTCCGAGTGAAGATCCGGTGGTGCCGCAACCGGACGATACCCGCTTCGCTGATCCCGTATGGACCGAGCATGCCAGCTGGGATATTGCCAAGGAATGGTACTTGCTGGTTACCCGGCGTATCCAGGATATGTTGTATGAGACTCCCGGGCTGTCCGACAACGAACGTCGCAGAGCAGCGTTCTGGTGGCGAAAATATCTCAATGCGGTGGCTCCGACCAATTTTTTCTGGAGCAACCCAGTTGCTCAGCGCCTGGCTGCGGAAAGCAATGGCGAGAGTTTGCGTCGGGGGATGGAGAATTTTCTGGCGGATCTGGCTGCAGGTGATATCCGCATGACGAGTCCGGACGACTTCAAGGTGGGCGAGAATCTTGCGACTACGGTGGGGGGAGTTGTTGCGCGTAACCGCATGCTGGAAGTCATCCGCTATGCTCCGATCCAGCCACAAGTGCATGCGCGGCCGATGGTTATCGTTACACCCTGGATCAACAAATTCTATGTGTTGGATCTGATTCCGAAGAAAAGCATGGTGCGCTATCTGCTTGATCAGGGGATCGATGTTTACATCACCAGCTGGAAGAATCCGGATCAGTCGATGCATGATGTGGGTTTCGATCACTACATCACCGAAGGCATTGATTTCATTGTCGATACCGCGCGCAAGCTGTCGAATGCCGACAAGGTGAATGCTTCTGGTTACTGCATTGGCGGCACGGCCCTGTCGATCTACATGGCTTGGGCTACACGTCAGTATCCCACCGAAAAACATCCGGTTGCCAGCTGGACGCTTTTCACCACGCTGACCGATTTCTCTGCTCCTGGGGATATCGAAGTCTTCATCGACGAAGGGAGTGTGCGCTTCCTTACCGACGCGATGCGTCGCAAGGGAGTACTGGAAGGCAAGGAAATGGCTTCAGCCTTCCGCTTGCTGCGCTCCAATAGCCTGATCTGGCATTACTACGTGCACGGTTATCTGTATGGAGAGAAGCCACCTGCTTTTGATGTGCTGTACTGGAACATGGATACCACGCGTATGCCGGCCACCATGCATGCCTGGTATCTCAATGAGCTATATCTGCATAATCGCTTGATCGAGCGTGATGCGCTGACGGTGGGCGGGCAGCCTATCGATCTGGAGCGCATCGAACAGCCCCTGTATTCCGTGGGGGCTGAGGATGATCACATTGCGCCCTGGAAACAGACTTTTCGGATCATGAATTTTGTGCGCGGGCCAAAGCGCTACGTGCTTTCCAGTTCTGGGCACATTCTTGGGATCGTCAATCCAGTGGTTACGCCGCCGAAGCGCCGCTTCCGGGCTGATCATGTCCACCGTACCGATTCACCGGAAAAGTGGCTGGCGCGCGCAGAGTGGCAGTCTGGGTCATGGTGGGAGGATTGGGTGGCTTGGCTGGCGCCACACTCTGGAGTCTTGCGTCCGGCTCCGCAGGCCGGGAGTCTTGCACCCAAAAGCCTTGGGGCTGCTCCTGGCCGATACGTGCTGGAAACCTGAGACGTCCAGCGCCTTTGGCGGGCCCTGAGAACTCAGTGGTCAGCTCGGAGCGTGGTTCAGGAGTGCCTTGAGGCCATCCGCATTGAGGATGCGGATATGTTTCTGTTGAACACCGATCAGGCCTTCGTCGTGGAACTTTGAGAAGGCGCGGCTCACGGTTTCCAGCTTGAGGCCAAGATAGGAGCCGATTTCTTCGCGAGTCATGCGCAGGTGGAATTCCGAGGCGGAATAGCCACGCACACGCATGCGCTGGGAAAGGTTCAGCAGAAAAGCGGCGATACGTTCTTCAGCGCGCATCGACCCCAGCAAGATCATCAGGCTTTGGTCACGTACGATCTCGCGGCTCATGAACTTGTGGAATTGTTGCTGCAACGATTTGATGTCGCGTGTCAGGTCTTCCAGCTGATCGTAGGGCATCACGCAGACTTCACTGTCTTCCAGTGCAGTTGCATTGCAGACGTGATGGTCATTGCTGATCCCGTCCATGCCCAAGATCTCGCCCGCCATCTGGAAACCGGTTACTTGCTCGAGACCTTCCTCGGTGAGGATGTCGGTCTTGAAAAATCCGGTACGGATGGCGTACATCGCCTCAAAGGCATCACCGGCACGGTAGAGCTGCTGGCCGCGCTTGAGCTTGCGCTTCACGACCAACTCGTCGAGCTTGTGCAGATCCGCGTCATCCAGACCGACGGCAAGGCACAACTCGCGCAGGTTGCATTGACTGCAGGCGATGCGCATGGCGGGGGGCAGGGGCTTGGTTACTTTTTGATCCACCCTTGAAGTGTACCCTGCGAATTGATCAGCATCAACGTTTTTGGGGTATAAGTCTGCGATCTTGGCTGATTAACTCAAAAGAAATCGAATCGTGCTCCAGACGATCCAGTTCGACCCCGACATGATCCGCCGGTTTGACGTGCCGGGCCCGCGCTATACCTCATATCCTACGGCAGACCGCTTTCTGGCCGAATTCACACCGGAAAGCCAGGCCGGGCACCTTGCTCGCCTCTCAACGCCGCAGGGCACTCGCCCGTTGTCGCTGTATTTCCACATCCCCTTCTGCAACACCATCTGCTACTACTGTGCCTGTAACAAGGTGATCACCAAGGATCACTCACGTTCGGCGAAGTACATTGACTATCTTGAGCGCGAGATGGCCATGCAGGCAGCCTTGCTGCCGGCTCCTCGGCCGGTCGCACAGATGCACTGGGGTGGGGGGACTCCTACTTTTCTGCAGCCAGAGGAGATTCTTCGTCTGGTGAGTGCGATCCGGCAGCATTTCACGCTGCAGGCAGGAGGGGAGTTCTCCATTGAGGTTGATCCGCGCAAGGTGAGCGCCGAGACCGTGGCCTTGCTCGCGCGTGAAGGCTTTAACCGCATGAGTGTGGGGGTTCAGGACTTCGATCCGAAGGTGCAAGCAGCCGTAAATCGTCGCCAGAGCGTCGAGGAAACCCGGTTGGTGATCGATGCTGCGCGTGCGGAGGGTTTTCGTTCGATCAGTGTGGATCTGATTTATGGTTTGCCACACCAGAGTGTGGAGGGCTTTGGCCGTACCCTGGATACGGTTCTGGCGATGCAGCCGGATCGGTTGGCGCTCTATAACTATGCCCATCTGCCGAGCCGCTTCATGCCGCAGCGAAGGATCAACGAGACGGACCTGCCTGCTCCGGACGCCAAGCTGCAGATCCTTGCCCTTGCCATCGAGCGCCTTGGGGCTGCAGGGTATGTATTCATCGGTATGGACCACTTTGCACGGCCAGATGACGAGCTGGCGGTGGCTCAGCGTGAGGGGCGCCTGCAGCGCAACTTTCAGGGGTACTCGACGCATGCCGAATGCGATCTGCTGGCCTTCGGGGTGTCCGCTATTGGCAAGGCGGGCGGGGCTTTCAGCCAGAACCAGCGCGAGCTTGATCCCTACTACGCAGCCCTTGATCGCGGCGAATTGCCCGTGATGCGTGGCTGGGCTTTGAGTGCGGATGACGAGCTGCGCAATGCGGTCATCCAGACCTTGATGTGCGACTTTTCGCTGTCCTTTGAGCTTATGTCCAGCCGGTTCGGGGTTCGCTTTGAGGAGTATTTCGCGGCAGAGCTGAACGACTTGCGTGAGCTTGGTGCTGCTGGTTTGCTTAGTATTGACGCGCATGGCGTTCAGGTCAGCGCGGCTGGGCGCATGCTGGTACGAATCATCGCCATGGTTTTTGACGCCTACTTGCGTAGCGACCGTGAGAAGCGGCGCTATTCCCGCGTGATCTGATGGTCGGAGGCGCCCTGGCTGACTGGGGCGTATCCCTCGAAGGGCTTGGTGTGTCTGATTTTTCCGCCAGCGGTTTTCTCTCCGTTTTTCTGATTGGCTTGCTCGGTGGTGCTCACTGCATCGGCATGTGTGGTGGCATCGTCAGCGCGCTTTCATCGCCGGTTCCGGGGGCTGCTCCGGTGTGGTCGCGTCAGCTAGCCTATAACTTCGGACGTATCGCAAGCTATGCCCTGATCGGAGGGCTGGTCGGTGCGATCGGTTCGGCGAGCATGCTCTTCAATCGCGTCCTGCCGCTGCAGCTGATGCTCTTCGTTCTGGCCAATCTGATGCTGATTGGCATGGGGCTTTACCTGATGGGCTTCACCCGCGCACTGGCTGGCGTGGAGCGTGGCGGGCAGCTTCTGTGGCGGCGTATCCAGCCGCTGAGCAAGCGTTTCTTGCCTGTGCGAAGCTGGCGCCAGGCCCTGCCAGTAGGATTTCTGTGGGGATTCCTGCCTTGTGGCTTGACCTACAGTGTGCTGTCGCTAGCGCTGGTGAATGGCTCGGCTGTGCGGGGGGCCGGGTTGATGCTGGCTTTCGGGGCAGGCACCCTGCCGAACCTGCTCTTCGCTGGCATCCTCCTTGCACGTTACAGAAATCTGGTGCGCAGCCGTTCTTTCAGATTAGTGGCTGGTCTTGTGGTGCTGTTTTTTGGCATCTATGGCCTGATCCGTGCGCCTGAACTCGGTGGGTTGTTGTGGGCAGGTGTGATCTGCGAGGTGTGAGTTTTTGACGGGGACAAGACTATGAACATCCTGTTGGCTGTCGATGGTTCTGAATACTCCGCACGTGTGGTGGAGGCCTTGTTGACCTTTTCTGCTCGTTTGCGCGAGATGCCCAAGGTTCATGTGTTGTATGTGCACCTGCCGATCCCGATTGGTTTTGCGACGCGTCACGTGGCCCGCGAGATAGTTGACGCTTACTACCACGAAGAGGGGCTGGCAGTTGTGCAGCCTGTTGCCGAGCGTCTGCGTGCGGCTGGGCTTGATGTCGAGCAGCATGTGCGAGTGGGTTCGCCGGGCGAAACGATTGCCAATGCCGTCAATGATTTGGAGTGCGATGCCGTGTGGATGGGTACGCACGGACGCGGCGCAGTGACTCAAGCCTTGTTGGGTTCAGTGGCTGCGCGGGTGGTGGCACTGGCGCACCGGCCGGTGACGCTGGTGCGCTAAGAAGCTGTTTCCTATCTGTAGCGAGAGGCCGTCAGCAGGGTGAAGAGCAGCACAGGAACCGGTGTTTATGTTGATCAATGAGGATTTCGTGCTGTGCATGAGCCCTGATCACGGCCTCGCAGCAAGATCGGAAACAGCTCCTAAGGGCGCATGGGTCGGTAGGACTACTGATAGGCAGGGCAGACGAAAAGCATGACAATTGCGCCCGCCTGAGCGTGAAATGAACACATAACGATAAAACCGGACTACACCAACGAGGGGTTTTGCATGGGCTTCAACAATGTACCGCCGGGGAATGTTCCGGATGACGTCAATGTCATCATTGAAATCCCGGCGCACGCCGATCCGATCAAATACGAGATCGATAAGGATACCGGCGCGGTCTATGTGGACCGCTTCATGGGCACTTCGATGTCCTATCCCTGCAACTATGGTTACGTGCCGCGATCCATTTCCGGTGATGGCGATCCGGTTGATGTGTTGGTGATGGCTCCGTTTGCGTTGATTCCTGGGGTGGTGATTCGCTGCCGCCCGGTAGGTGTGTTGCGCATGGTTGACGAGGCTGGTGAAGATGCCAAGGTACTGGCAGTGCCTGTGCCCAAGATTACATCGCTGTACGACAACATCCGCACCTATCAGGATCTGCCTTATCTGCTGTTGCGCCAGATTGAGCACTTCTTCCAGCACTACAAAGATCTGGAACAAGGCAAGTGGGTCAAGGTGCTGGGCTGGGATGGTATTGACGCTGCACGTCAGGAAATCTATTCCGGTGTCGCCGCTTTCAATGCCAAGGCTGGAGATGAGACGGATTGAGGCGCGATGGTCCGTTTGGAATAACCAAGCCTGCGTGATGCAGGCTTTTTTTCAGGAACGGGCCAGGCTGGCCAATGCGCAGACCTGATCGCGTATCGGTTGTGGTACCGGAATCTCGCGATCGAGTATGCGTCGGATCAGCGCCGCATTTTCGCTGACCGAGCAAGCCGCTTCACTGCTTGGATCCAGATCGAACTCAGCTGCGGGAAATAACTCTTCTGGTTGCCCGTCGCAGAAACCAAGCAGGCGCGGACGACGGCGCGGGGCTGCGTAAGCCTCTCCTTCTGTGCCCCGCATCAGTAGTGCAGTGGCTTGCTCTGCTTCAAGCAGTGCCTGCATGGATTCAAGATAGGGTGGATGGGTGACGCCTACTACGCGCACGCTGCGGCCTCGGCAGGGGTCCAGCAGTTTTGCCAGGGTGTGACCACTGTTACGTACGCCGAGCACAAGGCGCAGGCCTAGCAACCAGTCCAGGCCGCGCGCCAGCATGTCCAGGCGCAGGCAGGCGATGTGCCGTGTTGCTAGCGCGGTTGAAGCATCGGGCAGGCTGCGTTCGCACTCAACTCCAAGCGCCGATAGTAGATCAAAGGGACTGACGCGGGATTCGAAATCATGCCGTCCCTGAATCAGTACCGGCACACCTTCGCGCGCCAGCAGCAAGGCTACCAGCGGCATCAGGTTGGGTTGTTTGCGGGCGCCATTGTAGGTGGGCAGTACAACGCAGCGCAGGCCTGGAGGAACTTCTACCTGGCGAGTGCGCTCATCCAGTGCTGCCTTGAAGCCAAGGAGTTCGTCTGGACTTTCTCCTTTGATGCGTAGGGCAAGCAAGATGGCGCCCAACTCCAGATCTGCTACCTTGCCGTCCAGAATCTGGCCGAACAGTTCCAGAGCCTGCTCGCGCGACATGTCGCGCGCGCCCTTGGTGCCCCGGCCAATTTCCTTGATGATCGCTGCGTAATTCATGTACTGATTATCGCTTGGCAAACGTCGCACGCCAAATCGACAGAAAGGCTAGACATGAAAATCGGTTTTATCGGGCTGGGCCTCACGTGCGGGCCTGTGGGTTTTGATCTAGTTCGTGCAAAGCATGAGCAGGTCGTATGGTCGTGCTTGGTGGAGTCGATGGCGTCTGTGCTGGATGACCTGAGTGAGGCGGCTGACCATGCGTAAGTGGCTGCTGTGTCTGCTGGCGCTGGCTGCTTGTGCTCCGGTTTGGCAAAGGCCTCAAGTAGCTTTGATGGATGTGAGGATTTCCGGTGGCAATCTCTTTCAGCAGAAACTGCGCCTGCAGTTGCGGGTGACAAATCCGAATGCGCTGGATATCGGTGTCGAAAGCCTGGTGTTTGAAGTGTTGGTTGGCGACAGCCAATTTGCCAGTGGGCGATCGAGTGCGCCGGTGACTATCCCGAAGCGCGGAGAAGGTCGGGTAGATGTTGATGCGGATGCGCAAGTGCTGGGGTTATTACGTCGGTTGCCGGAGCTGACCGGGGGGGATGGCAAGCTCCACTATCGCCTGAAGGGTGAGGCACAGATCAAGGGATATGGCCGTACGCCCTTCGATCAGCCGGGCGAACTGGATGTCAGCAAGCTGCTCGGTGGTGCAGCCAAGCCTGCCCCGGCCGGGAATGGCGAGCGGATAGGATTTTAGTAAGAGTGTTCGGTCTGTAAAAACACGCACGTTGGGAATGGCTTCATCAATGGGCTGACCTGATCCCGTGCGGGGCAAGATAGCCAGGCCTCTGCCTGATCGCTCGCCAGATCGGTGCAGCGTGGATGTGTAGAGGCGCATTCGTCGCCTGCATGATCAGGACTTTAAGCATGGAGCCGATCTTGTTGGAGGTGTCGCCACGGGTTGTGAAGCGGCCTTCTCTGATCATCACGTTGGGATACGCTGATGGTCTTGGGAGGCCGTTATTCCGTCTGCGGCGCCTGATGAATTGGACCGAGCGGGCCTCCGGGATACACTCGCGGTTCCTGAAATGCTGGAGCAGGCATGCGCAATCTTTTGCTGTTTTTCCTCTTGTTGCTGGCGGTTCACTTTGTGCGCCGCTGGTGGCAACGCTCTGATGCGCCGCAAGAGCGGGGGGCGGAGCAGGCTGCACCTGCGGAACCCGAGCGCATGGTGGGGTGCGCGCATTGCGGCCTGCTGGTTCCAGAGAGTGAGGCGGTAAGTGACGGTGGGCGGGACTTCTGCTCGCCCGAGCATGCTCATCTTGGTGTGGGGGGCGGCCACTGATGACTGCAGTACTGACCGGATTCGAGGCTCCGGATGCACGCGCGGTTTCGATCCGTTACTTCAATCTGTACCGGATCGTCGTGGCGAGCGCCTTTGCGATTTTCGGCGGTGTGCTGAGCTTCGGCCAGAAGGCGCCAGATGTGTTCATCGTGGCGGTGGTGGCCTACTGGGTGATGGCCTTCACCTTCTTCCTGCTGCATGCTGGCAGCCCGCATTACGGCGAGCGTACGCTGGGATTGCAGGCGGCACTGGACATCATCGTGCTAGCGATGTTCATGTATGCCAGCGGGGGCTATCGCAGCGGTGTGCCGTTCCTGATGATGACTTCCATTGCAGGTTCCGGACTTATTGGCCAGGGCCGTATGGTGCTGGGGGCCGCTTCGCTGGCGACGATTGCAGTGCTGATCGATCAGGCCGCCCGTATGCTGAGTGGAGAGCGAACTACGGAAGATCTGCCACAGGCTGCGATCGTCTGCATTGGTTTTTTTGCGGTGGCCATCGTGGCCCGCATGCTGGCCCGGCGTGCGCTGGCCAATGAAGCGTTGGCGAGGGAGCGTGGACTAGACCTGGCACGCCAGTTACGCGTCAATGCCCGCATCATCGAGGATATGCAGGAGGGCGTAGTGGTGGTCGATGAGCGTGGTCGGATTCGCCAGGCCAATCCACGTGCGGCCGAGCTGCTCGGTGTGAGGCTGGATGTTGGCTCGGCGCTGAGTGCGTGTGTGCCGGCGCTGGAGGCTGGAGCGGTGCTGCACGTCGAGACTGATTTCTGCGTCCACATCCAGAACGAGCAGACCGGCGCATCACTCCAGGTGCGGCGGCTGGCGACTGGCGAGGGTGCCGATTTGCTGTTCTATGTAGAAGATACCGAGCGGGTTCTGGCGCGTGCGCGGCAGATGAAGCTCGCTGCACTGGGGCGACTTACTGCCAATATTGCGCACGAAATCCGCAATCCGCTCTCCTCGATCTCGCACGCTGGTGAGCTTTTGCTGGAAGAGAAGCGAGGAGAGGTCCAGCAGCGTCTGGTGCGGATCATTCATGACAATACGGCCCGCATCGAGCGCATTGTGCGGGATGTGCTGGAACTTGGCCGGCGTGATCGCCTGACCAGTGAGCGCCTCGAGCTGGGGCAGTTCTGCCGGACCTTTCTGGAAGAATATGCCCTGCAGCACGCCGATGTGATGACGCTGGTGGTGCTCGATGTACCGCAGGAGGTGTGGGTGAATTTTGATCGCGTGCATCTCTATCAGATCCTTTCCAATTTGCTCGGCAACGCGCGTCGTTATTGTTGCGGCCAGCCCGGCAGCATTCATCTGAATGTGCAGCGGCTCGACGAAGCACGTGGCCTGTTTACCATTCGTGATGACGGCCCGGGCATTCCGTCAGAGGATCGGAGCAAGGTGTTCGAGCCGTTTTTTACTTCCGACCCCAAGGGGACCGGCCTAGGGTTATACATGGCTCGCGAGCTGGCAGAGGCCAATGCGGCTGATCTGAGTTTGCTGGATGCTGCGGGCGGGGCGGAATTTCATCTGATTGTAAGGAGGCTGCATGAGCAGTGAGAGCATGGAGCGTCGTGGCCGTGTGCGGGGTGCCGACGTGCTGGTGGTTGATGACGAGGAAGATATCCGCGAATTGATCGAGCTTTCGCTGGTGCGTATGGGCTTGGGTGTGGACGCTGCAGGCTCGGTGAAAGAGGCGATCCGTCTGGCCAGTGAGCGCCAGTACCGGTTGTGCCTGACGGATATGCGCCTGCCGGATGGTGAAGGGCTGGATGTTGTGCGCTACATCGCCACTCATTGCGCCGACTTGCCTGTTGCCGTGATTACTGCTCACGGCAGCACGGACAACGCGGTGGCGGCACTCAAGGCCGGCGCTTTCGATTACATCTCCAAGCCCGTGTCGCTCGAGCAACTGCGCACACTGGTCAAATCGGCCCTCGAGATCCCGAAGGCTGAGCAGAAGGCTGGCAAACCGGTGGCGCAACTCACTGGGGAATCGGCCAGCATGCTGCAGGTGCGCAGCATGATCGAACGCCTCGCTCGCAGCTTGGCTCCGGTCTATATTTCTGGCGAATCCGGCAGTGGCAAGGAGCGCGCCGCTCGCCTGATCCACAGTTTCGGCGCGCGCTCGGACAAACCCTTTGTTGGCGTCAACTGCGGTGCTATTCCGGAGAACCTGATGGAGAGTGAGTTCTTCGGCTATCGCAAGGGTGCTTTCACGGGGGCGGATGCTGATCGGGAAGGTTTCTTCCAGGCGGCCGACGGCGGCACGCTGTTTCTCGACGAGGTCGCTGATTTGCCGCTGGCCATGCAGGTCAAACTGCTGCGCGCCATCCAGGAAAAGCGTGTGCGGCGTATCGGCGACACACAGGAGCAACCGGTTGATGTGCGCATCATTTCAGCGACTCACCAGAATCTGCGAGAGCGGGTAGAGCAGGGCAAGTTTCGTCAGGATCTCTTTTATCGCCTTAACGTGATCGAACTGAAAATGCCGGCTCTGCGAGAGCGGCGTGACGATATCCTGC
The DNA here is from genome assembly GCF_012972705.2 of Uliginosibacterium aquaticum. Lineage (GTDB taxonomy): Bacteria > Pseudomonadota > Gammaproteobacteria > Burkholderiales > Rhodocyclaceae > Uliginosibacterium > Uliginosibacterium aquaticum. The sequence continues at coordinate 785,458 of NZ_JABCSC020000002.1, read as the reverse complement.
CGCTTGCCGAAAACATCCTTGCACGTCTTGCGACAGAAGCCGGTTTGCGCACGCCGCAGCTTACCGATGCGGCACGGCGGGCTTTGCTGGCTTATGCCTTCCCCGGCAACGTGCGCGAACTTGAAAACATCCTTGAGCGCGCCATGGCACTGGCACTGGGGGACCAGGTTGAAGTCGAGGATCTGCATCTTGAGCCGCAGGACTGTGAGGGCTCGCCAGGTGCCCATGGTTGCGCTGAGGGCACCCTGCAGGATTATCTTGATCGGGTCGAACGTGACGCCATCATTGAGGCCTTGGGCAAGACTTCTGGCAATCGCACCGCGGCTGCACGCGTGTTGGGCGTAACTTTCCGCTCGCTGCGTTATCGCATGGAGCGTCTGAGCATGAAGGGTGACAAGGGGGGAGAGGCCGAGTGAGTGCCCTGCAACTGGATCATGAGGGATGGCTCAGTGAGGCTCGCAGGATTCCGTCACCGAATTCTGATGAACGCCCGGTTGGCTGCGTGGCAGAGCTGCTGGTGATACATGCCATCAGCCTGCCACCGGAGGAGTTTGGTGGCCCCGGCGTCGAAGCGCTCTTCACCAATACTCTCGACGCTTCCGCTCATCCCTATTACGCGAAGATCCATCACCTGCGGGTGTCTGCACACTTCTTCATCCGTCGGGATGGTGAGCTGCTGCAATTCGTGTCCACCCGTCAGCGTGCCTGGCATGCCGGCGTCTCCTGCTGGGAAGGGCGTGAGCGCTGCAACGATTTCTCCCTCGGCATCGAGCTGGAGGGGAGCGACACGCAAGCGTTTGAGGCTGCCCAGTATGCGCAGTTGAACAGGCTTGTGGCCTGCCTTGCGGCACATCATCCATTGCAGGCTATAAGCGGGCACAGTGATATCGCGCCTGGCCGCAAGACGGATCCGGGGCCATTTTTCGACTGGAACCAGTTGTCGTCGTGTGCTCTGCATAGCGGCTTACGCATGCACAACATGCGCTGAACACGGCTACCGCCGATAGTAGCCTTGTGCGGCGGACTCACCATATCTAGTGTGCACTGATTGGGCAGAGTGGTGGCGACTCGCAATTTTCCGGAAGCGCATGAATTGCCCTGTGGCCGGGCTTTCCGACGAACGTTGATACTTGTGGTGAGTAGGGTGGAGTCATTTGTCATTTTATTTTGGCTTGCTTGAAAGCCTTGTGGCGCAAGCTTTTCCGGCAAGGATGAAATGTTGTGTGTTCGCGACGAGCGTGCAAGTCTTCGCCTAAGGCAAGAAGAAAAGTCTTGATTCCACTAGTTTTTTGCATTAAACGGTAATGACAAGCTCAACTTCATTCACGACCTGAGCCGGTGCATATACAGAACCAGAACCCGACGTCTGTGCTTACCTACACTGCCTTCGACGCAAGGGCTTTCTGTTCTCCGCAAAAACGTGATGCTCATCGCGTCTGCATGCCGGAATTTTCTGGACTTCCCTTTCCCATTCTTCGCCATGCTGCCGCGATGTTGAGCAGGGTGGTCGACTGTTTTCTCATCGCCGCGTTATCGCGTGGCTTGATCACCATCCGGATGGCATCCGGGGATGGTGTGTTCGTGCGTAGTAACCAACCTGATCGGTGCTAACAAGGAGGTGTGAAGATGGCAACAACTGAGAAAGTAAAGAAAGCAGCAGAAAAAAAACCGGCGCCCAAAGTGGTCGCCAAGCCCGCAGCTAAAAATGCGGCTCCCGTCAAAGCTGCTGCCAAACCTGTAGCGAAGAAGGCTGCACCAGCTAAAGCTGCTGCCAAGCCAGTGGCGAAGAAGGCCGCGCCGGCCAAAGCTGCTGCCAAGCCAGTGGCTAAGAAGGCTGTGGCTGCCAAGCCGGTCGCCAAAGCTGCTGCCAAGCCAGTGGCCAAGAAGGCCGCACCAGCTAAAGCCGCTGCCAAACCCGTAGCAAAGAAGGCTGTAGTGGCTAAGCCGGTCGCGAAAGCTGCAGCCAAGAAGGCTGCACCAGTCAAGGCCGCAGCCAAGCCGGTGGCCAAGAAGGCCGTGGCGAAAGTTGCAGTGAAGAAAGCAGCGGCGGCCAAGCCCGCAGTAAAGAACGCTGTTGCCAAGCCAGCAGCCAAGCCGGCAGCTAAGAAGGCTGTGCCGGCCAAGGCGGCAGCCAAACCGGTCGCAAAGAAGGCTGTGGCCGCCAAGCCTACCGCTAAAACTCCGGCCAAGAAGGCTGCACCGGTCAAGGTGGCTGCCAAACCTGCCGCTAAAAAGGCCGCAGCTGCAAAGCCTGCCGCCAAGCCGGCCGCCAAGAAAGCTGCGCCGGCCAAAGCCGCAGCGAAGCCCGTTGCGAAGAAGGCCGCTCCTGCCAAAGCCGCAGCGAAGCCTGTTGCCAAGAAGCCGGCTCCGGCCAAGCCTGAAGCAAAGAAGGTTGTTGTTGCCAAGCCTGTAGTGAAGAAGGCTGCTCCTGCGAAGGCTGCCGTGAAGCCCGAACCCAAGAAGGCTGTAGTTGCCAAGCCTGCGGCGGTAGCCAAGAAACCCGCCACAGCCAAGAAGTCTGCCGCAAAAAAAGCTGAGCCGGTTGCTGCCCCCGCTGCGGCTGCACCGGCTTCGGTAGTTGCAGCGCCGGCCGCAGTTGCCGAGACATCTCAGGCAACTCCTGCTCCGGCACCCAAGCCCGCAACGCCCTCGACGGCGGCTACTCCGGGTATCAAGTCCTCGTTGGATCCGAAGGCTGGCTGGCCTTTCCCGGGTGGTTCGCGCCCCTGATTATGGCCAGTTCAGGTGTATGAGAACGGGGTCTGCGGACCCCGTTTTTTTGTGCCTGAAAGTACAGTGGGTGGCTGAATCTACCGTCTGACGCGGCTTTTGAGGAAATGACAAATGAATTGCCGCGTCAGCGCTGGCTTTGTGGGCTGATTGACAAAATTCATTGTAATCAATAGACTGCGAACACCTCTGGAAACAGACGGAAACGCTCTGCCCTTACTCAGGGGGCTGCATAGCAGGATCGAGCGCTTCGTCACATAGAACTACATGCCCTGATGACCCGTTACGCTGTGGTCGCCGATGCAAGAAGCATCGTGTTGCTGCAGTCCAGTCCGGCACCTCCCGGTTGCGGAGATGCGTTACGCAGGATGGCCCTTCCCACTTGGAAGTTTTCGCCATCTGACACTCGAAGAAAACCGGTATGAACTATCACGCTGCGCTGCGCGCGGAGTGTTGTCCGCGCCACGGCGCTGTGCCGGTTTGACTGAACAGGAGAGCCAGAATGACACCCTTAGTCAGACTGACCCGCTTTGCTCAACATCTGCTGACTTTTTTCCTGCACTTTGCTCACGGTGGTTTCGTGATGGCGGGTGTGATCGTGATGGCCGGCATGACTTATCAGCTGGGCCGTTTCGGTGTGGATGGTCTTAATCCCCGCGAAATGTTTGGCTATGGCCAGCAGATGGTGGAAACGACTGAAGTTGCGATGGTGGATGCTGTATATGAAGAGGCTGTGGCTGAGCACTCGCGCGGCATGTCTGCTGGTCACGCACGTGTTGCAGCCGCCATTGCCAAGCGCCATCGGGTCTCTCCGCTGGTGGTCGAGACGCTGGTCAAGGCGGCTCAGCGTGAAGGGCAGGCGAATGGTGTGGATCCGCTGCTGATCCTGGCAGTGATCACTGTTGAGTCCGGCTTCAATCCTTTTGCCGAGAGTAATTTCGGTGCTCAGGGCCTGATGCAGATCATTCCGCGTTTTCACGTCGAAAAGATCACCGCTGAGAAGGGCAGTGTTGCGCTCTTCGACCCGGTTGAGAACATTCGAGTGGGCACCCTGATTCTCAGGGAGTACATCCGCTCCACCGGAAGCGTAGATGCAGCGCTGCAACTTTATGGCGGGGCCAGTGCCGATCCGGAGATGGCCTATTCCAGCCGGGTCATGCAGGAGTTTGAGCGCCTGCGTGGTTTCGTGGCGGCACCCGCCACGCGCACGGCGGCGCGATCTGCCACTGATAAGGCCAGCTGATTACAGGACGCTGCGGATGCGCTCCAGCGCTTCTGCGATGCGTGTTTCGTCAGCGGTATAGGCTAGCCGCAAATGTGCGGCAGCCTGCCAGTCACCAAAGTCTTTGCCTGGAGTGCAGGCCACTCCGGCCTGATCAAGCAGGCGGTGAGCAAACTCCATGCTGTCAGTCGCGAGCCCTGCGATGTTGGCATAGATGTAGAAGGCACCAGCAGGTTCGTGTCCGATACCGAAACCGAGCTCACGCAAACCTTGCAGCATGCCGTTGCGGCGCGAGGCAAAAGCCTGGCGTCGGAGCTCCAGGATTTCCAGGCATTCTGAACTAAAGGCTGCCAGTGCCGCATGTTGGGCAGGGGTTGAGGCGGCGATGAACAGGTGCTGAGCAAGCATCTCCACTGGACGCGCAAAACCTTCTGGAACTACCAGCCAGCCTAGGCGCCAACCGGTCATGCCGAAATATTTCGAGAAACTGTTCACCACGAAGACATCCTGGCGCTGACTCAGGACGCTGCTGGCGGCTTCGCCATACACCAATCCTTGGTAGATCTCATCCACGATAACCTGCTTGCCGGCGGTTCGCGTATGGGCGCACAGCGCGTTCAGCTCTGCTGGGCTGAGCACGCTGCCCGTCGGGTTGGCAGGGCTGGCAAGAAGCAAGCCCTTGGTATGCGGCCCCCAGGCGGCGCCGAGTTGTTCGGCGGTCGGCTGCCAGGCTGTCGTGGCACTGACCGGCAGAGCGCGTACGCTGCCGTTGAAGGCCTGTACAAACTGACGGTTGCAGGGATAGCCCGGGTCTGTGAGCAACCATTCGTCACCGGGGTTGGTGAGGGCCGCTACCGCAAGTAGTAGTGCGCCGGAAGCGCCAGCGGTAATGATGATGCGTTCAGGATCAACGTTGGCGCTGAAGCGTTCAGCATAAAAACCGGAGATTGCTTCGCGTAAGGCGGGAAGGCCCACCGCTGGGGTGTAGCGCACCTGCCCCTTGGCGAGAAAAGCCTGGGCTGCCCGGATTACGGGCTCCGGACTGGGGAAATCCGGCTCTCCAACCTCCAGATGAATGATGTCGTGCCCTTTGGCTTCGAGTGCTTGGGCACGAGCCAGCAACTCCATGACATGGAAAGGAGGAATGCCGTGCAGCCGCGCGGCGAGACTGTCGGGAAGAGTGGCGGACATGTGGCTGTGGAAGGGCGGACAAGGGGTGAGCATACGTGATTTGTGCCAACAAGCATGTCCGGATGAACAGCAGGGTGTCAGGTGTGCATTGCGGCTTCTAGAATGAGCGGCACATACAAGAACAATCTTCCCGAACCCTACTCAGAGGCCTTCTCATGGATGAAAGAATCCGTGCTGCCGCACTGGAATACCATGCCTTGCCCCGCCCCGGAAAAATTGCCGTGGTGCCGACGAAGGCGCTTACCAATCAGCGGGATCTGTCCCTGGCGTATTCGCCGGGGGTTGCGGCTGCGTGTGACGCCATCGTTGATGATCCGGCGACAGCCAGCTTGTACACCGCACGTGCCAATCTGATCGGTGTCGTTACCAATGGCACTGCTGTGCTTGGACTTGGCGCGATCGGCCCCTTGGCGGCCAAGCCGGTGATGGAAGGCAAGGGCGTGCTGTTCAAGAAGTTTGCGGGCATTGATGTATTCGACATCGAGATTGCCGAGCGTGACCCGGACAAGTTGGTGGACATCATTGCTTCGCTGGAACCGACCTTTGGCGGGATCAACCTTGAAGATATCAAGGCGCCAGAGTGCTTCTATATCGAGCGCAAGCTGCGCGAGCGCATGAAGATCCCGGTCTTCCATGATGACCAGCATGGCACGGCCATCGTGGTGGGGGCGGCCATCCTCAATGGCCTGCATCTTTTGGGCAAGCCGCTGGACCAGATCAAGCTGGTAACTTCCGGCGCCGGAGCAGCTGCACTGGCCTGTCTGGACCTGCTGGTGATGTTGGGCATCCCGGTCCGGAATATCTGGGTGACTGATATCAAGGGCGTGGTCTATGAAGGCCGCACCGAAGAAATGGATCCGATCAAGTCTGTGTATGCCAAGTCCACCGGCATGCGGACCCTGACCGAGGTTATCGAGGGGGCGGATGTGTTTTTGGGGCTTTCCGCCGCCGGCGTGCTCAAGCCGGAAATGGTGGTGAAGATGGCGGTGAATCCGCTGATCTTGGCTCTGGCCAATCCGGTGCCGGAAATCATGCCGGACGAGGTCAAGGCGGTGCGCCCCGATGCCATCGTGGCAACCGGCCGCTCCGACCATCCCAATCAGGTCAACAACGTTCTGTGTTTTCCCTTTATCTTCCGCGGCGCGCTGGATGTGGGGGCGACTACGATCAGTGACGAGATGCAGCTGGCTGCCGTGCGAGCGATTGCTGAATTGGCGCGGGCCGAGCAGTCCGACGTGGTCGTAGCGGCTTACGGGGAGCAGGTCGCGGGTTTTGGGCGTGAGTACATCATTCCGCGTCCCTTTGATCCGCGTCTGATCGTGCGGATTGCTCCTGCGGTCGCCAAGGCTGCCATGGATTCCGGTGTGGCCACGCGGCCGATCGAGGACTGGGACGCCTATCGTCAGCAGCTGAATAATTTCGTGTGGCATTCGGGGTTGGTGATGAAGCCGGTGTTCTCCGCTGCCAAGCGTGAGCCGCGCCGTATCATCTTTGCTGAAGGTGAGTCCGAGCGCGTGCTGCGCGCGGTGCAGACGGTAGTGGATGAAGGGATCGCACAGCCGATCCTGATTGGGCGGCCAGATGTGATCAGCATGTACATCGAGCGCTTTGGGCTGCGCATCCGCCCTGGGGTGGATTTTGAGCTGGTGAATCAGGACTCCGATCCGCGCTATCGCGAATTGTGGTCGCACTATCATCAGCTCATGGAACGACGCGGGGTTTCCGTTGAATACGCCAAGCGCGAGGTGCGCCGACGCTCGACCCTGATTGGTGCCTTGATGCTCAAGTTTGGTTGGGCCGATGGAATGATCTGTGGCACCTATGGTCTGCACAACCACCACCTGCGGTTCATCGAGAGCGTGGTGGGGCGACGACCTGGCGTGAACCACTTTTACGCCATGAATCTTCTTGCCCTGCCAGGGCGCACGATCGCTTTGTGCGACACCTACGTCAATTACGATCCGAGTGCCGAGCAGGTTTTCGAAATGACGTGCCTGGCAGCTGAGGAATTGCAGCGTTTTGGCATCACGCCGCGTGTTGCACTCCTATCGCATTCGAGTTTCGGTACGGATGACACGCCAACCGCGCGCAAGATGCGTGAAGCGCTTACGCTGCTGCATGAGCGGCGCCCTGATATCGAAGCTGAGGGCGAGATGCATGGAGATGCAGCGCTGGACGCCTGCATCCGACAGCAGATTTTCCCGAATGCGCGCATGCGGGATGATGCCAACCTGTTGGTATTCCCGACTCTGGATGCGGCCAACATTGCCTTCAATCTGATCAAGACGACGTCTGGTGATGGCATGACGGTTGGTCCTATTTTGCTCGGCGCGGCGCGCCCGGTGCATATCCTCACACCGACGGCGACGGTACGCCGGATCGTTAACATGACCGCCCTGACTGTGGTCGATGCTGCGCAGATTGAACGTCGCGGCTGATCGCTGGTCTTCTTTCCGGATGGCTTGACGCAATTCGGTCGCCATCCGGACAAAACCCGTATACTTCCGCCTGCCTCGGACTGGGGCAGGTTTTTTTTTGCAAGCGGTCCAAAAGCTGCGAAATTACTTCAAGAAATTCGCCTATCTCTTTAATTTTCAAGAATCATTGCTAGAATCAGCAATGATTCAGTAGTCTGGAGTTGCCCCGATGCGCGTCAGCCAAATCCTGCTTGGCCTCATGAGTGCGGTCTTTCTCGTTGTGACGCCGCTTTCTGCAGAGGCTGCCAGCAAGAAGCCGGTTGCCAAAACAAGTACTAAAGCGCCTGCCTCCAGCAAGCTCACCAAACCGGTGGCCAAGAAAGTGAAGCTGGCACCAAGCAGCGTGCGCAGCAAGCAATTCAAGCCGGTACTGGAGAACGATTTCGACAAGGAAGGCAACCCGCTGATCCGCTCGTCCGCTTTCTTTGTGCAGGACGTGAATACTGGCGAGGTACTGCTCGAGCGCAACGCTTCGGCACCGCAGCCGATCGCTTCGATCACCAAGCTGATGACGGCCATGGTGGTCCTGGATGCCCACCAGAATCTCTCTGAAATCATCGAAGTGAGCGACGACGATGTTGATCGGCTCAAGGGCACCAGCTCGCGCTTGGCTGTAGGCACGCAGTTGAGCCGGGAAGACATGCTGCGTCTGGCCCTGATGGCGTCCGAAAACCGTGCGGCCTCCTCCCTGGCGCGCAGCTACCCGGGCGGGATGAATGCCTTTCTGGAGGCGGTCGCGGTCAAGATCAGCCTCATGGGCCTGCATGACACACGGATTTTCGATGGCACTGGCCTGAACAAGAACAACGTCTCCTCTGCGCGTGATCTGGCAACTTTGGTCGCGAATGCCTCGCGCTATCCGCTGATCCGTGAGTTTTCGACTGCCTCCGAGCATACGGTGGCACTGAAGGGCGGACGCTCGCACACCTTTCACAGCACGAACTCGCTGGTGAAGAGTCCGGACTGGCAGATCGACGTGCAGAAAACCGGTTATATCAGCGAGTCTGGCAAGTGTCTGGTGATGCAGGCCTGGATGGGCAACAAGCCGTTGGCCATCGTGCTGCTGGACTCCTGGGGGCGCTATACCCGGGTGGGTGATGCACAGCGCATCCGCAAGTGGCTGGAGACTATGGCCATGCATCGCAGCCAGCCCGTAGCCAGCGCCGGGCATCCGGGTCTTTCACACAGCAACTGATTGCTGGCAGAAAAACATAAAGGCCGCATGGATCTGATCCATGCGGCCTTTGTTTTTTTGTGCGTCGTGTTTGTGGGATGGCTTAGCCGAAGCGGCGACGCTCCGGGGTACGACGGGCAAGCTGCCACAGGGCGACCAGTGCAACAAGCGTGAAATTCAGCAGGGCCCATTCAGCGATTGTCAGGCCCAGAAAGGGATCGGCTTTGCTGCAGTCGCCCGTGCCTTGGAAAATCATCGGGAAGGCGTCGCCGAGCGGAAAGGAATTGAGCAGATAGGCCAGATCGGGGCCACAAACCGTTTCGGCCGGAGGATTGCGTTGCAGCATGATCTGGCGGACTGACACGCTGGCGCCGGCAATTGCGCTGGCTGCGATCAGGAAAGCGTAGAGGCGACGCCCCGCACCTGGGGCGTTGTGGATGACGGCAATGAGGGCAATCGCGGCGCAAGCGACGAAGGCATAGCGTTGCATGATGCACATTGGGCAGGGCTCGTAGCCACCAAAGTGCTGCAGGATCAGACCGAAACCGATCAGGCCGGCACACCAAGCAAAGATTGCGGAGAAAACAAGGCGCAGCGGGTAACGGGTGTACATGGCGAGCGACTGGAAGTTAACGGGCCGGTTTCCGGCGGAGGCTGGATTCTAGCCCGGATTGCGTGTGTGGGCTTGCCGCAGGTGCGGGAGTGAGACGCAAAAGACGGGCTGCCGAGAATCGGCAACCCGTACCACATTGAACGGGCCTAGTTGTGCTTGGTGTCTTGCAGCCGACTTACCGCATCGCGCACGTTCTGGGTGTCGAATTCCGCTCCGGAATCGCCTAGCAGTGTGCGAATTTCCTTGCATCTGGTTGTGGCCGGAACCTGTTGTTCGGAGAAGCCAAGTTCTCGGTAAAGCTTGCCGAGTTCCACGCCGTAGGTTTTTGCAATCTCTTCCAGCGTCATGTAGCCGCGGATGGCTTGCGCATCGAGTCGTCCTTCGCTGGTAACGGCAGCGCTGATCGAAGCTGGTTGGGTACGCCAGTAGCCTGCGAATTGTGCCGTAGCGATCATGCCCAGGAAGATGACCAGTCCGGCCCAGCCGATGACAGCCGGGCGGATCTGTTTGCCGGCGATTGCGGGCAGCAGGAAGGTTTGACCCTCATGCTCGGTGCCGCGCTTGCCGGTGGGGCAGGTGGTGGTGCAGGTGAGACAACCGATGCATTCTGCCGAGCGCACGGCCGGCGCCGCCATGATGGGGATCGTGACCGGACAGGTTTTCTCGCACTTGTTGCAGGCGAGACAGCTTTTGCCATTGCGCTTGATGCTGAACAGGCCCAGCTTGCTGACGATGCCGAGAAAGGCGCCGAGCGGGCACAGGTAGCGGCAGAAAACGCGATCAACAAAGAGGCTGATCAGCAGGGACGCAAAGAGGATGCTGCTGCCGACCGCAAACTCGCTCCACATTTCGTTCCAACCCGCGAAGCCGTGGGCGTAGGCGGCCCAGGGGTCATAGGGGCGGATGATCAGGCTGCCTGTCTTCCAGGTGAAGACCAGTGCCCAGGCCAGCACGACGTATTTCAACCAGCGCAGGGGCTTGTCGAGCATGGCGGGAACGCTGAGCTGGACTTTGCGGAACAGTTTCTGTCCGATCTTGCGGGCCAGCTCCTGGAGGGTGCCGAGCGGGCAGATCCAGCCGCAGAAATAGCGCCCGAGTACGAGGGCCAGCGCGATGGTGCCGGCCAGCAGCACAAAGTCAGAGGTATTCAGGCGCTGGATGAATTCGCCGCTGCTGACGAATTTGAACAGAGCTTCGAGCCCGCCGAAAGGGCACAGGGCATCGACGGATGCCGCGCCTTCCGGACCACCGCCCAGTTTCTGATGACGCCAGGCTGCAAAACTGGCGAAGGCCAGAAAACCGAGCTGGGCGATGAGGCGTGCGGGCTGCACCCAGGGACTGTGCTGATAGTGTTTTTTCATGATTCAACTCCCCCGATGGTATGTGGATCGGTCTCTGCTGGAGTTGCGGGTGCGCGGGCAGCTTCCGGGCTGGGGGCTGCCCGTGATGAGGCTCAGCGGCGCGGGCCGCGGCCGGCAGCTTGCTCTTCGGCCGAGAGCTTGCCGTCCTTGTTGGTGTCGAGCGTGTCGAAGCGGTTCAGGGCCTGGGTGGTGAGGTACTTCTCGGCTTCAGCGCGGGTGATGACGCCGTCTTTGTCGGTGTCGGCGTTGAGCAGCATGCCGCCCTGAGATCCTTGCCCACGGTAGCTTGCCTTGTGCATACCGCCGCGAGCCCCCATGCCACCCTGTGCGCCGGAGCTTCGGGCATTGTTGCGGAAGGTCTGGAATTCTTCGGTGGTGATCTTGCCGTCCTGATTGGTGTCCAGCACGGCGAAACGCTCACCGAGCCCTGGCATGCCCTTGCTGGCTTCGTCTTTGCTCAGCGCGCCGTCCTTGTCGGTATCGGCGGCCTGGAAGCGTTCAAGGGCGCGGCCTTGCATGGTGGCCGGCTGCATGACTCCGCGGCCGGGGCCTGTCTGGGCAATGGCGCCTGCACTGGCAAAAACAGCGGCGATCAGGCTGGTCAGCGTGAGCAGATTGCGGGTGGTGGTTTTCATGGTGACACTCCTCTTTGGATGATTGAGTGGGCGGAGCGTCTGCTCCGTCCGCACTTGCATCCTAGGCCGGGGTGTCGTGCGAGATGTTTCGCAGCGGAAAGCGTGTGTAAGCGGATGTAACAAGGGCCGCCTTCCGGTCACCGGTGGCGGCCCTCAGAAGCTGTTCCCGATCTGACTGCGAGGCCGCTCACTGATCACTGAGAGGGCTCATGCGTTGCTCGGAATCCTCATTGATCAACATAAATTCCGGTTCCTGTGCTGCTCTTCATCCTGCTGACGGCCTCTCGCTACAGATCGTGAACAGCTTCTCAGAACTCTCGCAGAAGGCGGATCAGCCGGGTTCGCGGGTGATCAGGGTGGCGATGGCCGTGTGGCGTGAAGCGATATCGGTCGAGATGCTTTCTTCAAACATCATCATCGACAGGCCGAACACATGAGTGAAGGTCAGTAGCGCCCGGGTATAGGCTTCTTCGGCGCTGAAGCCTGCCAGTTCGAAGAGGCGGGTGGAGTTGCGCAGGCGGGCCTGATCCACGGCTTCCACGGCGGCGGCGACCAACGCGTCGCGACGGGCCCAGTCCCGAATGGCCAGTTCCATGCGCATGCGGACCTGATTGGGCTGGGTCGCGTACTGGTTGATGACCGCGTGAATCTGCTCACGGGCCTGCTGTGGTGCGATGCTGGCCTGGGCTTCCACTTCGGCGATGCGCAAGTCGCGCCAATGTGCAGCGACGGCATTGAGGAGCGCCTGCCGGTCCTTGAAGTGCCAGTAAAAACTGCCCTTGGTCACATTCAGGCGGCGCGCCAGCACTTCCACACGCAAGCCTTCGAGGCCATCTTCAGCCAGTACTGAGAGGGCGAAGTTGATCCAGGCGTCACGATCGAGTGGCTGACGGGGCTGAGCGGAGCCGGTGGCTGGCGATTTCGTTGTGTTCATGTGGGCGATGCGGTGTTGGGCTGGGTGGCGTCGTATTATCCGGCCTTGGCGTAATTGGACAAGTCGCACCGCAAGGTGCTGACCTGATCGTTCGAGCTTTGCGGGAGTTGGCAGCGTGAAAATCCTGGTTCCGGTGAAACGGGTCGTGGACCATCAGCTCAGGGTGCGGGTGAGGCCCGATGGCAGTGGCCTCGAAACGGAAGGCCTCAAAAGAGTCATCAATGCTTTTGACGAAATAGCCCTTGAAGAGGCGGTGCGTTTGCGCGAAGCGGGGCTGGCAAGCGAGGTGCTGGTGGCAAGTTGTGGCCCGGCTGCCTGCCAGGAGAATCTGCGCAACGCACTGGCGTTGGGGGCGGATCGTGCCGTATTGCTTGAGACTGACGAGTGCCTCCAGCCGCTTGGCGTGGCGAAATTGCTCAAGGCTCTGGCCTTGCGTGAGGCGCCGGATCTGGTGCTGATGGGCAAACAGGCGACGGATGATGATGCGGGCCAGGTCGGTCCGATGCTGGCGGCGATGCTGGGCTGGCCGCAGGCCTGCTTCGCTTCCAAGCTGGTGCTGGGTAAGGCTGCGCTGCAAGTCAGCTGCGAGGTGGAAGGCGGACTGGAAGTGCTGGAGCTGAGCTTGCCGGCACTGGTGACTGCGGACCTGCGCCTCAATGAGCCGCGTTTCGTGAGCCTGATGAATCTCATGCAGGCCCGCAAGAAGCCGGTGGAGGTCTTGCCTGCAAGCGGCCTGGGCGTGGACTTCAGTCCGCGCCTGAAGACCCTGAATTACGCGGAGCCGCCGGTGCGTGCGGCCGGTCGGCAGGTGGCGAGCGCTGGCGAGATGGCACACGCCCTGCGTGCGCGCCTCGCGGCAGAGGGAGCCGAGGTATGAAGATTCTGGTCCTGGCTGAACATGACAACATTCGCCTCAAACCGCTGACCGCGCGCCTTTTGGGGGCTGCGCAGCAGTTGGGGGCGGCTGCGGATCTATTGGTGATTGGCGCCGCATGCCAAGCCGTTGCCGAGCAGGGCGCCCTGCTGGCCGGGGTTGCGCGGGTGCGTCAGCTCGATGCACCGCACTATGCGCACTTCTCAGTTGAAAACCTGGCCATGGTGTTGGCCCAACTAGCAGGCAGTTATACCCATGTGCTGTTGCCGGCGACGCCCTTTGGTAAGGCCTTGGCGCCACGGGTAGCGGCGATGCTGGATGTGGCGCCGGTGTCAGGCGTGACGGCGATTGTCGCGGGGGACTGCTTTGTGCGTCCGACGCATGCCGGCAATGTGCTCGAAACGGTGTTGTGTCCGGAACCGGTCAAGGTACTGACCCTGCGTCCCGCTGCTTTTGCGGCGACAGGCCGGCAGCTGCCGGCGGTGATCGAGAGTCTGGCGCCCGGGCCGGAAATGGGCGTGAGCCGGCAGGTGGCGCAGCAGCGGACGAACAGCGCGCGGCCGGAACTGGCGACGGCGCGGGTGGTGGTGGCCGGTGGGCGTGGTCTGGGCAGTGCAGATGCCTTTCGTGATCTGCTTGAGCCTCTGGCCGATTGCCTCGGTGCTGCGCTGGCGGCAACGCGTGCGGCGGTGGATGCGAACTACGCGTCGAATGATCTGCAAGTCGGGCAGACCGGTTGTGCCGTAGCACCAGAGCTCTACATTGCGGTCGGCATTTCTGGCGCACAGCAGCATCTGGCGGGTATGCGCGATGCGAAATGGATTGTCGCGATCAACACCGATCCGGAGGCGCCGATCTTCAAGGTGGCCGATCTGGCACTGGTGGGGGATGCTCACGAAATTGTGCCGCAGCTGATTGCAGCACTACGCGGATGACGGTGTTCGTGTTTGACAGTGAGGCCGCCAGCCTTGCCGTCTGCGCTGATCCGGCGGCGGCCCTGCAGGGGCGTGCCGTGGCGGCTTTGCGGGCGCAGCGCTGGTTGTTCTTTGGTGCGGATGGCGCGCCTTTACGGGTCGATTGTCTTGCTGACGGGACGAGCCAGCTGCGCCCATGGGCATCCTGTGCGTCCTGCCGACTGGTTCAGGTGCTGCCGTGGGTGGAGCATTTTGAGGCTACACCGGAGTGGCCGGATCTGCAGCGTGTGCGCGAGAGCCTGGGGGAGTGAGGCGGGTGGGCTGGCTCAACGCCGGTCCATCATCTTGCGCACAAGCATTCAGCCTGCGGGTTGGTAGCGGGCCAGTGCGGTGTGCAACTGCTGCTCATCGATCGGCTTGGTGAGGAAGTCGTTCATCCCGGCGGCGAGGTAGTCGTCACGGTCTTCCACGCTGGCGTTGGCGGTCAGTGCGATGATCGGAATCTGCGGCTGGCGTACCGGATGCTCGGGCAGGCCGCCGGCACGAATTGCGCGCGTGGCTTCCGGGCCATCCATTTCGGGCATGCGCCCATCCATCAAGACCAGATCAAATTCTTCGCGGGCCAGGGTGCGGACGGCTTCGAGCCCATTTTCGGCGAACACCGGGCGATGCCCCATTTCTTCGAGCAGGGCGCGCAGGATCAGACGGTTGGTGCTGGAGTCCTCGGCACAGAGAATGCGCAAGGCATGCCGGGCCGCAGGCAGCGGCATGCTTGCGGTGGCCTGATCCATGCCTTGCTGTGGCAGGGTGAGGGGCAGGGTGAAGCGGAAAGTGCTGCCCTCCTGCTCGCGGCTTTCTACGCCGATGCTGCCGCCCATTGCTTCGACGAGCTGGCGGCAGATCGCCAGGCCGAGGCCGGTGCCACCGAATTTGCGCGAGGTGGAGGCATCGGCTTGCTGGAATTTATGGAACAGGCGGCCCAGCGCTTCAGGCGGGATGCCCAGTCCGGTGTCCTTTACGGCGAAGAGCAGGCTGGCTTGTCCGTCCGCCTCCTGATCGCAGTCGACCTGGACCGAGATCTTGCCTTGCTGGGTGAACTTGATCGCGTTGCCGATCAGGTTGGTGAGTACCTGACGGATGCGTACCGGGTCGCCGATGATCCAGCGCGGCACCCGTGGCCCCATGTCGAGGGTGAAGCGCAGTCCCTTGTTCTGCGCATTGTGGCGCATGATCTGCACGGTGTCGTCGAGAAGCCGGTGAAGATCCAGGGAAACACTTTCGATCTTCAGCTCCCCGGCTTCGATCTTCGAGAAATCGAGGATGTCGTTGATGATGCCGAGGAGCGATTCGGCGCTTGACAGGCCGGTGGCGACGAAATCCCGTACCGGGCCGGTGAGTTGCTTGTCACGCATGGCCAGCCGCAGTGTGCCGATCACGCCGGAGATCGGGGTGCGGATCTCGTGACTCATGTTGGCGAGGAACAGGGACTTGGCTGCGCTGGCGCGCTCGGCCTCTTCCTTGGCCTGCTGCCAGCGGGCTTCAGTCTCGCGCAGGGATGTGATATCCGAGAGCACGCCGATGCGCACCGGCTCACCGTCCGCACCCTTGCCGAGCGTGTCCAGCAGCACGTAGTGGTGCAGGCTGCCGCCCTGTGGGCGCAGGCTCAGCGGGCGCTGCAGGATCTGCAGTTCCTGGCTAGCGTCGGCCATGTCCGGCACCGGAGGCAGGCCGAATGCCCGTGGCTGCTGGCCGATCAGGGCCACTGGATCACGTTCGAACATGCGTCCCAGGGCGCGGTTGACCATCACGAAGCTGCCGTTTGCGTCCTCTACAAAAAGCGGAGTAGGCAGGGCATCAAACACTTCCTGGAGGAAGGCCAGCAACTGCGTCTGGCTCTGGAGTGCGATCTGCAGTGCGGCTTCGGCGGTGCGCCAGGGCGTGATGTCGAAATTGGTACCGACGATCACTGCCTGTCCATCCACGCCGGCGCAGGAAGTTTTCGCAATCATGCGGAAGGCTTCCTTGCCGGTATAGGGATGGGTGATGTGTTCTTCCTTGTGAATCTGGAGGGTGCCTTCCAGTACCTGGCGATCTTCCTCACGGACCAGACTGACGTACTCCGCCCCGGCCCCCAGCTCGGCCGGCCCACAGCCGATCAGCTCGGCTGCGCTGCGGCCGGAGTCCTTGGCCATGGCCGTATTGACCAGCAGATAGCGGCTGTCGGCATCCTTCACGTACACCGGTTGCGGAATCACGTCGATCAGGCGCTGAGTGAATTCCCGGGTGCGCTGCAGGAGCGCCTGTTCGCGTTCCACCGCCGCCTGCAGGGCGCGTTCGGCGAGCTTCCACTTGGTGATGTAAAAATGCGCGCCGAGTACCAGTACCTTGCCGTCAGCATTCTCCAGACGACGCTTGCGCACGATCCGGAAGCATTCCTCACCCCGTGCGTTGGTCGTGTGCTGTTCCTTGTCGATCTCGCCGCCGGCCAGCACCTGATCATCTTCTTTGGCGGCCAGAGCGGCCGAGCTGGGGTCGCTGGCGAGATCGTAGGAGGTCAGGCCCAGCAATTCCTCGCGTGGCCGGCCACGCTCCTCTGCGAAAGCCTCATTCACCATTACAAAGTGGCGCTGCTCATCCTTGAGGTAGACCGGATCAGGAATCACGTCGATGAGGCGCTGGATGAAGGCCTGGATGCGTCGGCGACGGGCTTTTTCCTCTTCCAGCGCCTGCTCGCTGCTGCGCCAGCGAGTGATATTGATATTGGCACCGACGATGACGGGCTGGCCGTCGAACCAGTCGATCCGCTCCTTATTGACGAGTTGGTGGCGCTCCTCTCCGGTGACAGGATGCGGGCCGTGCTCGTCCTTGAAGATTTTCTGCCCGGCAAGGATCAAGCCGTCTTCGGCGCGCACCATGGCGCCGTACTCGGTGCCGAAAACTTCCTCTGGGGTGCGGCCGATCACCTGTTCGCGCTCCAGTCGGTTGGAACGCAGGAAAGCGCGGTTTATCAGCAGGTAACGGCTCTGCCCATCCTTGATGTAGAAGGGTTCGGGCAGTACGTCGAGCAGGTTCTGGATAAGCGCTTCGAGATTGGCAGGCGGTGCTGCGCTGCGTGGGGGCATGGAGGCGAGACTGCCGGTGAGGCAGCCCGCCAGCGCCAGGATGGCCAGGCCAAACCCGTCCTGCCCGAGAGACCATGCCAGCAGCACGCCCAGCAGCGTGCCGAGAGCGGGAAGGGCAGGTCGGAATAGATCTGGTTTCACAGGGCGGGCCACCAGCAGGGGAGGATCCTCTCCGGCTAACGGCCAGCTACGGCCGCTACTTGATGGCGGACGGGAGGATTGCCCGCAGGTGCGCCGTCGATGGCGGGATCAAGCCTTCTTGCGGCCCTTGCGGTTTTCGCAGTCGGTTTTGGTGCATTCGGCGTAGAGATACATGGCATGTTCGCGCACCTTGAATCCCTTTTCGATCGCGATGGCGTTCTGACGCGCCTCGATTTCCGGATCGAAGAACTCCTCGATGCGGCCGCAGTCCATGCACACGATGTGATCGTGATGGTCGCCCTTGTTGAGCTCGAACACGGCCTTGCCGGTTTCAAAGTGATGGCGTTGCAGCAGACCAGCTTGCTCGAACTGGGTTAGCACACGGTAGATGGTGGCCAGGCCAACATCCATTTCTTCAGCCAGCAAAAGGCGATAGACGTCTTCGGCGGAGAGATGGCGCTCGCTGGTTCGCTGGAACAGGTCGAGGATCTTCAGGCGCGGCAAGGTTGTCTTGAGCCCTGACTCCTTGAGGCTATGGGGTGGCGGCATCGCGGTCTCCGGTCAGTAAGGCCCGTATGATATAGTCCGGGCGGTGTTCTTGGAATCTTCCGGGGCCGGGCCGATGGCCGGGCCCCGTCCCTGTCGATGTCACGAGAGTTTGTCCGAATGATCCTGCGTAGCGGCTTCCTGACCCTTGCTGTCTGCCTGCTGGCAGCCTGTTCCTTCAAGCCGTACCGGATCGATGTACGTCAGGGCAATGCCATCACTCAGGAGATGGTGGCGCGCCTCACGCCCGGCATGAGCCGCGAACAGGTGCGCCTTGTGATGGGCTCGCCGATGCTGGTGGATGTCTTCCACGCAGATCGCTGGGACTATGTTTACCAGTTCTCCAGTGGCTACAAGACGCCCGAGCGCCGCAAGCTGACCGTCTTCTTCGAAGGTGACAAGCTCGCGCGCCTCGATGGCGATGTGGTGCCCGCTTCTGGTGAGATGCCGGTGCTACCGGTTACGCCGCGCATGATCGACATCACTGGCCCGGCGCCCGCCGCCAAACCCTGATTTCAATCGCGGCCGCAAATCCTGCGGCCAGCCGCTTTCCCGAGGATCGAACATGACTGTGAAGGTCGCCATTGCCGGGGCTTCCGGCCGTATGGGGCGCATGCTCATTGAAGCCGCCCAGCAGATGCCCGAAGTGCAGTTTGTGGCGGCGCTTGATCGCGCCGACAGCCCTTTCATTGGTCGCGACGCCGGTGAGCTGGTTGGCAACGCCTGTGGCGTTCCGGTCACCAGCGACATCGAGGCGGCACTGACGCTGGCTGATTGCCTGATCGATTTCACCCGCCCCGAAGGTACGCTGGAACACTTGAAGATCGCTCGCCGCGTGAAATGCGCGGTGGTGATCGGCACGACCGGCTTCAAGCCGGAAGAGAAGGCCCAGATCGGTGAAGCAGCCACTGAAATTCCGGTGACTTTTGCGTCCAACATGTCGGTGGGCGTGAATGTCGTGTTCAAGCTGCTTGATGTCGCGGCGCGGCTGCTGGAAACGGGCTATGACGTTGAGGTCTTCGAGGCTCACCATCGTTTCAAGGTCGATGCCCCCTCCGGTACCGCGCTCAGCATGGGAGAAGTGGTGGCCCAGGCGCTTGGGCGTGACCTCAAGGAATGTGCCGTGTATGGCCGTGAAGGTGTGACTGGTGAGCGCAAGCCCGAGACCATCGGTTTTGCCACGGTACGCGGCGGCGATGTAATCGGTGATCACACCGTGATGTTTTGTGGTCTGGGCGAGCGCGTCGAGATTTCGCACAAGGCCAGCAGTCGCATGCCTTACGCCACCGGCGCCCTGCGTGCTGCGGCTTTCCTGCAAGGCAAGGGCAGTGGCCTGTACGATATGCAGGATGTGCTGGGCCTGAAGTAGTCAGGCACTTCAGCCAGATCAAAGGCCGGGCTTGCCCGGCCTTTTGTTTGCCTGCCTCAAGGGCGGAGGGCTACCTGCCGTAAACCAAGGGAGTCGTTCACCCTTTCCGGAGCAGGCATGGCCCGCCGTCAGCACGAAGAAGAGCATGAGAATCACGAGCGCTGGCTGGTGTCCTACGCGGACTTCATCACCTTGCTGTTCGCCTTTTTCGTCGTGATGTATGCAATCAGCTCGGTGAATGAGGGCAAGTACCGGGTCTTGTCCAGCTCCATGGTGCAGGCTTTTCGCAGCGCGACCAACGAGCAGGCTGCAGCCATCGTGGCGCCGCCGCAGGCGACGGGCACGCCGATCATGCCTGTAGTGACCCGGCAGAGCCGCTCGGATACGCAGACCGAAGCGCGGCGTACCGAGTATCGGCAGAAGATGCGCAGCATGGCCGAGGAGGTCAAACGGGTGCTGGAGCCCTTGGTGCGCGGTGGTCAGGTGCGGGTCACCGAGGGAGTGAATGGCATTGCCATTGAAATCAATGCCAGCGCCCTCTTTAACCCGGCAGAGGCTCAGTTGGGGCCCGAAGCCGTGCGCGCTTTGCGTGCCGTAGCCGAAGTGATTGCCGTGGGCAGTTTTCCGATCAAGGTCGAAGGGCATACCGACAACCTCCCGATCTCTACTGCGCTATTCCCTTCCAATTGGGAGCTGTCGGCGGTGCGTGCTTCGTCCGTGGTGCGCCTGTTTGTGGCTTCCGGCGTCAGTGCTGAACGCATGACGGCGGCAGGCTATGGCGATCAGAGGCCCGTGGCAGACAATTCCACCCCGGAGGGGCGGGCCCGCAATCGGCGAGTAACCATCCAGATTGAATCGATGGCGCCCGAAGTGGCTGAAGCACCGGTGACCACGACAGAAGTGCTCGGCGCGCCGCGGCAGCCCGAAGGTGTGCGCCAGGTGCCGGATGCGGATGGAGCGCTGGGAACGCCGGAGAACATACGTCTGGTGCCGGGCGGGAAGGCTCCATGAATGCGCTTGGCTCAGAGGCCCGCTGGAATCTGTAAAACGACATAAAAAAAGCAGGCGTTGCTGATACGGATCTCGCAAAAATGGCAGGCCGCTTCGCCTTCGGATGGATGCCCTCTGCCGAAAAATGTCGGTGTGTGGCTGAAGCTATTACTGTAGAGGCGCTCGGTCAGTGCTCGAGCAGATCTGTGCAGCAATCTTTGATGCGGCCGGTGTTCAGGCAAGAGCGCGTACGTTGATCAGCAGACGTGCCGTTCAGGTGGGGCTGAGCGGTGCCGGGCGAGATGGCCCGGGACTTAGTAGCTACCCAGCAGGCGTGAGCCAGGGCGGGTGCGGGCGGCACCGTCCGGCCCATAGACTGTGGGCTGGTCGGAGTGCGCCATAAGAATGGCAAGGGCTTGATGATTGTGGGCGAGGCGCTCGGTGAGCAAGGCACCATTGGCCTGATTCAGGGCACGGGCCTCGGCGACAGCCTTCAGGTAGTTGTTCCAGACCGGATTGGCTGGATCGCCAAGCAGACTTTCCACGCCGCTCTTGTCATGCTTCAGCGCAGCCTGGCCGAGCAGGCTGGTGCGGGCGTCTGCGCTTTGCTGGAGCAGGCGGGCGTAGCGGTTCTTGTGTTCCGAGAGGGCAAACAATGGCTCGACGTCGCGCTCGCCCAGGATCTTTCTTTCCTGTTCGAGAACGGCGACGAAATCCCGTACCTGCTGGGTTTCAGCAATCAGCAGGGCGAGCAGGCGCTGGCGCAGCGCGCTATGGTCGGCAGCTGGGCTCACGCGCTACGGGGTTGGGCGGCGAGCATCTGGCGCACGCTGTCGAGCAGACCATCGGCGACCTTGTCCGGATTGACCTTGAACTGCCCTTGAGCAATGGCGCTCTTGATCTCGTCGACTTTGCCGCTATCGACAACCGGTGTTTCGGCAATGGCTTGCTCCAGCTTTTGCAGATTGCTGGCAAGGTTGGAAAGTTGCACCTGCGACGGGCTGGCCGAAGCGGAGCTGGTGGAGGATTCGCGGGTAGATCGGGGTTTTGAGGTGCTGACCGATCCTGGCGAAGTGACTGAATTCTCGATTTTCACGGCGTTTCCCTTCGGCTCGAGGCATGTGCGGTGCACTGGCAGGGCACGCAAGCCACTGATTTTTTAACAGGCATTCGTGATGCCATGACTGCCTTATCGGGCCTCTGGGGAAAAACTTTAGATTTTTTTGCAATCCACGGCAAGGGGCTGCCGGTGCTCCGGGGCAGAGCACAGCAGGCCTGGCGGCAGGAATCGGGTCAGAGCTGAACTTCGACCAAGCCGGCCTCGCTCGCTATCCCGCGCACGATCTTGCCGTTGGGCAGGCGGACGCGCAGCGTTTCGCCGCGCCCGGCGCTGCTGATGGCAATCCCCTGGTTGCTCACCTGCAGGCTGCCGGCCCGGATTTCCACGCGGACCTCCTGACCGGCTTCGATGATGGCTTCGCTGCGCAGCAGGCTGCGTTGCAAGGGCCGGCCGGCGGCGATGCTGGCCCGACTGGTGCGCCCGAGGGCCTCAGTTGGCGTGCTGAGTACATCCGCTGCCTGGTTGCTCAGCTCTCCTTCGACGAGCTTCATATCGTGCTCGGTGAGCGTTGCGCCGAGTGGAATCTGGCGGGCCGCTACCAGCATCTGGCCTTCCACCTTGATTCGGGAGGGGATGTAAAGGGCTTGTTGGGGCCCCGCCTGGCAGCGGGCGCCAACCGATATGCGTCCCCAGGGGCGGCCGCCTTCAGGCAGGAAGAGTTCCCAGCGCTGGCAGGCGATGAGTTTCTCGCTCAGTGGATAGCGCCCGATTTCAATCGTGACCTTGCCGGGCAGGCTGGCGCTGCGGGCTGCCAGAAAACGCTGCAGTGCCGGGCCGAGTTGGTCCTCTGCATGGGCGGTGCAGGGGGCAAGACAACTAAGCAGCAGGAGGAGGCCGGGAAGGAGGGAGCGCATGGTGCCGCCGGATGGGTGATGGCCGATTCAAGCACAGCGCGCGCCAGCTGATGGGTCAAACAGGCGGGTGCTTGTGGGGCTATTCCGGGGCGTTTCAGCCTGCCGGCAAACATTGCCGCAGGCTGGGTGATGGCTGCCGGGAAAGCCGGTGGTTTTGCCGCTTTATCGCCGTCTGCGGACCGTAATACGGGGCTTAGGATGGTTGGCATAGAAGCTGCAATGAGTTCGTCGAGTGGCCGATGTGTGCCGGGAGCGACGGATATGTTTGAAGAGATCATGAACGGAGTTGAAGAGATGAACGTCCAGCTCGATAACGCCCTGCGCTTTCACCAGACCGCCCTCAACCTGCGCGCCGATCGCCAGGAGCTGATTGCGGGCAACATGGCCAACGCGGATACCCCTAACTACAAGGCACGCGACATCGATTTCGGCTCTGCGCTAAGCGGTGCGCTGCTGGGGCGTGCAGGCAAGCCGATTGCGCTCAGCACGACGGCCAGCCGTCACCTGAATGCGAGTGGCACGAGCACTTTCCCGCAGCAGATGTATCGCACGGAAACGCAATCGAGCGTAGATGGCAATACGGTGAACATGGATGCCGAGCGCGCGGCTTTTGCCGGAAACTCGGTGCAGTACGAGGCCAGCATTACCTTCATCAACGGCTTGTTGCGCACCATGCAGCAGGCCGTGTCGGGCCAGTGAACAGGGGCTGAATCATGAGCATGTTCAATGTTCTGAATATCGCCAGCTCGGCGCTCAGCGCGCAGTCTCAGCGCCTGAACACCACCGCCAGCAATCTGGCCAATGCCGAGAGCGCGGTGGGGGCCGATGGCAAGCCTTACAAGGCCAAGCAGGTCGTTTTCCAGGCCGTGAATATGGGCCAGAGCGGGCAAGGCGTGAAGGTGCAGCAGGTGGTGGAGAGCGCAGCCCCCGGCCGCATGCTCTACGACCCGAAGAGCCCGCTGGCCGACGAGAAGGGTTACGTCACCATGCCCAATGTGGATGTGGTGGAAGAGATGGTGAACATGATTTCGGCTTCGCGTTCCTACCAGACGAACGCGGAGGTGATGAATACGGCCCGCACGCTGTTGCAGCGCACGCTGGCCATTGGACAGAGCTGAGCAATCGGCGGGTAAGACAGGAGTAGGCACATGACAACCGTCAGCAGCAGTACCAGCGCGCAGGATATCTATTCCTCGCTGAACAAGACGAGCACGACGTCCACAAGCACGGTCGAAGAGCAGCAGTCGCGCTTTCTGAAGCTGCTGACAACCCAGCTCAAGAATCAGGACCCGCTCAACCCGATGGACAACGCGCAAACCACTTCTCAGCTTGCACAGATCAGCACGGTGGATGGCATTGAGCGGCTTAACGCAACGCTCAAAAGCATGATGGGCAACATGCAGTCTTCCGAAGCACTGCAGGCTGCCAATCTAGTCGGCCACGCGGTGCTGGTGCCGGGCAGCGGCATGGTCGTGACCGAGAGCATAGGCATGGGTGGCGTGCAACTCGATGCCGTGGCCGACAAGGTATCGGTGACCATCAGCGACAAGAACGGCCTGGAGATCAAGCACATGGAGTTGGGCGCGCTTGAGGCTGGCGTGCATGACTTCGTGTGGGACGGCAAGAACGATGCCGGCACCGCTGTGGTGGATGGCAGCTACACCATGAAGGTCACGGCCTACAAGGGTGACGTCAAGGTGGGGGCCACCGCACTCGAGTTGGGTACGGTGACCGGCGTGGTCACCAGTGGCAGTGAAGTGCAGGTTGATGTGAACAAGTTTGGCGACTCCGCCCAGCTTGGTCGTGTTTCGATGGGCGACATCAAGCTCATTCTGTAATCCGGGAGCAGATCATGGCATTCCAGCAAGGCCTCAGTGGCCTCAACGCATCCTCCAAGGCGCTCGACGTCATCAGCAACAACGTGGCCAACGCCAGCAACGTGGGCTTCAAGCTCTCGGGCACCCAGTTCGCGGATGTGTACGCCTCTGCGCTCAATGGCGCGTCCGCCGGGGTGTCGATCGGGATCGGCACCCAGATTGGCAAGGTGGCCCAGGTTTTCAATCAGGGCAACATTACGCCGACCAACAATCCGCTGGATGTGGCCATCAATGGCTCCGGTTTCTTCCGCATGGATAACGGCGGCTCGGTGGCCTACACCCGCAACGGTCAGTTCCAGATCGACAAGAACGGCTACATCATCAACTCTCAGGGTTATCAGCTCACGGGCTATCCGGCGAGCTCTACCGGCCAGATTTTGCCGGCCAGTCCAAGCAGCATCTATATCGACACCGCCGACCTGATGCCGGCACAGAGCTCGGAGGTCGCCATGGGGCTGAACCTCGATTCGCGCTCCACTGTGCCGACCAATGCCTGGGTGGCGGGCAGTGCCAGTCCGGATCCGAGCACCTACAACTCGTCGACCTCGGTCACCCTGTACGACAGCCTGGGTAACTCCCACATCATGACGATGTATTTCCGCACGGCGGGCAGCGGTAATTGGGACATGTATACCGCGCTTGATGGTGGTGCGACCGGAGCGGCGACTGCCGTGACCTTTGATACCTCCGGTCAGCTCACCACTGCCATGCCTGTGACCATTGCAGGCTTGGCTGTAACGACTGGCGCCGTCACGCCCTTCAGCGTTGATTTCGATTTGACCGGCAGCACCCAGTACGGCAGTTCCTTCGGGGTGAATCGCCAGACTCAGGATGGTTTCGCCTCGGGTCGTCTCTCCGGGATCACCATTGGTGACGATGGTGTGATCCAGGGGCGTTACTCAAATGGCCAGACGCGCAATCTTGGCCAGGTCGTACTGGCGAATTTCGCCAATCCGCAAGGCCTGCTTTCCCTGGGCAATAACCTGTGGGGCGAATCGCCCACTTCCGGCCAGCCGCTGGTGGGCGCGCCCGGCACTGGCAGCCTGGGGCAGCTTACGGCTGGCTCGGTGGAAGAGTCCAACGTTGATCTCACGGCTGAGCTGGTCAACATGATTACCGCTCAACGTAACTACCAGGCCAATGCCCAGTCCATCAAGACTCAGGATCAGGTGCTGCAGACCCTGGTGAACCTGCGCTGATAAGCACTTGAACGCGAGCGAATGAGACTGAGATGGACAAGCTGATCTACACCGCGATGACCGGGGCCAAGGCCACCATGGGCCAGCAGGCCTCGGTGGCGCACAACCTCGCCAACGCCAGCACGGTCGGCTTTCGCGCCGAGTTGCATCGTCTGCGTGCGGTGCAGGTGCAGAGCGAGGCTCAGCCTACCCGGGCCTTCGTGGTGGATGCTTCGGTTGGCAGCGATTTTTCGTCTGGCCCGCTTAATCACACTGCTCGTCCGCTGGATGCGGCGGTCAATGGTCAGGGCTGGTTTACGGTGCTGCAACCGGATGGCAGCGAGGCCTATACGCGTGCCGGCTCCTTCAAGATCGACGACAACGGTGTGCTGCGCACGCAAGGCGGTCTTGAAGTGGCGGGGGATGGCGGTCAGCTCGCAATCCCGCCGGAAAACGCAGTGGAAATCGGACCGGATGGCACCATCACTGCCGTGCCGCTCAGTGGCACCCTGGCGGCTACCAATACAGTAGGCCGCCTGAAGCTCGTCAACCCGCCTGAAGAAGAGCTGGTTCGCGGCGATGACGGCCTGTTTCGCCTCAAGAGCGGCCAGCCCGCCAATCAGGACGAGAACGTGCGTGTGAGTGGCGGCTATCTCGAAGGCAGCAATGTGAATCCGGTCGACCAGATGGTGAACATGATTTCGCTGGCGCGCAGCTACGAGACCCAGCTCAAGCTGATCTCCAGCGCACAGGACAATGACAAGAGTGCCAACCAAGTGATTGCTGCCCGTTAAGGGGGGCGGATTGCGGGGTTTTTGATGCGCTGATTGACGGACTGGTCGATGACTGAGCGACCTATCCTCGCAACACAAGGAGAAGCAAAATGATCCGTGCCCTGTGGATTGCCCGTACCGGCCTCGATGCGCAGCAGACGCATCTCGATGTGATTTCCAACAACCTCGCCAACGTCAGCACCAATGGCTACAAGCGTGGGCGTGCAGTGTTCGAGGATCTGCTCTATCAGACCCTGCGCCAGCCCGGTGCACAGAGCTCGCAGAGCACCCAGATCCCCTCCGGCCTGCAGATCGGCACCGGTGTGCGCACGGTTGCCACCGAGCGCATCCATACCCAGGGCAACCTGCAGCAGACCGGTAATTCGCTGGATCTGGCGATTCAGGGCGCGGGCTACTTTCAGGTCCAGATGCCGGATGGCACGCTGGCCTATACCCGCGATGGCGCTTTCCAGAAGGATTCGCAAGGCCAGATGGTGACTTCCAGCGGTTATCCGGTGGAGCCGGCGATCACCATTCCGGCCGACGCGCTATCGGTCACCATCGCCAAGGATGGCACGGTCAGCGTGCTGCTGTCGGGGCAGACCAATCCGGCTCAGATCGGCTCGATCCAGGTTGCCAACTTTGTCAATCCGGGCGGCCTGCAGAGCATGGGTGAGAACCTCTTTCTCGAAACTGCTTCCAGCGGCACGCCCACGCCCACCACTCCTGGCACCAATGGCACGGGTGTGATCAATCAGACCTACCTCGAGACTTCCAATGTGAACGTTGCGGAGGAGCTGGTCAGCATGATTGAAACCCAGCGCGCCTATGAACTCAACTCGCGTGCAGTGAGTACGGCGGACCAGATGCTCTCGCGTCTGACCCAGCTCTGATCCGGTTCTGAACGGAGGCTGATCATGTCCATCCGCCTTGTCCTGTTGCTGCTCGTCGGTTTGCTCAGTGGCTGCAGCTTGCTGCAGCAGACCACTGCCGTGCATCAGCCGATGACGGCGCGGCCAATGCCAGCGCGCACCGAAACTGCCGGCAGCATCTTCGGCAGCAGTCCGCGCTCGCTGTTCGAAGATCGCCGTGCGCGCTATGTGGGCGACACCTTGACGATCAACATCGTCGAGAAGAATGCCGCCAGCAAATCCTCCAATACCAATGCCACACGTGCTTCCAGCACCGAAATGGAAGCACCGTTGATTGCGGGGGTGATGGGCAAAAATATCGCAGCCAAGATGAGCGCGTCGGCCGCAGCGGACCAGAGCTTTGCCGGCAAGGGCACAGCGGCGGCCAACAACTCCTTTACCGGCACGGTGACGGTGACGGTGATCGAAGTCTTCCCCAACGGCAATCTGCTGGTATCCGGCGAAAAGCAAGTGGCGATCAATCAGGGCCAGGAGTTCATCCGTTTCTCCGGCGTAGTGAATCAGAACAACGTGAGCAGCTCGAATACCGTGCAATCCACTCAGGTGGCCGATGCCCGGCTCGAATACAAAGCCAATGGCTATCTCGACGAAGCCCAGACCATGGGCTGGATGCAGCGCATCTTCATGAACGTGCTGCCGTTCTGATCGTCAAGCAGGTGTGGAAAGGTCAGGTGGCATGATGGACAGGACAGGAAATTCCCTCCGGGGGGTATGGCGTGTGGCGCTCTTGCTGGCGGGCCTGCTGCTCGTTGCTCCGGTGCATGCCGAGCGCATCAAGGATCTGGCAAACATCGCCGGCGTGCGCAGTAACCAGCTGGTTGGCTATGGCATCGTGGTCGGCTTGGATGGTACTGGCGACCAGACTTCGCAGGCGCCTTTCACCACCCAGAGCCTGATCAACATGCTGGGCAATCTGGGTATCACGATCCCGCCCGGCACCACCTTGCAGCTCAAGAACGTGGCCGCCGTGATGGTGACCCTGCAATTGCCGGCCTTTGCACAGCCCGGCCAGCAGATCGACGTGACCGTTTCGTCGATGGCCAACGCCAAGAGCCTCAAGGGCGGCACCTTACTGATGACACCGTTGAAGGGCGCGGACGGGCAGATCTACGCGGTGGCGCAGGGCAATCTGATTGTCGGCGGGGCCGGCGGCTCGGCCGGTGGCACCAAAGTCACGGTGAATCATCTGTCAGCGGGTCGGATCCCCGGTGGGGCTACGGTCGAGCGCTCTGTGCCGACGGCGGTAGGCGGCGCGGACTCGGTGCAGCTCGAGCTGGCCCAGGCTGATTTCGGTACTGCGCAACGTGTGGTGGAAGCCATTAACAAGAGCTTCGGCGAGCAGGTGGCCTGGCCGCTGGACGGGCGCAGGATTCAGGTGCGGGCACCCGAGTCGGCGGCCGAGCGGGTGGGCTTTCTTGGCCGGCTCGAGAATATCGATGTCACACCGATGGCTGGCGCGGCGCGGGTGATCGTCAATTCACGCACCGGCTCGATCGTCATGAACCAGTCTGTGACCTTGCAGGAGTGCGCAGTGGCGCACGGCAACATCACGGTGACGGTGAATACCGATACCCAGATCAGTCAGCCCAATCCACTCTCGCAGGGGCAGACAGCCGCCGTGCAGAATGCTCAGGTCGACGTCAAACAGGATCAGGCCAGCCTGATGCGTTTCAAGCCCGGTGTGACCCTCACAGAAGTGGTCAAGGCGCTCAATGCGGTGGGCGCCACGCCGCTGGATCTGGTAAACATCCTGCAGGCCATGAAGTCAGCCGGCGCACTGCGGGCCGAGCTGGAAGTTATCTGAGCGGCGCTGAAAAAATGCTGCGCCTATTGCGATCGCATCTGAATGCACCTCGCGCCTTGCCGGGAATGGCCGGGTACGCTCTTGCTACGGGGCCCAATTTTTCACGCGCGCCGAGGCCTTGCCCATGAACAGTGTGCAGCCCAACGTACTCGACCCCTCCAGTCTGGCCGGCCTCAAGCTGCAGACGCGGGAAGGCTCGCCCGAGGCCAACAAGGCAGTGGCACAGCAGTTCGAGGCGATGTTCCTGCAGATCGTGCTGAAGACCATGCGCGAATCAATTCCGCAGGACGGGATGCTTGAAAGCGAAGGAACCAAGCTCTTCCAAGGCATGCATGATCAGCAGCTGGCCCAGCTGATGTCCCGCACAGGGGGCATCGGGCTGGCTCAGGTGGTCGAGCGTCAGCTCAATGGCACAAGCATTCCGCGCCTGCCGACCTACGATCTCAAGGGCCCGGCACAAGCGGGGGCAGCGGCGGCAAGTGCCGCCGGTGCGGCGCCGCAACTTGGGGCACCCTATAGCGGAGCGGCTCAGGGGTTCGTCACCCAGGTCTGGCCACAGGCCCAGCAGGCGGCTGCCAGCCTCGGTGTGCCGCCGCATTTTCTGGTGGCCCAGGCGGCGCTTGAAACTGGCTGGGGCAAATCGGTGATCCAGCGTGCGGATGGCAGCACGAGCTACAACCTCTTCAACATCAAGGCCGGTCGTGACTGGCAGGGTGAGGTGGTGGAGGCACGCACCACCGAGTATGAGAATGGCCGGGCGGTTGAGCGGGTGGAGCGTTTTCGTGCTTACGGCTCATACGCAGAATCCTTTCAGGATTACACCCGCCTGATCGGCCAGAACTCGCGCTATGCCGGCGTACGCGGCCAAAGTGATGGCGACGCCTTTGCACGTGCGCTGCAGCAGGGAGGCTATGCCACTGATCCGGCCTATGCCGACAAGCTCAGCCGCATCATCAATGGCAACACCCTGCGTCAGGGCTTGCAGGCTTCGGCGCGCTGAGGCGGCTCCCGGATCTGCGGGCGCGTCCGTCAGTAAACCGTCGCCCGGCTGTCCATGTCCGCCGGGCGGGCCTCCGCCAGCACCCGGTTGCGGCCCTCGTTCTTGGCTACATACAGTGCGCTGTCTGCACGCGCGATGAAAGACTCCAGCCCTTCGCCGATGCGGCGCTGAGCCACTCCGGCACTGAGAGTAATGGCCAGTTGGCGGCCTTCGATCTGCAGCAAGGAGTCGCCAACTGCGGCACGCAGGCGTTCGGCGACCTGCACGGCTTCGGCCAGTTCGGTGTGCGGCAGCAGGATGATGAATTCTTCACCGCCCCAGCGGCCGGGGAAATCGGCACGGCGGAGGCCTTCACGCAGGCGGCGAACGGTTTCGACCAGTACCAGATCTCCGGCGTGGTGGCCGTAGAGATCGTTGATCTGCTTGAAGTGGTCCAGATCAATCAGGATCAGTGAGAGGGCTTGCTGGTAGCGCTGGGCAAGATCGATGGCGCGTTCTGCTTCATGATGGAAATGGCGCCGGTTAGCCAGGCCGGTGAGGCCGTCTTCCTGTGCGAGTTGCTGCAACTCGCGCTCGGCCACGCGCCAGCGGGTGATGTTGTGGTCGATACCGATCACCACAGGACGACCATCGAAGAACACGCTGCGCCGCTTGCGTACGATGCGGAAGACTTCCTCGCCAGTGCCTTTGCGGATGGTGTGCTCTTCCTTGACGACTTCCTGGCCGCCGAGTACTGCCTGATCTTCCCGTTCGGACTGAGCGCGGGCCGGTGTGGTCGGGCCGTGAAAGGGGAAGTTTGGTCCCAGGATGAAGTCACGGTCGAGCTGGCGGTATTCGGCAAAGGCCTCGTTGACCAGCAGGTAGCGGCTATTGGAATCCTTGATGTAGACCGGGTCCGGGATCACGTCGACCAGGCGTTGCAGGAAGGCTTCGGTACGCTGGCGCAGGCCGGTTTCGCGTTCCAGGGCCTCCTGCAGGTGGCGCTGGGCCTGGCGCAGTTCGGTGATATCCACATGCGCCCCGACGATCACGGTATTGCCGCGTTCGTCTGTACACACGCCTTTGGTGATGATGCGGAATACCTCCGCGCCGGTTCGCGCGTGCGCGCGATGCTCTTCCTTGCGCAGCGGCTCACCGCGCAGCACTTTGGCATCCTCCGTCAGCACCTGTGCCAGCCGGTCCGGGTGGACGGGCCCAACGCCGGTACGACCGATCAGTTCAGCCCCTGGCAGCCCCTTGTCCTTCTCGAAGGCTTGATTGACCAGCTGGTAGTGGCTGTCTGCATCCTTGACATAGATCGGGTAGGGAATCACGTCGATCAGGCGTTGCAGCCAGGCACGGGTTTCAAGCTGTTGGGCCTGCTCGCGCTGGAGTACTGCCTGTAGTGCCTGTTCGGCTTCGCGCCAGTGCGTGATGTCGAAATTGGCGCCAACGATGACGGGCTTGCCCTCGGCATTGAGGCAGGTGCCTTTCATGATCAGGCGATCGCGCGGCTTGCCGCTGAGCGGGTCAGTATCGTGCAGTTCAGCGGTGATGCGCGCACCGCTCAATGCGGCGGCATCTTCCTGACGGGTGTGGGCAATCAGTTCCGTATCGCTGAGGAAGCTGCAGGAGTCGCAACCGATCAGCTCGGCCGGTTCGCGGCCCAGGCGGTTGGCGAGGCTCTGGTTGACCATCAGGTAGCGGGCCGCAGAATCCTTGACGTAGACCGGCTGTGGAATCACATCGATCAGACGCTGCATGAAGGCCTGTTGGCGCTCGCTTTGAACTGCGTGCTGGCGGCGCAGCTGGGTTAGGCGCAGCAGGGCTGACAGCACGGCAGTGAGCAGCAGCAGAGGTAGGGCCAGCGTGGGTGGCCAGGCGAAAAACAGGGCGAGTGCGACCAGCAGCGCAGGCAGGGCGGCCAGAACTGCGATTTCCCGGATGCTGCTGAGCAGATTCATGCTGGCCGATATTCCGTTGCAATACGCCGGCGTATTCTATCTGTTCACACCCGAACGCCTGTGTTTTCTGCCTGCGCGGGCAGGATGCGATTGCGGCCACCTTCCTTGGCAAGGTAGAGCGCGGCATCGGCATGTGAGACGAGCTGATCGAGCGACTCCCCGGCTTGCCATTGAGCCACGCCACCGCTGACCGTGACGGAGATTGCGCCGTTGCCAGTGGCGATCGGGGTGAGCGCCAGCTCCTCGCGCAGGCGTTCGGCTACCTGACAGGCTTCTGCGAGCCGCGTGTGGGGCAGCAGGGCGATGAACTCCTCACCGCCCCAGCGGGCCAGCAGATCGGTGCTGCGCAGCCCGCCGAGGCAGCGCAGTACGGTTTGTTTGAGTACCTCGTCACCGATGTTGTGGCCTTGGCTGTCGTTGATGTGCTTGAAGTGGTCAATATCCAGCATGAGCAGGCTCAGAGCTTCGTCATAACGACTGCTGCGGGCAATCGCGCGTTCGGCTTCGTCGCGGAAGTGGCGGCGGTTGGCCAGGCCGGTCAGGGCATCTTCGCGCGCCAGGCGCTGCAGTTCGCGTTCGGCTATTCGCCAGCGGGTGATGTGGTTATCGAAACCGACAATTACCGGGTCGCCGTCGAAATAGGTGCTGCGGCGCTTGCTGATGATGCGGAAGACCTCTTCGCCGCTGGCCTGGCGAATCGTGTGCTCTTCCTTTTCGATTTCGGCGCCGCCCAACACGGCTTCGTCTTCCTGCAGCGAGAGCTTGCGCGTTTCCTCGTTTTCGTAGGGCAGGGCATTCGGAGCCTTGACTACTTCGGCGCGGCAACGCTGGTGGTAGCGCAGGAAGGCTTCATTGACCAGCACATAAAGGCCGCCGGTTTTTTTTACATAGACCGGGTCCGGAATCAGATCCACCAGGCGCTGCACGAACTCGAAGGTGTTGCGGCGCAGCTCGGTTTCACGCTCGAGTGCTTCCTTGATCTGCAGTTCGGCCTGACGCCACTGGGTGATGTTGCGATCAATGCCGACGATCACGGCTTCACCATCGATGTAGAGGCATTGCTTCTTGCACACGATTCGATAGACCTCCTCCCCGGTGGCGCGGCGCCAGGTGTGTTCCTCGCGTGCGATCTCGCCGCCAACGAGTACCCGTAAATCCTCTTCACGCGAACGCAGGCGGCTGTCTTCAGAGAGGTGGGGGAAGGGTTGTGCGGGATCCAGCAGCTCGGCTTTGGGGCGAGCCTGGTAATCGGCAAAGGCTTCGTTGACGAGCAGATAGTGGCCGGCCTTCTTCACATAGACCGGATCCGGAATCACATCGATGAGACGCTGCACGAAGGCTTCGGTACGCTCGCGTAGCGCCGTTTCGCGTAGCAACGAGGCCTTCAGCTCGCGCTCGGCCAGGCGCAGGTCGGTCAGGTCGATGCTGCTGCCGACGATTACCGGCTCGCCCAGGGCGTTGTTGCAAGTGCCCTTGGACAGGATGCGGAAAACTTCGCGGCCGGTGTGCGGGTGCGGCAGTTGTTCCTCGCGCAGGATGCGCTCGCCGGCCAGCACGTTGCCGTCTTCTTCGAAGAGCTGGCGCATGCGTTCGGGGCTGGTACTTTCTTTCAGGCCCATATGCTCGATCAGCTCTTCACGGGGCATGAAGGCGTCGCGCGCCATGGCTTCGTTGACCATCAGATAGCGGCTCTGCGCATCCTTCACGTAGACCGGGTAGGGCAAGAGATCCAGCACCCGTTGCACGAATTCGAGCGTGGCTTTGTGATGCTCGCGTTCCCGCTGCAGCACCGTTGCCAGTTGGGCTTCGGATTCGCGCAGTACGGTCACGTCGATATTGATGCCAACGATGGCGAGCTCGCCTTCCGGGTCCGGGCAACTGCCCTTGATCACGATCTGATGGCAGCGCTCGCCAGTGATTGGCCTGGTCGCACTCTCTTCCTTCTGTATCCGTTCGCCGGCGAGCACCCGGCTATCTTCTTCAAGCGACGTGTGCGATTGCGGGCGATCAGGCATCAGCTCCCGATGGCTGTGCCCCAGTATCTGCTCACGACTCAATTGGTAGCGCTCGATCAGCGCGTCATTCACCCAGCGGTAGCGGCTCTGCGAATCGCGGATGTAGAAGGGGTAGGGGATGACGTCAATCAGGTGCTGGATGAAGTCTCGCGTGCGTTGCGCGACAGCTGTTTGCTCCGCCAGTGCTGCCTGCAGGCGCTGTTCGGCGTGGCGTATGCGGGTGATGTCGAAATTCGCGCCGACGATTACGCGCGCGCCCGTCGCATCCAGGCAGGTCCCCTTGGTCACGATGCGAAAGCGTGCCTCGTGGCTGATGGGGTGGAGCACTTCTTCTTCCTTGTAGACCATCAGCCCTTGCAGGACTTCGGCATCTTCGGCGGCGATCAGTGCGGCGGTAGCAGAATCTTGCGCCAGATCACGGGCGCTGCGCCCCAGGATGGCTGCACGCGGCTGGCCGCGCTGGAGCGCGAAGGCCTCATTGATCATGATGTAACGGCCGGCAGCATCCTTGACGTAAACAGGCTCCGGAATTACATCGACCAGACGCTGCACGAAGTTCTGTACCTGCTCGCGGCGTTGCTGCTCACGCTCGCGCTCGCGCAACAGCCAGAAGCCGGGCAGCAACATGCCGGCCGCTGCCGTGAGCCAGACAGCCAGCGCGGTCGGCAGTTCGGCAAACAGGCACAGCATTGCCACAAGTGGGGCTGCGGCAAGCGTGCCAGCTGTTTTCAGGAGAGTAGTACGCGTCAAAGGGACTCCTTGCTGACTTCGAGTAATAACGGCTTCGAAGGCAGGAAGCTTGATGATTCTGCGCAAAAACCGCACCGTCAGGGTGGATAAGTTCTGCTTCTGGTCGGCATACAATCGGCGCATGAATTCCGCAAAAACCTTCGGTATTTCCGGCTGGTCAGGTTCTGGCAAAACGACCCTGATCGAAGCCCTGATTCCGCTCTTCACTGCGCGCGGCCTGCGTGTGTCGCTGATCAAGCACACCCACCACGGCTTTGATATCGACAAGCCCGGCAAGGATTCCTTCCGCTTCCGTGCGGCCGGGGCCAGTGAGGTAATGCTGGCCGGCGAGCAGCGCTGGGCGTTGATGCGTGAGTTGCGTGAGGAGCCGCAAGCCTCGCTGACCGAGTTACTGGCACGGCTCTCTCCGTGTGATCTGGTTCTGGTGGAGGGTTTCAAATCCGCCGAACTGGCCAAGATAGAAGTCCATCGTCCTGCGCTGGGCAAGCCCTTCTTCCACGCCGAATTTCCGGAGGTGGTAGCGATTGCCAGTGATGCGCCGCTCGTGAGCGACTTGCCGGTGCTGGCGCTGAACGATCCTCCGGCCATTGCGGAGTGGATCCTGCAGTTCCTGAAACTGGCCTGAATCAAGGCCC
This sequence comes from Uliginosibacterium aquaticum, assembly GCF_012972705.2. Classification (GTDB taxonomy): domain Bacteria; phylum Pseudomonadota; class Gammaproteobacteria; order Burkholderiales; family Rhodocyclaceae; genus Uliginosibacterium; species Uliginosibacterium aquaticum. Next base: position 750,284 of record NZ_JABCSC020000002.1, on the reverse strand, counting down.
CTGCCGATCCGCGCGTTTCACACTCCCTCGACTTCCGACTCCGACTTCCGAAAATGCTCAGCTACGAACAAGCCCTCGAAACCCTGCTGGCCGCGGCAACTCCGCTCGCCGGGCGCGAAACCGTGGATCTGCTGGCGGCTGCCGGTCGGGTTCTGGCTAGCCCGGTACGGGCCAGCCTCGATGTACCGCCGGCGGACAACTCTGCCATGGATGGTTATGCCCTGCGTGTGGCGGATGTGGCGCCGGGTGCCTTGCTCGAGGTGAGCCAGCGCATCCCGGCCGGCAGTGCCCCGGTTGCATTGCGTCCGGGTACGGCTGCCCGCATCTTTACGGGGGCGCCGATTCCGCTTGGAGCCGATGCCGTCGTGATGCAGGAGAAATGCATCGCTGAGGGCGAGGCGGTGCGCGTCGAGCATGCCCCTGGCGCGGGTGAGAACATTCGCCGTGCCGGCGAGGATATTGCCAGCGGCAGCGTCGTGCTTTCCGCCGGTACCCGCCTGGGGGCTGCGCACCTGGGGCTGCTGGCTTCCATCGGTGTGGCGCAGGTCGAGGTGTTTGCCCGTCTGCGGATTGCGGTGTTCTTCACCGGCGATGAGCTGGTGACGCCGGGCGCACCGCTGCGGTCCGGCCAGATCTATAACTCCAACCGCTACGTGTTGCACGGCCTGCTGGGCGCCCTGGGCTGTGTGGTGACGGATCTGGGCATCGTGCCGGATGATCTGGGGGCAACACGCTCTGCCTTGCGCGAGGCGGCAGCGGGTCACGATCTGGTGCTGACCTGTGGCGGCGTGTCGGTGGGTGAGGAGGATCACGTCAAGGCTGCCGTCGTAAGCGAAGGCGCGCTGGAAACCTGGAAGATCGCCATCAAGCCCGGCAAGCCTTTCGCGCTGGGGCGTGTGGGCGAGACGCCCTTCATCGGCCTGCCGGGCAACCCGGTGTCGAGCTATGCCACCTTCCTGATGCTGGCGCGACCCTATATCCGTCGCCGCCAGGGCGAAACCGATGTGTTGCCGCAGGCTGTGCAGGCGCGTGCTGACTTCAGCTGGCCCAAGGCCGGCGCGTTGCGCGAGTTTCTGCGCGTGCGGCGCAATCAGGCGGGCGGGCTGGAGCTGTTTCCGAAGCAGGGCAGTGGCGTGCTGAGCTCCTGTGCCTGGGCCGATGGCCTGGTCAGCAATCCGCCGGGGCAGATTATCCAGCCGGGTGATCTGGTGTCCTACATCCCTCTTGGAGACGGTCTGTGAGTGTGACGATCCTGTATTTCGCGAGCCTGCGTGAGGCGCTGGGCCGCAGCGAGGAACACTTTGATCTGCCGCCGGGCGTGGCGACCGTGGGCGCCCTGCGCGAGAGCTTGTGCGCACGTGGTGGTGACTGGACTGCGCTTGCTCCCGGCAAGGCGGTGCGTGCGGCGGTGAATCAGGAGCTGGCGCAAGCCGCGGTGTCGATCAAGGCTGGAGACGAGATCGCTTTCTTCCCGCCGGTGACCGGGGGATGAGATGAGTAGTCAAGTCAGTGTTCAGCATGAGGATTTCGATGTCGGCGCGGAAACAGCCGGGCTCTCCAGGGGGCGCAGCGATACCGGTGCGATAGCCAGCTTCCTGGGTCTGGTACGCGGCGATGGTGCGCTTGCGGCGATGACGCTGGAGCACTATCCGGCGATGACTGAAAAGGCGCTCGCCGGCATTGTGGCTGAAGCTGAGTCGCGCTGGCCCTTGCTGGCGGTGCGGGTGATTCATCGTGTCGGGCGCTTGTTGCCGGGCGAGCGCATCGTCTTCGTGGGCGTGGCTAGCAGTCATCGCCAGGCGGCTTTCGAGGCCTGCGCGTTCATCATGGATTATCTCAAGACCCGCGCACCCTTCTGGAAGAAGGAAGAAACTCCGGCTGGTAGCCGCTGGGTGGATGCGCGTGAGAGCGATGAAGCGGCGCTGACGCGCTGGGCGTGATGTTTCTCGTGGGTGCGAGGCGCGCCTCGCACCCACAATCGACAGGGCCGTGCAGACCGGCGCTTACAGCGTCTTCAGCTTGCCGCGCAGCGCTTCGATGCTGCGATAGCCCTTGCGCTCCATGATGGCACTCAGTTCGCGGTTCAGGCGCGCAAAGATGCGCGGGCTGTCTTCATGCAGGGCCGTGCCGACCTGAACCAGCGAAGCGCCGGCCAGCAGGTGCATGAACACCTGTTCGCCGCTTCTCACACCGCCGCAGCCGATCACCTGCTTGTCGGGGCAGCGGCGGTAGAAGGCATTCACGTTGGCTAGCGCAGTGGGGAGCACGTAATCCCCGCCGATGCCGCCGAAGCCATCCTTGGGCTTGATCACCACGCTCTCGTTCTCGATGTCGATCACCAATGCGTTGCCGATCGAGTTGATGCAGGTGACGAAGGCCACCAGCGGGTATTTGTTGAGGATCGCAGCGGCGGCGTCGAAGTGGGCGATATCGAAATAGGGCGGCATCTTCACGCCGAAAGGCAGCGCATATTCAGCGCTTACGGCGGCCAGCATGCGGTCCATGGCTTCGAAATCGTAGGCGATCTGCGGCTTGCCCGGCACGTTGGGGCAGGAGAGATTGAGCTCGACGATGGCCGGGATATAGGCGTCGCGTACGGCTGCCATCATCGTCAGATTGTCTTCCAGCGACAGGCCTGCCACGGAGAAGAACAGCGGCTTGGTAGCGTAGTTGTGGCGCCGGGCGTAGTCGAGGTAGTAGGCATAGCCCTGGTTGGGCAGGCCCATGGAGTTGATGCTGCCCAGCGCTGTAGCGGCGTAGCGTGGCTCGGGGTTGCCCTCGCGCTCGAGCAGAGTGCAGCTTTTGGTGATCAGGCTGCCGGCGGCGCTGGCGGCCAGCGCGTCGAGTTCATCGGTGTAGCGGCAGTGCACGCCGGAGGCGTTGAGGAGCGGATTGGCAAACTTGATGCCAAGCAGCGAGGCAGACAACAGGCTCATGGATTCAGCTTCCTGCTTTTTGGGGGGAAGCCGGATTCTAGACGGTTCGCCACAAGTGCCTTCTGGGACACATCAAGACTTGCAGAGGCCCGGGGCGAGCCTCTGCTCCGCTGGCTGAGGATTGTCAGGCCTGCTTCAGCAGCGTCTGCAGACGTTCTTCGGTGAGGCTGGCGTCCCAGTCGAATTTTGCGCCTTCGGCATAGGCGCGCTGCACCGCCGGGCGAGCCGCCATGCGTTCCAGATAGGCGAGGATGTTCGGGAATTGCGTCATGTCCATCAACTGGCGCTCATGCAGGAAGACCCAGGGGTAGATCGCCATGTCGGCAATCGAGTAGTCGCCTGCCACATAATCGCGGCCTTCGAGCTGGCGGTTCAGTACGCCATAGAGGCGCGCGGTTTCGTCGGTGTAACGCTTCATCGCGTACGGAATTTTTTCCGGCGCGAACTGGTTGAAGTGATGGTTCTGGCCGGCCATCGGACCGAGCCCCCCCATCTGCCAGTTGAGCCACTGCAGGACCTGGGCGCGGGCATGTCCGGTGGCCGGCAGAAATTTGCCGTGCAGCTCGGCTTCCACGGTGAGGATGGCTCCGGATTCCATCAGGTGCAGGGGGCCGCCGGGAAAGTCGTGATCGGTGATGGCCGGGATGCGGTTATTCGGTGCCGTTGCCAGAAAACTAGGCAGGAACTGGTCGTTCTTGCGGATGTTGATCGGGATGATGCGGTACGGCAGGCCCAGCTCCTCGAGCAGGATGGTGATCTTGTGGCCGTTGGGCGTAGGGGCGTAGAACAGGTCGATCATCGGGCGAATCCTCTTTCGGTTCGGGAGCAGGAGAGCACTCGCCTGGCGGCGGAGCTCGAAAGCCTGCCATTGCACTGCGAAAGTGTTGCCGAGACAAGCCCCGCTGTTACACGGCGTAATTCGCGCTGGGGGCTGGTGGGGCATGCCGGGCCCGTGGAGGAACGGGCCCGGCTGCTCCGATGACGCGGCTGGCCGTTGCAGCGGCCAGCCTGAGGACGCTCAGTTGCGCTTGGTGAGCACCGATTTCAGGCCATTGCGTTGCACCCAGGCCGGATATTCCTGTTTGAGCAGCGGAGCGGCCTCGGTGGTGAACCAGTTGTACTTCACGCGGCGCTCGTAGCTCACTTCTTCGAAACGGCTGCGCGGTTTGCTGTCGCGCGCCGAGAACAGCGGTTTGCCCTGTTGCAGATCGTAGAAGCGGGCCCAGGTCACGTCGTCGCTGCTGCCTTTTTCCATCACGAAGTCAAAGCCGTACTCGAGAGTCCGGTCTTCGCGGCGTGCGCGCTTGAGGCCGCTGAGCTTGGCGCTGTCCAGCCATGCCACCGCATCCTGAATGGCCTGCACGATCTCCGGTGCGGGTTTCTCGACACTCATCAGGAAGCGCACCACATTCACGCTTTCACCCCCGCTGATTGAGGGCAGTTCGAAAGCACGCCCCATCGCCGGCTGCAGATTTTCGACGTCGTACTGGGCGCACCAGCCTGTGCGCTTGCTGCCGATGCGGATCTGCGTGCGCAGGATCAGTAACAGGCCTGTGTCATACGCAACGCTGGCACGCTTGGCCTGTACCGGGCTGACGAAGGCGAAGTCGTCGCGCAGCTGGGCCACGTCGCGCAACACTTCGAGCACATTTGCCATTGCGTTGTCATTGAAGGTGATGTGCGATTTGTAGCCTTGCGGTGCCGGCCAGTATTGCTGCCAGCCGCCGCCGGGCTGCTGGGCGGAGAGCAGGTAGTCGAGGCCGCGATCGATGCTGGCGCGGATTGTTTCGTCCGGATGGTTGCGGTAGGCCGCTGCCAGTGCCCTGAGTTGCTTCGTGGTGGCGTCGTTATCGATGGTGGATTTGGCCTTGAAGCCACTCAGGGCGGCGCGGTTGACCGGCACCGTGAGGCTGGCGTCGCGTTCCAGCTTGGGCCAGCCGCCATCGGCGTTCTGATAGCCGATGATTACGCCGGCCACCTTGCGGCCCTCAGCGCTGGCCCAGAAGGCAGCATCCTGCTTGTCCAGATTGCCTTCGACTACCGGGCCACCCTTGGCCACACCGGCCACCTTGTTGCCGGCGGGCAGGATCAGGGAGGCTGTGTAGCGCTGGCGGGTCTTGTCCCACTTGGAGTAGGCACCGAACTGATCGAAGACCCAGTGCGCGGACACCCACAGATTGGCGTTACGCCACTGTGGAGCGATATCGGCCTGCACATCGGTGTTGCCAACGCGAACAGTCGTCTGCCCCGCCTTGAGCAGCAGCGTCTTGCCGTTGAGGGTGAAGCGGGCGGTCTGCTGCGCAGGATCCAGCTCCGCTTCGCCACCCAGACCGAGGATGATGGCGTTCAGCGGCGCCAGCATGCGCTCGCCAGGGAGTAGCTCCGGTTGCGAGTAGAGGCCTTCTTCCAGTTCCTCGTAGCCACCATCGATCGAGTAGTTGGGCTCACCCATGATCAGGGCCACGGTCTTCAGCACACTGCCGGCGCGGGCAGGGGCGCTGCCGGTGGGCGGTGCATTGTTGCTGACCGGCGTCTGGGCAAGGCTCGCGGAAATGAACAGCGAGGACAGGATGATGAAACTCGTACGGCGGATGAGGTGCATGCGGCGAGGCTTTCTTGGAGGGTTGGAACGCTGATAGGGGTAAACCCTAGATAATTGGTGTTGCAAGAGGACTAAATCCCGACGAACGGCTGTCGGAATGCCGTTCGTCGCCACTCACTGCGGGATGAGCGGTTTTTTTGCTGGGCCTCTGTGATCAGCTACGATGGAGCGACTCCCGACTCCCGACTCCCGACTATGAGCATCGAATACCGCGTTGAAGCCCGCAATCCACAAGCCCATTTGTTCAGTGTCACGCTCACGCTGGCCGCGCCTCAGGCAACGGGTGAAATCCTCCGCCTGCCGGCCTGGATCCCCGGCAGCTACATGATTCGTGAGTTCGCCCGCAATTTCGTTGAAATCCGGGCTAGTCAGGGCGGCAAGGCAGTAGCACTGGAGAAGCTGGACAAGCATTCCTGGCGCACTGCCAAGCTCGATCCGGATCTGGCGCTGGTGGTTGAGAGCGTGGTCTATGCCTGGGACCTGTCGGTGCGCTGCGCGCACCTGGATCAGAGTCACGGCTTCTTTAACGGCACCCAGCTTTTTCTGCAGGTGACGGGGCGTGAAAAGCAGCCGCACCGGGTCGACATCCGCCGCCCGGAAGGTGCTGATTTTGAGCGCTGGAAAGTAGCCACGACCTTGCCGGCGGCGACGAAGCGCAGCGTGGATAGAGCCGGTTTCGGCCTGCGTGAAGCACCGGATTACGACACGCTGATCGATCACCCGGTTGAAATGGGGGCCTGGCAGTCGGTGAAGTTCGAAGCGGGGGGCGTGCCGCACGAGATGGTCATTACCGGGCGTGCCGTGTTCGATGCCCAGCGCCTTGCTTCAGACCTCAAGAAGGCTTGTGAAGCCGTGTTGGCCCATTTTGGCAAGCGCCCGCCTTTCAGCCAGTATCTGTTCATGACGCTGGTGGTGGGCGAGGGCTATGGTGGCCTGGAGCATCGCGACAGCACCGCACTGATCTGCTCGCGCAATGATTTGCCGGTGCCGGGCGAGCTCAATATGAGCGAGGGCTACCGGACTTTCCTGGGGCTGTGCAGTCATGAGTATTTTCATGCCTGGAATGTCAAACGCATCAAGCCGGCGGTCTTTACACCTTACCGTCTGCAGGAAGAGAACTACACCCGCCTGTTGTGGGTGTTCGAGGGGTTTACTTCTTATTACGACGATCTCGCCCTGCTGCGCGCGGGGCTGATTACCCCGGCCGAGTATCTAGGGCTGATGGCGAAGAACATCACGGCGGTCGAACGCAATGGCGGGCGTCTCAAACAGAGCGTGGCCGACTCTTCCTTCGATGCCTGGACCAAGTATTACCGCCAGGACGAAAACAGCCCGAACGCCATTGTCAGTTACTACCAGAAGGGTGCGCTGGTCGCTTTTGGCCTGGATCTCACGATCCGCGCCAAGACCCGCGGCGCAAAATCGCTCGACGATGTGATGCGCCATCTGTGGCAGCACTATGGGGCGGACTCGGCCGGCGTGCCCGAGGGAGCCATGCCGGCCATCATCAAGGCTGCGACCGGCGTTGATGTGCGGCGTGAGGTGGCTCGTTGGGCCGAGGGCACGGAGGATGTGCCACTGGCGAAGCTGCTGAAGCCTTTTGGCATCAGTCTGAGTCGCAAGTCTGGTTCGCGCAGTGGCGGGCTGGGCCTGCGCACGCGCTCCGAGGGTAATGTGCTGAAACTCGCCAATGTGCTCGATGGTGGTACGGCGCAAGCGGCAGGTCTGTCGGCGGGAGATGAGTTGGTCGCGCTGAACGGATTGCGGGTGACTGGCAGCAATCTCGACAGCCTGCTTGCCCGCTGCAGCGTCGGCGACGTACTGGAGATCCTCGTTTTTCGCCGCGATGAGTTGCTGCGCTTTGCTGTGTTGCTGGCCGCGCCGCGCGTCGACGAGTGCCTGCTGACACTGGCCTCCGGTGCGACGGACAACGCCCTGCTGCAGGGGTGGCTGAAGCGCGCCTGAAGCTGTTCAGGCGCGGCGTTTGAAGTCTTGCAGGCGGAAACCAAGTGCGAACAGGGTGGCGAAATAGGCAAACATGCCGCCTCCCATTACCAGGGCCAGATGGCCCAGCCGCCACAGCGTGCTGTGGGTGAGCCAGTCGCTCTGCGCGCCCATGCCCAGTTGCAGGGTGCCGCCCAGGACCAGCAAGGCTAGCAGCAGCTTGGCACCGAAAATCGGCCAGCCAGCGCTGGGATGGAAGGCTTCACGGCGGCGCAGGCCACGATAGAGCAGGGCTGCGTTCAGTGTGGCAGCAAGGCTGATCGAGAGGGCGAGGCCTGCATGGCGTAAATCCAGTACGAAGATGAAGAGCAGGTTCATCAGCTGGGTAGCCGTTAGCGAGACCAACGCGTACTTGAGCGGAGCGCGGATGTCCTGGCGGGAATAGAAAGCAGGAGCAAGGATTTTCACGCAGATCAGGCCGATCAAGCCCACGCTGTAGGTTAGCAAGGCATCACGCGTCTGCAGGGTGTCTGCGGCTGTGAAAGCGCCGTGCTGGAACAGGGTCGCCGCGAGAGGCACGGCCAGCAGCATCATGCCTACGGCCGCCGGCGCGGTGAGCAACAAGGCAACGCGCAGGCCCCAGTCCAGTGTGGCTGAAAAGCCGGCTGCATCGTTCTGCGCCTTCATTTTCGACAGGCTGGGCAGCAGGATGGTGCCCAGCGCTGCACCAAGAAGGCCCAGCGGGAACTCCATCAGGCGATCAGCGTAATTGAGCCAGGAGACACTGCCGGTCGGCAGCCAGGAAGCGAAGGCAGTATTGATCAGCAAGCTCACCTGTGCCACGGATACGCCCAGCGTGGCCGGCCCCATCAGCTTGAGAATGCGCATCACGCCCGGATCCTTGGTCGATAGAGCGAATCGCGGCAACATGCCGATCTTTGCCAGGGCCGGTATCTGTAGCGCGAGTTGCAGGCAACCACCAATGAAGGCCCCCCAGGCCAGGGCCTCTACTGGCTGGGCGAAATGCGGGGCGGCAAAGAGGGCCATGCCGATGAAAGAGAGATTCAGCAGTACCGGCGTGAAGGCCGGGATCGAGAAGCGGCTCCAGGTGTTCAGCACGCCCGCGGAGAGCGCCACCATGGCCATGAAGAAGATATAAGGGAAGGTGATCCGGGTCAGCTCGACCGTCAGCGCAAATTTTTCCGGGTTGCGCGCGAAGCCGCCGGCTGTGGCGTGGATGATCCAGGGCGACGCGATCACGCCGAGAATGGACACCACGAGTACGATTAGCCCGAGCAGGCTGGCGACATGATTGATCAGAGCATGTGTTTCTGCTTCGCCACGCTGGCTGCGGTACTCGGCCAGAATGGGCACGAAAGCCTGCGAAAACGCCCCCTCGGCAAACAGGCGGCGTAGCAGGTTGGGCAGGCGGAAAGCGACATTGAAGGCGTCAGTGAGCATGCCAGCGCCAAAAAGATTGGCGACCAGCATTTCGCGGACCAGGCCGAGGATGCGCGAAAGCAGGGTGAGGCCACTGACGGTGGCAAGCGCCTTGAGCAGGTTCATGGCAGGGGAAAGGTCGGCGGGTACAGGCCGGCGTGCGCTGGAAGCGGCGAATAATAGCACCGCACCTGCGCGCGAGGAGCTCAAAGGGCTTGCAAGGCAAAGAGCTTCCGGCTATAGTCCGCCTTTCCGCGTAATTCTTACCGAAGACAGAACAAATGGCCAATTCCGCTCAAGCCCGCAAGCGCGCACGTCAGGCACTCGTGGCCCGCGCTCACAACGCCAGCCTGCGTTCACGTCTGCGTACCGCTGTGAAGGCCGTGCGCAAGGCTGTGGATGCCGGCGACAAGGCAGCCGCTCAACAAGTGTTCCAGCAGTCTGTCAGCATCATCGACAGCATCGCTGACAAGGACATCGTGCACAAGAACGTAGCTGCTCGTCACAAGAGCCGCCTGTCCGCCGCCATCAAGGCGATGGGCGCTGCTGCCTGATTGTGTCCTGCCACTTCGGTGGCAGGGATCAAAAAGGGGTGTGACGCGAGTCGCGCCCCTTTTTCGTTTCTCTCTCCGTTTCCTGTTTCGCTAGACATTGAGCCCCTGACCCTTTGGCAGCGCCGAGCCCTGCCCGAGAAAGAGCATCATGAACCAAGCGCCCAGACATTTTCTGCAGTTCAAGGACCTCTCCCGCGAAGAAATCGACTACGTCTTTGCCCGCGCCAAGTGGATCAAGGACCGGTTCAAGCGTTACGAGACCTATCACCCGTTGTTCGATCGTACCCTGGTCATGATCTTCGAGAAGGCCAGCACGCGTACGCGCCTGTCTTTCGAGGCCGGCATGTTCCAGCTCGGTGGCTCCGCCATTTACCTGAATACGCGCGACTCCCAGCTGGGGCGTGGCGAGCCGGTGGAGGATGCGGCCCAGGTCATCTCGCGCATGTCGGATGTGGTGATGATCCGCACCTTCGAGCAGACCATCGTCGAGCGCTTCGCGGCCAATTCGCGCGTGCCGGTGATCAACGGCCTGACCAACGAGTTTCACCCCTGCCAGATCCTCGCGGACATCTTCACTTGGATCGAGCGCAATGGCTCCATCCAGGGCAAGACCGTGGCCTGGATCGGTGACACCAACAACATGTGCAACACTTGGTTGCAGGCAGCCGAGCTGCTGGACTTCAAGGTGCACGTGAGCTCGCCGAAGGGCTACGAAGTGGATCAGGCCAAGGCCAACATTGCGGGTTCGGCCCACTACGAGCAGTTCGCCGATCCGATGGACGCTGCGCGTGGTGCGCACATCATCACGACCGACGTGTGGACCTCAATGGGCTTTGAAGCCGAGAACGAGGCGCGTCTGCGCGACTTCGCCGACTATCAGGTCGATGGCGACATGATGCGGGTGGCCGACAAGGAGGCCGTGTTCATGCACTGCCTGCCGGCACATCGCGGCGAAGAGGTGACTTCAGAGGTCATCGACGGGCCGCAGAGTGTGGTGTGGGAAGAGGCCGAGAACCGCCTGCATGCGCAGAAAGCGCTGCTCGAGTTTCTCGTGGTTGGCCGCGTGCAGGGCTGAAGCTGGCCTGCCTGAACAACAAGAGACCCGCCTCGGTCGGGTTTTTTGTTGTCTTGCGCCGGCATCAGTGGCGCATGCCGACTTCCTGTGCGGTCAGCGGGCCGATCAGGCATTCCGCGAGTGAGCGGGGGATTTCGAGCTCGGTTTCGGAAACTGGCGTGCGGCCGGCCATGATTTCACAGAGGCGCTGCGGGTAGCGTGGGTTCGCGTCCGGCTCGGCAAAGCCGGCGGGGTATTGTGGTCGCAGGTCCGGGCCATATTTGTCCGTAGCGCCCATGGTGTGCAGGATTTCGTGGGCGATCACCACATTGTTGCTGTGTTGCATGGCGCGGGTGGAATGCACATTGCTGATGGCAATTTGCCCTTTGGCCAAGCCGTGCGAATCTGGTACCCGGCCGCCATTGGCGTCGGAGTCCCAGAAAATGACGAAAGCGCGGACGTGGGCACGGGGCACGCCATCAGGCTGCTGCCAGGCCCAGTAGCGCAGCTTTAGGCTCCACAGCAGCACATCCAGTCCGCTGCGCTGCATGGGCGCAGCCGGGGGTAGTGCGCTCAGCGCTGGCTGCAGGCTGACCCGGAGTGGGCGCGGGTTGCTCACGCCGTGAGCCTGAGCCTGTTCGGTGAAGAAAGCCTCAATGTCCTTGAAGTCCTCTTCCTGCAGGCGAGCGATGCGCGCGGCCGCCGCCGGGCTGCCATCGCCATTGAGCGGGAAGATCGATACCTGAAGGGTCTTGCTCCAGTCTCGCGTCTGCGCGTGAGCGCGCCAGGCGTTGAGGCCGACGGTGGCAAGGATGAAGAGCAGGATGGCGATACGCAGTTTTTTCCACATGGCGAGACTTTAGCGTGTTCCTGTGTGCCCGGGACGCCCGAAAAGTCTGCTGGCGAAAGGGTTTTTGTTTTGTGTTGCGCCACGTAGCATTCGGGTCTTGCACGGCGAGCGGCAGTCGTGCAGGCCCACAACATGCCGCCGGAAGCCCCGCCAACATGAATCAAGCAATGATCTTCGGTTTGAGCGAACCAGAATTCGCCGAACTGTGCCTCAAATTCCTGCTCTCTGGCCTGATTGCCTGGATGGTGTTCATCATCTGGAACCTCGCCCGCGAATCGAAAGCCGGCAAATACGGCATGCTGTGGATGTTCATGGGCCTGGGGCTTGGCATGTTCGGTTTCATTGCCAAGGAATTGATTATCAAGATGCTGGCGCAGTAATCCGTTTCTCGGCTAGCGCAGGGGCTCCGGCTATAATCCGGAGCCTTTTCTTTTTCCTTTTCGGGAATTTCTGCAATGAGCCAAACCCAGTTCGACGCCGTTTCGGTCGTCACCAAAGCCAATGTGTATTTCGACGGCAAGTGCGTCAGCCACAGCATCGTGCTGGCCGACGGCACCAAGAAGTCGGTCGGCGTGATCCTGCCCGCGAAGCTGACCTTCAACACCGGCGCCGCCGAAATCATGGAAACCGTGGCCGGCTCCTGCCGCGTGCTGCTCAAGGGCGAAACCGAGTGGAAGAGCTATGGCGAAGGCCAGCGCTTCGATGTGCCGGCCAACTCCAGCTTCGAGATCGAAGTCAGCGGCGAGGCCTATCACTACATCTGCCACTTTGCCTGAAATCCCTTGCCGCGCTAGTGCGCGAAGCGCTGGCTGCGTTGGCGTGCTCGACGTACTCGCTGTACGTCTGTGCGCGCCGCCTTGCTAGCTCTCCGCTCGCAACGCGCCTCAAGGAATTCCGAGCTACTGAGATTGGGAGCACAACATGCCTTCATTTGATTTCACTTCCGAAGCCGATATGGTCGCCCTGAAGAACGCGATCGACGTGGCCGCGCGCCAGATCGACAACCGTTACGACTTCAAGGGCACCAGCGCCAAGATCGACTTCAACGAGAAGGACAAGCAGATCACTCTGTTTGGCGACTCGGATTTCCAGCTCGACCAGATCAAGGACATCCTCTTCCCCGCACTGGAGAAGAAGGAAGCCGAGAGTTCCAAGCGCCTTGATGGCGAGAAGATTGAGACGATCTCGGGCAACAAGGTCAAGCAGGTTTTCAAGATCAAGAGTGGCATCGAGAGCGAACTGGCCAAGAAGATCGTGAAGATGATCAAGGATGCCAAGCTCAAGGTTCAGGCGGCGATTCAGGGCGATGCGGTGCGGGTGACTGGCGCCAAGCGCGATGATCTGCAGGAATGCATCGCCTTGATTCGCAAGTCGGTGACGGATTTCCCGGTCAAGGCCGGCAACTTCCGCGACTGAGCTTTCATTGCGGCTCCGCTTGAGCGGAGCCCTTAGCGCTTGGAGCTGTGCTCAGGGAGTGGTTGGGTGGCAAAAATCCTGTATCGGGCGCGAGATGCGGCGGGCAACAAGAAGCAAGGCTATATCGAGGCCGCTACGCTGGAGGCTGCGCGCGAAGCCTTGCTTGCCAAGGGCTTGAGTGATCCGCAGTTTTTCAATGAACCTGGGGTGGCGGCTCTGCGCGAGGATCTTGCCAGCCTTTCGCCGGCTCAGGCGCAGCAGCAAGCGGCATTCGAGTTGCGCATCCGTGAGCGGCCGGGCTATTCGACCTTCATTCGCGAGCTGCTGCGGCGCCAGCGCTGGCTTCTGGCCATCGATGCTGTGCTGTTGCTGTGGGGCTTGTGGTCGGGTGATGGCTGGCTGTGTCTGGCGGCTGTACTGTTATTCGCTGGCAGCGTGCTGTGGCCGATCTGGAAATTCCGTGATGTGCAGCGCTACAACGACATGCTGCGCAGTTTCGCGCTGGGCGAATGGTCGCGGGCGCTGGCGCTGATCAGCGAACTCAAAGCGGGTGGGGGCAAGCCACTTCTCATGCGCAGCGATTTCGCTTTCCGCGAGGCTTATATCCACATCCGCTCGGGTGAGACGACTCTGGCCCGGGAAACCGAACGGCTGGATCGCCTGCACGCTGAACTCGAGGCGAGCGCTCCCGGCATGTTTGACATGCGCTATGCCTCCCTGTGTGCAGCGGCCAACGATGGTGCCGGGGTGGTGGCGGCCATGCGCCGGGCGCTGGTACTGAACTCGTCGGATTCGTCGCGCCTGGTCGACGTGGCCAACAGCGAGGCGCGCTTCGGTTCAATCGAGCAGGCGGAGGCAGTGCTCAAGAAGGCGCAGGATTGCGTGCAGCAGGAAATGGCGCAGCCCTTCATCGACTGGACCCGTGGCCTGATCGCCCTGCGCCGCAACCAGCCCGAAGCCGAAACTCACCTGGCTGAAGCCATGCGCGGCTTCATGGTGTATGCCGCCAATCCGGCCGTGCTGGGGGCAGTTGGCCTGTGCGGTGGCGCCTACGCGATTGCCCTGGCGCGCAATGGGCGGCGCAAGGAAGCGCGTGATGTGGTGCGCCAGGTGTCGCCGGTGCTCAAGGCACATGGTGACCATGCTCTGATGACGCTGCTGCGCTTCGAAATGAAGAAGGCCGAGGGCGCAAAGGCGGAGGCTTGAGGTGGTTCTCAACGTCGTCTGGCTGTTCTTCTTTTTTGCGGCTTTCGCGGCCTGCCTGGTGCAGTGGCTGTGGCTGGGCGATGCGGCCATCTTCTCACGGGTGCTGCAGGAATCCTTCGTGATGTCTAAGACGGCCTTTGAGATTGGCCTCGGGCTCACCGGAGTGCTCACGTTCTGGCTCGGCATCATGAAGGTTGGCGAGCAAGCAGGCGCGGTGGCGCTGTTGGCACGCCTCGTCGATCCGCTCTTCCGGCACCTGTTTCCAGGCGTGCCGGCGGGCCATCCAGCGCAGGGGGCGATGCTGCTGAACATCGGCGCCAACATGCTGGGGCTGGACAACGCCGCCACCCCGATGGGCCTCAAGGCCATGCGTGCGCTGCAGGAACTCAATCCGCACGCGGATCGCGCCAGCGACGCGCAGATCCTGTTCATCGTTTTGAACGCCAGCGGCCTGACCCTGATTCCGGTAAGCATCATGACTTACCGTGCCCAGCTTGGTGCGGCCAATCCGGCTGATGTGTTCCTGCCTATCCTGCTGGCCACCTTCTTTTCGACGCTTTTCGGACTGCTGGCGGTGGCCTGGGTGCAAAAGATCCGCCTCGCGCATCCGGTGGTGCTGGCCTGGCTGCTGGGCATGGGCGCGGCGGTGGGAGGCACCCTGCTGCATTTCGCGCGCCTGACAGCGGAGCAGATGGCTGCCCAGTCGGCCTTCGTTTCCGGCTTCACGCTGTTTGCGATCATCGTGGCCTTTCTGGGGCTCGCGGCATGGAAGAAGGTACAGGCCTTCGAGGCTTTCATTGAAGGCGCTAAGGAAGGCTTCAGCACTGCGGTGATGGTGATTCCGTATCTGGTGGCGATCCTCGTCGGCATTGCCGTGTTCCGTGCCAGCGGTGGCATGGACTTCGTGATGCGTGGGGTGGCCACGCTGCTGGGCTGGTTCGGTGTGCCGGAAGACATCGTGCCGGCCTTGCCCACTGCGCTGATGAAGCCGCTCTCTGGTAGCGGCGCGCGCGGCATGATGATCGATGCGATGAAAATCTACGGCGCGGACAGCTTCGCTGGGCGCCTCGCCTGCATGTTCCAGGGGGCGGCGGATACGACTTTCTATGTCGTGGCGGTGTATTTCGGCGCCGTCGGCGTGCGCAATACGCGGCATGCTGTGCCTTGTTGCCTGATCGCGGATCTGGCTGGTGTGGTCGCGGCGGTGCTGCTGGCTTTCCTGTTCTTCCCGGCCTGAACGCCTGTCGTACCCGTGCGCGGCACGGGTGAGGCAGCTAAAGTGGACGCATCACAGCAGATTGAGCAGGAGGCCCTATGGCCGTGTCGTCCGTTTCCCCGAATGTGCAGACCCAGGTGCAGATTGAGGTCTTGAAGAAAGCCAACGAGATGCAGGCCCAGCAGACCCGCCAGCTCGTCGAGGCGCAGGTGCAACAGCAGAAGGAAGCCCAGGCTGCACCGCCGCCCGAGCCAGGAAAGGCCGGCAGCGTCATCAACACCTACGCATAGGTGGCCCCCTGACGAGAAGCTGCAACGCAGCTCCATGTCCAAAACGCCCGAGCCCGTAGGGTTGAAGCGTATGGCTCGCGCTACTGCGTTGCACTCCTTGTGCGGGGGACCCACCCCGCACGGCGTCGCGCGCCTTGTCCCGCAAGCCATACGCTTCAACGCGATCCGGCGGACGACTGCCAACAGACCCTGAATACGGCATCCATCTACTGCGCGGGGCAATCCTGAAACTCCGGTGCTCAGCGTATCCCTATACGCTTCCGCTTCTCGCTTCAGCCTTGGCCCGCTCGCTACGATGGCTGCCGAACTCTGCCTTGTACTGAAGAAAGGGTTGTTTAGCAAAAACGCCAGCATGTTTGCTGGCGTTTTCTTTTCAGCTTTGTGTGCTTACTTCGCGTGCTCGAAGTAGCGCAGCAGGCGCTTGGGCATCCAGTCCAGCCTGCCCGGAAAAGCTCCGGTGACGAAGCCGACATGGCCGCCCTCGGGCGGGAAGTCCAGGCGCACATGCGGCGAGATCTCGCGCTGTGAGGGCAGGGCTTCGATGGGCATGAAGGGATCGTTAAGCGCATGCAGCATTAAGGTGGGCACAGCAATGCTCGCCAGCAGCGGGCGCGAGGAGGCGCGCTTCCAGTAGTCTTCGACGCCCTTGAATCCGTGCAGCGGTGCGGTGAAGGCATCGTCGAACTGCGCCAGATTGCGGGCCTTGATGGCTTTGCTGACATCGAAACGGCCGGGGAATTGTTCAGCTTTCTGACGCGCGCGCGGGCGCATGGTGGACAGAAAGTAGCGCGTGTAAATCTTGTTGAAGCCCTGGCCGAGGTGATAGCCCGCTGCCAGCATATCCACGGGTGCCGAAACCGAAGCGGCCTTGCTGATCAATCCGCGCGCTTCTTCGCGCCGGCTGCCCAGCCAGCATAGCAATGCATTGCCACCGAGCGAGACGCCGGCAGCGTAGCGTGGCACTTCCGGATATTTGCGCGCAAAGCGGCGCAGGATCCAGTCCACTTCATTCGCGTCGCCCGAGTGGTAGGCGCGCGGCAGGCGGTTCGGCTCGCCGGAGCAGCCGCGGAAATGCACGACAGCCCCATTCCAGCCGCGCACATGAACTTCGCGCATCAGGGAGCGCGCATAGTGACTGCGGCTGGAACCTTCCAGTCCGTGGAACAGGATCACGATCGGCTGGCCCTCACGGGAGGGCAGAAAATCGAGGTCGATGAAATCTTCGTCCGGAGTTTTCCAGCGCTTGCGTCGCAAAGGTGGCAAGTCGCCCTTGATGGCGAGCGGCCAGATCGTCTGCGCGTGCGCGCCGCGCAGCCAGACAGGTGCGGTGTACTTCATGTGCTTCCCCGGATTTATTGCTTGTTTGGGGGAAGTATAGGGGCTGCCTAATGCACCGTGCGCGGCGATTCCTGCATCATCAGACCGCTGGTGTCCGGCGCCGGTGAAGTGTGGTGTACCAACAGTTGCCAGCCACGTGGGCCGCGGGTGTAAACGTTGGTCGTGATCAAAGGCGGGGTCATGGTGTCATCCCCCTCCACGCTGACATGCTGGAGCAGGCTGTGTACTGCTACCAGGGCTGAGTGGGTCTTCACCACGCTGCTGGTACGTACCTGGAATTTCATGCCGGTTTCGAAGAGCTGCTTCCAGGATTCGCGGATGGCAGCCAGGCCGGTGAAGCGCGAGCCACCCGGATGCACGCAGACGGTTTCTTCGTCTTCGCTCCAGACACTCATCATCGCCTCCAGATCGCTGTGCGCGAAGGCGTCGTAGAACGCCTGTTCGGCGTCGTCCGGACTCGGGTAGGTGGAGGTTGGCGCGCTCATGGTCGGGGTGGTCATGGAATGCGCAATCCTACACCGTCAGGGCGACGAACACGCCATCCAGACGAGCGGCGACAACTCCGCCGCTGAGCACCTCGACCTGCAGGCTCAGCTTGGCACGGCCGCGTTCGGCAAGTCGGGCCTGAAAAGCAGGCCAATCGGCATCTGCCGGGAAATGCACCCGGGCCGAAAAAGCGCCCGGGATCGGCCGCATGAACTCCATGGTGTTGCGCTGGATCACAAGATGAGGCAAGGGTTCCATGCCATCGAGGCGTACGCGTAGCAGGCTCCAGCCGGCCAGGGTGGCGAGCGTGGCGATGCTGCCGCCGAAGGCGGTGCCGCGATGATTCACGTTGGGCGCGAGCGGCGCATGCAACTCGATGTATCCCGGCGTGGCTTCGCGCACTTCGACTTGCATGGCGGCCGAGAGCGGAATATGGGCGTGCAGGTAGGCCTGCAGTTCGGTGTTGTTCATCGCAGCGTACTGGCCACGCGTTCGGGCGTGATCTTGTTAAGGCAGTCGAGGTGGCCCAGCGGGCATTCGCGCTGGAAGCAGGGGCTGCATTCGAGTCCGAGGGAAATGACCTGCGCCTTCTCCGACAGTGGCGGCGTATAGCCGGGGCTGGAAGAGCCGAACAAGGCGGTGAGCGGCGTGCCCAGTGCGGCAGCCACATGCATCAGCCCGGAGTCGTTGGTGACGACGTGACGGGCGATCGAGATCAGTTCCACTGCCTCGGCAAGATTGGTGACGCCGCACAGATTGCGGGCTGCACCTGCCGACAGGCGCAAGATCTCCTCGCCGACGGCCGCGTCCTTCTTCGAGCCCAGCAGCCACACCGGGATGCCTTGCTCGAACAGGCTGCGGGCCAGTGCGGCAAAGTGTTTTTCAGGCCAGCGCTTGGCAGGACCAAATTCGGCGCCGGGGCAAAACACCACGGGGGCCGGTACCGCACTCAGGTCTAGGCGTTGCAGCGTGGCGGCGACGGAACCGGCGCGGAGTCGGGGTAAGGGATAGGGGCGGGGCAGGGGTTTGCCTGGCGGCTCGGCGAGGATGGCGTAGCGTTCGACCTGCAGCGGTGTGGCAATGCTATCCAGTGTGTGGCGAACATTGATCAGGCCATAGCGCGACTCACCGGTGAAACCCACGCGCTGGGGGATTCCGGCAAAGAAGGGGATCAACGCGGATTTGAGCGAGTTGGGCAGTACGTAAGCCGCGTCATAAGCGCGCTGCTTGAGCTCTCGTGCCAGCCGCCAGCGCTCCTTCAGCCGCAATTGGCCGTGGGCGAAGGGGTTGTCGATGATCGCGCCATTGATCTCGGGCATGGCACGCAGCACGGCGGCCACCCAAGGCGGCGCCAGCACGTCGATCACTGCGTACTGGTGGTGCTCGCGCAGGCGCATGAAGAGAGTCTGGGCGGCGACGGTATCGCCGATCCACGATGGAGCAATGATCAGGATGCGCATGAGGCGATCAAATGAAAACGGGCCCGGAGGCCCGTTGAGGGAAAGGCTCAGTGGCCCTTGGGGGCTTCGCCGTGCAGCACGTAATGGGCTCCGCAGTAGGGGCACTTGGCTTCGCCACTGTGGGCTACGTCGAGGAACACGCGCGGATGGCGTGCCCACAGCGGGGCATCCGGCTGCGGGCAATGCAGCGGCAGATCTTTCGCTTCGACGGCGATGGGCTGGTCTTTGTGGGTGTTCTCGGCCATGGGGCTTCTCCTTTGGGGTAGGGCGGAGTGCCAACTCCGCCATCTCGATCATTGGCCCGGAGCGTGGTGCGGTTTGCACCGCACCCTACCCGGCTACATCAAACGTAGTGCAGCCAGTTGTCGTGTTCGGGCAGCTTGCCGCCGACCAGATCAAAGAAGCGGGCCTGCACGGCGGCCGTGACCGGGCCGCGCTTGCCTTCGCCGATGGCGCGATTGTCCAGCTCGCGTACCGGAGTAATTTCGGCGGCGGTGCCGGTGAAGAAGGCTTCGTCGGCGATGTAGATGTCGTCGCGGGTCATGCGGCGGGTGCGCACTTCATAACCCAGCTCACGCGCCAGGGTATGCACCGTATCGCGGGTGATGCCGGTCAGCGCCGAGGCGATCTCGGGTTCGTAGATCACGCCGTTCTTCACGATGAAGAGGTTCTCACCGGCGCCTTCGGCCACGAAGCCTTCGGTGTCCAGCAGCAGGGCTTCGTCGTAGCCGTCCTGGGTGGCTTCGAGGTTGGCGAGGATCGAGTTGGCGTAGGTGCTAGCAACCTTGGCGCGGGCCATGGTCACGTTCACGTGGTGGCGAGCGAAGGAGGACGTCTTGACGCGGATGCCCTTTTCAAGACCTTCGGCGCCGAGGTAAGCGCCCCAGGGCCAGGCAGCGATCGCCACATGCACGGTGGCGCCGCGCGTGGAGATGCCCATCTTTTCGGAGCCGTAGAAAGCGATCGGGCGCAGGTAGCAGGATTCGAGCTTGTTGGCGCGCACGACTTCCTTCTGGGCTTCGTTGATCGTTTCCTTGTCGTACGGCATCTTCATCATGTAGATGTGAGCCGAGGTGAACAGACGATCAGTGTGCTCCTTGAGGCGGAAGATCGCGGTACCGCGATCAGTCTTGTAGGCGCGCACGCCTTCGAAGACGGACACGCCGTAGTGCAGGGAATGGGTCAGCACATGGGTGGTGGCATCGCGCCAGGGCACCAGCTTGCCATCCATCCAGATGAATCCGTCGCGATCAGCCATCGACATGTCAGGAACTCCGAAAACCGTTAGGGGAAGCGACTGATTTTAGCTTAAGCCGCTCTTGCTGCCCACCGCCCTCCGGATGGTGCTGCGTTGATCCGGGCTACAATCCGCCCTTTGTTGCACTGCATTGGCTGCCATGTCGATCTGGAAACCGCACGTTACCGTTGCCGCCATCGTGGAGCGCGAAGGGCGCTTCCTGCTGGTGGAAGAGCACACCGCTGATGGCGTGCGTCTGAATCAGCCGGCCGGTCATCTTGATGAAGGTGAATCGCTGGAAGCAGCTTGCGTTCGTGAGGCGCTGGAGGAGACGGCCCACCATGTTGCCGTTGACGCGCTGGTGGGCATCTATCAATGGACGCGCCCGAGTGGCGATATTACCTATCTGCGCTTTGCGTTTGCCGCGCAGGCGAGTGGTTTCGAGGATGGACGCAAGCTGGACGAGGGCATCATCCGCGCTGTGTGGCTGACGCCCGAGGAACTGGCGGCTCAGCCCGAGCGCTGGCGCAGTCCGCTGGTGATGCAGTGCATTCAGGATTATCTGGCCGGCCAGCGCTATCCGCTGGGCGTGATCCGGCATTACGGTTGAAGGATTGGAATCCATGAAGATCGATGGAGAAGGCATGAAGGTTGTCGTCGGCATGTCCGGCGGGGTGGACTCGGCGGTGGCGGCCCTGCTCTTGAAGCAGCAAGGGTATGAGGTGACCGGCCTGTTCATGAAGAACTGGGAAGACGATGACGACGACGAGTACTGCTCGACGCGGCAGGATCTCATCGACGTGGTATCGGTATGCGATGTGCTGGGCATCGACCTGGAGGTCGTGAATTTCAGCAAGGAGTACAAGGATCGGGTGTTCGCGGATTTCCTGCGCGAATACGAGGCTGGTCGCACGCCGAACCCGGACATCCTGTGCAACAGCGAGATCAAGTTCAAGGCCTTCCTGGATCACGCGGTTGATCTGGGCGCGGACAAGATCGCCACCGGTCACTATGCCGGCGTGCGCGCTTTCGAGAACGACGGGCGTACCGAGTTTCAGCTCCTGAAGGCTGATGACGGCACCAAGGATCAGAGCTACTTCCTGTATCGCCTCAATCAGTCGCAGTTGTCGAAGGCGATTTTCCCGCTGGGCAACATCTACAAGCGCGAGGTGCGCGAAATTGCCGAGCGTGCCGGCCTGCATGTGGCCACCAAGAAGGATTCCACCGGCATCTGCTTCATCGGTGAGCGCCCGTTCCGTGAATTCCTGATGCGCTACCTGCCGACCAAACCGGGCGAGATCCGTGCGCTGGATGACAATCGCCTTATCGGCGAGCATCAGGGCCTGATGTACCACACCATCGGCCAGCGCAAGGGTCTCAACATCGGTGGCATCAAGGGCAATGACGTGGCGGGCGAACATGAGGCCTGGTACGTGGCCGGCAAGGACATGGCCAGCAACGTGCTCTACGCCGTGCAGGGCCACGCCCACCCGGCGTTGCAGCGGGAGCGTCTGATCGCTGCGGATCTGAACTGGATTTCCGGTCGTGATCCTCACACCCACTGGGTGTATGCCGCCAAGCCGCGTTATCGCACTTCGGATCAACCCTGTGAGATCGACGCGCTGACGGATGGCCGCGCCGAGATAGCCTTCGCCGCGCCGCAATGGGCGGTGACGCCGGGGCAGTCGGTGGTGGTGTATGAGAGCCGCGTCTGCCTGGGCGGAGGGATCATTTTGTAATTGATCATTCCCATGCTCTGCGTGGGAATGATCGAAAGCAAAGTTGAAGGGTTTGAGGCTGGGCTCTGCCGCAGGCTTCGACTTCTTCACTTTGCTCCTGCAGCCTGTTCTGAGCTTGCAAAAGGGCTCAGTACGAACGGCTTGAGAGGTAAGTAGCTCCATGCACACCCGTTTCTTTACCCGTCGCTCCGTCGTCTTCGCATTGGCTACCCTGTGTTGCCTGCTGTGGGGGAGTGCCTATCCAGCGATCAAGAATGGCTACGCCCTGCTGCACATCGCGGCGGATGACATCCCCGGCAAGCTGCTGTTTGCGGGCTGGCGTTTTTTATGGGCCGGCCTGCTGTTGCTGGTGTTTGCGCATTTCTCGGGCAAGTCGCTGCGCCTAGCTTCCGCCCGCGCGGCGGGCGAGGTGTGTCTGCTGGGGCTGACCCAGACTGCGCTGCAATATGTGTTCTTCTACCTCGGGCTGGCCTACACCACTGGCGTGAAGGGGTCGATCATGAATGCCACCGGCACCTTTTTCTCAGTGCTGCTGGCGCACTTCATCTATCACAACGACAAGCTCAGCGCGCCGCGCATCACCGGCTGCCTGATCGGTTTCGCCGGTGTGCTGGTGGTGAATTTCAGCCCCGAACTGCTGGACTTCCATTTCAGCTTGCTGGGCGAGGGCAGCGTGGTGCTGGCGGCCTTCATCCTCTCGGCCGCCTCGATCTACGGCAAAAAACTCTCGCAGCGTATCGATTCGGTGGTGCTGACCGGCTGGCAGCTCTTCATTGGCGGGCTGGCCCTGCTGGCAGGGGGCTGGGCGCTGGGCGGGCAACTGGAGACCTTCTCGCCGGCGGCGTTGGCCCTGATGGCCTACATGGTGCTGCTGTCGTCGGTGGCCTTTGCGCTGTGGACCATCCTGCTCAAGTACAACCGTGTCGGTCTGGTGACGGTGTTCAACTTTCTGGTGCCGATCTTTGGCGCAGGCCTGTCGGCGCTGTTCCTTGACGAGCGCATCCTCGAGTGGAAGAACCTGCTGGCCTTGCTGCTGGTATGCGGCGGGATCTGGCTGGTGACCCGCGAAGCATCAGCCAGCAAGGCTTGATTCGCTGAGGATGGTTTGAACGCTGCAGCTAACCTCACTCGCCAGTAATCAGCGCCACGATGCGGGCCTCTTCGGCCTGCCACCATGGCAGCACGGCTTCGCCCGGCATCGGCCTGCCAAGCAGAAAGCCTTGTACCTGCTGGCAGGACAGGCTTTGCAGCAGACGGAGCTGCTCTACGGTTTCCACGCCTTCGGCTAGCGTGCTGAGCCCCAGATCCAGACTCATGCTGATCATTGAGGCGAGGATGGTGCGCAAGCTGGGTTTGCCCGGCGCATCGGCCACGAAGGAGCGATCGATCTTCAGTTCGGTGAGGGGCAGGCGCGAGAGTTGCTGGGCGGTGGAAAATCCGGTGCCGTAATCGTCCATCGACAGGCGGAATCCCTTCAAACGCAAGCGCCCAAGGGCGCCGAGGCCGGCGCCCAGATCGCTCATCAGGGAGGACTCGGTGATTTCCAGAATCAGGCGATCGGGTGGAATGCCTGCGCTCTGGGTACGGCGGATCAGGTCATCACAGAAGTAGCGGTCTGCCAGGGAGCGGGTAGAGAGGTTAACCGCCACATGCGGATGGAAGCCTTCTGCCTGCCATTGCTGCATGCGGGTCAGCACGGCATCGAACATCGCGCGGGTGAGGTCATCAATCAGGCCATGCGCTTCGGCCACCGGGATGAAGGCCACCGGTGGGATCGGCCCGAAGTGTGGGCTGGTCCAGCGGGCGAGCGATTCGAAGCCTTCCAGCTTGCCGCTCACGAGATTGAGCTTGGGCTGGAAGTGCGGAAGGATTTCCTGGTGGGCGAGTGCGTCAGCGAGGACTTCTGGTGAAACCTTGAGGCCCGCATCGACCGCTGGATGCTCGCGGACCTCGACCATTCGGCTGAAGCCTTCCAGCCCCTGCTGAAGCTGGATTCGGGTGAGCGGCTTGGAGAAGGCGCCGAGAATCGGCAGGCCCAGTTCCTGGCACATGGTTTCGATCGAGCTGAGCAGGTTCGGCTGCTGGCCGCTGACAATCAGGAAGGGCGGGCGATAGTTCTCGTTGGCCAGAGCCTGCAGCATTTCGATGCCGTCCATGCCGGGCATTTCGAGGTCGACGATGAGAAAAGCGGGGGGTGGCGTCTGGTTGCGGATCAGATCGAGCCCGGCGTGACCATCCGCTGCTTCGAGCACCCGCGGCACACCGGCGCTCTGCAGCAGGTCCACGGCGTTCATGCGCTGCACGCTGCTGTCATCGACAACCAGTGCGCCGTAGAGCTTGATTGGGCGGGGCAGGCCGTTGCGCATGGGAGCTGTTCAGCGTCCGAAAGACTGCATCACGGTGGGGAGGGCTTCGAGACCCATCACGTCGCGCGCGCCGCCGTGCTTGATGGCTTCCTTGGGCATGCCGAACACCACGCAGCTGGCTTCATCCTGGGCAATGGTGCGGGCGCCGGCATCGAACATTTCCTTCAGGCCGCGTGCGCCATCGTCTCCCATGCCGGTCATGATGATGCCAAGGGCATTGGCGCCGGCCGACTTCGCGACTGAGCGGAAGAGCACGTCCACTGAAGGGCGGTGGCGAGACACGAGCGGTCCGTCGACGACCTCCACATCGTATTGCGCGCCATTACGCCGCACCACCAGATGCTTGCCGCCCGGGGCGATCAGGGCGTGGCCGGCGAGGATGCGATCACCCGTTTCGGCTTCCTTGATCTTCATCGGCGAGCGTTCGTTGAGCCGGGCCGCGAAGCTCTTGGTGTACATCGGCGGCATGTGCTGCACTACAACGATACCGGGGGTGGTGGCCGGAAGGCAGCCAAAGAGGTATTCGAGGGCCTGGGTGCCGCCGGTGGAGGTACCTACGGCGATGAACTGGTCGGTGGTGCGGGCCATGGCGCTGCGCCCGGAGGGCGGCGCCAGCACGGCATCGGCTGTGAGTTTTTCGTTGGCACGCTCGGCGCTCAGACTGGCCCGTGCAGCCGGGGTGCTGAAAGGCGGCGTGGGCGGTGGCGGAGGGCGGCGCAGGGCTTGGGGGCGCAGGCGGGCGCCGGCGGCTTCGCGGATTGCGGTGAGAAACTCGTCTTCGTAATCGCGCAGGAATTCGGTGAGTTTTACCGTGGGCTTGGTGATGATGCTCACCGCGCCGGCTTCCATGGCCTGGATGGTGGTTTCGGCCCCGGCTTCGGTGAGCGAGGAGCAAATCACGGTGGGCGTGGGGTGCTCGGCCATGATCTTCTTCAGGAAGGTGATGCCGTCCATGCGTGGCATTTCCACGTCCAGCACGATCACGTCGGGCCACTGTGTCTGCATGCGTTGCAGGGCGAAGATAGGGTCAGGCGCGGCGCCGATGACCTGGATGCCGTGATGCTTCTGCAGGATTTCCTGCAGTACCGAGCGGACGACCGCCGAGTCGTCGATGATCATGACTTTGATCACAGTGCTCTCCTCATTTTGTGGGCTGGGTGCGACGGAAGACTGCGGTACCGGTCTGTTGCATGCCGGCTGGCAGGGCGGTAAGGGTTTCGGATTCGCCCAGATAGAGGTATCCGCCGGGCTGCAGGCAGGCGACGACATGGGCGAGGATGCGGCTACGCCGGGGGGCGTCGAAGTAGATCAGTACGTTGCGCAGAAACACGACATCAAATTCGCCCAGGGCGCTGGCAGGCTCCAGCAGGTTGTGCTGCTGGAAGCGCACGCGCTGGCGCAAGGCGGGGGCGATCAGGAACTGCCCGTGGTAACGTTCCAGACCCTTGCGACACCAACGGTGCAGCGTGCGCTCGGGCATGTTCTGCAGGCGCTCGAGCGGATACAGGCCGCGCGCGGCGTGCTCCAGTACCTGGGTGGAAATGTCGCTACCGGTGAGCTCCCAGCCATGCAGGCCGAAGTGCTCAGCCAGCTGCATGGCCAGGCTCCAGGTTTCTTCGCCGCTGGAGCAGGCGGCACTCCACACCTTCACCGGCTTGCGCTTGAAGCCGGGCAGGGCGGTCTGTGCAAAGTGCTCGTGCTGGCGTGGCTCGCGGAAGAAATAGGTTTCGTGGGTGGTGAGTGCGTCGAGCATTTTTTGCCGCTCGGCTTCTTCGGCGGGGTCGCGCAGCAGTGCGCAGTAGGCATCGAAACCCGGCAAGCGACGGGCTTCGAGGCGTTTCTGCAGCCGGCTGATGACCAGCATCTTCTTTTCGGGGCGCAGCCGGATGCCGCTGGCTTGTTCGAAGTAGGCCTGCAGCCAGGCAAAGCTCTGGTCGGAGAGCGGGTGGGGAAGCCGGGGCATGTGCATGTCCACGCGCTTCTCCCGCTCAGACGCTGGCAGGCTCGGCTTGCGGGTTCATCTCGGTCTGGTCGATGAGGCGGCGCAACTCGTGCGAGTTGAGCACCTTGTCGATATCCAGCACCACCACGAACTTGCCGTTGCGGTTGATCATGCCGGCCACGAATTCTGTGCGCAGCACGGTACCAAATTCGGGGCGTGGCTCAACCTGGGCGGGGTCAACGTCCAGGACGTCGTGCACCGTGTCGACCATGATGCCGAGAAGCTGATGGAGGCTGTCTTCGCTGCTCGCTTCGAACACGATCACGCAGGTGCGCCAGGTGATCTCCGAGGGGCCGCGGCCGAAGCGCGCGGCGATGTCGATGAGGGGCACCACCGAGCCGCGCAGGTTGATCACGCCGCGCAGGAATTCGGGGGCCAGCGGGATTTCGGTGACGGCCGGATACTCGATGATTTCGCGGATCGGCCCCACCGGCACCGCGAACACCTCCTTGTGTAGCGTGAAGGTGAGGTAGCGGCGCGGACTCTGGTCATTGCTGCTCATGATGCACCTCAGAATCCGGTGAACAGGGATTCATCGACTTCGCCGGGCTTGACTCTCTTGCTGAGGTTCTCGCTGGCGCCGCGCGGTATGTCGATGCTCGATTCCGGTTCGATGAAGCTTGAGGCGTCGTGGCGCAGCTTGAAGAACTTCACCGCCTGCTGCAGCTCGACGGCCTGGCTGCTCATCTCTTCGGCTGTCGAGGAGAGCTGCTCGGAAGCGGCCGCGTTGGCCTGGGTAATCTGGGTGAGCTGGTTCATGGCCATGTTGACCTGGGCCACGCCATTTTGCTGCTCGCCCGAGGCAGCGGAGATTTCCCTGACCAGATCGGAGGTGCGGGCGATCTCGGGCACCATTTCGCCCAGCAGATGGCCGGCGCGTTCGGCGAGGCCGACGCTGTTGCTGGCGAGCGAGCTGATTTCCTCGGCGGCGGCCTGGCTGCGATCAGCCAGCTTGCCGACTTCGGAGGCCACCACGGCGAAGCCCTTGCCATAGTCACCGGCGCGGCCGGCTTCGATGGCGGCGTTCAGCGCCAGCAGATTGGTCTTGTAAGCGATGCTGTTGACGATGCTGATCTTCTCGGCGATCTGGCGCATTGCCGCAACGGTATCGGCGACCGCATCGCCACTGAGCTTGGCGCCATCGGCGGACTTGGCGGCAATGGTGTCGGTGACCTTGGCGTTCTCGGCGTTCTGCGACACGGTGGCGGAGATTTCTTCCATCGAAGCGCTGGTTTCCTCGACACTGGCGGCCTGGTTGCCGGAGTTCTGTGCCAGCGAGGAGGAAGAGGCTGCCAGCTCTTCGGAAGCCGAAGCCAGGGCGTCAGCCGAGGAGCGTACTTTCTGCATGATCACCGAGAGGCGATCAACCATCAGTTTCATGGCCCCGAGGGCGCTGTTCTTGTTCTTGGCATTGACCTCTACGGCGAGATTGCCTTGGGCCACCTGGCGCGCGATTTCGGCCACGTAAGCGGGTTCGCCACCGAGCGAGCGGAGGGTGCTGATGGTGACGAAGGCGCCAATGCCGAAAACGGCCAGCAGGCAGATGCCGGTTACCAGGATGGAGATGTTCTGTGCGCTTTCGCGCACCTTGAGCGCTTCGGCCGCCATTTCCTTGCCGGTCTGGGCGTTGTCGTTGAGGATCTCTTCAAAGGCCTTGGACAGTTTGGCGGTGTAGGTGGCGTGCTCCTTCATCAGGGTGACGAGCTTGTCAGTCTTGTTCAGGGTGTCGGCATTGGTGGTCTTGACCTGCTCGACAACCTTGTTCTTGAAGCCGAAGTATTCGTCGAAGGCGTCTTTCAGAGCCTTGTGCAGCCTGGCATCGTCGTCGTTGGAAATGACTTTCTCGTAGTCAGCCAGTGCCTTGTGGATCTGTTTTTCGTTGGTGAGCATGTCGCTCTGCAGTTTTTCACGATCCTTGGGTTCGGTGGAGATGGCCAGGCGCCACAGCAATACGCGGTTCTTGGCATAGGGATCGATGGCGTCGTTCAGGATCAGTAGCGAGGGCACCGTGTTTTCGTTGGCGAAGTTGGCGCTCTCGAAGACTTTGGTGGTCTCCTTGCCGGCGAACCAGGCGAGGAAGACGAGGCCTGCAAGGGCCGCGACGACCAGAAGCAACATCTTGTGGATCAGTTTCATGGCAAATCTCCTGGTTCAGGACAGCTGGATGGTGCGGGGGGCGCGCTCGCCACCCTGTTCGGCCAGACGCACGCGGCTGGCTTCGACCTGCGAGGTGCGGTCGAAGAGGGCCGGTACATCGAGAATCAGGGCGACCTTGCCGTCGCCCAGGATGGTGGCGCCTCCGAGTCCGTGAATAC
Source organism: Uliginosibacterium aquaticum (assembly GCF_012972705.2). GTDB lineage: Bacteria > Pseudomonadota > Gammaproteobacteria > Burkholderiales > Rhodocyclaceae > Uliginosibacterium > Uliginosibacterium aquaticum. The sequence continues at coordinate 721,833 of NZ_JABCSC020000002.1, read as the reverse complement.
CGGACAGGAGGTAGCCCAAAGGTTTGATCACCGCTTGCAGTTCGCCGACAAGGCGGTCGACCAGGATGCCGGCGCGGCGTCGCCCGCTCTGCACGATCAGCATCGAGCGGTATTCGCCGCTGCTGTGAGCGGGAATGCCGAACACATCGGAGAGCTTCACGAAGGGCAGCGGCTCGCCGCGCAGGTTGATGATGTCCTGTGCGTCCGGTTCGTCCTCGATCTCGATGCACTCGAGAACCAGTTCTAGCGGAATCACGAAGTTGCGCTCGCCCACCATCACGCGGAAGCAATCGATGATGGCAAGGGTGAGGGGCAGGCGGATGCGGAAAGTGCTGCCCTGACCGAGCACCGACTCGATCTCGATGGCGCCGTGCAGTTCGTCGATATTGCGGCGCACGACATCCATGCCCACGCCGCGTCCGGAAAGATCGGTGACCTGTTCGGCGGTAGAGAAGCCGGGCTTGAAGATCAGGCCGAAGGTCGCCTGTTCGTCGAGCTGGGCATCGGGCGCAATCAGGCCGTTCTCGATGGCCTTGGCACGGATCCTGGCCGGGTTGAGGCCACGGCCGTCGTCGCGCACCTCGATCACGATGCCACCCGAATCCTGGAAGGCATTCAGGCTCAGCCGGCCCTCGGCGGGCTTGCCGGCTTCGAGGCGCTGCTCGATCGGCTCGATGCCGTGGTCGATGGCATTGCGCACGATGTGCAGCAGCGGATCGGCGAGTTTCTCGATCATGGATTTATCCAGCTCGGCTTCGGCGCCGCTGATCGAGAGCTCGATCTTCTTGCCCAGATCCTTGGAGACGTCGCGCACGATACGCGGGAAGCGCTGGAAGATTTCCCCGATTGGCGTCATGCGTAGATTGAGGCTCTTGTTGCGGATCTGCTCGACGAGCTTTTCGATCTCGCCCATCACTTCACCCACGGCCGAGAACTGCTGCTGGCGCACGAAGAGCTGGCCGCTGGCGGCGGCAATCACCAGCTCGCCGACGGTATTGATGAGTTCATCGAGCTTGCGTGCCTCGACCTTGACGAAGGTCTGCTCGCCCGCGGCACGACGCGGTGCACGCGGGGCACTGGCGCCGGGGGCGGCGGGCTGGGCGGTGGTTTCGCTGGGGCCGGGCTGTGGTGCCGGCGCCTCGATGCGCTCGATGCGGATGTCGCTGCCCTCCGCCACGAAATCGAAAGTGGCGGAAATTTCCTGTTGGCTGGCAATCGAATCGAGCAGGATCGAGAAGCGCAGGTAACAGCATTCAGGATCCATGTCGGCAAGTGCCGGCAGGCTGTCGCTGTCGGTATGGATGGCCACGATCTCGCCTAGGCGCGCGAGGTAGTGGATGAAGGACAGAGGATCCATGCCATCGCGCAGCACTTCGGGATAGAAGCTGAGGCTGATGCGCCAGTGGTGCAGTGCGTTGGCGGAGCTGACCGGGGCGTTGCCGGTGGCCGGGCTGGCGCTGGCGGCCGGTTTGCCGAGGCAGGTGTTGAGGGCTGTGAGCAGATGCGCGCGCTGGGCCGGGTCCGGCTCGCTGTGCTCATGGCCTTGTTCGAGTTCGTCGATCAGGCGGCTGATGTAGCTGCCGCAGTCGAACATCAGCGAGAGCAGTGCGGCATCGGCATGCAGCGTGCCCTGACGGACCTGCACCAGCACGCTTTCCATCACGTGGGTGAAATCCACGATCAGTTCGAGGCCGAAGAGGCCCGCCGAACCCTTGATGGTGTGCGCTGCACGGAAGACGGCGTTGATGTCCTCCGGGTCCGGTCCTTCCTGCTCCATGCGCAGGAGTGCCGCATCCATGGCGGCCAGAAGTTCGCGCGATTCTTCGATGAGCGCGGCGCGGGCGCGGTCCAGATCGATCATGCGAGGGCCTCCTGTTGGCAGGCGCTGCGCAGCGGTTCGAGCTGCAGCAGTTCAACGGTCTGCACGAAAGCTTCCGAGGGGGCCGTGATGCGCACCGGATGGGATTCATGCAGCAGGGCGGTGAGGATCTGCAGGCCGGCTACGTCAATGCTCTCCAGGCCGGAGAGATCCAACTCCAGTTGTTCGGAGGTGGTGAGTGCCAGCGCCAGGGCGTCGCGCAGTTCGGCGGCGTCGGCGATGCTGACTTCGTCGGCCAGCGCGATGCGCCGCTGCGGGCCCGGATCAAGAATCGTGAGTTCCATCGGGGCTTCTCCGGTCAGGGGGCGATCAGTTTGGAGACGGCATCGAGCAGGGCCGGCGGCTGGAAGGGCTTGACCACCCAGGCCCGCACGCCGGCAGCCTTGCCATCGGCCATCTTGGCCGGATCGCTCTCGGTGGTGAGCATGATGATCGGGGTGAATTTGTAGGCGGGCAGTTGCTTGGCGGCTTTCACGAAGGTGAGGCCGTCCATGTTCGGCATGTTCACGTCGGAAACGATCAGGTTGTATTTGCGACCGTCGAGCTTGGTGAGCGCATCCTTGCCGTCGCAGGCTTCCACCACTTCGTAGCCGGCACCCTTGAGGGCGATGGCGAGCGTGATGCGCAGGCTGGAGGAGTCGTCGACAATCAGGATGGTTTTGGCCATAAGCAGGGGTCCTCAGAAAAATGTGATCGCCGGCGCGGCAGTGGCGGCTGCCGGGCTGGCCTCGCCGCGGTGCACGCGGTGTTGATCGAGCATGGTGTAACTCTTGGAGAGCTCGGCCTGCCACTCCTCCAGCGAAGGCATGTCGACGGCCTGGAATCCGCGTGCGGCGATGTCTTGCGAGACTTCGTCGAAGCGGCTCATATCGATGCACACGTGATCCATCACCTGGTTGATGCGGTCATGCGTCTGCATGCGCACCAGCACTTCTTCAACATGTCTGCGCACGGTGTTGCGCTCTTCCTGCAGGGCCTGCATGGAAGCCTGCATGCGCGAGGTGACGGCGTTGAATTCCTCGACGATGTCGTGCGCGGTGGCCGCAGATTCCTTGCGCATCAGCTCTTCCTGAGTCGCGGCCTGTTCGGAGAGCTGCATCGCGGTACTCATGGCATCGTTGATGGTCTGCACGGTGCCGGCAATCGATTTTCCGGTGTCGGCCGATTGGGTCGACAGCTTGCGCACTTCGTCGGCCACCACTGCAAAACCGCGCCCGGCTTCACCCGCGCGTGCGGCTTCGATGGCTGCATTGAGGGCGAGCAGATTGGTCTGGTTGGCAATTGCGCCGACCTGGGCGGCCATCGAGCGCAGCCCTTCCATATGGCTGGCTACGCTGGCGATTTGGTTGATGAGGGCAGTGGTGATTTCGTGTTCTCGATCGATGGTGCTGCTGATCTGTCGCAGGCCGCTCTCGGCGCGCTGCACGGCGGCAATTGCGGCCTGGCTGTCGTCTGCGCCGCTGACCTGGCCCAGCAACTGGCTGATACCGGAGAACTGACTGGCGAGCTGGGCGGAGGCTTCATCGAGTTGCTGGCGCACCGACTGGATATGACGCAGCCACAGCGGCACTACGCCATGGGCGACGGCGAAATAGCGCTCGCGCACATGCTGCTCGGGCTCGCTGCGTGGGCTGCTGACGAGCGGCTCACTGAAGCTCAGTGGCTGGGCGGGGCTGGTTTGATCGGCGCCGGCGAGCAGCCACAGCATCAGTGCGCCCATCACCAGGCCGACCATGAGGCCCAGCCACCAGCTGCTGGCAAGCAATGTCATGGCCAGCAGATTGGCGCCGGCAAGGGCGCGGACGCGCATACTGGCTGTTGGAGCGGACATGCTTTCCCCCGATCAGATCAAGTCCGCACGCGGCAGAAAGAGTCCGCCCGTGCAGGAGCCATAACGGTTTTCCTGCCTTGTGGCTTGATGGACCATGTACTTTTGGGCGGGGCTTTTGCCTGGCCTGTATCAGTCTTTTACGAAGTGGCGTCTGAAGCGCTTTGTGGCGGCGCAGAAGTGTTTTCGGCAGGGCCAGAAAACATAAGCCGGGCCGGCAGATTTGATCGGGCAGAATCCCGCCTGCCAATGAATGGCAGGGGGAGACCACTATGAAAAAACTGAATCCATTGCACGCTTGGCAGCGCGTGGCGGCAGGCTTGCTGATTACCACCGGAATGGGGGCCGGGGTGGCCCGGGCGGGCGAGGCGCCGGAGCTGGCTGCACAGGTGGCAGCGGGGAAGTTGCCGGCGCTGGCCCAGCGTTTGCCTGAGAAGCCGGAAGTGATCAGCCAGGGCAAGCCCGGCCAGTACGGCGGAACGATTCGCTCGGCCCTGCGCGGCAATGGGGATGGCAACGCGATCCTGCGCATGATCGGGGTGCAGGGGCTCGCCCGCTGGAAGCTGGATTTCTCCGGCGTGGTACCGAATCTGGCCGAAAGCTGGAGCACCAACGCCGATGTTTCCGAATACATCTTCAAGTTGCGCCGTGGCCTGCGCTGGTCGGATGGCGCACCTTTCACCAGCGACGACATCCTGTTTGCGGTGAACGATCTCCTGGCCAACAAGCAGTTTCTCAACGCGATGCCGGCGCAATACCAGATCAACGACAAGCCGATGCAGGTCGACAAGATCGACGAGCAGACTGTGCGCTTCAGGTTTTCCGGCACCTATCGTCAGTTCATCGAGCAACTGGCAACGCCCTTGGGCCAGCATCCGGTGATGTTCCCCAAGCACTACTGCAGCCAGTTCCACCCGAAATACAACCCGAAGGTGGATGAGCTCATCAAGGCGGCCAGTGCCAAGGACTGGAGCCAGCTTTTGCGCATCAAGTGTGGTGAGCCCGAGGCGCCCACGCGCTGGGGCAATCCCGACAAGCCAACGCTGGATCCCTGGGTGATCAAGGAGCCCTACAGCGGCGGAGCAACCAAGGTGCTGATGCAGCGAAATCCGTACTTCTGGCAGGTGGATAGCAAGGGCCAGCAATTGCCTTATGTGGACAAGGTCCAGTTCCAGGTGATCTCCGAGATTGAAACCATCGTGCTGGCCGCGATCAATGGCCAGCTGGACTTTCAGGTGCGCCATATCGACGCGATCCAGAATCGGCCGCTGCTCTCCGAGAACGCCGCAAAGGGCAAGTACGCGATCATGAATCTGGTACCCACGCCGACCAATTCGGGTGCCCTGTTCCTGAACTACACGACGAAGAACGCCAAGCTGCGCGAGCTGATCCGCACCCGGGATTTCCGCGTCGCCTTGTCGCTGGCGCTCAATCGCAAGGAGATCAACGACATCGTCTATCTGGGCCAGGGCGAGCCCTGGCAGATCGGGCCGCTGCGCCAGCATCGGCTCTACAACGAGAAGCTGGCCAAGCAATACACCGACTATGACCCCAAACAGGCCAACGCCCTGCTCGACAAGCTGGGCCTCGCCAAGCGGGATGGCGATGGTTTCCGTCAGTACGCCTCGGGCGGGCGGGTGAGCCTGTACCACTCGGTCATGGTGTCTTCCAGCCAGGCCATGGAAAATTCGGAGCTGATCCGCAAGCACTTCAAGGATGTAGGCATCGAACTGGTGATCCGCCCGGCCGAGCGCACCCTGCATTACGACCGCGCCAAGACCAATGATTACGATACGGTGATCGAAGGACTCAACGGCGGCATGGATCCGACGCTCGACCCGCGTGGTTACGTGGCCGTGCATGCCACCGAATCACGCCAGGGCCTGCCCTGGGTGCGCTGGTACGAAACCAATGGCAAGGAAGGCGAAGCGCCGACCGAAAACATGCAGAAGCGCCTCAAGCTCTACGACCAGTGGATTGGTGCCCGATCGGATCGCGAGGCTGACGAGCTGTTCCGCCAGATCCTGGCCTTGTGTCAGGAGGAGTTCGAGATCATCGGCACGGTGCGCAATCCGCCCACCACCGGTATCCGCAACGCGAAGCTGATGAATGTGCCCGAGCGCTTCCCTTACGGTTGGACCTACGCTTCACCGGGCGCCACTCTGCCGCAGCAGTTCTATTACGTGAAATAGGGCCGGGCAGCGCACATGAAAATGGCGACCTGCGGGTCGCCATTTTTGTCGCTCAGGTGTGCAGGGCGTTGTGCAGGCGTCGCCCTGGTCGCAAGCCTGCTGGCTCAGCCCGGCAGATCCGCCAGATACAGCCCCGGTTTGCCTTCGCGGTCGCTGCCGAAGAGCACCTGCTTCTCGTCTGGCGTGAAGGAGGGGTGCGGATGGGTGGCCTGGGTGTTGCCCTTGTATTCGGCCCAAGTGCTGTCGTGGCGACAGATCTTGCGGTGGCTGCGACTGGCCATGTCGAAGAGGTGGATGTAAGGATCGGCCTCGAAGGCGTGGCCGTCCTTGTCGGCCACGTCACCGAGCTGGCCGGCGCCGTCGCCCACCAGCAGGCTGCCGTTGAAATTGCTCATCAGGTGCGCGCAGGGCGGCATCGCCATGATGTTCTCATTGACGAGCGTCACCGGGTCGGCGGCGCCGATGAAGCGATCCTGATCGCCCTTGGTGTAGCTCACATACATGAGCCTGGAGCCATCCGGCACCCAGAATTCGTGCATGCAGGATTCGTGCGGCGCGTGCTCCTTCACCTTGCGCAGGTTCGTGCCGTCGGAATTGATGAACCACATGCGCGCATCGACCAGATCGTGCGGGCCTTCGTGGCAGAAGCCCATGATGCTGTCGTCGAAGGGGCGGAACATCGGATGCCCCATGTGGCGGCGCTGGTCCAGCACCACGCGGGCTTCGCCGGTGGCGATATCGATATCCATCAGGCGCTGGCGCGGATTGACCTCGAACTGCTTGCGAAAACGCTCCCAGCCACTCACGCCGGTCACCACATCGGCTTGCAGGATTTCCATTGCTGCGATGTGCGTACAGGCGGAATTGGGCACCCAAGTGCCGGCGCCTTTCCACTCCGGCGGCACGGTATAGATGATTTTCTCTTCGAGGGTGGCGAGATCCACGCGGCGATGCTCGCGCCCGCTCTTTGTGTAGAAGAGATACTGATCGTCGGGCGAGAGATAGGCGCCGTGATAGTTATCGCCCGTGCCCTCGGTGATCTGGCGGGCGAGGCCCGTATCCAGATCCAGCATCCAGATGTTGAACACCCCGTCGAACTCGCCACCGAAGTGCAGTTTGCGACCATCGTTGGTGAAGCACTTCTGATAGAAGTAGTTGCGCGGGCAGGCTACGTCGGGCGGTGAGAGGCGGGTCACGCGTACGCCGGTGTCGGGGTCGCGGAATTCGTGGAAGTGAAACTGGATGCTGCGGCCTTTAGGCATGAAAGACTTCCTCCAGAGATGAAGGGGGCATTCTACCCTTGTCTGCCAAGCTGTTTTTTGAGCGGGGCTGCTACGGAATTTTCTGTACTGCCATGAAGAACGGGCGGTTCTCCGTAAGGAGACCCGCCCGCTCTGAATGTGTGAAGTGATCGATCTACATCATGCCCAGCGTTTTCGGCAGCCATAGCGTCAGTGGCGGCCAGTAAGTCACCAATACCAGGAAGCCAAGCATGGTCAGCAGCCACGGCCATACGGCGACTGTGAGCTCAGTGATGCCCATCTTGGTGATCCCGGAAGCTACATACATGTTCAGGCCTACCGGCGGATGGCACATGCCGACTTCCATGTTCACCGTGATCAGGATGCCGAAGTGGATCGGATCGATGCCCAGTTTGGTTGCGACCGGGAACAGGATTGGCGCCATGATCAGCACGATGGAGGAAGGCTCCATCACGTTGCCGGCGACCAGCAGCAAGACGTTGACTGCGAGCAAAAAGGCTACCGGGCCAAGGCCCTGGGCGAGCAGCCAGTCCGCCAGCTGTTGCGGGATGTTCTGGTCGGTCATGATGAAGCTGAACATCACTGCGTTGGTGATGATGTAGAGCAACATCGCGCTCATGTTTGCGGAGGAGAGCAGCACGCGCGGCACATCCTTGAGGCCCATGTCCTTGTACACGAACACTGCCACGAAGAAGGCATACACCGCGCTCATGGCGGCGGCTTCGGTCGGTGTGAAGATGCCCGAGTAGATGCCGCCCATCACCACGATGATCAGCAGCAGACCCCAGATGCTGTTCCAGTAGGCGCGCCAGACTTCGAGTGCCTCCCACATCAGTTCGAACTTGAAGGTGGGTGCGATCTTCGTATAGCTGCCGCAGGCCTGGATCAGGCTGAGCCAGCCGAGCATCACGGCCACGGGGATGAAGCTTGCGTAGAGGGTGGGCAGGCTGCCGAAGGCTTCGATCAACTGGACGCTGACGAATACGGGTACGCCCAGCACGATCAGGCCGATATAGACGAAGCGCGTCACCCACTTGTTCTTCGTGCTCCAGGGTGCCAGCGCCAGCCAGAAGACGCCGGCCAGGAAGTAGGCAAAGCCGGCATTGGGAAGAACCTTCGCGAGCAAGGTGCCAACAATCACGGGGGGGATGGCCGTGAACATTAGTGCGTAGAAGGCACCGAAGAGACCGCCAATGGAGGCTTGCAGGCTGTTACGGTCCTTGAACAGCATCACGCGCGGATAGTTGTACTTGCGGGCGCGATACCAGGTCGTAAGGCCCAGCAGGAAAGCCAGCAAGAGGCCCGGGATCACACCGGCCATGAACAGCGATCCGACCGAGGTGTTGGTGGCCACTGAGTACATCACCATGACGATGCTGGGCGGGATCAGGATGCCCAGAGCGCCGGAGGTCGTAATCACGCCGGCACCGAAGCGGTTCGGGAAGCCTGCCTTGACCATAGCCGGCATCAGGATCGAGCCGATCGCCACTACCGTGGCCGGGCTGGAGCCGGAGAGTGCTGCAAACAGTGCGCAGGCCATCACGCCTGCCAGACCCAGGCCGCCGTGCCAGTGGCCGACCAGGGAGGTGGCAAAGTTGATCATGCGCTTGGCCACGCCGCCGTGAGTCAGGAAGTTGCCGGCCAGGATGAAGAAGGGAATGGCCATGATCTCGAACTTCTCAATGCCGGTGAACAGCTTCATCGCCACGGATTCGATCGGCACCTGGGTCATGGTGTAGAGGAAGGTCAGCACCGTGAGGCCCAGCGAGATCGAGATCGGCATCCCGGTGAGCATCAGGGCCAGCAGCAGGCCGAAAATGATGGCGGCGTTCATGCGCGGCTCCCTTCAGCGCGGGGTGCGGTTTCTTCGTCGTCCAGGCCGTCGACCGCAGCGTGATCGTGATGCGGCAATTCGCCTGTGTGCCAGAAATTCCAGGCCACTTGCAGGAAGCGGAAACACATCAGCGCCGATCCGAGCGGCACAGCGAGGAAAACCGCCCAGGTTGGCCATTCCAGATCTGGGGTGACAGGCCCCTCCGGCACGAATTCGGTACTGCCGATGAGCAAGTTGTATTCATGGTGCAAGCCGTTGCCCCATACGAGCATCCAGCCCAGGGTACACACGATGGCAGTGAAGCTGGCGCCGGCCAGCAGGCCGAAGAGCACAAAGCGCGCACGGATGCGATCAGGCATCTGGTTGATGGCAACGTCGACGCCGACGTGGATCCCGGTGCGCACGCCGTAAGCGGCACCGAATTTGGCCATCCATACGAAGAGGATGATGGTCAGCTCCTGAGCCCAGCCCAGATGCAGGCCCAGCAACCAGTCCTGCAAGCCGGGAATTTCCAGTCCGGCGAGATAGCGGTGGACCACCGCGACAAAGATGATGAGGGTGGCTGCACCGATCAGACTGGCGATCAGCCACTCTTCAAGATGATCGAGGATTTTCATGCGAGGCTCCTGAGCAGGGGCGAAGGGAAAAGCACGAAGGGGGCTTGCGCCCCCTTCGTACTATGCGGCTTGATCAGGGCTTGGCCGGATCGAAACCGGTTTCCTTGTAGACCGACTTGATCAGCTCGGTGCCGATGCGCGATTCCTGCTCTTTGTGCACCTTCACCATGACCTTCTTCAGTTCGCTGCGCTCGGCTGGCGAGAGGGCCACGACCTGAGTCTTGCCAGAGGCCTTCACCGCATCAGTGGCGTCGGCGTTTTCCTTCAGGGCAATCGCGTTGGCATAGCGGGTGGATTCATCCATGGCGCTGGAGACAATCTTCTTCAGATCAGGCGAGAGTTCGTCCCAGAATTTCTTGTTGATGATCACCGCGTAGCCCAGGTAGCCGTGGTGCGATTGCACCATGTACTTCTGCACCTCGTGCATCTTCTGGGTGTAGAAGTTCGACGGCGGGTTCTCCGTGCCATCCACCACGCCGGTCTGCAGTGCCTGATAGACCTCGGAGAAAGCCATCACCTGCGGGATCACGCCGAGGCTGCGCATCTGCGATTCGAGCACCTTCGAGGACTGGATGCGCATTTTCAGCCCTTTGAAGTCCTCGGGCTTCTTGGTCAGCCTGTTGGCCGAGAAATCCTTGAAGCCGTTGTCCCAGTAGGCGAGGCCGACGATGCCCTTGGGCTCGAGCTTCTTGAGCAGACTGGCACCTACCGGGCCGTTGGTGATGCGGTGCAGCGCGTTGTAGTCATCGAAGATGAAGGGTAGGTCGAAGAGTTCGAACTCGCGTACACCCAGCGGGCCGAACTTGGCCAGCGACGGAGCCAGCATCTGCACAGCGCCAAGCTGGATGGCGTTCATCTCCTCGCCGTCCTTGTAGAGCTGGCTGTTGGGATAGACCTCGACCTTGAGTTTGCCGGCGGCGCGTTCATTGACGAGCTTGGCGAACTGGTCGGCCGCCTTGCCCTTGGGCGTGTCTTTGGCCACGACGTGGCTGAACTTGATGACGATGGGTTGCTGTGCGAGGACCAGCGGACTGGCGGCAAGAGCCATGAGGCCCAGCAACAGGGTGCGGCGGATGTTCATGGTGTAGTTCTCCTCTGTGGGGCAGGCTAAGAGCCTTCCCTTGTTTATATGCAATGCGGGCAGACTTGCATAACGCAGCTGCAGCAAGGCCTGCCGTGGGGGTGACACAAGGCTTGATGGCAAGGATGGCTGCCAGCCCGCTTGTGCGCGGCACTTCGGACGTTGAGCGTACGAATGCGCGCAGTGTGCTCTGTGACAGATGCCGCGTGGCATCGGGGTTTTCCTGACGTGTCCCTGGTGTCACGTACGCGCGCCAGGCGAGGTGGGCACAGAACTGCCTGTTCAAGCGGCGGGCCAGGAAGAGTGAGTGGCAAGCGCACAGGCTGCGCAGGAGCCGGGCTGCCAAGCGGGCTGCTGGGACGGCTTGGTGACAAAGGGCAGGGGGCGCTGAAAGCCTTTCCGTCAGGGCTGTTTGCGCGCTTTTCCGGTAGCCTGGAAAACATCCTGGGCCATGCTCAGCGCGGAGCGCCGCGCTCGTTCGAAAATGCTTTTGTCCTGAGTGTGGCTGCCCTTCTGGCCCGATTCTGGTGGCCTGTTGAGCGCCGTATCGGAAGCGGGCGGGAGCCGACTGTGCGTGGGGCCGCAACATTTGTTGACGAATCTTGCCGAGTACGAGTGCGCGTGCAGGACGAGAAGGCTGCCTGCCAAGCACCTCGCAGGGGGCGGGTGTCTTCTATGTCCTTTCGCAACGAGACCTTGATCGAGGCCTTGCAGGAAGTAATGGTCGAGCGTCGTCTGTAAGACCGACTCTTACGTACAGCTTCTGGTTTTCTCCCCAAGCCGGTGCGTGGATGCACCGTTGAGGGGTGAAAAACGCCCATTGGTGGCGTGTAAATCGCCGTCTGGCAAGGTTTGTGGCGTCCGGGCCTGAAATTTGCACTGTCCCGGTGCCGGCACAGCTGGCCATAAACGGAGACAGAACAATGCAAACCCCCAAACGCGCCGAGAGCCTTCTCGGCAAGTACCGCGAAATCGTGCTCGCGGTCGCTTTCTTTCTTGTGTTCGACCTCGCAGTTCTGGTCCTCAATTTCTACACCTCCTATCAGATCGCGGCGGATGCCGTGGCCATCAACCTTGCTGGCCGCCAGCGCATGCTTTCGCAACGCATGGCCAAGTCCGCCCTGATGCTGGAGGCCGGGCGTCGCGAGCAGAGCATGGAGGTGGCCGTGGCGCGCGAACTGGGCGATGCGGTGGCGCTCTTCGAGCAGAGCCTGAACGCCTTCGCTGCAGGTGGTGCGGTGAAGGGGGCGGATGGCAAGACGGTGCGCCTCGATAAGGTGAGCGATATCGATGGTCAGCGCATTCTGGGTGAGGCCAGGGCGCTGTGGCAGCCATATAGCCAGGTGCTGCGCACGGCGGCCGATACCTTGGGCGAGACGAGCGTGATCGCCGCTGCCAGTCAGGCCCGCATCCACAATGCCCGTCTGCTGGGCCTGATGAACGAGCTCACGGTACGCCTCGAAGCCGTGGCCTCGCAGAAGGCCCAGTGGCTGCGTGAGGTGCAGACGGCCGGCATCATCCTGGCCCTGCTCAACTTCGCCTTCATCCTGGTGAAATTCATCCGCCGCCTGCGCGAGAGTGATGCGCGCTCTGCAGCGGCCGAGCGCGAAACCGCTGAAATCCTTGGCACAGTGCGCGAAGGCCTGATCCTGATTGACCGCGAATTCCGCATCGGCGGCCAGTTTTCGGCCTCTGTTTCGGGCCTGCTAGGGCGCACGGTGAGCGAGGGCGATGACTTCCGCATGATCCTGCGCGACATCCTCAGCGTGGATGACCATGAGCAGGCCATTCAGTACGCCCGCCTGCTGCTCGGGGATCGCGTCAAGGAAGCCTTGGTGCGCGAGCTCAATCCGCTGCGCGAAGTCGGGGTACTCACCGACAAGGGGGCGCGCTACCTGAACTTTGAATTCACGCGCGTGATGGTTGATGGCAAGCTGATCCATCTGCTCGTGACGGTGGCCGATGTGTCCGAGTTGGTGGCGCTGCGCGGCGAGCTCTCCACCGCGCGTAGCCATGCCAACGAGCAGCTCAATGTGATGCTGCGCCTGGTGCAGATGCAGCCAGCCACCTTGATGGGATTCATTACAGAGGCGGAGGGGGGGCTGCTCGAGATCAACGATCGCCTCAAGGCCGTAAATGGCGGCCCCGGTGACTATCGCAAGCTCACCGCGCAGATCTTCCGCGTGGTGCATTCGATCAAGGGCAATGCCTCGATGCTGGGGCTCGATTTTGTGGTGCGGGATGCCGATCAGTTCGAAGACTTGCTCGCTCGTCTGAGGGGGCGCGACGAGCTGTCTGGTGATGAACTGATCGGCATCTCCGTCGCCCTGCAAAAGCTCTTCGAACGCATGGGCTGGCTGCGCGGCATGGCGTCCAAATACGCCGAACAGCCCGAGCAGCCACCGGCCGACTTCTGCGCCACCATCGAGGATCTGTGTAAGCGCGTGGCCAATGCTTACAGCAAGGCCGTACAAGCGCGCGTTCATCTCGATCCGCTGGACATGCTGCCTCAGCAGGCGGCCAGCGCGCTGCGCGTGATTGCCGCGCAGCTGGTGCGCAACGCGGTGGTGCACGGCATCGAAAGCCCGTCTGAGCGCGCGGGTGCCGGCAAGCCCACCGCCGGTGAGATCCGCATTGAGCTTTCCACCAATGGTTCCGAGCAATTCACTCTCTCGGTGCGTGACGATGGCCGCGGCCTGTGTGCCAAGCGCCTGCGCGAGCAGCTCGAATCCAGCGGCCAGCTATCTTCTGCCGAGCTCGCCGAACTCTCCGACAAGCAGGTCATCATGGCCATCTTCCGGCGCGGTTTTTCTACTGCTGACAAGGTCGATTCGCATGCCGGGCGAGGCATTGGCCTGGATGTCGTCAATCATGCCGTGCAGCGTATCGGCGGACGCCTGCGCCTGCTCACCCAGCCCGGGCGTTACACCGAGTTCCGTGTGGAGTTCGCCGCATGATGAAACTGCTCGTCGTGGATGATTCTTCAGTGATCCGCAACCGCATCGCCCAGCTCGCCACCCATCCGGATCTGCCGCGCCTCGAACTTGTGGGTACTGCCCGCCATGGCGTCGAAGCCCTGGAGCTGGCGCGCAAGCACCTGCCGGACGTGGTCACCATGGATCTGACCATGCCCAATATGGATGGCGTCACCTGCATCAAGGGGCTCGTCAAGCTCTCGCCCGAAATGCGCATCCTCGTCGTGTCTGCCCTGGGGGATCGCAAGACGGCGCTACAGGCCATGACCAACGGTGCGCACGGCTATCTGCACAAACCCTTCACCAGCGAAGAGCTGGTCGAGGGGCTCAAGGAATTGTTAAGGGACTGAACATGCGTGCCATCCAGGAACAGGAACTCAAGGCTTTCGTCGAGTCCGTCGCCCACTACTTCAAGCACTCTACCGGCGACCGCGCCGAGGTGCGCTCGGCCTTTCTGGCAGATACCGATCAGTACCTGCCTTTCTTCGACTATGCCGGCATCGTCGACGTGAGCGGTGACTGGAGCGGTAGCCTGTGCTTTGCCGCCCCGCGCGGCATGCTCTCGCACCTTCTGGTGGCGAGCGGCATGGATACCATCACGGATGCCGATCACCTCGATCTGGTGGGCGAGATCGCCAACATGTTCTCCGGTCGTGCCCGCAAGGAGCTGGGGGAGGGTTTGGAAATCTCGGTGCCGCGCCGGGCGGCCGGCATTGCCTTCAAGCCGTCCAGCGAGCCGCGTCCTTATGTGGTGCCGCTCTCCTGGCATGGTTTTGACGCGATGGTGGTGGTGGATCTGAAGACCGGGCGTCAATGAATTGACGTCGCCTCAAAGGGCAAGGGTAATCCCGATGCTTTAAAAGCAGCGCGTGTGTCCGTTAAAGCAGAAAGGTGCTCCGCCGAGCGCTGATCTGACAAGGACGCTTTTCATGCCCGATGCCCCATGTGCAAATCCAAGCTCGCCGGTATGGGTCCGTCTGGTCGGTTGTATTGGCCTGATGATCCTGTTTGCTTGGGCAGTGAGCATCTACTGGACGCATGCCGAGCAGCAGGCCATGGCTCAGCGGCAGGCCGAGAAGTTTGCCGAAAGCGTGCATCAGATGACCATGGCGGCACTCACTGCCATGATGATTACCGGCACCGTGGGGGAGCGTGCGGCTTATCTCGATCAGGTTGCCAATGCGCGAGATGTGAGCCGTCTGCGTGTTATCCGGGCGGATGCGGTGGCCCGGCAGTTCGGGCCCGGCACTGCTACACCCCTCAAGCCTGACGCAGATGAGGCAGCCGTTCTTGCTAGTGCTCAGCCGCTCTACCGTCACGATCCGGCGGCGGAGGAGCTGGTGGCAGTGCTGCCCGCCATTGCGCAGCCTGATTATCTGGGCAAGAACTGCCTGAGCTGTCATGCATTGGCCAAGCAGGGGGAGGTGCTTGGGGTGGTGAGCATGCGCATTTCTCTTAAAGAGGCTGGGCATACCGCGAATCTCTTCACCGCCAAGCTGATTGGGCTCGCTCTTTTGCTGGGTATTCCCGTTCTGGGGTTCGTCTATTACTTTGTACGGCGCGTGGTGAGTCTTCCGCTCGCGGCCATGACCCAAGGCCTGAACACCATCGCCAGTGGGGATGCTGATTTGCGGGCACGCCTGCCGGTAGGGCGAGAAGATGAAATCGGCCGGGCCGCACTGGCTTTCAATCAGCTCATGGAAACTTTTCAGGGCTTGATCCGCTGCACCGGAGAGGTCGCCGGGAAGGTCTCGCAGGCGTCGCGTGACTTGGCTAGTCACGCTTCAGACCTGATGGATGCGGCGCATGCCCAGAACGAGCGCTCTCAGGAGGCGGCCAACTCGGTCGAGCAGATCACGACCCAGGTCGAAGTCGTGTCTGCCAGCGCGGATCGTGTGAGGCAGGATTCGTTGGCGAGCCAGACCGAATCCCGTCAGGGCAATCAGAGGGTCCGTACCCTGGTTCAGGATATTCGTACCGTTGAGCATGCGGTGAGCCAGATAGCCTCTGCTGCAGATGAGTTCGTGACCAGTACTGATGCAATCACCCATCTCTCAGGTGAGGTCAAGGAAATTGCCGAGCAGACCAACATGCTCGCCCTCAATGCTGCGATCGAAGCGGCACGCGCCGGGGAGCAGGGGCGCGGCTTTGCTGTGGTGGCCGATGAAGTGCGCAAGCTGGCCGAGAAATCGGCCCATGCGGCTTTTCAGATCAACAAGGTGGCAGGCGGGATTGCTGAGCGTTCAGGCACGGTGCGTGGCTCCATCCGTGACGGAGGCGCGCGCCTGGCCAGCAGCGTGCAGGCTCTGGATCAGGTGGCTGCGGCGCTGGCTACCGCGAGTGAAGGGGTGGATCGTGTGTGCTCGGGGCTGAACGAGATCTCCGCCGCATCCCATGAGCAGCTTGCCGCATCGCAAGCCATCAACCAGGTCATGGATGAGATCGCCTCAAGTGCCCGCAACAACGATCAGTCCATCGCGGATACGCTGCGCGAGACCCGGACACTGGAAGTTCTGGCGGGCCAACTGCAAGGCGAAATCGGGCGCTTCCGGTACTGAGCGGTCATCACGAGCAGCTCTGCCGGATTGCCGGGCCAGCCTTCCGGGCTACAATCGGCAGCCTGATTCACCCCCTGCTGCGCTGTGCCATGAGCCTCCCCATCGACCAAGAACCCGACATGTTTGCAGACGAGCCTGTTCAGGCGCCTCATGCTGAGGCCCCGGCCGAGCCCGCCGCACCGCCTCCGCCGCCAGCCCTGCCGACACTCGCCGAGTTGCCGGACGATCACCTGCCGATCGCGGCCTTTGCCGAGCGTGCCTATCTGGCTTACGCCATGAGTGTGGTGCGTGGCCGTGCCTTGCCGCAGGTGGAAGATGGTTTGAAGCCGGTGCAGCGGCGCATCCTCTACACCATGCACCGCATGCGTTTGGCTCCCGGCTCCAAGCCGGTGAAGTCCGCCCGCGTGGTGGGGGATGTGATGGGTAAATTGCACCCGCACGGCGATTCCTCGATCTACGACGCTTCGGTGCGCCTGGCACAGGATTTCTCGCTGCGTTATCCGCTGATCGATGGTCAGGGCAACTTCGGCTCGCGCGATGGCGATGGCGCGGCAGCGATGCGCTACACCGAAATGCGTCTGACGCCGCTGGCCGAGCTGCTGCTCTCCGAGATCGAGATGGGTACGGTGGATTTCGTGCCCAACTACGATGGCGGCGACGAGGAGCCCAAGCTCCTGCCGGCACGCCTGCCGATGCTGCTGCTCAATGGCTCCTCCGGCATTGCGGTGGGCATGGCCACTGAGTGCCCGCCGCACAACCTGCGTGAAGTGGCCGCGGCCGCCCAGCTGCTGATCAAGAAACCTGAAGCGACGCTGGACGAGATCCGCGCCGTGCTGCCAGCGCCGGATTTTCCCGGCGGCGGCCAGATCATCTCGCCGGATTCGGTCATCCGCGATGCCTACGAATCCGGTCGCGGCTCGATCCGCATGCGCGCGCGCTGGCGCGTCGAAACCCTGGCGCGTGGCGCCTGGCGCGTGATCGTTGAAGAGCTGCCGCATGGTGTGTCGAGCTCGAAGATCCTGTCCGAGATCGAAGCGGTCACCAATCCGCAGCCTAAGGCTGGCAAGAAGGAAGTCAGTCAGGACGAGAAGAACAACAAGGCGCTGCTGCTCGGTGTGCTCGATGCCGCGCGCGACGAGAGTTCCGATCTCGCCCCGGTGCGCCTCGTGCTGGAGCCGAAGACGCGCACCCAGACGCCCGAGGAAATGATGCGTGTGCTGCTCGCGCATACCAGCCTCGAAGCCTCTGTGTCGATGAACTTCACGGTCATCGGGCTGGATGGCCGCCCGGCGCAGAAGGGGCTGCGCACCCTGATCCGCGAGTGGATCGAGTTCCGCTTCACCACCGTCGAGCGCCGCACGCAACACCGCCTGGGGCAGGTCGAGCGCCGCATCCACATCCTCGAAGGCCGCCAGATCGCCTGGCTGCACATCGATGAAGTGATCAAGGTGATCCGCGAAGCGGACGAGCCTAAGGCCGAGCTGATCGCGCGTTTCGGCCTCTCCGAGATGCAGGCTGAGGACATTCTCGAAATTCGCCTGCGTCAGCTCGCCAAGCTCGAATACATCGCTATCGAGAAAGAGCTCGCCGGTCTGCGTGATGAAAGCGCCGGTCTGCGCGAGATTCTCGAGAACCGCAGCGTCATGACCCGCCTGATCCTCAAGGAGATCAGCGAGGACACCAAGAAGCATGGCGACGAGCGTCGCACCCTGGTTGAAGCTGCCCTCTCCGTGGCCGCTGTCGAAGCCCCGGTGCTGGATGAGCCGGTCACCGTGCTGTTGTCGAAAAACGGCTGGGTGCGTACCCGTCAGGGTCACGGCATTGATCCGCAGACGCTCTCCTGGAAGAGTGGCGATTCTGCCTTCCTGGTGGCCGAAGCGCGCACCCCCTGGCCCTTGATCCTGATCGACACGACCGGCCGGGCCTATTCTGTGCGCATCAGTGATCTGCCTGGCGGACGGGGGGACGGCGTGCCGCTTACCACCCTGATCGAGCTCCAGCCTGGCGCCCGCGTGGCTCAGGCGATTGCTGCCGATCCGGCGAGCGACTGGTTCTTCGCCAACTCCGGCAGCTACGGCTTCATTGCCAGACTTGAAGATCTTGTCACCCGCCAGAGGGCGGGCAAGGCCTTCATGACGCTCGAGGACAAGGAAAGTGTGCTCGTTCCGGCACGCGTCGAAGGCGACTGGCTGGCCGCTGCTTCCGGCAATGGCCGGCTGCTGTATTTCCCGCGTGCCGAGATGAAGGTGATGCCGCGCGGGCGCGGCATGATCGTGATGGGGCTGGATGAGAAGGAAGAGCTCTGCGCCATCGCCTGCCCGCCGACCGACGCCGTTGTCGTGATCGGCTCCGGTCGCGGTGGCAAGGATGTCGAGCTGTTGGTCAAGGGCGTGGCGCTCGAGGCCTGTCGTGGCAAGCGTGCGAGGAAGGGTGGCACGCTCACGCCGAAGGTCAAACCGGTCGCGCTCAAGAACCCCGCCTGAAGCCGCTTGTGCGTCACCGTGCCGCTCGCAGCTCCCGGTTTCTTGCAGGGGGCTGCGGGCGGTTTTTGCTGGAGTGGCCCGGTCTTGCGCTCACGCCATCCGGGGATGGCGCGCGGCTTTCACATCTCCTGGCAATGTGCCAGCCGCAGGCAGTTACGGCCTGCTTGTTTGGCGCGGTAGAGGGCGGCATCGGCCAGTTTGATCAGGTCTTCCTGCGAATTCTGGCGTGAGGCCCTGAGACTGACGAGCCCCAGACTGACCGTGACGATGCCGGTCGGCATGCCGACATGGGGCAACGCCAGCGTCTGGATGGCGGGCTGGATGCGCTGGGCGATCTGGGTGGCTTCATGCTCTTGGGTGTTCGGTAACAGTACGACGAATTCTTCACCCCCGTAGCGGGCGACGAGATCGCCGGCACGCTGCACGGTTTCGGCCAGGGCATGGGCCAGCGCTTGCAGGCAGGTATCTCCGGCTTGATGGCCGTAGTGATCGTTGAATTGCTTGAAGTGATCCACGTCCAGCATGATCAGGGCCAGCGGTGTATTCGCACGCTGAGCGCGATGCCATTCCTGCTCGAGCGTACGGTCGAAGCTGCGGCGGTTGGCTATGCCGGTCAGCCCATCGGTGTAGCTCAGCGCTTCGAGCTTGTTGTTGGCTTCTTCAAGCGCCAGGGTGCGCTCTTCGACGAGTGCCATCAATTCACGGTTGCGTTCGCCGAGCCCCTGCAGCGGGTAGACCTCGCCGTCCTGAACCAGATGGTAGGGGATGGATATGCTGCTATGCACGATCTTCCAGTCGCGGTCTTCCTGCCGGAAAACCAGCGTCAGCCGGGCAGTTTTGCTCGACAGGATGTGCTCCGCGAAGGGCAGGTGGATGTGGAAGAAGGCAGTCACGGTGACGACCTCGGGGGCCAGATCCTGCAGGCTGAGGTCGAGCATTTCGATGCGGATGCGGCCGGGAACCTGGGCGAAATCCTGCAGCGTGATCCTGACCCATTCGGCCTTGTCGGTCACGAGCTCGTCGCCTCCCCCGGTGTAGCCGCTGAAGTTGTCACTGAAGCGGGTGATCAGGCGTTCGTCGCGGGCCGCGTACAGTTCGATGTACTCATCGAAGAGTGCGCGGATCAGTTTTTGGCGAGCTGCAGGCATGAGGCATGGGTTTAGCGGGGTAACCTTTTCGATGCTAGGGCTTTTTGTCGCAATGACAAGGCTGCTTACGGGTAGTTGCGGCATTCCGATCGTGATGCGTCGTTTCTGCGCGGTGTCTGCCAGCGAGGGATGCAGCGTTGCCATGCGGCGGGGCTGGCGTGTGGGAAAAAGCGCTCGCCCGCTGTCCTTGAATGTCTGCTTGCCAAAGTCTGATGGACCGCTCAGAGTCGGTCCTATCCTTCCTGCATAGCCGATCTTTCGCCATGACTCTCGCCATCGCCATCTACCTGTTTGCGGACGCTGAAGTGCTGGACTTCGCCGGGCCATATGAAGTGTTCACGACTGCCAGCCGCGTGCACAAGCGCCGTGTGCCGGAGGCTGAAGAGTTGTTCCGGGTATTCACGGTGGCGGCCACGCCGGGCCTGGTGCGGGCGCGGGCCGGCATGGAAGTGAAGGCGGATTTTGGGTTAGACACCCATCCGCCGCTGGATCTTCTGATCGTGCCGGGTGGCGTGGTGACGCAGGAGCTGGAGCGCCCCGGTCTCACCGAATGGATCCAGCGCAACCATGCCACGACCCGGATTACCGCTTCGGTGTGTACCGGGGCCTTCCTGCTCGCCCAGGCCGGCTTGCTTGAAGGCTTGCAGGTGACGACGCACTGGGAGGATGTAGCCGATCTGCGTGCGATGTTCCCGGCGCTGCAGGTGCTGGAAGGGCCGCGCTGGGTGGATCAGGGGCGGGTGGTGACTTCAGCCGGCATTTCGGCCGGCATCGACATGAGTCTGCATCTGGTCGAGCGCCTGGCGGGGCGTGAGCTGGCCCTGGCGACGGCGCGGCAGATGGAGGTGGATTGGTCTCAAAACTGAGTCTTCGGGTTTTACCGGATAACCCGTATGGGTATGGTTCCCGGTAACACCTTAGTTCGGACAGGCTTTGCCCGACCAGTGGTGCGTATGGGCCTGTTGGCTCCCGACGAACTGCGGCTGACAGGCTGATCTGCCTTGCTAGGATGCAGGGCCGCTTTTTCTCCGGCAACGAAGTGGAGGGCGAAGTGGCGCAGCACAACAAGACTGAGCATCAGCTTCCGCATTTCTTCAGGAGACAAACCATGCACGTTTCAAAACTTGCGCTGGGCTTCGCTGCCTTTGCGCTCATCGGTACGGCTTCGGCCGCCAATCGCCCGAGTGGCTATGTCACGATCTGTTCCGAGGGCAAGACCTGTTCCGTGGACACGACGACAAACGTGGCTTTCGGCCGCGCGGACAAGTTCTTCTACAAATCCATCAGCGGCAGTTTCGCGTGTAACGAGGCCACTTTTGGCGGCCGTATTGCGGGCGGCGTGAATGAGTGCTCGGTACCCTCCGGCTCCGCCTCCAGTTCGAGCAAGTCGAGCGCAGCTTCGTCAGCCAGCTCATCTGTCGCTTCCAGTGCCGCCTCTTCGGCCGCTTCGAGCAAGTCCAGCGTCGCTTCGTCGGCAGCCAGTTCCGCCACTTCGAGCAACGCTTCGGTGCCGATCCCGGGCTGGACCGGCCCGGTCAACGTCTGTGAGCCGGGGGCGCTGGTCTACAACACCACCCTGGATTGCGGCGGCAAGCGCATCGGCCTCGCCTGTGCCGGCAGCAGTGAGACTCAGCCGGCGGTGATGACCGTGATCAATGCCACCCTGAAGAATGTGGTGATCCCGGCAGGCGGCGGCTCGGACGGTATTCACTGCGGTTGGGGCAGCCTGGGCAATGGCCGTGGCACCAACGTTCAGGGCGGTACCTGCAACCTCGAGAATGTGGTGTGGGAAGCGGTGTGTGAGGATGCAGCTTCGATCGGCAATGGTCAGAAGGGCACCGTAATGAACATCAAGGGGGGCAGTGCGGCCAATGCGAGCGACAAGGTGTTCCAGAACAATGGCATCAACTCGACGCTGAACGTGGATAACTTCACCACCACCGGTTCGATCGGCAAGCTATCGCGCGCTTGCGGTGATTGCACCGATAATGGCGGCCCGCGTTTCTTCAACATCAACAACGTGAAGATGGAAAAGGTCTCCACCGTGATCGGGGTGAACAGCAACTATGGCGACAAGGCCACGCTGCGCAACATCCAGATCAAGGGCTACAAGGCTGGCAGCCCGAAGGTGTGCGTGACCTATGTGGGTGTGCAGAAGGGCAATGGTTCGTCCTCAAGCATCGGTGAAGAGTGGAACAGCGCTTCCTGCGATGTCTCCAAGACCGATGTGACCTCCTACTGAGCCTTGCCGCGTGCGGGTGATCCGCTCACCCGTTTGCAGACAACCCCCGGCTCATGTGAGACGGGGGTTTTTCTTTGAGGGGAAGGCTTGATGATCTGTTTGCGTGTTGCACTGGCCATGTTGATGGGCTGTTTGCTGGCACCTGGCATCGCGCAGGCCGAAGCCGTCTTCAACAGTCGCCCGGTGCTCAATCCGTCCTTGTTCACCGGCTTGCCGCTGGTGCGGAGTGGCAGCCTGCTGATTGCCGGCAGCGATGGCAGCCTCCTGCGCAGTGCCGATGGTGGTCAGCACTGGCAGGCAGCGCAGCGTCCGCCACTGAGCGAGGCCATCGTCAGGATCGCGCAGGACAAGGCTTCTGCAATCCTGATCGCGGCGGGCGCGGCCAGTGGCATGTTGCGCTCGACGGATGATGGCCGCAGCTGGGCCTTGCAAGCGGTGGCGCTGCCGGCGCGCATGCGTGCCCTCGCGCAATCGCCCCGCACCGGAAGCTGGATTGCGGTAGGCGAGGGCGGGGCGATCCGTTCTGCCGATGGCGGCCTCCACTGGCAGCGTCTGCCTTTGCCTCGGCCGGAAAAACTCGGTGAGGTGCTAGCCTTGCCGGAGGGCAGCTATCTCGCAGGGGGCGAGAACGGAGTGCTGCTGCGCTCGGTAGATGATGGCCTGAACTGGCAACTGGTGCGGGGGGGAGGTCAGGCGGCGGTGGTGAGCCTGCAGCATGTGCCGGCCTTGCGCACTACCCTGGCCCTGCTGGCCGATGGCAGCGTGCTGCTGAGCCGTGACGGGGGCCGTCGCTGGGTGCAGGCCCGGAGTGGTGTCACCGACTATCTTTCCGGCTTTGCCTGGGATCCCGCCCGCAAGCGTCTGCTGATTGCCACTGCGGCAGGCAGCGTGTTGCGCTCGGACGATGCGGGCCGCACCTGGCAACAGGCGGCGACCGGTGCCGGGCTCTATATCAATCATCTGGTGCATGTGCCGGCCAATGGCGTCTTGCTGGCAAGCGGTGAGGCGGGCGCGCTGCGCCGCTCGGAGGATGGCGGCGTCAGCTGGCAGCAGGTGATGTTGCCGACCCGTGATCGCCTGAACCATATTCTGGTGGCGGATCAGGTCCTGATCGGGCTGGGCGAGTTTGGCGCCGTGCTTCGCTCGGCAGATGCCGGGGTCAGCTGGCAGGAACTGCAGCCGCCGCTGCGCATGTATGTGCACGATGTGCAGCGCTCGGCCGATGGCCGTGCCCTGGTGGGGGTCGGCCCGCAAGGCTGGGTCATCCGTTCGGAAGACGATGGGCGCAGCTGGCAGCCCTTGCCGCTGGGGCTGGGGCTGGATGTCTATCTGCTGAGCATGGCGCGGGATCTGGCTTCCGGCGCGCTGATCGCCGGCGGGCCTCCGGGCAGCCTGATCCGTGCCGAGGGCGATGGCCGTGATTGGCAGCCGGTACTGGCCATCAATAGTGCAGCACGCGGCTCTTTCCAGAAGCTGCTGGCTCATCCACAGGATGGCAGCCTGTTGGCGCTGGCCAGCCCCGGCACTGTGATGCGCTCGGCGGACGGCGGGCGCAGCTGGCAGGCGACGGACGCGCGCACCGAACCACATCTGTACGACGTGGCGGCCTCCGCGCTGGATCGCAGTTGGGTGGCCGTGGGGCGTGCCGGCAGCATTCAGTACAGCCGCGATGGGGGCCAGCATTGGCAGGCAGGGGACAGCGGGGTGAGCACATCACTCTTTGCCGTGGCTTTCGTTGCCGGCCCGCCAGGGCGTGAGGGCGAAGGGTTTTTCCTCGCCGCAGGTGCCGATGGTCGCTTGCTGCGCTCGGCGGATGCGGGCGTCAGCTGGCAGGCGCTGGCATCGGTCAGCCCGGCTGCATTGCGTTACATCCTCCACGATCGTGCCCGTGACCTGCTGATCGTGAGTGGGGATCAGGGCACGCTGTTGCGCTCGGCCGATCGCGGTATCACCTGGACACAAATCGCCAGCGGAACCGATCAGGCCTTGCGCCAGCCTGTGCTGGATCGCAGGGGCGAAATCCATGTGCCGGGGCGGGGGGGCGTGCTCTTGAGCTCGGCGGATGCGGGTCTTGGCTGGCGCCGGATCCCGACCTCGACGGCCGCACACCTGAAGGGCGTATTCGAATTACCGGGCGGGGAGGGGCTGCTGGTCTATGGTGACCGACTGCTCCTGATCGAACCCTGAGAGGCTGTTCACGATCTGTAGCGAGAGGCCGTCAGCGGGGTGAAGAGCAGCGCAGGGACCGGAGTTTATGTCGATAAATGAGGATTCCGAGCAGCGCATGAGCCCCGATCACGGCCTCGCAGTAAGATCATGAACAGCGCTCTGAGCGCTGCGGGGCGATCTGTCGTCTCATCCCTGGCGGCATGAAAACGCTGGGGCATGAGCGGGTGCTCAGAAGGGCCCGCGCAGCGGGTGTTCGGTCCTGGGCAGTGCGTCCAGATGGGCACGCTCCTCGCGGCAAGCCAATCCGCCCATTTCGTATTCGCGACACACATCCGGCCGGCGCTCGTAGATCGTGCATAGCAGCGTGTCGCGGTTGAGCGCCACGCACCAGCCATCCTCCAGCCGGCGCATCACTTCGCCCCCCCATTCGTCTTCATGGGTTAGGTGGCGTGGCACGGAGTCGTCCCCCATCAGGATGACTTCGAGCTGGCAACAGCAGGCCCGGCAGGTGGCGCAGGTGATTTCCGGCGTGGCATTCATGGCCGGCATTGTCCCATGCAAGGCGGGGCGTCGCCGCGCTGTGGCGGATGAAACTCAGAAAGGGCTGGCGCAAGGCTGTTTACTGTATAAAATTACAGCTATTCATCCTTCGCCTGTCTGCCGCCGCCGTCTTTGTGAGGGCGGGATTTGTCGCCATGTCCATGCCCGTTCCGCTCGATGAAGTCCTGCTACGCCCCGATGTCTGGCGGGGCGATCGCTTCGCGCCCAACGAGGCCGGCGAGGTGGCCAGCGGCTTTGCAGCGCTGGATGCCGAGTTGCCCGGCGGCGGCTGGCCGCGCGGCGCGCTCACCGAGTTGTTGCCAGCGCAGCGTGGCATTGGCGAGCTGGCTCTGCTGCAGCCGGCTCTGCGGCACTGCGCCGAGGTCGCGCCGGTAGCGCTGGTGGCAGCTCCTTTTCTGCCGCATGCGCCGGCCTGGGCGGCAGCGCTGCCGCTGGAGCGCCTGCTGCTGGTGGAGGCGAGCGGGCGCGAGGCCGCCTGGGCCGCCGAGGCCTTGTTGGCCAGCGGTGCGCTGGGTGCGCTGCTGTTGTGGCTGCCGGCTCAGGTCGATGCGCGCAGCCTGCGCCGCCTGCAATTGGCGGCCGAAGGGCATCGTGCGCCGGCCTTTGTGTTCCGCCCGCCGGCACTGGCGCGCAGTGCTTCGCCGGCACCGCTGCGCTTGGCCCTGAGCGCAGCGCCGCAAGGCTTGCAGGTCGATCTTCTGAAGCGGCGCGGGCCGCCGTGCAGCAAAGCGCTGTTGCTTCCGGTGGCACGTCCGGTGGCGCAGCGCCCGCAGCCGCAGGCTGCGCCGCTTCCACTGCGGCCGCAAAGGGTGCAGGTGTGAGCCATGCTGTGGCTGTGTCTGCGTTTCCCCTGCCTCGCGCTGGAGGTATTCCCTCCCGAGTCTGAACCCGCCGTGGTCGTGGCGCTGCAGCGGGTACAGGCCGCCAACGAGGCCGCGCAGGCGGCCGGCATCCAGCCCGGTCTGCGTCTCGCCGCGGCACTGGCCCTGGCGCCGGGCGTGCTGGTGCATGAGCGCCAGCCGGCGCGTGAGGCCGCCTGGCTGCACATGCTGGCCTGCTGGAGCGAGGCCTTCACGCCGCAGGTGAGTCTGGCGGCGGAGGGTGAGCTGTTGCTGGAGATCGGCGGCTGTCTGCGTCTCTTCGGCGGCTTGCCAGCTTTGCGCGAACGCGTGCGGGCCGGGCTGGCGGAGCAGGGCAGTTTCGCCGTGCAGGGGCTGGCGCCCACGCCGCGTGCCGCGCAGTGGCTGGCACGGGCCGGGGTGGAAGAGGCTTGCCTTGAAGTGGAAGCTTTGCCGGCTGCGCTGGCGCCCTTGCCGGTACAGGTCGTCGAAGGCTTCACGCCGGCGCAGCAGCGCACGCTGGCCGCGCTGGGTGTGCGTAGTCTGGGCGATCTACTGGTTTTGCCGGCGGCCGGGCTGCAGCGCCGCTTCGGAGCCGGCCTGCCGCTGCAACTGGCGCAGGCGCTGGGTGAGCGGCCTGACCCGCGCGCGGCCTTCATCTTTCCCGAGCATTTTGCCGAGCGTCTGGAGCTGCCGGCCAAGGTCAGTGAGGCCGCCATGCTGCTCTTCGCCCTGCGCCGCCTGCTGGCTGCGCTGGCCGGCTGGCTCGCTGCCCGGGCATCAGGCCTGAGCAGCTGCCGGATCCTGCTGGAGCATGAGGACGGCCTGCCAGCGAGCGAATTGCCGCTGAATTTCGCTGAGCCCACGGCCGATCTCGCGCGTTTCGAGCGCGTGCTGCGCGAGCGGCTGGAGCATTACCGGCTGACGGCGCCGGTGTGGCGCGTGCAAGTGCTGGCGGACGAGGCGCAGCCGCTCGCCGGGCGCAGCCTGGGGCTCTTCGGGCAGGAGGCCGCACAGGCGCTGGCGCCGGTGATCGAGCGCCTGCGTGCGCGACTGGGTGAGGCGGCCGTACATGGTCTGGCCTGCGTGGCCGATCACCGCCCGGAATGCGCCAGCCGCGCCGTGCCCGAGGCGCAGGCCGGCGTTAGGCCCGCGGTGGCCGGCACGCGTCCGCTGTGGCTGCTGCCACGCCCGCAAGCGCTGGGCGAGCGCGCCGGCGTGCCGCAGCACGAGGGCGCTATCCTGCGTCTCGCCGGGCCGGAGCGCATCGAGAGCGGCTGGTGGTCTGAGGTCGGGCAAGGTGGCGATGTGACGCGGGACTACTTCGTGGCCAGCAATCCGCGCGGTGAATGGCTGTGGGTGTTCCGCGACGCGCAAGGCTGGTGGCTGCATGGGCTGTTCGCATGAAGCTGCCGGATTACGCTGAGCTGCACTGCCTGACGAACTTCAGCTTCCTGCGCGGCGCTTCGCATCCGGCCGAGCTGGTGGCGCAGGCGCGCGCACGTGGCTATGCGGCGCTGGCGATCACGGATGAATGTTCGGTGGCGGGCGTGGTGCAGGCCTGGCAGGCCATGCGCGAGCTGCAGGCGGAAGACGCGCGTCTGGCGCGGGAGGCGGCGGAGGCCGGCTTGGCCGCGCCGCCCGTGTTGCCGATGCCGAAGTTGATCGTGGGCAGTGAGTTCCGCCTCGCCTGTGGTCTGCGTCTGGTGCTGCTGGCGCAGAACCGCGAGGGCTACGGCAATCTGGGTGCGCTGATCACGCTGGCGCGGCGGCGTGCCGATAAGGGGGCTTATCACCTGACGCGGGGTGATCTGGCGGGGCTCACGCCGCGCGGCGCCTTGCCGGATTGTCTGGCGCTATGGCTGCCGGGCGATGCGCCTGACGAAGCGGATGCGCGCTGGCTGGCCGGACGCTTTCCGGGGCGGCTGTGGATTGCCGCCGAGCTGCTGTGTGGGCCGGACGATGCCGCGCAGCTGGCCCGCCTGCAGGCCATCGGCGAAGCCTGTGAGCTGCCGCTGGTGGCCGCAGGCGATGTGCACATGCATGTGCGCGGGCGCCGCCCGCTGCAGGACACGCTGACCGCGATTCGCCTGCGCAGCACCCTGTTTGAGGCCGGGCTGGCCCTGTTCCCGAACGGCGAGCGCCATCTGCGCACCCGGATGCGCCTCGCGCGCCTGCATCCGCCCGCGCTGCTGGCCGAAACCCTGCGCGTGGCGGCACTGTGCAATTTCGAGCTGGGAGAGTTGCGCTATGAGTATCCGGACGAGATCGTGCCGTCGGGCCATACGCTGGCGAGCTATCTGCGCCAGGAAACCGAGGCCGGCCTGCTGCGCCGCTACCCGGACGGCATTCCGGACAAGGTACGCGCCGATGTGGAGAAAGAACTCGCCCTGATCGGCGAGAAGGCTTACGAGGCCTTCTTCCTGACCGTCTACGACATCGTGCTGTTTGCGCGCAGCCAGGGCATCCTGTGCCAGGGGCGTGGTTCGGCCGCCAATTCGGTGGTGTGCTATGCGCTGGGCATTACGGCGGTGGATCCGATGCGGGCGAGCCTGCTCTTCGAGCGGTTTTTGTCGCGCGAGCGCGATGAGCCGCCGGACATCGATGTCGACTTCGAGCATGAGCGGCGCGAGGAAGTCATTCAGTACATCTACGCCAAGTATGGCCGCAGCCGCGCCGCGCTCGCCGCCACGGTGATCCGCTATCGGCGAAAAAGTGCGCTGCGCGACGTGGGCCTAGCGCTGGGCTTCGGTGAAGAGCAGATCACCGCGCTGAGTGCCTCGCTGGCCTGGTGGGATGCGCGTGACACCCTGCCCGAGCGGCTCGCCGCCATCGGCATGCGGCTGGAGAGCCCGCGGGTGCACAAGTGGCTGGCGCTGGCCGAGGCGATCCATGGTTTTCCGCGCCACCTCTCGCAACACGTGGGCGGCTTCGTGATCTCGCAGGGGCCGTTGGCGCGTCTGGTGCCGGTGGAGAACGCGGCCATGGCGGACCGCTCGGTGATCCAGTGGGACAAGGATGACCTCGAAGCTCTGGGCCTGCTGAAGGTGGATGTGCTGGCCCTGGGCATGCTCACGGTGATCCGCAAGACGCTGGCGCTGGTGTCTGAACGGCAAGGCAGGCTGCTGACGATGAACGATATTCCGCCCAAGGATGCTGCCACCTTCGACATGATCTGCCGGGCCGACACCATCGGAGTGTTCCAGATCGAGTCGCGCGCGCAGATGAGCATGCTGCCGCGCCTGCGGCCCCGCGAGTTCTACGACCTGGTGGTGCAGGTGGCGATCGTGCGGCCCGGGCCGATCCAGGGCGGCATGGTCCATCCCTTTCTCAAGGGGCACGCCGAGAAGAAGCCGGTACAGCAGATCAGTACAGAGGTGGACGCGGTGCTGGCGCGCACCTGGGGTGTGCCGATCTTTCAGGAGCAGGTGATGCAGCTCGCGGTGGTGGCGGCCGGCTTCACGCCGGGCGAGGCGGACCAGTTACGCCGGGCCATGGCCTCGTGGAAGCAGAAGGGCCATCTGGAGCGCTTCAAGGACAAGCTACGCGCCGGCATGGCAGCCAAGGGATTGAGCGCGTTCGCCGAGGCCTTGTGCCGGCAGATCGAGGGCTTTGGCGAATACGGTTTTCCCGAGTCGCACGCGGCGAGCTTCGCGCTGCTGGCCTATGTGTCGGCCTGGCTCAAATGTCATGAGCCGGAGGCCTTCCTGTGCGCGCTGCTCGACAGTCAGCCGATGGGCTTCTATGCGCCGGCCCAGTTGCTGCAGGACGCACGTCGGCATGGCGTGGAGGTGTTGCCGGTGGATGTCGAGACCAGTGCATTGCGCTGTACCTTGCTGCCGCGCGCGGGCCGCCGGCCGCAGGTGCGCTTGGGGCTGCTACAGGTGAATGGCCTTTCCGCCGAGGCTGCGGAGGCCATCGTGGCAGCGCGGGCGCTGGCTCCGTTCCGCGATGCGCAGGACCTTGCCGCCCGGGCCGGGCTGGAGAGCGCCGTGCTGCGCCGACTCGCCGAGGCGGATGCCCTGCGCTCGCTGGCCGGCCATCGGCGCCAGGCGACCTGGCAGGTCAGCGGGGTACAGCGTCCGTCTTCATCCTCGGGCCGGTGCGGGCAGGGCGATCTTTTCGTGCAGCAGGCTGCGCCGGAGACCGCCGTGCAACTAGCCGCGCCAGCGCTGGGCGAGGAGCTGGTCGCCGATTACGCCAGCCTTGGCATGAGTCTGCGCCCGCACCCCCTGAGTCTCTTGCGTGAGCGCCTGGCTGCGCGCCGTTTCCTCAGCGCCGCTGCCATTCGCCGGGCTGGCGACCGGGCACTGGCCCGCGCCGCCGGCATCGTCATCAGCCGCCAGCGGCCGGGATCGTCCAAGAGCGTGTTTGTGACCCTGGAGGACGAGAGCGGCATGGTGAACGTGATCGTCCACTCGGCACTGGCCGAGCGTCAGCGCCGCGAGCTGCTCGGCGCCCGTCTGCTGGGCGTTTATGGCCAGTTGCAGGTGGAGAGCGGGGTGGTGCACCTGATTGCCCAGCGCCTGGTGGATCTTTCCCTCTGGCTCGGGCGCCTGGATACGGTGAGCCGGGATTTTCACTGAGTGGATATTGCATTGCGGCATTCCACCCCGCTTGCACTGTGTCAAACGTCCGTCACGCCCTGCGTGGCATGATCCGACGGCTTTTTTCGGGTTTACCCGGGAAGATTCCCCCTTTGCGGCCAGCCTTTACCTTGATAGTTGGCCGCTATTGCGGGAAAATCGCCGGCTAGCTGGACCACGCGCCGCCATCCCTCTGCGGCGTTTTCATAATTTCTCAGGAGATTTGCAATGGCTGCAAAAGACCGTATGGCCGTTCTGGCCGCGATGATGGACCAGGCTGTGATCCCGGTGTTCTACGATCCGGACGTCGAAGTTTGCAAGAGCGTGATCCAGGCTTGTGCCAACGGTGGCGCCAAGTGCATCGAGTTCACCAACCGCGGCGATTTCGCTTCGCACGTGTTCTTTGAAGTCACCAAGTATTTCGCCAAGGCTGACCCGTCCGTGATCATGGGCGTGGGCTCCATCGTTGAAGCCCCCACCGCCGGCATCTACATCGCCAACGGCGCCAAGTTCATCGTCGGCCCGCTGCTGAACGCCGATGTGGCCAAGGTCTGTAACCGTCGCGGCATCCCCTACAGCCCCGGCTGTGGCTCCGCCACCGAAATCGGTGATGCACAAGAGCTGGGCTGCGAAATCGTCAAGGTGTTCCCGGGTTCCTCCGTGGGCGGCCCCGAGTTCGTCAAGAGCGTCATGGGCCCGATGCCCTGGACGCGCATCATGCCCACCGGCGGTGTCGAGCCGACCGAAGAGTCCCTGCGCAAGTGGTATGGCGCCGGCATCGTGGCTTGCGGTATCGGTAGCAACCTGATCACCAAGAAGCTGCTCGACGCCAAGGATTACAAGGGCATCGAAGAAAACGTTCGCAAGACCGTTCAGCTGGTCAAGACCATCAAGGCCGAACTGGCTGCGAAGTAATCAAATTTGAATCCTGCCGGGCCGCTCAGCGCAAGCTGTGCGGCCCGCAGTGCAAGATCCACTCCAAATCATTTACAGGATAAAAAATGTCGTCTGAACTGATCATCAAGTCTGCCGCCGAAACCAAGTGGGACTGCGTGTCCTTCGGTGAAGTCATGTTGCGTTTCGACCCGGGTTTTGGCCGCGTGCGCAACTCCCGCCAGTTCCAGGTGTGGGAAGGCGGCGGCGAGTACAACGTCGCTCGCGCCATGAAGAAGTGCTGGGGCAAGCGCGCTGCCGTCGTGACCGCTCTGCCGAAGAACGATCTGGGCTGGCTGGTTGAAGACTTCATCATGCAGGGCGGCGTGGACATGTCCCACGTCATCTGGCGCGATTTCGATGGCCTGGGCAAGAACACCCGCGTCGGCCTGAACTTCACCGAAAAGGGCTTCGGCATCCGTCCGGCGCTGGGTTGTTCCGATCGTGGCCACTCGGCTGCCTCGCAAATCCGCCCGGGTGAAGTGAACTGGGAAAAGCTGTTCGGCGAAGAAGGCGTGCGTTGGTTCCAGACCGGCGGTATCTTTGCTGCGCTGGCCTCGAACACTGCTGAAGCCGTGATCGAAGCCGTGGAAGTCGCCAACAAGTATGGCACCGTCGTGGCCTATGACCTGAACTACCGCGCTTCCCTGTGGAAGAGCCAGGGTGGCAAGGAAGGCGCACAGAAGATCAACCGCAACATCGCCAAGTACTGCGATGTGATGATCGGTAACGAAGAAGACTTCACCGCCTGCCTGGGCTTCGAAGTGGAAGGCGCCGACGAGCACCTGACCAACATCGAAACCGAGAGCTTCAAGAAGATGATTCAGGCTGCTGTGGCTGAATTCCCGAACTTCAAGGTGGCTGCCACCACCCTGCGCAACGCCAAGACCGCGACGATCAACGACTGGTCCGCACTGTGCTACTACCAGGGCGAGCTGTATCAGTCCATGAAGCGCGAAAACCTGGAAATCTATGACCGCGTCGGCGGTGGTGACGGTTTCGCTTCCGGTCTGGCCTATGGCTTCCTGGAAGGCAAGGGCCCGCAAGCTGCCGTCGAATACGGCGCAGCTCACGGCGCGCTGGCCATGTCCACCCCGGGTGACACCTCCATGGTGCGCGTGGAAGAAGTTGAAGCTGCAATGAAGGGCAAGGGCGCTCGCGTCATTCGCTAAATTTGCGCAGGGTGTTACTGCGCGGGAAAAGCTTGTACCAAGCCTGATTCCGCTCACTACGCGCCCAGCACAAATCTGTTGTTTGAGTACAGAAAATAAAAAGCCCGCAGGTCGCAAGCCTGCGGGCTTTTTGCTTTTCGGGCCTTGAATGAGTGATGCGTAAAAAAGCCCGCAGCGAAAACGCTGCGGGCTTGTTCTTTACAGGCAGGAGACTCAGAGCGCCTGTTGCTGGAGCGGGTTCTCGACCGGGGCCAGCATTGCCTCGCGCGAGGGCGGGGCGGAGACACGGCGTGGGATCAGCTCAGCGTCGAGCAGGCGTTCGATGCGGGCAAACACTTCATAGCGGGAGAAAGGCTTCTTCATGAAGTCGTCAGCGCCGATGCGGGTGCCGAAGAATTGCTCGGTCGCTTGCTCGTTGCCACTGATCATGATCACTGGAATCTCGCGTGTGAGCGGGTCACGCCGCAGATGGCGCAGGGCTGCGAAGCCGTTCATGCCCGGCAGCACAATATCCAGAAAGATCAGCTCCGGTTTGTCCTGGCGGGCGATCTCGAGGCCTTGCTCGGCATCCAGAGCCTCCAGCACCACGTAGCCAGCGGTGCGCAGGATCTTGCGGAACACGGCAACGATGGTCGGTGAGTCATCAATGATCAGCACTTTGGTACCGTCACGGGCATTCACGCGCGGGCGGGAGCGGCGCTCAAGCGGCAATGGCAGGATCTCGGCGCCGCCGCTGTTGCTTTCGGCCTCCGGCGTAGCCGGTGCCGGAGTTTTGGCGAGGATGGATTTGAGGGTGTCGAGAATGCCCATGGTGGTGTTCCGTTTCAGTCTGCAGTCGGTGTCTTGTCCGCGGTCTTCGGGTCGATGACCCGGATGACCGGAGAACTGTTGCCCACCCCGCGCAGCTCGGGGCGGTACATGTCTTCAGCGAAGCTTGCGGGGACGCCGTAAGTGCCCGGTGTCACCACGCGCAACAGATAGAAGAGCGTTAGCTTGTTGGCGCCCAGCTTCACGGCGGCGACGAAACGGTCATCGCGGAACTCGCGGTGACGGATGCGCTCGTCGCTCATGGCCTCGGCCACGTTCACACCGCCCACGCTGAATTCGGAAGCC
Source organism: Uliginosibacterium aquaticum (assembly GCF_012972705.2). Lineage (GTDB taxonomy): Bacteria > Pseudomonadota > Gammaproteobacteria > Burkholderiales > Rhodocyclaceae > Uliginosibacterium > Uliginosibacterium aquaticum. Next base: position 688,361 of record NZ_JABCSC020000002.1, on the reverse strand, counting down.
TGCGGCCCTTGTGACAGGTTCAGGTTCTCGATTTCCAGCCCGGCCGGGATGTGGTCGATGATCATGCCGTCCTCGATCGTCTGCCAGGCCGTGGCGGTGATCCGCGCGATGAGCATGTCACCGGTGCGTAGCGGACCACCCTTCCAGGCGCTGCCGTCGGTATTGAACCACTCACGGCTGAGCTTGATCTGGTCGTCCTTCGGAGTGGGCGGCTTGAGCGGATAGCCGGCGGCCTCGATTTCGATGAAGAGCGGTGCGCTGCCCTTGTTCTCGATCGCAATGCCTTTGGCCAGCGCGGCGATATCCACGTTGCGCATTTCGTCGCGCTTCGAGCTGAGGGTGTCCGTGCGCTCGCCCTGCCTGAGCAGTGCTGTCCATTCGCCACTGCCTTCCGCCGTGCCCTGGGACTGGGCGGCGAGGAATAGCGCGAGGCGTTCCTGCGTCGACAAATAGGAACGGCTGCCAAGGCTGTCGGCCAGATCGAAGAGCAGGTTTTCGCGACGTGGATGGGCTACTTTATGGCGCACCAGCAGGGCGTAGCTCAGGGCCAGGTCGCGGCTACGACTGCCATAGTCGCCGAGCCAGGGGCTGTAGTTCTCGGGCTGGATGCCGTAGCGGCGATTCACGGCTTCATCCAGCGCCACCTTGGCCCTTGCGGCGTCACCCATCTGCTGCAGGGCCAGCGCAAGGTGGATCAGGGGCAGGGGGGACTTGGCGCGATCGCGGTACTGGTCGTGCAGGATGCGCAGGGTGGCCAGCGGCGCTTTCTGCTCACGTGCCAGCATGTAGGCTAGGTGGGCCATCTCGGCAAAGCGCTGGTGGCTGTTGCGCAAGAGCTCGTAGTCCTGACGCTTGTAGCGGCCATTCTCATCCGGCTTGAGTGTGGCAGGCAGGCTCGGGAAGTTGTTCGGTGCGCTTTGCAGGGTGGTGAGCATCCAGTCCTGTGCGTTCTTGAGCATCGCGTCGGGCACCGTGAAGCCCTGGGCGCGGGCGTCCAGCAGGAAGCCGCTGACATAGGCGGTGAGCCAGGTTTCGTAGGGACCGCTACCCCACAGATTGAAGCCGCCCTTGGCGCCCTGCATGCCGGCGATGCGGCCGATGGCGCCCTCGATGAAACGGGCGCGCTCTTCACGGCTGCGCGGCTCAATGCCAAAAGCCTTGCCTGCCACTTCGTCGATGAAGACATGAGGATAGGCCGCACTGGTCGTCTGCTCCAGGCAGCCGTAGGGGTAGTTCAGCAGACCCTTGACGATGCTATTCACGTTCAGCGGCGGCTTGGCGGAAACGGTGACCGAGAGCGTGCTGGAGCCGCGGAAATACTTCTCGACCAGGGCCGGGTCGAGCTTGAAGTTGCCGTCTGGCTCGATCTTCGCGCGCCGTACTTCGCGCATCAGCGGCAGCGGAGGCTGCACCTGCAGGGCGGCTTCACGCACGATGCTGATGGGCTTGGCACCACTGCCCTTCACTTCGAGGCGGATACGGGCTAGACCGATCGCGTCGGTGGGCTCGGCGGTGAAGCGCAAGGTCTGGCGCTGCTTGTCGCGCAGGCTCAGCTTGCGTTCGCCGTCGCGGATCGCCAGCGGGCTGGCGGCGGACAGGCGGATGCTGATGTCCTGAACGCTGCCAGAGAGGTTGGTGACATCCAGCGCGATGGTGGCCTGATCGCCCGGCGCGATGAAGCGTGGCATGGCGAGTTCGGCCACGATGGGCGCGGCAACGATCATTTCGCGCTCGGCGGCGCCGTAGTTGTCAGCGGTGGAGGCTACCGCCATCAGGCGCAGGGTTCCGTTGAAGTCCGGAATGTCCATCGTGATGCTGGCCTCACCCTTGGCATCGAGCAGCACCGGCCCGGAGAAGAGATCCACCAGCTTGACCTTCTTGGGCATGCTCTGGGTGTCGCGCTTGCCGGCGTCACCGCCCCATTTGAGCTTGCCGCGATCGCCATCCATCTTCTCGATCAGCTTGCCGTAGAGGTCCAGCAGATCGGGCGCGTAGCGATGCTTGCCGAAGAAGAAGTCAAAGGGGGCGGGCGTCTTGAAGTTGGTGATGTTTAGGATGCCGACATCCACGGCCGAGAGTGTGACCATGGCCTGCTTGCCGGCGGCGCCGTCGACCTTTACCTTCACTGTGGTTTTCTGCTCGGGCAGGACTTTGGCCGGCGCCGTCAGGGCCACTTTCAGGCGCCGCTCCTCACGCTGTAGAGGCAGGTGGATCAGGCCCAGCGCGCGCGCCGGGGTGACGCGGTCGCCCTGGCTGCCGGGGCGGAAGGCGAGCACCGAGATGTAGAGGTCGTGGCGGCTCCAGCTCTTGTCGACCGGGATCGTGAGGCTGCTGCCGCTGGCCGAGACGCTGATGCGGCGGCTCCACAGCACCTTGTCCGCTTCGACCGTGACCAGCGCTTCGCCATCGTGCGGTGGCACGATGTTGAGCTTCACGCTGTCACCTTCCTTGACCGGTGCACCTTCGAGCTTGAGCTGGACGCGGTCCGGCCGGTTGCCGAGATCCTCGGCTTCCTGAGCACCCCAGCCGGCGTAGAAGCGATAGCGCAGCGTCATGCCGGTGCTGGCGTCCGTCACTTCCAGCCGATAGCGGCCATAGCCGACCGGCAGGGAAAGCTTGCCAGGCTGCTTGAGCACCAGCTTGCCGGCCTGTTCGAGTTCTTCGGTTTCGGTAAAGCCGGAGTGCCAGCCTTTCTGGTCATCAAAGCGCCAGTAGTACTGGCGATCCTCGCGGTAGAGACGGAAGGCGGCCTCGTTGAGCGGGGCGAACTTGCCATCCGTGCCGACGCGGATCAGCTCGAACTCGGCCGGGCTGCTCTCGCGGGCTACGTTGCGATCGAAGGCCGGGCGCACGCCGATGAGCTGGGCGGCCGGCCACCAGGTGCGCTCGATCGAGCGCACAACCGGGCGGCCACCGGATTCGAGCAGGCTGAAGCTGGCGCGCACGGTGAGTGGCGAGCGCGCGCCGCTGGCATCGAAGGGCACCTCGACGCGGGCCTTGCCCTGCTCGTCGAGGGCGCTTTCGTCGAGCTCGGCACGGCGTTTGCGGCTATCGTCAGCAAAGTCACCGAAGATGAAGTTGGGCCACTTGGCAGCCAGCGGATTGAGCTCGCGTTCGGTGGCCACGCTGCCGAGCAGGCGGTTGCCGGCGGCCGGCGCACCGAAGAGGTAATCCCCCTGCACGGCGACGCTGAAGTCCGCGTCTGCCAGCAGCAGGGGCTGGTCGTTACGCAGCTGGAGCTTCATGCGCTCGGGCAGGAATTCCTCTACCTGGAAGCTCCACACCTTGTCGGCCGCCTTGGCGGCTGGGTCGCTGCGCAGCGCGAGGCTCCAGCTGCCGGTCTGGGCGTCAGCCGGCAGGCTGATGCGCTGGCGGAAGTAACCGGGCAGCTTGCTGTCTGGCTGCCAGCTCTGGGTCAGCACGCTCTTCCCATCCGGGCGTTGCAGGGTGGCCTGCAAGGGCTGGGGCGGCTGCACATGGCCGTCTGCGTCGCGGGCCAGGATGGAGACTTCGAAGCTCTCGCCGGGGCGGTAGAGATCGCGTCCGGCATACACGAAGAGCTTGTTGCGGTTGGGCTGATGGCCGCCGGTATCGAACTCCGAGAGATCCAGCGCCGGCTCCTGCAGGGCGACCAGCGACATTTCCTTGCCACGACGCGCCAGCAGCAGGCGCGCATCGCTCGGTACGCCGGCCAGGGCTGCGTGACCATCGCCGTTAACGCGGCCATTGGCGACGCGTTTGCCATTGGCGTCGAGCACTTCCACTTCAATGTCCCCGAGCGCCTTGCCGCTGGCCAGCGAGGTAGTGAAGACGTCCAGCTGCTGCGCATTGCGGCGCGCGTGCAGGCCGATGTCGCTGACGTAGAAGTAGGTCGTCTGGTAGTCGTCACGGAAGCGGCCGGGCTGGCTCATCACCGCGATGTAGATGCCGGGCTCCTGCAGCTCCTTGATGGTCTCGACCGGCAGGTGGGTCACCTTGCGCGCGTTGGGTTTGTCGCTGGTCAGAAAGCGGCCCATGTACACGCTGCTGGACACCTCGCGCAGGCGGTCGAGCTGGTAACTCCAGCTGCGGCCCTTGAGCTTGCTGTTGTCGCCCTCATAGCCATAGCAGTCGTAGCACTCGCCTTCCTCGTCACCATCGTAGCTCGGACCCTGATGGCGTACGCCCAGCACGGTTTCGATGAAGCGTGGCATCTGCGCCGGTTCCACGCGCAGGAACTGCACGTCCACCTCCGGCACGTTCACTGTCACCACCGGCAGGCCGCCGTTCTGTTTTGCGGGCAGTACCGTTCCCTTGCTGGCGAAGAAGAAGGAGGGCGGCATTTCCTCGCTGGCAACGTCACACTCCTTGGCTGCCACGAGTTTGGCGCCGGCGGCGGCCTTGAACTCGGCTGCGATGCGGATGCGGTAATTGCGTTGCGGCTTGATGTAGGGGAAGAACAGTACGCGCGGGTTGCTGCCGATCACCCAGCTGCCGGGTAGGATTTTCTCGTTGCTGCTGGCCTTGCCGTTCTGGGCCGGACCCTGGCTGGAGGTTTGTTCGCTGCTGTTGTCTGCTGCGCCATCAATGCGGCCCAGATCCACCACCTGCAGCAGCTTGTCGAAGGATTGGCCGCTTGCTACCGGCTCTGAAAAAACGACGGCCAGGGCGGGCTGGTCTTCGAACAGGCGGGATTGGCAGGTATTAGCTTCAAAGGGGCCATCAGCCTGGGCGATCACGGCATCGCCACCGATCATCTGAGGGGTACGCTGCGTCTTCCACCACCAGCCGGCCATCGCGGCAAGGGCAATGAATGCGGCCGCAATTGCGGCGAGAAGTTTGTGCCTGGTCATGCTGGAATCCCCGGGGATGAGCGCCGGATACCGCGCGGGCGGGCTGGCGTGCTTGGAATAGGGCAATTTTGCCACCGCCCTTCCTGTGCGAGCCGGGGCCTGAAGGGCAGGGCAGAACAGTCTGCGACGGACGGCAGTGGGGGGGCGCTTGCGTTTGTTGCATGCAGCGACGTCTGGTCGCTTGCGCCGCGCTGCGGCATGTGTTCAAAGCAGGTGGCTGGTAGTATGGGCAGCCTTCTGGAAAGGCCTTCTGGCGCCGTGTTGATCAACGGCGCCGGGCACACATAACAAGCGGGGAGACGGATCTTGGCAGTGCAGGCAATGCAGGCGGGCGAGAGCAGGCCCGGAAATGTGGCAGGGCAGTGGAGCAGCTGGACGGCCGGAATCTGCATCCTGATCGGAGCAGTGTTCGGTCTGGCTCTGGTGGGCACCCAGGCCGGCCTGTTGTCCGACGAAGGTTTTCACGGCGCGCAGATCTGGCACATGTATGCCGGCAACTGGGAGATCCTTGACAACATCACCATGATCCCGACCTACCACGCCGTGCTGGCGCTGGTGGCGCAAGCGTTGCATTTCTATCACGACCAGATGCACCGGACGGTGACCCTGGTGGGGGCCCTGAGCCTGCCTTGGATCGGCTGGTACATGCTGGTCCGGCAGATGCCGGCGGAAGCGGGCAGGAGGGTCTTGCAGCTGTGGTACTTCCCGCTGCTCTTCCCCTTCTATTTCATGATGTACACCGATGCCTGGGCGGCGGCAGCCGTGCTCGCCACGGCCATGTGTGCGCTGAGCGGGCGCCTGCTGTGGGCCGGTGTGGCCGGCGCCATTGCCTTCGTGCTGCGTCAGGACACCATCATCTGGTCGGCGCTGATGTTGTGGCTGGTGATGCTGGATGGGGTGAAGCTCGAACACTGGCGCGCGATGCTGCGTCGCCTGCTGCTGAATACCTTGTGCAAGGCCTGGCCGCTGCTGTTGCTGCTCGGCGTGGTGGTGGCCTTCGTGATCTGGAACAAGGGCGTGGCAGTGGGCGATCGATCCTTCCATCAGGAAGGGGTTAATCCCGGCAACATCTACAGCTTCCTGATCTGGAGCTGGGTGATTTTTCTGCCCCACAACCTGCAGGCCGTGCCGCGCATTCTCGATCTGATGGCACGCCGCCCGGCCGTGGTGCTGATGCTGCTGGCGGGCTTTCTGCTCTACATGGGCACCTACACCAACCCGCATCCCTACAATCAGGAACACCTGCGCTGGTGGTTGCACAACGAGTTGCTGTACTGGCTGACCCAGAGCTTCACCTTCCGTGTGCTGGCCTTCCTGCCGGTGGCCTGGATGGTGCTGACCGCATGTGTGACGCGCATGCCGGACGCACGTTTGAACTGGCTGTATCCGGCCGCCATCGCCTCGGCGGCGATGCATCCGCTGATCGAGCCGCGCTACTACGTGCCGGCGCTGTTGCTGTTCGTGCTGTGGCGGCCGCTGATGAGTGAGCGCTGGGAGAACTTTGCGCTGATCTATGGGATCCTGATGTCGGCCTTCATGTTGTTCGGCTCGGTGACGCGCCTGTTCTTCATCTGAGCCGCACGGCCCCGCAACACGGCTGCCAGCGCTTGCCTGGCGGCCTTTTTTTCAGGATGCAGATGGCGTGTCGGCGTCGAGCTGGACGCGCAGAAAGTCCAGCGCATCCTTGAGCATGGCCGGGCTGATGGTGTGGCCGGCATGGTAGCTCTTGAAACCTTGTTTGACGCCGAGCTCGGCGAAGAGCTGGCAGGCCAGCGCAGACTCGGCATGCGGCACCAGATCATCCTGGCTGCCGTGTTGCAGCAGGACGCTCAGGTGGGCTAGCGCCGAGGGTGGCGCGGCCAGCGGTGCACAGGCGCGCAACAGACGTCCGGCGATGCTCACCACACTACGCACATGTTGCGGCGAGGTCAGCGCCATGGCCAGAGCCATGGCGGCACCCTGGCTGAAGCCGAACAGATGTACCTGGCGCCGATCCGCGCCCAGCCCCATGACCAGGTCATTCACGGCCTGCACCAGCCAGATGCGGCTGGCCTCGATCTCGGCTTCGTCGAACACGCTGCCTTGCGGTGTGCCAGTGCGCTCGTACCAGCGGTAGTAGCCGGGCGCCATCTCGTGCGGCGCACGCAGGCTGGCGACCACGAAGCGCGGATCGGTATGGCGGGCGATGCTGAACAGGTCTTCCTCGTTGGCGCCCTTGCCGTGCAGCAGAACCAGCAGCGGCGGGCGATGCTGCGGCGGAGTTTCCGGGCGGCGGATCAGGCAGGGAAAGTCCATCTTCAGTGGCGGAATACGAACAGGCGGTTGAGGATGTAGCCGCTGACCGCCACCAGCAGCACCGAGCCCACTACGCCGAACAGGTAATGCAGGCCGGCGAGCATGGCCAGTTCAACACTGGCCCAGGAAATCGCCAGGCCGACCAGCGACACGGCCAGAAAACGCGGATAGCGGGAGGCGTCGCCCTTCATCGTGGCGAAGGTCCAGCGGCTGTTGAGGATGTAGGAGAACAGGTTAGCGCCTAAAAATGCCATGGCGTTGGCCAGGGGGGGCGGCCAGTGCAGCAGCTCGGCCAGCGTCAGCACGATGAGCATGTGCACGCCTGTATTGGCGACCCCGACCGCACAGAAACGCAGGAAGCGCGGGAATTCGGCGCGGATCATGCGGATTTCCGGCCGCGCTGCTCCACCGAGCGGATCACGAAGGGCGGGCGGCGCTTGCTTTCCAGATAGACGCGGCCGACATATTCGCCGATCACCCCGAGGCCGATCAGTTGCAGGCCGGACATGAACAGCATCACGGTCAGCAAGGAGGCATAGCCGGGCACATCGATGCCGAAGAACAGGGTGCGCGCGATCACCACGCTGCCGTAGAGGAAGGCGCCCAGTGCGACGAGGAAACCGACATAGGTCCAGATCTTCAGCGGCGCAATCGAGAAGGAGGTAATGCCTTCCACGGCGAGGTTCCACAGCTTCCAGCCGGAGAACTTGGTTTCGCCGAATTCGCGCTCGGGGCGGATGTAATCAATGCTGGTGGTGCGGAAACCGGCCCAGGCGAACAGGCCCTTCATGAAGCGGCGGCTCTCGGGCAGGTTGGCGACGACTTCGACCACGCGGCGGTCCATCAGGCGGAAGTCGCCGACGTTATCCGGAATCTTCACTTCCGAGAGGCGGTTCATCACGCGGTAGAAACCTTCGGCGGACTGGCGCTTGAGGAAGCCGTCGCTGCTGCGGTCCGAGCGGCGGGCGAGCACCACTTCGAAGCCCTGTTCCCATTTTTCCAGCATCGCCGCGATCATCTCGGGCGGATCCTGCAGGTCTGCGTCGAGCGGGATCACGGCGTCGCCGGAGGCTTGCGACAGGCCGGCGGAAAGCGCGGCCTCCTTGCCGAAGTTGCGCGACAGATCCACCACCACCAGCTCGAAGTTTTCCGGATTGGCGGCATGCAGCTTGGCCAGGGTCTGGTCGCGACTGCCGTCATTGATGGCGACCAGTTCCCAGTCGTAGCGGGTGCTGTCGATCACCTTGCCGATCACGGCCAGCGTGTTGTCGACGTTTTCTTCTTCGTTGTAGAAGGGGATGACGAGGGAGATGCGGCGACGGGTGTTCATGCTGGCTATCCGGGCAAGTCTAGTGTGGGGCAGATCATAGCGAGCTGGCCAGACCTTGGGGCAGGCGTGCGCTGCAGCATCGCTTCCGCCCGACCAAGGGCCGTTGTTTTTTTGCACGCGGGCTTGAGACCGTCAAAAAAAGGGCCCGGCGGCGTTGAGCCACCGGGCCAATCAACTGCACTTAGGCAGGAGGAGTCAAGCGGTGGAAGGCGGCTCAGTTGCCGCTGCCGGTTCCGGAATTGTTGTATTCCCAGAAACGGGCGGTTGAGCTGGAATAGGCTGCGCCATTGGTGCCGGCCGCCCAGGGATCGGTGATGCGGACATGCGCGCCGATGGCTGTGTCACGTATCACCAGTTGGCCTTTGGCGCCCGATTGCGCCCAGTTTCGACCCAGATAAGTCTTGCCGGTGCCCGCGCTGCCGGTGGAGTTCAGCGTGCTGTTGGTGACCAGGAAGCCGTAGCTGTTGGTCGACTGGGTGCTGGGGGCAAAAATGTAGCTGGTGGCCGAGGCGCCCAGACGCGCGCCGGTGTACTGGATCGTGCAGCCGTAGAAAGCAGCGGTACCGTGGCCAAAGATGAAGTCCACATCCCCCTGCACGAAGCTCGACTTGAAGAAGGCGCGGATTACCGTGCTGTAGCTGGTTGAGCCAATGAACAGGGTGTCCTGATTGCCGATCACCTGCACGTTCTCGAAGATCGCCTTGTCGCCGCGCACCGATAAGGCCAGGGCGGATTGGTTGCTGCCGCTGTAGCTGCCCTCGGTGTAGCTGTTCTTGAAAGTCAGGTTGCGGGCGCGGAAGTCTTTGGACATCACCGTGAAGCTGGCACTGTCACTGGTGCCGACGGTGGTGGCCGAGGCATTGCTGGCGCACTTGGAGGTGGCGGTGCCGGTGGATTTTGGCGTCAGGTTGGAATTGTTGTAGTGAAGCACTGTGTTGCCAGCGCTGGCGTCCAGACCGTAGAGCGTGATCGGTGGGGCGGAAGACGGGATGCACACTACTTCCTTGTAGGTGCCGGCCTTCACGCTGATGTACTTGCGGCTCGTGCCGCCCGCCGATACGGCGGCGTTGATGGCGGCCTGGATGGTGGTGTAGCTGGCGCTGCCGTCGGCGGCGACCTTGTAGTTGGCAGTGAAGCCACTGATGGCGCCAACGCCGCCAGTGGGATCCCAGTTATCCGTCGTGAGCGAGCCGATGGTGCCGGCCTGGGCCATGTACTTCGAGATCGTGTAGCCGGCCGCTGCCGTACTGCTCAGTTGCGGGCGGGCGGTGGTGGAGCTGACGGCGAGGGCACCCGGGCTGGCCAGCAGGCTGGCAGCCACGAGCGCCAGCGCGCCGGTAAGGCGGTGGCTTGATTGCATGTTTGTCTCCAAAAGTCCGTTGTGAAACGTGATTGGCCTTTTTCAGGCTCTGGGCCGGATGTTTCCGGTCACGCGATTATAGTTCTGATATCGGTAACAAATGGAGTCTTTATCGGTTTTTGCAGGCTTGCGGGGGCCAGCGGGCTCAGGCGCCGGGCAGGCGGATGTGGAACTGGCTGCCGGCGCCGGGCGTGCTGTGTACTTCGATCTGGCCGCCCAGCGTGTCTTCGACGATGTTGCGCACGATATCGAGACCGAGTCCGGTACCACCCTGGCCGGCACGCGTTGTGAAGAAGGGTTCGAAGATGCGCGCCTGGACTTCGGGGCTCATGCCACTGCCGTTGTCGCTGATCTGCAGGCAGGCGCAGCCAGTTTCATCCCGCTTGGCTTCGATGCGGATCTGCTGCGTGTCATCGCCGGCATTGCCGGCTGGAAAGGCATGGGTGAGGGCATTGCTGACCAGATTGGTGATGACCTGGGCCAGCGGGCCGGGGCTGGTGTCGAGCTCCAGATCTGGCGGGATGTTGAATTCAAGACGTGTGCCACGTCCCTTGAACATGGGGGAGAGGGTGTAGCCAAGCTGCTCCAGCCAGCTGCGCAGCATGATCTGGCGGCGCATCGAGGTGGCTTGATCCAGCGCCATGTCCTTGAAGCCTTCGAGCAACTCATGGGCACGCTCGAGATTGCGGTCGAGCAGTTTGCGGGCTTCGCTGACGGTATCGAGGAAATCGCTGAGATCGCGCTGGCGCAGGGTGCCCTCTGCCTGCTTGCGGCGGACGCTGGCGAGGTTTTCATCCAGGATGCCGCTGGCCATCCAGCTGTTGCTGATCGGGTTGCTGATGTCATGAGCGAAGAGCGCCACCAGCTTGCCGAGGGTGGCGAGCTTCTCGCTCTGCGCGAGCTGAAGGTGCGTGGACTCTAGGCGTGAGAGCGTCTCCCGCAGAGACTGGTTGGCGGCTTCGAGCTCGCGCGTGCGCTCGGCCACGCGCTGGCTCAGCGAGGCATTGGCCGTGGAGAGCATGCGGGCGTTTTCGGCATGGGCTTCAAGCAGGGCCTGCTCGGCTTGCTTGCGCTCGGTGATGTCCTGATGCGTGCCGGAGAGGCGGCGTGCCGTGCCGTCGGCTGAGCGCGCGGTGACTTCGCCGCAGCTCTGGATCCAGCGGTATTCGCCACTCTTGCAGCGCATGCGCATGTCCACGCGGTATTGTTCGATCTTGCCTGAGGTGAGGGCCTGTGCTGCCGTCATGAGGCGGGGCAGGTCGTCCCGGTGGACCAATGCGGTAAACGTGTCGAGCGACTCCTCCAGCTCCGTATCGACGTAGCCGAGCATCTGTTTCCAGCGCGCATCGAAACGGTTGCGGCCCGAGTCCAGCTCCCATTCCCAGCAGCCCAGGCGCCCCGCGGCCAGGCTCAGCTCCAGACGTTGCTTGGCTTCGCTGAGCTCCTGGGTGCGTCGGCCGACTTCGTTTTCGAGACCGGTATTCAGCGTGGCCAGCGCCTGCAGGCTGGTATCGAGACGGCTGCGCGCCTCGGCAAAAGCGGCCAGCAGACTGCCCAGTTCATCACGGTGTGGATATGCGGGCTGGGCCATTTCACCTGCCGCGCCCTTGCGCCAGTGGCGCAAGGCTTCGGCCATGGCGGCCAGTGGCTGCGACAGCTCGCGGTGGATGATCCAGTAGAAGAGGGCCCACAGCGCGGCTGCCATGACGAAGGAGTTGAGCAGGGTGGCCAGCAGGCTGTAACGCATCTGCGCGAGCACCAGGGCGTGACTGGAGTACAGCTCGAAGTGACCGACCGTGATGGCGTCCGCGCCGGGCACTGCGTGCTCCAGCGCTACGCGCAGTGGCGTCATTCCAGCAGGTTGGCGGGCATCGAGATTCCCTGCCCAGATCAGCACGCGGCCGGCTTCGTCGCTGATGCGGATGGCGCTGACCACTGGCGAGCGTTCGATGCCGGCGGCGAGATCGGCCAGCTGGCGTCGGTCCATGGCCCACAGCGCTTCGCCCAGACTGGGTGAGAAAGCGCGTGCGAGGTAGTTGAGTTCGCCATCAATGGCCTGGCGGGTGGAGCCGTACAGGGTGAACAGTTGCAGCGCGGTGAGCGCCGCTGCCAGGAGCAGATAGGCCGGCAGAAGCTGGCGGAACAGGCGGCGGGCGAGTAGATGCGGCGAGCGCATGCGGAGTCCAGAAGTGGCGATGCTCCAGTCTAGCCGCGGTTTTTACCTGCCTGATTTGACAGATATGGCAAATACGTCAAATTTCGCAATTCATTTGCGAGGTCTGTGACTTTTTACCGCACTTCCCGGGCGCTGAGGTGCTTTGCCGGGCCCTGGGCGCTGAAGCATGGCGCTGGCGCGCGGCACCAGCTGGTGCGGGCTGCTGCCGATCAGATCACGGCGATTGATGTCGACGAGAAATTCGCGGATCAGCTCATGGTTGTCCGGGTCGTGATAACGCAGCAGCGCCTTGTGCAGCTTGCGTTGTTTGGCCAGACGCGGGGTTTCCACGTCTTCCGAATCCTGGGAGACTTTCCTCAGCGGATTCTTGCGCGAGTAATACATGGCTGTGGCCATCGCCAGTGGCGTGGGCGTGAAGGCCTGCACCTGATCCGGGCGGAAATTGTTCTGCTTAAGCCACAGGGCGAGGTTCAGCATGTCCTCGTCCGCGGTGCCGGGGTGGGCGGCGATGAAGTAGGGCACCAGATGCTGGGTCTTGCCGGCTTCCTTGGAATACTTGTCGAACATCTTACGGAAACGTTCGAACGTGCCGATGCCCGGCTTCATCATCTTGGAAAGCGGGCCTTCCTCTGTGTGCTCGGGGGCGATCTTCAGGAGGCCCGAGACGTGGTGGGTCACTAGTTCCTTGACGTATTCCGGCGAGCGCACCGCGAGGTCGTATCTCAACCCCGAACCGATGGTGATCTTCTTCACCCCGGGAATCGCGCGCGCCTTGCGGTACAGCTCGATCAGCGAGTCGTGGCTGGTGTTGAGGTTCTCGCAGATGCCTGGATACACGCATGAGAGGCGCCGACAGGAAGTCTCGATCTTCGGATCCTTGCAGGCCATGCGGTACATGTTGGCGGTCGGCCCACCGAGGTCCGAGATATGCCCGCGGAATTCAGGAATCTTGTCGCGGATCTCCTCGATCTCTTTCAGGATCGATTCGTGCGAGCGGCTCTGGATGATGCGCCCTTCGTGCTCGGTGATCGAGCAGAAGGTGCAGCCGCCGAAGCAGCCGCGCATGATGTTGATCGAGAAGCGGATCATCTCCCAGGCCGGGATGCGCGCCTTGCCGTAGCTCGGGTGCGGCGCACGGGCGAAGGGCGCGTCGAAGACGTAGTCCATCTCCTCTGTGGTGAGCGGAATTGGCGGCGGATTGAGCCACACATCGCGCTCGCCATGGGTCTGGCGCAGCGCGCGGGCGTTACCCGGATTGGATTCCAGATGGAACACACGTGAGTTGTGGGCGTAGAGCACGCGGTCGTCACAGATGGCTTCATAGCTTGCCAGGCGCACCACCGTCTTGGCGCGGGCGGCCTTACGCGCCGCGACGCGTGCGGCGGCGGGCACGATCTGCACCGGCAGCGAGCCATCGGCATTCGGCGCCGTCGCGGTCTGTTGCGGCTCCATCGCGTAAGGATCAGGATGCGGATCAACGCGGCCCGGCTTGTCCAGACTCAGCGAATCGATCTCGCTCCATTCCTCGTCCGGCAGCCAGTTCTTCTTGACCATGAAGGCGGTGCCGCGCAGATCGCGGATCGAGTCGATGGACTCGCCTGCTGCCAGACGATGCGAGAGCTCGACTAGCGCGCGCTCGGCGCTGCCGAAGATCAGCATGTCGGCCTTGGAGTCCGGCAGCACGGAGCGGCGCACCTTGTCGCTCCAGTAATCGTAATGGGCGATGCGGCGCAGGCTGGCCTCGATGCTGCCGATGATCACCGGCACGCCGGGGAAGGCTTCGCGGGCGCGCTGGGCATACACGGTGACTGCGCGATCCGGCCGCTTGCCGGCGGCGGCGTCCGGCGTGTAGGCGTCGTCCGAGCGCGGCTTGCGGTCCGCCGTGTAGCGGTTGATCATCGAATCCATGTTGCCGGCGGTGACGCCGAAATACAGATTCGGTTTCCCAAGGGCACGGAAGGGCTCGGCCGAGAGCCAGTCCGGCTGGCTGATGATGCCGACGCGAAAGCCCTGCGTCTCGAGCAGACGCCCGATCAGCGCCATGCCGAAGCTGGGGTGATCGAGGTAGGCGTCGCCGGTGACGAGGATGATGTCGCAGCTGTCCCAGCCGAGCGCGTCCATCTCCTTGCGACTCATCGGAAAGAAGGGGGCGGGCTTCAGTTTTGGGCGGTGGCGCGGCCAGCTGGCGAGGGGGCGGGGATCGGTTTGCATCAGGCCGCGATTCTACCCGTGAAAGCCTTGCAGGAAGCCCTGCGCAAGGTGTGGACTCTTGTCACGCCGGCGCCTGGCAGCACGGGGCTCAGCCCCGTGGCGCCGGATGATTCCTTGAGGGGCGCTTCAGCGTGTGCGCACGCGGAAGTTTGCAACGGAACGCAGCAACTCGTCGGCGAGCTTGTTGAGCTCGCTTGCGGTACGGGCCGCTTCGCTGACCTCGGCATATACGTGCTCGGACATGCGGGCGATGTGTTCCACGTTCTGGGCCACGCTTTCGTTGGTGCTGCGGTGCTCGCGCAGGGCCGTGTTGATCTCGGCAACTGAAGCCAGCACGCGATCCGCGCTGCTGCATACGGCCAGCATGCGTTCCCCTGAGGCTGCGCTGAGCTGGCTGCCCTGCTGCACGCGGGCGACGCCCTGTTCCATGCCTGCCGCGGCGGCGGCCGTATCCTGGCGGATAGCATTGACTGTACGGACGATCTCGTTGGAAGCCTGGGTGGTGCGTTCGGCGAGCTTGCGTACCTCGTCGGCCACCACCGCGAAGCCACGCCCTTGCTCTCCCGCACGGGCAGCTTCGATGGCGGCATTGAGGGCCAGAAGATTGGTCTGGTCGGCGATTTCGCGGATCACCGAGATCATGTGAGCGATCTCTTCGGAGCGTTCGCCCAGCTTGCGGATCGAGGCCGCCGAGCCTTCGACCACGCTGGCGATACTGCTCATTTCAGTGACGACCTGGCTCACCATCTGATTGCTTTCGGTGGCTCGCTGGCGTGATTCGGAGGAGGCCGATTCGGTATCCCCGGCGTAGTGTGAAATCTCGCCCAGACTGACCGACATCTGCTCCACCGCAGCGGCCATGGCGGATGCCGAGCTGGACTGCTGTTCCGCGTCATCGCTGACCTTGGCCGCGCCTGCAGTGAGCGCAGCTGCGGCCGTCTGCAAGTGTTGGGCGTCGTTTTGCACCATTCGCAGCACATCTTCTACCCGGTCGCACATGGTGTTGAAGCCAGTGGCCACGCAGCCCAGCTCGTCGCGGCTATCGAGTGCCATGCGCTGGGTGAAGTCGCCCTGGCTCATGGCTTGGGTGCCTGCCGAGAGTTCGTCCAGCCCTTCACGCAGGCTGTGATAGAGCGTGGCCAGCCCGAGTAGCAGCAGCAAGGCGCCGGCCCCGCTGCCGCCGATCACCAGCAGCATCATGCGGCCTGCTGAACTGGCCCGCGCGTCGAGCTGCTCGCGCAGGCGCGGCAGGTAATAACCCTTGCCGTCCTTCACCAGTAGCCCGATCGAGTCGGTCAGGCGCTTCCACCACTCGGCTGGTTCGATGCCGAAACGTGCGCTGAGCACCTCTTCGCGGGTGAGTTTGCGGGCTTCTGCCACTTCTGTGTCCATCTGCGCAGAGAAGGTCTCGAAGTGCTTGCGCGCGTCAGCATCCTGCTGGCTTGCGAAGTGCAGCGCGGAGCGCATCTGTTGCCACATCAGTGCGAGCTCGCCCGACAGGGCCGAGAGGGCTTCGCGCTGGTTGTCGTTGATCTGCTTGGCGGCGAGGATGCCGTTGGCGGCGCCACGCAGCTTGCCCAGGCGTTCGGTGACTTCCGGCATGTACATGGTCAGCGCGGCAATCGCGTAGTAGGTGTGCGCTTCCGGATCGAGCGCTAGACCGGATACGTCATTGAGTTGTTGCACCAGCTTGATCAGGGCGTTGATGGTCTGGGTGTGGGCAGCAAAATTCTGTGGGCCGGGCAGGGCAATGCCGCCTTCACGCAGCTTCTGCCAGTCGTCCATGATGGTTCTGGCCGGTTGTTGTAGCGCCCATGCTGCCGGGGTGGCCTGGGCCGCGCTGGCAAAGGCACGTGCGGCTTGCTCGACTTCCGGGGTTTTCTTGTCGAGCCCTGCGCGCATGGCGGCATTGCCGCCGAGCGCGCCGGCGCTCATGCCGCGGTGTTGCTGCAGCAGGAGCAGGAATTCCAGGGTGGGCTCGAACATCGCGAGGCCTTCTCGCTCGGCCTTGGCGGTTTGCCATGTACGGAACTCATGGCTGCTGGAAAGGCTCACCAGCAGAACCATCACGATCAGGGCAAAGCTGCCCACGATGGCGAACTTGAGATTCCAGTTCAGGTGCTTAAACAGGCGCAGCAGTGGCGCGAGCAGGGTTTTCATGCGCAGGGCTCCGGCAGCAAACAGGGATACGTCTGCTTTAACGGCCGTTGTGGGAAAACCCTGAGCCAGCGGTTCGGGCAGAAATTTTATGGCTTGGAGTCCTGTTTTGGGGCACTCCGCAATTTTCATCAAGCCGCAGCCGGCTGGTCTGAGGCATCATTCGCGATCATCTTCTTTAGCGCCCTGCCGGAGGAAACCTCATGAAGTCCATGAATGCCTGCCGTACCGCCCGTGCCAGCCTGCTGGCCACGGCCCTGCTTGCTCTGGCCGGCTGCGCCGGAATGGGTTTGCAGAAGCTCTCCGGTACCGTTGTGCAGGGCGTGGTGTCGCAAGGCGGACCACTCGCCAAGGCCCGGATCGTGGTGACTGATGCGCTGGGCCAGAAGAAAACCGCCAGTGCTGATGCTCAGGGGCACTACGCCTTGAACGTGGACGGGATGCAAGCTCCGCTGATGCTGCTGGCAGTGGAGCCCGGCAACAACAACTGCACCGATAGCACCAAGCCCTGGGCCAAGTGTTTCGGCGCCTTGCTGCCGGAGCTCAAGGCCAATGCGAGCAATACCGCCAACATCAACGCCCTTTCTGATCGTGCCGTGAGCAGTGTGGCCAGTGCGCTCAAGCTCAAGGGGCCACAGGAATTGCTCGAAAAAGGCAGCACAGAAGGAATCGAGGCAGCATTGATCCGCGATCGCAGTGCTGGTGGACGCAAGGCCGTGCTGCAGGCGCTCAAGGATGCAGGAGTGCCTGATGCCGAGAATTTCGATCCGGTGACGACGCCGATGCTAGCCGATGGCAAGGGTGTGGATGCCGTACTCAGTGCGCTGGTGCATAACCGGGGCTACGACAATGACACCGGTGTGCCCGGCGGTACTGCGATACTGGATGCTGACTATCGCTACGTCGGCAACGAAGAGCCGCTGAACCTGGCGCGCGCCCAGGCGGCGCTGGCACGTGCCAAGGATCCGGCCTACACCCGCGTGATCATCGTGGGCGATTCCACTGCCAGCACTTACGAGGGCTTCCGCCTGCCGCGCATGGGCTGGGGACAGGTTTTCGAAGAGCTTTTCAAACCCGAGGCCAAGGTCAAGGTGCTCAACAATGCCAAATCCGGCCGCAGCTCGCGCAACTTCTACAATCAGGGCTATTTCCGCCAGATGATGCAGTACGTGCGCCCCGGCGATTACGTGATCATCCACCATGGTCACAACGATCAGAACTGTGATGCTGCCAAGGCCAAGCGCGGAGCGGCTGATGTGGCCAATGCCTGCACCTATCCGAACGATGCGCAGGGCCGCAAGCAGTTTCCGCAGGGCAAGCCGGAGCTGAGCTTCCAGAACTCGCTAGAGGTCTATGTCAAGGAAGCGCGTGCCAAGGGGGCTATCCCGATCATCATGACGCCTACCACCCGCGTCTGGAACAAGGATCGCAAGGAAGGCTTCCCGGTGGTGCCGAATCACTTCACCTCGGCCGGCCAGGGCAACGGTTTCGCCTTTGTTGGCGATTACAGCCAGACCATTCGTGATACGGCGCGGGCCAGCAAGCTGCCGCTAATCGACATCGAGGCCAAGACCATTGCCTTCGTCAACGCCCATCAGGATGACTGGAAGAAGTACTGGCTGGCGGTAGATCCGGCGCTGTACCCCTTCTATGCCAAGGAATCCAGCGGCACCCTGGCCAAGCCGGATACCACCCACTTCCAGGAAGCGGGCGCACGTGCCGTGGCCCAGATGGTGGCGCAGGGCATCAAGGAAACGCCGGAGCTGAAGGCGCTGGCTGACAAGCTGAAGTAAGCGGCGGGGATCACACAGCAAAACGCCCACCTTCCGGTGGGCGTTTTGCCTTGTGGCGTGGGCGCTTTTAACGCCAGCGGCTGCGTGCCCAGCGCTCCATGTCGGCTGTGCTGTAGAAGCTCCAGGCCACGGCGCGGCTGATTTTCTGGCCTTGGGCCATGTCCAGCGTGCGCATGTTGCGGGCGCCGATGCGTTCGATCTGGGCGTAGATCTGCGGCAGGTTGTCCTGTTTCGAGACGAGCGTGCTGAACCACAGGATGTTGTCGGCCAGCGGCCGGCTCTGGCTGATCATCTGGCGAATGAACTCGCGCTCGCCGCCGTCGCACCACAGTTCATGGCCGAGACCTTCGAAATTCAGCAGCGGTTTTTCGGTGACTTCCTTGCCGATGTTGCGCAGCTTGCGCTGGCTGCCGGCGGCCGCTTCTTCGGCTGAGGCGTGGAAGGGCGGGTTGCACAGGGTAAATTCGAAGTACTCGTTCGAGTTGATGGCGCCAGCGAGGATGTCGTCCGGATGTGTCTGCTGGCGCATCTCGAGCGCACCGGCGAGATTGGCGTTGTCCGCGAAGATCTTCTCGGCGTTCAGGAGGGCCGTCTGGTCGATTTCGGTGCCGACGAAACTCCAGCCGTAGAGCGTGTGGCCCAGCATCGGGTAGATGGCGTTGGCTCCGCAGCCGATATCCAGTCCGCGTACCTTTTCGCCGCGCGGGATCGTGCCACGGTTGCTGGTTGCGAGCAGGTCGGCCAGGTTGTGGAGGTAGTCGGCGCGGCCCGGGATCGGCGGACACAGATAGCCTGGCGGCAGATCCCACTCGCGGATGGCGTAAAAGTGGGCCAGCAGCGCCGCGTTGAGCGTCTTGACGGCTGCCGGGTCGGCAAAGTCGACGCTCAGATCGCCGTGCGGGTTGGGGCGCACGAAGGCTTGCAGCGCCGGGTGGCTGGCGATCAGGGCGGGGAAGTCGTAGCGCTCGCGGTGCAGGTTGCGCGGATGCAGGCCGCTCTTGGCCGCCGGAAAGGTCTTTTTATGAGGCATGGCGAAGCTTAGCAGGAAGCCCCCGGATTACGCGCCGCGGATGCAGGCCGCGAGGGTGGCCAGCCCGCGTTCCATTTCTTCGGGCGTTGAGCGGCTGTAATTGAGGCGCAGATACTGGCGGCCTTGCAGCGGGTCCGGAAAGAAGGCTTCGCCGGGCATGAAGGCCACGCCTTGTGCCAGAGCCTTGTCCAGCGTCGCGCGGGTGGCGCTGAGTTCGCCGCGCAGGCGCAGCCAGAAGAAGAGGCCGCCGCGTGGCGTCTGCCAGTCCGCGATGTCGCCAAAGTGCCGCGCCAACGCGGCCTGCATGGCGTTGCGGCGTAGCCGGTAGCCACTGCACAGCTTGCCGAGATCGCTGGCTTGGGTGCCGCCAGCCAGCCAGTGCGCCACGGCGGCCTGGCCCGGGCGCTGGGTGTGCAGGTCGGCGGCCTGCTTGAGGCGTACCAGATGCGGCAGCAAGGCCGGGTGGGCGGCGAGGTAAGCGATGCGCAGACCCGGCCAGAGGATCTTGGAAAAGCTGCCCAGATAGATCCAGGAGGCGCGGTGGAGCAGGGCGCAGATCGGTGTCATCGGGTGCTCGACGTCCAGCGCCACGCTGCGATAGGGCTCGTCTTCGATCAGGGGCACGTTGTAGCGGTCCAACAGTTCGGCGATGCCGGCGCGGGCGGCCGGGCTGTAGCAGGTTCCGGATGGATTCTGGAAGCAGGGGATCAGATACACACAGCGCGGTTTGCGTGTGGCCAGCAGCGCTTCGAAGGCGGCGAGGTCCGGCCCTTCGGCGGTGAGCGGCACGCTGGCGATATCAGCACCGAAGAGTTCGAATACCTGCAGCGCGGCGACATAGGTGGGCCCCTCGACGAGCACAGGGCTGTCCTCGTCGATGAAAAGCTTGGCGGCAAAATCCAGCCCTTGCTGTGAGCCGGACAGGGCTAGCACCTGCTCTGCGCTCACTTCCAGACCCATGCTGCCTATCCACTCGGCTACTGCGGAGCGATAAGCCGGTTCGCCTTCGCTCGTGCCGTACTGGTGGAGGGCCGAGTTGGCAAAGGCCTCCAGCGGCAGGGGGGGCATCAGGTCCGCCGCCGGCAGGCCGCCTGCGAAGGAGATCATGCCGGGCTGCGCAGCCGCGGCGAGGATGTCGCGCACCAGCGAGGATTTGAGGCGGGCTGTGCGGTGGGCCAGTTCGAATTCGGGCTGAGTGGGGGCAAGGGGCACGGCAGACTCCAGATAAGTCATGTATATTGACCAATATCCTTGAGTGTCGAATTAAAGTCAATATGCTTGACGTAAATTCTCCCGAGCGGGAAGCTGAGCTGTTTGCCGCCATCGAGTTGTTCTTCTATGCCTTCCGGGCCTTCACGGCCAAGCCGGATGCGATTCTCGCCGAGCGCGGATTGGCGCGTCTGCATCACCGCATCCTGTACTTCGTGGCGCGGCGCCCGGGTCAGCGCGTCAGCGATCTATTGGCCACCCTCGGGGTCAGCAAACAGGCCCTGCACGGGCCACTCAAGCAGTTGGTGGAACTGGGGCTGGTGCAGGTGGCGGCCGATGCCAGCGATGGCCGCGCGCGTTGTCTGTCGCTGAGTGCAGCGGGGGCCGAACTGGAGGCACGCCTGTCGCAGACCCAGCGCGAGCTGATGGCCGGGATCTTTGCTGCGCAGGGCAGGGCCGCCGAGCAAGCCTGGCGCGAGGTGATGGCAGGGCTCGCGGAGCAGGTTTGAGGGCAGGATTTCCGGCCTGGATCAAGGCAAGTCCAGCCGCTTGGGTTAGGATGCTGCGGCGGATGGCGCGTGCCTTCGCCGGTTCAACAGGAGCAAGTGGATGCGTGGTTTGAGGGTGGTGCTGGCGCTGCTGGTCGTGTGTGCTTTGAGTGCCTGTGGCGACAGCGACAAAATCCGCATCGGTTTTCTCGGCGGCCTCTCTGGCCGCTATCAGGATCTGGGTAATGCTGGCCGTGATGGCGCGACCCTGGCCGTGGAAATGCGCAATGCGCAGGGTGGGGTGGGCGGGCGTCTGGTCGAGCTGGTAGCGCGCGATGACGAACAGGATGCGACCCAGGCACGCCGTGCGCTGGATGATCTGGTGGCCATGCAGGTTGCGGCCGTGGTCGGGCCGATGACCAGCAGCGTGGCGGTGGCGGTGGCGCCGCGTCTGGCCCAGACCGGCACCGTGATGCTGGGCGTGCATACCACCACGACCGAACTCACCGGCAAGGACGACATGTTCTTCCGCGTCATCGACGACACCAACAAGTATGCTTCCGAGGTCGCACGCTTTCACTACCAGCGCCGCAACGTTCGCCAGGTGGCGATCCTCTACGATCTGGCCAATGTCGATTACTCGGCAAGCTGGGTAGCGGACTACAAGCGCACCATTGAGGGCCTTGGCGGTGCCGTGGTGCGCTCGATCAGCTTCGATTCGCACTACGAGCGCAAATACGACGACATGGCCCGCACCCTGCTCGACGTGGCGCCGGACATGGTGGTGATCGTGGCCAACGCGGTGGATACCGCCGAAATCGTCGGCAAGCTGCGCGGGCAAAACGAGCGGGTGCAACTCGCCGGCTGTGGCTGGGCCAATACCGAGCGTTTGCTGGAAAACGGCGGCAAGCAGATCGAGGGCCTGCTGCTCGAGGAATACGTTGATCTGGAGGACTTCTCCCGTGTCTATCAGGATTTCCGCGAGGCCTACGTCCAGCGTTTCAAGAAAGAACCCAGTTACGGTGCCTCGATGGCTTATGAGGCAGCCAACATCGTGATGGATGCCCTGAGCCATAACCCGGACCCACGCCAGCTCAAGCAAACCCTGCTGTCCGTTGGCAGCTTCCGTGGCGTGCAGGGCAATATCCGTTTTGATCCCTATGGCGATGTGCAGCGCTCGGTTTTCTTTGCCGAAGTGCGCGATGGCCGTTTTCAGCGTTTGCGCTGAGTTCCCCCGAAGAGGAGTCTTTTTTCATGCCGGTCATTGCCGTCAAACACCCCCTGGTTCAACACAAGATCGGTCTCATGCGTGAGGCCGATATCTCGACCAAGAAATTCCGCGAGCTCACCGCTGAACTCGCGCGCCTGCTGGCCTACGAGGCCACCGCCGATTTCGAGCTGGCCCCGGTCGAGATCGACTGCTGGAGCGGCCCGACCGTGGTGCAGCAGATCAAGGGCAAGAAGGTTACCGTGGTGCCCATCCTGCGTGCCGGCCTTGGCATGCTCGATGGCGTGCTGGACATGATCCCCAGCGCCAAGATCAGCGTGGTGGGCCTTGCGCGTAACGAAGAAACCCTGCAGCCCGAGCATTACTTTGAGAAATTCGTCGGTAATCTCACCGAACGCACGGCCCTGATCATCGATCCGATGCTGGCCACCGCTGGCTCCATGATTGCCACCATCGACCTGCTCAAGCGCCGCGGCTGCAAGGATGTGCGTGCGCTGGTGCTGGTGGCCGCGCCAGAAGGCATTGCGGCGATCGATAAAGCCCATCCGGACGTACGTTGCTGGACGGCCTCGATTGACAGTCACCTGAATGAAAACGGTTACATCATTCCGGGCCTGGGTGACGCGGGCGACAAGATTTTCGGTACCACTTCCAAGTAATCCTGGTCGCGCAGCCGAGGGCTGTGCGGCTTTCATTCCCCCGCAAGAGAGACAGACATGAGCAATTCCATCACCACGGCCAGCGGCCTGATCTATGAAGACCTCATCGCCGGCAGCGGCGAAGCCGCTCAGGCCGGCCGTTCGGTGCGCGTGCACTACACCGGCTGGCTGATCACCGGCGAAAAGTTCGATTCCAGCGTGGATCGCAACGAGCCCTTCGGTTTCCCGCTGGGGGCCGGCCATGTGATTCCGGGTTGGGACGAAGGCGTGCAAGGCATGCTGCCGGGTGGCAAGCGCAAGCTCACGATCCCGCCCCATCTGGCCTATGGCGAAGATGGCGCAGGCGGCGTGATTCCGCCGAATGCCACCCTGGTCTTCGAAGTTGAACTGCTCGAAGTGGAGCCGGGGCTCGACATGACGATGCGTGACCCGATCACCACGGCCTCCGGCCTCACTTACGACGACAGCATCCTCGGCACGGGCGCCGAAGCCAAGGCCGGCAAGTATGTGTCGGTGCACTACACCGGCTGGCTCACCACCGGCGAGAAGTTCGATTCGAGCAAGGACCGTGGAGACCCTTTCAGCTTCCCGCTCGGTGGCCGTCGTGTCATCGCAGGTTGGGATGAGGGTGTGCAGGGCATGAAGGTGGGCGGCACGCGCAAGCTGCTGATCCCGGCCGAGCTGGGCTATGGTGCGCGCGGCGCAGGCGGCGTGATTCCTCCGAATGCCACGCTGGTGTTTGAGGTCGAACTTCTGGACGTTCAATAAGGCTTTGAATGGGCGTCATCCCCGCGAAGGCCGGGATCCAGTGGCTTGCGAGTGTCGCTGGGTTCCGGCTTTCGCCGGAATGACTGGAAAATGACATGAAAGACAGCAAAGCCCCCGTTACCGCCGCGATCCGCGTGCTGCGCCAGCACCAGGCCGAGTGGTCCGACCATCTCTACGACTACGAGGAGAAGGGCGGTACAGCGGTCAGCAGCCGTGAGCTGGGCGTCGATGAGCATGCCGTGATCAAGACCCTGATCATGGAGGATGACGCGAAGCGCCCCTTGATCGTGCTGATGCATGGTGATCGCGAAGTCTCCACCAAGAATCTCGCCCGTCATCTCGGGGTGAAGGGCATCACACCCTGCACGCCTGAAGTGGCCAATCGCCACTCGGGTTATATGGTGGGCGGCACCAGTCCCTTCGGTACCAAACGTGCGATGCCGGTCTATCTGCAGCAAAGCATCTGCGCGCTGCCGCAGATCTATCTGAACGGTGGCAAGCGTGGCTATCTGATCGGCATTTCGCCGCAGGCGGTTGTGGCTATACTCAAGCCCGAACTTGTCGATGTAATGGCCTGAACGAGCAGGCCGCTTTAGGAGGAGTGTCGGGGTGCATCTTCTGCTTGGTCTGCTGTTTCTGGGGGTTTTGGCCTATTTGTTTCACCGGATCTTTCTTGCGCCAGCGGCTGTTCAGACTGCGCTGCAGCAGGCTGAGGCGGGGCGCAGCGAGCGTGGTTTTGCTTTCCTTTCGAACGGCCTGTTGTTCCTGCGCCCGCACGGTGGCGAACTGCAGCAACTGCACAGCCCCTATGTGCAGGAGGCGATTGATCGCCGCGAACGGGCACGTGATCGCCACAGCTGGAAGCAGGGCACCAGCTTCGGGATCTCGGCGGGTGGCAACATGCGCAACTTCGAGGCGGGCGACAAACCTGTGCTGGCCACGACTGCGGCTTTCGAGGCGAATGGCGATCTGCTGTATTTCCTGAAGGATGAGGGCATTGGCGGCCTGTTCCGGCGCGAAGCTGCCAGCGGCAACGAGCTGCGGGTGCTGCTGCGTCAGCATCTGCATCTGGAAGACCTGAGCCTGTCGCCCGACGGTTCCACACTGGCGGCGTCTTCACGCCAGTCCGCCGGCATTGCCAATCTCGCATTGTTCAATCGCGACGGCAGCGCTTTCCGCGAGGTCTCCGGGGGCGATACCGTGGATGCGGCGCCGGCCTGGATTCCGGATGCGCCGCGGCGCCTGCTGTTCCAGTCCTCAGGGCTGGCACGCGACGAGAATGGTTACATCGTGGCGCAGGGCAATGCGAGCATCCAGATGCTGGATATGGATACCGGCAGCGTCGCGCCCATTCTCGAGAATCCGCGTTTCGATTTTCTCAAGCCTCGTGTGAGCCCGGCGGGTGACCTGCTCTTCATCCGTCGCCCCTATGAGCTGCCGCGCTACGGCAGTGCGAGCATGTTTGTGGATACCTTGCTGTTCCCTTTCCGCCTGTTGCGGGCGGTATTTCACTACCTGAACTTCTTCTCGCTGATGTACACCCGCAAGCCGCTGACCAGTGCATCCGGGCCGGCGGTGCAGGCCGATCTGAAGAGCATCCTATTGCAAGGGCGGCGCATCGATGCGGAGAAGGCCCTGCGCAGCGAGCGACCGGTGCAGGGCGTGGCGTCGCTGGTGCCAAGCAGCTGGGAGCTGGTGAGCCGTACCCGGGCGGGACTGGAAACCGTACTGGCCACCAATGTGGCCTCTTACGATCTCGGCACGGATGGCAGCATCGTCTATTCCAATGGCCGCGGAGTGTTTGTCATCGGGCCCGATGGCCGGGCCGGGCTGGCCCTGCGGGATCAGCTGGTGGCCGAGGTGTTTGCCAGCGCCTGAGGCTCAGTGGCGGGTCGGGCGGCTGGCTGACCGACCCTGGCGCGAGCTTCGCACCGAGGCCATGAAGCCATCGAGAACCCGCTGGCGCTGCTCGATGCTGGCGGCCCCGAGGAGCGGCATGGCTTCGTCCGGCAGACGTACGCTGGCGCGGCGGTCATTGCGCACCGGGATCACCCGCCAGCCGGCCAGGAGCAGCCAATCCCACAGTTCCACACTGCAGGGCTGGGTAACCTTGATCTTGTAACCGTTGCGGGTGATGTAGGCGCCCACCTGGGGTGCCGGGGTGACCGGCAAAGCCCTGCGCTTGGTGCGAATCCCGAACAACGTCCTGAAAAAGCTCTTCATTTTTATCCCCTTGGCCTGTTTTTTCGCGACCCTAACGAGAGCAAGGGGGCGCCGCCAAGTGCTTTCTTCCTGACGTGATCCTGCGCGCGTCGAACGGCGCGCGAACAGCCGGAGGCTATTTGCCGAACCAGCCCTTGAGGGTCTCGCCCAGCCCGCCTCCCGAGCTGCTGCTGCCGGAGTTGCTGCCCAGGCCGATCAGCTTCAGCGCGGCCAGCCCGCCTTGGGCATAGATTGCTTCGTTCAACGAGAAACGCGCATCGTCCAGATTGCCTTGCAGGGTGAAGTCCATGTCGACAGGTCGCCGGGTATCCGCGTCCAGCCCCTTGGCGCGGGCAAAGGCGGCTGCAGCTTCACGGGTGAGGCCGGCAAGGCCGCCGATTTCGAGCTGGCTCAGGACCATATGGCCGGGTGCCTTGAGCTGGCGCTGCGCCACTTTTGAGTGCAGATCCAGGGCCAGGCTGCCGCGCTTGATCTCGCCGGCCTTGCCCTTGAAGAGATAGGGCTCGACGAGCTTGAGCGGCACGTTCGCGAGTTTGAGTCTCAGGTCCGAGTCCATATTGGCGGGTACCAGATCGCCTTCGAGTGCCAGGCTGCCCTGGCCTGCGACACGGGCCTGCAGATGCAGCCGGGCGCGCTCGTCCATGGCCGGCAGAAGCAGGTCTTCGAGTGACAGCTCGATCTGGTCGAGCGGGATGTGCAGGGGCTTGGCGGCGACCGTGGCATCAAAGAAATCGACACGGCTGTTGGCGAGCGTGATGCGTTCGATGCGGATCTTCGGCCCGCTCGTGCTGGCAGCGGGCGCTGCTTCCGGCTTTGCGGCGGGTTTGGCGGGTGCCTCGAGCAGGGCCGGCAGGATCTTGAGGCCGGCGCGGCTGCGCAGCACGCTCAGGGCGGCATCCTCGATTGCGATCGAGCGGACCACGATGGTGGACGAGAGCAGGCTGCGTAGTGCCGGGGTGACGCTCACACGTTCGGCGCGTAACTCGTCGGCAGCTGGCCAGCCGGGGCGGCTGGCCTTGATGCGCAGCCCTTCGATCTCGATATGGGCGAGGCTGATGCGGATCTCGCGCACTTCACCGGTGGTGCCCAGCGCGGCGACAATCTGCTGCTTGAGGATGTGCAGCGCGGCAAAGTAGCCGGCCACGAGCAGCACGGCCAGCAGTGGCAGACCGATCAGCAGGGAGAGGCGGAGTTTGCGGGATTTCATGATTTCTGTTCCTGATCAGAAGGAGTAAAGCCTGGCGTTTTTGGCGTGATCATTTCCATAGCACCTCTACTCGGTTGGGCATCTCAGGCAGAACTCGAACCTGAAGAATGCTGCCGATGCTGATCTTGTGCCGCCTGACTTGCGGCCCGGACTCACAGATTGTCGTGACAAAGGGTGGCACGCCGTCATTGCACTGGATCTCGACGCACAGATTTACCCATGTGGTGTCGCCACTGAGGTTTCCTGTTTCATAGAGACTCAATACCCTGGCGCTCGCTGCTTGCGCGTTGGCCTCGAATTTCATGCGCTGCCTGAGACTGCGGAGCCCCGTTTTCAGAAGATAAAGGGCTATGAGTACGCCGATTGCAGGGCCGATCCAGGGCGTGATCTGCTGGATGATTTCAGGGATGTCTGCCCATGAAGTCATGCTTGCGTATCTCCTGCCAGGGCTTGCAGCCAGTGCGAAAAACCGGGGTCGGAAATTTCATATTGCCCGCGCTCGCGGCGGGTGATGATTTCGTCGCGCAGCAGGCGTTCGGCGGCGGACTGTACGGCCGTCGTGCTCGGGGTGGCGGCGCCGAGGGTGGTGCCCATGCGCGCCCGGGTGTCTTCGGCGAACAGCGGCGCGCTGGCGAGCACGGCCTGCAGCACCAGCCGGTCGAGGATGGGCAGCGCCTTGAGAATCTTGGCGTACTGAGCTTCGTCGTGTACGTCGTGCAGTTTCAGGGCTACCGCTTCGGCCAGGCTCAGATCAGCGTTCAGCACCATGGCTTCGACCACTGCGCGCAAGCGCCCCGGCACATGGCCGGTGGCCTGGAACTCTTCCCACAGACGCGATTCATCCAGCGCTCGGCCCGTGGAGCGCGTGAAAGCGGCGGCCAGATGGCTGCAGAAACCACGATCCAGGGTTGGCAGCTCGATATTGGTGCCGAAGTGGAAGAAGGGCGCGCGCGCTTCCGAGAACATGCGCCGCAGGCCTTCGCGTGAGGAGCCGGTGAACAGCACCTTGAGCTGATCCTTGTTGATGTCGAGGCCGGTGCGCAGGCCGCCGAGCAATTCCTCGTTGCGCGGCAGGCGGGTGAGGATCTGGGCTTCGTCCAGCAGCAGCAGGCAGCGCCCGCCACTGGCCAATGCCTGCACGACCTCGGTCAGCGAGTGCGGTGCGCTGGTGGGCTGGCTGCCGAGTTCTGCTTTCACGCCCAGCAGTTCGGCCGAGACGCGGGCGGTGAGCGGTTTGAGCCAGCGCTTGAGGCGGCCTGCTGCGAATTCGGCAAGAGAGAGGCGGAAAACTTCGCCGGCCTCGTCGCCATCGGTCATGAAGGAGTGGTAGAAAACCCGCCAGCCGTGCTCCTCGGCGCGCGGCGCGAGATCCTGCAGGAGGAATTCGGTCTTGCCCATGCGGCGTGGGGCAAACATTGTCAGGGCATGGGAGAGGCCGCTGTCGAAAGCCATCAGCACCGAGTCGGCCAGTGCGCTGCGAGGATAGTGCCAGTAATCAGGAGAGGCCATGTCGAGCCCGCTTTATGATCAATTATGTGGATTGATCATAATTACGCGCGCGCCCGAAATCCAGCCTGAAGCATCGGCTCAAGCCGGCCTTCCGTCGTTTTCGCAAAGAAAAAGCCTCTCCCGGCGCATACCGGGAGAGGCTTCTGGCTGAGGCGCGTTCAGTGCTGGCCGCGTAGCTGATACCAGGCGCTATAGGCCCAGCAGGCCACGCAGAAGGAGAAGGCCCATTCCAGGAAGGAGAACACGGCCAGGACGGTGACCGGCACGATCCACATTCCGCTGCCGGCCAGATAGAGGCCCGTTGCCACCGTACTGGCGATGAACAGCAGTTTGTTGGCAAACATCTTGGCGCCCGCATTTTCCTTCTTGCCAGCCTTGCCGAGCTTTTCGAGCAGGGCTGCGTAGAGCCGGTGCGAGGGGCACTTGTAGTGGCCGATGAAGCCTCGTACCAGACCTTGTACGATCAGCAGCGGCACCAGATAGGGGAAGCCGGCCAGGGCGATGACGGCGATGATG
This sequence comes from Uliginosibacterium aquaticum, assembly GCF_012972705.2. Taxonomy (GTDB): domain Bacteria; phylum Pseudomonadota; class Gammaproteobacteria; order Burkholderiales; family Rhodocyclaceae; genus Uliginosibacterium; species Uliginosibacterium aquaticum. Next base: position 659,370 of record NZ_JABCSC020000002.1, on the reverse strand, counting down.
AAGGTGGTGAGGCCATCGAGGCGGGCGGCGTTGGACCACACCGGCGGTACGTCGAAGCGCAGCATGGGGAGCTCCTGAAAAGCGTGAGTGGGATATAAATATATAACTACATAGCGATATAGTCAATGCGGTTGTCTGGGAAAAAAAACGGGCCCGTCTTGCAGGACGGGCCCGTTGTACTGCCGACGTGATGACTTACTTCTGATATGCGCACTTATTGGGGTTGCCGCCCGGGTTGCTGCCGAAAGCGGCGACGCTGCAGGCAATGCTCTTGCCGACACCGACATTTCTGGCTACCCATTTGCCTTTGCGGCCGAACGCGACCCAGCCGGTGCCGGTGGGGACCGTGCAGGTGGCGTTCTCAGCCGAGCACTTGGAAAAGCCGGTGGGGTAGTCGCCGGTGCCGAGCAGGGCGGGCGTGGCGCTGGCCGAAGAGGTGGCTGAGGAGGCTGCTTTGGAGGAACTGGCAACGGACGAAGCCGCGGCAGAGGAGGTGCTGGCTGCCGAGGAGGCTTTGGATGAGCTGCTTGCTGCGCTGCTGGAGGCTGCCGCCTTGGATGAACTGGCCGCCGATGCGGCAGCACTCGAACTGGCACCGCTCATCGTGGAAGCGCCCTGCATGATGGCGGTGACGATTTCCGGATAGGTCCAGCTGAGCGTGCTGCGATTGAGCAGACCAAAGGCTTCGCCGCCGGTGTTGAAAACATTGTTGTCCCACACGATGACCGGGATGCCCAGTTTAGCGGCGGCTTTTACGTAGTACTCAGCGTGCTTCACGCGTTCGGTGTAATTGCCCTTGTTCGTCGTACCCCATTCGCCCATCACCACCGGAATGCCCTTGGCAATGAAACGGGTGTTGAGGCCGGCGAACACGGAATCGACCAGCGCCGTATCGGTGAAGCTGCTGCTGCCCGGATATTCCATCGCGAAGGCGTACGGGATGTAAGCATGGATGGAGGCGGCCAGCATGTTGTCTGCCGGCAGGCTCAGGGCATTGATCTGCACGTCCCACGGACCGGCCACATAGCTCGGCAGCATGACCAGGCGGCTGGCATTGTTGCCTCCGGTGGCGCGGATGGTGCTCAGCGCTGCGGCGTTGAGTGTATTGACCACGGCGTAGTTCTCGGCTGTGCCGGTCCAGTCCTCGCCGCTGCGCGGTTCGTTCATGACTTCGAAGATCAGGTGTTCGTCGTAGCCCTTGAAGCGGGTGGCAATCTGTTGCCATAGCTTGCCGAGGCGATCCTTGGCCGTGCTCTGGTTGGCATAGGTGGGGGCTTCCCAGCCATTGTGGTGATGCACGTTGATGATCACGTACATGCCATTGGCAAGGCCGTAGTTCACGACCTCCTCAACCCGGTCCAGGCGGGTGCTGGCAATGCTGTAGCTGCTGCCGGAGGTGTAGTCATCCCAGCTCACCGGTACGCGCAGGCTCTTGAAACCGGCGCTGCGGACCTTGTCAATCATGGCCCGGGTGGTCTTGGGGTTGCCCCAGTTGGTTTCACCGCCGATGGCATCGAGCGCGTTGCCGAGATTCCAGCCCGGCATCATGCTGCGGGTGATCTCGGAGGCACTGGCGGCGTGGGCCAGCGACGAGGCGAGGGTGCAGCTGGCGAGCAGCAGGCTGCCAAGGATTTTGTGCATGAAAATACCCGCTCAGGAATGGCTCCGCCGAGCGGAGCAAAACGTCGAGTATTCAGGCTCTGGCAGGCGGCGTAAATCCTTCAGGTAGATGCCCTTCCGGACGGCTTGTGCGCCGGCGCTGGCGGTCGCCCGGGAGGGTTGAACGGCGCAGCCTATTCCGAGTCTTCAAGCCAGGTACGGCCGTCGCGCTCGATCAGGGCGATGGCTGCAGAGGGTCCCCAGGTCCCGCCAGCGTAGGTGTGCATGCGTTGGTCATTGTGTGCCCAGGCAGCGTGGATCGGATCCACCCACTGCCAGGCGGCTGCGACTTCGTCGGCGCGCATGAACAGGGTCTGGTTGCCACGGATCACGTCCATCAGCAGGCGCTCGTAGGCATCCGGATTGGAGACGCCGAAGGTCTCCACAAAGCTCATGTCCAGCGGGATGCGGCGCAGGCGCATGCCGCCCGGACCCGGGTCCTTGATGGTGACTTCCAGCGTGACGCCTTCATCGGGCTGCAAACGCAGGATCAGGCGATTCTGGCTCAGCCGCCCGGCGGTCGCGTCGAAGATGTTGTGCGAGATCGGGCGGAAATTCACCACGATTTCCGAAGTGCGCTTGGTCAGGCGCTTGCCGGTGCGCAGGTAGAAGGGCACGCCGGCCCAGCGCCAGTTGGCAATTTCGGCACGGATGGCGACGAAGGTCTCGGTCGAACTCGTGTCATTGCCCAGATCCTCGAGATAGCCCGCAGAGGGCTGACCGCCGACCGAGCCCGCACGGTACTGGGCGCGCACGGTCATATGCTCGGCATTGCGCTCGTCGATGCGCTTCAGCGCCTTGAGCACCTTGAGCTTCTCGTCGCGCACGGCGTCCGCCTCAAAGGCGTCCGGCGGCTCCATCGCAGTGAGGCACAGCAACTGCATGATGTGGTTCTGCAGCATGTCGCGCATCGCGCCGGAAGTGTCGTAGTAGCCGCCGCGATCGCCCACGCCGATGTCTTCGGCGACGGTGATCTGCACATGATCGATGTGAGTGCTGTTCCACAGTGGCTCGAAGAGGCGGTTGGCAAAGCGTAGGGCCATCAGGTTCTGTACCGTCTCCTTGCCCAGGTAGTGATCGATGCGGTAGATCTGGTGTTCATTGAAGACCTTGCCCACGGCTTCATTTACTGCGTGGGCGCTCTCGCCGTTCTTGCCGAGCGGTTTTTCCAGCACTACGCGGCTGTGATCGGTGATCAGGCCGAACTGGCCGATGCGCTCCGAGATCGGTGCGAAGAGATCGGGCGAGACCGCGAAATAGAAGCAGCGCACTGCTTCATTGCCGCTGGCCAGCAAGCTTGCGAGCTCAGGCCAGCCCGATTCGCCGGTGACGTCTACGGGGACGAAATGGACGCGGGCGAGGAAGCGTTTGAGCGCCTCGGGCTCCAGTTCCGAAGCCTTCACGTAGGTGCTCAGCGACTTTTTCACGAAATCCAGATAGCCGTCATGTCCCAGTGCCCGGCGTGATACGCCGATGATGCGTCCTTCATCCGGCAGCTGACCGGCGCGATCGCGCTGGAACATCGCAGGCAAGAGCTTGCGGGCGGCCAGATCGCCGGTGCCACCAAAGACGACGAGATCAAAAGCGCTGACCTGGATGGTGCGGGAGGACATGGTGAAAACTCCGGGCGAGTGTGCAATGCACAAAGTGTAGCGCCGAACGCCGTGGGCCAGCAGCCGCTTGCTATGCTTGGGCAAAGTTCACAAGGATGAGGCGGAAAAATGAGCAGTCTGATCGTGGTGGAGCGCGCCCTCTCCGAGGTGCGCAAAACCGAGCTGGGCGTGGCTCGTTGGCCGGTTTGGGAGAAGGATGTCTCGCGTTTTCCGTGGACTTACGACAGCTCTGAAACCTGCCTGCTGGTGGCTGGCGAGGTGGTCGTGACACCCGTTGGCGGCGAGCCGCTTACCCTGCGGGCGGGCGATCTGGCCACCTTTCCGGCGGGCATGGCCTGCGAGTGGAACATTACCCGGGCGCTGCGCAAGCATTATCGCTTCGGCTGAGCGCTGGGCGTTTGCCCAAGGCTGCTTCAGCTGCGCCCGAGGCGTGAAGCGCGCTTGCGCTGATACATGTCGTGATCGCAGTGGGCGATCAGTTCATCCGCGCTCTGCCCATGTTCTGGATAGCAGGCAAGACCCACTGCCGCACCGCCGGCCGTGCCACCGGGCAGGCTGGCGAGGTCAATGCTTTCTAGAGGTGCTCGCATGAGCTCTTCGATATGCGTGCGCAGGCGCTCGAGCTCCTGGCGCAGAACCGTCGACTGAACCAGGATCACGAATTCGTCACCGGCGTAGCGGGCCACGCGGTCCGTTGCGTGGAGGCTGTTGCGCAGGCGGGTGGCGAATTCAACCAGAACGCGGTCGCCGGCATCATGGCCGAAATGGTCATTGATCTGTTTGAAGTTGTTCAGATCCACAAACAGCACGGCAAAGGGCAGCGGGTTGCCGGTGCGGTGTTCGAATTCGATGCGCCGGCTGATGGCGCGCAGCATCTCGTCGCGGTTGGCGAGCCCGGTCATGCCGTCGGTGCGTAGGGCGTGCTGCATCTCGCGGAAGGTGTTGGCGAGCACGCCGATCTCGTCATTGCGGTGAATATCCAGCGGAGCTTCGAGATGGCCTTCACCGGCGGCTTGTGCGGCTTCGGTGAGGCGCTTCAGATCGCCACCGATCCAGCCCACGATGGATAGTCCCAGCACCACGGCCACCAGTGCGCCAAGCAGGCCGATCAGGGCCGAGCGTTTGACGTTGGCCGTCACGCCCTGCATGAAATCGCTGCGTGGCACCGCCACGGCGATGATCCAGTCCAGTCCGGCCTCGTCGCGCACCCGGTCGAAGGCCAGTTCCACGGCGCCCCCCTCCGGCCCGGTGAAGCGCTGGGTGACGGCGCCCACACTCACGGTGCCGGCGGCGATAAGCGCCTGCACCTGGGCGTAGGCAGCGCGCTGCAGGGCGTCGTGACTCTCGGCGGCACTGATGCGGGCGTTGCTGCCATCGGGCTGGCGCGCCACGTTGGGGCTGCGCGAAGAGGCGATCAGCTTGCCGTCCGGTTCAATGATGAAGGCGACGGCATTGCGGCTGATCGTGAGCTTGCGCACGAAATCATTGAGGCGCTTGAGGGACAAGTCGGTGGCGACCACGCCCTGCAGCTGGCCGTTGTTGTCCAGTACGCGGCGGGCGCGGGTGGCGACCAGCTCCGAGTTGCGGAAATCGATATAGATCGAGGTCCAGGTGTGCGAGGGACTGCCTTCACCGGCCTTGTACCAGGGGCGCTGGCGTGGCTCGAACATCTTCTGCTCCACTACCGGGCTGCCGGGCTGGCCGTTGATGCCGGTGAAGCGCGAGATCTCGCGCGGGCGCTCGGCTTGCAGCTTCACGCGCAGTTCGGCGTCCTCCTGATTGAAGCGCCACAGGCCGAAGAACTGGCCCTGCTGGTTGCCGTAGTAAACGTAGTTGTTCGGATCGATATGCAGCGAGGTGGCGATCCAGAAGCGGGTGCGCAGCGCGGGCAGATCCTTGTCCAGGCGGGGCGGAGCCGCCATGCCGTTCGGAAAGGCGGCTTCCAGGACGGCAGCCGAGCCGAATACATGCCGGTCCACCGCCTGGCCGATCCGCGCAACGGTTTCCTGTAGCAGATGCTGGGCCACCGTGTCGACGGCCTGGCTGCCGGTGCGATAGGAGAGGGCTCCGATCAGGATGGCCACACCCAGCACAAGGGCGAGGTAGGGCAGGGTCAGCCATTGGCGCAGGGAAAGGCGGGCGGTAAGTTTCACAGGTGTCGAATGTGAACAGCGAGGTCAGGCGTTGCGTGACGGCAGTAACGGGTGGTTTAAGTGCCGATACTCATTGTGGCACAGACTTACGGGCGGGCGTTCGGCCAGCGCTTGCGTGTGCCAAGCTGGTCAGGCCGCGGCGGAAAAGCTGCCTGCCGATTGTTTTGAACAAATCCGGCTATCCTGCTGTCTTCCTCCCTGTTCCTTTTGCCTGACTGCCCATGTCGAGTCTCCGCCTTGCCCTACAGATGCTCCGCCGCGATCTTCGCGCGGGTGAACTCAGCCTGCTCGGGATGGCGCTGTTGCTTGCGGTGGCCAGCCTGACCAGCGTCGGTTTCCTGACTGACCGGGTGCGCCAGGCGCTGGACCAGAATGCCACCCAGTTGCTCGGTGGCGATCTGCTGATCTCGGCTGATCGCGAGATACCGCCCGGTTTTCTGCAGGAAGCGCAGCGACGGGGGCTGCAAAGTACCCGCACCATTACCTTCAACAGCATGGCCACCAGCGAAGAGGGCGCGCAGATGGTGGCGGTGAAGGCGGTTGAAGCGGGCTATCCCCTGCGTGGCGAGTTGCGTGTGGGGGATTTTTCCGGTGCGCCGGCCAAACAGGCCCGCAGCGCTGTTTTGCCGGGTGAGGCCTGGGTGGATGAGGCTTTGTTGCCGGCGCTGCAGAAGCAGCCGGGCGATGTTTTCCAGCTCGGCTACGCCAAGCTGAAGATTGCTGCGCGGGTTGAATTCGAATCGGACCGCGGGGTGGGCTTTTCCAGTTTCGCGCCGCGCGTGCTGATCAATGCCGCCGATCTGCCGGCCAGTGGTTTGCTGGTCGAGGGCAGCCGGGCGCGTTACCGCCTCTTGGTGGCGGGTGAGCGTGAGGCCGTGCGCAGTTATGAGAAATGGCTTACGCCGCGGCTCGAGCGCGGTCAGCAGATAGAGAGTCTGGACAATGCCCGTCCCGAAATCCGCGCCAATCTCGATCGCGCCGGCCGCTTCCTGCGCATGGCGGCGATGCTTGCTGTGGTGCTGGCGGCGGTGGCCATCGGTCTTTCAGCACGGCGTTATCTGGATCGTCACCTTGATGGTTGTGCCGTGATGCGTTGCTTTGGCGCTCAGCGTGGCCAACTGCTGAGCTTGTACATGGGGGAGTTCCTGCTCTTTGGCTTCTTCGTGGCGGTGGCCGGCTGCCTGCTCGGATATGGCGTACAGGCCGCGCTGGGCGGGCTGGCGGCCGCGCTGGTGCAGAGCGAGTTGCCGGCCCCCGGCCTGGTGCCTGTGGCGCAGGGTCTGGCCATCGGCGTGCTGCTGATGGCGGGTTTCGTCGCGCCACAGCTGTTGCGCCTGACGGCCGTGCCGCCGATCCGGGCGATCCGTCGCGAATGGGGCCAGCTGGGGGGCGGCAGTATCGCTGCCTGGGCCTTTGGTGCGCTGGCGCTGGCCGGGCTGATGTTATGGATTGCGGGCGAGTGGAAGCTGGGCAGCATCGTGGTGGGCGGTTTCGCGGCAGCGCTGGCCTTGTTCGCAGCGTTGGCCTGGGGGTTGCTGGCGCTGTTTGGTCGGGCACGCCATGCCGCGGGCGGCCAGGGCCGCTGGGGTTTGCGTTACGGGCTGGCGGCGCTGTATCGCCGGCGCATCTCCAGCGTGATCCAGGTGGTGGCGCTGGCGCTGGGGCTGACTGCGATCCTCTTGCTGACCCTGATCTCGAACGATCTGCTGGCCGGCTGGCGCGCCAAGCAGCCGGCGGATGCGCCAAACCGCTTCATCATCGGGATCCAGCCCGAGCAGCGTCAGCCGATTGCTGATTTCCTTGCTGCGCATGAGATTGCCGTGCCGCTGCAGCCCATGATTCGGGGCCGTCTGGTGGCGATCAATGATCACGCCGTGAAGGGGAGTGATTACGAGGAGGAGCGCACGCGCAATCTTGCCGAGCGGGAATTCAATCTCTCATTTGGCAGCGAGCTGCAGGCTGGTAACCGCGTGATTGCCGGCGCCTGGCACGGTGCGCAACAGGCTCCACTGTTCTCGATGGAGGAGGGGATCGGCAAACGCCTCGGTGTGAAGCTGGGTGACAGCGTGACTTTCGATATCGCTGGCCAGCGCGTCACCGGCAAGGTTTCCAGCGTACGCAAGCTGGACTGGGATTCGATGCGGGTGAATTTCTTCTTTACGGCGGCCCCGGGCTTGCTCGACAAGATGCCGGCGAGCTACATCACCAGCTTCCATCTGCCGGAGGGCAAATCGCCGCTGGTGCGCGAGCTGGTCGCCCAGTATCCCAACATTACCGTGATCGACGTGGCCATGGTGCTGGAGCAGGTGGCCAGCCTCACCGAGCGGCTGGCGCAGGTGGTGCGCTTTGTTTTCAGCTTCGCGCTGGCGGCCGGCATTCTGGTGTTGCTGGCGGCACAGCGCAATACGCATGACGAACGCGGCTACGAGGTGTCCGTGCTGCGTGCCTTGGGCGCACGCCGGCATCAGGTACGCTCGGCCTTGCTGGCCGAGTTCGCGGCCCTGGGCGTGATTGCGGCGCTGCTGGCGGTGGGGGCCTCGACGGCTATCGGTTACCTGCTGGCTGAATATGCACTGGAGCTGGACTTTCAGCCCTCCGTCGCTGCGCTGAGCGGTGCTGGCCTGCTGGCGGTGCTGACCATCGTGGTCTTTGGCTGGCTCGGTGTGCGCCGCCTGCTGGCACAAACCGTGATCGAAGGCATCCGCGAGACGACCTAGGAGTTTTCATGCAACGCATCCTCCTCGCCGCCGGGCGGGCTCTGCGCAGCCTCGCCGAGCCCGGCATGCTCTGGCATCTGCTGTGGCCGACCCTTGTCGCCCTCCTGCTGTGGGGCGGGCTGGCCATCGGATACTGGAGTGAGGCTGCACAGGCCTTGTTGCAGCTGATGCGCGGCTGGCCACTGGTGGGGGGCTGGTTCGGTAACGGCCACGAGATCGCCAGTGGCCTGTTGAGCTTCGCCCTGCAGGTGGTGATGCTCCTGCTGATGCTGCCGCTGGTATATGTCACGGCTGCCATGCTGGTGTCGGTGTTCGCCATCGGCTTCATGCTCGAGCGGGTGGCGGCGCGGGATTATCGCGAGCTCGAACAGCGCCGTGGCGGCAGCCTGATCGGCAGTGTGACGAACTCGGCCGGCGCTTTTGTCATCTTCCTGTTGGTTGCACTGGCTACGCTGCCGCTGTGGTTTGTGCCGGGCCTCGGCCTGCTACTGTCGCTCACGCTGGGTGCCTGGCTCAACAAACAGTGTTACGCCTATGACGCTTTGATGAATCATGCGGATGAGACTGAGCTTGCCCGCCTGCCGCGCGAGCGCCGCAATGAAATGTGGCTGCTGGCGCTGGGGTGTGGCCTGCTTGGTTTCGTGCCCTTGCTGAATCTGCTGGCGCCAGCTTTTACGGGGCTGTGCTGTGTGCATTATCTGCTTGAAGCCTTGCGTCAGGAACGTGGGCGGCCGATCAAAGACATTTCTGCGGAGTAAGACATGGCATTTGGCGTACTCATCATCGGTGATGAAATCCTCTCTGGCAGGCGGCAAGACAAGCATCTCGCCAAGGCCATCGAATTGCTCGCTGCACGCGGCCTGCAACTGGCGTGGGCGCGCTATTGCGGTGATGATCGCCCGCTGCTGACCGAAACCATCCGCCAGACTTTTGCGACCGGCGACATCGTGTTTTCCTTCGGCGGTATCGGTGCCACGCCAGACGATCACACCCGTCAGTCCGCAGCCGCAGCCGCCGGTGTGGCGCTCGCCCTGCATCCGGAAGCCGAGGCCGCCATGCGTGAGCGCTTCGGCGCGGAACTTACGCCGCAGCGCCTGAAGCTGGGCGAATTTCCACTGGGCAGCCGCTGCATTCCGAACCCCTACAACCGGGTGCCGGGTTTTGCCTTTGGTACGCATCACTTCCTGCCGGGCTTTCCGGAGATGTCCTGGCCGATGATGGAATGGGTGCTGGATAACTGGTTTGCCGGGCTGCATCACCAGCGTGCGCATGCCGAGCAATCGATCCTGGTGTTCGGGGCTCGTGAGGGCAATCTGATCTCCTTCATGGAGGCGCTGGAAGCGCGCCACGGGGTCACCATCTTCAGCCTGCCGCATCTGGGCAGCGAGAGCCTGCGCCAGCATATCGAGCTGGGCGCGAAAGGTGAGCCGGCTGCCGTGCTGGCTGCGCTGGACGAGATCCGCGCTGAGATGACGCGCCAGCGCTTCGAGTGGCTGCCGGCCGAGGATACGCGCCCGGCAGCCTGAGCTTAGTTCCCCGGAGAGGGGGCTACGCCGCGTTGCAGTGCATGTTGCTGCGTTTGCCCGGCCGCGAATTCGGTGCTCAGCGCAGCCATCAGGTGATGCGCGCGCGCCGAGTTGTCGGCGCCGAAATTGCACACATATACGTCCAGCGTCACGGCCCGCTGTTCGGGCCAGGTGTGGATCGCGAGATGGGATTCGGCCAGCAGCAATACGCCGGTTACCCCGCCTTGCCCGAGCACGCCCGGGAAGGCGTGCCAGACCTCATTCACGATCGTCAGCCCGGCCGCCTCGACATGCGCGCGGCAACGCGCGGCCAGCAGTTCTGCCCGGGTGAGCAGTTCGTCGGCACAGCAGCATTGATGCAGGTCGGCAGTGAGGTGAAGGCCTTGCATGGGAGTGTGGGTCAGCTTGATGTATTCATTCTGCCAGCGCTTTTTCCAGCGCGCTCAGGGTGCGCGCGCCGAGCCAGGCGCACTGCGCCTCATCCAGCACATAGGGCGGCATCCAGTACACCGTGTTTCCAATCGGCCGCAGCAGCAGGCCCTCGGCCAGCGCATGGGCGTGGAAGCGGCGGGCGAAGCCGGGCGTGGCGTCCACATCGAAGGCGAGGATCATGCCCTGCTGACGCAGGTGGCGTACCGCCGGATGCGCCGCGATCGGCTCGGCGGCGCGGGCGAGCCAGCGGGCGCGCTGCTCGTTAGCGGCCAGCACATCGTCATCACGGAAAATTTCGAGCGTGGCCAGTGCTGCCGTGCAGGCCAGTGCGTTGCCGGTGTAGGAGTGCGAATGCAGGAAGCCGCGTGCCACCTCGTCGGCATAGAAAGCCTGATAGACCGTGTCGGTCGTGAGCACCAGCGAGAGCGGCAGGTAGCCGCCGGAGATGCCCTTGGAGAGACACAGGAAGTCCGGCCAGGTGCCTGAATGCTCCATGGCGAAAAACTTGCCGGTGCGTCCGCAGCCCACGGCGATCTCGTCAGCGATCAGATGCACTTCATATTGATCGCACAGGACGCGGGCGCGGCGCAGGTATTCCGGGTCGTACATGGCCATGCCGGTGGCGCATTGCACCAGCGGCTCGACGATCAGCGCCGCCGTTTCGGTGTGGTGTTCGGCAAGGAAGGCTTCGAGCGCGGCGGCGGCGCGGATGGCCACGTTTCGCGCCGACTCGCCCGACTCGACCGCACGCGCGTCCGGCGAGACGACGGTGGCGGCGGCGCGTACCAGCGGCGCATAGGCTTCGCGGAACAGGGCGATGTCGGTGACGGCCAGCGCCCCGACCGTTTCGCCGTGATAGCTGCCGGCGAGGCTCACGAAGCGGGTCTTGGCGGGGCGGCCGCAGTTGCGCCAGTAATGCACGCTCATCTTCAGCGCGATCTCGGTGGCCGAGGCGCCGTCTGAAGCGTAGAAGGCGTGGCCCAGCGCGTGGCCGGTCAGTGCGGCAAGCTCTTCGGAGAGGCGCACTACCGGTTCGTGTGTGAAGCCGGCGAGGATCACGTGCTCCAGCGTCTCCATCTGCTCACGCAGGCGTTGATTGATATGCGCGTTGCAGTGACCGAAAAGATTCACCCACCAGGAGCTGACCGCGTCGAGATAGCGCTGCCCGCCTTCGGCAAGGAGCCAAGGCCCTTCTCCGCGCGTGATGGCGATCAGGGGCAGGGTTTCGTGCTGCTTCATCTGCGTGCAGGGATGCCACACGGCAGAGAGCGAGCGCTGGAGCAGGGAGGCGGACATGGCGGGGCAGGGCGGCGGCAAAGCGCGCAGTCTACCCGCGAAGCAGTGCGGCCGCTTCAGCTTGCCAGGTGGTCGTGCAGGGCGACGAACTCCTGGGTCAGCTTGTGGCGTGCATCCAGATGGATCATCGGGCGTGCCAGCTGATGGCTCTCGCGGATCTTCACCGAGGCCGAGAGGAAAGTCGGCAGGATAGGCAGGCCTTCGTCGACGAGTTCCTGCACTAGGCGCTGCGGCAGGCTGGCGCGCGGCTGGAACTGGTTCACCACGATGCCTTCGACCTGCAGGTCGCGGTTGTGGTCGGCACGGATTTCCTCGACGTTTTCGAGCAGGGCGTAGAGCGCGCGGCGCGAGAAATCGTCGCAGTCGAAGGGGATTAGGCAGCCGTCGGCGGCAATCAGAGCGGACAGCGTGAAGAAATTGAGCGCCGGCGGCGTGTCGATGTAGATGCAGTCGAAGTCATCTGCCAGCTCGGCCAGCGCCTCACGCAGCTTGTAGATCTTGTGGCGCGATTCGAGCTTGCTCATGAGTTCTTCGAGGCGCGGCGAGGAGGCCATCACGCTGAGGTTCTCGAAGGGGCTGGCAAGCGCATAGTCCGCCGTGGCGCGGGTTTCGAAGCGGATGGTGAGGGTCTGCTCGAAAAAGTCCGCGAGGCTGTGCTCGACGGCGTCGGCCGCATCGCCGAGCAGGTAATGCGTGGAGTTGCCTTGCGGATCGAGATCGATCACCAGGGTGCGCTGGCCTTGCGCGGCCGAGATGGCCGCGAGGTTGCAGGTGATGGTGGATTTGCCGACGCCGCCCTTCTGGTTAAACACCACGCGCTTCATGTTCCGCCTCCGTAGCCTGGATTGCTGCACCGCACACATTGTGCCAAAAAGCCGCAGGAAGTGGCGGGGCGTGTCCATTTCGCCACGCCGCAAGCCCGGCTTCACAGGCCTCGCGGCTACAATGCGACTTCTTGCAGAGAGGACAAAATGAAAGCACGCAAGCTGTGGGTGGCCCTGCTGGCCGCATCGGGTTTCGCCATGCCGGCCGGGGCCGCTGAATTCATTTCGGTAGGGGGATTCTCCTACCATTTCGAGCGCGATTTGGGCCACAACGAGTTCAATTACGGACTCGGTTATGAGCGCGACGTGAATGAGGAATGGACCTGGTCTGCCGGCGTGTACAAGAACAGCCTGCGCCGTGCGAGTTTCTATGGTCTGGCGAACTGGTATCCGCTGAATCTGGGAGCCGGTTTTCGCGCTGGCCTCACCGGTGGCTTGATGACCGGCTATCACGAGTCGCCGGTGATCGCGACCCTGATGCCCACCCTCGAGTGGCGCGGTGAGGTGCTGGCCCTGCAAAGCTATGTGGTGCCGACCATCAAGCCTTATGTGGACGGTGCCGTGGTGCTGCAGTTCAAGTTCGCCTTCAGGTAGGCGGGTTTTCGTTCAGCGCCTGCTGCAGGGCAACGGCTGCTCCGGTGAGAGCCGGGTTGCCGGCCGTAATGACCCAGGTCGGAATCGCGGCCAGGTAGGTGGCAAACCGCCCCTTGGCTTCAAAGCGCGCGCGGAAGGCTGAGCGGGCGAAGTAATCACCCAGCTGTGGCACGATGCCGCCACCGATGAAGACGCCGCCTTGGGCACCGAGGGTCAGAGCCAGATTGCCGGCTGTGCTGCCGAGCAAGGCACAGAACATGGCCAGGGTGTCAGCACAGAGGACATCGCTGTTGTCCAGCGCCTGGCGCGTGATGGTGGCGCCATCGAGTTGTGGCTCGGCCAGGCCGCGCACCCGGGCAAGGGCCCGGTGCAGGGTCAGCAAGCCGGGACCGGACAGCACCCGCTCGGCCGACACATGGCCGTATTCACGCAGGAGTGCTGCGGTGACGGCGAACTCTTCATCCGTGTATGGCGCGAGGCTGACATGACCGCCCTCGCCACCGATCGGAGCGTACTGTCCCTTGACCGGCACCAGCCCGGAAACCCCTAGCCCGGTTCCCGGGCCGATCACGCCGATGGCCGCACCGCGCAAGGCCTGACCGGGACCAATCTGCTGCAGTCCGGCCGCGTCCAGATGCGGCAGGGACAAAGCCAGCGCGGTGAAATCATTCACGAACACCAGCTCACCCAGGCCCAGCGCTTCACGCAGTGCGCGGATCGAAAACTGCCAGGGGTTGTTGGTCAGGCGCAGCTCGTCCCCGGTAATCGGATTGGCGATACCGATGGCGGCGTGGCGCGGCTGGATGCCTCCTTGGGCCGCAAGGTAGCTGCGGATCGCTTCGAGCGGGCCCGCATGCTCGGCGCAACGCAGGGTGACGATCTGGCTGATGGCTGCACCGGGAGCCGTGATCAGGCCAAAGCGGGCATGGGTGCCGCCGATGTCGCCGACCAGGCGGGGATGGCTTTCAGCGTGTCCAGAAAACATGTTTCTCCGGTCCTTGGGCGTGCAGGATATGGCTCACCGGCAGGGCCGGATCCGTGTGTTGCAGGGCTTCACCGAGAACCTGCCATTTGCGCTGACCCGTGATATGCAGGATCAGATTGCGGGTCGCCAGCAGGCGCGCGGCGGTCAGCGTGATGCGCTCGCGCACTGGCGCTGCACCGATCACATCCAGGCTGGCGCGGCCCGTCGCATCGTACAGTGCGGCTTCACGTTGCGGGCTGTGCGGAAATATCGAGGCCGTGTGGCCATCTTCCCCCATGCCCAGCACCACCACATCAAATTGAGCAGGCAGGGCGGCGAGGCGCGCGTTGCGTTGTGGCGGGGTTTCGTCCGCCAGATACAGCGGCAGGAAGCGCGCTGCGGCTGCAGGCCCTTGCAATAGATGAGTGGCCAGGCTGGCGGCGTTGTTGTGGGGGCTCGCAGGCTCGCAGCAGCGCTCGTCCGCGAGGGTCACGAAAATGCTTGACCAATCCAGAGGGGCCGCACTTAGTGCGCGGAAGAATCCGGCCGGTGTGCGTCCACCTGAGAGCGCGAGGGCGGCCTGGCCGCGTTCGGCAAGGCCGGCACGCAGGCAGCCAGCGACCAAGGTGGCCTGGGCCTGATCCAGCTCGGTGGCGCTGGCGAAGGTGTGGAGCGACAGGTTCACGGGTAGGCGGATACGGAAAGCGGGTTCTCGAGTGTAGGAAATTGGCGTGAGGAAGGCCAGCGCTTGCGAGGGCGGCGAGCGGCACGAATTTTCATGGCGGGCATTGTGAAGTCCGATGCTTGTGTGTGAAGCAGCATTGGACTACTTTCTGAAACTCGACCCCCGCCAGAAAATACCATCATGCCGATTCATCCGATTCTCGACGCGGTGACTCACCGCATCGTTGCCCGCAGCGCCGAAACCCGAGGCCGTTACCTGGCCCGCATCGAGGCCGCTATTCCTGGTGCCCCCTATCGCGGACAGCTCGGCTGTACCAATCTGGCGCACGGTTTTGCGGCCAGTCCGGCGGAAGACAAGCTGCGCATCAAGACCATCAAGGTGCCGAACATCGGCATCGTGACTGCTTACAACGACATGCTGTCGGCTCACCAACCCTACGGCGTCTATCCTGACATCATTAAAACGGCCGCGCGCACTGCCGGAGCCACGGCTCAGGTGGCTGGCGGCGTGCCCGCCATGTGTGACGGCATTACCCAGGGTCAGGACGGCATGGATCTGTCGCTGTTCTCGCGCGACGTGATCGCCATGAGTACCGCGATTGCACTGTCCCACAACATGTTCGATGCCGGTCTGTGCCTCGGCGTGTGCGACAAGATCGTGCCCGGGCTGTTCATGGGCGCGCTGCGTTTCGGCCATCTGCCCTTCATCTTCGTGCCTGCCGGGCCGATGCCCACCGGCATCTCGAACGATCAGAAGGCCAAGGTGCGGCAGAAGTACGCCGCTGGTGAAGTCGGGCAGGAGGCGCTGCTGGAGAGCGAATCACAGTCCTACCATGCACCGGGGACCTGTACTTTCTACGGCACCGCCAACAGCAACCAGATGATGATGGAGATGCTGGGCCTGCATCTTCCGGGGGCGGCCTTTGTGCCGCCAGGCACGCCTTTGCGTGAGGCGCTGACGCGGGCCGCTGCGACCCGCGTGCTGGAACTCACCTCCAGCCGCGCAGAATTTACGCCGCTGGGCCGCATGATCGACGAGCGCAGCATCGTCAATGCACTCGTTGGCCTGCTGGCTACCGGCGGCTCCACCAATCACACCCTGCACCTGGTGGCGATGGCGCGTATGGCAGGGATCCTGATTGACTGGAGCGATTTCGAATCACTCTCCAAAGCGGTGCCATTGATTGCGCGCGTCTATCCGAATGGTGCGGCCGATGTGAACCAGTTCCATGCGGCGGGCGGCATGGCCTGGGTGGTGCGCGAGTTGCTGGCGGGGGGGCTCTTGCACGAGGATGTGCAGACGGTGTTCGGCAAGGGGCTGGCGGCCTATGCCAAAGCTCCGGCTCTCGACGAAAGCGGGGCGCTGGTGTGGCGCGAAATTCCCGCCGAGAGCGGTGATCCGGCGGTACTGAGCAGCGTGGCCGAGCCTTTCAGTGAGGATGGTGGTCTGCGCCTGCTGACCGGCAACCTCGGTCGGGCGGTGATCAAGGTGTCGGCAGTGAAGCCTGCGCAGCGTGTGATCCGTGCTCCGGCCATCGTTTTCGAAAGCCAGGATGCACTGCTGGCCGCGGCCAAGGCCGGGCGTCTGGAGTGTGATTTCGTGGCGGTGCTGCGTTTTCAGGGGCCGCAGGCGATCGGTATGCCGGAGCTGCATCAGCTCACCCCTACGCTGGCCAACCTGCAGGACAAGGGTTTCAAGGTCGCACTGGTGACCGATGGGCGCATGTCTGGCGCTTCCGGCAAGGTACCAGCGGCGATCCACGTCACGCCGGAGGCGTTGGCGGGTGGCCCGCTGGCACGCGTGCAGGATGGTGATGTCATCGAGCTGGATGCCGAGGCCGGCATCCTGAGGCTGGAAACGGCCGGGACAGATTTTGCCGGACGTACCCCGGCTAAATTCCGTGGCACGGGTCAGAGCGGTATGGGGCGTGAGCTGTTTGCACCAATGCGAGCGGCCGTGAATGGTGCCGAGCAGGGCGCGACTGTGTTCTCGTTTGAGGAGTGAGAGGTAGCAGGCGCGCGGCTTAGCCCGCGTGATGCCGCCAGGTGATCGCCCAGGCATACAGGGCGCTCACGCACAGGATGTCGAAGGCTGGGCCGAAGACCAGGAACAGGGTCGGCATGGCGAGCGGACTCATGAATTGCAGCAGGGCGGCGTGGGCCAGCAGCTTCAGTGGCAGGCTCAGTACGAGGAAGGCCGCAATCATCAGTGTGGCCAGCAGGCGGCGCTCATGGCTGCGCTCCACGATGTAATGGGTGGCAGCCATCACCAGCGGCAGACTCAGCAGCAGGCCGATGCTGATGACTGCTAGGTGGTGGGTGTGCTGGGCTACGTCGTAGTCGAGCGGGCTTGCCGCCTGCAGCAGCAGGGTGGCGAGATGAAAGCCTGCCAGCGCGCGCACGACCGAGCGCAGGGCCGGGCGCAGCAGGCTGGCCAGCAGGAACAGCAAGGCCGCACCTCCCAGATTGCCAAGCCAGGCCTGGGAATCCGCAGCGGCCAGCCAGAGCTGGATCGCAGGTGTTTCGAACTCTCCCCATAGCGGCAATTCCAGGCTCATGCGGCCGGCCATCGCGTCGCTCAGTGGCAGCCAGCTCAGCAGATGCAGCAGGGCTGCGTCCCAGAAACGCAGCAAGGCTGGCAGCAGTCGGAAACTCAGCCAGGTGAGGCCGGCGGCCATCAACAAGGCGACCAGTGCTTGGCCGAAGCGACTTGCAGCAAAACGTTGCAACAGGCTCGGAGGCGTGGTCGGACTGGTGGTGAGTGCCGCATCAGGCAGATTCATGCGCTGATCCTCGTATCGATGACTTCGCCGCGCCGACCTGCTCGGACCGTACCGTATGCCACACAGCCCTCGCTGACGAGGAGTTCATCCGCCGCCAGGGTAGAGGGTTCGTCCGGTTTGCCGACCCGGCTGCAGGGCCCCAGGCGCAGGCTGGAGGCTGAGATCAGCGGGCCGCTGACTAGGCAGTTGGCGCCTGTGCTGATCGGGCCGTCGGCATACACGGCGCCTTCGATCTGCACATCCTGACCCAGCACGATGCCTTTGTCGGCACGTAGCTGGCCGAAAATCCGGCAGCCATCGCCGATCTCCAGCAAGCCGGCCACGATCAGATCACCACGTACGGTATGGCCGGGCGGGATGACGAGATTGCGTCCGTTGCCGAGCTGCTCACCGCGCCGTGAGGGCGGATCGAAGCGGGCTACCGGGTCTTCAAGGGCCGGACGGGCTGGGCTATCCGGTTGGCGTCCGAAGCTGATGCGTGGGGCCTCGAGCTGCTCGAAGCGGGTGCGGCGGGCCAGTGCGATCTCGATGCCGGCACTGGCAAAGCCCTTTACGCTGCCGCCCTCGGCCACATCCAGGCGGCGATCACTGCGTACCCAGCGGGTGACCCGGGCACGGATGCCGATGGCGATGTCGCGGTGGGACAGTACGGATTTGACGACGGCATTGTGGGCAACGTTGATGCGGCCTTCGGCGAAAATCTCGCGGTCACACACCAGTTCGCCAGGGATGTCGAGGTGCCCGGCCGAGAGCACCAGGCTGCGCAGGCGTCGGGTTGCGGGTGGGATGCACTCGGCCAGATGCTTGTTGAAGCCCAGTACGATGAAAGGCCGGCCGCTTTCGTTGGCGCCCTGGATCGGTTCGCTTTCGCGCACGACTTGCAGCAGTTGCGCAAACTGCTGCGCCACCATGCCACGGAAAGCTTCGATCCGCGCCGGCGCATCCTTTTCGGCCTCCGGTGCTGGATTGCGGGCTTCGGGCCGGCGCAGGGTCCGCAGTGCCGGCAGGAAAGGTAGCAACAGGCCGAAGGCGCACAGCGCAACGAAAGCCAGCCAGGCTTGCAGGGGACTCAAGCGACCGCTCCTTCACTGGCGGGCGCTTCGATGGGTTGAGCATGCTCGCGGCGTCGTGGTGTCCGCGTGGTGGCCAGCAGAATGATGCCGCCGAGCAGGCGATGGGCGAAGCCCACCCAGCTCAACGGCAGCAGGCGGATTTCTTCGCGGACTCCGGCCATGCGTGCAGCGGCCGCGATGCGGAAGGCCGGGCCCGGATTGCCGTGCGGGTCGAAACTGCAGGCGGTGCACAGCAGGATGGCCAGCCCGGCAAGCAGCGGAGCGCCGGTGAAATAGAGCGCAATGCCGCAGGCGAGGCTGATGAGCCACACCAGGGGAAGGGCAGCTGTGAAGAAAGCTGCTGCGCCCTGGCGACGAGCCCCCGCAGGCAGGCGCGGGTCCACCAGCAGGCTGGCCAGTCTCAGGCTCTGCAGAACCAGCGCCGGATGCAGGCGCGGTGAGCGGATCTGGTCGAGCAGATCTTCGCTGTGGTAGCGGGTGATTTCGCCGAGCAGGCTGGATTGCCAACCCAGCCGGGTGAGATCGAGGATCAGACTGGCGCCATCGGGGGCGTGCAGGAGATCGGGCGCGTGCAGGCTCTTCACGGCCTGGCGGCGCACTGCGCGGATGCGCGCCTTGCCACATAGCAGCAGGTTCAGTGCATCGTTCTGGCTGGCCAGCAGCGTGTCGGCCTGATCGGCAAGCAGGTCCAAGCGGGCGGAGAGTGCTCCGTCTTGCGGGGTGAACACGGCCCGGGTGAGCACGCAGCCGATGGCCGGATCAAGAAGCGGGGTGACCGACTGACGCAGCCAGTTGCGGGCCAGCGGCAACTCCTGATCGAGCACCACCAGTGCGGTGCCGATGGAGTTGGCGACTGCTGCGTGCAGCGCCGTGGCCAGCGTGGTATTGGGGCCGGCCATCATCGGCAGGGGGTGGACCCGGCCCGGGCAGGCTCGCTCAAATGCCGCGACCGCTTCGACAAGCCCGGTTTCGGCGGGGTCGAACATCAGCACGAAATGGATGCATTCGGCGGGGTAATCGAAATCCATGCTGGCCAGGGCTGTCAGGCGTTCGATCTGTTGTGCGGTTTTGCCGTGTGACGGCACCAGGATCGAGATGGTGGGCCAGCGGGCATGGCTCAGGGCCAGCGGACGTGGCGGGCGCAACACGCGCAGGCGCAGCACGCGTAGCCATTCGCGTAGCAGATGCAGACCCAGCAGGGTTGAGGTGAGCAGCCAGAGTCCCTGCAGGGCGGACTGCGGCAGCTTGCTGTGGGCAGGCGCTTCTGTAGGCGCTGGAGAGGTCGTTTCGGTCGGGGGTGTGAGTTGCAGATCGGGTGGGGTGCTAAGAATCTGCGGACTGAGATTCAGCGGACGCTCGTTCTCATCCGCCGAGCCCTGTGGTGCGGGAGTGGCCGGGCGTGCGATCTGAGTCGAACCGATATACGGATCAAGCTGCAGGTAGGGGTCGGGGCGCGACGCTGACGTGGCTGTGCTGCATGCGAAAAGCATGAGCAGGGCAGCGCATGACGAGCGGAACGACGGGATCGACTGCATTCTTGTAGGTATGTCGCCTGGGTTCAGAAGGCCGTCTGTTGCGCCGTCATGTCTCCCCCGGCCGGCCTCATGTGCAGGGATTCTAGCCCGGTTTGCTGCGCTTGCGCGCGCTGTGGGGCCTCCTCAGTTGATCTCCATATTGTCAATCAGGCGGGTGCTGCCCAAGCGGGCAGCAGCCACCACGACAAGCGGCTGATTGCCCTGTGGCGCCTGCAGGTCGGATTGCTGACGGATGGCAATGTAATCGGGCTGCCAGCCATGCGCGCGCAGCTGCTCTGCGGCTTCTGTTTCGAGGACTGCGTAGTCCTGACGGCCGGCTTTCACGGCTGCCGCCAGTTGCTGCAGGCAAGCGGCGAGGCGAGGTGCCTCGGCACGCTGTTCGGCCGTCAGGTAACCATTGCGGGACGACAAGGCGAGCCCGTCCGGTGCGCGCACGGTGTCGCAGCCGATGATGGTGATCGGCAGATTCAGCTCGCGCACCATGTTGCGAATCACGATCAGCTGTTGGTAATCCTTCTTGCCAAAGAGTGCGATCTGCGGCTGGACGATATTGAAGAGTTTGGTGACGATGGTGGCAACGCCACGAAAATGCCCCGGACGGGATGCGCCTTCAAGGATCTCGTCATGGCGTGCGGCAGGCTGGACGAAATAGCTTTGAGCCTGCGGATATAGCTCTGCTTCATCCGGGGCAAACAGGTGGTCGACTCCGACCGCAGCCAGTTGCTCACAGTCGGCCTTGAAGGTGCGTGGATAGCGGTCGAAGTCTTCGTTTGGGCCGAACTGGGTGCGATTGACAAAAATGCTGCTGACCACGGCATCGCCATGTGCACGTGCAGTTTGCATGAGGCTCAGGTGGCCGGCGTGCAGGTTGCCCATGGTGGGGGCAAAGGCGATGCGGGTGGCGGAGGCAAGGGCTGCGCGCAGGCTTTCGATGCGAGTATGGATCTGCATGAGGGGAGGGCGGCGGGAGGCGGGCTAAAAACAAGTCGGGCAGGATGCACCAAGCGCCTCGCGCAGGCAATCTTTGCAGTTCAGCCGGTCTGCCCCGACGGGCAGAGCCAGGGCCGCATCCTGCCTAGACGAGCATGGGCTGGGGCGGCTCTGCCGAACTGACCTACAAACACGATGACTGGCCGTTTCGGATGGTCGGCAACGGTGGTAGAGGGACAGGAATGCAAGGCTTCAGGCAGTTTTTCCGCTCAGCTTCCCTTCACTACGCCTTGCGGGTGGTCGCGGCGTATTTCGTGATTGCCGCGCTGTGGCTGGGTTTGCTGGATCATCTGGTGGCCTGGTCGCAGGTCAGCCCGGCATTGCGCGCGGAGATCCTGCGCTGGCAGGGCTGGGCCTTTGTGCTGTTCAGCGCAGTTTGTCTGTTTCTGGCGCTGTGGTGGAGTCGCGGGCGGGTGGAGCATCGTCTGGAACAGTTGCGGGCCAGCGAATTGCGTTTCCGCTCTCTGTTTGAACGTCTGCCCGCCATCGCGGTACAAGGCTACGCCGCGAATCATGAGGTGATTTTCTGGAATGCGGCCAGTGAGCGTCTGTATGGTTATCGCGCCGAGGAGGCGCGCGGACGCTTGCTCGAAGAGCTGATCGTGCCGGTGGAGTGGCGTGAGGCGGTGCGCAAGCAGATTACAGACTGGTTGGAGAAGGGGCAGGCCATTCCGCCGGGCGAACTGCTGTTGATGCGCAAGGATGGTTCGCGGGTGCCGGTTTATTCAAGCCATGTGCTGATCGAGAATGTTCGTGGCGAGCAGGAAATGTACTGTCTGGACGTTGATCTTTCGGCGCTCAAGCAGGCTGAGGCCAAGGTCCGTTTGTCCGAGGCCGTATTCAACGACTCAGCAGAAGGCATCCTGGTTACCGATGCGGATAACCGGATCGTGTCGGCCAACGATGCTTTCTGCCGCATCAGTGGTTACAGTCCAGAAGAGGTGGTGGGGCAGACGCCCAATATGTTTAGCTCCGGCCGCCACGACTATGGTTTCTACGCATCAATGTGGCGCAACTTGCTGGAGAAGGGGCGCTGGCACGGCGAAATCCTCAACCGCAAGAAGAATGGTGATGTTTATCCGGCCTGGCTGGCGATCAGCGCGGTGGAGGATGAAGAAGGCAGCATCTCGCATTTTGTGGCCATCCTGTCCGACTTCTCCGAACGCCGTGCTTTCGAGGAGCGCCTTGAGTTCGTCGCCAATCATGACGCGCTGACCGGTTTGCCTAATCGCGTGTTGCTGCGCGACCGCGCCGAACGTGCGCTGATGCTGGCCGCTCGCGATGGTTTCAGCTTGGCCATGGTGGTGCTGGATCTGGACCACTTCAAGATCGTTAACGATTCGCTCGGGCATGCCAGCGGAGATCGCCTGCTGCTGGCCGTGGTTGATCGTCTTCAGTCCTGTCTGGCCGAGGCCGACACCTTCTGTCGGCAAGGGGGGGACGAATTCATTCTGCTGATTCCTGCGGATGCCGGGCGTGAGCAGTTGGGTAGCAAATTGCAGCACATGCTGGCGAGTCTGGCCCAGCCGTTCGATATCGAGGGGCATTCCTTGATCATCACGGCTTCGATGGGCGTGGCACAGTTCCCGGATGATGCGCACAGCGTCGATGAATTGCTGCTCAAGGCCGAAACCGCGATGTATCACGCCAAGCAGGCTGGCCGGAACGCCTACCGTTTCTTCTCCGAGCAGATGAACGCGGATGCTCACGAGCGGTTGGCCCTGCAATCGCGTTTGAGTCAGGCTGTTGAGCGTGGCGAGTTGCTGTTGCATTACCAGCCTCAGATTGATCTGCGTACGCGGCGCATCATCGGTGCCGAAGCACTGGTGCGCTGGCGTGATCGTGAGCTTGGCTTGGTCTCTCCAGCCAAATTCATCCCGGTCGCGGAAGAGAGCGGACTCATCATTCCGATCGGTGAGTGGGTGCTGCGCGAAGCTTGTCGTCAGGTGCAACTCTGGCGCGAGCAGGGGTTGCCGGAGTTATTGATCGCCGTAAACATGTCTGCCTTGCAGTTCAAACGCAGCGATCCGGTTGAAACCGTACGCCAGATTCTGGAAGAGACCGGGCTGCCCGGTCACTGTCTGGAGCTTGAACTGACGGAGTCAATCCTGATTGACGACGCCAACCTGATTCTCGAAACACTCCGGCGTCTCAAGGCGTTGGGGGTACAACTGGCGATCGACGATTTCGGTACTGGCTATTCAAGCCTGGCCTATCTCAAGCGCTTCCCGATCGACAAATTGAAGATCGATCAGTCCTTCGTCAGAGATATCGTTGATGATGCCGACGAGGCCGCCATCGTGCACACGATCATTCAGCTAGGTCGCAACCTCAAGATGCGTACCCTGGCTGAAGGGGTGGAAACCGAGTCGCAGCTGGCCTTCCTGCGCGTCGAGGGCTGTCGTGAGGCGCAGGGTTATCTGTTCAGTAAGCCCTTACCGGCAGATGACTTTCTTGCCTTGTTCAGACAGGGGCGCGCACTGGCGGGGGGCTCAATTCAGTCAGTGCCAAGCGCAGTGCCAGTGCAATGAAAAACACGCCGCTGAATCCTTGTAGCCAGTTATGCAAGCGTGGATGAGCGTGCAGCAGGCGTCCTAGGCTGCCCGCGCTCAGCGCAATCATGCTAAAGACAGCGCCTGCAGCTAGCGTGAAGATCAGGCCGAATATGGCGATCTGAGTGGCACTGCTCCAGTTGCCGGGGCGTACGAACTGCGGCAGGAAAGCAAGGAAGAAGAGTGCAACCTTCGGGTTGATCGCGTTGGCGATCAGGCCTCGCCTGAAGTGCGCCAGGAAAGTTGTTTCGCTCTGCGCAGTACTGGTCAGGGCGCTGCTCTTGGTGCATTGGCGCAGGCTTTGCAAGCCGATCCAGCCCAGATAGGCGGCGCCGAGTCCCTGCAGCAGTTGCAAGGCTAGTGGCGAGGTTGCGAGCAGGGCCGTAATGCCCAGTACGGCTAGCAGGGTGTGGTTCAGACAGCCCGCCGCACAACCTAATGCAAACCCGAGGCTGGCGCGGCGGCCGGTGGACAAACCCAGCGCCAGCACACCCAGGTTGTCTGGCCCGGGCGTGGCGGCGATCAGCAGGGCCGTGGGTACAAACAGCAGTAATTGCCCTGCGTCCATCCCCATGATTTTTACTTGCTGGCCAGGTAGCGGCTGTTCGGATAGTTCTGGCGCAGGACGCGTTCAGTGTCCAGGCGCAGAGTTTCAAGTTGTAGCTCACGATAGCTCTGGATCATCAGGCCCAGCGCATCTTCAACCGACTTCGAAGTGGAGTAGGTTTTCACCACGGCTTGCGCCCGATTGGCTGCAGCCAGCGGTGCCCGACGTTGCAGGTAGTAGCGGGCTGCATTCAACTCATGGGTGGCCAGCGCTTCAAGCAGGATGTTCATGCGCAGGTGAGCATCTGCGGCATAACGGCTGTCTGGAAAGCGCTGATAGAGCTGCTTGAAGGTTTCAAACGCGTTCTGTACGCCTTTCTTGTCCCGCTCCGAGAGTGGTTGCTGGGGCAGGAAGGGAAGCCATTCATCGCGTTTGGTGTTCTCGTAAGCGAGGCCCTTCAGATAGTAGGCGTAGTCAACATTCGGATGATTCGGGTGAAGCCGGCTGAAACGCTCGGCGGCACCAATCACGGCATCCATTTCGCCCATCTTGTAGTGCGCATAGGCGGTATCGAGCTGCGCTTGCTGGGCGTGACGACCGTATGGGAAGCGGGCTTCGAGCTGCTCGTAAGCCGTGATGGCAGATTCGTAAGAACCGGCATCCAGAAACTCCTTGGCCTCGGCATACGCAGACTGCGGGTCTTTCGCAGTGGAACCCGGCTTGGGTGCGGTTGCACAGGCGGTGAGCAAGCACAGCAGAGCGACTGCCGGTAAACTACTGAGGGTGAACTTGAACATTCCGACACCATCCGAAAGCAATGCTGCTGATTATAGCGGAAGCCCTGCGGCCGACTGCCGCATTCTGCATGTGCCGGCCGAACTGGCTGGGCAGCGGCTCGACGCTGCACTCGCGCAGCTCATCAGCGAATACTCGCGCAGTCGCCTGCAGAGCTGGATTCGCGATGGTCTGGTAAGTTGCGAAGGGCGTTTGCTGGCGGACCCCAAAATGCGCCTGAATGGTGGTGAAAGCCTGCGAGTTGAGCTGGCCCCGCCGCCCGAGGCGCTCGCTGATGTGCCGGAAGATATTCCGCTGGACGTGATCTTCGAAGACGAGCACATCCTCGTTCTGAACAAGCCAGCCGGCCTCGTGGTACATCCGGGCAGTGGCAACTGGAGTGGAACCCTGCTCAACGCGCTGCTGGCACATGCCCCAGCATTGGCCGAGGTCCCACGAGCCGGCATCGTTCATCGTCTTGATAAAGATACCTCTGGCTTGATGGTGGTGGCCAAGACTTTGGCGGCGCAGACTGATCTGGTGCGCCAGTTGCAGGCGCGCACCGTAAAGCGGCACTACGCGGCCGTTGTGATGGGTACCCCACCGGCACGTGGCACTGTGGATGAGCCGATTGACCGGCATCCCGTGCAGCGCACGCGCATGGCCGTGGTGCCGGGCGGGCGCGAAGCGCGCACACATTTCCGGGTGATCGAGAAACTGCAGGGTGCGTGTTGGGTGGAATGTGTGCTGGATACCGGACGTACTCACCAGATCCGGGTCCACATGGCGCATCTGGGGCACCCGCTGGTGGGGGACCCCGTCTATGGCGGGCGTAAGATTCTGGCGCCAGCATCGGGCTTCAAACGCCAGGCGCTGCATGCTTTCCAGCTTGGCTTGCGGCATCCGGCCAGTGGTCAGGAAATGCTCTGGCAGGTACCCCTTGCAGATGATCTGCAGACACTGATTGCCGCCCTAAGAACTGCCTCCTGATCTGTTTTCCGGGTGATCGCCCTTGCCGCTGGCAGGGCTGGTCTCGTTCCTGCTTTGTGTTTCGCGCTTGCGGCGCAATCTTGCGGGGGTGCCGATGAGCCATAGCAGCAGGCAAAGTGGCAGCAGACCCCAGAAGAAAAAGCTCAGCAAACCAGCGATCCAAGAGGCTTGGCTGATGGCAATCAGGCTGGCTGTAAACAGCCATGCAATGGCGACGATGTACATTGGGGCAGCGCCTTGACGTGCGGTTTTGTGCAGGGCAACAATGCCTCGCAAGCCCCTATTGTCGCGGCAGCCCGGCCCGTGCTGCAATCTGTTTGAGGCTGTTTCGCTGAACCGCAACCCCGTTTCCAGGAGAGAGTTTCAATGATGACCCCCGAGCAGTCACGTGCAGCCGTAGAGGGCTGGATGCGCGCCAGTCAGGATTTCATGCAGGGCTTCATGCAGCAGGTGAGCCAGGTTCAGGCGTCTCAGCCGGGTTTGCCGCCTTTTGCGGCCTTGCCTGCATTGCCCGGTCTGGAAAACGAGAAAATGGCCGCGCTCCACCGTGAGCACGCGGAATTGCACGCGAAGCTGTGGAGCTCGCTGGCTCAGCGCAAACCCGGTGATGAAAGTGAGCCGATCATGGCTCCGCCGCCTGGCGATCGTCGTTTCAATGCGCCGGAGTGGAGTAGCAGCCCCCTGCACGACTACATGCGTCAGGCCTATCTGATCAATGCCCGCTTTCTCAATGAGGTGGCTGAAAATCTCCCGATCACTGACAAGCTAGCGCGCAGCAAGCTGCAGTTCGTGATGCGCCAGTATGTGGATGCGATGGCGCCTTCGAACTTTGCAGCCACCAATCCTGAAGTCGTTCAGAAGGCACTCGACACAAAGGGTGAAAGCCTGACTCAGGGCCTGCTGAATCTTATTGCGGATGTGGAAAAAGGCCGCATCTCGATGACCGACGACTCCGCTTTCGAAGTTGGCGGCAATCTGGCCACTACCGAGGGCGCGGTGATCTTCGAGAACGAGTTGATGCAGCTGATCCAGTACGCGCCGTTGACCGAAAAGGTCTGCAAACGCCCCTTGCTGATCGTGCCGCCCTGCATCAACAAGTACTACATCCTAGATCTGCAACCGGAGAACTCCTTCGTGCGCTATGCGGTGGAGCAAGGGCTGACGGTTTTCCTGGTTTCGTGGCGAAATCCCAAGGCTGAGCAGAATCATCTGGGTTGGGACGACTATCTAGGTGAGGGTGTGCTGCGCGCACTGGAGGTAGTGCGTGCGGTAAGCAAACAGGATAAACCCAATGTCATGGGTTTTTGCATTGGTGGCACCTTGTTGGCTTCAGCCTTGGCGGTGGCGTATGCGCGCGGGGAAGACCCGGTCGAAAGCGTGACTTTCCTGACGTCCATGCTCGATTTTGCCGACACCGGCGAGATCGCCTGTTATATCGACGAGACTTCAGTAGCGTCGAGCGAAGCCACCATAGGCAAGGGCGGCCTGATGGCCGGCAAGGAGCTCTCGCGCGTCTTCTCCAGCCTGCGTCCGAACGACCTGATCTGGAATTACGTGGTCGATAACTACCTCAAGGGCAACAAGCCACCAGCCTTTGATCTCCTCTACTGGAATTCGGACAGCACCAATCTGCCCGGCCCGTTTGCCGCCTATTACCTTCGCAACACTTATCTCGAAAACAATTTGCGCGTGCCGGGCAAGCTCACCATGTTGGGCGAAGCGGTTGATCTGGGGCGGATCTCCTGCCCGGCCTATTTCCTTGCCACTCGCGAGGATCACATCGTGCCCTGGCAGACGTCCTATCTCGGGCGCCGCTTGTTGGGCGGGGAGTCCACCTTCGTGCTGGGCGCCAGCGGCCATATCGCGGGGGTCATCAATCCTGCCGCCAAGAACAAACGCAGCTTCTGGACCAATGTAGCACCCGCCTCCACCAGTGGTGACTGGATGGACAGTGCTACCGAGCACCGCGGCAGTTGGTGGCCGCACTGGGTTGATTGGCTCAAGACGCGCAGCGGTGAACTCGTTGCGGCCCGCGGCAAGCTTGGCGCCAAGGATTACAAGGTATTGGAGGCCGCCCCCGGCCGTTACGTGAAAGAACGTGCCTGACCTGACAGAGAAGTGGCAGCAAGCGGCTGGCGCCACTGCCCGGAAGCGCCCGCCTTGATAACGACCGGGTATGCCTGATGACAAAAGGAGAACTGAATGCCTCACGTAGCACTGATCACCGGCGGTATGGGCGGCTTGGGTGAAGCCATCTGCATGAAGATGGCGGCCCTCGGCTACCGGGTGGTGACCACCTACTCCCCCAACAACACCTCGGCAGAAGAGTGGCTGACCAAGATGCATCACTTGGGCTATGGCTTTATCGGAGTGCCCTGCGATGTCACCGATTTCGATTCCTGCAAGGCTTGTGTGGCCCAGGTGGAGAAGGAGGTCGGTCTGGTTGATGTGTTGGTCAACAACGCCGGCATTACGCGCGACATGACCTTCAAGAAAATGACCAAGTCGGACTGGGATGCTGTGCTGCACACCAACCTGGATTCAGTTTTCAACATGACCAAGCAGGTCATGGACGGCATGATGGCCCGCAAGTGGGGGCGCGTGATCAACGTGTCTTCGGTCAACGGCCAGAAAGGCGCTTTCGGCCAGACCAACTACTCCGCAGCCAAGGCCGGCATGCATGGATTCACCAAGGCACTGGCGCTCGAAGTGGCCAAGCACGGCGTGACGGTGAATACCATTTCGCCGGGCTACATCGGCACCAAGATGGTGACGGCGATTCCCAATGAAATTCTTGAGTCCAAGATTCTGCCGCAGATTCCGGTGACTCGTCTGGGAAAGCCGGAAGAGGTCGCAGGGCTGGTGGCCTATCTGGCCTCTGATGAAGCGGCTTTCCTGACCGGAGCCAACATTTCGATCAACGGTGGTCAGCACATGTATTGATGTCGTGCCGCGGCGGCTGCCACGGTGCAATGGAGTTGGGGCGCGAATTCCTCGCGCCTCCCTGGCTTTCAACTAGAGAGGTGAATGCAAATGGCTAAGAACGTGGCTCTGGTAACCGGTGGCATGGGTGGTCTGGGAACAGCAATCTGCAAATCGCTGGCAAATGATGGCTGGAAAGTGGTCGCCAACTGTCTGCCAGCTTTTCCACCTGCCGCTGAGTGGGTCGCCAAGTGCAAATCCGAAGGCTATGACTTCCAGATCGCAGAGGCTGATGTAACTGACTACGATCAGTGCGCCGCGATGATCAAGAAGATCGAAGCCGAGATCGGCCAGATCGATGTATTGGTCAACAACGCCGGTATCACCCGCGATGCCATGTTCCGCAAGATGGACAAGGGCCAGTGGGATGCCGTGATGTCCACCAATCTAGATTCAGTGTTCAATGTGACCCATCCCTTGCTGCCGCTGATGGCCGAGCGTGGTTTCGGGCGTGTGGTCAATATCTCATCTGTGAATGGCGTAAAGGGGCAGTTTGGTCAGGCCAACTACTCCGCCGCCAAGGCTGGCATCCTCGGCATTACCAAGGCGCTGGCGCAGGAGGTGGCCAAGAAGGGCGTGACGGTGAATGCGATTGCCCCGGGCTACATCGGTACCGAGATGGTTATGGCCATCAAGGAAGAAGTACGCGAACAGATCGTTGCCACGATCCCGGTGGGGCGCCTTGGCCGCCCGGATGAAATCGGTGATCTGTGTGCCTACCTGGCTTCCGACAAAGCCGGTTTCATCACCGGCGCGACGATCAATATCAACGGCGGCCTGCACATGTGTTGAGCGGTGTGTGGCATTGCGCACAACAACCCCGCAGCTTCAGGCGGGGTTGTTTTTGTGCGCTGCTATAATCCAGCGCAAGGTTCCGGTGCCGGAAGTGGAACCTTCTGCCCATACACATACAAGCAGGGGACAACGCAACATGGCCGAACAGCTTCGACTGATCAAGAAATATCCCAACCGTCGTCTCTACGATACGGCTTCCAGTTGTTACATCACCCTCGCAGATGTGCGCGATCTGGTACTCGGCCAGGAAACCTTTCAGGTTGTGGATGCCAAGTCCGGCGAAGACATTACCCGCAGCATCCTGCTGCAGATCATTCTTGAAGAGGAAAGTGGCGGGGCGCCGATGTTTACCAGCGATCTGCTGGCCCAGATGATCCGTTTCTATGGCAATGCCATGCAGGGTTTCATGGGCCGCTATCTGGAAAACAACATCAAGTCCTTCTCCGACATGCAGGCCAAGCTGCAGGAGCAGACCAAGGGCCTGTATGGTGAAAACAGCCCGATGAGCAAGGATATGTGGACTCAGTTCCTGAATTTCCAGGGTCCGGCCATGCAGAGCATGATGGGGACCTACATGGAGCAGAGCAAGCGCATGTTCTCGCAGATGCAGGAGCAGATCGAGAGCCAGACGCGCAGCATGTTCACCACCTTTCCGTTCCCGGGGAACGAAGCAGACAAGAAATAAACTGCGCAAGCTGTTGCGTACTTGTGACTGCCGGTCTCTGTGAGGAGCCCGGCAGTTTGCGTTTACAGCATTGTCGTTGCGACAGCGTCAGGCATTGGTGCGCACCCACCAGCGCCGCCAGAAGAGGGCCAGGATCAGGCCGGCGCCGGCGACCGCGATCATGATGAGCACTATCAGCCAGCCTTCGTGGTCTTCCAGCAGCGGCAGGTAGTGAAAATTCATGCCGAAGAAGCCTGTCAGCAGGGTGGCGGGAGCGAACAGGGTGGTGATTACGGTGAGCATGCGTACTTCCGCATTCAGCCGGTTGCTGACCGAGGACAGGTGAATGTCCATCAAGCCACCGATCAGTTCGCGCAGTGAATCGAGCTGCTCAATGACGTGCACGGCGTGATCGTAGACATCACGGAAGTACAACTCCGTGTCCTTGTTCAGAACTGCGCCGGGCATCCGCAACAGGCTGCCCAGCACTTCGCGCAAGGGCCACACGGCACGGCGGATTTCGAGGGTTTCTCGCTTGAAATGGTTGATGTCTTCGATCGAGTGCTTGCCGGTCCCGGCGATCAGGCTGTCTTCAAGATCCTCGATATCGTTGGCGAGCGATTCGACGACCACGAAATACTGGTCGACCACAGCATCGATGAGGGCATGCAACAAGGCGTCCGGGCCGCCGCTACGCAAGGAACCGATGCTCTTGCGCAGGCGGTTGCGGATCGGATCGAAGAGGCCGGACGAGCGCTCCTGGAAGCTCAGGACGAAATCCTCACCCACGATCAGGCTGACCTGGTCGGAACAGGCGTCGTGCTGTGTTTCGTCGTAGCGGAAGCTGCGTAGCACTATGAAGGCATAGTGTTCGTAATCGTCGAGCTTGGGGCGCTGGTGGGTATTGGCGATGTCTTCCAGCACCAGCGGGTGCAGATTGAAGCGGCGCCCGATCTCCTCCATCACCGCCGGCTCGTGCACGCCGTGCACGTTGAGCCAGATCCACCTGTTTTCACGCTTCTGCTGGCGGGACTCGTCCAGTGTGGAAAATGAGATTTCGCGCAAGGCGCTGGCGTCGTAGTCGAAGACGCAGAAGCTGGTCTGATCAACCTTGACGTCACCGATATGAACGATACTGCCCGGCGCCAGCCCGATCTTGCTGGCGTAAGGCGTACGACGGCGTCTGGTTTTGCGTTCGCTCTGTTTGTGCATGGCATCATCCGGATTCGGCATTGCACAGTATCATGCACGCCTTGCAGCCCTCTTAGCATCAGGGGTTTTTTGGGAGTTTTCAAGAAGGGTTTGGCAGGCTGGCGGGAAGACTGAGGCGCTGACTTTACTGGGCTGAGTATGCACGCCAAGAGTGAAGCTTAAAAACCCTCGTCTCCAAGGCACTGCATCTTGAATGTAATGGCGTCGCAGCCAAGAGTTGGAACAAGCATGGCCTGAGTTTTGCCTTCGTTCAGCATTGTCTAAAAGCTTGGTTTGACGATCCGCTGGCAAAACAGGCGAGTACATCGACTTTGTGGTGTGGGTGCGGATTGCCGCATGCCCGCCCAGTCGCCAAGGTGAACGGGTTTATTTTCTATCTGGACGTTAACGGAGAACAGAGCATGTCACTGCTTATAGGGGTGCCTCGGGAAGTTTTTGCAGGGGAGAAACGCGTCGCGACTGTTCCAGATGTCGTAGAAAAGCTGATCAAGCTGGGCTTCAGGGTTGTTGTTGAATCAGGCGCCGGTGAGCTGGCGAACTTCAGCGATGATGCCTACCGTGTCGCGGGTGCCGAAATCGCCGGAAGTGCTGCGCAGTTGTGGTCAGAGGCCGATATCGTGTTCAAGGTGCGTGGCCCGAGCGATGCAGAAGTCGAGCTGATGCGCGCAGGCAGCACGCTGATTTCCTTCATCTGGCCGGCGCAGAACCCCGAGCTGATGCAGAAGCTTGCCGCCAAGAAGGTCACCGTACTGGCGATTGATGCTTTGCCGCGCCAACTCTCCCGCGCGCAGAAGATGGATGCGCTGACCTCACAGGCCGGCGTCGCGGGTTATCGTGCAGTCATCGAAGCCGCCAACGGTTTCGGTCGCTTCTTCAATGGTCAGATCACCGCCGCCGGCAAGGTGCCGCCCGCCAAGGTCTTCATCGCCGGTGCCGGCGTGGCCGGTCTGGCCGCCATCGGTACCGCGGCAGGTCTGGGCGCCATCGTGCGCGCCAACGACACACGTGCCGAAGTGGCCGATCAGGTGAAATCGCTCGGTGGTGAGTTCGTCAAGGTCGATTACGAGGAAGAAGGCTCGGGCGGTGGCGGCTACGCCAAAGTCATGTCCGAAGGCTTCCAGCAGGCGCAGCGCGAGATGTATGCCAAGCAGGCGCGTGAAGTCGACATCATCATCACCACTGCGCTGATTCCGGGCAAGCCAGCCCCCAAGCTCATTACTGCCGAGATGGTGCAGTCAATGAAGCCGGGCAGCGTGATCGTCGACATGGCGGCCGAGCAGGGCGGCAACTGTGAGCTGACTGTGCCGGGCGAAGCCGTGGTGCGTCATGGCGTGACCATCATCGGTTACACCGATCTGGTGAGCCGCTTGTCCCGCCAGTCTTCGACGCTGTACGCGACCAACCTGTTCCGCCTGACCGAAGAACTGTGCAAGACCAAGGACGGCCTCATCAACGTCAACTTCGAAGACGACGCCATCCGCGGCCTCACCGTCATCAAGGATGGCGAAATTACCTGGCCGGCGCCCGCACCGAAGATTCCCGCCGCAGCGGCCAAGCCGGCGGCTGCGGTGGCTCCGGTGGCGAAGAAGTCCTCACATGGTCACGGCGAGCCGTCCGAGCCGATGTCGCATCAGAAGATGGCGGTCATGTTCGGTATCGCGGCCGCCCTGTTCTGGATCATTGGCGCCAATGCACCGGCAGCCTTTCTGGGCCACTTCACCGTCTTCGTGCTGGCCTGCTTTGTCGGTTACATGGTGGTGTGGAACGTGAAGCCGGCGCTGCATACGCCGCTGATGAGCGTGACCAATGCGGTCTCCAGCATCATCGCGATTGGCGCCCTGGTGCAGATCGCGCCGCCGCTGACGGCGGATATTTCGCGCCCGGATGAAGTGATCCGCTGGCTCGCCGTGGGTGCCATCGTGCTTGCCACCATCAATATGTTCGGCGGCTTCGCCGTGACCCAGCGCATGCTGGCGATGTTCCGCAAATAAGGAGAATTGAAGAATGTCTGCAAGTCTGGCTACGGTCTCCTACCTCGGAGCAACCATTCTCTTCATCCTGTGTCTGGGCGGCCTGTCCAACCAGGAAACCGCACGTCGCGGCAATCTCTACGGCATGATCGGCATGACCATCGCGGTGCTGGCAACAGTGTTCGGCCCGCGTGTGGCTTCGCTGGGCCTGCCCTGGATCATTGGCGCGATGGCCCTCGGTGGCGTGATCGGGGTTTATCTGGCGCGCGTCGTCAAGATGACGCAAATGCCCGAACTCGTCGCGTTCATGCACAGTCTGGTCGGTCTGGCAGCCTGTCTCGTGGGTTTTGCCAGCTATATCGACACCTCGATTGCCTTCACCGGTGCCGAGAAGGCCATCCACGAGATCGAGATCTATGTTGGCATCCTGATCGGCGCGGTGACCTTCTCGGGGTCGGTGATCGCCTTCGGCAAGCTCTCCGGCAAGGTCGGTGGCAAGCCGCTGCTGCTGCCGGGGCGTCACTTCATCAACCTGATCGGCCTCCTGGTCGTGATCTATTTCGGCTACGCCTTCCTGCATGCCGAAACCGTGGAAGCCGGCATGCTGCCGCTGATCGTGATGACGGTGGTGGCCTTGCTGTTCGGCATCCATATGGTGATGGCCATTGGTGGCGCCGACATGCCTGTTGTGGTGTCGATGCTCAACAGCTACTCGGGTTGGGCGGCTGCGGCCACCGGCTTCATGCTGAGCAACGATCTCTTGATCGTGACCGGCGCGCTGGTGGGCTCCTCCGGAGCGATCCTGTCGTACATCATGTGTTCGGCCATGAACCGCAACTTCATCAGCGTGATCGCGGGTGGTTTCGGTTCCGATGGCGGTTCGCCCGCTCCCAAGGCCGCTGGTGCCAGCGCCGAGCCGGTGGGTGAGGTGAGCCCGATCCTGGCAGGCGAAACGGCTGAACTGCTGCGCGAAGCCAAGAACGTGGTGATCGTGCCGGGCTACGGCATGGCCGTGGCGCAGGCCCAGCACACTGTGTTCGAGATTACTTCGCACCTGCGTGAAAAGGGTGTCAACGTGCGCTTTGCGATTCATCCGGTGGCGGGCCGCATGCCAGGCCACATGAATGTGCTGCTGGCTGAAGCCAAGGTGCCCTACGACATCGTGATGGAAATGGATGAGATCAACGAGGACTTCCCGGAAACCGACGTGGCCATGGTGATTGGCGCCAACGACATCGTGAACCCGGCTGCGCAAGAGGACCCGACGAGCCCGATCGCCGGCATGCCGGTGCTGGAAGTATGGAAAGCCAAGACCAGCATCGTGATGAAGCGTTCGATGGCTTCCGGTTACGCTGGCGTGGATAACCCGCTCTTCTACAAGGACAACAACCGCATGCTGTTCGGTGACGCCAAGAAGATGCTGGATGAAGTTCTGGTTAGCCTGAAGTCCTGATCCGCATCTGCATGACTCACGGAAAGCCGGCCTTGTGCCGGCTTTCTGCTTTTTTTGGGGTATGGAGTGGGTAGCCTTGATGCAGGCGCAGCCGGAGTCTGGGGCGGGCCTCGCGTCGCAGTTCCCGGATTCCGCTGCGCTGCATCCAGGCTATGGTGTTCGAAGGGCCGGCTTTATGCTTTTGGGCGCGCAGCAGGAGCGGTATAGTTCTGCCCTGATTCCACGCTGATCTTCACCGAAAATGACTCTTCGAATCGCCGTCGCCCAGCTCAACTGCACCGTGGGTGATCTGCCCGGTAATGTGGCCCTGATCCGCGAGGCGGCCTTGTCCGCGCGGGCTGCCGGCGCACATCTAGTGCTCACGCCGGAGCTGGCACTATGTGGCTATCCGCCGGAAGACCTGCTGCTGCGCGAAGACTTCTACTTCGCCTGCGAACGCGAGCTGAGTGCCCTGGCCGAAGCTTGTGCCGGAATCGACGTGCTGGTCGGCCATCCGCTGTTTGCAGATGGCGAGGCGTATAACGCAGCCTCCCTGTTGCGCGACGGCAAGGTGTTGACGAGCTACCGCAAGAACCGCCTGCCGAATTACGAAGTGTTCGACGAAGTGCGCTACTTCGCCCCTGGTGAGGACGCCTGCGTGATCGAGGTGCAGGGTGTGAAGGTGGGCATCAACATCTGTGCAGACGTGTGGGAAGCTGGCACCGCAGCTGCCGCCCGGGCCGCTGGCGCCGAAGTGCTGCTGGTGCTCAACGCATCGCCCTACCACATGGAGAAGCAGGCTCAGCGCCACGAGGTGCTGCGCGAGCGGGTGCAGGAGGCTGGCATCGGCGTGCTGTACTGCAACCTGGTCGGCGGGCAGGACGAACTGGTCTTCGACGGTGGCTCCTTCGCGCTGGATGCGAATGGCGCGCTGAGCTATCAGGCGCCGGCCTTCGAGGCGCGCGTGGATATCGTCGACTTCGCGGGTGGCAAGTTCGCGAGCAGTGTGAAGGTGGCACGTGCTTCGGTGGAAGCCGAGGTCTATGCGGCGCTCAAGCTTGGCGTGCGCGACTACATCGGCAAGAACCGTTTCCCGGGCGCGCTGCTGGGTCTCTCCGGCGGCGTGGATTCGGCCCTGACGCTGGCCATTGCGGTGGATGCACTGGGGGCCGACAAGGTGCGCGCGGTGATGATGCCGTCTCCCTACACGGCACAGATGAGTCTCGACGATTCGCGCGAGATGGTGAAACTCCTGGGTGTGCGCTACGACGAACTGGCGATCCAGCCGGCGATGGATACTTTCGAGAGCATGCTGACGCCCTTGTTCGAGGGGCGCGGCGCGGATACCACTGAAGAGAACCTGCAGGCGCGCATCCGTGGCATGAGTCTGATGGCACTGTCCAACAAGTTCGGCAGCATTGTGCTGACCACTGGCAACAAGAGCGAGATGGCGGTGGGCTATGCCACGCTGTATGGCGACATGGCCGGCGGTTTTGCGGTCATCAAGGACATCCTCAAGACCTTCGTCTATCGCCTGTGCGCCTATCGCAACAGCCTGTCATACGTGATTCCGCAGAACATCCTCACCCGCGCGCCCTCGGCCGAGCTCAAACCTGATCAGAAGGATCAGGACTCGCTGCCGCCGTATGAAGTGCTCGACGCGATCATCGAGGCCTACATGGAGCGCAACGAATCGCCACGCGAAATCATCGCCGCTGGTTACAGCGAGCATGACGTGCGCCGGGTGATCGGAATGCTGCGCCGGAACGAGTACAAGCGCCGTCAGGCGCCGGTTGGCATCCGTGTGACCCAGCGCGGCTTCGGGCGCGACTGGCGCTGCCCGATCACCAATCGCTACGCCGACGAGTTCTGAGCCCAGACCCTGGCCAGCTCCTCGCACAGCTTTGAGAGGAGCGGGTTCCAGCTGCCTTCGGCGCTGTCTTTCCAGTGCAGGCGAGCGCTCGGGTAGAGCTCGCTGTGTGGACTGCCGGGCTTGCCCCAACGCCATTCGAGGCCTGGTGCGAGCAGGATGTGCAGCGAGCAGCCCAAGGCGCCTGCGGCGTGCGCCACCGAGGTGTCCACCGCGATGATCAGATCCAGCTCGCAGGCCAGCGCGGCGGTATCGGAGAAGTCCTGCTGCATGTCGCCGAGCGGGATGATGCCGCCGCGGCAGAGCTGGTCCAGTTCGCCCGAGCTGGCGTCATCCTTCTGCAGGCTGAAGAACATGGCCTGTGCGCCGAGCCGGCGCGGTAGTTCGAGGATTTCTTCCGTGGCGATGGAGCGCATGCGGTTGCTGGCATTGCCCGCCGCACCGCGCCAGGCCACGCCGATCTTTTTCTTCTGCCCGGCCCATTCGGCAAGCTGTTTGCGCCAGTGCTGGCGCTTTCCCGCGTCTGCCTGCAGATAGGGGTATTGCCAGGTTCGCAGCGGGTTCTTGTCGTCCAGATGAAGGGGCAGGCTCAGCAGTGGCGACCAGTAGTCGAAGTGCTCGGCCATGGGGGCTTCGGCATGACAGGCTTGCAGTCCCGGCGCGCTGCCCAGCAGGCAGCGCAGGCCGGCGCGGCAGACCAGCTCAACGTGTGCGCCGCTGGCCGCCAGCGGTTCGATGAAGCGGGCGAACTGGATCTGGTCGCCCAGCCCCTGTTCACCCATCAGCAGGATGCGCTTGCCTGCCAGTGCTTCGCCTTGCCAGCGTGGCCATGGATATTCGGTAAAGCGCACGGCGTCATGAGCCAGCAGGCTGCTGTCATGACGGGCTTCGTAATAAGGCCAGGCTTCATCGAAGCGGCCCTGGGCGAGCAGGGTCATGGCCAGGTTGGCACGCGCCCGGGCGGAGCCTTCTATCTCCAGTGCCCGACGGTAGGCGGCTTCGGCGGCCTCGGGCTGATTCTGGTAGAGCCGGGCGTTGCCCACGACCTGCCAGAGGCCGGCTTCCTCCGGCGAGCTGGCGCAGGCCGTCTCGGCTTCCGCGCAGGCCTGCTGCAGGCGTCCTGCGGTCACGAGCTGCTGCAATCGTTCGACCTGCAGGGCAGGGCTGGCTTCCTGTGCCAAGGCCTGACGGTAGTGCATGTCGGCTTCATCGGGCCGGCCAAGCTGAGCCAGCGTACGGGCCAGGTTCAGGCGTGCCGGGCGGAAGCCGGGTTGGTGACTCAGGGCCTGCGTGTAGAAATTGAGGGCTTCCTCGGGCTGGCCGGCGCGCACGCAGATGGCGCCTAGATTGCTGAGTGCTTCGACGCAGTCAGGTTGCTGTTCAAGTACATTTGCATATGCCGCCACTGCGGCTTCGAGATCGCCGCGCTCTTCGGCCTGCACGGCGGCGAGCAGGTCGGCGCGGCTCACAGGCGCGGCCCGCTGCTGCGCTGAGACGGCTTCTCGCCCAGCGCCAGGCTGACCAGCCAGGTCAGCAGGCTATAGACCAGCGCGCCCCACATCGCGGACCAGAAGCCCCCAACCTGGAAACCGCCGACGAGCTCGGAAGCGAGCCAGAACAGCAGGGCGTTGATGACCAGAATGAAGAAGCCCAGCGTCAGTGCGGTAATCGGCAGGGTCAGCACGATCAATATCGGGCGGACCAGCGCATTGAGTAGGCCAATGATGATGGCGGCGATCAGCGCTGCCGTGTAGCTGCTCACATGGATGCTGGAGACGAGCTCGGGAACGAGCATCAGGGCGACGGCGTTCAGCGCCCAGCGCAACAGGGTCATCATTGTTTGGCTCCTTGTGCCTGAGCGCAGGCCTTGCTGGCGGCGAGTGCCGCGGGAGAGGGAGTGGGCGCAGCGAGCCAGTCCTGCATGTGGCTGCGGGTGATGTTGCGCAGCGCGCCGATGAACTCCGGCTCTTCGTTCAGGCAGGGCACGTAGCGGAATTCCCTGCCGCCAGCGTTGAGGAAAGCGGCCTTGCATTCCATGGCGATTTCTTCAAGCGTTTCGAGGCAGTCGGACACGAAGCCGGGGCAAACCACGTCAACAGTCTTCACGCCTTCGCGGGCGAGTTTCTGCAGGCTGGGTTCGGTATAGGGCTGCAGCCATTCGGCGCGACCGAAGCGGGACTGGAAGGTGACGAGGTACTGCTCGGGCTTGAGCGAGAGGTATTCGGCGAGCAGGCGCGCGGTCTTGTGGCACTCGCAGTGGTAGGGGTCGCCGCGGTCCAATGAGAAGCGTGGGGTGCCGTGGAAGCTCATCACGAGCTTGTCCGGCACGCCGTGCTGCTGCCAGTGCGCAGCAATGCGCTGGCCCAGTGCACGGATGTAGTCAGGGTGGTCGTGGAAGCTGCGCACGAAGCGCAGCTCGGGCAGATTGCGGATCTTCATTGCGGCGGCGGCGACCGCGTCGAAGGCGCTGGCGGTGGTGCTGGCGGCATATTGCGGGTAGAGCGGCAGCACCAGGATGCGCGTGCAGCCGCGTGTTTTGAGGCGCATCAGCGCCCCCTCGACATCAGGCTGCCCATAGCGCATGGCCCATTCCACCTGCACATCAGGGTGGCCGGCCTGGAGCAGATAGCCGGCGAGCAGTTTGGCCTGTTTCTCGGTATGTACGCGCAGCGGCGAGCCTTCCTTGCTCCACACCGTGGCGTACTTGGCAGCTGATTTTTTGGGGCGAGTATTCAGGATGATGCCGTTGAGGATCAGCCACCACAGCGCGCGCGGAATTTCGACCACACGCGGGTCGGACAGGAACTGTTTGAGGTAGGGGCGCACTGCCTTGGCAGTCGGCGCGGCCGGAGTGCCGAGATTGATCAGCAGCACGCCGGTACGTGGTGTGCTGCCATGCGTGAATTCAGGCTCTTGCAGAAAGCGGGGCATGGTGATCCTGTGCAATCGATTGCCTTTATGCCGGCAGTTGCCGGAGTTTGGCGTTTTCGAGGGGAGTCAGGTGTTGCTCGACAGGGCGCTGGAAAGCAGTCGTGCTGTGATGTCCACAATCGGGATGACGCGTTCGTAAGCCATGCGCTGCGGGCCGATCACTGCCACGGTGCCGACGACCTGGCCGTCGACCTCGTAAGGCGCGGTGACCACACTGCATTCGTCCAGCGGGCTGATGCCGGATTCGCCGCCAATGAAGAGCTGCACGCCCTCGGCGCGATTGGAAATATCCAGCAACTGCACCAGGCCAGACTTCTGCTCGAACATTCGGAACAGCTCGCGCAGGCGGTTCATGTTGGAGGAAATGTCATCCACTTCCAATAGCTTGCGTTCGCCGGTGATCAGATAGCCCGAGTTCTGTTCCTCCATGGCTTCCTGGCCAACAGTAATGGCGGCCGACATCAGCTCGCTCATGTTCTGCTGCAGCTGCACCAGTTCACCGCGCAGGTGATCGACCATTTCGCCAAAGGCCAGCCCGGCGCAATGGTGGTTCAGGTAATTCGCGGCGGTGACGAGTTCGGAAGCTGTGTAGGCGCGCTGGGTGAACAGGATGCGATTCTGCACATCGCCGCTCATAGCCACGATGATCAGCAGCACGCGGGTGTCCGACAGGCTCACGAACTCGATCTGGCGGATTTTGGTGGCTTCGCGCCGCGGGGCGGCAACGATGCCGGCGAAGCTGGTCAGTTCGGAGAGCAGGCTGGAAGCCGCAGAGAGTACGCGGCGTGGCTCGTCCGGATGGATGTGGTGTTGAAGTTCGCGAACTTCGGTCTGTGCCAGCGGTTTGACGGTAAGCAGGGTGTCCACGAACAGACGATAGCCGCGCGCGGTAGGGATGCGACCGGCCGAGGTGTGCGGGCTGGTGATCAGGCCCAGCTCTTCCAGATCCGACATCACGTTGCGGATCGTAGCGGGCGAGAGTTCCAGCCCAGACTGCTTTGAGAGCACGCGCGAACCTACGGGTTGACCCTCGGCGATATAGCGTTCGACGAGCGTCTTCAGCAGGAGTTGGGCACGTTTGTCTAGCTGGGGCATGGCTGCATTGTAAGGGCTTGGCAGATGCTTTGGGCAGATCTTGCGGCCCGGCCCAAACAGCAGAATTGGGGGGCATTTAGCCGGCTCACATGCCGCTCCAGGCAGGCAAAAACTTGCAAAAATTTGCTAAACCTTTGTTCTGACACGCCGTTACAGAACGCATCGGGCTCCGACTGAAGCGGCTTGCTGCTGACTGGAACCTACAAAACTAGAGAAACGCATTCCCGTCAGGAGTTAGCCATGCCAACCGTTACCGGACTGTCGGCCTCACAGATAGCCGCACTGACCACAACCCAGGTGGCCGCACTCACGACCGCGGATTTCAAGGCGCTTTCCCAAACCCAGATCGGTGCATTCAGCGCAGAGCAGATTGCGGCGATGGAAACCCAGGATCTGGTGACCCTGACCGGGGCCCAGGTTGCTGCGTTCACCCCTTACAACGTAGTGGGTTTCACCAGTGGACAGATTCAGGCGCTGACTCAAACCCAGTTTCAGGGCATGACGGTTGAGCAACTCAGCTCCCTGAGTTCCGATCAGATAGCCGCCATGGAAACGCGTGATCTGGCGGCCTTGTCGGTGACGCAATTGCGCGGGCTGACGGTGGATCAGATTGTCGGGCTCGGTACGAGTCAGATCCGGTCTTTGAGTGCCACACAGGTCGCCGGCTTCTCTGCCGAGCAGATCGGCTCCTTCTCCACCACGCAGATTTCCGCCCTGTCGACGTCGCAAATCAAGGTTTTGACAACAGGGCAGGTGGCTTCTCTGGGGGCTGAACAGGTTGCGGCGCTGACCACGGCTCAGGTGAGGAATCTGACTGTTAGCCAGGTCCAGACCTTGTCCGAAGACCAGCTCAATGCGTTGGAAACCAGTGACTTCAGTGCTTTGACGGCAACCCAGATCCAGGCGCTGAAGACCAATCAGATCAGTGCCCTGTCGGAATCCCAGATTGCGGCTTTGACGACGCAGCAGGCTGCCAGTCTCACCCAGGCACAGATCCAGGTGCTCTCGCCGGAGCAGATTCAGGCCATGAAGACGCAGGACGTTGGCGCACTGGCTGTATCGCAGCTCAGGGG
Organism: Uliginosibacterium aquaticum; assembly: GCF_012972705.2. Taxonomy (GTDB): domain Bacteria; phylum Pseudomonadota; class Gammaproteobacteria; order Burkholderiales; family Rhodocyclaceae; genus Uliginosibacterium; species Uliginosibacterium aquaticum. Next base: position 617,640 of record NZ_JABCSC020000002.1, on the reverse strand, counting down.
GCTGACAACCGAGCAAATCGAATCCTTGTCGTCGGCCCAAGTGGCGGCAATGACTTCTGGCCAGTTGGCCAGCTTCAGTGCGAATCAGCTCAAAGCGCTCACGACGGCACAGGTGTCAGCCCTTGAAACACAGGATCTGGCCGCGCTGCTTGCAACCCAGATCAGCAGTTTGAAAACGGATCAGCTCGCTGCGCTGAGCACCACACAGATCCAGGCCTTGCAGGCTACCCAGGTTGCCGCATTGAGTTCCGCCCAGGTACGTGCTTTGAGCAGCGCCCAGATCGCGGCGCTGGAAACGCGGGATCTGGCCGCCCTGTCTGCCACGCAGATTGCAAGTCTGACCAATGAGCAGGTGTCTGCCCTCGGCACACAGCAGTTTGCGGCCCTTTCAGGCGCGCAGATCAAGGGGCTGACGAGCAGCCATATCCAGGCGTTGACGACGGGCCAGATCGAAGCACTGAACTCGGTGCAGGTACAGAGTCTGTCTGCGACCCAGGTTTCTGCCATGTCATCCGATCAGATCGTGGCGATGGAAACCCGCGATTTCTCGATGCTGAGCGCTACGCAATTGCGCGGATGGGATGCCGGCCAGGTCGGCACCCTGACCACGAGTCAGATCGTGGCCTTCACGGCCATGCAGATCGCTGGTTTGACCACCTCCCAATTGTCGGGGCTGAGCACGGGGCAGGTCAGTGCGATCGAGACACGTGATCTGGTTGCCCTGACGGCAACGCAGATCCAGAGGCTCTCGACGGATCAGCTGAGCGCTTTGAGTTCGACCCAGATTCAGAGTCTGACCGCCCTTCAGATCAAGGGCCTGGATGCTTCGCAATTTGCGGGCTTCTCAACTGAGCAGATTCAGAGCCTGACGACAGCCCAGTTCAGCAACCTTTCGGCGGCCCAGCTGGGAGGGCTCAATTCGAGTCAGATCGCTGCAATTGAAACAAGCGATCTGCGTTTGTTGTCTGCAACCCAGCTTGCCGGGCTGAATTCTGACCAACTCAGCGCGCTGGGGACGGACCAGCTGGTAGCGTTAAAGACCAATCAGATTCAGGGTTTGACCACTACTCAGCTGGCTGGGCTCACGTCCGATCAGATCGAGTCACTGACGACCGATCAGTTCAGGGCCATGAGTGCCAAGCAGATCAGCTCTTTTTCGACTACCCAGGTCGCAGCTCTGGCGACCGATGATCTGACGTCCTTGACGACCGCACAGTTCAAGGCAATGAGTGCAACCCAGCTGGCCGCATTGACGACCAGCCAGATCACTGGGCTGAATGAAGAGCAGATCAGCGTGCTGAGCTCGGCGCAGCTGGCTGGCCTCGAAACCGCCGATCTTTCGGTCATGAATGCCACGCAGTTGCGGAGCCTGACGACGGCGCAGTTGCGCCAGCTCTCGACTGATCAGGTGGCTTCACTGACCTCAGCTCAGGTCGCAGGTCTTGGTGCCGCTCAGATCAGCGCCTTGAAGACGGATCAGATTGCAGCACTCAACTCCGAGGATCTCTCGGCGATGAGCCGGGTGCAGATCCGCAGCATGACAACTGCGCAGCTGAACGTACTGACGACGGATCAGTTCTCCGGGCTGGACTCTTCCCAGATCACGGCCTTGAGTGCCGCACAGGTGGGCTCACTGCGCACGGATCAGATTCGCGCCATGACGGTGGACGAACTTGGCGCCATGAGCCAGAGCCAGGTGCAGGGTTTTGTCACCTCACAGATCCGCGCAATGACGACCGAGCAGGTCAGCGCCCTGACGAGCGCGCAGATGTCTGCCATGAGTTCGGGTCAGCTTGCCGCACTTGATTCTGCCCAGATCGGGGCCATCGGTACCGGGGATCTGGCTGCCTTGAGCGCCACCAAGGTGCGCGGCTTTACGACAGCTCAGATGCAGGCGCTTACCAGTGACCAGATCACAGCCCTGACGACGGGCCAGATTGCCGGGCTGAGTACGGCTCAGGTTGCCGCGCTTGAGACCGCTGACCTGCAGGCCATGAGTTCGCAGCAGATTGCCGCGCTGACCAATACTCAGGAGCGTGCACTCACCAGCCAACAGGTGGGCGCTTTGACGAGTGACCAGATCGGCTCACTGTCTGCAAGCTGGGTTGCAACGCTCGCAACGAGCCAGATCGCCTCCTTGAGTTCCGAGCAGTTGAACAACCTGACGAGTGCCCAGATTCAGGCGCTCACGACTGGTCAGATCGCAGCCTTGTCGTCCAGCCAGATTACTTCGATGACGACGGAGCAGCTGTCCGCCTTGCGTTCGGCCCAGATGACGGGCTTTGAAACCGGCGATCTTACGAATCTGACCACCGCACAACTGGCCAGCCTGACGACGGCTCAGCTGGGCGGCTTGAGCAGCACCCAGATTGCTGCGCTCAGCACTACCCAGATCGGGCAGCTGAGCACTGATCAGGTACGGGGCTTGAGCAGCGCTCAACTCCAGGCGCTGACCACTACCCAGATGAGCGGGCTGAGTTCTGATCAGCTGGCGGCGCTGACGACTGCCCAGTTTGCAGCGCTCGAAACGGCAGATGTAGCCGCGCTGAGCACCGAACAGCTGGCTAATTTGTCGACTACGCAGGTGAATGCGCTCTCTACTTCCCAGGTGGCAGGACTCCAGACCTCGCAGATTCGCGGCTTGACCTCGGCCCAGGTGGCTGCGCTGAGCACCAGCCAGATCAAGGCATTGACTACGGCCCAGGCCGCTGCCTTGGGCACTGCGCAGACGGCGGGTCTGGGAAGCACCCAGATTGCTGCGATGGAAACCCGTGATCTTGCCGCGCTGAGTTCTGTTCAGCTGGCTGGTTTGACGACAACCCAGGTCGCTGCATTGGGCACCCAGCAGATTGCGTCGCTGACCACCACTGAATTGCAGGGGCTCACCAGTGCCCAGGTTCAGGCACTCGATAGCACCCAGATTCGCGCACTGACGACCGGCCAGATTGCTTCGCTGACGACCAACCAGACCAATGCGCTGACCACAGCCCAGCTGCTGGCCCTAGAGACGGCTGACCTGGCTGCGCTCACCACGACGCAGGTGTCGCAACTCGCAGCAGGGCAGGTGGCTGCCTTGACGACCAGCCAGATCCGCATTCTCTCCTCTGCACAGATCGGAGCGCTGAGTGCCGAGCATATCAATGCCATGTCCACGGATCAGGTGGTGGCGATTGAAACGGCAGACATCGGGGCGCTGAGCAGCACCCAGATCAGGAACTTCAGTGCAGACCAGATTGCCAGCCTGACGAGTGCTCAGGTCGCGGCCTTGAGCACCGATCAGATCCGCTCGGTCGAGGCGGATGATCTGGCTGCGGTGAGCAGCACGCAGATTTCCAGGTTGTCGACGGCCCAGGTGGCTGCCCTGACGACCTTGCAGGTTGTGGGTCTGGAAGAAACCCAGGTTGCTGCTTTGAGCAGCGCCCAGATCCAGGCCATGGGCACCAGCCAGATTGCTGCACTGGAGCTCAATGACCTTGCTGCCATGAGTACCGCGCAGCTTGCCGCATTCTCCACCGCACAGATCGCCGGTTTGACGACGGCCCAGGCGACAGCCTTGACGACAGCCCAGATTGCAGCCCTGAGCAGCGCTCAGGTGCGCGCGCTGGAAACGCGTGATCTGGTCACCCTGAATGCTGATCAGATTGGTGCGCTGGATACCCGGCAGATCGTTGCCTTGAGCAGCACACAGGTTCAAGCGCTGACGGCTGAGCAGTTGGGCGCCTTGAGTTCCGCTCAGGTTGGGGCACTTGAAACCTCTGATCTGGCGCTGCTGAGCACCACACAGATCCGCAATCTCTCGGCTGAGCAGATTGCTGGCCTTACTACGGCCCAGATCCAGTCCCTGAGTACCGATCAGGTCAAGGCGCTGACTGGGGCGCAGATTGCGGCCCTGAGCTCTACCCAACTGGTGGCCATCGAGACCCGTGATCTGGAAGCACTGGGCGTAGGCCAGGTCAGAAGCTTCACCACGGATCAGGTTTCTGGGCTGACCAGTGCCCAGATCCAGGCCTTGAGCACCACTCAGGCCCAGGGCTTGAGGACGGATCAGATTGCCGCACTGACCACTGCACAGGTTCGCGCAATGGAGGTCGCCGATGTGTCGGCCTTCACCACGGCTCAGCTCCAGGCCATTGAAACGGCGGACTTCGCCGCATTGAGCTCGGCACAGGTCCAGGGCCTGAGCACCGCTCAGGTAGAGGCCATGACAACGGCTCAGGCTGGCGCGATGACCGCGACTCAGGTTGGCAGCATGACGACGGCTCAGGTGGCGGCAATGCAGACGGCCGACCTGACACAACTGGGCTCCAGCCAGATCCAGGCGCTGAGCACGGCGCAGGTTGTTGCCTTGGGCACGACACAAGCTGCCGCGCTGCTGACCAGCCAGGTGTCCAGCCTCACAGCGGCCCAGATTGGCGCCATCGAAACCTCCGACCTCGTCGCACTCGATACCAGCCAGTTCCAGGCGTTGAGTTCCGCGCAGATCCAGGCGCTGGGCACTGGCCAGGTGCAGGCCTTGAAGACCACGCAGATCGAGGCGCTGACAACGACCCAGGCCGCCGCGCTTACAACGGCGCAAGTGGCTGCGCTGACCACCACGCAACTGGTGGCCGTGGAGACCAGGGACATCGCGGTATTGGGCGCCGCCCAGATGACCGCGCTGAGCAGTGCGCAGGAAGTGGCGCTGACCAGCGCCCAGGTAGCCGTGCTCTCCAGCGTTCAGATTGGCGCACTGTCCGGCGACTGGGCGGATGCGCTGGGAACCACCCAGCTGGCCGCACTGACCAGCGCTCAGACCCTTGGCATGACCACTGCCCAGATCCAGGTACTGGATTCGGCCCAGATCGTGGCCCTGACGAGTACCCAGGCTCAGGCGCTGACCATCGAGCAGCTCGCCGCCATGAGCAGTGCTCAGGTCGCCGCACTGGCGACGGACGATCTCTCCGTATTGAGTGGCAACCAGATCCAGGCGTTGGGCACGGCTCAGACCCGTGCGCTGACTTCCGCTCAGATCCAGGCGCTGACGACCACCCAGGTCCAGGCGCTCACCGCAGAGCAGCTTGGCGCTTTGAGTTCCGATCAGATCGCAGCCTTCGAAACTTCCGATCTGGCCGCCATGACAACGGCACAGGTGCGCAGCCTCTCCACAGCACAGATTGCCGCGCTGACCACGGCCCAGATCTCCGGGTTGAACACCACGCAGGTCAGTTCGCTGACGGTGGCTCAACTGGGTGCGTTCGAAACCAGCGATCTGCAACAGCTCACTTCCTCGCAGATCCAGGCGCTGACCGCGCTGCAGATCACCAACCTGAGTACTGCACAGACCCAGGTGCTGACTTCGACCCAGATTGCGGCGCTGAACACGAGCCAGATCCAGTCGCTGACGGCAGACCAGCTCGGAGCACTGACCTCGGCGCAGTTTGCCGCGATCGAAACCGGCGATGTGCAGGCCCTGACGGCGATCCAGATCCAGTCTCTGAGCACCACGCAGATCGCGGCACTCACGACCTCCGCCGCTGGCCAGCTCGCGGCACTGACGACCAGCCAGATCCAGTCGCTCACAGCGGCTCAGGTGGGGGCATTGAGTACCGCACAGATCTCTTCGCTGACGACCAGTCAGGTTACTGCGATCGACCCGACGGATCTGGTCTCGCTCACCACCGCCCAGATCGATGCGCTGAGCAACGATCAGGAAACGGCGCTGAATTCCAGCCAGCTCGTGGCGCTGAGCAGCCAGCAGATCGGTGCGCTCTCCACGACGTGGGCTGGCGCTTTGAGCACGACGCAAGTCGCACAGCTCACGGCTACGCAGATCACTGGTCTGACGACTTCTCAACTCGCAGCATTTGGCAACAGCCAGATCCAGGCGATCGAGGTGGTGGATCTCATGCAGATGAGCACGACTCAGATTACCAATCTGGCCGACAGCCAGCTGCAGGCCTTCAGTACTACGCAGATCCAGAACCTGACCGAAGGTCAGATCAGCGCACTGAATACGGATCAGCTGACCGCACTCACTGCATCGCAGGCCGCCGCAGTGACCGAAACCCAGCGCGCCGCCCTGACTACGGCTCAGATATCCGCCCTGGATTCCTGAGTAATGATCTGATTTGGCACCCCGAAACCGGTTTATTCCGGTTTCGGGAGCAGGCCGGGAGGCATTAATCTGCAGGCTACCCGTGAAAGGATGTAGCCGTGGCTGAGTCTGGAACAGATTTCGGGAGTGTGCTGCTGCGTGCCTGGCAGGGTCAGCTTGATCTGCTGCAGCTCTTCAATGCTGCTGCGGGTCTTGATGCGCAAGGCCTGTTTCCACTCTCGGCCGTGCTGTACCAGACCTGGCTGCAGCGCAATCATTCCGATCGTCAGCAATACGTCTACTTCAATCTGGGGTCCGCCTTGCTCAATGCGGGCGATCTGGAGCCTGCCCAGGCCGCCTATCAGAAGGCGGCAGAGCTGGATGCCGGATTCATCCAGCCACGATTCAATCTGGGTATCGTGCAGGAGCGGCTTGGGCACATCGCGGATGCACTGGAGATGTGGCGTTGGGTGACGGTCAATGTGAACCAGGAGGACCCTGAGCAGCGCGAGATGCTGATCTCGGCGCTGAATAATATCGGGCGGGTGCAGGATGCTGCCAAGCAGTACGGCGAGGCACATGATTGCCTCACACGCAGCCTTCAACTCAAACCCGATCAGCCTGATGTGCTGCACCACTGGGTCTTCATTCGGGCACGGCAGTGTGCCTGGCCGGTGTATTCAGCGATCCCTGGTGTGAGTCTTGAAGCCATGCGTGCGAATACCTCGGCGCTGGCCATGCTCAGTCAGAGCGATGATCCGCAGGCCCAGCTGGAGGCTGCGCGCAACTATGTGCGCAAGAAACTCGCGCCGCTACCGCCTCCGCTTACGGATGGCAGCCGCTATGCACATGACAAGATTCGCGTGGCCTACTGCTCGTCGGACTTCTGTCTTCACCCGGTAGCGATGCTGACGGTCGAGTTATTTGAATTGCATGATCGTGAGCACTTCGAGGTCTACGGCTTTTGCTGGACGCGCGAGGATGCTTCGCCGATTCGCCAGCGTATCGCCAAGGCTTTCGATCATTTCATCCGTATCGATACGCTGGATGACGAAGCTGCTGCCCGCCTGATTCGAGAGCATGAAATAGACATACTCATCGACCTGCACGGGCAGACGCTCGGTGCGCGCGCCAACATGCTGGCATATCGTCCGGCACCGGTTCAGATCACCTATCTGGGCCTGCCGGCCACCACAGGGCTGCCATCGATCGATTACGTGATTGCTGATCGCTTTCTCATCCCGGAGGAAAGCACTCCGTTCTACTCCGAAAAGCCGCTGTACATGCCGGACATCTATCAGGTCAGTGACCGCAAGCGGCTCTGCCTGCCGCCGCCGAGCCGTGAGAGCTGCGGCCTGCCGGTGGATGCTTTCGTGTTCTGCTCCTTCAACAACAATTACAAATTCACACCGGCCGTGTTCGAGGTCTGGATGCGCATCCTGCAGCAGGTGCCGCATGGGGTGCTGTGGCTGCTCTCGGACAATCCGTGGGCCGAGGCCAAACTGCGCCGTGAGGCGCTGGCACACGGCATCAATCCGGCCCGTCTGATCTTTGCGCCGCGTGTCGCACCCGAGGCTTACCTTGCGCGCTACATGGCCGCTGACTTGTTCCTCGACACATTTCCCTTCAATGCCGGCACCACTGCCAACGATGCGTTGTGGGCGGGCTTGCCGGTGCTGACGTGCCCCGGGCGGACCTTTGCCTCGCGCATGGCCGGCGCCTTGCTCACCGCAGCAGGCTTGCCCGAGCTGATCTGTGCGGATTTTCCCGCCTACGAGCGCAAGGCCATCGAACTGGCCAACGACCCGACCACCTGTCGACGCCTGCACGAACACCTGCTGCAGCAGCGCGAACATGGTCCCTTGTTCGACAGCCCGCGCTTCGTACGCCACCTTGAGCAGCATTTCCGGAGATTGATCCATCATGAAAATTAGCCTGCCCTGGGGGCGCCTGTTCCGCAGCGCTGACGCCATGCCTGCCGAACCGTCTGCAGCGTCCGCATCGAGTGTCGCTGCGCCCGCGCCTGCCATCCCGGCGCGGCGCCTGGTCTGCTACTGCGATGGCGGTTTTGGCAATCGCTTCAATGCGCTGGTCACCGGCCTGATCCTGGCTCGCCGGGCGGATTTGCCGCTGGAGGTGGTATGGCCGGTCAACAACTGGTGTGGGGCGCGCTTTGGCGAACTCTTTGATAGCCCGCTGACGGTGATCGAGCGCGAGCTGGTGAGCTTCGTGGCCGAGAAGGGCGAGTACCAGTATCTGATGACCGAGGATCACCTGCAGCAGGGCGTGAGCTTCCGCTCGCCGCTGGGCTTTGAGCAGGAAAGCGAGCTGCTGGCCTGTGTGGGCGGCGATGACAAACCGGTGTTTCTCTACACCCCCTTGATTCCGGCCTGCCTGCCGCCGGACGAGGTGCTGGCTCAGGTGCGTGCCTTGCAGGTCCGTCCGGAAATCCAGCGCCGAGCGGAGGCTTTCCTGGTTGCAAAAGGTTTGCAGGGCGAGTTCTTTGGTCTGCAGATCCGCAAGACTGATTTCGGCGCCAATGCGGCGGACGACGAGAATCTCTTCAATCTCGTCAAATCCTTGCCGGATCGGCGCTTCTTCGTCTGTTCGGACGATGCCGGTGTCGAGCAGCGTTTTGCCAGCCTCGCCAATGTGGCCGTGCATGCCAAACAGGCTTATGTGGAAAAGCTTAATCCGGGCGACTGGATGGATCCGACTCAGGACTGCAGTGGTCGCATCTATCACGGCAACATTAATCGCAGTGCCGCCAGCGTGATTGATGCGGTGGTGGATCTCCTGATCCTTTCGCATTCAAAAGTGGTGCGCACTTCGGGCAGTACCTTTCTGAGCACCGCCTTGCTGCTGCAGGCGGCACGCGCTGACGTGGCTACTGCGCCGGTTGTGCCGCAGGCGGCGGCCGCAAGCATTGTGCCGGCGCAGGCCTACAAGATGAGCCTGCCCTTGTTCGATACGATCCGGGCACTGGGCCTGCCTGCCCCTGCCGGCATTCTGCAGGTGGGAGCCAGCTATGGTCAGGAGATGCAGTATTTTCTCGAGAACGGCATTCGCGCGGGCCTCTTCATTGAGCCCCTGGCGGAGCCTTTTGCTCACCTGGCGAGCGTCTGTCGAAAGATTCCAGGCTATGTGGCGATGCAGGCGCTGTGTGCCGACACGAGCGGGCAGACGCATACCTTTCATGTCGCCAGCAATGGCGGCATGAGCAGCAGCATCCTCAAGCCGGCGCAGCATCTGCAGGTCTTCGATTATGTGAAATTCCCCACCAGCGTCGAACTCGTCTCCCACACCCTGGACGAAGTCATGGCCTTCGTGTGTGAGTCCGGTCACAGTGAGACGCTGGACAAGCTCGATACGCTCTACATGGACACTCAGGGCGCCGAGCTCCGGATCATGGTCGGTGCGCCGCAGACGCTGAGGCAGATCAACTACATCTTCACCGAAGTGATGCGCGGCGAGCTCTACGAGAAGCAGGCTTCCTTTCAGAGCGTGTGTGCCTGGCTCGATGTAATGGGTTTCACCCTGAACAACGTGTATTTCGGCCCCGGCCATACCGGCGACGCGCTCTTCATCCGCAAGAGTCTGCTCGGTTTGTGAGGGGCGCGGGCAGGGCGCCGAGGCGCGCCCTGATCTGCCTCAGCGCGCGTACACGTCACCCCACAGCAGACTTTCGCTTGAGGCACTGTTACACAGGATCTGAATCAGCTGATAGAAGGGCAGCCATTGCTGGAACTGGAAGTTTTCTTGCTCTCCGAGTGAGAGATTGAACTCCTTGTAGCCCAGGCAGATCAGGCGCTCGATCACTTCCATCGAGCGCGGCATGAACTCCGCCGTGAATTCGAAAGAGAGGATGCCGATTTTCGAGTTCAAGCCCTGGACGACGTTGCTCTCGTAGCCTTCCACGTCGATCTTGCAGTAGCGCGGCACGCCGTACTCGGCAACCAGAGCGTCGAGCGTGGAGATTTCGACTTCGGCGGTCTTGTCCCACACGACATTGGCAAAACGGCCGGTCTTCCAGTGTTCGGCTAGCGTGCTCAGTACCGGGGATTTGGAGCAGATATTCATCGTCATTCGCCCGGGCAGCTCGCCGAGGGCTTTTTCGACGACGGCCGCATCAAGCTGGCCGCCGAAGCGCTGGCGCAACCGGGCCGCCATTTCGGGCTGCGGCTCCACGCAGACCACGCGTGCCTTGTGAGCCAGAAAGACCGCCGCCTTGTCACCCAGATTGGCACCGATATCGAATACCAGATCGCCCGGATTGAGCAGCTTGAGAACTTCGTGTTCATTGGCCATGTTCGGGGCTCCGTGCACACTTGAAGGGGTCAGAAGGGATTCAGGCACAGGTCGGCCTGGAAAGGGTGGTTGGGGCGATCCAGCGGGCCGGGGATGGGCTCGCGGGAATAACCGGCAAAGCCATCCAGATCACGGCGCAGGTAGCTCAGTTCCAGTACCTCGGGGATCGGCACGCCTTCCACCATCACGAAGCCCTTGTAGTTGTTGGCGTGCAGATGAATCGGCGCATGGTGCTTGCCCAAGCATTCAAGCAGATGCTTGACGCGGCTGAAGAACAGCGGGTCGGCAAGCTTGTTGAAATCATGCAGCTCGCAGCAGATCACCTCGAAGGGCAGCAGGGCGTCCGGATTCAATTGCTCGAAGATCTCGTATTCACCGCCTTCGATGTCGAATTTGAAGAGAGGGTGTTGTGGTGTCCCTTCAAATTGAGCGCAGATGTCCTGCAGGGACAGAAAATCTCCTTCCGTGCGTGGCCCCCAGCCCTTGCGAAAGAAACGGAAAAATGGGTGCTCGACCGGCAGCTTTGCAACCGTGTGATCGAACTGGATTACCTTCGCTCCGCGTTGGGCCAGCGCCAGATCGAAGCTCACATCCGGCCCCACACCGATCGAAACGACGGCATCACAGTTCAGTGCCTGGCTTGGCACCACGTAGCCACCGTCATAGTCATTGCCGAGGCGGACCTTGCCTTGGCTGCGCATCGCCAGCGGACGCATCAGGGCCATCATATCCAGGATGCGATGCTGGCGGCGTGGGTCATAGAGGTTCATCGGGCGTCCTTGTCGGGCTGGAGCAGAGGAATCAGTTCGCGGATGGCGCGATCCCAAGAGTGCTGTTCGGCATTGCGCCGCGCCGCCTGGCGTAGCGGGTCGGCGGCGTGTGCCGGGCGTGGGCCGGAGAGGGTTGCTGCCGTGACGAGGTTTTGCAGGCACGAAAAATCCGGATCGACCCAGCAGCAGTCCATGTTGTCGCGCAAGGGCCCGCGCCTGAAAACGCTGGCGATCTTGCTGATGTCCGTGGCGTCGCAAAAATCGTCGGTGGCACCGCCGGAGCTGACGATCACCGGGGTGCCGCAGGCCTGTGCTTCGAGCACAGGCAGGTTGAAGCCTTCGGCGCGATAGGGCGATACGTAATGGTCTGCGATGCCATATAACAGGCGCATCTCTCCCTGCGAGAGATTCTGCGAAACGACCATGATCGCGTTCAGCACCTCCTGACTGAGCAGGCCCGGGTGGCTGGCGGCGACTTGCTGCAGCACACTATCGACCGGCAGGCCGTACAGCGCCCGGGCATCCTTGAGGATCAGGCGAATGTTGGGCTGGCGCTGATGCGCAAGGGCGAAGGCACGCACCAGAAGATCGATGCCCTTGTTCCAGGTGGGGACGCCGACGTTCAGAAACACCACCGCATCTGAAGGAATTCCCAGCGCAGCCCTTTGGCTGGCTAGTTCGGCGGCGCTGAGCGGAGAGAAAGTGGCGAGATCTACGCCATGGCGTACGACGCGGATCTTGTCTTCGGCGAAACCGAAGTCGAGCAGACGATCACGTGACCAGCGGGTGGGCGTGGTGAGCAGATTCTCACCCGTCGTCATCAGACTGAGGTCCAGATCCGGATTCTGCAGATTGCTGCGCTGGTAGCCCAGCTCCGTGATGGCATAGCTGATGGTGCGGCGGGCACTTGATCCAGGTGTATGGAGTGGCGAGCAGATGCGATATACACAGTCGGCTTCCTCTTCAGGGATTGGCGGCATGCCCATGATGAAGGTGTCTTCAGCCGCGCTGAAGCCCGAGGCGTGATCGCGTGCGTTCCAGTGCTGCAGGAACCAGGGCATGTCCCGGTGAAACAGCTCGAATCCGCCATGGCGCGCCAGCGCCAGGATCTGGTGCTGGTTGACCATGGCGAAGGAATGACTCACGCCACGCCAGCCGGCAATCAGGATGCGTTTCATCGGGTGCCTTCAAGGGGATCGGCTCGTATCAGGCAGTATGGAGGAGGGCAGGGCTTGAAAAGACCGGATAAAGGGGAATTTGTCCGGTCAAACCCTGTGCTTGAAGCCATCCGCAGCTTGGCCGGCTGTGGTTTAATCCCGGCCCATGGATGATGAATTCAGGATTGTTGCCCTGGTTGGAAAGTTCCGCAGCGCGGATGTGGCCGAGTCGGTCATGCGCATGGCGGCATTTCTGGCTGGGCGCGGGCTGGAGGTCTGGCTGGAGGCAGGCACTGCCCATGCCGTAGGCCATACCGGCGCTGAGCGCGTGCTGAGTTTTGAAGAGATTGGTGAAGGTGCTGATCTGGTCATCGTGATGGGGGGCGATGGCACCATGCTTACCGCCGCGCGTGCCCTGGGGGTGCATCAGCTGCCGCTGGTGGGGGTGAATCAGGGGCGCCTGGGCTTCCTGACGGATGTGTCGCACGAAGAAATGTTCGAGCGGGTCGGCGAGATCATTGATGGCCGTTACCTGCGCGAACGTCGCTCCCTGCTGGAGATCGAGCTGTGGCGTGCCGGTGAGTGCATCCATTCAGGCATGGCTCTGAATGACGTCGTGCTGTCGCGTGGCGAGATCGGGCGCATGATTGAGTTCGAACTCCGGGTGGATGGCGAGTACATCTACACGCAACGCTCCGACGGCATGATCATTGCCACACCGACAGGCTCCACTGCATACGCTTTGTCGGCCAATGGTCCGATCCTGCACCCGCGCCTAGCCGGCATCGTGCTGGTGCCCTTGTGCCCGCACGCGCTGACCTATCGGCCGCTGGCGCTGGCGCAGGACAGCGTGGTCGAACTCAAGATTCTCGGCGAGCGCGATGCGATGGTGCACTGTGATGGCCAGACCATATTCGAAGCCACGCTGGGTGACAGCATCCGCGTGCTGCGCTCGCAACAGGGCGTGACCTTGCTGCATCCCGAGGATTACAGCTATTTCAATGTGCTGCGCGAGAAGCTCCACTGGAGCGCGTTGCCGCCCCAACTTAACTGATCTGTTGCCAAGCGAAGAAACCAAGCCATGCTGCGCCGTCTGCTGATTCAGGATTTCGTGCTGGTTGATCGTCTGGAGCTGGATTTCCGGGCGGGCTTCGGTGCGCTGACCGGCGAGACCGGTGCCGGCAAATCTATCCTGCTGGATGCGCTGTCTTTGCTGCTGGGTGAGCGTGCCGATGGTGGTGTGGTGCGTAGCGGGCGTGACAAGGCCGACCTGGTGGCCGAATTCGATCTGGCTGAGGACTCCCCCGCCATCGAATGGCTGGCGTCGAATGATCTTTCGGGCGATGAAGGCGTACTGCTGCTGCGCCGCGTGGTGGATGCCGGCGGTCGTTCGCGTGCCTATATCAATGGCCTGCCTGCCACGGCCACCCAGTTGCGCGAGCTGGGCGATTTCCTTGCGGACATTCACGGTCAGCATGCACATCAGGCCTTGCTGCGTGCGGATGCCCAGCGCGATCTGCTCGACAACCACGCTGGCCTGCGTGGCCTGGCGCGCGAAGTCGCCGGCCTGTGGCGCGACTGGCAAGGCGCCCGCAAGGCCCGCCTGGAAGCAGAGCAGGGCATGGAAGCCTTGCAGCATGAGCGCGATCTGCTCGCTCATCAGGTCGAGGAATTGCGCGCGCTGGCTTTCGAGGTGGCGGACTGGGAGGCGCTGAATGCCGAGCATGCCCGCCTCGCCAATGCCGCGGGCCTGATCGAAGGTGCGGCGGCGGCACTGGACGCCCTCAGCGAAGGTGAGGCGCCGTTGGGTGCCGAGACCGAACGTGTGGCCGCGCGCCTGAGTGAGCTCGCCGGCTATGACGCTGCGCTGGCGCCGATTGCCGAACTGATTTCCGAAGCCGCGATCCGCATGGACGAAGCGGGCCATGAGCTGCGACGCTATCGCGATCGCCTTGAGCTGGACCCGGCCAGTCTGCAGCGGGCCGAGCAGCGCATCGAAGCCGTGGTGGGCATGGCACGCAAGTACCGGGTGTCGCCTGAAGGTTTGCCGGAGTTGCTGAGCGAGGCCTCTTCGCGCCTGGCCAGCCTCAGCGCGCTGGCCGATCCGGCCGCCCTGCAGGCACGCGAAGCCGAAGCGCGCAGCGCCTATCTGGATGCCGCCCGGCGCCTCTCGGCCGGGCGGGAGAAGACGGCTGCCGAACTGAGTGGGGCCGTCACTGCCGCCATGCAGGATCTGGCGATGGCCGGCGGGCGTTTCGAGATCGTGCTCCTATCCGAGCCGGAAGGCTCCGCCGTGGGGCTGGAAAAGATCGAGTTCCAGGTGGCGGCCAACCCTTCCCAACCGCAGCGCGCGTTGGGCAAGGTGGCCTCTGGCGGTGAGCTCTCGCGGATCGGGCTGGCAATCCAGGTCATCACTTCCGAATCACAAGCCGTGCCGACCCTAATCTTCGATGAGGTGGATTCCGGCATCGGTGGCCGCGTGGCCGAGATTGTCGGCCGCCGTCTGCGTGAGCTGGCGCAAGCCGGGCAGGGCCGCCAGGTGCTGTGCGTGACGCACTTGCCACAGGTTGCCGCACAGGCCAACTGGCAATGGCAGGTCAGCAAGCAGACTACGGCGGGGATCACTACCTCGCATCTGGTCGAACTCGATGAGGCCGGCCGGGTAGAGGAAATCGCGCGCATGTTGGGCGGCGTCAATATCACCGACACCACGCGCAGCCATGCTGCCGAGCTGCTCGGCACACGCAGCTGATCGGCTCCGCCGGCCACATGCGGCAATCGCGATCAAGACCGCTGCCGGGCCCGCTTGGCATACTTGCCGTTTCCTGATGACGTTTGAAAAGCAGCGCTCATGACTCAGTCTTCTCTCCCTTTGCAGCACCTTCTGCGCATTCCACTGTGGCCCGGCGTAGCACCCGGTTCCGAGGGCGTTCAGCTCACCGAAACCCTCACTGAGCGCAGCCCCGATCCGGCCGTCTTCATGGATCGCGCCGTGACCGGCATAGCCAGCCCGTACCTGACGGCCTATGTACCGTCCAAGCCGAATGGCACGAGTCTGGTGCTGGCGCCCGGCGGCGGCTATATCCGTGTGGTGCTGGACAAGGAAGGCATCGAGATTGCCGAGTGGTTGAACACCTTCGGCATTACCGTGTTCATCCTCATGTACCGCCTGCCCGGCGAGGGCCATGCTTCGCGCTCTGAAGTCCCGCTGCAGGATGCGCAGCGCGCCTTGCGTCTGGTGCGTGCGAATGCCTCGGCCTGGGGGCTGGCGGCAGACAAGGTCGGCGCCATGGGCTGCTCGGCCGGCGGGCATGTGATCGGTGCGCTGGCCACCCTTTTCGAGCGGCCGGTGTATGCACCGCAGGATGCGGTGGATCGCCAGTCAGCCCGGCCGGACTTTGTGTCGCTGCTCTATCCGGTGCTGACCATGGATGCGCGCTGGGCCCATGTTGGCTCGCGCGAAAAGCTGCTCGGCCTGTCGGCTGGCGAGGCCGTGGATCCGGCACTCGAAACCGCCTGGTCGTGTGAAGCGCAGGTCGGTCCGGCCACGCCTCCGTGTTTCATTGCTCATGCTGCCGATGACGCGTCCGTGCCCGTGCAGAATGCGCTGGCTTTCCACCAGTCTCTGCTTCAGCAGAATATTTCGGCCGCGCTGCATATCTTCGAAAGCGGCGGGCATGGTCATGGCATCCGCCTTGCCAAAGGCCATCCTACCGAAGCCTGGAGCGGGCTTTTCGAACGCTGGCTGCGTCAGCGCGGCCTGATCTGAACCCGGAAGGAACCCCATATGAATCTCGACGCCGATCTAGCCCGCATTGCCCTGCAGGAAGAGCGCCTGCAGTTCGAGTCCTTCGGCCCGGATACGGCCTGGGCGCTGGGCTGCCGCCTGCGTGAAGCAGCAGTGGCTGCGGGCCATCGCGTGGCCATCGAGGTGTGTCAGAACGGTTTTCCGCTCTTCTACAGCGCCTTGGCCGGCTCTTCGCCAGATAACGCAGACTGGATCCGGCGCAAGCGCAATGTGGTCGAGCGTTTTCACAAGAGCTCCTACGCGCTGTGCCTCATGATGGAAAAGCGCGGTTCTACGCTCACTGAGCGTTACGGGATTCCGCTTTCTGAATACGTGGCGGCGGGAGGAGGTTTCCCGGTCCGCGTGCGCGGCACGGGAGTGGTCGGCTTCATTGGCGTATCGGGCCTGGCCCAGCGCGACGACCATGGTTTGATCGTCGAGGTGTTGGCAGGAATGTTGGGCGTGGCGCTGGCCGAGGTGGCACTCGCTGCCGAATAAGCCCGGCAGCTTGCGTCGATCTGCTGGCTCTGCGAGGCTGGTGGCACTTTCTTTGCGCTGGACTCTGCCATGACTGACAAGGACGCACGTTTTCCCGCCTGGTTCTGGCTCACCCTGGCCGCCGCTGCAATGCTGGCGATCACCATGGGCGCACGCCAGTCGCTGGGCCTCTTTCTCTCTCCACTCAATACGGCGACTGGCCTTGGTGTGGCCAGCATCAGCTTCGCCATGGCCATCGGCCAGTTTGTGTGGGGCGCGGTGCAGCCAGTGGCAGGGGCGGTTGCTGATCGCCACGGACCGGGACGGGTGCTGGTGGCGGGGGTGCTGATCCTGGCCGCCGGGCTGGCGGTCACGCCCTTCATGGCGTCTACCTGGGGCTTGAGCCTGAGCCTGGGCTTGCTGATGGCGGCCGGCTCCGGCGCGGGCAGTTTCTCGGTATTGATCGGTGCCGTCGCGCAGCGCCTGCCGCCTCAGAATCGTGGCATGGCCTCCGGGATCATCAATGCGGGCGGCAGCTTCGGCCAGTTCGTGTTTGCTCCGGTGGTGCAGGGGCTGATCCTGCTTCTGGGCTGGATGGGTGCCCTTTGGGCGCTGGCCCTCATCACCCTGGCGGCCTTGCCGCTGGTGCGCGTGCTCAAGCGTCCGGCACATGATGAGGCGGCTGTCGCCAGTCATGCCGCTGCGACGGCGGAGCCATTGTCAGTGGTCTTGCGTGGCGCCTTGCGCGATCGCAGTTATCTGCTGCTGCACGCAGGATTCTTCACCTGTGGCTTTCATATCGCGTTTCTCGTCACCCATCTGCCGGGGGAGGTGAATCTGTGCGGGCTGCCGGCCGGCGTGGCGAGCTGGTCACTGGCATTGATTGGTCTGGCCAATATTTTCGGCAGCCTGTTTGCCGGCTGGTGCGTGCAGCGCTATCGCAGCAAGATGATCCTGTTCTGGATGTACGCCTCGCGGGCAGTGCTGATCCTGATCTTCCTGGCTGCGCCCAAGAGCGCGCTGACTTTCTATCTCTTTGCCATCGGCCTGGGTTTTACCTGGCTGGCGACTGTGCCACCCACGGCCGGGGTGGTCGGCAAGCTTTTCGGCACGCGTTATCTCGGTACGCTCTTCGGACTCACGCTACTGTCGCACCAGATTGGTGGCTTTCTCGGTGCTTGGCTGGGCGGTCTGGCGTTGGCAGGCTGGGGCAGTTTTGCCCCGATGTGGTGGGCGGATATCGTGCTCGCTGCGCTGGCGGCGCTGCTGAATCTGCCTATTCGTGAAGCACCACTGCAGCCTGCTACGGGGAGGGTGTCCTGACCACAGCTTGCCCTGCCGTTAAGTCTGTCGTAACCCCCGGTCGCGGGGAGTACCGGGCCGGTTGTCGGTATGTAAGACAAATTCCTACAAAGACTCTTCCAAAAGTTCGATTTGACTGCTAATTTCCGCTCCGGGCTGTGAAATAAATCACGGTTTTCGGCCCGTACAAAAACGAGACGCCAAGTAGCACCCAGGAGTCCGGAGACAGGCGGTAGCGCACCTTCCGGTGCGGTGTCGGGCGGGAGACGGGCGCAAGCCTGCCTCCCGGTTGACATGTCGGGTCACCCCTTGCGGTCTTCCCTGACCTGATCCAGAACCGCAATCCCCATCAAGTAGCGTTGCATGCCCTGAGGCTAAGCTCGCCGGAACAATTGTTCTTCCGAGGAGCTCTTTGCATGATCACGCGCCGCACCCTTCTGGCCCTATCCATCTCCGCAGCCTGTGTCGGTCTGGCCGGCTGCGCTACATCCGGGCTGGACAATCGCCCCGAACTCGCCGGAGTGGTCGCCGTAGGCGGCCCGTTGGCACATGCCCGGGTCAGCATCGTGGATGCCAAGGGCCTGCGCCGCAACGTTCAGGCTGATAGCCGTGGCCGCTATGAACTGGACCCGAGCGGGCTGACCGCACCGCTGCTGATCTCGGCCATCGAGGCCGGTAACAACAGCAATTGCCGTTACAACGCCACCCTGCGCGCGCGTTGCCTCGCTTCGGTGCTGACCGAGCTTTCCCCGGGCCGCAACATCGCCAACATCAATCCGCTGACCGACCGCATCGTGTCCGATGTGGCAGTGGGGCTCAACTACTACGGCCCGCAACAACTGGTCGATGCCGGCAAGGCGGCGGACATCACGCCGGCTGCTGTGGCGGCGGCCAAGAAAACCTCACTGGAGGGATTTGCAGCCGCCTTGAAGGCCGCCGGTGTCAGTGAGGTCGAGCGCTTTGACGCGGTGACGACCCCGATGCAGGCCAATGGCAAGGGCCTGGATGCGGTGCTGGAAGTGGTGAATCACAACCGCAATTACCATAACCCGAGCAGCGAGTCCGCCTATACGGTGCTGACTGACATCAGCTTCCGCCCGATCGTTGGCCTCAATGGCAGCGGCCCTTACGAGGCGCTGGATTTCAAGCGCGCACAGCAGGAGCTGGCTGCGATCAAGGCGGCCAAAGTCCGCGTACTGGTGGTCGGCGACTCGACGGCGGCCACCTACGAACTGGAACGCATGCCGCGCATGGGCTGGGGTCAGGTTTTTGAAGCGAATTTCCGGCCCGAAGCTGGCGTGAAGGTGCTTAACGCCGCGCGGGCAGGGCGCAGCTCGAAGGATTTCTACATGGGCGGCTGGTATCAGCAGATGGCGCGCTTCATGCAGCCGGGGGATCTGGTGCTGATCAATCACGGCCATAACGATCAGAACTGCGATGGCAGCAAGAAGGAGCGCGGCGCAGCCGATGTGGCCGGGCTGTGCAGCTACCCGAACGACGCCCAGGGGCGTCCGCAGTTCCCGTCAGGCAAGCCCGAGATGAGCTTCCACAATTCGCTGCTGCGCTATGTGGACATGGCTCGCGCAGCAGGTGCCACACCGGTATTTCTGACACCGACCACGCGTGTCTGGAACAAGGATCGCAAGCCCGGCTTCCCGGTGGTGCCGCAGCACCTTACGACGCAGAACAGCGCCCAGGGCTTCGCCTTCGTGGGCGACTACAGCCAGACCGTGAAGGACGCGGCCCGTGCGAGTGGCGTCCCGCTGATCGATCTGGAAGCGAAAACCATCAGCTTTGCCAATGCTCACCAGCAGGACTGGCAGAACTACTGGCTCGCCATCGGTGATTTCAAGGCCTGGCCCTGGTACGCCACCCAGAGTGCCGGCACCGCGAAGAACCCGGATACCACGCACTTCCAGCAACGGGGCGCCGAAGCCGTCGCTGCGCTGGTCGCGCAGGGCCTCAAGGAGACGCCCGCGCTCAACAGTTACGCTGTGCTGCTCAAATAGCGCGCGACCCCCTGTCTTGTCTCATTGCCCGGCACCCGATTCAGGTGCCGGGCTTTTTTTCGCGTCTGCTGCAGTCTGCCGGGCCAGTCGTGCTAGTATCCGCGCCTCTCGCAGCGGTGCCGCCAGGTTCGGTTTGCGGGAGACGTCCGGTCCCCATCGTCTAGAGGCCTAGGACACCGCCCTTTCACGGCGATAACCGGGGTTCGAATCCCCGTGGGGACGCCAGATTCGAGGAGGCTGCGCAAGCGCAGCTTTCGGCAGAGCAAGGAGTGCAGTTCAGGCTGTACTCATGGAGTGGTAGTTCAGTTGGTTAGAATACCGGCCTGTCACGCCGGGGGTCGCGGGTTCGAGTCCCGTCCACTCCGCCAGCAATACGCAAATGCCCTGTAATCATGTGGTTTCCACAGCATTGCAGGGCATTTTGCTTTCTGGCGTTACACACCGGTATTACACGCGGCGCGAGCACGATAGGTCTTGCGTCCTTCGTCTGCTGCGCTTTCTAA
Source organism: Uliginosibacterium aquaticum (assembly GCF_012972705.2). Taxonomy (GTDB): domain Bacteria; phylum Pseudomonadota; class Gammaproteobacteria; order Burkholderiales; family Rhodocyclaceae; genus Uliginosibacterium; species Uliginosibacterium aquaticum. Next base: position 597,254 of record NZ_JABCSC020000002.1, on the reverse strand, counting down.
AGCTGCGTTGAGATGTCGGCGTATTCGACCAGATCCGCGACAGCTTCATTCCGGTGGGGATCCTGCCCGTCGCGCAAACCTCTTGTCACACCGGTCCGGTCCGCAGCATTGCGGTTCTGGCTCAGCTTGAATTTTCCCTCAATGCGCTGGAGCGGGATTTCGATGCCGATGATTGCCTTGAGCTGGCCGGCCAGATAGTCGTCCGGCAGATCACGCAGGGACCATGGCTCAGGCCGGCGCTGCTCGTGCTGCTCCGTCAGGTCCTTGAGCTGGCGCAGTAGCCAGGCCGCGTCTTCGGTGACTTCCGGCCTGCCCCAGGCATGGACCGCGGTGTAATTCCAGGTTGGCACTGCCCGGTGGGTTTCGGCCTTGCTCGGATACCAGGATGGTGTGACATAGGCTTGCGGCCCCTGGAAGACCACCAGGCATTCGAGGAGCCCCTGCAGATCCTGCCAGTGAGGGTTGGCTCTGGCCAGATGCGCGCGCAGTACGCCGCATTCGCCTTCGTCCGGATACAACAGAAAGGGCAGGGGAGAGGCTTGCAGACCGCTCGGGCCGTGAGTGATCAGCAGGCCCAGTGGATGAGCCTGCATGAAGGCGTGCAGGATTTCGCTGCGCGCTTCGCGGAAGGAAGCGGGGATGTACATCTAGGGATTGTCCGTCAGTGAGCAGGCTGCAGTTTCAGGCAAGCGTGGCCGTGGCGTCCAGATAGGGTGCGATATTGCGCTGCATGCGGGTGATGTATTCCTCTTTTTCGCCCACCGGCGCGACATAGTGGAGTGCGCTGCCGGCCGCTTCGATTCCGATCAGCCTGGCGATCACCCAGCAGGCGAGATACTGCGAGGCCAGACAGCCGCCGGCCGTGGCCAGATTGCCGCGTGCGAAGAAGGCCTGGTTGAGTACGGCCACATCAGCTTCCTCTACCCAGGGTCGGGTGGTGAGGTCAGTGCAGGCCGGCACCGCATCGAGCAGGCCCAGTTTCGCCAGCACCAGGGTGCCCGAGCATTGTGCGCCCAGTAGCTGGCGCGACGGATCGAGGCGCAATTGCGCCATCAGTGCGGCATCCGCAACGATCTCGCGGGTCTGCATCCCGCTGCCGATGAGCACAGCATCCGCCTCGGCTGCTTCGGCCAGCGAGGCCTGTGCTTCGAGCGGCAGGCCGTTCATGGAGCGAACCTGGCGGGTGGGGCTGGCGATGGAAACGCGCCAGTCCGGCCGCTTGATCCGGTTGAGGATGCCAAGCGCGATGAGCGAGTCGAGCTCGTTGAAACCGTCGAAGGTGAGGATGGCGATATGCATGGCGTGGTTTTCTCCGGGAGTCGCTGAGCGATGAGCCATCCTAAGTACAATATTCAATACAATCAAAAAATTGTCATGGATACATTCAGGCATGCCTCAAGCACGTTACAAACAGCTGGTTGACGCATGGGCGGCGGATATCCGGGCTGGCCGCCTGGCGCCGGGGACGCGTCTGCTCACGCATCGCCAGCTCGCTGCGCGTGAGAGGATTTCCCTCGCCACGGCCAGCCGCGTGTATGCCGAGCTGGCGGCGATGGGCCTGGTCAGTGGTGAAACCGGGCGTGGCAGTTTCGTACGCGAAACATCCCTGCCGCAGGGGCTTGGCATCGATCAGCAAGCCGTGGCTGCGGGCATGATCGACCTGAACTTCAACTATCCCTCGCTGCCGGGGCAGGCCGAATTGCTGCGCACGGCGTTGCGTCAGCTTGCCAGCGCGGGGGATCTGGAGGCCTTGCTGCGCTACCAGCCGCATGGCGGGCGCCTTCACGAGCGGGCAGGCATTGCCCGCCATCTTCTCAGTCGTGGGCTAGCGGTCACGGCGGAACAGGTCTTGATCGTCTCGGGAGCCCAGCATGGGCTGGCGACGAGTGTGATGGCCCTGCTGCAGCCCGGTGATCTGGTAGCGACGGATGCGCTGACCTATCCCGGCTTCAAGGTACTGGCCGAGGCGCAGCGCCTGGAACTGGCGGCGATTCCGGCCGCCGCTGGCAACATCGATCCCGATGCATTGGAGCGCCTGTGCCGGCAGCGGCGGGTGCGGGCCCTGTATCTGATGCCGACCTTGCACAACCCGCTGGGCTGGGTGATGAGTGCCAGCAGGCGCCGGCAACTGGTGGCGATTGCGCGCCGCCATGATCTGCTGATCATCGAGGACGCCGCTTATGCCTTCCTGGAGGAAGCCCCGCCGCCGCCGCTGGCCGCCTTGGCACCGGAGCGCAGCGTGTATGTCTCGGGCTTTTCGAAGAGCGTGGCCACAGGCCTGCGCGTGGGTTTTGTCGCCGCGCCGCTGGCCTGGCTGCCACGGCTGGAGCGCGCCATCCGGGTGAGCACCTGGAACACCCCCGGTGTCATGACGGCGATTGCCTGCAACTGGCTGGAGGAGGGGCTTGTCACGCGCCTCGAAGCCGCCAAGCGCGCGGATGCGCGAGCGCGTCAGGCCATCGTCTCGGACGTTTTCCAGGGCGTGGACTGTGTGCGTCATCCGGCCTCTTACTTTGTCTGGCTGCCCTTGCCGGAGGAGGCGCGGGCCGATACTGTGGCCCGCGCACTCATGCAGGAGCGGATATCCGTCTCCACGGCGGAACCCTTCGCCACGTCCGCCTCGGTGCCGCATGCCATCCGTGTGGCCCTGGGTTCGGTGGATCTTGCGGCCTTGCGCGCGGCCTTGTTGACGGTCCGCCGTGTGATCGACACCTACCGCTACTGAGCCTGCCCTTTTGCCCGCAGCCCCTACAGTTCCGGCACCGCGCTGCCGTTAAAGGTCTCGTACCCGGTAAGCCGGGTGTTGGGCTGGTCGGGGGCAAGGCATGGGAAAACCGCAGAAATATCGTCTGGGTGAGTTGCTGGTGCAGCAGGGGCTGGTGACCGAAGCCCAGCTTGAAGAGGCATTGGCGCAGCAGAAGCAGAGCGGGCGCAAGCTCGGCCGGGTGTTGGTCGAAAGCGGCGTCGTGACCGAAGAGCTGATCGCCACGGCGATTGCACGCCAGCTCGGCATCGAGTTCCATGATCTGCGCGAGAAGGATGTTGAACCCGCGGTGGCCAGCGTGTTGCCGGAAACCATGGCGCGGCGCTTCCGCGCGCTGGTGCTGGCCGATGAGGGGCGCAGCTATCTGGTCGGCATGGCCGACCCTTCGGACGTGTTCGGCTACGACGAGATTGCCCGCACCCTGAAGAAGGACGTGAGCCTCGCCGTGCTGGCCGAAGGCCAGTTGTTGGGGGCCATCGACCGCCTCTACCGCCGCACCCACGAAATCACCGGTCTCGCCAATGAGCTGCAGCGCGACCTGGGCAACGCTTACGTCGATTTTGGCGGCCCGGCGCTGGAGACCACGGCAGACGATGCACCGGTGGTGAAGCTGCTGCAGTCCATCTTCGAGGATGCCTTCCAGATCAAGGCTTCGGACGTGCATATCGAGCCGCAGGAGCTGCGCCTGCAGATCCGCTTTCGCATCGATGGCGAAATGCATTTGCAGACCGAGGTGGATAGCCGGGTCGGCCCGGCCCTGGTGCTGCGCCTGAAGCTCATGAGCGGGCTGGATATTTCCGAGAAACGCCTGCCGCAGGACGGGCGCTTCAACGTCAAGGTCAAGCAGCAGTCGGTGGATGTGCGCTTGTCCACCATGCCGACTCAGTATGGGGAGTCGGTGGTGATGCGGATCCTGGCGCAGAACAGTGGCCTGCTGGATCTGGATCGCATCGGCATGCCGGCGGAGATGCTGGCTCACTACCGGCGCATGATCAGCCATTCCTACGGCATGATCCTGGTGACCGGGCCGACCGGTTCGGGCAAGACCACCACACTCTATGCCACCCTGGCTGCACTGAACGCTCCGAGCACCAAGATCATCACCATCGAGGATCCGGTGGAATACCGCTTGCCGGGCCTGTCTCAGGTGCAGGTGAACGACAAGATCGAACTCTCCTTTGCCCGCGTGCTGCGCTCTACCTTGCGGCATGACCCGGACATCGTGCTGGTCGGCGAAATGATCGATCAGGAAACCGCCCAGATCGGCGTGCGCGCGGCCATGACTGGCCACCTCCTGCTCTCCACCCTGCATACCAACGATGCCGTCAGCACACCGGCGCGCCTGCTCGACATGGGCGTGCCGCAATACCTGCTCGCCACCACCTTGCTGGGCGTGATCGCCCAGCGCCTGGTGCGGATGATCTGCCCGGCCTGCAAGACGCCGGCCAGCCTCGATGCGAACGAGCAGATCTGGCTCGAGCGGGAGGCCAAGGGGGCTGCGGCGCAAGCCTGGCACGGCCGGGGCTGCAGCCAGTGCAACAATTCTGGCTTTGCCGGCCGCGAAGCCATCTACGAGATGCTGGAGATGACACCGCCGCTGGCCGAGGCCCTGAGCCGCAACAGCCTGGCTGACTTCAGCCGCCTCGCCCGCAGCCAGCTCGCTGGCAAGACCATGCGTGCCCATGCGGTGGCTCGCGTGCTGGCTGGTGAAACCACGGTGGCCGAAGCGATGCGCGTGTCCACCCAGATTGACGAATAGGAAGCGCGCGCATGGCCAGTTTCAATTACCGCGCACGCGATGCCCAGGGTGGGTTGCTTGAGGGCCTGATCGAGGCGCCGGAGAAATCGGCCGCCGCCGACCTGCTGATCTCGCGCGGCCTGGTGCCGGTGGAGATCAGCCCGGAGGCACAGCAGAGTCGTCTCTTTGCCCAGTTCTCCGGTGCGCGGCGGCGTATCAGCGATGAAGACATCATGTTCTTCAGCCGCCAGATGCACACCCTGATCAAGGCCGGAGTGCCCATCCTGCAAGCGCTCTCCGGTTTGCGCGATTCGGCCACCCATCCGGGCTTTGCCGCCATGCTGGGGCAGCTGCGTGACAGCCTGGACAGTGGCCGCGAACTCTCCATCGCCATGAAAGATACCGGTGCCTTCAACCCCTTCTACATCAGCATGGTGCGGGTGGGGGAGATGACCGGCAAGCTCGATGCCATCTTCATGAGCCTGTTCGAGCACCTGAATTTCGAGAAGGAAATGCGCGCCAAGATCAAGGCCGCGCTGCGCTATCCGATCTTCGTCGTGATCGCCCTGTCTGGTGCGCTCGTCGTGATCAACTGGATGGTGATCCCGGCCTTTGCCAAGGTTTTTGCGAGCTTTCGCACCGAGCTGCCGCTGATGACGCGGATCCTCATCGGTTTCTCGGATTTCTGTGTGAATTACTGGTGGATCGTGCTGGGCCTGGTGCTGGCCCTGATCTTCAGCGTGCGCGCCTTCGTCCGCACTCCGGGCGGTCAGCTCTACTGGCATCGTCAGAAACTGAGCCTGCCGATCATTGGTGAAACCATCCGCAAGGCCACCCTGGCACGCTTTGCGCGCAGCTTCTCGCTGTCGCTCGCAAGCGGCCTGCCAGTGATCCAGGCGTTCACGGTGGTGGGGCAGGTGGTCGATAACGCCCATATCGCGGCCAAGCTGGATGACATGCGGCGCGGCGTCGAGCGCGGCGAGAGCATCCTGCGCACCGCCGCGGCGAGCCGCGTATTCACGCCCATCGTGCTGCAGATGATCGCGGTGGGAGAGGAGTCCGGCTCGATTGACGATCTGCTGATGGAAATTGCCGGCATGTACGAGCGCGAGGTGGATTACGAGGTGGACAACCTCTCGGCGCGCATCGAGCCGATCCTCATCCTGTGTCTCGGCGCCATGGTGCTGGTGCTGGCCCTGGGTATCTTCCTGCCGATCTGGGATCTGAGCTCGGCCATGCTGGGCAAGCACTGACATGCGCAAGGATGCCTTCGGCTTGCCGCTGGGCGAATTGCTGATGTGGACGGTGATCGCCGGTATCGCGCTCGGTGTGCTGGGCCACAGTATCCAGACGGTGCTGGAGCTGACCGAAAAAACGGCCGTGGAGACAGCGGTGACGCATATGCGCAGCGGCCTGCGCCTTGAAAAAGTACGGCGCCTGGCGAATGGGCAGCCCCTCGGTGATCTGCCCGGGCGCAATCCGCTGGAGTTTTTGGCCAGCACAGGCCCGAGCAGCCTGAATGCGCTGAGCGAGCAGATCCGACCGCTCGACTTTCGCTTCGATCCGCAGCGCCACCAGCTTGTTTATCGCCCGGAGCGCCAACGTTTTCTAAAGATGCAGCAGTCCGGTGCCGATAAGGAGCTGACATGGCAGACCCGCGCGACGCAGCCCGATGGCAGTGATGTGGAGCTTGTGCTGCTTACCCCCTATGAATGGTTCTGATTGTTGATTGACTGCCGAAGGAGAAATGGAATGAAAAAAGCCCGTGGTTTTACCCTGATCGAGATGATTGTGGTGATGGTCATTCTCGGCATTCTTGCCGCCGTGGCCTTGCCTAAGTTCGTGAACATGACGGGGCAGGCTCGTCTCGCCAAAATGAATGGGGCTGTCGGGGCTGTGCAGTCTTCCATTACCCTGATCCATGCCAAGTGGCTGTCGCAGGGCTCTCCTTCTGGGGCTACGCCGACCATCACAGCAGAAGGCAACGTGGCGCTTGTGCCGAACGACACCACGGATCTGGTCAATGGCTATCCGGCAGCTGAAACCTTCCTGCGTACCAACGAGAACCTCGCGGGGCTCGATGCCAACTTCACCACGACGGGAACTTCGGCCACGGTGACCACGATTACCGATCCGAACGGTCCGGCCGCTTGTGCCTTCACGATTACGGAGTCAACGGCCGCGGGCGTTCCGCCGGCGCTCAATGTCGCTGGGCTGACCGAGGCGAACTGTCAGTAAGCCGGATGGGCGGTCTATAGGCCGCCCGATTTGCTGCCTGCATCATGGTGCGTGCGGAACACGTCTCGTTCCTGCAAGGAAAACGGCTCCCTAGTGGAGCCGGCTTCACGTTGCCCGAGCTGGTCGTCACCATGGTGGTGATCGGCATCCTGGCCGCCGTAGCGGTGCCGCGCTTTGCCACACGGGCCGAGTTCGATGCCTTCGGCTACAGCGAGGCGCTGCGCCAGGCGCTGCGCTTTGCGCAAAAGTCCGCCGTCGCCAAACGTCGCCCGGTGTGTGTGGCCATCAGCTCCAGCAGCCTGAGTCTCACCCTGGGGGCGAGTTTTGGTGCGGCAAGCTGCACCCTGAGCCTGCCTGATCCAGCCACTAATACGGCTTACCTGCTGGCCGCGCCGGCCAGTGTCACGGTCAGCAATGCCAGTTTCAGTTTTGATTCCCTCGGTCGCCCCTCTGCCGCGCAGAGCATCACGGTGAGTGGTGGTTCCAATGTGCAGACGATCCAGGTTGTGACGGAGACCGGCTATGTGCGCTGAGTCCTGCCCTTGCAGCCGGCGTCAGCAGGGCCTGTCGCTGATCGAGCTGATCGTCTTCATGGTGGTGGTGAGCGTGGGTCTGGCGGGTGTGCTCGGCGCACTCGATTACAGCAACCGTGTCAGCGTCAATCCGATGCTGCTCAAGCAGCAGGTGGCCATTGCTGAATCCTTGCTCGAAGAAGTCTCCAGCAAGCCTTTCACCTGGTGCGATCCGGACGATCCGAATGCCGCCACGGCAAGCAGTGCAAGCGGCTGCACGGTGGTGCAGGGCCTTGGCCCCACGGCAGGAGAAACACGCAGCAATTTCGACAACGTGGGCGATTACCACGGCTATGCCATGAACGCCGGCATTCTCAATCCGGTGAGCGGCACAGTGATCAGCGGGCTGCAGAGCTATCGCGCCAGTATCGCGGTGAGCCTTGCCGGCAGCGCGCTGGGGCTGGCCGACAATGGTGCCGCCCTGCGCATCGATGTGAGTGTGACAGCGCCGGATGGCAACCTGATCACCCTCACCGGCTACCGGAGCCGCTATGCGCCGAACATCTGAGCACAGGGCTGCGGCTGGCTTCACTCTGATCGAGATGATCGTGGTGATGACCATCACGGCCATTCTGGTGGCCATCGTGGCGGTGTTCATCCGCCGGCCGATGGAGGGGCTGGTGGACACCACCCGCCGTGCGGCGCTGGCCGATGCGGCCGATACCGCCTTGCGCCGCATGGCCCGCGAAATCCGCGCGGCTCTGCCCAACAGCCTGCGCGTGGCGCAGAGTGGCAGCACCTGGTACATCGAATTCCTGCCGGTGCTGGCGGCCGGCCGCTACTGCGAGCAGAGCGACTGCGGTAGCACGCCGCTGGATACGGTTGGTGGCAATGCCAGCCTCTCCTTTGCCGGACCTGCGCCGGCGCTGAGTCCGATTCCCGCCGGCACCGAGGCCGTGATCTACAACCTTGGTGTGACGGGCCTGGATGCCTATGCCGGTGGCAACAGCGTGGGTCTGGCCAGTATTGGTGCCAGCAGCATCAGCTTCTCGGCGAGCAAGATCTTCACCTATGCCTCGCCGGGGCGGCGCGTCCAGCTGATCGGGCCGCCGGTGAGCTATGCCTGCAGCTCGGGCGGCACACTGAGCCGGATCTGGGGCTATACCAAACAGGCCAGCCAGCCGGTGGCACTGCCGGCGAATGCCAGCAGCGCCGTGCTGGCCGATTTCGTGGCCAGCTGCGCGGTGGATTACACCCAGTCAGCCATCGACCAGAACGGTCTGCTCTATCTCTCCCTGCAGCTGGCACGTGCCGGCGAAACCGTTTCCGTGAGCCATGCGATCCAGATCAATAACACGCCCTGAGGCGGCACGCGGCTTCGTTCTGCCGACCGCGATCTTCCTGATCGTGATCATGGCCAGCCTTGCCGTGCTGGTGGCCCGACTCGGCACGGCCAGCCTCGCCGCCAGTGGCCAGGATGTGCAGGGCGCGCGGGCATTGCAGGCGGCGCGGGCCGGCATCGAAGCCGGGCTGTATGCCGTGCAGATCAATGGCAATTGCCCTGGCGGCACGCTCAGTGGCCTGGCCGGGCTGAATGGTTTCAAGGTCAGCTGGGCGTGTACAGCCTATGCCTTCAAGGATGGCTCGGCCGATGGCAGCAATAACCGCAGTATCTGGCAGATCACCGCCACGGCTTGCAGCACCAGTGGCACGGCTTGCCCCTCAAGCAGCACCACCGAGCAGCAGAGTGCCGATTACACCGAACGCCAACTGGTGGTGGTGACCGAGCGATGAAGCTGCGCCGCTTCCTGCTCATGGTGTTGCTGTGCGGGCTGGACATCGGGCCGGGTCAGGCCGCGATCACGGTCACCTATGGCAGTGCCGACCAGACCGGGGGGCTGGGGGATTACACCCTGACGCTCTCGCCGCCCGCCGGTACCCGTTCCGGCGATGTGCTGATCGCCCAGATCGCCACGCCGGGTAATGAGGTGACTTCCTTTAGTCCGCCTGCTGGCTGGACGCTGATTACGCCGGCCAGCAACACCAGTGGCGCGGCGATCCAGCAGCGCATCTACTACCTGAACCTGTCTGCAGCGGCGGCCGCTAGTTACACCTGGACGATCTGGGACTGGAGCTATCGCAGCGCCGGCGTGATCTATGCGCTGCGCGGTGCCAAGGCGCTCAACTGTGGCAGTGCCAATACCACCAACTGCGCGGGCAACCTGCAGTCCGGCGGTGGTAGCGGCATCACCGCGCCGAATGTGCACGTCACGATGGAAAACGGCAGTCTGCGCATGGCATTTTTCGCCGACCAGGATGGCTCGGCCACCATCACGCCGGGGCTCGAAAACGGGGCCACCGCCGGGGTGTATTACCGTGGCGGCTCCGGCGATACCGGCATGGGTATTCACGGCAGTTACTTCACCATGAGTGCTGCCGGCAATGGAGACACCCAGAGTGCCAACCTCAACCGCAGTGAGAACAATATCGGCAGCACCTTGTTGATCGCGCCCGCCGTGGTGGCGGCCAGCCTGGATCATCTGCGCATCGAGCTCACCGGCACGCCGCTCACCTGTACCCCGTCCACGGCCACCATCAAGGCCTGTGCCGACAGCAACTGCAGCGCGCTGGCGACGAGTGCCACCACGGCCACCCTGACAACCAGCAACGGTAGTTGGGGGACGAGTCCGCTCACTTTTACTGGCAGTGGCACCAGCAACCTCGCCGTGCGCACCACAGCCACCACGACCCTCGGCGCGACCAGCAGCCCGGCTGCCAGCAGTGCCACACGCTGCTACCTCAACGGCACCCAGCTCACGAGCTGCCAGCTGGCTTTTGCGGATTCCGGCCTGCTGCTGACGATTCCGAGCCAGGTGGCCGGTGTGACATCCACCGGCACTGCACGATTCTCGCTGGCTGCGGTGAAGAAGGCGGACAACGGGCTGTCCTGCACGCCGGCTTTTGCCAATGTCACGCGCAGCGTGAAGTTCTGGTCCAGCTATACCAGCCCGGCCAGTGGCAGCAAGAGCCTTGCCGTGAATGGCACAACGGTGGCGACCGCCAGCCCCGGCACCGGCGTATCGCTGGCCTTCGACTCGACCGGTACGGCCAGCGGCCTGACCCTGAGTTACATGGACGCTGGCCAGCTCACCCTGAATGCGCAATACGACGGCAGCGCCGGCACCGGTGATAGCGGCCTGGTGATGACCGGCAGCGCGGCTTTCGTGACCGTGCCTTATGCGCTGTGCGTGGATAGCCCGGACGCCAACTGGGGCTGCACGGCGGCGGATACCAGCTGCGCCAAATTCACCAGTGCTGGCAGCGCCTTCAATCTGCGTGTCACAGGCAAGGCCTTTCAGGCCGGCACCGCGACCTGCGCGCTGCCGACTACGCCGAACTATCTGCAGAACGCCCTGGCGCTCAGCTCCACGCTGGTGGCGCCGAGTGGTGGTGTGAATGCCAGCCTGAGCCCCACTACGATCAGTATCACCAGCGGCGGTACGGCCACGCAGGCGAGCCAGACCGTGTCCGAGGTCGGCGTATTTACGCTCACCGCGACGCCGCCCGCCGGCGGCTATTTCGGTTTGACAGTGCCTCCCGGCACCAGCGGCAACTCTGGTCGTTTCGTACCTTACGGCTTTGCGGTAACGAACAACACGCTCAATGACCGTAGCGATATCAATACCGCCACAGCGATCGGCAGCAGCGAGAGCTGCGCAAGTGACTTCACCTATCTCGGTGAGCCCGCCCGCGCCTTGTTTCGCCTCACCGCAGTGAGCGCCACGGGCGGCACCACCCAGAATTACTTCGGCAGCTTCGCGCGTCTGCCACTGAATGTGGTGACCAGCCTGGGCAGCAATGGCCTGCTCTTTGGCGCCCAGTACGGCAGCACACCGGTTTCGCTGAACACCCGTCTGGCTGCCAGCTGTGCCAGTTGCGGCAGCTTTGCAGCCGGGCAGGCCGATGTAGCGGCCGATCTCACCCTGGGGCGGGCGAGCGCCAGCGCGGTGGACGGCCCTTACAACGGCACGAATGGTGTCAGCTTCGGCCTCGTGGCGCGGGACGCCGATGCGGTCGGCATGAGCAGCCTGAACTTCAACTGGGATCTTGCCGGCGCAGCAGAAGGCACCAGACTGCAGCCTGGCTCTACGACGAGCAGCTACTACTTCGGTCGTCTCAAGGTCGATAGCGCCTATGGCTCCAGCTTGCAGAACCTGCCGGTGCCCACCTGGGCCGAGTACTGGAGTGGCAGCGTTTTCGCGCGGGCCGACGGACAGGCGAGCCGGCCGCTCGATAGTTGCACCCGGCTCACGGTACCTGCCAGTTCCACCATCACCGCCGGCACGGCGGCGGCCCTCTACTGCACTGGCGGAGTAGGGCTCTACGGCAGCCTGGCGGGCGTCACGGCCAGTTTCAACGGCATTTCTTCCGGGGGCACGGCCACTCTAGCGGCGGGAAGTGCCGCTGTCATTTTGAGCAAACCGACGAATAGCGGGGGCGGATACCTTGATTTCGCGCCATCCGTGCCGTCATACCTGAAGTACAACTGGGATGGGACAGACCAATCCGGCGCCGCATGCAGCGCAAGCACTGATGGCGATCTGCATGACGACAACCCGCGGGTGCGCATCCGCTTCGGGGCACGGCGCAACAACGCGCTGATCTATTCGCGTGAGGTGTATTGAGTGGCGGCCCGGGCATCGGGTGTTGAGCGTCGGTAGTTCAGAAAGGTGACGATGTTTTTTGGTGCAGGCAGATCCCGTGAGCAGCTCCCCCTGAATCTGGCGACTTCGCCGGGCCGGGTGGTGGCGGTGCAGCTTGTCAGCGAAGCGCCTGCGGCACAGCCGCAGCTGGCACTGGCACGCGTGCTGGATGCTACGGGCAATACGGCTGCACGCCTCGAGCAGATGGCGCAGGCCCTGTCCCTCCGTCAGAGCCCGCTGCGCTTGCTGCTGGAGCCGGATGAGTACCAGTTCCTGCAGACCGAGCTGCCTAATGTGCCGGACGAAGAACTGAAAACCGCGTTGCGCTGGCAAATCAAGGAAATGCTGCGCCATCCGCTGGACGCTGTGTCGCTCGAAGTCATTCCGCCGCCGCCTGATCCGCTCGGCCAGCGGCGCACCAACGGTTTCGTGGTGGCCGCACCGAATGACTTGCTGCGCGAGCGCATGCTGATGTTCCGACCCTGGAACTCCAGCGTGCGCGCTATCGATGTGATTGAAATGGCTCAGCGCAATCTGGCCGACCGTCTTGAAGAGCCCGGGCGCGGCACCGCAGTGCTGGCGATCACCCCCGGCGGCTGCCTGCTCACTGCCAGCCGTGAGGGCGTGCCGTATTTCGTGCGCGGCTTCGATCTCTCCAGCCTAGCCTTGCAGGCCAGCGAAACGCTGCGCCGCGAGCAGCTCGATCGTCTGGTGCTGGAGCTGCAGCGCTCGGTGGATGTGCTGGAGCGTCAGCTGGGGTTCCTGAACGTTTCCACCTTGTGGATTGCGCCGTTTGCGCATGCCGAAGAATTGCTGAGTCTTTTGATCGACACCCTTTACCTGCCGGTGAAGCTGATCGATCTGGCGACCCTGTTTGACTGCAGTCGCTGCCCGCTGCCGGTTGATCCAGAGGAGCAGGCCGCGCTCTTCCATGCCCTGGGCATGGCTCTGCGCGGGCCGGAGGGTGCGCCATGAAGGCCTTCATCAATCTGGCCAATCCAGACCTGCTGCCGCCCAAGCCCTTCTTCCAGTTCCGCACCATGATGCTGGCACTGGGCCTGGTGCTGCTGATGCTGATCGGCCTGAGCAGCTTCATCCGCTGGAGCCTCGCGAGCTACCTCGCCGTTGCGCAGCAGGCCCAGCTGCGTGTCACGGCCCGCGAGGCGCAACTCAAGGCCCAGCAGGCCTTGCTGACCGTGCGCGAGAAGAGTCCGCAAGTGGCGCTGGATCTGGCTGCCGCGCACGCCGAAACGGCACGCCTGCGGCAGATTGCCGTCAACCTGGCAGGGCAGGCGGGCGGGCCGCAGGCCTCCGCCAGCCTCGCCGCACTGTCGTCCGCGGTGCTGCCCGGCGTGTGGCTGGAACAGGTGGCGTGGCAGCGTGGCGCAGTTTCCCTGCAAGGCTATGCCTTGCGTGCGCCTCAGGTGCCGGAGTATCTGGAGCGTCTGCGCAGCCAGGAGGCTTTCCGCAAACAGCGTTTCGAAATGTTTGAACTCGGCCGCAAGCAGTTTCCGGCGCCGGCTGGTGTGGCTGCGCCCGAGGCCCTGGCCTTCAGCCTGCAGGCGCGAACGGGGAGCGGGCGGCCATGAAGAAAGCCTGGCTCTTTGTCGCGGATCGTTTTGATGCCTTGCAAGCGCGTGAGCGCCTGCTGGTCTTTCTCGGGTTGGCGGCCTTGCTGGCCGGCATCTTCATGTTCAGCGTGCTGGAGCCGGCGCTCTCGCGCTACCGCCAGGCCCGGCAGAGCCTGCAAGAGAGTACGCGCAGCCTGGCCAGCCTGAGCCAGGAGGAGAGCCTGCTGATCGAGGGCAGTCAGCGCGATCCGGATGCGGCGGAGCGTAGCGCGCTCGGCGAGGCGGAACGTGAGATTGCACTCCTGCACAGTCGCCTGACCGGCCCCGAGGCTCGCCTGCTTGCGCCCGAGCGCATGAGTGCCTTGCTGCAGGCGCTGATCGCAGCGCAGAAGAACCTGCTTCTGGTCTCGATCCGCTCTGGCGAACCCGTGGATCTGTTGGCCGCTGCCAGCGCACCGGCTGCCACGCCCGGCGGCTCGAGCCTCTACCGTCACAGCGTGAAGCTGGTGCTACAGGGGGATTACCCGGCACTGGCCGCCTATCTGCACGCCGTCGAAAGCTTGCCGGTACAACTGGAAGTGAGTGCCTACACGCTGCAAGTGCAGGAGTGGCCGCAGGCCCGCCTGAGCCTGACGCTCGATTTCAACAGTCTGGAGCGCGCATGGCTCGGTTTCTGATGCTCCTTCTTTCCCTGTGGGCCCTGCCTGCGCTGGCGCAGACGGACCCGTTACGCCCGCCGCCCGGTTTCTTCACGCCCGGTGCTGCCCCGGCGACGGTCGAAGAAGCGCTGCGCCTGCAAGGCGTGCAACTTTCCGCCGGACGCCAGCGCGCCCTCATCAACGGGCGCAGCTTGGCGCCGGGCGAGCGCATCGGTGATTACCGTCTGCTCAGTCTGGATGCCGCTTCCGCTTTGCTGCAAGGCCCTGCCGGTCGCTTGCGTCTGCATCTGCTGCCTGCTTCGCAGGCCGCCCCGACTATCTCATCCCCGCTGCCGCCGGGAGGTCGAACCGAATGAAAACACTCTCCAGTCTCGTCCTTGTGCTCTTGCTGAGCGCCTGTGTTGCCCAGCAGGCAGCCAGGAAGCCGGCTGACACGATCCGCGCCGAACTGGCCGCGGCCGCCGCCCAGCCTCCCTCCGCGCCGCAACTCGCGCCGGGCCAGCAGAGCGCTTTCTATCCTTCGCTGCGCCTGGATATGCCGGAGGCCACCGCGCGGGTGATGGAGCCGCGCTTCGATCTGGTGGTGAGTGATGCGCCGGTGCGCCAGGTGTTCCTGAGCATGGTGGCCGACACGCGTTACTCGATGCTCCTGCCCAACGATCTGGACGGTAAGGTGACGGTGAGCCTTAAGGATGTGAGCGTGCGCGAAGCGCTGGATGCGCTGCGCGAACTCTACGGTTATGAATATCGGATTGAGGGCAGCCGCATCTTTATTCAGGGGCGCAGCCTGCAGACGCGGATCATGAAGGTCAATTACCTCAACGCGGTGCGCAAGGGCACTTCCGATATCCGCGTGATTTCCGGCTCGGTCAGCGATTCCGCCAGCAGCTCCGGCAGCACAACGGCGGGCACCAGTGGCACGAGTTCCAATACCAGCACCAATTTCGTGACCAGCAAGATCACCACCACCGCCCAGAGTGATTTCTGGGGCGAGTTGCAGGAGGCGGTGAAGTCCATCATCGGTACGGCCGAAGGGCGCAGTGTGGTGGTGAGTCCGCAAAGCGGCGTACTGGTGGTGCGCGCCTTGCCTGGCGAGATTGCGCAGGTGGAAGCCTTTCTGGCTGCCTCGCAGCTGACTCTGGAGCGCCAGGTGATCATCGAGGCCAAGATCATGGAAGTGGTGCTATCCGACAGCTTCCAGGCTGGCATCAACTGGGCCGCTTTTGGCGGCAGCCGCATCAGCGCCGGCCAGCTCACGCCGGGCAGCAGCATCAGCCAGGGCGGGGCGATCAGCACTACACCGATCGGCACCAGCGGGGTGGGCAACATCTCGAACAGCTCCGACGCGGTGGGCGCCATGTTCGGCATGATCCTGCGCAGCAGCAACTTCACTGCGGTGATCAATCTGCTCGAGGAGCAGGGCCGGGTGCATGTGCTTTCCAGTCCACGCGTGGCGGCACTGAACAACCAGAAGGCGGTGCTCAAGGTGGGGACTGACAACTTTTTTGTCACCAACATCAGTTCCACAGCCTCTACCACCAGCAATGGCAACCCGACCTCTACGCCCAACCTGACCCTGCAGCCTTTTTTCTCCGGTGTGGCGCTGGACGTGACACCGCAAATCGACGGCGAAGACCGCATCACCCTGCATATCCATCCGATGGTCAGCAAGGTCACGGCGGTGACCCAGGAAATCAACCTCGGTACCCTCGGCAAGTTCAGCCTGCCGCTGGCCTCCAGCCAGGTCAGCGAGATGGATAGTGTGGTACGCATCCGCGATGGTCAGATGGTGGCCCTCGGCGGCCTGATCCGTGAAGGCGCGGCCAATACCGACCAGGGCATCCCGGGGGCGAGCAACCTGCCCATCGTCGGCAATCTGTTCAAGAACCAGAGCATCGAATCGGAGCGGCGCGAGCTGGTGATCCTGCTGCGCCCGACGGTGGTGCAGAACCCCGGCAACTGGTCCGACGACATCCGGCAGAGCAATGCCCGCGTCGGCCGTCTGCTCGATGAGCGTGGCAACCCCAGCGGGGGGCCGCAATGAACGCGTCGAGCCGCCTCGTGAGCGGCGCGCTGTTGGTCTGCTGCCTGCTGCCGGCGTTTGCGGCCTCTGCCGCGGAGCCGGCTCGTGCCAGCCGGGCTGCGCCGGCCAAAGTGCTCAGTGCGCCCGAACAGGCTCGTCAGTACCTGCGCAGCGGCCGCGTGGTGGAGGCCGCCGACAGCCTGCGTGCCCATCTCCAGTTACAGCCGCAGGATCTCGACAGTCGTCGCCTGCTGCTGCAGTTGCTGCTCGATGGCGGCCATCGCGCCGAAGCCGAGGCCCAGCTGTCCGAGGCGCTGGCGTTGCAGCCGGATGCGCCGGATCTGCGCCGCCTGCAGGCCAGCCTGCTGGCCCGGCGTGGCGAAGCCGCGCTGGCACTCGCTAGCCTGCACCGCTCGGCCAGCTTCGGCCAGCACGCCGGGGATCTGGCTTTTGCCGGCCAGCTGGCCGTACAGGCCGGCCAGCCCGAGGCGGCGCGCGAGCATTTCGAGCAGGCTTTGCGCCTCGGTCCGGTGCAGCCGCGCTGGCAATTGGCCTTGGCCGGAGTGCGCCTGAGCCTGGGCGACAAGGCGGGGGCCCGTGCCCTGCTGGAGGCCATACCGGCAGAGAGTTTGGCGGACTATGCTGATAGCTCGTATGCCAAGCAGCTGATGGCTGCGGCCAGACTGGCCGACTGAGCTATTGCTGTTCGCAGGGCGCCATTCCGGGGGGAGCGCGCATGGGATCACTGTTTCACGCCAGTTCGATCCGCCGCAGCCTGCTGTGGCGCTCCTTCTTCATCGTGCTGCTGGCGCTGCTGGTGTTTGCAGCCACCACCTATTACCTCGTCGTCCTGCCCGGGCAGCAGCGCTCGGCCGAGGCACAGATGCATGCCAGCTCGGCGGAGCTGGAAAACCGTTTGCGTCGTCTCCTGCGTCTGGTGGAGACCACGGTGCGCGTCAGTCGCACCTGGATGATCGAGAGTCGTTTCGCGCTGGATACGCAGAAGCCTTTCGATCAGGGCCTGTCGGTCGATATCGAGGCGCTGCGGCGCCTGAACCAGTTCTTCGTGCCGATCCTCGACAACAACCTGGAAATTTCCTCGGTCATCCTTGCCGATGAGTCCGGTGCCGAATCGCTGACCCTGCGTGATCGCCAGGGGCAGCTCATCAACCGTCTGAGCAATCCCGCACGCTGGGGGCGGCAGGTGTACTGGATCACCTGGGGCCAGGGCTTGAGCAATCCACGCATTGAGCGGCGCGAGCTGGATTACGACGCCCGCACACGCCCGTGGTTTACCGGAGGCATGGCACTGAAGGGCGATGGCGAGCTGTTTTGGACCCAGCCCTACACCTTCTTCACCACCCGCGAGCCCGGTGTGACGGCGGTGTCACGCCTTACCGCGCCAGACGGACGCCGCTACCTGATCGCCCATGATGTGAGCCTGCTCGATCTTTCTCATTTCACGCGCGAGTTGCAGGCAGGCAAGAATGGAGTCGGCGCCTTGTTCGATAGCCAGATGCGCCTCCTGGGCGTGCCGCGCAGCCCGCATTATCAGGATGAGGAGGCGATCAAGCAGGCCGTGCTGCAGCCGATCGATCATGAACCGCTGCTGGCCGTGCGCGAGGCCACGCGCCACTGGCAGCAGGCGGGGCAGCCCGACAAGCAGCTCGGAAGCCTGCAGCTCAGCGATGGCGAGGCATGGCTCTACCAGTTTCGCCATCTGCGGCTGGGTTCCCAGCAGGTGTGGCTGGGCGTGTATGCCCCGGAGGCAGACTACGCCTTGCTTGGTCCGCGTGAGCTGAGTGTGCTGGGCATCCTGACTCTGCTCACCCTGGGGCTGACCGCCTGCGTGATGTTGCCCAGTGCGCGTGGTTTTGCCCGCCCGCTCGAAAAACTGGTGGTCGAGAGCGAGCGCATTGGCCGCATGGAGCTCGATCAGCCAGTGGTCGTGGCTTCCCGCCTGATCGAAGTGCGTCAGCTGGTAGCCGCCCAGGAAGCGATGCGCGAGAGCCTGTTGGGCACTACGCGCAGCCTGGAAGAGGCCAATGCGACACTCGAAGCCAGGGTGGCCGAGCGTACCCATGCGCTTGAAAAGAGCAGTCGCAGCGCCGAGGATTCGCGCAAGCAGTTGATGACCATGGCCAACGCCTTGCCCTGCGCGGTTTTCCGCTACGAGGCCGGTGTTGGCGGAGGCGGGCAGTTTGTCTTTGTGAGCGCTATGGCCTGCGAAATCTGGGGGATTACGCTGAGCCAGATGCTGCGCGATTTCGAGCAGCGCTGGGGGCGGGTGCATCCGGAGGACGCCGCCCCGGCACGTGCCGCTTTCGAGGCCGCCATCGAGGCTCGTGAGGGCATCGAGTCCTTGTTCCGGTTGGTCGATCCGGAGGGCGCTGTGCGCTGGATCGAAACCCGCGCCCAGGTGGCGCAGGCCGAGGACGGCCGCTGGATCTGGAACGGCTACTGGCTGGACGTGACGGCGCAGCAGGAGGCCAATCGCGCGCTGGCCGATCGCATGGAGTTCCAGCGCGTGCTGGTCGACACCATTCCCTATCCGATTTTCTACAAGGGGCCGGACGCCCGTTTTCTCGGCTTCAACCGCAGCTACTGCGAAACCTTTGGTGTGGCGCGCGAAGCCTTGCTCGGCAAGCAGGTGCTGGACCTGGAATACCTGCCGATAGCCGACCGGATCATCTACCAGCAGGAGGACGAGGACATCATTGCGCGTGCCGGCAGCCTGCAGCGCGAGGCCCTGATTCCGTTTGCCGACGGCCAGACGCATCACACGCTGTACTGGGTATCGGGTTTTCGCAAGGCCGATGGCAGCCCAGGCGGGCTGGTTGGCACCTTCGTCGATATCTCTGCCCAGAAGGCCGCCGAAGCCCAGATGACCCAGGCCAAGGAGCTGGCCGAGGAGGCTGCGCGCATCAAATCCGACTTTCTGGCCAACATGAGCCACGAGATCCGCACTCCGATGAACGCGGTGATCGGGATGGCTCACCTGATGCAGAAAACCGGGCTGGACCCGCGCCAGCACGACTACCTTGCCAAGATCCAGCGCTCCAGCCAGCACCTGCTGGGCATCCTGAACGACATCCTCGATTTCTCCAAGATCGAGGCCGGCAAGCTGGAGGTGGAGGAAGCGGACTTCGATCTCGAACGCCTGCTTGAGAACGTGGCCGACCTGATCGCCGAGAAAACCGCCGCGAAGGGCCTCGAGCTGATTTTCGACATTGCCGCCGATGTGCCGCGTCAGCTGCGCGGCGATGCCCTGCGCCTGGGGCAGGTGCTGATCAATTACGCCAACAATGCGGTGAAATTCACCGAGCGTGGCGAGATCACCATCCAGGCGCGCCTGCGCCACTCAAGCGAGACGCGTGCGCTGGTGTATTTCGCGGTGCGCGATACCGGCATCGGCCTGACGCCCGAACAGCAGGCCCGCCTGTTCCAGAGCTTTCAGCAGGCGGATGCCTCCACCACCCGCAAGTACGGTGGTACCGGCCTGGGCCTGGCAATCTGCAAGAGCCTTGCCAGCCTGATGGGGGGAGAGGTTGGCGTGGAGAGCGAAGCCGGGCAGGGCAGCTGTTTCTGGTTCACTGCCAGCCTCGGCCTTGGGGAGACACAGAGCAGGACGCTGCTACCGGATCCGGATCTGCGTGGCCTGCCGGTGCTGGTGGTGGATGACAACGAGAACGCCCGCACGGTGCTGGCCGAGATGCTCGGCAGCATGAGTTTCCGGGTGACCACCGCGGCGGGCGGGCGCGAGGCGCTGGCAGTGCTGCGCGAAGCGGCCCAGGCCGGTCAGCTGCCAAGCATCGTGTTTCTCGACTGGCAGATGCCGGGAATGGACGGCATCGAGCTGGCACGGGCCATCGGCGAGCTGGGTCTGGCGCCTGCGCCGCGCCTGATCATGGTGACGGCTTACGGCCGCGAAGAAGTCATGAAAGCCGCGCCGGGCGTCGGCATCGACTATGTGCTGGTCAAGCCGGTGAATGCCTCGCTGCTCTTTGATGCCGCCATGCGCTTGCTGGGCGGCGCGTTGGTGGAGCCTGCGCCGGGCCTCACCGGGCTGGATGTTGATGAAAGCCGCCTCGCCAGCATCGCCGGTGCGCGCATCCTGCTGGTGGAAGACAATGATCTGAACCAGGAAGTGGCCTGTGGCCTGCTCGCGGATGCCGGCTTCGAAGTGGAGGTGGCTGAAAACGGTGCCCAGGCGCTCGAGCGCCTCGCTGTCAGTCACTACGATCTGGTCTTGATGGACATGCAGATGCCGGTTATGGATGGTCCGGCCGCAACCCGCGAGATCCGCCGTCAGCCGGCTCTGGCTAATCTGCCGGTGATCGCCATGACGGCGAACGCGATGCAGCAGGATCGCGAGCTGTGCGCCGAGGCCGGCATGAATGATTTCGTCACCAAGCCGATCGATCCGGGTGCCTTGTGGGCCGCATTGCTGTGCTGGATTCCCCCGCGCCACACCTCGGCCGCGGCTGCGCCCTTGGCACGGCCCGCGGCGGCGGAGTCCTCGGTCGTGCTGCCGGAGGTCCTGGACGGCGTCGATATGCAGGCTGGCCTCAAGCATGTGATGGGCAAGCGCGCGCTCTATCTCAGCCTGCTGCACAAGTTTCGCGACGGCCAGCGCGGTACGCTGGCCGCACTCCAGGCGGCTCTCGATCTTCAGGATTACGTCAGCGCAGAGCGCCTTGCGCACACCACCAAAGGTGTCGCCGGCAATATCGGTGCGGCCACCGTGCAGGCCCGCGCGGCGGTACTCGAAGCGGCGCTGCGCGAGCAGCGCATGGAACAAGTGCCGGCCGCATTGGCTGGGCTGGCCGAGGCGCTGAACAGGGTACTGGCGAGTCTGGATGCGCACCTTGCTGAAGTGAGGTGCGAGGCGGCTGAAAGCTCGCCGGAGGCGCTGCTCAGCCTGTGCCGCGAGTTCAGTGCCCGTCTGGCCGATGACGATTCGGCAGCAGTCGACAGTTTTGAGGCCGCCGCCGGCGCGTTGCGCGCGGCTTTCCCGAGTCGTTTCACGCTCATTGAGGGCGCAATCCGGAGTTTCGACTTCGAGACCGCACTCACGACCCTGCAAGACGCGCTCGCCGAGCGCGGCATTCGCCTGTGAGGAGTTCGCCATGGACCTGATCGAGATCGAGAAAGCCACGGTACTGGTTGTGGATGACACGCCGGACAATCTGAGCCTCATGAGCGGCTTGCTCAAGGAGCACTATCGCGTCAAGGTCGCCAGCAATGGTGACAAGGCCCTGCGCATTGCGGCCGCCACCCCGGCTCCGGACCTGATCCTGCTCGACATCATGATGCCCGACATGGATGGCTACGAAGTCTGCCGGCGCCTCAAGCTGGACGCTGCCACGCGCGATATCCCGATCATCTTCCTCACCGCGCGGTCCGAAACCGAGGATGAAGAGAAGGGCCTGGCGCTCGGTGCGGTCGATTACATCACCAAGCCGATCAGCCCGCCGATCGTGCTGGCGCGTGTGCAGACCCATCTGAATCTCAAGGCCAGTGCCGACTTTCTGCGTAGCAAGAGCGATTTTCTGGAGCAGGAGGTTGCTCGTCGTACCCTCGAAATCATGGCCATCCAGGATGTGACCATCCTTGCCATGGCCTCCCTGGCCGAGACGCGGGACAGCGATACCGGCAACCATATTCGCCGCACCCAGTTCTACGTCAAGGCGCTGGCCGAAAAGCTGCGCAGCCATCCGCGCTTTGCCGCCTATCTCACCGACTACACCATCGGCATGTTGTTCAAGTCTGCCCCGTTGCACGATATCGGCAAGGTCGGCATCCCGGACCGCATCCTGCTCAAGCCGGGTCGCTTCGAAGCGCATGAGTTCGAGATCATGAAGACCCACACCACACTCGGGCGTGATGCCATTGCCCATGCCGAAGAAGCCCTCGGTACCCGCGTGGAATTTCTCAGCATGGCCAAGGAGATCGCCTACTCTCATCAGGAAAAATGGGATGGCAGCGGCTATCCGGAGGGCCTGGCCGGGGACGCCATCCCCGTTTCAGCGCGGCTGATGGCACTGGCTGACGTGTATGACGCCCTGATCAGTCGCCGGGTGTACAAGGAGGGCATGCCGCATGAGAAGGCGGTGAGCATCATTCTGGAGGGGCGCGGGAGTCATTTCGACCCAGACGTAGTCGATGCCTTTGCCGAAATCCAGGAAGAGTTTCGCGCAATTGCCCTGCGCTACGCAGATTCCGATCTCGATATGGCCCGGAAAACAGACTATCAGCTCATTTCCGGCATGGGCGCGGCCCCCGGAAATACCGCCTGAGAAGGCGCAAAGCCTCTTGCGGCAAGGGTTTTGGCGCAGATAAAGAGAGGTGAATGTCTTATATAAGATGGTTATTAAACGGAGCTTATTCCAGAATCCAAACATCCGATTGGATTTGATCTGGCGCAACTCATAGTATTCACACCAAGCACTCACCCCGGTGCTCAGGTAAATGAAAGAGAGGCTTGAAATGGTTCCCAGTTTTGGTTTGTTTGAATTCGAACCCGCACACAAGGCTTTCGTGAGCAGCGAAGATCAGGAACGTGCAGGTTATCTGGCTGAAGTCGTGCTGAACAGCACCGAATTCGGCGCCGGCAACCACAGCGAATCTGCTGCCCGCCGCAGCGGAATCTCCAGTGCGCCGATGTTCAACCCCTTCTGATAGCGGGTTGCAAGCAGAGTCAGAAACGGCCCGCTCATTGCGGGCCGTTTTATTTTTTCGGCCGGTTTCTGGCTTTGAAAAGGATTTTCAGCGTTGTGCCTGCCTTGCAGGCTTTTAATTCCTTTTTCACCGCGCTGAAGTCTATTTGCGTGACCACTTGATACGCTGGATTTTCCCTGATTCAAGAGAAAGTCCAGCCATCATGCGCATTTCCATTTCGTCTTCTGCCCGTTCGCTGTGTCACGCTGGCGGTGTGCTGGCCCTGCTGAGCCTCGCAGCCTGTGGCGGTGGTACCACTTCGGACGACGAGCTCAGTATTTCTGGCATTACCCAGTCTGCCACCACCGTCGATTGTGGCGCGGCGGCGTATGCCACGGCCTCGGTCAGCTATGACGGCGATGTGACGGCCAGCGACATTGATTACAGCTGGGTGCAAAGCTCCGGTACTTCGGTATCGCTGAGCTCAAGCGATACTTCCAAGGTCTATTTCACCGCCCCTTCGAGCGCCGGCACGGTGGTTCTGAAGCTCACCGTGAGCACCGATTCGCTGAGCGATTCGGAGTCGGTCAGCTTCACGGTGTCCGGTTCCAGTTGCAGCTAATGCGGCCAGGCTGAAAATGACAAAGGGCGCCCGCGGCGCCCTTTGTTTTTAGTTTGACCCGCTCAGATCAGATCGGCATTTATCACCGTCTTGAGCACGGTCTGCAGCTCACCATTGCGTTCGCGCAGCTGGAACCACCACAAGGCGCCTTTCTTGAAGGACAGGGCGCTGTCCTCGTCGCGCAGCAACAAGGACGCGACCTGGCCCAGGGTTGGCTGATGGCCGACCACCAATACCGCGCCACCGGCTTCCGGCCAGCCAGCGGCTTCGAGCAGGCTTTGCGGCGTGGCGTCCAGGCCGACAGCCGGATTGATTTCGTAGTCCGAGCGCCAGGCTTCGATGGTTTGCCGTGTGCGGGTGGCCGGACTGACCAGCACCCGCAGCTCGGCCGGGGCGTGTTCATCCAGCCAGCGCGCCATGCGCTGGGATTGCTTCAGCCCGCGCGGGGTGAGGGTGCGGTTGATGTCGGGGCTGCCCTCACCGGCGTCGGCGTGACGCCACAGCAACAGATCCAAAATTTTCTCCTGTGCCGGCTATTTGCCGGCCGTGTGTTTTTTGCCGAGTAGTTTTCGGCAACGCGGCAGGATAGCGCGGCGAAGTTGCAGGCTTGTTGCAGCTTGCCAGCCCACTACGAAGGCGACTGCTTCAGTGAGCTCGGGCCGACTGCGGGAGAAGTCCGCGAGGCGTGGCATGGCAAGCGCGAGGTCGTGCAGGTGGCCCAGATCCGCCTGCAACTCGGCCAGGCTGTTGGTGGTGGCCGCCTGTTTCTTGTCCAGGGTGGCGGCGAACAGTTCCTGGCCCAGGCGCAGACGTCTGGTGGCAATCCGCAAGGCATGCAGCGCTTCGGTGCTGCGCTCGGTGTCGGCGCTGCGGTAGCGGCGCTGAGCCTGGCGCTGCAAGCGTGCGAGCGCCTGGGCGGCGAATGCTTCGAGCGGCATTTGAGCTTCCGCTTGCGGGAGGGCATGCAGGGCTCGGGTGAGGGCCAGCAGGGGCTGGCCTGCGCCGGGCGCGGCGAGGCGGGCCCGAACGGCGGCATGGGCATGCTGGCGGGCGGCGGATGCGTGGGTCAGCAGGGCAGGCAGGCGCGCATCGCTGTCGCCCTCGGTGACGGCCAGAATTTCGTCGCAGAGCACATCCAGATCACGCGCTTCGGCGAGGCTGGCGGCTTCGCGACGCAGGGTGGCTTGCCAGTGGGCCGTGAAGCTTTCCGGCAGCAACGGCGCAAACAGGCGGATCAGGCTGCGCAGGCGGCGCAGGGCAAGGCGTAGCTGGTGGACGAATTCGGCATTGTCGCTACTGATAGCAGCATGCTGATTGGCGGCCCAGGCCGCAATTTCCGTAAAGGCTGCCGCGCTGAAGGCTGCCAAAGGCTGGGTTTTTGGATTCGCCGGGCTGATCCTGTGGTGCTCGGGAAGGATGAGGTCGCCGCGAAACAGGCGGTAGCCGCGCGCGGCCTTGCTCGGGTCGTAGGGCAGCAGCGGCAGGCTGGCGGCAAGTTCGCTGGCGATGGCCAGCAGATCATCTGCGCTGCCGTGCTCCAGCTCCAGTTCCAGCTCGCTGATGGCCTCGCTGCGGCCGTTGGCGCTGACTTCGCCGGAATCGATCATCACCAGCACGCGCACGTCAGCCGAAGGGGTGAGGAGCAGGGTCTGGCGGTGGAAGTTGGTGGTAAATAGCGGCACGATGGCGCCGCGATGCGCCTCGAGCAGCTTGCGCGGCGCCTCGGCATCCACTGCCGAGAAATCGAATTCACCCGTGAAACGCTGCTCCCATTCAGGCCGCGACGAGAGACCGCCGAAAGACTCGGCTGCGCATTTCACGGTCTGCAGCCAGGTGTCGCCGATCTTGCGGGTGCGCAGGGCAACCCGGCGTGCTGACAGTGCCATGTCCGGCGTGTCGTAATAGGTGTTGATCAGCTCCTTGGCTGCGCCCAGGCGCTCGGCGCGGGCCAGCAGCGGGTGGGCGAGGATGGCCGCGTGGGCGGCAGGTGCAAAGGCCAGCTTGAGTTCGATCTCCCTGGCCATTACAGGGCCTTCCAGTGGCCGGACTTGCCACCTTCTTTTTCGAGCAGGCGGACGGATTCGATCTGCATGCCGCGATCCATGGCCTTGGCCATGTCGTAGATGGTCAGCAGTGCCACGCTGGCAGCCGTGAGTGCTTCCATCTCCACGCCAGTGCGGCCCACGGTTTCGGCCGTGACGGCGCAGTCGATGGCGCTCGCGGCTTCGTCGATCGTGAATTCCACGGCAACTCTGGTCAGCGGGATCGGATGGCAGAGCGGAATCAGCTCAGCCGTGCGTTTGGAGCCCTGAATCGCGGCAATGCGCGCGATGCCCAGAACGTCGCCCTTCTTGTTGTTGCCGGCGAGGATGGTGGCAAGGGTTTGCGGCTGCATGCGGATGCGTCCGGCAGCCACTGCACGGCGGGCGGTTTCGGTCTTGGCACCCACATCAACCATGTGGGCCTGGCCCTGGGCATCGAAGTGGGTGAGGGGAGATTGACTCATATGGAGGACTCTTTACAGTTTTTGAGGCGGCCCGCGCGCTGTGGTTTTGAACGCATCAAGCCGGGCAGTATCATAGCCGGATGCAAATTCATTCTGCTCCCTGTCGCCTGTTGGCACGGCTGCTGATTGCCGTGTTGTTGATCCAGCCTGTGGCTGCCCAGCAGTTGGCCAACCGCCTTCCGGATCTGGGGGATCCCGCCCAGCAATCGCTCTCGCCCGCCCAGGAGCGCCGTATTGCCGAAGAGGTGATGCGCGAGGTGCGTTTCCGCGAGCCAAGCTATCTGGACGACCCCGAGGTCGAGGAATACCTCACGGCGCTTGGGCGTTCCCTCACATCGAGCCCGGTGGTGGCTGGCCAGAACTACCAGTTCTTCGTGCTGAATGATCGCACCATCAATGCCTTCGCCATGCCGGGCGGGGTGATAGGTTTGCATACCGGGCTGATTGCGACGGCAGCTACCGAGTCCGAGCTGGCCTCGGTGATGGCGCACGAGATCGGTCACGTCGAGCAGCACCACATGGCGCGCATGCTCTCGCGCCAGGGCAATACCACCGCCATGATGATCGGTTCGCTGTTGCTGGCCATCCTGGCCGGGCGCAACAGTCCGGCGGCGGCCGGCGCTTTGCTGGCTTCTGGCCAGGCGGCGGCGATCCAGAGCCAGCTCTCCTACTCGCGTGACTACGAGCGCGAGGCGGACCGTGTCGGGCTGCAGATTCTGGATTCCTCCGGCTTTGATCCGGAAGGCATGCCGAGCTTCTTTGAGCGCATGTATGCCCAGACTCGCGGCATGGACAACAATGCACCAGCCTATTTGCGCACTCACCCGCTGACTCAGGACCGGGTGTCCGACATCGGTTCGCGCGTGCATCAGCTGCGCGCGCAGCCGCATGCCAGTTCCATCGATTTCGCGCTGGTGCGCAGTAAAGTCGAGGTCTTGCAAGCGGGGGGGCAGATTGCCCTGTCACGTCTGCTGCCGCGCAAGGTGGTGACGGCGCAGGAGCAGTCCTCCCGCTGGTATGGCTTGGCACGTGCCTACCTGGCCGAGAATCAGCTCGACAAGGCCGCTCAGGCGCTGGTGGAATTGCGCAAGCTGAAGCCGGATACCTCCATGCTGGCCATGCTCAGTGCCGACATCGAGCGTGCTCATGGCCGCTTCGAGACGGCCGCACGCACCTGCCGCGAAGCGCGTACGCTCTATCCGATGCGCCGCTCGTTGCTGTATTGCGAGGCGGAATCCTGGCTTGCTGGCGGTAAGCCGGAAGAAGCCCTCAAGGTGGTCGACCCGCTGCTGCGGGCACCGAGTACGGACTACCGTCTCTACGTGCTGCAGTCCAAGGCCAACACTGCATTGGGACGTACCACCCAGGCACATCGCGCACTGGGCGAGGTCTACCTGCTGCAGGGGGATCTGAGCTCGGCACTGGATCAGTTGCAGATTGCCCAGCGTGCCGGTGGTGGTGATTACATGGAGCAGGCGGCTCTGGATGCGCGCCTGCGTGAAGTCAAAAAGCTGTTCGAAGAAGCGATGAAAGATCGCTGAGTCTTCCGGAAAGAGAACAAGATCATGAGTACAAGCGAACTCGACGTGCGCGGCCTGAAGTGCCCGCTGCCCATCCTGCGCACCAAGAAAGCCCTTGCCGGCATGGCAAGCGGCCAGTTGTTGCGTGTTCTCGCCACCGATCCCAGCGCCAAGAAGGATTTCGAAGCCTTTGCGCGCCAGACCGGACATGAGCTGGAAGACCAGAGCGCGGCGGATGCCGCTGAATTCGTCTTCGTGATCCGTCGCAAGTAACAGAAAGAAGCAACCCTTGGCCCTGCGTTCCACCGTTTTCAAGGCGGAGGTCGGTATCTCCGACCTCGATCGTCACTATTACGCCGCCCACAATCTGATTCTGGCCCGGCATCCTTCCGAAACCGACGAGCGCATGATGGTGCGCGTGCTCGCCTTCATCTACAACGCCAGCGAGTCCCTCGAATTCGGCCGTGGCATCTCCACCGATGATGAGCCGGCCTTGTGGGAGCGTGATCTGACAGGCGCCGTGCAGCACTGGATCGAAGTCGGCCAGCCTGACGAGCGCCTCGTGCGCCGGGCCTGCGGGCGTGCCGACAAGGTCAGCGTCTATGCTTATGGCCGTGGCGTGGAACAGTGGTGGCAGCAAAATGCTGCAGCCTTCGGCAAGCAGGACAAGCTCACGGTGTGGCTGGTCGACAGCCGCCAGAGCCAGGCGCTTGCAGCCCTAGCCGAGCGTGGCATGCAGCTGCAGTGCACGCTGCAGGATGGTAACGCGATGGTCGCGGCGGATGCCGATACCCTCGACATCGAACTCAAGCGACTCACCGAGGAACGCTGAGATGGAGTTCGCGATTCTTGCCGTGTTGGGCTTGCTGGTGCTGGCCGCTATCTGGCTGGGCTTGCGTTTTGCAGCGCAGGCTACTGCACAGCAGGCGCAAAGTGAGGCGCTGCTGGCACGTGTTGATGTGGCGCTGGGCAATAGCCATCGTGCCATGCTCAACGATTTCGCCGCCGGCCTTGATCGCCTTGGCGATCGCATGATCGCTGCCCATACCGACAGTGCCGAGCGCCAGCGCGCGCTGGTGGGCGAGGAGTTGCGTGCCACGCGTGAGGCCATGCAGGCACTGCAGCTTGCCCTGCAAGGACTGGTGACGAAGCAGGGCAGTGAAACGGCACAGAAGCTTGCTGAACTTGCCAGCACCCTGATTGCGCGCCAGGAGCAGCTCAAGACCGAGATGCTGGCTCAGACGCTCGAAAAACTGGCCGAAGCCGCCCGTGCCGACCGCGAGCTGCTGCAGGACGGGTTGCGCAAGGCTTCCTTGCAGCAGGCCGAAACCACTGAGAGCCTGACCCGCAGCATGAACGAGCGTCTCGATGCGATCACCGGTGTGGTCAATCAGCGTCTGGACGAAGGCTTCGCCAAGACCAATGAAACCTTCACCAACGTCATGGCGCGGTTGGCGACCATCGATGAAGCGCAGAAGAAGATTGGTGACCTGACCGTGAATGTGGTGAGCCTGCAGGAGCTGCTGGGGGACAAGAAGGCGCGTGGCGCATTCGGTGAAGTGCAGCTCGAAGCCCTGGTTCAGAACGCGTTGCCACCGGATGCCTACGAGTTCCAGTGCCAGCTGGCCTCAGGCGTGCGCGCCGATTGCGTATTGAGACTTCCTGAGCCGACTGGCCGGGTCGCAGTGGACTCCAAGTTTCCGCTCGAAAACTATCACCGCATGTTCGAGCCGGGGCTTGGCGAGATCGAGCGCAAGGCTGCCGAAAGCCTGTTCAAGCAGGACATCAAGCGCCATGTGGACGCGATTGCCAGCAAGTACATCGTGGCAGGAGAAACCTCCGATGGCGCGGTGATGTTTGTGCCGGCCGAAGCTGTGTTTGCCGAAATCCACGCCTACCATCCGGATCTGGTGAGTTACGCGCAGGCCCGCCATGTGTGGATCGTGTCGCCCACCACCTTGATGGCGGTGCTCAATACCGCCCGGGCGGTACTCAAGGATGTCGAAACGCGCAAGCAGATCCATCTCATCAAGGACGCGCTGGGCAAGCTTTCAAAGGATTTCGGTCTCTTCGATCAGCGCATGAAGAAGCTCGCCGATCACATCCGTCTGGCCCATGAGGATGTGCAGGATGTTCACGTTTCAAGCAAGAAAATTTCTGGCCACTTTCAGAAGATCGAAAAAGTGCAGCTTGATGAAGTCAGTGAGCTGCTGAGCGCACCAGACGATGCTGAGGGCTGAGAAGCTGTTCACGATCTTACTGCGAGGCCGTGATCCGGGCTCATGCACTGCTCGGAATCCTCATTTATCAACATAAACTCCGGTTCCTGTGCCGCTCTTCACCCTGCTGACAGCCTCTCGCTACAGATCGTGAACAGCTTCTGAGCTCCCTCAGCTCACGCGGGCAAAGCGTGGCTGATGCTGGCCGTCGATCTCGATGCTTTCGACAAACATCGCATAAGGCCGCACCCACAGCCCTGTTGCGTTGTAGAGCGGGCGATAGACCACCAGCGCTTCCAGACTCTCGCTATGGCGGGCGACGCCGACAACTTCGTATTCACCCCCCTTGTAATGGCGATAGTGGCCGGGCTCCAGGGCGGGCAGGGGAGGTAGGTCGTGGCTCATGGCGGGGTGGGCTCGCAAAAAGCGTGATTATCGCCCACGCGTGTGAATCAAAGCTGCTGCAGTACCGGGCGTGAGGCGAGGATGGGCTGGCGGGTGCGCAACTCTTCGCGTGAGCCGTGGCTGCCGGGCGTCGGGGCGGCGGCGGCCAGAATGGCATCCAGCCAGGCAGTGATCGGCTGCCACTCCGGCAGATAGGCTTCGACCTTGTTCGGCGGGAAGTCGAAGATCGACAGGCCTGCTTCGAGGCACTTGCTGTAAGCCTGGGCCATGCGGATCGTACCGATGCAATCGAGCGCCTGTTCGCTGGCCCAGGCCTGCAAGGCTTCTGCCTGACGGGTGCGGCCATCGATGCGCATACCCACGCAGGCGATCTTGCAGCGACCGCTGGCCACGCGCGGGAAGGCGCGCAGCTCGCGGATGCTCTCGGCAGCCGAGTTACGGTCGAAGATCCCGGTCGCTGCGGGCAGCAGGATCGCATCGGCATACATGGTGACCTTCATCAAGCCGAAGCCCTGGAAGCCGCCGGGGGTGTCGAGCACTACATGCTTGACCCCGGCAGGCGGGCGGGCGAAGTTTTTCTCATCGATCGACCAGCCGTGAATCTTCTTGTAGCGTGGATCGCGCAAGGAGAGCCAGAGGCGCGAGGACTGCAGGCGATCGATATCGCCCAGCATCACTTCTTCACCCAGTGAGGCGAGATAGGCGGCGATATGGGTGGACAGTGTGGACTTGCCCGAGCCTCCCTTGCGGTTAACGACAGCGATCACACTCATGCAGCAGCCTCCGGTAGCGCGCCCAGGCGTCAGGTTTTTCTCGGCAGATAGCCGATAGCCTGCGCAGCAAGAGAGCACGAGCTTCCATTGTAGGAAGCAATCCATTCTGTGCAATAGCCATCAGGCGGGTATTCCGGCCGCATGCGTGCCGATGGCCGGACGTCTCCGCCTGTATTTTTCTTTGCTGCAGTGCGGAGTCTGCTGAAGTGGGCAATCTTGCGCCGCAGCATGTTGTTCCAACGCAGAAAACAGTTTCGTGTTTTCGGAAACACGATGAACGGACCCCAGACTTTCATTGACAGCCCGAGGTCGCTGCACTAGTTTTCTCCTGCTCGTCTATTACTTTTGTAAGAGTTTGTCTTACGTCTAAAGTTGTAGCGTCAGACGAGGTGGCAGGCCGGAACAGGTCTGCGTCATAAATAAGTTAGGAGACACCATGCAAAGCAAGATCCTGGGCGGCGCCGCCCTTCTGCTGTTGGCTGCAAATGTGCAGGCCGCCAGCGACTATCCCACCGGTTACACCAAGTGCGCACAGAACACCGGCGCCACCTGCACGATGGCGGGTACCCGTTCGGTTGCGCTGGGCAAGTCCGGCAGCTTCGTGTATGCCACCAAGACTGACAGCTTCGCCTGTATTGGTTCGGCTTTCCCGACCAACACCTATACCACTTCCGCATGGTGCTCCTATGGCCCGCTGAGCAGCTCGTCCTCCAGCGCTGCCGTGAGCAGCGCCGCAGCCAGCAGCGTTGCCGCCTCTTCGGCCGCTTCCAGCAGCAAGGCCGCCAGCAGCGCCGCCGCTTCGTCGGCTGCAGTGTCTTCGGCTGCGGCATCCTCGGTTGCCGCTTCGTCCGCAGCTGCGAGCAGCGTTTCGGCTGCAGGTATTGACGCTCGCACCCTGACGGGTGCCAGCACTCCCCTGCAGAACGTCAGCGGCAGCTATACCTATGGCGTGCGCAACTATCTGGCGCCGGCCACGATCGATGGCCTGCACAACCCAACCAACTACAAGGCCGCTCCGGTGCTGCCGACCTGGCAATTCGCCACGGTGGATCCGACCGGCGGGGTGCTGAGCTTCGAGCGTGCCACGGCGCCGCAAAATGGCTGGCATACCTGGTCGCGCAAGGGCAAGGTAGTCGTGACGGGTGGTTCGGCTGCTGCGGCCAACCGTGTCTACACCGTGTTCAATGGTCAGCAACTGGTTGCAGCCCTGGCTGAAGCCGGTCTGGAACCGAAGATCGTGCGCGTGGTGGGCCACATTGATCTGCGCTGGAGTGCCAACAATACGGTGTTCAAGGAATACACCAGCTACATGGATCAGAAGTACGGCGGCTCGATCATGATCCCGTCGAACACTACGCTGGTCGGTATCAACGACGCTCAGGGGCGTACCGCTCGGATCACCGGCACGTCGATCCTGATTGGTGGCGAGTTGGCCAATGGTGCTGCAGATGCGCAGGCCGGTTACACCGCCTGGGTTAATGCTGGCAAGGACCCGGAAGACTACCCGACCTGGACCCGCAACATCATCATCCGCAACCTGCAGATCGATGCGCCCTGGGACGTGAATCCGGAAGATTCGGCCAATGCCTACGCTGACGGCATGACCCTGTCGCGCGCGCAGAACATCTACATCGATCACATCTCGATGGGCGATGGCGATACGCCGGATTCGCTGGCGTCCGATACGCGCCACGATGGCCTGCTGGATATCGTGCGCGGTTCTGATTACGCGACGGTCACCAACAGCTACTTCTTCAAGCACCACAAGGTGACTCTGGTCGGTAACGGTGACTCGGGGCGTGCCTGGAGCGATGACGGCCGGCTGCACGTAACTTTGTCGAACAACTTCTACGATCGCCTGGGCTCGCGTCTGCCCCTGAACCGTTATGGCCAGGTGCATATGTTCAACAACTACATCTATGGCCGTACCGATAGCTCTGTGCCGGCTGACCTGAAGTTTGGCAGTGGTGTGGATCCGCGCTACAAGTCGAACATGCTGGTCGAGAACATGTATTTCGAGATCACGGCATTGGCGACCGACAGCTTCTGCAAGAAGGGTATTGATGGCGGTAACGGTACGAATCCGATCGGTTTCCGTTCCTCCGGCCACCTGATGCTGACCGACAAGGGCGGCAACACCACCCCGGTGGCTTGGGATGGTCAGTGTGGCTATGCCGTGCCGACTGGCGCCAATGTGTGGACTCCGCCTTACGCTTACACGCTGCAAACCGCCGCAGCGGCCAAGGCTTCGGTGATCAGCAACGCAGGTGCTGGCAAGCTGAAGTAAGTTTTACCGTCAGGCCGGTCGCACAGGCCGGTTCGATGCAGCCCTGATGAGGCCCGTCACGCAGGTGGCGGGCGTTGTCCGTTAACCCTCGGGAGTGCCTACTTGCGGCGTCTGCGGATTACCCGGGCGCGCAGGGGCAGGGTGAAAATGAAGCTGGCGCCCTGTTCCGGATCGGCTTCGGCCCAGATCTGTCCGCCATGACGCTCGATGATGCGGCGTACCGAGGCCAGTCCTATGCCGGTGCCGCCGAAGCCCTGATTGCCGTGCAATTGTTGAAAGGGCTGAAACAGGCGTTTGGCATGGGCCATATCGAAACCGATACCGTTGTCGGCGAGCGTAAAGCGAATGAACTCCGCTTCTTCTTCGGCCGTGAAGCTGATTACGGCTGGGCGTCTGCCGCGGGTAAATTTCCAGGCATTGCCGATCAGGTTGGTGAGCGCATTGCGCAGCAAGGCTTCATCACCCTCCACATGCAGGTTGGCCTGGGCCTGGAAAAGCACCTGGCGTTCCGGGCTGGCGAGGCGCAACTCCTCCACGATGTCGCTGGCGATCAGGGTCAGGTCGAGTTCCTCGATCACCAGAGGGGCACGTGAAACGTTGGCCAGGGCCAGCAGTTCGTCGATCAACTCGCCCATGCGCACGCTGGCGCGGCAGATGCGATCCAGATAGTCGCGCCCCTGATCATCGAGGCGTTCGCTGAAGTCTTCGCGCAGCGCGTGTGCAAAGCCATTGATGGCGCGTAGCGGCGCGCGCAGGTCGTGGGAAATCGAATAGCTGAAGGCGATCATTTCGCGGTTGGATTGCTCCAGTTCGGCTGTTCGCCGGCCGACTCGCTCTTCGAGAGAGGCGTTGATGCGACCGAGACTGGCACGCGCCGAGCGGTGGCGCTGTGAGTCGGCGTAAATCAGCCAGGTGAGCAAGCCGAGCAGGCCGATCAGTGCGCCGGCTCCCGTCAGCAGGCGGCGCTTCATTGCGGTAAAGCCAGCCCTTGCCACCGCGGTAGGGCGGGCAGCCTCCACGATCAAGGGGTAACGGCTCAGCCAGCGGAAGACGCCGACCTGGCTCTCGCCATCTATTTCATAAGTGGTGCCGAAGGCCTTGTCCGGGCGTTGGCCGTTGGCCTGGCTGGCCAACAGGCGGCGGAAGTCCGGCATTGGGGTGTCAGTTTCTCCAGGCATGCTGGTCAGCAGGCGGGTGTCTCCATCGAGCAGACTGGCCTGGTCTGAGTCCGTCAGGCGGATGGCTCGGAAGTACTGCTCTAAGGTGGCCACCTCCAGCAGCGCTACGCCGTAGCTTTGCACTTCGCCTTGCGCGCCACGCAGGATGCGTTCCACCGGCAGGTAGCGCAAACCATCTGCCCCTACGATAGCGGTGTGGATGAGGAGCCCCGGCTGAGGCTGACGGCGGAAAAGTTCCACCGACGGCAGAGGGCTGGAGAGGGTGGTGGCCAGCATGTTCTGCTGCACGCCCACGATTTCCTGCCCTTTTGCCGACCAGATGGCGAGGCGAGCAATGTGTGGGGCTTGCAGCAATTCCTGGCGGGCTAGCTCGCGCAGGTTTTCCGTGTTGGCTGATTGGGCTTGCATGCGGCCAAGGCTGCGTAGGGCACGATCGGCATCTGCCAGATCATGCTCGAGCATTTCGGCGAGCGAGTGAGCGAGGCTGGAGAGTTCGGTTTCCTGGACTTTTTGCTGACGCACCCAGTCCTGTGTGATCAAGGCCCAGGTGCCTGCGAGGATCAGCACTACCAGCAACAGATAGATCCCGAGGAAGGACCATGCCGATCGCGCCAGCAGATCACTGGCAAGCGGCTCAGCCTGGCTGCTTTCCGGTAGAGCGGGAGGACGGGCCAAGTGGATGCTCCGCAAAGCGGGGGCTTGAAATCCGGAACCGGCGCCCCTATCTGTCCGGATGCTAACAAATGCATTACCGGAGGATAAAGAGCATGACTGAACGGGCAGCATCCACCACCGAAAAACGTGGTTTCCAGGCTGAAGTGAAGCAACTGCTTCACCTGATGATTCACTCCCTCTATTCCAATCGCGAGATTTTCCTGCGCGAGCTTGTCTCCAACGCTTCGGATGCCTGCGACAAGCTGCGCTTCGAAGCATTGGACAATGCCGCATTGTTCGAGAGCGACTCCGAACTGAAGATCCGTGTGCGCTTTGACAAGCCTTCGCGCACGATCACGATTTCGGACAACGGCATCGGCATGAGCCGTGAGGAAGCGATCAACCATCTGGGCACCATTGCCAAGTCCGGCACCAAGGAGTTCTTCTCCAAGCTTTCCGGCGACAAGCAGAAGGATGCCAACCTGATCGGCCAGTTCGGCGTGGGCTTTTACTCGGCCTTCATTGTGGCCGACAAGGTGACCGTGCTGACTCGCCGTGCCGGTGACGCCGCCGAAGCCGGTGTGAAGTGGGAGTGCTCGATGGCCGGCGACGAAGCCGGTGAATACTCGGTCGAGCCCTACACCAAGGCCTTGCGTGGCACGGACATCATCCTGCACCTGCGCGAAGGTGAGGACGATCTGCTCTCCGGCTGGAAACTGCGCAGCATCATCCGCAAGTATTCGGATCACATCGTTCAGCCGATCCTGATGCAGAAGGAAGAGTGGAATCAGGAGAAGGCCGAGAACGTGGTGTCCGACGAAGAGGAAACCATCAACCAGGCCAACGCGCTGTGGACCCGCTCCAAGAATGACGTTTCGGACGACGACTACAAGGCTTTCTACAAGCATGTGTCGCACGACTTCGAAGACCCGATGGCCTGGAGCCATGCCAAGGTCGAGGGGCGTCACGAATACACCCAACTGCTGTATGTGCCCAAGCGTGCCCCGTTTGACTTGTGGGACCGCAATCCGCGTCACGGCCTGAAGCTCTATGTGCGCCGCGTCTTCATCATGGACGACGCCGAGAAGCTGTTGCCGCATTACCTCCGCTTCGTGCGCGGGGTGGTCGATTCGGCCGATCTGCCGCTGAACGTGTCGCGCGAAATCCTGCAGGAGAGCAAGGACGTCGACACCATCCGCGGCGGTTGCACGAAGAAGGTGCTGGGCCTGCTCGAAGACATCGCCGAAAACCGCAAGGACGACTACGCCGACTTCTGGCGCGAATTCGGCCGTGTGCTCAAGGAAGGTCTGGGTGAAGATTCCGCCAACAAGGACAAGCTGGCCGGCCTGATGCGCTTTGCCTCCACGCATACCGATACGGCGGATGAAGGCGTGTCATTGCGCGACTACATCGGCCGCATGAAGGAAGGCCAGGAGAAGATCTACTACGTCACCGCCGAGAGCTTCAACGCGGCCAAGAACAGCCCCCACCTCGAAGTCTTCCGCAAGAAGGGCATCGAAGTGCTGCTGTTGTCTGATCGCATCGACGAGTGGGCGATTTCCTATCTGACCGAGTTCGAAGGCAAGCAGATCGTGTCGGTGGCCAAGGGCGGCCTCGATCTGGGCGCGCTGGAAGACGAGGCCGAAAAGAAGAAGGTCGAAGAGCAGGCCGAAGAGTTCAAGCCGCTGCTGGAGAAGGTCAAGACCAGCCTGGGCGAGCGCGTGAAGGAAGTGCGCGTCACGCACCGCCTGACCGACAGCCCGGCCTGCCTGGTGGTCGACGAACATGAGATGGGCGCCAATCTGGCGCGTCTGCTGAAGGCCGCCGGCCAGAACGTGCCGACCTCGGCTCCGATCCTCGAGATCAACCCGGAGCATCCGGTGGTGGCGCGCCTGAAGAGTGAAGACAGTAAGTTCGACGACTGGGCTGCCGTGCTCTTCGATCAGGCCTTGCTGGCCGAAGGTGGCACGCTGGACGACCCGGCCACCTTCATTCGCCGCATGAACCAGCTGATGCTGGATATGGCGAAATAGTACGCGGAGGTCCCTTTGCCGGGACTGCCAGAAATGGAATGGGCCGCCTTGTGCGGCCCGTTTCATTTCTGCTGATGGCTGTGGTGGACTTCACGGCCAAGGGTTTTCTCCAGTGGTCAGGCGCCGTTTTGCGATGCAGCATTTGCACTCCAGAACATTCGCCGCGCAAGTGGCATACAAGCAGGCTACGGTCTGACAACGGAGAGAAGCATGAACCACGACAACGCACACGCACAGCACACGGAAGCCCTTGCCAGCAGTGAAATCGAACTGGAAAGGCAAGCCTATCTGGAGGAGTTGCAGATTGACAGCTTGCAGTTCGGGGTGGGGCGTGCTCTGGTGCCTGCGACGCAGGCCTGAGGCAGAGGCGCTCAGCCGAAGCGCAGCTTCATGATCAGGATGAACAGGGCCAGCAGCAAGGTGATGGCGTTGGCCACGATTACCGGCCAGGACAGGATGGCGATGCCATAGACCAGCCAGAGTGCCACGCCGGTCACGAAGATGCTGTACATGCCCAGTGACACCCCGTGTGCCGAGCGGGTCCGCCAGGTCAGCCAGGCTTGTGGTACGAAAGCCAGAGTGGTGCAGAAGGCAGCAAGGAAGCCGATCAGTTCAGTCATGGCGCGGCGGGTGCAGGGCGGCAGGCGAGGGCACGAGTGTATCAGGCAATCCCTGAGCCCTTCGGAGCGCTCAGCGCAGGCGGCTCTGGGCCGGCAGGTGATGGGCAAGGAAATCCATCTGGTCGGCGAGGATGCTGCGGTTTGAGAGAATCAGGTACTCGGCCTTGTTCGGCACATAAGGCGCGTAGAGCAACATCATCCGTGCCTGCTCGGGGGTGTGGCCGCCCTTGCGTTGATTGCAGCTGCGGCAAGCTGTTACCACATTCATCCAGCTGTCTGCGCCGCCTTGTGAAACCGGCTTGACGTGGTCCCGCGTCAGGCGGGCAGACTGCAGCTCCTGCCCGCAATAGGCGCAGACGTGGCGATCGCGATTGAATAGTTCGCGATTGGATAGTGGTGGCACTTGGCGCAGGGTGCGGCTTGAGAGTGCCCGCCCCTTGATGGCGATGATGCTGTTGGCGGTGATGATCGAGCGCACGCCGGTCTGGCGCGAGATGCCGCCGTGAAAGGTGAAACAGGCATCCCCGGCATCCCAGGCCACCATATTGCGCGCGTAGTAGAACAGGGCGTGCTGCCAGCTCACCCAGCGATGGGGTTGCCCCTGGGTATCCAGCGTGAGGATCAGGGGGCAGCGTTCGCGGGACAAGACACGGACTTCAGGGCGATGCTCGGGCGGACGCATGGAACGCTCCAGAGAATGAAACCTGCATGTTCCTCGGGACTACTCTTCCTACACGCTAACCGCCTTGGCCCGATTAAGCAATCCTTCCTCGCCGCGCGAGTGGCAGCGCCTGTGTCTGGGTGGTCTCGCGGCTTCATTGGTGCTGCACCTGTTGGCGCTGGATCTCTGGCGCGGCTTGGGCGGCCCAGGTGAGCGCCTGCCGGTGCCTGTTAAGGCGAAGCTGAGTCTGTATGTGGCGCCGCTTCTTCCTTCTCGCCCAGTGCAAGCTGCAGTGATCCCGCGGACCGAAACCACAGCAGCGATGCCCGGTCGTGAAGTGCGTGTCCCTGCTGCCAGGCATGGGGCGGCCGGGCTAGCAGTGGCGGCTGCTGTGCCGTTTGATTCGCCAGGTGTCGTGTCGCCAGAACCAAAGATCGCCCTGCGCCCCCTGAGCATGGCGGAAGCCAGGGTGGCTTACCGCCTGGCCTTGCTGATGGCAAACGATGAGCCCTGGCCCGCTCTGCCGGAGGCCGGTGTCTTGCTGGAGCTGGCATTGGGTGCGGATGGGCGTCCTGAAGCAGCGCGTCTTCTGCGTGAAAGTGGTGACGCGCAGATGGATCAGGCCTGGCTGCGACGCCTGCAGAGCGCGGCCCGTCGCGCAGAACTGCCGATAGCCCTGCAGGGCAAGGCTTTCGCGCTGGAGCTTGAGTTCCTGCCCTGAAACCCGCCGGGCGTTTTACGCGCTTGCTGTACTGGCCTGACTGATGGGCAGGTACATCTCCACGCGCAGGCCACCCTGTTCGCGATTGCTGGCGATGACCCGCCCGCCATGGGCTTCGATGATTTGCCGGGTGATTGCCAGACCAAGCCCGTAGCCGTCGTTGCTGCGGGCGTCTCCGAGGCGGACAAAGGGATCAAAGATGGTCTCCAGGGCTGACTGGGGCACACCAGGGCCGCAATCTTCCACCGTGACGCAGAGCTCTTCACCGTGGTTTTCTACGCCGACGCTGAGCGCGCTTGCCGGCGTGGTGTAGCGGATCGCGTTGCGCAGCACGTTCTCGATGGCCCGGTGGAGCAGATCTGCCCGCCCCTTCACAAGGCCCTGTGCTTCGCCCCCCAGCTCCACATGGCATTTCTTCGCTTCGGCTTCAAAACGGGCGTCTTCTACCAGCTCACCCAGCAGTTCGGGCAAGTCCACCGTGTCGTCGAGCTGACCACAAGCGCCTGCTTCAAGTCGCGACAGCGTCAGCAATTCCTCTACGAGGTGATCAATGCGGCCGGCTTCGCGCTCCAGCCTGGCCATGCTCTCCGGGGTTTTGTCCGGCTGCTGGCGGGCCAGATCGATGGCCAGCTGCATACGTGCCAGTGGCGAACGCACTTCGTGGGAAACGTCGTGCAGAAGCCGGCGCTGGTTGTGGACGAGCATCTTGAGTTGGGCCGCCGTGCGGTCGAACTCTTCGCCCAAGTCTGAGAGTTCATCCTGCCAGTGCAGCTTGTTGCGGGCCAGGCGGATGTCGAAATTGCCACCGGCCACGTCCTTGAAAGCCTTGCTCAGGCCCACGATGGGGCGAGAGAGATGGCGCGCCAGCAAGGCCGCGAAGAGCAGGCTGGCGATCAGGCCGATGACTGCGGGTTGCCAGGGCAGGCCACGTGGCCCGCCGGGGCGTGGTCCGGGCGGGAAGGGACGCTGGGATTCCGGTGCGTTTGTGCTTGCGCCCGGGGGGCGCGGTAGCGGCCCGCCGGGTCCGAAGGTCGGGGGCGGCCCCTCCGGCCGGGCACTGCCCGGCACGCTTGCCATATTCGGAGACTGATTCTGACGCGCCGCATGCTCAAGCCAGAACAGGAAGCCCACGCCCCAGCCCGTGAGCAGCTGGGCGAGGAAAATCGCCAGAAACAGTTTCCAGAACAGGCGCCCCATGTCAGCTCCGAATGAACTGATAACCCTGACGGAAGATGGTCTGAATGACCGAGCGGCCGTCTTCCTGTGGGCCCAGTTTTTCACGGATCTTTGACAGGTGCACCTCGATGCTGCGGTCGAACTTCTGCAAGGGCCGTCCCAGCCCTTGTTCGGACAGTAACTGTTTCGAGACGGTGTGGCCGGCATGACGGGCCAGCACTTCGAGCAGATTGAACTCGGTGCTGGTCAGCTCGAGAGCCTGATTGCGCCATTGGGCACGACGCTGGTCTGGCCACATGATGAGCTCGCCAGCGCTGACCGGCAGGCTGTCCGGCTCTTCCTGGGTGCCAGTGCGGCGCAGGATGGCGCGGATACGCGCGGTGATCTCGCGGGCCGTGCATGGTTTGGGGACATAGTCATCCGCGCCTTGTTCCAGGCCGACGATGCGGTCGATGTCATCGCCCTTGGCGGTAAGCATCAGTACCGGCATACGGCTTTGCTTGCGGATGCGGTTGAGCACTTCGATGCCGGACAGGCGCGGCAACATGATGTCCAGCACCGTGATCGCGAAATCGCCGCCAAGTGCTTTCTGCAGGCCGGCTTCGCCGTCGTTCGCGGTTTCCACGCTGAAACCTTCCTGCAGCAGGTATTCCTTCATCATTTCGACGAGTTCCAGATCGTCGTCCACCAGTAGTACCCGGCTCATCGCAAACCTTCTGAATCAATCATTTGATGAACTCATGATAGCGAATGCGGCGTCAGCCGCCGGTTAATCCGCTGCAGCTTTTAATCATTTTTACGAAGCCAGAAGGCCGATTGCCAGAGAGGCTTATGACACCGTTTTTAGTGTTTTTACGGCTGCTTGAGGGGGCTTAACAGTGCTGGCCCCGAGAATGCTCTCCATGCCGCCAGCCATGGCAGCCCCGTTAAACCCCTATAAGGAGTCTGTCATGTCTGCAGTCAAAAACCTTTGGCGTAGCCTGATGCTGGCCAGTCTGTGTACTGCCCCGGCTGCCTTTGCCGAAATGCCGCCGATGCGTGCTCCGCACGAAGCCTTCATGCCTGGCATGGGGGCTGCCGCCTTGCCACCGCGTGCGGCATTGGAGCAACTCGATCTGAGCGAGGCCCAGCAAGACAAGTTGTTTCAGCTTCATCACCAGCAGGCTCCGGCCATCCATGCCCAACGCAAGGCCGAGCGCAAGGCGCATGAGGCCTTGCAAGCCCTGATCGGTACGGCCGAGTTCACGGCCGCAAAGGCCCGCGAACTGGCTCAGGCTGAAGCTCAGGCTCGTGCCGAACTGGTTTTACTGCAGGCCCAGGCAGAGCATCAGTTCTTGAGCCTGCTGAGCCCTGAGCAGCGCAAGGCGCTCGATTCAGGCCGGGCGCGTGACCCGGGCAGGCCCGGCGAAGGACCGCGTGGCGGCGGCGATCAGCCGCCAGCCCCGCGCGGTGAAAGGCGCTGAACTTTTCCTGAGCCTCTTCCGGGTGGCTGACGTGTTTCATGCAGGCCCGGGATAGTCTTTTTTGGCAAGCTCAGCCCCCACTACTCCTCCCGGTGGGACCTCCCTGTCTTGTCACTTGAGCCACTCCTGCGTTCTGCGCCGGAGTGGTTTTTTTTGCTTTCGTCGGCAGTCCTTGCCGGTCATGGCTGGAGCCTGTTCTAAAAGGCGGACTGCGCCGGCCGTGCGGATATTGCCGTCCCTCTGGAGAGCGGCAAAAGCTGCCGCCGGAGGTCGGAGCGAAGTGAAGAAGCGGGCCTGAAAGCAGCGCACAAAGCTGTTTTCTTGAGGAGTTTTTAACTGGCTTAACGCCGTTCGCTCAAAAAACTGTGTGTTGCTGGCCGATAAATTGCCATGGGGAAGACATGCTCACGCCCGTCTTTCAGATGGGCTGGGCTGCGCGGCCGGCGTTTGTCGGTCATCTCTTTTGAAGACGCAAGGAGCACATCATGATCAGTGGTCTTGGCAGCAGCATCAGTTCGATGGCCAGCAGCCTGTTTGCGCGGCTGGACACCAAGAGTCAGGGGTATATCGAGAAAACCGACCTGCAATCGGCGTTCGAGCAGATTTCCGGTGCGAGCGATGCCGATGAAATTTTCTCGGCGCTGGATGGCGACAGCGATGGCAAGCTTACCGAGAGTGAGCTGACCTCAAGTCTGACCAAGCTGGCCGAGGAGCTTGATAACCAGTTCAATGCAATGCGCATGAGTGGTGCCATGGCCGGCATGGGTGGGCCTGGCGCAGCGGGCGGGATGCCCCCCCCTCCACCGCAAGACGATGAAGGCTTTACCCAGGATGAGCTGAGCGCTCAGCTGGAGGAGATCGGCAGCACCGATAGCAAGCGCTCCAGCCTGATTTCGAGCATCGTTGAAAACTTCGATCAGGCCGATACCGATGGCAACGGCAAGGTGAGCCATAGCGAAGCGATGGCTTTCGAGCAGGAGAGCGGGGCGGGCGGCAGCGATTCGACTCAGGCGAGCGGTAATAACGAGTTTGCCGTGATGTTACGCATGATGCAGCTGGCGCAGGCGTATGGCGCTTTCGGTCAGAGCACGGAAACAGCCAGTGTCTCCGAGGTGGCTTGAGGCCGTTCAGCCTGGCAGGGCACAAGAAAAGGCCGGAAGCCTGCCAGGACTTCCGGCCTTTATTCATGGGTAGAGGGTTTAGCGACCGAGCTGGAAGTGGCTGACTGAGCCCAGCATGTCGCGTGCGATGTCCTGCAGGTTGCGCGCAGCGTTGCCGGTACTGGCGGTGCTGGAGTTGAGCTCTTCGGCGTGTACTGCAACTTGTTCAATCCGGTTGGCTA
Source organism: Uliginosibacterium aquaticum (assembly GCF_012972705.2). GTDB lineage: Bacteria > Pseudomonadota > Gammaproteobacteria > Burkholderiales > Rhodocyclaceae > Uliginosibacterium > Uliginosibacterium aquaticum. The sequence goes on along the minus strand of NZ_JABCSC020000002.1, from coordinate 554,206 downwards.
CGTCAGTCGAGGCGGTGGCCTGTTCGCGCAGGCCGTGGGAAATTTCTTCCACCAGATCCGCTACTTTGCTTGCCAGCTGACGGATTTCATCGACCGAGCTGCCAGCCTGACCGACCAGCTCTTCGCCGGTGTCCACCGAGCCGACGCCGCTTTCTATGCCGGTTACCGCTTCGCGCGTGGAGCGCTGGATGTTGGCGATCATCTGAGTGATTTCGGACGTTGAAGCCGCTGTGCGCTCGGAGAGTTTGCGTACTTCATCGGCCACCACTGCGAAACCGCGCCCCTGTTCGCCGGCACGGGCGGCTTCGATTGCTGCGTTGAGCGCGAGCAGATTGGTCTGATCAGCGATGTCTTTGATCACGGTGACAATGTTGGAAATTTTGTCAGACTCGGCTTCGAGGACTTCGATTTTCTGGGACGCGTCGCGCACGATATGGGCGATGCGTTGGATTTCGCTGACGACCTGATTGAGTTTGCTTGAACTCGCTATCGCTTGCTGGTCGGCAGCACTGGCGAGCTTGCTGGCGTCGTCGGTGCTACGCGAGACGTGCGCGATCGAGACAGTCAGCTCTTCCACATTCGCGGCAATGGCTGAGGCGGCTTCGCTTTGCGTACTGCTGCTCAGCTCTGTTTGCTGAGCTGCTTCCGCCAGTTGTTGGGACGCATGCGAGACGCCCTCGGCCTGCTCGCGCATCCGGTTAACCATGCCGTGCAAGGCGCCGCGCATTTCCTCCATGGTGCTGAGCAGCTTGCCCATCTCATCGCATCCGCGCGCTTCGATGCGGATACCAAGGTCTCCGCCAGCGATGCGCCGGGCGATGCTGACCAGGGATTCCAGAACATGCGAGACCCGCTGGGCGAACCACCATGAGAAGGCAATGGCAATCAGGGTGGCGAGGATCAGCGCGCCCCAGGCCAGACTGCGTGCCTGGGTGGCCTCGCGGATGGATTCTTCGCCCTGCTTCTGGCCGGCTTCGAGGACCATGGCGCTGAGGGCATCGGTCTTGTCACGCAAGGCATTGGCCTTGGCGACCCATTCCTTGCGACGCAGGTTCTGGGCGGCCTCTTCATCACCTGCCTTGATCTTGGCAACGCCTTCCTCGACGACTTTCTTGTATTCACCGGCGCCCGCCCGCACCTCGTCAAGCAGTGCTTTTTCTTCGGCGCTGTTCGCGAAGGCCGCATGTGCTTCAATGGTTTTTTGTACTTCACCATCGAGTTGCTGAAGGGATTGTTCCAGCTTGGCGCGTTCCTCCGGAGTCCCGGGCAGCATGTATTCGAGGCTGCGCACGCGATAGCGCAAGCGCATTTCGCTGACCTTGCCAGCCGATTTCATCGCCGGTACCGAAGTGTGGGCAAAATAGGCGACATCTTCGCCAAGGCCACCTATACGGAAGGCGCAGAAGAGCAGGGCAGCGATCAGGATGCCGCTGCTGATGACGAAATTGACCAGAAGCTTGTTGCGGAACTGAAGATCTTCAAACCAGCGCATGATGGCTCTCCGTTTCGGGCGTAGCCCGCCGTAACAAGCGGGTTCTTACGCGCTTTACGGCAGAGAGCAGTTCTGGCTTTAGGGCCCGTCAGGGCAGGTGGGCTGTGCCGGGCAGAAGCGTTTCTTCGCGTTGGGTGAAGCAGCCGCGGCGGCGATCCTCGAAAAAATTTCGCAAACTCAGGCTGATCGAGCGGAAGGCGATCTCATCCCATGGAATCTCTTCTTCTGAGAAGAGGCGGGTTTCCAGCGATTCCTCACCCGGGTGAAAACCGGTATCCAGCAGGCGGGCACGGTAAATGACGTGGACCTGATTGATATGGGGAATGTTGACGAGGGTGTACAGGCCTTGCAGTTCGATATTGGCGCAAGCTTCCTCAAAGGTTTCGCGGCAGGCTGCTTCGGCAAGGGTCTCGTCGGCTTCCATGAAGCCCGCAGGCAAGGTCCAGAATCCGAGGCGTGGCTCGATGGCACGGCGGCACAGCAGGACCTTGTCTTCCCACACTGGCAGACTGCCAACAACGAGCTTGGGGTTCAGGTAGTGTACTTGGCCGCACGACGGACACACTTGGCGTGGACGGTGATCGCCGGGCGGAATCTCGGTATTGACCTTGCTGCCGCAAGTGCTGCAATGGATGATGGGAATGTTCATGGCGGGGACTCGATGAATGCGTTCCGGATAGCCGGCCGGCGGAATACCCTGATTGTAACTGTTCGCTAGATCTACAATTTTCAGCTTGTAGCTAAAAAAGCGGGTCGCATGACTAAACGCCGTGATATTCACGATGCCTGGAATGAAATGGTGCTGGCCTGGAAAATGGTCTGGCAGGCGAGTCACGACCTCGAATTCTGGGCTGCCTTCATGCTCCATTGCGATCGCTTGCATGGTCTTGCACGCGAACAGGGTCTGGTTGAACTGGAAGTCGCCTTGCGTCCTTTGCTGGGCATGCTGGCTGGACTGGCGGATCCGGGAGAGGCGCAGAAATCCCAGGCCGATTTGCTCTTGCCCAACGTATTTGCCGCCGTGCGCGATGCTTGCAGCCTGACGCCGCGTCGTAAGCAGAGTGATCTGACGATTGGTGAAAACGAAGGTCTGCCACTGGTGATCGTGTTGACCCCCGAAGTGGAGAGCATGGCCGAGTTGCTCCTGCAGATGGAGAACTACGGCTACAGTTTCCGGGTATTTTCCGATTTCATGGGTGGCATGCAGTTCGCGCTGGCGCAGCGGGCGGTGACGGTATTGATCGATCTGCCAGCGCAGGTTGATCTGCAGACCCGAGCCCTGATCCGCCAGGCCAATCAGGCTGGCCTGAAGTGGTTTGCAATGTCGCAGCAAGGGGATTTTCATCTGCGTCTGCAGGCGGTGAGGCTGGAAGCCCAGGGCTTTTTTCAGTTGCCCCTCACGGTCAGCACGCTCGTGGATGCACTTGATCCGCTGGCCTACCCGGCGCGCGAAGAGCCCTACCGGGTCATGATTCTGGATGATTCGGCCACCGTGCTGGCTTCGGTGAAGAAGGCGCTGGAGCCGATGCCCAATCTCAGCCTGCGGGCGATCCGCGAGCCCGACCGGGTGCTCGAGACGCTGCTGGATTTTTCGCCGGATGTGCTGCTGCTGGACTTTCACATGCAGGACTGTACCGGCCTTGAAGTGGCAAAAATCATTCGTCAGAACAAGGCTTTTGAATCCATTCCGATCGTTTATCTGACCAGCGAAACGAGTGTCGAAATCCAGCTCGAAGCGATGCGCCATGGTGGTGATGACTTTCTTACCAAGCCGATCAGCCAGGCCCAGCTCGTGAATACCGTGATGGCCAAGGCCGAGCGCTATCGCAGCCTGCGCAAGATGATGGTGGAAGATAGTCTTACCGGCCTGTTCAATCATGTGAAGACCAAGGCCTTGCTGCAGCAGGCGCTGCTTCAGGGCGAGCGTCAGGCGCTGCCGGTGTGCTACGCGATTCTTGACATCGACCATTTCAAGCGTGTGAACGACAGCTACGGTCATGCTGTGGGGGACCGTGTGCTGCGGACTCTCGCGCGCTACCTCAAGCAGCGCCTGCGCCGCTCCGACGTGGTGGGGCGCTACGGCGGCGAAGAGTTTGCCATCGTGTTCTTCGACGCCACTCTGGAGCAGGCGGAAGAGCGTCTGAACAGCATCCGTGAGGGGTTTTCGCGGATTTATCATGCCTATGATGAAGGCATTTTTTCGGTGACTTTCAGCGCGGGCCTCGCGCATTTTCCGGCCTATACCCATCTGATGGAGCTGATGGTGGCAGCCGACACCGCCCTGTATGCAGCCAAACGGGCAGGGCGTAACCGGGTCGGGCGGGCCCCCGCGGGCTAACGGGATTCTGCGGTCAAGCTTCGGCGCATTCTGTCGTTAACCGGATCGATTGCTTGCGCTGGCCATGAGTGGCCGGCTTCAACCCGGTTTGCAGGACTCCGACTTTTCATGGCTCCCCCGATCGACGTTTCCCGTTTCGAACAACTCAAGGCTTCCGGCGATCTGCCCTCACCCAAGGGCGTTGCCCTGGCCGTGATGCGCATGACGCAGCTGGATGAGTGTTCGATGGCAGAGCTTGCCCAGCTCATCCGCACCGACCCCGCTTTTGTCGGCCGCCTCATCAAGGCTGCCAATGGTGTGATCGGCTATGGTCGTCGTCCGGTCGTGTCCGTGCAGGATGCCCTCACCGTGCTGGGTATGCCGGCCGTACGCAATATGGCTCTGGGTTTTTCGCTGCTCAACAATCACCGCAGCGGCGCTTGCGAGGGGTTCGACTACGGTCGCTACTGGTCCACTTCCTTGCTCTCTGCAGTGGCCCTGCAGGCGGTTACTTTGCGCACCCGGGTTGCTGCGCCGGACGAAACCTATTGTGTGGGCTTGCTGGCAAGGGTCGGCGAGCTGGCGCTGGCGACACTCTACCCGCACGACTATGCCGTCATCTGCCACGATGCGCAGGGCGACATCGCCCGCCTGCTGGCGCTTGAATCGCGCAGTTTTGCCATGACCAATGCTGAGCTCGGTGCCGCCATGCTGGCGGACTGGGGCTTGCCGCGTCTGTTTACGGATGCAGCCTTTTGTGTGGCCTCCGGCCTTGAGAGTTCGCATCCGGAAGGCTCGCGTGACGCGACCTTGAGCCTATCGTTGAGTCTTGCGCGCCAGATGAGTGCCCTGTGCATGGCGCCCGAGGCTGAGCGTCCGGCCATGATGCAAAGCCTCAAGATGGCTGGTTCGCGCTTGTCCTTTGATGAGGAGGCCGTTGCCGTACTGGCGGATGGCGTGGTGGCTGAGTGGGTGGAGTGGGGCGCTTTGCTCCATGTGCATGCGGAGCAACTGCCTCCCTTCGAGCGCCTGTTGCGTCCGCCGAGCCCTCCGCTCTCTGTTGCGGTTGAAGCCACAACTTCTCCTGACGGGGCTTCGCCAGTGTCACGTGCTCTGCGGGTGCTGCTGGTGGATGCGGTGGCTGAGGTGCGCCAGGAGTTGCGTCAGGTTCTGCTGGAAGCAGGTTATGAGGTGGCTGAAGCCAGCGACGGCTTTTCGGCGACCGAGCTGGCGCTCGATTTTTGCCCCGACATGATGCTGCTTGGCTGGCAGATGCCTGATGTGAGCGCCACCGAGCTGCTGCTCACCTTGCGCAAGACGCGCATCGGGCGCGGCATTTATGTGCTTGTGATGGGCGATTGCAACAGCGAGGAAATGGCGCTGGAGGCTTTTGATGCCGGCGCCGACGACATGCTGGCTAAGCCTGTGGCACATCGTCTGTTGCTGGCTCGGCTGAGCGCTGGCAAGCGCCTTTCGTCCCTGCATGGTGAGATCGAACAGGATCGCGAGGAAATCCGTCATTTTGCGGCCGAGCTGGCGGTGAGTAATCGCCGCCTGCAGGAGGTCGCGCTGACCGATGCGCTGACTGGCTTCCCCAATCGTCGTTTTTTCAGCGAGCGCCTGGTGCAGGAGTGGGCGGCTTCGTTGCGCAGTAAGCGTCCATTGGCCTGCATCATGCTGGACGTGGATCACTTCAAGCAGATCAATGACACCTATGGTCACGACGCGGGCGACTCCGCCCTGCGCCAGGTGGCGGTAGCGATCCGCAGCGCGGTGCGCACCCATGATCTGGTTGCGCGCATGGGCGGTGATGAGTTCGTGGTCCTCTGTCCGGACTCCAGTATTGAAGCGGCCATGGTGTGTGCTGAGCGGGTGCGCCGTGCTGTAGATGAGGCGCAGCTTTCCTCCGGTCTGATGCATCTGAAGCTGAGCGTGAGTGCCGGGGTGTCCTGTCGGGATGCTGCCATTCCCGATGCCGAGAGTCTGCTCAAGCGTGCAGACCAAGGCCTTTACATGGCCAAGCAGGCTGGCCGGAACCGGGTGGCTGCGCCGCAGTTGCGCCCGACAGGCAGTGGTATGGCCTGAATGCTGGAAAACCGCCTGCGGCGGGCCGCCGTTTGCGGACTGGAAAAAATTTCACAGGCTGCCCTAAAGTTCTGCCTGGCCCAGTCGTAAACCCGAACACTAAGGCCGTAAAGTCGCTTCGATCTGCCCTTCCGTACCCGTCTGCGCTTGGCATGTAGGTAGCATTCCTACATGCCTGCTGTCGTCTATTGCTACAGCATTTTCCGACGCTGCCTGATTGGTTGTCGCCCCCTTGCGGGCCACAATGCAATCCCATAGAGCCCGAAAACAGGGCTTCTTCAAAACGCAGTGGAGGTGATCATGAAAATGGACGTGAGCAGCGAAATCCGGGAACTCAATCTTTCCTATCTGATGCTGTCCCAGCAGCTGATCCAGGCTGATCGTGCAGGTGCAATGTTCAAGCTCGGCATCGGTGAAGATGTTGCCGACATCATCCAGAATCTTTCTCCAGCGCAAATCCTGCGCATGGCCTCCAGCGACATGCTGCTGTGCCGCTTCCGTTTTGACGACTCCCTGTTGCTGAATCTGCTTGGCAACCATGGCCGCGAGAATGCAGCTGCACGCATCCACGCCACCATTCTGGCCACCACCAAACCGGTCGAACATCTGGCCTGATGGCCTGGGAGACTGTCATGCGGATGAAAAGTCTGGTTCAGGATGCGCAGGAGACCCAGCTTGCGATCGAGATGATCGAGTTGGGCGCCCGCATGCAGATGCTGGAGTCGGAAACCGGCCTGTCGCGTGAGCGATTGCTCAAGCTCTACAAGGAAATCCGTGGCGAATCACCGCCCAAGGGCATGCTGCCCTTCTCCACGGACTGGTTCATTCCATGGCAGCAAAACGTGCATGCCTCCCTCTACATGTCGCTGCGCGGCTTCGTGACCCAAAATACCGGCCTGCAAGGCCTGGCCGCCACGCTGCAGGCTTTCCGTATGTATCGCGAACAGGTCGAAACCAATGATCTCGAGCAGGTGCTGAGCCTGACCCGGGCCTGGACCCTGGTGCGTTTTTTCGAAGCCAAGATGTTGCAGCAAAGCCGCTGCACGAAGTGTGGCGGCAGCTTTGTCGCTCATGCGTTTGACCCGACTCACGATTACGTCTGTGGCCTGTGTCATGTACCGGCCCGTGCAGGCAAGGGCAAGCGCCCGATGCGCGACACTCGCAGCGCCGTCGCCTGAGATCATTTCTCCTCCCTGTTTCCCCGGCTCTGCGCAGGCAGGGCATTGCAAGCCGCTGGCAGGTCCAGCGGTTTTTTTTGCCCTTCGGATGCGTCAAGTTTTGCGCACTGGGGCCGATACCCATACTGGTCCGGGCAAGTTTCTGTCGCCCGGGTGATGCGGCAGGTTCGGGGGCGGGTAGTGAGCCCTTCGTCCAGTCGGTTTGATTCGTATCGTACAAGGCTCCCGCGATGCTCCTGATCGTTGGCTATGTGATCATTCTTGCGGCTTCCGTCGGCACTTATGCGGTGCACGGCAGTCTTGCCGCGCTCTTCGTTCCGCTGGAGTACATCGCTATTGTCGGCCTGACCATAGGTGGCCTGGTGGCGGGTAACTCGATGCGCAACACCAAGGCTGCGCTGGCTGCGTTGCCGACCCTCTTCAAACCTTCGCCCTACAGCAAGGCCTTCTACATTGAGCTGCTGGCCATGCTCTTCGAGATCCTGGCGAAAGTGCGCAAGGAGGGCCTGATGTCGATCGAAAACGATATCGAGAATCCGGATTCCAGCCCGATATTTTCCAAGTATCCGGCTTTCCTGCACGACCACCATGCTGTCGAATTTCTCTGCGACTACCTGCGCATGATGGTGGGCGGCAATCTGAATGCCTTCGAGCTCGAAAACCTGATGGACATGGAAATCGAGACCCACCATGCCGAAGCACATGCGCCAGCCCATATCTGGTCCAAGACTGGCGATGCCACACCGGCCTTCGGTATCGTGGTAGCCGTGATGGGGGTGGTGAATGTGATGGGGTCTGTGGGTGAGCCACCGGCGGTGCTGGGCAAGATGATTGGTGGCGCACTGGTGGGTACCTTTCTCGGTATTTTGGTGTCCTATGGTTTCGTGGCGCCGATTGCCTCGCAGCTGGAGCAAAAGTGCGAAGAGGGTGCCAAGATTTACCAGTGCATCAAGGTGGTACTGCTGGCCAGCATGAGTGGCTATGCGCCTCAGGTTGCCGTGGAGTTCGGACGCAAGGTCTTGTTCTCGTCGGATCGTCCAGGCTTTACCGAGCTGGAAAGCGAAATCAAGAGTCGCAAGAAATAAGCGGCATTCCGGCATACCAGGGGCACAGGGGCCATGAGCGGCGACAATCAACAACCCATCATCGTCAAGCGCATCAAGAAAGGCGGCGGCGGTGCGCACGGCGGTGCCTGGAAGATCGCCTATGCGGACTTCGTGACGGCCATGATGGCATTCTTTCTGCTGATGTGGCTGCTTGGTTCGACGACCAAGGGCGACATGAAAGGTATTGCGGATTTCTTCCAGAATCCGCTCAAGGTTTCGCTGGCAGGGGGCCCCGGCTCCGGTAGCGCGACCTCACCGATCCAAGGGGGGGGGCAGGATCTCACCAAGTCTGTGGGCCAGATTGCCAAGAGCAGCTATCAAGAAAGCAAGAAAATCAATGAAGTGAAGGTCGCTCCGGTCGATTCACAGACGGTTGCGGGTAATGCTCAGGAGCTGATGCCCGATAGCAAGGCGCAGATGGACAAGAAGGCCATGCAGGAGGCGCTGGAGAAAGAGGAGCGCCTGCGCCTGCAGGATGTGAAGGCCAAGCTTGAGGCGGTGATCGAGGCTTCGCCAGACTTGCGCCAGTTCAAGCGCCAACTCTTGCTGGATCTCACTTCTGAGGGCTTGCGCATTCAGATCGTGGATGAACAGAATCGGCCGATGTTCGATTCCGGCGGGGCTGAGATGAAGCCCTACACCAAGTCCATCGTGCGGGCGATTGGTCAGGTGCTTAATCAGGTCGAGAACAAGGTCAGTATCTCCGGCCATACCGATGCCGCCCAGTATGCCGGCGGCAATCGTGGCTTTTCCAACTGGGAGCTATCTGCCAACCGCGCCAATGCCTCGCGTCGCGAGCTGATTGCTGGCGGTATGGATGAAGGCAAGATCATGCGGGTTGTAGGCCTTTCGTCCACTATTCCGCTGGATCGCAGCGATCCCTTCAACCCGATCAACCGGCGCATCACGCTGATCGTGATGAACAAGCGCACTGAGGATGCGATGCGCCAGGAGGGCGGCAGTCTGGATGTTCAGGCCGATCAGCCCTTGGAGCCGGCGCCGATCGTAGAGGGGGCACGGCAGATTCTGGATCCCGCAGCCGGCATTCCGCAGTTGCCGCGCCGCCGCTGAGAATGGGGGCTGAGGATGGAAATCGATCTGAGCCGCTACCTGCCACAGTACTTCGAAGAGTCAGCCTCCTGTGTGCAGCGGCTGACTGAGAGTCTTGAGCATCTTCTGCAGGATGGATGGGATGCGGCCACGGCGGACGCTGCATCCCGGGCTGCGCATTGCATCAAAGGCAATAGTGGCGCTTTCGGGTTCAACGAGATCGGAGCCTTGGCGGCCGAGCTGGAATATGCCTTGCGTCATGCAGGGAGGGGGTATGACACGCAGAATGCTGCGTTCATTGCCGATTGCCATGCAGCACGTCAGCTGCTGGAGAAACTACTGGATGCCCGTTTGCGAGGGCTGGGCATCGATGCAGGTGCAGCGCAGGCTGCGGCCATCCAATTGCAGCGTTGGCAACTGCAACAAGGAGTTTGCAATGATCGAGCGTAACAAGCCTGGCGCATCTGGCCTTGGCGGCCTTGCTTCCACCACTCCGGCCCGGGCCAGTGTCAGCGCTGCTTCGCGACCGTCGGCGTTGCCTGTCGGGGGGGGCGCTGCCGGTGCGGCGTCCCGTGCACAGATCAACGATACGCTCAAGCGGATTGACACGGGCGGACGTGAATTCGAGTTTACTGCGCAGGATTTCGAACGGGTACGTAGCCTGATCTATAAGCACGCAGGCATATCGCTGTCGCCCGTGAAGCAGGACATGGTTTATAGCCGCCTCGCGCGACGTTTGCGGGTGCTCAATCTCAAGCGCTTCACCGAATACCTCGATCACCTCGAGCGCAGTGGTGGCCCTGCCGAGTGGGAGGCTTTCGTCAATGCGCTCACCACCAACCTGACTTCTTTTTTCCGCGAGGCACATCACTTCGATCTGCTTGCGGAGCAGATGCGCAAGAGTCCCGATCGCCGGCCTTTCCGCATCTGGTGCAGTGCAGCATCTACCGGTGAAGAGCCGTACTCGTTGGCGATCACCGCCTGCGAAGTCTTCGGCAACAATCCGCCGGTGGAAATCATCGCCTCTGATCTTGATACCAATGTGCTGGCGCATGGTCAGAAGGGCATCTACACCGCCGACAGGGTTGAACGCCTGAGTCGTGAACGGGTGCAGCGTTTTTTCCTGCGCGGCACCGGTGAGCAGGATGGCCATGTGCGAGTACGCCCCGAACTCACCCGCCTGATTACCTTCCGTCAGATCAACCTGCTCGATCCTAAGTGGGCGTTGCGTGAGGGCTTTGATGCGATCTTTTGCCGCAACGTGATGATCTATTTCGATAAGCCCACGCAGTACAAGATCCTGGAGCGCTTCGTTGGCTTGCTGCAGCCAAACGGCTTGATGTACGCAGGGCATTCGGAGAACTTCATCCATGCGGCCAAGCTCTTCCGTTCCCTCGGTCGCACTGTCTATGCCCGCGCGGACCAAGCGGTGAGCAAGCCCTGAGGCGCTCATGACAAGCAAAACCCGCGTGCTGGTGGTGGATGATTCGGCCCTCATGCGTTCCTTGCTGGCCGAGATCATCAATGCTGCACCTGATCTTCAGGTGGCTGGTACGGCGCGTAACGCTCAGGAAGCCGGCACCCTGATCCGGGCGCTGCGGCCCGAGGTGATCACGCTCGACGTAGATATGCCGGGCATGGATGGAATCGCTTTTCTCGAGCAACTGATGCGCAGCGACCCGATGCCGGTGGTGATGGTGTCTGCGCTCACCGAGCGCGACTCCGAAGTTGCCTTGCGAGCACTCGAATTGGGCGCTATTGACTATGTATCAAAACCCAAGCTTGATCCACTTGCTAACATTCATGCCTGCGCCAACGAAATCTGCGAAAAAATCCGGATAGCTCGGCAGGCCCGCAGACCTGCCCGTCCTGTTGCGGGAGCTGGCCAGCGCCTGGCAGGGCGCTCGATTTCGCTGGATGTGCACCTGCCCGCGAGGGTATTGCAGGAGCGTCTGGTTCTGATCGGTGCGTCCACGGGAGGGACGGAAGCGCTGCGAGCATTGCTCACGGCGCTACCTGAGAAAATGCCGGGCATCCTGATCGTGCAGCACATGCCGGAGATGTTTACCGGCTCGTTTGCGCGGCGTCTTGACGGTTTGTGTGCCCTGACGGTGAAAGAGGCTGACGATGGTGAGCCGGTCAAGCCCGGTACGGTTTATATTGCGCCCGGCCACTCGCACTTGCTGGTGCGGCGGGCAGCGGGCGGGTTTCGCTGCGAGCTCTCGCGTGAATCGGCAGTCAATCGTCACCGACCGTCGGTTGATGTACTGTTCCACGCCGGCGCACGTGAAGTCGGCAAACATGCCGTCGGCGTGATGCTGACCGGGATGGGTAAGGATGGTGCAGCCGGAATGCTGGAGATGCGCAAGGCAGGCGCCTGGAATATCTGTCAGGATCAGGAAAGTTGTGTGGTGTGGGGGATGCCGCGTGAGGCTACGCTGAATGGCGCAGCTAATGAAATAGCCCCTCTGTGCGAGATTCCCGCACGGGTGATCAATAGTTTGCGTGGCACGTAGGCACCCGGCTGGGCATAATGTCTCAAGCTGCGGCGGCAGATGACGTAATCGGCCAGTAGGTACAGGCGCTGTGCGTGCCAAATTTGAATTTGAACAGCTTGGAGTAACGGGAGAATCTCGATGGAAGCTCAAGTCACGGTAAATGATTCGCAAGCAGTGCTGCGACTGGGAGGGCGCTTCGATTTCAAGGCGCACCGTGAATTCCGCGATGCGGTGGATAGTCTGCTCGGACAGGCTGGCAGCAAACCGCTGCAAGTGGACCTGGGAGACGTGTCCTACCTCGATAGCTCGGCGCTGGGCATGCTGTTGATGCTGCGCGACAAGGCCAAGGCTGCCAACAAGGATGTGGCGTTGGTTGGCGTGAAGGGCAGTGTGCGTCAGGTGCTTGATATCGCTAATTTCTCCAAGCTTTTCTCTATCAGCTGAGCGTCCTGCCCAGTTGAAAGCCTGCCCTGCGGCGAAAGCCTGCGGGGCGGGGCAGTCCTCCTGCCCTGAAGTTCCGGCTGTTTTTTCCCTCTCAAGTTGTTTCCGGTGCGACCGATATTCATTCGGTGCGTTGAGCCTTTCCGTGCCCGGCGCATCGCACCCGGCGTGGGTGGCTTCATGGCAGGCAAGGCTCGCAGCGCGTTGAGCGGTGCCGCTTCTGACCCACTCAAGTTCATCCGCCGGGTGCCGTAAAACCCTCAGGGGCAGCGCTCTGGCTCATCCAGTCAGAACGCGGCGGACAAGAACACGTGGAGAACACCATGTCGGAATTGCTGAAGAACATTGATGCACGTACGCGGCTTGCCGGCACCAACAAGCTGGAAATCCTGCTTTTTTCACTCGGTACCGATGTGCGCACCGGGCGCAAGGAGAGCTTCGGCATCAACGTATTCAAAGTGCGTGAGGTGATGCGTACGCCGCCGATCACTGCGGCACCGGAGATGCAGGATGGCGTGGAGGGGATGGTGTCCCTGCGTGGCCAGCTGGTGCCGATTGTGGATCTGGCCAAGTATTGCGGGATTGATCCGGATGGCAAGCGCGAGATCATGATCGTGACCGAGTACAACGGCCACACCCAAGGTTTTCTGGTCGAAGCAGTGGATACCATCCTGCGTCTGGACTGGGAGCAGATGCGCATTCCGCCGGACATGATGACCAGCCGCATGGGTGGTTTGGTGACCGCCGTGACCGAACTCGAAGGCAATCGGCTGATCATGATGCTGGACGTCGAGAAAGTGCTGGCTGAGACCACCAAGATCGACGATGACTATCTCTTCAAGGACATTCAGCCGCTCAAGCGCGATTTCACCGTGCTCTATGCGGATGATTCCTCCGTGGCCCGCAAGCAGATCGAAAAGACGCTCGATGCGCTGAACGTCAAGCAAATCGCGGCGGTCAATGGCCGGGCGGCCTGGGATGAGCTCGAACGCATTGCTAAGCATGCCGAGCTGACCGGCCGCAAGGTGTGGGAGATCCTGCATCTGGTGCTGACTGATGTCGAGATGCCGGAAATGGATGGCTACATCCTCACCAAGAAAATCAAGACCGACCCCCGGTTTGATGGGGTGCCGGTGCTGATGCACTCCTCGCTTTCCAGCAGTTCGAACCAGACGCTGGGCAAATCTGTCGGGGTGGATGGTTACGTGCCCAAGTTTGAGCCGCATCGTTTGGCGGGCGCGGTTCGCGCCATGCTGGCACCGGAAGAAAACCCTGAGGCTCTGGCCTGATCGATAGCAAGGGATCGTCATGGAAAACGCAAACCCCAATCTGCTCGAAGCCGTAGATGCCCGCACCAAACTGGCGGGCTCCAACCGGATGGAAATCCTGCTCTTCGCGCTTGGTACCAATGAAACCTTCGGTATCAACGTGTTTAAGGTGCGTGAGGTTTCCAAGACGCCTTTCATCACCCGTGCGCCCAATATGCCAACCGGGGTGGAAGGTTTGATCTCCTTGCGCGGCAACGTGATTCCGGTGCTGTCGCTGGCCAAGATCCTTGGCATTGCCAAGCCGGGACAAGGTCTGGGCGGTTCGATGATGGTCACTGAATACAGCAAGCGCACGCTTGGCTTCTTGGTGCATGACGTGGATCGCATCATCCGGGTCGAGTGGGACAAGGTGCGCCAGCCCGAAAACATGGCCGGCACCACTCAGAACTACATTACTGCGATCACCGAACTGGCCGATGGCAAGCTCGTCTCCATTCTCGATGTGGAGACCATCCTTTCGCAGACCTTCGGCGAGGCTCCGGTGGGGCAGATCATGGCGCTGGACCGCGATGTCGAGGTCAACATCTTCTTCGTGGATGACTCGGCGATTGCACGCAAGAAGATTGCCGAAGTGCTCGACAAACTCGGCGTTCGCCATAAGCACGCGCTCAATGGTCTGGAGGCTTGGACGCGGCTCGATGGCATGGCCACTCACGCGCAGCAGCAGAAGCGCCGCCTGAGCGACGAGATCAGCATGATTTTGGTGGATGCCGAAATGCCCGAGATGGATGGCTACGTGCTCACCCGCAACATCAAAAACGACCCGCGCTTCGATGGCATCCCGGTCGTCATGCATTCATCCCTCTCATCCGAGGCTAATCGCTCGATGGGCAAGGCGGTAGGGGTGGATGCCTATGTTGCCAAATTTGATGCAGAGATACTGGCCGAGACTTTGCGCCCGTATCTTTTGAAGGCCTACAAGGACTAATCCGGAGAAAACCAATCATGTCCGATCCGAAAATGAAATTCCTGGTGGTGGACGACTTTTCGACAATGCGTCGGATTGTGCGCAACCTCCTCAAGGAGTTGGGATACACCAACGTCGATGAGGCGGAAGACGGTGTCGTAGCCATGCAGAAACTCACTGCAGGGGGGTTCGACTTTGTGGTGACCGACTGGAACATGCCCAACATGACCGGTATCGAGTTGCTCAAGGCCATTCGTGCCAATGCCCAGCTCTCGCATCTGCCCGTGCTGATGATTACTGCCGAGGCCAAGAAGGAGAACATCATCGAAGCGGCCCAGGCCGGCGCCAGCGGCTACATCGTCAAGCCTTTCACGGCGGCGACCCTCTCCGAGAAGCTCGGCAAGATCTTCGAGAAGATGGGCAAGTGAGCCTGCATTCAGGCGATACATCGCGAGCCTGTACGGGGACTCCCCGGCTCGCAGCGGACTGAAAAGACTTAGGAGCCGATACCATGGCCAAACGGCTGAAAGCGGACGAATCTGGTGACAACGACGAACTGCAAGCGCTGTTCGATTCGATAACGGACACTGCCGAACCGGCTGCTGCGCCGGTGAGCCCAGCGGTAGCGAAGGCAGTTGCACAAGTAGTCAAGGATGAAGGGGATTCTGATGACTTGCAGGCGCTGTTCGACAGCGTTGCGAGTGGTGGTGCGGCTGTCGCGACCGCACCGGCAGATCCGGTAGAGGACACGGTCAATCTGAAGGAAGTGGTGGCGGCGGCGTCCAGCATGTCGCCCGAGGAGCGACATCAGCAGGCTTTCCTGCAGATCGGTCAGCTTACGCGCTTGCTGCACGACACCATCCGCCAGCTCGGTTATGACCGAATGCTGGAGGAGACCGCCGAGAAGCTGCCTGACGCACGCCAGCGCCTCTCCTATATCTCGCAGATGACCGAGCAGGCCGCTAGTCGCGTGCTCAATGCTACTGACATTGCAAAGCCGATTCAGGATCGCATCGAGACGCAATCCAGCGAGCTTGGTTCGCGCTGGTCGAAGCTCTACAACAAGGAGCTGTCCGTGGCGGAATTCAAGCTGCTGGCTGCCGATACGCGCAGCTTCCTTGATCAGTCAGCGAAAGACAGCAAGATCGTCAACGAGCAGCTGCTTGAAATCATGATGGCGCAGGACTTCCAGGATCTCACTGGCCAGGTCATCAAGAAGATCGTGGACATGGCCAGCAAGATGGAGAACGGCCTGCTTAAGGTGCTGATCGACATCATGCCGGAGAGCAAGCGGGTGGCTGCCGAGGATGGTTTGCTCAATGGCCCGGTGGTCAATGCCGAAGGGCGAGAAGACGTAGTTACCAGCCAGGAGCAGGTCGACGACCTGCTCGACAGCCTGGGGTTCTGAATGCCGGTCATTACATGTACCGGGCACAGGTTTGATTCATCAGCACACAACCGGAGTCAGCCATGAGCGATTTCGCGGGAATGGAAGATCTGTTGCAGGATTTCCTGATTGAAGCCGGGGATCTGCTGTCCGGGGTCGATAACAAGCTTGTCGACCTTGAGCGCAATCCCAATGATCTGCATCTGCTCAACGAGATCTTCAGGGGTTTCCACACCATCAAGGGCGGTGCGGGTTTCCTGAATGCAGCTGAACTGGTGACCCTGTGCCACCTGACAGAAAACCTGTTCGACAAGTTGCGAACGGGGGAACTGAAGGTCGGCCCCGAGATGCTGGACGTGATTCTCGGTGCCACTGCTGCCGTGCGTTCCATGTTCGGTGATCTGGAGCGTGGCCTGCAGCCCGCGGCGGCTGAGGCTCAGTTGCTTGAGCAACTCAAGCAGGCGCTGGCAGGAACTCTCTCCAGTGCTCCGGCTCCCGCCAAGCCAGTCGCTGCGCCGGCGCCGGCACCTGTAGCCAGCGTGCCAGCAGTGTCCTCCGGTGGTAATGATCCGGATTGGAATGCCTACTACCATGCCGTGACCGGTGTTACGCCGGCAGGTGAGGGTGGCTTGCCGGAAATTCCTGTCACTGCGACAGCAGAGGATCCGCACCTCAATGAAACAGTGGCAGCCGAGATCATTCAGGCTGCTGTGGGGCGGCGTTCTACCGACAAGCCAGGTTATCAGGGCCCCCCGGGAGGGCGTCGGGAGGGCGAGCGCCAGCGCGACAACTCGATTCGTGTCGACACCTCGCGTCTTGATCAGGTGCTCAACCTCTCTGGCGAGATCGGCCTGACCAAGAACCGGCTCACGGCCTTGCGCAGTGACATTCTCAACGGCAAGAACGATACCGATACCTTGCATGCACTCGATCTGGCGGTGAGTCAGCTCGACCTGCTGGTTTCCGATCTGCAGAATGCGGTCATGAAGACGCGGATGCAGCCGGTGGGCCGCCTGTTCCAGAAGTATCCGCGGATTGCTCGAGATCTGGCCCGCTCGCTGGGTAAGGATGTCGAG
This sequence comes from Uliginosibacterium aquaticum, assembly GCF_012972705.2. Taxonomy (GTDB): domain Bacteria; phylum Pseudomonadota; class Gammaproteobacteria; order Burkholderiales; family Rhodocyclaceae; genus Uliginosibacterium; species Uliginosibacterium aquaticum. Next base: position 537,341 of record NZ_JABCSC020000002.1, on the reverse strand, counting down.
ATGATGCTGGCTGGCGAAGATACCGAGATCGACAAGACCATGATCGAGGATCTCTCCGACCCGATCATCCACCTGATTCGCAATGCAGTGGATCACGGCATCGAGTTGCAGGCGGAGCGCATGTCCTGCGGTAAGCCGGAGAAATCCATCGTGCGCCTGGAAGCTCGTCAGGAGGGCGACCACATCGTGATCGTGGTCGCGGACGACGGACGCGGCATGAGTGCCGAGCGTTTGCGCGCCAAGGCTCTGGAGAAAGGCCTCATCTCGGATGAAGAAGCCAACACCATGGATGAGCGGCAGAGCTTCAACCTCATCTTCCTGCCGGGCTTTTCGACTGCCAGTACCGTCTCTGACGTATCCGGCCGTGGCGTGGGCATGGACGTGGTACGCACCAACATCCAGAAACTGAATGGCTCCATCGAGATCAAGTCGGTGTTGGGCAAGGGCACCGAGTTCGTCATCTCGCTGCCGCTGACCCTGGCCATCCTGCCGGTGCTACTGGTTTGCCTCGAAGATCAGCCGTTCGCGGTGCCGCTGTCGATGGTGCGCGAAATCCTGCCGATCGAGCCGAAGGAAGTCCAGGAGTTGGGCGGGCGCGCCACCATGGTGGTGCGCGGCGAGGTTCTGCCTATCGTCACGCTGGCCGCTTTGCTGGGCTGGCCGCAGGAGCGTGTGCCGGAGTATGGCGTGCTGATGCAGTCGGCCGAACAGAGCTTCGTGCTGGCAATCGACTCCTTCGCCGGGCGTGAGGATGCGGTAATCAAGTCGCTGGACGATTTCCGGCCCAAGGGCGTGGCAGGTGTCACCACCTTGTCGAATGGCCAGATCGTGCTGATTCTGGACATGAAGGAACTTCTTGGCGGTATGGGCGAGCAGAAGGTGGCTACCCGAGCCCAGCTTCTGCTGGAGCATCGCCAGATCGCAGCTGCAGCCTGACAGGTCGGACCTGTCCGGACAGGGAGGAGGCGGGCTTGCCCGCCTTCTTTTTTGCCCGGGATTTGCGCGATCGCAGCGGATGCCGGGTGCGATGCACATCGCGGTTGGCGGGAATGCGCGTACAAATGGGATAATCACGACATGACTACGAATATCACCTCCGCTCAACTGGACGCAGCCTCCGACGTGCTCGAAGACGTGCTGCGTTTCCAATCCCCCGCTGACAGCGTGCTGTCCGGTTTTTTCCGCGCCAACAAGAAGGCTGGCGCACGTGATCGTGCCTTCATAGCAGAGGCCGTGTACGGTGTGCTGCGCAATTTGCGCCAGCTGCAGGCCGTAGTGGGCGAATCAGTGCGTGCCCGCAAGCTCGTGCTGGCCTGGCTGATCCGTGTGGAAGGCTATTCGCAGCGCCACCTGAATCCGCTGCTGTCGAAGAACGAGTCAGACTGGATCATCGAAGTGAAGTCCACCGCCTGGACTGCAACGACGCTGGGCGAGCGAACCAATATGCCCGACTGGCTTGCGACGCGTCTCGAAGCTCAGTTTGGTGAAGAGAAACTGCTGGCTTTGTCCGCAGCTTTTAATCGCCCCGGTCCGCTGGATCTGCGCGTGAATCCGCTCAAGGCCGAGCGTGATGTTGTGCTGGCGCAGTTTGCCGCCGAAGGCATCGTGGCTACGGCGTGTACTTACTCGCCGCTGGGCATTCGTCTGGAGAGCAAGATTTCGCTGCAAAAGCATCCGCTCTTCCTTGATGGCAGCCTCGAAGTGCAGGACGAAGGCTCGCAGCTGCTGGGCTTCCTCGTGGCGCCCAAGCGTGGCGAGATGGTCACTGATTTCTGTGCTGGCGCGGGTGGAAAGACCCTGCTGCTGGGCGGGCTGATGCGCTCCACCGGCCGTCTGTATGCCTTCGATGTGTCCGAGAAGCGTTTGCAGAAAGCCAAGCCGCGTTTGGCGCGTGCGGGGTTGTCCAATGTCCATCCGGCCGCCATCGACCATGAAAACGATTCGCGCATCAAGCGTCTGGCCGGCAAGATGGATCGCGTGCTGGTTGATGCGCCGTGCAGTGGTTTCGGTACCTTGCGTCGCAACCCGGATCTGAAGTGGCGCCAGACAGAGCCCGGAGTGATCGAGCTTACCGAGAAGCAGGCCAGCATCCTTACAGCGGCCTCGAAACTGGTGAAAAAAGGTGGTCGTCTGGTGTATGCCACCTGCTCGCTGCTGGATGTCGAGAACGATGTGGTTGTGGATGCGTTCCTGGCAGCGCACCCGGAGTTCAAGCAGATTTCTGCCACCGAAGTACTGGCCCAGCAGAAAATCGTACTGGATACCGGTGAGCGCTTGCGCCTCGATCCGCTTACGCATGGCACGGATGGCTTCTTTGCCGCTGTGTTCGAGCGCGTGGCTTGAGGGTCGTCCTTAATGAATAGTTTGCTGGCCGACATTCTGAGCCTGTTCCAGCAGCCGGCCGCGCTGCGCGAACTGGGCATGATTGGCGTGTTGCTGGTGACTGCGGCATTGTTCGCGCGCGGTGTGCGCGGGCAGATAAAAGGGAATGCCGCCGCGAGCGGCATGCGTCAACTGGCCTTCCCGCTGCTGGGGGTGCTGTTGTTGAGCATCATGCGCTTCGTGGCCCACCACAATGCTTGGCCCCTGCATTTCGTAGCGGTGGCGGTGCAACTGCTGTGGGCCATGGCGGGTATCCGCATGGCAGTGTTCGCCGTGCAGCATGCGTTCCCCAAAGCTCTCTGGGTTCGCAGTTTCGGGCGCAACATCGCCGCACTGGTATGGTGTGGCGTAGCGCTGGATCTGGTGGGTATCCTGCCTGAGATGATTGCCTGGCTGGATGGCTTCGTCATCCCGCTTGGCAAGAGCCACATCACGCTGTGGGGCGTTTTCCAGGGCGTAGCCTCGGTGTTCGGCTCACTGATTGTGGCGCTGTGGCTGGGTGGTGTGATCGAAGCGCGCTTGATGCAGGCCGGCGGGCTGGATTCGAGCGTGCAGGTGGTGCTCTCGCGGGTGGCCAAGGCGCTGTTGATCCTGGTCTCCATCCTGGTCGGTGTTGAACTGGTGGGGCTGGATCTCACCGCCCTCTCCGTGTTCAGTGGTGCGCTGGGCGTGGGTCTGGGCTTGGGCATGCAGAAGATCGCCAGCAACTATGTGTCCGGTTTCATCATCCTGCTCGATCGCTCGATCAAGATCGGCAACCTGATCCAGGTCGGCAACGAGCGGGGCGAGGTGCTTAACATCACTACGCGCTACACGGTGCTGCGAGCCCTGACTGGCGCGCATTTCATCGTGCCGAACGAGGTACTGGTCGGCTCGGTGGTACAGAACGATTCCTTCGTGGATCCGAAGACCCGCGTGGCGGTGCAGGTACAGGTCGCTTACGGAACCGACGTTGAGCGTGTCTTGCCCATCCTGGAAGAGATTGGCAGGAAGCCAGAACGTGTGAGGCAGGAGCCGGCGCCACAAGCCTATCTGGTGTCGTTTGACGAGAGTGGCATGACGCTCGAGCTCGGCGTATGGATTGCGGATCCTGGTAGCGGCACGCTGGGCCTGCGCTCAGATCTGAACCGGGCCGTGTTGCAGCGCTTCCGTGAGGAGGGTATTGAGATTCCCTTCCCGCAACGCGAAGTGCGCGTGCTGAATCCGGCCTGATCCTTTTATTCCAAGGTGCTTCCTGATGGATAAATCACTGGCCATGCTGGATCAGGTGCAGACGGTTGTCGTGACGCAGGCCGTCAGCTTCGGGCCCAAAGTGCTCGTTGCGGCGATCATCGTCGGTGCCGGTTTCTACGCCGGGCGCTGGGCCGGGAAGATGCTCAAGCGCTCGCTGATGCGCATGAAGCTCGAACCAGACCTTGAGCTGCTGCTAGTGCGTGTGATGCGTATCGCGGTGCTGGCGCTCTTTGGTGTGATCGCGCTGCAGAACCTGGGCGTACAGCTCCTGCCGCTGATTGCGGGGCTGGGTGTGGCTGGGGCCGGCATCGCACTGGCCATGCAGGGTCTGCTGTCCAATCTGGTTGCGGGTCTGACGATCATTTTTACCCATCCGTTCCGGATCGGAGAGTACATCAGCGTTGTTGGCGTGGAAGGCATCGTGAGCGACATCAGCCTCTTCAACACGGTGCTGACGCATGCCGACCAATCCCGCGTGGTGGTGCCCAATCGCAAGCTGGTCGGCGAAATCCTGCACAACTATGGCCATGTGCGCCAGCTGGATCTAGGCTTGCAGGTTTCTTACGAGTGTGAGCCTGCCAGCGTGTTGGCAATCGTGCGTGAAGTGTTGCAGGCCAATCCTGCTGTGCTGGCCGAACCTGCTGCGGTCGTGCAGGTTTCCGCGCTGGAAGACAATGGCATTCGGATTGCCGTGCGGCCGTGGGTGGCTGTCGGGGATGTAAGCCGGACTGGCGGCGAAATCAATCAGGCCTTGCTGGAAGTCCTGCGTGCCCGAGCCATCCGGCTGGCCCTGCCGCAGCGCGAAGTGCGTGTACTGGGTGCCGGGCAGGGCTGAAGTGCGCCAGGAATGTCGATTCCCGGAAGCCGGCTGAGGCAGCACCTCATGCCGGCTTTTTTGTGATCTGGTTCAGGCGGCCCGGTTGAGGGCCGAGATCAGTGCGCGCAGGGATGCCTCAACGATGCTGGTCGAACTGCCGGCGCCGAAGAGGGTGCCGGCTCGGCCCGGTACTGTGATCTCTACAAAAGCCATGGCGCGTGCATCCGAGCCGCTGCCAATCGAGCGTTCCTCGAAGCTGTGGATTGCGGCGGCAGATCCGATGGCGTCCAGCGCGGCGGCCAGCGGCCCGTTGCCGCTGCCGGCGAGGCTGCGCGCCTCGCCTTGCCATTCCACATCGAGCGTGATGCCGTGGCGCTCATGGCTCTCGTCGAGACGATGGTTCACGAGGCGTAGGGGCGATTCCGCTTCCAGATATGAGCGGGTGAACAAAGTCCAGATTTCGGCTGGCGTCATTTCGGCGCCCGTGTCGTCCATGTGTTGCTGCACTACGCCCGAGAATTCGACGAGCATGCGACGCGGCAGGGCGAGGCCGTAAGCCGTTTCGAGCAGCCAGGCGATGCCGCCCTTGCCGGACTGGCTGTTCACCCGGATCACCGAATCGTAGCTGCGGCCCAGATCGCGCGGATCGATCGGCATGTAGGGAACTTCCCACAAGGCGTCGTCCTTCTGCACCGCAAAGCCCTTCTTGATCGCATCCTGATGCGAGCCGGAGAAGGCGGTGAACACGAGATCGCCCACATAGGGATGGCGCGGATGAATCGGCAGGCGGGTGGATTCTTCGACGATGCGCGCGACTTCGTTGATGTTCGAGAAGTCGAGGCCGGGATCAATGCCCTGGGTGTAGAGGTTCAGCGCAAGCGTCACGAGATCCACATTGCCGGTGCGCTCGCCATTGCCGAAGAGGCAGCCCTCGACACGATCCGCGCCGGCCATCACGGCGAGTTCGGCGGCAGCAATAGCCGTGCCGCGGTCATTGTGCGGATGCACCGAGATGATCGTGGCGTTGCGCCGCGTGAGGTGGCGACACATCCATTCGATCTGGTCGGCGTAGACGTTGGGCGTAGCGCCTTCCACGGTGGCCGGCAGATTGAGGATCATCGGCCGCTCGCGCGTGGGCTGCCACACATCGGCCACGGCCTCGGAGATTTCGAGCGCGAAATCGAGTTCGGTGGAGCTGAATACTTCCGGGCTGTACTGGAACACCCATTCGGTTTCAGGCTGGGCGGCGGCGAGTTCCTTGATCTTTCTGGCGGCGTTCACCGCGATCTCGATGCAGCCAGCGCGATCCACGCCGAACACGGTGCGGCGGAAGACCGGCGCGGTGGCGTTATACACATGCACGATGGCACGCCGCGCGCCCTTGAGTGACTCGAAGGTGCGCTCGATGAGATGGTCGCGCGCCTGGGTCAGCGCCTCGATGGTCACGTCCTGTGGGATGCGGTCTTCTTCGATGAGCCGGCGCACGAAGTCGAAATCGGTCTGCGATGCGGCCGGGAAGGCGACTTCGATTTCCTTCAGCCCCACGCGGCAGAGCATGGCGAAGAAGTCGATCTTGGTGTCGACCGACATCGGCTCGAAGAGCGCCTGATTGCCGTCGCGCAGATCGGTACTCATCCAGATCGGGGCGCGACTGATGGTCTTGCCCGGCCATTGGCGGTCCGGGAGATTGATCGGGGCGAAGGCGGTGTACTTGCTGGACGGGTTCTTCAACATCGACATGATTTTTACTCCATTGCTGTTCCGGTTAGGGGCGGTGGCCAGAACGGGACAGCGGGCGGCCACGGCTTCGAGGCCCGCTATCCGGTGCGCAGTCGCAGCAGCAAGGTGTGAAGAGTCATGTCAAAAACCGTGATGGAGGCGTGCAAAAGCACAAGGCCTGCAGGGGTGCAGGAAGGTGAAGCGCAAAGCGAGGGGAGAGGGTCTTATCTGCGCGTGCGGCGCAGCAGACGCGGGTCTTGACGCAGACGCAGCGGTTGCAGGCGACGAGCCTGACGCTGGCGACGGGCCATGAAGGCCAGACCAAGGGAGAGAAGCAGAGCGAGGGCAAACAAAAACGTAGCCATGACTGAACCATATCGCCTGCCACGCAGGCGCGTCAAGCGCGGCGCGATTGGATTTTGCAATCTGTTTGATTTGCTGGCTGGACAAATACATGGCTATGCTTATCATAAGCAAAGCTTACTATTTACTTCGCCATGAATTCTCAGGAAGAACGCCTCGGCTTTCTCGTGACTGACGTTGCCCGCTTGATGCGGCAGATCTTCGCCCAGCGTATCGACGGCGACTCCCTGACGCTGGCGCAGGCTCGCGCACTGGTGCAGATCGCCCGCGAAGAGGGTCTGCGTCAGGTCGAATTGGCCGAGCGCCTGGACGTGCAGCCGATCACCCTGGCGCGCGTGCTGGATCAGCTGGAGGCCGAGGGGCTGGTGGAGCGTCGCGCGGATGCTGCGGATCGGCGCGCCTACCTGCTCTTTCTCCGGCCGGCCGCCGAGGCACATCTGGCGGACATCCGCCAGCTCGGCGAAGCCTTGCAAAGTCACGCCCTGCGCGGCCTTGATGCCGCGCAGATCGAAGTCCTGTATTCCGTGCTGCACGTCATGCGCAGCAATCTGGCGCAGCTGCGCCATCAGCAGAAAGACGACGCTTCATGAGTCACACATCCGAGTCCGCCGAAATTTCCTCCGTCACGCCGCTAACCCCGCAGGAGCGTGGTCGCCGCGTGAAACGCATGCTGCTGCTGTTGGGCTTGCCGCTGCTGGCCGGCTGCGTGGCGCTGGTGATCTATCTGCGGGGTGGGCGCGCGGTTGAGACGGATAACGCTTATGTGAAGGCCGACAAATTGTCGATCAGCGCCGAGGTGGCCGGGCCGGTGAAGGAAGTGCTGGTGCGCGAGAACGACGAAGTCAAGCTTGGGCAGCCGCTGTTCCGCCTTGATCCTGAGCCCTTTGCCGTGGCTGTGGCCAAGGCTGATGCCAAGCTGGCTCAGGCTCGCACCGATCTGGCCGCCCTCAAAGCGGCTTATCGCGAGAAGCAGGCCGAAATCAATGTGGCCCGTACGCGTTCGAGTTTTGCGGCCAAGGATCAACAGCGCCAGACCGATCTGGCGGCGAAGAACTTCATCCCGGTGTCCAAGCTCGATGATTCGAAGCAGGCTGCCGCGCTCGCCTCGCAGCAGGTGATTGCGCTGGAGCAGGATCTGCACCGGATTGCCGAGAGCCTCGGCGGCAGCGTGGATCTGCCGGTCGAGCGCCATCCTTCCTGGCTCGCGGCGCAGGCCGAGCTGGCCCAGGCACGTTTGAATCTGGCGCGTATCGAGGTGAAGGCGCCTGTCGCAGGCACCGTCAGCAAGCTGCCCAAGCCGGGCCAGTACCTCGCTGCGGGGGCAACAGCGATGTCGCTCGTTGCAGGCGGAGAGCTGTGGATCGAGGCGAATTTCCCTGAAACCGATCTGACCCATGTGCACCCGGGGCAGCCGGTCGAAGTCCGCGTGGACACCTTTCCGGATCAACGCTGGCTTGGCACGGTAGATAGCCTGTCCCCGGCCACGGGAGCCGAGTTTTCCGTGATCCCGGCGCAGAACGCGACGGGCAACTGGGTCAAGATTGCCCAGCGCGTGCCGGTGCGTATCCGCATGGAGCCGCAGGCCGGGCTGCCCGCCCTGCGCGCCGGCCTGAGCGCCACGGTAGAGATCGAGACCGGACATAAGCGACGCCTGCTGGGCTTCTCGCTGTAAGCCGATGAGTTTGCAGGCAGTACAGCCGGAAGCCCCGGAAAACACGCATCGCGGCCTGATCACCGTGGCGGTGATGCTGGCCACGATCATGCAGGCGCTGGACACCACCATCGCCAACGTGGCGCTGCCGCACATGCAGGGCGCAATGGGCGCAACCCAGGACCAGATTTCCTGGGTGCTGACTTCCTACATCGTCGCCTCGGCCATCTTCCTGCCGCTCACCGGTTTCCTCTCTGCGCGCTTCGGGCGCAAACGCCTCTTCCTGTGGTCGGTGGTGGGTTTCACGCTGACTTCGATGCTCTGCGGGGCGGCGCAGGATCTGACCCAGATCGTTGTTTTCCGGCTCTTGCAGGGCGTGTTCGGGGCCGCATTGGTGCCGCTGTCGCAAGCTGTGATGCTGGACACCTATCCGCGCGAGAAGATCGGCGCGGCCATGGCGCTGTGGGGCATGGGCGTGATGATCGGGCCGATCCTCGGGCCGAGCCTCGGTGGCTGGCTCACCGAGTACTACAATTGGCGCTGGGTCTTCTACATCAACCTTCCCTTCGGCATTCTGGCCTGGCTCGGGATCGCGGCCTATGTGAAGGAAACGCCGCTGGACCGCAGCCGGCAGTTCGACCTGCTGGGCTTCGTGCTGCTGGCGATTGCGCTCGGTGCGCTACAGATGCTGCTGGACCGTGGTCAGTCGCTGGACTGGTTCAACAGCGCCGAGATCGTGATCGAGACCGGGCTGACACTGCTGTGTGCCTATCTCTTCGTGGCGCACATCTTCACTCATGATCACCCTTTCATCGAGCCGGCCCTGTTCCGCGACCGCAACCTGTCGGTCGGACTGATTTTCGTGTTCATCGTGGGGGTATTGCTGCTATCCACCATGGCCCTGCTGCCGCCTTTCATGCAGAGCCTGATGGGCTACCCGGTAATTGACGTGGGCCTGCTGCTGGCGCCGCGCGGCTTCGGCACCATGTTTGCGATGATGGTGGTGGGCAAGCTGGTGGGGCGCATCGATGCGCGCCTGCTGATACTCTGCGGTCTGGGGCTGACAGGCTTCTCGCTGTGGGAGATGACTCACTTTACGGTCGATGCGACGGGCTGGATGATCGTCAGCACCGGCGTCGTGCAGGGCATGGGCTTCGGCTTCATCTTCGTGCCCTTGTCCACCCTGACCTTTTCCACCCTGGCCCAGCGCTACCGCACCGAAGGCACCGGGCTTTACAGCCTGATGCGCAACATTGGCAGCTCGATCGGCATCTCGGTTGTGACCACCGCGCTGGCGCAGAATGTGCAGGCCAATCATGCCGCGCTGGCGGGCTTCATCAATCCATTCAGTGAGCCCTTGCGTCAGGCTGTGGAAGCGGGTGTGTACAACCTGTCGACGCCGGCCGGCCTCTACAGCCTGAATGCCGAGGTCACGCGTCAGGCCAGCACACTGGGCTACCTGCAGGACTTTCGCCTGATGATGTGGGTGACCGTGTTTGCCATGCCCCTGGTACTCCTGTTGCGGCCGGTGGCACGCAAGCCCTGAAACGGAAATCCTGGCGGGCCTGCTTGTGGGCTGGCCGGCTTTGGTAAGATGCCGCCTCGCTTCACCTTGCCCGCAAGCCCGCCGCATGCTGTTTCCCACCGTTGAATACGCACTGTTTTTCCTGCTCTCGCTGGGGCTGGGCTGGGGGCTCGTGCGCTGGCACCGGGGCCACAAGCTGGTGTTGCTGGCGCTGAGCTATGTGTTCTACGGTTTCTGGGATTGGCATTTCGTGCCCATGCTGTTCGTGCTCTCGTGCTGGGCCTGGGCCTGCACGCGCGGCATTCAGGGGCGCCGTCTGCGCCGCCTCTGGTTGATTCTTGGCGTGGCCGGCAGTCTCGGGCTACTGGCGCACTACAAATACAGCGCCTTCTTTCTTGAATCTGTGGTGGATCTTGCCGCGCTCGCCGGCCTCAAGCTGGAAATGGCCGTGGCCACTCCGATGTTGCCACTGGGCATTTCCTTCATGTGCTTCCATGCCATCTCGCTGATGATGGATGCGTGGCGCAGGAAGCTTGCCGACAAGGTCGATTTCGCCGATTCACTGCTGTATGTAGCCTTCTTCCCGCAGCTGATAGCCGGCCCCATCCTGCGCGCTTCACACTTCCTGCCTCAGCTGAAAAAGCGCCCGGACCCCACTCGCATCGAGACCGGCCGGGCCTTGCTGCTGATCGTGGCGGGCCTGTTCAAGAAGGTGGTGCTCGCCAACACCCTGGCGACTCTGCTGGTCGATGACGTGTTCGCGAATCCTGCCGCCATGAGTGCCAGCCAGGTGCTGCTGGGCATCTACGGTTACGCGGCCCAGATCTATTGCGATTTCTCGGGCTATACCGACATCGCTATCGGTTGCGCCTTGCTTTTGGGCTACCGTTTCCCGCTCAACTTCGATTCGCCCTACAAGGCCGCGTCGCCGCAAGAGTTCTGGCGACGCTGGCACATTTCGCTGTCCAGCTGGTTGCGCGACTATCTCTACATTCCGCTCGGAGGCTCACGCAAGGGCGCCTGGCGGACCCGTCTGAATCTCTTCGTTACCATGTTGCTGGGCGGGCTGTGGCACGGCGCAGCCTGGAACTTCGTGTTATGGGGCGCCTGGCATGGTTTGCTACTGGCGGGGCATCGCCAATGGGAGGATTTCTGGGGGGCTCGCGCGGCGGACTGGCGACGTTCGGGGTGGTGGAAGTGGTGTGCCCGCCTGCTGTGTTTTAACGCCATCTGCCTGGGTTGGGTGTTGTTCCGTTCGGGCAGCCTGAGCGAGGCGCAAGCGGTGCTGGCACAGCTCTGGCAGGGTGAGTGGACAATGAATCTACCGCTGGGGCCGCTGCTTTGTGCTGCTGCAGGCATCGGTCTGCAATATCTGCCGGAGCGTTTCGAGTTGCGTCTGCAGATTGGCGCTTTGCGCCTGCAGCCCTTGCTGCATGGTGCGGTGTTTGCGCTGGCCTTGGTGCTGATTGAAGTGTTGGGCCCCAGTGAGCCTGCCCCCTTCATCTATTTCCAGTTCTGAAATTGGCTCATGACCCCAGCGCGAGATAGTGATCGCTGCGCATGCGCTGCTCGAAATTCTGATCGACCAAACTACACTCCGGTTTCTCCCCAGTCCTTCGCTGCGCTGAGCACCTCTTGCTACGCTTCATGAACAGATTTGAGTCAATCTTGATGCCACGCCGTTTCGACAAACTTCCGCGCATGTTTCTGACCCTGCTGGCCGCCATGCTGGTGGGGCTCGTGCTGGAGGCCGAAGGCCTCAAGGTATGGGCTGAGCGGCTCGAAGTCGGCCCGCTTCGCAGTGTGGCCGAGCCGGTGACACAGTTCTGGCACGAGACGGCCCAGGTGTTCGGTGCTGAGGTGCCGAGACGTCTGGCGCTGGCCGGCAAGGCGAGTTTGGCAGACGGTTTCAGTGGTCAGCCCACGCTTTTGGTACAGCGCGATACGCCGGAACCTGTCGTTCCTGCAGCGCTGCAGTCCGAGCCCGCTTCACCCACTGCACAGACCTCAGAGCCGCTTGTCGCCGCCTCAAGGCCTCTGGCTTCGGCAGCACCCGCCGCGCAGCGCCCGCTTGCTGCACCCTCCGGAACCCAGATCGTGCTGGCCGGGGATTCGATGATGGCCGTGGGTCTGGCCCCCACGCTGCGGCGCGGGCTGGGGGACGGCCAGAGCGTGCGCATCATCAAGGCCTATCGTTCTGGTACCGGCTTGGCTCGTCCGGAGGTGTTCGACTGGCTGGCGCAATATCCGCAGATGCTTGGCGAGACGCGTCCGGCCGTCGTGATCTGCTCGCTCGGTGCGAATGACGGGCAAAACGTGCAACTCGGCAAACAGGTGCTGGAATTTGGTTCGCCCGAATGGGATGCCTTTTATCGCGCGCGCCTGACGGCCTACCTGGACCTTCTTACCCGCGACAACACCCGGGTGTTGTGGGTCGGCATGCCGGTGATGCGCGCGCCTTCCTTCGCTCGCAAGATGCAGCACATGAATGCACTAGTGCAGGATGTCCTGAAGGCTTATCCGATGGTCAGCTGGCTGGATCCAAATCCTGCCCTTGGCCAGGAGAAGGGCAGCTTTGCGCAATTCCGCGCGAATGAGCGCGGCAAGCTGATCAAGCTGCGGGCGGATGATGGCATCCACATGACCGACGATGGTGCGCTCTTCCTACTACCCGGTATCCGCAGCTGGCTGGAGCAGCAATTGCCCTCGGCCTGAGGGCTTTCACTGCGCTCAGGAGCAGGGGTCTTCGATCTCGGCTTCCTTGTAGGGCTGGCCCCCCGGCCAGTAACCGAGGAAGCGGTTCTCGGCCGCGTTGCGGCTGAAGAGCTCGCCTGGGAATTCGCCGCCATCCACATAATCGAGCAGGCGCATCGTGAGGCGCCAGTAGCCATAGTAATCAAGCAGGTTCAGTGAGCCTGAAGGCTCGAACTCGCTGGTGCCTGCAATCTGTGTGGTAATCGGGCGGCGCGAATCCGGAAAGTCATAGCGGCTGTCCGGCGCACCGGGTGAGCCATGGCCGGCCGTGATGCGGCGCTCGCCGTCGCTGTCGGACGGGAACAGGATCAGGTTGCGGCGACTGGCGGGTAAATGACATAGGCGTTCAGCCAGCGCGCGCCCAGTTGGCACGCCGATGCCGGTGTCGGCCGCGCCGGTGGCGATCACTACTGGCAGGTCGGCTGGCAGGCGTTCGACTGGGCCAATGATGCTTTGTGCGCGCTCGCCCTTTGCTACGTGATGGGCATCGCCGGGTGCCAGCAGGAGCAGGGCGCGCGGCGCGGGCAGGCCGAAACTGGTGGGCTGCAGGGCGATGTTGAGGGAGATGCTGCTCCCCATCGAGAAGCCCCAGTAGAGTGTGCGACTGCGATCAATGAGGCGCGGATAGCGTTTCTCGGTTTCTGCCAGTGCGTTTGCTGCCGCTTGGGCGGCGAGGCGGGTGACGGCCTGTGGCGCGGTCTGGTCGCCATCCTGATAGACCGGATAGATCAATACGGCACCACGGCGAACCACAAGATCAATCAGACCGCCGAAATTCTTCGGATTCATGCCCAGCCAGCCGTGCTGAAAGAGTACTAGCGGCAGGCCACGCAGGCCGCTCGCGTCCGGCATGAACACATAGGCGCGGGCAGGGCCTTCGCCAACACTGAAGACCTGTACGCCGGAGTGGATACGGCGTGTTTGCCAGGCTTCCGGGCTGTAGCGGGCTGCGAGTTCGGGTGAGGCGCTGGCTGGCGTGGCAAGGCTGAAGCCAAGCAGGATGAGCAGGGCGAGTGGCTTGAAGAATTGAGGCATGGTGCGTTATTCCGGTACAAACAAAAAAGCCCGGCAGCGCCGGGCTTTTCAGGCAATCAAGCGTCCGCGATTACTCTTCGGGACGAATGTTCGAAGCCTGCTTGCCCTTCGGGCCTTCGGTGATGTCGAAGGCGACACGCTGGTTTTCAGCCAGGGTACGGAAACCCTTGGACTGAATTGCGGAGAAGTGAGCGAAGAGGTCCTCGCCACCGCCGTCCGGCGTGATGAAGCCAAAACCCTTGGAGTCGTTGAACCACTTGACGGTACCAGTTGCCATGTTTGAAGCGTCCAGAAAAAAAGTACAAAAAACCGGGCCGGGCCCGGCATGGACGAGAATCAAGGAGGAGGGGGATTACTACTGGCGCGCCGCAAGTAGCGGGCACTGCGATAAAACCACTGCAACACTGCTTGAAAATCGTGTCCGGGACTATGGAGATTTTGAAACTGCTTGGCAAGCGTTTTTTCGCGCCCGGCAGATCAATGGCTCCTACTTGCCCGCTTGGGCAGAAAGCTGGGCTGGCCTCATGATTGAGGGGGTTTCCGGCGCACGCTGACGATCTGGTATACCCCGCCGAAGATGCTTTCCTTATGCCAGCTGAAATCAGCGGCATGGGATGCGAAATGCGAGATCTCGTGATTCCACAGTGCTTCGGCAAAAGGCTCGAGCAGGCGGTTGACCCACTTGAGGATGTAACGGACAGGTTGCCAGCGAGCGGGGCGGTGGTAATCGACGAACAGCACTTCGCCGTGCTCGGGCATCTGCGCCAGCATGTTGTCGACGATGCGGCGTTTCCAGTCGTCCGGTACTTCGTGGAGCAGGAAGAAACTGCAGATCAGATCGTAGGGGTGGCCGTCTCCATGATGCAGGGCTGCATCCTGGCGGATCACGCGCGCCCAGGGTAGGGCGCCGATCTTGCGTTTGCCGTGGGCGATCTGGATCGGCGTAATGTCGGTCAGGTGGAAGGCACCTTGGCTGCCAGTGCGCTGCGCCGCTAGCTCAACCAGATCGCCATACACATGCGCCACTTGCCAGACCCGCATGCCAGGCTGGATGCGGGAGAGGTAGCGACGCATCAGGCGACGATCGTTACCGAATAGCAGGGTCTTGACCACGAGATTGTGATCAAGCCAGCGCACCCAGGCCGGGTCGACATAGGCCCAATCATAGACATCGGTCATGTAACTCGGCATTTCGGGAGAGGCTGGCGGGATGTGGCGGGGGCTTGCTGCATCCCGCTCGGCTGTTTCATAGGTGGTATCGATCATAGCGTGAAACCTGTTGCGAACCCGGGAAACGATAGCAGCGGCTAATGAATACAGTCTTGCGCTGGACCAAATCCGGCTGACTCCGGGCTTCATCTGCCTGAAACATGCGGGCCATAGCATCCGCCCGGTTTCAACCCGAACAAAACAGAGAGCAACAGAGAGCCATGAACAAACCTGCAGAACACATTTCGCCGCTGGATCCGGATGACATTGGTTTCAACACCTCTGGCAATGAACACATTCAGGACGTGCTGGGTGCCCGCCGTTCCTTTCTGAAGGGCAGCGCTGGCGCCGCGGTTGCGTCACTCTTTGGCAGCCTCGGGCTGGCTGCCTGTGGTGGTGGCAGTTCCACCTCGGAAGCGGCTGCCGCTGTCGTCAGTTCTTCGTCCTCTGCGGCTTCCTCGGCAGCCGCCAGTTCTGCTGCAGCGAGCTCTGCGACCACCAGCCTGCTGGGTTTCACCCCGGTGGCCAAGAGCCTGGCGGATGTGTTCACCGTGCCGAGTGGCTATACCGCCACGGTGATCTATGCGCTGGGCGATCCGCTCAGCGCTGCGACGCCCGCTTTCAAGAACGATGGCACGGATAGCGATTTCGAAAATCGCGCCGGTGACTGCCATGACGGAATGGAGTATTTCGGCCTTTCGGCAGCGGGCCTGCCGGATCAGAGCAGCAGTGATCGCGGCTTGCTGGCCATGAATCACGAGTACATCAACCAGACCTTCCTGCACGCCAGCGGCCCGACCTCGGGCACGCGACCGGCTGCCGAGGTGGACAAGGAAGTGGCTGCGCACGGAGTCTCCGTGGTCGAGATCAAGAAGACAGGCGGCAAGTTTGCGACCGTGCAGTCCTCTTCTTTCAATCGTCGTGTCACTGGCCTGACCGAGATCGAGATTGCTGGCCCGGCTGCCGGCCATGCCCTGCTGAAGACGAAGTTCTCGCTCGACGGCAAGAAGACTCGTGGCACGCTGAACAATTGCGGCACCGGCAAGACCCCCTGGGGCACGCTGCTGACGGGTGAGGAGAACTGGTCCGGTTACTTCAAGCGCGCCAGCGGCGATGATGCCCTGCGCGACGCGAAGAGCGTGACTTCGCTCAACCGTTACGGCCGCAAGCAGAACACCAGCAGCCGTTATGGCTGGGAAACCGCGGGGGCGGACGACAAGTACGCACGCTGGAACATCAGCGTCACGGGTGGTTCTACCGATGGTTCGGATGACTATCGCAACGAGCTCAATGGCCAGGGCTACATCACGGAAATCGACCCCTACAGCAAGAGCGCGGTGGTTCGCAAACGCACGGCTCTGGGGCGCTTCAATCACGAGGCAGCGGCTGTTTCGAAGCCTGTCGCAGGCAAGCCTCTGGCGGTATACATGGGCGACGACGCCCAGAACGAGTACGTTTATAAGTTCGTGTCGGCTGCCAACTGGGATGCTGCGGATGCAAACCCGCTGGACCGTATCGCCACCGGTGACAAGTACCTGAACAACGGTACCCTTTACGTGGCGAAATTCAATGCCGATGGTTCGGGCAGCTGGCTCGAACTGTCGCTGGGCAACAGCACTGTCAAGAACTACGCGACTTACGCTTTTGCCGATCTGGGCGATGTGGTGATCAACGCCCGTTTGGCGGCGGATGCGGTGGGGGCGACGAAGATGGACCGTCCTGAATGGTGCTCGGTGAATCCTGCCAATGGCGAGGTCTACTTCACCATGACCAACAACACGAGCCGTACGGCAGCCACGGTGGATGCGGCCAACCCACGCGCTTATACCGATACCAAGGGGGCTTCGACGACGCAGAACGGCAACGTCAACGGTCACATCATCCGCATCGCTGAAAGCTCGGCCAATCCGGCTGCCACGAGCTTCAAGTGGGATGTGTATGCCTTTGGTGCCGAAGCGACTGCTGCCGCGGGCGTGAATCTTTCCGGTCTGGATGACAGCAATGACTTCTCCAGCCCGGATGGCCTCGGTTTCACTCAGAGCAGCGGCATCTGCTGGATCCAGACCGATGACGGCGCCTATACGGATGTCACCAACTGCATGATGCTGGCGGCATTGCCGGGCACAGTGGGTGATGGCGGTGATGTGAGTGTCACCAGTGGCAGCACCACGCTTACGACCAAGATGGGTGCCAAACCTGGTACCAAGCTCAAGCGCTTCCTGGTCGGCCCCTACGATCAGGAGATCACCGGGGTATGCGAGAGCCCGGATGGCAAGACCCTGTTCGTGAATGTGCAGCACCCGGGGGAAGGCTCTGTCGTGGCCAATATCGCGGATCCGAGCAAGTACACTAGCCAGTGGCCCAGCAACGCGGGCTATGGTGCTGGCAAGCGTCCGCGCTCGGCGACCGTGATGATCACCCGCAATGACGGCGGCCTGATCGGCTCCTGATCGCAAGTGCTGGTGCAAAGCCGGAGCCTGTAGGGCTCCGGCTTTTTTTATTGGTTCGGCGGGCGGAAATCGAGTGCTGTGGCAGTCGCGGGGGCGCCGTGCACATTGATGACATCTTCGTCTGTCAGAGGGGCGACGAGTGGAATGTGGATGTAGAAACAGGTGCCGCCACCAGGTGAGCTGATGAGCTGGATCTGGCCGCCAAGCAGGCTGGTGACGATGTTGTAGACGATGTAGAGCCCGAGGCCGCTGCCGCCCTGGCCGAGGCGGGTGGTGAAGAAGGGGTCGAAGACGCGGCTCTGTTTCTCCGGCGGGATGCCAATGCCGTTGTCGGAGAGCATCAGCACGATTTCATGATCGCCCGTCTGGCTGGCCGAAATGATGATTTCGCCGCTCTCGCCCGGTTTGAAGGCGTGCACGGTGGAGTTGGTCACGATATTGCTCACCACCTGATCCAGTGGCCCAGGGTAGCTGTTCAGGCGCAAGCCTTCAGGAATGTCGATGGTGATGCCGTGATGCTGTTTGCGCAGGCCCGGTGCGAGTGTTGCCACCACTTCCTGCACCGTTTGCAGGAGATCGAATTCGCGTCGCTGGGCACTGGTCTGGTCGACGGCCACCTGCTTGAAGTTGGACACGAGGGTCACGGCGCGTTCGGCGTTGCGCTCGATCAGCCGGCAGCCCTCTTCGCACACATGCATGAACTCCGCGAGATCCGAGCGGCGCAGGCCGCCGGCTTCGACCAGTTTCTGGATTTCGTGTACCTGGTCGCGCAAGGAACTTGCCGCAACCAGCGCATTGCCCAGTGGGGTATTGAGTTCGTGGGCAACGCCTGCCACCAGATTGCCCAGCGAGGCCAGCTTCTCGCTCTGTACGAGCTGCTCCATGGCCTGCGAGAGCTGCTCGTTGGAGCGTTGCAGTTCGGCGGTGCGCTCGGCGACGCGCTGCTCCAGCGTCTGGTTGAGGCGTCGCACCTCGGCTTCGGTGGCTTTCTGCGCCGAGATGTCCTTGGCCGTGCCGCGGTAGCCGCGAAATTCGCCTTTCAGCCCGAGGATAGGCTCACCGCTGGCCAGCAGATGGATGACCTTGTTGTCCGGTAGAAGCAGCGCGAACTCGAAGTCGCGGAAGGCCTGATGAGCCTCCACCGTGCGCCGATGGGCCTGCCACTCCTCGCGGTAGCCGCTGATGCGGGGGTTCTCCCAGGCGCGGATGCCCAGCGAGAGAACGTTGCGGGCCAGCAGATCGCCGGCGCGCTGGCCCGAGAAGGCGGTGTACTGGCAAAGCTCGTTCTGTTCCCAGAAGAAGTCGCTGGACATGTCCGACAGCGATCGGAAGCGCCCCTCGCTGTCACGCAGGGCCTGCTCGGCGAGCTGGCGTTGCTGCGAGCTCTGGCGAAAGTCGCGCAATGCGCCGGCCAGACGCCCCAGTTCGTTGCTGCCTACATCCGGTACCTGCGGGCTGAAGTCGCCACCCGAGAAGGCTTCCACGGTGCGTAACAGGGCCGCGAGTGGCTCGCGGATGGAGCGTGCCACGAGGGTGCCGAAAAGCAGAGTGATGGCGATCACCAGCAAGCCGAGCAGGATGGCAACGCTGTTGATGAAGGCCAGCCTGCGGGTGTAGTCGGCCCGCAAGGCCTGCTCGATACTGGCGTAACGGCTGTCGATCGAGCGTGCGGCACTGGCGATCACCGACTGGCTGGCCTCGATCTTGTGTTCCATGATGTTGGCGCGGTTGGCGTAGGCGCGTTGCAGGCTGCCGAGCCCGGAGATCATGGTGTGGACGCGGGCCTTGAGCTCCTGCAGGGCGCGTCGCTCGATATCGGTATCGGCGAGCGGTTCGAGCACCGGCGCCAGCTGAGCGACACGCTCAAGCGAAGTGCGGGTGGCGAGGCTGATATGAGTCTCGCGTTTGGCGTAGTACGCGTTCATCTTCAGCAGCGAGTCGTTGAAGGCCTGGATCAGCGACAGTGATGCCGGCCCGATCAGGGTCTGCCCTTTGCGCTGGGTGCTGCTGTTGAGCACCATGGTGAGCAGCCCCGCCGCTTGCTGGCTGGGCTCGAGCAGCTGGGTCTGGTAGGTCTGGTCGATCTCGGTGTTGATCTTCTTGAGCTCGTAGTAGCCGGTCATGAAGGTCTGCAGGGCATTGCGCAGCAGGGTGACGCTTTCGGCGTAGTCGCTTTTCTCGCGGGCCTTGGTGTTCAGCTCGATGAACAGTTGCTCGGTGCTGCGATCGATCTGGTGCATCAGCTCGTCATCCGAGGAGCCCAGGTATTGCCGGATGCCGGCCTGCAGGCGCGCGGTTTCGGTATTGAAGTGTTGCAACTGGCGCTGCTGCGTGTTGAGTTGCTCGATGGCATTGAAGTAGCCGTCCTTCACGATGCCGCTGAGCAAGCTCAGCAGCAGCAGCAGCAGCAGCCCGCCCACATTGAGCAGGGTCAGGTACTGCAGGCGGCGCTGGATGGGCGTGGCGCGCAGCCAGACCTGCAAACGTTCGCGAAGTTTATCGGCGATCGGGAGCGTCATTTGACGGCGCGTATCCTCTTGATCAGATCCTGTTGTGGCGGGCTGCCTGTGAATTGAGCGTACAGGGGCTGTACGGCTTCGGCAAACCGGGCCAGCTGCTCGAGTGGCAATTCGATGAACTTCACGCCAGCGAGGCGCAGGGTGGCTTCAACCCGCTCCTCGCGCTGCTGCCACATGTCGCGCATCATCGGTACCGATTCTGCGGCCGCGGTCCTCAGCAGGGCTTGCTCGGTGGGCGTGAGCTTGTCCCAGCTGATCCGGGAGACGACGAGGACGTCAGGCGTCATGGTGTGACGGCTGAAGGTGTAATAGGGCGCGTGCTTGTAATGCTCGGTGCTGGCGTAGGACGGCAGGTTGTTTTCGGCCGCGCTGATCAGTCCGTTGCTGAGTGCGTTGCCGGTTTGCGAGAAGGGCAGCTTGACCGGCTTGGCTCCCAGCTTTTCGAACACCGCCATCGACAGATCTGAGGGCTGAACCCTGATTTCCAGATCCTTCAGGTCTTCCAGGCGCTGAACGGGTTTCTTGCTGGAGTACAGGTTGCGGGTGCCTGAATCGTAGAAGGCCAGGCCGATGAGGCCGTAAGCACGCAATGAGTCCAGTACTTCGCGGCCGATCGGGCCGTCCAGCACCTTGTGCTGATGCTCGCTGTCGCGGAACACATAGGGCAGCGAGAGCACTCGTGTCAGTGGAGAAAGTCCGTCCAGTGCCTGTGCGCTGATCCGGTTCATATCCAGCTCGCCGCTCTGCACCAGGCGCAGCAGCGGGGCCTCGTCACCGAGCAGGCCAGACGGGAAGACCTGGATCGCCAGCTTGCCGGCACTGCTTCTGCTCACTCGTTGGTGCATGAAGAGCATGGCCTGGACGGTTGGATAGTCTTCCGGATGAACATCCGCAGCGCGCAAGCTGCGCACGCCACCGGTGTTTTCCAGCGCCTGCAGCGTCGGGCTGGCGAAGAGGCAGGCCAGGAGCAGGCTGGTGAGCAGGTGTTGGAGGCTGCGGGTGGGCAGGCGCATGGGCGGAGAGTCCTTGGTCAGCGGATGGCAGGACGCAGTTCGGCAGGAAGATCGCGCTGATGGTGGCGGCGATAGATGTGGTTGAGGCTGCCATCACGCAGACGGTTGCCGAGCCAGCCATTGACCTGTTCGCGGAGTGCTTTCTCCTGCCGTGGCAGCCCGATGGCGAGATCGAACTCTTTCTGCACGAATTTTTCTTCAAACAGCGCCTTGCCGGCTTCGCGGTTGATTTCGTCAAGCACGGCGTGCTGGCTCGAAATGATGTCGACCTTGCCTTTGACGGCCGCTGTGATCAGCTGGGCGTCGCTGTCGAATCCCTGGATGACAGACTGTCCGGCGTATTGAGCGAGGAGGGCGGCGTTTGAGCTCTTCAGGGTTACGCCGATACGCTTGCCGGCGAGGTCTGGATAGCTGCTGATGGCTTGTCTCGGATGAGCGGCGATGATGGTGTAGAGGCGTGCGTAAGGGATCGAGAAGCTGATCTGCTGTTCCCGCTCGGGGGTGATCGAGAGACTGGAAATCACCATGTCCACTTTGCGGGTTTCCACCGCGCTGACCCGCTCCGCATTGCTCAGCGCAACAATCTGCAACTCCAGCCCCCAGTCGCGTGCCAGCAGGCGTGCCGTGTCAACATCCGAGCCTTGCAGGCTCTGCTGCGCGTCCAGATAGCTGAAGCGGGGTACGCCAACGGCGATGCCTACCTTGAGCTTGCCAGCCTGGCGAATCTCGCTCAGCAGGTCGGCCCGGCCAGGGCTGCTGAGCAGCAAGGTGAGGGCACCGAGCAGGACAAGGCTTTTCTTCATGGCAGGATTTTTCCTTTCGGCCGCACCGGCACGATCGAAGCAGGCAGAGCATGGCCGTGGTGCTTGCGGTAAATGCTGTCAAGACTGCCGTCCTGAAGCCGGCTGACCACCCAGGCATTCACCCAGTCACGCAAGGGCTTCTCGCCCTTGGGCAGGCCGATGGCGATATCAAATTCCATCTGGGTGAAGTGCACTTGCAAGGGCTGGCGGGGTTTCAGGGCGTTTGTCTTTTCGACGATGCTTGCCGGGGCTGACATGATGTCGAAATCTCCGGCCAGGTAAGCCTCGGCGAGGCGATCATTCTCCGGGTATTCGATGATCCGGGCTCCTGGGGCATTACTGCGCAGATGTGCGAGGTTGGAGCTGGCCGCAAGGGCGCCCACCGTCTTGCCGTTGAGATCCAGCATCGATGAAAGACGCATTTTTGCCGGCGCGGCGATGACGACGGCGATGGTGGCGTAAGGCACGGAGAAGGCAATCAGGCGCTCGCGTTCTGGGGTGATCGAGAGTGCTGAGAGCACTAGGTCAGCACGCCGCTCCTGCAACACGCTGATACGTTCCGCGTTGCCAATGGATACGAGTTCCAGGCGTGCGCCCAGGTCCTGTGCCAGCAATGCGGCTGTTTCGGGGTCGGAGCCGGTCAGCTTGCCCTGTGCCGTATGGAAACTGAAAGGTGGCACCTCCCCGGCGATGGCAATCCGGACGCGTCCGCTGGAGCGGATATCCGCCAGCAATTCGCCCCTGGCGGGCAAGGTGTTCAGCAGACTCAGACAGTTCAGAACAATGCTGAAAATTATGTGCGGGCAGTGCATGGCGTGTTCCTGAGGCAACATAGTGCGGCTGGGCTGGGCGTCATGAAGGCATTCTGGCCGTGGGCAAGGAGGCGGGCAGGATCGAGTCAGGCAGCGAACGGCCATGATGGCGGCGGAAAATCTCGTTGAGCTGGCCATTGCGCAGATTCTCGCCGACCCAGGCGTTGATCCAGTTGCGCAGGCTCGCATCTTCCTTGCGAATGCCGATGGCGACCGGATATTCGCGCTGGATGAATTTTTCCTCGATCTGGCGCTGGGCGGGCAAAAGCCGATTGAGCAAGGTAATCGACGCGCGCTGGCAGGAGATGATGCTGAACTGTTGACTGAGAAAGGCCTTGAGCAGGGCGGGCTCATCGTCGAACTCAATGATCCGGGCTTGGTTGGCGTATTGTTTGAGCAGCGCTCCGTCCGAAGTGTTACGGCCAACGCCGATACGCTTGCCGGCAAGATCTCGATAGCCATTGATGGTTTCTGTGGGCGGAGCGCCGATCACCAGGGCGATTGAGGCGTAAGGCAGGGAGAAGGCGATCTGTTGCTCCCGCGTGGGCGTAATCGAAAGCGCGGAGATGATGATGTCGGCGCGCCGCTCGAGCAGAGCGGTGATTCGCTCGGCATTGCTGACGACGACAAATTCAGGTTTCAGGCCAAGATCGCGTGCTAGTTGGCGGCCGGTGTCGGCATCGGAGCCGCTCCAGCCCAGGTTGGGGTCAAGCTGGCTGAAGCTCGGCAGGCCGTTGATGATGGCGATGCGAAGCTTGCCGGACTTGCGGACCTGTTCGAACTGATCAGCATGGGCAACTGGCGCCGCGAGGAGGCCGAGCAAGCTCGCCGCCAGCATCCAGGCGCGGAAAATACTGAACATGAGGCCTTGTCTCCTCCCTCTGCGGGGCTTTGTTGTGGTTTCACGCCTACGGTTTAACGACCTTGTAGCGTCGGGCTTGAGCGACGCAGTGGGCTTTCCGGCCGAGCTGTCTACCGCTGCCAATTATGGCTCGGTTTGAGCAGCCGGGCCGCTCTGCGGTATCATTCCCATTTCCCGCTCTGGTACTCCCATGACCAAGTACGTTTTCGTCACGGGCGGTGTCGTGTCCTCGCTGGGCAAAGGCATCGCAGCGGCCTCACTCGGGGCCATCCTGGAGTCACGCGGCATCCGCGTCACCCACCTCAAACTCGACCCCTATATCAACGTCGACCCGGGCACCATGAGCCCTTTCCAGCACGGCGAAGTCTTCGTGACCGAAGACGGTGCGGAGACCGACCTTGATCTTGGCCATTACGAGCGCTTTACCAGCGCCAAGATGACCAAGCGCAACAACTTCACCACCGGTCAGATCTACGACACCGTGATCCGCAAGGAGCGCCGCGGCGAATATCTGGGCAAGACGGTGCAGGTGATTCCGCACATTACCGACGAGATCAAGGCTTCGATCAAGCGTGGCGCCGAAGGTGCCGATGTGGCGATCATCGAAGTTGGCGGTACGGTGGGCGATATCGAGTCCCTGCCTTTCCTCGAAGCCATCCGCCAGATGGGTATCGAGGAAGGGCGCAGCAATACCTGTTTCATGCACCTGACGCTGCTGCCTTACATCGCGACGGCAGGCGAGCTGAAAACCAAGCCGACCCAGCACTCGGTCAAGGAGTTGCGCGAAATCGGTATTCAGCCGGATGTGCTGCTGTGCCGCTGCGATCGCGAAATTCCGATGGAAGAGCGACGCAAGATTGCACTGTTCTGTAACGTGATGCCGGAAGCCGTGATCGAAGTGCAGGATGCGGACTCGATCTATAAAGTGCCAGGCATGCTGCACGAGCAGATGCTGGACGAGATCGTCTGCCACAAGCTGGCGATCCTGGCCAAGGCGGCCGATCTGTCGATCTGGGAGAAGCTGGTCTACGCGCTTGAAAATCCGCTGCGCGAAGTCGATATCGCCTTTGTGGGCAAATACGTCGACCTGACCGAATCCTACAAGTCCCTGATCGAAGCGCTGAAGCACGCCGGCCTGCATACCGAGAGCAAGGTCAATCTGCACTATCTCGATTCTGAAGACATCGAGAAGAACGGTTGTGACGTGCTCAAGAAGATGGATGCGATTCTGGTGCCGGGCGGTTTTGGCAAGCGCGGCACCGAGGGCAAGATTGCAGCGATCCGTTTTGCTCGCGAGAATAAGATTCCCTATCTGGGCATTTGTCTGGGCATGCAGCTGGCCACCATCGAATTCGCCCGCCATGTGGCCGGGCTGGAAGGCGCCAACAGCACCGAATTCGAGCCGCAAGGCCCGCATCCGGTTGTGGCTCTGATTACTGAGTGGCTGGATCGCGAAGGCCGGGTCGAGACGCGCAGCGAAGGTTCTGATCTGGGCGGTACCATGCGCCTTGGTTCGCAAACCTGTCCGATCAAGGCCGGCACACTGGCAGCCAGCGTTTATGGTGCCAAGGTGACCGAGCGCCACCGCCACCGCTACGAAGTGAATAACGTCTATGTGCCCAAGCTTGAAGCGGCCGGTCTGGTCATTTCAGCGCGCACACCGACCGAAAACCTTCCGGAAATCATGGAGTTGCCGAAAGATCAGCATCCTTGGTTCATGGGCGTGCAGTTCCACCCGGAATTTACCTCCAACCCGCGCAACGGCCACCCGCTCTTCATCGCCTATGTGAAGGCAGCCATTGCTCAACGTGAGGGCAAGTGATGAAACTCTGCGGCTTTGATGTCGGGCTGGACAAGCCTTTCTTCCTGATCGCAGGCCCCTGCGTGATCGAGTCGCGCGAGATGGCGCTCGAAACAGCGGCCGAGTTGAAGGCAATCACCAGCGAGCTGGGGATTCCCTTCATCTACAAGTCGAGCTTCGACAAGGCTAACCGCTCTTCGGGCAAGAGCTTCCGTGGCCCGGGCATGGATGCCGGGCTGGAAATTCTCGCCGAAGTGCGCGCGACCCTGAACGTGCCGGTGCTGACCGATGTGCACGATGAAGAAATGATCCCGCGCGTGGCTTCCGTCGTCGATGTGCTGCAGACGCCGGCCTTTCTGTGCCGCCAGACCGACTTCATCCACGCCGTGGCCACCTGTGGCAAGCCGGTGAACATCAAGAAGGGGCAGTTCCTGGCTCCGGGCGACATGAAGCAGGTCGTCCTGAAGGCCAAGGAAGCCAATGGCGGGCTGGACAACATCATGGTCTGCGAGCGTGGCGCTTCCTTCGGCTACAACAATCTTGTCTCTGACATGCGCTCGCTGGCGATCATGCGCGAGACGGGCTGCCCGGTCGTCTTTGATGCGACCCACTCGGTCCAGTTGCCGGGCGGGCAGGGGGACAAGAGTGGTGGTCAGCGTGAGCATGTGCCGGTGTTGGCGCGTGCCGCCGTGGCTGCCGGCATTGCCGGCCTGTTCATGGAAACCCACCCGAACCCGCCTTGCGCGATGTCTGACGGCCCGAATGCTTGGCCGCTGGGCAAGATGCGTGAGCTGCTGAGCACGCTCAAGGCGATAGATGCCGTGGTCAAGCAGCAGGGTTTTGCAGAGTTGGGCCTGTGATTACTCACGTTGTCCTGTTCAAGCTGCTGCCGGGCTTTACGGCCGACAGCGCGCCGGTGCAGGCCTTCCATGCGGCCATGCTTGAACTGCCGGGCAAGATCCCGCTGATCAAATCATGGTCGTGTGGCTTCAATACCGTGCCGGATGCCCAGGCCGCGCACTATGTGCTGGTGGCCGGGTTTGAGAGTCAGGCGGATCTGTTTGCTTACTTTGAGCACCCGGAGCACGTCGCCGCGGTTTGTTGTCTGGATGGCGCCGCTGAGCTTCTTTTTGGCGATATTGCTGCCTGAAAGTACGGTGAGTCTGTGTGTAGTCAACCGGATGAAACCTTGATTGCGTAGAATTACGCGGTTTTTGGCTGACTGGCGCACCCCCTGCGCCGGTGAGCAAGCCCGGCGCAAGCCGGAACTCATTGAATCGATTAACAAGGGAAAAACACATGAGTGCAATTGTTGACGTGATCGCCCGTGAAATCCTCGACTCCCGTGGCAACCCCACCGTTGAAGTCGATGTGCTGCTTGAATCCGGCGTGATGGGCCGTGCTGCTGTGCCGTCGGGCGCTTCCACCGGCTCGCGTGAAGCCATCGAACTGCGCGACGGCGACAAGAGCCGTTACCTGGGCAAGGGCGTGCTGAAGGCCGTTGAGAACGTCAACACCGAAATCTGTGAAGCCCTGGTTGGCCTGGACG
Organism: Uliginosibacterium aquaticum; assembly: GCF_012972705.2. Taxonomy (GTDB): domain Bacteria; phylum Pseudomonadota; class Gammaproteobacteria; order Burkholderiales; family Rhodocyclaceae; genus Uliginosibacterium; species Uliginosibacterium aquaticum. The sequence goes on along the minus strand of NZ_JABCSC020000002.1, from coordinate 510,844 downwards.
CTGAAGAGCAGACCTACATCGACCGCGTGATGATCGAGCTGGACGGTACCGACAACAAGGCTCGCCTGGGTGCTAACGCGCTGCTGGCTGTGTCGATGGCCGTGGCCCGCGCTGCGGCTGAAGAAGCCGGCCTGCCGCTGTATCGTTATTTCGGCGGCTCGGGTCAGATGACCCTGCCGGTGCCGATGATGAACATCATCAACGGTGGCGCACACGCCAACAACAGCCTGGACTTCCAGGAATGCATGATTCTGCCGGTGGGCGTGCCGACCTTCCGTGAAGCGCTGCGCTGTGGCGCCGAGATCTTCCACAATCTGAAGAAGATTCTCGACAAGAAGGGCTACCCGACGACCGTGGGTGACGAAGGCGGTTTCGCCCCGAACGTTTCCGGTGCTGTCGAAGCGCTGGAACTGATCATGGAAGCCATCGCTGCTGCGGGCTACGTGCCGGGCAAGGATGTGATGCTGGGTCTGGACTGTGCTGCTTCCGAGTACTACAAGGACGGCAAGTACGAAATGCACGGCGAGAAGCTGTCGCTGACTTCCGCTCAGAACGTTGATTTCCTCGCCAGCCTGGTCGACAAGTTCCCGATCATCTCGATCGAAGATGGCATGGCTGAGCAAGACTGGGATGGCTGGAAGCTGCTGACCGATGCGCTCGGCAAGAAGATCCAGTTGGTGGGCGACGATCTCTTCGTGACCAACACCAAGATCCTGCAGGAAGGCATCGACAAGGGTATCTGCAATTCCATCCTGATCAAGGTGAACCAGATCGGCACCCTGACCGAAACTTTCGCAGCCGTGGAAATGGCCAAGCGCGCCGGCTACACCGCCGTGATCTCGCACCGCTCGGGCGAAACCGAAGACAGCACCATTGCTGATATTTCGGTGGGTCTGAACGCTGGTCAGATCAAGACGGGTTCGCTGTCCCGTTCGGATCGTGTTGCCAAGTACAACCAGATCCTGCGCATCGAAGAAGATCTCGGCGAAATCGCCGTGTATCCGGGCCGTGCTGCCTTCTACAACCTGCGCCTGAAGTAATTCGGCGTCGGAACTAGCAGGTACAATCAGGGCGCACTGCGGTGCGCCTTTTTTTTGTATCTGTTTCAGCCCCACACTCGCCGACCACAGACTCCCAACTCATGCGCTGGCCTGCCCTGATCTTTTTAGCCCTGCTGCTTGCCCTCCAGTACCCGCTCTGGTTCGGCAAAGGCAGCTGGCAGGATGTACGCGAGCTTCAGACGCGTCTGGAGGCGCTACAGGAGGCTAATCAGCAACTGGAGCAGCGCAATGCTGATCTCGCGGCAGAGGTCAAGGATCTGAAGTCGGGATATGAAGCAATGGAGGAAAAAGCGCGCTTTGAGCTCAATCTGGTCAAGCCCGGCGAGGTTTTTGTGCACATCCCGGACGAGCCTGTCACGGCAGTTGGCCGCTGAGCTTGCGTTTTGGTTGATGCCGCCAGAGAGCGTCAATCAAACAGAGTGCGTGCGCTGGTAAAGCGCTGGGCGTAGTAAGCCATGTCCAGCCGGTCGATGCGGACCTTGCCACGCGTAGAAGGCGCGTGTACGAAGCGCCCGTCACCCAGGTAAATGCCCATATGTGAATAAGGTTTGCCGCTGGTGTTGAAGAACACCAGATCCGCAGGCTTGAGTTCCTTGCGTGCCACCTCACGCGTCTGCGCTGCAATCTGCGCGGCATTGTGCGGCAAGCGGCGGCCACTGGCTTTCTCTACCACCAGACTCACCATGCCGCTGCAATCCAGTCCAGCTTCCGGATTGCGTCCACCAAACTGGTAGTTGGTTTCGAGCAAGGCCATGGCCTGCAGTACGATCTCGTTGGCGGTTTGCTGATCTTCGAATCGGAGGTGAGCGGGGCGCTTGTCCTCCACTGAGGGGCGGGGCGTGGTGGGCGCGGACGGCGTGGTTGAGCAACCAGCAAGCATTGCCAGCCCAAACGCCAAACCCAAGAGCGTCAGTTTCATGCCGCACCGTTCTTGAGACTTTAGTCTTGAAGTTTGGCGACAGCTGCCGAGGGTAGGAAGAGAGCGAAATTCCACCGCCATCATCACACCTCCAGCCAGAAAGTCACGGGTCCATCATTGACCAGACTGACTTGCATATCGGCACCAAACTCACCTGTCGCCACATCCGGATGAGCTGTGCGGGCGAGTTCCACGAAATGATCGAAGAGCTCGCGTGCTTCCTCAGGCGGGGCGGCTGGCGTAAAGCTTGGCCGCGTGCCTTTCTTGGTGTCGGCCGCAAGCGTGAATTGGGAAACCAGCAGCAGGCCACCGACGGTGTCGCTGAGCGAGCGATTCATGCGTCCAGAGTCGTCACCGAACACGCGATAAGCGAGCAGCTTGTCCAGCAGGCGGCGCGCGCTGTTTGCGTCATCTGCTCGCTGAATGCCGATCAGGGCGAGCAGTCCTGGGCCGATTTCACCTGTCAGGCGGTTTTCAACATGAACCGAGGCCGAACGGACTCGCTGAATCAGCGCAATCATTCGTCGATCCGGCGCAGACCTTTGCGAAAGCGGGCTGCGTTCTCAACGTAATGGGCGGCTCCTGCTTCGATGCGGGCCACTTCCTCGTCCGTCAGCTCGCGAATGATCCGCCCGGGCGTTCCCACTACGAGCGAGCGATCAGGAATCACCTTGCCCTCAGGAATCAGTGCCTTGGCGCCGATCAGGCAATGCTTGCCGATTACCGCGCGGTTGAGGATCACGGCGTTCATGCCGATCAGGGTCCCGTCACCCACGGTGCAGCCATGCAGCATGGCCATGTGGCCGACTGACACGTTCTTGCCGATCGTGAGCGGAATTCCTTCGTCGGTATGCAGGATCGCGCCATCCTGAATGTTGGAGTTCGCCCCCACCGTGATCGGCTCGTTGTCGCCACGTAGGATGGCGTTGAACCACACGCTTACGCGCTCCCCTAATTTGCTTCGGCCGATCACTTGGGCCGAATCGGCGACCCATGCATCCTTGCTGAGTTCTGGTTTCTGGTCATCCAGGGCGAAAACTGCCATTTCGGAGATCCTTGATTTATCTATGCTTGCTGCGCTGCAGCCAGCCGCAATCATATCAGCGCCAACGCCTTGGACGGCATGATTGGCGGTATTCAACAAGCCCAAGCTGACGCCTAGCGGAGGCTAACTGACGAAATTTGTCATCTGGAAAGATTGGAAGATAGTGTTGATATGCCTTTGGTGTTGTGGGTGATTTTTTAGTTGTATGATTTTGTTGATGATTTTTTATTTTTATTCGAGTTGGCATGAAGCTGGCTTGTAGAGGCTAGCGGAATCCCTCCGTATTCTTCCTCAAGGAGATCACTATGAAGCGTATTCAACAGGGCTTTACCCTGATCGAACTGATGATCGTTGTTGCGATCATCGGTATCCTGGCTGCGGTCGCACTGCCGGCTTACCAGGATTACACCAACAAGGCCAAGGTTTCTGAAATTGTGCTGGCTGCGAGCTCCGCACGTACCTGCGTGACTGAAATCGTTCAATCGACCGGCGCCAGTAATCTGGATTCTTGTGCCAGCAGCTTTTCATCGACCAAGTATGTTGGTAGTTTGACTGTTGGCGCCACGGACGGCATTGTGACCGCATCGGGCCAAGGCTTGGCGGAGGCGGTTACTATTACGCTGACCCCGACGATCAGCGGAAGTACGATTTCGCAGTGGGTATGTTCGGGTACTCCCACCAAGTGGATGCCGGGCTCTTGCCGCGGCTAAGCTTGATGTGAGAAAAGAAGGCGGCTTCGGCCGCCTTTCTTTTTGACAGTGCCAATCGGCGCGTAGCGTCTTTATTTTTAGCTAATCATGTCAAAGCTTACCGTGCTCCCCCGCCTTGCCGGGCTTCTGTTGCTTGCCTTGTTGCTGGTCTATCTGCATCCTTATCATGGACTCCGGCACGATTCGATTTTGTATCTGGGGCAGGCCCTGTTGCGAGCACGGCCGGATGAGTTTGGTCTGGATCTATTTTTTGCTTTTGGTAGCCAGGCAAGCTTTACGCTGTTTCCGGATTTCGTGGCGTTTTTGTTACAGGCGACTGGGGTCTCTGCTCCGGTGTTATTCATGTGGCTGACTGCTGCTTCCAGCCTGTGCTTTCTGTTGGCCTCTGGTTTGCTGGTGCGTCGCCTTTTTCCTGAGACTTTCCATTTCTGGGTCTTGCTGGCCTTGTTGGTGATGCCAGCCGGCTATGGTGGTCATAAGATATTTGCTTATCTGGAACCATTTTTTACCGCCCGCTCCGTAGCCGAGCCTTTGGTGTTGTTGGCTCTGGCGCTCTGGTTCGGAAATCGGCGGGTATGGGCCTTGATGGCTTGGATGCTGGCGGCGGTTTGTCATCCCTTGCAAGCTTTGCCTGCCGTTTTGCTGGTTTGGCTGGATCTGGTGCTTGCCGACCGGCGCTGGTTGCATCTGCTTTGGCCGGGGGTGTTGTTGTTTGCGCTGGGCTTGATGGGATGGGCGCCGGCGGGGAAGTTGGTACAGGTGTATGACGAACAGTGGTTTAAGTGGATTGTTGTACCCAGTCCCCATCTTTTTGTTTTTTCCTGGCAGCCTGATGCGTATGCTTATTTGCTGCTTGATTTGTTTGTGGCGTTTTTAACTTGGCAGCGAGCCTCATCGGAATTGATGTCGCGTTTTGCCCGTTCCGTCTTGTTGGCGACTGGCGTAGCTTTTGTAGCGTCTGCTGTGTTGGCTGATGGTCTTCACTTGGTCTTGCCAACTAGCCTGCAGTTGTGGCGGATGCATTGGATTCTTCACTGGTTTGCCATGGCGGCAGCGCCTTGGTTGTTGATTAGCTCTGTCCGGCTTGAGGGCGGGCGTTCACTGCGAACCCTGTTGTTATTGGCGTGTCTGGCTTTTGGCGTGCAAACCGGTGGCTTAGGGATTTCGCCCTTTGTTGTTCCGATTTTGATGTTGTTGTATTTGTTCTTGCCCCGCATTGAAGGAAAAATCAGCGCTAGTATCCAGAAACTGCTCTTTGCGGTGGTTGTTGGGGTGATTTTTTTGGGAGTACTCAAGTTTTCTTACGGGATTTTTCTGCTTTCCGAGAAATATGGTGGAGACCGATCACATTTCCGGGAGGAGTTTGTGCTCTTGAGTTTCCCTTTGATCGCGGTGACGTTGATGGCAGGGGGGGTAGCCCTGTGGCGTCATATAGTCAAGATTCGCGCGTTTTTAATTTTTTTTCTAGTCTTGGGTTTGTTGTATGCATTTCAGAGTTGGGATCGGAGAACCGTGTGGACTCAATACATTGAATCCGCTCAAAATTCAGAAAATATTTTTGGCGTGGAAATTGAACCGGGTGCTCAGGTTTTTTGGGATGGGGAGTTGTTGGCTCCGTGGCTTATTTTGAATCGCCCCGTGTATTTTGATGGTCAGCAAACAGCGGGTTTGGCGTTTAGTCGCGGTACGGCTGAGGAAGCATATAAACGAAAAGATGTAATGGAGATTGTCCAAGTTCAGCGGCAAATTTGCAGTGTGGTTAATTCATTGCAAGGGGAGCAATCACATTGCCGGATTGATAATGATGTAGTGGCGGATGCGTGCCGTAAGTCTGAAGGTAAGTTGGGTTATTTGGTTCTGGATGATGCATTGAATGCGCCTGCGATTGGTTCGTGGAAAATCAAAGGCGGAATGGTTAAAGATAAAAACATGACTTATTATCTTTATCGATGTAAAGACTTTGTTGGTAAGTATTGATATTTGCTTCGGTGTTTGGCGTTTGGCTTATAAGAATTGTGAATTTTTTTACGGATTTATATGGAAACCTCTTTGAAGCTTGATGGTTCTGAGTTTCGCTTGCTGCGTGAATTCTTCAGCTACTTGCTGGTCGGCGGTCTGGCTTTTGCCGTCGACTATGGCGTGCTGTGGCTGGCCCTGAATCTGGGCCTGCACTATGCCGTCGCCACACTACTAGGCTTCTGCGCCGGCCTCGCGACCAACTACCTGCTGTGCATCACCTGGGTCTGGCGCGGCACCCGTGCTACCACGCTGCGCGATTTCATCGTGTTCACAGTGATCGGCATCGGCGGCCTGCTGCTGACTCTGCTGCTGATGTGGCTGGCGGTCGATATCGCCCAACTGAGCCCGAAACTCACCAAACCCTTTATCGCCGGCCTGGTGCTGGTGTGGAACTTCGGCCTGCGCCGCTTGTTCGTTTTCTTCCGCTGAGCCTGACATGAAAAAAACCGCCCTCATCATTGGCGCTGGCCCGGCCGGTCTGACCGCCGCCTTCGAATTCCTGTCGCAAGGCAGCGACATCCAGCCCATCATCCTTGAAGCCACCGACCGCATCGGCGGCATCTCCTGCACCATCAACTTCAAGGGCAACCGCATCGATATCGGCGGCCATCGCTTCTTCTCCAAGAATGACGCCGTGATGGACTGGTGGGCCGCCCGCATGCCGTTGCAAGGCGCTCCTTCGCGCGACGATGCCTTGCTCGGCAAGGAAAAACCCTGGGCGAAAGACGGTCCCAATCCGGAAAACGTGGACCGCGTAATGCTGATCCGCGAGCGCATCTCGCGCATCTTCTACCTGCGCAAATTCTTCGATTACCCGATTTCGCTGAAGGCCCAGACCGTGCTGAATCTGGGCATCTTCCGCACCATGGTGGCGGGCTTCGGCTACATCGGCGCACAAATCTTCAAGCGCCCGAAGGAAGACTCGCTCGAAGACTTCCTCATCAACCGCTTCGGCAAGCCGCTCTACCGCATGTTCTTCGAGGACTACACAGAGAAGGTCTGGGGCGTGCATCCGCGCAAGATCTCCTCGGAATGGGGTGCTCAGCGCATCAAGGGGCTCTCGCTCTCGAAGGCCGTGTTTGCCGCACTGAAAAAACTTCTGCCCGGCGGCAAGGATCAGGATCTGCGCCAGAAGAAGACCGAGACTTCGCTAATCGAGCAATTCTTCTACCCCAAGCTCGGCCCGGGCCAGCTGTGGGAATGCGTGGCGGACGACATCCGCAAGATGGGCGGCCAGATCCTGATGCGCTACAAGGTGAGCGGCATCGAGGTTGAAGGCGGCAAGATCATTGCCGTGACCGCCGAGTGCGATGGCGTGAAGCAGCGCTTCGAATGCGACCTGTGTCTCTCCACCATGCCAATCAAGGATCTGGTGGCCAGCCTCAGCGGTGACGCCGTCAGCGCCGATGTGCAGCGCATCGCCCGCGACCTTCCCTACCGCGACTTCATGACCGTCGGCGTGCTGGCCAAGAAGCTGCGGATCCGCAACGAAACCGCGATCAAGACCGTGGGCGACATCGTGCCGGACACCTGGATCTACATCCAGGAGCGCGACGTGAAACTGTGCCGCCTGCAGATCTTCAACAACTGGTCGCCCTACATGGTGGCGGATCCGGAAAATGCCTGGATCGGCCTCGAATACATGTGTTCGGATCAGGATGAAATCTGGAAGATGAGCGATGCGGACTTCATCGAGTACGCCGTGCAGGAACTGATCAAGATCGACATCCTCGATCGTGAAGACATCCTCGACACCTGCCGGATCCACATCGAGAAAGCCTACCCGGCCTACTTCGGCAGCTACGGCGAATTCGACACCTTGCGCGCCCACCTCGATGCAATCAGCAACCTGTATTGCCTCGGTCGCAACGGCCAGCACCGCTACAACAATCAGGACCACTCCATGCTCACCGCCATCGAGGCAGTCCGCAACATCCGCGAGGGCATCACCAGCCGCAAGGCCCTGTGGGAGGTGAATACCGAGCAGGAGTATCACGAGACTAAAAAAACGGCCTGAAGAGTAGAGGCGTTCATCGACAGATTCCGTCAATATGTGCGCAATCGCTGCGATCTGTGCTCTCTATGCCAGCGGGGGACTACACACAGCAGAAACTTGCTGTGGCCTTCGGGCTTCTATTACGCAAGAATTGGTCAGATTGTTGCTGAGGCGGAAAATTTGTTACGCAAGATTTCTGGCTCAGTTTGGTTGGAAGATCACGCCAAGCGATGACTTTGTTACTTTCCAGATTGTAGCTTTGCGTGCCGTCCCAAATAATTCGTCCGGACGCGGCGAGTCCGTGCGCTAATGCGTGCTATTTGTTCGCGCCGCGTAAGCAGTCGCTGGCAAAGGTTACGCCCGGTTTGATTTCGATGCGAAGCCTTGTGCGATTTTCTTGTGAGCGGGTTTCGTGGATGAATTGGATGGGCTTTGATGTGTTGCACAGATTTTCCGGGGCTTTGATTTTTTTTGGTCTGTCCGCGCCGACCTTGTTGAGCCTTCATCACAACCCGCAAACCGTGGCGTATGCGGAGTGGCTTGCCGCGTTGGCTGCAGGTTTGGGTTTCGGTGTCTGGGCGCAGCCTTCAGCGCCAGGCCTGCGGCTGCGGAGCAGCTGGGTGTTTGGCTTGGGTTTGTGTGCGGTGCTGGCGATGGTTTTCTGGCCGGCGGGTCATTCAGCTGGCTATGCGATCTATTGGGCTGTGTTTCTGCTGTGTCTGGTGCTGGGCTTGTCTGGCAGAGCGGAGGCTGAAGGGGCTCTTGGCGATAGGGTGGCGACTGGTCTGCTGGTATGTGCTGTTTTGCAGTCGATTGCGGCGCTGGTCCAACTTGCGAATTGGCCTTCCGCCGGTCTGGTGTTGCCGAAGATGTATCTGCAGGCCTTCGGCAATATCGGCCAGGCCAATCACTATGCGGATCTGGTGTTTCTTGGGCTGGGCTCGCTGTGTTTCCTGCATGCGCGCAAGCTCCTGAACGTTTGGTGGATGATCGGGCTGGCTGCCTGGCTGAGCTTGGCGGCAGCGGCTTCGGCGTCGCGAAGTGTCTGGCTCTATACCTTTGTATTCGCATTTTTGGGCGCTTGGGCGCAATGGCGTGGCGGTGATGAAGCGCGCCGTGTTGGGCGGGCTTTGCTGGTGGTGGTGCTGTGTTCGGTTGTTGCCCAGTTGCTGGTGGCTTACGGCAACATTCTGGATGTGTTCGGGGTGACGTCTTCGCTCGAGCGTGCGGGGGATGCCGGCTCGAACGGGCAACGGCTGTATAACTGGCAGGCAGCCTGGCTGGCGATTCAGGAACATCCTTGGTTGGGGCAGGGGCCGGGCTCGTTCTACAAGGCGTCCATCGATGCGATGTTCCTTACTCCGCCCGAGAAATTTCCGAAGTTTGCCGAGCATGCGCATAACTTGCCGCTGAATCTGGCGGTGGAGTTTGGAGTGCCCGTCGCCTTGCTGGTGACGGGGGCGATTGCCTGGTGGTTCATTCGTCATCTGCGGCGTGCGCCTACGCCGACCAGCGTATGGTGTCTGGCCGTAGTGGGGGTGATTGGTGCGCATAGCATGGTGGAGTACCCGCTCTGGTACACCTATTTCCTGATTCCTTTCGGCTTGTGCATGGGGATTGCGGATGCTGAGGATGAGAGCCTGCGGGTAGTACGGATTCCGCGCTGGGTAGGGGTCTCGGTTTCCGTTGTTGGTTTGGGCGTGCTGACATGGATTGCGCATGATTGGTTTGCAGTGCGTGAAGCCTATGTGCGGCTGGGCTCAGAAGAGCCGAACACTTCAATGGCGACGCGAGAGGCGGCGCGCGCCGAACTCGACAAGGTGTCACGCTTTTCTGTGTTTGCCTTGCATGCGGAGAGCTTGCGTTTGCAGAGCTGGCATCCAGATGAGCCGGGTGCGGCGCAGATTGCTGAGCGTTGTGACGCGCATTGGCACTACAAACCGGGCTGGTACATGATGATGCGCTGCGGCGAGGCTTATGCGGTGACGCAGAAAACTGCTTCGCTGGATCGTTTGGCGGTGGCTTTGTGTGATGGCTTTTCCTATCATCGTCCGGCCTTGCGCGAGTGGGCTCAGGGCTTTGATGCGCAGGACCTGCCCGGACTGAAGCTTGCCGGGCGCAGCTGTCTTTGATCGCCGACTATTTTCCATCGGTTTGACACTCGCGACTTTTCGGGTCGCGCTTGAATACTGTCTGATGCTCGCTTCTCCATATCGCCTTCATTCCGGACTGGAATGAAGGGCGGGGCGCGGGCTGACGGTATACTGCGCGCTTCCCTTCGCGTGGCCGGCTTTTGCCGGAATCTCTTCCGGCATGAAACTCCTGCTTGTAATCCCGACAGTGCATGGCGGTGGCGCAGAGCAGGTGGCTGCAATCCTGGCGCGCGAATGGTCTCGCGTGCACCAGTTGCGGGTCGTGGCCTGGCATGTGGGGGCTGAACGTTTCGATTTCGGGGTTCCGATCGAGGACCTGCGGCTTCCGGCTCAGAACGGCTTGCTGGCGAAGTTGCGAGCCTTTCGGTTGCGCGTGCAGGCGATTGCCGAGATCGAACGCGGCTGGCAAGCGGACGCAGTGCTGGCGTTCATGGATGAGGCCGGATTGGCCTGTACGCTGGCTGCCTTGCAAGGGGGCTGGTGCCAGCGCCTGATCGTGAGCATGCATCACAATCCCTTGTGGCTGGGGCGCGCGCGCCGCGTGCTGATGGCTTGTTGCTATCGGTGGCCGGCTGCGGTGGTCGGCGTGTCGCAAGGCGTCAAAGTCGAGATGGCGCGCAGCATGCGGCTGCCGCTTGAGCGCTTGCACAGCATTCCCAATCCGCTGGCCGTAACAGCGCCTGAATATGTGCTGGCACACAGTACGATGGCGGATAGCTTTGACACGGGATTTACGCTCTTTGCCGGTCGCCTGGATCGTCATACCAAGGGGCTGGATATCCTGTTGGCGGCTCACGCAGCGCTGCCACGTTCGCGGCCGCCATTGCTGATTGTTGGCGATGGACCTGATCGGGACTGGCTGGCGGCGGAGATCATCCGGCAGGGTTTGCAGGATGTGCATTGCATGGGGTGGCAGGCGGACTTGCAGCCCTTCTATCGTCGCGCGGGTTTGCTGGTAGTGAGTTCGCGTTTCGAAGGCTGGTCCAATGTGCTGATGGAAGCCATGGGGGCGGGCTGCCCTGTGGTGTCGACGGATTGCCCTTACGGTCCGGCCGAGATTCTCGGGTCGGCGTTTCACGCTCAGTTGAGCCCGGTTGAGGATGTGCCTGCGTTGTCGGCGAATATGGCGCGCGTGCTGGCCTTACCGGAAGCTGAGCGGAAAGCGCTTGGGGAGGCCCTGCGTGAGCGCGCATTGACGTTTGCCGCGCCACTTGTTGCGCAGCGCTGGATTGAGTTGGTGCGCAGCCTGCCGGGAGTTGTGCGATGAGTCTGCGCGCTTCGGCCGCCTATATCGCGACACGTATCGCGTCAGGCGCTCTGGCGATGCTGACCCTGGCGCTGGTGGTGCGCGGGTTGGGGCCCGAGCGGTATGGGCAGCTGACCCTGGCACTGGCTGCTGCAGCCGCTGTGACGCTGGTGTTGTTCAATCCGATCAACGCGAGCCTGGCACGGTTTTACGCTGAGGCAGATCGACGCGAGGCCTTGCTTCGACTGCTGCGGCGAACAATGCTGGGCTCGGGGCTGTTGCTGATCTGCGTGGCGTGGGGGCTGGACGCGCTTGGCCACTCGCCGTTTGCGCCCTGGCTGCTGTCGCTGGCCGCCTGTATGGCGCTCGCGCAGGGCATGTTCGATTTTTCCGGGCAGTACCTGGCCGCTGCCCAGCGTAGCGCCCGTTACTCGCTGCAGTTTGTGAGCAAGGCCTTGATGGCTTGCGTGTTCTGTGTGCTCGCCTTGCAGATCGCAGGCGGTGCTCAGGCCGTGCTGGTGGCCATGACGATGGCTTTTCTGTTGGCCGCCTTGCTGGCAGGGGAGGTTTGGCGGCCTGCCGCGATCGCGCCCGACATTCCAGGCGATCCCGGCTTGCGAGGCGATTTGCTGGCCTTCGGCGGCCCGCTGCTGCTGACTTCCTTGCTGGGTTACCTGCTGTTGTGGGGGGACCGCTATGTGCTGGAGCGCCTGGTGCCGCTGGCCGAGCTGGGCCGCTACAGCGCGGTGATGGATCTGGCCCAGCAAACGCTGGGGCTGATCTTCAGCGGTTTGTGTACTGCCTGGTATCCGCGTCTGGTACAGGCCTGGGGGCGTGGCGAGGGCAGCGAAGCGCAAAGGCTTTATGAGCGTTACGGTGCGCTCGGTCTGGCGATCAGCCTGCCGGCAGGGCTTGGCTTTGCCTTGATTCTGCCGGATGTGCTGCCGCTCTTGTACGGCGAGGCTTTCGCGAGCCTGCCGCCAGCGCTGCTGGCGCTGGTGAGTGCAGCGGCGGTGATGGCCGGGGTGAAGGCCTACTACTTTGATCAGCCGCTGCTGCTGGCCAAGCGCGTGTGGTGGCACGCCGCTAGCATCGGATTATCGGCAGGAGGCGGGCTTGTGCTGGCCTGGCTGCTGGTGCCCGAAATGGGGACGCCCGGCACTGCACTGGGTTTGCTGCTGGGTCAGTGTGCCGGGGCTGTGGTGAGTTTGTGGGCCGGGCGCGGGGTTTTACGGCCGCGTATTCCTTTTGGACTGTGCTGGCCTCCTGTGTGTGCGGCAATCCTGATGGGAGGGCTGCTGTGGATATGGCCGGCGGCGAGCTGGTTGGCCGTGCTGAGCAAGATCATGGCGGCGGCGGGCGTATATGGTGGCGCGATGCTGATGACTGATTTCGATGGAGTGCGCAGCCGCTGGCGGCGCAGGCTGGCATGAAGATTGTGCTGTTCGCGAATACGGACTGGTTCCTCTACAACTTCAAGCTCTCATTGGCAAAGGCTCTGCGCGCGCGGGGTGATGAGGTCTTGCTGCTGTCGCCCCCCGGGGATTACGGCCCGCGCTTGCGCGAACTCGGTTTTCGCTGGGAGCCGCTGCCTGTTTCGCGTAGTGGCGTGAATCCGCTGGCCGAACTGGCCGTGATCCGCCGGATTGCTCGCCTGTATCGCGAGGAGCAGCCTGATCTGGTTCATCACTTCACGATCAAGTGCGTGATCTATGGCAGTTTCGCTGCGCGTCAGGCAGGGATAGCGGGCATCGTCAATTCGGTGACCGGCCTGGGCTTTGCGCTGTTGGCGGATACGCTCAAGGCGCGCCTGATCAGGCCGGTAGTGCTTGGCCTTTACCGCCTGGCCCTGCGTGGCACGGAGGTGATTTTCCAGAATCGGGACAATCGCGACACCCTCGCCGGCTACGGCGTACTAGCGAAAAGTGGCGTGCAAGTGATTGCTGGTGATGGCATCGATACGGCCCACTTCGAACCTGCCCCGTGCGTGGCGCGACAGACAACGGTGTTGATGATGGCCCGCCTGCTGCATTCCAAAGGGATTGCCGATTTTGTCGCAGCGGCGCAGCGGGTGCGCCAAGTGCGGCCGGATGTTCGCTTTCTGTTGGCGGGGGCTCCGGATCCGGGTAATCCGGAGAGCGTGACGGAAGCCGAGCTGACAAGCTGGCGAGCGAGCAATGCAGTGGAGTTTCTGGGTCAGCGCAGCGATGTGCTGGCCCTGAACCAGTCTGCGAGCATTGTGGTGCTGGCCAGCACGCAGGGCGAAGGCATTCCGCGCGCCTTGCTGGAAGGCGCGGCCTGTGGCGTGCCGATGGTGGCGACCGATGTGCCAGGCTGTCGCGATGTAGTTGTGGACGACGAAACCGGGTATCTAGTCCCTCCCGCCGAAGGCGAGCGGCTGGCTGAGGCCTTGCTCGATTTGCTGCAGGACGAGGCGAAACGTCATCGCATGGGCGAAGCGGCGCGTCGGCATGTGGAAGCGAATTTTTCGGATCAGGTGGTGATCGCCCAGACCCTGGCGGTGTACGCCCGCGCAGCCGGGAGGGCGAGCGCATGAGCCTGGTCGTGATCCTCACCGCCTTTGTACTGACGGCGCTGGGCTGCCGCTGGCTGGCGCAGCATGCCGCACGTTTGCGCCTGATCGATATGCCGGACGCGCGCAAGCAGCATGGCGCGCCGATACCCGTGGTGGGGGGGCTGGCCGTCCTGATCGGTTTTGTGCTGGCTTGCGCGCTGGCGGGGCGGCTGGGCGTCCTGACCGAGGTGGCTGGGCCGCTCTTGCTGATGCTGGTGATCGGGCTGGTGGATGACGCGCGCAATCTCTCGGCGCGTTTCAAGCTCCTGTGCCAGATCGTGGCGGCGGGCTGGCTGGTTTATGCTACGGGGGCCGCGCTTTACGCGATGCCGCTACCCTTCATGGCGGGCCATCTGGATCTGGGTTGGGCGGCCAAGCCGCTGACGGTGCTGATGATCGTGGCCGTGCTCAATGCGATCAACATGATTGATGGACTGGACGGGCTTGCCGGCGGCTGTCTCTCCATCGCCTCCCTGGCTCTGGCGCTTGCCGCCCAGGCGGTCGGGCGACCGGAGCTGGCGCAAGTAGCGGCAATCCTGTGCGCCGCGATGCTGGGTTTTCTGCTGTGGAATGCACGCTGGCCCTGGCAGGCACGCGCCAAGGTTTTCCTGGGCGATGCGGGCGCACTGGCGATCGGCATGCTGCTGTGCTGGCTGATCCTGACGCTCTCGTTGTCCTGGCAGGGCTTTGCGGTGCAGCGCGTGCCCTTGACGGTGGTGCTGGCCCCGGTGGCGGTGCCGGTCATCGACTTGTTTGTGGTGGCTTTCTGGCGCGCGGCCGAGGGCCGCAACCCCATGCAGGCCGATCGTGGTCACTCTCACCACTTGTTGCTGGAAATGGGCCTTTCGACAGTCGGAGCGGTGCGCCTGCTGTGGCTCGCAGCAGCCCTGATTGCGCTGACGACTTTCGCAGCCTGGCGCGCAGGTGTGCAGGAGGGGCGACTGCTTGGGGTCCTGCTGGCCGGTTCGCTGGCCTATCTGGTGTGGTTCAGGTTGAGCTGGTTGAAAGTGCGAAAGAACACCGGCGCCTCTGCCTCTGGTCGCGAGCATTCGTTGCCAGAGGCTACGCCCGCTGCTATGCCGCGACGGGTGTTGTTCGTCACCAGTGGCCTCGGTGTCGGCGGTGCCGAGCGGGCGCTGGAGCGCCTGTTGCCCGGTTTGCAGGCGCAGGGCTTGAGTGTGGCAGTGGTGTCGCTGCGTGAGCCGCAAGCGGTGGGGCAAAGTCTTCGGGCATTGGGCGTCGAAGTATTTGAATTGGGCATGGCGCCTTCGCGCCCGACGCCAATGGGGCTGTGGCGCTTATGGGGTGTCGTGCGCACGTTCCGGCCGGATGTGATCCAGGGCTGGATGTATCACGGCAACCTTGCTGCGCAGGTTGCGCGCCTGGCTGTGCCGCGTGCGGCAGTGGTGCTCGGCATCCATCAGACGCTGGCGCGCCCGGAACTGGAAAGCCGGGCGACACGTGTGGTGATCCGCTGCGATGCGCTGCTGTCACGCTTTGCAGCGAAGATCTTGTACGTTGCGCAGGCTGCCGTGGCGCAGCATGAGGCAGCGGGGTATGCGCAGCGCGCCTTGGTACTGCCGAATGCTCTGGACACTGCCTTGTTTCGGCCAGACGCTGCCGCGCGCGCTGCGAGCCGGGCAATGCTTGGCGTGCAGGATGATGAGTTGCTGATCGCCATGATCGGCCGCCTGCATCCGGCCAAGAATCACGCCGGTTTTCTGCGTGCGGCGGCATGGGTGGCTGAGGCCTGGCCGGCGGCCCGCTTTCTGTGCGCCGGCCTGGGCGTGACGCCAAATAATCCGGCGCTCGCGCCATTGGTGGAGCAAGTCGCTTTGAAGGGCAAGGTTTTCCTGCTTGGGCCGCGCGAGGATGTGCCCGCTTTGCTGGCTGGGTGCGATCTGAGTGTGCTCAGCTCGATCCAGGAGGCGCTTCCGAATGCAGTCGCAGAAGCCATGAGTTGTGGCTTGCCTTGCGTGGTGACGAATGTGGGCGATGCGGGGCGCATGATCGGTGATACCGGCTGGTTGATCGAGCCCGGCGATGATGAGTTGCTTGCGCATGCGATCGAGTT
This sequence comes from Uliginosibacterium aquaticum, assembly GCF_012972705.2. GTDB lineage: Bacteria > Pseudomonadota > Gammaproteobacteria > Burkholderiales > Rhodocyclaceae > Uliginosibacterium > Uliginosibacterium aquaticum. Next base: position 495,046 of record NZ_JABCSC020000002.1, on the reverse strand, counting down.
GGCGCTTGGAGAGGGCCTGCCCGCTTTGCAGGCGCGCGGCCAGGCGGCACGCCAGCGAATCGAGCAGAACTTTGCTGTCGAGGCCGTCGCGACAAGGTATGTGCAGATGTACCGCAGCTTGTAAGAAGCAGTCCCCGATCTTGTCGGCTGCGGCTGCGGCTGCGGCAGAGCAGAGCAGGCTCTGCTAACCCCTGCCTCGCCCCTGCTGACGGCCTCTCGCTACAGATCGTGAACAGCTTCTAAGAGCGCTACGGACTTTCTTGAAATGCAAACGGGGCGCCGCAGCGCCCCGTTTTTTCGAACTGGCCGAGTTTATTTCTGTTTCACGCAATCCACGCAGTAGTGGATCTGGCCATCGCGCTGCTCCTTCACGAGCCCGTGGCAATCGCTCTCGAAGCCGGGGAAGCGCTCGTTGAATTCGCGCACGAACTTCAGGTAATCGACGATGGTCTTGTTGAAGACTTCACCCGGAATCAGCAGCGGAATGCCCGGCGGGTAGGGCGTCAGCATGATGGCAGTGACGCGGCCTTCCAGTTTGTCGATGGCCACGCGTTCGATCTCGCGGTGGGCCATCATGGACCAGGCGTCGGTCGGGCGCATCGCTGGCACCATGTCCGAGAGATACATTTCGGTGGTGAGGCGGGCCACGTCGCGCGCCTTGTACACGTCATGGATCTGCTGGCACAGATCACGCAGGCCATGCCGTTCATACCGCGGATTCTTGACGATGAACTCCGGCATCACGCGCCACAGCGGCTGGTTCTGGTCGTAGGCATCCTTGAACTGCTGCAGTTCGGTCACCAGCGTGTTCCAGCGGCCCTTGGTGATGCCGATGGTGAACATGATGAAGAAGCTGTAGAGGCCGCACTTCTCGACGATGATGCCGTGTTCGGCCAGATACTTGGTAAGTACGGCGGCGGGGATGCCAGCTTCTGCGAAGTCGCCATCCACATCGAGCCCGGGGGTGATGATGGTGGCCTTGATCGGGTCAAGCATGTTGAAGCCTTCGGCGAGATTGCCGAAGCCGTGCCAGCGATCATTGGCCTTGAGCATCCAGTCTTCGCGCTCGCCCATGCCTTCTTCGGCGAGGTAGTCCGGGCCCCAGACCTTGAACCACCAGTCCGCACCCCATTCCTCGTCCACCTTGCGCATGGCGCGACGGAATTCCATGGCTTCGGCGATCGATTCTTCAACCAGGGCAGGGCCGCCGGGGGCGTCCATCATCTCGGCCGCGACGTCGCAGGAGGCGATGATCGAGTACTGCGGGCTGGTGGAGGTGTGCATCAGGTAGGCCTCGTTGAAGAGGTCTTTATCCAGCTTGCGGCTCTCTGAGTCCTGCACCAGGATCTGCGAGGCCTGCGAAAGGCCAGCCAGCAGCTTGTGGGTCGACTGAGTGGAGAACACCATCGATTCCTTGCAGCGCGGACGATCTTCGCCGATGGCGTGGTAGTCGCCATAGAAATCATGGAAGGCGGCGTGCGGCAGCCAGGCTTCGTCGAAGTGCAGAGTGTCGATCTTGCCGTCGAGCTCTTCCTTGATTTCCTCGACGTTGTAGAGCACGCCGTCATAGGTGCTCTGGGTGATCGTGAGCACGCGTGGCTTGGCATTTTTATCGAGCGCGAAGGGATTCTTGGCGATCTTCTTCTGGATGTTTTCCCACTTGAACTCGCTCTTCGGGATTGGCCCGATGATGCCGTAGTGGTTGCGCGTGGGCATCAGGAAGACCGGGATCGCCCCGGTCATGATGATGGAATGCAGGATCGACTTGTGGCAGTTGCGGTCCACCACCACCACATCTCCCGGGGCGACGGTTGAATTCCACACGATCTTGTTGGAAGTCGATGTCCCGTTGGTGACGAAGAACAGGTGGTCAGCGTGAAAAATGCGCGCGGCATTGCGTTCCGAGGCGGCTACCGGGCCGGTGTGATCCAGCAGCTGGCCGAGCTCTTCTACGGCGTTGCAGACGTCAGCGCGCAGCATGTTCTCGCCGAAGAACTGGTGGAACATCTGGCCCACCGGGCTCTTCAGGAAGGCCACGCCGCCGGAGTGGCCGGGGCAGTGCCAGGAATAGGAGCCGTCAGCTGCGTAATGAGTCAGGGCGCGGAAGAAGGGCGGGGCCAGCGAATCGAGATAGGCCTTGGCTTCGCGTTGCACGTAGCGCGCGATGAACTCAGGTGTGTCCTCGAACATGTGGATGAAACCGTGCAGCTCGCGCAGCACATCGTTCGGAATGTGGCGCGAGGTTCGCGTCTCGCCGTGCAGGAAGATCGGGATGTCGGCGTTGCGAAAGCGGATTTCTTCGACGAAGGCGCGCAGCTCGGCGATGGTTTCGTCGGCCTCTTCGGAGGTGAATTCCTCATCGTCGATCGACAGGATGAAGCCTGAGGCACGGCTCTGCTGCTGGGCAAAGGAGGAGAGGTCACCATAGCTGGTGACGCCCACGACCTCCATGCCCTCGGCCTCGATGGCCTTGGCGAGTGCTCGGATGCCGAAACCGGAGGTGTTTTCCGAGCGGAAGTCCTCGTCGATGATGATGATCGGGAAGTGGAAGCGCATGGCATTTCCTGTCTGGCTGGTGGCTGCTGAAGGAGCAGCCGCTGCCTTCATGTTAGGGCAGCAGGGTTACGGAATGGGTTTGGCAAGTACAAGGGGCCGCCAAGCATCAGCTTGCGGCCCCGTGAGCGTGTAGTCGGCGCTGGTCGATAGGCGTCAGATTTTCGGCAAGGTCACACCGACCTGTCCCTGGTACTTGCCGCCACGGTCCTTGTACGAGGTTTCGCAGATCTCGTCGGATTCGAAGAACAGCACCTGGGCGCAGCCTTCACCCGCGTAAATCTTGGCGGGCAGGGGCGTGGTGTTGGAGAACTCGAGCGTCACGTAGCCTTCCCATTCCGGCTCGAAAGGGGTGACGTTCACGATGATGCCGCAGCGGGCATAGGTGCTCTTGCCCAGACACACGGTGAGCACCGAGCGCGGGATGCGGAAATATTCAACGGTGCGTGCCAGCGCGAAGGAGTTCGGCGGAATCACGCAGTAACCCTTGCCGGAGACTTCCACGAAGGAATTCAGATCGAAGTTCTTCGGATCAACGATGGTCGAGTTGATGTTGGTGAAGACCTTGAATTCGTCAGCGCAGCGAATGTCGTAACCGTAGCTCGATGCGCCATAGGAGACGATTTTCTCCCCGTTGGCTTCGCGCACCAGTTGCGGCTCGAAGGGCTCGATCATGCCGTGTTGCTCGGCCATGCGGCGGATCCACTTGTCTGACTTGATGCTCACGATGCTTCGTCCGGCTGGATTAAGAGCGCGAATTCTAAGGTCTATCGCAGAAATTGGGTGGATTTTGCTTGACGCAGGCCTGAGGCCGGATGCCCTGGCTATTTCTGCTCTTGCAGCCAGGTCAGCAACTCGGCGATTTCGGCCTGGCCCGGCGTGCTCAAAAGCCGCATCTTGGTGCCGGGGAGATCTTTCTTCGGGTTGGCGAGAAAGCGCGCGAGGCGCTCTGGCGACCATACGATGCCGGCATTGCGCAAGGCTTCCGAATAGTTGTAATTGGGCTGACCCGCTGCGGCCTTGCCGAGGACCCCGGCGAGACTGGGGCCGCGTTTGTTCTTGCCGGGCGTGACGGTGTGGCAGTCCGCACACAGGTCTTCAAATACTGTCCGGCCTTCTGCCGGGCTGGCGGCCTGGGCTGCGCTGCAGCTAGCCAACAGGCCAAGTGTTACAGCAAGCCAGCGCACGCCTCAGTCCTTGTTGATGACGATAGTCGGGAACTTCAGGCGCATGTCGCGCTGTTTCTCGGCAATGCTCACCGCCACCTTGCGGGCAATCGTGCGGTAGGCGTCGGCAATGGCGCTTTCCGGCTCGGCTGCCACGGTGGGGGTGCCTGCATCGGTCTGGCTGCGGATCTTGATATCCAAAGGCAGCGCCCCGAGGAAGGGAACCCCGTAGTCGGCACACATGGCTTCGCCGCCGCCGGCGCCGAAGATGTGCTCGGCGTGGCCGCAGTTCGAACACACATGGATGCTCATGTTTTCGACGATGCCGAGGATCGGGATGCCGACCTTCTCGAACATCTTGAGGCCCTTGCGCGCATCCAGCAGGGCGATGTCCTGCGGGGTGGTGACGATCACCGCGCCGGTGACCGGCACGGTCTGGGCCAGCGTGAGCTGGATGTCGCCGGTGCCCGGGGGCATGTCGATCACGAGATAGTCGAGATCATTCCAGCGGGTATCAAAGAGCAGTTGGCGCAGGGCCTGGGTGACCATCGGGCCGCGCCACACCATGGGCTGCTCGGGGTCAATCAGGAAACCGATGGAGTTGGCTTGCAGGCCATGCGCTTCGAGCGGGCGCATGGTTTTGCCATCGTCTGACTCGGGCTGGGCCTCTGCGATGCCCAGCATCTGCGGCTGGCTCGGGCCATAGATGTCTGCATCCAGAATGCCGACGCGTGCGCCTTCCTGTGCCAGCGCCAGCGCCAGATTGACGGTGGTCGTGCTCTTGCCGACGCCGCCCTTGCCGGAGGACACGGCGATGATGTTCTTTACGCCAGGTAGCAGAGCTACATTGCCCTGCACCTTGTGGGCGATTACCTTCGAGCTGATGCTCACCTTGGCAACATGGATCCCGTTCTGGGCTAGAGCAGTGGCTTCGATCTGGGCGGCGAGGGCTTCGTGCTGACTGGCTGCGGGGTAGCCAAGCTCAACAGTAATTTCGGCTGTGCCGCTGCTGAGTTTCACGGCTTTAATGGCCTTGGCTGCGACAAACGGTTTGTCTGTGTTCGGATCGATCAGGGCGCCAAGGGTGGCTAGAAGCTCTTGCTCGGATAAACTCATGACCAGTTTTGCGAATAGTTGATTGTTTAAGTCAAGTTTAACATGCCGGGCGCCAAAGACGCCGCTCAGATTTGCCATGAGTGACAGTATTAATCCTTGTATCCGTTGTGGCGCCTGCTGTTGCAGTTTTCGGGTGTCTTTTTATTGGGGGGAGTCAGACGATGCTCCCGGAGGTTATGTGCCACATGCATTAACCGTGCAGGTGACATCAACCCTGAGTGCCATGCAGGGTACTCATCCTGTTGTGACGCGTTGTGTAGCCTTGGCGGGGGAGCCTGGGCGTGATGTGGGTTGCACGATTTATCCGAATCGCCCTGCGGTCTGTCGCGAGTTTGCTGCCTGGCAGGATGATGGTTTGCCTGACCCACGTTGTACGGCGGCACGCGAGCGCATTGGGCTGGCAGCTTTACCTGCGCTGTCGCACGACACGAGCGAAGCTGGCTGACTGAGTATTTATTGATCTTTAAGGGAAGGGTGCATGTTGTCTTTAACCTTGGGTCTGTTCAATCTGGTGTTTTCTTCATGCTAATCCGACTCTATCAGGCCTCCGATGAGGCTGCTGTGATCGCCCTGTGGGAAGCTTGTGGCCTGACCCGGCCGTGGAATGACCCTCGGCTGGATATTGCCCGCAAACTCTCTGTGCAGCCGGAACTGTTTCTGGTGGGCGAAATGGACGGAATGGTCGTGGCTAGCGTGATGGCTGGCTATGATGGACATCGAGGTTGGGTGAATTATCTCGGTGTGGCGCCGGCGCAGCGGGGGCGGGGTTTTGCCCGGGTGCTGATGAGTCGGGTGGAGGAGTTACTTATGGCACGTGGCTGCCCAAAGCTCAACTTGCAGGTGCGCCAGGATAACGAGGTGGCTCTAGGTTTTTATGCGGCTATCGGTTATGGCCAGGATGCGGCTTTGAGCCTGGGCAAACGCTTGATCCAAGACTGACTATCTGGAGGGGATTTCATGCACGGAAAATTGTGGACGATCTTGGTTGGACTCGTTGTACTGGCAGGCTGTGCTTCGGTACCGCCAGCGGACCGTTTCGTAGCGTCCGCAGATGGTCAGGAAGTGACCGATATCCACTACAAGCTGGTGTGGCGTCGCTGCGTAGAGGGCATGGTGTGGGATGGCAAGACCTGCAGTGGCAGCGCGCTGGAGTTTGCCTATCCCGATGCGCTTTCGCGGGCGCGCGCGGAGGCCGGCGCGGGCGCCAAGGCCTGGCGGATTCCGACGGTGCAGCAGTTGGGGCATCTGGCCGACCGCCGTTTCAGCAAACCGGCGATCGACAGCAGCATGTTTCCGGCAACTCCGACAAAATGGTTCTGGACCGATAGTGATCTGCATCCCGCCGATTACGATCCTTTCCAGCCGCAGGATATCTGGGTGGTGGATTTTGCGAGCGGGCGCAGTGGCATGACCAAGTCGGATGATCGCCTGCCGCTGCGGCTGGTGCGCGTGATCAAGTAGTACGTGGGGACAAAGCCGGGCGCGCGGCTGTGCGCCCGGGCTACAATTACGGTCTTCCCCTGCAATTTACGTGCATCAGACCAACATGACCCGCAAGATCTTCGTTACCAATGCCCTGCCGTATGCCAACGGCGATATCCACCTCGGCCACCTTGTCGGCTACGTTCAGGCCGATATCTGGGTGCGCTTCCAGCGCATGCTGGGCAACGAAGTGCATTACGTGTGTGCCGACGATACCCACGGTGCGCCGGTGATGCTGCGGGCCGAGAAGGAGGGCATCAGCCCTGAGGCGCTGGTCGAGCGGGTGCGCGGCGAGCATCTGCGCGATTTCACCGATTTCAGCGTGGCCTTCGATAACTATCACTCGACCCACAGCCCGGAAAACCGCGCCTACGCCGAAGACATCTACAAGAAGCTGCGCGCGGCCGGCATGATCGAAACGCGCGCTATTGAGCAGTATTACGATCCGGTCAAGAACATGTTCCTGGCGGATCGCTTCATCAAGGGCGAGTGCCCCAAGTGCGCGGCCAAGGATCAGTACGGTGACAGCTGCGAGGTCTGCGGTGCCGCCTATGCGCCGACCGAACTGAAGAATCCGTATTCGGCCGTCTCTGGCGCGACGCCCGAATTGCGCTCCTCCGAACACTATTTCTTCCGCCTGTCCGACCCGAAGGCGGTCGAGTTCCTGCGCGAGTGGACCCGCGCGACGAACGCCGATGGCTCGCGCCGCATGCCGCCGGAAGCCTCCAACAAGATGCGCGAATGGCTGGGTGAGGCGGGCGAGAACAAGCTTTCCGACTGGGATATTTCGCGCGATGCGCCCTATTTCGGCTTCGAGATTCCGGATGCGCCGGGCAAGTATTTCTACGTCTGGCTGGATGCGCCGATCGGCTATCTGGCCTCGTTCAAGAACTATGCAGACCGCATCGGTCTGGATGTGAGCGATTACATCGATCCGGCCAAGGCGCAAGCGGCCGGAACCGAGATGGTGCACTTCATCGGCAAGGACATCCTCTACTTCCACGCCCTGTTCTGGCCGGCGATGCTGAAGTTTGCCGATTACCGCACGCCGAACTTCCTCAATGTGAACGGTTTCTTGACCGTTGATGGCGCCAAGATGAGCAAGAGCCGCGGCACCTTCATCACCGCGCGTTCCTATCTGGAGCAGAAGCTCAACCCGGAATGGCTGCGCTACTACTACGCCGCCAAGCTGAACTCGAACATCGAGGATCTGGATCTGTCGCTGGACGACTTCGTGGCCAAGGTGAATTCGGATCTGGTCGGCAAGTTCGTGAACATCGCCAGCCGCTGCGCCGGTTTCATCAGCAAGCGCTTTGAGGGCAAACTGGCCGCCAGCGATGCCGCTGCGCTGGAAGCCTTCGTGAATGCCGACACCATCGCTGGCCTGACCCGCGCCTTCAACGATCGCGACTATTCCAGCGCGCTGCGCGAGATCATGCGTCTGGCCGACGTGGCCAACGTCTATGTGAACGACGAGAAGCCCTGGGAACTGGCGAAAGACCCGGCCCAGCTGGAGCGCCTGCATCGCGCCTGCTCCACCGCGCTGAACCAGTTCCGTGCGCTGACCATCCTGCTCAAGCCGGTGCTGCCGGCGCTGGCCGCTCAGGTCGAAACCTTCTTCGGCGTGCAGCCCTTCGCCTGGAGCGATCTGGCGTCACCGCTGCCGGCGGGCCATACGATCAATCCTTACGCCCACCTGATGACCCGTATCGAGCGCAAGCAGATCGATGCGCTGATCGAAGCCAACAAGGAAACCCTCGTGACAGAAGTGAAGCAGCCCGAACCGGCGCAGAAGCATGCCCAGCATCAGGCGCATGCAGCCCAGACCGAAACTGCGCAGGCCGATGAATTCGAGCCCTTCATCAGCATCGATGATTTCGGCAAGGTCGATCTGCGCATTGCCAAGATCGTCTCTGCCGAGCATGTGGAGGGCGCGGCCAAGTTGCTCAAGCTGCAACTGGATATCGGCGAAGAAAAGCCACGTCAGGTTTTCGCTGGCATCAAGAGTGCTTACGACCCGGCTTTGCTGGTTGGACGCCTGACCGTGATGGTGGCCAATCTCGCGCCGCGCAAGATGAAGTTCGGCATGAGCGAGGGCATGGTACTGGCCGCGTCGGACGACAAGGGTGAAGTGCCCGGTCTCTTCATCCTCTCGCCGGATGCGGGCGCCCAGCCAGGCATGCGGGTGAAGTAAGCGATGCAGAGCGCCCTGCGGGGTTTTCGCGTCACGCCGCGTCTCCTGCTGTGGCTGGTGCTGGATCTCGTGGGCATGGCCCTGTTTGCAGGCGGCGCGCTGTATCTGGCGACAGGACAGGTGCTGTTCCTGCGCTTGCCCATGACGCTGATCGAGGCTGCGGTTTTGCTGGTGGCCGGTGGCATTCTGATGCTGGTTGCTGCGGCCAACTTGCTGCGCGAAGGTTTTTCTGGCCGGACGGTTCAAGCGCTGGACAAACCGTTGTGTGACTGACGGGTCGTGGCCTTGCGACGGATCTCGCCAGCCAGGGTTTTTGTCTTGTAGCTGCAACGGCATTGACTTTATTCAGTCCGGTTTTGGGATCGGATTTGCAGAGGAGCGTGGCAGTGATGTCGTTGCACAGGTTCCATCCGAAGCTCCAGGATGCCATCAAGGGCTACACCAGACACCGCTTTGCCCGTGATCTATCGGCAGGTTTTACAGTAGGCGTACTGGCCTTGCCGCTGGCGATGGCATTTGCGATAGCCAGCGGTGTCAGCCCGTCTGCTGGGATCTGGACTGCCATCATTGCCGGTTTCATCATTTCCGCTTTTGGCGGCTCGCTGGTGCAGATCGGTGGCCCCACAGGCGCCTTCATTCCTATTTTGTATGGCATTGTCGCCGCCCATGGGGTGAGCAACATGCTGGCCGCGACTTTCATGGCCGGCCTCCTGCTCGTTGTGATGGGCCTCACGCGGATGGGCAACCTGATCCGTTTCATTCCGATCTCTGTCGTGATCGGTTTTACCAACGGTATCGGGGTGGTGCTGGCGCTGTCGCAGGTCAAGGATTTCTTTGGTCTGGGGGGCGGAGCGCTGCCGGCTGAGTTCTTTGCACGGATGCGGGTGCTGGTCGAACTTGCACCAACCGTCAATCCTTATGCCGCGGCGCTGGCCTTGGCGACCGTGGCACTGAAGGCAGGCTGGGAAATGCTGGCGCGGCGCTATCCTCGTGCTGGAGCCGTACCGGCTTTGCTGATGGCGCTGTTGCTGGGAACTGCGCTTGGAGTCGTGCTGGAATTGCCAGTGGAAACCATTGGCAGCCGTTTTAATGGTATCCCCCAGGGCTTGCCGGCCATTTCATTCCCTTTGCCCGATCTGAGCCGCTTGGGCAGCCTGCTGGCGCCGGCCATCACGATCGCCTTGCTGGGGGCGATCGAGTCTTTGCTCTCGGCGCGTGTGGTCGATTCTCAGGTGGGTGATCGACATGACCCGAACCAGGAATTGATGGCGCAAGGGCTGGCCAATATTGCTTCGCCATTCTTTGGTGGCATCGCTGCTACGGGTGCGATCGCACGCACCTCGACCAATGTACGTGCCGGTGGCCGTACGCCGGTGGCCGGCATCGTACATGCGCTGACCCTGCTGATCATCGTGCTGGTGGCTGCGCCGCTGGCTGTCTGGGTGCCGATTCCTGTATTGGCGGCAATTGTGGTGGTGACTGCCGTGCGCATGGGGGAGTGGCATGAGTTCGCGCGCTTGCGCCATTTTTCGTGGAACTACCGAATTACCCTGTTGGCCACTTTTCTGCTGACGGTGCTTTTTGATCTGACTGTTGCGGTGGAAATCGGCATGCTACTGGCGAGCCTGTTCTTCATCTATCGAATGCAGGATCTGACCGTAGCCGAGCCACTTGGCGTGCAATTGCGTCCTGGCCTGCTGGCTTTTGATTTGCGTGGTTCGCTGTTTTTCGGAGCAGTGGCCAAACTGGACGCCCAGCTCGATCCCGCGCGCCTTGATGTTGAAGTGCTGATTCTGAATCTGCGTGAAATCCTCAATATTGATACCTCTGGGGTCGACTGGCTGGAAGGGCTGCAGGAAGTGCTGGAGAAAAAGGGGGCGACACTGGTGCTGTGTGGTCTGGGCAAGCAGCCCCGCTCCATCCTGCAGCGCTCAGGTCTTGCTGCTCAGTTGGGAGTGCATAACCTGTGTGTCGATATCGAAGCGGCCTTGCTGCGGGCACGCGAGATCCAGAATGAGCGGGAGTGAGGCGGCCTTGAGGGCGGATCAGATCGTGGTGGGGCGCCGCCTGCGGGTCAGTGGAACCGTGCAGGGGGTGGGCTTTCGCTGGTTCGTGTGCAGTGTGGCGCGTGAGCTGGGTTTGCAAGGCTGGGTGCGCAATCTGCGCAGTGGTCAGGTTGAGGTGCTGGTTTGGGGCGCGCAGCCTCAGGTTGTGGCGCTGATTCATCATGTGAGTCTGGGGCCACCGCATGCCCGTGTGGACGCGCTGGAAGTGGAAGACTCGGCAGAGCGCACTGTGGGCTTCGATCAGAGGCCAACTATCTGAGCGATAGGCGGGAGCAATCGAATCCGGGGTTTACCTTCAAGGCAGTGCCAACCATAATCCGCACACCCAAACCCCTCCGGTTTACTCAGGTATGCCGGAGCCATTTTCGAGAGAGGACTCATCATGGCCGTTCTGGTTGCCAAGCAAGCCCCCGATTTCACTGCGACTGCCGTTCTGGGCAACAACGAAATCAAGGACATCACCTTGTCCGCAGTGAACAAGGGCAAGTATGTCGCCTTGTTCTTCTACCCGCTGGACTTCACCTTTGTGTGCCCTTCCGAGCTGATTGCCTTCGATCATCGTCTGGAGGAGTTCAAGAAGCGGAATGTGGAAGTCATCGGTGTCTCGATCGACTCCCAGTTCAGCCATCTGGCCTGGAAGAACACTCCGGTCGACAAGGGCGGCATCGGCCAGGTTGGTTACACTCTGGTTGCTGACGTGAAGCACGAAATTGCCAAGGCCTACGATGTTGAATCCGAAGGCGGCGTGGCTTTCCGTGGCACTTTCCTGATCGATAAGAGCGGTGTGGTGCAGCATCAGGTCGTGAACAACCTGCCGCTGGGCCGTGATATCGATGAGCTGCTGCGCGTGATCGATGCCCTGCAATTCACCGAAGAACATGGTGAAGTCTGCCCGGCAGGCTGGAAGAAGGGTTCCAAGGGGATGAACGCTTCGCCGGAAGGCGTAGCCAAGTACCTGGCTGAAAACGCCAAGGCCTTGTAAGCCGGCTTCTTTCGCAGAAACCAGCCCGGTGGCTCGAGCCCCGGGCTTTTTTGTATCTAAAGCTTCCCCTAAGGGTGCCGTTAGCCCCTTGAGCCGCGCGGACTCTGACGCGCCGGACATTGGGGGAGTGAATAATGAGCATTGCACGCAAGATCACTTTGCTGGTTGTGATTGCCTTGCTGACCTGTGCGGCAGTCATCGCAGTGGCAGTCAGCGGGCTGAGCCGTGTCAAGACCGGTGTGGACGACATCACCGCGACGACTCTGCCGGCCGTGATGGCTGCCGGCGACGTACGGGCCATGTATCTGAGCCTGCACGCTGCGGCCTACGACCGGGCCTTGATCAGTGATGCCGATGCGGCCAAGACGGCGGATGCCCGCATGGCTGAACTGGCCGAGGGTATCGTCAAACAGATCAATTTCTATACCGAAAAGGCCCATGAGGAGAGCGAGAAGAAGCTCCTCCTTGACGCCAAGACAGGTATTGCAGCCTATATGGCACGTATGAACCAGGTGCAGAATCTGGCCAAGATGGGGGAGCAGCAGATGGCATTGGGCATCATGCAAACTCAGGTCGGGCCTATTCACAAGCAGCTGGCTGAGGCTTTCGAGGCCTTGCTCAAGGCCAAGAAAGAGGAGGCCGACGCGGTTTCGCAGGCGGCCAGCGATGCTTTTTCCAGCACTTTGGCTGCGGTCATCCCGGCGGCATTGGTGGGTTTGCTGGTGATTGGCGTGATGGGCTTCTTCCTTGGCCGCTCAATCGTGCAGCCGCTTGCGGCCATGCAGGCCGCCATCGTGCGGACGGCTGAGGCACTGGACTTTCGCGATAGCATCCCGGTGCACTCACAGGACGAGATCGGCCGTACGCTGACCGCCTATAACGCGCTGCTGGCCCGCTTGCGCTCGAGCTTTGCCGACGTGCAGCAGGCTACCCGGCGCATGCAGCAGGTGGCGGAACAGGCCGACAGCACAGCGCAGGACATCGCTCGCAATTCACGCGTCCAGAGTGATGCCTCCTCCAGCATGGCTTCTGCGATAGAGGAACTCACGGTGAGCATCTCGATGGTGGCCGGGCAGGCTCAGGAGGCCAGCCAGCATACCCACGCCTCACGTGCGAGCGCCGATCAGGGGGGCGAAGTGATCCTGGCAACGGTGGGTGGCATCCAGAAGATTGCCAGCAGCGTGCAACTGGCTTCTGAACGCATTGGAACCCTGCGTAACGACAGCGACAGCATCTCCTCGGCGGCCAACATCATCAAGGAAATTGCCGACCAGACCAATCTGCTAGCCCTCAATGCGGCCATCGAAGCTGCCCGCGCCGGTGAGCAAGGGCGCGGTTTTGCGGTGGTGGCTGATGAGGTGCGCAAGCTTGCTGAGCGCACGGCCAATTCCACTCAGGAAATCAGCATTTTGCTGAGCAAGATGAAGGACAGTGCCTTGCTGGCTGTCGACAGTATGGGGCAGGCCGTGCAGGAAGTGGCTGCCGGGGTGGAGAAGGCCCGCATGGCCGGTGAATCCATCCAGACCATTCGAGAGGGCTCAGGAGCGGTCGTTGGCGTAGTCGAGGAAATTACCGAAGCGGTACGTGAGCAAAGCTCAGCCAGTACCGTGATCGCGCAGCAGATCGAGCAGATTGCCCAGATGACCGAGCGTAACTCCACAGCTGCCAACGAAGCGGCAAGTGCCGTGGATCAGATTACCGCCATGAGTCGCGACATTGCCCGCACCTTGGAGGCCTACAAGGTGTGAGCTGCGGGGGGGGGCTTGCCCCCGCCGTGCTCAGTTGGCCAGTGCGGCGCTGACGATCTCCTGCGCCTCTTGCACGATCTGCTGGAGATGCGCGCCGCTGATGAAGCTCTCGGCGTAGATCTTGTAGATGTCTTCGGTGCCTGAGGGGCGGGCAGCGAACCAGCCGTTGGCGGTGCTTACTTTGAGCCCGCCGATGGGGGCTCCGTTGCCGGGCGCGGTAGTGAGGCGGGCGGTGATGACTTCGCCGGCCAGCGTCTGCGCCGCTACCTTCTCGCCAGTGAGCTGTTTGAAGGCTTTCTTCTGGGCCGGCGTGGCGGCGGCATCGATGCGGACATAGTGCGGTGTGCCGTACTGAGCAGTGAGTGCCTGGTAGTGCTGGCCTGGGTCCTTGCCGGTCACCGCAGTGATCTCTGCGGCCAGCAAACCCAGAATAATGCCGTCCTTGTCGGTAGTCCAGGCCGTGCCATCTCGGCGCAGGAAGCTTGCCCCTGCGCTCTCTTCGCCACCAAAACACAGGCTGCCATCGAGCAGACCGGGTGCGAACCATTTAAAACCCACGGGCACTTCCAGCATCTGGCGACCCAAGCCTGCGAGCACGCGATCGATCATGCTCGAGGACACCAGGGTTTTGCCCACCGCCGCCGAGCGCCATTGCGGACGATGAGCCAGGAGGTACTGGATGGCAACTGCGAGGTAATGATTTGGATTCATCAGGCCGGTGGGCGTGACGATTCCGTGGCGGTCAACGTCAGCGTCATTGCCCCAGGCGATATCAAAGCGATCCTTCAGCCCGACCAGACTCGCCATGGCATAGGGGCTGGAGCAGTCCATGCGGATCTTGCCGTCATGGTCCAGCGTCATGAAGCCGAAGGTCGGGTCCACCTTGGGATTGACCACCTCGATGGCGATGCCGTAGCGCTCGGCGATGCGTGACCAGTAGGCCACTGCAGCGCCCCCTAGTGGGTCGACGCCAATTCGGAGCCTGGCTTGGCGGATTGCTTCCATGTCGATCACCTGACCGAGTTCGGCAATATAGCTTTCTGCGAAATCTTCCTGCGTGATGCAGGCGGAGTTGATCGCTGCTGCGTAAGGCTGGCGTTTCACATCCCGATTGCCTGTCGCCATTAGTGCATTGGCGCGCTCTTCAATCCAGCCGGTGACATCTGTGTCGGCTGGGCCGCCATTCGGTGGGTTGTATTTGATGCCGCCGTCCTGGGGCGGATTGTGCGAAGGAGTGATGATCAGGCCATCTGCCAGATCAGTTGTGCAGCCTCTGTTATGAACCAGGATGGCGCGCGAAACCACCGGGGTTGGCGTGAAGCCGTCATCGGCCTGCATGCGGGTGCTGACGCCGTTGGCAGCCAGCACTTCGAGCGCCGAGCGTTGTGCCGGCGCAGAGAGGGCGTGAGTGTCCTTACCGATGAACAGCGGGCCGGTGATGCCTTGCGCCGCGCGGTATTCGCAGACAGCCTGAGTAATGGCGAGAATGTGCGCTTCATTGAAGCTGCGCTTGAAGGCTGTGCCACGATGGCCGCTGGTGCCGAAAGCCACACGCTGCTCGGAGATGCTCACGTCTGGCGCCTCAAAATAGGCCGCCAGCAGGGCCGGAACATCCATCAGCATGTCAGCGGGAACAGGCTTTCCGGCGAGAGGGTGGGCCATCGGGTGCTCCGTAATTGGAAATGAAGAAGAGTTTAGGCGAGGCGTTTCTAGAGCAGAACTTCCTTCGCCTGTGGGTGGCCAAGAAAGTCACGCGGGCTGGCGGAAAAACCGTAAGCGCCGCTCTGGAAAACCACGACCAGATCGCCGGGCAGGGCCAGCGCCAGTTCCATGCGCTCGGCCAGGATGTCCAGCGGCGTGCATAGCGGGCCGACCACCGAGACGGTTTCGGTGCGCTCTGGGGCTGCCTTGTTGCCGATGATGACCGGGTAGTTCTTGCGGATCAGCTGGCCGAAGTTGCCGGAGGCGGCGAGGTGGTGATGCAGGCCCCCGTCGCAGACGAGGAAAGTCTGGCCGCGCGAGACCTTGCGGTCGACCACCCGGCACACATAGACGCCGGCCTCGCCGACCAGATAACGGCCGAGCTCGATGACGAGTTCTGCGTGGGGCAGTTTGGTCTTGGCGAGCTCGGCCAGTGCGGCCAGATTCGCGCCGATGGGTGCCAGATCCAGCGGTGCGTCGCCGGGGAAATAGGGGATCCCGAAGCCGCCGCCGAGGTTCAGCGTGCGTACCGGCGCCGGTGCGTGGGCAGCCAGGCGCACGGCCAGCTCGAAGCTCAGCTGCTGGGCTTCGACGATGGCCTCACTGCGCAGGTTCTGCGAGCCGGCAAACAGGTGAAAGCCCTCGAAAGCCAGTCCCAGATCGCCGATTCGCTGCAGAAGCTCCGGCACGTTTTCGGCATCCACACCGAAGGGCTTCGGCCCGCCGCCCATCTTCATGCCCGAGGATTTGAGTTCGAAATCCGGATTCACGCGCACGGCGACGCGGGCAGGCAGGCCGAGGCGCTGCGAGAGCGTGGCGAGCAGTTCGACTTCGCGGAAGGATTCGACGTTCAGCAGTACGCCGGCACGTACCGCCGCTTCCAGCTCCGGCTCGCGTTTGGCCGGGCCGGCAAAGCTGATTTCGCGAGTGTCCATGCCGCTGGCGAGTGCCACGGCGAGCTCGCCGCCGGAGGCAACATCGAGTCCATCTACCAGCCCGGTCATGTGCGCCACCAGGGACGGCATGGGGTTGGCCTTGATTGCGTAGTGCAGCTTGATCGCAGCGGGCAGCGCGGCACGCAGGTGGGCGATACGGGCGTCGATCACTGCGCGGGCGTAAGCGTAGAAAGGCGTGCCGAGTTCGGTGGCGAGCTGCGAGACTGACTGGCCGCCGATCACCAGTTCGCCATTGACGATGGGGTACTGGGTCATCGGAGCGTGGCGGGGTTTGACTGACATGGGTATGGGGGTGGCAACAATTACAGGGACATCTTCAGCTTGCGTCCGCCGCTGATGGCAAAGCCCTCGCGTTCATAGAAAGCTAGGGTTCTGTCGAACTGAGGGAGTGGTGGCGTTGTAACTTCCAGACGTTTCCAGCCCTGTGCGGCCGCAAACTCTTTTGCCTGTGACAGCAGACGCAGCCCGAGCCCTTGCTCGCGGAAGCCGGGACGGACATAGAACTCGGGGATGCTGCCGAAAACCCCTTCGGTGTAGAGCGCATAGCTCTCACAGAGAGCGATGAAGCCGGCTGGCTGGTCTGCAGCGGTGCGCGCGACAAATACGAAGTAGCGGCCCTTGCCGAGAAAATCTTCGAACTGCGACAGGCTTCTTGTGAAATCAAAATGGAATGCTTGCTGGCCCGTGATCCGCGTGATTTCGGCCAGCAATTCGCCGAGCATGGTTGCAACCTCGGGCGCGTCCCCGGTATGGGCTTCGCGGATCACAAAAGTCGTGTTCATGCCGGGTCGTCCAGCGGTGGATTTGGAAACAGATCGAGGAAGGTCGTTGCCAGCGCCTTGCGATCGATCTTGCCGTTGGCATTGCGCGGAAGGGGTTCATGCCGGAGCGCAATGTAGGCGGGAAGCTGGTAGGCGGGCAGGCGGACCTTCAGCGCGGCGAGCAGGGCGGTGCTATCCAGATCGGCGTGGCTGGGCGTGGCGATCAGTACGATGGCCGCCCCGAGCTGCGGGTGCGGTACACCGACGGCGGCGCACTCGGCGAGCAGACCGGTGGCATAAGCTTCTTCTTCGACTTCGGCCGGGCTGACGCGGTAGCCGGAGGTCTTGATCATCTCGTCCGTGCGACCGATGAAGTAGAGAAAGCCTTCTTCGTCGCGCCGAACCGTGTCGCCGGAATACACCGCCATCTCGGGCAGCATCAGGCCGTGCGGGCGCAAGGCGGAGGGCACAGGGCGGAAGCGTTCTGCGGTTTTCTCCGCGTCGTTCCAGTAGCCCATGGCGACCAGCGGGCCGCGCTGCACCAGCTCGCCCGGCTCGTTGGCTGCGCATTCCGTGCCATTGGGTCTCAGCACCAGCACTTCGTTGTCCGGAATCGCCTTGCCGATGGAGTCCGGCCGGCGGGTGACCTCTTCTGGGTCCAGATAAGTGGCACGGAAGGCTTCGGTGAGACCGTACATGAGGTAGGGCGTTGTTTGCGGTAAGCGCGCCTGCAGGGCTTGCAGAGTGGCGAGCGGCATGTGGCCGCCGGTGTTGGCGATGTAGCGCAGATGGCTGGCGATGGATTCGGGCCAGGCCTGCTGGGCCAGCTGGATCCACAAGGGCGGGACGGCAGTGAGACCGGTGATCTTCTCGCGCGCCAGAGTCTTGATCACGTCGCGCGGCATCAGGTAATTGAGCAGCACAACACGTGCGCCGGCATGGAAGGCGGTGGTGAGCTGTGAGAAGCCGGCGTCGAAAGACAGCGGCAGGGCGGCGAGCAGGCTGTCGTCCGGCCGGTTGCCGAGATAGTTCGCCACGCTCTTGGCGCCGGCCACCAGATTGCGGTGGGAGAGCACCACGCCCTTGGGGCGGCCGGTGCTGCCGGACGTATAGAGAATGGCCGCCATATCCAGTTCGGTGGCGGGCGGCGTGAAGTGACCGCCTGTCTGCAGGAACTCGGCCCATGCATGTACTGCGCAGGGCGGTTGGCTGCTGGCGGGCGCTGTGAGGAGGACGTGGCGCAGATCCGCGCAGTGGGGCAAAACATCCTGCAGCGTAGCCAGGCGCTCGGGCGAGGTGACGAGCATGCGCACATTGCAGTCGCGCAGGATGTAGGCGACCTGCTCGGGTTTGAGCAGCGGATTGACTGGCACGAACACGCCGCCCGCCGCAGTGGTGCCGAAGCTTGCGACGACCGTTTCGATGCGCTTGTCGAGCCAGATCGCGACGCGCTCGTTGCGGCCAAGGCCCAGTGCTGTCAGGCCGCTGGCGAAGGCTGCGGTGGCTTGCCACAGGCTTGCGTAATCCAGCGTATGGCTGCCGGCGGTGAGCGCTGGTGCTGCCGGACTACGCGCAGCGCTGTTTTCGATCAGATGGTGGAGGAGCCAGGAGTCACGCATGGTTTGAGGTTTCTGGACTGGCCGGGGCAGGTTCAGGGCTTATAATGCCGCGCTTTCGTGCTGCAAAACCAAGGAAACGATCTTGTCTTCGCTCGATACTACGCGCCGGGATGTGTTGCAGGTGCTGGAAGAGGTTCTGGGCCTGGGGGGCCGCGCCGCATCCTTTGACGATTCCACCCCGCTGCTGGGCGCTGTCCCCGAACTGGATTCGATGGCGGTGGTAGGCGTGATTGCCGCATTGGAAGAGCATTTCGGTTTTCATCTTGCCGACGATGACATCGACGGCTCGACCTTCGAGACCGTGGGCACGCTGAGCACTTTCGTGGCGAACAAGCTCGGCCACTGATCGTTCCCTGCGGCAGGGCTCTTGGCCGCTGCCGCAGCTCACCCGGCTCTCGCCGGGGTGGTGTCCAAGCCTTATTTGCTCTTGATCATCGTGCCGACACCATGGTCGGTGAGGATCTCAAGCAGCAGGCAGTGTTCCACGCGACCGTCAATGATGTGCACCGAGTGCACGCCACTGCGCGCTGCGTCCAGCGCGGAGCTGATCTTGGGCAGCATGCCGCCGGAGAGCGTGCCGTCAGCGACCAGGTCGTCGATCTGGCGCGGGGTCAGACCCGTGAGCAGATTGCCTTCCTTGTCCAGTACGCCCGGGGTGTTGGTCAGCAGCACCAGTTTCTCGGCCTTGAGTACTTCGGCGAGCTTGCCGGCGACCAGATCGGCATTGATGTTATAGGTTTCACCCGCCGAGCCCACACCGATCGGGGCGATCACCGGGATGAAATCACCTGAATCGAGGAAGGTGATGATCGAAGGGTCGATCGAGGAAATCTCGCCGACCTGGCCGATATCCAGCATCTCCTCGGGGTTGTCCTTGTTGGGCATCATCAGTTTCTTGGCCCGGATGAAAGCGCCATCCGCTCCGGTGAGGCCCACTGCCTTGCCGCCATGTTTGTTGATGAGATTGACGATGTCCTTGTTGACCTGGCCGCCGAGCACCATCTCGACGATGTCCATGGTCTCCGCGTCGGTCACCCGCATGCCCTGGATGAACTGGCCTTGCTTGCCAACCCGCTTGAGCAGGTCGTCAATCTGCGGGCCGCCGCCATGGACCACCACCGGGTTCATGCCGACCAGCTTCAGCAGCACCACATCACGCGCGAAGCAATCCTGTAGTTTGGGATCGGTCATCGCATTGCCGCCGTATTTGATGACGATGGTCTTGTCGAAGAAGCGTTTGATGTAGGGCAGCGCTTCCGCGAGGATTTCGGCCTTCAGGGCGGGGGCGAGCTGCTTGGTGTCTGCGGACATGGCGATACCTTGGAAGGTGGAGCGAAAGGCAGGATTTTAGCGCATGAAAAAGGCAGAGCCCGGCGGCCCTGCCTTGTTTTTCTGCCACTCGTCCATCTCCGCCACAGGAACAGGTCTGGCACCCTGCGGTAACACGACCCGGCAGCGACCAGTGCCGGCCTGTTCCTGCAACGACCCGTTCAGCTGATCATCAGCTTTTTGGCCTGGGTGATGGCCTTGTGCGGCAGCGTGAGCTCCAGCACACCATCGTTGAACTTCGCGCTGGCTTTGCTTTCATCCAGTGCTACTCCCAGATCGAAGCTGCGGGAAACCTTGCCGAAACTGCGCTCGGTGCGCAATACGCGCTCGCCATCCTTCACTTCGCGCTCCAGCTTGCGTTCAGCGCTGATCGACACCGTGCTGCCTTCGATCTGCACATGGATGTCTTCCTTCTTTACGCCGGGGAGTTCGGCGTGCACGGTGTAGGTATCGTCCTTTTCACGAAGGTCGATCTTCATCGACGGCCCATCCATGGCCGTGCCGTATTCAACCGGGCGGACGAAGAAACCACGGAATAGATCCTCGAAAGGATCAGAACGCATGATGTTTGCCATGATGCTCTCCTTTCCTGACTGGTCACAATGTGGGGAATTTCCTTCCCCTCCATTACCAAAATGGGAGTGCCAACGGCGATCATCAAGGGTGCGGAGATCTTTGTGGCGGGAGGTGGCGCTCAGGTTTCCAGACCAGAGGTCTGACGATGGGGAAGCATCAGGATGGCATCCTGGTTGGTCCAGGAGAAACAGGCGCTGGCGGCTTCTTGCCAGGGTAGCCAGCGCTGGGCGCGATGTTCCGCTGGCGCCAGGCGGACCTCGGACGGCTGCGGTACACAGATGCTGAAAACGTGTTCGAGATTGTGGCTCACGCCGGGGGCGTAGCGGTGGCGCCATTGCGCCAGAATTTCGAAACGATTGGCCAGATGCCAATCCTGCAGGGCTGCTGCCTCCACTAGCAAGCCGGTCTCTTCGGCGAGTTCGCGGCGTGCTGTTTCACGCAGGCTTTCCGTGCCTTCGCGGCTGCCTGTGACGGATTGCCAATAGCCCGGATGCAGGGCTCGCTCGATGAGCAATACCTGCAGATCCGGTGTGTGGATGACAACCAAGACCGACTCGGGCTGTTTGTAGCCTTGGCTCAAGCGATTACTTCCAGACGGGGAAGCTCAGGAAAGTCGCCGATGAGGAGCACCCAGAATCTGATTTTCTGCTCATGCCAAACCTGTACTGCGTCTTCAAGAATTTCGACCAGGGTGTTGAAGCTCTCTGGGTCTAGGGCTTGTAGCGGTTCTGCGCGCTGCAGAGCCAGAACGTAAGTGTTTGCCTCGTCCCAGGACATGTCGCTGAGGCAATCGGCCAGCGCATCCCAATTGTGGCCGTACCAGTCCGGGAAATGCAGGGCACGGGCCAGCACATGATGGAGTTTTGTGGTGTCCGTAGCTGTCCCCAGGTCAATTCGATAGGTCTTGCCACCTGCGGTATGTGCGGCCTGGAGCATGGCGCGTGCGGTGTCTGCCGAACAGGCGCTAAGGCTGGCGTCAGCCTTGAAGAGCAGCTCGGAAGGCGTTGGAAGTGAGGATGTGGTTTTCATGGCTGCATGATGCGCTTGAAGCTGCGGTAATGGTCAGCGCTGTAGTAGTACTCGCGTGCTTCGCCGGTCACGATGCGGCGTGCCCCGCGATCACGGGAGCCAGGCGTGGGTACGGTGTATTCGCGGTAGTAAGCGCGTGCCTGGGCAGGCAAGCGGCGTTCGCGGTTCTGGAACACGACGCCATCCTTGCGGTAGGGGAAGGGGCCGCCGCGTTCGATCAGGCGCAGGGTGTC
The DNA here is from genome assembly GCF_012972705.2 of Uliginosibacterium aquaticum. Taxonomy (GTDB): domain Bacteria; phylum Pseudomonadota; class Gammaproteobacteria; order Burkholderiales; family Rhodocyclaceae; genus Uliginosibacterium; species Uliginosibacterium aquaticum. Next base: position 473,535 of record NZ_JABCSC020000002.1, on the reverse strand, counting down.
GCGCGCCTCGGGCGGGAGTTCTGACTGGTGGATGCGGGCAATGCTGCCGTCGGCCAGTGTTTCGCGTGCGGCGAGCGGCTGAAGCCCTGAGAGCAGGAGCGCCAGCAGCACGAGGATGAGGTGTTTGATGAACTTCATGGCCCGAGTTTAGCAGGCAGGCTGGGGCGTGCGGCCTTGTTCAGCGTACCTGCTCGGGCTTGATGTCATTCTTGCGTAGCAGGGCGTGGTAGTAATCCACTAGTGCCGCAAGACGCTTGTTGCCTGGATCCTGGCGGCGTACCCGTTCGATGAAGAGTTTGGCATTGCTGGCGAAGTGATCGTTCCAACCGATGTTTTCGATGTGCTTGAGCAGGGCCAGAGAAGCGTTGAAGGCTACGTTGGTGTTGCCAGGCAGCTTTTCGGCTGCCTCCAGCATCTGGCGTACGGCGCCGTCGTAGTCGCCGCTCTGGGCAAGCTGGGCGCCCTCGGTCATGATGTCGCGGACCTCCGTGCGGATACGCTCTGCGAGCTGGGCACCGAGCTCCGGGCGGCCGAGATCGACCAGCATGTTCTTGATGGCTTCGACTGCGGCGTCGTCTGCCGCATGACGCATGACGTCCATGATGACTTCGGCCGCCATCTCGTCTTGCTTGTTCTCGATGCAGATACGCGCCAGATCCTTTTTTATGCTGACCGAGGCGCCCAGGCGCGGATCGTTGAAGCGGATAGCTTCTTCCAACGCCGCGTTGGCCTTCTCGGTATCGCCGGTATGGGTGGCGACCATGGCGTTGGAAAGTGCCTTGCACAGAGCCGTTTTGGGTTGGCCGCCCATGCTGCGTTCCATGTCACGGACGGTGTTGGCAGCCCCCACTGCGTCTCCAGAACCCAGCTGAGCCTTGACGAGCAGGACATGGTCTTCCGGATCGCGAAAATCCGAGTACTTGCCTTTCTCCACCACCGTATTGAGCATCTTGGTGGCGGTAGCCATATCGCCCACCTCGGTGGCTACTTCGCCGAGCTTGCGCAGGCGGCGTACGGTGTGCGGAGAGACTTTTACCGCGTCTTCCAGTACGGCCTTGGCTTCGTGCAGCTTGCCGGTGGCTTCGCGGGTCTTGGCTAGCCAGTCGTAGGCATCGAGATACATCTCGTTCTCGGCAAGCAACTCCTCGAGTTGTTCCTCGGCTTCGTTGTAATGCTTCTGCATGAACAGGGTTTTGGCCAGACCCAGTTTGGCCCATGGGACTGCTTTGGTCTCCAGGACCTTGGTGTAGCAGTCCTGAGCTTCGCTGGCCTGGCCTGCGGAGACATGCAGCTCCGCACGCAGGCGCAGGAAGTCGACAAGATGACCAGGGTGGGCCTCTTCGCCGCGCCGGCAGGAAGCAATGGCCTCGGGAATGTTGCCTGCTTCGATGAGTTTGTAGGTGGGGATGAAAATGTCGCGTTTTTCCAGCGCCTTGGCGATGCGACTGAGCAGCTTCTCGGAGGAGAAGGGTTTCAGGATGTAGTCGTTCGGCGCCAGTTCGGCGGCGCTGATGACGCGCTCGTGCTGGCTTTCGCCCGTGATCATCAGGAACAGCGTGGCGAGCGGGATCAGGTGGTGGTGGCGCAGATCCTCCAGCAGGTGCTGACCATCCTGACCTTCGCCGAGATGGTATTCGCACAGGATGATGTCGAAGTTCTGGTCACGCAGCTTGCGCACGGCGACACCGGCCGACACGGCCAGGGCTACCTGCGTGATGCCGCACAGCGAGAGCATGTTGCGCAACTGGGTGCGCATGCCGGCGTTGGCTTCAACGATCAGGACAGAAATGTCTTCGATTTTCTGGGGCATGTGGGCTCGGCAAGCGGGCAAAGGAATTGCCCGACCTGCCTGAGCAACGGCAGGGTGCCGGTTTTCTTTAGGGCATTGCGCTTTCGGACGAGCCCAGCGTGGCCAGCGCAAAGGCGAGCTGGCGGGCGCGCTCGTGCAGCGAGTCGTAGCGGCCGGAGGCGCCACCGTGGCCGGCGGCCAGGCTGGTCATGAAGAGCAGCGGGTTGTGGTCCGTCTTCAGAGTGCGCAGTTTTGCCACGTATTTGGCGGGCTCCCAGATCATCACCTGATTGTCGTGCAGGCCGGCTTCGACCAGCATCGGCGGGTAGTCGCGAGCCTGCAGATTGTCGTAGGGCGAGTAGGCCAGCATGCGTCGGTAGTCGGCGCGGCGGGCCGGATTGCCCCATTCCTCGTACTCCCCCACGGTGAGTGGCAGGCTGGGGTCGAGCATGGTGGTCACCACATCGAGGAAGGGCACTTCCAGAATGGCTGCTCCGAAGAGTTCGGGGGCCATGTTCAGCACCGCGCCGATCAAGAGGCCGCCCGCACTGCCACCGTTGGCAAGTATTTTTCCTTTGCTGCTGAAGCCTCTGGCGATCAGGGTCTCGGCGCAGGCGATGTAGTCGCTGAAGCTGTTGGGCTTGTCTTCCAGCTTGCCGGCCTCATGCCAGCGCTGGCCGAGGTCGCCGCCGCCTCGCACATGGGCAATGGCAAACACCCAGCCCCGGTCGAGCAGGGAGAGGCGGGTTGCCGAGAACCAGGGATCATTGACGATGCCGTAGGCGCCGTAGCCATCCAGCCAAAGCGGGGCCTGGCCATCGCAGGCGAGGTCCTTGCGATAGACCAGCGAGACCGGGATGGCAGTGCCGTCGGTGGCACGTGCTTCGATCCGCTCGGAGATGTAATGCGCCGGATCGAAGCCACCCAGAACCGGCTGACGCTTGAGCAGCGTGGCCTGGCGTGTGGCCGGGTCGTAGTCGTAGATCGAGCTGGGTGTGGTGAGCGACTCGTAGGTGTAGCGCAGGATGGGGGAGTCCCATTCCGGCAAGTCTTCCAGATCGACGACATAGGCCGGGTCGTCGAAGGCGACCTGATGTGTTTCGCCCGAGTTCAGGCTGGTGATGGCCAGTTGCGGCACGCCATGCTTGCGCTCGCTGGCGATCAGCCAGTCCTTGTAGAGGTCAATGCCTTCGAGCATGACGTCTTCGCGGGGCGGGATGCGCTCGCGCCAGTGGGCGGGCTGCCAGTCAGCCAGTGGGGCTTCGATCAGGCGGAAGTTCGGGTGAGTGTCGTTGCTGCGGATGAAAAGGGTGTCGCCGTGGTGGTCGATCTCGTATTCAACGCCGGCACGGCGGCGGATCACGATACGCCAGCGTCCGCGCGGCTGATCGGCGGGCAGAATGCGGGATTCGCTGGTGGTGTGGCTGGTGGAAGTGAGCACCAGCAGGCCGAGACTACGGGTCTTGGCGATGTAGAGGTTGAAGCGCTCATCCCGTTCCTCGAAGATCGGCGTGGGCTCGGCTTCATCCAGATTCTGGCGCCAGAGCTGGTTGGCGCGCTTGGTCTGGCGGTCTTCGGTGACGAAGAACAGGGTCGGGCGCGGGGCTGTGAGGGCGTCTTCGGCCCAGGACAGGCTGATCACGCCACGGTGCGAAAACCGCAGATTGCGGCCTCGCGTGAGGTCGCGCACGCGCAGCCGGTAGCTGCGCTGGCCGCGGGTGTCTTCGGTCCAGGCGAGATAGCGCCCGCAGGGGCTGACCTCATAGTCGCCGACCTCGTAGAAGCTCTTGCCCTCAGCTTCCTTGTTTTCGTCGAGCAGGATTTCTTCCGGTGACGGTTCCCAGCCTTCCGGCGCGATGCGTTTTCGGGCATGAACGGCGTATTGCGCGCCCGCCAGCGTACGGCTGTAGTACATCCAGGCGCCGAATTTCATCGGCACCGACAGGTCCGCTTCCTGAATACGGTCCAGCATCTCGGCGTAGAGCTTTTCCTGAAGCGGCTTCGTTGGCGCCAGCACCGCTTCCGCATAGCAGTTTTCGGCCTTGAGGTAATCGAGCACCTCGGCCGATTTCACCTTGCGCAGCCAGAAATAGGGGTCGACACGGGTGTGGCCGTGGGCGACGAGCTTTTTCGGGCGCTGTGGGGCGGTGGGCGGGGTGGGCGAGAGGTCGAGTTTCAATGAGGCAATTCCACTGTTGAAAAGCACAAGGGCCGCCAAGGAAAATCCTCGCGGCCCTTGTGGGTCAGACGGGCTGGAACTTAAGCCGCGCCATCAGCTTTCTGCACATTGCGCAGGCGGATGTGCAGTTCGCGCAGTTGCTTCTCGTCGACCGGGCTCGGGGCTTGCGTGAGCAGGCATTGGGCGCGCTGGGTCTTCGGGAAGGCGATCACGTCGCGGATCGATTCGGCGCCGGTCATCATGGTGACGATGCGGTCCAGACCGAAGGCGAGGCCGCCGTGGGGCGGTGCGCCGTACTTGAGCGCGTCGAGCAGGAAGCCGAACTTGAGCTGGGCTTCTTCTTCACCGATACCGAGCGCCGCGAAGACCTTCTCCTGCACGTCAGCACGGTGGATACGCACCGAGCCGCCGCCGAGTTCCCAGCCGTTCAGGGCGAGGTCATAAGCCTTGGCCAGACACTTGCCCGGATCGGTGCTGAGCAGTTCCATGTGCTCATCCTTCGGCGAGGTGAAGGGGTGGTGGCAGGCGACCCAGCGCTTGGCTTCCTCGTCGTAGTCGAACATCGGGAAGTCGACCACCCAAGCCGGCGCCCACTTGCGACCATCGACGTGGCCCTTTTCATGGCCGATCTTGGTGCGCAGCGCGCCGAGTGCGTCAGAGACGATCTTGGCCTTGTCGGCGCCGAAGAAGATCAGGTCGCCGGATTGCGCACCGGTGCGCTCCATCACCGTCTTCAGCGAAGCTTCGGACAGGTTCTTGACGATCGGCGACTGCAGGCCTTCTTCGTTCAGCTTGCTGACGTCATTGACCTTGATGTAGGCCAGACCCTTGGCGCCGTAGATCTTCACGAACTCGGTGTAGCCGTCGATCTCGCCACGGGAGAGCGCAGCGCCACCCGGAATGCGCAGGGCGGTCACGCGGCAGGCCGGGTCGTTGGCCGCGCCGGCGAAGACCTTGAAAGCCACGTCTTTCATGGCGTCGGCGACGTCGACGAGCTCCAGCGTGACGCGCAGGTCCGGCTTGTCCGAACCATAGCGGGCCATGGCTTCCTGATAGGTGATGCGCGGGAAGGGGTTGGGAAGGTCAACGTCGATCGCGTCCTTGAACACGTAGCGGATCAGGTTTTCCATGATCCCGGTGATTTCGTGTTCGTTCAGGAAGGAAGTTTCGATATCGACCTGGGTGAATTCCGGCTGGCGATCAGCGCGCAAATCTTCGTCGCGGAAGCACTTGGTGATCTGGTAGTAGCGGTCGTAGCCAGCCACCATCAGCAGCTGCTTGAAGAGTTGCGGCGATTGCGGCAGGGCGAAGAACTGGCCGTCATGCACGCGGCTCGGCACCAGATAGTCGCGCGCGCCTTCCGGGGTGCTCTTGGTGAGCATCGGGGTTTCGATATCCACGAAGCCGGCATCATCGAGGAAGCGGCGGAACGCCCGGGCCGTCTTGTAACGCAGCATCATGTTGCGTTGCATGGCCGGGCGGCGCAGGTCGATTACGCGGTGGGTCAGACGCACGTTTTCGCTCAGATTTTCGTCATCCAGCGGGAAGGGCGGGGTAACCGAGGCGTTCAGCACTTCGACTTCATGCGCCAGCACTTCGACCTCGCCGGAGATCAGGTTGGCGTTGGTCGTGCCCTCGGGGCGGCGACGCACCTTGCCGGTCACGCGTAGGCAGAACTCGTTGCGCACGCCTTCGGCAATCTTGAAGGTTTCGGCACGATCCGGATCGCAAACAACTTGCACCAGACCTTCTCGGTCACGCAGGTCGATGAAGATCACTCCGCCGTGGTCGCGGCGACGATGGGCCCAGCCGAAGAGGGTAACGGTCTGGTCAAGCAGGGCGGCGGAAACGAGGCCGCTGTAACAGGTACGCATTGAAGATCTCCGTGATCCGGTATTTGTGTGTTGTCTTGATTCGGAAGGGCCATCAGCTATCGCTGACGGCGGATGTTCAGTTTCGAGCTGCGTCCGGGGCAACCGAGCCCATCGAGATGATGAATTTCAGCGCTTCATCGACCGACATTTCAAGCTCTACGACATCTTTTCTGGCCATCATCAAGAAGAACCCAGAGGTCGGATTTGGTGTGGTCGGTACATAAACGCTGACCACCTCGGTCGGAAGGTGCTGCTCTAGCTCGCCGCCAGGGGTGCCGGTCTGAAAACCGATTGTCCAACTGCCCTCGCGTGGATACTGTACCAGTAGCGCCTTGCGAAAAGCCTGACCACCGGGGCCTAGCAGCGTATCCGAGACCTGCTTGACACTGGAGTAAATCTGCTTGACCACTGGGATGCGGTTGAGAACGCTCTCCCAGGTTCTTACCAGGCGCTGACCGAAGAAATTCGAAGCTACTACCCCAGTAGCGATCACCACCAACAGGGTGATCAAGGTGCCCAAGCCCCACAGCTTGAAGCCAATCAGGTTGTTCGGCTGCCAAGCTTGTGGCAACAGCAGAAGAGACTGGTCCAATGTGCTGACAATCGCACGCAACACCCAGACTGTAATGACCAGCGGTATCCAAACCAGAAGGCCTGTAATCAGGTATTTTTTCATTCAGATGGTGCTGCCTTAGTGGCAGGCACAGCTACCCGCGCAGGGCGGGGGAGGTGCATCAGGTGCCGCTGGGCAGGCTGCTTCGGATTTGGCTGAGCTGCTGGCGCTGCCTTTGAAGTCTGTGGCGTACCAGCCGCTTCCTTTGAGCTGAAAACCTGCTGCAGTCAGCTGCTTTGTGTAGCTGGCGCTGCCGCAGGCCGGGCAGGCTGCGATCGGTGCATCGCTATGCTTCTGCAGATGGTCTTTTTGGTGGCCGCAGTCGCCACAACGGTATTCGTAGATGGGCATTTGATTCTCCTGAGCCGCGTATTCTAACGCATTGGCACAACGGGAAAAACCGCCGGCTGATCGTGGTGAGCACGATAGCGGGCGGTTTTTTTGCTGTAAGGGCTGACGATCGGGCTTTCAGGTCGATCAGATCGGCACGAAAAGCGCGCTCAAGGCGTCACCAAAGAAAATGGCAAGAACCCCCGCGCCGGCGAGATAGGGGCCGAAGGGAATGGGCGTTTCACGCCCGTGTCGGGCAAACACCATCAGATAGATTCCGACGCAGGCTCCGACGACCGAGGAAAGCAATATGACCGCAGGCAAGGCCTTCCATCCCAGAAAGGCACCAATGGCGGCGAGTAGTTTGAAATCTCCATAGCCCATGCCTTCTTTTCCTGTCGCCAGCTTGAACAGCCAGTATACAGACCAGAGAGCAAGGTAGCCCGTCATAGCGCCAATTACGGCCGCATCCAGCGTGACGAATGTCTGGTTCAGGTTAAACAGAAGCCCTCCCCACAAAAGTGGCAGAGTGATGTCGTCGGGCAAGAGGAAAGTGTCAAGGTCGATGAAAGTCAAGGCGATCAAAGCCCACACCAGCAGCAGTCCACCTGCAGTTTGCCAGCCATAACCAAACTTCCAGGCGATCGCTGCTGAGAGTGCTGCAGTAAGCGCTTCAATCAATGGGTAGCGCAGACTGATCGCTGCGCGGCAATGGCGACAACGGCCACGCAGCAGGACGTAACTGATGAGCGGGATGTTTTCGAGGGCGCCGATGAGGTGCCCACAATGCGGGCAGCGAGAACGTGGTGTGGCCAAGCCCAGCTGCTCGCTTTTTGGAGCGGCCTCGCCGCGCATTTCTGCGGCATCAGCCAGCCAACTTGCTTCCAGAATTTTGGGCAAGCGATGGATGACAACATTGAGGAAGCTGCCAACACACAAGCCGATCAAGGTGCAGCAGGGGATCAGTATGGCCGGAATAGCCAAGTATTCATTAAGAGGCATGAGTGTATGGGGAAGGGCGGCACTTGGCCGCCCTGTAGATATGAAGGTCAGACAACTTGGCCGAGCTTGAAGATTGGCAGGTACATGGCAACCACCATGCCACCAATGATGGTACCGAGGAATACGATGATGATCGGTTCCAGCAGTTGTGACAGACCGGCAACCATATCATCCACTTCGCGTTCAAAGAAGTCTGCGACCTTTGCGCACATGCTGTCGAGCTGGCCGGATTCCTCACCAATAGAAACCATCTGGACAACCATGGCCGGGAAGACTTGCGCGCCCTGCATGGCAACAGTGAGGCTGGTGCCGGTGGAAACCTCGTTCTGGATGTTTTTTGTTGCGACCTTGTAAATGTGATTACCCGCAGCGCCGGCAACAGAGTCCAGCGCTTCTACCAGTGGAACGCCAGCGGCAAACATTGTGGAAAGCGTACGCGTCCAGCGTGCGATGGTGGCCTTGCGCAGAATGTCACCAATGACTGGAATCTGCAGGCTCATCCTATCCACCCAAGCTTGCATCGCAAGGGATCGCTTGTATGCAGAAGCTATCCCGATGACTGCTGCGATTAATGCCAACAGAATCAAAAAGCCGTTGGCAACAAAGAAATCTGAAAGAGCCATCACAAACAAAGTAGGCGCAGGTAAGTCTGCTCCGAAGCTTGTAAATACTTTTTTGAACTCCGGAATTACGAAGATCATCATGACCGCAGTTACTGCACCGGCAACGACCATCACCGAAATTGGGTAAAAAAGTGCTGCCTTGATTTTGCTCTTGATGGCCAGCATTTTTTCCTGGTAGATCGCTATGCGGTCTAGGAGGTTTTCCAAAGCACCTGACTGTTCGCCTGCCGCCACCAGATTGCAATACAGAGCATCGAAGTGCTGAGGGTGTTTGCGCAGAGAGTTGGCCAGACTCGTGCCCGTTTCGACTTCACTGCGGATGTCATTAAGTAGGCGACCCAGCGCGGCATTGCTGGTGCCCTTGATAGCGATGTCGAAGGACTGAAGAAGTGGCACGCCAGCGCGCATCATGGTTGCGAGCTGGCGAGTGAAGATAGCGATGTCCTTGTCCTTGACCTTGGCGCCACGGCCGAAGGAGCGTTTCTTGACCTTGGTAACCGAGATGCCTTGACGTCTCAGGGTAGCCTGGACCACGTTTGCAGTTTGGGCTCGCAGCTCTCCGCGCACGATTTTTCCGGCCTTGTCCTTGCCTTCCCAAGTAAACAGGTTCTCTTGCTGTGAAGCGCTTGCTGGGCGGCGTACGGTACGGGTTGCTGTGGCCATGGTGTTTTCCGTGGATTACTCGTTGGTTGTGGCGAGCACTTCAGTGAGGGAGGTGAGTCCTTGCTTGACCTTACGCAGACCTGACTGACGCAGGTCGCTTACGCCCTCAACCTGTGCCTGGGCGGCAACATCCATAGAGTTGCCGCCGGTCATGATGATGTGCTGGATTTCTTCAGTGATGGGCATAACTTGATAGATGCCGACGCGCCCCTTGTAGCCAGAGCCTTTGCAGCGGTCACAGCCAACAGGGCCGTAAGGCTGCCAGCTGCCATCTAGATCGGCTTCGCCAAAGCCAGCCTGGACAAGCGCTTCGATGGGAATATCGATCGGTTTTTTGCAAGAGCAGAGGCGGCGTGCGAGGCGCTGGGCGGTGATTAGAATGACTGAAGAAGCGATATTGAAGGGGGCTACGCCCATGTTCCGAAGTCGTTCCAGCGTGGTGGGAGCATCGTTGGTGTGCAGGGTGGATAGCACCATGTGCCCGGTTTGCGCTGCCTTGATCGAAATCTCTGCGGTCTCAAGGTCTCGGATTTCACCGACCATGATGATGTCCGGATCCTGCCGCAGAAAGGCTTTCAGGGATACCGCAAAGGTCAAGCCAGCCTTGTCGTTCATCGAAACCTGATTGATGCCCGGCAGGTTGATTTCAGCAGGATCTTCAGCGGTCGAAATATTGACGCCCGCTTTATTTAGAATGTTGAGACAGGTGTAGAGCGATACAGTTTTGCCCGAACCCGTCGGGCCTGTTACCAAAACCATGCCGTAGGGTCGTTCGATAGCGTCCATCAGGGCCGCTTTCTGATCGGGCTCATAACCCAAGGCATCGATCCCCAGCATGGCGCTGGATGGATCAAGAATACGCATCACGATCTTCTCGCCATGCATGGTAGGTAGCGTAGAAACGCGAAAGTCGATAGCCTTACTCTTCGACAGTACCAGCTTCATGCGACCATCTTGTGGTACGCGTTTTTCCGAGATGTCGAGGCGCGAAATAACCTTGATCCGGGCGGCGATTTTTTCTTTCAGAGCCAGTGGCGGCTGGGAAATCTCACGCAGGATGCCGTCCGTGCGGAAACGGATCCGGTAGTACTTCTCGTAGGGTTCAAAGTGGATGTCGGACGCTCCCTCATTGATAGCATCCACAAGCATTTTCTGGATGAAACGTACGACTGGGGCGTCGTCAACCTCTGCTGCACCAGCCTCGGCGGCTTGAGCATCTTCCTGATTGGAATCATTCAACGCATCGAGATCGAAATCATCGGTAGTTGAAAGGTTTGTGAGGGCTGACGAAACCGACTCGGTCAGTTTGCCTAGCAGGACTGCGAGTTTGTCGACTTCGACAACTACTGGGTCGACGGCTAGTCCTGTCTGAAAACGGATCTCGTCCAGCGCGCGCAAATTGCTGGGGTCGGCTAGTGCCACCGATATGCGGTTGCCGCGCTTGGCCAAGCCTATGACCTGATGCTTGGACATCAGCTTGGTGTCGATTGCATCCTTAGCTACATAGCTTTCGTCGTAAGCCGAAAGATCCATCCACGGACAACCAAAACTGTTTGCGCAAAAGGCTGCGATGTCACTGGCCTTCATCAGGCCGCGCTGCACAACCTCAGCTACAAAGCCGCCTGGATTGCTGCTGGGGGCCGAACACGCTGTGGCATCCGCCTCTTTGAGGCGTTCCTGCTGGACAAGCGCACGCGCCAAGCCATTCAGAGCAGATTGTGGGGTGGATGCCATCGTTATTTGATGTGCCTGTCTATCAACGAGTTAGCGGGCTTACTTGATGTTGCACTGTAATTCCTGCGATTGTAAACCCATCCGGCCGGAGGCGTTGCGCCGGTGGTCGGCCTCGAGTGGCTCGCACAACTGACTGTCTGGCGGTTCTTAAGCACTCAGATGCTGCGTTCAAGTAGTATTTCAAGAACGAAACGAGTGCCGGCATAGGCTAGCAGCAAGCATGCGAAGCCTGCTAACAACCAGCGGATGGCCAGCTTGCCACGCCATCCCTTTAGAAAGCGCCCCAAGATCAGAATAGCAAACAGTACCCATGACGCGATGCCAAACACCGCCTTGTGTGAAAAAACGAAGGGCTTGCCAAAGATTTGCTCAGAGAATAGCAGCCCGGAGCCCACCGTCAGAGTCAGGAATACGAAGGCTGCGTGAATGATGCGGAAAAGAATCCGTTCAAGGCTTAGTAGTGGTGGTAATTCTTCGCTTTCCAAGGCGGCTGCGTGATGGATGTTGCGTTCGGTTGCTGCCAGTACGACTGCATGAAAGACGGCTAGTGTGAATAGGCTATAGGCGAGCATTGCAACGACTATGTGGGTGCGGAAGGCCCAATTTTCAGCATCGATCGACTGCGGGTGGCCTCCACCCAGCGCGGGCAGAAAAGCGCAGATGGCCGCAATGGGGGCCGCATAACCCAACAGTTGGTTGAGCGGAGTAATCAGGCTCTCCAGTGAATAGATCAGCATCGCCAGCCAGAGGCTGAGTGAGAGTGCTATGAAAAGACCGAACTGGAACCCGCCTGTTCCAAACATGGCTTCTGACAGCACGAAGGCGTGGCTCAAGAGTGCCATGGCTTGTAGGCCGCGATTTGCAACCCGCATGCCCGGCAACTGAAGCATGTTTGAGCGGCTGAGGGCCGTAATCCCCAGATAAAACGAGGCTGGAAGCAGATGCAGTAGAATGTTTGCCATTCAGCCAGTTTAACGCCCATCGGCTTGCCTGCGGAACCTCCTGGCGGCCCTTTCCTGACGGTTTTCATCAATGCTAGATAACCTTACCAATCGCCTCGCTCAGGTCGTGAAGACCCTGCGCGGTCAGGCTCGCCTGACTGAAGACAATATTGCCGACATGTTGCGCGAAGTTCGCATGGCTTTGCTCGAGGCTGATGTGGCTTTGCCGGTCGTCAAGGATTTGATGGTCCGGATCAAAGAGAAGGCGCTTGGTCAGGAGGTTGTGGGTTCCCTTACGCCGGGGCAGGCTCTGGTTGGTGTGGTACAGCAAGAGCTGGCTTTGATCATGGGGGGGAGCCAGGCAAGCCTTAATTTTGCAACTCAGCCGCCTGCAATCATCTTGATGGCAGGCCTGCAGGGGGCAGGTAAGACCACGACGGTTGGCAAGCTGGCCAAGTATCTGAAAGAGAAGCAGCGCAAGAAGGTTCTGACGGTCTCTTGTGACGTTTATCGTCCTGCTGCTATTGCTCAGTTGCAGGCGGTTAGCGCGCAGGCGGGGGCCGAGTTCTTTCCGTCGTCAGCTGACCAGAAGCCAGTCGACATCGCGCTTGCCGCGATCGATTACGCCAAGCGGCATTATCTGGACGTTCTGCTGGTGGATACCGCTGGGCGTATCACCATAGACGAGCAGATGATGGATGAGATTCGCCAATTGCACGCAGCAATTAAGCCGATCGAAACGCTCTTCGTTGTCGATGCCATGCTGGGGCAGGATGCCGTCAATACGGCGCGTGCCTTCAATGAAGCTCTGCCTCTGACTGGTGTCGTGCTGACCAAGCTTGATGGTGACTCCCGTGGCGGGGCCGCGCTATCGGTGCGGCACGTTACCGGGGCTCCGATCAAATTTACCGGCGTGGGAGAGAAGCTCGGCGGACTGGATGAGTTTCATCCGGAGCGGATGGCTAGTCGCATCCTTGGGATGGGAGACATCCTTTCTCTGGTTGAAGAGGCTCGTGCCGCTGTTGATGAAAAGGCTGCGCTGGATCTGGCGGAAAAGCTGCGCAAGGGCAAAGGCTTTGATCTGAATGACTTTAAAGAGCAAATGGGGCAGATGCGCAAAATGGGAGGTTTGTCCGGGCTAATGGACAAAATGCCGGCCCAGTTTGCTCAGGCCGCAGCTCAGATGCAGCCCGGTGCGCCGGAGAAGGCGATGGCCCGTGTTGAGGGCATCATTAACTCGATGACGCCGGCGGAGCGATCCAATCCTGATCTCATCAAGGCTGCGCGCAAGCGCCGGATCGCTGCAGGAGCGGGGGTTCAAGTGCAGGAGGTCAATCGTCTGCTTAACCAGTTTGAGCAGATGCAAAAAATGATGAAGCAATTTTCTAAAGGTGGGATAGGGAAGTTGATGCGCGGACTTGGGGGGCTCAAAGGTATGAAGGGCATGATGCCGGGTGGGTGAGTCTGTTGACGCTTAAGCCGTCTGAATGACAGCACCAACCAGCAGAATAAGATGCATCTCTGTTGCTGTTTGTTGTAACAGCTAAATGCCGTCTTTTCGCGACTCTTGCCGTATGACTTTGTTCTGAGGCTGTGTCTCTATCAGTGATAGCCTCTGCAAAGTTCGCGTCGCTTTCTCGTTCGGAGCGCTCACTATCCTGTGAGCCTTGATTTGAGCGTTGAACAAAACGTGTTGAGCGATGAAGGCAAGCCGGGCCTTTGTTTTTTATGTTACCGGTTTCATCCCCGTGGTTTAAGGGTTTTGCTTAATCCCTGAGTGGGGGGGGGCACTAGCCGACCGTCCGAATGTCAGAAAAATGCTTAAGGGATTTCCCCGTCATGGTATTTTTTGGGCTGGCAGCTTGTTAAGCAAGGAGTCGCACGATGTCGCGAAGACGCCCAGAGTCACTGATGCAGCAGGGCTTTACATTGATCGAATTGATGGTCGCCGTTGCTGTGTTGGCTGTCCTGCTCGCTATCGCTGTACCTAGTTTTACCGCCCAGATACAGTCTGGCCGGGCGCAGATGGCGGCCGATGGTCTCAAGAGGGCTGTCGCGAATGCTCGAGCGATCGCTTCCCAGACCGGTAAGCGAACGACACTAACCCTCAAGGGGGGCGTAACTGGGTGTGACCCTGCCGCTTGGGCTATCACGCAAAAAGCCGCAACTGCTAGCAATCCTGATGCGGTTACGGTGGTTGGGTGTCTTACCCAAGTCGACTTTTCCAAGCGCTATGAAGGTACCTCTTTGGCTGGATCTGACTCCCAGTCAGTGGTTTTCTTGCCGACAGGTATTGCGACTAACACAAGCGCGCTGACCTACACATTTACGGCAGGAGGCTCCAGCAAGTCCCTGACGATCAACGCTGGTGGTGCTGTTAATGTGCTCTGATTCTGGAAAGTCCTTGCAGCTTGGCGCCACCTTGATTGAGGTGCTGATAGCCGTTCTTGTACTGTCAATTGGCCTTCTTGGTGCTTTGAAGCTTCAGACCGAAGGAGTGCGTCTGAATGCTGACTCGAAATACACAGTCCTTGCTGCTGCATTTGCGCATGATGCATTGGATGCGCTGACTTTGGATCGGTTCAACGATCGTGCCAGTTGGACTGCGATCGATACCATCACCACACCTTTGAGCTGCAATACGGGCACATCAAGCGCGGCGAGTTCAACAGCAACTGGAGCTACAGGGCGGGCGGGCGAATGGGCTCAAAAGGTCGCTTGTGATCTACCTGATGGCAAGGCCAAAGTCAGTTGTACGAGCGCAGGAGAGCCCAAAACTTGCAACGTAGAGTTGCGCTGGACTCCTTCTGGCCGCGATACGGTCTCCGCTACGTATTCCGTATATGCCGGAGCTGCTTCCTCGGCAGCAGCAAGCTCTGCTGCTTCCAGTTCATGATGCCGGTACCAGCGATGATAGCTATTCAGCCGAAGTACAACACCTTAAATAGGCGACAGCGTGGTTTGACGCTGGTCGAGTTAATGATTGCTTTAGTTCTTGGGCTGATCGTAGTAGGTGGCTCGTTGGCCGTTTTTCTAAGTCAGCGTGTCAGTAGTACTCTTTCTGCACAAATGGCTGATGTGCAATCCGAGGGGCGCATTGCCCTGGATGCAATGGCTCGCGATCTGCGTGCAGCTGGGGATTTTGGTTGCTGGCCAGTAACCAACCCAATTGATGAACGACTGAATAACAAGACTGCACTGGATGCCGATCAAGGCGGGATTTTGGGGTTTGACAAGCTGGCGGATGTGCCCGCTGATGCCTCTGGCCATTACGGATTGGCCAAGGTTAAGGATTCAATGCCCAACGACCTGACCGATCTTGCAAAGAACTCCAGCGTTGTTGCATTTGTGGGTATTTCTGGCTCCCTTTCGGTGCTCAGTACTGCAATGGGCTCGCAAGCTGCAGATCTTGTTATCAAAAAACCACTTGAGCTGTTCAAATCCAATGATCTGGCGGTTGTTACGGATTGCATTAATTGGGCGAAATTTGAAGTAACTTCGGTTACGGTGCCAGATGCCAGTGGGACGACGCAGACGCTCAAGCATGAGGCGGGAGAGACATCCAGTTTCGGCAAGGGAAATCTTGACGGAAATATTGGCGAGTTATTTGGTGTTGGGGCTTCCGTTGGTCGCTTGGACTCTGTTTGGTGGTTCATGGGGAAGGTCAACGGGCAGTCAGGGCTTTTTCGCCTGAGTGCGCGTGACAACGTTCCCGTACTGGTTTCGAGTCGGGTGGCTGCGATCAGTGTGAACTATGACCTCAGCAATAGTGCAAATGGCAGCGTTACCGACGCAGGTAAGACGGCCGCTCAGGTTGAGGCAAGTGCCAATAAATGGACCAGCGTGCGCTCAGCCACAATCAGCATGCTGATGCGTTCCGAGAAGGTCGGGAATGCAGGTCAGCAGACAGTGACATCATTCAATGGACAGAGCGTTTCGAGCGATAGTCATGTCTATCTGCCACTGCAGATGACGATCGCCCTACGCAATCAATAAGGAGCGTGAGCATGCGTCATTCCAGCTCATTTGATCGACAAAGAGGGGCTGCGTTGCTGGTCTCGTTGATCATGCTGATACTGGTTTCTTTGTTGGCAGCTGCCGGCTTTATGCTCTCTACAGGCGAGGCGCGCGGGGCGGCGGGCTGGAGTGACCGGCAGCGGTCGATGTTCACTGCCGAAGGGGCTTTGAAAGAAGCTGAGGTTGCGGTCGCGAGCCTGGTAGCAAGTTCCCAGGATATCGAGACGGCGCTCAACGGGCGCTCAGGCTATTTTCTGCGCAAGAATGGCAATGTGCCGGACTTCGATCCCTGGCCAGTTTCCAGTTCGATCTCGGCCACTCAGCCTAATTCTGGTGCGGATAATGCTTATTACATCGTCGTGTATGAAGGCAAGGCCGTCGGGAGTAATGACGGCATGCTCAGTGGCGGACGCGTGAACCAGACTGCGGCTAAGCCGCGCTTTACGCTTTACGCCAAGGCGGGTGGTATCAAGGAGGGCACTTACGTGGTGCTCTCAACTTCCAAAGAATTTTGAGGCCGGGGGCGATCGATCATGGAGCACACAAAGATTAAGCGTATTGGGGCTGCTTCTCTGGTGGCCCTGCATCTGTTCAGCTTCCCGGCTTGGGCGCAGGTTTGCTCGACTGCGGAGGGTTTGGGCGCTGTTTTTTCGGTTTTAAAAGACGGCAAAATTGAGTTTGCCGGCGGTTCCGGAGATCGCTGCGCCATTACTTTTTATGGTGCCAGTTCAGTAAATACCAAAACGCTTAATACGGCGGGGTCTGGATCGAACGGGATTCCTTGCAAAGCCTTTATGGCTTCGAGTGAGGTTGATGCAAATTCAGCGTCCAAGTCTATCTCAAAGTCGGATAGCGAAAAGGTTGGTCCTGTCTTGCCTGATTTTTTGGCGCCAGTATCCCCTGTGGACGTCAGTGTTGATAAAGATAGGATGATTAATAATGTTCGGGCTCCAGTGACAATCGGCGGTGTACCTGTTGTTTTTGATGCAATAGGCGCAGGAACCTTGAATGGTGTTTCGGCCGAAGTTCGTCGAGTCGGAGTCAATTACGTTTTTTCTGGCGTCAATTTTGGCTCGTTTGAGATTCGAGCTTTGCAAGCCGGTGATGGTGTGGTTTTTTCCAATCCTATTAAGGCTGGTGTTGTTTCATTTGGGAATAATTGTAATTCGGACTCTGGAGTTACCTTTGCCCAAGATGGCTCGGATGCATCTAATCAGACTTATATTCGCGAGTTGGTTTGGAAAGACGGTTGTCGTTTGAATGTAACAGGCCCTGGCAGGACTACTCTGAATATTCTTGGAAAGAACTCTGCCGACACTGTCGTTGGATTAGACCTGCAGCAAGCGAATCCTTGTATTAATTGGATTGGGGCTTGTAGCCAGGCAACGAAAACATGGGCTCAGATGGATGCACAGCACCCTGAACGACTGCAGATCAATCTTTATAACGGCAGCCTTGAGGTCAAGGATCGATTCAGTATTTCGGCTGGGATATATGTACCTAATGGTGATTTAAAAATGACCGGGGCAACTGGTTCATCAGTTGTTGGCGAAGTGTTGGCGAAGAACGTGATCGGTTCTCAGAACAACGATTCGCAATTTTTCTCGAAGTCCACCTCTCAAGCGGCTCCTCGTGTGGGTGCCTATTCTTTGACCCCTCCGGTTACAGAGCTGATCACGAACAAAGATTCTCTGGTCTATCGTGCGCTACAAAAGGATCAACCGGGCACTTCCGGTCATCTGCAGGCTTTCAAGCTTAAGGATGATAGTTCGCAGAACACCACGCCGGAGTGGGACGCGGCGGATGTGTCGACGAGCAAGATGAGTGTCGATAATCGCTTGGCCAAGCTGCGTACAGAAACCGCAAATTGGGCCAGTGCGAGTACGGATTTTGAAGCCTTGAACAACACTGCTGCGGGCAGCACTTTGGCTCAAGCCTGCGCAGTGAATCCCACTCAGACGGCCTGCCGGATCACGGGGGATAAGCGTCTGGCGACCTCGATGGTCGGTGTGCCTTGGCGCGTAGCGCCGTTGCTGCTGGGAGATTCGGTTTTGTTTGCTACCGATGACGGCATCCTGTACTCGGTCGACAAGACTAATGGCAACCTGAACTGGGGCTGGATTCCGCGTGATGTACTGGCCGAGAGCCAGGCTGCGTTGAGTTCCACGCCCATGAAGCTGATGGAAGCGCATCCCTGGGGGCAGATTGCGTCAGTGCAACTCTTGGAGGATGACGCGTCGTCTACAACTGGCGCAAAGGTCACGCGTACTTACGTGACTGGAACGGCTTTGGGTGGCAAGCTGCATTTCTCGATCCGAGTTAGTAACGACGGTAAGTCGCTCGACAAGATCGTGTGGCTGGATTCACGTACGAGCGAGTATTCACCGGGCTCTGCAGGCAACACCAATGATGGCGAGGCGGGTTGGAGCAGCGGCGTGTACGGTCGTCCGTATGGTGGTGCAGCGCCAGTAGGGGCGGTGATGGGCGGCAACAAGGTTGCCTATGTGGTGGGCGGCAAGCTGGTGACGCGTGAGGTGAATACCGATGTCGCTGCTGTGGAACGCAACTTCACTAGCGGTGGTGAGGCGGCGTCGGCTTCCTCTTCGGCGGCAAGCTCCGCTTCTTCCAGTGCAACCAGCTCGGCAGCCTCTTCTGCGGCGAGTTCGGTTGTTAGTGTTTCGCCCAGCAGCAACCTGCTGTATGTAGATGACAACGCGATCTACTTCGGTGCGGACGATGGCAAGGTTTATAAGACCAAGAGTACAGGGGTGATCGAAACAGGTGAGTACAGTGTCGACAAGCTGCGGACTTATCGCACTGGCGGCTCGGCCAGTGCAGTGTGGTACGTGAATGGCAGCAAGATCGCCTCGGCCAGCGGTAATGGCCTGATCCTGCTGGCGCAGACCAAAACTCATGTAACGGCCTTGAAGTACTTCTCGGACAAATGGACTTTTGCCTGGCAGACCGGCATCAATGCTTCGACGAAGCTGGGTGAGTCCGATCCAGCGACCAATCCGAGCATCAGCGTGTTGGCCAGTGACAATGCTTATCTTTCTGCACCGGCCGACATCATCAATGGGGTGGTGGTGTTGTATTACACCAAGAAGCCTAGTGAGTGTGACATCAAGGGCTATACCTTCGGTCCGCTGAAGCTGCTTGATGGAACGGATGCGCGCGGGAATTCTCAATTCCGGATGACGGACATGACCAGCCTCGATAACTATGTGGGTCTTGGTGATGCTACTGGCGGAGCGTTTACGCGCTTTAAGGGCAAGCGTGCGATTCTGGCGGGGACCGGGGGGGATCCTGGCAATTCGGGCGATACGGCGGCAATTACTCCAGCTGAAAACGCTTTCCGCGAGCGCCTGAACTGGCGTGAACTCACTAATTTCTTCTGATGAGAGCAGGCGTCATGAGGAAAAAAAATGGTTTTACTTTGATCGAATTGATGATCACTGTTGCGGTGATTGGTATTCTTGCCGCGATAGCCTATCCGAGCTTCATTGACTATGTGCGAAAAACAAAATTTGCCCATGCCAAGGATGGTGTGATGCAGATTGGTGCTCAACTGGAACGTCTAGTCGCGCAGGCGAGTTCCTATCCTTCAGCGCAGCCAGCGCTTGGTAACGAGTATGCGGATGTGACCTTCAGCTATGGTCGCTCTGACACTAACCGCGATTACTCTCTTGGCGGTGCCATGACGTCCTGGAAGGTGTGGGTGGGTATCAATTCTAAGGGAACGCGTTGCGGCTGTTCGGGTGGATCATGCGCGGCACCGTCTTCATCGTCGTTTGGTGCAACAACGACCTCCTGCCCGTCCGGTACCAGTGCGTTTTGAGGGAGGTCGAGGGCGTCAGCCTGCTTCGCTGATGTAATGAGTTGAGATCAAGAAAAGAGCCGTCGGGCCAAAGCCGGACGGCTCTTTTTTTGATTTTGCGGCAGCCTATTTCCCCGTGACGGGTTTCCAGCCCGGGGCCGGTTCGAAGAGTCGCAAGGCGGGAGCCTTGGAAGCGGTTTCGCTGCCGAGGTCGCGTTCATAGACCATACCGTCCTGATTGATCAAGAAGCTCTTGATTCCACTGATGCCGTAGCGTTCAGGCCATGCCAGTACGGCAAAACCGCCGATCTGGTATTTGCCGGTCTGGTATTGGCGGGCTCCGCCCGGGGCTGATTTTCCCTGGCCTGGCAGCATGCGGTAGCGATAGCCGAAGTAGGCCCCCGGTCCCCGGCTGTGACCGGGCGCTCCCAATTCGGAGGCGCGGGCAAGTAATGGCCCGAGCGGGCTGGCAGGCTTGCCGGGAGCGTCGGGCCAATAGAGGCCATCCTGTTTTCCGGGGCTGCTCTCGAAACGCCGTGCGTATTCACCGGCTCGACCGGGTTCGCGCGCGGCCATCAGGAAATATTCGTCCTGCGCCAGAGCTATCTGCTTGAGCACTTCAATGGTGGTGAGTTCATTCAGGCCGATGCGACGACTGATGAGCTCTTCCTTGCCCGCCTTGGCGTCGAACTGCCAACCTGTGGCGGTTTTTCGCAGCGGAACAGGGAAAGGGTAGCGGGCTTTGCCGACGATCAGGATCTGCAGACCGCTCCGGCCGCGCTCGAGTTCGTGATACGTGTCGTAGGCTTGATTGAAGCGCTCCCAGGTGTTTACGTCTTGATCAATGTTGTCACTCAGGACGAGCTCGTGGCTTCCCGGGCCAAGCACTTCCAGAATCTGGCCCGCATCCTTGGCTTTCAGGGCGGAGGAGAGTGCGGCCGCTGCGGCCTCTGGTGAGGGGTAGCTGTGGGATGGCTGGGCCGTGGCGGCTAGCGGAAGGGCCAGGCCCAACATGAGGACCAGCCTTGCAGGGCGGAAAAGTGCTGCGTGATGCAGCGATCCGAAGGGTTTCATGAGGTCACCTATTGGGCTGGCTGCATATGGGGAGGGTCAGCGGCGTCCGCCACCACGGCGCCCGCCTCCGCTCCCTGCGCTGAGGGAGCGGCTGTTGCTGCCGCGGGCGCTGAAGTCTCGCGCCTGGCTGCCGTGCTCGACTCCGGAGAAGGCGCTGCTGCGGTCTGCAGTGCCTGCACTCGGGCTGCGTTCTCCGCGGTCGCCGCGGCGATCCATGCCCTGGCTGCGACCCTGTACGCCAGCGCTGCGGTCATTGGTCGAAGGGGTGCGGCCAAAATCCTGACCGAGTTCCTGACGGCCTGACTCGGCGCGTCCGCGGAATTCTTCACGGGCGCGGGAGTCGCGCGTCTGGGCGCTCTTGTCGCCGTATTTCTGGCGCGATCCGTCGCTGGCATAGGGTACGCCGCGGCGGTTCTCCACGTTGTGTTGCCAGTTGCCGTTGTTGATCTTGTTGTAATGATTGACCTGGTTGTAGCGATCAATGTTGATGTTGACCGAGCCGCCGCCGTGCCCCCAGTGACAGCCGCCCCATAGCCAGCTTCCGACGATGACGCCGGCGGTGAAGGTGAAGAAAGCGGCGCCGGGAACGTAACCGGGCGGGTACCAGTAGTAGGGGGGCGGTGCGGAATACCACCAGGGACCATAAACCGTTGTCGGGTTGTAGGTCGGCACATAGACCACTTGTGGGTCAGCCGGCTCCACTTTGATGACAGTCTGGCTGCCTTCGGTTGCCGTCGTGACGATCTGTTCTTTGGTTGTTTCCAGCGAGCCAGCTTGCTTGGCCTTTGTGCGCAAGCTTTGTATCGTATCCATGACTTGAGCTTGCTGACCAAGGAAGGCGTCACCCAGCTTCTGGGTCCAGTCGAGCTTGTCATTCATCATTTCAAGCACGTTAGGGAAGGCGCTCAGCGATTTCACGCTGGGGTCCCATCGCTGCTGCTCCATGGCAGTCTCCAGCTTTTTGCCTTCGACTTTAGGGTTGGCTTGTTTCCAGCGTGCCGCTTCAACCACGTCAAGCGGGTAGGTGGACGCCATTAGAATCTGGGCGAGCAGAGCATCCGGATGCAGGGCGATGGGGGCCAACAGTTCATCCAGTTCCTGTTGAGAGTAGATCTTGCTGGAGGATGTCTGGTTGCTGCTCGCTGCGCTTGGTGTGTCTTGTCCGAGCGCTGAGGTAACAGGCAGGCTGCCTGTGAGCACCAGGCTGGCTGAGACCAGCACGGAAACGAAGCGATGCAGGCGAGAGGGCATTGGGCACTCCTCTATGCAGACAGTTCTGGAACTGTATCAGTTCTGCTTGCGCTGAACTTGCGGCCAGAGGGGTGTGTGGCACCCAGCCATCTTGTTGCGTAGCTGGCTTGTTGCCCGCAGAGGGGCGCGTTTGCGCTCTGCGGGTTTGTTGGGTCGGCCAAGGCTCAGGGCATGAATTGCCCGCCATTTACGTCGAGGATCTGCCCAGTGATGTAGCCTGAACAGGCGTGAGAGGCGAAGAACAGGAAGGCCGGGGCGATGTCTTCCGGCTGACCGAAGCGTCCCAGTGGGATGCCGGCGCTGATGCGTTGGCGCACCTCCTCACTCTTGTCGGCATGGAAAGCCGTGTCGAACACGCCCGGTGAAATGATGTTGAAGCGGATGCCGTCTGCAGTGTGGTAATCGACCCAGTTCTTGTGGATGTTGTGCAGCCAGGCCTTGGCCGCACCGTAGAGCGATGCGCCTGGCCCTCCGCCGGTGTGGCCTGCAATCGAGCCGACGCTGATGACTGCGGCTGTTTCTTTCCGTGCGGCGGCAGAGGCTTTCAGATGAGGCAGAGCAGCCTGGGTGCACATCAGTGCCGAGCGCATGTTGAGGTCTCCGACCGCCTTGTAGAAGTCGTCGTCGATTTCCTGGAGTTGTTTGCGTCCGACCAAGCCGCCGGCGTTGTTGATCAACACGTCGATGCCGCCAAAGCGGCTGACGAAATCATTGACCAGTCGGGTGCAAGCGGCACTGTCCGATAAGTCTGCTGCGAAAAACTCTGCTTCGCCGCCATGCTTGCGCATTTCGTCGAGCAAGGCGTTCAGTCCTGAAGGGGAGTGACGAGCATTGATGCCGACTCTGGCGCCGCAACGTGCGAAGGCCTGTGCCGCTCCGAGGCCGATGCCCATGCTGGAGCCGGTAATGAGAACGCGTTTGCCTGTGAGATCCTGAAACATGTCATTTCCTGCTGTAAGAGGGGAGGGGGCAAGGATAAGGCCGGATATGCAGACAAAAAAGCCGCCGGGCTTTCGCCGGGCGGCTTTTTTGTAATGAAATTGCAGGTCAGGCGGGCAGAGCGATGCGGTTGTCTGTGCTGAACTGATAATCCTTGAACACATGCTCGGCGGAGAGCTGACGGTAGGAGCCGTCTTCGTTCTTGGTGGTGGTGTCCTTGAGGCGGTAGGTGTAGTGGCCGCAGGTCCAGCAGTCAAAGTTGCGCATATGGGTGCACAGACAGGTTTTGTCTTTCACTGACAGTTTCTTCACGCCTGGGTTGGCTTCGACTGTCCGGTTATAGGCATCGATATAGGCGCAGCAGCCCTTGGCGTCGAGCAGGTAGCCATAGGCTTCACAGTTCGGACGGATGCCCGCGCCAATAGCCGGGCTGCTCTTGAGCATGCGCATCGGGTAACCGGTGGGCGATTGCTCGTTAACCTCAATGTCTTCTTCGCTGGCCTTGAAGTATTCCTGCTGGACTTTCTCTGGCAGGCCACATTCATGCGTGACCGTAAAACGAGTGGCGACCTGAACACCGGCGGCTCCCATTTCCATGTAGCGCACTGCATCCGAGCCTGTAAAGATTCCACCCGCCGGAATCACCGGAATATCGAGCTTTTCATTCTTCAGCCAGGCCATGACTTCGGCCACGATGCTGGAGAGCTCGTACTTGGCCCAGTCCATGCCGAAGCCGAGGTGGCCGCCAGCCAGCGGACCTTCAACCACGACATAGTCCGGCAGTCGGTTGGTACGCATGTTTTTGCGGATGAAGAGCTGCAGCGCGCGGGCCGAGGACACGATGATGCCCAGCTTGGCGTCGCGGAAGCGCGGGTGATCCTCGATCAGCGAGAAGCTGTTCAGATGCAGGCCCGCAGCGAGCGTGATGCCGTCGATTCCGGCATCCAGCGCCGAACGCAGACGCACGGTCAGCGTCTCCTTTGGCGCGTTCATGGTCAGTTTTTCCATGCAGTTGATGAAGACCATGCCGGCGCCACGCACCGCTTCCATGGTCTTGCCCACATGCAGCTTGGTGGCTTCAGCCAGCTCACCGAGGCGGAACTGGACAACAGATTTGTCCATGTTCGCGACGTTGAACTTGTAGCGCTGAAGCTTTTCCTTAACAAAGGTGGTGTTGAATTTGCTGTCGGACACTACCTTGATCATTGCGTCCGAGATATGGCCAATGCCACCCAGACGAGCCGCTTCGAGCGCCAGGGCGGAGGTCGAAATATCCACGCCCATGCCACCGATCATTATCGGCACCAGTTCGCGATTGCCGAAGGTGAGGCGGAAGTCGTCAAGTTTCTTCATTGCTGTTTCCTGATGGAACCGCAGTACTGCGGGCGCGCTTGCTAGAGCGCTTTTCTCTGTAGGGTCTTGCTGTCGACAGGAAAAGCCCGCCGGGGTTCAAAACCGCGCGATTGTACCGGTCTACGCTCAGGCTGTCCTGAATCTTGTTTGCTCGGGCCGCTTGTGCGGTGCGGGGAAATGTCGGGATCTGGTTTGGCGCAGCTATAATCCGCGCCTCACGCCCCATTCTCATGAAACCGGATTTTCCATGTCTTCCCAGCTCAATACCCTGCTCGCCCTGTCTCCGCTTGATGGCCGCTATTCCGCCAAGCTCGATCCGCTGCGCCCGCATTTTTCGGAATACGGCCTGATCCGCAACCGGGTGCGCGTTGAGATTGAATGGCTCAAGGCGCTGGCAGCGGATGCCCGCGTGCCGGAAGTGCCGGCTTTCTCCGCCGCCACGCTGGCCGAGCTGGATGCGGTTGCTGCCGGTTTCTCGGAAGCCGATGGCGATGCGATCAAGACCATCGAAGCCCGCACCAATCACGACGTGAAGGCCATGGAATACTGGCTGCGTGACCGCTTTGCGAACAACGCCGAAGTCAGCAAGGCCGCCGAGTTCATCCACTTCGCCTGTACCTCGGAAGACATCAATAACACCTCGCACGCACTGATGCTCAAGGAGTCGCGCGACGCAGCCTTCCTGCCGCAATTCGACAGGGTGGTCGCCCGCTTTGTTGAACTTGCCCATCTGCTCGCCGATCTGCCGATGCTCTCGCGTACCCACGGTCAGCCCGCCAGCCCGACCACGTTGGGCAAGGAAATGGCGAACATTGCCTATCGCCTGAAGCGCGCCCGCAAGAGCATCGCTGCAGTGGAGATGACCGCCAAGTTCAATGGCGCGGTCGGTAACTATAACGCCCACCTCTCGGCCTATCCGGAAATCGACTGGGCCGAGCAAAACCAGAAGTTCATCGAGTCGCTGGGTCTGGTGTTCAACCCCTACACCATCCAGATCGAGCCGCATGACTCGATGGCTGAGCTGTTCGACGCGATCGCCCGCGCCAACACCATGCTGATCGACGCCTGCCGTGACATCTGGATGTACATCTCGCTGGGTTTCTTCAAGCAGAAGCTGAAGGATGGCGAAGTCGGCTCCTCGACCATGCCGCACAAGGTCAACCCGATCGACTTCGAGAATGCCGAAGGCAACTTCGGCGTGTCGAACGCCGTGCTGAAGCATTTTTCCGAAAAGCTGCCGATCTCGCGCATGCAGCGCGACCTGACCGACTCCACCGTGCTGCGCAACATGGGCGTGGCGATTGGTCACAGCCTGCTGGGTCTGGATTCCTGCTTGCGTGGCCTGAACAAGCTGGAAGCCAACCCGGCCGCACTCGCCGCTGATATCGACAACGCCTGGGAAGTGCTGGCCGAGCCGATCCAGACCGTGATGCGTCGCTACGGCTTCGACAATCCCTACGATCAGCTCAAGAAGATGACCCGCGGCGCCGGCATCAGCAAGGAAGCCCTGCAGGAATTCGTCGCCACGCTGGATATCCCGGCTGCCGACAAGGCCCGCCTGCTGGCGATGACCCCGGCCAGCTATATCGGTGACGCAGCCAAGCTTGCCAAGAGCATCTAAGCGGGTGCGATGAGCGATCCTCGTCCCATCGGTGTATTTGATTCCGGCCTAGGCGGCCTGTCCGTCCTGCGCGAAATCCGTGCGCTGCTGCCGAACGAGGATCTGCTCTACTGTGCCGATTCCGGCCATGCGCCGTATGGCGAAAAACCGCAACACCTGATAGCCGCACGCTCCCTGGAGTTGTGCGGCTTTTTGTTGGAGCAGGGCGCCAAGGCGCTGGTGATCGCGTGCAATACCGCCACCGCCGCAGCCGCGCAGGCGATCCGCGAGCGCTGGCCGGAGGTGCCGGTGATCGGCATGGAGCCGGCCGTGAAGCCTGCCACCGCCGCGACCAAAAATGGTGTGGTCGGCGTGCTCGCCACCACCGGAACGCTGGAGAGTGCGCGCTTTGCGGCGCTGCTTGATCAGTTCGGGAAGGACGTGCGTGTATTAACGCGTTCCGGTACGGGCCTGGTTGAAGCTGTGGAGCGTGGTGAACAGAGCTCTTCTGCTTTGCTCCGGCTGCTGGCATCGCATCTGGAACCTTTGCTGGCAGGGGGAGCAGACGTGATCGTGCTGGGTTGTACTCATTATGTGTTCCTGCGTGAGCAAGTTGAAGCTCTGGTGGGGGCTGATGTACGGGTGATCGACACCGGCGCGGCGGTGGCCCGTCAGCTACAGCGCAAACTCGTTGCAGAGAGTTTGCTGGTTGACACGCAAATTGCAGGGCACGCGCGTTTCTGGTGCAGTGGTGTGGCCGGGCAAGTTTCGTCAGTGCTTGAACAGCTCTGGCCGGGCGCCGGTGAGGCTCAGTCTCTGCCCGTGTCAGCGTGTCTTTCAGAAAAGAGTGAGGAAGCGTGATGAATGTGGCCTATCTGTGCATCCTGATAGCGGCCTTGCTGCCTATCCTGCTGGCCGGCGCAGCCAAGGCGGGCGGCCGGAAGCTTGGCGTGTCCTACGATAATGCTGCGCCACGTGCTTCGCTTTCGCAGCTATCGGGGTGGCCGCAGCGCGCCAACTGGGCGCAGCAGAACAGTTGGGAAGCTTTTCCTGTATTTGCTGCGGCAGTTCTGATGGCCTTGCAGGCGGGGCTGGATGCACACATGGTTGGTCTATGGGCCAGTGCTTTTGTGTTTGCCCGCTGTGCCTATTCGGTGTGCTATCTGCTGGATCTGGCTGTGGCGCGCTCCCTCTGCTGGATGGCCGGCCTGTTCATCTGCATGCGTTTGATGATGGCCGCGATCTGAACGGCAGCCGCCTTCAGCTTCGCTTCCCGCTGCCGTTAATCCCGGGATGAGCCCGGAAAACCTCCAGACGCTGGCTGAAGTCGATGAAGAAGTGGCGAGGCTGGTCTCGTCCGGCATCCGCATTCCACCCCAGCCGAAAATCGTGCAAGAAGTGCTTGCAATGCTGCAGGCCAACCAGCTTGATTTGCGCGAAATGGCCGAGACGATCTCAGCCGATGCCGGCCTGACCGCCATGCTCTACAAGATCACTCGCTCGGCGGCATTTGCGCGGCGGCGGGCGCCTCAATCGGTCGAGCAGATTCTGGCGCTGGTGGGGATCCGCCAGGCAGCCCAGTTGGTGCAGTGTTACGGCCTGACTACCGCATTGCCGGGCAATGTGAACGTCATGAATCAGTTCTGGGTGCGCTCTGGTGAGATCGCCCAGCTTGCCTCCGTAATTGCCCATGAACGGGTCGCGGTGTGCAATATTTTCCCGGAGCAGGCCTATATGGCCGGCATCTTTCATGATTGCGGCGTGCCGGTCTTGATGCAGCGCTTTCCTGGCTATTGCAATGCTACGGGCGTGGACGGCCGGGCGCAGAAATGGGCCGATGTGCGCGAAGAGGACCGCCACTTCCAGGTTGATCACTGCTCGATCGGTTATCTCCTGGCGCGCCACTGGCGCCTGCCGGATTTTGTTGCCCAGGCTATTCGCAATCATCACGATTTGCAGCGCTTGAATGCCAGTGCCTCACGCTCGATGGCCGCCGTGTTGCAACTGGCCATTCAGCTTTATCTGGCAGGGCAAGGATTGAGCAATCCCGAGTGGGTGGAATGCCACAGTCTGGTGCTTGACGATCTAGGCCTGCATTCCGATGATCTGCAGTTGTTTTGCGATGAAGTTCTGGATCTCTATCACGGTCTGGAGTGAATTATTTCCTGCGCAATGCCAAGCAGGCGGCGCATTGTTGCAGGGCTTTCATTAGAATCAGGCACGCTACAAAATCTAACAGACTGACTGAACGCATGCCTTTCGCCATAGATACCTGCGCCGCCATGCATATTGGCGACCGAACCGACCAGCAGGACCGCGTGGCAATCCTGCCGCACCCAACGCGTTCGGATTGCCTGCTGGCTGTGCTGGCCGATGGCATGGGGGGGCATACGGGGGGCGCGATCGCTGCTCAGCAGGTGATCCTCAAGGCCAAGCAGAACTTCTCCAGCTATCAGCCAGGCAGTGAAAGCACCGCCGAATTCCTGCGCAGCGTGATTGAAGAGGCGCATGTGGTGATCAAGCTCACGCGTTTCACGAGTGAGGCAGATCCGCACAGTACGGCGGTTGTGATGGTGTTGCGTCCCGGTCATGCAGACTGGGCGCACTGTGGTGATTCGCGTCTGTATCACTTCCGGCGTGGCAAGCTGGTGGTGCATACGCCTGATCACTCGCTGGTAGGTGAGTTGATTCGGACCAATCGCATCACGGAAGAGATGGCGTTGCATCATCCGCAGCGCAACCTGCTGCTTTCTTGCCTGGGGGCGGAGAAAGAGCCGCGTATTGACTATGGCGGCGCACCTGTTCTGGAGCCTGGCGACTGCTTCCTGCTGTGCTCCGATGGCTTGTGGGGGCTGATCGGTGATGACGAACTGGGCAAGACGCTCAACGAGCTGGATGCCCGTTCGGCAGCACGCGTGTTGATCAATGCCGCACGCAGTCGCGGTGAGGGCGTGGGGGACAACATCTCGCTGGCCATCGTGAAGATTGTGCCGATCTGATTGTTTCGGGCTGGCGAGAACTTTGTACCTCAATCACCTGTAGCGGACATTCACCCCGAAGTCAGCTCGAAAGGGGCTTCCTGCCGATCAGGGCAAATACCCGATGCGGGATGCGTAGCGGCTCTGCCGGAAAGCGCGTCGTCAGCATGGCTGCGTGCGCCGTATCGAAGTGCTGCACGGCCTCGGGCGACAGACTGGCTGCCACGCCAGCGCTGGCCCGGATGCGCCCGCGCCAGCCAGCCTGCGAGTAGAGGATGTCCTCATCGTAGGTAAAGGATTGCAGGGCGTGAAAGCCGGCGCCCGTGAGGTCGGCGAATTCCTTGTAATGAATGCCGTGGCCGCTGTGGCCGCGCCAGTCCGGGTTGTGTTCAAGGATCAGCTTTTCGGTGGCCTCAACCACCGTGCCGGGCCAGGGCAGCCAGTCGAAATGCGTGCACAGCATCATACCGCCAGGACGCAGCAGGTGCGCGCACATCGCGGCAGCACGCGGGCGGTCGAACCAGTGCCAGCACTGTCCGGCGCTGACGATATCGAAGCTGGCGGCGGGCAGGGTGTTGTCCTCAATGCGCGAGAGCACGTAATCGCTTGTGATGCCGGCCTCGGCATCCAGTTCGCGTGCCTGGGCGATAAGCTCGGCAGACGGATCGAGTCCTGTCACCACGCAGCCACGTTTGGCGAAACCACGCCCCAGGCTGCCGGTGCCCGTGCCGATATCCAGCACGCGCTGCCCGGCCAAGCCGATGCTGTACACGGCCAGGCGGGTGAAGAGCGAATCGGGAAAGCCGGCCCGATGGCGCCGGTAATCCTGTGCAGTCAGACCGAAGTTCACGCTGTTCATGGAGTTACTCCTGAGGGGGAAGGAGTACACATTTCAAGGGGCGGGGCAACGCAGCGTCAATCTTGATTGGCTCAATCAAGCTGTGCGCCATACGGCCTGCATGCCATGATTCAGCATGACCCGCCTTATCGATTCGGTGACTGCCGCTGCTTTGCTCGGCGTCTCACGCCAGACCCTCTACAGCTATGTCAGTCGCGGCTTGCTGCGCGCCCAGCCGGCGCCGGAGGGGCGTGGCAAACGCTATCGGCGCGCCGAGGTCGAGCGTTTGGTGCGTCAGTCTGCGCAGACTCGCAAGCCGCGCGCGGCGGCCGGTGCGACCCTGGATTTCGG
The DNA here is from genome assembly GCF_012972705.2 of Uliginosibacterium aquaticum. GTDB lineage: Bacteria > Pseudomonadota > Gammaproteobacteria > Burkholderiales > Rhodocyclaceae > Uliginosibacterium > Uliginosibacterium aquaticum. The sequence continues at coordinate 443,569 of NZ_JABCSC020000002.1, read as the reverse complement.
TCTGCCGGTGCTGGCCTCCGCGCTCACCCTGATTGCCGGTGGCCAGCTCTGGTATCGCGGCCAGAATGCCATCCAGCTTGCGGCGCAGGCTTCACTCGAAGACGTGGCCTGTCTGCTCTGGCAAGCTGAGGCCACGCTCTTCGCCACGCCGGTAGAAAATTTGTTGGCGGAGCTTCCCGCTGCTTTGGCTTCATTGCAGCCACTGGAGCGCGCGCTGGCTGTTTTCCCGGCGCTGGCCCTGCAAGCGCCGGGCTTGCTGGCGAACGCGGAATCGGCGGATCAACAGGCACGCTGTGTTTTTCTGCTGCGGGCGATGGCCGCGGCCTTGCTTGGCCGCGCCTTGTCGGCTGCGCCGATCCACCAGCAGTGCGCGCAGGTTTGGGGGCTGGACGCCGACGGCGCACAACTTGTCCGCCAGGCCCTGGTGCTCTGCGCCGACCACGAACTGAATGCGTCGAGCTTTACGGCGCGCTGTGTGGCCTCCACCGGCGCACAACTGCATGCCGCGCTGCTCGGGGGGCTGGCCGCCTTGTCCGGCCCGCGCCACGGCATGGCTAGCGAACGCGTCGAGGACTGGCTGGACGAGTTGGCCCCAGTCGCTAGTGCCGCCGAACTGCGGCAAACCCTGGCGCAGAGAAAGTCCCTGCCGGGGTTTGGCCACCGCCTGTACCCCTCTGGCGACCCGCGCGCACGCAGCATCCTCGCGGCACTGCCTGTAGAACCAATGCTGATGCGGCTCTGCGAGCAGATCGAAAAACAGTTCGGCGAGTACCCCAATCTCGATTTCGCGCTGGTGGCTTTGCGCCGCAGCCTGGGTTTGCCGCAGCACAGCGCCAGCGTGCTGTTCGCACTTGGCCGCACGGTCGGCTGGCTGGCACATGCACTGGAACAGATGACGCAGCGCAGTCTGATCCGGCCGCGTGCGCACTATGTCGGCGAGAAAATTCCGGCCCCCACCGAGGCGCAGCCGGCAGGACGCATCGTGCGGATGGGGCGCGGCTGAGGATGTGCTGGGAAGGTGAGGCTGTGGGAGCAACGTGAGTGCTGCTCCCACCGTGTTGTGCGTCTTGGTGAGCGAAGCTCAGCTCGCGTAGTCTTCTGTAGGCACACAAGCGCAGAACAGGTTGCGATCGCCATACACGTCGTCGATGCGATTCACGCTCGGCCAGAACTTGTTCTCGCGCACATAGGGCAGCGGGAAGACGGCTTCGTCGCGGCTGTAGGGGCGCGCCCACTCGTTGCTGATCACGTCGAACTGGGTGTGCGGTGCGTTCTTCAGCGGATTGTCGTCTGCCGGCAGTTCGCCCGCTTCGATGCGGCGGATCTCGCTGCGGATCGCGCGCATCGCGGCGATGAAGCGATCCAGTTCGCCGAGGTCTTCCGACTCGGTCGGCTCCACCATGATCGTGCCGGCCACCGGGAAGCTCATGGTTGGGGCATGGAAGCCGTAGTCCATCAGGCGCTTGGCGATGTCTACTTCGCTGATGCCGGTGGCCGCCTTGATCGGGCGGATATCCAGAATGCATTCATGGGCGACACGCCCCTGGCGGCCCATGTAGAGCACCGGGTAGTCGCTCTTGAGCTGATTCGCCACGTAGTTGGCATTCAGGATCGCAACTTCGGTCGCCTGTTTGAGGCCGCTGCCGCCCATCATGCGGATGTACATCCACGAGATCGGCAGGATGCTGGCCGAGCCGAAGGGCGCGGCCGACACGGCGCCTTGCCCGGCGTGTGCGCGATCGTCCGCTCCGGTGGCCGCGACCACGTGGTCCGCCATGAAGGGCGCCAGATGCGCGGCCAGACCGATAGGGCCCATGCCGGGTCCGCCGCCGCCGTGCGGGATGCAGAAGGTCTTGTGCAGATTGAGGTGGCAGACATCGGCGCCGATGAAGCCGGGCGAGGTGAGGCCAACCTGTGCATTCATGTTGGCGCCGTCCATGTAGACCTGGCCACCGGCTGCATGTACCAGCGTACAGATTTCCTTCACGGCTTCTTCGAACACGCCGTGGGTAGAGGGATAGGTGATCATCAGCGCAGCAAGCTTGGAGCCGTACTCGGCAATTTTCACCTTCAGATCGGCCACATCTACGTTGCCATTGTCATCGCACGCCACAACTACGACTTCCAGCCCGCACATCTGCGCGGTGGCCGGGTTGGTGCCGTGGGCCGATTTCGGGATCAGGCAGATGTTGCGATGTGCTTCGCCACGTGCAGCGTGGTAGCGGCGGATTGCCACGAGACCCGCATATTCGCCCTGCGCGCCGGAGTTGGGCTGCATGCAGATTGCTGGGAAGCCGGTCACTGCGCGCAGATAGTCGGCGAGGCTTTCGATCATTTCCAGATAGCCCGCAGCCTGATCCTGCGGCACGAAGGGGTGCATGCTGCCGAATTCGGGCCAGGTCACCGGAATCATCTCACTGGTGGCATTGAGCTTCATGGTGCAGCTGCCGAGGCTGATCATCGAGTGGTCGAGCGCCAGATCACGGTTCTGCAGGCGCTTCAGGTAGCGCAGCATTTCGTGCTCGGTGTGGTGGGTGTTGAACACCGGGTGGCTGAGAATCGTGTCGCTGCGCAACAGGGTTTCCGGCAGACGGGCGCCAGCGATGGCTGCGTCCAGCGTGTCGATATTGGCACTCACGCCGAAGGCGCTGAACAGGGCGAGCAAATCTGCCCGGGTTTGGGTTTCATCGAAGCTCACGCCCAGTATCGTGTCCGAGACCTGACGCAGGTTATAGCCCGCTTCCAGCGCAGCCCGCAGGATGGCGGCGGTGTCGACGCCGGTGTCGATATCGAAGCTGTCAAAGAAATTGTCGGTGCGTAGTGTGAAGCCCGCTTCAGCCAGGCCCGCGGCGAAGAGCTTGGCCAGGCGGTGGATGCGGCGAGCGATGGTGCGCAGGCCTTCGGGACCGTGATAGACCGCATAGAAACCCGCCATGTTGGCCAGCAGTACTTGCGAGGTACAGATGTTGGAGTTGGCCTTCTCGCGGCGGATATGTTGCTCGCGGGTCTGCAATGCCATGCGGAGTGCCGTTTTGCCGCGTGCGTCTTTCGATACGCCAATGATGCGCCCGGCCATGGCCCGCGAATTGGCTTCGCGTGTGGCGAAGAAGGCAGCATGTGGGCCACCGAAGCCCATCGGTACGCCAAAGCGTTGCGCCGAGCCGAAGGCCATGTCGGCCCCCATTTCGCCCGGGCTCTTGAGCAGCACCAGCGCCATCAAGTCGGTGGCCACCGCCACGCTGGCGCCGCGTGCTTTGGTCGCTGCAATCAAGCTGCTGTAGTCGGCAATGCCACCATTTACATTTGGGTATTGCAGCAGCACGCCGAAGGCATCCTGATCGGCCGCTTGTGTGGCCGGGGCGATGATGAGTTCGTAGCCGAAATACTCGGCGCGGGTCTTCACCACATCGATGGTTTGTGGAAAACAATTTGCATCGATGAAGAACACATTCGATTTCGACTTCGACACGCGGCGTGCCATGGTCATGGCTTCGGCGGCTGCGGTGGCTTCGTCCAGCAGCGAGGCGTTGGCCAGATCCAGCCCGGTCAGGTCGATCACCATCTGCTGCCAGTTCAGCAGTGCTTCGAGACGGCCCTGGGCGATCTCGGCCTGATAGGGCGTGTAAGCCGTGTACCAGCCCGGGTTCTCCATCACGTTGCGCAGGATCACGGTCGGGGTATGGGTGCCGTAGTAGCCCATGCCGATCAGTGACTTTTTCAACACGTTCTTGCCCGCAATGGCTTTCAGATCAGCCAGGGCCTCTTGTTCCGGCGCCGGGCCGGCGATCGGCAGGGGCGCCGTGAGGCGGATCCCGGCGGGTACGGTCTGAGCGATCAGCTCATCCAGCGAGGCAGCACCAAGGGTGGTCAGCATCTCGGCCTGCTCGGCGGGGTTGGGGCCGAGGTGGCGGCTGATGAAGGCGTCGCGGGCTTCGAGGGCGGAGAGGGAGGATGTGGGGTGGGACATGAGCTTCTTTCCGGTGGGGCGGGGAGGTCAGTTCTTTTTGTTACTGGCGCTGCGCTTGAAGCGCAGCAACACGAAGCCGATCCAGACGGCTATCAGCAGCGCGGTAAGCCATTTCCCACGCGTGAGTACGAGCATGGCGAGGCACATGCCTGCCGCCACGATGGCGTACATGAGCACTTCCTTGATCGGATCGCGAGGCGGCTTTTGCATGTATGCAAGTCAGGCCGTTCAGGGGGAGAGGACTCGCCAGGAACGGCCTGCTGGTTGGGAAAGATCAGGCGGCGTCGACGATTTTGGCGTAGCCGGCGGCATCGAGCAGAGCATCGATGTCGTCCAGATTGGCCGGTTTGATCTTGAACAGCCAGGCGCCGTAGGGATCGGTGTTGATCGATTCCGGGGCGTCGACCGCTGCGGTATTGGCTTCGATGATCTCGCCGGCGACCGGCGCGTAGATGTCGGAGGCGGCCTTGACGGATTCAACCACGGCGACTTCCTCGCCGGCTTTCACGACACGGCCGGCTTCCGGCAGTTCGAGAAACACGATGTCGCCGAGCGCGCCTTGGGCGTGATCGGTGATGCCGATGGTGAGGGTGTTGTCCGGTTCCTTGCGGATCCATTCATGGGATTCGGCGTAGCGCAGGTTGCTGGGGATGCTCATGTCTTGCTCCTTGATGAAATTGAAATGAGGGGTGTTCGAAATAGGCTTCAGACCAGTACCTTACCGCGGCGCACGAAGGGCAGCTTCACGACGCGGGCGGCAAGGCGCTTGCCGCGGATCTCGACTTCGACCTTGTCGCCCACCTCCACACCTGCCGGTACGCGGGCAAAGGCGATCGACGCATTCATGCTTGGGGCAAAGCTGCCGCTGGTGGTCTCGCCCTCGCCGTGCGCCGTGAAGACTGGCGTGTGGCTGCGTAATACACCGCGATCTTCAAGCAACAGGCCGACGAGTTGGCGGGCCGGCGCTTTGGCTTCGAGTGCGGCGCGACCGATGAAGGCGCGCTCGCCTGAAAAGTCGACTGTCCAGGCCAGACCCGATTCGAGCGGGCCGACGGACTCGTCCATGTCCTGACCATACAGATTCATGCCGGCTTCAAGCCGCAGCGTATCGCGTGCGCCCAGACCAATCGGGGCCACGCCCTGGGCGGCGAGGGCATTCCAGACTTCGATGGCGCGCCCGGCCGGGAAGATCAGTTCGTAACCCGCCTCGCCGGTGTAGCCGGTGAAGCAGACCATCAGCTCATCCATGCGCGCGGCCTGGAAATACTTGAGATGGCTGGCCGCTGCTTCGGTGCCGGGCAGGGCGGCCCACACCTTGGCCTGGGCGTTCGGGCCTTGTACCGCGATGATGGCGAGATCACGACGCGGATTGATCGTCACGTTGCCGCCGTGCAGCTTGCTGGCCTGCTCGCGCATCCAGGCCACGTCCTTGTCGGCCGTGCCGGCATTCACGACGATGCGGTAATCGTCCTGAGCAAAGAAATAGACGATCAGATCGTCGATGACGCCGCCATCCTCCTGCAGCATGCACGAGTAGAGCGCGCGCCCCTCTTCGCTGAGCTTGGCCACATTGTTGGCGAGCAGGATCGAGAGGAAGGCTTGCGCACCCGCGCCGCAGACATCGATCGGCAGCATGTGGGAGACGTCGAACATGCCGGCGTCCGCGCGCACGGTCTTGTGTTCTTCGAGTTGGGAGCCGTAGTGGATCGGCATGTCCCAGCCGGCGAAATCGACGATCTTGGCGCCGGAGGCTGCATGCACGGGGTAGAGCGGGGTCTGTTTGGCCATGTTTTTCTCGGTACCGAACTGCGGGCAAATGAAAAGGGCTGAGTGCACGACGTGCTTCAGCCCCCATCTGTCCTTGGTACCTGAGAGATTGCGCCTGAGAACTTCATCAGGCGGCTGAACGAACCGGCTACTGCGCTCGCCCACTCGCCGTACTTGCGTACTGCCTGCGCGGACCGCACTGTTGCCGACTTGCTTGCTCACCTTCTGAAGCACCCGATCGATACGACGCGTGCCCCTTCGGTGGATGCCTGTGAGGCATCGCTCTCCAGATTTTTGATCTTCGTTCGGTCCTTTTGCCTGAGCGTTCCCGGGGGGTTGCGCCTTCGGCGGTCCGTGCGGACTCTCTCCCGAACGAGTCGCGACTGTACCTGTTCGCCCGGGGCAACTCAAGCTGTGCGCAGCCGTATGGAGCGCCTATCCCAAGGGGCTCTTCATCAGCAGCAGGATGCCGGTATTGGTCAGAAAGTGGGCTGCGCTACTCAAGGCCAGATTGCGTTGTGGGCCGGCCATCCAGCCATAAAAAAGACCCGCCAGCGCGCTGAGTGCCGCAAAGGGCAGCCCCCAGGGCAGATGGACCAGCCCGAATACCAGGCTGCTGCAACCCAGCGCCAGTGCAAAGGCGTAGCGCTGGGGCGCAAGCAAGGTTTGCAGGCTGCCTTGCAGCCAGCCGCGGAAGAAAGCTTCTTCGGCAAAGACGGTGAGGAACAGATTGCCCAGTAGCCACAGGCTGGCGCCAGGCAGCCAGCGAGGATCTGGTCGCGCCAGGCCAAGCAGCCAGGCTAGAGCCGGGAAAGCGAGACAGCCGGAGAGTAGTGCCCAGTGCCGAAGCTGGATGCGTTCTGGCGGGACGGGTTGAAGTGCCCACAACAGGATCAGGGCTGCCAGTCCCTTGTCGTAATGCCAGCGCAGCAAGCCATTGCCACCTCGGCCAAAGTCCTCCTGCCAGATCAAAGACGAAAAGCCTGGCAGCAGATGCAGGCTGGTGGCAAGCGCCCACATCGCGATCAGGCTCGGTAACCAGGGTTGAAGGCGGGAAGGGAGCTGAGGGCGCGCCAAGATCAGCAGCAGGACGGGGAGCAGGGCAGGCAGGGCCTGAGCTGAAAGAATGTCTCCGATCAGGGCGCAGAGTAGCGAGAAGGCCCCGGCAAACTGACTGGCCCGCCCGCTGCTTGGGTGCAACGCCAGCAGCAAGGCTGCGAAGAGCAGGCCAAAGGCAGCCAGCGAGGGAAAGGGAGGCGTCAGCATGCGGGGCAGGGTGCCGGCCGCGTGCCAACAGGTCAAGTTCCGGCTGCTACACTCGGCGTATGAATACCATCATCAATGCCGATCTGCACTGCCACTCCACCGTTTCCGACGGTTTGCTTGCACCCCGTGAGGTGGTGCGCCGTGCTCATGCCAATGGTGTCACCCTGCTGGCGCTCACCGATCACGATGAACTGGGTGGGCTCGCCGAGGCGCGTGATGAAGCTGCAGCGCTGGGCCTGGGGTTCGTGAACGGGGTGGAGATTTCGGTGTCCTGGCTGGATCAGTCGGTGCATATCGTCGGCTTGGGTGTGGATGTGGCCTCTGCTGAACTCGTCGAGGGCCTGGAGCAGGCGCGCAGCGGGCGAGATTTTCGCGCTCGCCAGATGAGCGATGGGCTGGCGAAAATCGGTATCCGTGGCGTCTATGACGGAGCCCTGAAATATGTGGGCAACCCGGCGCTGATCTCGCGTGCCCACTTTGCACGCTATCTGGTCGAGATCGGCATTGCCCGCGATGTGGCGAAGGTCTTCGATCACTATCTGGTGCGTGGCAAGCCTGGCTTTGTTGAGCATGAGTGGGCGAGTCTCGAGGCCGCACTGGGCTGGATTCATTCGGCCGGCGGCATTGCGGTGATCGCTCATCCCGGGCGTACACGGGTCAGCAAGGCTGGTATGGAGCAGCTCTACAGTCGTTTCAAGGACCTTGGAGGCGAGGCCATCGAGGTTGTGTCCGGCGTGCAGTGTGGGCCGGAAGCGCTGGCGGCCGCCCGCGTGGCGCGGCGTTTCGGCTTTCTCGCCTCGCGGGCCTCGGATTTTCATGGCCCCGGTGAGAGTGCGATCGACATCGGCCGTGCTGAACCGCTACCGCCGGATCTGACGCCGGTATGGGAGCGTTTGGTGTAAGGTGCCGCCTTCCTTTACGCCGCGCCGATCGCTCAGCCATGGCCCAGTTTTTTGAAATTCACCCCGAACATCCCCAGCCGCGTCTGATCCGTCAGGCGGCTGAAATCCTGCGCAAGGGCGGTTTGATTGCGGTGCCGACCGATTGCGCTTATTCGCTGGTGGGGCACGTCGGCGATGCGGCGGTGCTGGATCGTATCCGGCGCATCAGGGGGGTGGATGAGCGCCACCACTTCACCCTGATGTGCCGTGACCTGTCTGAAATCGCGACTTTTGCACGAGTTGATAACGCCCAGTACCGACTGCTCAAGGCCACCACGCCGGGGGCCTACACCTTCATTCTCGAAGGCACCAAGGAGCTGCCACGGCGGGTACTGCATCCCAAGCGCAAGACCATCGGTCTGCGTGTGCCTGATCACCTTGTGCTCAGCGCCTTGCTCGCTGAACTTGGCGAGCCGCTGCTTTCCTCCACGCTGCTACTGCCTGATGAGGAGTTGCCGCCGACGGATGCCGACGAGATCCGTTCGCGCCTGGAGCGTCAGCTGGATCTGGTGATCGAGGCGGGCCCCTGCGGACTGGAAACCACCACCGTGGTCGACCTGAGTGGCGAGGAGCCCGAGTTGCTTCGTACAGGCAAAGGGGCGCTGGCGCCGCTGGGTCTATAAAATAGGCTTGCCATGAACGATTTCATTTATAACGTCGCTGTCTGGGCGATCCCTGTGGTACTCGCCATTACCCTGCACGAAGCTGCGCACGGTTATGTTGCCCGGATGTTCGGTGATCCGACTGCGCACATGATGGGGCGGATCACGCTGAACCCCCTCAAGCATATTGATCCAGTAGGAACCTTGCTTGTGCCGGGTGGCATCGTACTGATGAACGCCATCACGGGTGCGAGCTTTCCGCCATTTGGCTGGGCCAAGCCGGTGCCGGTTGATTTCGGGCGTTTGCGCAAACCCAAGGCGGATATGCTGTGGGTGGCAGCGGCGGGGCCGGCTTCCAATTTCGTACAGGCCATCGTCTGGGCCTTGCTGGTGGGTTTTCTGGTCCGCATGCAGGGCTCGCCGGACTCTTTCTGGTTTGATCTGGCTCAGCGTGGCATGTTGGTCAATGTGGGGCTCATGCTGATCAATCTGGTGCCCGTGCCACCGCTCGATGGTGGGCGCATCGTGGTGAGCTTGCTGCCGCTGCGCCAGGCATTGGCTTGGTCACGATTGGAGCCCTATGGTTTTTTCATCCTGATCGGCCTGCTGTATTTCGGCATCCTCGATTACGTGCTGCGCTACGTTGCGCAGCCGATTCTGTCCTTCCTGATGTTCTTTACCGGGCTGTAAGCGTGGTAACTGTTAAAGCAATGGGCTTGCACGGGCTTGTGAAGGCGTTGCTGCCGGAGTGCTTGAGTCGAGCAGGGTGCGTGTTTGCGATGGACGGGCGCGGGCGGGAGTCCTGCATGGTTGGACGGCTGAGCCCCGGTGGCGCGCGATGAGCGAACTGGCGCAACAGGAGCCGGTGCAAGGGGAGCTGGTGCTCGCCCGCATTCATGGCGAGCCGCTACGCGAGATGCCGAAGGATCTTTACATCCCACCGGATGCGCTGGAAGTCTTTCTGGAAACTTTCGAAGGCCCGCTGGATCTTTTGCTCTACCTGATTCGCCGTGCCAACGTAAATGTGCTCGATATCCCGATGGCGCCGCTGACCGAGCAATATCTGGCCTACGTGGATGCCATGCGCTCCACGAATCTCGAGCTGGCGGCAGACTATCTGCTGATGGCCGCAACTCTGCTCGATATCAAGTCGCGCATGCTCTTGCCCAAACCTCCGCACGAAAAAGCCGACGATAGCGAGGAAGATCCGCGTGCAGAGCTGGTGCGACGCCTTATGGAGTACGAGCGGATCAAGCTTGGCGCCCAGTTGATCAACAGGCAGTCGCGCGCCGAGCGTGACTTCGAATGGGTTGCTGTGCATGTGGCAGAGAAAACGGTCGAACGCCTGCCTGACGTCAGCCTGGCGGATCTGCAGGCGGCTTGGCTGGCTCTGCTTCAGCGCGCGCGCCTGAGTCGTCATCACCAGATTTCTCGCGACGAACTCTCGGTGCGCGAATACATGACATCTATCTTGCGTCGTCTGCGGGAGGCTGGAGATGTACCTTTTGAAGCGCTTTTTGAATGCACGCATGGCGTGGCGAGTGTGGTTGTAGGCTTTCTGGCGGTGCTTGAGCTGGTGAAGGAGCGCTTGGTACACGTCACTCAGAACGCGCCGATGGAGGCGATTTATGTCCGACTCAACGAATCCGGCGCTGCTGACGCCGCCTGAGCTGGAGATGGCCGACGCAGAGATTGTTGCGACGGCCTCAGCCGCCGAGCTGCTGGCGACGGGGATTGACGTCCGTTTTGCCAAGCAGGTGCTCGAGGCGGCCTTGTTGTCTGCGCAGGATCCCTTGCCGCTTGCCGTGCTGCGGCGGGTGTTTGAGCCGGATCTGGGAACACCGGTTTTGCAGCGCCTGCTGGCCGATCTGCAGGCCGATTGGCATGGAAAATCGGTGGAGTTGGTACGTCTGGCCAGCGGTTGGCGGTTCCAGACCCGGGCCGAATTTCAGCCCTGGCTGGAGAGGATGAAAGAGACCCGTGCGCCGCGCTATTCGCGCGCGGTGCTGGAAACCTTGGCGATCATCGTGTATCGTCAGCCCGTCACGCGCGGCGACATTGAAGATATTCGCGGCGTGGCCGTTTCCAGCCAGATCATAAAATCGCTGGAAACCCGTGGCTGGATCGATACGATCGGCCATCGCGACACACCGGGCCGCCCGGCCCTGTATGCGACCACCAAACATTTTTTGGATGATCTCGGCTTGCGCAGCCTGACGGAGCTGCCTCCTCTGGCCGAGCTTGAAGGAGTACTCGATCTTGTCGATACCGCAGAAGCCGCGTCGTCCGCGCTCGCCCAATCAGAAGAAGAACAGCCCGCTGCGCCGTCCGGCTCAGCCAATGCAAGCAGCTCCGGAGATTGACTTCGATTCGCCCGATTTCATCGAGGGCGAGCACGATGGTCAGCTCGCTTTCATGGGGCGCCTCGAGCAAACCCGTGATCTCGACTTGGGCGTGCCCGGTGGTGGTCGCTGGGGGCGTGGCGGCTCAGGGGGGGCTAGTAAAGTTGTCATGCTGCCCGGCGAGCGCATCCAGAAAGTGCTGGCAGAAGCGGGCTACGGTTCCCGGCGCGAAATTGAAGAGTGGGTCGTGGCTGGCCGAGTCAGCGTAAATGGCGAGCCTTCGTTTCTGGGGCAGAAAATTGGTCCGACTGATCGCGTGAAAGTTAATGGCAAGTTGGTCAGTCTGCGCTTTGCGGCCGAGCAGAAAAAGCGTGGCCCGCGTGTGTTGGTCTACCACAAGCCGGAAGGCGAGATTGTTTCCAAGGACGATCCGGAGGGCCGCCCGAGCGTATTTGATCGCTTGCCGACGATCAACAAGGGACGCTGGATCGCCATTGGCCGCTTGGACTTCAACACCTCTGGTCTGCTGCTCTTTACTGATAGCGGCGAGTTGGCCAATCGCATGATGCACCCTCGCTACGAGATCGAACGTGAATACGCCGTGCGCCTCCTGGGAGAGCTGACTGAAGAGCAGATCAAGCAACTTACCGACGGCATCGTGCTTGAAGATGGCCCTGCCAAGTTCGCCACCCTGCGTGATGAAGGGGGTGAAGGTTCGAATCACTGGTATCGCGTGACGCTGTCTGAAGGCCGTAACCGCGAAGTGCGTCGCATGTTTGAAGCCATCGGCCTCACGGTGAGTCGCCTGATGCGTGTGCGCTATGGCAAGGTGGAGCTGCCGAGCCGTCTCAAGCGTGGCATGTACGAAGAGATGCAACCCGAACAGGTTGCTGTGCTCACCGGGCAGCCGGTTGAGAAGCGCCAGCAGCGTCCGGATGAAAAGCGCCGTGCGGAGAAATCCAAAGGCCCGCGCAGCACCCGTCCGCATGTGAAGGAAGCCGCTCCGCGCCCCGAGTTAGCGGAAGGTGGAGAACGCTCCGGATCTGCCCGACGCCGTCCGCGCCGTAACAAGCCGCGTTCGGAAGGGCAAGGGCAGGTTCGCCCCGAAGGGGCGGCACCACAGCAGCAGGTGGCCGTCGTGGTGGATGGGGCTGCACCCGCGGCCCGCAAGCCGCGTCGTTCGCGCGGACCACGGCGTGCGCGTCCGGCGGCTCCTCCCGAGGCTTGATCTGTAAGGGCTTATTACGAGACCGGCATTTACGGATGCCGGTCCGCGTGCTAAACTCCACGCGTTTTGTTGATTCGGGTCGGGCTTCTCGTTCGGCCGGGTAATCGTGATGGGCATTGCGCCCATTTTTTATTTGTGGCGCCGGAATGGATCTTTTTAGTCTTGTAGAACAGACGCTCGCTGGCATGGGTTACGAGCTTGTCGATATCGAGCTGTCGCCCGGTGGGCGTTTGCTGCGTATTTTTATCGACATCGAACGCGGCATCATGGTGGATGACTGTGCAACGGTCAGTCATCAGTTGCAGCACGTGTTCGAAGTAGAGAACGTCAATTACGACCGGCTGGAAGTTTCCTCGCCGGGGCTGGATCGCCCGATCAAGAAGAGTGCTGATTTCGAACGATTTGCAGGGCTGCAGGCGCAAATCCGGATTCGTATTCCGATTGGTAATCAACGCAATTTTGCAGGTGTGCTGGCGGGTATGCGCGATGGTGCCGTGCTGCTGCAGACCGAAAAAGGGGAGCTCGCTCTTCCGCTGGACCAAGTGGAAAAAGCGCGCCTGGTTCCGAAATTTTGATGAATTCGCTTTCAGGGGATTGAAACAATGAGCCGCGAGGTTTTGCTGCTTGTCGATGCACTGGCGCGTGAAAAGAACGTTGCCAAGGATATCGTCTTTACTGCGCTGGAAATGGCGCTGGCTTCTGCCACCAAGAAGCGGATTCATGATGAAGCCGACGTGCGCGTGTCGATCGACCGCGAGTCCGGTGATTACGAATCTTTCCGTCGCTGGGTGGTGTTGCCTGACGCGGAAGTGGAGAACGATGAAGCCCAGATGGGTGTCATCGATGCCCGCGAGCAATTTCCGGATATCGAAGTCGGTGAATTCGTTGAAGAACCGCTGGAGCCGATCGATTTCGGCCGTATCGGTGCTCAGGCCGCAAAGCAGGTCATCCTGCAGAAAATCCGTGATGCTGAGCGCGAGCAGATCCTGAATGACTTTCTGGATCGTGGCGAACATCTGTGTACGGGCAGTATCAAGCGCATGGAGCGCGGCAATGCGATCGTTGAAGTGGGTCGTCTTGAAGCCGTGCTGCCGCGCGACCAGCAGATCCCGAAAGAGAACCTGCGTGTCGGTGACCGAGTGCGTGCTTATCTGCTGCGAATCGATCGTGGCGCCCGTGGCCCGCAATTGATTCTGTCGCGCAGTGCGCCTGATTTCATCACCAAGCTCTTCGAACTCGAAGTGCCGGAAATGGAAGATGGTCTCCTTGAGATCAAGGCGGCGGCCCGCGATGCAGGCTTGCGAGCCAAGATTGCCGTGAAGTCCAACGATCAGCGCATCGACCCGATTGGCACCTGTGTGGGCTTGCGTGGTTCCCGCGTGACGGCTGTTCGGAACGAGTTGGGTGGCGAGAACGTGGATATCGTGCTGTGGTCGCCTGAGCCGGCACAGTTCGTGATCAATGCATTGGCGCCTGCCGAAGTCAGCTCCATCGTGGTGGATGAGGAAACTCACACCATGGAAGTGGTGGTGGATGAAAGCAACCTGGCGATGGCGATTGGCCGTGGTGGTCAGAACGTGAAGCTGGCTTCCGAATTGACTGGCTGGAACATCAATCTGATGACCCAGCAGGCGGCAGCGGAGAAGTCCGAAGCCGAGCAAGGTCAGTTGCGCAGCCTGTTCTGCGAAAAGCTGGATGTGGATGAAGAGGTTGCTGACATCCTGATCGAAGAGGGTTTCTCTTCTCTGGAAGAAGTGGCCTATGTGCCGCTTGCAGAAATGCTGGAAATCGAAGCCTTTGACGAAGAAACCGTCAATGAGCTGCGTCAGCGCGCACGGAATGTGCTGCTGACCGAGGCAATCGTGAACGAAGAACAGCTGGAAGGTGTGGCAGAGGATCTGCTGGCGCTCGAAGGCATGGAAAAGTCTCTGGCTGCGAAGTTGGCCCAGGGTGGTGTGAAGAGCCGCGACGATCTCGCAGATCTGGCGGTGGATGAACTGGTGGAGCTGGGCGGTATCGATGAAGCCAGTGCCAAGGATCTGATTACCAAGGCGCGTGCGCACTGGTTCGAGTAAGCGGGGGAGAAGCACACGATGGCGCAAATGAGTGTGGCGGAGTTTGCCACCGAACTGAAAATGCCGGCTCCGGCCCTTCTCGAGCAATTCGAGAAGGCTGGCGTCGCAAAGTCTGGCCCGACCGATACGGTCAGCGAGCAGGACAAGGCACGACTGCTGGATTATCTGCGCCGTTCGCATGGCGAGACGGCTCCAAAGTCCAAGATCACCCTGACCCGTAAGCAGACCACTGAAATCAAGGCGGCCGACTCGTCGGGCAAATCCCGCACCATTCAGGTTGAGGTGCGTAAGAAGCGCACATTCGTCAAGCGTGACGACATTGACCTCGCTGGTGAGGCTGCGGCTGAATCGCTGGAGACTGAAGTTGAAGAGCTGACGGCTGTGGCTGATGCCATTGAAGCTCCGGTTGCCGAGCTGATTCCGGAGGTCGTTGTTCTAGCTCCGGAGCCCGTTCCCGAGCCTGAACCCGCTCCGGAACCTGAGCCCGAACCCGAACTTGCTCCGGAGCCCGAGCCGGTTCCTGAGCCTGAGCCTGAGCCGACTCCTGAGCCTGAGTCGCTGCCGCCCGAGCCTGTCGCGCAAGTCTCCGTTGCGAGCTCTGCTGCACCTGCGGTGGAGACCTCGCGTCAGCGTGAAGATCGTCGCCAGCGCGAACTGCTGGAGCGCCAGGCGGCTGACAAGCGTGCTCGTGAAGCCGAAACGATTGCTCGCAAGGCTGCTGCTGAAGCGCGTGTCAAGGCCGAAGCGGACGCTGCTGCCGCAGCAGTTGCTGCTGCCGCTGCTGCAAAGGCCAAAGAGACTGCCCGCAAGGACACGGGGCACACCCTCCATAAGCCGAACAAGCCTGCAGGTGCGGATGCCAGTAAAAAGCCGGCACAGCCGGCTAAGGCTGCGCCCTCGCGTGATGATGATTCGCGCAACAAGCGCGGTGGTCTGAAGACCCGTGGCGATACAGCGGGTGGTGCTGCCGGCTGGCGTGGCGGACCGAAGGGCGGTAGCCGTCACGGTGGCGGTCGTCATCAGGATCAGTCGACCAGCTTCCAGGCGCCGACCGAGCCGGTGGTGCGCGAAGTGCACGTGCCTGAAACCATCTCGGTGGCTGATCTGGCCCACAAGATGTCGGTTAAGGCCACGGAAGTCATCAAGAAAATGATGATGCTGGGGCAGATGGTGACCATTAACCAGGTGCTGGACCAGGAAACCGCGATGATCATCGTGGAAGAAATGGGCCACCAGGCACTGGCTGCCAAGCTCGATGATCCAGAAGCCTTCCTGATCGAAGGTGACGAAGCCAAGGATGTGAAGCTCGAGCATCGTGCTCCGGTTGTGACCATCATGGGCCACGTCGACCACGGCAAGACCTCGCTGCTCGACTACATCCGTCGTACCAAGGTGGCTGCAGGCGAAGCTGGCGGCATTACCCAGCATATCGGCGCCTACCACGTGGAAACTCCGCGCGGCATGATCTGCTTCCTGGATACCCCGGGTCACGAAGCCTTTACGGCGATGCGTGCCCGCGGTGCCAAGGCAACCGATATCGTGATTCTGGTGGTGGCGGCGGATGACGGCGTGATGCCGCAAACCAAGGAAGCCATTCACCACGCCAAAGCGGCCGGTGTGCCGATCGTGGTGGCGGTGAACAAGATCGACAAGCCGGAAGCCAATCCTGAGCGTGTCAAGCAGGAGCTGGTCACCGAAGGCGTGGTGCCGGAAGAGTACGGCGGCGATTCACCGTTCTGCCCGGTGTCGGCCAAAACTGGTGTCGGTATCGATGAGCTGCTGGAAAACATCCTGCTGCAAGCTGAAGTGCTGGAGCTGACCGCGCCGATCGAAGCGCCTGCCAAGGGCCTGATCATCGAAGCGCGTCTGGATAAGGGGCGTGGCCCGGTGGCCACCATGCTGGTGCAAAGCGGCACACTGCGTCGTGGTGACGTAGTGCTGGCCGGCGCTGCATTCGGTAAGGTGCGTGCCATGCTGGATGAGAACGGTAAGCCGATCAATTCGGCCGGCCCGTCGATTCCGGTCGAGATTCTCGGTCTGTCCGAAGTTCCGTCGGCCGGTGACGAAGTCATGGGCATGTCTGACGAGCGCAAGGCGCGTGAAATCGCCTTGTTCCGTCAGGGCAAGTATCGTGACGTAAAGCTGGCCAAGCAGCAGGCCGCCAAGCTCGAAACCCTGATGGATCAGATGAAGGAAGGTGAAGTCAAGTCGCTGCACCTGATCGTGAAGGCTGACGTGCAGGGTTCGCAGGAAGCGCTGGTGCAGTCGCTGCAGAAGCTCTCCACCGACGAAGTGCGTGTTAACGTCATTCACGCGGCTGTGGGCGGTATTTCCGAGTCTGACGTCAATTTGGCGCAAGCTTCGCAAGCGGTCATCATCGGCTTCAACACCCGGGCGGATGCCAACTCACGCAAGCTGGCCGAGACTTTCGGCGTCGATCTGCGCTACTACAACATCATTTACGATGCAGTGGATGAGGTTAAGGCAGCGTTGTCCGGCATGCTGGCGCCCGAAAAGCGCGAACAAGTCATCGGCACCGTCGAGATCCGTCAGGTCATTGTCATTTCCAAGGTCGGTACGATTGCGGGTTGTTACGTTCTGGATGGTGTGGTCAAGCGCAATTCGCGCGTCCGCCTGCTGCGCAACAACGTGGTGCACTTCGATGGCGAACTTGAGTCGCTCAAGCGCTTCAAGGACGACGTCAAGGAAGTCAAGTCGAACTACGAGTGCGGTCTATCCTTGAAGAACTTTAATGACATCAAGGAAGGCGACCAGCTGGAAGTGTATGAAATCCAGGAAATCGCCCGTACCCTCTAAGCGGATGAAAGACTGGTTGTAACGCAAGCGGGCCCTGCGGGGCCCGTTTGTGTTGGAGAAAATGATGGCTAAAGAATTTTCCCGTGGGGCCCGTGTGGCCGAGCAGATCAAGCGAGAGTTGGCTGAGCTGATTCGTCTGGAAGTGAAGGATCCGCGTGTGGGCTTCATTTCGCTGACGGATGTTGAACTCACGCCTGACTACGCTCATGCCAAGGTGTTTTTCACCTCCATGAAAGGTGAGGAGGGGCTCGATGAGATCCTTATCGGTTTGCGTCGTGCCAGTGGTTTTCTGCGTCGCGAGTTGGGGCGTCGGGTTCGAATCCACACTACGCCGGAGTTGCATTTCGTGTATGACCGCTCGGTTGAGCATGGCAGTTACATGTCAGTGCTGATCGACCAGGTGGTAACGGCAGATCGTGCGCAGCGCGGTGATGAAGAGCCTGGTGAAGAAGAGTTGAAGGCATGAATCAGCCTCCGCGCAAGCGCTGGCAGATCGTTGATGGAGTGCTGCTGCTCGACAAACCGGGCGGGCTGAGTTCCAACGATGCCCTGCAAAAGGCACGCCGCCTGTTTTCGGCCGCCAAGGCAGGGCATACCGGCACCTTGGACCCGATGGCGACAGGCTTGTTGCCGCTGTGTTTTGGCGAGGCGACCAAGTTTTCCAATCGTCTGCTGGAAGCCGACAAGACTTATGTGGCGACGCTGTATCTAGGCGTGACCACGACGACTGGTGATGCTGAGGGCGAAGTGCTTGTTGAGCGCCCCGTCGTCGTGGACGAAACGGCGGTGTACGCGGCCTGCGCCCACTTTATTGGCGAAATCGAGCAGGTGCCTCCGATGTATTCGGCACTGAAGCATCAGGGTAAGGCGCTCTACGAATACGCACGGCAAGGAATCGAGATCGCGCGCGAAGCGCGTCGCGTGACGATTCATTCGCTTGAGGTGAGACGCATTGCCTTGCCAGAGGTGGATATCGTGGTTCGTTGCAGTAAGGGAACCTATGTCCGCACTCTGGGTGAGGATATCGGTGCCTTGCTCGGTTGCGGTGCGCATCTGACTGTTCTGCGGCGCACTGGAATCGGGCCGCTGGAGATTGATGCGGCGTTGACGCTGGAGCAGATTGCTGCTGTGGAGGAGAGCGCCCGGCGTCCGTTGCTGGCTCCCCCCGATGCATTGCTGGCACATCTGCCGGAAGTGCAGCTGGACTCGCTTGGGCGGGGCAATTTTCTGCATGGACAAGCAGTGAGAATCGCGGCAGGGGAGGGGGAGGTGCGGGTGTACGGCCCGGATTTCCTCGGCCTTGGTATGGCGGAGAGTAATCAGCAGGTAAAGCCAGTGCGTCTGATTGCTTTTGCCGAACAATGAAACACCTTGGCAGACTTGTGCTGGGAGCGCTTGCTCCCGTATAATCACGGGCTTGCTAAAGGACAACCTTAAGAGACTCAAGAATGATTTCTATCGAACAAAAGGCTCAGATCGTTGCTGACTACCAGCGTGCTCCGGGTGATACCGGCTCGCCCGAAGTTCAGGTCGCTCTGCTGACCGCACGTATCAATGGCCTGACCGACCACTTCAAGGCCAACGTCAAGGATCACCATTCCCGCCGCGGTCTGCTCAAAATGGTTAGCCAGCGTCGCAAGCTGCTCGACTACTACAAGAGCAAGAACTTCCAGGGCTATCGCGCTCTGATCGAGCGTCTCGGCCTGCGCAAGTAATGCCATTGCAGGGTCGCTTGTCACGCGGACCCGGTCCGCGTTGAAATCAGCAAAGCCGGCAGGCCGAAGGGGCTTGGCCGGCTTTGTTTCATGTGGCCCGCTATCCTGTTTCATCAGTAGTGTCTGTCATGCCCGCTGCATCTGGCAGCCGGGCGAACCGCTTCATGTGAAGCGCATCCAGAAAGGATAAATCCGTGCCTATCGCAACCAAGAAAAGCTTCCAGTACGGGCAGCATACCGTGACCCTTGAAACCGGCGAGATTGCTCGTCAGGCTCATGGTGCTGTCATCTGTACCATCGACGATACCGTGGTACTGGCGACCGTTGTTGCTGCCAAGGATCCGAAGCCGGGCCAGGACTTCTTCCCCCTTACCGTTGATTACATGGAGAAGTTTTACGCTGCGGGGCGTATCCCCGGCGGCTTCTTCAAGCGTGAAGGTCGTCCGACCGAGAAAGAAACGCTGACTTCGCGTCTGATCGATCGTCCGATCCGTCCGCTTTTCCCAGACGCCTACTACAACGAAGTGCAGGTTGTGGCGACCGTGCTGTCCCAGAATCCGGAAATCGATGGCGATATTCCGGCAATGATCGCGACTTCTGCTGCCTTGGCTATTTCCGGTGTGCCGTTCAATGGCCCGATCGGTGCGGCCCGTGTGGGTTACATCGATGGTCAGTACATTCTGAACCCGACCACGACCCAACTCGCCAGCAGCCAGATGAATCTGGTGGTGGCGGGTACCGAAGCTGGTGTGCTGATGGTGGAGTCCGAAGCTGATCAGCTGTCCGAAGAAATCATGCTCGGTGCTGTGGTTTTCGGTCACCAGCAAATGCAGGCTGCCATCCAGGCTATCCACGAACTGGTAGAAGTGGCCGGTAAGCCGGAGGTCGAGTTCATTGCTCCGGCGAAGAACGAAGCCTTGATCGCCAAGGTCAAGGAAGTTGCCCAGGCTGATCTGGAGGCGGCTTTCGGTACCACTAGCAAGTCTGTGCGCAGCGGTCTGCTGAAGGATGTGACCAAGAAGGCGATCGCCGCTCTGGTGACGGGTGAAGAAGGTGCGCCGAAGGACAAGGACGTCAAGGACATTCTGTTCGAGCTCGAGTCTGCCATTGTGCGTGGCCGCATCCTGGCTGGCGAACCGCGTATCGACGGTCGCGATACCCGCACCGTGCGCCCGATCAGCATCCGTACGGGTGTTCTGCCGCGTACTCACGGTTCTGCTCTGTTTACCCGTGGTGAAACCCAGGCGCTGGTCGTGACCACGCTGGGTACTGGTCGCGATGAACAGATCATCGACGCCATCGCTGGCGAGTACAAGGAGCGTTACATGCTCCATTACAACTTCCCGCCGTACTCCACCGGTGAAACCGGTCGTGTGGGTTCGCCCAAGCGTCGCGAAATCGGCCACGGCCGTTTGGCCAAGCGCGCCTTGGCCGCCGTGCTGCCGGATGCCAAGGAATTTGGTTACACGATCCGTGTAGTTTCCGAAATCATGGAATCCAACGGTTCCTCCTCGATGGCTTCTGTTTGTGGCGGCTCGCTGTCGATGATGGATGCTGGTGTGCCGCTGAAGGCGCCGGTGGCGGGTATTGCCATGGGCCTGATCAAGGATGGCGGCCGTTTCGCCGTGCTGACCGATATCCTGGGTGATGAAGATCACCTCGGTGACATGGATTTCAAGGTGGCAGGCACGACTACTGGCGTGACCGCGCTACAGATGGATCTGAAGATCGACTCCATCTCGCCGGCCATCATGAACAAGGCGCTGGAACAAGCCAAGGAAGGTCGTCTGCACATCCTCGGTCTGATGGATGAGGCCCTGAATGGCAGCAAGGAGCTGTCCGCCTTTGCGCCGCGCATGATGAGCTTCAAGATCAATCCCGAGAAGATCCGTGATGTGATCGGTAAGGGCGGCGCCGTGATTCGCGGTCTGACCGAAGAAACCGGTTGCGTCATTGATATTCAGGATGACGGTACCGTGACCATTTCTTCTGCGGACCAATCCAAGTCTGACGAATGCAAGCGCCGTATCGACCAGATTACTGCTGAAGTTGAAGTTGGCAAGATCTACGAAGGTCCGGTGCTGCGCATTCTGGACTTCGGCGCGATCGTGAACATCATGCCGGGCCGTGATGGTCTGCTGCATGTGTCGCAAATCGCCAAAGAGCGCGTCAATAACGTCTCTGACTACCTCAAGGAAGGTCAGGTCGTGCGCGTGAAGGTGCTCGAGACCGACGAGAAGGGTAAGGTCAAGCTGTCGATGAAGGCTCTGCTGACCGAAGAGGTGCCGGCGGCTGAATAAGCAGGCGCTACCCAAACAAAAAGGACGCCTCGGCGTCCTTTTTGTTTTCTGGTGTTCGGACCTGCTATTGCAGATCCGGAACGTGTGGCGTCGCTTTAGCGCAGGCCGGCGATGTAGTCCGATACCGCCTTGATTTCCGCGTCGGTCAGGCGCGAAGCAAAACCGCGCATCATGCTGTTGGGATCGTTGGCGCGCTCTGCAAGACGGAAGCTCTTGAGTTGAGTTTCAGTGTAATCGGCGAATTGTCCAGCCAAGCGTGGGTACTGGTTCGGAATGCCTTGGCCTGCCGGGCCATGACAGCCTGCACAGGCCGGCACACCGGTCGCTGCATTGCCTGAGCGCCAGAGCTTCTGGCCGAGCTCGACGGTCTTGAGGCTCTTGGCTGCTTCGGGCTTCAGTTTTTGCTGTGAGTAGTAACGCGCGAGCCCTTGCATGTCGGTATCCGACAAGGCTGCAACCATGGGGGCCATGGATGCGTTCACGCGTTCGGCAGGCTTATCGCCGACTGGCTTGAAGTTGCGTAGTTGTTTGAGCAGGTACTGCTCGTGCTGCCCGGCAATCTTCGGGAAAGTGGCTGCTGCACTGTTGCCGTCTGCACCATGGCAGGCCACACAGACGGTCTCTGCCGTCTGCTTGGCACGAGCCAAGTCAGGTTTGTTTGCGGGGGCGGACTGGGCAAAGGCCGTCTGGATAGTCAGGGCAATCGTCAGGATTGAAATGCGCGCGATCATTGTCACCTCTGAGGTGTGGCGTTCTTGAATCCTGATATTCTATACCGCCCTGCGCCCGACGCGGAATTCCGCGTGTGCGCCAGCAAATCCTTCCGGTTGTTTTCCATGTCCCTTTTTCGTGCTGCCCGTTTTGAAATCTCCATCGCCCGCCCTCAGGATCTGCCCCCTTCGATGGGTGCGGAGATAGCCTTTGCAGGGCGTTCGAACGCCGGTAAATCCAGCGCGATCAATACACTCGTTGGTCATACGCGCCTGGCCTTCGTCAGCAAGACGCCGGGGCGTACCCAGCTGATCAATATTTTCCGCATGAACAATGGTGCGGCATTGGTGGATTTGCCTGGTTATGGCTACGCCAAGGTGCCGGAGGCGATCCGCAAGCAGTGGGTGAAGCTGCTGGAGGAGTATCTGACACGTCGTGACAGCCTGATCGGCCTGATCCTGATCATGGATTCGCGTCACCCGCTTACCCCGCTCGATCAGCAGATGCTGGGCTGGTTCGCGCCGACCGGGCGGCCGATCCACGTGTTGCTGACAAAGTCTGACAAGCTGACGCGTGGTCCGGCCATGCAGACGCTTGCCAAGGTGCGCAAGGATCTGGCCGCGTGGGGCCCGAACATCAGCGTGCAGCTTTTCTCAAGCCTCAAGAAAAGCGGTGTCGAGGAAGTTGAAAAAGTCGTAGGGGGATGGCTGGGCACACATTCACCGGAAGAGCTGGGTCTGCCGGAAGATGCTGCCCGTGCTGAATAAAAATAAACCCCGGCGCGAGGGGGCACGCCGGGGCTGGAATGACCTGAATGACCCGGGGGAGTTCATTCAGGTTCCCGCTCAGGGAGGTGAAGCGGGAGGTAGCTCGCGCTACCTATAGCTATGAACGGCGCGAGGTTGAAAAGTTTTAGGTCTTGATTGTAAAAAATCGTAAATTCATCGCGGCGATAGCCGTGTTGTTAGCTCTGTGAGTCAGCCATGACAGCCTTTGCCCGCTTTCCCGCCAATCGCCCACGTCGCATGCGGCGTGATGAGTTCTCCCGTCGCCTGATGCGCGAGTCGCGCTTGAGCAGCGATGATCTGATCTATCCGGTATTTGTTCTCGAGGGGCAGGGGCGTGTTGAGCCGGTGGTTTCAATGCCCGGGGTCAGCCGCGTATCGCTCGACAGACTGTTGGATATCGCAGCAGAGGCTGTGGCTTTGGGGATTCCGGCACTGGCGCTATTCCCGGTGATCGAAGCCGGCAAGAGTGATGCTGCGGAAGAGGCCTGGAATCCCGACGGGCTGGTGCCGCGCGTGGTGCGAGCGTTGAAGGAAACGTTTCCGGCGCTTGGGGTGATCACGGATGTGGCGCTGGATCCCTATACGAGTCATGGTCAGGACGGGTTGATTGATGCGAGCGGCTATGTACTGAATGACGAGACCCTGGCTGCGCTAGAGAGGCAGGCGCTGTGTCACGCAGCCGCCGGGGCTGATGTGGTGGCACCGTCAGACATGATGGATGGGCGAGTGGCGCGCATTCGCAGTGCGCTGGAGGCGGCAGGGCATATCCATACCCGGATCCTTGCCTATTCGGCCAAATACGCATCGAGTTTTTACGGTCCCTTCCGTGATGCGGTGGGCTCTGCGGGCAATCTGGGCAAGGGCAACAAATACAGCTACCAGATGGATCCAGCCAATTCGGATGAGGCGATCCGCGAGGTGGCGCAGGATATTGCTGAGGGCGCGGACATGTTCATGGTCAAACCCGGCATGCCTTATCTGGACATCGTGCGGCGCGTGAAGAGTGAGTTGGCGGTGCCGACCTTTGTATATCAGGTCAGCGGTGAGTACGCGATGCTCAAGGCGGCCGCAGCGAACGGCTGGCTGGACGAGCAGGCGGTGTTCATGGAATCTCTCCTTGCCTTCAAGCGTGCTGGTGCGGATGGCATCTTGACCTACTATGCGCTGGAGGCCGCGCGCTTGCTCAAGCGCGAGGCCTGAGTTGCAGATCCGCCCGATGAGGCCGGCAGACTTGCCGGCCGCTTTTGCTTTGCAGTGCCGGGTTTATCCGGACGCCTATCACGAACCCCAGGAGGCCTTGGCGAGCCGCTTGGAGGCGGGGCCTGCTTTCTGCTGGGTAGTCGAGCAAGGCGGGCAATTGACGGGCTATGTCTTTGCTCATCCCTGGAGTGGTGCGCCGCCACCGTTGCATGAGCCCTTGCCTGCTTGTGTGGCGGAGCATCTGTTCCTGCATGACCTGGCTGTTTGCCCTAATCTCCGGGGAATGGCAGCAGGACGCCAACTGTATGCCTGCGTGGCGGGTGAGGCCCTGCGCGCCGGTCTGGGCAGAATCCGTCTGGTGGCTGTCGGTAGCGCCAGTGCGTTCTGGCAGCGCCAGGGGTTTGCTGAACTGGTGCTGGCCGGGCTGCATCCAGCCTACGGTCAGGCGCAGGTGATGCAGCAGGACTTGCTAGGCTGATGCACAGCCCCGTCTGTTGACCGGGACTTAGCCTCGTGCAACAGCCTCATTGAAGGCCAGGGTCTCGCTCAGGCTCGCAGGAGTGGGTTCGTCACCCACGATTTCCTCTCCGCTGGCGAGCAGGCGGGCATAAGCGCCACCTGCCGTCATCAGGCTTTCGTGGGTGCCGATCTCGACGATGCGGCCGCGCTCCATCACAACGATGCGATTGGCGTCACGGATGGTGGTCAGGCGGTGGGCGACTACCAGCACAGTGCGATCACGGCGTAGCTCGACCAGCGCTTCACGTACAACGCGCTCGGATTCGTTGTCCAGCGCCGAGGTGGCTTCGTCCAGCAGCAGGATCGGGGCGTTCTTGAGGAAGGCTCGGGCGATGGCCAGGCGCTGGCGCTGGCCGCCGGAGAGCTGGTTGCCGTTGCTGCCGATGCGCGAGTTGAAGCCTTGCGGTAGTTTGTTGATGAATTCCAGTGCGTGGGCTTGGCGGGCGGCTTCCTGGATTTCGTCGAAACTGGCCAGCTGTCGGCCGTAGCCAATGTTGTGGGCGACGGTGTCATCAAAGAGAGCCGCATGCTGGCCGACCAGAGCCAGTTGCTGGCGCAGCTCGGCAAGGCTCAGCTCCTGCAGCGGGACGCCGTCGATCAGGATCTGACCGGAGCGGGCTTCGAAGAAGCGTGCGACCAGTGCCATCAATGTAGTTTTGCCGGAACCGGAAGCTCCAACAAAGGCGACGGTTTCGCCGGGCTGGATGCTCAGCGTGAAGTCGCTTACTGCGGGTGCTTCCTGACCCGGGTAGGCAAAGCTCACGTTTTCAAATCTGATTTCGCCACGCGCACGCTCAAGCTTTTGCAGACCGCGATCTTCTTCGGCTTGCAGATCCAGCAATTCGAAAATGCTCTGGGCACCCGCGAGGCCGCGCTGGATCGTGGAGTTGATGTTGGTCAGGCGCCGAATGGGTTCGAAGATCATGGCCATGGTGGCGATGAAGGCCACGAACTGGCCCGGCGTGAGCTGACCACTCTCGACCAGGCTGGAGGCGGCGAAGATCACGATGGCTACTGCAGCGAAGGCCAGCACCTGCACCATTGGCACATTAGCCGAGGAGATGCGTACGACGCGCATGGTTTCCTTGCGCAACTGGGTGGCGATGCGTGCGAAGCGGCTGGCTTCGTGCTGCTGGGTGCCGAAGATCTTGATCTCGCGCAGGCCGGCCAGTTGCTCCTCTACGGCACAGGTCATTTCACCCATGCTGGCCTGTTGCAGGCGATTGGAAGCCCGCATGCCGGTGCTGGCCTTGCGGATGATCCAGGCGACTACCGGGGCGATGGCAAAGATGATCAGGGTCAGATGCCAAGCCTTGTAGAACAGGAAGGCGAGCAGGGCAACGATAGTCAGGCTGTCCTGGATCACCACGATCCAGGCGGTCGACAGCGCAGCGCCGACCTGCGGGATGTCGTAAGTGATGCGCGAGAGCATGCGTCCGGTGGTCTGCGCCTGGTGGGTGGTGACTGGAAGTTCCATCTGGTGGTTGAAGACGAGGCGGCGCAGATCTTCGATGGCTTTGTTGGCCACCCACTGGCTGGAGACGCTGGAGATGTATTCGGCGAGGCTCTTGCCGCAGGCAATCAGCAGAATAGTGAGCGGCACCCGCCACATGGCATCCGGATTGCGGGCGATCAGGCTTTCATCGAGCAGGGGTTCGAACTGCCCCGAGAGCAGCGGGGTGGCCCCGGCAACAGCGGCCATGGCCAGCACGGAGAGGGCCGAAACGCGCCAGTAAGGCTTGATGTAGGCCAGCAGGCGGCGATAGAGGCGGAAGGAATCAGTCATCGGAATGCCGGAGAGGCGGCCTGCGGAGTGAGGCCCGGCGTGATTGTAGCAGTGGCCGGGCTGCTGCCCGGCTACGGCCCTGTTCGCTATTGCGGTGTCAGCCAGCGCTTATAGGGCTGTGGGGGCATCAACGCAGCGATGCGCCCGCAGCCAAACCGGCCAAGATGATCTGGCCGGGGCAATCTGAACAGGCGCTGGTTCAGAAGCCGACGGTGACACCCAGGCTCAGCACCGGGTACCACTTGTACTTGCTGATCTTGTCGTCGAACTTGGTCTTCTCGGCCGCTACGTCGCTTTGCAGTTGGCTGCACTGGGCTGCATTGAGGGCGCTGCCGCAGCTGACGTTGAGAGTCGAGGTGGGGCTGCCCATGTAGTACGCACCGAGGTCGGCATAGAAACCGATGCCGGCACCAGACACGCTGCCGTAGCCCACGCCCAGATAGGGTGCGAGGCTGTTGCCGGATTTGACTTGACCGGTGGCACTACCGATCTGGCTGGCCTGGTATTGGGTGCCATTGAAGTTGTAGGTGCCGTTGGTGGGGCGGCCAGTGAGATCAACCTTGCTGTTCGAGTAATAAAAACCGCCGGTCACGCGAAAGCCCAGGCCCACGCTCACATCGGCGAGCAGCCGCGGTGTGGAGAGTTTGGCGTCAGCGTCGTAGTCGATATCGGTTTCTGTGAAGGACTTCGAATAGCTGTACTGCGAGTAGCCGGCACGTACGCTCACCAGCGGCATGACCTGATAGGCCACGTCGAAGCCGTAGCCGGTACTGCCAACCTGCAGGCCGGCACCGAGATCGGCAGAAGCGGCCGTACTGCAGGCTGCAAGTGCTGCGCAGAGGAGGATTTTCTTGTGCATGGGAGTCCTTTTCCGGGTCTGGGTTGGATGGTTCGGCCTGAATGGCTGGCAGGATTGTGGGGGCTCGGGTTGTGCCCGGCAATGATCGTTAATCTGTATTCGGCGAGCGCGGCCTTGCCTATTCGCGATGCAGCACGCGGTCGACCAGAAAGTCTGCCCAGCCACGCGTGTGGAAGGCCGCCTTGAGTTGATCGCGGTCGTAAACAGTATCTAGCCAGGTGAAGAATTCGATCGGCTCGCGGGCGTTGGCGATCAGATATTCTTCGAAGAAGAAATCGAGGATGCCTGTCTTGGAGCCCTTTAAATGGCCATATTTCCACGATAGCTCGCGCATTGCGTCGGCAATCGGCTCGCCCTGGCGGAACATGCGATAGAGCGCTGCAGCGAAGCCGGCGCGGTCTGCGCCGCTCTTGCAATGGATCAGCACCGGGTATTCGATCTCGCCGAACAGGGTCTGTGCATCCTTGATGATGTGGGCGTAAGGCGCGCTGCGCGAGAGGATGCCTTTAAAGTCGATCAGGCGAATGCCCAGACGGCGGCACTCCTCGGCCTCGAGTGCGTAGCGCCGGGAGTCGTCCGCTCCACGCAGATTGATGATGGTGCGGATGCCCAGCTTGCGCTGATATTTGCGGATCTGGCCGGGGCTGGGCTGACTGCTGCGATAGAGGCCGCCGGGCAGGGCATGCAGGTTGTTGTAGATCACGCGGAAGATGCCGTGATCCACGAAGAGCATGTCCAGATAGGCCAGCAGACGGCCAGAGAAGCTTGTTACGTCACGCGCCACGGATAAGGTCCGATCAGCCCGGTGGGGCAAAGGCGGGGATTATGCTTCAAAAGCGTCTCCGGGCGTCTGGCTGCTCAGCGCCGGCAGCTGGTTGACCTGGTGGCGGATCGCTGCCAGCACTGCTTCGGTGGCCGGCGAGAGCTGGGCATGGGCGCGGGTGGTGATGCCGATCTGGCGCACCGTCTGCCCCAGCTCGACTGGTAATTCGACGAGCTTGCCGGCCTCCAGCTCGAAACAGAGCTGGTGCGGCGAGATGGCGGTGAGCATGTCGCTGGAGAACAGCAGGCTGCGCAGGATGGCCAGATCGCCGGTCTCGACCGAAGCCTGCGGTGGCGCCAGCCCCAGCTCACTGAAGGACGCATCAACGAGGCGCCGGCCCGGCGCATCGGGGCGCGGCAATACCCATTGCTCATCCAGCAGATCGGCGAGCGGGATGCGCGCGCGCGCGGCGAGCGGATGGCCGGCACGCGCGAGGATGCCCAGGCGGTCTTCAAACAGCGGCTCAAGCAGCAGCCCTTGCGTATCGCGATCGGCGCGCAAGGCGCCGAAGATGAAGTCGATGTCACCGCTGCGCAAGCCGGCAAGCAGCACTTCGTAAGGGCTTTCGACCGTGCTCACGCGCAGACGCGGGTGGCGTCCCACCGCCGCCGCGATGCCGGCCGGCACGATCAGGGTGCGCCCGAGCGGTAGCGCGCCTACCGTGACATGGCCGGCCAGGCTGCCGGCGATGGCGGCCAGATCCGACTGCATGTGGCGCAACTCGGCCGCGATCAGTTTGGCATGCACCAGCAGGCGCGCGGCCGCATCGGTCGGCAGCAAGCCCTGCTGCATGCGCTGGAATAGCGGTGCGCTCAGGGCGGTTTCAAAGCGTTTCAGCGCCATGCTGGCGCCGGCCTGAGAGATGCCCAGGCGCGCAGCCACCGCCGTCACATTCCGTTGCTCGGCCATGCTGATCAGCAGGTGCAGCTTGTGACCGGAGAACAGCAGACTGGCCAGACTGTTGCGCTGGCTGCGGCTGCAGCCCAGCTCGTCCAGCACGAGACTGACCTCGCTTTCGATGCGCTCGGCACGCAGTTGCACCGCCTCGCCATAGGCGTTGAGCAGCATGCCGCGCGGGCGGCGCTCGAAGAGCGGCGTGCCCAGCGCCTCTTCCAGCTCCCCGACCGAACGCGTGACCGCCGAAGCCGCCTTGAAGACCAGTTCGGCCGCCCGCGCCACGCTGCCACTGCGGGCCACGGCGAGAAAACTGCGCAAATGCTGAAGCGGCTCCAGCACGCCCGAATCTTGATAAGGGTTTTCACCTAGATGCATCGCACAATCCTTATCTGGCAGGCCATAACGAAAATTTACTTATGCTGACATAACATTTTCAGAACGCAGTATAAGCAGCCGGCAACGAGCCGACAACGCAGTCTGCCTACACTGGATTCACTCGATCAGCCCACCGGAAGGCTTCTCAAGAAAGCCGGGTGTGGCGAGCAACACAGACCGCTCTGGCGCGCACGCAACGCGTCGGGCAGGTGGATCCAACGGAGACAAGATGCAGTCGAACATTGAACAAATGCGCCCGATCGAGCGCTGGCTCGGTCGCCTCTGCGACATCAGCGCCAGCATTGGCGGCACGGTGCTGGTGAGCATGGCCGGCATGACGGTGGCCAGCGTGATCGGCCGAACTTTTTTCGCCAATCCCATCCTCGGCGATGTGGAACTGGTGCAGCTGGGCTCGGCGGTCGTGGTGGCCTCCTTTCTGCCCTATACCCAGTACCGCCGCGCCAACATCATCGTGGACTTCTTTACCACCGGCCTGTCCGCCCGCAAGCAGGAATGGCTCGATGGCCTCGGCAGCCTGCTCTACACCCTGATGCTGGCACTGATTTGTTGGCGCGTGGCGGTGGGCTGCATCGACATCCGCGCGACCGGCGAAGCCTCAATGCTGATGAACTTTCCGCTGTGGATCGCCTATCTGCTGATGCTGCCGGGCCTTGCGCTCGCCGTGGTCATCGGCCTGTATCAGACGCTGTGCCAGCTGCGCGGCGAAGCAGGAGTGGCGGCATGAACACGTTTTCGATTGGCCTCTCGATGTTCGGCGGCATGCTGGTGCTGATGGCACTGCGGGCGCCGATTGCCGTGTCGATGTTCGTGCCCGGCGCGCTGGGTTATCTCGCGCTCTCTGGCTGGTTGCCGCTGCTCTCGCATCTGAAGGGCGCGGTGTATGGCCGGGTGTCGGTGTATGACCTGTCGGTGATTCCGCTCTTCATGCTGATGGGCGCTTTGGCCGTGCAAGGCGGCTTGGCGCGCGCACTCTTCGACTTCGCCAATGCGCTGCTCGGGCGCTTCCGCGGCGGCATGGCGATGGCCGGGGTGCTGGCCTGCGCCGCCTTCGGCTCGATCTCCGGCTCCACCGTGGCCACCACCGCGACGATTGCCCAGGTGGCCTACCCGCAGATGCGCCGCATCGACTACTCCGGCCGGCTGGCCACCGCCGCGCTGGCCTCCGGCGGCACCATGGGTGTGCTGCTGCCGCCTTCGGTGACCCTGATGGTGTATGCCATCCTCACCGAGCAGAACATCACCAAGATGTTCCTCGCCGCCTATGTGCCGGCGCTGCTGGCCGCCATCGGCTACATGCTGGCGATCATGGTCACCGTGCGGATTCACCCCGAGCAGGCGCCGGCAGCCAAGCCGGCCTCGCTGCGTGAAGTCGTGAGCTACGGCAAGCAGGTCTGGCATATCGCGCTGATCTTTGGGATGGTCTTCGGCGGCATCTACGGCGGCTTCTTCACTGCCACCGAAGGCGCCGCGATTGGCGCGTTGCTGACCTTCCTGATCACCCTCGTCACGCGCCAGATGAGCCGCGCCAAGCTGATCAGCGCGGTGCGCACCACGGCCCAGACCAGCGGCATGATCTTCCTGATCTTCCTGGGCGCCGACATGATCAACGCCGCACTGGCGCTCTCCCAGCTGCCGGCCCAGCTGGCTGACATGGTGGGCCACCTGCAGCTGAGCCCGCTGCTGGTGATGGCCGGGCTGATGCTCTTCTACGTGATCCTCGGCTGTGTGATGGACGAGATGTCGATGATCCTCCTCACGGTGCCGACGCTCTTCCCGGTGATCATGGGTCTGGACTTCTTCGGCCTCGGCATGGCGGACAAATCGCTGTGGTTCGGCATCCTGATCCTCACCGTGTGCGAGATCGGCATGATCTTCCCGCCGGTGGGCCTGAACGTCTACATCATGAATGGCCTCGCCAGAGATGTGCCGATGAGCGAGACCTACAAGGGCGTGATCCCCTTCCTGATCACCGATGTCATCCGTCTTGGTCTGCTCATCGCCTTCCCCGGCCTCGCGCTGTGGCTGGTGCATCTGCTGACCTGATCCCGCAGCCCGCCCCACCTCAAGCCCACTGCTTCACCCGACCCGACAAGGAGACAAGACCATGAAGACCCAACAGAAGATGATCGGCAAAGTCTGCAGCCTCGCATTGCTGGCGCTGGCAGCCACCCCGGCGCTGGCTGCCGACCCCGTCGTCACGCTCAAGCTGCACTTTCACCTGCCGATCAGCTCCTTGGCCAACACCCTGTTCATCACGCCCTGGTGCGAGAAGATCGCCAAGGAATCGAACGAACGCATGAAGTGCCAGATCTATCCCTCGATGCAGCTCGGCGGCACTCCGGCCCAGCTCTACGAGCAGGTGCGCGATGGCGTGGCCGACGTCGTGTGGGCCCTGCCGGGCTACACCGCAGGCCGCTTCCCGATGGTGGAAGCCTTCGAGCTGCCTTTCATGATGCAGAGCCCGGAAGCCACCAGCCGCGCGCTGTGGGACTACGTCGATCAATTTGCCCGCGCCGAGTTCAAGGATGTGAAGCCGCTGGCCTTCCATGTGCACGGTGATGGCGTTTTCCACACCACCAGCAAGCAGGTGCGCACCTCAGCCGATCTGAAAGGCATGAAGCTGCGTGCGCCGACCCGCCTCACCAACAAGTTCATCGCCATGCTCGGCGCCACGCCGGTAAGCATGCCGGTGCCGCAGGTGGGCGACGCACTGGCCAAGGGCGTGATCGATGGCGCAGTGGTGCCCTACGAAGTGGTGCCCTCGGTGAAGATCCAGGAGCTCGTGAAGTACCACAGCGAAACCGACCCAGCCGAGCCCGCCTTCTACACCTCGACCTTCATCTTCGCGATGAACAAGGCCAAGTACGACTCGCTGCCGGCCGACCTGAAGAAAGTGATCGACCACAACAGCGGCGTGGAGCTTTCTGGCCAGATCGGCAAGGCCTTCCTGCAGGCCGATGCCGAGGGCAAGAAGCTCACCACCCACAACACCACCTACGTGATCCCGAAGGCCGAGCTGGACAACTGGAAGAAAGTGGCCGAGCCGCTGAAGGCCTCCTGGGTCAGCGAGATGAACGGCAAGGGCTACAACGGGCAGCAACTGCTCAATGGGGCCAAGGCGCTAATCGCCAAGCATTCGGCCGCCATCAAATAAGCCCATGCCGATGAATGCTCAAGAAATGGAGGTGGCATCGTGAGTGCTGAAGTGCCCGGCAAACCCGACGCGCCGGAAGACTCCCCGCTGGAGAGCTTCTCGCACTGCCATGAAGGCATCCTCACGCATCTTGGTGCGCTGGGCGAACTGCCGGCGCTGGCCGCTGCCGCGACCCGCGCCCGGGAGCTCGCCGGGCAAACCCAGCGTTTCTTCGCCGAAGCCATGCTGGCCCATCACGAGGAGGAAGAGCGCGAGCTCTTCACCGCCGTGCAGGCCAGCGCGGTGGCCGGCGAGGAAGCCGCCAGGGTGCAGGCCATGGTGCAACGCCTGACCGAAGAGCACCGCGCCATCGAAGTGCTCTGGTATCGCCTCGCGCCGCAGCTCAAGCGCCTCGCCAATGGCCATGTCGAGCCGCTCGATGGCGCGCTGGCGGGTGAGCTGGTGAGCCGCTACCGCGCCCATGCGGACTTCGAGGAGCGCGAGTTCCTGCCGCTGTGCCAGCGCATCCTCGGCCGCAACGGCAGCCACATGGCGGCCCTCGGGCTGGCCCTGCACATGCGCCATGCGCCGCAGAAACTGCCCTACATCTGAACTGAAGCAAGGAATCCAAGCATCATGATCATCGACTGCCATGGTCACTACACCACCGCACCGGCCGCCCTCGAAGCCTGGCGCCAGCGCCAGATCGCCGGCATCAAGGATCCCTCGGCCATGCCGAAGGCCTCCGAGCTGAAAATCAGCGACGACGAGCTGCGCGAGAGCATCGAGCTCAACCAGCTTGCCAAGATGAACGAGCGCGGCATCGACCTCACGCTGTTCTCGCCGCGCGCCAGCTTCATGGCCCACCACATCGGCGACTTCCAGGTCTCCGCCACCTGGGCAGCGCTGTGCAACGAGCTGTGCCATCGCGTTGCGCAACTCTTCCCGGAGCGCTTCGTGGGCGCGGCAATGCTGCCGCAGTCGCCCGGTGTGGATCCGGCGAGCTGCATTGCCGAGCTGGAAAAATGCGTGAAGGAATACGGCTTTGTCGGCCTCAACCTCAACCCGGATCCCTCCGGCGGGCACTGGAGCAGCCCGCCGCTGACCGACCGCCACTGGTATCCGCTCTACGAAAAAATGGTGGAGCTGGACATCCCGGCGATGATCCACGTCAGCACCAGCTGCAAGGCCTGCTTCCACACCACCGGCGCGCACTACATCAATGCCGACACCACGGCCGTGATGCAGCTGATCCAGGGCGATCTGTTCCGCGATTTCCCGAGCCTGCGCTTCGTAATCCCGCACGGCGGCGGCGCCGCGCCTTATCACTGGGGGCGTTACCGTGGCCTCGCGCAGGAGCTCAAGAAACCCTTGCTCAGCGAACACCTGTTGAAAAACATCTTCTTCGACACCTGTGTCTATCACCAGCCGGGCATCGACCTGCTGACCCGCGTGATCCCGGTCGAGAACGTCTTGTTCGCCTCCGAAATGATCGGCGCAGTGCGCGGTATCGACCCGGAGACGGGCCATCACTTCGATGACACCCGGCGTTACATCAACGCGGCCGCCTTGTCCGACGCCGAGCGCGCGCAGATCTTTGAGGGCAATGCCCGCCGCGTCTATCCGCGCCTCGATGCGCAACTGAAAGCCCGTGGGCGCTGAGGAGAGCAGCATGCAACTGAACAATCTTGGCGTGGTGCGCACGCAGATCGAGCGCGCCGACCCGGCCGCCGTCGAACACCTCTCGCGCTTCGGCGTGGCGACCATTCACGAGGCCATGGGCCGCGTGGGGCTGTTGAAACCCACGATCCGCCCGATCTACGCCGGTGCGCATCTGTGCGGCACGGCCGTGACCGTGCTGCTGCAGCCGGGCGACAACTGGATGCTGCATGTGGCGGCCGAGCAGATCCGCCCGGGCGACGTGGTCATCGCCGCCTGCACCTCCGACAGTACTGATGGCTTCTTCGGCGATCTGCTGGCCACTTCCTACCGTGCCCGTGGCGCGAAAGGTCTGGTCATCGATGGCGGCGTGCGTGACGTGAAGGATCTCACCGCGATGAGCTTCCCGGTCTTCAGCCGGGCAATTCACGCCAAGGGCTGCACCCGCGCCACGCTCGGCTCGGTGAATATCCCGGTGGTGTGTGCCGGCGCGCTGGTCAATCCGGGCGATGTGGTCGTCGCCGATGACGATGGCGTGGTGATCGTGCCGGCCGCGCTGGCCGCCGAGGTCGCCGCCGCCGCTCAGGCCCGCGAAGACAACGAAGGCGCCAAGCGCGCCCGCTTCGCGGCCGGCGAACTGGGGCTGGACATGTACAACCTGCGCGACACCCTCGCGAAAGCCGGCCTGCGCTATGAATAGTGCCCGCTGCATGTGGATGCGCGGCGGCAGCTCCAAGGGCGGCTACTTCCTCGCCGAGGACCTGCCGGCCGACCAGGCCGAGCGCGACGCCTTCCTGCTCGCCGTGATGGGCTCGCCCGATACGCGCCAGATCGACGGCATGGGCGGCGCTGATCCGCTCACTTCCAAGGTCGCGGTCGTGCGCAAGTCGCAGCGCCCCGGTGTGGATGTCGACTACCTGTTCCTGCAGGTATTCGTCGATCAGCCGCTGGTGAGCGATGCACAGAACTGCGGCAACCTGCTCGCCGGCGTCGCCCCCTTCGCCATCGAGCGCGGGCTGGTCGCGCCTCAGGGCGCAGAGACCCTGGTGCGCATCTACATGGAGAACACCGGCCAGATCGCCGAGGCCCGGGTGCAGACGCCTGAGGGGCGCGTCGAGTACGCGGGTGACGCGGCACTCGATGGGGTGCCTGGCACGGCGGCGCCGATCCCGCTGTTCTTCAGCGACACGGCCGGCTCCTCCTGCGGCGCGCTGCTGCCGACCGGCCGGGCCCGCGACAGGATTCAGGGCGTGGACGTCACCTGTATCGACAATGGCATGCCGGTGGTGCTGATTCGCGCCGCAGATCTGGGCTGCCGGGGCGACGAGACGCGTGCCGAGTTGGATGCCGACGAGTCGCTCAAGGCGCGGCTCGAAGCGATCCGCCTGGAAGCTGGGCCGCTCATGAAGCTGGGCGATGTCAGCAAGCAGTCGGTGCCCAAGATGACGCTGATCAGCGCGCCGCAAGACGGCGGGGTTATCAACACCCGCAGTTTTATCCCGCACCGTTGCCATGCCGGCATCGGCGTGTTCGGCGCGCTCAGTGTGGCCACCGCAGCAGCGCTGCCCGGCAGCGTGGCTGAAGGCCTAGCGCAGGTGCCGGCCGGCGCCAGCAAGGCCATGCGCATCGAGCATCCCTCGGGCGCCACGCGGGTGCAGGTAGAAACCGATGGCGCGGGCGCATTTCGCTCGGCAGGATTGATCCTGAGCGCCCGCAAACTTTTCGATGGTGTTGTCTATGCTGCAGCACGCGCCTCCCAGCGCGAAGCCGCAGCCGAATGAAGAAGGAGACAGGAATGGCAAGAATCATTGGCGGCGTGGCGGTTTCGCATACCCCCACCATCGGCTTCGCCTACGACCACAGCAAGCAGAACGATCCGGCCTGGGCGCCGATCTTCACGGCCTTCGAGCCGCTGCGCGCCTGGTTCCGCGAACAGAAACCGGATGTGCTGATCTACGTGTTCAACGATCACGTCACCTCTTTCTTCTTCGATCACTACTCGGCCTTCGCGCTGGGCGTGGGCGAGCAATACGCGGTGGCGGACGAAGGTGGCGGCGCGCGCGACCTGCCGCCCGCGGCCGGCCACCCGGCACTGGCCCGGCACATTGCCACCAGCCTGGTGACCGACGAGTTCGACATGTCCTTCTTCCAGGACAAACCGCTGGACCACGGCTTCTTCTCGCCGATGTCGGTGCTGCTCGACCGGCCGGCCAATCAGTGGCCCACCACCGTGGTGCCATTGCAGGTCGGCGTGCTGCAGTTCCCGATCCCGAGCGCGGCGCGCTGCTACAAGCTGGGCCAGGCCCTGCGCCGCGCCGTGGAGAGCTATCCGGAAGACCTCAAGGTGGCGGTGGTCGCCACCGGCGGCCTCTCGCATCAGGTGCACGGCGAGCGTGCCGGCTTCAACAACACCGAGTGGGATCACCAGTTCCTCGACCTGATCACGCAGGACCCGGCCCAGCTCGCCGGCATGACCCACGCCGAATATGCCGAACTGGGCGGGCTGGAAGGCGCTGAAGTGATCATGTGGCTGATCATGCGCGGCGCGCTCTCGGCCAATGTGAAGCGCCTGCACAGCTCCTACTACCTGCCCTCGATGACCGGCATCGCCACCCTGATCCTCGAAGACGAAGGTCGCCCCGCGAGCGGCGCCCAGCAGGCCCGCCACCGCGCCCGCATGGGCGAGCAGCTGGCAGGCGTCGAAAAGCTGCAGGGCACCTATCCCTTTGATCTGGAACGCAGCGTGCGGGCCTACCGCATCAACCGCTACCTGCACGAGATGATCCGCCCCGAGCACCGCGCGGCCTTCCTCGCCGATCCTGAAGCCTCTTTCGAAGCGGCCGGCTTGAGCGAAACCGAGCGCGACCTGATCCGCCGCCGCGACTGGCGCGGCCTGATCCACTACGGCGTGATCTTCTTCATGCTCGAAAAACTCGGCGCCACGCTGGGCGTGCCCAACCTGCATATCTACGCCGCCATGCGTGGCGAGAGCGTCGAGGACTTCATGAAGACCCGCAACACCCAGGTGAATTATTCGGTCGCGGGTAAGGGCAGGGCATGAGGCCTGGGAGCGTCCGCCTCCGGTGGCAATACCGTTCAGTCAGGCGACAGGTATGTGCAGTGTGTCGTCCCCGTTAAGGCGAGGGTCCAGTGTTTTTCTACGTCTCTGGATTCTCGTCTTCGCGGGAATGACAAGTTTTGGCCTTAGGTGAAGTTTTAGGCGGGCGCTTTTTTAGCGGTGCATCAGGTGCTGGTGGCGAGGCTCTCATCCTGTGCCGGCGGTGCGCTGCGTACGACTTCTTCTAGGCTGGTCAGACCTTTGGCGATCTTCAGGGCGCCCGAAATGCGCAGTGGTTTCATGTCTTCACGCATGGCCTGCTGACGGACGGCAGCGAGTTCGGTGTTGTGCTGGATCTGGCGGGCGATCCCCGGCGACATCAGCAGGGTCTCGTAGATCCCCATCCGGCCGCTGTAGCCGGTGTTGCGACATTCCAGGCAGCCGACTGGGCGATGGAAATGGCGTGGCACGGCGGCCTTGAATGGCGCCACGAGCTGCTCCCAGACCAGGGCTTCTTCCGGCGTGGGTGGCGAGGGTTGCTTGCAGTGCGGGCACAGAGTACGTACCAGGCGTTGGGCCATCACGCCGAGCATGGTGGCATTCAGCAGGTAGGGAGGCACCCCCAGATCCAGCATCCGGGTGATGGCTGACGGCGCGTCGTTGGTGTGCAGGGTGGAGAGCACCAGATGGCCGGTGAGGGCGGCCTGGATAGCCATTTCGGCGGTTTCCAGGTCGCGGATTTCGCCGATCATGATGATGTCCGGGTCCTGCCGCAGTAGTGCCCGTACGCCGTCCGCAAAGCCAAGGTCAATACCCGCCTGGACCTGCATCTGGTTGAAGGCGCCTTCCACCATTTCGATCGGATCTTCGATCGTGCACACATTCACTTCCGGTGTGGCGAGCTGCTTGAGGGTGGAGTAGAGCGTGGTGGTCTTGCCCGAGCCGGTCGGGCCGGTCACCAGGATGATGCCGTTGGGCTGGCGAGTCATGTGGTGCCAGCGCGTGAGATCTTCATCAGTGAAGCCGAGCTCGGCAAAGCTGCGCACCAGCACGTCCGGATCGAAAATCCGCATCACCAGCTTTTCGCCGAAGGCGGTGGGCAGGGTGGACAGGCGCAGCTCGACCTCGGTGCCCTGAGGCGTGCGGGTCTTGATACGGCCATCCTGAGGCCGGCGTTTCTCGACCACGTCCATGCGGCCGAGAATCTTGATGCGGCTGGTCATCGCGTTGATGACCGTCATCGGCAGCTGGTAGACCTGATGCAGCACGCCATCGATGCGAAAGCGCACGATGCCCATCTCGCGGCGGGGCTCGACGTGGATGTCCGACGCACGCTGGTCAAAGGCGTATTGCCACAGCCAGTCGACGATGGAGACGATGTGCTGCTCGTTGGCGTCGAACTGGCGATTGGTTTTCGAGAGCTCGACCAGTTGCTCGAAGTTCGAGATCGCGCTGCCCTTCTGTTGCTCGGCCTGGGAGGCCTTCTTGACCGAGCGCGCGAGGTTGTAGAACTCGATCTGGAAGCGCTCGATATCCACCGGATTGGCGAACACGCGGCGAATCGGCTTGCGCAGCACATGCAGGAGTTCAGCCTCCCACTCGCGCACGAAGGGCTCGGCGCTGGCGATCACCACCTCGTTGCCACTGACCTGCACAGGCAGCACCTGCAGACGCGAGGCGTAGGCGGCGGTCATCACTTCGGTGACGGTTGAGAAATTGATCTTCAGCGGATCAATGTGGAAGTACTCCAGCCCCAGTTTGCCGGCGAGCCATTCGGTGAGGGCATCGATGTGCAGGAGCTTGTGCGGCGGCTGAGCGGATTTCAGCTGGCGTTCGGCAATGACCACCAGTGGATGCGCACCGCCCTTGTGGCTGTAGCGTTCGGCGAAGATCGCCTCGGCATCCTCATGGCTGATCAGGCGATCTTCGCGCATCAGTTTCAGAACCTCCTTGAGCTGGAGGCGGTGTTCACTGGCGGCGTGTTTGGAGCTAGGGCTGTTCATGTCACGGTGAAGGCTGGGCGCGCGAGACTGGAATGTACTCCCGGGGGAGTACGGGCAGGGGCTTGGTTTGGGAGTTTTTCAAGCCCTTTGCAGCTTTTAACGACAGCCGGACCCGCCGCATTGAGCGTGCTAACATCGCGCGGCCTTTGGTCTGCCTGCTCATGATCGACATCACCCCCCACTTTGCTGATGACGGCACGCTTGCCCGCGTGATTCCCGGTTTTCGACCGCGCCCCCAGCAACTGGAGATGGCGGCGGCGATTGCGCGCGCAATCCATGGCAATCGCCTGCTGGTGGCCGAGGCGGGTACCGGTACTGGCAAGACCTTCGCTTATCTCGTGCCGGCTCTCCTCTCGGGTGGCAAGGTGATCGTCTCGACTGGTACCAAGACCCTGCAGGACCAGCTCTTTCACCGCGACCTGCCTGCCGTGCGCAAGGCCTTGAAGGTGCCGGTGGGCGTTGCCTTGCTGAAGGGCCGCCAGAACTATGCCTGCCACTACCATATCGGGCGGGCCCAGCTCGAAGGCCGTTTCCTCAATCGCGAGGATGCGGTCCACATCCGCACGATTGCCAAATGGCTGATGCACACCCAGACCGGCGACAAGGCTGAATGCACCGGCGTGCCCGAGGATTCCACGGTATGGATGGCGGCAACCTCGACGCGCGAGAACTGTCTCGGCCAGGAGTGCCCGAACGCCAAGGAGTGCTTCGTGATGGCGGCGCGGCGCGCGGCGCAGGAGGCGGATGTGGTGGTGGTCAATCATCACCTGTTTTTCGCAGATGTGATGTTGCGCGACGAAGGCATGGGCGAGCTGTTGCCGGCCTGCAATACGGTGATCTTCGACGAAGCGCATCAGTTGCCGGAAACCGCCTCGATGTTCTTTGGCGACTCGGCCTCCACTGGCCAGATGCTCGATCTGGCGCGCGATACCCGGGTCGAGGCGGTCGCGGGGGCACGCGATTTCCTGCCCTTGCAGGATGCCACCCGATCGCTGGAGAAAGCCGCTCGGGATCTGCGTCTGGCGATTCCTGGCGAGAACGCCCGGCTTTCCTTCGAGCAGGTCGGCGACAAGGCGGACTTCCTGGCCGCGCTGGATGTGGTCGAGCATGAGCTGGAAGCCTTTGTCGGTTTAGCCGAATCGCAGGCCGAGCGCTCCGAAGGACTGGAGAAATGCTGGCAGCGCGCCACCGATCTGCACGCGCGGCTCACCAACTGGCGCCGCCTGAATCAGCCGGACACGATCCGCTGGGTCGAGGTATTCAGCCAGTCGGCCTCGCTGAATACCACCCCGCTGCGGGTGGCCGAGATTTTCCGCAAGCAGATCGAGGGCAATGCCAAGAGCTGGATCTTTGCCTCCGCAACGCTCGCTGTCGGGCAGAGCTTCGGCCACTACTGTGGCGAACTGGGCCTCGATGTGCTGGATCCGCCGCCCGATACCGGCATGTGGGGCAGCCCCTTCGAATATCAGGATCAGGCTTTGCTGTACGC
Organism: Uliginosibacterium aquaticum; assembly: GCF_012972705.2. GTDB lineage: Bacteria > Pseudomonadota > Gammaproteobacteria > Burkholderiales > Rhodocyclaceae > Uliginosibacterium > Uliginosibacterium aquaticum. Next base: position 403,228 of record NZ_JABCSC020000002.1, on the reverse strand, counting down.
ACCAGCGAATATGCCCGATCCGAACAGTCCTCTGTATCTGGATGCAGTCATCGAAGCCGCTGTGCCGGTGATCCGTGCAGCCCAAGGGCGCACTTTCGTGCTGTGTACGTCGCTGCGGGCCATGAAGCACATCCACGAGGGGCTGGAGTCGCGCTTTCATCGCCAGGCGCTGGATTTCCCCTTGTTGATCCAGGGCCAAGCCTCGCGCAGTGAGTTGCTGGAGCGCTTCCGTCAGCTCGGCAATGCAGTGCTGGTAGCCAGCCAGAGCTTCTGGGAAGGCGTGGATGTGCCGGGCGATGCGCTATCTGTCGTGATCATCGACAAGCTGCCCTTTGCGCCGCCGGATGACCCGGTGCTGAAAGCCCGCGTCGACTGGATCGAGAAGCAGGGCAAGAACCCGTTCATGGAATATCAGCTGCCGCGCGCGGTGATCAGCATGAAACAGGGGGCAGGGCGGCTGATCCGCTCCGAGCGCGATCGTGGTGTGCTGATGGTGTGCGACCCGCGCATGATCAGCAAACCCTATGGCAAGCGGGTCTGGCAAAGCCTGCCGGCGATGCGCCGCACACGCATCGAGGAGGAAGTGGTGGCTTTCCTCGAAGCCTTGCCGCCGCCCGCCAGCTCGGCAGATTGACAAAAAATTGCAGCTTCGCGTGCTGACAGCTGTCATAGATACAAAGTAATATTTCCCCGCGCGCCTGTAGGAGAAGAACCTACAGCTAATATTCGCCGCTGGAAGCGGTTTCGGGGAACAGATGGACAGGCTGGTTTTTGCCAAGACGAGTGCCGGGCTGGATGAAATCCAGCAGCGCCAGATGCGCCTGCATCCGCGCGTGCGCTCGCTCCTGATTCTTGTGGATGGCAAGCAGCCGGTGTCTGAACTGCGTGGCAAGTTTGCCGTTGATCCCGTGATCCTGCAGGAGCATCTGGAACTGCTGCAGGAAGCCGGCCTGATCCACCCGGTGGTCGAGAGTGTGGAACCCACACCGCATACCGGCCCCGCCTCCAATCTGCCGGAAGTCGTGGAACTGCCCGCGCAAGGCGAAGCTTCATGGATGTCGGAAATGCAGAGCCCGCTGCCCTCTGACGAGAGTTCCCGCCTGATGGCGCTCTACCGCATCTATACCGAGACCATCAGTGCCAGTTTCGCTGCCAAGTCCGCACCTTATCTGAAGGAGCTGGACAAGGCTGCGCGCATTGGCGATTACATCGCCCTCGGGAACAAGATCATCACGGCGCTGAACAAGTCCGCGCGTGTCAATCTGGCGGTCGAGTTCAAGCGCAAGGTCAAGCCGTTGCTCAGATAGCTCAGCGCGGAATGATCGGAATGATCTTGCGCGCTTTCACTTTCTGCTGTGGCCGCCCGGTGGCGAGCTGACGCCGGCGCTCTTCCTCACGCATCCAGGCACGGTAGCCCAGCAGTGTCGCCAGAATCAGGGTGTAGATCAGTGGTTCGGTAATATCCCGCTTCACCAGCCACCAGTAGTGCAGCACAGCGAGGATGCCGATGGCGTATACCGAGCGATGCAGTGCCTGCCAGCGTCGTCCGCCCAGCCAGCGGATGGCGGCGTTGAAGGAAGTCGCGGCAAGCGGGATCAGCAGTACGAAAGCGGCAAAGCCCACCGTGATGAAGGGGCGTTTCAGGATGTCGCGTGCGATGCCTTCCCAATCAAAAAACTGGTCCAGCCAGATGTAGGTGATGAAGTGTTGCAGACCATAGAAAAAGGCATACAGCCCCAGCATGCGGCGGGTGCGCAGCAGCCAGTTCATGCCGCTCAACTTGCGCAGCGGAGTGATGGCAAGTGAGGCCAGCAGGAAACGCAGGGTCCACTCGCCAGTGCCGCGTGTAATCGCCTCCACCGGGTTGGCGCCCAGTTCATCATTGAAAAAGCCCCAGCTCATGTGTGCCAGAGGCAGCAGGCAGGCAAGGAAGAGTACGCATTTGAAGGCCGCGATCGCGCCGCGCCCAGGGTTCTTGATCCAGTCTCGCATCAGTAGTTCTTCTTCAGGTCCATGCCGGTGTAAAGCTGGCCCACCTCGTCGGCATAACCGTTGAAAAGCAGGGTCTTGCGCTTGGTGATTTCACCGATGCGGCGCTCGGTATCCTGCTTCCAGCGTGGATGATGTACGGCCGGATTGACGTTCGAATAGAAACCGTATTCATTGGCGGCAGCCTTGTTCCAGGCCGTGCCCGGCATCTTCTCGACCAGCCTGATCTTCACGATGGATTTTGCGCCCTTGAAACCATACTTCCAGGGCACCACCAGGCGGATCGGGGCGCCATTCTGAGGCAGCAACTCCTCGCCGTAGAGGCCGACCGCCATCAGCGTGAGCGGGTGCATGGCCTCATCGAGACGCAGACCTTCGGTATAAGGCCAGTCCAGCACTGGTTGCCAGGTGCCGAGCATGATCCGCTTGTCGTAGTGAGTCACGAACTCCACGAATTTCGCACTGCCCTGCGGTTCGACCAGCTTGAGCAAACTCGCCAGTGGGAAGCCTACCCAGGGAATCACCATTGACCAGCCCTCGACGCAGCGCATGCGATAGATGCGTTCCTCAAGTGGTGCAAGCTTGAGCAGATCTTCGATGGCAAAGCTGCGTGGCTTGTTGCACAGACCTTCCACTACAACGGTCCACGGCCGTGTCTTCATCACGCCGGCATTTTCCGCAGGTTCATCCTTGTCCAGTCCGAACTCGTAGAAGTTGTTGTAGCTCGTGATGTCCTTCAGGCGCGTCGGTTTGTCATCAATCTTCTGTCGATTGGGCTGCACATTGGCAAGTGCTGCAGCTTCGGCCGCCCCCCAGGGCAACGCCAGTCCTGCCGCAGCGGCCATAACTGCACGACTGCCGCTGTGTATGAACTCGCGACGGGCCTGGTAGAGCTCGGGCGCGGTGATTTCGGAGGGGGGGATGTTGTCGGGGCGTCGGATCAGCATGGGGTCCATCCTTTCAGGGCAGTGGGTCTGCCGGGCTCTCTGGTGTCGGGATCTATCTGTAGTAGACCGCCTTGGCCGCAAAAGCTTACGGGAAAAAGCACAAATTCCTTGGCGAGCGCTTGGCGCGTGGAAAGTTTTTACTCTGGCATTGCCCGAAGGTGCCAAGTCTGGCTATAATCTTGCCTCTTCGCGGAGAGGTGGATGAGTGGTTTAAGTCGCACGCCTGGAAAGCGTGTGTAGGGTAATACTCTACCGCGGGTTCGAATCCCGCCCTCTCCGCCACGAAGACTTGCTAAGGCCCTGAGTTTTCAGGGCCTTTTGTTTTTCTGGTTGCTTTGTACTGCATAAAATTCATACACGTCGCTTGAGGCAAGCGTTCCTTACTGTTCGCGCCAAGCACTCGTTAGCTCGGATAAGCATACGTTGCTTGGAAAGCCCTCCCTGATCAACTTCAGGATGTCACTGTGCCCCCAAGGAACAGACCGAGTGGCCGGTTCTGACTGAGGGTAGTCGCGGCTTTGTTGCAGCAATCGACTGGTTGCCCGGTGAGCACGTGACGGCTCGCGACTTTGATCCGCAGCTCGCTGCGTTGCAGAGTCGCGCAACTCTGCTCAGGTGCTGGCTGCGCAGACAGTTTGTGCGAGAAGCCGGTTTGCTTGGCTGGAGCCTGTCCATTGATCTGACGGACTCGCGATCTAGAAGCTGACGGCGATGCCCAGTGACGTGCCTTCAACGTTCTTGCCAAAACGATAGCGAAAAACAAGGCGGGTACGGGTAATGATGATGTCGTGGGCGCTGGAATCCAGCTCAAGGCCCCAGCCCAGGGAAGTGAGCTGATCAAAGCCGAGCAGGCCCGCCTGATCCCCGAGATAGGTGGTGTGGGCCGCTTCAAGCACATAGCGTACGGGCCGCCCCAGTGCGGTGAGTCCGGTAGGTGCGCGCCAGCGGGTCCACAGGCTGAGCGTTTCGCCGGAAGCGCTGCTCTCGAACGCAGTGTCGTAACTTCTGAGCTGGACATTGGAGTAGCGCCATTCGACGTCGATCTCGCGCTGCGGGGTGTAATCCTCGTAATCGAGCATTACCGAGCCCCCCAGCCCATAGGCATTCATGTGCCCACCCTGCAGGAAGTCGAAATTGGCGTCAGCCTTGTTTTCCACTGCGGTGGAGACTGTTGTAAGCGTGCTGGCGAGCGAACCCACCATGAAGTTGAAGATGGGTCTGAACTTCAAGTTGTTGGCGACCTTGAAATCCCAGCCAACGCCGCCGCTGGCGCTGACGGAGGTCCATTTGGCAGGCAATGGCGTTTCGGCCTGACCGTTGCTGGCGACAAAGGTCGGGTCGTAGCGTGCATAGGCCACGCCACCTTCGAGGTAGAGCGGAAAGCTCTTGCTGATCGAATCGCCGCCGGCAAGCTGCGACATGACTAGGGTTGAGCTGTCCGAGCTGCCGGTACCCGCATCCATGCTCAAGGTGCTGCTGGTCAGATCCGGAACGGCCGAGAAGCTCATCAGCGCCAGCATGCTTTCAGCATTGCGCTTGACCTTGTCGGTCTTGACGGTGAAAAGCGGCGAACCCTGCGCGTAAGCGGGGGCTGGGCACAGGGCTCCAAGGAGGATCCCCCCGATGATTATCGTCAGGCCCCTGCGCCCGAGCGCACTACGCAACGCGAGCGTAAAGTCTGGTTTCCGGCTCTGCTGTCTCTGGTAGTCCATGCTTGCGACCTGGTGTAGTTGCTGGCCGCCTCCCGGTGAGGGCGTCCGATGCACGCCCCTTTTACGGCGGGAGGTTCGTCATTTCGGGAACAGAAGCGTCAGTTGCACGCGCAAACCCCAGCCTTTCTGGGCGTTGTCGGCCGACTCGGCCCAGTATTTGCCAGCCACCGCCAGCTGCATGATTTGCGGGCCAAGCTTGAGGATCTGGCCGGCCTGCACGATCAGCGGCACCGTCCACTGTCTGGCGCGCCAGTCGTAAGCGGATTCGGTATACGCGCCGATGGTGGTGTGGGTCTTGGTGGTGTAGCTCATGAAGGGCTGCAGGCTCGTGAGGTTGACGTCTTCACGTTTGTCATCCCCTGCGACCGACCAGACGTGCGCGCCCAGAAAACCAACCGTCCACGGACCGTTCTGCCTGAGCACCACAGCTGTCGGTCCGAGCCCCAGCTTTTCGGTTCCCAGCGCAGATTCGCTCGCAGTCGGCAGCAGCTCGATGGCGCCAACACCCCAGATCCAGCCGCTCTCGGTAGGCGCTTTGGGCGAAAAGAACTGGCTGGCGGTGATGTCGCTCAAGCCCGACTGGTTGACGGCGGTTGCGGGGAAGCTCTGGCGTTCAATGAAGGGCACAATGGTGCGCGTGATCAGGTTCCAGTCCTGGCTGAATTCAAACGGCACCACTGGCTGGAAGACCATGCTGTCGACCGAGGCCCCTTTGTTCAGGCCGCCATATTCGTCATGGTTGTACTGGATCGGGACGCTGATCAGCGCGGCAACCGGGTTGGACAGTTTCTTGGCCAGCTCGGCAGCCTGATCTTCCTGCGCTAGCGCTGCGCCGCTCGTGGCCATGGCGACTGTCGCCAGGCCAATACCCGCAAGTTTCGTCAGCATCGCATTTTCCGTTTCTGTTGTATCAGGACGTGGCTTAGGTTCTAGCCTGGATCACCACAGGCAACGCCCCCGCGTGGCAGGCAAGCGGGGGCGTACGGACCTTATTCGCCCTTGAGGCGGCGCGAGCCTTCGATGATCGGATGCCAGCCCGAGATGAGCGTGATCATGAAACTGTCCAGGCGCATATCATTTGTGCCGCTGTCATTGGCTGTCGACTTGTAGCCGAAGGTCAGACTGGTGTTTGGATTGATCTGCATGCCAATTGTCAGGCCGTAGGCGATGTCATTGCGCTTGTCGCCGGCTACTCCGTTGATCGTGGCCTTGCCGCCGTTGTACCAGGATGCGTCCAGCGAGCCCCACAGGGTCTCGTTGAAGTCGCGCGTCAGGTGGGCATCGAGCTGGAACAAGGGGTCGGTCTTGAGCGTCTGGCCAACGTAGTTGGTGTTGTCGCCGAAGATCCAGGCCGAGGGCAGCAGTTCGAAGGTGGTACGCCGGCCCGGCACCCAGCTGCCGATCTGCATCACCATGGGGGCACCAATGCGGCCATACCAGCGGTTCTGCCCCAGATTCAGGGCTTGCTTGCTGTCGTATTCGCCGATCGGCAGCGCCAGATCTGCCAGCACGTCCAGCGAGAAACCGGGCTCGTAGCGGACTGCGTCCGGGATGGTCTTCTGCGCTTTGGGCCCGATCAGGTTGATGTCGAACTCCAGCATCGGGTCACCGAATCCGCTGGCGGACTGCTGGGCGGAAGCCACCGAGGCGCCATTGACGACTTTGGTGGCTTCACCGGAAAGACGCCCCATCGGCAGGATCACCGCGGCCATCGCAGAGCGGTCGAAGAGCGAGAAGGTCTGCGCATAGCCGGCCATGGCCATGGTTGCGTCGAACTCGGCGCCGGCACTCACCCGATGCGAGGAGTCAAAGGGGTTGGTGTTGCCGCTTACCGATTCGAAAATCAGCGGTACGGCACTGCCACCGGAGAGCGACTTCCAGTAGAAGCGGCCGGGCACCTGGGCCTGCACCGACTGGCACAGCCCCAGAGCGATGACTGCCGCGGCGGCCACGCGCAGGGCGGCGCGCGGCTGACAGGGGTTTGCGTGGTTTTGATTCATACGAGCCATCCTTCCTGAATGTTTGAGCGGTTCATCATTACTGCGATCAAGGCTTGGGTTCTGCCAGCATGTCCTTGGGCGGCAGGAACTGCTTCTTGTAGATCAGCGGCGGATAGCCGGCGTCGTCCGGCACACGCGGCGGCAACTGGTCTTCCAGCGTTTCGAACATGGTTCGGTTGGGCAGGATCACGTTGTTGTCCTTTGCGTAGCGATCCCACAGTGCGAGCATGCTCTTGAGCTTGTCAGGATTCGAGGCGGCCAGATCCTTGCGTTCCGCGGGGTCCTTCACCACGTTGAACAGTTCCCAGTCGCCCTTGCCGAAAGATTTGTGCTGCCAGCGGATCTTCCATTCGCCCTGGCGGATGGCGTGATTGCCGAAGATTTCCCAGCCAAGGTAATCCTGCTCGGTGCGCGGGGACTCAGCCTGATTGGCCAGCACCTTGCTCCAGGACTTGCCGGTCAGCGGCGGCAGCGTTTTTCCGTCCAGCTTCTCCGGATAGCTGGCGCCCGCCAGCTCCAGCATGGTCGGCATGATGTCGGCGACATGCATCAGGCCGTTGTTGATGCTGCCCTTCGCACGCTTGACGGGTGGCCCGCTGACGATCAGGCCGTTGCGGATGCCACCTTCGGCCATCCAGCCCTTGTACTGACTGAAGGGCGTCATTGAAACCTGGGCCCACATCGGGCCGTAGCCGACGTAGGAGCCGGGGTCGCCCCAGGCATTCGGGTGGGTCTGGGACCAGGCCGTGGCGGCAAACAGGTAGTCCCGCGAGCCCGGTGAGCCGGCAATCATCTTGAACAGGTCAGTGCCCTCGGCGCCGTTGTCACCGAAGGTCACGAAGATCGTGTTCTCGTATTCTCCGATGTCCTTCAGGTGCTGAACCAGGCGCCCGATGTGGTGGTCGAGGTTCTCGACCATGCCGGCGTACAGCTCCATCTTCTTGCCCTGAATGGCACGGGCGGCAGGCGCGAGGACGGTCGGATCGGGCAAGAACCACATGCGCTCGGAGAGCTGCGTGCCCGCCGGCATGATGCCCATCTCGATCTGACGCTTCAGACGTGCCTGGCGAACGGCATCCCAACCCTGGTCGTATTCGCCGACATGGCGGTTGCGCCATTCTTTGGGCAGGTGGAAGGGGTCGTGCGGGGCCTGATGGGCCACATAGGCGAAGAAGGGCTTGCCGTCGCCGCGATTCGCGTCGATGAAGTTGATCAGCTTGTCGGTATAGGTCTTGGTGGCGTAGTAATCCTTGGGCAGTTCGGTCAGATAGCGGCCATCTTCGGTGAACACCGACTTGGGCGCGACAGCGGTGAAGTTGGTCATGTCCCAGTAGCTGGCGGCACCATCGAGCAGGGTAAAGTCGCGCTCGAAGCCGCGCGCCGCCGGGATCAGGTCAGGCGCCTTGCCCAAGTGCCACTTGCCCACCATGTAGGTGTGGTAACCCGCTCCCTTGAGCAATTGCGGCAGCGTCGCCACCTGCTTGCTGAGATAGCCCTCGTAGCCTGGAACCCCCATCTGGTTCGGCGCGGTGTACTCGTCCATATTGCCAAGGCCATTGAGGTGGTTATCCACACCGGTCAGCAGCATCGAGCGCGTCGGCGAACTCGTGGCATGGGTGTAGAAATTGGTGAAGCGCACCCCATCACTGGCGAGGGCATCGATGTTGGGCGTCTTGATCTCGCTGCCAAAGGCGCCGGTGTCGGAGAAGCCCAGATCGTCTCCGAGCAGGATGACGATATTGGGGCGCTTGGCCGGAGTCTGCGCGGGAGCAGATGCCGCGAACAGCGTCGCTAGTGTTGCGGCGATCACGGTCAGGGATGTTCGTTTCTTCATGTTTCCTCCTGTTTTGATACTGGATGCCTGCTTATGACAGGCAGCTTCTGGCTTCACGTGCATAAAGGCTTTTGCAGGTGGTTGTTTACCTCTGGATGCGTTCCAGATAACGGGAAACCTGTTGCAGGATGCGTGGCATGTCGCGCTGGATGTGGCTGTAGAAGTGCTTCAGGCCGGGGCACAGATAGTTCAGACCCGGCTCGCCCGAGGAGGTACGTACCAGCCGGTTTTTCGGGCATTCGCCCCAGCACAGCTTCAGATGCGGGCACTCGCGGCAATCCCGTGGAAGGGTGTCACGCTTGGCGAAGCCGAAGCCTTGCTGGCGTTCGGTGTAGGCCATCTCGCTCCAGTGCGTGTCGGCAATGTTGCCGAGCCGGTACTCGGGATAGACATAGTGGTCGCAGGAGAACACCTCGCCGGAGTGCTCGATGGCCAGACTCTTGCCGCAGAACTCCGCCGTGATGCAACGCTGAGCGGGCATGCCAAGCGACTGGGCCACCACGTTCTCGAACAGGTCGATATGCACCTTGCCGTAATCGTTGGCATACCAGTCATCCCATACCGCACTCAGGAAGTGGCCCCAGTCCTCGGGTGCGACTGACCAGTCGGTCACCACCGAGTCAGGCGTTCCCGGTCTCGCGGCGCGGCTACCCACAAGCGGTTGCGCAGCCGGACTCTGGTGCTGGGGCGCGACGCTGGCGAAGCTTTTCGGCTCGACGCAGGAGATGAACTGCAAGCGGCGGGCACCCAGTTCGCGCGTCAGGAAGCGATAGACCTCCAGTGGCTGCTGTGCGTTATCGCGATTGACCACGCACAGCACGCTGAAGGGCACGTCATGCTGCTGCAGCAGGCGAGCGGCCGCCACGACCTTGGCGTGCGTCGTCGCCCCGCCCTTGGTGAGCCGGTAGCGGTCATGCAAATCCTGCGGACCGTCGCAGCTCAGGCCCACGAGGAAGTCATGCTGTTTCAGGAAGGTGGCCCACTCGGCATCGAGCAGGGTGCCATTGGTCTGCAGGTCATTCTCGATGCGCTGGCCCGGCTTGCGATGGCGCTCCTGCAGGGCGACGACCTTGCGGAAGAAGTCCACGCCGAGGATGGTCGGCTCGCCCCCTTGCCAGCTGAATACCACCTCGTCGCCAGTCTGCGCCTCGATGTACTGGCGGATATGCTCTTCCAGCATTTCATCCGCCATGCGCGGCTGACGTGCTTGCCCCAGCATTTCCTCCTTGTGAAGGTAGTAGCAGTAGGCGCAGTCCAGATTGCACTGCGCGCCAACCGGCTTGACGATCGCATGGAAGCGATGGCACGCTCCCGGCGGCAAGGGCGCCAGTTTCGCGCGTGGCTTTCTGAGTTCGATGGTCTTCTGCGGAAGCGGTGAATTCATGGTGTCTGGTCAGGAGTCGGGGTCACGTCAGGACGCTTTTTCTGCGCGGCTTGAAACGAAGGCCGGCTCAAGTGCAGATTCCGGCATGCCAAATGACTTTTGAGTTCTCACGGTCGCATCCATGCGCTGCCAAAGTTGATGTAAAAGGCATTGCCGTCGGGGCCGCGGGCGATATCCAGCCCCATGTGCAAGCCGTATTTGCGCGCCAGTTCGTACCGGATGCCCAGTCCGCCGGCCAGCACTTCGCGTTTCGATTCGGCGCGACCGGTGTCGAGCCGTGCTGCGCCACCCCCGCCGAAAATCACCAGGCTGTAGCGCTGCCAGAACTGCCAGCGCAGCTCGGCCTCCAGCTGGGCCACCTGCTCACCCTGATAGCGCATGGCGGGCACGCCACGCATCATCACGAAGGGATACATGTAGAAAGGGGCGTCCCCCTGCAGGGCGGAGGCGCTACCGAGCACACCCAGATTCCAGCTCTGGCTCAAGGGGACGTAGTGAATGCCGGTGAGGCTGTAGCGCTTGAAGTCGCTGTCACTGCCGAGAGACTTGTTGAACGCCCCGAGGCCCAGTTCAAGCAGGCTGCCGGCCGTGGGCGTGAAGGGCGAATTGCGGGAGTCGTAGCTCAGCACGGGCAGTAGCCCGCCGATCTTCGAGTTCTTTGAAAAATCCGGCAGGCCTGGCGTTCCGGCGGGGGCGTCGAAGCTCACATCTGCATTGGCACGGGTGTAGCCCAAACCCAGCCACCAGGGTGATTGCCCGAGCCGGTAACGCGCCTGCAGCATGGCCAGCTCAATGCCCAACGTATAGGCCAGTGGCGAGTCCTGCAGTTCCGGCACACGACCGAGCCCGTAGAAATCAAGATTCACCGAGGATTTCATCACGACCGCCACGGTCTTCAGCCGATCATCCAGCCAGTGACGCACGTCCGCCACGAAAGCTCCGCGCGTGCCATTCTCCGTCCCCAGCGCGCCGACCGCCGTGATGTTGGGGCGGCCAAAACCGGCTCGGGTATCCGCAGTGGCGGGTTTATCGATGAATACCGCTGCGCCAACCGCGCCGATGCCTACCGCCGGTTCGGTGATGGGCACCACGAGTGGCACGAAGCCATAGGCCTGGTCAATGAATCCGCTGATATCGAACTGGCCATCCTCGGCGGCGCGAAAACGCGAATCCATCGCCTCTTCGGCCCGTGCCCCGCCGCTCAGAGTCAGCGCAAGCAGGGCACAGAAGAGCAGACTGGCTAGCCCGCGGCGAGGGAGGGCGGACATGTCCGTTTCCGCTATCTGACGGAACGACGTGCCACGGCACGCGTGTTGCCCGCGACGCCGGGCTGGTTGATGCCCGGATCGCCTCCCAGACCACTATTCCCCACCGCGCCCGGCTGATTGACGCCCGGATCGACCTTGCCAACGCCGGGTGCACCGCCTGCCACGCCGCGGTTTCCCGCAGCCCCTGGTTGGTTGACGCCGGGATCGACCTTGCCCACACCGGGGGCTCCGCCTGCTGTGCCACGGTTTCCTGCTGCCCCCGGCTGGTTGATGCCGGGATCCACAGTACCGGCCCCGGGCGCTCCCGGGTCGCGGTTGCCGACAACGCCGGGTTGATTGACGCCGGGGTCGCGCGCGCCCGCGGGCGCTGCGACGCCCAGACTCAGCAAGACCCACGACAGCACGGCAACACAGCTCTTGCTCATGGCTGGCCTCCTTCAGTTAAAACGAAGTGCTCACTGAACCACGTAGACCAGGTTGTTCCCCTGGAAGGCCGCCCGGTAAGAGACCTCACCGCATTTCTGGTATTCCACGCCATCCTTTGTCTCGGCCTTGCAGCCTGGTGGCAGGGTGGTGGCGATCGAGCCGGTGGGCGGTTTTGTGACGGCTGCCTGTTGCTGGGCCACAGCCGCCTGCTGTTGCGCGGTGGCAGTCTGCTGCTGCGCCGTAGCGGCTTGTTGCTGAGCTATCGAGGACTGCTGTTGGGCCGTGGCTTCCTGCTGCTGCTTGGTGCTGCTGGCGGCAGCACCTTGTGTAGCCGCGACGCGCCGCGTGGTGCGACGTGCCACACCTGCGCCGGAAACGGGGGTGAGCGGCGCGCCCACGACGGCTTGCGCCGCAGGTATCCAGCCTACGGCCGGCATGGGCGTGAAGGTGATATCGGAAAATGAAGCAGCAAGCGCGACCGCACTCAACAGAAGTCGCCTTGTGACCTTGGACGTGTTCATGAGCTGTTCCTCGCGGCTGAATCAACGCGGTGCGACAAAGTCGATTTTCTGCGCCCCTTTGGGAGGCGAAATGCGGAAGGTGTCCGCTGTAAAGGCGGGCATGAGATCCCAGCGGCTGACAACTACAGAGAACTGGGGCGCACTGGCCAGATCACGAGTTGTCAGGATCAGCTTGCGGATCAGCGGGCGCTGGCCGTCTTCGATCCATATCTGCCAGTCGACATTCGGTGCGCGGAAGGCCAGGTGATCGCAGCGAGCACCTTCCACCACGCCTTTCCCGACAACAAACCCGCTCTCGACATCTGTCATCAGGATGTCGTAGGCATCCTTGTAGATCAGGTCGCCCGCCGGCGCGATGATGTCCAGCGAGGAGCGAGCGAAGTCCAGCATCGCTTCGAGCGTGTCCGGAGCGGGCACGCGGGCATAGACATGTTGCGACGGGCTGCTGAGGATCAGCGATTTGCCGTCATAGATGAAGAGCTGCTTGACCAGATCGCCACCGCGCTCCACGCGCAACTTGTCCGGGCGCTGCACCGATTGTGCGGTGGTGTGGTCAAACTGGATCTTCTGTCCGGAGTCGAGAACGATTTCGAGTGAGCTGCGGGTGTTGAGACTGAATTTCTGTTGCTTGGCAAGAAAGTCCGTCGCCTTTTTCAGCAAGGCAGAAGCTTCCGGTTCGATCTGAGCCTGCGCATTTTGCAGAGAGAGACAGGCTAGCCCCAGCAACGCCGCCCCCCGGAACATCCGCCTGAATCGGGAAAAAGTGATCATCTTGCGCTCTCCTTGTGGATGCCATATGACTTTTTCCGACCCGCTTGGCCAGCAGGGTCGTGAGTTCCGATTCTGGTTCCGCACTAACGGGTAAGGATCTACATTTCACGACAGCTGCGTTAGATTTGCGGCACATCAACCGTGCCCTTTCGCCCATGCGAACCATTACTTCACCCTTGCCCCCCATGCCCGGCCCCGGTGAGCTTCGGGTTGGTGTCTTCACGCATCTGTGTGCCGAACTGCGCAGGCAAGGGATCGCGCCAGAGCCCATTTTCGAAGCAGCCGGCTTCGACAGAACGCTTCTTGATGACCCAAATGGCATCATCAGTTACCGCTGCGCTGCAGCGCTGACGGATGCTTGCGTCAGGCTTGGAAAGTGCTCGTGTCTAGGCTTACGCCTTGGCATGACCATTGATGATGCTGTGCTTGGCACGCTTGGCACTCTGGTTCGTCACTCCCCGAATGTGGGGACTGCCTTGAACAATCTGATCGAATACCTATCGCTGCACAATCGAGCAGCCATCGCGAGCCTTAAAGTAAATGGGGCCAATGCACACATTGGTTACGCCATTCTGGAAGGGGGACTACCTGGTGGTGATCAGTTCTGTGCCTCGGCGATGGGGAGAGCATTTGTGATTATGCGGAGCCTGTGTGGTGCGGCGTGGCGGCCTATCGAAGTACGCTTCCCGTTTCGAGTGCCTGCTGAAGCGGAAAGCTACCGGGAGGCTTTTCAGGCTCCTGTTTGCTTCGATGCTGAGCACACCGAACTGATTTTTCCGGCCTGCTGGCTTCAGCTTTCATTTCGAGAGACAGATATACATGCCTACGCTTGCGCAGCCTGGCAAGCCGGGATGCTGGAAGCCCGTGGGGGGCGAACCGTTGCTGCAGTGGTAAGGCGGGAAATCTGGGTCGCTCTGATGGGCGGGAAATGCGCTGAGGAGCAGGTTGCGGATGCTCTTGACCTCCATAAGCGAAGTTTGAATCGCCTCCTTCAGAAAGAGGGCACGACTTTCCGGCACTTGCTCGATGAGATTCGCTTCTGTGTCGCCCAGCAGATGCTGCGTGATAGCAATCGCTCAATCGAAGACATAGCCAAATCCCTGGGGTATTCCGAAAGTACGGCTTTCGGGCGCTCCTTCAAACGCATCGGGAGCTATTCCCCACAAGCCTGGCGCAATTCAGTCCGTACGAACTCTTGAGTTGCTGCAGGTGTCAGGATGCACGGAGGATTTCTGCTGAATCCAGGGCCATCCAGGCGTTAAGCTACTTGGTATCGATCGAAGACCGGTGGTCTGGTGCGTGTGCCACCGGGATGTGGTCAGCTCGATTTTGACGACCAGCTCAGCCGGCTAGGCCTTTTGCGTAAGGGTTTACCGATCATCATGGAAGAGACGCCGGCCTCCGCCCGCAAAGATGCATTGAGCTTCCTGAGGCGTTTTGATGATCTGCGCTGAGGTTTGACCACTTGGCCTGGCTCCAATGCAGGCATAGGTGGGCGCTTTGACGTACTGAACCAGAGGCTGTGTCAGACCTCGGTCAGGCTTTGTCAAAAGCCATCGGCGAGCTACGCCGAACGTGAAAAAAACCGCACAGCCTCCAGACTGTGCGGTTTTTTGTAAGGCTCCTTATCAGTGCAGGAGGAGTCAGGCCACTCCTCAGGCGTCGATCTGCCCTGGCATTTCCTTGTGCAGCTTGAGTTTTTGCTCGCCCCGTTTGCGCAGGCGGATGTTGATCAGCTCCACCACGATAGAGAAGGCCATTGCGAAGTAGATATAGCCCTTCGGCACATGGGTGTCGAAACCTTCTGCAATCAGGGTGACACCGACCAGCACCAGGAAGGACAAGGCCAGCATCTTGATTGTGGGGTTGGCATCAACGAACTCGCCGATCGGTTTGGCTGCGAACATCATCACGCCAACCGAGATCAGGATTGCGGCGACCATCACACCGATCTGGTCGACCAGGCCGACGGCGGTGATCACCGAGTCCAGCGAGAACACGATGTCGATGATCGCAATCTGCACCAGCACGGCACCAAAGGCTGCGCGTGCCGCGCTTTCCGTGTGATGGGCTTCTTGTTCCGCCGTGAGCGAGTTGTGAATCTCATGCACGCTCTTCCACAGCAGGAACAGGCCGCCGCCGATCAGGATGATGTCGCGCCCGGAAATCTCCTGGGCCAGCACGGTGAATAGCGGGGCGGTGAGCTTCATGATCCAGGCCAGCGACAGCAGCAGGGCGATGCGACTCAGCATGGCCAGTGACAGGCCCAACCGGCGCGCCAGGTTGCGCCGCGAAGCTTCGACGCGCGAGACCAGGATGGAGATGAAGATGATGTTGTCGATACCCAGTACGATTTCCAGCGCTGTGAGGGTGGCGAGGGCAATCCAGGCATTCGGGTCGGCAAGCCATTCGAACATGATCGGGATCCGTTATTGAAAAGGTGTGATGAGACCGGCGGAACCGGGGGCTGGTTCCTGTGTTGCGTTCATTCGCTCAAGTGTTGCGCATGAAGCCTAGGTTGCTGCTGGCGAAGTTGCCGATGTTGGGCAGGACGACCGGTAGATCCGCTTCTGCCACCCCCATCCAGCGTGCCAGCGTGGCGGCGTATTGATCTACTGCCGTAGTGGGTAGCAGGCGGCCATTGCCGACGTCGGTGGCGGTGTTCAGCGCCACCTCCGGGAACTGGCCGTAGATCTGCCCGCCCTTTACGGCGCCGCCAACGATGAAGTGGTGGCTGCCCCAGCCATGATCGGAGCCGTCGCCGTTGGAGAGCAGTGCGCGGCCGAAGTCCGAGGCCGTGAACAGGGTGACCTTGTCCGCCACGCCGAGTTCTTCCATCGCCTCCTGAAAATATGCGATCGATTGCGCCACGCTGCGCAGCAGCTCGCCTTGCTTGGCGAGCTGGTTGTCGTGGGTGTCGAAGCCGTTCAGCGAGACGAAGAAGATCTGGCGCCGCTGCTGGATGCTTTCGTCATCGCGTACGCCGATCATGCGGGCCACGATGCGCAGCTGCTGGGCGAGCTTGTCCTGTGCGAGCTCGGGTGGCAGATCAATGCGCGCATCATTCTCGGGCAGTCTGGCCAGAGCGGACGAAAGCAGGCCGTGGGCTTCGATCGAGCGATTGACCACGGCTGCGTACTCACTGCCGAAGAGCTCCCCCTGACTCGCCGCAATCTGGGCACGCAAGGCTTCGGCGATCTGGGGTGGATAGCGGTTGCCGCTGGTGACGCGGTTGAAGCCGATCGCACCGCCCGGCGTGATCTGGTACTGGATGGTCTTGTCGCTGGCGAGAAAAACGGCGTTGCCCGCGGCCGAGATGGCGGTGAAGAGTTGCTTGCCATTGTGGCTGGCGAGCAGATCGGCAATTCGCCCGCCCCAGCCGATCTTCGCGCCTTCTGGCGAGAAGGCTTGCCAGATGGCTTGCTGGTCGTTGTGCGAGAAGAGCTTGGGCGGCCGGGCAATATTGGTCCCCTTGAAGCTGGCGGCATCCTTGATCGGCACGATGAGCGGGCCGACGTTGGCGAGCACGGCAGCCCTGCCGCTCTGGTAGAGGCGCTGCAGGGCTTCCAGCTCCGGATGCAGACCCAGCGGGCGGCTGCCTGCGAGCGGCAGCAAGTGCTCGCGCGGCAGGGCCAGTGCCGTGCGGGCGGCGGCATAGCGGCCGTAGTCCTCGACATCGAGCGGGATGACGGTGTTGTGCCCGTCGTTGGCGCCATACATGAAAAGGCACACGATGGCGCGGTAGTCGCTTGGCTGGTTGGCGGCAGCGGCGGCGCCGATGCCGGCCAGTTGCAGCCCCAGCGGGCCGGCCGTGCGCAGCAGCGTGAGGGCGCCGGCACGGCGCAGGAATTCGCGGCGGGAAGCTTGGCTCATGCTTGCATCCTCATTTCTGCACCAGATATTCGGGCGACACCATCACCAGCAGGATGGCGAGCTTCACGCGATTGCGCTGGGCGTTTTCGAGCGCGTTGGCCGGGCTGGCAGGCAGGGGCAGGGCTGCCACGGCCGTGGTGATGCGCTGGCGGGAAGCTTCGGTGAGACGCTGGCCGGTGAGCAGCAGATCCAGCTGCTCGACGAGGCTGGCGGGCTGCGAGGCCAGCGCCATCTGCGCGCTGTAGTCTGGCTGGATGTCGCGGCGCCCGCCTTCGGCGCGGCCGGCGCCGGCATCGATCGTCGTCTGGATGAAATTGGCATAGCCGGCGACGGCGCTCTCGGAGACGATCTGCATTTCTGGCGCCACCATGTTCTTGCGCGCGATTTCGCTGCCCGGCGGCATGAAGCCGGGACGGTAGAAATTGAACACGCTGGGCGAGCGCAGCGGACTCTGGCCGAGCGAGTTGGCGGGGCTGTCGGTGTTCTGCATGCGGAACTCGCCCGAGGCCGAAGTCGCGTGAAAGGCACGCATCCACTGCGACAGGCGCAGGATCGGCTCACGCAGCTTGCCGCTGGAGCTCGCTGCGGGATTGCGGGCTTCCGGGTCCAGCAGCACGGCGCGGATCACGGCCTGCATGTCGCCGCGCACGCCAGCGCCATTGTCATTGAAGGCACGCGCGACGCGTTCGACATAGGCCGGCGAGGGATTGCTGGTCACGAGGCGCTGGATCAGCTGGCGGCCGAAGAAGGGGCCGACGTTGGGGTGATTGAAAAGCCGATCCAGCGCGATTTTCAGGTCGCCCTCCGGGTCGGCCTGCGTCTGCGGCTTGATCGTGACTCCCAGGAAATGCTTTTCACTGGCCGAGTGGAATTTCGGGTAGCCCTTCATTGGCAGGATGTCCCAGTGCGGCTCCTTGCCCTGCTGGAAGAAGTGCTGATCCGTGCTGCCGGGGCCGCCGTAGGAGAAGCCGGTAAAAACCCTGGCCAGCCCGGTGATGTCGTCCATGTCATAGGTTTCGATGGGCTGGCCATTCTTCAGCTTCAAGGAGCCGTCCGGGTTCAGCTCCTGCAGGCCGATGGTGAAGAGCTGCATGATCTCGCGGGCGAAGTTCTCGTCCGGTACGCGGCCCTTTGCCGGGTCTTCCTTCTGGTTCTTCAGGTGCGAGAGATAGATGCCCATCATCGGGTGGCGGGCCACCTCTTCGAGCAGGCTGCGGAAGTCGCCGAAGGCATTGCGCCCGAGCATGTCGTAATAGGAGGCGACGCCGCGGATCTTCACGTCAAGCATGCCTTCAAACGAGATCACGAATATTTCCGAGAGCGCGAAGGCCACACGCTGGCGCAACTGGTCCGGCGCGGTGGCCGCATGCTTCCAGAAGATCTCGAAAAACAGTTGCTGACGCAGGTTCTGGCCCTTGGCGAGCTGTGCGTGATGAGGCTCCACATCGGGAAGGAACAGCGTTTGTGGCAGGGAGAACTGCTGCTTGAGCCAGTTGTGGTAGTCGCTGCGGGCAAGCGCGTCGATTTCGGCCTGATTCGGGCCGAAGCTGGCTTGCTGCAGGAAGCGCGAGGCTTCCACCGGAGAGGGCGCGGGGTAACGGGGGCCGGGCGGCGTGGCAGGGCGCTTGATGGCCGCCGGGCTATCCGGGTAGGCCCACGGATCAGAACGCGGCGGGGTGCTGCCGCAGGCGGCGAGCAGACCCAGGAAAAGAGGCAGGCAAGAACGCAGCAGTTTCATGGTCCTGTTCCGAGAGTGTGCATCTCGCCCGGAGTTTAGGGCGGGCAGGGGCTGGACGGGATCAGGGTAAACAAAAAGGGTTCCCCTTGCGAGGAACCCGAAGTGCTGCGTGAGGAGACGGTTGCTGGCCTGATGCCCTAGGAGCGGGCGCCAAACATGTAGCGATCGGTTTTGCTGCCTTTTTCTGGTGCAGGGGATGATTTGCTTGCGGGCGCGGAGGCGGTCGCGCTTTGTAGGCTGTCGGCCTGGATCCAGCCCAGACGGTTGCGGATTTCGAGCGAGCCAGTGACAAGATCAAGATCTTCGCAATCTTCGGCCGCGTCCAGCACCTGGCAGGCGTAGGCTGGATCAGTGAAAAAACGCTGGGTGTTCACGGCAACGCCCTTTTCCTGGCGCAGGCGGATCTTGATGCGGGCGAGGAGCTGAATTACGACGGGATCCATGGAGTGTTCACGCAGAGTGGTTAAACGATACTTTCGTTTAGCAATACGCGTGCCGGACTTGCTGCCGGGCGGTGCTGCTGGCACAGTGCGGCGGAACTATTTCACGGAGTCCCGGATATGTCGCGTTTCGGTTCGATTGCCCTGATTGTGGTGGGCTGCCTCTTTCTGCTGAGCAATCTCGGTTTGTTCCGCTTCAGTCAGGTGGCTCAGTTGCTACACACCTGGTGGCCGTTGATCCTGATTGCGGTGGGGGTGCTGGGCCTGCTCGGCAAAAAGGGCTGATCAGGTGGCGGGGGGCGCGTCCGGCGCCGGATGGATGGCTGGCTGCAGACGGGCGGTGAACCAGAAGGTGGCGCCGTTCTTGAGCGAGCTATCCACGCCCACTTCACCGCCCATGGCTTCGGCCAACTGCTTGACGATCGAGAGTCCAAGGCCGGTGCCCGAGCGGCGCTGACCATCGGCGTTGGCGACCTGCACGAAGGGCTCGAAGAGCAGGTGAAGCTTGCTCTTGTCGATGCCCACCCCCGTGTCTGTGACCGAAAAGGAAATCCGGTTGTGGAGCGGGGTGATGTCCAGATGCACGCTGCCCTGATCGGTGTACTTGATTGCGTTGCTGATCAGGTTGGTGAGCATCTGCATCAGGCGCGGTGCATCACCGTTGAGATGCCGGGGCAGCTCCGGCGAGATCGCGAAGCTGAGCTCCAGCTTCTTGCTGCTGGCAAAATCTTCCTGCAAGGCAACGGTGTCTTCGACCAGTTGCTGCAGATTGAAATCAGCATGCATCAGTTCCAGCCTGCCAGAGTCGATCTTGGCGAAGGCGAGGATGTCATTGATGATGCCCAGCAGCCATTGCCCGGCCTTATGCACATTGAGTGAGTAACGCTGTTGTTTCTCTGTCAGCGCAGTGCTGCGCAGCAACTCGTTCATGGACAGGATGGCGTGCATCGGGGTGCGCAGATCATGGCTCATGGCGGCGAGGAAGTCGGACTTCATGCGATTGGCCTTGTCCGAGTTGTCGCGCGCTTCGATGAGCTCGCGCTCGCGCTCCTCGATATTGTCCAGCAACTGGTTGAAACCATTCACGAGCAGACCGATTTCGTCATCCTGCTGGGGTGGCACGCGTGGCGAATAGTCACCGGGATGGGCCTGCAGGTGGGCTACGACTTGCATCAGCCGGGAGATCGGGCGGGTGACGAAGTGGCGCAGCATCAGGTAGAGCACCAGCAGTCCGATCACGGCCACACTGCCGCCTGCGCCAAGCCCCAGCAGCAGCATCGAGCGCAGCTTCTGGTCGATATCCGAGCGCGGGAACGCCACGATGACGCTGGCAATCTGTGGGTCATTGCTGCCACGTACAGATTCCAGAACTGCCAGGCTCTGTTCGGCTTCGACCTCGGTGCTGCGGCTGCCTTTCTGCAAGGCTTTGAGCAGCTCCGGTTCGGCCAGCGGCTTGCCGCTCAGTTCCGGGCGGCTGGAAAAAAGCACCGTGCCATCCTGCGCTGCAACCAGCGCGTATGAAACTCCGGGGTAAGCACTGACGGCTTCAGCGCATTGCGCTTCGAATCCGGTGACATCGTGGATGTCCAGCCCCAGCGCAGTGACCCGTTCAAGCTGGATCGCCAGGCCGCGCGCCACGGCCTGCGAACGGGACTGCAACACTTCGGCGTGATGATGAAGATAGACCAGGGTACCGCTCAGCGCGAAGGACGCCGTGACGAAGATGATCACCAGTGCAGCGATGGCGATGATCTTGCTGCGCAGCCCCAGTTTCATTACTTGTCCCAGATGTAGGAAGTCACCACGGTCGATGATAGCAGCTGGGTGGAGGGCGGGATGAGCCCCAGTTGCTTTGCGCGTGCCAGGCTGATAACCGGTACGCCCTTGGTGGTGGGGGCAATCGGCAGACTGGCGGGCTTGCGTTTGTCGACCAGGATGGCACGGGCCAACTTGCCTGCAGCCATGCCTTGTTCGAAGGCGGATACGGTGACGCCGGCGAGCGTGCCATGGAGCATGCGGTCATCCCAGAAGGATAGATCCGGCAGTTTGCTGTGTTCTGCCAGCCAGCGCTGCAAATGCGGGTAGGGTACATCCATTCCCTTGGCATCCTTGAAGTTAAAGTTGCCGAGAATCATGTAGGCGTCGGCCTTGTTCGGATTTTCCAGCACCAGGCGCTGGAAGTCGGCGTAGGCCACGGGCTGGTCCACGCCGACGAGGCTGAACTCCTGATGTTCGCGGGCGAGACTGCGGACACGCCCGATGACTTGTGGCCAATAGGCTGCGCTGTCCGAGAGGATCTGGATGCGCCGGATGCCTGGTTTGATGGCCTGAACCAGATGGATGGATTCGAGGATGTGCTCACGTTCGAGCACGCCGGTGATGTTGGTGGCACCTTTGATGCCGTGATCTTCGGCGCTTTTGTTGACGCCACTGAACACGAAGGGCAGGGGCTTGTTCACGTAGTGGGCTGTCACCAACTGGACGGCGTCGTCATCCGAGGTGTAGACCAGATCAGGTTTCCAGTCGGCGATGATCTTCATCGCGCGCTGGGCGTTGCGCTCCATTTCTTCCTTGCTGCTCTGGCGTTTCGTGTCGAGCTGAAAAACCTGATACTCGGTTTTGACATCGGAACCCAGCCCTGCCTTGAATCCTTCGAGCTGGCCATCGGTCCAGCGATAAGGCGAGTTGAAACTCATGATGTGCAGGATGCGCAGATTGCCGGCCGGGGCAGCATGGGATACCGGAAGTAGGAGTAACAGACTGGCAAGGCTGAGCAACAAGTGTTTGAACACGAAACATCTCCGCAAAGGGCGATTGAAGGTGCGCGGATGATGGGCCGATTCCACGCGGGTGCAAATAGACTCTTCGGGCGGCTCGCCGCCAGGTTTCGCGGGCAGGGATGCTTTGGGGCAAAATGGCGGGCTTTCCCCCAATCCTTCCGGGTGCCTCATGTCCGTAGATTCCAGTTTCGAACTGCCTGCCGATCCTTTTGAAGAACTTGCTGCCCGCGATGTGCAGCTGCAGGCTGCACGCCTGGTCCACGAAGCCTTTGCAGCCGCCCTGCGTTTGTCTGCGGGCGGTGGTGAGAGCAAGCAGCTGGAAGAGGCGCTGGCGAAGCTCGCTGGCCATCTGCGCGAGTGGTCGCGCATGGCGCCGATGGAGGCTGCGCATCTGCGTCTGGCCATGCTGCTGGCTGGGCTCGACCAGTGGGGGCTGGCCTACAGCAAGGCGTTTGGTGCCCCTGCACTGGCGGGTGTGTCGGCTGTGCTGGCCGATCTGCGGGACAGTCTGGCGCCGCAAGAAGAGGCCGCTTGCCAGCGTTTTCTCGATACCCTCTACGAGAAGGAAGAAACCGCGCTGGAGTTCAAGATTGCCTTCCGTCGCGAGTTGCATCTGTCGCTGTGGCATACCTTGATCGCGGCGGAAAACCGTGAGCAAGGCAAGCTTCTGGTGAGCCTGCTTGGGGGCATGCTGCTGGCCTTGACCCGCGCCATGCCGACGCTTGGCTGGCGTCTGGTCGCGGATGCTCTGGCTTCGATCCAGATTCGCTGCCTGCAGCACGGCCTCGCGGCCAGTGGCATGGAGCAGGAACTGACCGAGGAACTCTTTGCCGGATTGCAGGCCGAACTTCCGGAAGGCCCGCGTGAGCTGGTGAATCAGCACTCAGCCGAGGCCGTGCGTGCCTGGCAGGAGGCCCGGCGCGCGACTCAACACTGATCCCTGAGGTGAGCTGAAGATGCAGTCTTCAAGAGTCATAGCATGCTTACTGCTGCTGACACTGGCGTGCGCTGCGTATCCCGCCTCAGCAGAAGACTATTACGACTGCGCACTGTTCGATGACCGGGCGCTGTGCAAGCTGCTCAACAGGCATCCCGCGGTAAAGGATCTGCCGGTATTCGCGGCGAGCCGGGTGCTGGGCCTCTATCGGGAGCGTGAGGATTACGCCGAGGAAGTGCTGGAAGATAAGGCCGTAGTCTTGAGTGGGGCCGTGACTGCGGTGCAGGTACAGAAGGGGCGCGTAATGGTCGGCATGGGTGAAGCGGGTGAAGAGCAGCTGCAGTTGAAGCTGTTTCCCCGCCACCCGCTTGCCAGCGAGGGTGGGCGCATCGCCAGCCGCAGTGCCGAGGCGGTCGCAACGCTGCTCAAACCCGGCGTGAACGCGGTGTTCCAGTGTGTGGGCGATGGGCTTGCTGGGCGCACACCGGTCTTCGTCGATTGCGTCTTCTGGGAGTAAGTCTTAAACGGGCAGACTCAGCTCACGCAGATGCTGGCGCAGCAGCCCTGGCTCTGTGAAGTGAATGGCCTGCATGCCGAGCTGGCGGGCGGTGGCAACATTGGCCACGCTGTCGTCGATGAAGACGGCCTGCTCGGGTTTCACGCTATAGCGTTCAAACAGTAGTTTGTATATCGCCGCATCCGGCTTGATCAGGCCTTCATCACCCGAGACCACGATGCCCTCGAATTCATCGAGGAAATCATAGAGCCGGCGTGCGCGCGGGAAGGTCTCGGCCGAGAAATTGGTCAGGGCCAGCACGCGCAGACCGGCGGTCTTCAGCTCGCGCAAGAGCCGCACCGATTCCTCGAAGGCGGGAGCGACCGACTCTTCCCAGCGGTCGAAATAGGCCTGCAACAGATGGCGATAGTGTGGGAACTGCGCGCCGTGGGATTCGATGCCGACGGCGAAGGGCTGGCCTGCATCGTGAATCGCGTTCCAGCGATTGAAGTCGACGTCCTGCAGGAAGCGCTCGATCTCGGCCTCATCCTGCAGCAGCTTGCGGAACAGCCAGCGCGGCTCCCAGGGGATCAGCACATTGCCGAGGTCGAAAACGACGGTGTCGATACGTGTCATTTGCCGGCCCGTCTCTTCACGTTTTCCACATAGGCCATCGCGTCGAGCGGCTTGCCGCTGCGCTGGGCTTCGAACAGGGTCTCGCCGAGCGCTTCGAGCACCTCGTGCAGGGCGGCGTGGCGATCGTCGCGGTGGCGGCGCAGGCAGGCGTCATAGGCCCCTCGGATGCCCGGCGGCTGGTCGATCGAGAGCTGCTCGT
Organism: Uliginosibacterium aquaticum; assembly: GCF_012972705.2. Taxonomy (GTDB): domain Bacteria; phylum Pseudomonadota; class Gammaproteobacteria; order Burkholderiales; family Rhodocyclaceae; genus Uliginosibacterium; species Uliginosibacterium aquaticum. The sequence continues at coordinate 379,277 of NZ_JABCSC020000002.1, read as the reverse complement.
GAATCGCGAGGTGCAGCGAGAGGTGCAGGAAGGGATTGACCTGACCATCCTCCGGGCGGAAGTCCTTGTCGACTGAATCAAGGTTTTCGATCAGGGCGTGATATTCCGGGTGCTGGAAGACGAGCTCGGCGGCAATGTCTTCCATCTGGCTGAGGGTTTCTTTCGCCCGGTGCTTGCGCCAGCTTTCGATGAAGAACTGGCGAACCTGGTCGCGGCTGGGATTGAACATGATGTTTAGTCCGGTCGATCTGTCTTGTCGGGGCTCTGGCAGAGGTCGCGCACCGTGCATTGCCCGCATTTCGGGCTGCGCGCGGTGCACACGTAGCGCCCATGCAGGATCAGCCAGTGGTGGGCATCCACCAGATATGGCTTCGGGATGCGCCGCATCAGAGCGTCTTCTACCGCGCGCACATCCTTGCCCGGAGCCAGCCCCATGCGGTTGCCGACGCGGAAGATGTGCGTGTCGACCGCCATCACCGGCTCGCGCCACAAGGCGTTGAGCACCACGTTGGCGGTCTTTCGGCCCACGCCGGGCAGGGCTTCGAGGGCTTCGCGCGAGCGCGGTACCTCGCCGGCGTGACGCTCCAGTAACTGGCGGCTGAGTTGGGCGACGTTCTTGGCCTTGTTGCGGTAGAGGCCGATGGTCTTGATGTGCTCGGCAATGCCTGCCTCGCCGAGTGTGGCCATGGCTTCGGGCGTGGGCGCGGCAGGGAACAGGCGGCGGGTGGCGAGATTCACGCCCTTGTCGGTGGCCTGAGCTGAGAGCACCACGGCCACCAGCAGCTGGAAGGGCGTTGCATATTCCAGCTCTGTGACTGGCTGAGGATTGGCGGCCTGCCAACGGGAGAACGCCTCCGCGATCTCCGACTTGCTCATCAGCCGGGGCATGGCAGACCTCAGTGAGCGGCCGGCACGCAGCCTGCACCGGTGCTGGTCTGGGCAGCCTTGTTGCGTGCCTCTAGCCAGCTCTTGCCCGCAATCAGGCAGGCCAGGGCGATGAAGGCGCCGGGCGGAAGGATGGCGAACAGGAAGCCAGGATAGTCTGCAGGCAATACCTGAACGGCATGGGCTCCCGGAATGATCATTTCGATGCCGGCGAAGAGCTGCCCGGTACCGATCAACTCGCGCATGCCGCCGAGCACGGCCAGTACCAGCATCAAACCGACACCCATCGCGGCGCCATCGACAGCCGAAGGCAGGGCCGGGTTCTTGGCGGCATAGGCTTCGACGCGGGCCAGCACGATGCAATTGGTGGTGATCAGCGGCACAAAGATCCCTAGCACCATGTAGAGCTCGTGCAGCCAGGCGTTCATGGCGAGATCCAGCACGGTGACCAGTGCGGCGATGATCAGGATGAACACCGGGATGCGGATTTCATACGGAATCAGGTTGCGCAGGGCCGACACCACGGCGTTGGACATGGCCATCACGACAATGGTGGCGATGGCCAGGCTCACGCCATTCACGACACTGGTCGATACGGCGAGGATCGGGCATAGCCCCAGCAACTGGGCAAGGCCGGTGTTCTGGCGCCAGAAGCCGTTCCAGAAAATGTCACGGTAGTTGTAGCTGTTCATGGCTGGGCTCCTTGCTGGTACAGGTGCGCTTGTTCGCTGCGGGCGAAGGCGGCGACGCGGGCCACTGCGTTGGTGACGGCTCGGGCTGAAATAGTGGCGCCGGTGCGATAGGCGATGTCACCGCCGTCTTTCTTCACTTTCCACGCTTGGCCTGTGAGGGCCTTGAATTGCTCGATCCAGGGCGCAGCCTTGTTTTTGTCCTTCTTCGGGTCGATGTAGTCGCCCAGGCCCGGCGTTTCGTGATGTTCCACCACGCGCACGCCGCCGAGGCTGCCATCCTGCATCACGGCCATCACCAGGCGGATCTTGCCCGCGTAACCATCCGGCGCGACGGCTTCCAGCACCAGTGCCACCGGCTGGCCGGCCTTGCGCGCGCGCCACACCGAGGCTCCCTTGGGCAGACCCAACTCGGGTGCGGCAGCGAGCTTCAGTTCGTCGCGCAGCAGGGCGTTGTCGTAACTCGCGGGTGGCAGCACTTCATTGATCAATTGCAGCTTGGCCTCTTCAGCGCTGGCAGCAATGGTGCTCTGGGTGGCTTCATAGGTGCCGGCCATCAGCGCAGTGAACACGATGGTGAAGGCCAGCATGGTCAGCGCCGTGCGCAGTGACAGCCCGAAAGGCGTAGGTTGAGGAATAACGGGTTCCATCGCAGGCTCAGTTCTTGTGGCCGAAGACCGGCGGCTGGGTCTTCATGTCGATCAGCGGGACGAGGATGTTCATCAGCAGGGTGGCGAATGCAACGCCGTCCGGGTAGGCGCCGAACACGCGGATCAGATACACCAGCAGTGCGGCCGCAGCCGCGTAGATCAGCTTGCCGCGAGGCGTGGTGCAGGCCGATACCGGATCGGTGAAGATGAAGAATGCGCCGAGCATTGAGCCACCTGCCGCAAGGTGAAACAGCGGCGAGGCGTAGTGGGTGCTGTCAGCCAACCAGAACGCTCCGGCGATGACGCTCAGTGCGGCAATGAAGCTGGCAGGGATATGCCAGGTGATCACACGCTGCTGGATCAGGAACAAGCCACCCGCTAGGTAGGCCAGGGCGATCCACTCCCAGCCGCGCCCGGCGACCTGACCGAAGCTGGCCGGGTCGGCGCTGACGCTGCTGACCGTGGCACCCGCGGCGCGCAGGCCTGTGCGCAAGGCGTCCAGCGGCGTCGCGCTGGTGATCGCGTCCAGCACCATGGCGGGCCCGTCGGGAAAAACTTGCGCGTGCTCGGCCAGTGCAGCGGCCTGCATGGACAGATCGCCCGGCCATTGGCTCATCAGCGAAGGGAAGGCCACGATCATCACGCAGTAAGCCACCATGGCCGGGTTGAACGTGTTCTGGCCCAGCCCACCATACAAGTGCTTGGCAACCACGATGGCAAAGGCCGTACCCGTGACGACCAGCCACCAGGGTGCGAGCGGGGGGAAGGCCAGCGCGATCAGCCAAGCTGTGACGATGGCCGAAAGATCGCTGAGGTAGAGTGCGAGCGGCTTGCCGCGAAGCTTCAGCATGGCGGCTTCACAGACCAGTGCGGTGGCACTGGCGAGCGCGAGCTGGATCAGGATGGCCGGGCCGAACTGCCACACATAGACGGCTATCGCTGGTACGAGCGCTGCCAGTACCTTGAGCATCACGCGGCTGACGCTGGCGGGCTTGCGAACGTAGGGAGAGTTGTTGAGCATCTGGGGAGGGCGTCCTAGTGGGCCTGCAGGCTGGCGCGGATCAGATCCAGCACTTCCAGGTTGCGGATGGATTCCTTCAGCGGAATCAGCGGCGAGCGCTGCTGCAGAACGGCGGCGGCGAAGTCGCGGACTTGTGCGGTGTAACGATCCGTGGCGCTGACCGGGATGCTGCGGCTGCCCTGGGCGGTGACGAGGGTGAGCTCGCCAGCCTCGCCAAGGAAAGGATCGGGCACCATCAGGCGACCTTTGCTGCCAATGATTTCGGCACCCATCTGGCCAAAGGCATTGAAGCCGCAGTGGAGCGTGGCGAGGAGGCCCGATTCATAGCGCAGCAGCACCGAGGCATTCACGTCCACGCCATTGTCGAACTGAGCTTCAGCGTGCACCCTGACCGGCAAGGCGCCATCGGTAATCAGCCCCAGCAAGCTGACCGGATACACGCCGACGTCGTACAGCGCACCACCACCCAGTTCAGGCTCCATCTTGATGGTGCCGGGGCGGTCGAGCAGGAAGCGGAAGCTCGCATTCACATGGCGGATCTCGCCCAGTACGCCCGAATCGAGCACCGCGCGCAACTGGCGGGTGCGATCAGTGTAGCGATACATGATGGCTTCCATCAGCAGGCGTTCATTGCTGACGGCCGCGGCCTGCATTTCACGCGCTTCACGGGCCGAGAGGGCCAGTGGTTTCTCGCACAGTACATGCTTGCCGGCATCCAGTGCGGCAACAACCCATTGGCGGTGCAGGGCGTTGGGGAGCGGAATGTACACCGCATCAACCTGCGGGTCGGCCAGCAATTCGCTATAGCTCGTGTAGCTGACCAGCTCTGGCACTTGTGCGCATGCTTCTGCCAGCTTGCTTTCGTCGCGCGAGGCCAGGGCCTGGATCCGTCCATTGCCAGAGGCGAGGATGGCCGGAATGAGCTGCAGACGGGCAATGCGGGCGTAGCCGAGGATGCCCCAGCGGATCTGGCGATTCATGACTGTTCCTTGTCTGCCGCCTGAGCGGCCTTCTTTGCCTTGGCACGTTCCAGCGCGGCATCGATCAGGGCTTGCTTCTCTTCCGCCGACAATTCCTTCTTCGCCGGCTTTTCGGGCGGTGTCTCGGTGCCCGCTGCCAGCGCCGCTTTCTTTTCCTTCGCACGGGCGATGGCTGCGTCGATCACGGCCTGCTTGTCCGTCGCTGAGGCGGGGTCGGCTACGGCGGCGGCCTCTTTTTTCGCCTTGGCTTTAGCCAGTGCAGCATCTACCAGAGCCTGCTTTTCCTCGGCTGACAATTCCTTCTTGGCAGGCTTGTCGGCAGACATTTCCGTGCCTGCCGTCTGAGCTGCCTTTTTTTCCTTGGCACGGGCAATCGCTGCGTCGATCAGCGCTTGCTTGTCGTCGGCCGCTGCGGGGGGGCTGGTTTCAGCTGCCGCATCCTTCTTTGCCTTGGCGCGGGCCAGGGCTGCGTCGACGAGCGCCTGTTTTTCCTCTGCGGAGAGTTCTTTCTTCGCGGGCTTGTCTGCTGCCGGAGCTGCTTCCCCGCTGGCGGCGGCTTCCTTCTTGGCCTTGGCACGCGCGAGTGCTGCTTCGATCAGCGCCTTCTTTGCGTCGTCCGTTGCCGGGCTTGCCGGAGCCGCGTCGCTCGCAGCCGGTGTGCCTTCGGCCGAGGCCGTGGCTGCGGCCCGGCTGGCGGCAGTGCGGGCGGCCAGCTTCTCGGCCTTCTCGCGCTTCTCGCGCTCGATGCGTTCATTACGTGCCTCAAAGCGCACGCGGGCTTCGTCGGCCGCCTCCTTCTTGCGTTCGCGATCCCAGATCTCGGTCTTGGCGAAGCGGTAGTAATCGACCAGCGGGATGTGCGAGGGGCAGACGAAGCTACAGCAGCCGCATTCGATGCAGTCGAACAGGTTGTATTCCTGCACCTTGCCGAAATTCTTGGCGCGGGCGTGCCAGTACATTTCGAAGGGCTGCAGATCGGTGGGGCAGGCGCGGGCGCATTCGCCACAGCGGATGCAGTTCATCTCGGGCGGAGGCGGCGCGAAGAGACGCGGACTGGCCGCGATCACGCAGTTTGTGGCCTTGACGACGGGCACATCGAAGGCCGGCATGCGGAAGCCCATCATCGGGCCGCCCATGATGAAAGCGTCGGTATCCTCTTGCCAGCCGGCCTGGCGCACTAGATGATCCATCGGCGTGCCGAAGAGCACTTCGTAATTGCGCGGCGCGCCGACGTTGCCGGCGACGGTGACGATGCGCGAAATCAGCGGGCGGCCCAGTTCGATGGCTTCGTGAATGGCGTAGGCGGTACCAACGTTGAAACACTGCACGCCGTAATCGGTGGAGCGCTGACCGTGTGGCACTTCAATACCGGTGAGCACGCGAATGAGCTGCTTGGCGCCGCCGGCTGGATAGCGTGTCGGTACGGCGATGGCCTGGATCGAGGCATCGCCATGCACCTGGCAGGCTGCCTGCATGGCGGCAACGGCTTCGGGTTTGTTGTCCTCGATACCGATCAGTACCTCGGGCGCGCCCAGCAGTTCGCGCATGATCAGGATGCCGGCCAGCACCTTGTCTGCGCGCTCGCGCATCAGGAGATCATCGCAGGTGATGAAGGGCTCGCATTCGGCGCCGTTGATCACCAGGGTCTTCATTGGCGTCTTGCGGCCTGGGTTCAATTTCACGTGGCTGGGGAAGACCGCACCACCGAGGCCGACCACCCCTGCATCGCGCAGCCAGTCGCGTACTTCATCAGCGCCGAGGCTCTTCCAGCGCAGTGGCTCACACTCGATCCATTCGTCCTTGCCGTCCGGCTCGATGACCACTGACAGCATCGACAGCCCCGAGGTGTGGGCCATCAGGCGAGGTTCAACGGCAACGACGGTGCCGGAGGTGGGGGCATGTACGGCGGCCGAGAAGTTGCCATCGGCTGCGCCGATGCGTTGGCCCTTGAGCACGTGCTCGCCCGCTGCCACCAGCGGCAGCGGTGTGCCGCCGACGCTCTGATGCAGTGGCACTACGAACTGTGCGGGCAGCGGCAACTCGGCTAGCGGCACAATCGGCGCGCGGGTGGATTCGGCCTTGTTTGTGGCGGGCTTTACGCCGCCGTTGAAACTGAAGAGTTTGCGCAGGGCGTTCATGCGGTACGGCCTTCCTGTTGCTTGAGCGGGAAGACCGGGTAGCGCCACTTCCAGGTGTCTACGGTTTCCTTCACCGGTTCCATCGTGATGCAGTCGACCGGGCAGGGGGCAATGCACAACTCGCAGCCGGTGCACAGCGGCGCGATGATGGTATGCATCTGCTTGGCGGCGCCTGAGATGGCATCCACCGGGCAGGCCTGCAGGCACAAGGTACAGCCGATGCAGGTCTGCTCATCAATGAAGGCCACTGCCTTGGGTTTTTCGGCGCCGTTCTCGGCATTCAGCGGTTTGTATTCGCGTCCCAGAAGGTCGGCGAGCTTGTGGATGCCATCATCGCCGCCTGGAGGGCACTGGTTGATGTCTGCCTCGCCATTGGCGATGGCCGTGGCATAGGGTTTGCAGCCGGGGAAACCGCACTGACCGCATTGCGTCTGCGGCAGGATGGCGTCGATTTTCTCGACCAGCGGGTCGCCTTCGACCTTGAATTTCAGGGCTGCGAAGCCCAGTACGGCGCCGATGAGGATGGCGAGGCCCGCCATCACGAGAAGAGCTGACAGCATCAGAACTTGTCCAGTCCGGCAAAGCCCATGAAGGCCAGGCTCATCAGCCCGGCGGTGACCAGCGCGATCGGTGTGCCCTTGAAGTGTTGGGGTACATCGGCGCCATCAAGGCGCTCACGCACACCGGCAAACAGGATCAGCGCCAGAGTGAAACCGGCGGCGCTGCCAAAGCCGAAAATCAGGGCTTCCATGAGGTTGTGCTGGTAGTTCACTGACAGTAGCGGGATGCCCAGCACGGCGCAGTTGGTCGTGATCAGCGGCAGGTAGATCCCCAGTACCTGTTGTAGATCAGGGCTGGTCTTCTGGATCACCAACTCGGTGAATTGCACGATGGCGGCAATCATCACGATGAAGGCCAGAGTGCGCAGGTAGCCAACATCGAAGGGCATCAGCAGGTAATGCTCGATCAGATAGCTGCTGCCGCAGGCCAGCGTGAGTACGAAGGTGGTGGCAGCGCCCATGCCGATCGCGGTTTCCAGCTTCTTGGAAACACCCATGAAGGGGCATAGGCCGAGAATGCGCACGAACACGACGTTGTTGACGAGCACAGCGCCAATGATCAGGAAAAGGTAGTGAGCCATGAATTTTCGCCCGGAGAATGGCCGGGATTATCCGCCTGAGCCCGGTGAATCCAAAGCAGAGGAGTGTTATAGGGGTATGCAGGCGAGGCATATAGGCGTCGCCTGGGATGGCAGGGCTGTGTAACACGGACTGCGTGCGGCCTGCACCGGCCGGGCCGGCGCTGAAGGCAGTCCGCGCTCTTATTTACTCTGTTTCCGCTGCGTCGCGCTGGAACTTGCAGGTGTTTTCCACGCAGTCTGCGATGAGTTTGGGGCCACCGTAGATGAAGCCGGTATAGACCTGGACCAGGGCCGCGCCAGCCTGCAGTTTTTCGAGGGCATGAGCGCCTTCGGTGATGCCGCCGACACCAATGATCGGTAGTTCGCCGGCCAGTTTGGCCGCCAGTGAGCGGACCACTTCGGTGCTGCGCTCGCGCAGCGGCGCGCCAGATAGCCCACCCGCTTCGTTGCTATGGGCGAGCCCTTGCACGGCCTCGCGAGCCAGTGTGGTGTTGGTGGCGATCACGCCGTCGATGCGGTGACGGCGCAGCGCGTCGGCGATGTTGGTGAGCTGGGCTTCATCTACGTCAGGTGCGATTTTCAGGGCAATCGGTACGTAGCGGCCGTGGCTCTGAGCCAGCTCGGTCTGGCGCTGCTTCAATCGAGCAAGCAGGCTGTCGAGCTCGGATTCGCCCTGCAGCTGGCGCAAATTCTGGGTATTGGGCGAGGAGATGTTGGCCGCGATGTAGCTGGCGTGGCCATAGACCTTGTCGAGGCAGGCGAGGTAGTCGTCCGCGGCGTGTTCGATCGGAGTATCGAAATTCTTGCCGATGGAAATGCCCAGCACTCCCTTGAAACGGGCAGCCTTCACATGGGCGATGAGGTTGTCCACGCCTTCATTGTTGAAGCCCATGCGGTTGATGATGGCGCGCTGCTCGGGAATGCGGAACATGCGTGGCTTGGGGTTGCCGGGTTGGGCGCGCGGGGTGACGGTGCCGATTTCGAGATGCCCGAAGCCAAAGGAGGAGAGCGCGTCGATGGCATCGCCATTCTTGTCCAGTCCGGCCGCCAGCCCGACCCGGTTCGGGAAACGGATCCCCATCACCTCGATCGACTCGGCCTGGGCCAGGCTGGCGCTGGGCATCCAGCCGCCGAAGTTGCGCATCCCCCACAGCGAGAAATCGTGGGCGCATTCCGGATCGAGCGAGAAAAGAAAGGGGCGGGCTAGGGCGTAGAGCATCGGTTCAATCCTGACGGCGGTCGCCGGTGGCGGCGTGAAGCGCGCAATATACCGGTTCGAGATGGGTGGTGGTTTGGGTGCCGTGAACTTCGCTGGCAATCCTGGCTTCGATTTCATCGAGCAGGGTGTGAGCAGTCTCCACTGACCAGTCGCCCGGCACGAGGATGTCGACATGCGCGAAACGGCGTGTGCCGGCCCGCCGCGTAAGGAGATGGCGGTAGTGCACATTGCGCGCGGCGTAGCTGCGCAGGATCTGGCGGATCTGCTCGATTTCGGCTTCATCCATTGCGTGATCCATCAGGCCGCTGACTGAAGCCTGCATCAGGCGGGCGCCCTCGGAGAGGATGTGCAGGGCGACCAGGACGGCGATCACCGCATCGAGCCACAGCCAGCCGGTGAGCATGACTCCGATGAGGCCGGCGACCACGCCGACCGAGGTCCATACGTCGGTCATCAGGTGCGCCGAATCTGCTTCCAGGGCGATCGAGTGGAGGCGTTTACCGGCGCGCTTGAGGGTGTGTGCCGTGAAGAAATTGATGGCGGTACTGGCGGCGGAGAACCACAGGCCGATGCCCAGCGATTCGAGTGGCTGCGGTGCGAAGAGGCGCGGGATGGCCGCCCACAGGATGGCGGCAGCGGCGATGAAGATCAGACCTCCCTCGAAGCCACTGGAGAAGTACTCCGCTTTGCTGTGGCCCCAGGGGTGACCTGCGTCTGGCGGCTCGGCAGCCACTTTCAGCATCACCAGCGCGAACACGGCTCCGGCCAGGTTCACGAAGGATTCCATCGCATCCGAGAGCAGGCTCACTGAGCCTGACAGCCACCAGGCGAGGAATTTCAGGACGATGGTGGCTAAGGCCGCTAGCACCGACAGGTAGATATAGCGGAAGGCGTCGGGCGCAGGCTTGTCGGCGGCTGGAGCAGACATGGAGGAGGGGGTCAGGCCCGGTAGTGGTTGCGCTCGCGCTCGGTCTTGAGGATATAGCGCTGGATCAGGTTGGCTTCGGCGGCGCGCAGATGCACGAGCTGGCAGCCCGCTCGCAGCACTTCGCTGCCGCCCCGGGTGCTCATGCGGAATACGTTGCGTACCTGCAGGCTGACGGTGAGAGGCGGGCTGTCCGGCAATTCGAGGCGGCAGTTCTCGAAGATCGTGCCAACCTGCAGATCCTCCCCTCCGGGGGGGGCGACGATGGCTAGGCCACCGCCTGAAATGTCGAGGATGCGGGCGTGGATCTTGTGGCCATCGCGCAGCGGAATCTGGCAGGCCAGTGAATCGAGCGAGGGGGCGCTGAGGCGGTAGTATTCGCGGCGCTGCAGACGCAGGAGGATGTCTGGCAGCGGTGTGCGCAGGGCTGGGAAGCCTTCGTGGGTGCAGCGCTCCAGACGCTCCAGGGGGAACTGGATCTTGACCTTGTCGAGTTGAGTGGCGCAGAGCAGACGGCCTGCGGCCAGGGCGCCGGCAATCGCAGCTTCATCACGGCCGAGATCGAGGATCAGATTGCGATTGTCCGTTGCGACGTCAATGACGCCGGTGGTCAGAAAATCCCCCGCGTGGCCATACCAGGCGGTAACGATGGCGCGGCGAGCGCCGAGCTGGCGCAGCACATAGGCGATTTCGCGCGCTTCGCGCAGGATGTACTGAGCGTGCGCGTCAGGTTGCTGGATTTCGAGGCGGGTGTCTGGCGCGGATGCGGAACCGGGAGTGGGCATGCGGTGGATTCCGGGAATGAAGGGCCGGAATCAGGTCTCGTCCGGCGTGGGGGAGACTATATCATCGGGCAGTGGTGGCGGGGCTTCCGGGGCTTGTCCCTGTTCAAGGCGGTAGAGCCAGGCGAGCAGTTCGGCGACCGCTACATAGAGCTTGGGCGGGATGCGTTCGTCCAGATCTACCTGCATCAGGAGCGCTACGAGCTCGCGCGATTCATGCACATAGACGCCGGCCTCGCGGGCGCGATCGATGATCTGCTGGGCGATGAGGCCATTGCCTTTGGCGATCACGCGCGGGGCAGCCTCACCTTCCTGATAGGCGAGGGCGACGGCCGTGGCGCGCGGGGCGAGATCAGGCGCTGACATGTTCGCTCACCGTGATGTGGCGCGGATCCAGTCCGGCGGCTTCGAGTGAGGCCTGCAGAGCCGGTTGTGCTGCGCGCATTTTTTCGGCGGTATCGGCGCGATCAGTATCGATCAGCAGGCTCAGGCCTTGCGGCCCGAGCAGCAGGCGTGCCTGGATACCGCCGAGGGCTGGCAGATCGACGCGCAGATTGCTGCGCCAGACCTGGCCTTGGTCGGCCTCGCCGCGCTGGGGCGATTCGCTTTCCGGATCGACCAGTGACCATTGCAACTGCATGCCGGGCCAGGCCTGGCCTTGCCAGCTGAGCTGGTTGCTGGCGAGGGCTTCGAGCTGCTGCAGCATTACGGGTGTAATCGGATCGGCGGTGCGTGCTGGAGCCGTGTTGTCTGTCGCATTGGCGGCAGTCGTGCCGGTTGCCACACGCAGAGCCGAGGTTTCGCGTTCACGCTCGGTGTCAGGCGTTGTCTGGGAATTCAGTGCCTGGGCGACACCGGTCGGTGCCTGTGGATTGGCGGAAGCCTGAGCGGGGCTACCTGCGCTGCTGGCGGGGGGGGCAGTCGGTGCGGCGGCGGTACTGCTGGCTGTGCGTGGCAACAGACCACTGGTGGTCGTTTCGCCCCCTTCGCTTTCGGGCATGCCTGCGGCCTGGGGCTCGGCGAGCAGGCTGGCGAGCGATCGCTTGCCTTCCACCCATTGACGCAGATGGGCTTCGTAGAAAACGCCGCTTTGACTCACCGCCTGCTGCAGGACGGGGGCCAGGGTGGCCGCACGGGGTGTCTGGGTGGCCGGTAGCAGGGGCTCACCCCGGTTGAGGGCTTGCGGGCGGGCTTCGCCATGGCGGCCGGTGATCAGCTGAGAAATGAGCTGGCCGGTTTTGCTTAATGCGGTGCGCGGCAACTCGTCGCCATCGGCGGGCGGCGTTTCGGCCGCCGGTGCCAGACGGGCGTGAACCGTGCCGCCACGCTGACCGGTGACAAGCAACTCCAGAGAGTCGCCACTCTTGGCAGACTCGGGCAGCGCGAGGGTGATGGTCTTGCCCGCCACAAGGGCGCGGAAGCTGCCATCGGGCAAGGGACTTTCGATCAGCGCAGTAATTCGCTGGCCTGGCTGCAGACGCGGCAGATCGGGCGCGATTTCATGCGCCACTGAGATGGGCTGGATACTCGCTTCAAGCAGGACGCGCAGTCTGGACGCCAAGTCTCCGGGAATCATGGGCTACTGCGCTCCTGCCGCTGGGATGGCCCTGATTCTAGCCCGGCCGCAGACCGTAAGCATTATTGATCGCCCGTTGCCGGCTGTTGCCGGCCAGCAGGGCACGCACATGTTCCAGCCAGGGATCGGTGTGGCTACGGATCTCGCGATCTTCGGCGAGGATCTGCTGAATGAGGGCCACTTTGCGTGCCCTGCCGCCTTCATCTAGGGGGGCGGGGCTTGCCGGCATCTCGTAGCGGACGAGGCGATCGCGCAGCTCGGCGGCTTCGCGTTCGAGCAGGCAGAACTGGTCCCAGTCATTGGCGCGGGCAGCCACCAGCATTTCGCTGGAAAGATGATGCATGGCTTCGTAGAGGGGGAGGGTCGGATCCATCATGCCTCCTGTGATTCTGCCTGGCTGGCATTAGCAATCTGCGACCAGGCGTCGCGCAGATCGCGCAGCAGGCCGGCTACTTCCACCAGCGGCGCATCCGTGCTGAAGGCGTTGGCGTGCAGGAGGCGTGAGCACATGTAGTCGTAGAGGGCGCCGAGCCGCTCGGCTAGTTCGCCGCCACCTTGCGCGTCCAGACTGGCCTTGAGCCCCATGGTGATGATTTCGATGGCCTTGGTGATGTTCTTGACGCGTGCTTCGATATCGCCACGTTCCATGGCGATTGCGGCGGAGTTGATGGCCAGCAGGGCGCCATCGAAGAGCATGAGAATCAGCTGATGCGGGTCTGCGTTGGTGACATGGGATTCCACACCAACTTTGGCGTAGGCAGCGGCAGCCGAGGGACGTGCAAACATATGGATTGGCTCCTGCTCGGTTAATTGTTGGTGTACTTGGTCAGCAGGCTGGAGAGCTGCGTGGAGAGGTAGTTGCCGGTCGAGTTCCAGCTGGCGACAGCGGTGTCCAGTGCCGTGAATTGCTTGCGGTAGCGTGCTTCGATCACGGTCATACGGGCTTCCAGGGTTTCAATCTGCTTGTCGATGCCAAGCTGGGTCTTCTTGATCCCATCGGTACGGCTGGTCAGCAGGCCATCGGTACCAAGGAAATCCTTGACCCGGTCGGCGATCTGGTCGGCAAAGCCACTGACCGTGCCCTCGGCAAACAGGCTGCCAATGTCCTTGGTCGGGTCAGCCAGCACGTTCTTGAATTTGGTGCTGTCGAGGGTGAGGGTGCCGCTGGTCTCGATCTTGATGCCAATGTCGGAGAGACGGGTCAGCGAACCGCTCGACAGGGAGCCGCTGACAATGCTGCGCAGCTGGCTCTGGATACCACGTACCGCAGCATCGCCGTTGAGGGCTGCAGCCGTCTTGGTGTCGTTGTTCCAGGCCGTCTGGGTCTTGATCGTGTTGACGACGTTGTTATAGGCCGTGATGAAGTCCTCGACCTTTTTCTGGATCGCCGTTCCATCCTGCGTGATGTTGAGTGTAGTCGGCGTGCCGATATTCTTTTTGTTCAGGGTCAGCGTCACGCCGTCCAGCGCGTCACTGATCACGTTGCTGGATCGGGTGACCTGCACACCGTCGAGCGTGAATACGGCGTTGGTGGCTGCCTTCGAAGTGCTTTGATCGACCAGGCTATCCGAGCTGGCAATGTCACTCGGATCGAAACCGAGCCCCAGACCACTCACAGTGAAGCCGTTGTCGGTGCCGGATTGCGAGGCGGTGAGGATCAGCCGGGTGCCATTACCGTCACTGAGCAGGCTGGCGCTCACGCCCGCGCCCGATGCATTGATGGCGTCCCTGACTTTGGCGAGGGTGTTGTTGCCCTTGGCTGCGCTGATGTCGATGTTGGTGACCTTGCCACCTACGTCAAAGCTGAGCGTTCCATCGGCAAAGGTATAGCTGCTGCTTTGTGCCGTCGTGACGACTTTCTGTGATGACGCAAGCGAGCTGACTTCCAACTGATAGCTGCCGGCTGAGGCTGAAGAGCCGGCGCTGACCGTTCCGATCGTGCTGTCGGCAATACTTGCCTGGTAAGCCGAGAATTTTGCCGCCGAACTGATCGCTTCTGCCGCCGTCTGCAGGCTGGAGAGCGAACTCTTGAGCGTGCCGAAGGCGGAGAGCTTGGTGTCAAAACTCTTGTCCTTGGTCTGCAGCTTGGTGATCGGCTGCTGTTCGATGGACATCAGTTTGGTCACCAGGGATTCGATATCGATCCCAGACCCGAGTCCTGCAGAAGTAATTGTGCCTGCCATGATTGCTTACCCTGTTATTTCAAGCGTTTGCCGCAAGCGGCTCAGACTTTCTGCTTGAGGAGCAGGCCGGATAATTTGTCCAGGGCGTGGGCGATGTTCAGCAACTCTTCGCTGGGCAGCTGGCGAATAACTTCGCTCGTGTCTGCATCCACAACCTTGACGACACTCCGACCGGTTTGCTCGTCAATGGAGAATTGCAGGTTTCGTGCCACGGACGGCAGGGCGCGCTGCATTTCCTGCATGGCCTCGTTGACCGCCTCCCGGCTCGGGGGCGGCGCACTGGTGCCTTGCTCGGTCTTGTCTTCGCCGACGACGTTAAGGGTTTCATCAAGCGGGACATCCTTGCCCGCTGAGGGACGGATGTCGCGCGCATGTGAAACTGCGTCGGGCGAGGAAACGGGCGTAATGGGTTGCATCGTCATGATTCAGCCTCCTGTGACTACCGGGGGGCGCGACAAGGAGTGAAGGCGTACAGGCAGACCGGCGGCGGGCGGGATTGCCCGGGAATATTGCTGGCTGCATGCGTCATCTGTGACTCCATCCTGTTGTCTGCGTCCCACTCTGGCTGTGGTCGGGCGGGGGCCCCGGCACAGCTTCTGGCGACGTTCGGAGGGCGGTACTGGCATGCCTTCCGGGGCGTCCGTAGGGGGGATAACGACTACTTTTTCACAGTCCACAGGGTTAGCTGGGCTGCAAGGCTGGATGAAGCTGACGGGCGGACGGGTGGACAAAAAAGAGGAGGCTTGCGCCTCCTCGAAATCACAGCAACTGACCGGTTGTAAGAAGCGCTTAGCCCTGGAGGAGCTGGAGTACTTGTTGTGGCAGTGCGTTGGCCTGCGCCAGCATGGCTGTGCCGGCTTGCTGGAGGATCTGGGTGCGCGAGAGATTGGCGGTTTCCTGCGCAAAGTCCGCATCGACGATCCGGCCGCGGGCAGCTGACTGGTTTTCCACCGCGATCTGCAGCGAGGAAATCACGGCCTGGGCACGGTTCAGCGCGGCGCCAAAACCAGCGCGGGTGGTGGTGATGGTGTTGATCGCCGAATCCAGGTTGGTGATGGCGGCGAGCGCGTTGGAGCCGGTGCTGCCGGCCACGTTGATCACCGAGGAGTCGATGGCCAGTGCGGTAGCGCGCAGATCGGCGGTGGAGACGCTGATCTGGTCATACTGGGTGGTGCCGGCACCGACCTGGAAGGTGAAGGTGGAAACGGCCGAGTTCAGCAGCGGTACGTTGTTGAATTTGGTGGCTTGCGAGAGACGCTGTACCTCGCTGCCCAGGGCGGCGAATTCCACCTGCAGGTTGGCGCGGTCGCCCGAGTTCAGCGTGCCGTTGGCAGCTTGGATGGCCAGCTCGCGCATGCGCTGGATGTTGTCGGCAATCTGCCCGGAGCCGCCGTCGGCGACCTGCATCAGGGAGATCGCATCGTTGGCATTTCGCACCGCCACCGTGAAGCCGCGCACCTGGGCCTGGATTCGCTCGGCGACCGCCAGGCCGGCTGCGTCGTCCTTGGCTGAGTTGATGCGCAGGCCCGAGGACAGGCGCTGCAGCGAGGTGGACAGGGAGGCCTGTGAGCCGCTGAGATTGCGCTGGGCATTCAGCGAAGGAACGTTGGTGTTGATGGTCATTGCCATGATGGTTCTCCAGTTTGCTGTGAATTACTGAACGTCTGCATCAGCCCTGCAGAAGCTGCAGGACTTGTTGGGGAAGCGCATTGGCCTGCGAAAGCATGGCCGTGCCGGCCTGCTGCAGGATCTGGTTGCGCGAAAGCTGGGCGGTTTCGGCGGCGAAGTCGGCATCGACGATGCGTCCGCGTGCCGCGGCTTGGTTCTCGACCGAGATCTGCAGCGAGGAGATCACGGCAGTGGCGCGGTTGAGTGCTGCACCGAAGCCGGCGCGGGTGGTCGTGATGGTGTTGATCGCCGAATCCAGATTGGTGATCGCGGCGAGCGCATTGGAAGCCGTGCTGCCGTTGATGGAAATTGAGCCTGAATCCACCAGGATGGCGCCCGAGGCGCGCAGATCGACGGTCGAGACGCTGATCTGGTCATTGGCTGTGGTACCGGCGCCGACCTGGAAGGTAAAGGTGGAGGAGGCCGAGTTCAGCAGCGGGATATTGTTGAACTTGGTGGCTTCGGAGAGGCGGGTGATTTCCTTGCCGAGGGCCGAGAATTCGACCTGAAGGTTGTCGCGGTCCCCGGAGTTCAGTGTGCCGTTGGCAGCCTGCACGGCGAGTTCGCGCATGCGCTGAATGTTGTCGGCAATCTGACCGGCGCCACCGTCGGCCACCTGCATCAGCGAGATGGCGTCATTGGAGTTGCGGATGGCGACGTTGAAGCCGCGTACCTGGGCCTGGATGCGCTCGGCGACAGCCAGGCCAGCGGCGTCATCCTTGGCGCTGTTGATGCGCAGACCGGAGGACAGGCGCTGCAGCGAGGTAGCCAGCGAGCTCTGGGTGCCAGAGAGATTACGCTGGGCATTCAGCGAAGCTACGTTGGTGTTGATCGTCATTGCCATTTCCGGACTCCTGGATTTCGTGCCGGACCGGTGTGGTTCGGCGGTGGTTCAAACGTCTTGTTCCGTGGAGAGGAACAGGAACACGCTTGCCAACGCCTATGCAAAGCCGATGCCAGTTTTCTGAAATCCCCGTGGGGCAATGGTTTTGGACTGTTTGTCAGTACTCCTTGTGAGGCGCTTGCGGTAATGAAAGCGGAATGACGGGCGAAAAAAATGCCGGTGGATTCTCATCCACCGGCATTTTCTGCCGTTACGGCAAGGGGGCTTTTACTGGAGCAGGCTGAGCACTTGCTGCGGCAGCGCGTTGGCTTGGGCCAGCATCGCGGTACCGGCTTGCTGCAGGATCTGCGAGCGCGAGAGGTTGGCCGTTTCCGAGGCAAAGTCGGCATCGACGATGCGTCCGCGCGCAGCTGACTGGTTCTCGACAGCGATCTGCAGCGAGGAGATTACCGCCGTGGCCCGGTTCAGTGCGGCACCAAAGCCTGCACGAGTGGTCGTGATGGTATTGATGCCGCAGTCGAGGTTAGTAATAGCGGCGAGCGCATTGGAGGCGGTGCTGCCGTCAATCGTGATCGAGCCGGAATCAAGGGCGATCGTAGAGGCCTGCAGATCGACTGTAGAGACGGTGATCTGGTCGTTGGTGGTGGTGCCAGCACCGACCTGGAAGGTGAAGGTCTGAGCGCCAGTCGAGTTGATCAGTTCAATGTTGTTGAACTTGGTGGCGTTCGAGAGACGGGAAATTTCCTTGCCAAGGGCTGAAAACTCCACCTGAAGGTTGGCTCGGTCACCAGAGTTCAGCGTACCGTTGGCGGCTTGCACGGCCAGCTCGCGCATGCGCTGAATATTGTTGGAAATCTGCTCGGCACCGCCGTCGGCCACCTGCATCAGGGAGACCGCATCGTTGGCGTTGCGGGTGGCGACGTTGAAGCCGCGCACCTGTGCCTGAATACGCTCAGCGATGGCCATGCCTGCTGCATCGTCCTTGGCGCTGTTGATGCGCAGACCGGAGGACAGGCGTTGCAGCGAGGTAGACAATGAACTCTGCGTGCCTGTGAGGTTACGTTGGGCGTTCAGCGAAGCCACGTTGGTGTTGATCGTCAGTGCCATTTTGCTACTCCTTGTATATGCGTTTCTCACTTCAGTCTGGCGGCTGTATGGCCTGAGGGGCTGAGCCCCGATTCCTGACTGCTGGCTTTGGTCCTGTGTAGTCCCGTGCCATGAGCCAAATAACGACCGGAATACCCTTCTCTTCAGGGTTATGTAGGCCTTCAGGCAGATATATTTTTGTGGTGTGAAAAACCGCGGCCTGAAAACCCTTTACTGGCGCGGGTTTGCGGGGAGGGTGCCGTGTTGGAGAAAGCGCCCTTCGGATTAAAGTTTTCAGGTATGCGGGCCGATAACCCGGATAAGCCCGTGATTCGTCCGGCCTCCGGAGTTCAGCTTTTTTTTGTAAACAGGTGTGTCAGCACCTGTCTTGCTGGAGCAAACGGAATGGACGATAGCAGTCAAGGGGCACTGGATCAGGAGTGGACGCCTTTACAGGAGGCCTACATCCAGAAGCTGATGGCCACCTATCAGGCCAATCTGCTCTTCTTCCATGAGCGCTTTCCGGATGTTTTCGAAAACATCATGGGCGCTGAGCTGCCAGCCCCCTTCGAGGTGGATGCTGACGGTGGGCTGACCATCTATTCAGCCGGCTACAAGGGGGATCCGAAGGATTACGTGGATCTCTCCCGGATCCTGATGGATGTTTTCAACAATCCCAAGATTCGCCCGCGCATCACGGTGAACCATGGCTACATCAATAATCTTCACGATGTAGCGCCGCACCAGGATTACTCCTTCTTCCACTCCTACATTGAGGTTGAGTACCGCACGAAGCTCGTGCAGAAATTTCTCGACCTCACCTCAGAAGAGGGACGGCGGCTGCCGCTGGCTGATTTTGGTGACAAGAAACTGCCAATCGCGATCGTGTTTGGAAGCGGATTCGGCTGGCATCTGGATAGGCTTGTCGATGATTACGATCTGCGCCATCTGCTGATTGTTGATACCGACATCGCACGTCTGAATCTATCGCTGTATTTCGTCGACTACATCTCACTGGCCCAGCGCTTCTCCCGCAAAGGGTTTTACTTTTCGGTTGCTTATGACGAATCGCCTGAAAAGCTCTCTGACCATCTGCGTGTGCACTTCTACAACCTCTGGCCGCCATACTGTATTCAGGGCGCAGGGATGTTCTTCAATGATTACGACTCGGAGAAAGTTCGCGAACTGTGGGACAAGCTGAAGACTGACCTCTGGACCTTTTATCGTGGTTGGGGTTTTCTGGATGACGAGATCCTGGGTCTTAAGCATGCTCTGGATAATTGCCTCGCACGTTATCCAGCCTATACCCGAGCGCCCGAGCGCCCGATCCCGGAAGACGCGATGGCGTTCATCATCGGCGCGGGGCCCTCGCTCGATCACCTGCTGCCGCTTTTGCGCGAGTATCGTGACCGGGCCGTGGTGTTTAGTTGTGGTACGGCGATCTCAGCATTGGCGCGGGCTGGCATCCGACCGGACTTTCACGTCGAGATCGAGCGCACTGCACTGACTAACCGATTCCTCGCGGCCACGCTGAATGAATCCTGGAAAGGCGAGGTGCCTATTCTGGGTCTTTCCATTTTGCCGCCTGAAGTGTTTGAACTCACCCAGCATCCTTTGATGTTCTTCAAGGAAATGGATGTGGGGGCCATGGTGGGCAATTTCTTTGGTGAAGCTCCGGTTTTCCGCAGCGGCCCCACCTGTACCAATGGTGGGCTGGCGCTGGCTTTGCGCCTGGGCTTTCGCAATATCTACCTGATGGGGGTGGATCTGGGTTTTCGCAGCGAAGCGCACCACCATTCCAAGGCTTCGGTGTACTTCGAAGGCCAGAGCACTGTATCGCCTGATCTCAAGAAGATTGTCGATATCACTCACAAGCGCCACCGTGAAGCCAATGCCCGCGAAGTGGAAGGCAACTTTGGCGGCAAGGTGTTTTCGACCGACACCTTTACTCATTCACGCGATTCGATGGTCATATCCTTGCGCGAGAACCCCGGCGCGAAGGTGTACAACCTCAATGACGGTGCCCTGATCCGAGGTGCTGAGCCTTTGCATGCCGAGGATTTTACGAGTGCTGCGACGCCGGCCACCCGCATGGAGGCCATCGAGGCCATGCTCGGGGCTTTTACCACGAGCTATGACCAAGACCCATTGCACAGTCTGGCGATGATGCAAGAGCAACTCGTGGCAGTGCGCGAAGATGTGGCCCGCATCCTCGCGCCTGAGGTGCACGAGAAGATGGACATCGTCGAGCGCATGTTCGATCTGCACCACTACTTCTTTGCAGACAAGCACCGCAGTACTCAGATCTTCCCACTCATGCGCGGCTCCATGCTGCATATGGGGCGTTTCCTCTACGACTGCATGGCCTTGTGCGCCACCGATGAGCTGGCGGTGGAGTACGCCACCGAAGCCTTCGGGGTGATCCAGAACTTTCTTGCTGCAGCCTCCGACGGGCTACAGGACCTCGCCGACGCCGCGCGGGCCAGACAGGCATCCGACCAGGGAGAACAACAATGATTGACGGGAAATCCATCCTGATCACCGGCGGCACCGGCTCTTTCGGCCGTCAGTTCGTGCGCAACATCCTTGCCCATCACAACCCGCGCCGGGTGGTGGTGTATTCGCGCGACGAACTCAAGCAATACGAAATGCAGCAGGAATTCCGCGACCCGCGCATGCGCTTCTTTCTTGGCGACGTGCGCGACGCCGAGCGCACCCGCCAGGCCTGCCGCGAGATTGACGTGGTGATTCACGCCGCCGCCATCAAGCAGGTGCCCGCCGCCGAGTACAACCCGATGGAGTGCATCAAGACCAATATCCACGGCGCCCAGAACGTGATCGATGCCTGCCTGGACAACGAAGTCGAGCGCGTCATTGCTCTCTCTACCGACAAGGCCGCCAGCCCGATCAACCTGTATGGCGCCACCAAGCTCGCCTCTGACAAGCTGTTTGTCTCGGCCAACAACATCGTCGGTCGTCGTCGCACCCGCTTCGGTGTGGTGCGCTACGGTAATGTGGTCGGCTCGCGTGGCTCGGTGGTGCCGTTCTTCCAGAAATTGATCGCAGAAGGCGCCACGGAAATCCCGATCACCGATGCGCGCATGACGCGTTTCTGGATCACCCTGGAGCAGGGCGTTGAGTTCGTGATCAGGAGTCTTGCGCGCATGCATGGCGGCGAAGTTTTCGTGCCCAAGATTCCGTCCTCGCGCATCACTGATCTGGCGCGAGCCATGGCGCCGGAGCTGCCGACCAAGATCGTGGGAATCCGCCCCGGCGAGAAACTGCATGAAGTCATGGTGCCGGCGGACAACGCCTTCCAGACCGTCGAGTTTCAGGATCACTACGTGATTCGCCCTTCGATCACATTCGTGACCGAGCCGAATTACTTCCTCGATGCCACGGGCGAGAAGGGTGTGCAGGTGACGGATGATTTTGAGTACAACTCCGGCACCAACCCGCACTTCCTGAGCGATGACGAGATCCGCGCGCTGATTGCCGAAAAGAAGTAAGCCGGGCCGTTTCCGGTAGCCCGAGGCCGGCCATGCGCCGGCCTTGTTGCGTGCGTGGCCGGGCGGGGGCAGGGGGCGGCTATGCCGCTAGCCGCAAGATGGCTGCAACTGTGCGTGGCGAAATCCGGATAATGGCGGCCAAACCAGTTCAAACATCCCCGCAGGACTCCCCCATGGAAATCAAGGTTAATTTTCTCGACAAGCTTCGCCAGGAGGCGAAGTTTGACGATTTCACCGTCATCGCCGACCAGCCCATCCGCTATAAGGGCGACGGCTCCGCGCCCGGCCCCTTCGACTACTTTCTGGCCTCCTCGGCCTTGTGCGCGGCCTATTTCGTGAAGGCCTACTGCGACACGCGGGGCATCTCGACCGAGCACATGCGCCTCGCGCACAACAACATCGTCGATCCGGAGAACCGCTACAAGCAGACCTTCAAGATCCAGATCGAACTGCCGCCCGGCATCTCCGAGAAGGATCGCCAGGGCATCCTGCGCTCCATTGACCGCTGCACGGTGAAGCGCGTGGTGCAGAACGGGCCGGAATTCATCATCGAGGAAGTCGAGAGTCTGGATGCCGACGCGCAGGCGCTGCTCACACTGAACTCGGATTCAGACGTGCTGACCTACATCCCCGGCAAGGATCTACCACTCGAAAAAACCATCGCCAACATGTCGGCCACGTTGGCCGCGCTGGGCATCAAGATCGAGATCGCATCCTGGCGCAATCTGGTGCCGAACGTGTGGTCGCTGCATATCCGTGATGCCCACTCGCCGATGTGCTTCACCAACGGCAAGGGATCCAGCAAGGAGAGCGCGCTGGCCTCGGCGCTGGGCGAATACATCGAGCGCGCCAGCTGCAATCATTTCTACAACGACCAGTACTGGGGCGAAGAGTTCGCCAATGCCGAGTACGTGCATTACCCGGACGAGCGCTGGTTCAAGCCGGGCAAGAAAGACGCTTTGCCCGCCGGCATGCTGGATGACTACAGCCTCGCCATTTACAACCCGGAGGGCGAGTTGCGCGCCTCGCATCTCTTCGACACTAACTCCGGCAACACCGAGCGCGGCATCTGCTGCCTGCCCTATGTGCGGCAAAGCGATGGCGAAGTGGTGTATTTCCCGACCAACCTGATCGACAACCTCTACCTGTCCAACGGCATGAGCGCCGGCAACACTTTGGTCGAGGCGCAGGTGCAGTGCCTGTCTGAAATCTTCGAGCGCGCGGTGAAACGCGAGATCCTCGAAGGCGAGATCGCGCTGCCGGACGTGCCGGCCGAGGTGCTGGCCAAGTACCCCGGTATCGTCGCCGGCATTCGTGGGCTGGAAGAGCAAGGTTTCCCGGTACTGGTGAAGGATGCCTCGCTCGGCGGCCAGTTCCCGGTGATGTGCGTGACGCTGATGAACCCGCGCACCGGCGGCGTCTTCGCCTCCTTCGGCGCGCACCCGAGTTTCGAAGTGGCGCTGGAGCGCAGCCTCACCGAACTGCTGCAGGGCCGCAGCTTCGAAGGCCTCAACGATCTACCCAAGCCCACCTTCGAGAGCAATGCGGTGACGGAGCCGAACAACTTCGTCGAGCACTTCATCGATTCCAGCGGCGTGGTCTCCTGGCGCTTCTTCAGCGCCAAGGCCGACCATGAATTCGTCGAGTGGGATTTCTCCGGCCATGGTGAAAACAGCAACGCGGACGAGGCCGCCACGCTCTTCGGCATCCTCGAAGCCATGGGCAAGGAGGTGTATGTCGCGGTCTATGATCAGTTGGGCGCTACCGCTTGCCGCATCCTCGTGCCGGTTTACTCCGAGATCTACCCGGTCGAAGACCTGATCTGGGACAACACCAACAAGGCCCTCGCTTTCCGCGAAGACATCCTGAACCTCCACCGCCTCGATGACGACGCGCTGCAAGCCCTGCTCGAGCGGCTGGAAGACAGCGAGCTCGATGACTACACCGACATCATCAGCCTGATCGGCGTCGAGTTTGATGAGAACACCGTCTGGGGCCAGCTCACCGTTCTGGAGCTCAAGCTTCTGATTTGCCTGGCGATACAGGATCTCGAAACCGCGCACGATCTGGTTGGCGCTTACCTGCAGTACAACGAGAACACACTCGATCGCGGTCTCTTCTATCAGGCCCTGAACGTGGTGCTGGAAGTCACGCTGGACGAAGAACTGGAGCTGGCCGATTTCGAAGCCAACTTCTGCCGCATGTTCGGCAAGGAGCGCATGGATGCAGCGATTGGCTCGGTGGATGGCAGCGTGCGCTTTTACGGCCTCACGCCCACCAGCATGAGGCTCGAAGGGCTGGATCGCCACCAACGCCTGATCGACAGCTACCGCAAACTGCACAAGGCGCGGGCTGCAGTCCTGAAGTCATCCTAGGGGCGTTCGGATTCCGCCGTCATTCCTGCCCTTCGACCAGCTCAGGATAAACCGGGCTTCGCCCGGGCCGGAATTCAGTACTTGAGGCTCTCATTCTGGAATCAGGTCTTTGCGGGCGATGGCGGAAGCGGCGGGCCTTTGGATTGATCGAGGCTCTGATCGATGCAGGCCCAGGTGGGGGCGCTTGCTACCCAGATATTCATGGCCGGCTTGATGGCTGAGGGGGCGTCCAGTGTGCCGGCTCGAACAACCGTGAGGCCCGGGCGACCGCTCGAATCCGAAAAAAAATGGCTGCCGCATTTCGAGCAGAAGCGGCGGGTTACCGTGTTTCCACTGTCGGCAGTCTTTTCGTGTTTCCCCGGCGTACCGGTAATCCTGATCGCATCGCTCGGGAAGATCACATTCACCGTTCCATTGGATGAGATTCGTTGGCAGTCCTTGCACCAGCAGATTCTGGATGGACCAGCATCAGCCTTGATTTCGTATCGAATTTCGCCACAAAGGCATGCACCGGAATACGACTTCATGTGGGCTCCTTGTATCGCTCAAGTGGGGTTGTCGTCATGTTCTACCAGGTTCTGCTTGGAAATGAAGTGTGGTCGTCGGTGTCCCGGGAGTGCCACCACGAAACCCGCCGGCGCTTACAGCCCCTCGATTACATTAGCTTTCACCGGCGTGCAGGCGCTTACGTCGGCCAGCAGGCGTTTGCCAATCACCGCATCGAGATGCTTCGGTGGCAGGCCGAAGCCGGGGCGTACGCTGCGCACATCCTGCGGGCCGATCACATCACCGGCTTTCAGATCCCGTACGAAGTAGAGCGAGCGGCGGAACTTGACGTTGCCTTGCTCGCTGGATTTGCGGCCGTAATCGACGCGACCTAGCGCGCGCCAGGCGGTGCCGGAATCGCGGCACAGGGCGACGAGGCCGTCGGGCTCCAGCGAGAAGCTGTCGTCCGGGCCGCCGCCGGAGCGGTCCAGCGTGAAGTGCTTTTCGAGGATGGCGGCACCCAGTGCCACGCTGGCTATCGCGGTGGTGTTGTCCAGGGTGTGGTCCGAGAGACCCACCACGCAGCCGAAGCGGGCGCGCATGTCGGCAATCGTGGCGAGGTTGTATTCCTCGGCCGGTGCTGGGTAGCCGCTCACGCAGTGGAGCAGGGCCAGCTCGCGGCAACCGGCGCTGCGCGCGGCCTCCACCGCCTCGCCGATTTCTTCGGCGTCCGCCATGCCGGTGGAAATGATCATGGGCTTGCCGGTAGACGCGGCGTAGCGGATCAGGGGCAGGTCGATGGCCTCAAAAGAGGCGATCTTGTAGGCCGGCGCGCCGAGCTCTTCGAGCAGATCGATGGCGCTGTGGTCGAAGGGCGAGCTGAAGATCGTGATGCCGCGCTTCTTGGCGTGGGCGAAGAGCGGGGCGTGCCATTCCCAGGGCATGTGAGCCTGCTGGTAGAGCTGGTAGAGGGTCTGGCCGTCCCACAGGCCGCCGTGGATCTGGAAGTCTTCACTGGCGCAATCGAGCGTGATGGTGTCCGGCCGGTAGGTCTGCAGCTTGACCGCACTGGCGCCAGCCGCAACGGCGGCGTCGATGATGGCGAAGGCGGTATCGAGACTGCCGTTGTGGTTGGCAGACATTTCGGCGATTACATAGGGCGGGTCGTCGCGTGAGATGCGCCGGCCGGCGATGTGGAGGGCGTGTTCAGTCATGGTGGGCATCCTTCATGGCCTGCCATTCGGGGCGCAGCAGGCCGAAGCAGTGCACGTCCAGATAGCTCTGGCCGTCGTGGAAGTGTTCGCGCAATATGCCTTCGGGCTGGAAGCCGAGCTTGCGGTGGAAGGCGAGCGAGCGGGGGTTGTCGGCAATCACCTGCGCGGCAATCTTGTGCAGACCGAGCGAATCAAAAGCCCAGTCGATTGCGGCGCGGCCCATGCGCTGACCACTGCCGGCGGGCGCTTCGGGCGCACGGTAGAAGCCCCATTCGGCGATCTGTGGGCAGGCTTGTAGGCTGAAGTTCACATGACCCAGAGGGATTCCGTTTTCTTCGTAGATCAGCAGATGGCGCCCGGCTTGGGGGTGCTGGGCGGCGAACCAGGCGGCGTGTTCGGTGGCGCTGATCTCGCGGCGGCGGAACATGGCACTGCGCACCGAGGGGTGGTTGCGCCAGGCGAGCAGCAGCGGCAGGTCGCGCGCTTCGAGCGGGCGCAGCAGGCACGCGGGCGCAGCGCTGTTCATGTGAGTTCCTTCATGGCTTGCAGCACGCGCTGGGTGCCGAGGCCGTCGCAGAGCGCGGCGGCGCGGGTGGAGAGCTCGCCGAGGAGGGGCGGGTCGAGCTGGGCCAGCAGCGCGGGCAGTTCGGCTGGGCTGCTGGCGAGCAGGGCAGCGCCGACCTCGACGAGTGCTTGCGTACCGGCGCGCTGGTTCTCGGCTTGGATCAGCAACACGCTAGGCACGCCGAGGCAGCAGCGCTCCCAGGCGCTGCCGCCGGCCGCGCCGATGACGAGGTCGGTGCTGGCGAGGTGGCGGGCCATGTCCGGCACGGCAATCTTCACTTCGGTGCTGCAGGGCATCTGCGTGGCCAGCGCGCGCACTTCGGCCTGCCAGGGATTGGCGGCGCCTAGGATCACCGTCATGCGGCAGTCCGCCGGCAGCGCGGCGCTGTGCAGGGCTTGCAGGATCTCGCCCGTGAGGTTGTCCGCATCGGCGCCGCCGAGGCTGATCATCAACTGCTTCAGTGCGGGCTGCTGGCGGTGGCGCAGGCTGCGCTTGCGTGCAGCGGCGAATTCGTCGCGCAGTAGCGCGTAGTGTGGACCGACCAGCACGCGGCTGGTGGCGGGCAGCAGCGCGGCGTAGTCGCTCGCCACGCGGCCAAGGTTCTGGTCCAGCAGCAGCTCGGCCACATGCAGGCGATTGGCGAGATCATCGATGACGAGCAGGTGCTGGCAGGTATCGCGCAGGGCCTCTTCCCAGATGGCGGTGAGGGCGTAGTGGTCGGTGAAGAGCCAGTCGGGCCGCAGGGCTTCCAGCAGGGTGCGGCAGTCGGCGGCGTCCTGTTCCTGATTGAAGGCTTCGCTGGCCGGCAGTTCGTGCGCGCTGAAGCCGGCGGCGCGGATTGGCGCGAGCAGGTGGCCGGGCTCGGCGCGGCACAGGAAGTGGCATTCGCTGCCCTCGGCCTGCAGGGCCTGCGCCAGCGTGAGGCAGCGCATGACGTGGCCGCTGCCCAAGGTGAGGCTGGCGTCGCAGCGGAAGGCGACGCGGCCGATGCGGCGGGGCAGGACCAGACCTGTCATCGCTCCGCCTGCATGGCCTTGAAGAGCCATTCGGCACGTAGCCAGTCTTCGGGCGTGTCGATGTCCTGCACGCGGTGGCGCGGCACCGGCAGCCCGAGCGAACGCGGCGAGAAGATCGGCGTGCCGGCGAGCCAGGCTTCGCGGCGGCCCCAGTAGAACTGGCCGGCGTCGTGCCAGGCTTCTTCGAGATCCTGTGAGCGGGTGGCGAAATGCTCGGGCTGGAACATGCGCACATGCTGCGCTTCGTCGAGGCGCACCGCGCGCTGGATCGGGAAGGGATAGCGGGTGACCGGGAAGGCATAGTCGGCGTCCGAATCCTGCAGGCGTTCGAGCCCAGCGCACAGGTCGTCGGCACTGGCGAAGGGGGCGGTGGCGTAGAGGCAGCAAACGAGCGTGGGCGGCGTGCCGGCGGCGTCGAAATGGCGGATCGCGTGGGCGATCACGGCGGTGGTGCCGGTGTGGTCGTCGGAGAGCTCGGGCGGGCGCATGAAGGGCGTGCTGGCGCCGAGATTGCGGGCGGTGGCGGCGATTTCCTCGTCGTCGGTCGACACGATGATCTGGTCGAAACAGCCGGCGCGGCGCGCAGCCACCACGGACCAGCCGATGATCGGGCGGCCACAGAAGTCTTTCAGATTTTTGCGCGGGATGCGTTTGCTGCCGCCGCGCGCCGGAATTACGCAGAGCTTCATCGTTGGGCCTCGGTCAGCACTTCGCGCAGTGCGGCGGCTACTTCGTTCTGCTCTTCTTCGCTGAGGCCGGAGTAGAGCGGCAGGCTGATGGCCTCACGGTAATAGGCTTCGGCTTGCGGGAACTGTCCGGGTGCGAAGCCGAGTGTGCGATACCAGGGCTGCAGGTGTACCGGGATGTAATGCAGGTTCACGCCGATGCCGGCGGCGCGCAGCGCTTCAAACACGAAACGATGCTGGGCGGCCTCCTGCAGGCGGATCACATAGAGATGGCGGGCGGATTCGCTCACTGTGGCCTGCACCGGCAGGGTGAGCGGCAGGTTTGCCAGCAACTGGTCGTAGCGCAAGGCGAGTTGTTGCCGGCGCTGTACGAATTCGTCCAGCCGGGAGAGCTGGCTGAGGCCCAACGCGGCCTGCAGCTCGGTCATACGGTAGTTGAAACCGAGCGTGATCTGCTCGTAATACCAGGGGCCGTCCGGGGGCTGACCCATCTCACCGGCTTCGCGGGTGATGCCATGGCTGCGCAAGAGTTCCATCTGGCGGGCCAGCTGTGCATCGTTGGTGAGCGCCATGCCGCCCTCGCCGGTGGTGATGATCTTTACCGGGTGGAAGCTGAAGACGGTGATGTCGCTGTAGCGGCAGTTGCCAACCGGTTCGTTCTGGTAGCGGGCACCGATGGCATGCGAGGCATCCTCGATGATGCGGAACCCGAAGCGCACACTGAGCGCGTGGATGGCGGCCATCTCGCAGGGCTGACCGCACAGATGTACCGGAATCACGATTTTAGGCAGGCGGCCCAGGGCCTCGGCTTCGAGCAGCTTCGCTTCCAACCGCTGGGGGCAGAGGTTGTAACTGACCGGGTCGATGTCGACAAAATCCACGCTGGCGCCGCAGTACAGCGCACAGTTGGCGCTGGCGACGAAGGTCGTCGGGCTGGTCCACAACAGATCGCCCGGACCGAGTCCCAGCGCCAGGCAGGCGATATGCAGCGCCGAGGTGGCGCTATTGACCGCCACCGCATGGGCAGCACCGCTGCGGCCGGCAATGGCTGCTTCGAAACGGGGGACGACTGGCCCTTGGGTCAGCCAGTCCGACCGCAGCACCTCGCTGACGGCGGCGATATCGGCCTCGGAAATATCCTGTCTGCCATACGGAATCATGCGCGATTCTCCTCCTGTACCCGCGTCATTGTGCCCCGCGGCCAGTACTCCAGAGTATGCGATATGGCACCGGTTTACCGCCTGTTTTCGGCGCCTTGCGTTTCCGGTGCGCGCCTTGTTGGCTATACTCCGGGCCTCAACCTGTTGGACTGGAGACCAGCCGTGAAAAAGATCGAAGCCGTCATCAAGCCCTTCAAACTCGACGAAGTGCGCGAAGCCCTCTCCGAAGTAGGCATCACCGGCCTGACCGTGACTGAGGTCAAGGGCTTTGGTCGCCAGAAGGGTCATACCGAGCTGTATCGCGGCGCCGAGTACGTGGTCGATTTCCTGCCCAAGATCAAGGTCGAGGTGGTGGTGGTCGATGAGATCGTCGATCAGGCCATGGAAGCTATCATCAAGGCCGCGCATACCGGCAAGATCGGCGACGGCAAGATATTTGTGTCGAGCGTCGAGCAGGTGGTGCGCATCCGTACCGGTGAAACCAACGAGCAGGCAATCTGAAGCCGGCTCACTCCGTTCGAGGCCCCGCAGTGCGGGGCCTTTGTTTTTTGACTGAAAGGATTTCCGCATGAGCACGCCACTTCCCCCGCGCTATGGGGCCCCGATCACGCTCGAAGAGGCGCAGCGCGTGATGGCCGCTGCGGTGGCCGAATGCCAGCGCCAGGGCGACTGGCCGATGGTCATCGCAATTGTCGATAGCGGCTCGCATCTGAAGCTCTTTCAGGCGCTGGATGGTGCCCAGCACGCGAGTCTCGCGGTGGCGCAGGCCAAGGCAGTGACGGCCAACAATTTCCGCCGCCCGACCAAGCTGCTTGAAGAGGTGGTGGCGGGTGGCGGGATCGGTCTGCGCATGCTGTCGATGGACGGCGTGTGCACTGTGGATGGCGGCCTGCCTTTGTTCCGCAACGGTGAAGTGATCGGTGCCATCGGTGTCTCCGGCATGAATGCGCTGCAGGATGCGGTGATTGCCGCGGCTGCTGTGGCCGCACTGGCCGGGTGATTCGGCAGGGGCGCGTGATAAAATCCGCGTCCTCACAGGATGGATTGGAACGCCCATGTCCGGCAGCACTTTCGGCACGCTCTTCACGGTCACTTCTTTCGGCGAATCGCACGGCGCGGCCATCGGCTGCGTGGTGGACGGCTGCCCTCCGGGGCTGGCGCTGACCGAGGCTGACATCCAGCTGGAGCTGGATCGCCGCAAGCCGGGCACTTCGCGCCATGTGACCCAGCGCAAGGAGCCGGACGCCGTTGAGATCCTCTCCGGCGTGTTCGAAGGCAAGACCACCGGCACTCCGATCGCGCTGCTGATCCGTAATGAGGACCAGCGCAGCGGCGACTACTCCAAGATCATGAACACCTTCCGCCCCGGCCATGCGGACTACGCCTACGAGCACAAGTACGGTGTGCGCGACTACCGTGGCGGTGGCCGTTCCTCTGCGCGCGAAACCGCGGTGCGCGTGGCGGCTGGGGCGATCGCCAAGAAATGGTTGGCCGAGAAGTTCGGCATCGTGATCCGTGGCTTCATGAGCCAACTGGGTGAGATCGAGATTCCGTTCCAGAGCTGGGATGAAGTTGGCAACAACGCCTTCTTTGCACCGAATGCCGGGATCGTGCCGCAGCTCGAGAGCTATATGGACAAGATCCGCGCCGAGCGCGATTCCATCGGAGCCAAGATCGATGTTGTGGCCGCCGGCGTACCGCCAGGCTGGGGCGAGCCGGTGTTCGATCGCCTGGACGCCGATATCGCCTATGCCATGATGAGCATCAACGCCGTCAAGGGCGTGGAAATTGGCGACGGCTTCGGTGTGGTGGCCCAGCGCGGCACCCAGCATTGCGACGAACTCACGCCGGAAGGCTTCCTGTCGAACCACGCCGGCGGCGTGCTGGGTGGCATCTCCTCGGGGCAGGACATTCACGTGTCCATCGCCATCAAGCCGACTTCCTCGCTGCCGCAGGAGCGCCGCTCGATCGACCGAGACGGCAATCCGGTGATGATGATGACTACTGGTCGCCACGACCCCTGCGTGGGCATCCGCGCCACGCCGATCGCCGAGGCCATGCTGGCTCTGGTGCTGATCGATCACGCCTTGCGCCAGCGCGCGCAGAACGCCGACATCACGCCGCCGCTGCCGAAGATCGCTGCGCTGGCGCCGGCCGGGCAGCAGGCCATCCCTTCGCCGCGTGACTGAGGCGGGCCTGCCGGGCGGGGCCGGGCGCGTGCCCTTTGCGCGCCTCTCCGCCTATTACTTTTTTTACTACGCTTTCATCGGCGTATTCATGCCTTACTTTGCGCTCTATCTGCAAGGGCGCGGCTTTCCTTCGGCGCAGATCGGTTTCCTGCTCTCGATCATGCAGTGGATGCGCCTGGCTGCCCCCAATTTGTGGGGCTGGCTGGCCGATCGTGCCGGCCGGCGCATGCCGGTGATGCGTATCGCGGCTTTGTGCTCCTTCTGCGGTTTTCTTGGCATCTGGCTCGGTGAAGGCCTGTGGAGTATTGCCCTGGCGCTGGCCGTGATGGGTTTTTTCTGGACCGCCCAGAGCCCGCTCGCCGAGGCCACCACTTTTGCGCATCTGGCGGGCCGTCATGGCTATGGCAGGGTGCGTGCCTGGGGCTCCTTTGGTTTTGTGGTGGCTGTACTGGGCATGGGCTGGTGGCTGGAGCGTGCCAGCATCGACTGGGTGATCCATGCCGGAATCGTGATGCTGGCGGCCATCGTGCTGACCTCGCTGACCGTGCCGGAGGCACCACCGGCAGACAAGCGCGCGAGTGGTGGCAGCCTTCTGAGCATCTTGCGCCGGCGCGAGGTGCTGGCGCTGCTGGTGTCCTGCATGCTGATGACGGCTGCGCACGGTGCGCTCAACGTGTTCTACTCGATCCATCTGGTCGAGGCGGGTTACGGTAAGAGCGTGGTGGGCCTGCTGTGGACCCTCGGGGTGCTGGCCGAGATTCTGGTCTTCATGTGGGCGCCGCGCCTGATGGGGCGGTTCCGCCTGCGCAGCATGTTGTTGCTGGCGCTACTGGTGGCGGTGGGGCGCTTTGCGCTGATCGGCTGGGGCGTGGAATGGATCGGTTTGCTGCTGGGTTTGCAGCTTCTGCATGGCATCACCTTTGGCCTCAACCATATCTGCGCGATCTCGGCAGTCAGCAAATGGTTCGCCGGGGCACATCAGGCGCAGGGGCAGGCGCTGTATGGCAGCATTTCTTTTGGCGCCGGCGGCATCATCGGCAGTCTGGTGAGCGGGGCCTTGTGGGATGGTGTGGGCGGTGGCTGGACCTTCACGGCCAGCTCGGTGTTTGCGCTGCTGGGGCTCGTGGTTTTGTGGCTGGGTTGGCCGGCCCGCCTTGGTGAGGGAGAGAAACGGGATGCGTGACAAGATAGCTCCTTGGGCCAGCGCCGCCGTGCTGCTGGCCGCGGTGGTCGGCTGCCAGACGGTGCAGACCACTCAGCCTGGCGTAGTGGGCGTTACGCGTGAGCAGCGTGTGTCGTCACTGATCGACCGTGGCCAGTTCAATCAGCAGTCTGCCTTGCAGTACAAGCAGGTACTGGGTGGCGAGCAGAAGAAGGGCGCGCTCAACAAGGATCCGGAGCAGGTGCAGCGCATCCGTACGATTGCTGACCGGCTGATTCCACAGGCCGAGGTCTTCCGCCCCGAAGCCGCCAAGTGGAAGTGGGAAGTGAATGTGATCACGTCCAAGGAGCTCAATGCCTGGTGCATGCCCGGTGGCAAGATCGCCTTCTATACCGGCCTGATCGAAGGCCTGAAAGCCAGTGACGACGAACTGGCCCAGGTGATGGGCCATGAGATCGCCCATGCCTTGCGCGAGCATGCGCTGGAACGGGCTTCAAGCGCGGCCACAGCGGGGCTGGGTCTGTCGATCATCGGCATCGCACTGGGGGCCTCTTCCGGGCAGATGGATCTGGCCGGGCTGGTCTACAACGTCACCTTTGAATTACCGAACTCGCGCGAACACGAAACCGAGGCTGATCGTGTCGGCATCGAGCTGGCGGCACGCGCCGGGTATGATCCGCGTGCGGCGGTCACGCTGTGGCAGAAAATGGGTAAGGCCAGCGAGGGCGCACCGCCCAAGTGGTTGTCCACCCACCCGGCTTCCGCGGATCGCCAGGCCGATCTCAAGGTGTATGGCGACAAGGTCATGCCGCTGTACGAGCAGGCCCGTCGGGGAAATCGATAAATATCGAGGACGCGCCCAGACTCTCCGATCAGGTCGGCTAGCCTGGGCGACTCAGCGCACTGCCACGGCCCCTTGCTCAGGGGCCGTTTTCACCTCTGCCGGCCGGATTTCGTGGTGCTGCCCCTTTAGGCGGCTCACCGGCTTTCAAGCCCGCTCCTGAAGTTGCCGATAAGCCTGCAGGGGGCTGGCGCCTGGACATCCGTCCTGCGCGCAGAGCCGCCAACACGAGGGGAGCTTTCCGCCGCCATGGAAACGATCCAGGGGCCGGGTGATGCGCGCATCGAGATCAAGCCGGCTGTGCTGCTGCTGGTCGATGATGAGGAGAACATCCTCTCCGCCTTGCGTCGCCTCCTGCGCCGGGACAACTACGTCATCCTGACGGCTTCAAGCGGGGAGCAGGGGCTCGAGATCCTGGCCCACGAAAAGGTCGACCTGATCGTGTCGGATCAGCGCATGCCGGGCATGCTGGGCACGGTCTTCCTGCACAAGGCTCAGGCCTCCAGCCCCGATAGCGTCCGCATCATCCTCTCCGGTTACACCGATCTCGATAGTGTGACGGCCGCCATCAACGAGGGGGCGGTCTACAAATTCCTGACCAAACCCTGGGAAGACGAAATTCTGCGTCTCTCGATCAGGGAGGCCCTGCATCACAAGTGGGTCCAGGATGAGAACCGCATGCTCCAGAGCATGCTGGTTACAGTGAATGAGGAGCTTGCAGTGGCCAATCGCAAACTCGCCGAACAGGCCGAATTTGCCGAAGCTTCGCTTGCGGCCACCCAGGAGTTGCTGCATGCCTTGCCGATGCCACTACTTGGCGTAGGGGCGGATGGCCTGCTGATGTTTGCCAATCACGCCGGCCTGATCCTGTTCAGCGAGGCGCTGCAGTTATGTCGCCCAGCGGCGGCCCAGTTGCCCGCCGAACTGGCGGTGCTGATCGCCGATCCGGCACAGAAATCCTGCCGGTTTGCACTCGCCGGGCAGGACTATCAGGCCCAGATCCAAAGCATGCCCCATGCCGAGCGCGGGCTCATCATTGCCATTACCCCGGTGCATTGAATATGGATACGCTGCAGGCAGGGGATTCCCGGCAAAGCTTTCTGCTCCTGGATCTGATCGAGGTCGGAGTGCTGGTCATCGAGGGCGAATCCCTGCTCTTTGCCAACAGTGCCTTCCTGCGTACGGTCGGACTGGAGCGCAGCGCGCTGCAGGGGCATGGTTTGCGCGAGCTGGCGGGAGAGTCCTGGATCGATTTCACGCTCGGGCAAAGCTGGGCGGATGCCTTGCCCTGGCCGATGGCCGATGGCAGCGATCGCTGGTTCGAGGTGAGTCTGCAGCCGAGCCAGTTTGGTGGGCGCCCGGTACAGATCGCCACCTGTACCGATGTTACGACCCGGATGCGTGCAGAAAGTGCCGAGGCATCAATGCTGCAGATGCTTACCGAGATCATCGAGAGTTATCCGGTGGGGACTTTCGTGCTCGATCGCGAGCATCGCATCAGCCACTGCAACCGTGCCTGCGAGATCATCACCGGGCTCTCGGCCAATGACATCATCGGCCGTGACGATGCCGGTCTGGCCCTTGGCGTTGCGCGTGGCGAATGGCTGGCTGACAAGGTGATGGGGTCGGTTGATGAGGCCTCCCTGCGCCAGCGCTACCAGGGGCGCTTCTGGCCTTCGCCGACGGCCGAGGGGGGCTATGAGGCCGAGATGTTCTTTCCTGCCCACGGCAAGCAGTCTGCACGCTGGCTGCACGCGGCCGCCGCGCCGCTGCGCGATGCGACCGGACAGATCGTGGGCGCCATTGAAACCCTCATCGACATTACGGCTCGCAAGGCCGTGGAGGCGGAATTGCAGAACGCGCATCAGGCCGCCGAGAGCCTGGTGGCGGAGCGCACGCGCGAGCTGCAAAGTGCCAAGAGCGAGCTGGAGCGCGACATCGCCCGTCGCGAGGAGCTCGAGCTGACTATGCATGAGCATCTGCGCGAGGTTACGCGCCTGAACTCAGAGCTCCATCTGGCCCAGGATCAGCTCATTCAGAGTCAGCAGCAGCTCGTGCAGAACGAGAAGCTGGCCTCCATTGGTCAGCTGGCGGCGGGTGTGGCGCATGAAATCAACAATCCCATCGGCTATGTATTCTCGAATTTCGGCAGCCTGCAGCTCTATCTGGATGATCTGCTCGGCCTGCTCGATGCCTATGTGGCAGCCGAAGGAATGATCGGTGACGAAGCCCTGCGTGCCTCGCTGGCAGCACTGCGCGAGAAGATCGATCTGGCTTACCTGAAAGAAGATGTGCTCGATCTCATGCGTGAATCGCGTGAAGGGATCGAACGGGTGCGCAAGATTGTGCAGGATCTCAAGGACTTCTCCCACGTTGATGCCAGTGCCGACTGGCAGTGGGTGGATCTGCACCGTGGTCTCGAATCGACGCTCAACGTGGTCAATAACGAGATCAAGTACAAGGCTGACGTGATCCGCGATTACGGTGTGCTGCCGCAGATTCAGTGCCTGCCCTCGCAGCTCAATCAGGTTTTCATGAATCTGCTGGTCAATGCCGCCCATGCCATGCCGGAGGGGCGGCGCGGCAGCATCACGGTGCGGTCGCGGGCCGAGGACGGGCAGGTGCGGGTTGAGATTGAGGATAATGGCAGCGGCATGGCGCCGGAGGTCATGCAGCGCATCTTCGATCCCTTCTTCACCACCAAGCCGGTTGGCAAGGGTACTGGACTGGGCCTCTCGCTCTCCTTCGGGATCATCCGCAAGCATCACGGCCGCATCGAGGTCAGCTCCACACCGGGCGTCGGCACCTGTTTCACGCTGCACCTGCCGGTACAGCAAACCGGGGATGCCGCGGACAGTGACCCCGATATACCGACGGGGGCGGAGGAGCGCCCATGAGCACCGGCTTCAAGACCCTGCTGCTGGCCCACCATACCGGTGACACTTCCGCTGCCGGCCGTGCCATTGCCGATTTTTCCGGTCGCGTGGCCCAGCGCAGCGGAGGTCTGCTGAATATTGCCGACATGCCCGGCAGCACCCTGGGCAATATCCCGGCCTTGCTGCGTCTGGTGATGGACGGGAAGGCTGACATGGCTTTCGCCCCCTTCGATCGCCTGTGCGAGCTGATTCCCAAGTTCGGCTTTGTCGGTATGCCTTTCGTGTTCGACGACCTGGCCCATGCCGATCGTGTGCTCAATGGCCCCTTTGCGGACTGGGCCCTGCCGGATCTTCTGCAACGTGGCCTGCACAGCCTTTCGAGCTGGGAGTGGGGCCGGCGCCAGATCAGCAACCGCGTGCGCCCGCTGCAACAGCCCGCCGATCTGGCCGGGCTGCGCATCCGCGTGCCACCAATCGCCATCAATCTTGACGCCATCCAGGCCCTGGGAGCGATGCCGGTGGTGGTCGAGTTTGCCCGCCTGATCCCGGCCCTGCGGCAGGGCATGGTGGATGGCCAGGAAAACCCGGTGGCGATCATCCACGGCTATCGCCTCTACGAGCAGCAACGCTATCTGAGCCTGCTCGATTACAGCTACGGCGGCATGCTCCACATCATCAACCGGCGCAGTTTCGAAGCCCTCAGCGCCGAGCACCAGAAGATCCTCGCCGAGGAGTCCCGGCAAGCCGGGCAGGCGATGCGCCTCGCCCTGCGGACAGAGGAGCTCAGCCAGATCGAAGCCTTGCGTACTGCCGGCATGCGTATCGAGCGGCCAGATCCGCAGCCTTTCCGAATCGCCCTGCAGCCTGCGCGCGAACGCCTTATCGAGCGCTTCGGGGCTGCGCGCGGGGGCAGCTTCCTCGCCATGGTCGAGCATCTGCGCGCAGGCCCAGCCACGGAGGATGCCGTATGAGCCAGGCTTGCTCGCTGCCCGCTGCACCGACATTTCTCACTTGCCTGCTTGATACCCTGACCGAAGGAGCACTCGGGATCGATGGGCAGCACCTCATTACTTATGCC
Source organism: Uliginosibacterium aquaticum (assembly GCF_012972705.2). Lineage (GTDB taxonomy): Bacteria > Pseudomonadota > Gammaproteobacteria > Burkholderiales > Rhodocyclaceae > Uliginosibacterium > Uliginosibacterium aquaticum. Next base: position 342,333 of record NZ_JABCSC020000002.1, on the reverse strand, counting down.
AACCGTGCCGCCTGCTGCCTGCTCGGCTATCCGGCGCAGGCCTTGTGTGGTGCCAGTCTGCACAGCCTGCTGCAACCCAGGCGCGCCGATGGCAGCGCCTATCCGCCGGAGCAAAGCCCTTTTGCGTGGCTTGAGCGTGGTGGTGCCTTCTGCTTCATCGAAGACGTTTTCTGGCAGGCCAATGGCCAGGCACTGGATGTGGAAATCACGGCTAATCCGCTGCGACCTGGCGAGCCCGGCGCCGGTGCGGTGGTGATCTTTCGCGATATTGCCGAGCGCAAGAGCAATCAGGCGGCCTTGCTGAAGGCCTTTCAGGATCTGGACACGCTCAACGAGCGCCTCGAGCAGGCTCATGGCCAGCTCCTGCAGAACGAGAAGCTCGCTTCGGTGGGCCAGCTCGCGGCCGGCATGGCCCACGAGATCAACAATCCGATCGGCTTTGTATCCTCCAACCTCGGCAGCCTCGACAAGCATATCCAGGCCTTGCTGCGCCTGATCGAGCATTACGAAGTGCTTGAACGCGACGGAGCGCTGGCCGCTCCGCAGCTGGAAAGCCTGGCCCTGCTCAAGCGCTCCATTGATTACGACTACCTGCGTGAGGATGTGCAGGATCTGCTCCAGGAATCCCGCCAGGGTGTTGAGCGGGTGCGCCGCATCGTCAAGAGTCTGAAGGACTTCTCACGCGAGGGCGTGGAATACCAGTGGGGCGAGATCGATCTTCACCACTGCCTGGAGAGCACACTCGATGTGCTGGCGCGCGAGTTCGACGGGCGCTGCGAGCTGCATCGCGAATATGGCGACATCCCGCCTGTGTTCTGCCTGGCCTCCGAGATCAACCAGGTGTTCATGAGCGTGCTGCTCAATGCGGCGCAATCGATTCAGACGCAGGGCCGCATCACGGTGCGCACCACGCTGGAGGGGGAGCGCGTGGTGATCAGCATTGAGGACAGTGGTTGTGGCATTGCGCCCGAGGTGCTGCCGAATATCTTCGACCCCTTCTTTACCACCCGCCCGGTAGGGCAGGGCAGCGGGCTCGGGCTCTCCGTGGCCTACGGCACGGTGCAGCGGCATGGTGGTGATATTGAAGTTCTCAGTACGCCGGGTGCCGGCACCCGGGTGCGCATCCTGTTGCCGCTGCGTGGCGGCGCAGCCCATCTTCAGGGAGGCAAGCCATGAGCGAACTGTTGCCTGCCACTGGCTGGCCACCGGGCTTCACGGCCGCGCCAGTACTGCTGCTGGTCGATGACGAGCCCAATGTGCTCTCGGCCCTGCGTCGCCTGCTGCGGCCCAGCGGTTACCAGCTGCATCTGGCGGGCAGTGGCGCCGAGGCCCTCGAGCTCCTTTCCCGCGAGCCGGTGGATCTGATCGTGTCGGACATGCGCATGCCCGGCCTGAGCGGCGCCGAGTTGCTGGCCCAGGCGCGTGCGCGCTGGCCGGATACCCTGCGCATACTGCTCACCGGTTATGCCGAGGTCAGCTCGGCGATTGCGGCCATCAACGAGGGCGGCATCTACCGCTACATCGCCAAGCCCTGGAATGACGAAGAGCTTCTCAAGACGCTCCAGCAGGCGCTCGAGTTGCGTGGCCTGCAGGCTGAGAAACAGCGCCTGGAAGCCCTTACCGCGCACCAGAACGCCGCGCTGCGCGAGCTCAACGCGACGCTCGAAGACAAGGTGAGAATCCGCACCGAGGAGCTGCGCATCGCCAATCAGGAAATCTCGCTGGCGATGGAGAAGTTGCGTAAAACCTTCTTCACCTCGGTACAGGTGCTCTCCAATCTGATCGAGATGCGCGCCCCGGCGCTGGCCGGGCACAGTCGGCGGGTGGCGGATGTCGCGCGCAAACTGGCCGAGAAAATGGGGCTGGGTGCCGATCTGCAGCACGAAATCCTGCTCGCCGGCCTGCTCCACGATATCGGCAAGATCGGCTACCCGGACGCCCTCTTTGGTACCCCGCTGACACGCATGAACAGCGACGAACTCGGGATTGCCCGCAAGCATCCGATCAATGGGGCGGCAGCCCTGATGTCGATGCCGGACATGCGCGGCGTGGCCGACATCATCCGCAGCCACCACGAGCGCTGGGATGGGCAGGGTTTTCCGGATGCGCTCACGGGCGAAAAGATCCCGCTCGGTGCGCGCATCCTGGCGCTGGCCAATGATTACGACGGCGCCCAGCTTGGCACTCTCAGCGCTAAACGGATGACGCCGGAAGAAGCCAAACAGTGGGTCATCGAAGGGCGCAAGTTCCGCTACGACCCGGATGTGGTCGATGCCTTCGGCCAGCTTATCGGCAAACTGCCACGCCAGACCATCATCGAGCGCCGCCTGAGTGGCGCCGAGCTGGAGGCCGGCATGGTGCTCTCGCGTGATCTGCATAGCCCGGACGGCATGCTGCTGCTCGCAACCGAGTATGTACTCGATGACTTGCTGATCCGCCAGATCCGCGATTTCGAAGAGTCCTTCGGTCGCCGTCTGGTGGTGTGTGTGCGGGTATGAAGCCGGCCATGGACGACACGCTGAAGATTCTGCTGGTCGATAGCGAAGCCGGTCTCCATGAGGCCGTCAGTGCAGCCCTGCAGCGCGGCGGCCTGAGTTTTACGCTGCAGCGAGTCGCCACCCCGCAGGCACTGCCTGATCTGCTCCGCGTCGGGCCAGTCGATTGTCTGCTGTGCTGCATGCGCCCGGCCGACGCACTCCCGGCGGGCGGGCTTCCGGCAGGCCTGCGCCTGCTCGAAGAATGGCTGGCGCTGCCCGAGCTGCCGGCAGTGATCATGCTTTGTGAGGCTGGCGATGAGCAGGAAGGAGCGGGCGGCGGCAAAGGGGGCTATGCGCTGCGCAGCCTGTGGCTGGGGGCGGCGGATTACGTGCTTAGCGACAATCTTGCGCTGCTGCCCCGGCGCGTCCGCTCGGCCGTGCTGCACCAGCGTGCACTGGCCGAAGCGCGGCTGCATGATGCCGAATATGCCCTGGCGCTGCAGATCCTTCGCGGCAGCAGCGATGCGATCTGTGTGACGGATGCCGAGGCGCAGATCGTGCTGGTCAACGACGTGTTCACCCAACTGACTGGCTATTCCTTTGACGCAGTGCGCGGGCGCAATCCGCGCATGCTCCAGTCCGGCGAGCACGATGCAGGCTTCTATGCCGAGATGTGGCGCGCGATCGAGGAGGAGGGCTGCTGGCAGGGCGAAGTCACCAATCGCAAACAGGATGGCGAAACCTATCGCGAGTGGCTGCGGATCTCGTCGGTGCGTAATGATGCTGGCGAGATCACGCATTACGTTGGCCAGTTCGGCTACGTGGCGGCCCAGCGCCAACTGGTGGAACGCATCCACCATCTGAGCCAGTTCGATCCGCTCACCGGCCTGCCCAGCCGTGGCCTGTTCCTCGATCGGCTTGAGCAGGCGCTGGTGGCTGCCAAGCGCAGCCAGCGTTGTGTGGCGGTGATGCTGATCAACCTTGACCGCTTTCGCAGCATCAACGACGCACTGGGTCAGGCCCTGGGCGATCAGGTGCTGATTGAGATGGCCCAGCGCTTCTCCAGCCAGATCCGCCAGGGCGATACCGTGTCGCGCCTGTCCGGTAACGAGTTCTGTTTCCTGCTTGGCGAACTGGCCGATCCTGAACTGGCCCTGCATCTGGCCAGCCGCCTGCAGAGCCTGATCACCCGGCCGGTGGAAAGTGCGGGGCACAGCGTGATCGTGAGCGCCAGCATCGGCATCAGCGTGTCGCCACGCGATGGCCTCAACTCCGATGAGCTCATCAAGGCCGCCGATGCCGCCCTGATGCGCGCCAAGCATGAGGGCGGCAACTGCTTCAGCTTCCACTCGCATGGCATGGATGAGGATGCGCGCCGGCGTCAGCTGATCGAGGCCTGCCTGCGCGAGGCGCTGGGCAAGGGCGAGTTCGAACTGGTGTATCAGCCGCAGAACAGTCTCGACAGCGGCAGCATCATCGGTTGTGAGGCCTTGCTGCGCTGGTACAGCCCGCAACTGGGGATGGTCAGCCCGGGGGAGTTCATCCCGGTGGCCGAAGATACCGGCCTGATCATTCCGATCGGCTCCTGGGTGCTGCGCGAAGCTTGCGAGCGCAACAAGGCCTGGCAGGATCTTGGTCTGCAGCCGCAGCGCGTGGCGGTCAATCTCTCGGCGCGCCAGTTTCGGGGGGACAGCCTGGTTGAGGAAGTACGTAACGTGTTGGCGGATACCGGGCTGGCCGCAGAGTTCCTGGAGCTGGAGATCACCGAGTCCGCGCTGATTCACGATCTGGATGCGGCGATTGGTACTTGCCGCAAGCTCAAGGCATTGGGCGTGAAGCTTTCGCTCGATGATTTCGGCACCGGCTATTCCTCGCTGGCCTATATCGCGCGTTTCCCCTTCGACAAGCTCAAGATAGACCAGGGCTTCGTGCGCGATATCACCCATAACCCTGCCAATGCCGCGATCGCCACGGCGGCCATCGCGATCGCTCACGGCCTCAATCTGGCGGTGCTTGCCGAAGGCGTGGAAACGGAAGCGCAGGCTCTGTTCCTGCGCAGCCGGCGCTGTCATGCCATGCAGGGCTATCTGTTTCATCGGCCGTTGGCGGCGGACGACTACGCCCGCCTGCTCGCCAGCCGTGAGCGCCTGCATCTGGGTGAAGTGCTGGCACAGGGCAACCAGTACCTCCTGATCGTGGATGACGAGCCCTCCATCCTCAGCGCGCTTACCCGCCTGTTCCGCCACGAGAGTTTCCGCGTACTCACCGCAGCGAGCTGCAATGAAGCCTTCGAGCAGCTGGCACGCCACCCAGCACGCGTGATCCTTTCGGACCAGCGCATGGCCGGCATGACCGGCACCGAGTTCTTTGCCCGCGTGCGCCAGCTTTATCCGGATACCGTGCGCATCATCCTGTCGGGCTATACCGAACTTGAATCGGTCATGGATGCGATCAACCGTGGTGCGGTGTACAAATTCCTCACCAAACCCTGGGAGGACGACCAGCTGCGTGAGCAGATTCGCGAAGCCTTTCGCATCGCGGCCAGCAAGGAGCCATCGTGAGCGTCCGCCAGGCCCTGGCCCGCATGCCTTGGCCGCGTCCGGGCAGCCAGGTCATGATGGCCGGCATGGTGCTGCTGGCATTGCTGACCTTCGTGCTGGTGGGCTGGCATTTCACTTACGAAGCGCGCAGCAGTGCAGACAGCAATCTTGCGGCGATCGCCGAACTCAAGGCGCACGAGATCGAGCGTTTGCTGGAGGAGCGCCGCCATGCCGCCATTCTCGCCGCCTCGCGGGATTTGCCCCTGGCCATGAAGGTATGGGTCGGGGAGCGTCAGCAACCCCATGCCGATGAGCTCATGCGCGCCAGCCTGAACAGCAGCCTGCGTCGGCTCAAGGATGCGAGCCGGATTGATCTGTATGACCCGAGTGGCCGATTCCTGATCAGCTCGGCTGAGCGCGCGCCCGATTTTGCGAGCCTGGCCGATGCCGCCACCGGGGAGGCGCCACAGCCGCACTTTGTGGATCTTCACTTGAGTGCCGCCTCGGGTTCTCCCCGCCTGGGCTTTGTCGTGGCACTCGGGCGGGATGATTATCTGCCCGGTTTTGCCTACATCGAATTCGATCCGGAACTTACCCTGTATCCGACCCTGGCCGTCTGGCCTGGCAGTCAGCGCAGTGGTGAGCTGGTCCTGGCGCGGATCGACGGGCGCCAGCTGGATTATCTTGCCCCCCTCGGCGCAGGCCGGATTGCCGCCCTCAGCACGCAGGCCAGGCTTGATGAACTGGGGGTTGAGCTGCCCTGGCCGGGGATGACCTTGCTAACGCCCGGGAGGGATTACCGCCAGATCGAAGTGCGCCGCGCCTTGCACGATATCGAGGATGGCCGATGGTGGCTGGCGGCCAAGATTGATGAACAGGAGATCCTCGCGCCGGCGCGACTGGCCACTCTCTATGCCGGCCTGTTCATCGCGATGACCACCCTTGCCCTGCTGCTGCTGGCTCATCAGAACAATCGTTTCGCTCTGACCCGTGCCCTGCAGCGCGAGCGGGAGCGCCATGCCGGTCTCCTTCAGGCCTTCATGAATGCGGTGCCGGAAACCCTGCTGATGCTCAAGCCGGAGGGGCGTCTGGAACTGATCAACCAGACGGGAGCCCGGCGCCTGGGCGGTACGCCGGAGCAGATGATCGGGCAGGATATTTTCCGTCAGCTCAGCCCTGAGATCGCGGCCAGCCGCCGCGCCGCGCTGGAGCGGGCACGTGATACGGAGGAGCCACAGCGGCTGATCGATCATCGCCAGGGGCGTGAGTTTGAAAGCATGATTTATCCCTTGGGCGATGGTGAGCATGTCGTCGTGATCGGAATTGATGTGACCGAGCGCAACGCCGATGCGCGCCGTGCCCAGCGCCTGCAGGCCACCTTGCAGAGTTTTATCGATCACCTGCCGGGCACGGCTTATGTGAAGGATCATGAGTCCCGCGTGCTGATGGCCAACCGGGGGTTTCAGACACTCCTTGGCATCGATCCGGCCAGCATGATCGGCAAGCTCTCGAGCGAGATTTTCCCGGGCGAATTCGGCGCCAAGATCGTGGCGGATGATCTGCGCGTGCTGGCCAGCGGCGAAACCGAAGCGCTCGAAGAGGAGTTTGCCGGCCGTCACTATGAGTCGATCAAGTTCTGCATCCCGCGCGATGAAGGCCCGCCGGGGCTGGGCGGCGTGACGCTCGATGTGACTGCGCGGTTTGAAGCACTCAAGGCCCTGCGTGAGCGGGAGGCACTGTTCCGCACCGTGGGAGACAACCTGCCCGAGAGCTATCTCTACCAGATCCTGACCGGGCCGGGCGAGGCGCGCAGCTTTACCTACATCAGCTCGGGTGTGGAGCGCATTCACGGCATTACGCCCGAGAGCGTACTGGCCGATGGCCAGCAGCTCTATGCTTGCGTGCATCCAGAAGATGTGGCGGTGCTGGCCGACACCGAAATACGTTGCCAGACCGACTGTAGCGAGTTCTCGATGGAGCTGCGCATGCGTCGCCGCGAGGGGGATTACGGCTGGTTCATCATGCGCTCGCGGCCGCAGGTACTGGACAACGGCCAGCTGCTGTGGAATGGCGTGATTACGGAAATTACCACCCGGCGCCGTTCCCAACTTCTCATTGAGCTTCAGGCCCGGCGTGCGAACGCCTTGCTGTCCATGCCCTTGAAAGCCGAAGTGCTCGATGAGGCAGGCTTTCTTTCCTTCGCCCAGGATCTTGCCGAGGCGCTCACGGCCAGCCAGATCGCGTTCATCCATTTCATCAGTGAGGATGGCCGCTCCATCGAACTCGTGGCCTGGTCGCGCAACACGCTTACGCACTATTGCCAGGCGGTGTTCGACAAGCATTACCCGCTCGAAAAGGCCGGTATCTGGGCCGATGCTGCGCGGCTGCAACGGCCTGTGGTGGTTAATGATTACCCCGGCGAGCCGAACAAACGCGGTCTGCCCGAGGGGCATGCCACGCTTCAGCGCCTGATCACCGTGCCGGTGGTCGAGGAAGGGCGTGTGCGCATGCTTGCCGGGGTGGGCAACAAGGCAAGTGATTACACCGATACCGATGTCGAGAGCCTGCAGCTGATCGCCAACGAGGCCTGGCGCATTTCCCGCAAGCGCCGCATTGAGAGTGCGCTGCGGCAGACTGCGCAGGTGGTTCAGGCGAGCCCTGCGATCTGCTTCCGCTGGCGTCTGGAGGAGGGCTGGCCGGTTGAGTTCGTGTCAGACAACGTTCGCCGCTGGGGCTATGAGCCGGCCGCGCTGGTTGCTGGGGAACCGAGCTTTGCCAGCCTGATCCATGCGGAGGATCTCGCACGCATTGGCGAGGAGGTTGGCGTATATCTGGCTGCCGGGCATGCCGAGTATGTCCAGGAGTATCGCCTGCGTTGCGCCAACGGCGAGTACATCTGGGTCTCGGACTACACCACGGTGGCGCGGGATGTTGATGGGCGGGTCTGCTATGTCGACGGGGTGCTGACCGATATCAGCGAACGCAAGGCTCAGGAGGCGTATCTCGCCGACAACCTGCGGGCCCAGGAAGCCCTCAACCGCCGGCTCGAAGAGGCGCACACGCAGCTCTTGCAGGCCGAGAAACTGGCGGCCATTGGCCAGCTTGCAGCCGGCGTGGCCCATGAGCTGAACAATCCGATCGGTTTCGTACACTCTAACCTGGGCACCCTCAGCGAGTACTGCACTGCACTGATCACCCTGTGCGACGCTTACACCACCCTGATCGACGAGGCTCATCCGGATAATCCGAATCTCGCCGAAATCCGTCGCATCAAGCAGGACCAGGATTACAACTACCTGCGCAGTGACATTTTCCCCTTGCTTGAAGAGTCTCGCGAAGGCCTGCAGCGGGTGCGCAAGATCGTGCTGGACCTGCGCGATTTCTCGCGCACCGGCGAGCAGGACTGGGGCTTTGCCGACCTGCATCGGGGCCTCGACGCCACCCTGAACATCCTTGCCAACGAGCTCAAATACAAGTGCAAGGTGCACAAGGCCTACGGCAGGATTCCGGAAATCGAATGTGTCATCTCGCAGCTCAATCAGGTCTTCATGAACCTGCTCGTGAATGCTGCCCAGGCCATTGAAACCCAGGGCGATATCACCATCACCAGCTGCATGGTGGGCGAGGATCAGGTGTCGATCAGCATCGCCGATACCGGCCAGGGGATTCCGCCCGAACACTTCAAGCACATCTTCGACCCCTTCTTTACCACCAAGCCGATAGGCGTCGGAACCGGTCTTGGCTTGTCCCTGGTGTTCGGCATCGTCAATCGCCACCACGGCCGCATCGAGGTCAGCAGCGAAGTCGGGCAGGGCACTACTTTCCGCATCCTGTTGCCAATACGCCAACCGGCACCGGCCGAGCTTTCCGAATCCAACCCCAGCCAGGAGGCCCCCTATGAGCCAGATCCTGATTCTTGATGATGAGCCTGCCATTCTGCAGTCCTTGCGCCGCATGCTGCGCGTGGCGCCCTGCGTGTATGGAAGCCAGCACTTCGACCTGCAGATCGAAACCTTCGTTTCCGCGCGCGCTGCGCTGGAACGGGCCCGCCATGAGCCTTTTGACTTGTTTCTGACGGATTACCGGATGCCGGAAATGGACGGCGTCAGTTTCCTCAAGGCTGTCAAGGAAGCTCAGCCTGATGCCTGCCGCCTGATCCTCTCGGGCTATGCGGATTTGAATGCGCTGACGCGGGCGGTGAATGAGGTGGGCATCGATCGCTTTATCGGCAAGCCCTGGAACGATTACGAACTGGTCTCGGCAATCGCCCAGGCGCTGGCGCATCGTGAGCTGCTGCTGGAGAACCGGCGTCTGGCCGATCTGATGCGCGTGGATATCGGCGATCTGAGCCCGGCCGATCTCGAAGCCCGCCGCCTCGAAGCCATCGAACCCGGTATTACCCGGGTCAGCTGGGCGGCGGATGGCTCGGTGATTCTTGAGCCAGATCCCGAGTCTGAAGCGCCCGCCGGGCGCGTAATCTGAGCAAGCGCCGCGTCTGGGTGATCTTGTTGAGCGCCAAAACTTTATGGGACTCTTTGGCCATCACCAGCAAGGGGCCTTGGGTCAGCGCGGGCGCTTGAGGCTCACAGCGCACTCCAGATCAGCTTGATGCCGGTGAGTAGCAGAAAAATGTAGCTCAGGCGGTAAAACAGCTTTTCGTCGATACGCTTGTGCAGCCAGATGCCCAGATACACGCCGACCGGTGCCAGCGGGGCGAGCACCAGCGCCGTGCCGAGGTTGCGCGCGTCAAGCAGGCCCAGCTCCGCGAAGGGCACCAGCTTCAGGTAATTCACCATCGCGAAATACAGGGTGAGATTCGCCACCAGCACCGTCTTGTCCAGCTGCTTGGGCAAGAGATAAATCATGATCGGCGGGCCGCCCGCGTGGGCCAGCGTGCTGGTGAAGCCGGAGAGGCTGGTCCACCAGCTGGCGCGCAGCCACTCCGGCAGGCGCGAAGTGTCCTTGAGCTGCAAGCCCGCTAGGCGCTGCAGCGCGAAGAGGATCGCCAATAAGCCGATGATCAGGTTCAGCGCCGTCGGCGAGATGTGGCGGAACAGCAACCAGCCCACGCCGATGCCCAGCACCGCGCCCGGCATCAGGCGGCGCAGCAGCTTGTAATCCCAGTGCGGGTGATACGACCAACTGCCCACCAGGTCCATCAGGCACAGGATCGGCAGCATCACGCTCGCCGCCTGGGGCGCCGGAATCGCCAGCGCCATCAGCGGCACCGCCAGCACGCCCAGTCCGCCGGCGAAGCCACCCTTCGAGATGCCCGCCAGCAGCACCGCCGGCACGGCGGCGAGGTAGAAGTACGGATTGGTGATGAATTCCATGGGGTGACGGGAAGCGAAGCGGGTGGGGAGGGGATTATTCCGTGATTTGCCGGAATTGTAGGGTGCGCATTGCGCACCATTACGCTGGATTGAGTGCGGGATCAGCGTGCGCGATGCGCACCCTACAAGGCTGAGCGCAGCGAACTGCGCCGAATGCATTGGCGCAACATCCGGCGCAATTCCGCTGCGCTTCATTGTTCCCTGCGGCGCCCTACGTTTCCATTGGTTCATCGCAGCCGCATCGGCTGCCTGAAGACCAAGTCTGGGCGCAGCTCTTCAGGCAGGCTGCAGCATCACCAGCTTGATGTGCTCGTGCTCCACCGGCCGCAGGGTGACTTGCTGGTAATGGATCAGACCGCGCTGCGGGTGCTGGAAGCCGCGCTCGCCGCCCTGGCGCTCGAGCACGTCGTGCTGTTTCCAGAACTCGGCGAAATCCGGGCTGGCGGCGGTGAGCTCGTCGACCAGGCGGAGCAGGGCGGGTTCGTCCAGCCGGGTGCGGCAGTCGGCGCGAAATTCGGCGGTGATGCGGCGTGCGCGGATCTCCCAGTCGATCAGGAATGTGCGGGTCTCCGGGCGCAGGAAGACGAAGCGCAGCATGTTGGGCGGCGGGGCGTTGGCATCAACAGGCTGATCCAGCCAGCCGGTGAAGAGTTCGGCGGCGGCGGTGTTCCAGCCGAGGATGTCCCAGTAGCGGCCCATCAGGTAGGCGGGCACGCCGATGTCGGCGAGCAGGGTGCTGAAGATCGGCGCCGCATCATCGTCTTCAGGCAGGCTGGCCTGCGGGTCGCGCCGGTCGGCCATCTCGAAGAGGTAGGCGCGCTCGCTGCGGGTGAGTTTGAGGCTGCGGGCCATGCGGTCCAGCACCTCGGCGGAGACATTCACCTCGCGCCCTTGCTCGATCCAGGTGTACCAGGTGGGGCTGATGCCGACGAGCTGGGCCATCTCCTCGCGGCGCAGGCCTGCCGTGCGGCGCCGGCTGCCGCTGGCAAAGCCGAAGTCGGCGGGCTGGCTGCGCGCACGCAGCGCCTGCATGAAGTCTCCGAGTTCCTTGCGGCGGGCGTCCATGATCAAAGTCCGGTGAAATGAGCTGTGGCGAAATTTTCTGCAAATGCGCGAACCTCTTCGACGGTGCGCAGGCGCAGGCGCTGGCCCGTGAATTGTTCGAAAAGTGCGGCGTGCCCGGCGCGCGAGCAATCGTTGCTTCGCGTTTCGTAGGCGCCGGCCCAGTTCAGCAGGCTTTCGAGGCTTTCTGCAGTCTGCGTGCGACCCATGTGCGGGGCATCGCCCCGCGCTCGCAAGCCTAGCCGCTCGGCGCAGATGCTCCATTCGAGGTCTAGCCAGATCAGCAGGTCTGCGTGAGGCAGAAAATGTTCGGCGAGCCTGCCGAATACACCTTCCGCAATCCAGTCCGGCGCGCTGCGTGCATCCTCCAGTAGTCTGAGAAGCTCAGCCTCGCTGCGCCTTGTCTCGAAACTGCCCGGCATCCAGAACAGGTCGTCCATGTGAATCAGACTTCCTCCCCGGCGTTCGGCCATGCGTGTGGCCAGCCAGGTTTTGCCACTGCCACTGTTGCCGATGATGAGCGCTTTCATTTTCCGGAGCTTGCCTTGATTGCTGCCCGCAGCAGCCTATCTTGAGTGATCAATCCTGTTAGTGTTGATACTAGTATAAGCGCTTGCCTTGTGCGGGTATAGACGCAGGGCTAGTATCCGCCCCACATACCGGGGAGGTTTCTCCGGAACCCAGATCCGCGCTGAGTCTCAATGTGATTCCGGCGCCCAGGCAAGGAGTGATTTGAATGGCCAAGACCCTTTACGACAAGCTGTGGGATTCCCACGTTGTCCGTCAGGAAGAAGACGGTACCTGTCTTCTTTATATCGACCGTCACCTGATGCACGAAGTGACCAGCCCGCAAGCCTTTGAAGGCCTGCGTCTGGCCGGCCGCAAGGCTTGGCGCAACACGTCCATCGTGGCCGTGCCGGATCACAACACGCCGACCAACAACTGGGATCGCGATATCGAAGACCCGATCTCGAAGACTCAGGTCGATACGCTGGACGCGAACATCAAGGAATTCGGCTCGCTGATCTACTTCCCGTTCAAGCACAAGAATCAGGGCATCATCCACGTGATCGCCCCGGAAAACGGCGCAACCCTGCCGGGCATGACGGTGGTGTGCGGCGACAGCCACACCGCGACCCACGGCGCGTTCGGCGCGCTGGCGCACGGCATCGGCACCTCGGAAGTCGAGCACGTGCTGGCGACGCAAACCCTGGTGCAGAAGAAGTCCAAGGCCATGCTGGTGAAGGTGGAAGGCGCGCTTGGCGCGGGCGTGACGGCCAAGGATGTGGCGCTGGCCATCATCGGCAAGATCGGTACCGCCGGCGGTACGGGTTACTGCATCGAGTTCGCGGGCTCTGCGATTCGTGGCCTGTCCATGGAAGGCCGCATGACCGTGTGTAACCTCGCCATCGAAGCGGGCGCGCGCGCCGGCATCATCGGTGTGGATCAGATCACCATCGATTACCTTGAGGGCCGCGAGCATGCGCCGAAGGGCGAGCAGTGGAACCAAGCCGTCGAATACTGGAAGACGCTGCACACCGAAGAAGGTGCTGCGTTTGACGCCGTGGTGGAAATGAATGCCGCCGAGATCGAGCCGCAAGTGACTTGGGGCACCTCGCCCGAGCAGGTGCTGGCCGTGGGCGGCAATGTGCCGAACCCGGCCAACGAAGCTGATCCGGTGAAGCGTGCCGGTATCGAGCGCGCGCTGCAGTACATGGGCTTGCAAGCCGACATGCCGATCACCGATATCCAGATCGACAAGGTGTTCATCGGCTCCTGCACCAACAGCCGCATCGAAGACATGCGCGCTGCTGCGGTCGTCGCCAAGGGCAAGAAGGTGGCTGCCAATGTGAAGCTGGCGCTGGTGGTGCCGGGCTCTGGCATCGTCAAGCGTCAAGCTGAAGCCGAAGGTCTGGACAAGATCTTCATCGAAGCCGGTTTCGAATGGCGTGAGCCGGGTTGCTCGATGTGTCTGGCGATGAATGCCGACCGTCTGAGCCCGGGCGAGCGTTGCGCTTCGACCTCCAACCGCAACTTCGAAGGCCGTCAAGGCCCCGGTGGCCGTACTCACCTGGTGAGCCCGGCCATGGCCGCTGCCGCCGCGATTGCCGGACACTTCGTCGACATCCGCCAGGCTTAAGGATATAAACAATGAAAGCTTTTACCCGTCTCAATGGCCTCGTGTGCCCGATCGACCGCGCCAACGTCGACACCGACGCGATCATCCCGAAGCAGTTCCTGAAATCCATCAAGCGCAGCGGCTTCGGCCCCTACCTGTTCGACGAATGGCGCTACGCCGATTTCGGCGAGCCGGGCATGGACTGCACGAACCGCCCGAAGCGTCCCGAGTTCGCGCTGAACCAAGCGCGCTATCAGGGTGCGCAAGTGCTGCTGGCGCGTGACAATTTTGGCTGCGGCTCCTCGCGCGAACACGCGCCCTGGGCCATCGAGGATTACGGCTTCCGCGTGATGATTGCCCCGTCCTTCGCCGACATCTTCTTCAGCAACAGCTACAAGAACGCGATCCTGCCGATCGTGGCCTCTGCTGAAATCGTCGACCGCCTGTTCAAGGAATGCGAAGCAACCGAAGGCTACAAGCTGGACGTGGATCTGGAAGCCCAGACCGTTACCACGCCGAGCGGCTTCTCTTTTAGCTTCGACATCACTCCGCACCGCAAGCACTGCCTGCTCAACGGTCTGGACGATATCGGCCTGACCCTGGTGCATGCTGAGCAGATCAAGGCTTTTGAAGCCAAGCACAAGGCTCAGCAACCCTGGCTGTTTGCCTGATCAAACCATACGAAATACAAAGCGCCGGCTGATGCCGGCCTTTGTTCATGCAAAGGAAAAGAAATGAAGATCTGTGTTCTGCCGGGCGACGGCATTGGTGTCGAAATCATCGCTGAAGCGGTGCGTGTGCTGGATGCGCTGAAGAGCGACGGCCTGAAGATGGAAATGGAATACGCCGAGCTGGGCGGCTGTGCGGTGGACTCCACCGGCTCGCCTTACCCGGAAGCCACCCAGAAGCTGGCGCGCGCGGCTGACGCCGTGCTGCTCGGCGCCGTGGGCGGCCCGAAGTGGGATGTGCTGCCGCGTCCGCAGCGCCCGGAACGTGGCCTGCTGGGCATCCGCAAGGATCTGAACCTGTTCGCCAACCTGCGCCCGGCCGTGCTGTACCCGGAACTGGCCAACGCTTCTTCGCTGAAGCCGGAAATCGTGTCGGGTCTGGATATCCTGATCGTGCGCGAACTGACCGGTGACATCTATTTCGGTGAGCCGCGTGGCATCGCTGTAGAAGATGGCAAGCGCGTTGGCCGCAACACCATGATCTACAACGAAGACGAAATCCGCCGCATCGGCCATGTCGCCTTCAAGTCCGCTCAGAAGCGCAACAAGAAGCTGTGTTCGGTCGACAAGATGAACGTGCTGGAAACCACCCAGCTGTGGCGCGACGTGATGATCGAAATCTCGTCCGAGTATCCGGATGTCGAGCTCTCCCACATGCTGGTCGACAACTGCGCGATGCAGCTGGTGCGCGCACCGAAGCAGTTCGACGTGGTCGTCACCGGCAACATGTTCGGCGACATCCTTTCCGACGAAGCTTCGATGCTGACCGGCTCCATTGGCATGCTGCCGTCCGCTTCGCTGGATCAGAACAACAAGGGTATGTACGAGCCGTGTCACGGTTCTGCACCGGACATCGCCGGCAAGGGCGTGGCCAATCCGCTGGCAACGATCTTGTCCGCAGCCATGATGCTGCGTTACAGTGGCAATAACGAAGCGGCTGCTGTCCGCATCGAAGCCGCCGTGAAGAAGGTGCTGGCCGCTGGCCTGCGCACCGGCGACATCTGGGAAGAAGGCACGAAGCGCGTCGGTACGCGCGAAATGGGCGACGCGGTCATCGCAGCCCTGTAAGAACGGAAACGTGATGCAACGGACACAAAATACATTCGGGCTGGAAGCTTTCTGCGCTGCAGAGGCTTCCGCTCGCGTGTCCGTTGTCACGACCGTCACCACCACGACCAAAAAAACCACCACGGTTTAGCCCTGTCACGCCGCTATGTGTCTCCGCGGTGGCGGAGACAGGCTAAAGCGAGCGGAGGCAGTTCTGGCAGAGGTAATTCACATGAAGAAAGTTGGTATTGTCGGCTGGCGCGGTATGGTCGGCTCGGTGCTCATGCAACGCATGCGCGAGGAAAACGATTTCGCCCTGATCGAGCCGGTGTTTTTCACCACTTCGAATGCAGGCGGCGCTGGCCCGGCTGAGAGCGGCGGCGCGCCTCTGAAGGATGCCAAGTCCATCGCCGATCTGGCGAAGATGGATGTGATCATCACCTGTCAGGGTGGCGACTACACCAACGAAGTCTTCCCGCAACTGCGCGCGGCTGGCTGGAATGGTTACTGGATTGACGCGGCTTCGAGTCTGCGCATGAAGGATGACGCGATCATCATTCTCGATCCGGTCAACAAGAACGTGATCCAGGATGGTCTCTCGAAGGGCGTCAAGAACTATGTCGGCGGCAACTGTACGGTCAGCCTGATGCTGATGGCGCTGGGCGGCCTGTTCCAGAACGACATGATCGAGTGGGCGACCTCGATGACCTATCAGGCCGCGTCGGGCGCTGGCGCACAGAACATGCGCGAGCTGATTGCGCAGATGGGTTCGATTCACGCTTCTGTCGCTGATCTGCTGGCCGATCCGGCTTCTGCCATCTTGGATATCGATCGCAAGGTTGCTGAAACCATGCGCTCGCCAGCCATGCCGGTGCAGAACTTCCGTGGCGTGCCGCTCGCCGGCAGCCTGATTCCTTGGATCGATGTGCCGTATGAGAACGGCCAGAGCAAGGAAGAGTGGAAGGGCGGAGCCGAGTGCAACAAGATCCTCGGCAAGCCGGCGTTCCGTACGGCGGGCTCGGTGCCCATTGATGGCCTGTGCGTGCGTATCGGTGCGATGCGTTGCCATAGCCAGGCGCTGACCATCAAGCTGCGTCAGGATGTACCGCTGGATGAGA
Source organism: Uliginosibacterium aquaticum (assembly GCF_012972705.2). Lineage (GTDB taxonomy): Bacteria > Pseudomonadota > Gammaproteobacteria > Burkholderiales > Rhodocyclaceae > Uliginosibacterium > Uliginosibacterium aquaticum. The sequence goes on along the minus strand of NZ_JABCSC020000002.1, from coordinate 325,909 downwards.
TTCATGAAATTCTTGCCGGTGCCAATGACTGGGTGCGCGTGATTCCGAACGAGCGTGAGCGCAGCGAGCGTGAACTGGCCCCGAACGCCGTGACCGGTCATCTGCATGTGCCCGTTGGTCGCCTCCACAAGATGGCGATGGGCGGCGAATACCTTGCAGCCTTCACTGTTGGCGACCAGTTGCTGTGGGGCGCGGCCGAGCCGCTGCGCCGCATGTTGCGCATCCTGCTGGAGGCTTGAGCAGGTTTTTACTGTTCTTGTGAAATAAGTCCTTGTAGTCCAGTGTTTTGATCTATAAGGAATTTGGGATGCGGCGGTTGCGCTTCAGAGCGGGCCGCCGTATTTTTATTCGACCTTCAGATTGATGCCCGTGGCGTATTTTTTCGCCAGACGGAATTGCCGCAATGCCCCTGAAATACGGTGTTGTATTGCTGATACTCAGGTAATAGGTTAGCTTGCGGCGATAACTCGTTGATGTTATTTTGAAGTTTATCTCTAACCCTCAGAGACGGTGGCTTCCTGAATGCACCGCGCGTACTCGATATGAAAACTCCGATGCTTCGTAACACCCTCGTCGCAGCGATGATGTTGGCCTTTTGCGGAAGTGCCGGCGCTGCCGGGCTTGGCCGTATCAATGTCATGAGTGCGCTAGGGCAGCCTCTGCGCGCTGAAGTCGAACTCTCGGCCAGTCCCGAAGAGCTCGATGGAATGATTGCGAAGCTGGCATCAGCCGAAGCGTTCAAACGTGCCAACGTTGAATATCTCGCTGAATTCACCAGCGTAAAAATGGCTATTGAACGTCGGGGTAGCAGATCAGTCGTCAAGATCTCCACAGACCGTGCTTTCAATGAGCCCTTTGTAGAACTACTGCTCGACCTGAACTGGGTGGGCGGTCGTCTGCAGCGTAATTACACTTTCTTGCTGGATCCTTCTGATGTCGGGCCCGCTCGGGTTGCAGCACCGGTTGTTGCGCCAGTCGTGTCTGCACCGGTAGCCAAGGGGGCTACGCCGACTTCCGGACCCGCTACGCCTCGCGAAACGAAATCTGCAGCGGCCGCGTCTCCAGCACCGGCAGCTGATATGACTTCTGGTGAGTACAGCATCAAGCGCGGTGACACGCTCTCCAAGATCGCAGCAGAAACCAAGCCGGCTGAAGTCAGTCAGGAACAGATGCTGGCCGCCCTGTATCGGGCCAATACCGATGCGTTTGTGGGGGGCAATATCAACCGTCTGCGTGCTGGGCGCATTCTTAAGGTGCCGGAGGCAGCTGGCGTCGCGGATATTTCCAAGCGAGAGGCCCGTCAGATCGTCCTTAAGGCCTCGAGTTTCGAGCAGTATCGTCAGTCCGTGGCTTCTGCTGCAACAGCCGCTCCAGCTAAGGAAGGTGGTGCAGCTCAGGGTTCCTCGGGCAAGATTGCTCCCAAGGTTGAGGAAAAAGCTGTTGCTGCGCAACAAGGTAAGGACAAGGTTAAAGTAACTGCGGCCGAAGGCAAAGCTTCGGCGGCGGCAACAGGTGATGCGGCCACCAAGGCACGCATCCAGTCGTTGCAGGATGATGTGGTCGCGCGTGAAAAGGCGCTCAAGGAGGCTAACTCGCGCGTTGCTGACCTTGAGAAGAATGTGCGTGAGTTGCAGAAGCTTGTCGATCTGAAGAACAAGAGCCTGGCGGATGCCCAGGCTGCAGCGAAGGCTGCCGAAAAATCGGACAAGGCCAAAGCTGAGATGAGTAAGGCAGACAAGGCCAAGGCTGAAAAGGCTGAGGCTGCAGCCAAGGCCGAGGAGGCCAAGCGGGCTGACGAGGCCAGGAAGGCTGAGGAGGCGCGCAAGGCAGAAGAGGCTCGTCTGGCTGATGAGGCCAGGAAAACTCAGGAAGCTCTCGCCGCTGAGGAGGCGCGCAAGGTCGCCGAAGCCTCGGCAGTTGCTGCATCGGCGCCTGTTGCAGAAGCGTCTGCACCGGTGCTTGAGCCACCGGCGCCGGTCGCCGAAATATCTGCGCCTGCGGTGGAGCAGTCTGTAGTGGCGGCCCCGAAGCTTGAGCCAGCCCCGTTACCGGTTGAGGAGGAGGGTTTGCTCAGCAATCCCTTGTTGGCCCTGCTTGGACTGGCGGGAGTTGCCGGTGCTGTTGGTTATGTGGTCGTTAAACAGCGTCGAAAAATGGCAGCTGCGGGTAGCGGGAATACTCAGCTGACTGAATCCTCGATTACCAGTCCTAACTCTGTGTTTGGCAGCGCCGGTGGTCAGACGGTGGATACGGGCGGCACTAGCTTGCTGCATACCGACTTCAGCCAGTCTGGTATGTCCGCGATTGATGCTGATGAAGGCGTTGATCCGGTCGCTGAAGCCGATGTGTACATGGCTTATGGCCGTGATGCTCAGGCTGAGGAAATTCTTCTCGATGCACTGAAGAATGATCCTTCGCGTACTGCGGTGTATTTGAAGCTGCTCGAAATCTATTCGCAACGTCGCTCCCTGAAGCAGTTTGAGAACATTGCAACTGATCTCTACACTCAGACGGCAGGTGTGGGTGACGATTGGAGCAAGGCTGCGGCGCTGGGTCTGAAGCTCGATCCCGCCAATCCGCTCTACAAGATGGCTGCTGGTGATGCGGTTCCTGCGGCCGTCGCTGCTTCGGCTGCAGTGAATCTGCCGCCTGAAACTCCGATGGCGGAAGCGCCGGCAGTGAGTTTTGGCACCAATAACATTTCGCAGGTCCGTTCGACGTGGACTGTACCGGGTGAGATCAATCAGTTCACGACGGGTGAAAGTGACATGCCTGTGCTGGCTGAAGCGACTCCCGCAGCGCCGGTCCAGCCGGTCCCTGAGTCCCTGAATCTGGATTTCAATCTGGATCTTGAAACCCCCGCAGGAGTCGATCAGCCAACCGAGATGGAGCCTCGTGAGGACGAGTTCCGGACGATGGATGAAGCGACTTCGACCCAGCCTTCACTGCCGGGCGAAGAAATGCCGCTTGAGTTTGATATCGGACTGGATGATGAACCAGTGACGCAGGCTGTTGTGAAACCTGCTCAGGCTGCGGTAGCGGCTGATGAGGATTTCGATCTGGGTATTGAGACGTCTGGTCGCGGGGAGTCGCTTTCTGAAGTGGATCTGGAGAAAACCAACTTTGAAGGCAGTTTGCTTGATTTCGATTTCGAGTTGGGCGAAGAAACCAATACCAAACCGACCATGCTGGATCTGTCTGCCGTGAATCTCCGTGCCGAGAATGCCGCAAGTCCTGCCGCCTCGCTGACCGCTTCCGTCGTGCATGAGCCTATTCAGGACAATATCGATGTCAATGAAGAGGTCAGCACCAAGCTCGAGCTTGCTAAGGCATACGAGGAAATGGGCGACATGGAAGGCGCGCGTGAGCTGCTCGAAGAGGTGATCTCGGATGGTGCCGACTTTCAGAAGGAACAGGCTCGCACGATGCTCGGGCGCCTAGGCTGATTCATGAGGCTTGCTAGCTGAATACAAATGTTTAGATCTATCCATCCGGCCGTCTGCATGACGGCCGGTTTTTTTTTGATTCTCCTGTTGCAATGCCTGAACGGGCCAGGTTTCTGGTTGCTTGCGCTGCTGGTTGGAGCGATCAGTCTGTTGCTGGCGAAGACGCCTACCTGGCGTACCTGGCGGCGTATGCGCTTCATTCTTCTTGCTCTGTTCATCCTGTTTGCCTGGCAGACGCCTGGAAGTCTCATGTGGCCGCAAGCAGGGGTCTTCAGTCCGAGTCGCGAAGGGGTGTTGCTAGCCCTTGAGCAATCCTTGCGCCTGCTGGCGGCAGCTAGCGTACTGGCTGTTCTGCTCGTGGTGCTTGATAAGTCCGCCTGGATGAATGGTCTGCATAGTTTGATGAAACCCTTGGTAGTACTTGGGGTCAGTGTGGATCGCTTCATCCTGCGCCTGCGTCTGGTGCTCGATCATCTGGCTGTGGGTGCGGGAAACTGGCGCGAAATTCTGATGGCAGCCCCACGGGAGCAGGATTTGTCCCCTCTGCGTTGGGAGCTTAAATCCTTGTCCGGGACGGACCTGGCGCTGATGATGCTCATGCTGCTGATTGCGGGGGGCTGGCTATGGCTCGCATAGTGCTCAGTCTGGAGTATTGCGGCGCCGCTTTTGAGGGCTGGCAGACTCAGCGTCACGGGCGCACGGTGCAGGACTGCCTAACGCTTGCGGTGGATACGATTGCTGGCGAGTCCGTGCAACTGCAGTGCGCCGGGCGGACCGATACCGGGGTGCATGCTGCCGTACAGATCGCGCATTTTGATACCCAGGCCGAGCGCCCGGCGAGTGCCTGGGTGCGGGGTGTGAATGCGCATTTGCCGGATGGAGTGGCCGTCAATTGGGCGCAGGAAGTAGCGGAGGATTTTCACGCGCGCTTCTCCGCTTTGGGGCGACGCTATCGCTACGTGCTGCTTAACAGGCCAGTCCGGAGTGCGCTCCTGCATGGCCGTGTGGGATGGTTTCATGCGCCGCTGGATATCGATGCAATGCAGGCCGCCATGCAGTATCTGCTGGGGGAGCATAATTTCTCGTCTTTTCGAGCGGCGCAATGTCAGGCGAACTCACCGGTGCGGGTTTTGCGCGAAGCCAGCGTGACGCAGGTCGGGCCGTGGTTCGTGTTTGATTTTGCGGCCAATGCCTTTCTTCATCACATGATCCGTAACATGGTGGGGGCACTGGTGTATGTCGGCAAGGGCGCCTGTTCGCCAGAGTGGCTTGGCGAGCTTTTGGCCATGCGCAATCGTCGTCGGGCGCCGCCTACTTTCATGCCGGATGGCCTCTACCTGAGCGGGGTGGAATACCCCGATCGCTGGAATCTGCCGGACGGAGGCCGTATCATCGCGCCCCTGTTCCTGCCTTCTGGGCTCTGAATCATGCGAACCCGCATCAAGATCTGTGGATTGACCCGCGTCGAGGATGTTCGTGCAGCTGTTGCGGCAGGGGCGGATGCCATCGGCTTCGTGTTTTATCCGCCAAGCCCCCGTGCCGTGAGTATCGAACAGGCACGCGAACTGTGTGCGGAGTTGCCGCCTTTCGTGGCGAGTGTGGGCTTGTTTGTGAACGAGGAGGCAGCCCGCGTGCGCGAAGTGCTGGCGGAAGTGCCGCTGTCCTTGTTGCAGTTTCACGGCGAGGAGGATGCTGCTTACTGCGAATCCTTCGGACGAGCCTGGATGAAGGCGGCTCGAGTGAGGGCGGGCTTCGATCTGTTAAACTACGCGGCTCGTTTTCCGGGGGCAGCTGGTTTGCTGGTTGATGCTTGGGTCGAGGGTTATGGTGGTGGTGGCGAAGTCTTTGACTGGAGCCTGTTGCCAGAGACCTTCCCGGTGCCGCTGGTGCTGGCTGGTGGCCTGAATCCGGGCAATGTGGCGCAAGCTGTCAGCACGGTGCAGCCGTGGGCAGTGGATGTGAGCAGTGGTGTCGAAGCGGCCAAAGGAATCAAGGACCGCGCCCTGATAGAAGCTTTTGTTGCTGGAGTGCGTGAAGCAGATGGCCGAAAACAAGTCCTCGTATAACTTTCCCGATCTGTCTGGCCATTTCGGTCAGTTCGGCGGTATCTACGTTGCCGAAACCCTGATTCCTGCGCTGGACGAATTGCGCGCCGAGTACGAGAAGGCCATCAAGGATCCGGCCTTCATGGCCGAGTTCCATTACGAACTGAAGCATTACGTCGGCCGCCCGAGCCCGCTGTACCACGCCAAGCGCTGGTCCGAACTGCTAGGTGGTGCGCAGATCTATCTCAAACGCGAGGATCTGAACCATACCGGCGCCCACAAGGTGAACAACACCATTGGTCAGGCCCTGCTGGCCCGCCGCATGGGCAAGAAGCGCGTGATTGCCGAAACCGGTGCCGGCCAGCATGGTGTGGCTTCGGCCACGGTTGCAGCGCGCTACGGTCTTGAGTGCATCGTCTATATGGGTGCCGAGGATGTGGCCCGGCAGGCGCCGAACGTATTCCGCATGAAGCTTCTGGGGGCGACCGTGGTGCCGGTGGAGAGCGGCTCCAAGACGCTAAAAGACGCCATGAATGAAGCCATGCGCGACTGGGTGACCAACGTCGACTCGACCTATTACATCATCGGCACCTGCGCCGGCCCGCACCCCTATCCGCAACTGGTGCGCGACTTCCAGTCGGTGATTGGTGAGGAATGCAAAGTGCAGTGCGCCGAGCAACTGGGGCGCCAGCCGGATGCGGTGGTGGCCTGCGTGGGTGGGGGGTCCAACGCGATCGGTATTTTCTACCCTTACATTGAAGTGCCGGGCGTGCGCCTGATCGGCGTCGAAGCTGGCGGTCACGGCATCGAAACCGGCAAGCATGCTGCGCCGCTGACGACCAATGCCCGTCCTGGCGTGCTGCATGGTCAGCGCGTCAATCTGATGCAGGACGAGAACGGCCAGATCGTGGATACCCATTCGATCTCGGCTGGTCTGGACTATCCAGGTGTCGGCCCCGAGCACTGCCATCTCAAGGATATCCATCGCGCCGAGTACGTGGCTGCGAATGACGATGAGGCGCTGGCCGCTTTCCATGATCTGTGTCGTTTCGAGGGCATCATTCCGGCACTGGAATCCAGCCATGCCCTGGCCCATGCCGCCAAGATGGCGCCGACCATGGGCCGCGATCAGGTGATCGTGGTCAATCTGTCCGGTCGTGGCGACAAGGACATTCCGACGATCGCCCGTCTCGACGGTATCGTCCTGTAACCCGTCAGCAGATACATCATGTCTCGTATCCAGAATACTTTTTCCCGTCTGCAGGCCGAAGGCCGCAAGGCACTGATTCCCTACGTCACTGCAGGTGATCCGAATCCAGCGGCGACGCTCGGCTTGATGCACGCGTTGGTGGAGGGGGGCGCCGATATCATCGAACTGGGCGTGCCGTTCTCCGATCCGATGGCCGATGGCCCGGTGATCCAGCGCGCCGCAGAGCGTGCGCTGAAGTTCGGTACCAGCCTGCGTCAGGTGATCGCGATGGTGGCGGAGTTCCGCAAGACCAATGCCGATACGCCGGTGGTGCTGATGGGCTACGCCAATCCGCTTGAAGCCATGGGCTATGAAACTTTTGGCGAAGCGGCGTTGGCTGCAGGTGTGGATGGCGTGCTGACCGTCGACTTGCCGCCCGAGGAAGCCGTCGAGCGCGTGGCCGTGCTCAAGCGTTTCGGTATCGCCCCGATTTTCCTGCTGGCTCCGACTACCCCGGTCAGCCGCATGCAGGCCGTGGCCAAGCTGGCCGAAGGCTATGTGTATTACGTCTCCCTGAAGGGGGTGACGGGCGCGGCAAATCTGGATGTGGCCAGTGTGGCCGCCAAGCTTGCCGAATTGCGCGCGCATATTTCCTTGCCGATCGGCGTGGGTTTTGGTATCCGGGATGCCGAGTCCGCCCGTGCCGTGGCAGCCGTGGCCGATGCAGTAGTGATCGGCTCGCGCATCGTGCAGGAAGTGGAGCAGGGCGAAGAAGGGCTGAACGCTCGCGTCCAGGGCTTCCTGGCTGGCATCCGTTCCGCCCTTGATGCGGCCTGAGTAATTCAAGATTGAAGAGGTATTGAAATGAGCTGGCTGACCAAACTTCTGCCCCCGAAGATCAAGCGTGACCAGCCGGTCCGCAAGTCGATCCCGGAAGGCCTGTGGATCAAGTGCGATAGCTGCGAGGCGGTGCTGTATCGCTCCGATCTCGAAGCCAGCGAACATGTGTGCCCTAAATGCGGCCACCACAAGCGCATCCGTGCGCGTGCACGCCTGGATCTGCTGCTCGACCCGGAAGGCCGTTTCGAGATTGGCGCGGAAGTCGTGCCGGTGGATCCGCTGAAGTTCCGTGACAGCAAGAAGTACGTCGACCGTCTGGTGGCCGCTGCCGAAGATACGGGCGAAGCCGACGCGATGGTGGTCATGCAGGGCGCAATCAAGACGGTGCCTGCCGTGGTGGCCGTGTTTGAATTCGACTTCCAGGGTGGCTCAATGGGCTCCGTGGTGGGCGAGCGCTTCGTGCGCGGCGTGAACGCTGCGGTGGAGCAGGGCCTGCCCTTCATCTGCTTTACCGCCACCGGCGGCGCGCGCATGCAGGAAGGCCTCTTCTCCCTGATGCAGATGGCCAAGACGACGGCTGCCATCACCAAGCTGTCGGCCAAAAAGCTGCCCTTCATCACCGTGCTGACCGATCCGACCATGGGCGGTGTGTCGGCCAGCTTCGCTTTCATGGGCGATGTGGTGATGGCCGAGCCGAATGCGCTGATCGGTTTTGCCGGCCCGCGCGTGATTGAGCAGACCGTGCGCGAGAAGCTGCCCGAAGGTTTCCAGCGCTCCGAATTCCTGCTCGAGAAGGGCGCTATCGACATGGTGGTGGATCGCCGCGAACTGCGCGATCGTCTGTCCCAGGTCATCACCCTGCTGTCCCGCCAGCCGGCGGTTACCAACGCCTGATTCATGCCCGTCGCATTCGCCACGCTGGAAGCCTGGCTGGCGCACATCGAAGCGCAGCATAGCCGGCCAATCGATCTGGGGCTGGAGCGGGTCGCACGGGTGCGTGATGCACTCGCTGCAGGCAGCACCGCCCGGGTCATCACGGTGGGTGGCACCAATGGCAAGGGTTCCACCTGCGCCATGCTGGAAGCCATCCTGCATGCTGCCGGCTATCGTGTCGGCCTCTACACGTCGCCGCACCTGCTGCGTTACAACGAGCGGGTGCGTATCGATCTGCAGGAGGCGTCCGATGCGGACCTGTGCGCGGCTTTTGCGGCGGTGGACGCGGCACGCTGCGCGGCTGGTGAGCCGGTTCCCCTGACCTATTTCGAGTACGGCACGCTGGCGGCCTGGTGGCTGTTTTGCCAGAAAAATCTGGATGTGATCATTCTGGAGGTCGGTCTGGGTGGTCGGCTGGATGCCGTGAATGTCATCGAACCCGATTGCAGTATCGTGACCGGTGTAGCCATGGATCACATGGATTATCTCGGCGATACGCGCGAGAAGATCGGCTTCGAGAAGGCCGGAATTTTCCGGGCGGGCAAGCCCGCCGTGTGCGGTGACCCCCAACCGCCAGAGAGTCTTGTCGCCCATGCGCGCGCCATCGGTGCCGATCTGCGCCTGCAGGGCAAGGATTATGGTTTCGCGGGTGACAAGACACAGTGGAGTTTTCAGGGGCGTGCCCAGCGCCGCAACAGCCTGGCCTATCCGGCGCTGCGTGGTGCCAATCAGTTGCTGAACGCATCGACCGTGCTGGCTGCACTAGAGTGCCTTCAGGAGCAGCTTCCGGTTCCGATGCAGGCTGTGCGCCAGGGGTTGATGACGGTCGAACTGCCTGCACGCTTCCAGGTCTTGCCGGGGCGACCCGCCGTGGTGCTGGATGTAGCGCACAATCCACAGGCTGCTGCGGTGCTGGCCGACAATCTATCCAATATGGGCTTCTTCCCGGATACCTGGGCGGTATGCGGGATGCTGGCTGACAAGGATATTGTGGGGAGCCTGCAGCATATGCTTCCGCGGGTCGATCACTGGTTGCTGTGTGACCTGCCGGGGCCGCGTGCGGCCAGTGCCGCGCAACTGGCTGAGGTTTTGGAAGCGTCTGGCACCAAGGCCAGTCTTGCCTGTTTTGCTAGCCCGGCCGAAGCTTTTGCCGCAGCGCGGAAGCAGGCTGCCGAGGGTGATAGAATCGTGGCCTTTGGTTCCTTCCTGACCGTGGCCGACGTGATGCGTGCGGCTGCTTCCCGGTGAGTTTTCATGGCTGAAAACGACGTCCAGCTCGATCTCAAGAAACGCGCCCGACGCCGTCTGGTAGGGGCCATTGCATTGGCTCTGGTGGCGGCCATCGTGCTGCCGATGGTGATGGACAGCGAGCCCGCACCCGGTTCTCAAGAGCTCTCGATCCGTATCCCCAGCCAGGAGGGAGGTAACTACGCCTCCCGTTTGATCGCCGGAGCGGCTCCGCCACCTGCGTCACCGGTTTTGCCTGCCCAGTCAGTGCCTGCCGCCAAGCCTGCGGAGCTCGCCCCGGCCGTTGCGCAAAGTACTGTAGTCCCTCCTCCTGTTCCTGAAATGCCTGCCCAGAGTGCGCCCAAGCCGGCTGCCAAGCCGCCTGTGGAGGCGCAGCGTGCACGTGACATTCTTGAAGGGCGCAGTGATAGCAGCGCTGCTGTCCGGTCTGCCGAGGCCAAGCCTGCCGAGCCTAAACCCGCTGAGTCCAAGCCTGCCGCGACGGGGAGGTTCTTCGTGCAGTTGGGGGTTTATCGCGAGGAAGCCAATGCCCGCGAGGTGGCGACTCGGGCTTCATCCAGCGGTGTTAAGGCGAGTCTGGAAAAGCAGGCGGATCGGACCCGCGTGCGAGCCGGCCCTTATGCTGATCGCGCGAGTGCCGATAAAGTCGTGGAGAAGCTCAAGAAAGCGGGTCTGAACGGAATCGTGACAAGCAAGTGAGCGTCGGATCGTGACGCTGTTTGATCACATCTTTCTGGTCTTGCTGGCGCTGAGCGCGTTGCTGGGCTTATGGCGTGGGCTGGTTGGCGAAGTATTTGCGCTGCTGGGTTGGATCTTGGCGCTGGCCATCGCCTGGTACTGCGCGCCCTTGGGCGTGCCGATGCTGGCTGGCGCGGTGGAGACGGAGTGGGCTCGCTGGCCGCTGGTTTTTGTGGCGGTGTTCATTACGGTCTTGCTGCTGCTGGCCTTGCTGAGATTCCTCTTGCGGGAGCTATTGAGTGTGGCAGGCCTCGGTGTGCTGGATCGTATGGCAGGGGCCGGTTTCGGTGTGCTGCGCGCGGTGGTTCTGGCCTTGCTGCTAGTGGGGGCTGCGGGCATGAGCAGCCTGCCGAAAGAACAATGGTGGCGCGGATCAACTTTCGCACCGCCGCTGGAAGTTGCTGTACTGGCTGTCAAACCCTGGCTCCCCCAGGATCTGGCAGATCGAATCAAGTATTGAATACAGGTGAAGAAGGTATGTGCGGAATCATCGGCGTAATGGCCAAAGGCCCGGTCAACCAGTTGCTTTACGATGGTCTGCTGGTTTTGCAGCATCGCGGTCAGGATGCCGCCGGTATCGCCACCACGGAGTCCGGTCGTTTCCACATGCACAAGGGCTCCGGCCTGGTGAGCGAAGTCTTCCGCACTCGCAACATGCGCAATCTGGAAGGTAACTGGGGGATTGGTCACTGTCGCTATCCGACCGCTGGTTCGGCCTTTAATGCGGCAGAAGCCCAGCCTTTCTACGTGAATTCGCCCTTCGGTCTGATGCTGGCACACAACGGCAACCTGACTAACTCGGATGAGCTCAAGCGCGAGATGTATCTGGGCGATCTGCGTCACATGAACACCAACTCTGATTCGGAGGTGCTGCTCAATGTGCTCGCGCATGAGTTGCAGGTGGCTTCGAACGGTGCATTCCGCCTCGACGAGGACACCATCTTTACCGCTGTGGCGGGTACTCACAAGCGTGCCAAGGGTGCTTACGCTGCGGTAGTGATGATTGCAGGTTATGGCCTGCTGGCTTTCCGTGATCCGCATGGGATTCGGCCGCTGATTCTCGGCGCGCATGAAACGCCTGAGGGCACCGAGTACATGGTGGCTTCCGAATCGGTCGCGATGGATGTGTTGGGCTTCAAAACTGTGCGCGACATCGCGCCGGGTGAAGCGGTGCTGATCGATACCCATGGCAAGCTGTCCACACGTCAGTGCGCGGATATGCGCAGTTTCGCACCCTGCATGTTCGAGTATGTGTATCTGGCTCGTCCTGATTCGATCATCGACGGTATTTCGGTCTACGAGAGCCGCGTGAAAATGGGCGTGTATCTGGCGGAGAAGATCAAGCGCGAGTACAGCCATCTCAAGATTGACGTGGTGATCCCGATTCCGGACTCCAGTCGTTCGGCGGCGATGGAGTTGGCGAGCCATCTCGGCGTGTCGTATCGCGAAGGCTTTGTGAAGAATCGCTACATCGGCCGAACCTTCATCATGCCGGGCCAGGCGGTGCGCAAGAAGTCGGTGCGCCAGAAGCTCAATGCCATGCATCAGGAGTTTGTCGGCAAAAACGTGCTGTTGGTGGATGACTCCATTGTGCGCGGCACGACCAGCCGCGAGATCATCAACATGGCGCGCGAAGCCGGAGCAACCAAAGTCTTTATGGCCTCCGCTGCGCCGCCGGTACGCCATGCCAACGTGTACGGGATCGATATGCCCAGCAAGAACGAGCTGATCGCTGCTTTCCGCGATGCCGATCAGGTGGGCAAGGAAATCGGGGCCGATGCGATGATCTATCAGGATCTGGAAGACCTGAAGAAGGCTGTCGGTGATTTGAATCCGGCCATTGAGCAGTTCGAGTGTTCCTGTTTTGATGGTGTGTATGTCACCGGCGATGTAACTTCCGCTTACCTCGATAGCGTTGAGGGTGGGCGTGGTGCGGCCAGCAAGGCGGCTGACGATGATGCTGAGCAGCTCGATCTGAATCTGATGGCAGGCGCCAGCAACTGAGTCTGGCTTTGCTGCTGAAACGACAAGCCCCGGCTGATGACCGGGGCTTGTCGTTTCAGCTGGCCGAATTCAGCCGCCGCGTGCAATGAGTCCCTCCGGTCCGGCTTCCAGCCAGGTGGCCTTGCCGTGCCAGTCAGCGAGCACCCAGCGCTGGCATTCGCGTTCGTCCACTGCCAGCGTGTGGCAGGCCGGCTGGTGTGTATGGCCGTGAATCATGATATCTGCGCCGGTTGCGCGGAAGACTTCGGCGATCGCGTCTGCATTCAAGTCGGAGATTTTTCTTTCGCCGTACTTTTGCCTGTTCATGACGCTGCGTTGGCGAATGCGGCGCACGATGGCACGCCTTACAAAGTAGGGCAGATTGCGTTGCAAGGCCTGAATGAAGGGCGAGCGGATGCGGCGGCGATAACGCTGGTAGGCCACATCGTCCGTGCATTGCGCATCGCCGTGCAGCAGCACCAGACGCTTGCCTTCAAATTCGAGTAGCGCGGGTTCAGGCACGATGCGGGCGCCGCTGCGCGCTTCGAAAACCTTGCCGAGCATGAAGTCGCGATTGCCTACCACGATGCGGATGGCAACGCCGCTGCGGCAAAGATCGGCCAGCGCATCGGCGATGCTGGCCGGAAAGGCTTCGCGCAAATCGTCGTCGGCTGTCCACAGTTCAAACAGATCGCCCAGGATCCATAGTTCGCGCGCCTGGCGGGCTGGGCCAGCGAGAAACTCCAGAAAAGCCTGTGCTGTTTCCGGTTCTGCGGCTTGTAGATGCAGGTCGGAGATGAAGAGGATCAAGGTGTGAAGTCCGGTAGATGAAAGAACGCCGGCTCGAAGCCGGCGTTGCTCAAATCGGGTGGTGAGGAATCAGACCACTTCCGCTTTGGTGATGACAACTGCTTCCACCGGCACATCCGAGTGATAGCCGCTGCGACCGGTCTTGACTGCGCGGATCAGGTCGACGACATCCATCCCTTCCACAACCTTGCCGAATACGGTGTAACCCCAGCCCTGCACGGATTCGTTGCGGAAGTTGAGGAAGTCGTTATCGACGGTATTGATGAAGAACTGGGCGGTAGCTGAGTGCGGGTCCGAGGTGCGGGCCATGGCGATCGTGCCGCGTTCGTTCTTGAGGCCGTTGTTGGCTTCGTTCTTGATCGGTGCTTGAGTCGGTTTCTGGCTCATGTCCGGCAGCATGCCACCACCCTGGATCATGAAGTCCTTGATAACGCGGTGGAAGATGGTGCCGTCATAGTGGCCGGCTTCCACGTAAGCAATGAAATTTTTGGTGGATTCGGGGGCTTTTTCGGCGTCGAGTTCGAGGGCGATGATGCCGTGGCTGGTGTGCAGCTTGATCATGGAGGGCTCCGGGGGAAAAGCGGCCCCGGATGGGGCCGGATGGTGAAAGTTATTTGGCGGCAGGTGCCGGCAGTAGCTTCATGCTCTGGATGGTGACGGGCTTGACCGGGACGTTCTGATGCATGCCGGCATTGGTGGTCGGTACGCTGCGGATCCTGTCGATCACGTCCATCCCTGCCACAACCTTGCCGAATACGGCGTAGCCCCAGCCGTCCTGGCCCGGGTAGTCGAGGAAGTTGTTATCCACTGTATTGATGAAGAACTGGGCGGTAGCGGAATGCGGGTCGCCGGTGCGGGCCATGGCAATGCTGCCGCGTGCATTCTTGAGGCCGTTGGCGGCTTCGTTCTGGATCGGCGCCTGCACGGATTTCTGGCTCATGTCGGCGCTAAAGCCGCCCCCCTGGATCATGAAATCCTTGATTACACGGTGGAAGATGGTGCCTGCGTAATGGCCGCTTTCAACGTACTTCAGGAAATTGGCAACGCTCTTCGGCGCACGCTCGGCGTTCAACTCGAGGGTGAATTCGCCTGCGCTGGTGACGACCTGAACGCGGGGTGCAGCAGACTGGGCAGCAACGGGCAGAGCCAGGCAACTCAGCAACAGCATGGTGCAGCGCATCAGTCGGATGATCGTTGTGCTCATGTTCAGGCAACTCCTTCGTAGATGATTTTCCAGCGCCCGTTTTCCTTGCGCCAGTATTGGCGCTTCTTGGCGACATTGTTGAGATTGCTGCTGCGGTAGTCCTGCTCGAAACTGACCATGACCATCTCATCCTGGCTGCCCGGGTTGCGTAGCACGCTCAGATTGCGCAGCTCGACTTTGACCCAGGTTTTTCCAGCAGTGACTTCACGTTTCTGACGTGCCCAGGCTTCAAAATTCTGATCATTGGTCTTGAAGCGGGTGGAGTAGTGGGACAGGTAGCGCGAGACATCGCGGCTCTCCCAGTCGCGCCGCCAGTCGTCGATAGCCTGATTCAGTGCGCTGCGCTCGTTCTGCCAGTCATCCAGCGACAGCCATTCGATGCCGTTGCTGATGATCACTGGAGTGACACCGATTTGTAGATAGGTGGAAAGAGCGTCTAGGTCTTGGTTGGCTAGTACTACGCAGCCTTCCGAGGCCTTGGGCGGGCGGGCGAATGTATCGCGTGGTACCCCGTGTAGCCAGATGCCGTGACCGTTGCGCCCCTGCATCTTGTCCCATTCATTGGGATAGTTGAGCGGGAAGGCACGCTTGCCGTAGAAGTCGGTGAGCTTTTCTGGCGGCATCACGCTGGTGACCTGGTAGAGGCCAACCGGGGTTTTGTTGTCACCCTCGCGCTGCTTCTCCGCGCCAGCTTTACCCTGACTGATATACCAATCCGCGACGAAGACCGGACGGCCTTTTTCGTTGCGATAAAGATAGAGGCGGGACTGCTTGGTATCGACCACGACCGCATGGTTCTGATCTTCGCGCATCTGCAGCAGATAGCGGGGCACTTGATTCTGTGCTGGGCGATTGCGATAGCCCTGCAAGCGCGCAATGGCTTCTTCACGCAGATCACGCAGCTTGTCGGCGGGCGCGCCTGCAGCATTGCCAAAGGTTGCCAGTGGCTGGGTGCGCGCAAGTAGCAGATCGCCACGGATCAGGTGAGCGAGCCGGAAATTCGGATAAAGCCCGAGCAGGTTTTCGGTGCGTGCCAGCGCGACATCGAGCTTGTTCTGCTCAATGTCACGAATGATCAGAGTGATCGTGGCATCCGGACCAGCATCCGATACGCCGGCGTAGAGTCCGGTGGGTGCCCAGGCGGCCGAGGAGACGATGAGCGCCGCACAGGCGGCGATGCGGTGCAGCTTGCTGCTGAACAGGTGCTTGAGTGTGCGGGTCAACGTCCGATCCGTTCCTGTTGAATCTGCCAGCGACCATTGCGCAGGATCATTTCAAGGGTTTTGCCACTGGCAGACTTGAAGCTTGCAGACTGGTAGTTCTGCTTGAAGCGGACGATGGCACGGTCGCCATTGAGCTTGATGTCTAGTTCGCTGAGCGTGACCTTGATGGCGCCTGGCTTGCCTACCCGATCGATACGCTCTGCTTCCCAGGCGCTACGGGTCTTGCCATCCGGCACGTCAAAATCCCTGGCGTAGTAGCCTAGATACTCCTTGGTGTTTTTCTTCGACCAGGCCTCCGCCCAGGACAGAACGGCGCTGCGTACGGCGCGCTGATCGTTGTCTGCCGTAGCTGGTTTGGCCGGCGGTTCGGCTACGGCGCTGGAACTCGCTGCGGAAGCTGCAGGCTTGCTGCTGGCTGCAACGGCTGCCGTACTGCTCGCGGCCTGCACCGGTTTGACGGCAGGAACTTCAGGTGCGGCGGTAGGAGCTGGCGTGGTGACGGCAACGGTGACTGGCTTGGTCGGCGTGGCAGGGCGGGCGCCGGCCGTACTGATATCGCGCAGCAGGTTCAGCTTGGCCTGTGCATTACTGTTGTTCGAATCGATCTGCAGGGCGCGGTCATAGGCCTGGCGGGCCATCTTTGCGTAGAGATCGCCCAGATTCTCGTGCGCCACGGCATACGAGGGATGGGTGCGGATAGCCATTTCGAGCGCGGCCTTGGCCTTGTCAAACTGCTTCTGCTGGGCGTAGATGACGGCCAGGTTGTTATAGGGCTCGGGGAGTTCCGGGGCTTCTTCAGTGAGCTTCACGAACACCACGGCAGCGTCATCAAGACGATTCATCTCGGCGAGAATCACACCTTTCAGAAAGCGTGCCTGACGATCTTTGGGGTTACTGGCCAGCACGCGGTCGATCTTGTCGAGGGCCTGGCTGCGCTGACCTTGAGCGAGCAGGGCCTGGGCTTCGCTTAGGGTGGCCTGGGCAGCAGCAGGAACGGAGAGCGCAGCAGTCGAAAGAGCCAGCAGTGCAGTGATGCAGATGCGGGAGCAACGGGAGATCGAGTGGCGCATTATGGTAGAGTCGGTCCGGTTGTGCGTGGGTCGGCAGAGTGCGAGCGCGATTTTACTATGCTCTGCCCCCAATCCCAACGCATTCAAGGAGGATGTCCTTCCGGACGCGCCCGGAGACCCTCATTCCCACAGACTGTCTTCGTCGAATCATGCTCAGGATCCACAATTCGCTCGCCCGCGAGAAGCAGGCCTTTACGCCCATTGAACCCGGCAAGGTACGCATGTATGTGTGCGGCCTCACGGTTTACGACTATTTCCACATCGGTAACGCCCGCACCCTGACCGTGTTTGACATGGTCTATCGCTGGCTCACGGCTGCGGGTTATCAGGTCAAGTATGTGCGCAACATCACTGATGTTGACGACAAGATCATTGATCGCGCGAACAAGAATGGCGAGCCGATCGAGGCCTTGACCTCCCGCATGGTGGCGGCCATGCATGAAGACTGCGATCGCCTGCTGATGCTGCGGCCCTCGGCCGAACCGCGTGCCACCCAGCACATCGACAACATGCTGGGGCTGATCGGCGATCTGGTGACCAATGGAAAGGCCTACCCAGCCAGTAATGGCGATGTTTACTACGCTGTGCGCGAGTTCCCGGGTTACGGCAAGCTTTCCGGCAAGTCGATTGACGATTTGCGTGCTGGCGAGCGTGTGGCGGTGGATGGTCACAAGCGCGATCCGCTCGACTTCGTGTTGTGGAAGGCGGCCAAGCCACAGGAGCCGCATTGGTGTTCGCATTACGGCGAAGGCCGGCCGGGCTGGCATATCGAATGCTCGGCGATGAGCCGGGCCGAGCTCGGTGAAACCCTGGATATCCATGGCGGTGGTTGGGACTTGCAGTTCCCGCACCACGAGAACGAGATCGCCCAGAGCGAGGGGGCTTCCGGCAAGCCTTTCGTGAATTACTGGATGCACGCGGCTTTCCTCAACATGGACAACGAGAAGATGTCCAAGTCGCTGGGTAACGTGTTCACGACGCGTGCCGTACTTGACAAGCTCGATCCAGTGCAGGGCGGCGAGGCCGTACGTTTTTTCCTGCTGCGCGGCCATTACCGTTCCGAGATCAACTACACCTGGGACATCCTGCAGGATGCGCGTGGGGCACTGGTTTCGTTGTACACCGCCTTGCGCGACGTTCCGCCAGCTGAGTTTGAGCTTGACTGGACTGAGCCCTACGCCAAACGTTTCTTCGACGCGATGTGCGATGACTTCAACACGCCGATGGCTTTTGCGGTGCTCTTCGAGTTGCGCAACGAGATCAACCGCACGCGTGACGCGAAACTCTCCGCGCTGTTGTGCGCGCTGGGCGGCACGCTGGGGTTCTTGCAGGCGGATCCTGCCGCTTTCGTGCAGGGTGAAGCGGCGGGAGACGAGGCCGCCGAGATCGATGCCCTGATTGCGGCGCGCAATGAAGCGAAGAAAGCGAAGAATTTTGCTGAAGCCGATCGCATCCGCGATGAAATCAAGGCACGTGGCATCGTGCTTGAGGATGGTGCCGGCGGTACCACCTGGCGCCGCGCCTGATGTAAATCTGCTGCGCGGGGCAATCCCGAAACTGTAGTGCTCAGCCTACCCCTGTACGCTGGCGCTCCTTCTTCCGGCCTTGTCCTCGCGCGTTACGATTTCCATTTAGGCGCGGATCGACTGCGGTTGAAATCTGGAGATTAGTCATGCAGGTCTATCTCGTCGCCAATCCCAAGGGTGGGGCCGGTAAAAGCACACTGGCCACGAATCTGGCCGGCTTGCTGGCCTGGCGCGGCGGGGTGACGGGGGCTGCGCAGGTGATGCTCGGCGATGTGGATCGCCAGCAGTCCTCGCGTCTGTGGCTCGCACGGCGCCCCGCCGTGTTGCCGTTGATCCGGTCGTGGGACTTGAAGCCGGATCGCGCCGCGCGCCCGCCCGCAGGGACGACGCATGTGGTGCTCGATACTCCAGCGGCCTTTCATGGCGACAAACTCAAGGAGTGCCTGAAGCTGGCTACGCGCGTGCTGGTACCGGTGCAGCCTTCGATGTTCGATATTCTCGCTACGCGTTCATTCTTCGATGAGCTTGCCGAGCTCAAGGCGGCACGCGGTGTGCAGGTAGCATTGATTGGTATGCGCGTGAATGAGCGCTCCCGCGCTGCCGCCGAATTCCTGCGTTTCGTGGAAGGCAGTGGCCTGCCATTGGTGGCCTGCCTGCGCGATACGCAGAACTATGTGCAGCTGGCTGCCCACGGCATGAGTCTGTTTGACGTCGCGCCCACGCGGGTCGCGCGCGATCTGGAGCAGTGGCAGGCGATCGCGGCGTGGCTGGGCGTGCACTGCCTGCCGCCAACGCTGGATTGATCAGCTGAGCCGCTGCTCGATCGCCTCCCACAGCCCAACCGGGTCATTACTACCCAGCATGAACTGCTTGCCGTTCTTCAGGGTGATGGCCACTGCATCCCGTCCGGACACGTTGTAGAGCCAGCCACGCTTCGTGTAGTGGATACCGACGCCGTCCCATAACCGGGTGCGGACGATTTCCGCACGGGCAACATCGGCCATGGGAACCTCTTTGCGGATCAGACCGGGACCAAAGTGCCAGTGCAGCTCATCGTTCGACACGCGGATCGTCAACGACGAAAACAGCATGAAGGCGATAAGAAAAATCGAACTGATGATCCAGAGGCTGAAACCATATTCCTTGCGGCTGATGGCTGCGAGCAGGCAGATCAGCAATGGGATGCCAACCATTACCGCCAGGGTGCGGGCTGGTTGGCGATTGGAGTAAGTCTGCAGATCGTGTTTCGGGCGGTTCTGGCGTCGCGGGCGACGGCTGGGTTTGCTCATGAGTGTTCCGAGTGCTTGAGGATGCTGGCTGCGAGCTGTTCGATGCCGGCCGTGGAAAGATCGTTTGTCTTGCAGCGCTGTGCTTGCGGGAAACGGGTGAAATTACGATTCTGTGAGCGCGCGTAGAGCGGATCGTAGTGTAGGTCGATGAGCTCAGCGTAGAGCTCAGGCAGTGCCCGTGCCAGTGCCCAGTCTTGCCAGCGGCTGAGTGTTTCGTTGGCTTGCAAACCCTTGAGAAAACCCAGTTTCTGCGCCAGTTCGGCAGGCCGCTCGCCGAGCCAAGCATAGTCACGCAACAGATATTCGACACGCGCCTCGCGGCTAGCTTCGATTTCGATGCAAAGGGCTGCACGCATCCGCTCGATGAGAACTTCAGGTATGAACAGCGCACCGATCTTGCGGCTCTCCGCTTCGACAAAAACCGGGCGGGCCGGATCAAAGCACTTCAAGGCCTGCTCAATCAGGTTTTCGAACCATTTCTGAGCGGGCTGGGGCTGGCCTGGCAGGCCACCAAGCACAGAGCCCTTGTGTGCCGCCAAGCCTTCCAGATCAAGCACCTGAGCACCTTGAGCGGCGAGCGCTTGCAGCACGGCGGTCTTGGCACTGCCGGTGGGGCCGCAGATCACGCGCAGATCGAGGGCAGCGGGCAGGCGCACAAGTTCGTCGATGACATGTTGGCGCCAGGTTTTGTAGCCGCCCTCAAGCTGGCAGGCTTGCCAGCCGACGAGCCGCATCCAGGTTGCGAAGGAGCCGCTGCGCATGCCGCCACGCCAGCAGTAGAGCAGGGGGCGCCAGTTTTTCGGGCGATCGCAGAGGGTTTCCTTCAGGTGGTGCGCAATGTTCTCGGCGACCAGAGCGCCGCCGAGGCGGCGCGCTTCGAAGGGCGAGTGTTGCTTGTAAAGCGTGCCGATCAGGGCGCGTTGTTCGTTGTCCAGCACCGGGCAGTTGATGGCGCCGGGGATGCGGTCTTCCTGGTATTCGGCAGGAGAGCGCACATCGATGATCTCGTCGAAATCACCGAGTTCTGCTAGCGTCACCGTTGTTCTGGACATGAAGGATGGTAATGGAAGAAGTTCGTCTGACCCGATTTTCCCATGGCGGCGGCTGCGGCTGCAAAATTGCGCCGGGAATTCTCGCCGATATTCTGGCGCGTGCGCCGCAAGGCCTGATTCCGCCAGAGCTGATGGTAGGCATCGAAACCTCGGACGATGCTGCGGTGTATCGCCTGAATGAGACGCAGGCGTTGATCGCCACCACTGACTTTTTCACACCGATCGTTGATGACCCCTACGATTTCGGCCGCATCGCAGCGACCAATGCAATTTCGGACGTGTATGCAATGGGTGGCACACCGATCATGGCCCTGGCCATTGTCGGCATGCCACTGGACAAGTTGCCGCCCGAAGTGATCGGTAAGGTGCTCGAGGGCGGTGCCAGCATCTGCCGCGAGGCGGGCATTCCGATCGCTGGTGGGCATTCGATTGATGTGCTGGAGCCGATCTATGGCCTGGTTGCGCTGGGGCTGGTGGATCCCGGCAAAGTGCGCCGCAATGCCGATGCTCAAGCGGGGGATGCACTCATCCTGGGCAAACCGCTCGGAGTGGGGGTGCTCTCTGCCGCACTCAAGAAGGAGCGGCTGGACGCGGCTGGCTATGCCGAGATGATCCGCTACACGACCCAGCTCAATCGGGTTGGCCCCTTGCTGGCAGCCCTCGATGGTGTACATGCGATCACCGATGTGACCGGCTTTGGTCTGGCCGGCCACCTGCTCGAAATCTGTCGCGGTTCGCAGTTGGCAGCAATGATCGAGTTTCCCCGTATCCCCCGGATTGCTGCGGCTGAAGTCTTTGCCCGTGAAGGCTTGCGTACTGGAGCCAGTCCGCGCAACTGGAAGGCCTATGGTCAGGATGTGCGCTTGCCGGTGGACTGTCCGGACTGGCAGCAGACCTTGCTGACGGACCCGCAGACCAGTGGCGGTTTGTTGGTGAGTTGTGCTCCGTCTGTCGCCGATGCGGCCTTGCGGGTATTCCATGACAACGGATTTGAAGTGGCGAGCGTTATTGGGCACTTGGTCAATGGCGCGCCAGAGTTGTCGGTGAGCTGATTGTCAGTTTCGAATTTTTTAATCGTGAGCGTCCGTAGAAGGCGCCAGAGCCGGGAGTTGATGCATGAGAAAAACGACGATTGTGCTGTGCCTGCTCGGCCTGTGCACCTTCGGGACACAGGCCGAGGTTTATAAATGGCTGGATGCGGACGGCAAAATTCAGTACGGCGATACGCCACCCAAGGATGTCAAGGCTAGCAAGGTGTCCGGCGGCGTTACGGTGATGCCGGCTTTTACGCCGCCGCCTGCTGCGCCGTCACCGGAAGCTGCCAAGGCCGCGTCGAAAGCGGTGGGGCCGGCGGCTGGGGGTATCACCACCAAGCCAGAGCAGGAGAGCGCCAGCAGCGCCGCACCGGTGTCGGATGTCGAGGCGGCTCGTCTGCGGATGATCGAAGCCTGCAAGCGCAATCGTGGGGTTGATTGCGAAGACAATGTTGATGCCCAGCTCTACGGCCAGGGCGGCAGTTCAACGGTGTATGTACCGATTCCGGGCTGGAGTCAGCCGCCGATTCGTCCGACACCCAAACCCAAACCTCCGGCACAGTCCAGTTCGTCTTCAAAAACGGCAAAAATGGCCAAGGAGCCCGCAAAAAAAACTAGCAGCACCAAGGCTGACGGCTTGTGAGTACGGCTACTTGCGCAGCAGCGGTTTGAGCGCTGACCACACGTTGGCGAGGATCAGAGGCTGGGCCTCTGCGGTGGGGTGAAGGTTGTCGCCCTGGAATAGCTCGCTGCGCTC
Organism: Uliginosibacterium aquaticum; assembly: GCF_012972705.2. Taxonomy (GTDB): domain Bacteria; phylum Pseudomonadota; class Gammaproteobacteria; order Burkholderiales; family Rhodocyclaceae; genus Uliginosibacterium; species Uliginosibacterium aquaticum. The sequence goes on along the minus strand of NZ_JABCSC020000002.1, from coordinate 303,522 downwards.
GGCGAAGCCTTCCATCATGAAGGGCAGAAGGGCCGTCTTGTACTGCTGCGCGAGCTCACTGTAGGTCTGCTGGAACTTTTGGGTGTAGACCGGGCCGAAGTTGGGCGGCATGCGCATGCCGATCAGCATCACCCGGGCGCCGCTGGCCTGGGCGCTGCGGATCATGGCATCAAGGTTCTTGCGCATGGCCGGCACCGGCAGGCCGCGCAGGCCGTCGTTGGCTCCCAGTTCGATGATTACGATGGACGGCTTGTCGCGGGTCAGGGCTGCGGGCAGGCGGGTCAGTCCGCCGGCACTGGTCTCGCCGCTGATACTGGCGTTGATTACCGTGTGGCGGTAGCCTTCGGTGACCAGCTTGCGGCTCAGCAGTTGCGGCCAGGCCTGTTCCTGGGCAATGCCGTAGCCGGCTGAGAGGCTGTCGCCCCATACCAGGATGTTTGCGGCCAGGGCATTTTGAATCGAGCAGATTGCAAACAGGATGATGATGAAACGAGACATGCCTAAGGGCTCCGGGCCAGTGCTGGAAGTGAAAGGGCTGGCCAAGACGGTTGCCTTGGCCGATGGCGGCAAGCTGGACATCTTGCAGCAGATCGAATTTTCGGTCGAGGCCGGAGAGACGCTGGCCATTGTTGGCGCTTCGGGTTCGGGGAAATCCACCTTGCTCGGACTGCTGGCCGGCCTCGATGTTCCCAGTTCGGGGGATGTAAAGCTTGGCGGGCAGAGTCTCTATGCCCTCGATGAGGACGGGCGAGCAGCCTTGCGCGGGCGCATGATCGGTTTCGTGTTCCAGTCCTTTCAGCTCTTGCCGGCGCTGACGGCACTGGAGAACGTCATGATGCCGTTGGAGCTGGCCGGGCGCAGCGGTGCGAGGGAGCTTGCGCGACAATGGCTGGACCGGGTCGGGCTCGCTGCACGGGCCGGGCATTATCCGAAGCATCTTTCCGGTGGTGAGCAACAACGGGTGGCGCTGGCGCGTGCTTTTGCTATGCAGCCGGCCTTGCTGCTGGCTGACGAACCGACAGGAAATCTGGACGGCACCACCGGCCGGCACATCATTGATCTGCTTTTCGAGCTCAATCGGGAGTCCGGTACTACGCTCTTGCTGGTGACGCATGATGATGGCCTGGCCCATGCCTGTGGCCGCAGCATCCGCCTGCGCAGCGGCTGCATGATCGAGGCGGAGGCTTTGCTGGCGGATTGACCGCTAGGGTGGCTGTCATGCCGCCGTCAGCCGGGCGTGGGAGAATGCGGGCCTGTTTGTGCTTGTGCCTAGTTCGATCCATGATTACCCGCGAAAAATTGCTTGCCTTTGTCCCCCGCCTGCGTCAGCTGGCAGCACGCCGTAGCGTGAAAATTGCTGCCGCCAGCGTGTTGGGCTTGCTGGTGCTGGCCTGGCTGGGTATGCCGCCCTTGCTGCGCTGGGCCTTGGAGACTCAAGGCAGTGCAGCGCTCGGGCGCAAGCTCAGCGTGGAGCGGGTGAGCTTCAATCCGCTGCGTTTGTCGGCGCGCCTGGAAGGGCTGCGAATCGCTGAGGCGGATGGGCAGAGTGATTTTGTGGCTCTCGCTGCCGTCCAGGCGAACGTTTCTACCGCATCGCTCTGGCATCGTGCCCTGGTGCTTGATGCCTTGCGCGTGGAGCAGCCGCGGCTGAAGTTGGTGCGGCTTGAGGCGCAACGCTTCAACTTCAGTGACATCCTTGAGCGCTTTGCTAAGCCCTCTGCCGAGCCCGCCCCAGACGCTGCGCGCTTTTCGCTCAACAACATCGAGCTTGAGGGGGGCGAAATCGAGTTCGACGATCGCCCGCTCGGCAAGCAACACCATGTCCGCGCGCTGGCCCTGGGCCTGCCTTTTCTTTCCAACTTGCCGGCCCGCGTCGAAAACTTCGTCAAGCCGAGACTGGCCTTCGATCTCGAAGAAAGCTCCTTTGAGTTGCTTGGCGAGCTCAAGCCTTTTGCCGATCGTCGTGTGGCTACGCTGGATGTGGACATCGAAGATCTGGATCTCACCGCCTACCTCGCCTATGTGCCGGTGAAGCTGCCGGTGCGCATCGAGCAGGCTCATTTCGGCTCCGCCCTGCGTTTGCACTGGGAGGAGGCATTGGGCGACAAACCTGCTGCGTTGGCGGTGAGCGGTCGTTTCGGTCTCAAGGACTTGAAGATCAAGGAACACACCGGCGCCGATCTGCTCGCAGTGCAGAGCCTGCAGGTGGAGCTTGAGCGAGTGGAGCCGCTTGCCAGCCAGCCCTTGCTGCATGTGCGTGCGCTGAATGTCGAAGCGCCGCAGATCGAATTGTTGCGCGAGAAGGACCGTCGCTTCCGTCTGGAGCGCCTGGTCGGGGAGTTCGCCGTACCGGCAGGCAAGGCAAAGTCGGATCTGTCCGCGAAGCGGGCGCTGCCGCGCGTGCTGATCGACAAATTGAGCGTGAGCCATGGGCGCCTCAATTGGCACGACGAAGCCGTGCCCGGCGGTTTTGCACTCAAGCTCGATCCTTTTGAGGTGCAACTGAGCCAGTTTGATCTTGGCACCAGCAAACCCGCCAGTTTTACCTTGCAGGCGGCCAGCGAAAAGAGCTTGCGCATCGATCTGCAGGCCCAACTGAACGTACTAGCCGAAACCTACAGCGGCCGTTTTGCGTTTGCCGGCATGCAGCTTGAACCCTTGCGCCCCTACTATCAGGCCGCCTTGCCGCGCGCCTTATTCAAGGGGGAAACGGCGCTGGCGGGCGAGTTCAGCGTGGCACCCGGCAAGGCCGGTCCTGCAGTCAGGCTCGACAAAATGGCGCTGGATCTGCGGGATTTCAGCCTTGCAGATGCGGCCGCAAAGCCGGACAAGGCTGGTCAGCGCAGCATTCTGCTGAAGGTGCCGCAGACTCGTGCGGAAGAAATGCGCATGGATCTGGAACTGCGCGAACTCCATATCGGCCGTTTCAGCAATCGTGGCCTGCAAGCCTTGCTGCAGCGTGATGCTGACGGCGTGCTGAACCTGGCAGACATGTTCCAGAGCCATTCGAATGCTGATTCGAAGGCCCGCAAGGTGCTCAAGGATCGCCTGGAGCGCGCGGCTGAAGCAGTGCTGGAGGCTGCTCCGGCGGCCGAACCCGAGCAGCCCTGGCAATTCAGTGTGGGTAGGGCCGAGATCAATGAGGGCGGCGTGCGCATTGAGGATCGCAGCAGCAGTGTGCCGGTAGTCGTTGATGTGCGCGAACTGGGGCTGAGCCTGCAGGACTGGAGCTCTCGGCGCAATGCACAGGCCAAGGCAAGCCTGAGCGCGCGCATCAATCGCAACGGGCGCATGAATGCGGACGCTGCTTTTTCTACCGAGCCGCTGCGTGGGCGCGTAAATCTCGACCTGAGTGCGGTGGAGCTACTGCCGGCCCAAGCTTATCTTGAAGATCAATTCCGCGTGCTGCTCACCCGAGGTACGCTGACTGCAAAAGGCAAGCTTGATTTCGATCTCGCCAAAAGCCAGCCGGACATCCGTTTTGCCGGCGCGCTGGCGGTAGATGATTTCAACATGCTGGACCGGGTGAATGAAGAGGACTTCCTGCGCTGGAGGCGCCTCGCGCTGCAGGACATGAGCGTGCAGACCGAGCCGCTGGGCTTCAGCAGTCGCGAAATTCGTCTGAGTGACTTCTATACCCGCCTGATTCTGGATGCGCAGGGGCGTCTGAACCTGCGCGAGATCACAGCCCACGAAGCTGCTCAGATGGCCGCTGCGCCGCAAGCTGCACCGTCGGCTGCGGCAAGTGCTGTGAAGAAACCACTGCCTAGGGTCAGGGTCGAGCGCATTGTGCTGGAGAAGGGCCAGGTGCGTTTCAGCGATCGTTTCGTGAAGCCCAATTACGACGCCAATCTGCTGGCGCTGAACGGCAGTCTGGGAGGGCTATCCTCAGATGAAAGCTCGGTGGCGCTGCTCGATCTCGGCGCCAGTCTGGATGGCTCTGCGCCGGTGAAGCTCTATGGCAGCCTCAACCCGTTCCGGCAGGACGGCTTTCTCGATATCCAGGCCCAGGTGCGGGATGTGGATCTCACCTCCGCTTCGACCTATGCCGGGCGCTACGTGGGCTACGGCATCGACAAGGGCAAGCTGTCGATGGACGTGCAGTACCAGATCCGTGATCGCCAGCTCACGGCAAAGAACAGTGTCAAGCTGGATCAGCTGAGCTTTGGCGACAAGGTGGACAGCCCGGACGCGACGAAATTGCCGGTGCTGTTTGCCGTCTCCCTGCTGAAAGATCGCAACGGCATGATCGACATCAACCTGCCGATCAGCGGTTCGCTCGATGACCCTGAATTTTCGGTCGGAGGCGTGATCATCAGAGTCATTAGCAATCTGATCGGCAAGGCAGTAACAGCGCCCTTCGCCTTATTGGGCTCGATCTTCGGCGAAGAGGCGGAGGCTCTGGCTTGGGTGGATTTCGAGCCAGGTTCGGCGACGCTCAACAAGGCGGCATCCGACAAGCTGGGGGGGCTGGCCAAGGGTCTGACGAGCCGGCCGGTGCTGAAGCTGGAGATCGCTGGTAGTGCCGATCCGGCATCCGACACGACGGGCCTCAAGCGTGCCCGCCTTGATGCCCGGGTGCGCGCCCTTAAAGCTGAGCAACTGGTTCGGCGCGGCGACAGTGTTGATCAGGTGGATGCCTTGCAGATCGAGGCTGCGGAATATCCTGCACTACTCAAGCGTGTGTATGAAAGCGAGAAAATTGATGCCCGGCCGCGTAACGCGCTGGGCATTCTGAAGGATCAGTCACCTGCCGAGATGGAGCGCATCCTGCAGGGCAGCTTCGCGATTACCCCGGCCGACCTGCAGACTTTGGCCAGAACGCGGGCACAGACTGTGCGGGCGCATCTGCTCGAGAAAAATGGCGTGGATCCGGCGCGGGTTTTTCTCGTAGCCAACCGGGAGGCGGAAGAGGGGAAGCCTCTGCAAGCCCGCGTCGAATTCATGTTGCGCTGAAGCAGAAAAAAGCCGGCTCCAGGACACAAGTTTTCGCTTTCCCTGCCGATACTGAAAGAGATGGTTACGGATAGGCAGGAGCGGGGCATGGGGGCAGTGGACAGGGACGCCACGTTATCAGGTGGAGCATTCCGGGAGGACGTACGGTGAGTTCGACCATCGAGCAGGGGGATGCGATAGCGCAGGCGGGCGACATGCTGGAGTTCGTCGACGAAGCGCTGGCTCATCCGGTGAAAGAGGGGCCCGCACCCTGGAAAATCCTGATCACTGACGACGATGACGAGGTGCACCGCGCTACCGCTTTCGCACTGCGCGGTTTTCACATTGACGAGCGTCCGCTCGAATTGCTGCATGCCTACAGCGCGCGCGAGGCCGAAGCAATGCTGCGTGAACATCCAGGCGTGGCAGTGGCGATGCTGGATGTGGTGATGGAAACGCCGGACGCCGGTTTGCGCCTGGTCGATACCGTCCGCAACGAGCTCGGCATGCATTCTGTGCGCATCGTGCTGCGCACTGGCCAGCCTGGCTATGCGCCGGAACTGGAAGTGATCCGGCGCTACGACATCAATGACTACCGTACCAAGTCAGAGCTTTCGCAAACCCGCCTGATCACGACGCTTACCGCCGCCGTGCGCGCTTACGAGCAGATCGAAACCGTGCGTGCGGCCAATCGCGGCATGGATGCCGTCTCGCGTGCGGCCAATACGGTTTTCCGCCTGCGCAGCTCACTCGAGTTCTCGCGGGTACTGCTTGAGCGCATCGAAGAAATCCTGGGGGGGCCTGCCGATGCGCTGGTAGCCATGGAGCACAGCTCGGCTACGCCGGGTGAGGCCGGGCTGCACGTGGTGTGTGGCCGTGGGCGCTACGCCAACCTGGCCGGCTGCGCGATCGAGCGCAGCGTGGATGTGGAGATGCAGCGCGGTATCCGGCGTTGCCTGGCAGCGCATACCTGTGTTTTCGAAGCCGGGCGTTTCTTGCTCTGGCTCGGCAATGGCGGGCGTGACGCGGTAGTGGTGGTGGACCATCCACATCCCCTGCGTAGCTTGCAGCAACGACTGGTGGAAATGTTCGCGGCCAGTCTTGGAGTGGGGTTCGAGAACGTTGATCTGATCGAGCGCCTCGATTTCTTCGCTTTCTATGATCCGCTGACCCATCTTCCAAACCGCACACGCTTCATCAATGAAGTCGATCAGGATCTGCTGGTGCGTCAGGGTGGTTCGCGTTGCCTGGCTCTGGCGGATGTGGTGCGGTTTTCCGAAATCAATGATGCGCTGGGCTATCGCTGTGGCGACACCTTGCTGGTGGCTGTAGCCAAGCGCCTGCGCAGCGCACTGGGTCCGGGTGTCACGCTGGCGCGGGTGTCTGGTGACATCTTCGGTATTTTCGGTCCGGAAAATGCGCTCGATCCGGCGCTCATCAACAAGGCTTTCGAGCAGGCTTTCTTTGTTCATGGCCACGCGCTCACGGTACAGTTGCGTATCGGACTGGTGCGCCTTGCGGAGTGCAAGGGCAATGCGGTGGAGCTCATGCGCAACGCCAGTCTGGCGCTGAATCAGGCCCGGCAAGCCGGGGGGAGCGCTTTCAGCGTCTTTTCGGCGATGATGTCGGACGACGTACAGACCCGGGTGGCGATGTTGCACAGTCTGCGCGCCGCCATTGATTTCAAGCGTGGTCTGAGCCTGTGCTGGCAGCCCATTGTGCAGGCTGGCAGCGGTGAGTTGCAGGGGCTTGAGGTGTTGCTGCGCTGGCGCAACGATTTTGGAGAGCTGGTGTCGCCCGCCCGTTTTATTCCGCTCGCGGAGCGTACCGGCATGGTTCATGAGCTGGGCCAGTGGGTGCTGGGTCAGGCGCTGGAGCGCTTCGGTATCTGGCGGCGCCAGGGCTGGCGTGGTCTCGAACTAACGCTGAACATCTCCTCGGTGCAACTGCGCGACGAGCGCTTCGTGCAGCGCTTGCGGGCCCAGCTTGAATACAGTGATGTGGAAGCAGATCGGCTAGTGCTGGATCTTGATGAAAGCATCGCTTTCGAAGAGCCTGGGCTGTTGCAGCATCAGTTGCGCGGCTTGCGCGAGCTGGGCGTACGCTTGGCACTCGACAACTTTGGTTGTGGCCGGGCGTCCCTGAGCCAGCTCGGTACTTTTCCGGTCGATCGGATCAAGCTTGATCGGAACCTGTTGGCCAACTTCGGTGAAACACCTGAGGCTACAGCGCTGCCTGCAGCCATCGCTGAGCTGGCGTGCAAGCGTAAGCTGGCGCTGATGGGGGAGGGGGTGGAGAGCGCAGCCCAGGCCTCCATGCTGGAGACTCTGGGGTGCAGCCTGCTGCAGGGTTTTCATTTCGCCCGGCCGATGGCTGCCGAGCAGATGGATGCCTGGTTGCGCGAACGACGCAGCAATTTCGACGCGATCTGAGGCTTTTCCTGTGCCGCGAGCAGCGGCGCAGATGCCACTCAAGTTGCCTGCGTGACTTCTATCAGGCCACGCAAGGCGTTGCCCAGCCAGATACGGTTGGCGCGCGCCAGATCCTCGCGTTGCAGTACGGCTTCACGGGCCTTGCCACTGGCCAGCAGGCTGGCACGCAGTACGCCTGGCAGCAGGCCGCAGTGGCTGGCGGGGGTGAGCATCTCCCCCTCAATCTCGAGAAAAAGGTTGCTACGCGCGCCTTCGCACAATTCGCCACGCGTGTTGCAGAACACGAGGTCGAAGAGGCCGCGTTGTAGTGCGCTCTGCAAGGCGCTGTCGTAGAACTGGCGTGCGGTGGTCTTGTGCGACAGGCGTGGGTCTTGCGGATCGAGTGCCCAGTCTGCCAACGCGAAGCGGGCTGTGGCTGGAGTCTCGGCGTGTGCAGCGTTTTGCAGGCTGAACTGTCCGTTGCGTGACAGCAGCAGACGCACGCGCTGTGCGCTACCAGGCAGGATATCGGCCAGCGCTTGCAGTGCTGCGCGGATCTCAGTCAGAGGGCAACTGAAGGCCAGTGTGCGGGCCGAGGCCTGCAGGCGTTCGAGGTGGCCGTTCAAGAATGGATAGCCCTCTGAGGGCGTCCAGCGCAGGGTTTCAATGAGTTGCAGGGGCGGTTCAAGCTGGGTGAGGAAGTGGCCTTTAGTGAGGCACTCGCGATACTCGGCGGCCGGCTCTGAATCGGCTACGACCCCACTGCCCACATCCAGACGGCAAGTGCCCTCGGAATCCACCAACAGGGTACGGATCGGCACATTGAGGCTGAACTCGCCCTCCGGTGCGAGCCAGCCCAGCGCGCCGCAGTAAATGCCGCGCGGGCCGTCTTCAAGCTCGTTGATGATCTGCATGGCACGTATCTTTGGCGCGCCGGTGATCGAACCGCAGGGGAACAGTGCGTGGAGGATGGTTTCCAGGGGGGCGCTGACGGGCTCTGCGCTGACCGTGGAGGTGAGCTGATGCACGCTGGGATAGGTTTCCAGCGAGAACATCTGTTCGACGCGCACCCCTCCGGCGGGGGCAAGACGGCCAAGGTCGTTGCGGATCAGATCTACGATCATCAGGTTCTCGGCGCGATCCTTGTCCGAATGCACGAGGCGGCTGGCGGCTGCGGCATCCGCCTGCGGATCTTCGCTGCGTGTGGCAGTGCCCTTCATCGGGCGGCAGGTGAGGGTACTCGCGTGACGCTCGACGAAGAGTTCCGGTGAGCGCGAAATGATCCAGTCTTTGCCGTCGTGGATCAGCACGCCGTGAGCCACGGGTTGTGCCTCGCGCAGCCGAGCGGCGAGCGCCAGCGGATGGCCATAGATCTGGCCCCGCAGGGGAAAAGTCAGGTTGACCTGATAGCAATCGCCGGCGTGGATGTAATCAAGGATGCGCTGGCAGGCAATGGCATGGCGCGCTTCGTCCCAATCGGCTTCAAGGCGCAGCAAGCCGGCTTCACGCGCTTGCGGGCTGAGTGCGGCAGCCTGCATCTGCCACCAGCGGGCGAGCGCATCGCCGCTGAGCTCACTTCGGTGGGCGAACACCCAGGCCTGTAGCAGAGGCTGGGAACTGTGGCGGTGTGGCAGATGGGGTTCGAAGGCGCTGCCGAGCTCATAGCGGGCCGCGAGGGCAATCCAGCGGCCGCTTGCTTGGGTAGCCTCCAGACGCTCGAAAAATTCCGCCAGTTCGCTGGGGTGGTGCGCAAGCAGGCGCTGTTCAAGTCCTTCAAGCAGACAGGCGCGCGGCGCTTGGGCGAGATTGTCCTCAAACAGCGCGAAGGCGCTGGCCCCCAACTGTTGCATGTCAGCCGCGCCGAGTCGGTGTTTTCTTGGCTGGTGCGCGTGCCGCAGCCTTGTTCAGGGCCGGCGATGGAGCACGACTGGAGCTCTTGTTTTGAACGCCAGGCTTGCTGGTTTCTGCCGTTTCGATCGGCGCTGTGATGTCGGTGGCGTGCGGCACAAGCAAGGTATAGCCGGCTGCCAGTTTGGCGCGTGGGGGCAGGCCATTGGCACTGCGCAGAGCGTCCGGGCTCAGCTTGAGGCTTTGGGCGACCTGCTCGACGCGCGCCCCGCGTGGCAGTGAATAGGTCTTCCAGCTCAGCAGCGGGCCACCGTGGGCGGCAAAGTTCTCGCTGAACTTGCGTGCGTTGTCGACTGGCAAGATCAGGTCTGCATCATGGTTGCCGGGAATGATCGGGCGGTTATAGGCAGGGTTTAGGGCCAGGAATTCGTTCAGCGGCATTTCGGCGAATTTCGCTGCGAGTGCCACATCCATGCCTTGATCACGCTCCACCGTCACGAAATAGGGTTCGTCCGGGATGGGGGGGAGGCGCAGGCCATAGCGCTCCGGGTTGGCCACGATCATTTTCACGGCTTGCAGCTTGGGCACGTATTGGGCCGTTTCCTTGGGCATGCGCAGGCTGTTGTAGTCGGTCGGCCGGCCGGCATTGCGGTTGGAGTTCACTGCGCGCAGCACCGCGTTTTCACCCCAGTTGTAAGAGGCCAGCGCGAGGTGCCAGTCGCCTTGAAGTTCGTATACGGCCTGCAGGTAGGTCAGTGCGGCGGCGGTGGAGGCCAGCACGTCGCGACGCTCATCCACCCACCAGTTCTGCTGCAGACGGAAGTCTCGCCCAGTTGAGGGAATGAACTGCCACAAGCCGGCGGCCTTGGCTGGCGAGAAGGCCATCGGGTTGTAGGCCGACTCCACCAGTGGCAGCAAGGCCAACTCGGTCGGCATGCCACGCGCTTCGAGTTCGCTGACGATGTGATAGAGATACTTGCTGCCACGCTCCATCAGATTGGTGATGGCTTGCGGGCGGGCCTGGAAAGCGGCGATGTGGCGGTCAACATTCGGGTTGTCCACCAGATTGGGGATGCCGAAGCCTTTGCGGATACGGTCCCACAGGTCGGAACTGGCTTTGGCATGGGCACCGGTATTGATAGGGGTGCGCTGCGGCAGTTCGGTTGTGACCGGCGTGCTGGCGCCTTCACTGTTTGCTGTTGTGCCCGCCGCGGGCGCCGGGGCAGTCAGGGCGTTGGCGAACTGAAGGCTGACCGTTTCAGGCTCGGCGGCGTGCAGGAAGGGGCTGCCGCAAAGGCAGAGCAGGCTGAGGCTGGCAGTCAGCAGGCGCGAAATCAAGGCGGGCGCTCCTTGGGCTAGGGTGGCGGGATTGTAATGGCTGCAGCACGAAAGCGGCTTTGATGTTTTTTATGCGCCGCCGAAACGAAAAAGGCCATCCCGCAGGATGGCCTCTGGTGATACTTTGCCGTGTTCAGGCTTCGTCGCTGCGGAAGGCACGCTTGCGTTCGTGTTCCTTCAGGTAGCGCTTGCGCAGGCGGATCGACTTTGGCGTGATTTCGACCAACTCGTCATCAGCGATGAACTCGATGGCGGATTCGAGCGTCAGTGCGATCGGCGGTACCAGACGCACGGCTTCATCGGTACCCGAGGCGCGCACGTTGGTGAGTTGCTTGCCCTTGATCGGGTTGACCACGAGGTCGTTGTCACGCGAGTGGATGCCGATGATCATGCCTTCGTACACCGGGTCGTTGTGGCTCACGAACATGCGGCCGCGATCTTGCAGCTTCCACAGGGAGTAAGCCACGGCGGCGCCGTCGTCCTGCGAGATCAGCACACCGTTGCGGCGCTCGCTCATGTTGCCAGCCACCGGGGCGTAGTCGTCGAACACATGGCTGGCCAGACCCGTGCCGCGGGTCAGGGTCATGAATTCGCCCTGGAAGCCGATCAGGCCACGCGCCGGAATGCGGTATTCGAGGCGCACGCGGCCCTTGCCGTCCGGCGCCATGTCTTGCAGTTCGCCACGGCGGCGGCCGAGCTCTTCCATCACGCCGCCCTGGTTGTCTTCTTCCACATCCACGGTGAGCATTTCGTAGGGCTCGCACTTCACCCCGTCGATTTCCTTGAACACCACGCGCGGGCGGCCCACGGCCAGCTCGAAACCTTCGCGGCGCATGGATTCGAGCAGGATGGTCAGGTGCAGTTCGCCACGACCGGAAACTTCAAACACGTCAGCGTCGTCGGTATAGACCACACGCAGGGCAACGTTCTTGAGGAGTTCTTTTTCCAGGCGCTCGCGGATCTGGCGGCTGGTCACGAACTTGCCTTCACGGCCGGCCAGCGGGGAGCTGTTCACGATGAAGTTCATGGTCAGGGTCGGCTCATCCACGGCGATGGGCTTCATGCCGTCGAGTTGGTCCGGGTCACAGATGGTCACGCCGATGCCGACCTGGTTGATGCCGGACACCAGCACGATGTCGCCGGCTTCGGCCAGCTCTGAGGATTTGCGCTCAAGGCCTTCAAAGGTCAGGATCTGGCCGATCTTGGCCTTGCCCTTATTCTCGTCGCCGTACATCACGACCACTTCCTGGTTCGGGCGGATGCGACCGCGCTTGATGCGGCCGATGCCGAGCTGACCGATATAGGTGGAGTAATCGAGCGAGCAGATCTGCAGTTGCAGCGGGCCGTCCGAATCCACTTCCGGTTGCGGCACGTGCTTGAGAATGGCTTCGAACAGCGGCTTCATGTCGGTGCCCGGTTGGTCAGCGTCGAGCATGGCAAAGCCATTCAGTGCCGAGGCGTAGACAATCGGGAAATCCAGCTGTTCTTCGGTGGCGCCGAGCTTGTCGAAAAGATCGAAGGTCTGGTCGATGACCCAGTTCGGGCGTGCGCCCGGACGGTCGATCTTGTTGACCACGACGATGGGCTTCAGGCCCATGGCCAGTGCCTTGCGGGTCACGAAACGGGTTTGCGGCATCGGGCCTTCAACGGCATCCACCAGCAGCAGCACGGAATCGACCATCGACAGCACGCGCTCGACTTCGCCGCCGAAGTCAGCGTGCCCCGGGGTGTCGACGATGTTGATATGGGTGTCGCCGTACTTGATCGCGCAGTTCTTGGCCAGAATCGTGATGCCGCGCTCTTTTTCAAGATCGTTGCTGTCCATCACGCGTTCGGTCACGGCCTGGTGGGCAGCAAAGGTGCCGGACTGGCGAAGAAGTTGGTCGACCAGTGTGGTTTTGCCGTGGTCGACGTGGGCAATGATGGCGATGTTGCGGATGGCACGGCTCATGATATTTTCGGTCTGCGGGGGAAGTGGTTAGACGCGTCAACCCTGAGGGCTTGATCGCAAAGCCCTCTATTCTATCATGCTGAAGTGGACAAACCGTGACAGTTTGTCAGCCGTGCCTTCAGCCCCGTGAGCCGCCCGCTGTCGCCATGGCCGCCAGCTGCGGCGAGCCTGCAGCACCTGCGTGCTAAGATCCATCGACTATTTTTCAGCCCGGTACGGACATGATCGCAATCATCGGTGGCAGTGGCCTGAGCCAGCTTTCCAATCTCGACATCACGCGCCGTGAAGTGGTGCGTACGCCTTATGGCGAGCCTTCCGGTGCCTTGCTCTTCGGTCATCTGTGTGACCAGCAGACGGTGTTCATTGCCCGTCATGGCTATGGCCACACGATCCCGCCGCATGGCGTGAATTACCGTGCCAACCTCTGGGCTCTGAAGGAAGCAGGTGCCAAGGAGATCATCTCGGTGGCGTCGGTGGGCGGTATTCAGGACCACCTTGGGCCGGGCGTGCTGATGGTGCCGGATCAGATCATCGATTACACCTGGGGCCGCAAGGCGACATATTTTGACGGTGTGGATGGCCCGGTCGTGCATGTGGATTTCACCGATCCCTACGATGCCTCCTTGCGCGCGCGCATCCTCGCCGCTGCCCGGAATGCAGGTGAGGCGATCGTGGATGGTGGTACCTATGCGGCTACCCAAGGGCCGCGTCTTGAAACGGCGGCCGAGGTCACCCGTCTGGAGCGAGATGGCGCGCACGTGATCGGCATGACCGGCATGCCCGAAGCTGTGCTGGCTCGCGAATTGGGAATCCCCTATGCAGCGATCGTGGTGGTGGTGAACCAGGCTGCTGGGCGTGGCAGTAGTGCCCATGGCATCCAGATGGCCGATATCGAGGCCACCGCCAAGACGGCGATGGTGCGCGTGCATAACGTGTTGCAGCATTTCTGCACCAATTGCTGAGGCGCCGATGATTCGCGAGATCCTGCGGATGGGTGATGAACGCCTGTTGCGCCATGCGCAACAGGTGGAGGCTTTCGACACGCCGGAGCTGCACGCGTTGATCGCTGACATGTTCGATACCATGCGCGAAGCCGGTGGTGTGGGCCTCGCCGCACCGCAGGTCGGGGTGGATCTGCGGGTGGTGATTTTCGGTTTCGAGGCCAGTGAGCGCTATCCGGAAGCCCCTGCCGTGCCGCTCACGGTGCTCGTCAATCCGGTGCTGGAATTCATTGGGGATGAGCTGGAAGAAGGCTGGGAGGGTTGCCTCTCGGTGCCGGGATTGCGCGGCATGGTGCCGCGCCATGTGCGCTTGCGCTATAGCGGCTTCGATCAGTTCGGCACGCCGATTCTTCGCGAGGTGGAGGGTTTTCATGCCCGCGTGGTGCAGCATGAGTGCGACCATCTGGATGGCACACTGTATCCGATGCGGGTACAGGACTTCACCCGCTTCGGTTTTACCGAGGTCTTGTTCCCGGCCTGAATTCGGCAGCAGTGCAAGGGGTTTTAAGTCCCTTGTGGCTTGAACATCTCGGTTGGCGTCAGTCCGAAGTTTCGCCGGAAGGCTGCGATGAAGGCCGAAGGTGAGGCGTAGCCGGCATCCAGCGCCACGCGTGTGACGCGTTCGCCGCGCTCCAGTCCGTTCAGGGCCAAGAGCAGACGCAGGCGCTGGCGCCAGTCGCCGAAACTCATACCGCTCTGCTGCACGAAAAGCCGGGCCAGACTGCGCTCGGAGAGGCCTACCAGTTCCCCCCAGGCTGCCATGGTCCGGGTGTCGTCGGGCCGGTTCTGCAGTTCGCTGCAGATCCGGCGCAGGCGCGAATCGGTTGGCATCGGAAGGTTGAAGGCCACCTCGGGCAGGCGCTTGAGCTGATCGATGAGGACCTGGATCAGTCGTTCGGCTTCGCCGGACGGTTCGTAATCTTCCGGCAGCGTCGTCACGGCCAGCATCAGCTCCCGCACCAGGGGCGTGATGCGTACGACCCGGCAGTGTGGCCCGGCCCATTCCATCAGGCTGTGATCCACATACAGATTGCGCATTTCGGTGAGCGGAGCGTTGGTGGCTTGATGCTCGATGTCTGGCGGAATCCAGATCATCCGTTCCGGTGGGGCCATGAAACTGCCATCTTGAGTTTCGATGGCCAGTACGCCACTCATGGCCCAGGTCAGCTGCCACCAGCGATGGCTGTGCCACGGGGTCAGCGAGCCGGGAAGGCGATCGCCTATGCGGGCAACGACAGGCCGTGGGAGTGTCTGGTAGCTGGGCAGGCGCAAAATGATGTTGTGGCTGTTTTGCGACATATTCTGGCTTTTTGTGGTTAGACGGAATTTTCACCCTCACCTATATTCTTTCGCAAGCCCTGCGTAGAGGCAGGTGGCATCCATTCCACAGGGAGACGTGATTTGAGCGCGCAGTCAGCAGGGCAGACAACCTCGTTCCGTGTGCTGGGCGCGATCAGCGCCTCGCATTTCCTCAATGACATGATGCAGTCGCTGATCCTGGCGTTGTATCCCTTGCTCAAGGGCGGTTTCAATCTGAGTTTCGGGCAGATCGGCCTGATCACCTTCACTTTCCAGGCTACGGCTTCCTTGTTGCAGCCACTGGTCGGGCTGTATACCGATCGCCATCCCAAGCCTTACTCGCTGATGTTCGGCATGTGCAGCACGCTGGTGGGGCTGCTCTTGCTGGCCACGGCCACGACTTATCCGGCCTTGCTGATCGCAGCCGCGATGGTCGGCACCGGTTCCTCGATCTTCCATCCTGAGTCTTCGCGGGTGGCGCGCATGGCCTCGGGCGGCCGTTTGGGAATGGCGCAGTCCGTGTTCCAGGTCGGCGGCAATGCCGGCACGGCGTTGGGCCCCTTGCTGGCGGCGCTGATCGTGATTCCGAACGGGCAGGGCAGTGTGGCCTGGTTTGCGCTGGCTGCCTTGCTGGCGATCACGTTGTTGTGGAAGGTGGGGCAGTGGTATGCGCATCAGCAGGCGCAAGGGGCGCTTAAAGCCAGGATTCGCCAGGGGGCGGCCGAAACCGGCCTGTCGCGTGGCAGGGTGGTGGGCTCCGTTGCCGTGCTGCTGAGCCTGATTTTTTCGAAGTATTTTTATCTCGCCAGTCTGTCGAGCTACTTCACTTTCTATCTGATGGAGAAGTTCGGGCTCGGCGCGCAATCGGCCCAGTTGCACCTCTTTGTTTTCCTGTTTGCGGTGGCTGCGGGGACCGTGATCGGTGGGCCACTGGGCGATCGCATCGGTCGCAAGCGGGTGATCTGGTTCTCGATCCTCGGCGTGGCGCCGTTCACCCTGATCCTGCCGCATGTGGGGCTCACTGCCACCACGGTTCTGAGCTTCATCATCGGCCTGATCCTGGCTTCGGCTTTCTCGGCGATCATCGTTTATGCGCAGGAGTTGTTGCCGGGCCGGGTGGGGCTGGTGGCGGGCCTGTTCTTTGGTTTTTCCTTTGGCATGGGAGCGATCGGTGCTGCGTTGCTGGGCATGCTGGCGGATCTGCGCGGCATCGAGTTCGTCTATCAGGTCTGCGCCTTTCTGCCCTTGCTGGGACTGCTGACAGTCTTCCTGCCTGACCTGCGGAAAAAAGCGGCCTGAACAGTGTGCATTGCAACATGCCTGCGGCACACTGCAGGCTGTTGCACACCCGGATTGCGCACATGTTTGCCAAGGTCAGCCCGAGCTCGTTCTCCCTCAATCTTGCCTTGCAAGGCGGTGGTGCGCACGGGGCCTTTACCTGGGGTGTGCTGGATGCCTTGCTGGAAGACGGCCGCTTCGGCTTCGAGGGCATCAGCGGCACCAGCGCCGGAGCCATGAATGCGGTGGCTTTGGCGCATGGCTGGCTGCTCGGTGGTGCGGAGGGCGCGCGTGAGGCGCTGAGCAATTTCTGGGAGGGAGTGGCCTTGAGCGGGCCCCGTGAGGTGGTGCCGCCGATCATCGACCCGACCACCCCCATGCCCGGCATGAACTGGATGCTGCAGCTTACGCGCTGGTTCTCGCCCTACCAGCTCAATCCGCTGGATCTGAATCCCTTGCGGGATCTGGTTGAAGCTCAATTCGATTTCGAGCGTCTGCGTCATGCCTCGCCGTTCAAGCTCTTCATCGCGGCCACTCACGCCAACAGCGGGCATCTGAAACTCTTCCGGAATGCCGATCTCAGTGCCGACGCGCTGCTGGCCTCGGCCTGCCTGCCGACCCTGCATCACGCCATCATCATCGAGGGCGAGCCCTACTGGGACGGAGCCTATGCAGCGAACCCGGCGGTTTTTCCTCTGTTCCGTTTCTGCGATTCACGCGACATTCTGATCGTGATGCTAGCGCCGCTCCATCACGAGCGCACCCCGCGTGGTGCCGATGAGATTCAGGAGCGCGCTGCGCAACTGGCTTTCACCAATGCCTTCATGCGTGAAATGCGTTTGCTGGCGGCCATGCGCGAGATGGCGAGCGAGAGTGGCTGGCTTTCCGGCTCGTTGGAAGCACGTCTGCGCAGCACGCGTTTCCATCTGATCGAAGCCGAAGCGGTGCTCGGCGGGCTCACCGCAGCGAGCAAGAGCGTTGCCAATCAAGCCTTCCTGCACCGCCTGCGTGATGCCGGCCGCAGCCATGCCCGGCGCTGGCTGGCAGAGCACGCCGAGGCCGTGGGGCATCGAGCCAGCCTGGATCTGCAGGCGACTTTTCTTCCCGCGTAAGAAGCACCGGAAAGAGCCTTGAGCTTCCTTGCAGCCCTTGGACGTGGCGGCGCATGGGTCAGCAATGCCTGAATAAGCCCGCTTTCTCGCCCCTGTTCGGCCCGGCAAGGCTTGCCGTTGCGGCAAATAATGCCTCTATTGCGCAGAGGCAGTGGACATGGCGGAAGGCAGCGACCTCGAAAAGACCGAACCAGCGTCAGGCCGGCGCATTGAGCAGGCTCGTGCCGATGGGCAGGTGCCGCAGTCGCGTGAGCTGGCCAGCTTCCTGACCATGATTTCGGCTGTGCTGACCTTGCTGGTAGTTTCCCGCTGGATGGTGGCGCATGCCTCGGCATTGATGCGAGGCGGGCTCAGCTTTGGTCGTGAGCAGAGTTTCAACAGCGAATACATGTACGAGCAGCTCTTGCGCCTGAGCATCGATGCGCTTACGGCACTGCTGCCCTTTTTTGTGGTGATGCTGGTGGCCGCTGTGGCCGCGCCGGTGATGATGGGGGGGCTGATTTTCTCCTTCAAGGCCTTCCAGCTGGACCTGAACCGGCTGGATCCCATGAACGGGCTGAGCCGTATGGTGTCGATGCACGGCGTAGCTGAGCTGGTGAAAGGGCTGCTCAAGTCCGGTCTGATCGGCAGCATCGGCGGCTGGGTGCTGTGGTCGCAGCGGGGCGAGATCGTGGCTTTGATGAGCATGCCGCTGGAGTCCGGCATGAGCATGTTCGGCGACATGCTGCTGATGTCCCTGTTGTGGGTCGTAGCGAGCTTGGCACTGGTGGCGGCGCTGGATGTGCCCTTCCAACTCTGGCGTTACTACGACGGGCTCAAGATGACCAAGGAAGAGCTCAAGCAGGAATACAAGGAAATGGAAGGCGATCCGCAGCTCAAGGCGCGGATCCGCGCCCGCCAGCGCGACATGGCGCGTCGCCGCATGATGGCAGCGGTGCCCAAGGCCGACGTGGTGGTGACCAACCCGACCCACTATGCCGTGGCGCTGAAATACGAAGCCGGGGCGATGGGCGCCCCCACCGTGGTGGCCAAGGGGGCGGATCTGGTGGCGCAGGCGATCCGCGAACTGGCCCAGGAGCACAAGGTGCCGCTGCTCGAAGCACCGCCCTTGGCGCGTGCCCTGTTTCGTCATTCCGAGGTCGGCGATCAGGTGCCGGCCGCGCTGTACACCGCCGTGGCCGAGGTGATGGCCTATGTGTATCAGCTCAATCATTTTCTCGCTCAGGGCGGCTTGCCGCCTGAGCGACCGCACGATCTTGATGTTCCGCCAGAGCTGGATCCGGGGGCAACCACCGCGCCCGAGGCTGCTGGTGCGAATCGATATTGAAGAGGGTTTGAGTCATGGCGAGTAACGCAAACACGGTCAATCTGAAGACGCTCTTTGCGCCGAGCAACATCCGCCAGCTGGCGGCGCCGATCCTGCTGCTGGCGATGCTCGCAATGATGGTGTTGCCGCTGCCGGCGTTTGCGCTGGACGTGTTCTTCACCTTCAACATCGCGATCTCGATGATGGTGCTGCTGGTGGCGATGTACACCAAGAAGCCGCTGGATTTCTCGGTCTTCCCCACCGTGCTGCTGATCACCACCTTGCTGCGCCTGTCGCTGAACGTGGCTTCCACCCGGGTGGTGCTGCTGCACGGCCATACCGGCCCGGACGCGGCAGGCAAGGTGATCGAGGCCTTTGGTCACTTTCTGGTAGGCGGCAACACGGCGGTGGGCGTGGTGGTATTCGTGATCCTCACCGTGATCAACTTCGTGGTAATCACCAAGGGCGCCGGGCGGATCGCCGAAGTGGGGGCACGCTTTACCCTGGATGCGATGCCCGGCAAGCAGATGGCCATCGATGCCGACCTGAATGCTGGCCTGATTGACGACAAGGAAGCCAAGAGGCGGCGTATCGAGGTGGCCCAGGAAGCGGATTTCTATGGCGCCATGGATGGTGCTTCGAAGTTTGTGCGCGGCGACGCGGTGGCCGGCATCCTGATTCTGTTCATCAACGTGATTGGCGGGCTGATCGTCGGCGTGCTGCAGCACCATATGGAGCTTGATCGCGCGACCAACCAGTATGTGATGCTGGCCATCGGTGACGGCCTGGTGGCCCAGCTGCCGTCCCTGATCATCTCGGTGGCCGCTGGCATGGTGGTTTCCCGCGTGGGCGACGAAGGCGATGTGGGCGGGCTGCTCATCAACCAGCTCTTCGGCAATGTGAATGTGAGCATCCTGGCCGCAGCGATCCTCGGCGTGCTGGGCATGATCCCGGGCATGCCGAACTTCATCTTCCTGACCCTGGCGGCGGGCCTCGCGGCAGTGGCCTGGAATACCGGCAAGAAGCAGGCGGCCGAGGCAGAGGCCGAAGCGCAGCCCCTGCCGGCGCAGACGCCGGGGCAAGCGCCAGAATCGCTGGATGCGACCTGGAACGATGTGACGCCGGTGGATGTGCTGGGCCTCGAGGTGGGCTATCGCCTGATCCCGATGGTGGACAAGAGTCAGGATGGCGAGCTGCTCAAGCGCATTCGTGGCCTGCGTAAGAAGTTTGCGCAGGACATCGGTTTTCTCTCTTCGCCGGTGCATATCCGCGACAACCTGGAACTCAAGCCGAACGCTTACCGGATCACCCTCAAGGGGGTGGAGATCGGCAAGGGGGAGGCCTATCCCGGGCAGTTTCTCGCCATCAATCCGGGGCGTGTTGGCGGCACCTTGCCCGGCACCGCCACGACCGATCCGGCCTTTGGCCTGCCTGCGGTATGGGTGGACAATGCCCGCCGCGAGCAGGCGCATGCCCTAGGCTACACCGTGGTGGACGCCAGCACCGTGGTGGCTACCCATCTCAATCACCTGCTCATGAGTCATGCGGCGGACCTGCTCGGGCGCCAGGAAACCCAGGCCTTGCTGGATCACATTCAGCGCGAGTCGCCCAAGCTGGTCGAGGATCTGGTGCCCAAGGTATTGCCGCTGCATGTGCTGCAGCGCGTGCTGCAATACCTGCTGGAAGAAGGCATCAATATCCGCGACATGCGTACCATCGTCGAATCGCTGGCCGAGCATGCTCCGCGCAGTCAGGATCCGGTGGAGCTCGCCTCCCGGGTGCGTATTTCGCTGGGCCGGGCCATCGTGCAGCAGCTCTTCCCGGGCAGCAACGAAGTGTCGGTCATCGCGCTGGAACCGGGGCTGGAGCGTCTGCTGCATCAGGCCCTGGCCTCAGGCGGCGAAGGTGGCGCAATCGAACCCGGCCTGGCCGATACCCTCATGCGCGAAACCGCGGCGGCGGCGCAACGTCAGGAAGAAGTCGGCCTGCCGGCGGTGCTGCTGGTGCCCAACAGCCTGCGCTGGCTGCTGGCGCGTTTCCTGCGGCGTGCCGTGCCTTCGCTCAAGGTCATTGCCCACTCCGAGGTGCCGGAGAGCCGCAGCATCCGCGTGGCGAGCATGGTGGGTAGCTAAGCACTCCGCCGCCCCGCGCAGGAGGCGGCCTTGCCTGATCAGGTGCGGGCTTCGTGGCTCATGATCTGGCACACCCAGGCCCGCTGCTTGTTCTGCTTGCGGGTGATCAGCATCTGCTCGCGGATGCGATCGCGTACCTGGGTCAGGGGCACCTTGCCGGCCGGCTGGATGTTTTCGCAGCGCAGCAGGTGAAAGCCCATGGGGGATTCCAGCGCTTCCGACAGGCTGCCGGCACGCATTGTGAAGGCGGCCGCATCCAGCGCCGGGAACAGCTGGCCTCGCGGCACCTGGCCGAGCAGGCCACCCTGCATCGCCGTGGGGCATTCGGAATGACGTAGGGCCTGTTCACCGAAACGATCCGGATGGCGCAGCAGTAGTTCGCGGATGACTTCGATGCGCTGACGGCTCGTTGCGCGGCCCGCTTCGCTGTCGTCATGGGTCAGCAGGATGTGGCGCAGGGTACGGCGCTCCGGGGTTTCAAAGCGGGCGTGGTGCAGGTGGTAGAAGAGTTCCACTTCCATGTTGCTGACCGGAGCAACTTTTGCCGAAACCATTTCCAGTACGGCTTCGACGCGTAATTCGCGCTCTACTTCGGCGCGTAGCGATTGTTCGCTGAGTCCGAAACGGGCCAGATCGCACACGAACTCGGCCTCATTGCTGAAGTTTGCGGCAATCTCGGCAATGCTGTGGGTGACAGCTTCCGGACTGATCACGACGTGCGTGGCCTGGCGGCTGCCGAGGATGCGCGTTTCGATCGCGCGCTGGCGATTGACGACGGCCTCAAGCTTGTGGTGTTGCTCGGCGTCGAGGCGCTCGGGCGTGGTCTTGAAGAGGGCCTGAGCCTGCTTGAGCGCCAGATAACCCGAGGCGGCAGAGCTGGCGGGCGTGGCGGAAGCCGGTGTGGCGGTGACTACGGGGGAGGGGGAGGCGATTTCAGACATTGCAGCAGGCTTCCGGCAACGGGGTTGAAACAGGGGCAAGCGCAGCTTCGCGCACGATCAGCGGGTGGCCCGCCCAGCACTCGAAATGCACGTGGTAAGCCGGGCCTTCCGGCAGATCGCGGAGTACCTTGAGGATTTCGCCGCGCGCACCGGCTGGCACGCGCACTTCGCCGCCAATGGCCAGATCGCGTGCGCTGAGCACGCGTTCGCGCGATTCGAAACGGGTGTCGATCCAGGCTTCGTCCAGACCGAGCAGCTCTTCTTCGCGGCAACCGACGATGCGGTTCTGCTCGAGAAAGTGCAGTGAGTAGATCACCTGATCCATCAGGAAGCTGCCGATGTCGACCACTGTGCCGATGCTGCCGCGGCGCACCAGCAGCTCGCCACGGGTGGCGCCGGGAAAGGTGCCGTCGTCGCGCACATTGCGCGTCACGCGCAGGCTTTCACCAAGCTCCCAGCGCGGTCTCATGGCTGCCTCCGGCCAATGGCGGTGATCGGCACGGTCTGGATGCCGCGGGCACGTTTGAAAACGCTGAAGACACCTTCGGTGAGCGCATCGGAATGAACGAAATCCTGATAGGCGCGGGCCAGCAGATGTTTCCAGGTTTCGTACTCCGGCGCCTTGCCCGCCCCGTTCAGATAGTTGTGGAAGCGCTGCAGGATGTGCAGGTGATTGATCCGCACAACCTTGGGATCAAATGCTATGCCGAAGTAGGTGAGGAAGTCCTCGGCCGATTCGAGCTCGGCCAGATCGTCCGTAAAGTCAGGGTGCTCGGTGCTCATGATGACCTCTCTCTTTCAGCAGCATTCCTGATGCAGGCCCTTGAAGAGCAGCATCAGTTCGGATTCGTCCGGGGTACGTTTTTCGAGGGCGACGAAACGTCGCACCATCTCCAGCAGCAGGTGTGCCTCCAGATCGCCGAGTTGGCGCCCGAGGGCGGCGAAGACCGATTTCACGGCACGGGTGCCGGAGTGTTTGCCCAGCACCACGCGATGCTCCCGCCCGACGATGGCCGGATCGAAACCCTGGTAGTTGTGAGGGTCCTTGAGCAGGCCATCAACATGGATGCCTGCTTCATGCGTGAACACGTTCGACCCGGTCAGGCTTTTCTGGGCCGGAATCGGTCGCCCCGAAGCCTTGGCTACGCACTGGGCGAGTACCGGAAAATTGCACAGTTCAACGCCGGTTTCGAGCTTGTAGCACTGGCGCAAACCGAGCACGACTTCCTCCAGCGCTGCGTTGCCGGCCCGCTCTCCAAGCCCGCCGACCGTGGTGTTCAGATGGCTGGCACCGGCGCGTGCTGCCGCCAGGGTGTTGGCCGTGGCCATGCCCAGATCGTTATGAGCATGCATCTCGATTTCGAGCCGGGTCGTCTTGCGCAAGGCCTTGATGGCGCGCTCCACGCCGAAGGGCTCCATGATGCCCAGGGTGTCGGCAAAGCGCAGGCGACGCGCGCCCGCCCGGGCCGCTACCTCGGCAATCTGGGCGAGAAAGGCGGGGTCGGCCCGTGAAGCGTCCTCCATGCCGATACTCACTTCCAGGCCAAGGTCGCGGGCGAAATGCACCAGGCGATGGATCTCGGAGAGCAACCAGCTGCGCGGGCGCCCCAGTTTGCTGGCCAGTTGCTGGTCGGAAGAAGGCGCTGAGATGTCGATCAGCTGCGCGCCGAGACCGGCGCAGGCGGAGATGTCACGTTCATTCAGGCGGGCCCACACCATCAGCCGGGCTTGCAGGCCCAGCTCGGCAATGGCGCGAATGCAGTCGCGCTCGGCTTCGCCCATGGCCGGGATGCCAACCTCCATCTCCGGCACGCCCAGCGCGTCGAGCTGGCGGGCGATATCCAGCTTCTCGGCGGCGCTGAAGGCTACGCCGGCGGTTTGCTCACCGTCGCGCAGTGTGGTGTCGTTGATGATGATCCTGCGGCCCATGCCCAGCCCCTTTGGTTGCCTTGGCTGTATTCAGCAAGCACGGTGCCAGAACTTATCCGCATGATTTTAAATGGAAAAATTAATGAGCGAGAGCGTTTGTGTGGGGGCTTGGTGACAAAACCCTGCAGGATTTGCGACAGCAGCGTCAGCTGCGCACGATCTTCAGGATCTGTACCAGCGCGGCTGGCTGCTGGGTGAGATCGGCCAAGGTGTATTCATCCAGCGTGGTGTAGAGCGCGTCAAACGCGCGGCGCAGGGCACCGGCCAGCTTGCAGTTGGGGGTGATGCGGCAGGTGTCGTTGGCGCTGAAACACTCCACGATCGGGCCATCCCCTTCCGCGTCGCGTACCACCCGGCCAATGCGGATCTCGCTAGCCGGCAGGGCCAGCCGGATGCCGCCGCCCTTGCCGCGTAGGGCTTCGATCACGCCGGTTTTGGCCAGGTGCTGCACCACCTTCATCAGGTGGCTTTCCGATATGCCATAGGCCTCAGCGATGCCCTGGATGGTGGCGAGGCGATCCTGATTCAGCGCGAGGTACATCAGCACGCGCAGGGTGTAATCGGTGAAGGTGGTGAGTTTCATGGCGGGCGACGATCTTTTCCTGCTGCGAACGATACAGGCTTACGCCCTCGCTGGCTGCGTCAAAACAGGCCGAGGCTGGCCGAATGGGTGATGGCCACGCACACGATGTAGGCCACGCAGAGCAGCGCGCCGCCGAAAGCCAGCGCTGCGCGCCGGGGCGGCTGGCCGGCCTTGAGGGCCAGGCGGCCAACGAGGATGTAGGCGACCAGCGCCAGCACCTTGGCGGTGATCCAGCCATGCACGAAGGGAATCTGCTGCAGCAAGGTGGCGAGCCAGATCGCCGCGCTCAGCAGCAGCGTGTCGACCACATGCGGAGCGATACGCAGCAGGCGCCAGCGCCGCCAGTCGATGCCCGCCAACTGCAGGCCGCCGCGCAGGCTGAAGAGGCTGATGCTGAGGCCGGCACACCACATGTGCAGGGCCTTGATCGTGAGGTAGTCCATGCCGGGATTGTGCAAGAAAAAGCCCGCGCCGGAAGGCGCGGGCGGGTGATGACGCGGCTTAGCGTTCGGCGGTACGGACCTGCCCAACTGCTTCGGGCTGGCGCCGCTTGCCGAGCAGGCGCAGGGCGAACACGCCGAGGCACAGCACGCCAACGGCGAACACGATGTCGCCCGGCACGCGCAGCCACACCAGGGTGTGCATCACGCTGGATTGCACGATCTCCGGCGAGCGGGCATACCATAGGCCTTCGCTGACACTGGCCCAGGCCTGGTAGATGCCGGCCGGCACCAGCGAGATGAAAACCATCATCGCCAGACCGATGTTGAGCATCCAGAACATGCGCTTGAGCCACACATCCTGCCAGTTCTCGCGCGGCATCAAACCGCGCAGGCAGAACAGCATCAGGCCGATGCCGAGCATGCCGTACACCCCGAACAGCGCGGCGTGGCCGTGTGCCGGTGTCATGTTGAGGCCTTGCATGTAGTACAGCGAGATCGGCGGGTTGATCGAGAAGCCCAGCAGGCCCGCACCCACCGAGTTCCAGAAGCCGACGGCCACGAAACACAGGATGATCCAGCGGTAGCTCGCCACCCACGGCGCGGCCTGGCTGCGCTGGTAGTTGCGATAGCCTTCGAAGCCGATCAGGGCCAGCGGCACCACTTCCAGCGCCGAGAAGATCGCGCCGATGGCGATCACCGAGGTCGGCGTGCCGGTGAAGTAGAGGTGGTGCAGGGTGCCGAGGATGCCGCCGAAGAGGAACACGATGGTTTCCATCACGATCGCGGCGTTGGCCGAGGCCGAGCGGATCAGGCCCAGTCGCGTGAAGATCAGGGCAATCACGGCGGTGGCGAACACCTCGAAGAAGCCTTCCACCCACAGGTGCACCAGCCACCAGCGCCAGTACTCGATCATCGAGTAGTGGCTGTGCTGGCCCCACATCAACGAGCTGGCGTAGAAGCCGCCGATGCAGGTGGCGGACAGGAACACCATGGCGATCAGGCCACGCGATTCGGAGGGCTTCTTGAGTGCCGGCCACAGGCCGCGTGCCATCAGGCCCAGCCAGATCATCAGGCCGGCGAACAGGCCGTACTGCCAGATGCGGCCCATGCTGGTGTATTCCAGCCCCTGGTTACCGAGCCAGAAGGCGAAATCGGTGCCCAGACGTTGCTGGGTGCCGACCCAACCGCAGGCGATTGAGCCGACCACGATCAGCAGCAGCGCATAGAACAGCACGTTCACCCCGAGCGCCTGGAACTTCGGTTCATGGCCGGAGAGCGCCGGCGAAATGTACAGACCGGTGGCCAGCCAGGCGGTGGCGATCCACAGCACGCCGAGCTGGGTGTGGATGGTGCGGCTCACCGTGAAAGGCAGGATCTCGGCCAGCGGAATGCCGAAGAAGCTCTGGCCTTCCACCGCATAGTGGGCCGAGACCACGCCCATCACCACCTGCAGCAGGATCAGGCCGATCACCACATAAAAGTACTTGGTGGTGGCGCGCATCGAAGCGGTGGGTTTGAGTTCGAACAGCGGATCGTGCGCCGGCGGAGTCGGATCGTCTTCCTCCTTGGCCGCCGAATGCCAGGCGATCATGAAGGCGATGCCGGCGATCAGCAGGATCACGCTGACGATGGACCAGATGCCGTTGCCGGTGGTCGGCATATTGTCGATCAAGGGCTCGTGCGGCCAGTTGCTGGTGTAGGAAAGATCCGTCTCGCCCGGGCGGTCGGTGGCCGAAGACCACGCCGACCAGAAGAAGAAGGCCGGCAGGGCCTTGAGGTCGTCCGGATTCCTGAGCGTGTCCTTGACCATCGCGTACTGCTCGCGCAGCAGGTCGAGCGAAGCTTCCGAGCCGAACAGGCCGGTGTAATGCTTGACCAGCTCGCGCACCACGCCGGCGCGCTCCACGCTGAGCGTGACCGCGCCGCTGGCGGCATCCCAGGTATTGCTGCGCAGCTCGCGCTTCACGCGGGCGCCGATCAGCGCCTGCTGATCGCTTGCCAGGCTCGCGTAGCTTTGCTGGAAGGCTTTCTGTGCGAGTGCTTCACGCAGGCCGATGGCCTCGCGGTGCAGCCAGTCGGCCGACCAGTCCGGCGCCACATAGCTGCCATGGCCCCAAACCGAGCCGAGCTGCTGGCCACCGGCCGACAGCCAGGCCTCCTGGCCGTGCATGACCTGGCCTTCCTCGAAGACCACGCTGCCGTCGCTGGCGACGACGCGGGTCGGAATGGGCGGAGCCGAGAGGTAGATCTCATGGCCGATCCAGCCCAGCACGGCAAACGACAGCAAGAAGATTGCTGCCAGCCATTGCCACAGCTTGCGTGACGATTTCATGTCCGGATTCTCCTGAAGGTGAGGATGGGTGTTTATAAGAGTCATTTTATGTGAATCTTTTAGAAGATGCAACAAAAGTGAATCTTATTGATCCGAATCGGTCGCGCAGCCTGCGCACGGCATTTGCTTATGCGGAAGATGTCTGAGCATGCTCAAAAACTGCATGCAGAATCCGGTCAACGCATCAGGCCTTAGTGCCGTTACTCCTCACATGTGCCAGTTACTCGGTATGAATTCGCTGAAGCCTGCCCGCCTGAGTTTTTCGCTCGAGGGCTTCCTGCGTCGTGGGGGCGAAACGGACGAGCACGCAGATGGCTGGGGCATCGCCCTGTATGAGGATCGCCGCTGCCAGTTGCTGATTGATGAACTGCCGTCTGCCCGCTCACCGCTGGCCGAGTGGATCCAGCTCTATTCCGGCCGCTCGCGTAACGTCATCGCGCATATCCGCAAGGCGACTCAGGGCAGCATCAGTGCCACAAACTGCCACCCCTTCCTGCGCCACTTGTGGGGGCAGGAATGGTCCTTCGCCCACAACGGCAATCTGGATGTCAGCAAGTTGCCGGCGCCGGTCTGCTTCACGCCCTGCGGCCAGACTGACAGCGAACACGCCTTCTGCCTGTTGCTGGATGGCCTGTTCAGCCGTTTCGGCCGCCAGGCGCCGGGGCTGGCGCAACTGAGCCAGACCCTGGCCGAACTGGCGCGCCTGATCGCTGCGGCCGGCAGCTTCAATTTCGTGCTGTCCAACGGCGAATGGCTGTTCACCCACCGCAGTACCGAGTTGCACTATCTGCAGCGGGCCTATCCCTTTGGCCGGGCACATCTGCTCGATTGCCCGCTGGGTATCGATTTTTCCCGCCACAACGAGCAGGACGACCGCATGATTATCGTCGCCACCCGACCGCTCACGGACGAGCACTGGCAACCCCTGCCGGTCGGTGAGCTGGCCGTATTTGCTGAGGGGCGACGCGTGGCTTGCTGAGCCGCGCTCACGCAATTCTGCCGATTTCCGTCGCCTGACTGCCGCTAGCGGGCAGTTTCCAGCCCTTTGCCGACGCGCGACAGCGCAAAGCAGAAGGCCCAGTAGATGAAGGCGATGAAGAGATAGCCTTCGAGATAGAAACTGCGCCAGTCGGCATCACCGCCGAGTGCCAGCGAGAGCGCGCCGGTGAGTTCGTGCAGGCTCACGATGGAGATCAGCGAGCTGTCCTTGAAAATCCCCACAAAGCTATTGACCAGTGCCGGCAAGGCCTTGCGCAAGGCCTGCGGCAGTACGATCCACAGTAGGGCCTGCCAGGTGCGCATGCCCAGTGCGCGGGCGGCTAGTAATTGCCCTGCGGGAATGGCCTGCAGGCCACCGCGGATCACCTCGGCCAGATAGGCTGCTGCGAAGGCTGCGATACTCACGATCACCCGCGGCAGGATGTCCAGCCGCCAAGCTGTCGGCAGCAGCAGGGGAAACAGGAAGGCCGCCATGAACAGCAGGCTGATCAGCGGTACGCCGCGGATCAGCTCGATATAAGCCACACACAGGCTGCGCAGCAGCGGCAGGGATGAGCGCCGCCCCAATGCGAGCAGTACGGCCAGCGGGAAGGCCAGCAGGGTGCCGCCCAGCGAGACCAGCAGGGTCAGCGGCAAGCCCCCCCACAGCTTGGTCGGCACCGGGCTCAGCCCGCCGATATCGCCCCGCATCAGGGCGACAGCCAAAAGCAGGGCCAGGCCTGCCAGCGCGGCGAAGCGCAATTGCCACCGCTGGCGCCAGCAGGCAGCGCAGAGCACGGCGATGATCAGCAGGGTGGCCAGCAAGGGTCGCCATTGTTCTTCGAAGGGGTAGCGGCCAAACAGCAGCAGGCGATGCTTTTCAACAATGACTCCCCAGCAGGCACCGATACCACGCGCCGCGCGGCAGGCTTCCAGGTCGGCACTCCAGATTGCATGCACAAGTCCCCAACTGAAGAGCGGCCAGAGCAGGGCTGCTGCCAGCAGGATCCAGAGAATCGTGAGTTTGCGCGGCAGGCGGATCATCGTGTGCCTCGCAGGGCAACGCGGGCGTTATACAGATTGACCAGTGCTGCGGTGATGAGCGAGAGCGTCAGATACACCGCCATCACGATAACGATGCACTCGAAGGCGCGGCCGGTCTGGTTCAGTGAAGTGTTGGCGACCGACACCAGTTCCGGATAGCCCACCGCCACCGCCAGCGAAGAGTTCTTGATCAGGTTCAGATACTGGTTGCCCAAGGGCGGCACGATCGCGCGCAAGGCCAGCGGGAACACCACTTCGCGCAGCACCTGCAGCGGTCGCATGCCCAGCGCGCGTGCTGCATCGATCTGGCCCCGGGCGACGGACTGGATCCCGCCGCGTACGATTTCGGCGATGAACACCGCGCTGTAAAGGCTCAGTGCGATCAATACGGCCAGGAACTCGGGGCTCAGTGACCAGCCGCCGCTGATGCCGAAGCCTTCCGTGAGCGGCAGATCCAGTGTGCAGGCTGCGCTGCAATCCAGTGCTGGCAGGAACAGGCCGCTCTTGCTGATCAGCACGCTGGGCAAAGGCGCCAAGGCATTGCTGGCTTCCGGTAGCAAACCGGTCAGGGCGAAGTAGCAGATCAGCAATTGCAGCAGCAGCGGGATGTTGCGCAGGGTTTCGACCAGTGCGCCGCACAGCCGCCGTAGCAGCGGATGCTCTGCGAGCCGGCCTAGCCCGATCAGGACGCCAAGCAAGGTTGCCAGGAAGATCGCGGGCAGGGCTACGCGCAGAGTGTTCAGGCTGCCGGTGAGAAAGGCGCGCCACATCGGCTGGCTGGCGTCGTACGCCAGCAGCCCTTCGCCGATTTCGAAGCCGGCCGGATCGAGCAGGAAATCGAAGCCGGCACGGATGCCGCGCTCCCGCATGTGCTCCAGCACGTTGTGCCCCAACCAGCCCAGCAGCAGGGCAAGTAGGCACAGCAGCAGGATCTGGGGCAGCCAGCGCAGAAGGGGGCGAAGCATGATCTCTCTTCAAATGAGACGGGCCGCTGAGCGGCCCGTCGATGTGGCAAATCCGGAAGACTCAGCGAACCGGCGGTGCGTAGAGGATACCGCCCTTGTTCCACAGGTTGTTGAGACCGCGAGGCAGCTTCAGCACCGATTCGGGCCCCACGTTGCGGGCGAAGATCTCACCGTAATTGCCGACGGCCTTGATCGAGCGGTAAGCCCAGTCACGATCGAGTCCGAGCAGCTTGCCGGAGTCTTCTGTCGAACCGAGTAGGCGGCCAATGGCCGGATCCTTGTTCTCGGCACGAATCCGGTCGACGTTGGCGCGGGTGATGCCGTATTCCTCGGCTTCGATCAGGGCGAAGGCCACCCAGCGCACGATGGCAAACCATTCGTCATCCCCGCGGCGCACCGCCGGACCGAGCGGCTCCTTGGAGATCACCTCAGGCAGGATCACATACTCATCCGGATTCTTGGCTTCCTTGTTGCGCACGCCGGCCAGCCCTGAAATGTCGGTGGTGTAAGCTTGGCAGCGTCCCGAGAAGAAGGCTTTGAAGGATGCTTCGAAGCCTTCGAAAACCACCGGCTTGATCTTGATGCCCTGGCTGCGGAAGTAATCCGCCAGGTTCTTTTCGTTGGTGGTGCCGGACTGCACGCAGACCTCGGCATTCTTCAACTGTTTGGCACTCGTGACCTTCAGCTTCTTCGGCACCAGGAAGCCCTGGCCGTCGTAGTAGGTCACGCCAGTGAAACTGAGCCCCAGCGAAGCATCACGATTGAGGGTCCAGGTCGTGTTGCGCGCCAGCACGTCTACCTCGCCGGACTGGATGGCGGAGAAGCGTTGCTGCGAGTTCAGCGGCACGAAGCTCACCTTGTTCGCGTCGCCCAGAACCGCCGCCGCGATGCCGCGGCACAGGTCCACATCGAAACCGCTCCAGTTGCCCTGGCTGTCCGGCAGCGAGAAACCGGCGACACCGGTGCTGACCCCGCACTGGATATTGCCGCGGGCCTTGATGACATCCAGCGTTTTGCCGGCGTGGGCGGGTGTCGCCAGCAGCGAAGCAAGCAGGAGAGGAAGGGTGAGGCTCAGGCGACGCAGGGAGATGCCGTGCATGGTGGGGCTCCTGAAAGGCAAAACAGGAGACTACCAACTGCAGGGGCAATCCAGAAGTGGAATTTTCTTCTATCAAAATTCCATCCGGGTGCTTCAGGGCAAGCGCTTGCGCGAACCCTGTTCTGCCTGCTTCAGGCTTACTTGCGGCCGAACTTGCTGGCCAGCAGGGCGAGTTTTTCCTGGCGCTCGGTTTCGGCGCGTGCTTCCTTTTCAGCCTTTTCCTTGGCGGCTTTTTCAGCCTTGTGTTCTTCGGCGCGCTTCTTGAAGCGCTCGATCAGTTCCTTGCTGGCCAGTCCGCGCTGTTCTTCGCTCACTTCGCCGGCCGGGCTGCCGTCCAGATTGAAGCGTTGGGTCGCACTCTGCAGATTCTTCAGGTAGCGCACCGAGCGGGTGTGCATGCCCAGTGCGCCGCGCAGCAGCTTGGCAGGGATGTCTGCCCGGGCAGCCAGCAATTGCTTGTCGATGCCGATCGCCATGGGCTGATGCTCTCCGATCAGCTTGTATTGCTGCTGCAGTTGCTTCAGCAAGGCCGAAGCAGATGCTGCGGGGGCTGCGGGAGTGCTGGGGGAAGAGGCGTCAGTCATTTCAGTCATCGTGTGAAAGTGTGCAGGTGCGCAGTTTAACCAGTCAGAAGCAGGCTTGCCTGCATGCTTTGCACGGTTCTGGCTGTTTGGCGTGGTGGGTCCCCGCTTTTTCTTGGGACAGGATGTGGCTTGAAGAGCCGGTTTTTTCTATCGCAGAGGGCTGATTGAAGGCCTGTGGCACATAGGTTTTTCCCTTATACCCCTGCTTTTCACAGGGGCAAGACGCTATTGACGTGACATACTAAATGCTCAAGTCAGGTGGGTTGCCCGGACAGAGAGAGGCTCTTACATGGCAGCGGCCGCCGCAGTGAATGCGGATGAGCGACTGTTGCTGGAGGAGTGCGGCGCGCACTGCGCCCGGGGTGCCGGGGAATCCAGGTGTGAATTTACCTGGAGGCTTTCATGGATCAAGACAATCGCCGCGCAGCAGGCATGCAGATGAACCGGCGCCAGTTTTTCAGGATTTCGGCGGCCGGGCTGAGTAGTTCCGGTCTGGTGTTGATGGGGGCCTATTCCGGCGAAGCACATGCCGAGGTGCGGCAATACAAGTTGGCTCGCACCCGTGAAACGCGCAACACCTGTACCTACTGCTCGGTGGGCTGCGGCCTGCTGATGTACAGCCTTGGCGACGGCGCGAAGAACGCCAAGGCCGAAATCATCCACATCGAAGGTGACCCCGATCACCCGGTCAGTCGGGGCGCGTTGTGCCCCAAGGGCGCCGGCCTGCTGGACTTCATCCATGCCCCCGGCCGCCTCAAGTATCCCGAGGTGCGCGAAGCGGGCAGCAAGGAATGGAAACGCATTTCCTGGCATGAGGCCATCGAGCGCGTGGCCAAGCACATGAAGGCGGACCGCGACGCCAACCTGATCGAGAAGAACGCAGACGGCGTGCCGGTCAATCGCTGGCTGTCCACCGCCATGCTGACGGCTTCGGCCTCATCGAACGAGACCGGCATCATCACGCAGAAGTTCATGCGCTCGCTGGGCATCATCGCCACCGATGCGCAGGCGCGCGTCTGTCACGGCCCGACCGTGTCGGCACTGGCTTCGACATTCGGTCGTGGCGCAATGACCAACAGCTGGGTCGACATCAAGAATGCCGACTTCGTGCTGGTGATGGGCGGCAACGCGGCCGAGGCGCACCCGGTGGGCTTCCGCTGGGCGATTGAAGCCAAGAAGCAGCGCGGCGCCAAGCTGATCGTGGTGGATCCGCGCTTCAACCGCACCGCTGCCGTGGCCGACCATTACGTGCCGATCCGTGCCGGCTCCGATATTGCCTTCCTTGGCGGCATCATCAACTGGCTGATCAAGCACGACAAGATCCAGTGGGACTACGTCAAGGCCTACACCAATGCCAGCGCCATCGTGCAGGAAGGCTATGCCTTCGATGAGGGCCTGTTCTCGGGCTACAACGAGGAGAAGGGCAGCTACGACAAGAAAACTTGGAACTACGAGCTGGACGAGAAGGGCATCGCCAAGGTCGATCCCACGCTGCAGCACCCGCGCTGTGTGTGGAACCTGATGAAGCAGCATTACGAGCGCTACACGCCGGAGGTGGTGAACAATCTCACCGGTAGCCCGGTAGAGGGCTTCGAGCAGGTGTGCAAGCATCTGGGCGACACCTGCACGCCGGACAAAGTCGGCACCATTCTCTACGCGCTGGGCTGGACGCAGCACACCACCGGCGCGCAGAACATCCGCACCATGGCGATGATCCAGCTTCTGCTGGGCAACATCGGCATGCCCGGCGGCGGCGTGAATGCCCTGCGCGGCCACTCCAACATTCAGGGCCTGTCGGATCTGGGCCTGCTGTCGACCTCGCTGCCCGGCTATCTCACGCTGCCCAACGAGAAGCTGCACCCGACGCTGGATGCTTATCTCACCCAGACTACGCCCAAACTGCTGCGCGACGGGCAGCTCAACTACTGGAGCAACACGCCCAAGTTCTTTGTCAGCCTGATGAAATGGTTCTGGGGCGACAAGGCCACCAAGGACAACAACTGGGGCTACGACTGGTTGCCGAAGTGGGACAAGATGTACGACGTGCTGCACATCACCGAGCTGATGTACCAGGGCAAGATCAACGGCTTCGTCGTGCAGGGCTTCAACCCGCTGGCTTCGTTCCCGGATGCGCACAAGGTGCGCGATGCCTTCGCGAAGCTCAAGTACATGGTCATCATCGACCCGATCGCCACCGAGACCTCCAGCTTCTGGCAGAACCACGGCGAGTCGAACGATGTGGATAGCGCCTCGATCCAGACCGAGGTGTTCCGCCTGCCCTCCACCTGCTTTGCGGAAGAAGACGGCGCCATCGTCAATTCCGGCCGCTGGTTGCAGTGGCACTTCAAGGGCGCCGAGCCTCCCGGCGAAGCGCGCGGGGATCAGGAAATCATCGGCGAGCTTTTCGTTGCGCTGCGCGAGTTGTATCGCAAGGAAGGCGGCAAGGGCGCCGAGCCGATCCTGAACCTCTCCTGGCCTTACCGCGACCCGAAGAATCCGACGCCGGAAGAACTCGCCAAGGAGCTCAACGGCCGCGCGCTGGCCGACATCCCTGATCCGGCCGACAAGAGCAAGGTGCTGGTGAAGAAGGGAGAGCAGCTGCCCGGCTTCGCCACCCTGCAGGACGATGGCAGCACGTTGTGCGCCTGCTGGATCTTCTCCGGCTGCTGGACGCAGGCCGGCAACCAGATGGCGCGGCGTGACAACACCGATGTGGGCCTGGGCAACACGCCGGGCTGGGCGTGGTCCTGGCCGGCCAACCGGCGCATCCTCTACAACCGCGCCTCCTGCGACCCGGCCGGCAAGCCCTGGGACGCCACGCGCAAGCTCATCGCCTGGAACGGCGAGCGCTGGGCCGGGGCCGATGTGCCGGACTTCAAGGTGGATTCGCCCCCCGAGGCCGGCATGAACCCATTCATCATGAACCCGGAAGGCTTTGGTCGCCTGTTCTGCACCGACAAGCTCGTGGACGGTCCCTTCCCCGAGCACTACGAACCGATGGAGACGCCGCTCGGCACCAACCCGTTGCATCCCAAGGTGGTCAACAGCCCTGCGGTGCGCATCTTCAAGGGCGACCGCGAGCGCCTCGGCAAGCACACCGAGTTCCCCTTCGTGGGCACCACCTACCGCCTCACCGAGCACTTCCAGTTCTGGACCAAATCGGTGCGCCTCAGCGCCATCGCCCAGCCCGAACAGTTCGTGGAAATCAGCGAGGCGCTGGCGAAGGAGAAGGGCGTGAAGGCAGGTGACTGGGTCAAGGTCAGTTCCAAGCGCGGCTTCATCAAGGCGCGCGCGGTGGTCACCAAGCGCATCAAGCCGCTGACAGTGAACAAGCAGACGGTGCACCAGATCGGCATCCCGCTGCACTGGGGCTGGGAGACGCTGGCCAGGAAGGGCTATCTGACCAACATCCTGTCGCCGGCCGTGGGGGACTGCAACACGCAGACCCCGGAATACAAGGCCTTCCTTGTCAATCTGGAAAAGGCTTGAGGAGGCTGAATCATGGCACTGCAATCCCTAGACATCCTGCGCCGTTCCGCCACCACCACGCCCTCGACCCAGGTGCGCGCACCGATCGAAGTTGCCAAGCTGATCGATGTATCAACCTGTATCGGCTGCAAGGCCTGCCAGGTGGCCTGCTCGGAATGGAATGACATTCGCGAGGAGGTGGGCGAATGCGTCGGCGTGTATGACAACCCGACCGATCTTTCGGCCAAGGCGTGGACCGTCATGCGCTTTGCCGAAGTAGAAGAGCATGGCCGCCTCGAATGGCTGATCCGCAAGGATGGCTGCATGCACTGCGCGGACCCCGGCTGCCTGAAGGCCTGTCCATCCCCCGGTGCGATCATCCAGTACAAGAACGGCATCGTCGATTTTCATGAAGAGAACTGCATCGGCTGCGGTTACTGCGTGACCGGCTGCCCCTTCAACGTGCCGCGTATTTCCAAGGACGACGGCAAGGCCTACAAGTGTTCGCTGTGTTCCGACCGCGTCGCGGTGGGGCAGGAGCCGGCCTGTGTGAAAACCTGCCCGACCGGCGCGATCCAGTTCGGCAGCAAGGAGGACATGAAGGACTACGCGGCGACCCGGGTGGAGGATCTCAAGCGCCGCGGCTTCGAGAACGCCGGGCTCTACGACCCGCAAGGCGTGGGCGGCACGCATGTGATGTATGTGCTGCATCACGCCGACAAACCCGAGCTTTACAGCGGTTTGCCGAGCAATCCGTCGATCAGTCCGCTGGTCTCGCTGTGGAAGGGCATGGCCAAGCCGCTCGCCACGCTGGCTCTGGCCGGAGTGGCGCTGGGCAGCCTGTTCCATTACGTGATGAAGGGGCCGAACGAAGTCTCGAAGGAAGTCGAAGACGAGATCGAGGACGAGGACAAGCGTGAGCGTGCAGACAAGGAGGCAACGAAATGATCCGTGATCCGAAAGACCTCAAGCGTTACAACGCCTCTGAGCGCGCCAATCACTGGGTGGTGGGCATGAGCTTCATTCTGCTCGCGCTCTCGGGCCTGGCCTTCTTCCATCCGGCCTTCTTCCCGCTGACCCAGCTCTTCGGCGGGCCGGTGTGGAC
Organism: Uliginosibacterium aquaticum; assembly: GCF_012972705.2. Taxonomy (GTDB): domain Bacteria; phylum Pseudomonadota; class Gammaproteobacteria; order Burkholderiales; family Rhodocyclaceae; genus Uliginosibacterium; species Uliginosibacterium aquaticum. The sequence goes on along the minus strand of NZ_JABCSC020000002.1, from coordinate 267,440 downwards.
ACGCATCCTGCATCCCTGGGTGGGCGTGTTGATGGCACTGGCTTTCCTGATTATCTTCGTGCGCTTCTTCAGGCTCAACCTGATGACCCGCATGGATGTCGAGTGGCTCAAGAAGGCCAAGAACATGGTCGACGGCAATGACCATGACATGCCCGAGCAGGGCAAGTACAACGGCGGGCAGAAGGCGCTGTTCTGGACGCTCGGCGTCGGCATGCTGCTGATGACGGTGTCCGGCCTGCTGATGTGGCGCAGCATGTTCCATGTCGATACGCAGATCGTGCGTGTTGCGGTGGTGGTGCATGCCGCCACGGCAGCCGTGATGATCGGCCTGATCTTCGTGCATGTGTATGCCGCCATCTGGGTGAAGGGCACGATCCGCGCCATGTGGTACGGCACCGTCACCCGTGCCTGGGCCAAGCAGCACCACCGCGGCTGGTATCGCCAAATGACCGGCAAGTGAGCCAGGCATGAGCTGCACAGTTCCTGTTCTTTCCTTGCCGGGCGGTGCGCCTGCTGACGAAGCTGATCACGCGCCGAGCGCGCTGGTTGAGGTGCTGCGCATACAGGCGGAAAGCCGCGCCGAGCAAGAGGACGAAGTCATCGAGGAGGTGCCGGTTGCTCTGAGCTACAACGGCATTTCGCATGCCGTGATGCTTGCGACGCCGACGGACCTCGAGGATTTCGCGCTGGGCTTCAGCATCAGCGAAGGCATCGTGGCAAATCTGGAGGAGATTCACGATCTCGAGGTCCAGCCTGGCTGCGCGGGCATTGTCATCGAGATGCAGATTGCCCAGCCGCGCTTTCTGGCCTTGAAAGAGCGGCGCCGTTCGCTGGCCGGCCGTACCGGTTGTGGTCTATGCGGCGTGGAGAGCCTGGCCCATGCCATTCGCCCACTGCCCGAGGGGCGCCTCGCTAGCGCTGCGTCCGTATCGGTCAGCGCGATCGATGAGGCCGTGCGGCAGCTTGCGCACTGGCAGCCCTTGCGCCAGCAGACGGGTGCCTCCCACGCGGCGGCCTGGGTGGATGGCGAGGGGCGGATCCGGATGGTCCGCGAAGATGCCGGGCGCCACAATGCGCTCGACAAGCTCGCTGGAGCCATGTTCCGCAGTCGGCATGAGGCATGCGCTGGCTTCGTACTGGTCAGTAGCCGTGCCTCTTATGAAATGGTGCAGAAAGTGGTCGCGCTGGGAGCGGGAGCACTGGTTGCGGTGTCCGCGCCAACAGCCCTGGCGATTCGCACGGCAGAGGCTGCAGGCATCCTGCTCGTCGGTTTTGCGCGCCCTGGCCAGATGGTGGCTTATTGCCATGCAGAGCGGCTCACCGGTGAAATGCCTCTTGCCGGTCAGGCCCGGCGCGGCATGATGTGAGTGTGAGCCTCTCGCCCAACGATCAAGAAAACCATGAATCTTCCTGAACAGATCCCCTCGGCTATTGCGCCGATCCTTGTGCTTGCGCCGGATGCCCGGCTTTTTGCCCACCGCGCGCAACGCCTCCGGAGTCTGGCCCCCGGCCACGCGCTGGAAGCCTGGTTGCTGTGGCTGGCTGAACTGGTGGATGCGCAGCAGCGTGCCCTGGATGCGCTGGGCCCGAAGCTCGCGGCCGCTTCTGATGCGGCACTCGAAGCCGCCTGGTCCGAGGCCTTCGAGTATCTGCGCGGTAGTCTTGCTGCAGGCACCGGTGAGCCCGATCCGGCCGCACTGCCGGCACGTGTTCGGGACAATCTCGATTTTGCGCGCGGTGAGCGCCCTGCAGAGGGCCGTAGCCAACTTGATCTGGTCCTCAGCGCAGCCCTCCAGGTGGTGTGGACGCTGCTTGCGCGGCGCCGGGTGGCGGCGGCTTCTGCGCCTATCGTGCAACGCGCACAGTGCCCCTGTTGTGGCAGTGCCGCCCTGGGCGGCGTGATCCTTGCCGGTGAAGGGCGCGGTGGCCTGCGCTATCTTGAATGCGCTTTGTGTGCCACGCGCTGGCATATGGTGAGGGCGCACTGCAGTCTGTGTGAAGCCGATGGTGTGGTCGATTACCTCGGCCTTGCGCCTGACGCGCCCATCCAGGCTGAAACCTGTGATGCCTGCCACGGCTACATCAAGCTGTTCTTCCAGTCGCGGGATCCGGCCTTCGATCCGCTGGCTGATGATCTTGCCTCGCTGCTGCTGGATGTGCTGGTGGGCGAGCAGGGCTATGCAAGAGGGGCACCCAATCTCTTCCTGCTCAGCGGCGAAGCCGCCTGAGCTTATCCTGCATTTGTGCGCTTCATGTCAGGCGGGCTGTGCGTGTATGGGGCGATGGCAACTCAAGTCGCCATCGCCCTCCCAAGCAGTCACGTTAGTTAGAACGCATTCTCCCGGTGTGGTGCAACGGCAGCCCTTACATTGGTTTCAGTCAGCTCCGGCGAGCACAGCTCGATGAAGCGATAGGCATAGCCGCGCAGGTAGTGGCCGCGGCGTACCGCGATCAGCGTGGTGTTGCGGGCGAACAGATGGGAGGCGTCGATCAGGCGCAGATCGTGATCCTTGAGCGGATTGAAGGCGCTCGGCGCGATGATGCCAACCCCCAGCCCAAGTTCGACGTAAGACTTGATCACATCCGCGTCCAGTGCGGACATTACGATGTCCGGCGTCAGATTGGCTGCGGCGAAGGCCTTGTCGATCTTGCTGCGACCGGTAAAGCCCGAGTGGTAGGTGATCAGCGGATACTCGGCCAGAGCCTCGAGGCTCAGCGTGGTTTCGGCAAGCAGCGGGTGCCCGGCCGGTACCAACACCGCGTGGTGCCAGTCGTAGAACGGGAAAGTCACCAGCTCCGGTTCATTGTCGAGCGATTCGGTGGCGATGCCGATATCCGCTTCGCCCGAGAGCAGTTGCTGGACGATCTCCTGCGGGCTGCCTTGATGCAGCGCCAGATGCACCTTGGGATATTCCTGCTTGAAGGTGGTGACAACCTTGGGGATCGCGTAGCGTGCCTGGGTGTGGGTGGTGACCACGGTCAGCTGGCCCTGGTCACGCTGGGTGAACTGGTCGGCGAGCTTCTTGATGTTGCGTGCGTCGAGCAGCATGCGTTCGACGATGACCACCAGTTCCTTGCCCGGTTCCGTCAGCCCCAGCAGGCGCTTGCCGCGGCGGATGAAAAGCTCGACACCGAGTTCGTCTTCCAGATCCTTGATGTGCTTGGATACACCAGGCTGCGAGGTGAACAGGGCATTGGCCACTTCGGTGAGATTGTAGTTCTGGCGCACTGTTTCGCGCACGATGCGCAGTTGCTGGAAGTTCATGTTCAGATCCCCGCTGCGATGTAATGGTCGGACGCTGCTGCGGCAGATTGCTGGAAGACCTTCAGGCGCGAGGGCACCAGACGGACTTCGCTACCGGTACGCAGTTGCAGCGAGATGAGGCGTTCGAGCGGCAACTCCACCTCGTGATGATGCACGGTCTGGCCGGCATCGATACGTTCCAGCTCAACCCGGGCGGTAATGCCAAAGGCCTGGATGCGGGCAATGCGGGCGCGGATCCCCTGGGGTGAGGCGAGATCGGTTTCGATGTCGAGCTCATGCGGGCGGGCGAAAGCGATGACTTCAGCGCCCGGCGGGATGCTTTCTTCCGAGTGCGCAAGGCTGTGCTCGCCCACCTTCACTTCGCCCTGTCCGGCGCGGCCATGGAACAGGTTTACCGCCCCCAGGAAACCATACACGAAGGGGGTTCTCGGCGCGTTCCAGACTTCTTCAGGGGTGCCGATCTGCTCCACGCTGCCATGGTTCATCAGCACCACGCGGTCGGCCACTTCAAGGGCTTCCTCCTGGTCGTGGGTCACGAAGATGCTGGTGATGTGCAGTTCGTCATGCAGCTTGCGCAACCAGCGGCGCAGCTCCTTGCGGACCTTGGCATCGAGCGCGCCGAAAGGCTCATCGAGCAGCAACACCCGCGGTTCTACCGCCAGTGCGCGGGCGAGCGCGATGCGCTGGCGCTGGCCACCGGAGAGCTGGGAGGGGAAGCGATCGGCCAGCCAGTCCAGCTGCACCAGCTTGAGCAGATCCGTGACCTTGCGTTTGATGATCTCTTCCGAGGGACGTTCATGGCGCGGCTTCACGCGCAGGCCGAAGGCGATGTTGTCAAACACCGTCATGTGGCGGAACAGCGCGTAGTGCTGGAACACGAAGCCGACCTGACGTTCGCGCACATGGGTGCCGGACGCATCATTGCCTTCGAGGATCACGTTACCGCTGTCGGCCGATTCGAGGCCGGCAATGATGCGCAGCAGCGTAGTCTTGCCGCAGCCGGAGGGACCGAGCAGGGCGACCAGCTCGCCGGTCGGGAAGTCGAGCGAAACGTCGTTCAGCGCAACGAATGAACCGAACTGCTTGCGGATGTTCTGGACCTGGATGCTCATGCTTGTTCTTCCTGTTGGCTGTCGCGAGCGGCTTGCCACTCGATGAAGGTTTTCAGTACCAGTGTGACCAGAGCCAGCAAGGCCAGCAGGGAGGCCACGGCGAAGGCGGCGGCAAACTGGTATTCGTTGTAGAGAATCTCGATCTGCAGCGGCATGGTGTTGGTGAGGCCGCGGATATGTCCGGAGACCACGCTGACTGCGCCGAACTCGCCCATCGCCCGGGCATTGCACAGGATCACGCCGTAGAGCAGGCCCCAATTGATGTTGGGCAGGGTCACATGCCAGAAGGTCTGCCAGCCGCTGGCCCCCAGCACGATGGCGGCTTCTTCTTCTTCCTTGCCTTGCGCCTGCATCAGCGGGATCAGCTCGCGGGCTATGAAGGGGAAAGTCACGAAGATGGTGGCCAGCACGATGCCGGGTACGGCAAACACGATCTTCAGGTTGTTCTCTATTAGCCAGGGGCCGAACCAGCCTTGGGCACCAAAGATCAGCACATAAATCAGGCCAGCCACCACCGGTGAAACCGAAAAGGGCAGGTCGATCAGGGTGATCAGGAACTGCTTGCCGCGGAATTCGAACTTGGCAATGGCCCAGGCCGCCGACACACCGAAGACCAGATTCAAGGGCAGGGCGATCACGGTGGCGATCACCGTCAGCTTCACGGCAGCCAATGCGTCGGCCTCGGTGATCGCAGCCAGATACACATCCCAGCCCCGCTTGAAGGCTTCGACAAAGACGGTGGCCAGTGGCAGCAGCAGGAAAGCTGCGAAGAACAGCAAGGAAACCGTGACGATGCTCCACTTCACCCAGGCCTGATCACGGGTTGCGGCCTTGTCTTCGAAGTGGCGCGGCGCGTTCAGTGAGGCCAGATGCGCAGCATTCAGGGTGGCAGTAGCGGCGGCCATGTCAGATTTTCCTTCCGATGCGGCGGGCCGACCAGGCCTGCAGGCTGTTGATGACGAAGAGGAGGGCAAAGGAGGCCAGCAACATCACTACGGCAAGGCTGGTCGCTCCGGCGTAATCGAATTGCTCAAGTTTGGTGATGATCATCAGCGGCGCGATCTCCGACACCATCGGGATGTTGCCGGCAATGAAGATCACCGACCCGTATTCGCCGACCGCCCGGGCGAAGGAGAGTGCAAAGCCTGTCAGCAGCGCCGGCAGCAGGGTCGGGAAAATCACATAGCGGAAGATCTGCCAGCGGTGCGCGCCGAGGCTTGCGGCGGCTTCCTCCAGCTCGGTTTCCAGATCCTCCAGCACCGGTTGAACGGTGCGCACCACGAAGGGCAGGCCGATGAAGACCAGCGCCAGCAATACACCCCAGGGGGTGAAGGCAATCTTGATGTCATGCGCCGCAGCAAGGCTGCCCACCCAGCCCTTGGGCGCATAGATAGCCGTCAGCGCGATGCCAGCGACAGCGGTGGGCAGGGCGAAGGGCAGATCGACCAGCGAATCGACGATCTTGCGACCCGGAAAGCGATAGCGCACCAGCGACCAGGCCAGCAGCAGGCCGAACACCGCATTGATTGCCGCAGCAATCAGCGAAGCGCCAAAAGACAAGCGCAGGGAAGCCAGCACTCGAGGGCTGCTGACCGACCACCAGAAATGCTCCCAGCCGCCCTGGGCGGTCTTGATGAATACCGCAGCCAGCGGGATCAACACGATCAGGGACAGGTAAAGCAGCGTGTAACCCAGGGTCAGCCTGAAGCCGGGGAGTACATGGGCCGAAGAGCGTCTTGAAGCGGTCATGGCACAGAGCCTTATATGAAGTGACCGCAGTGTATGGCTCCGCTTATTCATTACTAACTAATAAAAGCTGAAGTCCTTATTCCAAATTCGAGTAAAGAGGCTTGCCTCGGCCGGCCCTCTGCGAGCCAGGCTTTGCCTAGCGTTGCAGGCCCATCCGTCGCGTTGATGCGCTTGTGAGGGCAGGGCGTCACTCATATGAAAACGCAGCTTCTGGCGATCCATCCTCTGATGCCACAGGCATCCACCCCCTTGTTTGGCCTTATCAGGAAAGCGGATAAGCGAACAACTTTTAAATCGTTTTGCTGGCTAAAGACGGCGCATAAGCTGCTGCTCATCACGGAGCTCCAATGCTTGTGGCATCACAACGGAGCTTCCCGCCAAGGAGAGTGAAATGACAACAGCAGGTTCTCTTGTTCAGTCGCGCAGCGAGGCGAAAGCGCCCGCTACTAAGGCCCTTCAGCCAGTACCGGCTGGGGAGCGCCTCAATATTCTGCAGCGTGCCCGCGAAAGCGCGCTCGGGGAGCAGTTGCCCTTCGCGGGTGGGGTTACGCCGGCGCAAGCCTGGGACCTGTTCAGTGCGGGCGAAGCCTTGCTGGTAGATGTGCGAAGTGCAGAAGAGCGCAAGTTTGTGGGCCATGTGCCTGGTTCGCTTCATGTGGCTTGGGCGAACGGGACGGCTCTGACGCGTAATCCGCGTTTCGTGCGTGAGCTCGAAGCCAAGGCCGGCAAGGAGCAGGTGATCCTGCTGCTGTGCCGCAGTGGCAAGCGCTCGGCCCTGGCAGCTGAAGCCGCCGCCAAGGCGGGCTTCAATCATGTTTTCAATGTGCTTGAAGGTTTCGAAGGTGATCTGAACGATCAGCAGCAACGCGGCGAGCACAACGGTTGGCGGTATTGGGGCCTGCCCTGGAACCAAGAGTAAGGACGGGCGCCAATCTGCCGCACGGGTGCTATCTCGCAAATCGGTGCTTAACGTATTCAGATACGTTTCCGTGTCTCCTTGCGACCTAGCTTCCGCTCTAGGTGATTGTTGCTCCGTTTTTGGGGCGGCCGGGTGTTAACGAATTTCAATCAAGTCGGGGAGCAATAAATGAGCAAGGTCTTTTCGGATAATTCGCAATCCATCGGCGCTACGCCGTTGATCCGCCTCAATCGCATTACGGACGGCACGGGTGCCACCGTGCTGGCCAAAATCGAGGGGCGTAACCCCGCCTACTCGGTGAAGTGCCGCATCGGTGCAGCATTGATTGCCGATGCCGAGAAGCGTGGCCTGCTCGGCCCGGGCAAGGAACTGGTCGAACCGACCAGTGGTAACACCGGTATCGCACTGGCATTCGTGGCCGCAGCGCGCGGTATTCCGCTCACGCTGACGATGCCGGAAACCATGAGCCTTGAGCGCCGCAAACTGCTGGTGGCTTACGGCGCCAAGTTGGTACTGACCGAGGGCGCCAAGGGCATGAGCGGCGCGATTGCCAAGGCTGAAGAAATTGCCGCGTCCGACTCCAAATACGTGTTGCTGCAGCAGTTCAAGAATCCCGCCAACCCGGCGATTCACGAAGCCACCACGGGCCCCGAAATCTGGGACGCGACCGATGGTGCGGTAGATGTCTTTGTCTCTGGCGTGGGTACCGGCGGCACGATTACCGGCGTGTCCCGCTATATCAAGCAAGCCAAAGGCAAGGCGATCACTTCCGTGGCAGTTGAACCTGCAGCCAGCCCGGTGCTGACTCAGACGCGCAACGGCGAGCCCGTGAAGCCCGGCCCGCACAAGATTCAGGGTATCGGCGCAGGCTTCGTGCCGGGCGTGCTGGACCTCTCTCTGGTGGATGCCATCGAGCAGGTCAGCAACGAAGATGCCGTCGAATACGCTCGTCGTCTGGCGCGCGAGGAAGGCATTCTTTCCGGTATCTCCAGCGGTGCGGCAGCGGCAGCAGCCATCAGGCTCGCACAGAAGCCTGAGAACGCCGGCAAGACCATCGTGGTGATCCTGCCGGATTCGGGCGAGCGCTATTTGAGCTCGGTGCTGTTCGAAGGCTTGTTCGATGCGGCCGGGATTGCCGCATGAACATCGGGCTCTCGACTCTGGACGGAGCCGGTGCCTCAGTGCTGGCTTCGGCCACTCCGAACTGGGATCTGGACCGCGTCGTAGCAGGGCTGCGTGAGGTGCGTGAGGGCTGGCGAGAGGCGCAACAACGCAGGCATGAGTATGGCGGGCGCGAGTTGCCATCGCCGGAAACCTTGCGCCAGCTTCTGCTTGCCCTGCGCGGAGCATTGTTTCCGATGCGTCTCGGCCCAGCCGATTTGCGCCAGGAGAGTGAGGATTTCTACGTCGGCCATACTCTGGATGCGGCGCTCAACAACCTGCTAGCCCAGGTGCGTCTCGAGTTGCGCTACGCCGCCCGCCAGACGAGCGTGGGGGCCACCACTCTGGAACTTCAGGCCGTGAGCATCGTGCGGGATTTCGCAACCGCTTTGCCGGATATCCGCCGCTTGCTCGACACCGATGTGGAAGCTGCTTTTCGCGGCGACCCTGCGGCGCGCAGCGTGGACGAAGTGCTGCTGTGCTACCCCGGCATCGTGGCGATGATTCATCACCGCATCGCGCACAAGCTGCATCAGCTGGGTGTGCCGCTTCTGGCACGCATCGTGGCGGAATTGGCGCATTCCGAAACCGGGATCGATATCCACCCTGGTGCGCAGATCGGCCCCGGCTTCTTCATCGATCACGGCACCGGCGTGGTGATTGGTGAGACCGCTGTGATCGGCCGCAATGTGCGCGTGTATCAGGCCGTCACCCTGGGCGCCAAGCGCTTTACCAGCGATGAGGAAGGCAAGCTGCACAAGGGCTTGCCGCGTCATCCGATTGTTGAAGATGACGTGGTGATCTACGCCGGTGCCTCGGTGCTGGGGCGCGTCACCATCGGCAAGGGCTCGGTCATCGGCGGCAATGTGTGGCTGACGCGCAGTGTGTCGCCGGGGAGCAACGTCACCCAGGCCAACTCCCAGCACGAAGTGCTGAATCACGGCGGAGGGATTTGAGCATGAGTCCGATCGTCAATCGATTCCCAGGTGTCGTACGCCAGTTGCGCGAAGCACGGGGCTGGTCGCAGGAAGAATTGGCCGAGCGCGCTGACCTGAATCGCTCCTATGTGGGCGAGATCGAGCGCGGAAATGCAATGCCTTCACTGGTGACCATCAACAAGCTGGCCAGTAGTTTTGATCTCCTGCCGTCCTTTCTGTTGGCGCGTTGCGAGCAGCATTGAAGCGTATTTGCTGGCGATAGCATGTTGAGACGCTCTTAGAAGAAAAGCATATTTGATAAGACGTTTTTTTGATAAATCCCTGAACCTTGCAAGGAGCCATGAATGGCCGCAAATGAAGTCCAGCAAGCGCTCGGCGATAACGCCGCACGCCAGTTAGCCAATGCCACCAAGACCGTACCGCAGCTTTCGATCATCACGCCGCGCTGGCTGACGCATCTGCTGCAGTGGCAACCGGTTGAAGCCGGTATCTACCGCCTCAACAAGGTGAAGAACCCGCTGGATGTGCAGGTGACCTGCACCCAGCGCGAAGGCTCCGGTGAGCTGCCGAACACCTTCGTTGATTATGAAGAAGCGCCGCGCGAGTACTTCCTCAATGCCGTTAGCACCGTGCTGGACGTGCAGACCCGCGTGTCGGATCTCTACAGCAGCCCGCACGACCAGATCAAGGAACAACTGCGCCTGACGGTCGAAACGATCAAGGAACGTCAGGAGTCCGAACTCATCAACAATCCGGATTACGGCCTGCTCGCCAGCGTGCATCCGGATCAGATCATCTATCCGCTGACTGGCGCACCGACGCCGGATGATCTGGACGAGCTGCTCACCAAGGTTTGGAAAGAGCCTGCCTTCTTCCTGACCCACCCGCTGGCAATCGCCGCCTTCGGTCGTGAGTGCACCCGCCGTGGCGTGCCGCCTCCTACCGTCAGCCTGTTCGGTTCGCAATTCCTGACCTGGCGCGGCATTCCGCTGATCCCGTCGGACAAGGTGCCGGTGGCTGATGGCAAGACCAAGATCCTGCTGATCCGCGTGGGCGAGAAGCGTCAAGGCGTGGTCGGTCTGTTCCAGCCGGGTCTGGCTGGCGAACAGAGTCCGGGCCTGTCGGTGCGTTTCATGGGCATCAACCGCAACGCCATCGCGTCCTACCTGATTTCGCTGTACTGCTCACTCGCCGTGCTGACCGACGACGCGCTCGCCGTGCTTGATGATGTGGAGATTGGCAAGTTCCATGACTACCCAGACACCTACAAGTAATCCTGCAGGCGCAGGCAGCTTGGGTGGAGTGTCGGGGCTGACGCCGCCGGCAGGTATTCCCGAGGGGCCTCCCTCGGGCCTGCCGGATGTGGCAAGCCTGGCGAAGCTGGCGGGCGAGTTCTTCTCCGCCTTGCCGACGACTGCGCTGCCCGGCGGCGCCACCAATGGTCTGCCCCTTGGGCTGAGTCATCTGGGTGGTCCGTCGCAGCTCGCTACGCCGCCCCAGCCGTCCGAGCCAGTGCTGGCCCTCGGTGCGCGCGCCCCTGCGCTTGCACCGGTTGCCCAGACGCAGACCGTAGTGCCGGAAAAGGCCGTGGACTCGGCTGGAGTGTCGAGCCGCTCTCCGGCGCAAGGCGTGCCCGAAGCTTATGCGGCCTCGCTGCCCAGCATCGATCTGCCGCAAGCACCTGTGCATGCGCCAGCAACGCCGCCCAGTTCACCGTATTACTTCCTCGGTGAAAAGAGTGCGTATCCGGTCGCTGGCGAAGTGGATGTGCCGCGTGAAGATCGCGTGACAGCCCGCTCCTTCGGCCTGCCCGGTGAAGACGAGTTGCGTGCACTGCTTGGTGGCGTGCCGCCGACGGCTGCCACACCGACGAGTGAGTCCGCGAAGAAGGATCAGTGGTTTTACTTCACCGATCTGACGCGTGGCCACGAAAAATCGGAACATGGTCGCGCACCGGCATCGCAAGCAGGCGCACGTCCGCCTTTCGACGTGAATGCCGTGCGTCGCGATTTCCCGATCCTGCAGGAGCGGCTCAGTGGCAAAAGCGGTGGCAAGCAGCTGGTCTGGTTCGACAATGCTGCCACCACCCACAAGCCGCAGGCCGTGATCGACCGTCTCGCCTACTTCTACGCCCACGAGAATTCCAATATTCACCGTGCGGCGCATGAAGTGGCTGCACGGGCGACGGATGCCTACGAAGGTGCGCGTGACAAGGTCAAACGCTTCATCGGCGCCAGCTCGACCGAAGAAATCATCTTCGTGCGCGGCGCCACCGAAGCCATCAACCTGGTCGCCAAGACCTGGGGCGCGCAGAACGTCGGCGAGGGTGACGAGATCATCGTCTCCAATCTGGAGCACCATGCCAACATCGTTCCCTGGCAGCAGCTGGCTGCCGCCAAGGGGGCGAAGCTGCGCGTGATTCCGGTGGATGACACGGGCCAGATCCTGCTCGACGAGTATCGCAAGCTGCTGGGCGACAAGACCAAGATCGTCGCGGTGACGCAAGTCTCCAACGCGCTCGGTACGGTCACCCCGATCAAGGACATTGTTGCCCTCGCACACAGCGTGGGTGCCAAGGCGCTGGTCGACGGTGCGCAGTCCGTGTCGCACATGCGGGTGAATGTTCAGCAGCTGGATGCCGACTTCTTCGTCTTCTCGGGCCACAAGATCTTCGGCCCGACCGGCATCGGCGTGGTCTACGGCAAACGCGACATCCTCGAAAACATGCCGCCCTGGCAAGGTGGGGGCAACATGATTGCGGACGTCACGTTTGAGCGCACGATCTATCAGCCGCCGCCCAACCGCTTCGAAGCCGGCACCGGCAACATCGCGGATGCAGTCGGCCTCGGCGCAGCGCTGGATTATGTGGATCGCATCGGCATCGAGAATATCGGCAGCTACGAGCACGATCTGCTGGCCTACGCCACGCAGGGCCTGCTTACGATTCCCGGTATCCGCCTGATCGGGACTGCGGCTGAGAAAGCCAGTGTCGCCTCCTTCGTGCTCAAGGGTTTCACCACGCAGGAAGTGGGCGAAGCACTGAACCGCGAAGGCATTGCGGTTCGGACCGGCCACCACTGCGCGCAGCCGATCCTGCGGCGCTTCGGTGTCGAGCAGACCGTACGGCCCTCGCTGGCCTTCTACAACACCTGCGAAGAAGTCGACCGCATGGTGAAAGTGGTCTACCAACTGGCGACTTCGCGTCGTTGAGCCTGTTGTAAGCAATCACCAGCCGGCAGCCGGGAAACCGCTGCCGGCTTTTTCATTTGAGGGAGTCCGATATGGAATGCACCGTCAGCTGGGCCGGAGAGGCCCGATTTGTTGCCACAACCGGCAGTGGTCACGAAGTCCGCATGGAAGGCGGAGCAGGGGAGCTAGGCGGCCGAAACCAGTTCCCGCGCCCGATGGAATTGATTCTGGCTGGGGCGGGGGGCTGCACTGCGTATGACGTCGTGCTCTTCCTCAAGCGCGAAGGCTATGAGATCGATGCGGTGGAAGTGTGCATGGATGCCACGCGCGCCGACACAGAGCCCAAGGTATTTACGCGGGTGGATTACTTCTACACGGTAAAGGGTAGGGACCTGGATCCGGCAGTGGTTGAGCGCGTCATTCACCTGTCTGCCGAGAAATACAGCTCCGCGACGGCGATGCTGGAGAAGAGCGCGGAGATCAGGATTGATTTCGAAGTGCTGGAGGCGCTGACTGATGGCGGCTGATCGGCCAAAGCGGTCTGTCGATGAGAAGGTGGCTGGCGACCGCTTTCCAATCGTCACCGGTCTCCAGTTAGGCAGCCCTCGAACACAAAGTCTGAAAGGTCTCAATGAATGTCGAGATGTATGTTTGCAGGGTCGTACTTCTCGGGTAATGGCGATGCATCCTGATGCAGAGGATAGGGCTTACCCTCAAACATCGTGCCCAGAACCTCGATGTCCTTGATCTTCATGGGATCAACCTTCATCGGATTCTGATCCAACAGCACGAAGTCAGCCTTCTTGCCCACCGCAATGCTGCCTGTCAGATTCTCAAGCCGCAGCATGTACGCGGCGTTGATCGTGACACCTTGCAGAGCGTTGTATACCGAGACACGCTCCTGCGGCGCCAGCTGATTCCCCACCGCATTAACGCGATTGACGGCAATCCAGGCAAGGAAGAGCGGTTCCATTGGCGCCATCGTAAAGTCGGAATGCAGAGCAAATTTCACGCCGTTTTCGGCAAGCGAGCCGAGCCTCACAATTTCAGCACCGGCCTTGGCACCCAGACTGCCATTTGAGTACGCGTCCGACATTGAGTAGTGGTAGTACGGGTTCGCTGAGATGAACACATTCCCCATGCGAGCGATGCGCTTGGATTGTTCCGGCGTCGATACCCCGAAGTGCTCGATGACCAGGCGCTGGCCCTTGCCGGTGTGCACGGTCATAGCCTTGTCGAGGCTATCGAGAATCAATGTCAAAGCCTCACTGCCATTGCAGTGAATATGAATGTCGTAGCCTTCTTTCCACCACTGCCCAATCAGGGCTTCAAGGCGTTCGGGCGGCATCATCCATTCCCCCTGATGGCCGTCGCTGTAACCTGGCAGCTCCAGACGCATGGCTTCAGCAAAGAATGCACCATCGGCGTAAAGCTTGACCTGCTTCGGGAAGGCTTTGTGCGCAGTGCTGGTGTCAGGCAGCGCCTTGACCATGGAGACAAGCTTGGCCTTGTCCTTGATTTGCATATCCAGCGTTTTCGCATCCGGTACCAGCGCCATACGGAAGGGTGAGGCATCGTTGTCCAGAATGCTCGTGATGACGCCTAGATCGTTTTTCAGCGAGCCGCTTGATCCGGTCCCCATGTCACCCATGGTTGTAACGCCGCCCTGATGCGCCAGCTCACGCACCCGACGCAGGCCCGTCGGAATCTTCTTGGGGTCAAACAGCACCGACATGATCTTTGGCGCAGCGATTTCGATCATTGCCGCTTCCCGATAGAAGCCGTTTTCGAAATCCACTTGCTTGTTGCCGGCAACCTCTTCAGCGGTAAAACCGTAGGCCTTCAAGGCGGCCGTGTTGAAGTACATTTCATGCGCCGAGTACGACCAGACGATGATCGGCCGAGTACTGGAAACCTTATCCAGCATTGCCCGGTTCAGGTCTCCATGAAACGGCTTCAGATAGCCCCAGACGACCAAGGGAAGTCCGTCTGCAGTGCCGGCTTCGGACGCTTTGAGCTTGGCCATGAACGCAGCACTGCCGCGAACGGCTTTTGCATCCCCCCAAGGAAATTTCCAGTCGAACGGGGTAATGAACTGTGGCGCCAGCATTGATGCGGCCTGAACCGGATGCATGTGCGCATCAACAAAGCCGGGCATCAGGGTTTTGCCCCCAAGATTGAACAGTCTCGCTTTTGCACCGGCGAGCTTCATGGCTTCGGATTTGGCGCCCACGAAGCGAATCACACCATCCTTGACCACGACTGCTTCGGCATAGCGTGGCGAGCTTCCTTCCATGGTCAAGATGTCGCCACCAGAAATGACCGTTACAGGCTCTGCCGCCAGCAAGGAAGGGGAGACAACAGTGGCTGCTGCGAGTGCTAGCAGCGTTGAAGCAATCTTGGAACGCAAAAAAACCATCTGAACATCCCCTTGGGTTTAAGGTTGGATTCCATGTAATCCAACAGGATCAACGTCCAACCGAATTGCATAGTAGGCCGCTAGTTCGACTGAATCAACGGGGATGCATCATCAATCCAAAAGTCTTTCTGACCGAACTTGGCCGCTCCAAGTTGCAACGTGGCCTGTGGGCGCGTCCACAAAAGTCGGGGCGATTCACAGGGGGCGGGGGGCTAAAAATGCATGGTTTCCCGATAGGTGTTTTTATCGTGCGTGTAGCAGTCACAGGCTACCTCTATCAAGCCGCTCCTGTCTTCGATCGTGATATCCCCGCGGCTGTAGCTGATTAGCGCCAGGTTATGAAGGGATGTGGCGGCTTTGGTGACTCCCACGCGGCGCACCCCCAGCATGTAGGCTAGGAAGGCATGGGTGATGTGGAATTTGTCGGAATGCGCGCGGTCTTGTGTCATCAAGAGCCAGCGGGCGAGACGTGCTTCCACGACGTGAAAGCGTGTACACACCGAGGTCTGGGCAAGTTGCTGCATCAGCACGTACAGATAGCGTTTTAGTGTCTGCTCCAGTTCCGGACTGCGCTTCAGTTCTCTGCGGAAAAATGCTGCATCAATGCGCAGCGCAGTGCCTGCCCCTTGGACCAGCGCATGCAAGGGAGACACGTCAACGCCAAGCACGAGGGCGATGCCCAGCATGCCTTCATTGCCGATCAATCCGACTTCCAGACAGGTTCGTTCATCACGCGAGGTGGTCAGCGAGATGAAACTGTCACTGGGGAAATACACGTAACGAATCCATTCGCCGGGTTCGGCAAGTATTTCTGAAAATGCCAATTCAACCAGATCCCCCGCGTCGAGCAATCTTTGCTGGTTCTTGGGAGGGAGGGATGCCAGCAAGCGGTTGCTATTCAGGTCATGCGTTATGGCGAGCACGTGAAACCTCTCTCAGTCGCGGCTGCAGGCGAAGCGGATTGCACCTGCATGAGTTTCAACCAGCGATATATCTGGCTGGGCATTTGGCAAGCTGGACTAAAAGCAGGTTTCTGTCTGCGCGCTGCCGTACAGAGGCGACGGCGCATTGTCGCAAGACCTGATGCGTCGGTCAGACTACGGCGTGCAGGTCTGGAAGAAGGCGGTCTGATTCTTTCTTGACGACCGCATAGCACTCGCAGGCTCTTGCTTCGAGTCCGGGGCGGTCCAGGGCCGTGATGTGTCCGCGGTGATATTCGATCAGACCTGCACGTTGCAGATTGCCAGCGGCTTCGGTGACACCTTCCCGGCGTACGCCGAGCATGTTGGCTATCAACTCTTGCGTCATCACGAGTTTGTTGCTTGGCAGGCGATCAAGGCTCAGTAAGAGCCAGCGGCAAAGTTGCTGGTCCAGCGAGTGATGGCGGTTACATACTGCGGTTTGAGCCATCTGGGTCAACAGGGCTTGCGTGTAACGCAGCAGCAAGCGTTGCATCGGGCCCGCCTGGTTGAACTCATCCTTTAGCAGTTGTCCCTTCAGGCGGTAAGCATGGCCGGCACTTTGCACGACAGCCCGGCTGGGAGTCGTTTCGCCGCCCATGAAAAGGGACACGCCAACAATGCCTTCGTTGCCCACAACGGCAATCTCTGCAGAGGCCCCATCTTCCATCACATAGAGCAAGGACACGATGGAGGATGTCGGGAAATACACGTGGCGCATTTGTGCGCCGGACTCATACAGAACATCGCCAAGTGTCATGTTGACGGGCTCAAGATGGTTGACGATGCGCGCGTATGCGGTGGGTGGAAGTGCTGCGAGCAAGTGATTCTGCAAAGGGCCTGGAGCTTGGGGCATACGCGATCTCCCTGATTTTTGCGCAAATCTCGGCGCCGAATGGCATGCGAGTGACTGCCTCAGAATAATAGGTAGCCGGGTATCCCCAGACTGTGCGCTACCGAACATAGCCTGTGCAAATTGTTTATGGGGCAGGCGGGGCGCTTATGCATGTTTGGCAATTTCTGTGTGCGACAGCAGACAGACTTCGGCGGGCGGACTTCATAGTCTTTGCTGGCCTTGAGCCGACTCTGGTCAGCGCAGAATCTGTGGGCGTCAAGACGGAATGCGCTGAGGACGTGTCGGTTCAAGGGAGCTTGTGCATGGGCTGCTTGCAATGCACTGCTCACCACCCAACCTATGAAGGAAACAATATGAACAAGTTCACTTTCAGCGTGATCACGCTGGCGATCGGTCTCGTATCCAGCGCCGGCGTCATGGCACAGAGCATCTCGAATAACGAGTTCAAGGCCGGCAAGGAAAAAATATCTGCCGAATACAAGTCGGCCAAAACTGCGTGTGGTTCTATGTCCGGCAACGCCAAGGATATTTGTGCAGCTGAGGCTGCTGGCAAGGAAAAAAATGCCCTGGCTGAACTTGATGCCAGTTACACCCCCAGTGCCAAGACCCGCAACCAGGTGCGCGTAGTCAAGGCGGAATCGGACTATGCCGTAGCCAAGCAACGCTGCGATGACATCGCGGGTAACGCCAAGGATGTCTGCATCAAGGAGGCAAAGGCCGCCGAGACTGCAGCCAAGGCTGATGCCAAAGTGCAGCTGAAGACTTCGGATGCCAAGGTAACGGAAATCGAGAAAACCGCTGACGCACGCAAGAAGGCCGATACCACAACAGCTGACGCACGCAAGGATGCCAAGGACGATAAGTCCGACGCACAGTACGAGGTCGAAAAGCAGAAGT
Source organism: Uliginosibacterium aquaticum (assembly GCF_012972705.2). Classification (GTDB taxonomy): domain Bacteria; phylum Pseudomonadota; class Gammaproteobacteria; order Burkholderiales; family Rhodocyclaceae; genus Uliginosibacterium; species Uliginosibacterium aquaticum. The sequence goes on along the minus strand of NZ_JABCSC020000002.1, from coordinate 249,976 downwards.
GTGGTGCCTTTGCCGGCGACGCCAAGGATCAGTGTCTGGCCAAGGTCAAACTCAGTTTCGGCAAGTAATTGTGTGACCGCGCGCGGGTATTGACCGGGGCTGATATCGCCCTTGTCCCCGGCGCTGACCGCGCTTGGGCTTGTATCTGTTTGCCGGAAATGCTTGCTCCGATGGGCGATCCCGTCCCTCGGTTTTCATGAACAGGAGTTTTACATGAACTGGGATATCGTTGAAGGGAACTGGAAACAGTTCAAGGGGCGGGTCAAATCGCAGTGGGGAAAGCTGACGGATGATCATCTGGATGTCATTGCCGGAAAACGCGTCGAACTGGGGGGGAAGCTCCAGGAGGCCTATGGTGTGACGAAGGAGGAGGCCGAAACCCAGATCCGCGATTTCGAGCATCGCAATCGCGACTATCGCCCGGGCAAGATTCCCTGAACCACTGAAATAGCCTGCGCGCCGCACGCGTTGCGGGGTGCAGGTGATACGCCGAACCCGGCGTGGATTGAATCCACGCAATGTTCGATAGCGTACAGACTGCCCTCACTCATCCTCTTACGCTTGGCTCATGAAACGAATCCGCAGCCTGCGCTCATTTCGGGCATCTGCGGTGGTCCATGCAGCACCCGTCTTCATCGGCCGTCGTCCTGCTTCCAAACGCAGCGCCATTCATTTCGGAGCTGATTCGTGGAGGCTGGCACGAAGGCTCGTCAAAACGCCCACGGCGTGGACGTTTCTGTTTCCCAATTGCCAGGAGAGTGAATCATGAAACAAGCCCTGAAGTACCTCGCAGCGTTTTTGACCGCCTTCACCTTGATGTCCGTGATGGGATGTGCCTCCACCTCGACTCAGGAGGGCACCGGTGAGTATCTGGATGACAGCCTGATCACCTCCAAGGTGAAGAGCGCGATTCTCGGCGAAGCTGATCTGAAGGTATTCGATATCAATGTTGAAACCTTCAAGGGCGTCGTCCAGCTGAGTGGTTTCGTGGATACCCCGGCCGCTGCAAGCAAGGCTGTTGAAGTAGCGCGTAAGGTCGGTGGCGTCAAATCCGTCAAGAACGACATCCGTATCAAGTAACAGGTTTTGCCCGGCGCATCTCCCAGGCAGTTTCGGAGATGCGCATTTTCCTTCCCTTCGACAGCGCTCTTCGTGAGCAAGGCTGCTCCGCCTTAATGCATCTCACATTTTCTGCTGTCTGCAGAATTTGCCCGCTGGTATTTGCATCCAGTTGAGGACTGCCGGGAATGGCGTGCTGTGCTGAGGTCCCCTGTTCCAGAAGGAGCTTTCGATCTTGGCCTTTCCTGCAGCATTCATCCGGCGTTTTTCCCGCTACCTGAAGTCACCGGCATCGCTCGATCAAGGGCAGGCACCTGTGTGGCTGTTTCCTGATCCTGAAGAACCCTTGCGCTCCGAGTTGTTCAGCTCGGAGCAGATGGCTGTGCATGGCCGCGGTCTGGCGCAAAGCCATACCCTGGCAGCGGGCCGCGCACCGGATCAGCTTCTGGGGCGCCTGGAAGAGAATGAGGCGGCGCTGATCGGTGTGTGCAGTCTGCTGACGCGCGCGGTAACCGCGAAACGCCGTATCACGCCTGCCGGAGGCTGGCTGCTCGACAACTTCTATCTCATCGAGGAGCAGATCCGCACCGCACGCCGCCATCTGCCCAAGGGTTACAGCCGGGGCCTGCCCCGCTTGGATGAGTGCCTGCCCGGCTTCTCGGCCGGACGCCCACGCGTATATGGCATCGCGCTTGAAATCGTGTCGCATGGTGACGGGCGCGTCGATGCCGAGGTGCTCAAGCGTTTCGTGACGGCGTACCAGAGCATTACGCCCTTGCAGCTTGGAGAGCTATGGGCTACCCCGATCATGCTGCGCTTAGCGGTGATCGAGAATTTGCGCCGCGTGGCTGTGCGGATCGCCCTGGCGCTGGATGAGCACAACACGGCCGATGCCTGGGCCGATCAGATGACGCAGGCTGCGGAGCAGGATCCGCAAGGCCTGATTCTGATCATTGCCGATATGGCGCGTTCCAACCCGCCGATGGTGGGGGCCTTTGTGGCCGAGCTGGCGCGCCGCCTGCAAGGGCGAGGCCCGGCACTGGCCTTGCCGCTGACCTGGATCGAGCAGCGCCTCTCCGAATCCGGCCTGAGCATCGAACTGCTGATCCAGCTCGAAAATCGCCAGCAGGCCGCCGACCAGGTCTCCATCAGCAACAGCATCGGCAGCTTGCGGGTGCTGGGCGGGATGGACTGGCGTGTCTTCGTTGAAAGCATGAGCGTGGTCGAGCAGATCCTGCGTGAGGATCCCGCAGGCATCTACCCCTGCATGGACTTCGCCACCCGTGATCGCTACCGTCACGCCACCGAGAAACTCGCCAAATACGGGCAGCTCTCCGAAGCGGAGCTGGCGCGCAAACTGGTGCTGCTGGCGAGCGCCGCAGAGCATGAGAGCGCCAGGCACGTCGGTTTTCATCTGATCGGCAAGGGCCTGCCCGGGCTTGAGCGGGCGGCTGGCGCCAGGTTGCCCTGGGGAGTGCGTGTCAGCCGCCTCGCCGGGCGCTACCCGCTGAGTCTGTATCTTGGCGCCATCTTCGTCCTCACGGCAGTCTTCCTGACCCTTGCCGCGCTGCTGGCGAACTCTGGTGGTGTGAGCGGATGGGGGCTGCTGGCCCTGTCGGTGCCGGTTGTTCTAGTGGTCAGCCAGCCGGCGCTGGCGCTGGTGAACTGGTTGAGCACACTGCTGGTGCGACCGCAGATCCTGCCGAAAATGGATTTCTCGGCAGGCATCCTGGCGAACTTTCGCACGCTGGTGGTGGTGCCCACCATGCTCAGCACTGCACAGAATGTCGAGGATCTGCTGGAGGCACTGGAGATCCGCTTTCTCGCCAATCGCGATGCCTGTCTGCACTTTGGCCTGCTGACGGATTTTCTCGATGCGCCACAGGAAACGCTGTCGGCGGATGCCGGGCTGCTGGATATGGCGCAGGCCGGGATTGAAGGCCTGAACGAGAAGTACGGCGCCGGCAGTTTCTTCCTGTTCCATCGGGGGCGCTGCTGGAATGCGCAAGAAGGTGTCTGGATGGCCCGGGAGCGCAAGCGCGGCAAGCTCGCGGCCCTGAATGCGCTGCTGCGGGGCGGCAATGCGGCCGATGCATGGAATGGATTCTCCCGGGTAGTGGGCGAGCTGAGTGCACTGGCCGGGGTGAAGTACGTCATCACCCTGGATACCGATACCCAGCTGCCACGCGATGCGGCGCGTCAGTTCGTTGGTGCCATGGCGCATCCGCTGAATCATCCGCGTTATGACGCGGCCAGGGGGCGGGTGGTCGAGGGTTACGGCATCCTGCAGCCAAGGGTGGCCATCAGCCTGCCGGGCACCAACCGCTCTCTTTATGCGCGCCTCTACGGTGGAGACCCGGGGTTGGACCCTTATACCCGCGCCGTTTCCGATGTGTATCAGGATGTGTTTGGCGAGGGCTCCTTCATCGGCAAGGGCATCTACGATATCGATGCTTTTGAGCAGGCCCTGAGCGGGCGCCTGCCCGATAACCAGGTGCTGAGCCACGATCTGCTGGAAGGTTGTTTCGCACGCGCCGGGCTGCTCAGTGATGTCGAGCTGTACGAGGATTTCCCCGCCCGCTACAGCATTGAAATGGCCCGGCGCCATCGCTGGATCAGGGGCGACTGGCAACTGGCGGGTTGGCTCCTGCGCCATGTGGCGGGCCATCGCTCGACGCTTGCAGGCAGCACCGAAGGGCCTGTGCCGGCCAAGCTCGGCAACCCCCTGTCGCCCTTGTCGCAATGGAAGCTGATCGACAATCTGCGTCGCAGTCTGCTGCCAGTGGCCCTCCTGTCGAGCCTGCTGGCGGGCTGGTTGTGCATGCCGGCGCTCTGGCTCTGGCCGCTGGGGGTACTGGGCCTGATGCTGCTGCCTGCGGTCTGTGCCTTGAGCATGGAGTTGCTCAGCAAGGCTGACGAAGTGTTGCCCGTTCAGCATCTTGCCGGCCTTGCCCGCTCTGCGCGGCGCACGCTGGCCCAGCGTGCCTTCGAGTTGTGTTGTTTGCCTTACGAGGCGCTCTCCAGTCTGGATGCGATCCTGCGCACGCTATGGCGAATGCATGTTTCACGCCGCCGTCTGCTGGAGTGGAAGCCGTCGAGCGAGGCCGAGCGCGCATCCTCGCTGACGGGCTGCTCAAGCCTCCTTGCCGCCTGGCGCACGCAGTGGATCGGCCCACTGATTGCGGCCTCCATGCTGATCCATCTCGCCAGCCGCGGCGCTGCGGCCTGGCTGGTCGCGCTGCCGATCCTGCTTGCCTGGCTGGGTGCGCCTTTCATTACCGCCTGGATGAGCCGCCCGCTATTGCCGCGCAAACCCGACTTGTCGCTTGCACAGCAGCAGTTTTTGCGTGAGCTGTCGCGGCGCACCTGGGCATTCTTCGAGCGTTTTGTCGGCCCCGGGGACCATTTCCTGCCGCCGGACAATGTGCAGGAATATCGAGCCATTGCGATTGCCCACCGCACTTCTCCTACCAATATCGGCCTCGCACTGCTGGCCAATCTGGCGGCGCATGATTTCGGTTACATCCCGGCTGGAAAATTGATCGAGCGTTGCGCCGGCACCTTGGCGACGATGGTCGGACTCGAGCGCTACCGGGGACATTTTTACAACTGGTATGACACTCAGACCCTGCAGCCTTTGTTGCCGCTGTATGTGTCGACCGTGGACAGCGGCAATCTGGCCGGCCATCTCCTGACCCTGCAAGCCGGCCTGCTGGCCCAGGCCCGCGAGCCGATCATGGGGCCGCGCGTGTTTGCCGGCCTGAGCGATACCTTGCGGCTGGTGGAGGAGGGCGGCGCTGGCGCGGGCCAGGGGCAGAAAGCGGCCTTGCGCGCAGCGCTCACCCAACTGCAGGGTGAAGCTGTGCTCACGCTACCGGGCATGCATAGCGGCCTGCTGCGCCTCGCGGGCCTGGCTGAAACCCTGGTCATCTGCCTGGCAGGCAGCAATGCCGGTTTGTTTTCTGGCCTCGGTCGGCAGCCCGAAATGGCGCCAGAGCAGGAGGCCGAAGAGCATGTGTGGGCGCAGGCCTTCGTTCGGCAATGTCGCGAGGCGCTCGATGATTTGGAGTTCTTGCTGCCTTCCCGCGCATTGCGCGCGGCGGCCAGCCTTGCCAGTGTCATGCCCTGCCTGAACGATCTGGCTATGCCAGAGGCTGCACTGCAAGGCAGTGGCGAAGCCTCTCAGCAAATGTGTGCGCGGGCTGCGCAGCGCCTTGCCAGCCTTGCTGCGCTGGCGCAGCAGGCGGGTGAGCTGGCGCTGATGGATTACGACTTCCTGTTCGACCGTACGCGCCATCTGCTCGGAATTGGCTACAACGTCAGCGACCGGCGCCTGGACGCGGGCTACTACGATCTGCTGGCTTCCGAAGCCCGCCTGGGCTGCTTCGTGGCGATTGCCCAGGGGCGCTTGCCGCAGGAGAGCTGGTTTGCGCTCGGCCGCTTGCTGACCAGTGCCGGCGGTGCGCCGGTGCTGCTGTCGTGGAGCGGCTCGATGTTCGAGTATCTGATGCCCTCGCTGGTCATGCCTGATTACGAGAACACCTTGCTGGACCATACCTGCCACGCAGCGGTGGCGCGCCAGATCGAGTATGGTGAGCAGCGCGGCGTGCCCTGGGGCGTTTCGGAGTCGGCCTACAACACCGTCGACGTGCATCTGAACTATCAGTACCGCGCGTTCGGCGTGCCCGGGCTGGGTCTCAAACGAGGCCTGGCCGAAGATCTGGTGGTGGCTCCCTATGCTTGCGTGCTGGCCTTGATGGTGGAGCCCGAAGCGGCCTGCGAGAATCTGCAGTGGCTGGCGGCTGATGGTGCGATCGGCCTGTATGGCTTCTTCGAGGCTATTGATTACACGCCTTCGCGGCAGCGGCGTGGCAAGACCAGCGCACTGGTGCGCGCTTTCATGGCCCATCACCAGGGCATGAGCCTGCTGGCTCTGACCAGCCTGCTGCTCGAACAGCCGATGCAGAAGCGTTTCGCCTCGGTGTTGCAGTTCCAGGCCATCATGCCCTTGCTGCAGGAGCGCATCCCTAAGGCAACGGCCTTGTTTGCCCATACCGCGAGGCGTTTTGATGTGAGCCCGGCGGCGCTGGAAACCGAGTTGCCGATGCGTGTGTTCCGCACGCCCAACACGCCGAACCCCGAAGTTCAGCTGCTCTCCAATGGCCGCTACCACGTGATGCTGACCAATGCCGGCGGAGGTTACAGCCGCTGGAACGAGTTGGCAGTCACCCGCTGGCAGGAAGACGCGGTGCGGGATGAACGCGGCGCCTTTTGCTATATCCGTGACGTAGCGAGCGGCAAGTTCTGGTCCAGCGCCTGGCAGCCGACCTGCAAGCGTGCCGACAGTTATGAAGCGATTTTCTCCGAAGGCCGTGCTGAGTTCCGCCGGCGTGATTCGGTCAGCGCCGGGGTCAGTATTGCCGGCGCGCTGAGCGGTGGTTTGGGCGTCGGGCTCGGCGACACTCAATTTGAAACACATACCGAGATCGTGGTTTCACCTGAAGACGATATCGAACTGCGGCGGGTGCGCGTCACCAACCTGTCGCGACGCCGTCGTGAGGTCGAACTGACCAGCTATGCCGAAGTGGTACTGGCTACGCCCGCCTCCGATGCGCTTCACCCGGCTTTTTCCAAGCTCTTCGTGCAGACCGAGATCATCCCCGAACGGCGGGCGATCTTGTGCACCCGCAGGCCGCGCGCGCCGGATGAGCATAGTCCGTGGATGCTGCACCTGATGGCGGTGGATGGTGCCGAGATCCGCGAGATGTCCTACGAAACAGATCGCCAGCGTTTCATCGGGCGTACCCGCAGTCTGGCTAGCCCGCTCGCCCTGCAGAGCGCAGCAGCGCTTTCAGGCACGCAGGGCTCGGTGTTGGACCCGGTGGTGGCGATTCGTTGCCGCATCATGCTGGAGCCCGAGCAGACCGCCACCATCGACATCGTTTCCGGCATGGCCGACACGCGTGAAATGGCACTGTGCCTGGCCGACAAGTATCAGGATCGGCACCTCGCCGATCGTGTGTTCGATCTGGCCTGGACGCATAGCCAGGTGGTGCTGCGCCAGCTCAACGCCAGCGAGGCCGACGCGCAACTGCATGCGCGCCTGGCCGGCGCAGTGCTGTATGCCAATGCCGGGCTGCGTGCCGAGGCGGCTGTGCTGGTGAAGAATCGGCGCGGTCAGTCTGCGCTGTGGGGCTATGCCATCTCAGGCGATCTGCCCATCGTGTTGCTGCAGATCAGCGACGCCGCCAACATCGATCTGGTGCGCCAGATGATTCAGGCGCATGCCTATTGGCGCCTGAAGGGGCTGGCGGTGGATCTGGTGATCTGGAACGAGGATCACGCCGGCTACCGGCAGCGGCTGCAGGAGCAGATCCTCGGGCTGATCACTTCAGGGCTGGATGCCAGCGTGATCGACCGGCCGGGCGGCATCTTTGTGCGCGCCGCCGAGCAGATTTCAGCCGAGGATCGCATCCTGTTCCAGTCTCTGGTGCGGGTCATCATCAGCGATGGTCGTGGCGGACTGGCCGAGCAGCTGGAGAGCCGGCGCCCGGCAGATCCGCGCCCGCTCCCCTTCGAACCGACACGCGTGCCGCGCCTGGAGTCCGCCGCCGCAGTGTCGGCGCCGGCCGGACTGCTGATGTTCAACGGGTTGGGCGGGTTTGCGCCTGATGGCCGTGAGTATGTGATTGTGCTGGGGCCGGATCAGGCCACACCGGCGCCCTGGGTGAATGTGCTGGCCAATCCAGGTTTCGGCACGGTGCTTTCCGAGAGCGGCTCAGCCTATACCTGGAGCGAAAACGCTCACGAATTCCGCCTCACGCCCTGGCATAACGATCCGGTCAGTGATGCCAGTGGCGAAGTGATTTATCTGCGTGATGAGGAAAGTGGCTATTACTGGTCGTCCACGCCCTTGCCGGCACCTGCGGCTACGTCCTATACGGTGCGCCACGGTTTTGGTTACAGCGTGTTCGAGACCCGATGCGGTGGTATCCACTCGGAGCTGTGGGTCTATGTGGCGCTGGATGCGGCGGTCAAGTTCTCGGTCCTGAAAGTACGCAACGAATCCGGTCGCTCGCGCCAGCTCTCAGCCACCGGCTATGTCGAATGGGTTCTGGGTGATCTGCGTGCGCGCTCGGCGATGCATGTGAGTACCGAAGTCGATATCCACACCGGGGCTATCCTGGCGCGCAATCCCTTCGGTAGTGAATTTGCCGATCGGCGTGCCTTTTTCGATGTGGACGAGGCACGGCGTACACACACCGGTGATCGCGAAGAGTTCATCGGTCGCAATGGCTCGCTGCGCCATCCGGCCGCCCTGAAGCGCAGCCGTCTCTCCGGCAAGACTGGCGCCGGTTTCGATCCTTGCGCCGCCATTCAGGTGAGCTTCGAGTTGGCTGACGGGCAGGCGCGTGAAATCATCTTCCGGCTCGGCGTGGGGCAGGATGGCGAAGAGGCCACCCGGCTTGTGCAGCGCTTTCGGGGCGCTGTCGCGGCACGAGCGGCACTCGAAGCCGTGCGTCAGCATTGGGTGCATACCTTGGGCGCGGTGCAGGTGGAAACGCCTGACCCGGCGCTGGATGTGCTGGCCAATGGCTGGCTGCTCTACCAGACGCTTGCTTGCCGCGTGTGGGCACGCAGTGGTTATTACCAGTCCGGCGGTGCTTTCGGGTTCCGCGATCAGTTGCAGGACATGATGGCGCTGGTGCACACCGAGCCGGGCCTGCTGCGCGCGCATCTGCTCGTGTGTGCCAGCCGCCAGTTCCATGAGGGTGATGTGCAGCACTGGTGGCATCCGCCTTCAGGGCGCGGGGTGCGCACGCATTGCTCGGATGATTATCTCTGGCTGCCCCTGGCCGTGTGCCGCTATGTGCAGGCCACCGGCGATGTGGGCGTGCTCGATGAAGTGGTGATGTTTCTGGAAGGGCGTCCGGTCAATCCGGAGGACGACTCTTACTACGATCTGCCCGGCCGCTCGGCGGACAGCGAGAACCTCTACCAGCACTGCGTGCGCGCCATTCGGCACGGCCTGAACTTCGGTGAGCGCGGCCTGCCGCTGATGGGCTCGGGCGACTGGAACGACGGCATGAATCTGGTGGGCTTTCATGGCAAGGGCGAGAGCGTGTGGCTGGGCTTCTTCCTGTGCGAGGTGTTGCGCCAGTTCAGCCGCCTGGCTGCCGCGCAAGGCGACCCGCTGTTCGCGGAACTGTGTCAGGCCGAAGCCTTGCGTCTGCGCCAGAACATCGAGTTGCAGGCCTGGGATGGCGAGTGGTATCGCCGTGCCTGGTTTGACGACGGTACGCCACTGGGTTCGTCGGCCAATGAGGAGTGCCGCATCGATTCGATCTCGCAGAGCTGGGCTGTGCTCTCGGGCGCCGGCACTGGCGGCGGAAATCTGGATCGCGCCCGGATTGCCATGCAGTCGGTGAAGCACAAGCTGGTGCGCCCCGCGCAGGCGCTGGTGCAGCTGCTCGATCCGCCTTTCGACAAGTCGGCCCTGAACCCCGGCTACATCCGGGGCTATGTGCCGGGGGTGCGCGAGAACGGCGGCCAATACACCCATGCGGCGATCTGGGCGGCGATGGCCTTTGCGCAGCTGGGCGATCGCGAAGAGGCCTGGGCGCTGATGAACATGATCAACCCCGTGAATCATGCCCGTACCGCTGCGGCGGCGGCCTTGTACAAGGTCGAACCCTATGTGGTGGCGGCCGATGTGTATGCGATGAGCCCGCACGCCGGGCGTGGTGGCTGGAGCTGGTACACCGGCTCGGCGGGGTGGATGTACAGGCTGATGCTGGAATCCCTGCTCGGGCTCAAGCGTGTGGGCGACACGCTACAGCTCGCGCCTTGCCTTCCGGCCGAGTGGCCCGGATATGCGCTGCATTACCGCTATCGCAAATCCATGTATCACATCCGGGTCACGCAGATGGCACAGGGCACGATAGAAATCAGCGTGGATGGCGTTGCACAAGCCGATCAGCGCATTCCACTGCTGGATGACCAACGCGAGCACGCGGTGGACGTCCGGATTCCGCTCGTCGCAAGCTGATTTCATGAAGGCTCTCCGCCATGCGCATCGCCGTATTTGACACTCACCCTTATGATGAGCAGGCGCTCAGCGCCGCCAATGCCAGCGTGGGACACAGCCTCGATTTCTTTGAAGAACGCCTGTATGACAAAACGGTCGAGCTGGCCAAGGGCTTCGATGCCGTGTGCCCCTTCATCAATTGCCGGCTCGGTGCTGTGGTGCTGGCGCGCCTAGCCCAACTGGGTGTAGAGCTGGTGTTGCTGCGCGCGGCCGGCTTCAACGGCATCGACATTGCGGCTGCCGGCCAGGCCGGTATCTGCGTGGCACGCGTGCCGGCGTATTCCCCCGAGGCGGTGGCCGAACATGCTTTTGCCTTGTTGCTGACCCTGGTGCGCAAAACCCACCGCGCCTACAACCGGGTGCGTGATCAGAATTTCTCGCTCGACGGGCTGGAGGGATTTACCTTGCATGGCAGGACGTTTGCCGTACTGGGCGCCGGGCGAATCGGCCTGTGTGCGCTTCGCATCGCCCGGGGTTTTGGCTGCCGCCTGCTGGCCTACGATCCGTATGAGAATCCGCAGGTCGCCGCAGAGATCGGGTTCGAATACGCCAGTGTCGAGCGCGTGTTGCGCGAGGCCAACGTGATCTCGCTGCATCTGCCGCTCACTGACCAGACGCACCACCTGATCAATGCCGAGGCGCTGGCGGGCATGTGCCGGTGTGTGGTGATCATCAACACCAGCCGGGGCGGGCTGATCGATTCGGCCGCGCTGATCGAAGCACTCAAGCGTGGTCAGGTCGGTGGTGTCGGGCTGGATGTGTACGAGATGGAAGAGGGCGTGTTTTTCAATGATCTGTCTGACCGACCGCTGCAGGACGATACCCTTGCGCGCCTGATGAGCTTTCCGAATGCGCTGATCACCTCGCATCAGGGCTTCCTGACCTGCGAGGCCTTGCACGCGATTGCTGTGACCACACTGGAAAGTGCCACCGCATTCGAGCGCCATGAGCCGATGGTGAATCAGGTGATCGCGTTGCCTAGCCACTGACTCCTTCGCTACGGTGTTGGCCGCAGGGCGCGATGTATGGCGGAGGCGTTCAGGCCAGGTCGCGCATGCAGCCTCCGAAAAGTTCGGGTCGGCGGAGTATTTACCGCCCCCGGAACTACACCATATGGCCAGCGCGCAGCGCGTCCTCCGGCCAGTAAGCATCGCGCTGATAGTGCGCATACAGCGCGCTTTCAAACTGGCGGTCCAGTGCTTCGGTCGTGCTGAACACCGGTGCATCCATTACTGATTGCCGGTCCAGTGAAAGAGAAACTGTTTGCTTGACCCAGTTCACATCCTTGAACCATTGCGGGGCTATCAGCACCTGATGGCCAAGCCACCAGTTGCTTGTATTCACGATGAGGTAACGGATGCTCCAGTCCACCTCATCGACCAGGAAACCGTCGATGTGGCCAATCTCGCCATCGGTGGCAAGGATGTTGTAGCCCGTCACCAGCTTGCAACTGCGCAAATGTGGATCGTCGTCGCGGCGCAGCGTCTGCTGAGCCCTCATGGTGATCACCTCGGTACTCTGTCGAGCCTTGCTTGCTGCCTTGCTGATCGATGTGGCTGGCGGCAGCAGGGCCGGTGGCAATTTGATATCCCGGAAATCATCCCCATCCCAGTAATGCGGATAGCCGTAATAACTGAGATGCTGTGATTCATGCTGACGGGAAATGGGCTTGTCTGTGTCGATTTTCGGACTGTGCCTGATCTGGCCCTTGGTGATTGCCACAGGCAGTCTGTTCCCTGACCAGTCGGGGTATTGAATCGCCTGTGGCGAGACCAGCACCTTGCGGCTGGCGAGCCAGTCTCCGGTTTCCACCACGATGTGTCGGATGACCCAGGCATGGTCATCGAAGTAGAAATCCTTCACGCGGCCGATGTCACCATCCGTGGCACTGATCGTGTACCCCTCCAGATCTTTCAGATTGTGCAGCATGTGATTCTCCTCATGCGGTTCGTCCGGGTATGTCGACGGTTGGGGGATGAATGGGGGTCAGGACGCTTGGCGTGCCCTGATCTTTTCTGGAGTCCGTCAGAGCAGCAGGGGTGTGGAGCGCGACGGTGTCTGCTGCTGTCTCTGGAAGGGTTCAAGGCCGGTTCACAGCGGAACGCGTGCGATGGCTGGTTTGCGTGCGCAGCCTCCGTCGCCCACGCCTTCAAGTGGCCAGTAGCCCACGTGCTGGTAGTGGTTGTAGAGCTCTTTCTCGCGTTCCCGATTGAGCGCTTCGGCAGATTTGTAGATCGGCGCATCCATCACGGATTGCCGGTTCAAGGTGATCGAGATGCAGCCCTTGTGCCAGTTCACATCCTTGAACCATTGCGGGGCCAGCAACACCTTATGGTCAAGCCACCAGTTGCTGGTATTCACGACGAGATAGCGGATGCTCCAGTTCGAATCGTCGAAGAGGAAGTTATCGACATGACCGATTTCCCCATCGGTAGCGTGGACCTTGTAGCCCGTTACCTGTCTGCAGCTTCGCAAATGCGGATCGTCGTGCTGATGTTTGGCCTGCTCGGCTCTCATCTTGATGGCGTCCGCCTTCTGGAGCGCCTTGCGCCCTTCCGCTGTGACCGGCCCGGAAGGCGGGAAGAGTTCGGCGTGCGTATTGCCGCCCCAGATACCGACGCCATCCCAGTAATACGGATAGCCGTAGTAGCTGAGGTATTGCTCCTCGTGCTGGCGCGAGACAGGTTTGTCCGTATCGATATCCGGGCTGTGCCGCACCTGGTTCTTGGTGAGCTCTACCGGCAGCAGTTTTTCCAGCCAGTCAGGTGAGCGGATCGCGCGCGACGCAATCAATACCTTGCGGCTGGCCAGCCACTCACTGGTTTCCACCACCAGATAACGGATCGTCCAGGCATGGTCATCGAAATAGAAATCTTTTACGTGGCCTACATCGCCATCAATCGCGCCGACAGCGTAGCCCTCCAGATCCTTAAGGCTGTGAAGCATGTGTGTTTCCTCATGTGATGGTTCAAGGGGCGTCTACGCTCGCCATTTGGGCAGAGTCAGATGCTTGGATAGGGCAGAGTCGGGGTGAGCTCACTATAGGCCTGGCACAGCGGCAGTTCTGTTCGCTGACGCACACCTTTCAGGTCATCTGGCTGATGGTTTTGCGGAAACGAGCGAGCGAGGCGATGAAGAGCAGTCCAGCCAGACAGAAAAGCCCGCCAGGCGGCGGGCTTTCAGGGGGCGGTAAAGCCTTAAGGAACGCGGCGCTGGAGGACGATTTCTTCCACTTCAACACGGCGATTGGGTTCGAGGCACTTGATCAGATCAGCGCGCTTCTTGTCCGAGCACTCCACTACCGGATTGCGCTCGCCTTTGCCCACAGCATTTAGTCGGCGGGCATCCACACTCTTGCTGATCAGGTAGCTCTTGACCGCTTCGGCACGGCTCTGGGAGAGCTTCTGGTTGTATTGGTCGGAACCCAGGCGATCCGTGTAGCCGAGGATATTGATGCTTTCAATCGCCGGGTCGCGGTTCAGGACCGAGGAGATCTCATCCAGTTTGGGTTGCGAGCCGCGCAGAACGAAGCTGTCGAAATCAAACAGCTCGGTGGACGACAGGGTGTAGCGCTCGAAACGTTGTGGTACCGGTGCAGGGGGCGGTGCTTCGATGGCTCGCGGCGGGGGCGGCGGAGGCGCTTCGTTGCGTGCGATCGGCGCTGGCGCAGCGGGTTTGTCGAAGGTGTAGAGCAAAGCCACGGTCACGATATTGCTGTGGCCACGATCAAAACCGAAATCGTTGTTCTGCAGGAAGCTCACCGCGTGGCGATAGTCCGCTTGCAGGCCCCATTGACTGTTGAAGGAGTATTGCGCGCCCAGGCCCATGTTGAGATAAGGAGATGTGCCATTGGAACTTAGATCCGGGCGATTGACTTTGTCATACTCGGCGCCGCCACCTGCCAGCAGGAAGGGGCGGAAGCGCTCGCGCGAAAGCAGAAACAGCGCATCTACCCCCAGAGTGTTCTGGCGGTAGCTGGACGAGCCTTCATGGGCACGGGAGTAAGTTGTGCCTAGCTGGAGGTCGAGCCAGTGGGTGAGCGGTTTGCCGACGCGTAGGCCCAGCCCTCCGCCCTGATCATCGGAGCCGAACTTGTCGTCCGGACTGATCCCATTGATGCTCGGCGCGATGTACCAGGATGGATTGAAATCGTGGCCGCTCGGCGTGTTGTAGATACCCTGCGCCTGCGCCGGAGCTGCCAGGGCGCAGCTCAACAGCGTCACCGCCGTGACGGCGGATGTCATGCTCGTGCTTGTTTTCATGATGACCTCTTGTGATGGGGGGGCCTGCCGCAGAGCAGGAAAAACCGGGCGAGCGCGAGCGCTGCTCGTGAGCACCGCAAATCAGCAGACAAGAGCGGTGAATGAAGCCAGCATGCAGGCCTGCAAAGCCTTGGGTCTGTACGCTGACGCACCATGTGCGCATTTGTCCCTGCATGGCATTGGGTCCGGATCAGCGCACTGGGTGCGCTGTCTTACAGATCTGACGGGCAATCTCGCGCAAGCTGAGCCTTCCTTGTCAGCCGGGAAGACGATCATGAAAAACGATTCACAGATTCGGGAAGACGTTATCGCCGAATTGAAGTGGGAGCCTTCAATCTGCGCGGACAGTATCGGCGTGATGGTGGAGGACGGCGTGTTCACCCTGGCCGGCCCTGTCGAGAGCTATGCCGAGAAGTCCCAGGCCGAGCATGCCGCCTTAGGTGTCGGAAGCTGCCGCAGCTCTCCCGGAATCTAGAGCCAGGGCACTGCCATGCCCGATGCAGGACAAGTGATGGCTCCTCCAGCCGGTTTGAGTGCAGTGCTCGCAGCTGCGCGGCTAAACGCCGATACTTGCAACGAGCTGCCAGCTAGCGAGCAAGGCAGCTGTTTCCTGCAGATTCTGCTGTATGTGGTGCTCCAGCCGGTGTTGGCCCTGTTGCTGGGCGGCGCAGTGGCTGACCTGCTGCTCGGGGACCGGATTGAGGCACCGCTGATCGTCAAGGTTGTGTGCTGACGCGCCAAACGATATTCCCGACATCATCTGCAACGAGCAGGGCGCCTCGCTTGTCGAGCGCAACCCCCACCGGGCGACCATAGGCTTTGCCGTCTTCGCTCAGGAAACCGGTCAGAACATCGACTGGCATGCCGGCCGGTTTGCCGTTCTGGAAAGGCACGAAGATGACCTTGTAGCCACTGTGGGGTTTGCGATTCCAGGAGCCGTGCTGGCCGATGAACATCCCTTGGGCGACGAGGGGAGGTAGGCTGTTGCCAGCGGCGGATGCCAACCCCAGCGAGGCCGTATGAGCGCCCAGAGCATAATCCGGCATTCGGGCCTTGGCGACCAGAGCCGGATCTTGCGGGCTGATCCGCACATCGACGTGCTGGCCGTAATAGCTGTAGGGCCAGCCGTAAAAGCCGCCTTCCTGGACCGAACTGAGATAGTCCGGTACCAGATCGTTGCCGATTTCGTCGCGTTCATTCACAACGGTCCACAGCGCGCCGGTGCTGGCCTCCCAGGCCATCCCATTGGGATTGCGCAGGCCGGAGGCGAAGACCCGGTGTGAGCCATTCTGCAGATCGACTTCCCAGATCGCCGCGCGCTCAGCTTCGGCCTCCATGCCACGCTCGGCCACATTGCTGTTCGAGCCAACGGTCACGAAAAGCTTGCTGCCATCGGCACTGGCGATGATGTTCTTCGTCCAGTGATGATTGATGGCGCCGGCAGGCAGCGCCAGGAGCTGGGTAGCGGGCGCCGTGATGTGGGTGTCACCCATCTGGTAGGGGAATTTCAGTACCGCATTGGTGTTCGCGATGTAGAGCGTGTTCCCCACCAGAGCCATGCCGAAGGGCGAATCCAGCTTGTCGAGCAGAACCGAACGCATGTCCGCAACGCCATCGCTGTCGGTATCACGCAGCAGGGTCACGCGATTGGCGCTGGGCACTGCTGCGCCCGCCCGTTTCATGACCAGTCCCATTACCCAGCCCTTGATCCCCTGGCTGTTCTCCGGGCGGCTCGGTGCGTTGCTCTCGGCGACGAGCACGTCACCGTTGGGCAACACGTAGAGCCAGCGCGGATGCGCCAGCTCGCCCGCGAATGATGTGACTTTCGCGCCTGGCATGGCCATTGGCAGCTTGCCGGCGGGCCAGCCTGTAGCGGGGGCGATATTCACGGTGGGGATCCGTGTTTGCTGGGGTTCGGCGAGCTTGGGGTCGGGGCCGGTGCTGGCCGATACGGGGAGCTTGGAGATTTCACCACAGGCGGCCACTACCAGCAGGCCACAGCAGCTTGCTGCGATGACCAGATAGCTGCGCCTGGGTGAGCGGGGGCGTGTGCGTATCAGCATCACATGCGTCCGGTGAGCAGCAAAACGATGATCACGATGATCAGGACTCCCAGTCCGCCGCTTGGGAAATAACCCCAGCTCTGGCTGTGCGGCCAGCTCGGAAAAGCGCCGACGAGCATCAGGACAAGAATGATGAGAAGTATGGTTCCTAGACTCATGGAGTCCTCCTTGATCTGGTGGTTGGCGGCTTGAGCCTGCGACACCTGAGTGGCGTCGCAGCAGCCTGTATGTGCCGAAAGGTGTATCGACCACCTATGCAGGCTGCGCCATTGGCATGCCCGGGTCGGTGCGATGGCGAACACAGTTCGCGCGGATATTCAGGCCACTGCCGGGTAAAGGTAGCGGCGGGTCAGCGGCAATGCCGTGGGGCTGCGTACACGCTTGCTTGCCAGAACCTGATAGATGCCGATTTCGCCGGACTCGAACTCCAGTGCGCAGGCGGCCATGTAGAGACGCCAGATGCGCCAGGTCGGCTCACTGACATGCTCCAGTGCCTGCTCATGGGTTTGCTCCAGGCGTGCCACCCAATGCCTGAGTGTCAGTGCATAGTGCGCGCGCAGCGATTCGACATCGGCTATCTCCAGACCGGCACGCTCCATCCCGCGCTGGATGTTGCTGATCGTGTCGAGCTGGCCATCGGGAAAGACATAGCGATTGATGAATTCGGTCGAGGAGGTCTTTTCCCAGCCTTCGACATCATGGGTGATGCCGTGATTGAGAAACAGACCACCGGGCTTGAGCAGGTGGATGACCTTGGCAAAATACGCGGGCAGATTTTTCAGGCCGACGTGTTCGAACATGCCGATGCTGGCGATCTTGTCGTAAGCGTCCTGCCCGGGCAGATCGCGGTAATCGCACAGCTCGACACTTACCCGGTCTTCAATCCCCGCCTGTGCGATGCGGTGACGCGCCATATCAAGCTGACGCTGGCTGAGTGTGATGCCGTGGGCGCGCACGCCATAGTGCTGCGTGGCGTAAATGATGAGCGCGCCCCAGCCGCAGCCAATATCCAGAAAATGGTCGCCGGACTTGAGCAGCAGCTTGCGGCAGATATGTTCCAGCTTGGCTTGCTGGGCTTGCTCCAGGGTGTCGTCGGGCTGCTCGAAGTAGGCGCATGAATAGACCATGGCCTTGTCCAGCCACAGCGCATAAAAAACATTGGAAACGTCGTAGTGAAACTGGATCGCGCCCTGATTCTCGGTTTTGCTGTGTCGTTTCACGACACGCGCGTGCAGGGATGAGCTGCCCGGCGTGTTGTTCTTCCGGCTGCGGGTCGCTGCATGCAGGCGCAGGGCTTTGAAAACGGCGCGCAGGCGGTCCAGGCTACTCAGGCAAATGCTGTTCAGGTGATCCTTCAGGCGCAGCGCGGCGAAGAAGCTGCCTTCAATGTCGATGTCGCCCCGGAAGTAGGCTTCGGCCAGACGCAGACGATCACGCCCCAGCACAATGGCGCGGACGATCTGCGGCGTATGACAGATCAGCATGAAGGCGTGGGCGGCGTCCACCGGGGCGCCTTGCCCGAGGCTCAGGATCTTGCCGTTCCACAGACGCAAAGCGAGATGCCCATCGAAGCTGCGGAACAGGTGCTTCAACAAATGCGTGGCTTCAAGGCTGCCGCGCTGCAGCGCGGCATCTCCGGCAGGGTTGATGGTAAGCAGGGGCTGGGGCAGCGGATAGCTTGCGACAGCAGCGGGGGCAGAATCGAGCATGGGGGACTCCAGAGCAGATGCGCTCAAGGAGGACCTCAAGCCACGCCGAGAGTAGGCGTCGCCACACGCGGTGTATGTTCGATATCGAACGGATGGCGCGTAGGGCACGGCCTGCGTCGGCCGGTCTGTCTGCACGCGCACACAGGCAGCTGCAGGCGTGGCGTATCGTGTGGCGGAACGACGCTCGCCGGGGAGTGCTGCGCAGCGTTTGCCAGGATGCTTCTCTTCATTTCATCGCCCGGGGCTAGCTGCCATGTATTTCGCAATATGGGCGCTCATCATTGGCGTCTTGCTGACGACCATTGCCGTGTCTGGCACTCTCTTGAGCCGTCTTCCGGTCAGTACGGCAATGCTCTATCTGCTGGTCGGATACGGGCTGGGACCTGATGGATTGGCCTTTATTACGCCAGACCCGTTTGCGTATTCGATCGTTCTCGAGCGCGTGGCAGAGGTTGCGGTGCTGATCTCGCTGTTCGCCGTGGGCCTCAAACTAGGTCTGCCCTTGTCGAATAAGGGTTGGCGCTTGCCGCTGCGCTTGGCGACGGTATCGATGGTCATCACCATTTTTCTGATCAGTGCCATTGGTGTTTTCGGGCTCGGTTTGCCATGGGGGGCATCGATTATTCTCGGTGCCATTCTTGCGCCGACCGATCCGGTTCTGGCGTCCGATGTGCAAGTCCTTGAGGCGAATGATCGTGACCGTTTGCGCTTCAGTCTGACCGGGGAAGGTGGGCTGAACGATGGCGCCGCATTTCCCTTCGTGTTGCTGGGCCTCGGCTTGCTGGGCCTGCATGATCTTGGCACGTGGGGCTGGCGCTGGATCGGTGTGGATGTGCTGTGGTCGATTTCCGGCGGCTTGCTGACGGGCTGGTTCTTGGGGAGCCTGATTGGTCGTTTGGTCGTATACCTGCGCAGCCGCCACGGTGAATCTGTCGGTCATGACGAGTTTCTGGCTCTGGGGCTGGTTGCTCTGGCTTATGGCGTAACTGTCATGGTCAATGCCAATGGATTTTTGGCGGTACTGGCAGCAGGACTTGCACTACAGCGCGTGAAGGAGCGCCCGGAGGACAGCTCTGCGCTTGTCGCGCGGGAGACAGGTCTTCAGAGCCGAACCGCCAATGAAACGCTTGCCACCAACTCCGAGTACGCCAGCGCCTTCATGCGGCAGCAGATGCAGGGCTTCAATGATCAGCTAGAGCGTGTTGCAGAGCTTGCTGTGGTGCTGATCATCGGGGCGATGCTTTCCTACTTCCGGTTTGATTTCCGGATCACGTGGGTCGTCCTGTTGATATTCCTGGTGATCAGGCCGGTCTCTGTCTGGCTAGGCTTGCTGAAGGCGCCCGTGCTGTCTGACCAGCACACCTTGATTGCCTGGTTTGGTATTCGTGGCATCGGTTCGATCTACTACCTGATGTACGCAATAAATCACGGACTGGCTCGTCCCATTGCAGACGAAATTGTCGCGGTGACACTCTCGGTGGTTGTCGTTTCGATTGTTGTTCATGGCATATCGGTTACGCCACTGATGGAGCGCTATTCGGCCAGGAAAGCGCAGCATGTGCGCCGGTGATGAAACATGGTGCATGGACTTCTTTCACGGACTTCTTGGTGTCGAATCTGAACAACAGGCCTACGCTGCCGGCTCAGCATGCAGGGTTTTACCCTGCTGATAGAGCGTGGCGAATGTGGCTGCGGGCGGGCGAAGTAGTAGCCCTGGATTTCGTCACACCCTTGCACGCGTAGACACTCCAGCTACGCCAGCGCTTCGACGCCTTTGCCGACGACCTTGATCCCCAGACGGTGTGCCACGCCGATGATCGCTGCTAGTTGAATCGCCTTGGGTTTTGTTGTCCGTAGTCCGCTTTAGCTCTTACTACCGCCGTTTAGATCAGGTGGGCCGAATGACGGCATTGGCCGACTAGCTGTCATATAGCCAAATGGAAATCGCTCAAGGCTGCGACGCAGCCTTGAGCGATAGGGTCATGCTAAACGGACCGGCTTTCAGCTTGGCAGGCTGGCCAGGGCTTCTTCCAGATAGCTGCTGTCCGCCCAAGTGTTCACGTCGAAGTCGTTCTTCACGTAGCCGTGCTCGCGCAGGAAGTCTTTTGAGAGGCGCAAGCCGGCGAGGCTTTGTGCCGAGAGATTGGGCACGAGGTCGTAGCTGGGGAGCAGTTTCGCCACGGCGGCTTCCGGGTAGAACGTGGTGCGGGCGAAGACCGCAGCGGCGGCTTGTGGGTTGGCGTTGATCCAGCGGCCGGCACGGATGGCGGCGCGCAGCCAGGCGACGACGACATCGCGGTGGGCCTTGGCGAACTCGGCGCTGACGGTCAGCGTGCGCGGGGCGTTGGCGATGCGCAGTGTCCAGTCCGGGTAGCGGTCGAGGTCTTCGAGCACCTTGAACTTTCCGCTTTGCTCCAGCGTATCGGAAAGGCCAATGCCGTACTCGTAGTAGGCATCGATCTCGCCACGCTCCAGCGCTTGCAGTTCGACACCGCGTGCGGCCTTGTCTCGCTGGCGACCCCAGGTTTCCGAGGGACCGCTGGAGGGCTCGGCGACGTGCACGTCGGGTGCGGTGATGCTCACGATCTCCACATCCTTCTCGCTGAGGCCATGCAGGGCGAGGGCAACATGGATGCCGTGCTCGCTGGTGGCGCGGCGGAAGTCGATTTTCTCGGTGATGGCGCTCTGGTAGAGGCCGATGCGTTTGCCGCGCAGTTGGGCGACGCTGTAGATCGGGGCGTCTGCCCGGGCGATGATCTTCCCGGCGGGCTGGGCCTGGGTGAGGCCGAGCAACACGGTGTCGCGAATGTCGGCTTTGGCCTGGATCGCCGGGCTGTTGCCGCCATCGCGGAACAGGTTGGGAGACTGGTGGTTGTAGTGCTCCAGCCAGCCGTGCTCGTCTGGCGTGGAGCGCAGGTAGCTGAGGCTGGCGCCGACGCGGCGGAACTCTTCGGCCACCCAGCCCAGTTCGTTGGCGACGCCTGAGGCGACGAGTACGGGGCAGATGGTGTAGTGGGCGACGACAGGCGTGACGGCGGTGCTCGCTGCGCGGTCGAGGCCGGTTTCAGTGAGGATTCCCATGGTGATTCTCCTTGTGGCTCAGGCGGCTTTGCGCAGGCCTGTTTGTGTGGCTTCGGCACGCAGTGAGGCGTGGGCTTCTTCGAGGTAGCGGCTGTCAGCCCAGTCTTCGATGGCGAAGTCGTTCTTCACGTAGCCGTGGCTTCGCAGGAAATCCTTCTGGATCGTGAGGCCGGCGAGGTTTTGCGGCGAGAGGCTGGGGACGAAGTCGAATTCCTGAATCAGGCGGGCGATCTGTTCGGTATCGCGGTAGGTGGTGACGCGCGCAAAGATGTCTGCGGCGGCGCGGCGGTTGGCGTTGATCCATTGACCGGCGCGAATGGCGGCACGCAGCCAGGCAACGACGACTTCCGGATGGGCCTTGGCGAATTCGGTGTTGACCGCAGTGGTGTAGGGGCCGTTGGTGACACGCAAGCTCCAGTCCGGATAGCGGTCGAGATCTTCGATGACCTTGTATTCACCGCTGGCGATCAGCGGGGCCGAGCGCGCCGGGCTGCTGTAGATGGCTTCGACGCGGCGCTCCTGCAGGGCCAACAGGTCTTGCGCAACATGGCGATGCAGGTAGCCCCAGTTTTCGGCGGGGCGATTCGCTGGGGCGGCGGGCTTGGCTTCTACTTCTTCGAGAATGACGATGTCAACTTCGCTGCGCTCCAGCCCGGCGATGGCGAGTGCGAGTTCGATGCCGCGTTCGGCGGTGGCACGCACGAAGTCGATCTTCTCGGTAGCGAGGCTGCGTGTGAGACCGATGCGGCGGCCCTTGAGATCAGCCACGCGGTGGATGCCGGAATCGGTGCGCACCAGAATCTGGCCCGCGCGCTGCGCGAAAGTGGCGGCGATCAAGGTGGTGTCGGTGAGGTCGGCGCGCGCCTGGATGGTGGGAATCGCACCGCCGTCACGGAAGAGTTTGGGCAGGGAGTGCGTGAAATGCGGCAGCCAGCCGGCGTTGTCCGGCAGCGAGCGCAGGTAGCGCGGAGTGGCGCCGACGCGGCGGAATTCCTCGTCGAGAATGCCGAGTTCGAGCGCTACGTTGGAGGCCACGAAAACGGGGCAGATGGTGTAGAGCACTTCCTGTGCGCTGGCGGAGGTCTGAGCTTGGGTCATGGCTGTTCCTTTATTGCGTGAGCGATGGGGTGGGCTGGCGCTGGGTGCGCCGGCTACAGGGCGGAGGTATGAAGCGGGCGTTCATCAGGCAGCTTCCTCCAGCGCACCGATGCGCTCGGGCAGCAGGTCGGCCAGCAGCAGTTCCTTGATCTCCTGGAACTCGCGCGAGGAGCGTTTGCGCGGCTTGGGCAGGTCGACGACCAGATCGCGGCGGATCTGCGCGGGCGGGCCGTCGAGCACGATGATGCGATCCGACAACACGATGGCTTCGTCGATGTCGTGCGTGATCAGCAGCACATTGGGGCCGTCGTCGCCCACGATTTCAAGCAAGTGATCCTGCATGCGCACGCGGGTGAGCGGGTCGAGCGCGCTGAATGGCTCGTCGAGCAAGAGCAGGCGCGGGCTGCCGACCAGCGCACGGGCCAGCCCCACACGTTGGGCCATGCCGCCGGAGAGTTGCTTGGGCAGCGCATCGGCAAATTGGGTGAGCGACACTTTGACGAGGGCGGCTTGTACAGCTTCCTTGCGTTCGGCATCGGGGCGATCCCACACGGCGAGCTCTACGTTCTGCGCGACCGTGAGCCAGGGCATCAGGCGCGGTTCCTGGAAGGCAACGCTGATGAGCGGGTTCGGGCCGCTGATGGTTTCGCCATCAAGGCGGATGCGGCCTTGCGTGGGGGCTTCAAGCCCGGAGAGCAGGCGCAGCAGGGTGCTCTTGCCGCAACCGCTGGGGCCGATGACGGTGAGGATGCGCTCCTGGTCGAAGGTGAAGCCGAGCGGACCGAGGGCGGTGAAGTCGTCGAACTTCTTGACCAGTCTCTGGATGTCGATCATGGCGGTGTTTTCCTTATTCCTTTTCAACCGTGTCTTGCCAGCTCAGCACACGCTGGGCGATGCGGGCGATGATGAGATCGGTGGTCTTGCCGCACAGGGCGAAGACGATCATGCAGGCCATCACGATCTGCGCACGGCCGGTCATTTCGCCGTCGAGCAGCACGTATCCGATGCCGCTGGAGGCGCCCATCAGCTCCGCCGCCACCACCACCAGCCAGGCCACGCCCATCGACTGGCGCAGGCCCACGAAGAGGAAGGGCAGGCTGTGCGGCAGCAGTACCTTGGTGATCAGCCGGACGCCGCGCAGCCGATAGACCTGGCCGACTTCGATGAGCTTGCGGTCCGCCCGGGCGATGCCGGACATGAAATTCAGATAAGTCGGGAAGAAGGAAGCCTTGGCAATCAGCACGACCTTTGAGCCTTCATCGATCCCCAACCAGAGGATGAACATCGGTATCCAGGCGAGGCCGGGAATGGTGCGGATGGCGTGGATGGTGGGGTCGATGATGGAGCGCCACCAGGTCGAGTAGCCGGTGAGCGCACCAATCACGATGGCGACAGCAGAACCTGCGGCAAAGCCAAGCAGCACACGCTGGAAAGAGATGGCCAGATGCGGGTTGAGATAACCCGAGATGACCATTTCATACAGCGCGCCGAGCACCTTGGTAGGCGTGGGCAGCAGCACCGGGTCAATCAGTGAGAAGCTGCCCAGACCTTGCCACACGGCGAGGATCAGTGCCGGAAATATCAGGGGCCTGACAATCGCAGCAGCGCGGTGCGCCAGCGCGTAGGGCCAGGCCGGTGCGGCCAGTGGGCGCACCAGTTTGAGGATCAGTTCAGACATGGTGCGCTCCCTGACTTATTTCGACAGCTTGAAAACGGTCGGGTCCAGCACGTCCTTCACGACGGCGGCCACATTCGTATCGGCCGGTACCGAGCCCAGCTTCTTGTAAAGCTCGCCCCAGAAAGCCAGATCGATGGCGTCTTGCGGCACGATTTCCGGGTTGTCGTTCTGCTCCAGCGAGCGCTGAAAGACCTTGCGCGCAACGTCCAGATCGACCTTGGATGACTCGGCAAAATCCTTGATGGCTTGTTCCGGATTCTGGTTGCTGTAGACGCGGGCACGATTGAATTGAGCCAGTACGATCTTCACGATTTCCGGATTTGCCTTGAGGTATTCCTCGCGCACATTGAGCCCACCACCGCCGGCCAGACTCTTGTCGACGAACAGGATGCGGGCCTTGTTCTGCACTTCGGCGATGGTCCAGTCCGGCTCCAGTGCGGCCCAGGCTTCGACACGACCAGCAGCCAGCGCGAGTCGCCCTTGCGCATGCTGCAGGCTGACGATCTCGACATCCTTTTCGGTGAGGCCGTGCTTGTGCAGGGCGGCGATCAACGAGATCAGCGGGCCGGTGCCGGGGGTAGCGGCGATTTTCTTGCCGCGCAGGTCGGTAATGGATTTGTAAGGCGAGTCGTGGCGAACCAGGATCGGCGCACCGTGCGAGTTGCGGCCGGTCCAGTACACAAACTTGATCGGCGTGCCGTTGGCGCGTGCGAGGAAGGCGGAAGCCGAACTGGTCGAGGCGATGTCGATGTTCTTGCCACGCAAGAATTCCAGACTCTTGTTGCTGCCCAGGGATTCGACCCATTTGACGGTAACGCCATGTGACTTGAGTGCATCCTCGATCCAGCCCTTGTCTTTGGCGATGCGGGTTTCAGGATTGATGGACGAAAAACCGAGACGGATTTCGTGCGGCTCGGTGGCGTGCGAGGTTTGCGTGGTAAGGCTCAGTAAGAGAAGGGCGGCCGCTAGCGTTCTTTTCATGACGTGTCCTGAATTGGCTGTTTTGTTGTGTG
Organism: Uliginosibacterium aquaticum; assembly: GCF_012972705.2. Taxonomy (GTDB): domain Bacteria; phylum Pseudomonadota; class Gammaproteobacteria; order Burkholderiales; family Rhodocyclaceae; genus Uliginosibacterium; species Uliginosibacterium aquaticum. Next base: position 224,925 of record NZ_JABCSC020000002.1, on the reverse strand, counting down.
TCAGCCAATTTACGAGGGCAACTCAGGCGTGGGAACGAAGCATTTCCACCATGCTTATCCAGTTGTGTTGAATATCTATTTTTGGGGACCTGGATTGAGTCAGTAGCGGCGGCACGTCAGGCGATCGTCATCGCTTGTGTGAGCCGTTATTTCTTGGTGATGGGTTTGTACGCGCGCGGGCCGAAGACGATTCGCAGGCGCTCTTGCTGCTGGGGTTATGGCCAGATCTTCGCACCGAAGCTTTCTGCGCCCAATGTTTGGCGGCAGGCCATCAATAGCGACTTTTCGAGGTGGTCGAGACGCACTGCGCTGTCCTGGGTTCGCAGCTCAGGTGGCGTGGTCAGACGCTTAACCTCCGAAAGTTTCGTGGTAGAAGCTGAGATGCAGGCTGCTGCAACTCAGTCTGGTGTCCATGAGCTGGAAGTATGGCGCAACGAAAAAGGCCTACAGCATCGCTGTAGGCCTTTTCTGAGGATTTTCAGTCATTAACTCCAGACTGAAAAAATATTTGGTAGGCGGTATTGGACTCGAACCAACGACCCCGTCCGTGTGAAGGACGTGCTCTACCAACTGAGCTAACCGCCTGCATGACTGGGAAAAACTTCGTTCCCGTCAGAAGAGAGGCCGAATTATAGGGAAGCTTTTTCGGTTCGTCAAAGCTTTCATCGCTTAAAATGCAGATCTTTCGTTTTGATGCTATTCCGTCAGCCATGAGCACTCCTGTTCGCACCCGTTTTGCCCCCAGCCCGACTGGCTTTCTGCACATCGGCGGCGCTCGCACTGCGCTGTTTTCTTGGGCCTTTGCACGTCGTCATGGCGGTCAGTTTGTCTTGCGTATTGAGGATACTGACGTTGCACGCTCTACGCCCGAAGCAGTCCAGGCCATCATTGATGGCATGAGCTGGCTGGAGCTGACCCATGACGAAGGCCCGTTCTATCAGATGCAGCGGATGGAGCGTTACAAGCAGGTGATTGGTGAAATGCTGGCGGCTGGAACGGCTTATCACTGTTACACCCAGCCGGAAGAACTCGAGGTCATCCGTGAGGCGCAACGTGCGCGTGGCGAGAAGCCGCGTTACGACGGTCGGTGGCGTCCGGAGCCTGGAAAGGTTTTGCCTGCTGTGCCGGAGGGATTGCAGCCGGTGGTGCGTTTCAAGAATCCGCTCGAGGGAGTGGTGGCCTGGGACGATCTGGTTAAGGGGCATATCGAGATCTCCAATGCCGAACTGGATGATCTGGTTATCGCTCGTGCCGATGGCACGCCGACCTACAATTTCTGCGTGGTGGTGGACGACTGGGATATGCGTATCAGTCATGTGATTCGTGGTGATGATCACGTGAACAACACCCCGCGTCAGATCAATATCCTCAAGGCTCTGGGGGCGAGTGTGCCGCTCTATGCGCATCTCTCGATGATCCTGGGTGATGACGGCACCAAGCTTTCCAAGCGTCACGGGGCTGTCAGCGTGATGCAGTATGACGAAGAGGGTTTTCTGAAAGAGGCGGTGATCAACTATCTCGCGCGTCTGGGCTGGAGCCATGGTGACGAAGAGGTCTTCTCGCGCGAGCAGTTTGTCGAGTGGTTCGATCTGGATCACATCACGCCCTCAGCCGCGCAGTTCAATACCGAGAAGCTCAAGTGGCTGAATGCACATTACATCAAGCAGACTGAACCGTCAGTGTTGGCGGCTGATGTGGCGAAGCGTCTGGCTGCTCGCGCGGTAAGTGTCGAGGGTGGGCCGGAGCTGGCCGCAGTTGTGGCACTGTACCGGGAGCGTGTATCAACCCTGGTTGAGCTGGCTGATTCGGTGGAGTCATACTTCGTTGAGGTAGCGCCGTCTGCTGAGCTGGCGGCTCAGCACCTGACCGAAAGCGCCTGTTCGGCGCTGGCGTTGCTGGCTAGCAAGCTTGTCCTTGTGAGCTGGGATAAGGTGGCCTTGAGCGGGTTGATCAAGGAAACCTGCAGCGAGTTGGGTCTGAAAATGCCCCAGCTTGCAATTCCGCTGCGCGTGAAGCTGCTTGGTGTGGCGCAAACGCCGTCGATCGATGCCGTCCTGGAGGTGCTGGGGCGTGAGCGAGTGCTGGCGCGTTTGAGGTAAGGCGGGCGGCCTAGCTGCACTCTCCTTATTTGGAGGGTGCAGCCCGTTGCGTGGCGAGGCGCCGAGAACAGCGCTGCTCGCTTTTGCTGCGCTAGGTCAGCGCGTTTTGTCGCGCATGAGGCGTTGCTTCTCGCGTTCCCAGTCGCGTTCCTTTTCGGATTCGCGCTTGTCGTATTGCTTCTTGCCCTTCGCCAGGCCGATTTCCATCTTGACTCGGCCCTTGCTGTAGTGAAGGTCGAGTGGTACCAGGGTGAAGCCGGCGCGTTCAACCTTGCCGATCAATTTGTCGATCTCGTTCGCGTGCAGCAGGACCTTGCGGGTGCGGACCGGGTCAGGCTTAACGTGCGTGGAGGCGGCGAGTAGCGGGCTGATATGCATGCCGATGATGAAAATCTCGCCGCTGCGAATCAGTACGTAGGCTTCCTTGATCTGCGCGCGGCCGGCACGGATGGCCTTTACCTCCCAGCCTTCCAGAACAAGGCCGGCTTCGAAGCGTTCCTCGATGAAGTAGTCGTGAAAGGCTTTGCGATTGTCAATGATGCTCATGATGCTGCGTGGCTGCAGTGTTGGCGCGTGATCCGCTAGAATCGCGCATTCTAGCAGCGACGCAGCAGGCAGCCTCAATCGCATGGCCGAAATCAGAAAGTCCGTTCTTGTTGAACATGGTGCCGACGCTATGTTCAGGCTCGTTGATGGCGTGGAGGATTACGCAGCCTTTCTGCCCTGGTGTGGCGGGGGGGAGGTGCTTGAGCGCAGTGTTGAGCATGTGGTGGCGGTGGTGCATATTCGCTATCACGGGATCAAGGCGCATTTTTCTACTGTGAATGAAGTCGAACCTGGCCGGCGCATCCGCATGCGTTTGCGCGAAGGACCGTTTCGCAAGCTTGATGGGGAGTGGAACTTCACTCCGCTTACTGAGGCGGCTTGTAAAGTGGAGTTCGTTTTGCATTACGAGTTTTCCAGCAGCCTGCTTGAAAAGGTGTTGGGGCCGGTGTTCAGCCAGATTACCGGCAGTTTCGTAGAGGCTTTTATCCGGCGCGCCGATCAGTTGGCCGCTCAGGGTTCCGGAGCTGTATTCAAATGAAAATTGAAGTCTGTTATGCCTTGCCCGAAAAGCAAGAGTTGGTCAGTCTGCAACTGGCAGAGGGCGCAAATATTGAGCAGGCGCTAAATGCGTGTGGTCTGCTTCAGAAGCACCCGGAGATCACGCTCGAGCAAGGAAAGTTCGGCGTGTATGGAAAAATTTGCCGACTTGATACGGCTCTGCGTGACGGTGATCGGATCGAAATCTACCGCCCTTTGATTGCCGATCCGAAAGAGGTGCGGCGCAAGCGTGCTGAAGAGGGGAAGGTCATGAAAAAGGGCGGCGGCGAACTGTAAAAACGCAAAAGGCCGCCCGAAGGCGGCCTTGCTGACTGTCAGGTCAGGCTTACTTGCAGTCTTTGGCCAATTGCGCCTTGCTGCGAGAGATTTCAGCCTGCATCTGCGAATCATCCATCGGGATGTTTTCGCCTTTTTCGTTGGCCTTGCCGACTCGGCCGCCACGTTCGAGCATTGCTATGTTGCGCCGCAGGTCGGAGCAGTAGCGCTCCTTGTCGGCCTTGGCTTCTTGTTCCTTCTTCAGTTTTGCGTCAGCTTCTGCTTTCTCGGCCTGTCGCTGTTTGAAGTCGCGGTCGCGCTCCTCCCATCCTTTAGGGGCAGAGGCTTTTGCTTCAGGGACGCCGGAGGCGTTGGCCACTGGAGGGCTGCCAGCGCTCTTGGGGGCGGCTGCCGGCTCTGGAACCATGTTGCTGCGCACGGCTTTGGCGTCGGTATTGGGAGGCGGCTGGTCAGAAAAATGGGTGCGGCCACTACTGTCTTTCCATGTGTAGACTTGGGCGCCAGCTACCACAGGGAGTGTGCAGGCCAGGGTGATGGCGAGAAGCTTCAGTTTCATGGTGAGTCCTTGAAGGGAGTGCAGGGCCGCCGCTCGGTTTTGCCGGATGGCCCTCCGCCTGTATAATGCCGATTTGCCGGTAAGGATTATAAACATGCGTTTGATCCAGAAGGCGCTGACCTTCGACGATGTTCTCCTGGTCCCCGCCCATTCCAATGTTCTGCCGCGTGACGTCAGCCTTGCTACGCGCCTGACGCGTAACATCAGTCTCAATATTCCGCTGGTTTCCGCAGCGATGGATACCGTAACCGAATCCCGTCTGGCCATTGCTTTGGCGCAGGAGGGTGGCATCGGCATCATTCACAAGAACCTTACACCCAAGCAGCAGGCTCAGGAAGTGGCGCGGGTCAAACGGTTTGAATCCGGCGTCCTGCGTGATCCGATCACTATTCCGCCGACGCTGACCGTACGTGAAGTGACTGCGCTGACTCGCCAGCACAAGATTTCAGGCTTGCCTGTTGTCGAAGGCAAGAAGGTGGTTGGCATCGTCACCAACCGTGATTTGCGCTTCGAAACCAATCTCGATCAGCCTGTATCGTCCATCATGACCCCGCGCGAGCGTCTGGTGACTATCCAGGAGGGGGCGTCGCTCGACGAAGCCAAGGCGCTGATGCACAAGAGTCGCCTTGAACGTGTGCTGGTGCTTAAGGCTAACGGTGATCTGTATGGCTTGATCACGGTGAAGGATATTCAGAAGGCGACTGAGCATCCGCTCGCTGCCAAGGATGCTCAGGGCCGCTTGCGAGTAGGGGCCGCGGTGGGTGTGGGCGAAGGCACTGAAGAGCGTTGTGAGTTGCTGGCTGAGGCGGGCGTGGATCTGATCGTGGTGGATACTGCGCATGGTCATTCGCAAGGTGTGCTGAGCCGCGTGAATTGGGTCAAGAAGAATTTCCCGCAAGTGGAAGTGATCGGCGGCAATATTGCGACTGCCGCCGCTGCGCTGGCTTTGGTGGATGCCGGAGCCGATGCAGTCAAGGTTGGTATCGGTCCTGGCTCGATCTGTACGACACGTATCGTCGCCGGGGTTGGCGTGCCGCAAATCACTGCAATCGATAACGTGGCCAACGCCTTGGCGGCTCACGGCGTGCCTTTCATTGCCGATGGTGGCATTCGCTACTCGGGTGACATCTCCAAAGCTATTGCGGCTGGCGCCAACTGCGTGATGCTTGGCGGTTTGTTCGCCGGAACCGAAGAGGCGCCGGGTGAAACCGTGTTGTTCCAAGGTCGCAGTTACAAGTCTTACCGCGGCATGGGGTCTCTCGGCGCCATGCAGCAGGGGTCGGCGGATCGCTACTTCCAGGACAACGAAGGCGGTAACGCTGAGAAGCTTGTTCCGGAGGGTATTGAGGGGCGCGTGGCCTACAAGGGACCGGTTGGTGCGGTAATCCATCAATTGATGGGTGGCCTGCGCTCTTCGATGGGCTATGTGGGCTGCAGCAGCATCGAAGAAATGCGTGCCAAGGCCGAGTTCGTGGAAATTACTTCGGCAGGTATCCGGGAGTCTCATGTCCATGACGTGCAGATCACCAAGGAAGCGCCGAATTACCAGCACATGGACTGAGTTGCATGGGCCGTCTTCTGATGGCCTGCTCTCAAGACTTCCGGAAATTACTTGATGAATCACCCCGCACCTGCACCTGAACAGCAATCCAAGGGGCGTAGTGCGGGGATCGGTTTCATCATGATCACCGTGCTGATCGACATGATTTCGATTGGCTTGATCATCCCGGTGTTGCCGGCGCTGGTCGGCAGCTTTACCCGTAATCCGGTTGAGCAAGCCTGGTGGTATGGAGCGGTGGCGTTTGCTTTTGGTTTTGCCAACTTCATCGGATCGCCGCTTCTTGGCGCGCTGTCGGATCGCTATGGCCGACGTCCTGTACTGCTGCTTGGCTTCTGCGGTTTGGCTCTGAATTTCTTTGCGACTGCCTTGGCTACTTCACTTTGGATGCTGGTGGCGGTTCGCTTGGTTGGCGGCGCCATGCAGGCCAATGCGGCGGTGGCGAATGCCTATGTGGCCGATATCACACCACCTGAGCAGCGAGCGCGCCGCTTCGGCATGCTTGGGGCCATGTTTGGCATGGGCTTCATTCTCGGCCCCGTGATGGGCGGCATTCTTGGTGCTATCAATTTGCATCTGCCGTTCTTCGCCGCAGGTTCGCTGGCTATCCTGAACTGGTTGTATGGTTATTTCGTACTGCCCGAATCTTTGCCGCTCGAGCGTCGCAAGCCGATCCAATGGCGTACTGCGGTTAATCCTGTTGCATCCTTGCGCAAGTTGAATCAACTCAAGGGGGTGGGACCGTTGGTGGCAGTGATTGCGCTGGCTTCGCTGGCCCAATTCATCTTGCATACAAGCTGGGTTCTGTCCAATAGCTTCCGCTTTGGCTGGGGGCCGGGTGAAAACGGTTGGTCGCTGTTTGCTGTAGGGGTCATGTCTGTGATCGTGCAGGGTTTCCTGCTCAAACATTTCTTGCGCTGGTTCGGTGCCCGCAAGCTGGCTGCGATCGGGCTTGCGTCGGGGGCTGTTGCTTACTTCCTGTGGGGTATGGCGACCCAGGGCTGGATGATGTACGCCGTGATCGGCTGCAATGTGCTGGCATTTGGCGCCATGGCTGCCGTACAAAGCCTGATTTCAAACTCGGCTGAAGCCCATAATCAGGGGCAGACCATGGGGGCTGTGTCTTCGCTCAATAGCCTGATGGCTGTGCTAGCGCCAATGCTTGGTGCTCCATTGTTGGCCACCGTCTCGCATCTGCCGCCGCATGACTGGCGTGTTGGCGCTCCTTTCTTTTTCTGTGCTGCACTGCAGGCCGCCGCTGCCGTGTTGGCCATGCGTTATCTGATGACGCACAAAGCCACGCTGGCGGCCGCTGCGGCCGCAGCTTCCTCTGTTCCCGATTCCGCCACGCCCTGATCCATCATGCACAAGATCCTCATTCTCGATTTCGGTTCCCAAGTTAGCCAGTTGATCGCACGTCGCGTGCGTGAAGCACATGTCTATTGCGAACTGCACTCCTTTGATGTCTCCATCGACTTCATTCGCGACTTCAATCCCACCGGCATCATCCTGTCGGGCGGTCCGAATTCGGTTTACGAGAGTGACTACCAGGCCGATCCGAAACTTTTCGAACTGGGCGTGCCGGTCCTGGGAATCTGCTACGGCATGCAATGGATGGCGCAAGCGCTGGGTGGAAAGGTCGAAGCGGGCAAAGTGCGTGAGTTTGGTTTTGCGGAGATCCAGTCGCACGGCGGTGCGTTGTTTGAGCACCTTGAAGACCGGGTTGGCGATGCAGGGGAAAATTTCCTCGAAGTCTGGATGAGCCACGGCGACAAGGTCACCGCGTTGCCTGCCGGCTTCAAAATCATCGCCAGCAACGCGGCGTGTCCGATCGCAGCCATTGCTGATGAAGACCGCGGCTTCTATGCCGTGCAGTTTCACCCTGAGGTGACGCACACCCTCAAGGGGCGTGACATGCTCAATCGCTTCGTGCTGCAGATCTGCAAGGCGGATCCGTCCTGGACCATGCCGAACTACATCGATCAGGCCGTTGCGAAGATCCGCGAGCAGGTCGGTTCCGATGAAGTGATTCTGGGCTTGTCCGGTGGCGTTGATTCTTCTGTGGCGGCTGCGCTGATTCATCGTGCGATTGGCGACCAACTCACCTGTGTGTTTGTTGATAACGGTCTGCTGCGCCTGAACGAAGGCGAGCAGGTCATGAACATCTTCAACAAGCATCTTGGTGTGAAGGTCATCCACGTGAACGCCACCGAGCAGTTCATGGGCCATCTTGCGGGCGTGACTGATCCGGAAGCCAAGCGCAAGATCATCGGCCGCGAGTTCGTTGAAGTTTTCCAGGCCGAATCCGCCAAGCTGCCCAGCGCCAAGTGGCTGGCGCAAGGCACGATCTACCCGGATGTGATCGAGTCGGCTGGTGCCAAGACCAAGAAGGCCCACACCATCAAGAGTCACCACAATGTCGGTGGCTTGCCAGATACCTTGAAGCTGAGCCTGCTGGAGCCGCTGCGCGAGCTGTTCAAGGATGAAGTGCGCGAGTTGGGCGTGGCGCTGGGCCTGCCGCACGAGATGGTCTATCGTCACCCGTTCCCGGGTCCGGGCCTTGGCGTGCGCGTGCTGGGCGAAGTGAAGAAAGAATACTGCGACCTGCTGCGCCGCGCGGATGCCATCTTCATCGATGAGCTGCGCGCTTTCGACTGGTACGACAAGACCAGCCAGGCCTTCGCGGTATTTCTGCCGGTTAAGAGCGTCGGCGTGATGGGCGATGGCCGCACCTATGAATACGTCGTAGCCCTGCGTGCCGTGTGCACCTCCGACTTCATGACTGCCAAGTGGGCCGAGCTGCCCTACGAGTTGCTGGGCAAGGTCAGCAACCGCATCATCAACGAGGTGCGTGGTATTAATCGTGTGGTCTACGACGTGTCGGGCAAGCCGCCGGCTACGATCGAGTGGGAGTGATTCCACGTCTGGCAGTGCTTGGCATGTACAGGCACAAAAATACACCTAGGCCCGTGATTTTGCGGGCTTTTTTCATGTTTAATGCGGTGCTGGCTGGCATCTTCTGGCACCGTCAAGCAAACTTTTTTCATGGTATTTTGAATGGTACTATCTGGCTTCGATGCCATGATTAGGTCCGATACCATGTAAAGACGCCGCAGGCTGGCATGGTATTGAAGTCGCGGAAAGTATTGTTTTATATAAACAAATATCTTTCTTGGTGGGCTATTTTTAGCATGGTATCAGCAACCGATTGGGGGCGAAAACATGCTGACTGATACCAAGCTGCGCAACCTGAAGCAGCAGGACAAGCTCTACAAGGTGAACGACCGCGATGGCCTCTATGTGGCCGTCACACCAGCGGGCGCGATCTCTTTTCGCTACAACTACTCAATCAACGGCCGGCAAGAGACCATCACCTTCGGACGCTATGGCGTTGGGGGTATCACCCTGGCGGAGGCTCGCGAGCAGTTGGCAGACGCCAAGAAGATGATCGCCAACGGCAAGTCGCCGGCGAAGGAAAAGGCGCGGGACAAGGCCCGGGTCAAGGACGCAGAAACTTTCGACGCGTGGGCAGAGAAATGGCTGCGGGGCTACCAGATGGCTGATTCCACCCGAGACATGCGCCGGGCGGTCTATGAGCGTGAGCTGAAGCCGAAATTCGGCAACCAGAAGCTGATTGAAATCACCCACGAAGACCTGCGGGCGCTGACCGATGCCATCGTGGAACGAGGCGCACCAGCGACGGCCGTCCATTCGCGCGAGGTAGTGCTGCAGGTCTATCGGTGGGCTATCGAGCGTGGCCAGAAGGTAGAGAATCCGGCCGAACTGGTACGTCCGACGACCATCGCCAAGTTCGAACCTCGCGACCGGGCGCTGACGCCCGATGAAATTGCCCTGATGTACCAATACATGGAGCGCATCGGCACTACGCCATCCATTCGGGCTGCAGCCAAGTTGCTGTTGCTGACGATGGTGCGCAAGAGCGAGCTGACCAATGCGACCTGGAGCGAGATCAACTTCAGCGAGGCGTTGTGGACCATCCCCAAGGAGCGGATGAAACGGCGCAACCCCCATCTGGTGTTCCTGTCCCGGCAGGTGCTGGATATATTCATCGCCCTGAAGACATTTGCCGGCGGATCGGACTATGTGCTGCCTTCGCGGTATGACTCAGATTCACCAATGAGCAGCGCGACGCTCAACCAGGTGCTGACGCTAACGTACAGGCTTGCGCAAAAGGAAGGGAAGCCGCTTACGAAGTTTGGACCGCATGACTTGCGACGAACGGCCAGCACGCTATTGCACGAGGCCGGATACAACACGGATTGGATCGAGAAGTGCCTTGCTCACGAACAGCGCGGCGTGCGGGCGGTCTACAACAAGGCAGAGTACCGCGAGCAGCGCACGGCCATGCTGCAAGACTGGGCAAACATGATTGACGAGTGGACCTTGAAACGTTCGAAAGCAGCAAGCAATTGATGATCAGAACTTGGTGCCGAAGAGCGAAGCCAGTTTTAGCCGCTAAAGTGGTTGCAGGAACCTTCGGTTATCGAGCCCTTTTGAGCCGCTAAATCCAGGGAGGGAGTTGCCATGAAATGGACGCAAGAACAGGCTGTAGCCTTTGAATCCGCCTGTGAAATCATTGGGCACCTTATTGGTATAAAGATGGAGCAGATCGAAGCGGAGCTGAATTCTCCCGTTCCCAATCAAGATAGGATCGACGCTCTGCGTGCCGAACGCCGTTCGCTGGCGGCCGAGAGAAATGTACTTCACGTCACAGATACCGAGAAGGTTGGCCGCATCCGTCGTGAATATGGCGCCATGATAAAAGCCTGGGAGTCGTCGCCGACAGCCCCTGCGCAGTAAGCGCTTGATCGCGCCGCGCTGAGGATGTCGGGATGTCGAACCATCTTCGTATTCATCAGCATGTTGATTCGATAGCCCGGTTTATCGAACAGGGGCTGCCGGGACGCATGGCCTGCGTGCCTGACTGTTTACGCGCTTCGATCCATGCTTCGACCTCAGCCAAGTCCCATGCAACGTTTCGGCTGGTCAGAGCAATGCGACGCGGGAATTCTCCCCGCTGCTCCATGTTGAAAATCGTGCGCTCAGAAAGCGGAATCATCGCCAACAACTTCTTGCGATTGATAAGAGTTTTGCTTGTCGTTGCCTGCATTTCTTGGCCTCTTTCAGTCACTTGCAAATATGTGCCTGATGGTGCCTGGTAATGCGGACAGCTTCGACCTATTAATTGGTCACTTTGGTTGACGTCGTGAGCGAGGTTTTTGGCACAAGCGGAACATTGCGGGGATTGATGCTAGAGCTTTTGATACGGCTTGGCGCGTGGTGCCAAGTTTTTGCGCAATGTCCGATTGATTCAGTCCAGACCACTGAAGCATCAGGATCTGCTTTTTGCGGTCGGAGAGCTTCCAGTCCGCCATCAGCCGTGCTTGCTTACGTAGTTCCGCCTTGTCTGCAGGCTGCAGTGTTAGGTTGGAGACATAGTAGAAATAGTAGCTGTCAACGAGCTTGTTGCCCGATTTCACCTGAGGAGTAGCCGGCTTTGCGCACTGCTTGCTGAGTCTGGAAAGCTCAAGATCGAACTGATCCTGAGACCGCAGTGCTTGCCGGTAAGCGGGATTCCACTCGTTACTTTCGAGCTTGGGCCGATGTTCAGAGCAGAACTGATGACTAAGTTGAAATCTTTTGTGTGTCGATGAGTCTTTGGGTTCTTTGGGCTCCACGTCACTCATCTGATTGGGTGTCTCAATGAAGACCGAAAACTCTGTCAGATTCCCGCAGAAGCGGCAAAAGCCGTGCCTCCGCTGGGCATTCAGGCTGACGCCTTTGTTGGGGGCTTTCGATGTCTTGGGGCGTTTGCAGGCACAGTCCCATACCAGTTCAATCAGTGATTCAAGCGTTGCGATAAATTGCTGATCTATCGCGGATTGCTGATCCTTGGTGAGAAGGAACGAGCGTAAGCGAACACATTCAAAAATGTCATCCAGTTCTACGCTGATAGCCTGACACATTGCGATAATGTTCTCAGCTAGTCTTACCATGTCTTTTGGGAGCCATTCGCCGTCCCACGTGCGTCTAAGCCAATCAATAACAGCCTTCAGCTTCCGAATCTTCTCATCAGTAACCGCCAACAAAGAAGACTCCGCCATCGCATCCACGCGCTCAACAGAGATTTCGGCGTGCTCCAGCATTGCTTTAATCTGGTATGCCACGCGAGCGCGCCCCCAATCTACATTTTGTCCTTTGTAAACCAGATCATGTGTAGCAATACTCCACGCATGCTGCAGAAACGTTTTGATCTGAATCTCGAAAATCAGGTCGTCAAGGGGAGTTGGAGGCAACTGGTCGCTTGCTTTGAGTTTTACGTATAGACGCAGATCGTCAAAGCAAAACTCGTCTGGAGACTTGTGTGTCTTCCCTTCCTCAGGAGGGCGGCGGCTCACTAAGTCGCAGATCTCTTCGACGACCTTTAGTGCCTCTGAAATAGAGCTTCTGTTCTCGACAACAAGAGTGCAGGCGAAAAAATCTTCCATCGCCCTTGGATCGGCGACCCTTCCGTATTTTCTTTGCTGACGATCCTGAATTGAGTCAAAAAATTACGTCGTTGCCTGGTGCGCGTGCTGAAAAATTTGTCTTTATCAAAATGTCACAGGAGTCTATCTAAAAAATATGGGGCTGAACCGCACTATAGAAGCCTAGGCTCATGCGCTTGCTAATCCCATCCAGCCGCCTAGCGTGGCTGCCCGAAGATACTCGTTTGGCGCATGAGTATTGCTTCTTCCTCCACGACGAAATCGCGCGCATGCTCGTCGAGTATGAGGGGGCCGACGCCCATAAGGTCAAGTTCAAGTTTTCAAGCGATAGAGAGCGCAAGAGGTTTGAAGCGCTTGCGAAGACAAACGAACCGTTGTCTGTCTTGAAGGCCTTGGGACGACATTCAGAGGCGCGTCGCGTAGTGCTGAGCACGATTACGATGGCCATGGTTTCCGATTGCGCGCACCACATTTACGAGGCTCTCCGGTGCTTCGAAAAGGCAAAGGTAATCCCCGGCTTCAATTTGCTGCGCAAGCCGCTGCTTGACAACTTGATGTACTTCACTTGGATGGTGGCCGACGAGGATGGATTTCACGCGGCGTTTATGTCTGGTGACCCAGCGAAAATCACCCAAAAGGTACTTGGCAACCGCCGTCGCGAGCTTATACAAGCAGCCATAGAGCAAATTGGACTATCTGATTTGGTGCGGACAGATGACCTTCATTCAATGGTTTTTGATGTCAATAATCCAGATGGGCTATATGGATTGTTTCAGCATGCCGTCCATCTGGTGACTGTAGATCGGATTGAGATTAAGACCTCGCCGGAGAATTTCAATTTCATATTCAAACGTCCTGCAGATCCAGAGATCTACAGAATGCTGTACGCGTCACTTCCAACTGCGCTGCTTTACTTGACGTTCCTAGTAATGACGCTTTATCAGCGTATCCATCCTATGGAAAAGGGTACGCGATCTGCGCTCGCATTTCGAGCCATCAATGGGTATCGTTTGCTCTTGGGAGAACAGGCCTCGCTGGCCGTAGCAAACGCCATCGGCAAAGCTCTTTCACCACTTATTCAATGTGCTGACTGCAAGACGCGTCTGAAGGTTACGGTGAGAAATGCCGCGAAGCTTCTTCTTGCTGATTGCTTCCAGTGCACTAAGTGTCGCCGCAAACAACTATTCCCGTTCTCATGGATGTTCTGAACACTCCACGAACGATGCACTTGAAGTGGCCGTTGCGGGCAACGCGCGGACCGTATGGTTTTGAAAGGCAGTGGGCATGTTAGAGCCTGCTGATATCATCTCAGCCTATCGAGGAACCAAATCTTTCGACGTCGAGAGAGTGGCAGCAGCGATCACGGCTGATTGCGGGTGATGTTTTGTCTGGTGTTCGCTGGGCTTCAAGCGAGGAGGGGGCTTGTTTTGGGAACGAAGAAAAATATTTTTGAACATGGTTCTTTTCATGGCATCGAAGGCGATGCATTTTTTAAGTCATTGGCGAACAAGGTTTTTTTTAGTTCGTTGATGACTGAGTGGGAATAAGGCGCGGCGTCCATGCCTGCTTTCTCGCGCCTGATGGCTAGGTTTCTGCCCGGCGCGCTACTCGGGTTGGCGCAACGCCTGCGTTTCCCTCAATTGTTCTTGCTGACACTTGGGCTGTTTCTGCTGGATTTGTTGTTGCCGGATTTCATTCCCTTTCTGGATGAGATCCTGCTGGGCATGTTGACCCTGATGCTCGCCGTATGGAAGCAGCGTAAGGAGCCTAAATGAGTGAGCGAGACGAATACTTCATGCGTGAAGCGCTGGCCTTGGCGCGTGAAGCTGGCGCGCTGGACGAGGTGCCTGTTGGTGCGCTCGTGGTGCTGGACGGTCAGATCGTTGGACGGGGCTTCAATCATCCGATTGGTCGGCATGATCCGACCGCGCACGCTGAGGTCATGGCGCTGCGTGATGCGGCGAAGAATCTTGGCAACTATCGATTACCCGGCTGCGAGTTGTACGTTACGCTGGAACCTTGTGCAATGTGCAGCGGTGCTATTTTTCATGCCCGGATTGCCCGGGTGGTGTATGGCGCGAAGGATCCGAAAACCGGCGTGGCCGGCAGCGTATTTGATCTCTATGCGGAGAATCGCCTTAATCATCACGCGAGCATAGAGGGCGGCGTGCTGGCAGAGGAGTGTGGGCAGATGCTCTCGGCCTTTTTCGCGGCTAAACGCCAGCGCGTGATGACGGCCTGAGGGCAGAGGGCGTGGATCTTCGCGTCAGTATCAAAACCCAGAGCATGACTTTGTATGATGCGGCAGGAGCCACCATCCGCCGCTATGCCATCTCGACGGCCGCGCTTGGCGTTGGCGAGAAGGCCGGGAGTTATCAGACTCCACGCGGGCAGCACCTTGTTCGCGCCAAGATTGGTGGAGGGCAGCCGCAAGATGCGGTTTTCAAGGGGCGTCGCCCGACCGGAGAAGTCTGGACGCCACGGCTTCATGCTCAATTTCCTGAGCGGGATTGGATCCTGAGCCGGATTATGTGGCTGTCCGGTACCGAAGTTGGCTGCAATCGGCTGGGGAGCGTCGATAGCATGCGCCGCTACATCTACATTCACGGTACGCCAGACAGTGAGCCGATGGGCGTGCCCGTCTCGCATGGTTGTATCCGCATGCGCAACCGGGATGTTATCGAGCTCTTCGATTTAGTCCCGGTCGGTACGCTGGTGCTAATCGAGGCCTAGTCGATCGAGTAGGGCAGGGGGGCCAGACTCAGGAGCGGGCCGTCTGGTGCGCCAAGGTGTACTTCGCCAGCTTCGAAGGCCGAGATCTGCATCACGGCCAGCAGATCCACGCCTGCAACAGGCGAGGGTTCCAGCGCGACCAGCTTGCCGCATGATTGTGCACCGAACTCCGGCGCATACAGATCGCTGCCGATGTCCGCATCGTCGGCTGCGGCGAGATGCGCGCGATACATGCGTTTCTTCAACTTGCCGAGGTATTGCGTGCGCGCAACGATTTCCTGCCCGGGGTAACAGCCCTTCTGGAAGTTCACCCCGCCGAGCAATTCGAAGTTGAGCATCTGGGCCACGAATTCGTCTTGTGTCTTTGATGTTATCAGTGGCAGGCCGGCCTGAATGTCCAGCCAGCGCCAGGCCGCAGTGCCGGCTGGTTTGGCGCCGGCGCCGGTCAATGCTTGCCAGAGCTTTTCAACGTTTTGTGCTGGGCAATCAATGATGTAGCGTGATCCGTCGAGGTGGATCACGCGCGCCTCTCCCTGTGAAACATCCAGCGCGTTACTGGGTTCAGCAAGCCCCGCCGCCGCAAGTGCGGCGCCGGCTCCAGTGCCTGCCAGCCCCAGCAGGACGCGCTCGCTGCTGGCGTCCGCAAGTTTCACCTTGGTGCGGAGTACGTACATCGACAGCTTCTTCAGGATGCTGGCGTGCAGGTCTGCAGACAGGGCCAGCAGATAGCCATCGGTGCTGTGCCAGGCAATGAAGCTTGCCAGCATGCGGCCTTTGGGGCTGTTCAGGCTGTTGTGCTGAGCACGTCCAGGCGGGAGTTTCTTGACATCATTCGAGCCGAGGTTGTGCAGGAAGCTGGCGGCTTCTTCGCCGGTAGCCGAAATCAGGCCAAGGTGGCTCAGTGGCGTGAGAACCGTATCGTTGGCAGCGAGCGCTGTTTCGTCACGAGCGGGGAGAAAGCTTACGTACGCCGCGTCGAAGGTGGCGCCTTGGGTCTGCAGAAATGCTTGCAAGTCTGAGGTCATGGTATTTGTCCGGAGGGGGCTGTCTGGGGGTTTCCGTTATTATACGAGGCCGCCGGGCCCGCCCGGCTTCAAGCCCTTCGTATTGTCGATGCTGCGCATTCTTGTCCGTTTCCTGAAGCTGTGTGTATTGCTGAGCGTTCTGCTGCTTGCGACTGGTGCGTGGTTCGGTAGTCAGCCACTGACCATGCGGAGCAACGCCGTGGATTTCGAGATTGTGCGTGGTGATTCCATGAAGCAAGTTTCGCGCACGGTAGCTGATGCAGGCATTAATGTCTGGCCGCCAGTGCTGACCTGGCTGGCTCGCCTTTCAGGGCACTCCATTCGTATCAAGGCTGGCAGCTATCGTATCGACAAGCCGATTACGGCCTGGGAGCTGGTCCAGTTGATGTCGACGGGCGCCAATGCGTACGCAGATGTCACGATTGTCGAGGGTTGGAGTTTTGCCCGCCTGCGCGCCGTGCTCAATGCTCACCCTGAACTGAAGCATGACTCAGCCCAATTAAGCGATGCAGAGCTCATGCACCGGCTCGATCTCGCCGGTAAGACTCCAGAGGGGCTCTTTGCCCCCGATACCTACAGTTTTTCGCGCGGCGCCAGCGACTTCGACTTGCTGTTGCGCGCTCGCCAGAGGATGGATGGGGTGCTGCGGGACGCTTGGGAAAAGCGAGCGGCGGGGTTGCCTTTTAAGACGCCGTACGAGGCCTTGATCCTGGCCTCTGTGGTCGAAAAAGAAACGGGTCGAGCCGCGGACCGGGCTTTGATAGCGTCGGTATTCATCAATCGCTTGCGCATTGGCATGCCTTTGCAGAGTGACCCTACCGTCATCTATGGCATGGGAGCTAGCTTCGATGGCAATCTTCGCCGGCGTGATTTGCAGGCCGATACTCCGTACAACTCCTATACACGCGTCGGCTTGCCACCTACTCCCATAGCATTGCCGGGACAGGCTGCCTTGCAGGCTACCTTGAATCCCGCTCCCAGCAATTATCTTTACTTCGTGGCACGGGGTGATGGCAGCAGCGAGTTCTCACGTACGCTGGATGAACATAACCGCGCTGTGGCGCGCTACCAGAGAGCAGGCAGGAAATCATGACAATGCGTGGCCGTTTCATCACCTTTGAGGGTATTGATGGTGCTGGGAAGAGTACCCAGATTGCAGCCACCATAGACTGGGTGCATTCGCACGCTTACGAGGTCGTGCAATCGCGAGAGCCTGGTGGTACGCCGCTTGGGGAACAATTGCGCGAACTTCTGCTACACGAATCCATGCATCTCGAAACCGAGGCTTTACTGATGTTTGCGGCGCGTCGCGAGCACTTGGCGCAACTTATCGAGCCAGCTTTGAAGCGAGGGACTTGGGTTGTATGCGATCGTTTCAGCGACGCGACTTTTGCCTATCAGAGTGGTGGCCGGGGGCTGCCCGCGGAAAAGTTTTCGGAGCTGGAGGCGTGGGTGCATCCTGGGCTTCAGCCGGATCTGACTTTCCTGTTTGATCTACCGCCTGAAATCGCGGCACAGCGTTTGGTCAGTGGTCGGGCGCATGCAGACCGCTTTGAACTCGAGCAAAGAGACTTTTTCGAGCGAGTGCGCAATGCGTATCTCTTGCGCGCAGAGCAAAGTGGCGGGCGGATTGTCGTGATCAATTCAGCGCGTAGACCAGAGCTTGTTTGTGCGGATGTGCTGGCCCATCTGGAGGAGCGTTTCGCATGAGTCTTGAAGCTTTGCCGGAATGGTTGCAGCCCTTATGGCGTGATCTGCGGGCGCGTGAAGGGCGCTTGCCGCATGCCTTGTTGTTTTGTGGCCCATCAGGAAGTGGCAAGCGTTTGTTTGCCGAGCATCTGGCGCGAGCATTGCTGTGTCAGCAGCGGGATGCTCACGGGGGCGCCTGCGGTCAGTGCCCGGATTGCACCTGGATTGCTTCGGGGAATCACCCAGATTTTTTTACCCTGATTCCAGCTGCTGACGAAGCCGTGGTTGATGATGAAGGGGAGGGCGGTGATGGGGGGAAGAAGGAAAAGGCGAAATCCACCCAGATCGTCATTGACCAGGTGCGCGGCCTTCAGGCTTCGCTTGAAGTGGGGGCGGGCGGGCATGCAGGGGGGCGCCGGATTGTCATTGTCGATCCGGCTGAGGCCATGAATACGGCTGCTGCTAATGCCCTATTGAAGTCGCTCGAAGAGCCGAACGGCTTGGCTATGTATTTGATGCTTAGTCATGCGCCTCGTCGTTTGTTGCCGACGATCCGCAGTCGTTGCCAAGTGATCGACTTTCCGCGCCCGGATGCCGCTGAGGCCGTGGAATGGATGAAGCGTGCCGGCATTGTCAATCCAGCGCTGCTCGGGTTTGCCAGTGGTCTGCCATTGGCTGCTAGAGAACTCGCAGCAGGACCGCTGCAGGTGTCTCGCCAGCAACTTGCAGCCGACTTGTCCAATCTGCGTGTGCGCGATCCTTTGCGCCTGGCTGCAGACTGGGAAGCGCGCTTGAAGGCCAAAGGGGCTGCCGAGGCTGGCTTCACGACGAGTGTTTTGTTGTCCTGGCTGCAGCGCTGGCTCAGTGATGGGGTGCGGGTGGCTCAGGGTTTGTCGCCTCGCTTTTTTGCCGATCATGCTGCTGAATTGCAGCAATTGGCGCGCGGCAATGGGGATGCATGGCTGCACTGCTATCGGGAGATGAACGCCCATCGTCCGTTGGCGCAACACCCGCTTAATCAACGCTTGTTTCTTGAGGAAATTGCTCTAAATCTGTACCGGCGCTTATTGACCCGCTGAATCCAGTCCTGGATAGAGCTAGCTCATTTCCGCGGCTTACGCGGCGCTGCGGCTTGACCATCAATGAGGGGGCTTGTTATAAAACCGGTTCTGGCAAAGGTTTGCCGCCGGAGTGAGGTATCGTACCGGCGATTGATGGAATGACTATCGCAGTTTCAACGCTCAAACATCGAGGGGGTTGTTGTGAACAAATCCGAATTGGTAGAAGTCATCGCGAAGCAGGCAGATATTTCGAAGGCGGCCGCTGGGCGGGCTCTGGATGCCACCATCGCAGCCATCAAGCAATCTCTGAAGAAGAACAATGATGTCACGCTCGTCGGCTTCGGGACCTTTTCTGTCGGCAAACGCGCTGCTAGAACAGGCCGTAACCCCCGTACTGGCGCCGCGATCAAGATCAAAGCAGCAAAAGTTCCTAAATTTCGCCCTGGCAAAGCATTGAAAGATGCTTTAAACTGATTGGCTTAGCGAGCGCTGGTAGCGCTTCGGTTGGGGGCGCTTAGCTCAGTTGGTAGAGCGCCTCCCTTACAAGGAGGATGTCGGCGGTTCGAGCCCGTCAGCGCCCACCAAGTATCCGGTGCTTGCTGTGTTTCAGGTTTTCGCGGAGTGGTAGTTCAGTCGGTTAGAATACCGGCCTGTCACGCCGGGGGTCGCGGGTTCGAGTCCCGTCCACTCCGCCAGATTCAAGACAAAGGCGAACCACGGTTCGCCTTTGTCATATGTGCCGGTCTTCATCCTGCAACTTCTTACTGGTCGCTCATCAATCATGTTTGACGCCGTTCGTAATAATCCAAAAATTGTCCAGCTCTTTCTGGCGCTGATTACGCTGCCCTTTGCCTTCTTCGGCGTTGATGCTTATTTCCGCAATGGCGGCCCGGGTGCCGATGCGGTCGCAAAGGTGGGCAAGGTGGAAATTTCGAGCTACCAGTTGGATCAAGCTGTGCGTGATCAGGAGAACTCCTTGCGCGAGCAGCTGGGTGGAGCGTTTGACAAGGCCTACGTAGAAAGCCCTGCATTCAAGACAGCAGTTCTTGACCGCCTGATCAACGAGACGGCGCTCAAGGGCAGCATCGCTGATAGCCGTTTGGTGGTCAGCGCGGAAGCCGTGCAGAGCTACATCAAGAGCGAGCGCGAGTTTCAGGAAAACGGCCAGTTCTCCTTCCCCATGTATGAAGCCAGGGTGCGTGCAATGGGTCTAACGCCAGCCGCCTTTGAGCAGCGAGTACGGGAAGGGATGGCGCAGCAACAGCTCATGCTTCCGATTGCATACAGTGCATTTGCGCCTGCGCCCAGTGTGCAATACTTCCTGGCGCTTGAAGCAGAAGAGCGCAGCGTGGCTGAGCTGGTATTCGATGCTGCGGGTTACGCTAGCAAGGTCAAGTTGACTGATGATGCAGCGCGCAAGTACTACGATGCTAACCAGGCGCGCTTCCAAACACCGGAGCAGGTGAGGCTTGAGTACATTCAGCTGAGTCTCGAAAGCATTACGCGTAATCTGAATGTTACTGAGGCGGACGCCCGCAAGTGGTACGACGAAAACCAGAAGGTATTTGAGGGTTCGGAAGAGCGCCGAGCCAGCCATATCCTGGTTCAGGTGCCTGCTGATGCAAAGCCTGAGGTTCGGGCTGCCGCACGCAAGAAAGCGGAAGACATTCTGGCTCAAGTGAAATCGATGCCGGCCAAGTTTGCTGAGCTTGCCAAGAGTGCTTCAGATGATCCTGGATCCGCCGAAAAGGGTGGCGATCTGGGCTTTTTCGGTCGCGGCGCAATGGTCAAGCCTTTCGAGGATGCCGCCTTTGCTTTGAAGCAGCGTGAGATTTCGGGCCTGGTGGAAACTGAGTTTGGCTATCACATCATCCAACTGACAGATAGTCGTGGCGGCAAAGCCAAGGGTTATGACGAAGTCAAGGCTGATGCCATGGCCGGGGCGCGTAAGCAGATGGGTAATCAGCGCTTTGCAGAGTTGGCAGACCAGTTCGGGAACATGGTTTATGAGCAGCCGGATGCGTTGAAGCCGGTGGCGGACAAGTTCTCTTTGCCGCTGGTTCAGACCGATTGGCTGGCGCGTGAGGCGTTGCCTCCGCTGCTTCGTAACGCCAAACTTCAGGCGGCTTTGTTTTCGGCTGACTCCCTGCAGAATCGGCGCAATACCGAAGCGGTTGATCTGGGGAATGGGGTGGTCATTTCTGCCCGCATTCTGGATCATAAGCCGGTTGCGACACGTAGTTTTGATGAAGTGAAGTCGCGGGCCGAAGAGTTGGCGCGTGCCGAAGAGGCTTCCAGGCTTGCTTTGGCTGACGGCGAGGTTGCTCTCAAGAAACTGCAGGCTGGCGAAGTCGTATCAGGAGGATGGAAGTCAGCAAAGAGCGTAAAGCGTGGAAGCCCGGAGTTGAGCGCCGATTCACGCAAAGCTATTTTTGCGGTTTCGACTGACAAACTTCCGGCTTACGCAGGCAGTGCTCATGGCGACGCCTACTCGGTGTACCGTATCGAGAAGGTGAATAAGGGTGCGGAAGTTGCTTCGGCTGAGTTGGTGGAGGCGCGGCGTCAGTTTGCATTGACTTTGGGCCAGGAAGACTTGCGTGCCTACATTGCCGGTATCCGCAATCGCCAAGGAGTGCAAGTGAAGACTCGTGAAGCAACGAAGGCAGACTGACCAAGTTTTGTCTATGAAAAAGCCCGCGCATAAGCGCGGGCTTTTTCATTTCTGGTGCCTGATGATCAGAGTTCTAAGCGCCTGATGGTGAGTGTGAGGTGCTAAACACGGATTGCACAAAAATGTACTTGATTTTTTATACAGTACTGTATAAAAATACATTTGTGCACAGGAGCCAAACATGAATAGCGAACTTACCCGACGCCAGCAGGACATTCTGGATTTTATCCGCGGGAAAATTGTTGAGAGCGGTATTCCTCCTACCCGTGTTGAAATTTCCGCAGCTTTTGGCTTTGCGTCGCCGAATGCTGCTGAGAGCCATTTGCGTGCATTGGCGCAAAAAGGAGCTATCAGGCTGGAGTCGGGCTCTGCACGTGGTATCCGCCTGCTGCAGGAGGCGATTGAGCAGGAGCAGGAGAAAGGCTTGCCTCTGATTGGTCGTGTCGCGGCCGGCTCCCCCATTCTGGCTCAGGAGCATATCCAGCGTCACTTGCCGGTTGATCCCGGCATGTTCTCTCCAAGAGCTGACTACCTATTGCAGGTGCGCGGACTCTCCATGATTAATGCGGGCATTCTGGAAGGAGATTTACTTGCTGTTCATCGCTGCAGTGAAGCGCGAGATGGTCAGATTGTTGTGGCTCGGGTAGAGGATGACGTGACGGTGAAGCGATTGCAGCGTCGCCCGCACGGCATTGTCGAGTTGATTGCAGAAAACCAGGATTTTCAACCAATCGTGATCAATACCAAGGACCAAGCACTGATTATTGAAGGGCTTGCTGTTGGTTTGATTCGCGATGGATTTACGCGTCTTTAAGAGTTTTTGTCCTTTCTGGGTGTTCCACTATTTCAGGAAATCAAGGAGTTGTAGCAAATGAAGTCGTCACACAACTATTCAGTCGTTGCTCACAGTCCTTTGCTGGCACAGGCTCAAGCATGCAAGCCCATCGCAGGGGAGGCTGCATTGGCCGTACGGATGTCAATCAAGCCGATGGCGATTCTTGACGTGGTACGCCGACGTGGCCGCAGCTGGGGCCTTCTCGCGCAATACGAAGAGGGGCGTCTGGGTCTGTCTCGCTGAAATCAAGCTTCTATGCGCAGCCCAAGTGACTGGAGCTGTGCAAAAATTTCCGGGTGTAAGGGGACGCCAGCAATCAGATTGTGCTTGCGCTCCTGCCAGCCGCGCTCGCCCGGCCATGTGAATGGGCGGGCGGCCTCACCAAGGTAGCTTAGATAGCTGTCTACTCGCACATGCAGGGTTTCAAGCCCTCCAAATGCATCCGGATTCATTGCGATGAAGAGCTTGCAGGAGTTCGGATCGAGGCCGCTGCGATCCTTTTCCACAATTTCATGGCCGAAAGCTCCGCCAGCCAGTGCAGCGGTCATGAGTTCCATTATCAGCGCCAGACCTGCACCTTTATGGCCGCCAAACGGTAACACTGCTCCGCTCAGGATCGCTTTCGCGTCCGTGCTGGGCTGTCCATTGGCATCAAGGCCCCACCCTGCTGGTAGCTCCCGTCCTTCTCGTAACCAAGTCCCGACCTTGCCGACAGCGGCTTGGCTCATAGCTATATCCAGTACAAGAGGTTCCGCCCCGTTGCTGCGTGGCAGGGCTATGGCAAGTGGATTGTTGCCAATAATCTTGCCTGTAGCGCCCCAGGCGGCCATGGTCGGCATAGCATTGGTTGTGCATAAACCGATCATGCCGGCTTGTGCGGCGTGGCAGGCGTAAGCATGGGCACGCCCCCAATGAGTGGTATGCATGGCGAGGCATGCGCCAATGCCGAATTCGCGTGCGCGCTCAACTGCCTGATCCATTGCTCTGATTGAAACGCTGCGGCCGGGGCCGTTATCACCATCCATCATGCAAGTAGCAGCGAAGCCAGTTTTAAGGCGGATCTGCGGTTTGGCAGTAGCGCGCCCGTCTTTCAGCGCGGCGAGCAGTCCAGGCAGCATCCGCACACCATGAGAAGGAACTCCATGCAGGTCCGCTTCGATCATTATTGATGCTTCTTCGGCTGCCATGACGGCTTCCATTCCCGCCCGTTCCAAGACATTTGAGATACGTCTGGCGAGTTGTTGATGATCGATTCGGATTGGCGTGTCCATGGGGGTCCTTTCTGGAAAGTCTGAAGTGTAAATCCCCTCTAAAGTCCTTGTTCCTGGGGCTAGTGCTTACGGATTGCCACGCAGGCTCAAGATTTTTCCTTGGCGGACGTTACTCCCTTACAGGCGCCAGTATCAAGACTCCTGCGTTTCTCGGTTTCGGGCCGCTGTAAAGCGGCCCGCTTGTGTTCTAGTGGTTAAGTTCGGAGGCTGCTATGTCATCTTTCCTGCTTCTGAAAGAGCCCCTAGAGCAGTAGGGCAAGAGTCTTTTGCGAGTTGTTGCCCCAGAGTGCTGGTTCAAAGAGAGGTGGGGGTGTGGATGTGAGGAAGGTTGAGTTGGGGGCTTGCAGGCTTCAGCTACTGGCTATGAATGCCTTGCTCGAGCGAGCATGCGGAGGATTGAGGGGTGAGGAGGATGATTTGCGTTTGTTGCGACGAATCACGGAAATGAGTGTTGGTTTGCAGGAAGATTCCGGCAGCGTACGTAAGGAGGATCTGAGTGAAGTCGAGGCCCGAATTCTTTGTCGTCACGAGGCTGGCTGAGCAATTTGAGGCGCAGTCAGCCTCGTGTAGTCCGGCCTAGATTCTCAGTGCTTCGAGAAGATCTGCTTCGAGCTGAACTGTTTTGGCGCTATTCCCCAGCAAGGGGCCGCTTACTAGAAAGGTGTCCTCAGCACGTTCGCCAAGTGTGGCAATTTTTGCTGTGTGGAGATTCACTTCATGTGCTGCCAGGATTTTTGCAATCAGGAATAGCAGACCGGGGCGATCGGCTGCAATGATCGACAGGATGTAGTGCTGCCCGCGTTCATCTGGCTGCAAGGAGACGGAGGGAGCGATCGGGAAGTGCTTGAGTTGGCGTGACAGACGTCCACTAGATGGTGCGTCAACCATATCGGCACGTGCTAACTTGGCGGAGAGTTCATGCTCAATTAATGCGATTACATCTCGATAGCTGTCGCGTTCATTGGGGTCCATGACGACAAAGCTGTCTAGAGCGTAGCCGTTGCTGGTGGTGTGAATCTTTGCATCCACGATGCTGTAACCCATGCGCGCAAAAAAAGCGCACAATCTGACGAAGAGATCCTGTTGGTCGCGGGTGTATACCATGACCTGGATGCCGGCTTCGACCTGGCTTGGTCGGGCTTTTACGACAGGCTCGTCACCTCGTGGTCGGTAATATAGCATCCGCGT
This sequence comes from Uliginosibacterium aquaticum, assembly GCF_012972705.2. Taxonomy (GTDB): domain Bacteria; phylum Pseudomonadota; class Gammaproteobacteria; order Burkholderiales; family Rhodocyclaceae; genus Uliginosibacterium; species Uliginosibacterium aquaticum. Next base: position 200,350 of record NZ_JABCSC020000002.1, on the reverse strand, counting down.
ATGCTAGGCGATTTCGTCGGCGTCGTGGCGCAAGAAGTACAGTGTGTCGAGTTCCCGCCAGAAGGCGCTTTCCGAGTCCGGGCGCAAGCCGAAGAAGCGAAGCTTCTGTCGTACGGCTTCCTGCCGCTCCGAAATACCCATTACTTGATCCGGCTGTTTCCCGCGTAGCAACTGGCGCGATGCCAGAAATAGCGCTTCGAGCAGATTGGCCTTCCAGCCATTCCATACCTTGGGGCTGGTGCCGCGAATGTCGGCGTGGGTCAGGATGTATAGCGCAGCCAGACGGCGTTCCGTTTTGACCAGCGCAACAAATTTTCGGATAACGTCCGGGTCTGACAAGTCCTGTTTCTGAGCAATCTGCGACATTGTCAGGTGGTGCTGGACGAGCCAGACTACCAGTTGGTTGTCCTCTTTCGAAAGACCGTGTTCGCGACAGAAACGGCGCGCGTCGGCCATACCCAGTGTTGAGTGATCGCCGCCACGCCCTTTGGCGATGTCGTGGAAGAGGGCCGCGATGAACAATAGCCAAGGGCGCTCGAATTCACTCGCCAACCGGGTCATCAGAGGATATTCATGAGCATGCTCCTCCATCAGGAAGCGGCGTACGTTACGCAGCACCTGCAGGATGTGCTGATCTACGGTGTAGGCATGGAACAGATCGTGCTGCATCTGGCCAACAATGCGGCCGAAATTAGGCAAGTAGGTGCCCAGGATGCTGTACTGATTCAGACGACGGAACTCATGAGTTTGGCCGCGGGGCTCTTGCAGTAGTTGTAGGAACAAGCCGCGGTTTGTCGAATCACGACGAAAGGCCGGCGTGATTAGTTTGCGGGCGTGCCAGAGGGCACGTAGAGTCCGAACCGTCATGCCCTTAAGCTCGGCGTGCTGTTCCATCAGCAGAAAGGCTTCGAGGATTGCACTGGGATGGCGCTCGAAGATAGCGTCGTCAACAATGTCTAACTGATCGCCCAGGCTTTGAAAGCGTTCATTGATGCACTGAGCCTGCCAGGAGGATAGCGGTTGATAGCGAGCGCCGAGGTTTTGTAGCAGGATAGTGTTGAGCTGGGTGATTTTCTTGGCCGCCAGGTAGTAACGCTGCATCATCACTTCTGAAGCGCGGCGGGCCTTGGTCGCCTTGAGGCCGAAGGCTTTGGCCAATGCCTCCTGATGATCGAAGATCAGCCGATCTTCACGGCGATTGGCAATATAGTGAAGGCGAATACGCACCTGTTGCAGGAGGCGCTCATTCTTGCGCAGGGCATTCACTTCCTCGCGCGTGATGAGGCCATGCCGCGCCAGCTCGCTCCAGCGTGTGCCGAGGCCTGACGCAAGCGCTATCCAGATGATGGTCTGAAGATCACGCAAGCCACCCGGACTCTCCTTGCAGTTGGGTTCGACAGCGTAAGGCGTGTGGTTGAAGCGGTTGTAGCGTTGCTCTTGCTCGGCTCGCTTGGCGTGAAAGAAGCTCTCAGGGTCAAAGCAGCCAGTAGTTCCGGTAACAAAATGCCGATAGAGCGCCTGGCTGCCCGTGAGGCGACGGGATTCGAGCAGATTGGTCTGCACGGTGACGTCGCGGGTGGCTTCTTCAATGCACTCGTCCACGGTACGCACGCTGTGGCCGATATCCAGGCCAAGATCCCAGAGTTGGCCAATGAACTGCTGGATGCGTTCGCTCAACGCAGGATCTGCGTCTCCCCCGAGTAAGACAAGGATGTCGACGTCAGAGCAAGGATAGAGCTCTCCACGGCCATAGCCGCCCACTGCGACCAGTGTGGCATCGGTTGGCATGCCGGTCACCTGCCAGAGTTCGATCAAGATGCCGTCGACCAGCTTTGATCGGCCGTGCAGCATCCGGGTTGGGGTGCCGTGCTGTTCATATTCATTGCGGATCGAGCGCTGGCCTTGCAGCAGGCGGGCGCGCAGCCTTTCGACAATTTCTCGACTCATACGGACGACTCAGTTGCGAGGAATGGACGGGTAGGCCGGGACAATGATCGGCCTGCCTGTAATCCAATCCGGAGCCTTCGGCGCTCCGGCAGAGCTGGTTAGAACCTCTACGCCCTCAGCTGTGACCAGGAGGGTGTGCTCCCACTGGGCTGACAGCGAACGATCCTTGGTAATGATTGTCCAGCCATCCGGCAGCTCAGAGATGGCGGCTTTGCCAGCGTTGATCATCGGTTCGATAGTGAAGATCATGCCTTCCAGAAGTTCGGTGCCCGTGCCGGGGCGCCCGTAATGGACAACCTGCGGCTCTTCGTGGAATTTTCGTCCGATTCCGTGGCCGCAAAATTCGCGAACCACCGAAAAGCCTGCCCCTTCAGCGTGTTGCTGGATGGCGTGGCCAATGTCGCCCAAGCGTGCACCAGGGCGTACCTGTGCAATGCCTAGCCACAGACATTCCAGGGTGATTTGGCATAGCCGCTTCGCAAGAATGCTGCTCTCTCCGCCAACGATGAACATACGGCTGGTGTCGCCGTGAAAGCCGTCCTTGATGACGGTAATGTCCAAATTGACTATATCCCCTTTTTTCAAGGCTTTCGGGCCGGGCACACCGTGGCATACCTGATGATTGATCGATGTGCAGATCGATTTAGGGTATGGGGAGTAACCGGGAGGCGCGTAATTCAGCGGCGCCGGCACACAACCTTGTACCTTGACCATATAGTCATGACACAGACGATCGAGCTCTTCGGTGCTGACCCCGGGTTGGACGAAGGTTTCGATGTAATCCAGTACTTCGGCGGCAAGACGGCCAGCGACGCGCATGCGTTCTATTTCGTCGGCGCTCTTGATGACAATGCTCATTGTGAACAGCTGTTTCATGATCGGGGGAGTATCAAGGCTAACCCAGAAGGCACTACCGGGCAAACCTGTGCGCCAGCTTGAATGCGCTGAGTTGCTTGAGGCTACGGGCTTTGCGCTGCTATAATCATCGGCTAAGTCCAGTTCGGACTTGGCTGGTCGTCCGCAGAACTTCTCTCGGCGGCCGGAAAATCCACACGTTCGCCGGATCGGGTCTGTCTCTTCGGGGCAGCAAGACTGCGCATTGCGCGGCACGGCGAACGGAGGCTAACCCTGATATTGGAGTATCAAAAATGGCAGTGACCATGCGTCAAATGCTGGAAGCCGGTGTCCACTTCGGCCACCAGACCCGCTTCTGGAATCCCAAGATGGCCCCCTTCATTTTCGGCCATCGCAACAAGATCCACATCGTCAACCTCGAAAAGACCCTGGTTAAGTACAACGAAGCCATGGCTTTCGTGAAGAAGCTGGCCGCCAACAAGGGCAATGTGATGTTTGTGGGTACCAAGCGTCAGGCTCGCGAAATCCTCGCTGAAGAAGCCCAGCGCGCTGGCATGCCCTACGTTGACGAGCGCTGGCTCGGCGGCATGCTGACCAACTTCAAGACGGTCAAGGGTTCGATCAAGCGCCTGAAGGACATGGAACAGATGTTTGAAGACGGTTCCGTCGATCGTCTGTCGAAGAAAGAAGCCCTGCTGGCCAAGCGCGAGCTGGAAAAGCTGACCAAGAGCCTTGGCGGCATCAAGGACATGGCCGGCCTGCCGGATGCGATCTTCGTGATCGACGTCGGTTACCACAAGATTGCGATTACTGAAGCCAAGAAGCTGGGCATTCCGGTGATCGGCGTGGTGGATACCAACCACTCGCCGGAAGGCGTGGACTACGTGATCCCGGGTAACGATGACTCGTCCCGCGCGATTCGCCTGTACGCCCAAGGCGTGGCTGATGCCGTGCTGGAAGGTAAGAACAACATGGTGCAGGATATCGTTGCCGCCGCTTCTGACGAATTCGTCGAGGTGCAAGAAGGCGCCGAACAAGCGTAACAAGTCTGCTGCACGCTCGCCGGTGTGGCCCGGATGTCCGGGCTACGCGGCGAACATGTTGTTTCCAAAGTAATTTTTCTGAATTCAGGAGTAAGCATGGCGGCTATTACCGCAAGCATGGTTGCTGAACTGCGCGGCAAGACTGACGCGCCCATGATGGAATGCAAGAAGGCTCTGACCGAAGCTGATGGCGACATGGTCAAGGCCGAGGAAATCCTGCGCGTGAAGCTGGGCAACAAGGCCACCAAGGCTGCTGCCCGCGTGACCGCTGAAGGCATCGTTGGCACCTTCATTTCCGCGGATGGCAAGCTTGCTTCCATCGTTGAAGTGAACTGTGAAACCGACTTCGTGGCCAAGAACGATGATTTTCTGGGCTTCACCAAGTCGGTTGCCGAGCTGATCGCTACGGCCAACCCTGCTGACGTGGCTGCGCTGTCGGCTCTGCCGCTGCAGGGGGCCACGGTTGAAGCCGTGCGTACCGCACTGGTCGGCAAGATCGGTGAAAACCTGAGCATCCGTCGCTTCGAGCGCGTCGAAGCCAAGGGCAAGATTGCTGCGTACATCCATGGTGGCGCCAAGATCGGCGTGCTGGTGGATCTGGTGGGTGGCGAAGAGCAAGTGGCCAAGGATATCGCCATGCACATTGCTGCTTCCAAGCCGAAGTCGCTGGACGCTTCCGGTGTCGATGCTGCGCTGATCGAGTCTGAGCGTCGTGTGGCGATCGAGAAGGCCAAGGAAGCCGGCAAACCGGAAGCCATGATCGAGAAGATCGCGGAAGGCTCGGTGCAGAAGTTCCTCAAGGATGTGACTCTGCTGGGCCAGGTCTTCGTGAAGGCTGAAGACGGCAAGCAGACCATCGAGCAACTGCTCAAGGCCAAGTCTGCCTCCATCGCTGGCTTCAACCTGTATCTGGTGGGTGAAGGCATCGAGAAGAAGGTGACTGACTTTGCTGCCGAAGTGGCTGCTCAAGCCGCTGCTGCCGCTGCTGCACGCTGAACGGAGAACGGAAAATGCCCACTGCCTACAAGCGAATTCTCCTCAAACTTTCCGGTGAAGCCCTCATGGGCGATGATGCCTATGGCATCAACCAGGGTGTGGTGTCCCGCATCGTGGCGGAAGTGGCGGAGGTGACGCGTCTCGGTGTCGAAGTCGGCATCGTGATTGGCGGTGGCAACATTTTCCGTGGCATGGCTGGCGCGGCCTCCGGTATGGACCGCGCCACCGCCGACTACATGGGCATGATGGCTACTATCATGAATGCCATGGCGCTGGGCGATGCAATGCGTGTTGCGGGTGTTGCTGCGCGCGTGCAGTCGGCGCTGAACGTGGAGCAGGTGGTCGAGCCTTATATCCGCAACAAGGCGATCCGTTACCTTGAAGAGGGAAAGATCGTGATTTTTGCGGCGGGTACGGGCAACCCGTTCTTCACCACCGATACCGCAGCTGCTTTGCGCGGTACCGAAATGGAAGCCGAGATCGTGCTCAAGGCAACCAAGGTGGATGGTATCTATACGGCTGATCCGAACAAGGATCCGGCTGCAACCCGTTTCTCGAAAATCTCTTTCGATGAGGCAATCTCACGCAATCTGCAGGTGATGGATGCGACGGCTTTTGCCCTGTGTCGCGACCAGAAGCTGCCGATCAAGGTTTTCAGCATTTTCAAGCCCGGCGCGCTGATGCGCGTGGTTATGGGCGAAGACGAAGGTACGCTGGTGCATATTTGAGGGGCTGATGATGATTCCCGAGCTGAAGAAAACCACCGAACAGAAGATGCAAAAGTCCGTCGAGGCCCTGAAGGCTAACCTCGGCAAGGTTCGTACCGGTCGAGCACACGCTGGCCTGTTGGACCACCTGACGGTTGACTACTACGGTAATCCCACGCCAATCAACCAGGTCGCTAATGTGACCCTGCTGGATGCGCGTACCATCGGCGTGCAGCCGTGGGAAAAGCCCATGATTGCCAAGGTCGAGAAGGCTATTCGCGATTCCGATTTGGGGTTGAATCCTTCGACCATGGGGGATGTGGTACGTGTACCGATGCCCATGCTGACCGAAGAGCGCCGCAAGGATCTCATCAAGGTTGTCCGTCATGAAGCTGAAGAATCTCGTATCGCCATCCGTAATCTGCGGCGGGATGCCAACAACGGCCTAAAAGAAGCAGTCAAGGCCAAGGAAATCTCGGAAGACGATGAACGACGCACGCAGGATGACGTGCAAAAACTTACTGATAAGTACATCGCCGAAGCCGACAAGCTGCTCGCTCAGAAAGAGCAAGAGCTAATGCAGATTTGATGCGCGCGCCGTAATTGTCCGGTTCGCCATTTCATGCTCTCTCGTCTCATCAGTTCGACTCGCGGCATTCCTGAGCGTAATGATGTTCCTGCGCACATAGCCATTGTCATGGATGGAAATGGGCGCTGGGCGCGCAAGCGCCTGTTGCCGCGGGTCGCAGGACACAAGCGCGGGCTGGATACCGTGCGCAAGGTCGTCAAGCTTTGCGTCGATCAGGGTGTTTCGCACCTGACATTATTTGCTTTCAGTTCTGAGAACTGGCGCCGTCCGGCTGATGAGGTCTCATTCCTGATGCAGCTCTTCATGCAGGCTCTGCGTGAAGAAGTCAAAAAGCTCCACAAGAACAACATTCGCCTGCGCGTGATTGGCGATCTTTCTCGTTTTGATTCTGAACTGATCGAAACCATCCGCTCAGCTGAAGCTCAGACTGGCGGCAATACTGCACTCACCCTCTCCATCGCCGCCAACTACGGTGGGCGCTGGGATATTGTGAATGCTGTCAATGCTATGTTGGCCTCCTGCCCCGAGAAGCGGGGGGCATACACGGAAGAAGATCTGGCGCCGCATCTATGTCTGGCCGACGCTCCGGAGCCTGATCTGTATATCCGGACAGGTGGTGAGCAGCGCATCAGCAATTTTCTGCTCTGGCAGTTGGCTTACACCGAGTTTTACTTCACCGATTGTCTGTGGCCAGATTTTGATGAGGCTGCTTTTGCACAGGCGATCGACTCCTATCGCAAGCGTGAGCGTCGATTTGGTCGTACCAGTGAGCAACTGGCCGGCGGCTCCGACAAACAGGACTGAATATGCTGAAGCAGCGCGTCATTACCGCACTGATGCTGGGTGTGGGCATCATTCTGGCCATTTTTTTTCTGCCTGATTGGGCCTGGGGGGCTTTAATCTCTCTGGTTGTGCTGCTTGCTGTGCGTGAGTGGTGCGGGCTGGTCAAGATTGGCGTGCTTGGTCAGCTTGTGATCGCATTGCTAAGCGTGCTGCCTATACTCTATTGCGCCAGCACGCCGCGTGAATTGATTGAAGATCTTCCGTTTTTGCTCGCTGCTCTGTATCTGATTAGTGTTTCGTTCTGGCTGTTTTCGGTTCCCACCTTTCTGTATTTTCGTATGGAACCGGCCGGTTGGTACTGGAAGTACTTCGCGGCAATTCTGATGTTGAGTTCCTGTGGGATGGCAATGCTGGAGCTACGGCGTGCCGATCCTCTGCTGATGGTGGCGGCTATTCTGGTGGTATGCATAGCTGATATCAGTGCCTTCTTTGCGGGCAGGCGTTTTGGCAAACGCAAGTTGGCGCCCGAAATCAGCCCAGGTAAAACTTGGGAAGGGGTGTGTGGCGCGATTGCTGGAGTGCTAGTTTTTTGCTTGTTGCTGTGGTTTTTTGTGCCAGTAATCCGGAATGCACTGAACCTACCGCTCATGTTGATTTTCTCGCTGCTGGCCGTCGCGGTATGTGTAATGGGCGATCTGTATGAATCCTTGCTCAAGCGCGAAGCGGGAGTTAAGGACTCAGGAAGTCTGTTGCCTGGGCATGGTGGAGTGCTGGATAGGATTGATGCAATGCTGGCTTTCATGCCTTGCGCAGGCGCACTGCTTTTGTTTATTCAGCTGGCCTGAGGAGTTCTGGCGTGAAGCAGGTTCTGACTGTTTTGGGCGCGACGGGCTCGATCGGCCTCAGTACGCTGGATGTAGTGAGCCGGCATCCGGAGCGCTATGAAGTCTTTGCGCTGAGTGCCCACCGTCAAGTCGCCAAGCTCGCAGAGCTGTGTCTGCAATTTAGCCCCCGCGTTGCTGTTGTGGCCGGTCCTGGTGAGGCGCTTGAGCTGAGGCGTTTGCTGGTTGGCGGAGTGTTGCCGGAAATTCTGTACGGACCAGAGGCTCTCGAGCTGGTCGCAAGCGCTCCAGACGTCACCACCGTCATGGCGGCGATAGTCGGAGCGGCTGGATTGGGCTCTTGTCTGGCTGCTGCGCGCAGTGGCAAGAGGGTCTTGCTGGCCAATAAGGAAGCTTTGGTCATGGCCGGCGACGTGTTCATGAAGGCGTTGCGTCAATCTGGTGCGGTGCTATTGCCTATCGATAGCGAGCACAATGCCGTTTTCCAGTCGCTTCCTGCAGGCTTTGCCTACGGCCTGAAAGGAAGTGGTGTACGCAAACTGGTGCTGACGGCCTCGGGAGGCCCTTTCCGTCAGTTGGAGCCGGCTTTGCAGCGTACAGTGACCCCAGAACAGGCTTGTGCACATCCGAACTGGTCTATGGGGCGCAAGATTTCAGTTGATTCCGCCACGATGATGAACAAGGGGCTGGAGGTTATTGAGGCGAGCTGGATTTTCGGTATCGATGCAGAGCGGATTGATGTGTTGATCCATCCGGAGAGCGTGATCCATTCCATGGTGCAGTACGAAGATGGCTCTGTGATTGCCGAATTGGGTAATCCGGATATGCGCACCCCGATTGCTCACGCACTGGCTTATCCAGAGAGGATCTGGTCGGGCGTCGAGAGTCTGGATCTCACCCGTATCGCTCGCCTTAATTTTGAAGCGCCGGACTTTGGGCGTTTTCCTTGTCTGCGGCTGGCTTATGCCGCACTGAGGGCCGGGCGGAGCGCTCCTGCGCTTCTCAATGCGGCGAATGAGGAGGCCGTTTCAGCGTTCCTTGAGCGTCGTCTGCGTTTTGATCAGATTGCCCACGTGGTTGAGGCTGTGCTGGATTCGGCGGGGGTGGTTGAGCTGAATGATCTTGATACTGTCCTGGCGGCAGACGCACAAGCTCGCGAGTGCGCGCGTGCGCAGATTCGTTGTCTCGAAACGGTTACTGCATGAGCATCCTGCACTACGCCTTGTCTTTTTTGTTGGCTATCGCCGTCCTCGTAGCTATCCACGAATGCGGCCATTTTCTGGCTGCCCGCTGGTGCGGGGTTAAGGTTTTGCGTTTTTCTCTGGGCTTTGGTCCAGTGATGTTTTCTCGGCGTTTCGGCAAGGATGAGACGGAATTCGTACTGGCGGCTGTGCCACTTGGAGGCTACGTTCGTATGCTGGATGAGCGCGAGGCTCCGGTTGCGAACAGCGAGTTAGAGCGCGCATTCAACACTCAGTCCGTTGGCAAACGCAGCCTCATCGTGCTGGCGGGGCCGTTGGCCAATTTTCTGCTGGCTGTGCTGGTGTATTCCTGTCTGGCTTGGGCCGGCACCCGCGATTTGCCGGCCCGGCTTGGTGCTGTGCCGGCTGCGACAGTTGCTGCCCAGGCTGGACTGCGTGAAGGCGACGTCGTCCTGCGCGTGGATGGCCGGGATGTGCGTGGCTGGAGTGAGTTGCGCGCACGATTGCTGCAGAATGCGCTGAGTGAAGAAGTGCTTGTGCTCGATGTGCAGCGTGGTGAGGCTGAGCTTACATCTTTGAACCTGCCGCTTGCTGGCATCGAGATTGACGAGCGCGCAGCCGACCCGATGTTGCAGCTGGGGCTCGTGCTGCCGCCTCCACGAATTCCGCCAGTGCTTAGCAAGCCGTTGCCGGCCAGTCCTGCCGCACGTGCGGGATTGCTGGCTGGAGATCGCATCCTGGCTGTGAATGCGCAGCACATCGAGATATGGGCTGAGTTCGTTGAGCGGATTGCCTCCTCTGCCGGAAAAGACGTTTTGCTGGAAGTGCAGCGTGGCGAGTCGGTAATGCAACTGACCGTACGGCCTGAAGCCCAGGCTGGTAGCACGCGTGGCCGTATCGGCGTTGCGGTGCAGACAGATGGTATTGATTTGCAGCGCGATTCAATCGAGGTGCGCTACGGCCTCTTCGAGGGGGTGTTTCAGGCGATTACGCAGACTTGGAATACGAGCCGTTTTTCTCTAGAGGTAATGGGGCACATCCTGACTGGGCGTGTCTCTTTACGCAACATATCCGGACCGGTGACCATCGCTGACTACGCAGGTCAGAGTGCCAGCGCTGGGCTTGACACGTACCTGCGTTTTCTGGCGATGGTGAGCATCAGTCTTGGTGTGCTGAATCTGCTGCCTGTGCCGATTCTGGATGGGGGACACTTACTGTATTATGCGATCGAGTACATCCGGGGAAAGCCTCTGTCAGAGCGGCTTGAGGAGCTCGGGCAACGGCTGGGGATGATCATCCTTGCACTACTGATGTCACTGGCCTTTTTCAACGATCTCAATCGGGTATTTTTCGGCTGATGTCAAAGACTTTCACTGCAATCCAGATTGGAGTCCTAGCACTCCTGTCTCCGCTTTCCTTTGCCTACTCGCCTTTCGTTGTCAAGGATATCCGCGTTGAAGGGGTTCAGCGTACCGAGGCTGGTACGGTGTTCAACTACTTGCCGATCCGGATCGGCGACTCAGTCAGCGAAGATGCCGTCGCCAAAGCCATCAAGGCTTTGTATGCCACCGGGTTTTACCGTGATGTGCGTATCGAGGTTGAAAAAGATGTGCTGGTCGTTATTGTTGACGAACGGCCAGCAATCGCGCAGATCGCCTTCTCCGGCAATAAGGAATTTGATGCCAAGGATCTGCTCAAGGGCCTCAAAGAGGTTGGGCTCGCTGAGTCACGCACTTTTGACCGCTCCCAGCTGGAAAAGGCCGAGCAGGAAATCAAGCGCCTCTACCTGACCAAGAGCTACTACGGTGCCGAGGTGAGAACCACGGTTTCACCGCTTGAGCGCAATCGTGTGGCCATCAACTTCGAAGTGAAGGAGGGCCAGGTTGCTCGCATCAAGAATATCCGCATCATCGGCGCATCTGCTTTCAAGGAAGACCGGTTGCTTGGCTTGATGAGTCTCGAGGAGTCTGGCGGCATATTCTCTTGGTTTCGCAATGCGAAGTATTCGAAGCAGCAGTTGCTTGCAGATATCGAAGAGTTGCGTTCCTGGTACTTGGATCGCGGTTATCTGAATTTTTCCATTGAGTCCACCCAGGTTTCCATTACGCCAGACAAGCAGGACGTCTACGTTTCACTTGCTATCAATGAAGGTGAGTTGTACCGGATCGGTTCCGTGAAGCTGGCTGGCGAGTTGCTTGTGCCTGAAAAAGAGTTGCGTGCGCTGGTGACACTCAAGGCTGGCGATGTTTACTCCCGTGCCAAGGTCAATGACGTAACTCGCGCGATTGCTGACCGTCTGGGGAACGATGGTTATGCATTTGCCAACGTGAATGCGGTACCGGAACTTGATGAAGCCAATCGAACGGTTTCGCTGACCTTGTTTGTGGATCCTGCGCGCCGTGCATACGTTAACCGAATCAACGTGGTCGGTAACAACAAGACGCGCGAAGAGGTTGTGCGCCGCGAAATGCTTCAGATGGAAAGTGCCTGGTTTGATCGTGCCAGCGTTGATAAATCCAAGCAGCGCATCGATCGCACTGGTTTTTTCCAGGATGTGTCAATCGATACCGTGCCGGTGACCGATGCCGCAGATCAGGTTGATCTGAATGTGAACGTCAAGGAACGTTCAACCGGCTCGCTTTCCCTCGGTCTGGGCTATTCTGCGACGGATAAACTCGGGCTTATGGCGTCGATTTCCCAGAATAACCTGTTCGGTAGCGGGAATGCATTGTCGCTGGCCGTCAATACAGGCAAGGTCAATCGCACTGCATCGCTGAGTTATGACAATCCGTACTGGACAGTAGATGGTGTCAGTCGCGGCTTCGATATTTATGAACGCAAGACAGATACTGACTCGCTCTCTGTTGGCCGTTATGCCAGCGACGCTAAGGGGGGCGGTGTTCGTTTTGGCGTTCCAATAGGTCTGGATCAACGTATTCATCTGGGCGTTTCAGTTGATAACACGGTGACAACCGTTTACGACGATAGCCCTCAGCAGTACAAAGACTTCGTCAAGCAGTTCGGCGAGGATAATACGACCTTGGCATGGACTGCGGGTTGGTCCAGTGATAAGCGTGACAGCTATCTCTATCCGGTGCGTGGCCTTTACCAAAAGGTCAATATGGAAATTGCCACGCCACCTGCAGAAATGCAGTATGTCAAATTCACATATCAGCTCAAGGATTACGTGCCGGTCAGTACTGACTCTTCACTGATGCTTAGTACAGATTTTGGTTATTCAACCGGTTACGGTGGAAAACCGGTCCCGTTTTACAAATATTATTATGCTGGCGGCATTGGAACTATTCGGGGCTATAAGGATAATTCTCTCGGTGCGAAAGTGACCGATGAAAACGGCAATGAGACGGGCGACACACTGGGCGGAACCAAACGCTGGGTGAATACTGCCGAACTCTTTTTCCCGATGCCTGGTGTCAAGGAAAAGGATCGCAGCATGCGTCTGAGCGTTTTCTTTGATGCTGGTGTTCTTTGGGGGGTGAGTGGTGCGCATTTTGGGGCTCAAGAGATGCGCTACAGTACCGGTCTTGGTTTTCAATGGATGTCGCCGATTGGGCCGCTCAAATTCAGTCTGGGCTTCCCGATTAAGCCGAAGTCTGGTGATGAAACCCAGCGCTTCCAGTTCATGATCGGTGCGGTCAATTAAGCAAAGAGGAGCGGGCAATGCGTGTGCTGGTTGTGGCTTTCTTGTGCGCGGTGCTGGCCCTGCCTGGTATGGCCGCGGCACAGATGCGGATCGGATTCGTGAATGCTGAGCGGGTTACGCGAGAGTCCGCCCCGGCACAGCGTGCCTTGAAGCGTTTGGAGCGCGAATTCGATAAACGGCAGACCGAGTTGCGTAAGATTGAGTCGCAGATGCAGTCCATGCAGGCTGCACTGGAAAAAAACGCTCCTTCTCTGCCGGATACAGAGCGGCGCAGCAAGGAGCGTGAATTTTCCGATCTCAGCCGTGACTTCCAGCGCAAAGAGCGGGCGTTGAGAGAAGACTACGCACAACGCCAGAACGAAGAGCTGGCCGGGATTCAAGATATGGCCAATCGCGTGATCCAGCAGATCGCGGAGCGCGAGAAGTTTGATCTGATCCTGCAGGAGGCGGTCTATTTCAGCCCGAATATTGATATCACGGAGAAGGTGCTTAAGGCCCTCTCTGACATCAGGTGAGCTGCGTGAATTTTAGTCTGCAGGAAATTGTTGAATTGCTGGGTGGCGAGCTGCGGGGTGATGCAAGCGTGTCCATTTCTCAGGTCGCACCACTTGAGCGTGCATCTGTTGGCGAGATCGGATTTGTTGTACATCCTAAATATCGCCAAGCTTTGGTGAGTACCCAAGCTGCTGCAGTGATTTTGCCGGTTTCAATGGCTGAAGAAACTGCCTTGCCGCGTATCATTGCGGCGGATCCCCATCTTTATTTTGCGCGCGTGGCTCAATTACTGAATCCTGCGAAGGGTCCTTCTGCTGGGATTCACCCGCGCGCGGTCGTTCTCTCCGAGTTGCCCGCTTCAGTCAGTGTTGGAGCAATGGCGTATGTCGGAGAGGGCTGTATTGTGGGCGAAAATGTCGTGATCGGCCCAGGCTGTGTTGTCGAGCAAGGCGTTTCGATCGGAGAGGGCAGCACGTTGCGCGCAAATGTAACGGTGTATGCAGATTGTATCGTCGGAAAGAACTGCATTCTGCACGCGGGCTCTGTGGTCGGAAGTGATGGTTTTGGCTACGCTCGGCACAAGGACGGTCGCTGGGAAAAAATTCCTCAGATTGGCCGCGCCGTGCTGGGCGATGGTGTCGAACTCGGTGCAAATGTCACGGTGGATCGCGGCGCGCTGGATGATACGGTTATCGGGAATGGCGTCAAGATCGATAACCTTTGCCACATTGCACACAATTGCGTGATCGGTGACAACACTGCGATGGCGGCACAGGTCGGCATCGCGGGTAGCTCGCGTGTTGGAAGTCGCGTCATGCTGGCGGGGCAGGTCGGTGTTAACGGTCATATCGAGATCGGCAATGACATCCTGATATCTGGCGCCACAGCAGTGACCAAGGACATCAAGCAGCCCGGGGTTTATACCGCCATGTTCCCCGCAGAGCCGCACAAAGATTGGATGCGCAACGCAGCGCGTTTCAAGCGAATCGAAGCGATGTATGAGCGCATGCGAGACATGGAAAAGAAACTGGAAGAATTGGAGAACAAGAAGTGAGTGGGATGGATATTCACCAAATCATGAAGTATCTGCCGCATCGTTATCCGTTCCTGCTTGTGGATCGGGTAATCGAAATGACGCTTGGGGAGCGCATTACGGCGATCAAGAACGTGACGATCAATGAGCCGTTCTTCGTTGGACATTTTCCTCACTCGCCCGTCATGCCAGGTGTGCTAATCATCGAAGCAATGGCCCAGACAGCAGCGATTCTTTCCTTCAAGTCGCGCGGCGCCATTCCGGATGAGAACACCATCCTGTATTTTGCCGGGATCGACAACGCCCGCTTCAAGCGCCCGGTTCTGCCGGGTGATACGCTGACCTTCGAAGCCAAGCTTGAGCGTGAAATGCGCGGTATCTGGAAGTATTCGGCCATCGCCCGGGTCGGCGATGAAATCGCGGCTCAGGCCGATCTCATGTGCGCCATCAAGCAAATCGCATGATTCACGAAACAGCCATCGTCCATCCCTCTGCGAAGATTGCGGAGGGTGTTGAAATCGGCCCCTACAGCGTCATCGGTGAGCACGTCGAGATCGGTGAGGGAAGTGTTGTCGCCTCGCATGTCGTGATCAAGGGGCACACCCGGATTGGGCGCGAAAACAGGATTTTCCAGTTCGCTTCGCTGGGCGAAATTCCGCAAGACAAAAAATATGCGGGTGAGCCGACGCGGTTGGAGATCGGCGATCGCAACATGATCCGCGAGTACTGCAACTTCAACATCGGTACGGCCCAGGATGCGGGAGTCACGCGGATCGGCAACGATAACTGGTTCATGGCCAGTGTGCATATCGGACATGATTGCCAGGTCGGTAACAACACGATCATGGCCAATAATGTGACCTTGGGCGGTCATGTACATGTGGGAGATTTCGCCATTCTTGGTGGTATGGCTGCCGTGCATCAGTTCTGCATTATTGGCGCGCATTGCATGGCTGGCGGTGGTTCTATCATTACTCAGGACATTCCACCTTTCGTGATCAGTAACGGCAGTCCTTGTACCCCGCATGGCATCAATAGCGAGGGCCTGAAGCGGCGCGGCTATTCGTCCGAGGCGATCATGGCGATCAAACGTGCTTACAAGGCGATTTATCGTCAGAATCTGTCGCTCGAAGAAGCCAAGGCCAGCATCTCTGCTGCGGTGGGTGGGGTACCGGAGCTGCAGTTGCTGCTTGATTTCTTCGCGGTCTCCACGCGCGGCATCATCCGCTGAATCCAGGAGGCAGTATGCGAATCGCCATGGTGGCCGGTGAGGCCTCGGGGGATCTGCTGGCCTCACACCTGATCGCTGCCGTGCGTGAACGTGTGCCTGATGCCGAGTTTGTCGGCATCGGTGGTCCGCGCATGCAGGCAGCCGGTCTGCAGTCCTGGTGGCCGGCTGAAACGCTTGCGGTCATGGGGTTTGTCGACGTGCTCAAGCGTTTGCCTGAGCTTCTGCGCGTTCGAAGCGGTCTGTTGCGGCGCCTTAAGGAGGCGCCGCCGGATCTCTTTATCGGAGTCGACGCGCCGGATTTTAACCTTCCGGTCGAGCGCAAGCTGCGTCGGGCAGGTGTTCGTACCATGCATTATGTCAGTCCCTCGATCTGGGCTTGGCGTGGTGGCCGGGTGCACAAGATTGGACGGGCTGCGCAGCACGTGTTGTGCCTGTTCCCATTCGAGCCTGAAATCTATGCCAAGCAAGGCATCGCTGCGAGCTTTGTCGGGCATCCACTGGCCGATGTATTTCCACTTGAAGATCAGCGACTCAAGGCACGCGAACTTCTGCAGATTGATGCGGAAGAGCAAGTGCTTGCGATCCTTCCCGGCAGCCGCAATGGTGAGGTTAGCCGACTGGCTCCGATCTATGTGGAAACCATCAAGCGTTTGGCTGCTGAGCGTCCCGCACTTCGGTTTCTTGTGCCTCTGATTACGCGCAGTACCCGGGATATTTTCGAAAAGGTTCTACATGAGGCCGGTGCGGGTGATTTGCCTATTCGCCTGATGTTTGGGCATGCTCATGATGCGATGGCTGCCTCGGATGTAGTACTCGTGGCAAGTGGAACGGCAACACTGGAAGCTGCTTTGCTGAAACGCCCAATGGTGATCAGTTACAAAGTCGGTAAGTGGACTTTCAAGATCGTGCGGGCCATGGGTTATCTTCCCTGGGTGGGTTTGCCCAATATCCTGGCGCGTGAGTTCCTAGTGCCGGAGTTGCTTCAGGACGATGCCACGCCCGAGAAACTTTCCGCTGCGCTTGGTAAGTGGCTGGATGACGCGGCTGCTCGTGCAGCCTTGGCCGGAAAGTTCGAACAGATGCATCTGAGCCTGCGTCAGAACAACGCGGATAAAGCCGCTGCAGTGGTGCTTGCTGCCTTGGGGCGTGCATGAGCAATCTATTGACATGTGGCGTTGATGAGGCCGGGCGTGGCCCACTGTGCGGGAGCGTGGTGGCTGCAGCAGTGATCCTCGATCCGCAGGCTCCGATCGAGGGGCTGGCGGACTCCAAGAAGCTCAGCCCAGGCCAGCGTGACAGGCTGGCGTTGGCAATCAAGGCGCGCGCCCTGAGTTGGGCGGTGGCTGAGGCGAGTGTGGAGGAGATTGACCGTCTTAATATTCTGCACGCCACCATGCTTGCCATGCGGCGTGCTATCGAGGGTTTGTCCTTGGCTCCTGGTTTGGCTTTGGTCGATGGTAACCGGGTGCCTCCCGGCCTTGTGATGACAGCACGTGCGATCGTCAAGGGCGATGCACTAGAGCCTGCGATTTCTGCCGCGTCCATCTTGGCCAAGACCCATCGCGATGCACAGCTCGAAGAGTTGGATCGCGTCTATCCGCAGTATGGTTTCGCTGCACACAAGGGTTATCCGACTCCCGCACATCTCGCGGCGCTGAGCCGCCATGGGGTAACCCCGGTGCATCGGCGCAGCTTCGGTCCTGTCGCAAGCTTGCTGGCGCAAGGTAATCTCTTCGGCGACGGAGCATGAAGCACATCTCTTCACGTGACAACGCTCAATTCAAGCGCCTGAAGGGGCTTGCCGAAGACGCTCGCAGCCGTCGTGCCGAGGCAGCAACCCTGATAGATGGTGAGCATCTGCTGGAGGCAGCGCTTGAGAGCGACTGGCCCTTGAGTCGTTTGTTGTTGCAGGAGGGTATGGAAAATTCGCCAGTTGTGCGCAGTGCGCTGGCCGCTTTGGGAAAGCGGGGATTGTCTCCGGAAGTGCTGGTGTTGGCTCCCGCGCTCTTCAAAGCATTGAGTCCGGTCGTGACGCCCACCGGTATTCTGGCTGAGATCCCGTTGCATGGGCCGCGGCGGGAAACGGATAGCACTGATGATGTGCTGGTACTGGCCGGCGTGCAGGATGCTGGCAATCTCGGCACGCTGCTTCGCACAGCTGCCGCGGCCGGTTGTCGTCAGGCCTGGCTGGACCGGCAATGCGCCCAGGCTTGGTCACCTAAGGCCATGCGCGCGGGGATGGGGGCACAGTTCCGGCTCGTCATTGAAGAGGGCTGCGATCTCGTGCAACGCTTAGCCAATTGCGATCGGCAGGTACTGGCAACGAGTCTGGCGGATGATAGTGTCTCGCTCTACGCACTTGATCTGCGCGTGCCTAGTGTTTGGGTCTTTGGCTCCGAAGGTCAAGGGGTGCCAACAGATTTGCTGGCGCTTGCAAGCCGGAAGGTGACGATCCAGATGCCTGGAATGATCGAATCTCTGAATGTGGGTGCAGCAGCAGCCGTCTGTTTGTTCGAGCAGGTCCGGCAACGGATTTGAGTTGGAGTGTGGTGGCGTTTTGTCTGGATCAAGGCAAACGCATTTGTGATGTGATGCAATGCAGCACCCTCGCAACAACAGGTCGATACGACCGCTCCGGAGCCCGAATCCATGATTGATCGTCCCCTTGTAGAAAAATCCGCCGCCAGCGGGCAACGCAAGATGAGCTTGCTCGAACGCGACCCCGCACGCTATCTGATGCGCGCGGTGCTCGCTGGCATGTATTTGTCCATCGTGGTCTTCGTGTACTGGGCGTTGTCACATAACTTGCATGGATCTCCATTCGGTAAAGTGATCGCTTCCGCTTTCTTCGGCGTGGGTCTTTCGATCATCGTGTTTACGAATGCCGAATTGTTCACGAGCAACAACATGTACCTCGCGGTTTCGTCCGCAGAGGGGCGTACCACCTGGTTCCAGAGTTCGGTGTTGTGGACGGTCTGTTACGCCGGTAACCTTGTGGGGGCACTGATCGTCGCTGGCTTGCTGTATGGCGCCGGAACCCTGGCAGAACTGCCTGCCGATCACGCTCTGTATGTCGGCGCTGCGCACAAGGTGCATCAGGGCGCGCTGGCCATCTTCATCAAAGGCATTCTTGCCAACTGGGTGGTGTGCCTTGCCGTGCGTTTGGCACTGTCGATGAAGGAAGATATAGCCAAGATCTCGATCATGATTCTGGTGGTTTTCATCTTCCTTTATCTGAGCTTTGAGCACTCGATTGCCAACATGGGTACTTTCTCGATGTCGCTCCTCGGCAACGGCAGCATCGATCTTCGTGACGCGCTCTACAACCTAGTCTTCAGCACCGCAGGCAATATCGTTGGTGGCGCAGTCTTTGTTGGTCTTCCTTTCCGTTATCTGAATCCGGAAGAAGCACGTCCGGGTGCCTGATGACAGAGGCGGCGGCTCCTTTCAAGGAGCCGTTTGCCCTTTCGTCCCTAAAGTTTCTCCATTCAAGGCCGAAATCTCCTCTATCGCCGCCGTTCCAATGAACAGCAGATGGAGGATTGAAGTGAGCCGAGGCAGTGTGTACGGAATCAGCCGCGTTGATAACGAAGTCAGCCGTACCCACGGCTGGCTCGTCACCGTTCAGCGGCGCGGCCAGATCTTCCGCAAGCATTTCAGCGATGGCGTGCACGGCGGCAAGCAGAAATCCTTTCTGGCAGCCAAGCAGTACCGTGATGAAGTCATCGCAAAACATCCACCCTTCTCGATGCGCGAGTACTCCAACATCGTCAAGAAGAACAATCGTTCTGGTGTTGTTGGTGTATGCCGCTACTGTGCCTCCGAAACCCGCGATCTGCCGGAAGAAAAGCAGCGCTGGTTCTGGGTGGCCTCCTGGCCGCTGCCGGATGGGCGCCGCAAACGGGTGAAGTTCTCCGTCAAGAAGTATGGTGAGGAAGGCGCTTTCAAGATGGCCCTCAAGGCCCGCAAGGATGCGCTCAAATCACTTGATGGCGAGTTTGACCCGGGTGCAGTACGGCGCAAGCCAGCACGGCGCCGCAAGGCAGAGGTCGAGCCGGCAAAGCCAGCGCTTTGAAGCGCATCGTGATCCACAGCCCGCAGCCGCAAGGTCTGCGGGCTTTTACGTTCACCGGCTACACTTGCATCTTTGCTTGGGTACAGCGGCTTTGCGATGAATGATGAACAGCTTCTGCGTTACTCCCGTCACATCTTGCTGCCCGAATTGGGTGTTGAGGGGCAAGAGGCCATCTCGGCAAGCAGGGTGCTGATCGTTGGCGCTGGTGGGTTGGGTTCGCCGGCGTCAATGTATCTTGCCGCTGCTGGAGTGGGAGAGATCGTTCTGTGCGATGGTGATACCGTTGATCTCTCGAATCTGCAACGTCAAATTCTGCATGTGGCCGATTCGATCGGCCACAACAAGGCCGCCTCGGGTAAGGAGTGCCTGGCCCGTGTGAACCCCCTCACGCAGGTGCGCGCAGTGGAGTCCAGACTCGATGAACTGGCGCTGACTTCGCTTGTGCAGGATGTTGATCTGGTACTGGACTGTACCGACAACTTTGCGACCCGCCACGCGATCAACCGCGTCTGTGTCGCCGCTTGCAAACCGCTGGTGTCCGGTGCCGCGGTGCGTTTTGATGGACAGGTTTCGGTATTTGATCTGCGTGAGCCAGGCAAGCCTTGCTACCACTGCCTGTTTCCTGAAGGTGAGGATGTGGCCGAAATGCGCTGTGCAGTCACTGGCATCTTTGCTCCGCTGACGGGCATTGTCGGATCCATGCAGGCGGCCGAGGCGCTCAAACTGCTGGCTGGCTGTGGGGAGCCTCTAGTGGGGCGGCTACTGGTGCTAGACGGCCTGGCAATGCGTTGGCGCGAAATGCGTTATGCGCAGGACCCACATTGCACGGTGTGCGGGTCGCCGGCTTGAGGCTTTCGCTCAGGCTGACTGGATGGCGGATACGCCACTCAACTGGCTAATGCCGGCGAATAGCGAATCGAGTTGCTGGCTGATTTTGCTGGCAGCCGTAAGCGCCTCGCCGAACATAAGCAATTCGCCAAGCACCATGCGATCGCTGTTGTCTTCCTTATCCTGATTTAGCAGGCTGGTCAGGATTAGAGCATCGGCCAGCTCTCCAAACCCCGAGCTGAGGTTCGTGGTTGCGCTAGCCGCTGCGGGGGCGATGTTGGGGATTGGAGCGTTTCCGCCAACAAACAGGGCGGAATCGAAGGCGGATACTGCGGGAATCATTTTTAGCGCTTTAGTAGTAGTTCTGTTGAGCGAACTCTACGTTTTTCGCTTGCTGTTTTGTAAGAAGTTTTCTTACAGCGTGATCTGTGCCACAGCGTCAGCACATGCGGAAACACAAGTTGTCAGTTGTGCTTGAATTGGCCCTGGATGCGCAGATCTGGGCCGATAGGCTCAAGGCTGTTGATAGTGAGCCGAGGCGCCTCAGTCAGCGTAGCGAGCGCCGGCAAGTCGAACATGCCTCGCGAGCTGCTGCCCAGCAGGCTGGGTGCGAGGTAGAGCAGCAAGGCGTCAGCTAGACCGGCAGTGATCAGGGCTCCGTTAAGCTGTGCGCCGGCCTCGGTGAGGACTTCATTGATCCCGCGCCGTCCCAGTTCGCGGAGCAGGGCGCTGAGGTCTACTTGATTGTCTGTGCCGGGTAAGTGCAGTACTTCGACCCCCTGGCTCGTGAAATCATCATGGCGTGTTACATCGGCGCGGCAGGTCACAATCAGGGCGCGGCCATCAGCCAGTACGGCTGCATCGGGTGGGCAGCGCAACTGGCTGTCGACGATGATTCGAAGTGGCTGGCGCACAAGTTCGATATCACGCACGGTGAGGCGAGGGGCGTCGGCCAATACCGTACCGATGCCGGTCAGGATGGCGCACGAGCGTGCTCGCCAGTGTTGGCCATCAAGTCGTGCTTCGGGGCTGGTGATCCATTGACTCACACCATTGGCGAGTGCGGTACGGCCATCCAGTGAGGCAGCTGACTTTATCCGGAGCCAGGGGCGGCCGCGCTCCATGCGGGCGACGAAACCTTCGTTGAGCTGACGGGCCTGGTTTTCGAATAGTCCGCAGCGGGTTTCGATCCCCGCCTCACGCAGGCCTTGCAGCCCGCGTCCGGCGACCAGCGGATTGGGGTCCTGCATGGCGCATACAACATGGCGCACACCACTGTTGATCAGGGCTTGGGCGCAAGGGGGCGTACGACCGAAGTGCGAGCACGGCTCTAGCGTGACATAGGCCGTTGCGCCATTGGCCAGCGCGCCGGCCTGACGCAGTGCATGAACTTCGGCGTGCGCTTCCCCGGCACGCTCATGCCAGCCTTCGCCGACGATCTTGCCTTCGCGCACGATGACGCAACCCACGCGCGGGTTGGGCATGGTGGTGTAGAGGCCGCGCGCGGCAAGTTCGAGGGCGCGGGCCATGAAACGCTCATCTTCAGGCTGGAACACGATCAGCTGCGGCTACGTGGGCGGGGTTTCGCGGGGGTGGTGACTTCGCGGATGGCTTCGGAGAACTCCTCCGCATCCTCGAAGTTGCGGTAGACCGATGCAAAGCGGATGTAGGCGACCTTGTCGAGACGCTTCAATTCGCGCATCACCAGTTCTCCCAGTTTTTCGCTTGGAATTTCGCGCTCACCCAAGGAAAGCAGGCGGCCTTCGATGCGATCCAGCGCGGCTTCAACGCTTTCCGCTGTCACCGGGCGCTTGCGCAGCGAGAGCTTCATGCTGCCCAGCAGTTTTTCGCGCTCGTACTCCGCACGGCTGCCATTTTTCTTTACCACCTGCGGCATCTTGAGTTCGATGCGCTCATACGTGGTGAAGCGCTTGTCGCATTCGTTGCAGCGACGGCGGCGGCGGATCAGGTCGCCTTCCTCGTTTTCACGGGTGTCGGTGACCTGCGTCGATGGGGTGCCGCAAAACGGACATTTCATTGTGCGTGCTCGTGCTCGTGCTGTGAAGGGCCTGCCAAATGAAAACGCGACCGGTCTGTACGGGAGAAATCCGTTCCAGAATCCGGTCGCATCAGGTTTTGCACCGTTGTATTGAAGCGGCTTACGCGCCGTACACCGGGAACTTCTTGCACAGCGCCGAGACTTCATTGCGTACGCGCTCGGCGACCGCTTCGTCGTTCGGCGCATCAAGCACGTCAGCCACCAGATGGGCAACGCGCTCGGCTTCGATCTCCGTGAAGCCGCGGGTCGTCATGGCCGGGCTACCGATACGGATGCCGCTGGTGACGAAGGGCTTTTCCGGGTCGTTCGGGATACCGTTCTTGTTCACGGTGATGTGAGCACGGCCCAGAGCGGCTTCGGCTTCCTTGCCGGTGATCTTCTTGCTGCGCAGATCAACCAGGAACAGGTGGCTCTCGGTGCGGCCGGAAACGATGCGCAGACCGCGCTCTTCACCCAGCACGCGGGCCATGACGCGAGCGTTCATCACCACTTGTTCCTGATACTTCTTGAATTCGGGCGTAGCTGCTTCCTTGAAGGCGACAGCCTTGGCGGCGATCACGTGCATCAGCGGGCCGCCCTGCAGGCCAGGGAAGATCGCGGAGTTGATGGCCTTTTCGTGCTCGGCCTTCATCAGGATCACACCACCGCGCGGGCCGCGCAGGGTCTTGTGGGTGGTGGAGGTCACCACATCGGCGTGCGGCACCGGGTTCGGGTAGTAACCGGCGGCGATCAGGCCTGCGTAGTGGGCCATGTCCACCCAGAAAATCGCACCGATTTCCTTGGCAATCTTGGCGAAACGCTCGAAATCGATACGCAAGGCGTAAGCGGAAGCACCGGCAACGATGATTTTCGGCTTGTGCTCGCGGGCCAGAGCTTCCATCTTCTCGTAGTCGATTTCTTCCTTGGCATCCAGACCATAGGCGACGACGTTGAACCACTTGCCGGACATGTTCAGCGGCATGCCGTGGGTTAGGTGGCCGCCTTCAGCGAGGCTCATCCCCATGATGGTGTCGCCAGGTTTGGCGAAGGCCATCAGCACGGCCTGGTTGGCCTGCGAGCCGGAGTTCGGCTGCACGTTCGCGCAGTCGGCGCCGAACAGCGCCTTGAGGCGGTCAATGGCGATCTGCTCGGCCACGTCCACGTACTCGCAGCCGCCGTAGTAACGCTTGCCGGGATAGCCCTCGGCGTACTTGTTGGTCAGTTGCGAGCCCTGCGCTTCCATGACCGCACAGCTCACGTAGTTTTCGGAGGCGATCAGCTCGATGTGATCTTCCTGACGCTGGTTTTCATCGGAAATGGATGCAAACAGCTCGGGATCGATTTTGGCAAGGGAGTCTTTTCTGGAGAACATGGTGTCAGGCCATAAAGCGGAGGGGGATAAAGGCGAATGATAACCCGGCATGGCTGCCCGGGCGAGAGGCAAGGGCTTGTTCAGGCAGAGATTTCGTCGCTGCTCGTCTGCAGGTGGCTGCGTTCGTCCCAGCTCAGCAGAGCCCAGTTGCCGGCTTCATAGCTGATCCAGTTCAGCGTGGCGTTGCTTAGTGGGAAATCCCGCGGCTCCTCCAGCGGCTTGCCGGTGACCAGCCGGTACATGATGTCCATACAGCCACCGTGGCTCACGACGAGTAGATCTTCTCCCGGGTGACGCAGGGCTAGTTCTAGCAAGACAGAGCTGATTCGCTCGGCAAAGGCTGCCAGGGATTCGCCGTTGTCAGGTGGAACGGTTGCGGGCTCTCGCATTCGGATTCGGGGGTAGAGGCCCGGATAGCGTACTTCTGCTTCCGTACGCGTGAGGCCTTGCAAGGCTCCAAAGTGACGCTCGCGAAACCGCGGCTCAAGTCTGGCCTCGGTACCATGCAGGGCTGCTATGGTGGCTGCAGTAACGGCAGCGCGCCGCAGGTCGGAGCAATAAATGGCGGCGAAGCGTTGTGACGACAGGGCTTGTGCGGCAGCAACTGCTTGCGTCAGTCCTCGTGCGTTCAGTGGAATATCCTCATGGCCTTGCAGGCGCTGCTCGGCATTCCAGGCGGTTTCGCCGTGGCGGACCAGACAGATTCGGGTGGGCGGCATCTGTGACATTATTTGAGAAAGTCTGCGGATTCTACCTTCCGCCCCGCCTACGTCGTCTCCCTATTGCCTTCGATGGGTCACCAGCAAAGACTCCACGACCATGAGCCTGCCCTTGATCCGCTGCAGAGTGTGGCGGTGGCACCCTGTCTAGGCAAGGCCCTGCATCTGGCTCGAAGCGTACTGTGCCGGCTGGCCCTTGCCGGGCGTGTTCCCAGAGCTTGAGCGTTGCGGAGCGTCTGGCGCTGCGACGCTTCTTTGATTCTGTCTGCTATCGGCATTCCTGGGATGAGACGCCTTCCGTGCCGACGGATGGAAAAGTCGGACGCATTGATTGGTGGGCGGACGCCTATGACGCTGCCCGGGTGCTGCTTTGCACGATTGGGCATGCCCCGACGGGCGCGTTGCTCACGGATTACAGGCAGCAGATCGAGGGCTATCGTGAAGTGATGCGAGTGATCTTTCCATGGCGCAGGGTTAATGCGCTACTGATGCTCTCAGAGTCCGGAGAGATCAAGTTCGAGCAAGCTTGAGCTGTTGTGGAGGTCCCGATGCTGCTGAGTGATGTACTGGCCATCAAGGGCAAGACGCTCTACACGATCTCGCCGCAGAAAACGCTGGCCGATGCGCTGGCCTTGATGAGCGAGCAGGACGTCGGTTCGCTGGTGGTGATTGAGCGTGGCGCCTTGGTTGGCATCCTTACTTTCCGCGAGGCGCTGGCGGCAATCAATGCTGCCGGGGCACTCTGGCAGGGCGTTTCAGTCGCCGACGCGATGCTGCGTGATCCGGCTGTGGGGGATCCGCGGATGGATCTGTACGAGTTGCGCACCCATTTGGTGGATCACCATCAGCGCTATCTGCCTGTAGTGGAGTCTGGCGTGCTGCAGGGGCTGGTGTCTTTTCACGATGTGGCACGAGCAGTATTGGAGGAGCAGGGCTTCGAGAGCCTGATCCTGCGCAATTTCGTCCGCAACTGGCCTGATGAGGTCTTGCCGATCGGCAAGCCCAGCACGCACTGCTCTGATCGTTGACAGCCTCGTTCAACGTACTCTGGGGTATGCTTCGGGCCCGCGCAAAGGCCCCCAAAGCCTTGCTGCGCCGCAATATCAGCAAGGAAAGCCGATGGAGAAAATCTGGCTGAAAAGCTATCCGGCAGGGGTGCCCGCCGAGATCGATTTGACTGAATACAGCTCACTGGCGGATTTCTTCGCCCGTGGTGTGTCACGGTGGGGCGATAAAGTCGCCTTCATCAACATGGGTGCCGAGCTGACTTATCGTCAGGTCGATGCGCTGTCTGCACGCTTCGCAGCCTACCTGCAGGGCGTACTGGGGTTGCCCAAGGGCGCACGTATCGCTCTGATGATGCCCAATCTGTTGCAGTACCCTGTATGCATGTTCGGTGCGTTGCGTGCAGGCTATACGGTGGTCAATTGCAATCCGCTCTACACCCCGCGTGAACTGGAACATCAGCTAAAGGATTCCGGCGCTGAGGCCATCGTGGTTCTGGAGAATTTCGCCCATACCCTGCAGAGCGTGATTGCAAACACGGATGTCCGGCATGTGGTGGTCACCAGTCTTGGCGAGATGCTGGGCATGCTCAAGGGCTCTCTGGTTGACTTCGTTGTGCGCCGGGTGAAAAAAATGGTGCCGCGCTGGCAGTTGCCTGGGGCTCGCCGCTTCGGCGAGAGCCTGCGTCTGGGCGCACGGCAGACCCTGCGCCCGGTAGAGGTGACACGTGAGGACATCGCCTTCCTGCAGTACACCGGCGGTACGACGGGCGTTTCCAAAGGCGCGATGCTGACCCACGGCAATATTCTTGCCAATCTCCTGCAGGCCCATGTGTGGGTCGGATCCCGGCTTCGCTGGGGGGGCGAGCTGATCGTGACTGCTTTGCCGCTGTACCACATCTTTTCGCTGACCGTGAATTGCTTCGTGTTCTTCATGATCGGTTCGCGCAATCTCCTGATCACCAATCCGCGTGACATGGGCGGCTTCATCAAGGAACTCGGGAAATATCCCTGGTCGGTGATTTCGGGGGTCAACACCCTGTTCAATGCGTTGATGAACCATCCAAAGTTTCCGACCCTGGATTTCTCCAATCTGCGGATGTCGCTCTCCGGAGGCATGTCGCTGCAGAAGACTGTTGCCGAGCGCTGGCGCGCACTGACTGGAAGTACTCTGATTGAAGCCTACGGTCTGACTGAGGCCTCACCCGGCGTGTGCTGTTGCCCAATCGACCAGACTGAATACAACGGCTCGATCGGCCAGCCTGTACCCTCTACCGATATCTCTCTGCGTGACGAGAATGATTGCGAAGTCGCACTTGGCCAGCCCGGTGAGCTGTGCGTGAAGGGGCCGCAGGTCATGCGTGGTTACTGGAATGCGCCGGCCGATACGGCACAGGTCATGACCCGTGACGGTTATCTGCGTACTGGTGATGTAGCGCTGATTGACGAACAGGGCTTCGTGCGCATCGTTGATCGCAAGAAGGACACGATCCTCGTTTCCGGTTTCAACGTCTATCCGAACGAAGTGGAGGATATTGTCTCAACGCATCCGGGCGTGGCGGAGGTGGCTGCGATTGGCGTGCCCAGCGAATTTTCAGGCGAAGCGGTTAAGGTCTTCGTAGTGCGCAAGCAGCCCGGGCTGACGGAAAAGGAGCTGATTGCCCATTGCAAGCAATACCTGACAGGCTACAAGGTGCCACATCTGGTCGAGTTTCGTGACGGATTACCCAAGACCAACGTCGGCAAGATCATGCGCAGATGCTTGCGGGATGAAGAAATTCTGAAGGCCAGAACCCTTGCTGCCAGGACGATATAAAGTATTGCCCGCCATGAAACCTACTGTTTCCTGAGGGTTATTCCGGGCGCTTCGGACACTTGTGTGTTGTCGTCCCCTGTGCTTCAATTGGATCGCGTTTCTCACTTCGGTTTGGCAATTCTCGTGAACTCCGTTTCCTGCTCCGTCCTGCGCTCTGCCCCTGCCGCTTTTGTGGCAGTCGTAGTCGTACGCGTAGTAGTAGGCGTAGGCGGCAACGCGCCGTAACGGGGACGAGTCAGACTCAAGAGATTCAACCCCGCCGGCGCGAGCCGGGCGGGGTTTTTTTATGCCCATCCACGGCGTGTCGGCACTACAGACCAACCAGAACCAGGAGTACACCATGCAGTTGAACGGGGCACAGCTGATCGTCAGGCTGCTCGAGCAGCAAGGCATTACCCGGATTGCCGGCATTCCCGGCGGCGCCGCCTTGCCGCTCTACGATGCACTTTCACAGAGTACGAAAATTCATCACGTTTTGGCGCGTCATGAGCAAGGGGCCGGTTTCATGGCTCAGGGCATGGCGCGTGTGTCAGGCAAGGCTGCCGTTTGCATCGCCTCCAGTGGTCCGGGCGCCACCAATCTGGTCACCGCCATTGCTGATGCCAAGCTCGATTCGATCCCGCTTGTGTGCATCACCGGCCAGGTGCCGAGCAGCATGATCGGCACAGACGCCTTTCAGGAGGTAGATACCTATGGCATCTCGATCCCGATCACCAAACACAATTGGCTGGTACGCGATGTGTGGGATTTGCTTGAGGTGATTCCAGACGCTTTCCGCCTTGCTGAGTCGGGGCGCCCTGGCCCGGTGTGGGTGGACGTGCCGAAGGATGTGCTCACTGCGGTGATCGAACTGGAAGCCTTGCCGGAGCCGGCTTGTCGTGATCCGCTGCCGCTCGTGGAGGCTGCCTTGGTGGAGCGCGCTGCTGGTTTGATCAATGCGGCCCGCACGCCGGTGCTTTATCTGGGGGGCGGGGTGATTGCGGCCGAGGCCTGCACGGCTGCCGTGGCACTCGCCGAGCGTGCCGGCTTGCCGACCACCATGACCCTGATGGGGCTTGGCGCTATGCCAGTCGATCACGAGCTCTCTCTGGGCATGCTGGGCATGCACGGTGCGCGCTATACCAACTATGCGCTCGAAGAGGCTGATCTGCTGATTGTGCTGGGGGCTCGTTTCGATGATCGGGCCATCGGAAACGCCGAAAAATTCTGTCCTAATGCCGGAATCATCCATATTGATATTGATCCGGCCGAGCTTGGCAAGATCAAGCGTCCGAACGTGGCGATTCATGGCGATGTGGCCAGGGTACTGGAGCAGTTGTCCACCAAGGTTCTGAGCAATCCGCGCCGCGAATGGGTGGCGCGCGTGAATGAACTCAAGCGCGCACATCCTCTGGCCTTGCCGGGTGTAGAAGATCCTCGCAGCCATTACGGGCTGGTGCGGGCGGTGGCAGATCTGCTTGATGACGAAGCGGTGATTGCGACTGACGTGGGGCAACATCAGATGTGGGTGGCGCAGGCCTATCCCTTCCGCCGTGCGCGTCAATGGCTTACTTCGGGGGGGCTTGGCACCATGGGTTTCGGGATGCCGGCAGCTATCGGTGCGGCGCTGGAGCAGCCAGAGCGAACGGTGGTGTGTTTTTCAGGCGATGGCAGCCTGAAGATGAACATCCAGGAGATGGATACCGCAGTTGAAGAGTGGGCGAACATCAAAGTTGTGCTGATGAACAACCAGTCCCTCGGCCTCGTGCACCAGCAGCAGGATCTGTTCTACGGGAAACGCATCTTCTCTGCAGACTATCGCCGCCATACCAATTTTCAGAAGATTGCCGAGGGCTTCGGCATGCAGGTCTTCGATCTGGATCAGACCGAAGATCCGCGTGCTTTGCTCGCCCAAGCGTTGAAAACGCCGGGGCCTTGCCTGATTCATTGCTCGATCGACGTGAATCAGAAGGTATTCCCGATGGTGCCTCCGGGCGCAGCCAATACCGAAATGATTGGAGGCTGAGATGAATGCAGAAGTGATTGGGCAAGTGCACAAGGTGGTTCTGGAGCTGACGGTGAAGAACCATGCGGGCGTGATGTCTCACGTCTGTGGTCTGTTTGCCAGACGCGCCTTTAACGTGGAAGGCATCCTGTGCATGCCCGTGGGAGATGGGGCGGAGAGCCGTATCTGGCTGCTGGTGTATGACGATGCGCGTTTGCCGCAGATGATTGCTCAGCTTGAGAAGCTCGAGGATGTGATCCGCGTCGAGCGTCATGCAGCGAATCGTCGCGTATTCGAGCGTCTGGAAGAGTTTTTCCTCTGATCGGCACCCGCGTTCAGATTGCGTGGGGGTAATCCCCCGCGCAATCGCGCACCCAGAGCTTCATGCTGCCTTTGCCCGGGGCCGCGAAGGTCCAGTAAATACTCTCGTGGTTCCAGGTGGGGGGGACGCTGTACGCTTCGCGACAAGCTATTTCCACATCGGTCGCTGGAGCTCCGACCATGTGACGCAAGCGTTGCTCCAGATCTGCTGAGCGGCGTTGCGAGTTTTCCAGCAAGTCGCTGTAGTACCACTCCCAAGGGCTGCCATCCTGCATCACGCGGGTCGGATTCTGCTCTCCAAACGGGCCATTCGGGTCGAAATGGTTGGTCTGTACCAGCAGTCCATCTTTGGCAAGGCGCACGTTATAGCGGCCGTCGCGGGCTATTTCGATGACGGCTGCTGCGTCCGACTTGTCACTGCACAGGGTGATGAACACCGGGGCCGAGAGTTTGGTGCGGGTGATCAGTTCGACCGCAGCCTCAAGCGTATCGATACTCGGGTCTTCAACCAGCAGGCGCAGCAGGAAGAGCGGATCGATGCCGCGTCCGATCGGCTTGAGGCTCTTTGGATTCGGAGCGAAGTTGATGCTGCCGGCGAGTCCCTTGCGACAAAAGGTCAGAACCCCGACCATGCCCTGTACTCCAGCGGTATGCGTGACGCGTCCGGCCGTATTCACATACTCGTAAGCGCGCACCGCCGGAGCCATGACATTCAGGTTCCCCCAGTCCAGGCTGCGCATCAGGCGCCAGCCTTCTGCTGTGCGGACGCAGGTGCTGGAGCAACCGGGCTTGACGAAATTCGAAGCGAGGTGGGCAAAGGTGTATTGACGCTGCATGATCGCCATTTCGGCACGGCTCATCACGCCGACTTCGTCTGCCAGAAAGTCACTGTCGGCGAGAAAGCTGCCAACCTTGCGATACACCGTGTGATACAGCCCCCAAGCAAGCCAGCGTTGTACCGGGAAGCCAAAGTAAGTGCCGCGTAGTGCTTCGCACATGGCGCGAAAGGCCTGCCAGTCGGCCTCGGATGCCCGCAGGGCACCCCAGCGTTCAGCCGGGGCGGCAGCGTCGTGGGCAATACGCAGGGCAGGGCGAGTGTCTTCGAGCATCATGGGGCGAGTCTCCAGCGATCATGCAAATGCGTGTCGCCCGGATTGTGCCCTGAAAAGTATGGCTCAGGGCTTGGCGGCAAGAGGTCTTATGTAGGGAGACAACTCGGGCACTGTGCGTCCCATGGCTTCAACCACCATACGGCCGAGCACATAGGAGCCCTGCTGGTTGAAGTGGGTCTTGTCCGGCACCGTCGTGCCATTGGGGCCGGCCTTGGTCGGGCCTAGTTTGTGGGCTTCGATCTCGCCCAGTTGCTCGAAGTAGCGCTGGCTGATCTCGTGTAGATCGATCAGGGGCACATTCATCTCGGCGGCCACTTTTTTCATGGCAGAGACATGGCCCGGCAGGTCATCTACGATCTTGCCGTCGGCCTGGAAGTAGCGGCGTGCGATCGGTGTGACCAGAACGGGCTTGATGCCGGCGACCCTGGCCTCTTCGATGTAGCGACGCAGATTGGCGGGGTACTCGGTAGCAAGATCGGTTTCACGATCGCCGTGAGAGGCGCTCTGCACATCGTTGTGGCCAAACTGGAGCAGCATCCAGTCCGGCTTCGGAAATTGTGCCGTTGCCCACAGGCCATCCCGGCGATAGGTCTTGGTGCTGGCACCCCCTTTGGCGCGGTTTACGCAATCAACATTGACGAGGTTGGCGCAGAAGCCTGTGCCATAGCCCTGCTTTTCGGTCTGGGTGGAATCGCCAACGAGAGTGATGCGAATCTTTGGGCTGGCAGCTGGGTCTGCCGGGAGCTTGGCGCAGCCCACAAGGCCTAGCAGTGCCAGGATGCCGGTGAAGCGGAGCAGGGAAGGCATGGTGTGACTCGACGGTTGGATGGATTGGCAAGCCTAGCTCAGTGTGGGGCAGCAGGGCTGATCGCTATTGCTGAGTTGTGCGCCGATTTTCAGAATGGCAGGCCGGCTTGCTCGCCCGGCTGCGGGCCCGTTGAGTTCTGCTGTGATCGGCTTTCCAGTTGGCTGACCCGCACACCGAGCAGGCGCAGGCGCTTTCCAAGCTCGACGCGCTTGAGGCATTCTCCGGCAGCACGGCGGATCATGCCGGCATCTGCGGTGGCCTCGGGCAAACTCAGATCCCGCGTAACTGTTGAGAAGTCTTCGTAGCGCAGTTTGATTCCAATGGTGCGTCCGAGCACGCCTTTGCGTTCCAGATCACCCGCCACGCGCTGGCACAGGCGGGTGAAAATTTCGGAGAGCTGGTTGCGATCAGTTCGAGCGTGCAGATCACGTTCGAAGGTGGTTTCGCGGCTGACTGACTTGGGTTCGGAATAGGTCACCACCGGGCGTTGATCGCGGCCGTGGGCTGCTTCATGGAGCCAGCCCCCGTAGTTGCTGCCAAAGTGCTCTTGCAGCCACCACGGAGAGCAGGCTGCCAGTTCGCCGATGTTGTGAATGCCCAGGGCGGCTAATTTCTCCTCGGCTTTGGGGCCGATCCCGTTGACCTTGCGCACTGGCAGAGGCCAGATCCGAGCGGGAATCTCGTCCATCTCCAGCACGGTAAGACCGTCCGGTTTCTCGAGGTCGGAACAGATCTTGGCAAGCAGCTTGTTGGGGCTGATGCCGATGGAACAGGAGAGGCCTGTTGCTGCGCGCACCGCATCCTTGAGGCTTTGGCCGAGCGCACGGGCTTCTCCTGGTAGCTCGGTGAGGTCAAGGTAGATCTCGTCGATACCGCGGTCTTCTATGAGTGGTGCGATTGCGCGTACAGCGGCCTTGAACAGGCGTGAGTAGTGGCGATATGCATCGAAATCTACTGGCAACAGTACGGCATTGGGAGCAAGTCTAGCCGCCTTCATGATGCCCATCGCGGAGCCAACTCCCAGCGCGCGGGCTTCGTAGGTCGCAGTGGTGATCACGCCGCGACCTACGTAATCGCGCAGCCGGGCGTAATGCCAATTGCCATCCCCCGTTTGCCGTGGTGCATCCACGCTGCGCCCCCCGATAACGACGGGTTGGCCACGCAACTGCGGATAACGCAACAGTTCGACAGAGGCATAAAAGGCATCCATGTCGAGGTGGGCGATGCGGCGGCGGGGCATATGCACAGGCAGGAAGTTTAGAGGCGGCTGCGCAACGCACCACGGATTTCAGGATGGCGAAAGTGGTAGCCCGTTTCTATCAGGCGGTCCGGTAATACGCGCTGACCACCCAGCAAGAGATAGGCTCGCTGACCAAGCAGAAGTTTCAGAACGAAAGCCGGTGCTGGTAAGAGCGTCGGACGCTGCAGTATCGCCCCCAGTTCCGCTGTGAAGTCAGCATTGCGCAGCGCCTGTGGGGCGGTGAGGTTGTAGGGCCCACGCGCTGATGTTGTGTCGAGCAGGTGAAGTACTGCGCCAACCCAGTCTTCGATCTGGATCCAGCTCATCCACTGCTGACCGCCTCCCAAGCGCCCACCGAGCCCTAGGCTGAACGGCAAGCGCAGGCGAGCCAGTAGTCCCCCGTGAGGTGTCAGTACAAGCCCGGTGCGCAAGAGGCATACACGGGTGCCGGCCGTTTCGGCGGCGAGGGCCGCTGTTTCCCAGGCGGCGCACAGGCGGGCGCCAAAGTCCTGGGCGCTAGGATTGCTGTAGATGGCATCGGAGCAGGTGGCGTCGCCACAATCACCGTAATAACCGATTGCTGAACCCGACAGCAGTACGCCGGGTTTGTGTCGCGCGCGCTCAATGGCCGCTACGAGTTGCTGCGTGAGGCCGACCCGGCTGCGCCACAGGGTCTGTTTGCGGGTTTCACTCCAGGGGAGGTCGATGATGGGTGCGCCAGCGAGATTGATGATGGCATCGAAGGGCATTTCGGGCCACCATTCATCCAGGCTGCGCAGCGCTCGCACGCCTTCGCCGCACAGGCTGGAAACCTTTTCCGGGCGGCGACTGAGGACTGTCAGACGATGCCCATTGGCAAGCAGGGCACTGCACAAGGCGCGGCCAAGCAGGCCGGTGCCGCCGGTGATCAGGATGTCCATGATTCAGTCTCTCGCGCTGCCGGGGTTCCCGGATTGAACCAGAAAGCGCAGCCGCCTGCACGCCAGCGGCGCTTTATCGCCGATAGCGCAGGATTCGCCCCTTGTAGCGGCTACCATCGGGATGGATGCAGTCGGCGCGGGTGTCGCTGAAAGCAAAGCCTAGTGTGCTCATATGCCGATTGAAGTGCGGACGGTTGCCCCGGTCCGGATCGACGATCAGCACCTCGGCTTGAGCGTAGGCATGACGTTCAATGAAGGCTGGCAGTACGCCGGCTTCGTCGCGCTCATAGAGCACGTCACTGCCGATGATCAGGCCGAAGCGTCCCAGTTCGGTGCAGTCGTCCTGCCAGCCCGTGCGCACGAAGGGCAGAGCACTCATTGCGTTGAGACGCAGGTTTTCCAGCAGGAAGCTGGCTGCGAGTGGGTGAAAGTCGCTGGCAGTGACATCCGCGCCGCGGCGGTGTGCGACGAGGCTGGCAAGGCCCAGGCCACAACCCAGCTCCAGAATGCGTTCGGTAGTGACTATCCGCTCGGCCATCAGGCGCGCAAGAATCTGGCCGGAAGGCCAGAGCAAGCCGAACAGGGGCCAGCTTGCGGGCGGCACGCCCAGCGCTTCGGCTTCGCCATTCGGATCTGAATACTGCTGACGATCGAGCAGCGAGCGGATGTGGAGATCGGCGACGCCGACCACCGAGATGTTTTCGTGCTTGACCTGATAACCCGGCACTGGCTCTACCTGCTTCTTGCCGCCTGCCATGTCGGAAGGCGCGTGAGTCGGAGTTGTGCGGCGGGGAAATGGGCGGGACGGAACGCACAGCCCTGGCGGGCTGGCAGTGCGTGAACGCATTTACGCGGAGCAGAACGCTGCTCGGTTGGTAGTGGGTACAACCGAGCAGGCAGGATACGCGGGCACTCCGCCCTCGTCCAGCCGAGCCTGGGGTTTTTACTGCACCTTGCGCAGGCGGCTGATCAGGGGGGCTAGAAGGCTGACCAGCAGCACGCAAAGCGCACCTGTGAGGATGCCGGCGAGGGCATTGACCAGCGTTGGTAGCAGGCTGGGAAGCAGGGGAATGTCATGCACCCAGACCTCGATCTGCTGCTGCAGGGCGTGACTGCCGGGAATGCCGTGCAGCACGATTGCGCCACCGACGAGAAACATCGCTATTGTGCCGGCCACTGAGAGGGCTTTCATCAGCCACGGGGCAAACCACAACAGACTTTGACCAAGCTTGCGTGCCGCGATGTTCTGCTTTGCGTTGAGGTAGAGGCCCGCGTCATCCAGCTTCACGATCAGGGCCACAAAGCCGTACACCCCGATAGTCATTACGAATCCGATCGTCGCAAGTACCAGAAGGCGACTCATGAAAGGCTCATTGGCCACCGTGCCCAGCGCGATCACAATGATCTCGGCTGAAAGAATGAAGTCGGTGCGCACGGCCCCCTTGATCTTTTCGCGCTCGAAGGCCCGCATGTCGATGCTGGGGTCCTGCAGGGCGTGCAGACGCTCGGCATGCTCGGAAGCTTCTTCTTGAGCATGCAGAAACTTGTGAGCAATTTTTTCGAAGCCCTCGAAGCATAGATATGCGCCCCCGATCATTAGCAGTGGCATGACGAGCCAGGGAGCAATCGCGCTGATCAGCAAGGCGGATGGCACCAGGATCAGCTTGTTGCGCAGCGAGCCGAGGGCTACCGCCCAGACCACCGGCAACTCACGATCAGCACTAATGCCAGTCACTTGCTGGGCATTGAGTGCAAGATCATCTCCCAGCACACCGGCCGTTTTTTTGGCCGCAACCTTGCTCATCAGGGCTACGTCATCAAGGAGGGTGGCGATATCGTCGATCAAGACGAGAAGACTGCTTCCGGCCATGGTTTTCTCTTTCGTGAGGCGTGAAAAAGGGGCTTCTGCGAGCCCCTTCCTGAGCGGGGTTACTTGCCCCAGCTGTCTTTCAGCGTGGTCGTTCGGTTAAATACAAGTTTTCCGCTCTGGCCGTGATCCTTGCGGTCGGCGACGAAATAACCGTGACGCTCGAACTGGAAGCTGGTTCCTGCTGTAGCGTTTGTCAGGCCTGGCTCGATCCAGGTCTGGATTACGCGTTTCGCATTCGGGTTGATCACATCGAGGAAGTTGCGACCACCAGCGTCTGGCTGAGCTTCGGTGAACAGGCGGTCGTACAGGCGGATCTCCGCAGGCGCGCCTTCGGAGGCAGAAACCCAGGTGATCACGCCCTTGACCTTGACGCTGTCAGCGCCTGGCGTGCCGCTCTTGGTGTTCGGCACGATCTCGGCAAGTACCACCGTCACGTTACCGTCGGCATCCTTTTCGCAGCCCGTGCACTTGATGACATAGCCGTACTTCAGGCGTGCCATGTTTTCGGGGAACAAGCGACGGAAGCCCTTTTCCGGCACTTCCTGGAAGTCTTCACGCTCAATCCATACTTCAGGGGTCAGATTGAACTCACGCACGCCCATGGCTTCGTGGTGAGGGTGGACTGGAGCGGAGCAGGGCTCGGTGTGCCCGGTACCAAAGAGTGCGTTCCAGTTGGTAAGTTTGAGCTTGAGCGGATCCAGCACAGCCATGCCGCGCGGAGCTTTTTCGTCCAGATCATCGCGCAAGGCGCCTTCAAGAATGCTGTAGTCGATCCAGCTGTCACCCTTGGAGACACCGATGCGCTCGCAGAACAGCTGGATGGCCTCGGGCGTGTAGCCGCGGCGACGCAGGCCGACGATGGTGGGCATGCGCGGATCATCCCAGCCTTCCACGTGCTTTTCGTTAACCAACTGCATCAGCTTGCGTTTGCTGGTGATTACGTAGGTCAGGTTCAGACGGGCAAATTCGATCTGGCGCGGCAGCGGCTCGGAAAACATGCCGGCGTCGCGCAGTTGGCCGAGCAGCCAGTCGTAGAAGGGGCGCTGATCCTCAAACTCAAGCGTGCAGATTGAGTGAGTAATGCGCTCCAGCGCGTCCTCGATCGGGTGCGCGAAGGTATACATCGGGTAGATGCACCACTTGTTGCCGGTGTTGTGGTGTTCGGCAAAACGGATGCGGTAGATCGCCGGGTCGCGCAGATTGATGTTGGGCGAGCCCATGTCGATCTTGGCGCGCAGGATCATGCTGCCTTCGGCGTGTTTGCCGTCCTTCATTTCGCGGAACAGACGCAGATTTTCTTCGACCGGGCGATCACGCCAAGGCGAGTTCTTGCCGGCTTCGGTCAGCGTGCCGCGATTGGCGCGCATCTCGTCGGCGGTCTGCTGGTCGATGTATGCCATGCCGCGCTCGATCAGCAGTTCGGCGGCGTGGTACATGAAATCGAAGTAGTCACTGGCCTGATACTGATGATGGGTGCCGTTGGCGTCCCACGAAAAGCCCAGCCACTTGATTGCATCGAGAATCGAGTCGACGTATTCCTGGTCTTCCTTCTCCGGATTGGTATCGTCAAAACGCATGTGGCACACACCACCGTAATCGCGCGCGAGACCGAAGTTCAGGCAGATCGACTTGGCGTGGCCGACGTGCAGGTAACCATTCGGCTCCGGCGGAAAGCGGGTACGGATCCGGGCGGGGTCTGGCGCCGCTGCGTCATGCAGGCTGCCCTCGCCAGGCTGGCCGGCCCAGCCACGCTGCGCGAATTTGCCGTTGGCCAACTCGGCATCGATGATGTTTCGGAGGAAATTGGTGGTTTGCGCTGCGGCAGGGGCAGCGTTCTTGTCGGGTGCGCTCACGGGATAGGGTCCGGAATGGAAAACGGGAGGAAACCAGCGGGTTTCGCAAAGCAGCATTCTACCTTTCGACGGAGCCTGTCGGTACTCGGCCGCTTGTGCTGAACTCCCTGAGAGACTTAAAGGGCAGGCCTTCAGTGCAAGCCCGGTGACAGGGCAATACTGGGACATCCTTTGAGTGAGCTTTTACCCAATGCTTGATGCTTCAGACAAAGAGCCGGAGTGCTCCATGCTTACGCAAAGCGAGCGTGAGCGGCGTACTGCTTTGCGCCGGCGCATTGACTGGCCCTTACTGGTAACGCGCACGACGGGGGAGTTGCTGGCATGCCACGCAGTCGATGTCAGCGAAGAGGGCTTGCGCCTGCGCTCGGCTCATGCCTTTGCACCAGGTTCCTTCTTGCGACTGCGTTTGCAGATTCCGGGGCGAGGGGAGTGCATCCTGCGCAGCAGGGTGTGCTATCAGGTACTTGAGTCCGATAGCATTCTGACCGGTGTGCGTTTCGAGCAGGTGCCGCCTCAGTGGGGCGATTGGTTGCGCATGGCACAAAGGCGCTGAAAAACAAAA
This sequence comes from Uliginosibacterium aquaticum, assembly GCF_012972705.2. Lineage (GTDB taxonomy): Bacteria > Pseudomonadota > Gammaproteobacteria > Burkholderiales > Rhodocyclaceae > Uliginosibacterium > Uliginosibacterium aquaticum. Next base: position 162,441 of record NZ_JABCSC020000002.1, on the reverse strand, counting down.
ACCGGCACAAGGCCGGTTTTCTCACTCCATCACAAAAGACCTTACTTCTTCAGGAAGTCTTCACGGATCGGCGTGAAAGTGTCGAGCAGAACACCGGCCTTCAGGCACTTGCAACCGTGCATGATGTTCGGTTCCTTGTAGAGGGTGTCACCAGCCGAAACGATCTTGACCTCGTCGCCGATGGTGAATTCGAATTCGCCAGACAGGACGTGAGTCAGTTGTTCATGCGGATGGTTGTGCATGTAGCCGATAGCGTTATCTGCGAAGTGAACCTCCACCTGCATCAGCTTGCCGTTGTGAGCCAGAATCTTACGGCTGACACCGCCGCCCAAATCTTCGAGTACGCAATCCTTGCCAAATACAAACATGTTTTTCTCCGGGTAAGATCGGTCGATTATAAAACAACGCTAGGGTTTTCCTGCAAGCGGATTGTCCGCTCAAAAAGAAAAACCGGCACAGGGCCGGTTTTTCGAGACAGGTTAGAGGCCCCGGTCGCGGATTTACTTCGATTCGAAAGCTACTTCGTTACTGCCCTGAAGAGAAGCTTCTGGAGCCTCAGTGTTCAGCACTTCAATCCGCATCCCATAGAAGCTGCGATACACGAAGAACAGATTGGCCAGCAAACAGACACCTGCCAGAACATAAGCAAGGCTCTGTTGGCCGTGAGCCACCATACCGACACCCATTTCAACAGCCAGAAGGCCGAAGAGCGTGGTGAACTTGATGATCGGGTTCATGGCCACAGACGAAGTATCCTTGAACGGATCGCCCACGGTGTCGCCAATCACGGCTGCGGCATGCAGGTCGGTACCCTTGGCGCGCAGTTCGGTTTCAACGATTTTCTTGGCGTTATCCCAAGCACCACCGGCGTTGGCCATGAATACGGCTTGATACAGACCGATGATGGCCAGTGAGATCAGGTAGCCGATGAAGAAGAAGGGTTCAACAAATGCGCAGGCCAGCGTGCCGAAGAACACCGCCATGAAGATGTTGAACATGCCCTTCTGCGCGTACTGGGTGCAGATGGCCACGACCTTCTTGGAGTCTTCGGTCGAAGCCTTGGTTTCACCGTCCAGCTTCATGTTGCGTTTGATGAACTCCACTGCGCGGTATGCGCCGGTCGACACGGCCTGGGTGGATGCACCCGAGAACCAGAAAATCGTTGCGCCGCCAGAGATCAGGCCGAGCAGGAAGGGCGGATAGAGCATGGAAAGCTTCTGCACGTCAGCCACGCTGTTCAGACCATCGGTCAGCAGCATGATGATCGAGAACACCATGGTTGCAGCACCTACCACGGCCGTACCGATCAGCACCGGCTTGGCAGTTGCCTTGAAGGTGTTGCCGGCGCCGTCGTTCTCTTCGAGCAGGTCTTTTGCCTTGTCGAAATTGGCGTCAAAGCCAAAGTCCTTCTTCACTTCCGCTTCGATGCCGGGAATGGCTTCGATCGTGGAGAGTTCATACACGGATTGGGCGTTGTCGGTCACCGGGCCATAGGAGTCGACAGCGATGGTCACTGGACCCATGCCGAGGAAACCGAAAGCCACCAGACCAAAGGAGAACACGGCGGCCATGATCTTGCCGTGTTCCGGATTGGCGTTGATAACCTGAGCCAGTTCGCCTTGCGAAACGAGGTAAGCACCGGTCATCAGGGAGACGATGATCACGCCCATCCAGAAGGCCGAGAAATTACCTGCGGTCAGGCCGGCCAGAATGTTCAGACTGGCACCGCCTTCGCGAGAAGCCGTCACAACTTCACGCACGTGACCAGACTTGGTGGAGGTGAATACCTTGACGATTTCCGGAATAATCGCGCCGGCCAGCGTGCCAAAGGTGATGATCACGGAAAGCTGCCACCACAGGCTGGTGTAGGTCACGCCATTGAGGGTGATGCTGCCGATCAGGGCTTTGGAAACCAAGAAGGTCAGGATCAGGGAAACAATGGAGGTCACCCAGACCAGCGAGGTCAGCGGAGCTTCGAAGTCAAACTTGTCAGCAGCGCCATACTTGGCCTTGGCGTAGAGCTCGTTGATCAGGTAGGAAGCGCCGGAGGCGATGATCATCATCACGCGCATCACGAACAGCCACACCAGCAATTGCACCTGAGTGGCAGCTTCCGGAACAGCCAGCATGATGAAGGAGATCAGCGCAACGCCGGTCACGCCGTAGGTTTCGAAACCGTCAGCGGTCGGGCCGACCGAGTCGCCTGCATTGTCACCCACGCAGTCAGCGATCACGCCGGGGTTGCGGGCATCGTCTTCCTTGATCTTGAAAACGATCTTCATCAGGTCAGAGCCGATGTCGGCAATCTTGGTGAAGATGCCGCCAGCAATGCGCAGTGCAGCAGCGCCCAGCGACTCACCGATCGCGAAGCCGATGAAGCACTTGCCGGCAAGAGAGGGGTCGATGAAGAGAAGGATCGCCAGCATGATCAGCAGTTCGGTCGAAATCAGCAGCATGCCGATCGAAATGCCCGACTTCAGCGGAATCGCGTACACCGGGAAAGCTTTGCCTTGCAGCGAAGCAAAAGCAGTTCGGCTGTTGGCAAAGGTATTGATGCGGATGCCGAACCAGGCCACGCCAAAGGAGCCGGCGATGCCGACCAGTGAGAAGGCCAGGATCAGTAGCACTTCACTGGCTGGCAGACCTGCACCGCCCTGGGCGTTCTGAGCGACAAAACCGAAGTAGCCGATGATGATGACGGCAATGAAGGCTTCCAGGATCAGCAGGAACTTGCCTTGCGTGATCATGTAGGTCTTGCAGGTTTCGTAGATCAGTTCAGAAACTTCGGCCATTGAGCGATGAACAGGCAGATTCTTAACCTGGTTGTAGATCACAGCGCCGAAAATCAGGCCCAGCACACAGATCAGAAGGCCCCAGCCCAGCAGCGAACTACCGGTCATGCCATTGAGGAACGTAGCAAGTGCCGGGTCATTGAGCTTCGGCAGGACAAGGTTGGCCTCGCCGCCGTTTGCTATGGCCGGAAGTGAAACTGCGCCGAATGCCAGCGCCAAGAGGCGCTGAAAACGACTTACTAGGGCCTTGCCGCTGCGCGCTAATGCTCGTGCGCCAGCCTGTCCGGCCAAACTTGCAAATGACATAACCGTCTCCTCTTAGGTGCATCTATCAACAAGACACTTTGTATGCTTGCCCGAAGGAACGTTGTGTAAAAAATGAGTCAACGTTTCGGGTGATCGCATTGTTCGTATGCGCCTGCCTATTAGGGTTGACGGTGCTCAAACACCTTTGATGAGTGCGCTGCACAAATCAAAAATTAAAAAGCCCGCGCAGTTTTTATTGCACGGGCGTAGGGGTAAATACCTATATTTCAGTATGTGGAATGATTGATTCGAACCTCCTGCAGAATTTTTGCAGAGATCTCTTCTATGGAGCGGGTCGTCGATTCGATGAATGGAATTCCTTCTCGGCGCATCAGGCGTTGGGCCGCTTCGATCTCCTGTCGGCAGTTGTCCAGGGCCGCGTATTTGCTGTTGGGGCGCCGTTCCTGTCGGATCTGAGACAGTCGTTCTGGTGTGATGGTTAATCCATAGAGCTTGTTGCGATGCTGGGTGATATCTGCTGGTAGTTTATTGCGTTCGAAATCTTCCGGGATAAGCGGGTAATTTGCAGCTTTTACACCGAATTGCATTGCTAGATAAAGACTGGTCGGTGTCTTTCCTGAGCGTGAAACTCCGACAAGGATCACATCGCTCTCGGCCAGCTTTGCGTTGCTCTGTCCATCGTCATGTGCCAGTGCAAAGTTGATGGCTTCTATGCGAGATTTGTAGTCCTCGCTCTCGGCAATTCCGTGAAAGCGGCCAACTGTATGTGTTGAACGCATACCCAGCTCACTCTCCAGCGGCCCGATGTACTGCTCGAAGAGATCGAGATACAGCGCATCGGCCTCCCGCAAGGCGGCTACCACCTCGGCGTTGACTAATGTGCTGACTACGATCGGCCGCCGTCCGTCACGTAGTGCTGCTGCGCGAATCTGCCTGACACAGTCGTGAGCCTTATCGAGACTGTCCACGAAAGGTGCCCGGACATGCCTAAAGCGGCAGTCAGGAAACTGTGCAAGCAGGCTGTGGCCGAGTGTCTCAGCGGTGATGCCAGTGCCGTCCGAGATGAAAAAAACGGTTCGCAGAGAATGTTCTTCCATGAACAAAATCCTTTCCTAACAATCACTTGGTGCGTGATTGGCCGTAGGGGTTCTTTCTGATGCATTGCAGCAATCTGCTCTATAGAATGATCCGCAATACGTCAGTAATCAATAAACCAACCCCAAACAACAGAGAGGTTTTCCCATGAGCCAGCATGTCATCCCTTTCGAAAATCTGCGAATGAGTGACGTTCCTTTGGTCGGCGGTAAAAACGCTTCACTCGGGGAGATGATCAGCCAACTTGATGGAGCGGGTGTCAGAGTGCCAGGTGGTTTTGCTACGACGGCCCAGGCCTATCGAGACTTTCTCGCTCACCAAGGTCTCGCTGACAGGATCAATACCGAGCTTGGCTGCCTGAATGTTGAAGATGTCATTGCCTTGGCTGCAACGGGGGCGCGCATTCGTCAATGGATTGTTGAAACCCCTCTTCCAACTCCGCTGGAAGAAGAAATCAGGGCTCATTACGAGCGTCTGACCAAGGCCGGTGATGGGAGCTTTGCGGTGCGCTCATCCGCCACCGCCGAAGATTTGCCTGATGCATCCTTTGCGGGGCAGCAGGAAAGTTTCCTGAATATCCGTGGTTTCGAGAATTTGCTTCACGCCATTCGTGAGGTTTTCGCCTCGCTCTATAACGACCGCGCCATAGCCTATCGGGTACATAAAGGCTTCACTCATGCCGATGTTGCACTTTCGGTGGGTGTGCAACGTATGGTGCGCTCCGATAAAGGAGTTGCCGGGGTGATGTTCACGCTTGATACCGAATCAGGTTTTCAGGATGTGGTGTTTATCACTTCATCTTATGGGCTGGGTGAAACTGTTGTACAGGGTGCGGTGAATCCTGATGAGTTCTTTGTGCACAAAGCCATGCTTGTGGCTGGCAAGAATGCAGTGATTCGCCGCAGTCTGGGCTCCAAGCTTATTAAGATGGTATTTGCCGACGCGACGGCAGCCGGACGTTCCACCCGGATGCTGGATGTGGCCGAAGCGGAGCGTCAGCAGTTTTCTCTGGCTGATTCCGAAGTGCTTGAGCTGGCCCGATACGCCTGCATCATTGAGAAGCACTACGGCCGCCCGATGGATATCGAATGGGGGAGGGATGGTGAGGATGGCAAGCTGTATATCCTGCAGGCCCGCCCCGAGACGGTCAAATCACAGGAGATCCATTCTCTGGTGCGCCAGAAATATCGGCTTAAGCAACATGGCCGAGTGCTTGCGAGTGGACGTGCCATCGGCCAGAAAGTTGGGGCGGGCCCTGTACGCATCGTGGCCAGTGCTGCAGAAATGAATCGGGTCCAGGAGGGTGATGTTCTCGTGACGGACATGACTGATCCGAACTGGGAACCGGTCATGAAACGGGCGGCAGCAATTGTGACCAATCGCGGCGGGCGCACCTGTCATGCGGCCATTATTGCGCGTGAATTGGGGATTCCGGCCATTGTCGGGTGTGGAGATGCCACCGAGGTCCTGCTTGAGGGAGACTCTGTCACAGTTTCCTGCGCAGAAGGTGATACCGGTTATGTTTATCGCGGTCGGCTCGACTACGAGGTTGTTAGCACCGACATGGGAAATCTTCCCGAGATCCCCGTAAAAATCATGATGAACGTAGGTAATCCGGAGCTGGCATTCGAGTTTGCACAAATTCCGAATGGTGGTGTCGGGCTGGCACGACTTGAGTTTGTGATCAATAACATGATCGGTATCCATCCCAAGGCACTACTCGAGGTTGAGCAAATGCCGGCCAGTGTTCAGGAGGAGATTTTAAGAAAATCAAGGGGTTATGATTCTCCTCGGGGTTTTTTCATCCAGCGTCTGGCTGAAGGAGTCGCTACTATCGCGGCATCATTCTGGCCCAAGCCCGTGATTGTCCGGCTCTCCGATTTCAAATCGAATGAATATCGAAAATTGCTCGGAGGAGAAATCTATGAGCCGGAAGAGGAAAATCCAATGCTTGGTTTTCGCGGTGCCTCACGTTACATCGCTCACAGTTTCAGGGAGTGTTTTGAGCTGGAATGCTTGGCGATGAAAAAAGTACGCGGAGAAATGGGGCTGAGCAATGTTCAATTGATGGTGCCTTTTGTGCGTACACTGGAGGAGGCGCGCGAAGTAGTGCGTCTGCTCGAAGACAACGGTCTGAAGCGTGGAGTGGACGAGCTTAAACTCATCATGATGTGTGAGATTCCTTCTAATGCCTTGCTGGCTGAGCGTTTCCTCGAATACTTTGATGGTTTTTCCGTCGGCTCGAATGATTTGACGCAACTCACCTTGGGGCTGGATCGTGACTCGGGTTTGGTGGCTCATGCATTTGATGAGCGTGATCCAGCGGTCAAGGTTCTGTTGTCGGCCGCAATTAAAGCCTGTAATCGCCTAGGGAAATACGTTGGCATTTGTGGTCAGGGCCCTTCGGATCATGCTGATTTCGCTGAATGGCTCATGGATGAAGGAATTCAGACGATCTCGTTGAATCCGGATACCGTCGTGGATACTTGGCTAAAGCTGGCTGAGCATAGCCGGCACTGACTCCGTTTCAGCAACGCTCAAGGCAAGCAAGGCTCCTCTGGTCGGGGGGTGGCTTGCCTTTTTTGCGTGTTGAAGTGTTAATATCCCGCGGATTCTGCCGATGACAGGCTCTGCAAGAGCTTTATCTTGTAAGTCTGAATTACAACCTGAGTTCGGTGAGCTTTTTCATCTAATTCTCACCGGCTGCGATTTGCAGCAAGCAAGATCGCACGGCGCATCAGGGAGGGATACGATGGCATTTATTCTGCATACATCGCAGGGGGTGGCACAGTCTGGCGTACGCATGCTCAGTCTGAGACGCGTCGTGGCCGGCGCATGCCTGCTGTGTAGTTGCCTTGCAGGCGGCGCATTTGCTTTGGGTTGGGTGCTGGGCCAGCATTTTGGTCCGGCGCAGCAGATACCAGGCATTCAAGCGAGGCAGACTGATCCAGTCAAAGAGCGCTTTACCTTTGATCGCCTGGGTGATGTCAGCGGGCGTTTGCTGACGCTGGAGTCAGAGGCGCGGTCTCTGGTGAAAAAACTCACTGCACTTGAAATGCTTGAGTCCCGTGTTGCCGAACTCAAGACCGGTAAGCCCGCAGTGCAGGCCGGAGTTGGTTCTCAGGCCAAGGGTGGAGCGGGGGGGCGGGTACTCGCGGCGCAACTGTGTGAGTCTGCTGCTGGTCAAGGGGGCGCGAGCGAAATCCAGATCGCAGGCGCAGAAAAGACTCTGACTTGCCTGCAGGATCTGCTGCGCAAGGTCGAAGCCGCTGCGGCAACACGCAGTGTCAATTACATGGCCTTGCCCACACAGCAGCCGCTGCAGGATCAGCGTATCGGCTCGCGCTTCGGTAATCGGGTTGATCCGTTTACTGGTCGGATAGCTTTTCATTCAGGCCTTGATTTCGAGGCTGAGTCTGGTACTCCAATCCATGCTGCGGGTGGTGGCCGGGTCAAGAACGCTGGCTGGGTGTCAGAGCTTGGTTTTGTGATCGAGATCGATCATGGCAACGGCTTGCTCACCCGCTATGCCCACACTTCGAAGATGCACGTAAAAACAGGCGACCTGGTCACGCCCGGACAATTGATTGCGGCAGTCGGGACGACTGGCCGTTCGACCGGGCCACATCTGCATTTCGAAATCCTGCATAACGGACGTTTTGTGGATCCCATGTATTACCTGAATATCGGCGACAAGGTTCCGAATGTCTGAGCGTAAACCTGACCGCATTACACGTACGCTTAGTGGTGCATCTTTTGCCTTGACCATCGACACTTCACGGCAGCGAAAACGGTTTTTGATGCTCTTCGCACTGTGTGTCCTGCTGATGGGGGCCGGAGGCTTTTTCTTGATGCCTTCCAGTGCCGCGCCCGCCTTGCAACTTCACGAAGCGCTTGCCGCCCAGAAGGCAGAGAATGCCAAGCTGCAGGTTGAGCTCTCAGAGCTCAAGATGAGCTTGGGGCATGAGCGTGCAACCCGCGAGTCATTGGAGCGCGAAGTGGCCAGTCAGGCTGAAGCCCTCAAGCAGGCCAACAAGAACCTGAGTTTTTATCGCAGTCATGCGGCCACTGGCGCGCAGGGCGGCCAGTAACGAATCCGGAGTCTCGCCATGTTTGGAAAAAAGAAAGATAGTCCGATCGAGCTGACCAAGCTTTCCAGCCTGATCGCCGGCAATATGGAAGTAATGGGAGATGTGCATTTTCTTGATGGTTTGCGTGTGGACGGACACATCCGTGGCAACGTCTTGCCGCGAAGTGGTGCAAAGAGCCTGCTCGTGCTCAGTGATCAGGGCAGTATTCACGGCAATGTCAGTGCCTACGACGCGGTGATCAACGGCACCATCGTCGGCGATCTGGAGGTTGCACATTTCCTCGAGTTGCAAGCCAGCGCCCGCGTTACGGGCAATATCAGCTATCGGCAACTGCGCATGGATTGCGGGGCGTCGGTTGAAGGCAAGCTGACCCGTCTAGGGGATGCTGAGGACGCTTCCAATGTCGTTGAGCTGGCGGCGACTGCCGCTGGTGGAAGCAAGTAATTCATGACGATTCTGTGGTGGCACTGGATCGTGATCGGCTTCGCGCTTTGCGTGGCCGAGCTTGCCTTGCCGGCACTAGTCTTGATCTGGTTGGGCGTAGCGGCACTGGTGCTGGGTTTGCTGGTGTTGCTCCTCCCCATGCCGATGACACTTCAACTTTTGTTGTGGGCGGTGCTTTCAACCGCCCTTACCTTTGGCTGGCTGCGGTTTTTCCGGCGCAAGCCGGATGATCTGCGTATCGGTAGCTCGTCTGAAGCGCTTGGCGAGATAGGGCTGCTGGTAAAGGATGTAGAGCCTTATGTGCCGGGCGAAGTGTTGTTTCAGCGTCCGGTGCTCGGCTCGGACCGCTGGGCATGTATTGCCGAAGCAAAGCTGAGTGCAGGCTCAAGGGTTCGGGTTTTGGCTGTTGAGGGCAGTTGCGTCCGCGTTGGGGCCGCTTAAACGCCGTGCGACGCGATCCGGATTTGCATCGACGGAGAGAGTCAGCTGCTGCAGCCGCGTCAAACCCTATCGGCACCAAAATATGAAGCCCAAGCGTTTCGGGCTTGGGCTTCGCAGGTCTTTGACCAAGGCACTCACGGCCCGGGTATTCGGCGGTCTGCCGTCAGACTTTTACTGAACTCTCGCCACTGACTGCGGCGGACTAAGAACCATAAAGCCTCCTGTCTCTTGCCTTGCATCGTTCCAAGCAAAGCTGCAAAGGCTTGAAACGCACTCCAAGCTTAGCTCGTGTTGGCTGGAAGACAATGCCTAACTGACGCGGCGTGCTGTGTAAGACGGTGCTTGGCGAAGCGTTGTGCGCCCCAAGACCGCTCCTCGCAATGATGTGAGACATTCAGGCCCTTGCTCCATTCTTCAGGGGCAAGTTACATGATTGGTCAAAGTCCGGTCATTTTCAGTACAGCTTCCGGAAGTCGCTCTCCCTGGATCTCGACTTCTGACAACATGGTCTGGATGCGCCCCAGGTCGTCTGTGCTGAGTTCAAGTGCCACGGCTCTCAGGTTCTCCTCGAGGCGATGTAGTTTGGTTGTGCCGGGGATCGGCACAATCCAGGGCTTCTGAGCGAGCAGCCAGGCCAGGGCAATCTGCGCCGGCGTGGCACCCTTGGCGGCGGCAATCGATTTGAGGACTTCAACCAGCGCCAGATTGGCCTGACGGGCTTCGGCCGAGAAGCGCGGCACGATGTTGCGGAAATCTCCGGCCTCGAACTGCGTGCTGGCGTCGATCTTGCCTGTCAGGAAGCCCGCGCCTAGTGGGCTGAAAGGCACGAAACCGATGCCCAGTTCTTCGAGGGTGGCCAGCAATTCCAGCTCCGGCCCGCGCCAGAACATCGAGTATTCGCTCTGCACGGCGGTGAGCGGCAGCACTGCGTGGGCGCGACGGATCGTGTGCACGCCTGCTTCCGAGAGGCCGAAATGGCGCACCTTGCCCGCGAGCACCAGATCCTTCACGGCGCCTGCTACGTCCTCGATCGGCACGGCCGGGTCCACGCGGTGCTGGAAGAGCAGGTCGATGTAATCGGTACGCAGGCGCTTCAGGCTGGCTTCAACTGCGGCCTTGATGTGCGCCGGCCGGCTGTTGGTGCCCGCGCCGCGTTGGCCCGTCACCGGGTCGATGTCGAAACCGAACTTGGTGGCGATGACGACCCGATCGCGGATCGGCGCCAGGGCCTCGCCGAGCAGTTCTTCGTTGATGAAGGGGCCGTAGGCTTCGGCGGTGTCGAACAGCGTCACGCCGCGCTCGTGGGCAGCGCGCAGCAGGCGGATCATGTCCTGCTTGTCTGCTGGCGGACCATAGATGCTGCCGGTCATGCTCATGCAGCCAAGACCGATGGCAGAGACTTCTAGACCGTTTCCGAGGGTGCGGTACTTCATGTGCATGCTCCTGATGAGGATGTGAACTCAGTGGTCCAGCTGGTGCTTGTGCAGGAAGTCCGACATCAGATCGGCAATCTGCAGGTTGTTCAGGTCGGAGAACGGGAAATGGGTATTGCCCTTGATACCGATCTCCGGCAAATGCACCACCGAAGCATTACCGCCATGGCGATTGATGGCGTCCGCCCACAAACGAGCCATCGCGAGCCGCACACGCCAGCCATCTTGGCCGGGGTTGGCGCTGGGCTCTGTCGGAATGAAGTCCCCGTAGTAGATGACGATGGGAATCTTGGTGAGATTGAGGAACTCGGCCGGAGGGATTGCAACGGCTTCCAAAGCGCCGGCGGAGCTCGCCATGGCAGGGGGAAGCTCGTTCTGCGGAAACACAAAGCCGCTTCCGGGCTCGTAGGAAACGATGGCGCGGATCTGCGGATTCTTCATGGCAGCGAGCCAGCCCATGCCACCGCTGTGCGAATGGGTGACCAGAATGCCCGGTCCGATCTTGTCGAACAAGGCCGAGACGGCATCACTGGTCACCTGAACATCAATCGGGCCGGTATCTGGCGTCATAGCGCGGAAATACTGATCCAGTGCGTCTTTGGAGCGGGAGAACTGCACGCCAGGGAAATAGTCCGGCCACACGCCGACCCGAAACGTGTTGAACCAGCGTTGCTCGTCTGGCATGGCCTCGACGCGGCCGCTCTGCGTGCCGCGTCCGGCCGCACCACGTCGTGGCTGGTCAATCAGATAGGTGGCGAATTGTCGCCGCAGGAAGATGTTCTGGTAACCCTCACGACCGTCTGCAGTTGTCTCCCAGGTCTTGGAGAACTGGCCGAAGCCATGCCACATCACCAGGGGCAGTTTCCTGGCCTTTACCGGCACCTGATAGAAAACCCGGGCGTGATCGCCGTGCAGCGTCTGGCCACCCGAAGAGAGGTTGGTGGTATCAAAAACGCCCGTGCTCTGGATGACCGTGCCTCCTACCGCAAAACTGCCCTGTTCTTGAATCATGAGGGGCTTTGCCGATTTGATCGGACCTGCGAGGGCCAGCGGCGACGCGAGGATCGAGGCGAATGCGAGCATGGCGAGCACGCGAGCACTTTTGTATTGGATATTCATCTTGTTCCTTTGCTCTTGAAGGCCGATTCAAGGCTGAAAATAGACAGGCAAGCGGCTGAAGTGACAGGGCCTTACTTCAATGGGGCTTCGACCCCGCTGAAGGCCAGCACCGCCGGCGGCAGGCGTTCGCCCTGGATCGTGATGGCATCCAACTCGGCGTTCAGTGCCTGCAACTCGGTGGCGCTGAAAGCAATCGTCGCGGCGCCCGCGTTGTCGAGCATGTGAGCCATCTGGGTGGTGCCGGGGATGGGCACGATCCAGGGCTTCTGGGCCAGTAGCCAGGCCAGTGCGATCCGCGCAGGCGTGGTGTTCTTGCGTTCGGCCCAGCGCTTCACGAGGCGTACGAGCACCAGGTTATTGGCCCGAGTTTCGGGGGCGAAGCGGGTTTCGGTCTTGCGGAAGTCGCCGTCGGCAAAGCTCGTTTGCTGATCGATCGAGCCGGTCAGGAAGCCCACGCCGAGCGGGCTCCAGGGCACAAAGCCGATGCCCAGTTCCTGACACAGAGGCAGGACTTCCTTCTCCGGCCCGCGCCAGAGCATCGAGTATTCGCTCTGCACCGCCGTGACCGGCAATTCGGCATGGGCGCGGCGCAAGGTCTGCAGGCCCATTTCGGACAAGCCCCAGTGCAGCACCTTGCCTTGCGCCATCAAGTCCTTGACCGCGCCGGCCACGTCTTCGATCGGCACAGCGGGATCGACCCGATGCTGGTAAAGCAGGTCGATGCGGTCCGTGTGCAGGCGTTTGAGCATGCCGTCGACCGCCTGTTTCACATGGTCCGGACGGCTGATCAGGCCCGGGCGGCGCTCGCCGGTCTGCGGGTCGATATTCCAGCCGAATTTGCTGGTAATCACTACCCGGTTGCGGAAGGGCGCAATCGCCTCGCCAAGAATCCGCTCGCATTCATGTGGACCATAGGCTTCGGCCGTGTCGAAAAAGGTCACGCCGTTTTCATAGGCTTTGCGGATGATCTCGATCATCTCAGGCCGGGCCGGAACCGTTGTCTGATAGGTGCGGGCCATGTTCTGCACGCCGAGGCCGAGGCTGGACACTTCCAGCTTGCCGAGCTTGCGCCGAGGATTTGCCCGCGTGGCTGATTCCGGTATGGCACGGGCCTGCGCCTGTGCAGAACCGGCAAGCCCCGCGCCGGCCAGCGCTGCGCCTGAGGCGACTGCGACCGAATTGCCAAGAAAGTTGCGGCGTGCGCCATCAAATTCGTTCTTGCTCATTGTTCACTCCTCCGTTTCATACGGCCTGGTGTTGGCGGGTGTCAGCAATGCGATCAGAGTGTCTTGGCAAAGAACTGACCGAGCTTGTTCACCGTCTGATCCACGTATTTCGGCACCCAGTAGGTCTCGATATGGGTGGCGCCTTCGATCTTGAACAGCTCCTTGTCATGTGTGCCGGTGGCCTTGGCGAAAGCTTCCTCGCTCATGTACAGGCTGTCGGCCTTGCTGCCGGCAATCAGCAGCAGGGGCTTGTCGATCAGCCCGATCTGGCTGGTCGCATCCCAGCGCATCAAGTCCAGCAGGCTGCTGGTGGTGTACTTGAAGGTCGAGTTCGGATGGGCGTGCGTTTTCCAGTAGTACTCGTACCCTTGGCGATACAGATCAAACGGCAATTTGGCGATCTGCTCGTCGCTCAGATTGGCGTCGCCCGAGTACAGGACGGGGCCGCCCGCCGCCTCCTGAGCGCGTGCAGCCGAGGCCTGCTGTAGACGGGTCTGGATCGTGTTCAGGGCTGAATCCACGTAGCCATTGCGGCGCACCCGACCCGAATTGAACATGCTCAGCGTGGCGATGGATTTGAAGCGTTTGTCGGTTTGCGCAGCCGCCAGCGAGTAGCCACCTCCGCCGCATAAGCCCAGCAGCCCCAGACGTGCGCTGTCGGCGCCTGCGTACTGACTGATGAAATCGGCCATGCCGTGGATGTCTTCAATACGGTAGGACGGTTTGTCCACATTGCGCGGCTCGCCTCCACTGGCGCCCTGGTAGGCGGCATCTGCGGCGATGGTGATGTAGCCACGCTCAGCCATGCGCTGGGCATACAAGCCGGCGACCTGTTCCTTCACTCCACCATTGGGATGAGCGACGACCAGGGTGGGGTATTTTTTGGCGGGATCGTAGTTCGCGGGCGTATAGACATTGGCCGCAATCGTGAGGCCGTTGAGTTTGTAGCTGACGGGGTGGATATTCACCTTTCCCGGCACGTTGACGGAAATCGCTCCGTCATAGGCCAGCGTGAAGGGATTCTGTTTGTAGTCGGCAGCGACGACTGCACCTGACGATGCGCCGACGACAGCGGCCACGATGCTGGCATTGATCAGATTGAGGTTCATGTGAATGCTCCGGGAAATGAAAATTAGCGCGCGGCGGGTGCCGGGGTGTTCTGGAAGACTTCTTTGGCCACCGAGGTGGCCGAGACGGCACTCGGCCAGCCGGCATAGAAAGCCAGATGCGTAATCAGCTCGGACAGCTCGGTGCGGCTCACGCCATTGAGTTGAGCGAGGGCTAGATGGGAGCGCAGCTGGTCCGAGCGATTCATCGCCAGCAGCGCGCTGACGGTAATCAGGCTGCGGTCGCGCTTGGACAATTCCGGGCGCTCCCAGATGTCGGCATACAGCAGCTGATCGGTGAGTTCGGCGAGCTTCGGCGCAGTGGCGCCCATCAGTTGCTGGGCTCGGGAGATCTGCGGCGCCGCCGGAGTTGTGGGGGCGGGAGCAATTCCGTACTGTGCATCGCTGACCTTTTCCATCCAGACAGCGGTTTCCCCGGCCTCATGCTCCTGCACGGACAGATGCGTCATGCTGGCTTCCTGCGTGGCGCCGTGCCAGTGCTTCTGTCCGGGCGGAATCCACACCACATCGCCCTGAGTGATCTTGCGGCGCTCGCCGCCCCAGAACTGCACATAGCCTGCGCCGCGAATCACATGCAGATGCTGCCCGACCGGATGTGAATGCCAGGCGGTGCGAGCTGCTGGCTCGAACGTAACGTGGGCCGCCGATACACGGGATGTGCCCTCGGCTGCAAATAGCGGGGCGACAGAGACCTTACCGGTGAAGCGCTCGGCCGGGCCGATGCTGCCCGGGCGCTGGGCCTCGGCCGTGACCGGAACCGACAGTGCAGTGACCTTCTCCTGTGCTTCAGCCGCACTGGCCGGCAAGGCCAGCAAGCCCGTCAGCGCGGAAGCCAGCAAACGCGGCAATAACTTCGAATCCATTTCATCTCCTCGTGGCCTCAAGCCACAGTGATCCTTCCCGCCGGTTCTCCATAGGGCTCCTGATCATCAGGAGGTCGTGGGAGGCAAGGGCGTGGATTGATCCTAGGTTGCTGCACGCAAATCAACAATGGATGTAAAGTTGCACGACTTGTTCAATATTTTTCATCTATGCTGCGCGCCGGCCTTTCTGAACTCACCGCCTTCATCACCATCGCCGAGGAGCGCAGCTTTCGCGCGGCCGCGCGGATTCTGGGCGTGTCGCCCTCGGCACTCAGCCACACGGTGAAAAACCTCGAAGAGAGCCTCAATACGCGCCTCTTTAACCGCACCACCCGCTCGGTGGCGCTGACCGAGGCGGGCGAGCAGTTCCTGCGCCGCGTGGCGCCCGCACTGGGAGACATCCAGGACGCGGTCAACGAGATGGCCTCTGCGCGTGACCGCCCCTCCGGTTCGATCCGGATCAGCAGCGCGGAGGCGGGGGCGCGAATCTTGATCAGGAATGTGCTGCCAGCTTTTCTGGCGGCTTATCCCGATATTCATGTGGAGTTTGTCGTCGATACCCGCTTCGTGGATATCGTGGCCGATGGCTTTGATGCTGGCATTCGCGTGTTTCAGGATGTGCCGCGCGACATGATTGCCGTCAAGTTCGGGCCCGACTGGAAATTCGTCGCGGTGGCGTCCCCCGCCTATCTTGCGCAGCATGAGTTGCCGCGTACGCCGGAAGACCTCAAACGCCATCGCTGTCTGCGCTTTCGCTTTTCCAGCGGCGCGCTGTATCACTGGGATCTGGCGCACGGCGCGGTCAGTACGACACTCGACGTCGATGGACCGATGACCCTGGGCAATACCAATCTGATGACCGATGCAGCCCTGGCCGGAATCGGCGTCGCCTGGGTGCCGGAATATCTGGTGACCGAGCATGTCGCGGTCGGCCGCCTGATTCACCTGCTGCCCGAATGGAGCCCGACGCTACCCGGTCTGAGCCTGTATTACCCGGCCAATCGTCATCCGCCGGCTGCGCTCAGGCTGTTTACTCAAGCCGTACGGGAGTGGGCGGGTAAATCGGTCGCGGGGTGATCCGGCGGACAGGCACTGCGTATCCGCCGGTAAGGGGAGGGCTTCAGGACTTCAGGACGCGGAAGCTGCGATCAGTGCCACTTTCGGGTTCCGGGGGCGCGGCTGAGCTTGCGCAGCTTTGTCCTCCGGCTGCTGGCGCCACCATGCATGTGTGCTGTTGCCGGCGTGGATATCCAGCCGTTCGCCGAATCGTGGCGTGCTCAGGGCCACGCTGCCTTGTTCGGCCAGCGCGGTGATGCGCTCCAGTGGCTCGGTCCAGGCGTGCAGGGCAAGATCAAATGTCCCGTTGTGAATCGGCACCAGTCGCTGGCCCTTCAAATCAATGTGCGCCTGAAGGCTTTGTTCGGGCTGCATGTGCACATCGGCCCAGGCCTCGTTGTAGGCCCTGTTTTCAATCAGCGTGAGATCGAAAGGGCCGAACCTGTCGCCGATCTCCCGGAAGCCGGGGAAGTAGCCGCTGTCGCCGCTGAAGAACACGCGGCTGTGTGGCGCGATCAACACCCAGGAGGCCCACAGAGTGCGGTTGCGGTCAGTCAGGCTGCGGCCAGAGAAATGCTGTGCGGGGGTGGCGATCAGGCGTAAGGCGCCGACCTGCGTTTCCTCCCACCAGTCGAGTTGCTGGATCTTTGTGGCCGGAATTCCCCAGCCGATCAGACGCTCGCCAACGCCCAGCGGCGTGACAAACATGCCCACCTTGTCTGCGATGGCGAGGATGCTTGCCTGGTCAAGATGGTCGTAGTGGTCGTGCGAGAGGATGACGGCTTCGATGGGAGGCAGATCTTCGCGGGCGATAGGAGCTGCGTGAAAGCGCTTTGGCCCGGCAAAGGAGAAAGGCGAGGCGCGCTCGGCGAAGACCGGGTCCGTCAGCCAGAACTTGCCTTCCAGTTTGAGCAGGACGGTGGAATGCCCCAGGCGCCACAGACTCTGGTCCGGAGCCTGTTGCAGATCAGCGGGGCTCAGGGGCAGGACTTCCAGCGTTGCACCGGGGCTCGCTTCGGGCGATTTTTCGGTCAGGTAGCGCCAGATCCCTTTCAGACTGCCGGCGGAATTAAGGCCTCGCTCCTGGGTGAGGTTGTGGAACTGGCCGTTGGCATAGTGACTGGCGCTCGGCTGCTCGCGCTGGATGTCCGGTGCGGCTTCAAAGATCGACGAGTAGGCCATGATGCTTGTTCCAAGTAGTAAAGGCAGGAGTAGCCAGCGAGGCTTGAGGCGTAAGTGCGGCATCTCAGGCTCCCGTCTGGATCTGCGCGGAGCTCAGCACGGATCTGCCTCGCGCGGTGGGCAGGCCTGAAGTCAGCGCCTGAGCAACGCGCTGCGCCGTAACAGGACGCAGGCCGAGCGGGATCGCGCGCCCGAGCAGTTTGAACAGCGCTGCAGTCACTTTCTCGGCGGCGCGAGGTCTCTGCCCCAAAGCTGCTCGATCACCCAGCAGCAGCGAAGGGCGGGCGATCAGCAGCGCATCGGTTTCGAGTTCAGCCAGCACGTCTTCAAGCTCGCCTTTCACGCGGTTGTAGAACACGCGTGAGCCGGCGTTTGCGCCTGCGGCGCTGACCAGGGCGATACGCCGGGCGCCTGCCGCAAGGGCTGCGTGCGCGACGCTCAGGTTGGCGTCGAAATCCACCGCGCGGAAGGCGGCCTGACTGCCTGCATCCCCGATCGTGGTGCCGAGCGCCAGATAGACCTCGTCCACTGGCGGAAGAGGGGGCAGGGCTTTGAAATCGACCCGATGCACAATCAGCTTCGGGTGTTTGATGGCCAGGCCCCGTCGGCCCAGTGCATGCACTTCGCTGACTGTTTCATCTGCCAGCAGCGTTTGCAGGATGTGTTGCCCGACCAGCCCGGAGGCGCCTGCGATGGCTACGCGCCGTGCTTTGATGTGGCTTGAATCTGTCATTTCCAGCTCCTGAATGAATTTGTTATTTGGTATGAACTTGCGGCGCGCGCGCAAAGAGAAAACGGGCCGAGATCAGCAGGCTCAGGAAGACCAGCAGCGCGCTCACTTCCAGCGTGCGGCCAGTGCGTTGGGCCAGATCGGCCGCGTCTTGACTGATCTGGCCGCCACTGGCGAAGACCACCACCAGCACCGCCAGCCCCAATGAACCGCCAAACTGGTGGGCCACGTTCACGAGGCCGGAAGCGGCGCCGGCATCACGCGCTTCCACCCCGGCCACGCCGGCCATGGTGAGCGGCGCCAGCACCCAGCCTTGCCCCAGGCCGATCAGGATCATCGGCAGAAGCAGGCCGGCAAGGTAGGAAAGCTGTGGCGCGGCAAGCCCCTGCCAGATCAGCCCCAGCACACACAAGGCCAGACCGGTGAGCAACACGCTGCGCGGCCCGAAGCGACGCATCAGACGCGGCACGGAAAACGAGGAGAACAGCTGCGGAATCGTCACCGGCACAAAGGCCAAGCCGGCCAGCATCGGACTGAAACCCAGCACGCGCTGCAGGTATTGCGCGGTGAAGAACCAGAAACCCACCATGCCGGCCAAGAACAGCAGGCGCGCCGCGTAGGCCGCGTTGCGGCTGCGGTCGGCAAACAGGCGCAGCGGCAGCACCGGCTGGCTGGCCCCGCTTTGCACCCACAGGAAAAACGTCAGCAGCAGCACACCGACAGCCATCGCAGAGTGAGACCAGGGCGAATGCCAGCCGACTTCGGCGGCCTCGACGATGCCGAAGACCAGTGCGCTCATGCCCAGCGTGGAGCTGATTGCGCCCGCCAGATCGAACTGGCCGGCATGGCGCGGCGTTTCCTCGATGTAGCGCAGGCTCCCCAGGATCAGCAGCAGGCCGATCGGCAGGTTGATGAAGAAGCCGGCACGCCAGGAAATCAGGTCGGCCAGCAAGCCGCCCAGCACCAACCCAACCGTGGCCCCCATGCCTGCAGCAGCGGCATACCAGGAGAGTGCCCGGGTGCGCTCATGACCTTCGGGGAAATAGACTGAAATCAGCGCCAGCGTGGAAGGTGCCAGCACGGCCGCACCAAAGCCCTGCACGGCGCGGAATGTCAGCATCCAGACCGGCGAAGTCGCCGCGCCGATGGCCACCGAAGCCAGCGTGAAAATGGCCAGACCGGCAATGAACATGTGCCGGCGGCCGAGGATGTCGCCCGCCCGTGCGCCCAGCAGCAGGAAGCCGCCGAAGGCCAGGGTGTAGGCGTTCTGCACCCAGGAGAGGCTGGCCGGCGTGAAGCCCAGCGAGCTCTGGATGCGCGGCAGGCCGGTGAGCACGATCGAGATGTCGATCACGATCATCAGGTAGCTGGCCATGATGATGGCGAGCACCATGCCCGGGTGAGTGACGCGCTTCATTCTTTGGCTCGCCCGGCCAGATACTGCGCATCGCTGACCTGCTCCTGCCAGTCCGCCGCGCTGCCGTCGAGCTGTTCCTGAATCGCGATATGCGTCATCGCGGTAGTGGCGCTCGCGCCATGCCAATGCTTTTCGCCCGGCGCAATCGACACCACATCGCCGGGGTGGATTGCCTGCACCGGCCCGCCCCACAGCTGAACCTGGCCACAGCCTGCGGTCACGATCAGGGTCTGGCCGAGCGGATGGGCATGCCAGGCTGTGCGTGCTCCGGGCTCGAAAGTCACGCTGGCGCCGGATGTGCGCGCCGGCGCTTCGGGCAGGAAGAGGTAGTCGACGCGCACTGCGCCGGTGAAACAGTCGGCAGGGCCCTGCGTGGAGGGCTGCGATCCGCTGCGCGTGATATGCATGAGGGTTTCCTTTCGATCCGGCTCATGGTCGAGTAAATCAGACGGTCGCTTGAGCTGACCGTCTGATGCCGGGGGGCTTACAGGGCGCTCTTGAGAATGCTGCTCACCACATCGTGGGTGTAGATCTCGGCGATGCCGAACCACTTGGCATTACCGAGCACGTTTTCAATCGTTGCGGGTAGGTCGGCCTCGGTGATGCCCAGTTGCGACAGGCGGGTCGGCGTGCCGATCTTGTCGAACCATTTCTCCAGCGCGGCGATGCCTTGCTCGGCGGTTTCCAGTCCGAAGATTTCCGTGGCGAAACGCTGGAACTGCTCCGGATTGCGGCTGTGATACCACTTCATCCAGGCCGGCATAATCACCGACAGGCCCGCGCCGTGCGGCACGTTAAAGAGCGCCGAGAGCGAGTGCTCGATCATGTGGTTCGGGTAGCTGAAGCCGGCCGTGCCGGCATAGGTCAGACCGTTGAGCGCTTGCGTGGAGGCCCAGGCAAACTGGGCGCGGGCATCGTAATCAGCAGGATCAGCCAGCAGGGTCTCGGTGGTTTCGATCACCGTCTTGATGACCGCTTCGACCAAACGTGACTGGAAACGCGGTTGCACCTCGGCGGTGAAGTAGCCCTCGATCGAGTGGGCGATGATGTCGGCGGCGGAATACACGAGGTAGTCGCGCGATACGGTCTGCATCAGCGCCGGATTGACGATCGACACCTTGGGGAAGGTGTGCGGCGAGCCGATGGCGAACTTCTCCTTGGTCTCCTCGTTGGTCACCACCGCGCCATTGTTCATCTCGCTGCCGGTGGCGGCGAGTGTCAGCACGCTGAAGATTGGCAGCGCAGCCGTGATGGAAGCCTCGCGGGTGAAGAGTTCCCACACATCGCCGTCATGCAGCACGCCGGCGGCAATTGCCTTGGAGCTGTCGAGTACCGAACCGCCGCCCACGGCGAGCACGGCCTCGACCTGATGGGTTCGGGCCAGCGCAATCGCCTCGCGCACCGTGGAAATCACCGGATTGCTGACGATGCCGCCGAACTCAACGAAGGCGATGCCCTGCGCGGCGAGGCTTTTACTCACCTTGGCGAACAGGCCATCACGCTTGATGCGCTCGCTGCCGTAAGTGAGCAGCACCTTCTTGATGCCGTGATCAGTCAGATGCTGGCCGATCTGTTGTTCCTTGTCGGTGCCGAAATCGATGGTGGTCGGGTTGAAGAAGGTGAAGTTGTCCATGTGTCGCTCCTGAGGTTTGGGGGTGATGACTTGATGGGCTGAACTTTAGGCTTCACACAAACATTCAACTAGACAGATATCCATTGAATGATTTACAACCAAACAATGCGAATAAGAGGTTTGGCTTAGGGTCTGTTGTCATTCACTCGCCGGTCGCGCTCGTTCAAATGAGCCGCAGAGCAAGGCGTAGCGACGCTGGCAGGGCGGCCCCCTGTCAAGGAGCTGCAACACCGCTCTGTGGATTCATTTGAGCGAGCCCTTCGGGTTGATGCGTATGGCTCGCGCTACTGCGTTGCGTTCCTTGTGCGGGGCGAATTGGCAAACCCGACCCCGCACTGTGTCGTGCGCCTTGTTCCGCAAGCCATACGTTTCAACGCGATCCGGCGGATGAATGTCAACAGACCCTAGCCGCTAACCAAACAGCACTTCGTGTCTTCGTGCCTTCGTGTGAGCCAGGCGTTTAGCACGAAGGCACGAAGACACGAAGGAAGCTTCAACCCAAACAAGCCAGGTACGGCCATGTCCATCAACGAACTGCGCTCCATCACCACCTTCATCCGCACCGCCGAACTGGGCAGTCTGAGCAAAGCTGCAGAGGCTCAGCAGATCACGCCACAGGCCGCCAGCAAGGCGCTGGGGCAATTGGAGCAGTACCTCGGAGTCCGCCTGTTTCACCGCACGACACGCAGCATGTCGCTGACGGAGGAGGGCCAGCGCTTTCTTGAAGCGGCACAGCCCTCCTTGCTCGGCTTGCAGCAGGCTCTGTTGTCCGCGCGCCAGACGCGCGAAGACTTTGCCGGGCCATTGCGCATCGTTGGCCCGCGTTCGGTGCTGCAGCCCGTCATCAGCCCGGTACTGGACGAATATCTTCGCCTATATCCCGAAGTTCAGCCGGACGTGCAACTCGACGACCGCATTGGAAACTGGGTGGAAAATCGCGTCGACGTGGGTTTTCGCATCGGCGCCTCGCCGCAGGAAGGGCTGATCGCCCGTCGTCTGTTTCCGATGCAACTGGTCATCTGCGCCGCCCCCAGCTATTTGCGCAAGTACGGCGTGCCGGAAAACCGTCATGCCCTCAACCAGCATCGCTGCAGCGTATTCCGTCATCCTGGTAACGGTTGTCTTGTGCCCTGGCATCTCAAGATCGGAGATAGCCTGGAGGAGTGGCCGGTGGCCCCGGTCTTCTGTACCAATGACGAGCTGCTGGAGTTGCAGACCGTGCTCGCCGGCGAGGTGATTGGCCAGCTTGCTGCGCCGACTGCAGCCCCCTACATCCGCGCTGGCAGGCTGGTGCCCCTGCTGGTCGAGCATGTGGCGGACAACTACAGCCTCTATGTTTACTACGGCAGCCGTACTGCAATCCCGTCACGGGTGAGGCGCTTCATCGATCTGGCCGTTGACCGGCTCAGCGACAGCAAGGACTTTGTTCTAAGCGCCGAGGAGCTCGCGAGTCGCCGCGCAAGGCTTGTCGGTACATGATTTCTGAGTCTGGCTGCAGCGTTCGTTTTCCTGACTTAGCGCCCGCACTCAGGCCTTCCGCACGCGAGGAGCGAGAGCCGACAGGGTCTCAGAAGCTGTTCACGATCTTACTGCGATGCTGTGATCAGGCTCATGCACTGCTCGGAATCCTCATTGATCAACATAAATTCCGGTTTCTGAGCTGCTTTTCCCCATGGTCTGCTTTGCACAGCAAACCGGCTGCGGCAGCGCAGAGCAGGCTCTGCTAAACCCTGCTTCGCCCCTGCTGACGGCCTCTCGCTACAGATCGTGAGCAGCTCCATCAGAAATGCATGGTGTCGAGGTCTGTTTTCTTGTCCTGCAGGTAGCAGTCACAGGCGAGTTCGATCAATCCCGGGGGCACAGACTTCGATATTGCCCCGCCGGTAGCTGATCAGTGCGTGGTTTTGAAGCGCGCAGGCGGCTTTGGCGACCCCACACGACGCACGTCCAGCATGCAGGCGAGAAACTCGTGGGTGATTGCCTGGGGAAAGCGGTTTTGGGGGATGTATGCACTAGCAGGAAGGCGCCACTGTGCGGTCCTGTAACGCATCCTGCCGGGGTGTTTCAATTTTCTTAACGCAATCTTTACGCGCTTGCATTTCATTCCCACACCGCGTTTACGCCAGCCTTCCTAGAGTTCAGGGCAAGAGAGAACGCGGGTTCTCTCCCTTGCCGGAGAACTCTTTCATGTCTGAATTCATGTGTCTCGCATTGCTGGCTGGCGTAATCGCCTGCGTGGCATTGCTGATTGCGGGCTGCCGCAAACTGGAGGGGCTGAAATGAGCACCCTCTACTGGATCGCTGGCGGCGTCGCGCTGTTGCTCTTCATCTACCTGCTGGTCGCGCTGTTCCGCGCCGAGGAGATGTCATGAACCATTCATCCGTCTTGCAGGTGGGGCTCTACCTGCTGATCCTGTTTCTGCTCGCCTGGCCGCTGGGACGCTATCTGGCCGATCTGTTTGAAGGTCGGGTAGCTGAGCGCTGCCCGCGTCTGGCGGCAGTCGCCGGGCGTTTCTATCGTCTGTGCGGCGTGAATGCCGGGCAGGACATGAGCTGGTGGCGCTACGCCCTGGCCTTGCTGGCCTTCAATGCCATCGGCGTGCTGGTGGTGTATGCGCTGCAACGCCTGCAGGTCTGGCTGCCTCTCAATCCGGCCGGCATGGCCGCGGTGGAGCCCGGCTCGGCTTTCAACACGGCGATCAGTTTTGTTACCAATACCAACTGGCAAGGCTACAGCGGCGAAGCGGCGATGAGCCACCTCACCCAGATGCTCGGTCTGGCGGTGCAGAACTTCTTCTCGGCCGCGACCGGTCTGGCGGTGGCGATTGCGCTGGTGCGTGGCTTCGCGCGGCGCTCGGTAGCCGGCATCGGCAATGCTTGGGTGGACCTGACGCGGGCCACCGTCGGCGTGCTGCTGCCCTTGTCCACCGTGATTGCAGTTTTCCTCGTGGCGCAGGGCGTGGTGCAGAACTTTGCCGGCCCGACCGAAGTCAGCCTGCTGCAGCCGGTTGAATACAGCCAGCCGAAACTCGACGCAGATGGCCAGCCACTCAAGGATGCTGCCGGCCAGGTCGTGACCGAAACCGTGACCGCCAAGACCCAGTCGCTTTCGATGGGTCCGGTGGCTTCGCAGGAGGCGATCAAGATGCTCGGCACCAATGGTGGCGGCTTCTTCAACGCTAACTCGGCCCATCCCTTTGAGAACCCGACTCCGCTCTCCAACCTCGTGCAGATCCTGGCGATCTTCCTGATCCCGGCCGCACTGTGCTTCACGCTAGGCCACATGGTCGGTGACATCCGCCAGGGGCTGGCGATTCTCGGCGCGATGACGCTGATCTTTCTGGTCATGGTGGCGATCGCGATCTGGGCTGAAGGCCAGGCCAACCCGCTGCTCACCGCGCTGGGCATGGATGGCTCCGGCGGCAACCTCGAAGGCAAGGAAGCGCGCTTCGGCAGCGTGCAGTCTGCTTTGTTCGCAGTGATCACCACGGCGGCCTCCTGCGGCGCGGTGAATGCCATGCACGACAGCTTCATGCCGCTGGGCGGGCTGGTGCCGATGTGGCTGATCCAGCTCGGCGAAGTGGTGTTCGGCGGTGTCGGTGCGGGCCTTTACGGCATGCTGGTCTTCGCCATCGAAGCGGTGTTCCTGGCCGGCCTGATGATCGGCCGCACGCCGGAATATCTGGGCAAGAAGATCGAGTCCTACGAGATGAAGATGGTGTCCGTGGTGATCCTCGCCACGCCCCTGCTGATTCTCGGCGGCACGGCCATCTCGGTGCTGGCGTCGGCCGGCGTCTCCAGCATGGCCAACCCGGGTGCGCATGGCTTCTCCGAGGTGCTCTACGCCTTCTCGTCCGCGGCCAACAACAACGGTTCCGCCTTCGCCGGTCTGTCGGCCAACACGCCCTTCTACAACCTGATGCTGGGGCCGGCGATGTGGTTTGGCCGCTTCACCGTGATCGTTCCGGTGCTGGCAATTGCCGGGCGGCTCGCCGCCAAGCCACGTCTGGCTGTCACCGCCGGCACGCTGCCCACGCACGGCCCGCTCTTCATCGTACTGCTGATCGGCACGGTCGTCCTCGTCGGCGCACTGACCTATCTGCCTGCTCTGGCGCTCGGCCCGATTGTCGAGCACCTCAATCTCTTTCTCTGAAAGGAAGCATGACATGAGCAACAAAACTACGCTTCCGCTGCTTGATCCTGCGTTGATTCGTCCGGCCATGCAGCAAGCGCTGTACAAGCTGTCGCCGCGCGCGCAACTGCGCAACCCGGTGATGTTCGTGGTGTGGATCGGCAGTGCGCTGACCACCTTCCTGGCCGTGCAGACCAGCACCGGTCAGGGCGATGCGCCGGCCGGTTTCGTCTGGGCGATAGCCGTCTGGCTGTGGTTCACCGTGCTGTTTGCCAACTTTGCCGAAGCCATGGCCGAAGGCCGCGGGCGGGCCCAGGCCGAAGCCTTGCGCGGCCTGCGTCGCACCACCTGGGCCAAAATTCTGAACGAGCCGCGTCACGGCGCGCAGTGGCAGTTGCGTGAGTCGAGCGACTTGCGCAGCGGTGATGTGGTCGTCGTGTCTGCGGGGGAAACCATCCCCGGCGATGGCGAAGTGATCGAGGGCGTGGCCTCGGTGGATGAATCTGCCATCACCGGCGAATCCGCACCGGTGATTCGCGAGGCTGGCGGCGACTTCTGCTCGGTGACGGGCGGCACCCGTGTGCTGTCCGACTGGCTGGTGATCCGTGTCACGGCCAATCCGGGCGATGCCTTCCTCGACCGCATGATCGCGATGGTGGAAGGAGCCAAGCGCGGCAAGACCCCGAACGAGATTGCACTGACCATCCTGCTCGTGGCGATGACCCTGATCTTCCTGTTTGCCTGTGTGAGCCTGCTGCCTTTCTCGCTTTACAGCGTGGCAAGTGCAGGCCAAGGTACGCCGATCAGCGTCACCGCCTTGGTTGCATTGCTGGTATGCCTGATTCCGACCACCATTGCCGGCTTGCTCTCGGCCATCGGCGTGGCCGGCATGAGCCGCATGATGCAGGCCAATGTCATTGCCACTTCGGGTCGTGCAGTCGAAGCCGCCGGTGATGTGGATGTGCTGCTGCTCGACAAGACCGGCACCATCACGCTCGGCAACCGCCAGGCCAGCGCCTTCCTGCCGGCGCCGGGGGTGAGCGAAAAAGCCCTGGCCGATGCGGCGCAACTCGCTTCGCTGGCCGATGAGACGCCAGAAGGCCGCAGCATCGTGGTCCTCGCCAAGGACAAGTTCAATCTGCGCGGCCGTGATCTGCATGACGCGCACTTCGTCCCCTTCACCGCCCAGACCCGCATGAGCGGCGTCGACATCGACGGGCAGGATGCCCAGCAACACGGCAAGCGCCACATCCGCAAAGGGGCCGCCGAATCGGTGCGCGTCTGGGTAGAAGAGCAGGGCGGCGCCTTCCCCGCTCCCGTGCAGCACAGTGTCGAAGAGGTCGCCAAGCGCGGCGGCACGCCGCTGGTGGTGGCGGACGGGCGCGAAGTGCTGGGCGTGATCGAGCTGAAGGACATCGTCAAGGGCGGCATCCGCGAGCGCTTCGCCGAGCTGCGCAAGATGGGCATCAAGACGGTGATGATCACCGGCGACAACAAGCTCACCGCCGCCGCCATCGCTGCCGAAGCGGGCGTGGATGACTACCTCGCCGAAGCGCGTCCCGAGGACAAGCTCAAGCTGATCCGCGACTATCAGGCCGAAGGGCGGCTGGTCGCCATGACCGGCGACGGCACCAACGACGCGCCGGCACTGGCCCAGGCCGACGTGGCGGTCGCCATGAACTCCGGCACGCAGGCCGCCAAGGAAGCCGGCAACATGGTCGATCTGGACTCCAACCCGACCAAACTGATCGAGATCGTCGAGACCGGCAAGCAGATGCTAATGACACGCGGCTCGCTGACCACCTTCTCGGTGGCCAATGATGTGGCCAAGTATTTCGCCATCCTGCCCGCGGTATTCGTCGGCACCTATCCGCAGCTGGCGCGGCTGGACATCATGCATCTGAGCAGCCCGAGCTCCGCCATCCTCTCGGCTGTGATCTTCAATGCGCTGATCATCATCGCGCTGATCCCGCTGGCCCTGCGCGGGGTGCGTTATCGCCCGCTCGGTGCCGCCATCCTGCTGCGTCGCAATCTGCTGATCTACGGTCTGGGCGGGGTGTTGCTGCCCTTCCCCTGCATCAAGCTGATTGACCTGTTCCTGTCTTCCATGGGAGTTGCATGATGAACACCACCACCGCCCAATTGCCACAATCCATCTGGCGCACGCTGCTGGCTGAAGCGCGGCCTGCCATCAGCCTGTTTCTGGCACTCAGCCTGATTACGGGGCTGGCCTATCCGCTGCTGGTGACAGGTGTCGCGCAGGGCCTGTTTGCCGATGAAGCCAACGGCAGCCTGATCCTGAAAGACGGCAAGTCTGTCGGCTCGGCCCTGATCGGTCAGCCCTTCAGCGACGCGAAATACCTGTGGGGCCGCCCCTCCGCCACCGGGCCGCAGCCCTACAACGCACTGGCCTCCGGCGGCAGCAATCTCGGCCCGCTGAATCCGGCGCTCGTCGACACGGTCAAGGCCCGCATTGCCGAGCAGCGTGCAGCCAATCCGGCGCAGACCGGACTAGTGCCGCAGGAGCTGGTCACCGCCTCGGCCTCCGGCCTCGATCCGCACATTTCCCCCGCAGCGGCGCGCTGGCAGATCGCGCGCATTGCGCAGATTCGCGGTCTGCCCGCTGAGCGGGTGCAGGCTATCATCGAGGCTTGCACCGAGCAGCCTGCCTTCGGCCTGTTTGGTGAGGCGCGCGTGAATGTGTTGCAGGTGAACCTTGCCCTGGATGCCCTGAAGTGACCGACCAAAGGCCCGACCCCGACCGTCTGCTCGCCGCCCTGGAGCGCGAAAGCGAGCAGGCCGCGCGTGGGCGCCTGAAGATCTTCTTCGGCGCCTGTGCCGGGGTGGGCAAGACCTACGCCATGCTGGGCGCGGCCCGGCAGAGGCTTGCCGAGGGCGCGGACGTGCTGATCGGCGTGGTAGAGACCCACGGCCGCAGTGAAACGGCGGCGTTGCTCGAAGGCCTGCCGCTGCTGCCTCGGCGCGAAGTGGCCTATCGCGGGCGAATGCTTGCCGAATTCGATCTGGACGCGGCGCTAGCCCGCAAGCCGGCGCTGATCGTGGTCGATGAACTGGCGCATACCAACATCGAAGGCAGCCGTCACCGCAAACGCTGGCAGGATGTGGAAGAACTGCTCGCCGCCGGGATTGATGTGTGGACGGCACTCAACGTCCAGCATCTGGAGAGCCTCAACGATGTGGTCGGCAGCATCACCGGCATCCGCGTGCATGAAACGGTGCCCGACCAGATCTATGAGCGTGCCGACGAAGTCTCGCTGATCGATCTGCCGCCCGAAGAACTGCAGAGCCGCCTCAAGGCCGGCAAGGTCTATCTGGGAGACGCGGCCGAGTGGGCCGCCGACAACTTCTTCCGCACCGGCAACCTGATCGCCCTGCGCGAACTGGCACTGCGGCGCACCGCCGACCGTGTAGACGCCCAGATGCGCGAATACCGTGCGGACCGGGCGATTGATCGCGTGTGGCAAACGCGTGATCGCCTGATCGTCTGCATCGGCCCCGGCGAGGGCGGCGAGACCCTGGTTCGGAATGCTGCACGCATGGCCAACCATACGCAGGCCGAGTGGATTGCGGTCAGCGTGGAAACGCCCGACATGGCCGGCGAATCCGAATCGCATCGCGGGCGCCGGCGCAATGCGCTGACGCTGGCGGCTTCGCTGGGGGCCGAGGTGTGCAGCCTGAGCGCCGTGAATCCAGCCGACGCGCTGGTGCGCTTCGCCATCAATCGGAACGCGGGCAAGCTGGTACTCGGGCGGGCGCGGCGCGGCGCCTGGCAACGCCTGCTGCACCCCTCCCTGCTGGACCGGCTGGCCCTGATCGAACATGAGCTGGAAATCGTCGTGGTCGGCCTGCCGCATCACGAAAACCGCAAGGAAGCTCCTGAGCGTCGCCTGCCCGTGAACTGGCGCGGCTACGTCTGGGCCATCGCCATCTGCGCTGCCACCACCGCTTTTGCCGCCTTGCTCCTGTCGGTATTCGATCTGGCCAACGTCGTGATGGTCTTCCTGCTCGCCGTGGTGGGCGTGGCCCTGCGCTTCGGGCGCGGGCCGGGCGCGCTGGCCGCCTGCCTCAGCGTCGCGTCTTTCGATTTCTTCTTCGTGCCGCCGCGTCTGACTTTTACGGTCAATGACACGCAATATGTATTTACCTTCGTCCTCATGCTGGTGGTGGCCCTGGTGATCGGCCAGCTCGCGGCCAAGCTGAAGTTCGAGGCGGTGACGGCCGCCGAGCGCGAGCATCGTTCGGCGCAGCTGGCCGAACTGTCACGTGCGCTCTCCGCCGCGCTTTCCACAGAGCAGATCGTCGATGTTGCCCTGCAGAATCTGGCGGGCATTTTTCAGGCGCGCGTCTCCATTCTGCTGCCGGACGCAGACGCCAAGGTGCGGCCAGCGCATGCGCCCGACGGCGACTTCGTCGATCTTGCGGTGGCGCAATGGGTCTTCGAGCATGAGCAGGCTGCAGGCCGCGGCACGGCCACGCTGCCGGCAGCCAAGGCGCGCTACCTGCCGCTGCGTGCGCCGATGCGGGTGCGCGGCGTACTGGGCTTGCTGCCCGGGCATGGGCTGGTGCTGGACGAGCCGGCCATCACCCGTCAGCTGGAAACCTGCATTAGCCAGATCGCCCAGGCGCTGGAGCGGGTGCATTACGTCGAGGTCGCACAGGAGGCGCTGGTCAGCATGGAGTCCGAGCGCCTGCGCAACTCGCTGCTGGCCGCCGTATCGCACGATCTGCGCACCCCGCTGACCGGTCTGGTCGGCATGGCCGACACGCTGGCGGCCCGGCCATCGCGGCCACCAGAAGAGCAGGAAATGATCCTGGGCATGCGCGACACAGCGCATCGCCTGACCGCACAGGTCTCCAATCTGCTGGACATGGCCCGCTTGCAGACCGGTCGCATCGAGGTGAAGCGCGACTGGTGTGCGATTGAAGAGGTGATCGAAACAGCTAGTCGCCAGCTGAGCGTACAACTCGCATCGCACGCGCTGGAAACGCGCATCGAGCCAGACCTGCCCCTGTGCGAATTCGATCCGGTGCTGATTGAGCGCGTGTTGGTGAACCTGCTCGACAACGCCATCAAATACACCCCGGCCTCCAGCCGCATCCGCATCTCTGCCGAACAGCAGGGGCGCATGCTCCAGGTCAGCGTGGACGACGACGGCCCTGGCTTGCCGACCGGCCCGACGGAGCGCCTGTTTGCAAAATTCGAGCGTGGTGACGCGGAATCCGCGCAACCCGGCGTCGGCCTCGGCCTGGCCATCTGCCGGGCCATCGTGAGTGCGCATGGCGGCCAGATTGAAGCGCACAATCGGGCCAATGGCGGCGCCGGCTTCCGCTTCAGCCTGCCGCTGGGCGAGCCCCCTGAGAGCACCAACCTGGAGAAGGATGCATGAGCAGCCGGGTACTGATTATTGAAGACGATCCGGTGATCCGCCGCTTCGTGCGTTCCTCGTTGGAAACCGAAGGCTGTGAAGTTTTCGAAGCAGATTGCGCAGGGCGTGGCCTGATCGAAGCCGGCACGCGCCAACCGGAGCTGCTGATTCTCGATCTGGGCCTGCCTGACCGCGACGGGCTCGAAGTCATCCGCGACGTGCGCAGCTGGTCGCGCATCCCCATCATCGTGCTGTCGGCGCGTACTCAGGAAAGTGAAAAGGTCGCCGCGCTGGACGCCGGTGCCGATGACTATCTGGTCAAACCCTTCGGGGTGCCCGAATTACTGGCGCGGGTCCGCGCGCAAGTGCGCCGCCAGGCCAGCATGGCCGTCGGTGAGCAAGCCGTATTCGGTTTCGGTGATGTGACGGTGGACATGATCCGCCGCCGAGTGACCCGCGCAGGCGAGGAGGTGCATCTCACGCCCATCGAATATCGCCTGCTGACCGCGCTCATCCGGGGCCACGGCCGCGTGCTGACGCACCGACAGTTGATGACGGATGCCTGGGGGCCGGGTTACGCCGAGCGCACCCACTACCTGCGGATCTACATGAAGCAGTTGCGCGAGAAGCTGGAGCAGAGTCCGGCACAGCCTGCCCATCTGCTGACCGAAACCGGTGTGGGCTATCGCTTGCTCAGTTGAAGTATCACGTTGCCCAAAAACATGGTCGTCTGAAGCTGTTCACGATCTGACGGCGAGGCCGTGATCAGGGCTCATGCGCTGCTCTTCCCCACGGTCTGCTTCGCACAGCAAACCGGCTGCGGCAGCGCAGAGCAGGCTCTGCTAAACCCTGCTTCGCCCCTGCTGACGGCCTCTCGCTACAGATCGTGAACAGCTTTTAGAGGCGGCTTACGATCGGCGCAGTAAGATCATGAACAGCCTCTAGGTGCATGGTTTATTGCAAAACCGCATGGTCGGCCCGATCGCTGGCTCCGCCTCTGAAGCCACTGTGCGGCTTAACTATTAATTCTGGCGTCTGCCCTAGCCAATCTGGCACGTATCTGATTTGCGCCAAACGCCCGTGGCGGGCGATCAGCCCCGCCAGTTGCGTACCCCGAGCAGCGCGGCCCGCGTCAGTGGCGCCTGGAGTTGTTCGAGCCACCATTGCAAGGCGCGCCCTTGTTCTGCCTGGCCACCCTTGCGCCAGGCGTAGCTGGACTGGATCTGCTGCTCCGCCCGCTCCACGCGCTTGACGACCAGCCGGCCGGTGTCGATGTAGTTCTGCGCCAGGCAGGTCGGCAGGAAGCCCACGCCCAGGCCACGGATCTGCGCGTCTACCTTGGCAGGCAAGTCGGCTACCGTGAAGACATCCTGACCGGTGAGCAGGCCGATGCTCAGGCTGTCTCCGTGCTGGATGGAGTCCGCGATCGCGACGGCCCGGTGCTGGCGGATGATGTCGTCTGAAAGAGGCTCTGGAACCTGGGCCAGAGGGTGATGCGGGGCGACCGCAAACACGAAGCGCACGACGCCCAGTGACTCGCGTAACAGGCCGGGGCGGGGTTGCTGATCCATTACCACGCCGAGGGCCAGGTCGGCCTGCCCGGAACTCAGTGCGGCCAGCGTGCCGGACAGGGTTTCGGCGCGCAGCTTGAGCCGGGTAGGGGGATTCAGGCTCAGAAAGCCTGAACACAATTCCATCACCGTGCTCCGATCAATGATGCTGTCCACCGCGATGGTCAGCTGGGGCTCCCAGCCGGTTGCGACGCGTTTGACGCGATTGGCCACTGCGTCGATGCCGGCCAGGAGGCTTGCGCCTTCACGCAGCAGTTCGGCGCCTGCCGGGGTGAGCCGGGCCTGGCGGGAGCTGCGGTCAAACAGCAGCACATCCAGCGCGTCCTCGATCTGGCGGACCCGATAGGTGAGGGCGCTGGGCACCATGTCGCTGGCACGGGCGGCAGCGGCGAAACTTCCGGTGTCGGCAATTAACTGCAGCAAGTGGAGCGATGCGGGTGTCAGCACATCACGGGGAGTTGGCATAAGGCTTTCAAACGCTCAATTTTTTTGAATGCTGCCATTGCGGGGTGAGCTGCTGCAAGCGATGAAGCCCTCCGGTAAGCCGGAGGGCTGGTTGTAGCACCGATCAGGCTTCGCGGCGTGCGTCCAGGCTCCAGCCACCAGCGCCCCAGGCCGCTACGCTCAGCAGGCCACCGACCACCGCGATGTTCTTGAAGAACAACAATTGCACAACGAGTTGCTGGTCTGCCGGAACTGCCCAGTAAGCGTGAAAGAAGAACGAGGCCACCAGGGTAAAGGCCGCCAGCACCAGTGCTGCGATACGGGTGCCGAAGCCGGCGATCAGGGCCAGGCTGCCAACGATTTCGACGACCAGGGCGAGCGCTGCGCCCACGGCAGGCAGCGGCAGACCGACTGACGCGATGTAGCCAACGGTGCCGGCAAAGCCGGTGAGCTTGCCGATGCCTGCGGGCAGGAAAAGCGCTGCCAGCAGAAGACGGGAGGCGAAGGAGAGCGGGTTTTGCAGAGTCTTGAACATGATGGTTTCCTTTTTGAGTTAAGAAGAGCGCGGCACGCCTTCAGGCGGCCAGATCAAACACGAGTACTTCGGCATCCTGGCCTGCGGACAGGACGATCAGACTTTCAGCTTCGAGGCGGGCTGCATCACCGGCGCTCAGGCGCACGCCGTTGACCGTGAGGCTGCCGCGGACCAGATGAACATAAGCTTTGCGAGTGGGGTCGAGTACCAGCTCTGCCCGTTCCTCTGCGTCGAAAAAGCCTGCCCTTAGCGTGGCATCGGCATGAATCGTGACCGAGCCTTCCGCACCATCCGGCGAGGCGATCAGGCGCAGGCGACCGCGTTTTTCGTCGGGGGCGAAATGCTTCTGTTCATAGCCGGGGGTAATGCCTTTCTCGCTGGGTTGGATCCAGATCTGCAGGAAGTGCGTGGTGGCATCGGCAGCATGGTTGAACTCGCTGTGGCGCACGCCGCTGCCGGCGCTCATGCGCTGGACCTCGTCGGGCAGGATGGCCGTGCCATTACCCATGCTGTCCTTGTGCGCCAGGGCTCCGGAGAGCACATAGCTGATGATTTCCATATCGCGGTGGCCGTGGGTGCCGAAACCAGTGCCAGGGGCGATGCGGTCTTCATTGATGACCAACAGATTGCCCCAGCCCATGTGGGCCGGATCGTAGTAGTCGGCAAAAGAGAAGGAGTGTTGGCTTTTGAGCCAGCCGTGATCGGCGTGGCCGCGGTCCTGGGATTTGCGAAGGGTCAGCATGTCTGTCTCCTGGGTGATGCAGTGGCGATGGAGTGACTTTAATCCTCAAATACTCTGACTGGATGCAATGATTTTGTCTCCATCATTCAGAATAATTGAATGATTGGTTTTCCGGTGCGCAGCTCGTCAGCGTCTTGCGCTAGGCTTCGTGAAAGCTTGCCAAGGAGCGTCGTATGTCTGAATCGCACGCAAATCAGGATTCGCCTTCACCGATCACCCGTATCGCCCTGCGCAGTGCCGAGCTGGGCGCGGGTTTGAGCATCCGGCGTGCACTGCCGACACGCGAGCAGCGCATGGTGGGGGCCTGGTGTTTTCTCGATCACATCGGCCCGGTGCACTTTGGCAAGGAGGAGGGGCTGCACGTTGGCGCTCACCCGCATACGGCCCTGCAGACCTTCACCTGGATGATGGAGGGCGAAATCCTGCACCGCGACAGCCTGGGCTCGGAGCAGATCATCCGCCCGGGCCAGGTGAATCTGATGACTGCCGGGCGTGGCATCTCCCACACCGAAGACTCCGTGCCGGATGCCAGCACGTTGCATGCGGCGCAACTGTGGATTGCCTTGCCGCCAGAGCAAATCGATATCGCGCCGGCCTTTGAGCATTACCCCGATCTGCCCGGCTGGCTGGAGCAGGGCCTGGGCCTGACCCTGCTGGTGGGCGATTTTTGCGGCCGCTCGGCACCGGTGCGGGTGCATTCCCCCTTGCTCGGAGTGGACATTCGGAGCGAAGGGCATGCCCACGCTGTGCTGCCCCTGCGCAGTGATTTCGAGTACGCATTGCTACCCCTTGAAGGTGCGCTGAGGCTGGCCGGGCAAAGCTTCAGCGCTAGCGAATTTGTGTATATGGGGAAAGGTCTGAATCAGCTCGAGCTGGAAATGGCCGCGGGATCACGAGCGTTGCTGCTGGGAGGGGAGCCGCTCCAAACACCGATCACCATGTGGTGGAATTTCGTTGGCTACTCCAAGCCTTATATTGCCCAGGCCCAGGCCGATTGGGAGGCGCGTGCCGCACGTTTTGGCGAGGTCGAAGGAGGACAGGGACGGCGCATCGCACCGCCGAAAATACCCTGGGCGCAATGAGGCAGCCCATGCCGTAGCCGGATGGATGTGGCAGGCATTTGCTTAGACCAGGCATTGGCATAAGCAGCGAATAAATTCATGGTTCTGCCCGTTGCAGATTATCCCTAAGCTGGGTTTTATCGACTTGGCTTGGGGAGAATGCGATGAAGGCATTGATCGTCGGCGCAGATCACGTGGATCCGATCAGGCAGGAGCTGGAACATAATCCTCATCTGAGAGGTTTCACGGCGACCGAACACTGGACTGGCCGCAAGGTTGGCGACGAGCGCCGCAAGATTCCCAGTGGTACGGGTCTGGTGGTGGTGATCTGCGATCGCATCAATCACCAGCTCCTGCGCAATGTGCGCGATCAGGCCAAGCGCCGCGAGCTACCGCTGCTCTATGCGCGCCACTCGCTGACTGAAATCCGCGAAAAACTGGCCGGCCTGGTGCTGGAGGCTGGGCATTGAGCAGGCTCCTGTGCTGAGCCTGGATCTTGCGCGTTGCCAGTGTTTTCATAGCGCCACAAGGGATGGACCAGGACTGCTCAAAGTAATTTTGTGTTTCACCGGTGAGGCCTGATGCGGCGTGACGAGCGGCTAAACCCGTGATCATTCAGGCCCACAGGCCGCGTCCGGGCCTCAGGTACAAGACCTGCACGGGCGGCGGCAGAGCGCGGGCTCCTCAGCTTGACGCTATCGACGAGGCTGTCCATCCACTAAGCTCAAACAGGGCGCTGCGGGCGTGGATTCTTATTCAGGCCCGAGGTGTGGCCTTGCCCTCGGACAAGGTCCGGGCGCTGATTGCGATTGGTCCATCGGTGCGCTGGTGTTCCAGTCCTGGAGCTTGATGCAGCACTCAGCGAGAGGTGAGCGTGTCCGATTCCTCCAAGCCCAAACTTGTGCCGGCTCAACCCGCCGGCCTCTGGTTCGCCTTCCGCAAATCCATCAGCCGTCTGCAGGACTGGTTTGCGATCCAGTCGAGCCTGGTCCGGCTGGTTGTTCTCGTGCTGGCCCTGCTGATTCCGGGCTCGGCGTTGTACTCGATTTCGCTGACCCAGAAGCAGGCCATACTGGCCGAACAGATCAAGGCCATGGTCATCGAGGGCGAAACGGGTGAGGGCGGGTCGGCGCTGAAGGATCTGCCGGTGGTTTTCGGTACGGGCTCGGTGCTGGGCTTTCTGGAAAAGCATCCGATCGAGCGCATCGTGGTGATCTACCGGGCCCTGATGTGGACCGTTTCGGAGCGCATCCTGTTGGTCGAATCGCGGGGCCGGCAGTATGCGTATTACCCGAGTGACATGGAGACCAAGATATTTGCCGACAAGGCGGTGACGGCACCGTGGGGTAGCAAGCTGGTGTTCATCCCGCGCAGCGAGCTCAGTGCGCGCAATCTCGAGCTGCTTGAGCGCCTCGATCTGCGCTTCTCCGATGCTCGTCCCCTGTCCGAG
Source organism: Uliginosibacterium aquaticum (assembly GCF_012972705.2). Classification (GTDB taxonomy): domain Bacteria; phylum Pseudomonadota; class Gammaproteobacteria; order Burkholderiales; family Rhodocyclaceae; genus Uliginosibacterium; species Uliginosibacterium aquaticum. Next base: position 126,203 of record NZ_JABCSC020000002.1, on the reverse strand, counting down.
AAGCGCAGCTGGGCCAGTGCTGCCAGCGGCCTGTTGTCTGCAGCGCTGATGCTGGGTCTGCTGGGTTTTCTGTATCTTCAGCTCAAGGGGCAGTTCAAGTCGCTCAAGTTCATCGAGCCGGCGCAGATTCGCGGCTCCATCGATGAGCTGGTGGGCATGGAAGACATCAAGGCCGAGGTGGCGCAGATCAAGGATCAGTATCAGCGCCGCGCCGAATACGCCGAGTACGGCATCAGCAAGCCTTTCAACGTCATGTTCAGCGGCCCGGCGGGTACCGGCAAGACCAAGCTGGCCAGCTATCTGGCCAAGGAACTCAATCTGCCGATCCTGTTCCACTCGGCGGCCAACCTCGAAACGGGATTCGTGGCCGGCGGCTCCAATACCCTGACGCGGATTGTCGCCATGGCCAAGCGGCGCCGACGCTGCATCGTCTTCCTCGATGAGGCACAGGATCTGTTCATGAAACGCGGCGGGCGCCACCGCAAGTTCGATGACGACACCGCGAACACCTTGTTGTCGGTAATCGACGGGGTGCGCAGCCGGAGTGATGCCAAGATCATCTGGATCGTGGCCAGCAATTTCAGCAGCGAAAGCATGCAGATGGACGAGGCGATGCTGCGCCGCTTCCAGATGAAGGTGGACTTCCGCTTGCCCAATCGCGATGAGCGGCGGGCCATCATCGGGCATTACCTGGCGCAACGCGCCGAGAAGGTCTTGCCCGATCTCGATCTGCATCAGATCGTGGCTGTGACCGAGGGCTGCAGCCCGGCTGATCTTGAGACCATCGTCAATCAGGCCGGCATCATGGCCGTGCAGGCCGGCGAGATGATCGGTGCCAAAACCCTGATGAGGGCGGCCGAGCGCGTGCTCGTCGGGAATGTCAATTCCAACACCACGCAGGATCGCGAGCGTGATCGGCGCATCATCGCGGTGCACGAGCTGGGCCACTTCCTGGTCGATCTTGATTACGAGCGTCAGCGGACCCACGATGACTGGGAGCAGATTCTGGCCGATATGCGCACGCTCAAGATTTCGCTCAAGGCCAACCCGCGCACCAATGCGCTGGGTTTTGTCTTCCACAAGCAGCGCAGCAATCTGCTCAAGACCAAGGACGACATCGAGCACGATGTGCGTGTGCTGCTGGGAGGCATGGCCAACGAGGAGCTGTTCTTCGGTGAGGAGGGCACCACCAACGGCGCACACAACGACATCACGCGCGTGACGCAGTTGCTGCACCACGCGGTGGGTGAGATGGGGATGTATCGCAAGACCCGCCTCAACTTTGGCGCACTCACCCGCGATAACGCCGGCCCGGCACTGGATGAGGAAACCCGCAACATCATGGAGGCGCAGAACGAGCGTCTTTACCGCGAAACCAAAGCCGTGCTGACGGGCTTCAAACCGCTGACCGAGCATCTGGTTGGCAAGCTGCTGGCTGCCAACGAAATGACGCTGAGTGAGGCGCTGCAGGAAATCCGCAATTTCGAGTCAGCCCGGGCGGTGTTGGCCTAGACGCCTGCCTGCGGCCGCTCAGGTGCCTAGCCTGGCCAGGCGTTCGCTGGCTGCCTGCAGGGTTTGCGTTTGCTTGGCAAAACAGAAGCGCACGATTTTCTGTGCTGGTGGTTGCTGGTAGAACACCGAGACCGGAATACTCGCCACGCCGTGCTCGAGGGTCAGCCAGCGGGCAAAGGCCACATCTTCCAGATCCGGCCGGATCGCCGAGTAATCGGCGAGCTGGAAGTAGGTGCCCTGGCTAGGCAGGAGCTTGAAGCCCGCTGACTCCAGCCCGGGTGCGAGCAAGGCGCGCCGCTCGGCAAAGAAGGCGGAGAGGCCTTGCCAGCTTGCAGGATCTGCAAGGTGAGCGGCCAAGGCATGCTGGGCCGGGGTGTTTACGGCGAAGACGAGGAATTGGTGGATCTTGCGGAACTCGGCGCTGAGCGCTGGCGGGGCGACGCAGTAGCCGATCTTCCAGCCGGTGGCGTGAAAGGTCTTGCCGAAGGAATATACCGCGAAGCTGCGCGCACGCAGGGCCGGATGAGTCAGCACGCTCTGATGCGTCGCTCCGTCGTAGATCAGGTGTTCATATACTTCATCGGCGAGCACGAGCAGATCATGGCGCTCGGCTATCGCGGCCAGCGCATCCAGATCGGCCGCTGAAAACACCGAGGTCGCCGGGTTGTTCGGATTGTTGATCAGGATGAGTCGGGTTCGCGGCGTCACCGCGTGCTCCACCTGTTCCCAGTCCACCTTGAAGTCCGGTGCCATGAGTGCGACATGCACTGGTTTCGCACCTTGCGCGAGAATGCTTGGGGCATAGCTGTCATAGGAAGGGTCGAGCAGGATGGCTTCGTCACCCGCCTGCAGCACGCTTGCTATGGCCGTGAACAATGCCTGGGTAGCGCCGGCGGCGACAGTGATTTCGCTATCGGCATCGACTGCAGTGCCATGCTGCAGCAGGAGTTTGGCGGCGATCGCAGCACGCAGGGCAGGCAGGCCTGCCATCGGAGCGTACTGGTTGTGGCCGGCATGTGCGGCAGCAGCGAGCGCATCGAGCAGGGCAGGGTCGCAGGGGTAATCCGGAAAGCCTTGCGACAGGTTGATCGCGCCATGCTCGGCGGCGAGTGTGCTCATCACGCTGAAAATGGTGGTGCCGATGGCGGGGAGTTTGGAGTGGATGGGCATGCTGCGGATGAGGCGTGGTGAGAGAAAGAAAGTGTATACCGGTCGTGGCCAGGGGCTGGCAGATGCTGATTCTCAGTGCGGTGTTAAGCGGGCAGGGTGCTGAAAATTGAATAAGTACATCGTGATTTATTCGTTCGGCTCAGCTTGTGTGCCTGTTTACTATCAAGGAAACCCTCCACCCCTCTTTGCCATAAGGAGTTCTTTCCGCCATGCCAGAAGGTGTATTGAACACCCGTCAGATCAATGCATTGCGTGCCTTGCTGGAGCGGCGTGATTTCACGCCCGAGGATGTCGCGCTGCTGGACTATCACACGCTGTCGCGCATGCCGGGAATCGGTGGCAAGAGCCTGAACATCATTCGTGGCTGGCTGGCCGCCAATGGTCTGGATCTGGCCAACAGCCCGGATGACTATCGCAGCAGCCTGCGCTTCTGTCGCTTGCAGGAGCGTCTCGTCAAAGCCCGGCGTTTGCTCGAGAAGAATGGTTACGAGGTGGCACACACGCCCGTGGATGAGGAGGGCGGTGGCGTTCACACGACGGGTTTTTCGTCGCCATAGAGCCAGCGGTGCCAGTTCGCTTGCAGGCGCTGATTGAATTGGCGGGACTTCCGGGTGGCCGGCGTTTTCTTCCCTGCATCGAAGCGGAAATCAGGGTCCAGCGTACCCAGCGGCAGATCGGATTGCGTCTTGAGCAACTGCTCGAAAATATCGAGTCCTTCCTGCCATGCGCCAAAGCCTGAATCCACGTTGATATGCCCGGCATTGCCGAGATTGATCAGGCGTGCGCCCCACAGGTCTGCCCAGTAAGCGGCCTTCGTCAGGCGCATCCATGGGTCATTGCTGGAAGCCACGACGACGCTCGGAAAGGCGAGTTTTTCGTGCGCGAGATAACTTGCAACATCGAATTTGTCCGGGTCCGCAGGCGCTACGAACATGATGCCCGCAACCTTGTCCTGATAACCGGTGGTTGCCAGCGCCGTTGCGAGGCAGCCGTAGCTGTGGGCGATGATCCAGACGTGGCCCTTGGCGCGGTCCAGCTCATGCCGGATGGCGCCGGCCCAGCGCGGCAGATGGGGGGTTGCCCAGTCATCCTGTTCGATGCGCTGGGTGTCTGGGAGCTTTGTTTCCAGCCAGCTCTGCCAGTGCTCGGGGCTGCTGCCATGCAGGCCCGGAACGATCAGGATTTTTGACATGGCGTGAGGCCCTCCGCAGGAAAGAGCGAGGCTGCATGCAGCCTCGCCTGGCTTGGAACAGCGCGTGCTGTCAGCGAATGCTGATCTGGTCGAAGACGCCGCCGTCGGCGAAGTGGGTCTTCTGGGCTTTCTGCCAGCCGCCGAAGACTTCGTCGATGGTTACGAGCTTCACCTTGGTGAATTGCTTTTCATACTTCTTGGCAATGGCGGGATCGATCGGGCGATAGTAGTTCTGCGCCGCGATTTCCTGGCCCACCGGGGAGTAGAGGTACTTCAGGTAGGCTTCGGCCACCTTGCGGGTGCCGCGACGATCGACGACCTTGTCCACCACGGAGACCGGCGGCTCAGCCAGGATGGAGATCGAGGGCACCACGATGTCGAATTTGTCCGGACCGAGTTCCTTTACTGCCAGATAGGCTTCGTTTTCCCAGGCCAGCAGTACGTCACCGATGCCGCGTTCGACGAAGGTGGTGGTGGCGCCGCGGGCGCCAGAATCGAGCACCTTCACATTGGTGAAGATGTTCTTCACGAAATCCTTGGCCTTGGCATCATTGCCACCCGGTTGCTGCAGGGCATAGGCCCAGGCCGCGAGATAGTTCCAGCGCGCACCGCCCGAGGTCTTGGGGTTCGGCGTAATGATGTCGACGCCTTTTCGGGTCAGGTCATTCCAGTCCTTGATGGCTTTCGGGTTGCCCTTGCGGACCAGGAAAACGATGGTCGAAGTGTAGGGCGAGGCGTTGTGGGGCAGGCGCTTCTGCCAGTCTGTGGGAAGACTCTTGGCGATGTTGGCAATCTCGTCGATGTCGTAAGCCAGGGCCAGGGTGGTGACGTCGGCTTCAAGGCCATCGATCACGGCACGCGCCTGCTTGCCCGAACCACCGTGCGATTGCTTGATGGTGACGGTCTCGCCGGTCTTGGCTTTCCAGTCCGCCGCGAAGGCCTTGTTGAAGTCTTCGTAGAGTTCGCGGGTCGGATCGTAGGAAACGTTCAGCAGGGTGACGTCAGCCAGTGCCTGCGCAGCACCGAGCAGGCTGAAGAGGGCGGCTGCGAGCACTTTCTTGCGCGGGGAGAACTTCATCGGGGTGTCCTTTCATTGTTGAGTGAGGCGACATGGACACTTTATGAAACACCGCTTATCAAGAGAACGAATAAAAATAGCATTGCTAATAACAAAATCATGCATAAGCAATGATTGCTTTTGTTCGCGGCAGCCCCGTGCATCAACTGGCTCACGCCGAATGCGGTGAGGCATGCCCCAGCATCAGGGCCAGCTTTATCCTTCGCGCAGGCCGCCTGAAACGCCTTGCGGAAGAGGGGGGGGCGCGTGGCCACCGTGGCCTGGCCATACACCAGGCAGCGTCTACGCGCAGCCTCAAGCTCGACTGTTCATCGACTAGATCTTGCTGATTCAGGGGTGCGACGTCGTTGGCGCAGACATCCAGCAGTTCTGTCTGCTCGATGACGTGAAACAGGAGCTCTTCATCTTGCTCGATGAAATCCTGATTTTCCCGGGCATGCCGGCGCTTGCACCGTATTCACCATCGGCGACTTGCACTTGTGTCGCTCGGCTTCACGCCATCGCAAATTCTTTGCACTGACCGTGCTTTGATATGCCATGACCCTGGTGAGTGCTACTAGCCTTTGTGTCTAAAAATTGCTATATAACCAAATAGTAGAATAATATTGTCTTAGCTTGTCTACCGGAGAACAGTGATGGAGATCGTGTGTGTCCACTGCAAGTCCATCAACCGCGTGCCAGCCGGGCGTCTGCAGGATGGCCCGGTCTGCGGAGCCTGCAAGCAGCCGATTCTGCCGGCTGAGCCAGTCGTGCTCACAGCAGACAGTTTTGATGCCGTGATTGCGCGTAATGGCCTGCCAGTGTTGGTGGATTTCTGGGCGCCCTGGTGTGGGCCCTGCCGGAGCATGGCGCCGATGTATGCTGAGGCGGCGCGTTTGCTGCATGGCCGTGCTTTGCTGGCCAAGCTGGATACCGAAGCCCAGCCGGCGATCGCCGCACGTTCCGGTATCCGCAGTATTCCCACCTTGGCCCTCTTCAAGGCCGGCCACGAAGTGGCACGCGAAGCAGGTGCCCGTCCGGCGCAGGATATCGTGCGCTGGGCTTCCCCTTTTCTAGGATGAGTGCACGATGAATCGCCTCTTTTCCGTTTTCTTTCTGTTCTGTGCGCTGACGGTGCAGGCGCAAACCCCAGCCAGTGGCTCACTGGAGGTCGAAGTGGCCGGTGTGCGCAATGCCAGCGGCAGCCTGCGGGCAAGCCTTTATCGTCCGCAAGATGCGTTCCGCAAGGAGGCGCAGGCCTTTCGTGTGCTGGTCGTGCCGGCGCAGAGCGGTAAAGCCTTGCTGCGATTCGAGGATGTTCCGCCCGGCTCTTACGCGCTGATGGCCTATCACGATGAAAATGCCAGTGGCAAATTGGATTTGCGCCTGGGGATGTTCCCGCTTGAAGGCTATGGCCTCTCCAATAATCCTGCGGTCTTCGGCCCCCCCGCCTTTGCCGACAGCGCCTTTGATCTGCCCGCCACAGGCAGCCGGATAAGTGTCCAGCTGAAGTACTGAACGGCAAAACTTCGACTCACTCGCCGAAAGGAACTGCCATGAGCACTTCAAACCGATTGCTGATTATTGGCGGAGTGGCCGCTGGGGCCTCCTGTGCTGCGCGTGCGCGCCGTCTTGATGAGCATGCCGAAATCATCATGATCGAGCGCGGGCCGGACGTGTCCTTTGCCAACTGTGGCCTGCCTTATTACGTAGGCGGAGAGATCAGCGATCGCGCGGCCCTTGCCGTACAGACTCCAGGCAGTCTCAAGAGCTTGCTGAATCTTGATGTGCGTACCGGTTGCGAGGCCGTGAAGATTGATCGAGCCGGCAAGCGCGTGGAGGTGAAGTATCTCGCCGATGGTCGCAGCGAATGGATCAGTTACGACAAGCTGATGCTCTCACCAGGAGCTTCTCCTCTGCGCCCAGCCTTGCCTGGAATTAATGACGGACGCGTGTTCACTTTGCGCAATCTGCAGGACATGGACCGCATCGTCGCCGCCACCGAAGAAGGCATGCGTGCAGTGGTGATCGGCGCCGGTTTCATCGGTATCGAGATGGCTGAGCAACTGCGCCACAAAGGCCTCTCGGTAGAGTTGGTGGAATTGCAGACGCAGATCTTTCCGCAGCTCGATTCGCCCATGACGGCGCTACTCGAATCCGAACTGCGTCGTCACAACATTGGGATTACGTTGGGCGATGGTGTAGCGCGTTTCGAGGCACAAGAAAACCATCTGCGCTGCCACCTGAACTCAGGCAAGGTGCTGGACGCCGATCTGGTGATTCTCTCCATAGGTGTCAGACCCGATACTGAACTTGCACGCGACGCTGGGCTGGAGCTTGGCCCGCGCGGCCACATCGTAGTGAATGATTTCATGCAGACTTCCGACCCGTCGATCTACGCCGCCGGTGATGCGGTGCAGACCCGCGATCGCGTAATCGACAGCTCGGTCAACGTGCCCATGGGCGGGCCGGCCAATCGGCAGGGCAGGGTGGCTGCGGATCACATCTTCATGGCGGACAAAGCGCGTCCCTATCCCGGCTCGCTGGGGACGGCCATCGTGCGTGGTTTCGAGGTCGCTGCCGGCATCACTGGCTGGAGCGAAAAACGTCTGCAAGCAGCAGGCAAGCCCTATGCAACGGTCACTGTGAATGACCAGCACCATGCTGGCTACTATCCCGGCGCCAAACCGCTCAGCTTCAAGATCTTGTGGGAGCCTGACAGCGGTCGTGTGCTAGGTGCCCAGGCCACCGGCTTTGAAGGCATAGACAAGCGGCTGGACGTGATGGCCACCGCTATTCTCGGCGGCATGACGATTGACGATCTGTGTCATCTGGAACTGGCCTATGCACCGCCTTTCGGCTCGGCCAAGGATGTGATCAACCTCGCCGGGTTCACCGCCTGCAATCGTCGTGACGGACTGGTGCGCCACATTACAGAATTGCCCACCGATCCACAGGTGCAGATCGTTGATGTGCGCCCCCAACCCCTGGCTGAAGCCTTCCCGGCGCCCGCAAACGTGATCAACATTCCGTTTCCAACCCTGCGTGCCAATCTCGCCAAGCTGGATCGCACACGTCCGGTCCTCACCGTATGTGCCTTCGGAAAAATGAGCTACTTCGCAGCGCGCTTGCTGATACAGGAAGGTTTTGATGTGAAGAGCTTCAGCGGTGGCCTCAAAGCCAATGTTGATCCACGCTCACCCGCAAAAATGCCTACGCCATGAAAGTGGCGTGATGTGCATGCAGATGTTGCCAAAGTTCCCGTTCGCAACATCTGCTTACAAAGCAGGACAAACTGCTAACAGTTTTCTACCGGGGGGAAGCCACACTGCAGTTATCTACTGCTGACCGGAGAAACATCATGTTCAAGCCTGCCCTGATCTTCAGCTTTTTGCTTGCGACTGGGATTGCCAACGCTGCTGACCCCTTTACCGACGCCATGCTGAAGGCCTATGCACCTTACCGTGCAGCGCTCTTCAAGACCAACCAGACCTCACAGCCTGACGCACAACAAGCGATTGCTCAGGCACGCACAAGCTGGGCCAGCATCCTCAAGCAATTCATGGTCAAGGCGCCGCCTCCTTACGACCGCGACACCCAGTTTGCCGATTCGCTCGCCGAGGTCAGCAAGGTATATGACAAAGCGGCTGCCGAAATCGACAAGGGGCAGTTAATTGAAGCGCACGAAACGTTGGAAGAGGCCCGTGATGTAATGGCCCAGCTGCGCGCTCGCAATAACGTGATCGTGTTCAGCGACCACATGAATGCCTATCACGCACAGATGGAGCATGTGCTGATCGAAGGCCCGAAGATCCTCGACGGCGCTAACGGTTTTCTGGAGCTCACCGCCCAGACAGGTGCGCTGGAAATGCTCGCCAACAAGCTCGCCAGCGAAGCCTCGGCAGATTTGCGCGGCAATGAAGAGTTCAAGACTTCGTGTGCTGCCGTTCAGAAGTCGGTGACAGACCTTAAGGCTGCCCTGTTCTCGCAGGACAAGGCTAAGGTCAAAGAAGCACTGGGAAAAATCAAAGTCCCTTATTCCAAGATGTTCATCAAGTTCGGCTGAGCAGGTTTTCGTAGGTGCGACTTCAGTCGCACGCCAAGCTTGGAGGCGGACTGAAGTCCGCCCTAAATCCGGCATCAGGAATCAACACGGGAGACACAACCATGTCATTGATCCAGGCGATAAACATCAAGAAAACCTACCGGGTGGGCGACATCGAATACCCGGCACTGAAAGACGTGAATTTCGAGATAGGTGAAGGCGCCTTTGCCGCTTTCGTCGGCCCTTCCGGCAGCGGCAAGTCGACGCTGCTGAACCTGATTGGCTGTCTTGATCACCCTAGCAGCGGCACGATGAAGGTGTATGGCAAAGACATTTCAACCTTGTCACGCAACGCCGCTGCCGCTTTTCGCGGCCAACATCTGGGCTTCGTATTCCAGGATTTCAATCTGGTGCCGGTGCTGAGTTGTTACGAGAACATCGAGTACCCGCTGTTGATGGTGCGTGGCTGGTCCGAAGCGAAACGTCGCGAGCGCGTGATGCAGATGCTTGAAGCCGTCGGCATGACTGAACAGGCAGACAAGCGGCCGGACCAGATCTCCGGCGGGCAGAAGCAGCGCATTGCCGTGGCGCGCGCACTGGTCGGCGAGCCCAAGCTGGTGTTGGCCGACGAGCCGACCGCCAACCTCGACCATGACACCGCTTACCGCATCCTCAATCTGATGAAGAAGATGCGCGATGACTTCGGCACCAGCTTCGTGTTCTCCACCCACGACCCGAAGATCATGAGCGAGGCCGAACTGACATTCGTTCTCGAAGACGGAACACTCCACCAGCAAGGAGGTGCAGCATGATTGCGACCCTGAAACTCTCAGCGCGCAATCTGATGCGCTACCAACGCCGCACCCTGCTCACCGCCGGCCTGATCACTCTGGGCGTGGTCGCCCTGTTGATCTTCGTGGCCACGGCCGGCGCTTTCAAACAAACCATGGTCGGCGAGATCACCGATGCGATGCTTGGTCATTTGCAAGTGCACCGCAAGGGCTATCAAGCCGCGACAGACAACTCGCCGCTGAACATGAACCTGCAGCCCAAAGCCATCGAGAAGGTGGAAGAATTCCTCAAGGGCGACCCGGATGTGGTGGCGTATTCCAAGCGCGTGAAGATGGGTGCGATGTTCTCCAACTATGCCGAGACCAGCGCAATCCGCCTCAATGGCGTCGAACCCGAGGCGGAAGACGCTACGGTACCGGCCCTGCGCAAGCGCATCAGCGATGGCGACAAGACCGGCCCGCTAGTAAAGGAAGGCGAATTGCTGCTGCCCACCCTGCTGGCCAAGGGACTCAAGGTGAAGGTGGGTGACTCGGTGGTGCTGGTCGTCACCAACGCCTCCGGATCGGTGAATGCACGGCCCTTCACTGTGCGCGGCATCCTCGATCAGGTGACCGGCCCCGGCGGCCGTGATGGCTACATCCACATCAAGGATGCACGCGAACTGCTGCGCATGGAGAAGCCCGAGGTCATGGAAATCGCCGTGCGCCTGAAGAGTCTGAATGCGCTGGAGAAGGTGCAGCAGCGCCTCGCAGGACAGCTCGACACGATCCGCAACAAGGAAGACAAGCCTGCAACCGAATTGCATACATGGAAGGAACTCTCGCCCTTCGCCACCATCGTGAAGATGATCGATCTGATGACGTTGTTCATCCGCATCATGCTGATCGCCATCGTGCTGGTGAGCGTGATGAACGTGATGCTGATGGCCGTGTATGAGCGCATCCGCGAGATCGGCACGCTGGCCGCCATCGGCACCAAGCCCGGCAAGATCATGGGCCTGTTCCTTGGCGAAGGTCTGCTGCTGGGGCTGGCCGGAGCGATTGTCGGCGTGGCGATCAGCTATGCGCTGGTTGCAGTCTTCCATGCCTGGCCCATCGAATTCACCTACGGCCGCAGCCAGCTCTCGCTGGTGCCGGATCTGGCGACAGGTGAAGTGCTGCTGGTGCTGTGCCTGGCGGTGCTGGTATCCGGTCTGGCCAGTCTGCAGCCGGCCTGGCGCGCCGCGAACATGGACCCGATTCAGGCGCTGAAACATGTGTAACTGGGTAGGTGCGGTTTCAGCCGCGCACCGGATGTGGATGGCCGACTGAAGTCGGCCCTACAGAACCCTATGTCCCTGAATTCAATGGAGACTCACCATGAAGAAACTCATCGCACTTTCACTGGCTGCTGTGGCCCTCTTCGCCACCTCGCTCAGCCAGTCTGCCATCGATGGCGTTGCCATCCTGCAGAAGGTCGACCGCAATCTGGAACCCGAGAGCTACGAGATGTACCGCAAGCTCATCAACATCGAGCCGGACGGTACGAAGAAGGAATTCGTGCTGTTCTCGGTGAAGAAGGGCAAGGACAACGTCGCCGCGCTATTCCTAGCGCCGGCCAGTGACAAGGGCCGTAGCACGCTCCGCCAGGGTGACAACATGTGGCTCTACGTGCCAAGCGTAGGCAAACCGATGCGCATCACCAGCCAGCAGTCGATCACTGGTGGCGTGTTCAGCAATGCCGACATCCTGCGGATTGATTACACCGAGGAATACACCGTCACCCGCGCCGAAGATCAGGGCGACACTTACCTGCTCACACTGAAGGCGAAAACGGTGGAAGTCGCCTACGACCAGTTGAAGATGGTGGTCGACAAGAAAACCGTTCTGCCGCTCGAAATCGAGGCCTATGCCAGCAGCGGCATGCTGATCAAGACCTTGCGTTTCAAGGACATCAAGGACTTCGGCGGCGGCATCAAGCGCCCGGCTACGGTCGAGACGGATAGTCCGCTGTACAAGGGTTACAAGTCGGTGATGCTCTACTCCGGCCTGAAGAAGCGCGTGGTCAGCGATGAGGTGTTCACCCAGGGGTTCATGTCACGCCTGGAGGAGTTGCGTAAATGAAAGCATGTGCTGTGGCCATGCTCTGGATACTCTCTGGCATGGCTGCGCAGGCAGAGGAGTTTGTATTCAATGCCAGCGAATTCGAGAAGAAACCTTATGAGTTCGGCGGCTACCTCGAACAGAAGTTCGAAACCCTCAGTCTGCGCGGCGACAGCTCGGCTTACCGCATCGCGTACCCGGGTGAAGCACCGCGCGACTGGCTCAATCGCACCACGACCACCCTGGAGCTTTCCGGCAAGACCAGCTGGTGGGGCTTTACAGCCGATGCACGGGCCCAGGCAAGTTATGCGGCGGACACCCTGCTCGAACGCGTGAGCTATGGAGCCTTGATGGATGGTGGCTTACGCTGGAGCGCGGGGCCTGCATTGACAGTGGACCTTGGCAAGCGCGTGCAGCGCTGGGGCAAGGGCTATGCTTGGAACCCAGTAGGGTTTGTAGAGCGCCCCAAGGATCCGGTCGATCCTACTGCCAGCCGGGAGGGCTTCGTGATGGCTGGCGTAGAGTGGAACCGCAGTTTTGCCGGGCCTGTGAGCGCCCTTGGTCTGACAGGGCTTGTCGTGCCCACAAACGACAACCTGAATAATGATTTTGGCAAGCAGCAGAACCCTAATCCGGCAGCGAAACTTTATTTGCTCGCCTGGGATACCGATGTAGATCTGATGTGGCGGGGAGAGGGCGCGCGTCCGCAGAGCTTCGGTGCCGACTTCTCGCGCAACCTGAGTCCTGCGCTTGAGGTGCATGGCGAGTGGGCGCACACCCTGGATGCGACGCGTACTACGGTCAGCGAAAGTGGCGTCTCCAGCAGCAAGCAACTCGATTACAGCGCATATCTGATTGGCCTTCGCTACCTGACCCTTGGCGAGATCACCCTGATAGGTGAGTACTACCACAATGGTGGTGGCTATACGGCAGATGAGCTGGACGACTACTACGCCTTCATGGACCGCGCTACGGTTCAGGGGGCCTCAGCCAGCTTGAGCAGCAAGGCGCGCACGGTGGCTCAGTCCGGCTATGCCAAAGCCAATCCGGGGCAGGACTATCTCTATCTGAAGGCTAGCAAGGCTGAGCCCTTTGGCTGGCTTTATGGCAGCGTGGCGCTGACCACTATGGCCAATATCGGTGACGGCAGCTGGCAGATCCAGCCCGAAGTCAGCTATACCGGCTTTTCGAATCTCGAACTGCGCAGTCGGGCGATTTTGCTCGGCGGGCCGGAAAACGCTGAGTTCACTACCAAGACTTCGAACTGGCGGCTGGAAGCCTATGCGCGCTGGTTCTTCTGAATGCTTGCGCGCTGTGCAGAGACAAGGCGCTCTTTATTTCACGGTAAGTGTTGAGCAGATCGCCATGGCCGATCCGCCCCTTTGTTTGGGTACAACGAGCTGGCGTGTTCCGGTGAGGCAGGCCCAATGTAAGGGGCTGCATGGTCCCAAATCAGGGCGGATCACTCAATTCATCACCTGGCGATGGATTCTGGCGCAATGCATAGACGAGATAGTGCTTTGGGCTTGGGCACAAGGCCGGGCAAAATAGCGGATTCCTCCGGAAGCGCGGCGCACATCGCCAGTGGGTCGCGATCACTATCCCTTGAGCCTCGGGGCGGGATGCTCCGGAATTTTCGAACCACCTCAGAGCGCGGCTGTCGAACAGCCTTCGAGCAGTCAGCCTTGTCAGTTCATGTCCATCTTTGATCAGATTTCTCAGTCCGTCCTGCCGACAGCGCATGGCGAGTTCCGTGTCCATGCCTTCCGTGAGCATGGTGGTGTGGAGCATCTTGCACTCGTGCGCGGTGTCGTCGAGGGGCAGACGGGGGTACTCGTCCGCGTGCATTCCGAATGCCTGACCGGAGACGTTTTCGGTTCGCGGCGCTGTGATTGCGGTGAGCAACTGGAGCTTGCCCTGCAACGCATTGCGGCTGCGGGCACCGGGGTCTGTATTTATGTGCGGGGCCACGAAGGGCGCGGCATCGGCCTGCAGCAGAAGATTGCGGCTTACGCCAAGCAGGATGAGGGCCTGGATACCGTCGAGGCGAATCTGGCGCTTGGGCAACCGGCCGATCGTCGCAGCTACGCGGCGCCGGCAGAAATCCTGCGCCATCTGGGTGTCGTCAGCATCAGGCTGATGAGCAACAACCCGACCAAGCGACAGGCGCTGGAGCGCGAGGGCGTGAAGGTACTGGAGTCGCTATCACACGAAGTGCCCTCCAATCCGGACAACCGCCGTTACATGCAGACCAAGCGGCAGCGGATGGGACATGTGCTGCGTTTGCCCGATAGCCCGGAAGCCCAGCCCTCGGAGCCGGAGCAGGCCGACGCGCAGTGACGCAGGGCTGCCCGCACCGGAGGATGCCCTTCAGCGCGCGGCAATTGGGGCTTGGGCGAATTTCACTTATGTGACGACTGTGCCGCCTGGCAAGGCCTCCGCATCATGAATGCGGGGCCCGTGTGAGGGCGGGCTTGGCCCCGCCTGCTCACACAGGTGTTTTCACTGCTTGCGGGTCAATTGACGGCGGCCTGTGCCTGCCACCCACCGCCAATGGCGCGGATCAGGCTGACGGTAGCCCGCGCCTGTTCGGCCTCGAGCTGAACGGCTACGCGCTGTTGCAGCAGCACGCTGCGATCGGCATCGATCACATTCAGGTGGCTGACCGAGCCTTCACGATACTGGACCTGAGATAGCCGGGCGGCCCGCCGGGCCGAGCTGACGGCTTCGTCCTGAGCCTGTGTCTGGCTCTCGAGCAGACGCAGATGGGCCAGGTTGTCCTCTACTTCCTTGAACGCGCGCAGCACCGTCTGCTGGTAGTTGGCAGCCTCTTCGAGGTAGACGGCATGTGCCTGATCCACCCCCGCCTGGCGAGCGCCACCATCGAAGACCGGCAGCGAAAGCAGCGTGCCGACCATCGGACCGAGCAGGAAGGTGCGGCTGCTCCATTTGAAAAGATCGCCCAGCTCGGCTGACTCGTAACCCAGTGCCCCGGTCAGCGAGAGGCGCGGGAAGAAGGCGGCCCGCGCCGTGCCGATGCGAGCATTGGCGGCGGCCATCGCGCGTTCGGCGGCGGCGATGTCCGGACGTCTTTCGAGCAAGGCGGACGGTAGCCCGGCTGGCACTTTCAGCTCAACCCGGTCGAGCGGCTGAGGGGGCAGGGTGAAGGCGGCCGGCGCCTCGCCGAGCAGGATGGCCAGGCTGTGTTCGGCCACGGCGCGCTGGCGGGCGATGCCGATGGCTTCCGAGCGGGCCGAGGCGAGTTCGGTGCGGGCGGTGGCTAGCTCCAGCTCGCTGATGTCTCCTTCATCGAAACGGCGCTGGAAGAGGCGGGTGCTTTGCTCGCGCAGCGTGACGGTGTCTGCATACAGCGCCGCCAAGGCGTCGAGTTCGCGCAGGGAGAAGTAGGCATTTGCGACATCGGCCTGGATGGCCAGTTGCAGTGAGTGGAACAGGGCTTCGCGCTGCGCACTGGTGGCCGCCGCGGCATCGACGCTGCTGCTCACCCGGCCGAACAGGTCGGCTTCGTAGGCAACGGTGCCTTGCGCCCGCCACAACGTCGAGATGCTGGTGTCGGCGTCTGCAGCTAGCCCTTGCGAGGCTGGCGAGGGACGTTGGCGGGTGGCTCCGGCGCCGATACCGATCTGCGGGAAGAGCGCCGAACGGGCGTTCTGTTGCAGGGCACGGGCCTGGCTCAGACGGGCAGCGCCGGCCTTGAGATCCTGGTTGGCCGCTGCGGCACGGCTTTCCAGATCGTTGAGTGTCGAATCGGCAAAGGCTTTCCACCATTCACCGCGCGGGACGTTTTCGGCGGGTTCGGCGGTCTTCCATTGCGCCGCAGTGGGTGCCTCCTTGAAGGCGGCCGGCGTCTCGACCTGCGGTGGCTGATAGGCCGGGGCCAGCGAGCAGCCGGCCAGCGTCAGCAGTGCCGCCAGTAGCGGGAACAGCCGGGTGGCCGTACCCCGGCTGCGGGGCCTGACCGCCGCCGGGGCGGCATGGAGGGCGGGCGAAGTGAGATGTTTCATGTTCATTTCTCCTGGGGGTCAGACCGCACGCTGAGGGGCGGTGTGAGCCGGGGTGATCGGAGCCTCATGCGGCGCTGCGGTGTGCAGCTTGTGGCGCTTGTCGAGGGTGCGCAGCAGCACATAAAAAACCGGGGTCAGGAACAACCCGAAGAAGGTCACGCCGAGCATGCCGAAGAAGACGGCAATCCCCATGGCATGGCGCATTTCGGAGCCGGCACCACTTGAGATGACGAGCGGGATGACGCCCATGATGAAGGCGATGGAAGTCATCAGGATCGGGCGCAGGCGCAGGCGACTTGCGTCGATGGCCGCATCGATCGGGGTCGCGCCCTGCAGTTCCAGCTCGCGGGCGAATTCGACGATCAGGATGGCGTTCTTGCACGCCAGGCCCACCAGCACCATCAGCCCGATCTGGGTGAAGATGTTGTTGTCACCACCGGTCAGCCAGACGCCCGTGAGCGCGGCCAGGATGCTCATCGGCACGATCATGATCACTGCCAGCGGCAGGGTCAGGCTTTCGTACTGTGCCGCGAGTACCAGGAAGACCAGCAACAGACTGATCGGGAAGACCCAGATGCCGGCGTTGCCTGCGAGAATCTTCTGGTAGGTTAGATCGGTCCACTCGAAACGCACGCCTCGCGGCAGAGTTTCTGCGGCGATGCGCTCGACGGCTGCCTCGGCCTGGGCCGACGAATAGCCGGGTGCCGGGCCGCCGTTGATATCGGCGGCGGTATAGCCGTTGTAGCGCACGACCATTTCCGGGCCGAAGGTGGAGTGCACCTTGACCAGCGAGGAGAGCGGCACCATTTCGCCCTGATTGTTGCGCGTCTTCAGTTGCAGGATGTCCTCCGGATGGGCGCGGAACGGTGCATCGGCCTGGGCGCGTACCTGGTAAGTGCGGCCGAAGCGGTTGAAGTCGTTCACATACAGCGAGCCGAGGTAGATCTGCATGGTGTCAAACACGTCGGTCACCGAAACCCCTTGTTGCTTGGCTTTGACGCGGTCGAGATCCACATCGAGCTGGGGCACGTTGATCTGGTAGCTGGAGAACATCGGCCCCAGTTCCGGCGCTTTGGATGCTGCTGCCATGAAGGCATTGGCGGCCGCATTCAGCTCGGCGTAGCCGATGGCGCCGCGGTCCTCGATCTGCATCTTGAAGCCGCCCACCGTGCCCAGGCCCATCACCGGTGGTGGCGGGAAGACGGCGATGAAGGATTCCTGGATCGCGGCGTATTTCTGGTTCAGCGCGCCGGCGATGGCGCCTGCCGAGAGCTCCGGCCCGTGGCGTTCATCAAAGGGTTTCAGGGTCACGAACACGATGCCAGCACTGGAGCTGTTGGTGAAGCCGTTGATCGACAGGCCGGGGAAGGCAATGGTGCTTTCAACGCCCGGTTGTGCCAGCGCGATTTCACCCATCTTGCGGATCACCGCTTCGGTGCGGTCGAGCGAGGCGCCGTTCGGCAATTGCGTGAAGCCGATCAGGTACTGCTTGTCTTGGGCCGGCACGAAGCCGCCAGGTACCAGATAGGAGATGCCCACCGTCAGCCCCAGCAGCACGGCATACACGCCCATCGCCGAGGCCTTGCGACCGATGACACCGGTGACGCCGCGGCCGTAGCTCTCAGAAGCGCGACCGAAGAAGCGGTTGAAGGCTGCAAAGAAGCCGCCGAACCAGCGGTTCATCTGCCGCGTCAGCCAGTCCGGTGTTTCGCCGTGGCCCTTGAGCAGCATGGCGGCCAGGGCCGGGGACAGGGTCAGCGAGTTGAAGGCCGAGATCACCGTCGAGATGGCGATGGTCATCGCGAACTGCTTGTAGAACTGGCCGGTGAGGCCGGTCATGAAGGCGAGCGGCACGAACACGGCCACCAGGGTCAGCGCGATGGCGATGATCGGCCCGCTGACTTCGCGCATTGCCCGGTAGGTGGCGTCGCGAGGTGTCAGCCCGGCCTCGATGTTGCGCTCAACGTTTTCAACCACTACGATCGCGTCATCGACCACGATGCCGATGGCCAGCACCATGCCGAACAGCGACAGGGCATTGATCGAGTAACCGAAACCGAGCATCAGCGAGAAGGTGCCGACGATGGAGACCGGCACGGCGAGCAGCGGGATGATCGAGGCGCGCCAGGTTTGCAGGAAAACGATCACGACCAGTACGACCAGCAGGATGGCTTCGAGCAGGGTGTGGACCACGGCCTTGATGCTGGAGCGCACGAACTGGGTTGGGTCATATTCGATGCGATATTCCACCGAGGCCGGGAAGTCTTTTGCCAGATCGGCCATCGCTGCGCGCACCTGGGAGGAAACCTCGAGGGCGTTGGCGCCGGGCGATTGCATGATGCCCATGCCGATGGCGGGTTTGTTGTTGAGCAGTGAGCGCAGGCCGTATTCCGCTGCATCGAGCTCGACGCGGGCGACGTCAGCCAGGCGGGTGACACTGCCATCGGGAGAGGTCTTGAGCACGATGTTGCGGAACTCTTCCTCGCTTTGCAGGCGGCCCTGGGCATTGACCGAAAACTGCATCGGCGTGTCCGGTGCGCTCGGAGAGGCGCCGATCACGCCAGCCGCAACCTGTACGTTCTGCTCGCGGATGGCGCCCACCACTTCACTGGCAGTCAGGCCGCGCTGGGCAACTTTCTGCGGGTCTAGCCAGACGCGCATGGCATAGTTGCCGGCGCCCCATACTGAGACTTCGCCGACCCCGGAGATGCGGGCCAGCCGGTCCTTGACGTTGAGCACGGCGTAATTGCGCAGATAGGTGGCGTCGTACTTATCGTCCGGCGAGATCAGGTGCACCACCAGGGTCAGCGTCGGCGAGCTTTTCACCGTCGTCACCCCCAGGCGCTGCACATCCTCGGGCAGGCGAGGTAAGGCCTGCGAGACGCGGTTCTGCACCAGTTGCTGGGCTTTGTCAGGATCGACGCCGAGCTTGAAATTGACCGTCACCGTCAGGTTGCCGTCGCTGTTGGCCTGCGACTGCATGTAGAGCATGTTTTCGACGCCGTTGATCGACTCCTCCAGTGGCGAGGCCACCGTTTCAGCAATCACCTTGGGGTTGGCGCCGGGATACTGGGCACGCACGACGACCGAAGGCGGCACGACTTCGGGATACTCCGAGATCGGCAGCTGGAACACCGCCAGCACGCCCGCGAGCAGAAGCAGGATAGAGAGCACGCCGGCGAAGATCGGCCGGTCGATGAAGAATTTTGAGATGTTCATGACGGTGAGTCCTCAGCCCTTGGCGGCAGCCGGCACGGCGGCGCCCATCGGGACGATGTTGGGGGTGACCGGGTCGCCCGGGCGTACCCGTTGCAGACCGTTGACCACGATGCGTTCGCCGGCCTTGAGGCCGCTTTCGACGACCCGCAGGCCGTCTTGCAGACTGCCCAGGCGAACTTCCCGGTAAGCGGTCTGGTTGCCTTCGCCGACCACCAGTACGAAGCGTCTGGCTTGATCCGTGCCGACCGCTTTTTCATCGATCAGCACGGCATCACGCTGGCCGGATGCGCCGAGCCGGATGCGGGCATAGAGGCCGGGCAGCAGCTTGCCGTCCGGGTTGTCGACCAGGGCCCGCAGGCGGATGGTGCCGGAGCTGCTGTCGAGGCGGTTATCCACCGAACTCAGCCGCCCCTGAAGCGAGTAGCCCTCGTCGTTGGCGAGGCCCAGATGGATGGGCAACGCCTTACCCTGGCTGCCACTGACTACCTTCAGGTAGCTTTGCTCGTCGACATCGAAGGCGGCATAGATGCGATCGGCCGAGACCAGCGAAGTTAGCGCCGGGCCATTGCCGGGAGCGACCAGATTGCCGACGGTGACTTCCGCACGCGAGACGCGGCCGGTGATCGGCGCGGTGATGCGGGTGTATTCGAGATTGAGCTGGGCGACATTGAGCGCGGCCTTGGCCGCCTGCAGGTTGGCCTTGGCTTCGCGCGCGGCATTCTGCTTCTCGTCGAAATCCCGGCGGGCGATGGCGTTTTCGGCCAGCAGGCGTTCGCCGCGCGCCAGATCACTGGCGGTGTAGGCGACGCGGGCTTCCATCGCAGCGAGCTGGGCTTCGGCGCGGGCCACCTCGGCGGCGAAGGGGCGCGGGTCGATGGTGAACAGCAGCTCACCCTTCTTGACCAGGCTGCCGTCCTTGAAATGCACGGCAGTCAGGATGCCGGAGACCTGGGGATGGATCTCGACCCGCTCCACTGCTTCGAGGCGACCGGAATATTGTTGCCATTCGGTGACTGCGCGGCCAATGACTTCGGCGACATCCACCGTGGCCGCGGCCGGCGCAGCGGTGGACGCAGCACCGGCCTGGCCGTGATAAACGGCGAGACCAGCACCGAGACTGAAGAGGCCGGCCAGGGCGGCGGCGAGGACAAAGTTTTTTTGGCGTAGGGGCATGATGATTCCTCTGGGGGTTTGAATAATGGGAGCGGGGCTTATCGGATCTCTGACGAGGGACTGGGGGGGCTTTGGTGTTCATTGCGCAGGCCGCGCTGACCCAGCGTTTCGGGCGGCTCTGTCGGAATCTCTTGCTCTCCAAGGCGGCGGCGCAGGAAATGGGCAATTTCAGCCAGTGCCGGGCGGTGGCTGGCCAGTGCAGCGTGCTTGAGGCCGGCCAGGCGCACGACCTGGGTGGCAACGCCGGCGGCGATCAGGGCTTCGGCATAGGTCTCGGCTTCCTTGTGCAGCACGTCGCATTCAGCCGTGATGATCAATGCCGGCGGCAAGCCTGCCTGGCGTACCGAAACCAGCGGCGACGCGTAGGGGTGCAGGCGCTGGCGCGGCTGGGGCAGATACTGGCGATAGCAGTCGGCGCAGGTCGCGGCGCTGAGATCCGAGTTCAGACGGGCGCTGTCACCGAGGCGGGTCATGCTCGGGTCGAGCATTGGTCCGACCAGCACCTGGGCCAGGATGGCCGGGCCATTGCGATCACGGGCGATCAGAGTCAGGGCGGCCGCCAGGTTGCCGCCGGCATCGTCGCCGGCAACCGCCAGCCGCTTAGGAGCGCCGCCCAGTTCGAGGGCGTGCTCAACGGCCCACTGCGCAGCGGCATAGGCATCCTCGGGGGCAGCGGGGAAGGGCCGGGCTGGGGCCAGGGCGTAATCGACGGCAATGACCAGGGCCGGCGTGTGTTCGGCGATGAAAGCGGCTGCGGTGTGGGCGTCGTCCAGGCTGCCGCCGATAAAGCCGCCACCATGGAAATAGAGCACGATGGGCAAGCCCGCCCGGGCGGTGCTGGGGCGGTATACGCGCAGTGCGAGCGGGCCGGCTGGACCGGGAATGCTCAGCTCTTGCGGCGGCTGCGGGGTGGTGGCTTGCATCACATCCAGGGCAGGGGGCTGCCAAAAATTGGGATGAAGCTATTTTCTGTGTTGTTTCTGGTTGGATAAATACGTTGTTTTAAACAATACTATTCATCATTAGCAAACAATCAAAGATCTCAGGAGATCGCAGGATGGACCGTTTCCAGGCCATGCAGGTATTTACCCGGGTGGTGGACGCCAACAGCTTTACCCGTGCCGCAGACATGCTTGGCCTGCCACGGGCGACGGTGACCACCATCATTCAGAATCTCGAGGCCCTGCTACGGGTACGCTTGCTCAACCGGACCACGCGGCGCATCAGCCTGACGCCGGATGGGGCCGCCTACTATGAGCATTGCGCCCGCATCCTTGGCGAGGTCGAGGAGACTGAGGCGTCGTTTCGGGATGTGGCACAGGGGCCCAAGGGGCGCTTGCGTGTCGATGTGCCTTCGCCGATTGGCCGCCTGGTGCTGATCCCGCGCCTGTGCGAGTTCCGCGCGCGTTACCCCGATGTCGAGCTGGTCATCGGCATGGGGGACCGTCTGGTTGATCTGGTACGTGAAGCGGTGGATTGCGTCATCCGGGCCGGTGATTTGCAGGATTCAACCCTGGTGGCCCGGAGGATCGGAGCGATCAAGATGATCACCTGCGCGACACCCGATTACCTTGAACGCTATGGCGTGCCGCATAGCCTCGATGACCTGAAGCAGCATGTTGCCGTGCACTATTTTTCGCATCGAACGGGCCGCAACTTCGACTGGGATTTCATGGTTGATGGTCAGGCGACGCCCTTGAAGATGCAGGGCAGCGTTTCAGTCAATGACATGGATGCCTACATTGCCTGTGCCTTGCAGGGGTTCGGCATGATCCAGCCGGCCCGCTTTACCGTTTTGCCCTTGCTTGAATCGGGGGCGCTGGTCGAGGTCTTGCCCGAACTGGCGCCAGCGCCAATGCAGATTTCGGTGGCCTACATGCAGAATCGTCATCTGTCACCGAAAGTGCGTGCATTTGTCGACTGGGTGGCTGAGCTGTTCGGCGCCTGTCCGCTGTTGGGTGGGGTGGATAGCGGGAGCGGCGAGTGCAGTTATGCCGGTGACGCCGGGTACAACACGCTGCGGAACGAGATCGCGTTTCAGAACGTACTTGAGCAGACGGGCTAGGCGAGGCGCTTTTCTGGCCCAGGCGGCAATACCTGGGGCAGTGGCACTTGAAAAGAGTTGCGCTGTACCCGCCGGGTGGAAGCGCTTGCAAGGTCTGGCCGAGGTCGGGAGAGGTCGGGAGAGGTCGGGAGAGGTCGGGAGAGGTCGGGAGAGGTGACGGCTCTTGTGCGAAGCATCTATATAAATGATAATCATTCTCATAAATACATAATGCTTCCCCTGACACACAATGCTTGCCCTGACTCACGAAGGCCTCTATCGCGAGCACCACTCCTGGCTCAAGGGATGGTTGCGCGGGCGTTTGGGATATTGCTCGGATCGGGCTGCCGACTTCGCTCAGGAGACCTTCCTGCGCATCCTGCAGGCGGGTGAGCGGCCGCCCGAGCTGGAACAGCCGCGACAGTATCTGGCCACCATCGCGCGCGGTTTGCTGGTCGATCATTTCCGTCGTCAGGACTTGGAGCGTGCCTATCTTGCCGAGCTGGCCAGCTTGCCGGAGGCCGCGCAGCCATCGCTTGAGGAGCGGGCCATCCTGCTCGAAACCCTGCTCGAGATTGATCGCATGCTGGATGGTCTGGGTACCAAGGCCAAGCGGGCCTTCCTGCTGTCGCAACTGGATGGCTGGAGCTATGCCGAGATCGCGACCGAACTCGGTGTGTCGGTCAGCAGCGTGAAGAAGTACATGCAGAAAGCGGTGCTGCAATGCCTCCAGTGTCTCTGAAGGCAGAGCAGAGCGGCGGTGTTGCCGTGCATCTGGAGGCGGCGGCAGCCTGGTATGTACGTCTGTGCTCCGGTGAGGCGAATGCTACAGACCACGCCGCCTGGCAGCGCTGGCACGATAGTTCCCCCGAGTGCCGCGCGGCCTGGTCGCGCGTTGAACGCCTGCAGGGCCTGCTGACCCAGGCGCCCGCCCAGACGCGCCGTGCGCTGGATGCAGCGGCGTCAGGCAAGCGCCGGCGCCTTGCCGCCTGTGCCGGACTCATGCTGGCGTGTGGCCTGGTCTTTCTGTTGATGCGTGCCTCGCCCGAGGCGCCCGTCGAATGGCTGGCCACCGCACAGGGGGAGCGCCGCGTGGTGAAACTTTCCGACGGTAGCCGGCTGCTGTTGGGCTCAGCGACCACCGTCGGCATCTCTTTTGATGCCCGGCGACGCGAGCTGCGTCTGAAAGACGGGGAATTGCAGGTGCAGAGCGGCCACGATCCGGCGGCCGGTACTTCGCCCAGACCACTCCTGGTGGTGGCGCGGGACGGGCAGGTCAGGCCGCTGGGAACCCGCTTCACCCTGCAACAAGACGAGTCCGGCACGACGCTGGCGGTGCAGGAGCATGCAGTCGAGCTGACCCAGCCGCAGCGGGAAGCCTCGCCGCTGCGTATCGCGGCCGGGCAGGCCGTGCGTTTCTCGGCCAGCGCAGTCGGTGTGCCGGTAGCGTCATCGGCGGCTGATGACGCCTGGACGCGAGGCTTGCTGGTGGTGTTGGACATGCCGCTGGCGCGCTTCACGACTGCACTGGCACACCAGTCCGGCAAAACCATCGAATGCGATGCGCGGATTGCCGGCCTGCGCGTGTCCGGCAGCTATCTCGTTGATCAGCCCGCTCGCTCACTGGAGAGCGTTGCCGCTCTGCACGGACTGCGTGTCGAGACCACAGCTGCCGGTGCCTTGCGTCTCTTGCCCCGGCGCGACTGATTCGGCTGGCTAGCCACAGGCGAGCAGGCCGAGATCCGGATCGTGTTGCTCATCAGCTGCGCGATCTGACGAAGGATTGGCTTTCACTCAGGGCAGGGGGGCAGACTCCGCACCACTGTGCGCAAAATAAATTGCGGCAGGGAGTGTCCTTTTTGTGCGCTCGTTCGGCCTACCGAATGAAACACTTCTCATTCGCAGGCTACAACATGTTTTTACTTCCCCAGCGCAGCCCGTTTTCTCCCCTCGCCACGGCGGCTTGCCCAGCGCGTCCGCGGCCGCTTGTCATGGCCCTGATGGCGGCCAGTCTGGTCATTGGTCTGCAGGCTGGTGCTCATGCCCAGGCGACGCCAGCCTCCAGCCTTCAGCGTCCGTATGCAATTGCCGCCGGTCCTCTGGCCGAGGCCTTGAACCGCTTTGCAGCCGAGGCCGGTGTGGTGCTGGCTTTTGATGCGGCCCAGCTCAAGGGGCTGCAGTCCAAGGGCGTGCAGGGCCGTTTCGGCACGGCCGATGGGTTTGCGGCGCTGCTCGCGGGCAGTGGTTTCGAGGCAGCACAGACGGCTTCGGGCAGCTTCGTGTTGCGCCGCGCACCCGCATCGGCACCCGCCCGCAAGGCCGCCACGGAAAATGCTGGCGAGGTACCGGAGCTTGCCGAGGTCAAGGTCGTTGCCCGTCATCTGGCCGGGGTGGATAAGCTCGATCGCCAGATGATCCGCAACATGCCGGCGATTAACGGAGATCTCACCAGTCAGCTCAAGCTCAATCCGAACATCCAGTACAGCGAAGCCCAGCTCTCTTCGCAGACGGCTGGCGAGATAGCACCGGCGGAGATCAGCATTCACGGCGCCAAACCGTATCAGAACGAAATCCTGCTAGATGGTGTGTCGATTGCGAATGATCTCGACCCGGGCAACAAGATCGTCACCACCAATCCTGAATACATTCCGGGCAATGCCCAGGCGCTGGCGATCGACAGCAGCATCCTGTGCGATGTGGAGGTCAAGGACTCCAACGTGTCCGCGGAATACGGGCGCTTCACCGGCGGTGTGGTGGACGCCAAGATCTGCTCGGCACGCAAACGCTTTGGCGGCAGCCTCGCGATTGGCTACACCTCATCGGACTGGACTCACCTCTTCATCGATCCGGCGAAACAGGAGGAATTTGAAAACTCCTCCACAGCAGACAATCAGCCCCGCTTCAAGAAGTGGACTTACAAGACCACCCTTGAAACTCGCCCGGATCCTTCCTGGGGCCTCCTGATGAGCGTGGTTCGCAAGCAATCCGACATTCCGCTCAACCGCTTTTCGACGACCAATGCGGGCACCACCGAGAGTCGCGAAGTCACCCAGCAGCGGATCCAGGACACGCTGGTGATCAAGACCGACTTTGCACCCGCCGGCAGCGCCCACAAGGGGGATGTTTCGCTCGTCTATGCACCGACGGAGAACAGCTACTTCATCGAGAACTATCGCAACAGCGATTACACGATCAAATCCGGCGGCCTCAATCTTGCGGGGCATCTGGAGTCGAGACTGGCACCCGCCACGCTCAGCCAGCAGATCTCGTTTTCCGAAACCGACCAGTCGCGCCGCAGCGATGCCGATTACTACCGCGACTGGCGCTGGTCGGCGGACAAGAACTGGGGCGATTCCAGCCAGAGCAATGCCAGCAGCGGCGAGGGGGCCTGGGGCGATGTCGACCAGAAGATGCAGAACCTGGGCTACAAGCTCAAGTCCGCTTTTCATGAACTCTCGCTGGGCGACACCCGGCACCGCGTCAGCAGCGGCCTCGAGTACCAGCAGAAGCATGCTGAGTACACCCGCCTGAGAGACACGCGCTATTACCTGACGGTGGCTGATCTGCCAACTTCCGGTGCGATCTCGCGCTGCCAGACCAGTACCGGTGCACTCGATAGCGAAGCCTGCTCCACCACGCCGACGAAGGGCAAGACGGTGGGGCAGTACTTCCGCCGCCTGATGACCTACAAGGCTGGCAGTTTTGATGTGGATGCCAACACCTGGGCGGCCTACCTGGAAGACGAGGCCAGCTGGCGCAATCTCAAGCTGCGTCTGGGCGGTCGTGTGGATCGCGATTCGCTGACGGCAGACACCAATCTTTCGCCGCGTTCGAGCCTCACCTGGCAAGCCAGTGAGCCGTTGTCCTTGAATGTCGGTGCCAACCGCTATTACGGCCGCAACCTGTTCGCTTATGCGATGCAGGAGAAAGTCAGCTCGCTCATCTACACCCAGACTCGCAGCGGCACCCTGGCCTGGAGCAGCGCGACCCAGACCAAACCCAGCAATCGCCTCGAGGATATGCGCAGCCCGTATGACGATGAGCTGACTGCCGGCCTGAACTACGACAGCGACTGGCTCAACGGGCCCCTGAGCCTGCGCTTCACCCGCCGTGACGGGAAGGATCAGATCGTCAAGCGCTTGCTGACCAAGCAGACCGATTGCAACAGCAACCAGTGCTACGTCTACACCAATGAAGGTGGCAGCCTGAGCAAGGATCTGACACTCAGCTGGAACAGCAACAAGGCCTTCAAGTCCGGCCCGGTTGCCACCCGCTTCTGGTTTGCCGTGAACAAGAGTGATGTGAAATCCAATTACTCGACTTATGCGGATGTCTATGGCACGGCCCTCGCTAATGACGAAATCATCCAGTACGACGGCAAGTTCATCCGTTACTCCGAGATGCCGGCTGACAACTACAACCGACCCTGGACGTTGCGCATCGGTGCCATGAGCAGCCTGCCAGCCCAGCAGCTGAGTTTCACCAACATCCTGCGTATTCGCGATGGCTATCGCCAGATGTTGCAGAACGGTGAAACCACCTACGAAGGCACGACGGTGGATGTGTGGGAGCAAACCTCGTTGCCGCGCTCGATCGCACTGGATACGGTGATCAGCTGGACGCCGCGCATCCACGCCGACCAGAGTCTCGAAGTGAAGCTCACGATCGAAAACATCACCGATCAGAAGAACAAGACTTCCGCCAGTTCCACCTACGCCACCTACGAGCGCGGTCGCAGCTTCGCACTCGAACTCGGCTACTCGTTCTGACCGCCCCCGTCATCACCCGTCTCGCCGCGCCCTCTCTGGGTGCGGCAGGAGTCTTCATGCCGTTCATCTCTCGTTTCTGTTCAGCCGCCTGGCTGCGGGCCTTATTCCTGCTGGTTTCTTGCGCGCTGCCGCTGCTGGCCAGTGCAGCGCCGGAGCCCGGTGCATTCCTTTGGGATCCCCGTATCGTGCGCGGAGAGCTGGCCAATGGCTTTCCCTACTACATCGTGCCAGTGAAGGATGGCTCGGCCCAGGTCTCGATGCAGCTTGTGGTGCGCGTCGGCTCGCTGGACGAACGCGACGACCAGTCCGGCGTCGCCCACATGGTCGAGCACATGGTTTTCCATGCATCGCAGAAACATCCCGAAGGCTTACGGGACTACATGACCAATCTGGGTTGGCAAGTCGGCAGGCACTACAACGCGCAGACCAACTTCGAGCGCACGCTCTACATGTTGGCACCGGAAAAGCGCCCTGAGCGGATGATGGCCGCACTCGACGTGCTGGCGGAGATCGCCGGCGGCGCACAGATCCCGGACTCCGGTCTGGAGAGCGAACGCAAAATTATCCTTGAGGAGTGGCGGACCAAGCTGGGCCTCACCGAGCGCATGGAGCGCCAGCGCCGTGCCCTGCTGCGTGCCGGCTCGCTCTATCCGGCTCGCCCCACCATCGGCAGCGAGGCCAGCATCCGCAGCCAGCCGACCAGTGCCTTGCGCCGCTTCTATGCCGACTGGTACCGGCCGGGCAATATGGCTTTGCTGATCGTCGGGGATGTCGATCCCGCCGAAATGGAGCAGAAGATCCGTGCTCGTTTTTCCGCGCTTGAGCCGGCGGAGCTACCTGCCCGCAATCGAGCTGATCCGGTGTTGAGCACCCAGCTGCGTATTGCGCGTGTACAGGATGCCGAGAGTGGTACGAGCCAGGTGGGTTGGGTGTTTCGTTTTAAGAGTGACCCGGAGCAGAACCGGGCCGGTTTTCGCAATCGCCTGATTGATCGCCTGGCCGAACGTTTGGTGCGCCATGCAGTGCGCCAGCAGGCGGGCGCACTGCCGTCTGCGGTGGAGTCTCTCACCAGCAGCCGGGGCGAGTTGGGCGGGAACGTGGCTTCGCTCGGTTTCGCGGCAAGTGTGGCGCTCGGGGGCCATCAGGAAGGGCTGCGCCAGATCCTGCTGGCCCAGGAGCAGTTGCGGCGTGAGGGCGTGGATCGCAAGGCATTGGCCGATGAGATGGCGGAGATCCACCGGCTCAATGACAAATCGCTGGATGTTCATGCCAGGCGTGACATCAGCACCTGGCAGCAATTGCTGGGGGAGGCCCTCGTGGAGAGGCGAATCCTGCAGGACCCACAGCAGAAGCAGGCCGAGGTGAAGGCCATCATGGCCAGTATCACACCGGCCGATGTGGAGACACGCGTGCGCGAATGGCTCGCCAGCCCGGACCAGCTGCTGTTCATGCTGGCACCCGGTCTCAGCCCACTACGCCTGCCCACCCAGGCCGAGGTGGAGGCCCTGCGCGCACGCATTGCGTCCGAGCCCTTGCCGGTTCCTCAGGCGGCGCCTGCCAAGGTGGTAGCGCGGGCGCCTGAGCCGGGCCCGGTCGGTCGGCTCATGGCCGAGGAGGTGGATGAAAAGAACCAAGTCATCCGATGGAAGCTTTCCAACGGCGATGAATTCATCTGGCATCGCACGCAGGACCCGCAGCTCCGCTTTGCCGCCCGCTCGGCAGCCGGCTATCGCCAGCCGGGAGCACCGGCCTGGCAGTGGCAGATCGCGGCCCAGCTCGCGCGCGAGGCCGATCCCGCCACCCAGCCGCCGGGCAGTTTGAGCCGCTGGGCGAGCGAGCAGAAGCTGAACCTCAATCAGGATCAGAAGGACGATAGCCTGAGCTACAGCGGGCAGAGCACGGCGGCCCAGCTGGAAGATTTGCTGCGGCTTTATGCGGCTCGGCAGACGGCCAGCCGCATCGATCCGCAGGCCTTGGGTGGCAGCCTGCGCCAGCTTGCACGCCAGATCGCACGCCAGCCGGCCAGTGTCAGCGCCGCGCTGGCTCGCGAAATGGCCGTACTGCGTTTCGCCGCTGCCGAGCTCGACGCTTCCCCCACCGCCGAAGCGCTGATGGCGCTGGAGGGCGAAGCGGGGCAGGCGCGCATCGAGGACTTGGCAAGGCAGCTGTCTGCCGCGCCAGTGCGCTACTTCCTGGCCGGCGAGATCGAGCCTGAGGTGCTGCGTGGGTTGCTGGGCCGGCATCTTGCAGGCATTCCGCGCGACCCCGCAGCGGTGGCCGCCGAGCCCTTGCTGCAGCGCGCGGGCCGACATGAGTCGCGGCTGGCCATCGGCATTGAGCCGCAGGCCAGCGTGCGCGCCATCGGCAGTCAGTCCATGAATTGGTCACCCGAGCGCGCGGTGGGCGTTGCCATCCTCTCCCGCGTGGCTTACCGCATGTTGCGTAGCGAGCTTCGGGAGGCGCAGAACGGCATCTACCGCCTGAACTTCACGATGACGCTCGACCCCGCGAGCGGGCGTCTGGGCAGCGAGCTGTATTTCACCACCGACCCGGCGCGCATCGATGAGCTCTGGGGCCGCGCACACAAGCTGCTGGCCACACTGCCAACTCGGCTCGACGATGCCCTGCTCGAGGCCGAGATCCGCAACATGAAGGCCGCCGAAGGACGGCGGCGCGAGGATGCGGCCTCGCGCTTCGCCCGCCTCCAGCTGAGCTATGCGCGCTGGGGCGATGCCCGCTATCTGGCGGACAGTCAGCACCTGCTCGATGGCATGAATGCGCGGACCCTGCGCGCGCTCGCTGCCGAGCTCGCCCTCACGCGGGATATGGCCAGCGTGATCCTGCTGCCGGCGGCGGAAGGCAAGGGGGCCGGCCAATGAGCGTGCTGCGTGATTTCTGGGCGCTGGCGCGTCCGTTCTGGGGCACGCGGCACAGCCGCCTCGCCTGGCTGCTGCTGGCGAGCGTGATCGGCATTGGTGTGCTGCTGGTGCAGCTCAACGTGTGGTTCAGCTACTGGAACAAGGATTTCTACGATGCGCTGGCGGTGGTCGATACCGCCCGCATCTATCCGCTGCTGGGCAAGTATTGCGGGCTGGTCGCGGCCGCGGTGGTGATGGCGGTGTATCTCGACTGGCTGCGCAAGCTGCTGATCTTGAAGTGGCGGGCTTTCATGACCGAGCAGCTGATGGCGGACTGGTTGCGCGACAACGCCTTCTACCGCCTCGGCCTTGCCGGCGAGCCGGACAACCCCGACCAGCGTATTGCTGAAGACGTGAACCTGCTGGTGACCGACAGCCTCGACATCCTGCGCTCCTTCATCAGCGCGGTGACGCGAATCGTGTCTTTCGCCGGCATGTTGTGGGGGCTCTCCAGCGATCTGGTGCTGCCTTTCGTGGACCAGTCGGTGCGCATTCCGGGCTACCTCGTCTGGTTTGCGCTTGGCTACGCGATCTTCGGCAGCTTCGTGGCCGAGCGCATCGGCCATGTGCTGCAGTCGCTCAACTACGAACAACAACGGCGCGAGGCCGATCTGCGCGCTGAGCTCTTGCGCCGGCGCGATCATGCCGAGCAGATTGCTTTCTATGGTGGCGGGGCGCATGAGCATCGCCGGCTGATGCAACGCTTCGGCGAGATCGCAGGGAACTGGCGCGCCCTGATGAATCGCGAGCGGGCGCTGGGTTTTTTCTCGGTCAGTTACAACCGGATCAATGGACTGGTTCCAATCTTCGCCGCCTTGCCATCTTTCATGGCCAAGTCCATCACGTTGGGGGGACTGATGCAGATCAGCACCGCCTTTACCCAGACGGCCTCAGCGCTCAGCTGGTTCATTCAGGCGTATGACGAGATCGCTAAGTGGAAGGCCAGCGTGGCACGCTTGACCCAGTTCCGGCTGGCGATTGAAAACACTCGGGTGAGCGTGCGCAGCCTCGAGCAGGCCGAGCGCCTGGAAGCGCTGGGCATGAATGTGAATCTGCCGGATGGCCGCGCCTTGCTGGAGCAGGTGAGTTTCCGGGTGGAGCCCGGCAGCTGGGTGCGCCTGGCCGGGCGGAGCGGGCTGGGCAAGTCGAGCCTGCTGCGCTGCCTCGCAGGGCTGTGGCCTTACTTCGAGGGCGAGTTGCGGCTGCAGCGGGGGCGCAGCCTGTTCCTGCCGCAGCATCCCTATCTCGCCACGGCCAGTCTGGCCGACATACTGTCCTATCCCGCGGTCCATCCACTGCCGGAGGCCGCCATGCAGCAGGCCCTCGTGTTGAGCGGGCTGGGGGCCTTGCAGACACGTCTGGCGGAAGAAGCGGAATGGTCGCGGGTGCTCTCCGGCGGTGAGCAGCAACGTCTCTCGATCGCCCGGGTGCTGCTGCAGCGGCCGGATTGCGTGTTCATGGACGAAGCCACCAGCCAGCTTGATGAAAGCGCGGCAGTGGCATTGCACGAGATGCTGCGGCGTGAATTGCCGGGCATGACCCTGGTCAGCGTGAGCCACCAGAGCCGGCTTGCGAACCTGTTCGATCACGCGATTCAACTGGAGCAGGGGAGCGAGCCGAAGTCTGTCCAGCCCCACGGGCAGGAATCGGGGTTAAGCCCCTGCTACGCGACTTGAACCAGGCCTGTCCGGGCGAGCCCCGGCCAAATCGGCGGATGCATTCGGCCAGAGCGCTCGTCAGGTGCAGGCATGGAATCCCTCTCAAGCGTGGAGGCAAGCCTCGAGCATTTTGAAGGAAAAAAAACTCATTTCAGGGCGTGAGGCCTGTGAGCCGGCTTGCCATGCAGGCGCACCGGCTCAGCTCTGGGGCATTACTTCAGATGCTTGCTGAAGAAGTCTGCGATGCGGCCATAAGGAATCTTGCCCGCCTTGTTGTCGTAGAGATCAACGTGCGAGGCTCCCTTCACGATCAGCAGCTCCTTCGGCTCCGCAGCGGCCGCATAGGCGGTTTCGCTGAAGTAGCGCGAGTGCGCGTTCTCGCCGTGAATGAAGAGCACTGGGCGCGGCGAGATCTCCTTGATGTAGGTGAGGAGCGGCATGTTCATGAATGACAGGGGCGTGGTCTGCGTCCAGGCATTGCCGGAGTTGACCGCGCGCTTGTGATAGCCACGCGGGGTGCCGTAGTAGTCGTAGTAATCCTTCATGAACTGCGGTGCGTCGCCGGCCGGCTGGCTGTTGTAAGCCGGCTGGTAAGCGGGGCTGCCTTTTTCGGCATCCACCCAGCGCTGGCGGCTCATCTGCTCCAGCGCTTGCGTGCGTTGCTCCAGGGTCATGCTGTCGTTGTAGCCCTTGGACATCACACGGGTCATGTCGTACATGGTGCTGGTCACAACCGCCTTGATGCGCTTGTCTACCGCCGTGGCATTGAGCGCCATGCCGCCCCAGCCGCAAATGCCGATGATGCCTATGCGCTCGCGGTCCACCGCAGGGTTCAGGCCGAGGTAATCCACCGCGGCGCTGAAATCTTCGGTATTGATGTCGGGGGAGGCCACATTGCGCGGTTCGCCGCCACTCTCGCCGGTGTAGGAGGCATCAAAGGCCAGCGCCGCAAAGCCGCGCTCGGCCATGGTCTGCGCATAGAGCCCCGAAGACTGTTCCTTTACCGCGCCGAAGGGGCCGCCTACGGCCAATGCGGGCAATCGCTTGTTGCCGCGATCCTTGGGCAGGTAGAGATCCGCCGCCAGCGTGATGCCATACGCTCAACCGGCTATTACGATGAAGTGACGGCTGATCTGCAAAGGTTGCATGCAGTCGTCGGTGGTATTGCCTCTGATGGCGAGATCTCCGTGGCTGAGTTGCGCGGACTTCAACTCTGGCTCGATGATCATCAGCACCTCGCGCGATGCTGGCCGTATGAGGAGGTTGGAAGCCTGGTGACTTCCGTCCTCGCGGATGGGCGTGTGTCTCCCGAAGAAAGCCAGACCCTGCAAGCGTTCTTCAGTGAGTTTCCGGCGGTGCTGGACAACCGAACTATCACCTCCCCCGATGTGCTGCAGGGAGCGACTATGGTTGGCTTGTGCGCAGTGTGCCCGGACATCGTGATTCCGGGCGCGACGTTCTGTTTTACCGGTAAATCAAACCGATACTCCAGATCCAAGTTTTCTCAGGTGATTGGAGCGATGGGTGGTGTTGCCATCGACGCGGTGACGCGAGACCTCAACTATCTGGTTATCGGCGCAGACGGAAATCCTTGCTGGGCCTATGCGTGCTATGGCCGGAAGGTCGAGCGGGCTGTTGAGCTGAGAAAGGCTGGGCATTCGTTGATGATCGTGCATGAAAACGATCTGCATGACGTGATTGCGGATGCAAGGGCGTGATTTGAACTTGGCAACAATTAATTGCACTGACATACGCCGTCACAGTTATGCCCACTTCCCGTTCAAGCACGGCTGCTTAGGTCGGATATCCAGCCTAGTAGGGTGCGCACCGCGCACGCGGACCCCACGACCATCCGCGCACCCGGCTTCTTGAGCGGCCCTTGTTGTGGTTGATCCGGCGAGAGGGTGCGCAATGCGCACCCTACTTTTGCCATCCGAAAACAAGCCCGGATGAAGGTATCGCCGTAATCCGGGGCTTTTGTCTGGAGTGCCGAGCCGGTCCCCGATTCCGCTGTGCGTCACCTGAACTACGCCCTGCGCTACGGTATTCAACTGACCTCACCGCGTACGGCGGGGTAATGATGGGGTACCCGATTCAAGGGTGAGGTGCAAACCCCAGCGGAAGATTGATCGCTTCTTCCTGAATCGTAAAACCCGCATTGCAGTCTTTCAGCTTCGGGCCAGCGTGATCGCTTGCTCGGGGCAGGGCCGTAGTGTGCAATAACCGCAGGGAATTGCACCGGATGTTTCTGCACCGCCCGGCAGGGCGGGTTCGCGAAGCAACCCACCGTCAATGTGACACCCCAGGCGGTGGGTTGTTGCGCAGCTCCGAATCCACCCTGCAGTGTCACTCCACTCGCCCAATCACCAACACCATCTTTCCCGGCGCTTTGATCACACCGCGAACGTCTATTCGCGCGAGAAGTATTTGTCGGTGAGGTGAGACTGCAGTCCGGTCTGTCCGATGGCCACTTCGTCAGCCAGCACGTGGCTGTCAGGATAGTCGCCGCCGTTTTGCCGCCGGAACGGGATGGGGGCTTCGATGAAGAGTTGCGCGAGTCGGGCACGCCAGGCTTCTGTTGCGGCAGCAACGCCGGCTTCGTCGATGCGTCCGGTACCGTAGACGGCATGCGTGGGCAGAACGTCCATGCCCGTGTAAAAAAGACTGCCATGGGTCACGGGAAACAGCAGTTGCTCCAGTGGCCCGTTGATGCCACGCGGGGAGTAGTCGCGCTCGGGCCCACCGACCATCACTGACAGCAATGCGCGCTTGCCCTTCAGCATCCCATCTCCATAACGGTAGCGATTGCCTTCAGCTTTGTAGCCATAGGCGAATCCGTAGGCAAAGACCCGGTCTATCCAGCCTTTGAGCATGGCGGGCAAGCCAAACCACCAGAGCGGGAACAGCAGGATGACGGCGTCGGCCACCAGTAGTTTTTGTTGCTCGGCGTGCACGTCGGTGGTCTGCTGCCCGGTCGAGTAAGCGTGGTCGGACTCGTTGATGAATGACAGGCGATGCGGGTCTGCCCGCGCCGGGAAATCCTGCGCGTCGAAGACCGCTTTCCAGCCCATGCCGTAGAGATCGGACATCATCACTTCGGCGCCTTGTGCGTTGAGCGTCTGCGCGGCTGTATCGGCGAAGTGGCGCGTGAGTGAAGTCGTTTCAGGGTGTGCAAAGACGATTAGAACCTTTTTCATCGGAGCCTCCGGCAAGTGGGTACTGAAAGGAGTCTGGCGACGCGTACGCTATTCGTGAAATCGCAATATTTTTCCTCTACTATCCAGGAGATGGATAGCAAAAAGCTTGACCTCAATCTGCTGGCCACGCTTGAGGCTTTGCTGGCGGAACGCAACGTCACGAAGGCCGCCGCCCGCCTGCACTTGAGCCAGCCGGCAGTGAGCGCTCAATTGAACCGACTCCGGTTGCTGTTCGATGATCCCTTGCTCATCCCCGCCCATCGCGGCATGACGCCGACGGCCAAGGCGATCGAGCTGCTGGGGCCGGTGCGCGAAGCGCTCAACCAGTTACGCAGCACGCTCGCCAGCCATGCAGATTTCGATCCTGTGCAAGCCCGCATGAGCCTCAGTATTGCCTGCACCGATTATCTGCAGGCGGTTGCGGTGATCCCGTTGGTGAAAGCGCTCAGGCAACTTGCTCCAGGCATTCGGGTCGGCATATGTCATCTCTCGCCGGAATTGCTGGCAGCGCAGATGGAGCGCGGCGATGTGGACCTCGCGCTGATATCGCCCGAGATTGCGCCGCCCAATCTGCATACCCGGCACCTGTGTGACGAGCGATACGTTCTCATCGGCCGCCGCGATCATCCGCGCTTGAGTGACGCCGTCACGCTCGCAGAGTACGCAAGCTTCGAGCATGTCGTCGTGTCGCTCAGTGGTGGTGGATTCGTCACGCCAGTCGATGAAGTGCTCGCCAGATTCGGCTACACGCGAAATGTGGTGCTGTCAGCTGCGTCGTTCCTGCTCGTCCCGGAGATCATCGCGCAATCCGATTTCGTGGCCCTGGTGCCGGAACGCCTCGTGCGCGCACAGACCGACAGGCTCAAGCTGGTCAGCGTTTTCCCGCCTGTTGAAGACTTCACGGTAAGCATGGTGTGGCATGAGCGTAACCACGGGCACCCAGGGCATCGCTGGTTACGCGAGACGATGAAATCTCTTTTCTCAGAGCCCTAGGGCGGGTTCGCGAAGTAAGCCTTCGCCTTCCGTTGCGCAAGAGACGGTGGGTTGTCGCGCAGCGAAGAACCCATCCCGACACATTAGGCTGTGCCACGTGCGCTATCTTCGCGGAGAGCGGCTTCGGGGTGTTGTTCGGGGAGTAGTCATGGCTTCATTGAATTGGAGGGTTGGGGTGCGCATTGCGGGTCGATTTGTGGTGGCGTTGTGGGTTGTCGGGGGGCTGTTCGCCGGCTGCGCGTGGGGCAATGGCATGTCCGAGCGGGCGGCGATTCTCGACGCTGCGCGCCCAATGGCGGCCGAGAAAGCGGGGCAGGCGGTACGCATCAAAGTCGACAAGCTCAACATCGACTCGGGCTGGGCGATGCTGGTCGGGCAGCTTGTTGGTCCGCCGGGCAAAAGGATCGATTGGGCGAAGGCCGACGACTGCGACGCTGAGCTCGACAAGATGCTCTGGGTGGTGCTGCGCAATTCCCAAGGCGCATGGCAAGTGAAGCACATGGAGATTTGTGCCCCGGAGCCGCCTTATTGGTACCTGGAGCAGTACGACAGCTCAGCTTGGCCATGCGGCGTGTTTGCCGGGTTGGAGGCGGGTGTCGGCGAGACCCTGGAGGCACTGTGCCGCCGGGAGCGCAAGGCGCCCGCGCGACTACCTCTTTCCGCGGTTCCTTGAGTCGTTCAGAAAAGTCTCGGAGGGTGGTCTTCGGGATCTGCCGTGCGAGGGATGGGCGCCGGCGGAATCTCCCTCTCGCATCTGTGTAAAAAGCACACGCGTGATCTCAAGAAAGCGGCGCCTCTGCCGTATTAGGGGAGTTCGTACCACTTTCTGCCTAATCACTCAGGGACGTCACGATGCGCGCACGCACACTCAATCCAGGCCTGTTCAGAAAATTGATTTTCAGCTTGCTGGCCTTTTCTGCCAGCGCAGTACAGGCAGCGACCGTGGTGTATGTCGCCAATGCGGAGTCCAAGGACATCTCGGTTTTTTCCCTGAGCCGTGATGGCCAGCTCGTTGCCCTGCAGACAATGCCGGTGGGCGGCACCGTGATGCCGATGACGATCTCGGCGGACAAGGCGGTGCTGTATGCGGCCCTGCGCTCAAAGCCCTACAGCGTTGTGGCCTTGCGGATTGATCCCAAGAGCGGCCAGCTCAGCGAGCATGGCTCGGCGCCGCTGCCCGAGAGCATGGCCAATATATCGCTGGATCGCAGTGGCAAATTCCTGTTTGCCGCTTCCTATGGCGGTAACCAGGTCAGCGTGAGTCCGCTGGATGAAAACAGGGTGCCGCTGGCCGCCACCCAGATCCTGCCTACGCCACCGATGGCACACCAGATTACGGCGCAGCCCGATAACAAGATCGTGTATGCCAGTTCGCTCGGTGGGGATCAGTTGCTGAGCTTCAGCTTTGATCCGGTGAAGGGGGCACTGACGCCGAGCAGCGAACCGGCGCTGAGCTTGCCGGCCAAGTCCGGCCCTCGGCACTTTGTTTTTTCCAAGGACAACCGCTTCATCTACCTGCTGGATGAACTTGATGGCCGCCTGCATGTGTTGCAGCGCGCGAGCAATACGCCGCAACTGAAGTTGCTGCAGACCACCAGCGTCATCCCCGCTCAATTTACCGGCACACCGGCTGCGGCGGATCTGCATCTGACACCAGATAGCCGTTTTCTGTATGCCTCCGAGCGTGGCTCAAACACCCTCAGTGGCTTCCGCGTGGATGCCAAGAGTGGTGAGTTGAGCTTGATCGGCAGCTGGCCGACCGAAACGCAGCCGCGTGGCTTCAACCTTTCGCCAGACGGAAACTTCCTGCTGGCCGTGGGGCAGAAATCCCATCAGCTCAGTCTCTATCGCATCGACTCGCA
Organism: Uliginosibacterium aquaticum; assembly: GCF_012972705.2. Lineage (GTDB taxonomy): Bacteria > Pseudomonadota > Gammaproteobacteria > Burkholderiales > Rhodocyclaceae > Uliginosibacterium > Uliginosibacterium aquaticum. The sequence continues at coordinate 88,496 of NZ_JABCSC020000002.1, read as the reverse complement.
GAGCGGTCAGCTGACGCTGCTTGCGCAATATGCCATGGGCAAGAATCCGAACTGGGTCGAAATCATCGAGCTACCTTGATTAACGCCATCGCCCGAGGCTGAAGCTCGGGCCGAAAGACTTTCGCTATAAGGGAACACAATGAAGCTCAGTATTGTTCAAAGACTCTGGTCCATCGTTGCCCTGGCTGTCGCAGCGGTAATCTTCGTGGGGGCTGCGGGGCTCTACACCGCATCGAACGTGAAGGGTGATCTGGATAACATCCGTCAGGATCTGTTTCCGAGCGTCTACAAGCTCAACCAGATGACGCGCGCCATCATCAACATCCGGCTCGCCGTGCTGACGCACGCCACCAGTGATTCGCCCAAAGACAAAGCGGATCAGGACAAGCGTTTTGCCGAACTCAAGACGCAGCTGATGGAGCTGACGGACGACTACGAAAAAACCCTGGTCACCAATGATGTGGACAAGCAGATGCTTGCCAAGGATCGAGAGCTTTTCAAGGAGTACCTGGAGCAGGCTGAGAAGGTGCTCGCCGCCTCCAATGCCAACAACACCGAAGCTTCCAAAGCGGAGCTGAAAAAGCTGCGTGAAGTGGCGGTACGCGTCAATCAGCAAGGTGTGACGCCACACGTCAAGCTCAATGATGAGCAGGTCGATGCTGTCAATAACCATGCTGAGCAGGTCATCAAGAATGGCGTGACGACCAACACCGTCATCATCATTGCCAGCGTTGCGCTGGTGGTCATGCTTGGCTGGTGGATCGTTCGTTCGATCACGCTGGGCATCAACACGCTGGAAAGTACGGTGGAGCATATCGAGCAACGCCTGGATCTCACGCGTCGCGTCAATTACCAGAGTGACGATGAGCTGGGGCGGATGGCAAAGTCCTTCAACCGCTTGCTTGAACGGCTGCATAACAGCTTCAAATCGGTTTCCGGCTCGGTGCATCAGGTGACGGCGGCTTCGGTTAATACCGCGGAATACTCCAGGCAGGTTGCCAGTGCGGCTGAAGACCAGAGCAGTTCAGCGACCAGCATCGCCGCGAGCATCGAGGAGCTGACGGTGAGCGTCAGCCACATTGGTGATCACGCCAGTCAGACCAGCGAGCAGGTCAGCCAGGCCGGCAAGCTGGCCATGAATGGCGAGCGCATCGTTCAACAAACCGTGGCGGATATCCAGAAGATAGCCTCGCTTGTGGATGATTCGGCCGGCCTGATCGAACAGCTCGAAACCCAGAGCAGCAAGATTGCTCAGGTGATCAGCGTGATTCGCGAAGTGGCCGATCAGACCAATCTTCTGGCCCTGAATGCGGCGATCGAAGCGGCGCGGGCAGGGGAGCAAGGCCGTGGCTTTGCCGTGGTGGCCGACGAAGTTCGCAAGCTGGCTGAGCGCACGGCCAGCTCCACGCACGAGATCACTGAAACCATCAACACCATGCGCAGTCAGGCACAAAACGCCTCGCAGAGCATGCGCAACGCGGTGACCGAAGTGGGTGGCAGCGTGCAGCGCGCGAGCCAGGCCAGCGAGGCCATTCGCGAAATCAGCAGCAGTGCGCAAGCTTCCGTGCATCTGGTGAACGAGATCAGCGATTCAATCCGTGAGCAAGGTGCCGCCAGCACCTCAGTGGCCCAGGCCGTGGAGCGCATCGCGCAGATGACCGAGCAAAGCACCCGGGCAGCCCGCTCCGGTGCAGGGGCTGCACGCGAGCTCGATGAACTCGCGCGGAAGATGCAGAGCGAAGTCTCGGCCTACGTCTTGTGAGTGGGGGCTGGTCAGCAGGAAGGGGCGCCAGGCGCCCCTTCTGCGTTTGGTCATTTCCGAGCAGCGCGTGAGCCCTGATTACGGCCTCACCGTAAGACGGTAAACAGCTTCTTACTCCACCCGCTCTACCACCACGGTCATTTTCCCCGGCTGCCTGAGCAGCGCTACACCCGACTCGATCTTTCCCAGACTCACCAGCCCGCTGGAATAGCGAAAGCCCTTGTGGAACAGCGCGAGGTTGCCCCAGGGCGCGTAGTAGGTGATGTCGCCCACTGCGGGGGCGTGGCCCTCGGGCGCAGCGGTGGTGTCGAGCTTGCGTGGTGGGTAGCCGATTTTCTCTGTGGCGGCGTAGTCTTCAAGCGTCAGCGTGAGCGGCAGCATGGTGTAGAAGTCGCGGGCGCTGGAGTTGTCGTAGAGCGTGGCGGGGATGACTTGGCCATGGATGAGCAGACGTATTTTCATCGGTTGGGTGTCCTTGCCTGGTGCAGTGACTGACTGAGCGCAGGCAAAAAGCGGGGCTGCAAACAGTGCGGTAGCGAGCGCCAGGATGTGCAGGCGGTGGCGTGCAGAGGCGTACGTCATGCGAACCCTTGAGTGGATGACAACGCCTGCAGATCGGCAGGCGTGTCGATATCCAGCAGGCAGCCGGCGTCATCCACCGGCACGCGCACGATTGCATTGGCCTGCTCGCGCAGGATGTTGCGCGCGCCGGTATCGCCGGTCAGCACGCTAAGTGCTTCGCCCCAGCGGGCGGCGAAGCCAACCGGGTGGCCGCGCTGGCCTTCATGGAAAGGCGCGGCAATATCGGCCCCCAGACGGATTGCCTTTGCGACGGCGCGAACGGTGTCCGGCTTGATGCGGGGCATGTCGCCAAGCGCTACCAGCCAGCCTGCAGCCTCGTGCGTGGCTTGCACGCCGCTAGCGAGCGTGACGCCCATGCCTTCGTCTGCGTGCATGACTTCGATGCATTCGATACCGAGGTTTGCGAGCGTGTGGCGTAGCTGTGGCTGATCAGGGCGGATCAGGGCGATGCAGCGGTCTGTGCTGGCGGCCAGCGTGCGTGCGCTGGCGGCGATGATCAGTTCGCCATCGGGCAGGCGTTGCAGCAGCTTGTTGCCGCCAAAGCGCCGGGCGCTGCCCGCCGCCAGGAGAAGGCCTACGATCTTGTTCATGTGATCAGGCGATGCTGCAGGCGAGGGCGTCGGAAGCTGTTGCGGGGGCGGCGCTCCATCGCGGCTGGGAGACGCCGTTTCGCACGGCGACCATCTCGGCCAGGATGGAAACTGCGATTTCGGGCGGGGTGTGGCTGCCGATCGGCAGGCCGACCGGACCGTGCAGACGCTGCAGTTCCTCTGGCGAGAAATCGAAGTGGCTCATCAGGCGTTCGCGACGTTTTTCGTTGTTGAACCGCGAGCCAACGGCACCGACGTAGAAGGCGGGCGAGCGCAGGGCTTCGAGCAGCACCATGTCATCGAGCTTGGGGTCGTGAGTGAGGGCGACGACGGCGCAGTGCGCGTCAGGCTTCATCTCCAGCAAGCAATCGTCGGGCATGGTAGTGACGAGTTTCGTACCGGGCACATCCCAGCCGGGGCTGTATTCTTCGCGCGGATCGCACACGGTGACGGCGTAATCGAGGGCCAGGGCCATCTGTGCGAGATAACGCGAGATCTGCCCGGCGCCAACGATCAGGAGTCGCCATTGCGGGCCGTGCACGGTGATGAGGCGTTCGCCATTCCAGCGCAGGGCATCGCCGCGTTGTGCTTCGCTCAGCGTGGTGCGGCCGCTGGTGAGGTCCACATGCTTGACGACCAGTTGCCGTGCGGCCAGGCGTGCGGCGAGTTCATCGAGCATCACCGGGTCCGGGCAGGGCTCGACGACGACTTCCAGCTTGCCACCGCAGGGCAGGCCGACGCGCTCTGCCTCTTCCTTGGTGACGCCATAAACCAGCGGGAAAGGCCGCTCCACGCCGAGGCGCCCCTCGCGCATGCGTGCGATGAGGTCGTCCTCGATGCATCCGCCGGACACCGAGCCTTCGACCAGACCGTCCTCACGAACGACCAGCCAGGCTCCCGGCGGGCGGGGCGCCGAGCCCCAGGTGTGGGCGACCGTAACCCAGGCAAAGCGCCGGCCCTCACGGGCCCAGCGCTGTGCAGTGGCAAGTACCTGCAGATCAACGCTGTCCATCAGGCTTTCAGTCCTTCGGTCTTGAAGGGCAGATCGCGCAGGCGTTTGCCTGTTGCTGCCGCGATGGCGTTGGCCAGGGCCGGTGCCAGCGGCGGTACGGCGGGCTCACCAATCCCGGTGGGCTTCTCGCCGGACGCGACGATATGCACTTCGACTTTCGGCATTTCGTTGATGCGGATCGGCGGATAGTCGTGGAAGTTCGATTGCTCGACCACGCCATCCTTGAAGGTGATCGCACCATACAGCGCGGCAGACAGGGCGTAACCGATCGATCCTTCGACCTGTGCGCGGATGATGTCCGGGTTGATCGCGATGCCGCAGTCGACCCCGCACACGACGCGATCCACGCGCAGGCTGCCATCGGGATTGATGGTGAGCTCGGCGACTTCGGCCACGAAGCTGCCGAAGGATTCATGCACCGCCACGCCGCGTGCCCGGCGATCGCCTTTTTCGCCCGGTGCGAGGGGCGTGCCCCAGCCGGCTTTGTCGGCCGCCAGCTTCAGCACGCCGGTATGGCGCGGGTGGTTTTTCAGCAGATCGAGGCGGTAGGCCACAGGATCCTGACCGGCTGCCACGGCCAGTTCGTCAATGAAGGTTTCGGTGGAGTAGGCGGTATGTGTGGAGCCTACCGAACGCCACCAGTGCACCGGCACTTGGATGTCGCTGGGTGTGTGCAGATCTACCTGGATGGCAGGGATGGCGTAGGGCAGGTTAGAAGCGCCCTCGACCGACACTGGATCGATGCCGTTCTGCACCATGCCGGCGAAAGGTGAACCGGTCAGGATGGACTGGCCGACCAGACGATGGCGCCAGGCGGTAGCGCGGCCTTGTGCATCCAGCGCGGCTTCGATGACGTGGTGGAAGGCCGGGCGGTAGTAGCCGGCCTTCATATCGTCTTCACGGAACCAGACCATCTTCACCGGCGCGCGACCCTTGATGGCCTGGGCGATGGTGACAGCTTCCAGTGTGTAGTCAGAGTCCTTGCTGCCGCGTCGGCCGAAGCTGCCGCCAGCGTAGAGCATGTTGATCTTGACCTGTTCGACCTTGATGCCGAGCAGCGCGGCAATCGCCATCTGATCGCCGGTCTGCATCTGCTCGCCGTTCCACAACTCGCATTCATCCTTGCCGAGCCGTACCACACAGTTGAGCGGCTCCATGGCGGCATGTGCGAGGAAGGGGAAGTCGTAGCTGGCACGCATCACTTTTGCAGCCTGCGCGAAGGCCGCATCGGCGTCACCCGTCTTGCGTGCGACGGCGCCCGGCTGTTTGGCCAGCTCATGGTAGCGCGCAAAGATCTGCTCGCTGCCAAGCTTGAAGGCGCTGGATTCATCCCACTGGATGCGCAGCGCATCGCGCCCCTTCTTGGCGGACCAGGTGTCCTTGGCCAGCACGGCGACACCGTTCGGGATCTGTACGACTTCGACCACGCCCTTGATGGCCTTGGCCTTCGATGCATTGAAAGACTTTACCTTGGCACCAAAGCGCGGCGGGTGGGCCACCACGGCGGTCAGCATGCCGGGCAGATGGATGTCCTGCGTGTAGACCGCTTTGCCATTGATCTTGTCCGCTGAGTCCTTGCGTGGCGCGTGCTTGCCCACCAGCTTGAAATCCTTGGGGTCTTTGAGCTTGATGTCGGCCGGCACACTCTGGTCGGCAGCCAGCTGTACGAACTCGCCAAACTTGCCCGAGCGGCCGGATGCGGTGTGACTGATCACGCCTTCGCTGACGGATATTTCCGCCACCGGCACTTGCCATTGCTGGGCTGCTGCAGCCGTCAGCATGGCGCGTGCTGCTGCACCGGCCTGACGCATCTGCATCCAGGAATTGGCCATTGCGCTACTGCCGCCGGTGCCCTGGAAGGGGCCCCAGAGTGTATTGGCGTAGCGTTTGGCGTCGGCTGGCGCGCCTTCCACGCGGACCTGCGACCAGGCAGCATCGAGTTCCTCGGCAATGATGGTGGCGATGCCGGTGTAGGTGCCCTGGCCCATTTCGATGTGCTTCGAGATAACGGTGACGACGTTGTCTGCACCGATACGCACAAAGGCGTTGGGCTCGAAATTCTGCGCCACCGCAGTAGCGTCGGGTGGGAGGCCGGGGCCCGTCGCGGCAAGCGTGCCGGGAAGATAGATCGCCAGGCTCAGCCCTGCCGCACCGTGAAGGAAACGGCGGCGGCTCTCGTTCTCAATGTGGGGGATATGGCTCATTTCATGTTCTCCCTCAGGCCAGAGCCTTGGCTGCTTCATGGATCGCGGCGCGGATGCGCACGTAGGTCGCGCAACGACAGACGTTGCCGGCCATGGCGGAATCAATGTCCGCATCGCTCGGCTTGCGGTTCTCGGTTAGCAGCGTGACGGCGCTCATGATCTGGCCGGACTGGCAGTAACCGCACTGCACCACGTCCAGGCGCTTCCAGGCTTCCTGCACGGCCTGCGCTACCTTCAGGCGATCCACGCCTTCGATGGTGACGATTTTCTTGCCGACGGCCACGGATACCGGCGTGGTACAGGAGCGGATCGCTTGTCCATCCATATGTACGGTGCAGGCTCCGCAGAGCGCCATGCCGCAGCCAAATTTGGTACCGGTCAGCTGAAGGCTGTCGCGCAGAACCCAGAGCAGCGGCGTGTCGGGTGCCACGTCCACGCGCGTGGATTTTCCATTGATGTTCAATGTGATCATTCGAGTCTCCGTTGGGGGCGCAGATCTGCGCTTTTGCATTCTGGGAAGCGAAAGCCGGATGCGCTAGATCATTTCCCCGAAGTTCTTGCCTGATTCTCCAGGCCGGAAAACGAAGGCCCTGGAGGCGCTTCAGGCAAGCGCCGGGCGACGGCTGTTGAAATCGCCGCGGCGGGGGCGGTGTCATCGATGATCGTGAGCTTCGAGAACGGCTGGCCGTCCGGCGTTCGCTCACGATGCCGCCGTTCAAAGGCGAGATCAGCTTGGCAAGTGATGAAAGTGCTTGCTCGCCTTGCTGCGCGCTCAGGCCGGAATGCTGTTTGTGGCCTCGGACATCTTTCGTGCTCCGGCACGCCCGTGGCGTAAATCTTCGATATCGCGCTTGGGGGGCGCACCGAACAAGCGGCTGTATTCACGGCTGAACTGGGAAGGGCTTTCATAACCGACGTGAAAGGCCGCGCTTGCCGCGTCCAGGTGTTCGTTGAGCATCAGGCGTCGCGCTTCGTTCAGGCGCAACCACTTCTGATACTGAAGGGGGCTCATCGCCGTCAGCTGACGGAAATGGAAGTGCAGGCTGGAAGTACTCATCTGGATGCGCGCGGCCAGCTCTTCGATGCGCAGCGGTTCGGTGTAGTGTGCTTTCAGCCAGTCGATGGCTTTGGCGATCCGCTGGCTTTGGCTGCCCAGCGAAACGATCTGCCATAAGCGCGCAGCCTGATCACTCATCAGCAGGCGGTAATGAATTTCGCGCAGGATCAGCGGGGCAAGCACCGGTATGGACGCGGGCTCATCCAGCAGGGCCAGCAGACGCTGAAATGGCTCCAGCAATTGCGGTGACAGGCTTCCCCGGGCAAGCCCCCTGTCTGCGGGGCGTTCTGTGGGGGGCGTAAGACCACCTTGCGCGATCAGTGCTGCGAGGATGCTCAGATCCAGTTTCAGGACCAGTCCGACGCAAGGTTTTTCAGGGCTGGCTTCAATCACCTGGGAGCTCGCCGGTAGATCAATCGAGTTGATCAGGAAGTGTTCCGGGTCGTACGGGAAAGCTTCGTCACCCACGAGCATCTGCTTGGCGCCCTGAGCTACAAACACGACGCTGGGCTCAACCATGCAGGCACAGGGTTCTGTAAGTTTCTCTCTCCGGAAAAAGAGCAGATCGGGAATTTCTGTGCACCGGTCCTCGTCACCACTTGTCCTGCCTGCGATAGCGTGAGCTAGTGTGGTTTGCAGCGTGCTGATCTGTGTTTTCAGTGCAGGGGCGTGAGTCTGCTGGGAAGTCATGCCGTTCTCCAGATGGTTCTGCTTTGAACTGTAGCCGGATCAATCCAGCCGCGGCTTGCCGCAGACTATCTGGTCGCAGGATCAGGCAAGAAAAACATCGGAATGAGCATGATTTCTCCGCTACTCCGGGGTAATCACTTGATCAAGGGGAGGGGGCACCGGGGACCCGATTGCAGTAAAGCCCCGTGTTTTCTACTCATGAGCTCTTCGTTTGAAGAACAGGAACAAAAACAGGAGCATGAACAGAATGTCGTTCACCCCGTAAATGCTGAAAAAAATGCCGGCCATGGCATCCTCGGCATACACGTTTGCGACGCTGTGTCTGGACATCCAGTCCAGCCAAACCACTGCATAAACCGATTTTTCAATCGCAAAAGCACCCGCAATCCATTTCGACTTGATGCTTGCGGCTGCGCCAATGTAAGCCAATCCCCACACAACGATCATCAGGAGGCCGAAGTTAGACATCACGACGGGATCTGCCACATTGATTGCAGTGTTTGTGAAGAGTCTGGAAAAAAACAGGACCCCGCCAATGTTCATGCTGGCGGCTGCTAAATAAATCCTGGTTTCCATGCTTGGGGTATGGAGCTTCATTTTTTTTCGGGTGCTTTCAGGGGTTGGCTGTTTTGAAACTTAGCGCAAGCGTTTCTGAATGAGTACGAGAGCTGCGCCCAGCACGCAAACGCATGCCAAAAAGATGAGAATTTCTTGCCCTACCTGGAGCGTGATCGGAGTGTGGCCCGATGTACCGGGACCGAAGGCGGGGACGAATGGCTGCTGGTTGCTGATATTGATCAGCCAATACTGGCTGACCAGGCCTGCGGAAAACGCACTGGCGATCAGACGCACGATGTTCTTGAGCGCATAGGCATGTGAGAAGTCTTCATGTGGAACTTCCGTGTAGGTGAGCCCCGCGATCTGAATGACCCCCAGGATCGGGAAAAGCGCCTTGAGTGCCATGGGCCCAAGCAGGCTTGGCCAGGAGGCCTCGCGGCTTGCCGCGAAGCTCAGCCAGAGCATTCCCGCACCTGCACAGGCGAAGCCCCAGGCGATCAAGCGTCTGCGATCTCCGAGTCTGGAAGCGAAGCGAAAATAGAGCGGCAGGCAAACGACGGTCACGATTGCAGAAAAAGACTGTAAAGCGCCTGTTGTGCTCAGCCCCAGGCCCAGCGCTTGATCGAACAGGCGAGGATAGAGATAGCTGGTGGCGCCATTGACGATGTAATACAAACCGTAAAACCCGAGGCCTACTAAATAGCGCCGCCCGTTGAGCACATTCAGGCGCAGGAGTGGATCAGGGTGCTGCCGAGAGCGCCAGATCGTAAAACCAAGGCAGGCCATGGCCAGACTGAGCACGGAGAGTTGGCCCGCCCCGAAGCGTGCCAACTCCAGGCCTTCCAGACCGTGGAGCAAGAGCATCATGCCCAGCGCGAAGCTCAGGCTCGTCAGCCAGTCGAGTGTGCCCAGAGAGCGAGGGGTGTGGCGCTCCGCGCGAAGCTGCAGGAGCACGATGATCAGCATCAGCAGCGCGAAAGCCGCTTGCAACAGGAAGCTCGCGCGCCATCCCCAGGCCTGGACGAGCGCGGCTGTAAGCCAGGGCAATGGGGCTACGCCGCCCAGCAGGCCGAAGATGTAGGCCCTGAGTTGGGCCGGGCGTTCGGATTGCGGTGTGACCAGTTGCAAGTACACGCGGGACATCGTGAATAAGCCCCCGCCACCAAGGCCTTGCAGGAGGCGCGCGGGAATCATCAGCCAGAGCGAGCTGCTCATGGCTGCCAGCAGGGCGCCTGCGAGATAGAGTGCAATGCCGCTCGCGATGAGGTTCCTGTAATGCCAGCGGCGGCTGGCGCGCTCGATCAGGGGCAGGGTGGCAATGCCGGAGCCCGCGTAGAGGGTGATGATCCATAGGAACTCACTGGGGCTTGCCTGCATGCCCGCTTGTATTTCCTCTGCCGCCAGCAGCACGCTCAGAGACGACCAGAAGTCCACGGCCGTGACCAGACCGAGCACGTAACCCAGCGCACGTGGCAAATGCTCCCGCGGTAAAGGCTGATGCGAGAGCGAGGCTGTCTGCTGAACAGCTGAAGTGGCGGGGGCGTTCATGTCTGGTTCTGTCTTGCGAGCGAGTCGGGTAACGAATGCTGTGGGGTGCGCGGGTGGAAACTTCCCCTTTAACCCGGAAGCTCCCCTGTGGCCTGGACGGCTCTTTTCCATGCTTCGCGGCTCTGGATGCGCTGGATGAAATCACGCAACCGGGGCCAGCGTTCGGCCTCGGGCTGCAGGGTAGCGAGCGTTGCGGGGAAGCTCAGCATCACATCGGCCCCTGTCCAGTCATCGCCCACGAAGTGGCCTGAAGCTTGCAGCTCGTTTTCCAGATAATCGAAATGCGCGATGAGCTGCTCATTGATCCGTGGGTGAAGGGGCTGAGCGGCTTCGCCCAGCCTCGCAACGTAGAGCCTGAGCAGTATCGGCGTCATTGCCGAGCCCTCGGCGAAGTGCATGAGCTGAAGGTGGCGCAGCGCATCTTGCGAGCCTGCGAGAGGCAGGAATCGCCCTTGCCCATAGCGTTCGCAGAGGTATTGCACGATGGCGCCCGACTCCTGGATCAGGATGCCATCGTCTTCAAGCAAGGGCGATTTCCCCAGCGGGTGAATCTTCTTGAGTGCTGGCGGCGCCAGATTGGTCGTGAGGTCGCGCTGATAGTGCTGAACGCGATAGCTCAGCCCCAGCTCTTCGAGCAGCCAAACAATCCGTTGCGAGCGGCTTTTGTTGAGGTGGTGAATGACGATGCTCATGGCTTGCGAACCTCTTCTGCGGGGCTTGCCGCAGCGCTGACGACTCCGTTAACCAACAGAACGGAATAGTCGGCACCTGCATTACGATGAGGCTTGGCCTTCTGGTACGCGGGGCTTTCATACCAGTTGCGCGCCGCAGCCATATCCGGAAATTCAAGGACTGCCACACTTTCCTCAGGCTGACCCTCCAGAACTTCGATTTCGCCGTAATACGCGATTGGCTTCGGGTTATGGCCAGCTCGTGCCAGTTTGGCAAGCGAGGCGTAGGTATCAAGCTCGTCGGGATTGAGTGTGTGATGCTTGATGAGGATTACGTAAGCGCTCATGTTTTTTCTCCTGAAATCGGGGGGCCTAGGAATGCCGAAGGGATGATCAAGCTGGAGTAGCACTGACGCGCACTGACAGGTAAAGCGATTCACCCAAGCGATCAAGCAAGCTCAGTTCATTTTTAAGCCAGGAAAGATGTGCCTCTTCACCTACAAGCACGTCCTCAATCATTCTTCGAGTCGTGGCGTCGCGCAGTGCCACCAAGGTTTCAATGGCTTGATTGAGTACCGGCAAGCCCGCCTCCTGAACCTGAAGATCCGCCTCCAGAATGCTTCTGAGCGTGTGCCCGATGCGTGGCTGAGCAACGGTGAATTCAGGCGTCCCACCGATGTCGAGCAAACGATCGGTCAGTGTTTTCAGCGTCAGCGGCTCATCGCTGATATGCGCCTGCATTTGATTGCTCAGATTTGTCAGGCCCAGCGCGCTGATCAAAGCGAGATGTGTCTGATGCTGGATGCTTGCACTCCAGAAGGCTCCGATGAGTTCGTTGAGTAACTGATGGGCAGGAGCCGGCGGGTTACCGCCAGTATTCTTTTCAGTCATGAGGCGCTTTCTATCCGTTGTTTGAAGGTGCGTTGCAGATGCAGGCTAGGCGCACTGCATCTGCGGCCCTGTGCTCAGGCGAGCAGTTTGATCAAGGCCTGTGCGACGCCTTCAGAGCTTGCGGGGTTCTGTCCGGTCACGAGCGTTCTGTCGCTCACGATGTAAGGCGCCCAGTCCGGGCCTTTCTCATAGAGGCCGCCCAGTGCCTTGAATTCATCCTCGATCAGGAAAGGCACGACATCGCTGAGCTCAACCGCATCTTCTTCGCTGTTGGTAAAGCCGGTGACCCGGCGGCCCTTGATCAGCGGCTCACCATTGGCGGCCTTCACATGGCGCAGTGCGGCGGGGGCGTGGCACACGAAACCAACAGGCTTGCCGGCACGTTCGAAGTTTTCGATCAACGCAATCGACACGGCTGATTCGGCCAAGTCCCACATCGGCCCATGACCACCGGGGTAGAAGACGGTGTCAAAGTCTTCGGCTTTGACGGTATCGAGCTTGACCGTGTTGGCCAGGCGTTCCTGTGCGGCAGGATCTGCCTTGAAACGATGGGTCAGTTCGGTCTGGAACTCTGGCAGGTCACTCTTGGGGTCGAGCGGAGGCTGCCCACCTGCCGGTGAAGCGAGCACGATCTCGGCGTTTGCATCCAGGAAGGTGTAGTAGGGCGCGGCAAACTCTTCCAGCCAGAAGCCGGTCTTCTTGCCTGTATTGCCGAGTTGGTCGTGCGAGGTCAGTACCATCAGAACTTTCATGTTTCTCTCCTTTTGAGGTGTGTACTTACGCGGATAAGGCAGATTCAAGTGCAGCCAGCTTGCTGGCGTAGGGCGCGCGCAAACGCAGATTGGAAGCGCCATCTGGGCTTTGCAGAACAACGGCCTTGTTGTGGGTAAAGCGCATGAAGCCGTGGATGCCGTGGTAGGCACCGATACCTGAAGCACCAACGCCACCAAATGGCAGAGTTTCGATAGACACGTGGCTCATGATGTCGTTGATTACCAGTGCGCCGGAGGTTGTGCGGGACGCGAAATGAGCCTGCCCCTCTTGCGTATCGCCGAAGTAGTAGGCCGCCAGGGGGCGCGGATGGGCATTGATATACGCAACGGCTTCCTCAGCACTGGCGCAGACCATGACGGGCAAGAGCGGCCCGAAGATTTCTTCTTGCATGATCTTCATGTCATCCGTCACGTCGAACACCAGGTGCGGAGCAATCTTGCGGGAGACCGGGTCGTGAGCAGCTTCGTCAGACGGCGCCAAGCTGACAATGCGTGCCCCTTTTTGGGCCGCGTCTTCAAGCAGGCCGAGCAGGCGCTCGTAGTGTTTCTGCGTGATGATGGAGGTGTAGTCCGGGTTGCTCTGGAGTGAGGGGTAAGCCTCCGCCATCAACGCCCGTGCAGCTTGCTCCAGTCCCGCCTGCTGTCCTGGCGGAACGATCATGTAATCCGGGGCAAGACAGATCTGCCCCGCGTTGAAAGTCTTTACCGTCAGTGTGCGGGCCGTCGCGAGCCCGATGTCAGCGTCTGCACTGACGAGCACAGGTGACTTCCCGCCCAGCTCAAGCGTGACCGGTACAAGGTTTTCCGCCGCGGCACGCATCACATGCCGGCCGACTGTGGTACTGCCGGTGAAGATCAGGTGATCGAAGGGCAGGCCACTGAAGGCTGCGCCTATGCTGGCGTCGCCGAGCACCACGCCCAACTCCATCGGATCGAAATAGCGTGCGATCAATTCGGCGAGCAATTCAGAGGTGTGCGGTGTCAGCTCGGACGGCTTCAGAAGTGCGGCGTTGCCCGCGGCCAGAACGCCCGCAAGGGGGCCGAAGGCTAGATTGATGGGGAAATTCCAGGGGCTGATGATGCCCACAACGCCCAGCGGCTGGCGTTCGATCCGTGCTGTCATGCCCGGCGCGGGAGCGGGAAGTGTTTCCGCCTGCATCCATTCCTGCACATGCTGGGCTGCGTAGTTGAGCATCCCTAGCGTTGTCGCGATATCCGCCGCCAGTGACTGGTAAATGCTGCGGTGGCCGAAGTCTGCACTCATCGCGTGTGCCAACTCATTGCGATGCTCGCGCAACAGGCGTGCTGCGCGGAGAAGGCGGTCCCGGCGCAGTGCGCCATCGGCCGGCCCCGCCGCAATGTGCCGCTGTTGCATGGCTTTGAGAATGGAGCGAAGGTCTTCCGTCTGTGGGTGGGGGTGCATGTTGTTCTCTTTTCCTTGCGTCGCCAGATCAGGCGCGCTGTGAGCGATTTCAGATGATTTCGAGTGCGACATCGACGTTGCCGCGTACTGCGTTCGAATAGGGGCAGACTTCATGGGCGTCTGCCACGAGGGCTTCAGCGGCGTGGCGTTCGATGCCAGGAAGCTGGATGCTCAAGGTGATCGCGAGGCCAAAACGACGCTCGTCCTTGGGGCCGACACCGACTTTTGCCGTGACCGTGGCGTGCTCCGGGATGCGCGGGTGTTCGCCGCTGCGAGCCACATTCTTCATGGCGCTGAGGAAACAGGCTGCGTAGCCGGCGGCGAATAGTTCCTCGGGGTTGTTGCCGAAGCCGTTGCCGCCCAGTTCTTTAGGCAATCCAAGCCAGACGTTCAGTGAGCCATCGGCCGTGCGGGCGCGACCATCACGACCACCGGTTGCGGTAGCTTCGGTCTGATAGAGGACTTTGGTTGGCATCTTGCTCTCCTGTTGTGCGGGTTGAAGCAGCATTGCTGCATGGCCTGGGCATCTTAGGAGAAGGGCATGATTGCCCGCCAACTAGGCGAGTTTGGGGCTCCCATAAATAATGTTATGGTTAGGCTATGTCGCTTATCCGTTTGCGGACCTTCGTCGAGGTCTATCGCCAGCGCTCCATCAGTGGGGCTGCCCGCAATCTCAATCTGACCCAGCCTGCTGTCTCACAGCACATCGCCGGGCTGGAGGTTGCGATCGGACGTCCCTTGTTTGAACGGCAGGTGCGGGGTGTGACACCGACCACGGCTGCGGATGAATTGGCCGCGGATATCGGCGACAAGCTCGATGCTGTCGAGGCCGCCATGTCTTCTGCCCGTGCCCGCTCGGTGGAGCTGACCGGTGCTTTGCAGATCATTGGCCATGCGGATTTTCTGGCCGAAGTCGTTTCTCCCCATTTGCTTCCTTTGCTGGAAGTAGGGATCCGTGTGCGCTTGCAGACGGGGAGCAGTGACTTCGTCAATCAGATGGTGATCGAGGGCCACTGTGACCTCGGTATCACTGCCTTTCCTACCAGCGACAAACGTCTGCACTGCGAGTTGATTCGCAGCGAACGCGTGCTTGCGGTGGCTGCGCCCAGCGTTGCCGACCGGATCACGCAAGCCGCTTCGCTGGAAAAAGCCCTCGCTCAAGAACCCTTGCTGGCGTACAACCTCGAGATCCCGTTGATTGACGCCTGGGCGGCAAAAAACAAGCTGAATCTGGGGCCGCTTGTACCCGCCTTGATAGGACAGGACTTGCGCGCACTGCGGAGCTTGTTGTGCCGTGGCTTTGGCTGGACGGTGCTGCCGGAGTACTTGTGCCAGGATCATCTTCAGCGTGGTGAGCTGAAAGAAGTGCCCGCATCAACGGGGGCGAGCGCACTCAACTACTACCTGGTCTGGACCCCGAGCGCACTCAGGCAAGCGCGCGTTGCGCACGCCAGACAAGCCTTGCTCTGGCATCTGAAAGCTTGATTCAAGCGTTTTTCTGTCGAGACTAAGCAAACAGTCAAGTTGCTTGGCGAGCCCGTCATGGCCCGCGACTTCGTTCGGCAGATGGCAGAGCTGAAAATTCTCGCTTTGCTGCTCAACCGTTTCACACAACTCGGTATGTCTTAACCGTGGGCGTGGCATGAAGTCGTCTGGGGGCAGGGGAGTTATTGCATCGGGGCTATTCGTGCAACAAAGCTGATTCGAGCTCAAACGGCAAAACGACGTAGCAGACGAAACACCGCTTTGGTCAAGAAGCGTCATGCCCTTTTGGGTGTAAATGCCAAGTGCATTAAGTGGTGAGCGAAACATACTTGAAAGTATGGGTTTAAAGGAGTGTTGCTTGAGTTCTTTAAAAGCAGCACTACGCAGAAAATCCGGAGGCGGCTTGTTTAAATCCACCTCCAAGACTAATGTCGCGCATCAGCGTCGGGCTCTTCTTGGGGGCAGAAATTTTATGCCTTCCTGTTATGCCTTCCTGCTTAGTGCCTATAGCTCCATTCGTCTTGTTGCGCTTTGAACCGGAGATCCACATGTCCCGAATTCGCACGATCATTCATGGCTTCGCCCTCAGCACCCTGGCATGCTCGATCTCATCAATCAGCCAGGCCGCGCAGCCCGTCGCAGACGTGATCTATGTAGGTGGCAAGGTGGTCACCGTCAACGATCTCCAGCCGGAAGCCGAGGCCGTCGCCATCAAGACGGGCAAGATCATCGCGGTGGGCTATCGCGACGAGGTCATGAAGCTCAAGGGGGGGCAGACAAAACTGATCGATCTGGCGGGCAAGGCCATGTTGCCCGGCTTCATCGACCCGCACGGCCACGTCTTCAACACCGGCATCCAGGCCATTTCGGCCAACCTGCTGCCCGCGCCGGATGGTGCCGTCAATGACATTCCGGCACTGCAGGCGACGCTCAAGGACTGGGCTGCCCGGAACGACAAGCTCACGGGCAAGTACGGCTGGATTGTTGGCTTCGGTTATGACGATGCCCAGCTCAAGGAACAGCGCCACCCGACACGCGAAGACCTCGATCAGGTGTCCACGGAATTGCCGGTAGTGATCGTTCATCAATCCGGCCACCTCGGGGTGATGAACAGCAAGGCGCTGCAGATGCTGGGGCTTACTGCGGCAAGCAAGAATCCTCCCGGGGGCAACATCCGTCGCAGGGAGGGGGGGCAGGAGCCGAATGGCGTGCTTGAAGAGAACGCTTTCTTCGGGCCTTTCTTCGGCCTGATGAGCAAGCTCGGGCCGGATGCCAACAAGGCACTGTTTGCCGCGGGCGTGAATCTCTACAAGAGCTTCGGTTACACCACCGCACAGGAAGGCAAGGCCTCGCTGGGTTCGGCAACAACCATGGAAGCGGTGGCAAAGAGCGGCAAGCTGGATATCGATGTGGTGGCCTATCCGGACATCACGGTCGGCGCGCAGGCCATGAAAGCGCCCTGGCTCTCGCGCAGCTATACGCAGCATTTCCGCATCGGGGGCATCAAGCTCACGCTGGATGGCTCGCCGCAAGGCAAGACGGCCTGGCTCAGCAAGCCCTATTACAAGGCGCCGAGTGGTCAGAAGGCGGACTATCACGGCTATTCGGCCTTCACCGACGAGCAGGTGAATGGCTTTGTCGAGCAGGCTTTCCAGAAGAACTGGCAGGTGCTGGCCCATGTGAATGGCGACGCGGCCATTGATCAATTCATCGCTGCCGTGCGCGCTGCCGAAGCCAGACATGGCATGGCAGATCGCCGACCTGTGGCCATTCACGCCCAGACCGCGCGTGAAGACCAGGTTCAGGCCTTCCATGATCTGGGCATCATGCCGTCCTTCTTCCCGATGCATACCTATTACTGGGGCGACTGGCATCGTGACTCGGTGCTCGGGCCGGAGCGCGCAGTCAATATTTCGCCGCTGGGCTGGGCCATGCAGCGCAACATGATTTTCACCTCGCACCACGATGCGCCCGTTGCCATGCCGGACCCGATGCGGGTCATGCACGCCACGGTCAATCGAGTGACGCGCAGCGGTCAGGTGCTTGGGCCGCAGCACCGGGTGTCGCCGCTGGTGGCGCTCAAGGCACACACGCTGTGGTCGGCCTACCAGCACTTCGAGGACAAGAGCAAAGGCTCGATCGAAGTCGGCAAGCTGGCGGATTTCGTCATCGTGGACCGCAGCCCGCTGGACGGCGACCCGATGACGATCGACACGATCAAGGTCATGGAAACGATCAAGCAGGGCAAGAGCGTTTTCAAGCGTGAAGCAACGCAGAAGACGGCCGATAACCAGCGCAGCTGCGCCGAATCGGAGCCCTGCATCCGGGTGGCGACATTGGCCCTCAACATGGCCGGCGTGATTGACATTCACAGGCACGACGACTGATTCAGCTTCTCAAAAAACGGTCGGCCCGATTTTTTGAAAATCGGATGCATCAAAAATGCACGCGCAAACGGCATATCAAGAAAGGGTTGGGCATGAGTAAAAATATATTTGTCGGTTGCGCCATGATGGTTTTGGGCACTTTCTTGCATGTGCCAATTGCTCAGGCTGCACCTGTCGAAGTGAAGCCGATTCCCGTCACAGTCGACACCTTTGTACGTGCAGAGACAGATCGCTACTTCAAGCAACGCTACGAACAAGGCGCATTTGGCAAGTTCCACCATGAGCGCGGTCCGGTGGATGTGGACAAACAACTTGTGATCCGCATGAACCGGGACACCCCTTACAGCACGGGGGTGTTCGATCTGACCCAGCCGCTCACCATCGTGAAGCCGGATACGCACGGGCGATTTCAGTCAATCCTGGTCTTCAATCAGGACCACTACATTCAGCGTGTGATTTATGAGCCGGGTACTTACACCTTCACCCAGGAGGAAATGGGGACCCGCTACATTCAGGTAACCGTTCGTACATTGGTGAACCCGAATGATCCGGCGGACATTGAGGAAATGCGCAAGGCGCAAGATGCCGTCCAGGCCATTCAGTCGGACCCCGGCAGTTTCGAGGTGCCGAACTGGGATCAGAAGAGTTTGTCCGCGCTTCGCAAGGCCATCCTGACCATGACGCCCTGGGTTCCCGATAGCCGCAGGATGTTCGGGACCAAGGCCGAGGTAGGCGAGCTGCGCCATTTCATTGGTACGGCAGGTGGCATCTTCGGCAATGCCGAAAAGGATGCGATCTATATGGTGGAGGTGCCGAAGAAAAATGATGGCAAGACGCCGTTCAAGCTGACGGTCAAAGATGTACCAGTCGATGCATTCTGGTCCATCACCGTGTACAACAAAAACGGATTTTATGAGCCGCCCACCAATGCCATATCGCTGAATAGCTATACCGCCAAGCCGAATGCTGATGGCAGCATAACGGTGAATTTTGGTGGTGATCCGAAAGCAGGCAACTACCTCAGAATCATGCCGGGCTGGAACTACCTTGTCCGGCTCTATCGTCCAAGAGCAGAAGTTCTCGATGGAAGCTGGACTTTCCCCAAAGCGATGCCAATCAAGTAGTCGCTCTTGAATGATCCAGGAGCCCGGAGGGGGTAATGCTTGATTTCGTGATCGGTGCGCTACGGCACAACCCGGAAGTGGCGGTCTTTCTCTCCATCTCTTTGGGTTGCCTGGTCGGGCGTATCCGCCTTGGCAAGTTTCACCTCGGCCCCGTCGCGGGCTCATTGCTGATCGGTCTGCTGATCGGGCAGATCGGGCTTGAGGTGCCGCACGAACTCAAGTCGGTGTTCTTTGCCCTGTTCATCTACGCGGTCGGCTTCAAAAGCGGCCCCGGTTTTTTTGGCAGCCTCAATCGGGGCACCCTCAAGCTGGTCATTTTTGCGACCGTGCTATGCGTGACCGGCCTGGGCGTGATTCTGTTGATGAATCACGTGTTCGGCTTCGATGCCGGCTTTGCCGCCGGACTCGGTGCCGGGGCGCTGACGGATACCGCGATGATGGGAACGGCATCCAGCGCATTGGGGCAACTCGACCTCGATCCGCAGAGCATTGCCGACCTGAACAGTCACATGGCCATCGCCTATGCGATTTCATATCTTTTCGGCACGGTCGGCCTGATCATCTTCGTGGGGAACATCGCACCGCGTCTGCTGGGCGTGGACCTCAAAGCCTCGGCCCGCGAACTTGAAGCCCAGTTGGCCGGTGCTCAGGGCGAACAGCGTTCGTCCGGAGAGATCACCCCCTACACGCGCATCGTGGTGCGGGCGCATCGCGTTGAGCTTGGGAAGCTGGCTTGCGGGCTGAGCATCGAAGCGCTCGAGGCGCGCCGGGAAGCTCTGAGCATAGAACGCGTTCTGCGCGGTGAGCGCGTGCTGGAGCGCGAGCCGGGTCTTGTCCTCGCTGCGGGAGATGTTGTCGGCATTACCGCCAGTCGCGATGCCGTTGGAAGCCTGGCGGCGTGGATCGGCGCGGAGGAGGACTGCCCGGCAGCCTTGTCCTATCCGCACAAGCAACTCGAAGTGGTGCTCACCTCTGCCGAGTTCGCCGACAAGACGCTTGGCGAGATCAAGCATCTGATCGGTCCGGTATCGCGGCACGGAGTCTTCCTGAACAAGGTCACGCGTCAGGGCTACGATCTGCCGCTGCTGACCAACACGGTGTTCCGGCGTGGTGACGTGGCTCAGATCTCCGGCCGCTCTGAAGCGGTCGACGTGCTCGCTGCGCGTTTCGGTCGCGTCAAGACCAGCAATTACAAAAGCGACATCGCGCTGCACACCGCAGGCATGGTGCTGGGCTCCCTGCTCGGGCTGCTTTCGGCACATGTCGGTGTGGTGCCGATCGAGTTGGGGGTGGGCGGTGGTGTTCTGCTGGTTGCCCTGATCCTTGGCTGGCTGCATTCCCGTTATCCCGCCGTGGGCGATCTGCCACCCGCAGCACAATGGGCCTTCTCGGAGTTGGGGCTGACAGCTTTTGCGGCGGTTGTCGGGCTGCTGGCCGGCCCCAAGGCCGTGCACGCCATGCAGGAACACGGCTTGGCGCTTGTACTGGCCGGCGTGGTGATTACGCTCGTGCCCCCACTCGTGGCTTTTTACGTCGGGCGCTATCTGCTCAAGCTCCATCCCATGATCCTGCTTGGCGCGCTTGCCGGCGCCCAGACCGAAGCCGCGTCCATGAACGCGATCATCGAGGAGTCACAGAGCCAGACCCCGGTCATCGGCTTCACCGTCTGTTATGCCGTCTCCAACGTGCTGTTTGCCGTGTGGGGGCCAATCATTGTCGCGCTTGCCTGACGCGGGGGCGCACCCTGCCAGATCGTATTCCGCAAGCGGATTTTCCAACTCTCAACGAAAGCCTGAAATCATGAACACACGCCTCCTTCGTACGAGCCTGATCGCAGCAAGCTTCGCCACCCTCTTCACGGCAGCGGCCCGCGCTGAAGACGATGGCCACGATCTGGCCAAACAGCTCGCCAATCCGGTTGCGGCCCTGATCAGCGTGCCCATGCAATTCAACTACGACCACAAGATCGGCAGCGCCAATGGCGAGCGTTCGGTGCTCAATATCCAGCCTGTGGTGCCCTTCAGCGTGGGGCAGGAGTGGAACCTGATTTCACGGACCATCCTGCCCCTGATCGAGCAGAAGGATGTCGCCGGGCAATCCGGCAGCCAGTCCGGCACCGGTGACATTGTGCAGAGCCTGTTCTTCTCGCCCAAAGCCCCTACTGCCGGCGGCATGATCTGGGGGGTGGGGCCGGTCTTCCTTCTCCCTACCGCCAGCGACAAGCTGCTGGGCACCGAGAAGTGGGGGGCAGGCCCCACGGCGGTGGCATTGATCCAGAGCGGATCCTGGACCTACGGTGGCCTCACCAACCACATCTGGTCCTTTGCCGGCAAAGAGTCCCGGTCTGAAGTGAATGCCACCTTCCTTCAGCCTTTCGTCAGCTACATCACGCCGACCAAGACAACCTTCTCGTTCTTTACCGAATCGACGTATGACTGGACCAGCAACAGGTGGTCCGTGCCGATCCATGCGGTAGTCAGTCAGCTCGTGAAAATCGGCGAGCTGCCGCTGCAGTTTACTGTGGGTGCGCATTACTGGGCCCAAAGCCCGGAAACCGGCCCGCAAGGCTGGGGCGGGCGCGCCGTCGTGACCCTGCTGTTCCCCCGCTGAATCTGGAATGACTTGCAAGGAGACTTCTCATGAAGCCACAACACTTTCGTCTGGCGCTCGGGCTGAGCGCCGTACTGGCCAGCCTTGCGGCGCATGCTGACGGTGCTGCCAATGCCCTGATCATGCCGGCCGAGGCCCCGGTCACGCAGCAGGCCGAGATCGTGATTTATCCCGCCAAGCGCGTTATCACCATGGAGAAGAAGCAGCCCGAGGCGGCGGCTGTGGCCGTCAGCGGCAAGCGCATTCTCGCGGTCGGCACGGTGGAAGAGCTCAAGCGCCAGGCGGGCACGCGCAGCGTGCGGGTGGATGAGAGCTTCAAGGACAAGATCATCATGCCGGGCTTTCTCGATCAGCACTTGCACCCGGTGCTCGGTGCGCTGACACTGGCCACCGAAATCATTGCGCCGGAAGACTGGGCACTGCCGGGCCGCACCGTCCTCGCAGCCAACAGCGAAGCCGAGTATCGCAGCCGCCTCAAGGCCGCCGATGCCGCCCTCAAAGACCCGAACGAGCCGCTGATCAGCTGGGGCTACCACAAGCTCTGGCATGGCAAGCTGGATCGCGCCACGCTGGATCAGATCAGCAGCACGCGTCCGATCATCATCTGGCAACGCTCCTGTCATGAGTTCATCGTGAACACCGCTGCGCTGAAGTATCTGAACATCACCGAGGCGGACGTGACCGGCAAAGGTGACGCCAGCAAGATGGCGAACTTCGCCGAAGGCCATTTCTGGGAGCAGGGCCTGAATCTCGTGGCCGGCAAGATCCTCAAGGTGATGGCCTCGCCTGAGCGCCTGAGCTTTGGCCTCAGGCAGATGGTGGCCTATGAGCACTCGCACGGGGTCACGGCCTACAACGAGCCGGGCGCGATCGTCACGCCAGACATGTGGAAGCTCTACCAGCAGATCCTCGGCGCCGACAGCGTGCCGATGTACACCACCTTCCTCGCGGATGGTCGCGCCATCATTGATCGCGTGGGCCTCGATGCCGGTCTGGACGAGGTCGAGAAAACCATCGCCCTGGCGCCCGAGGACGCGGGCGGCAAGGTGATGTTCTTCCCGAAGCAGATCAAGCTGTTCGCAGATGGCGCCATCATTTCTCAGCTGATGCAAATGAAGCAACCCTATACCGACGGCCACCACGGTGAGTGGATCATTCCGCCGGCCGAACTGGAGAAACGCGCCAAGCTGTTCTGGGATGCCGGCTACCAGATCCATGTGCACGTGAACGGCGACCTCGGGCTGGAGGTGGTGCTGGCTACCCTGAAAAAGCGCATGAAGGAAGCGCCGCGGCAGGATCACCGCTTTGTGGTGGTGCACTTCGCCAACTCGAACGAACAGCAGATTGCCAAGATCGGCAAGCTCGGCGCCATTGTCAGCGCCAATCCGTATTATCCGACCGCCTTTGCCGACAAATATGCCGATGGCCTTGGCAAGGAACGTGCGGACAAGATGGTACGTGCCGCCTCGGTGCTGAAGGTGACGCCGCATTTGTCCTTCCACTCCGATCTGCCGATGGCCCCGAGCGACCCGCTCTACCTGGCCTGGACCGCGGTCAATCGCATCACCCAGAGCGGCCGCGTGGCGGCGCCCGAGCAGCGTATTTCGGTGGACGCAGCCTTGCGCGGCGTGACAATAGAGGCCGCCTATTCCTGGCGCAAGGAAGACCTGCTCGGCAGCATCAAGCCCGGCAAGATCGCCAACCTGACCGTGCTGGAAGCCGACCCATACAAGGTCGACCCGAAGAAGCTGAAGGATATTCCGGTGTGGGGCACGGTGTTTGAAGGTCGCGTATTCCCTGTACCAGCCGCATACCGGGCAAAGCCAGGCGGTGAGATGCCGAAATTTGGGGGAAGAAATACGACAAATGCTGTGCTTGGCAAGCGGGTCTCAGAGTCGTTCCAACATGCTCATGATGATGGTGACGAGGCCTGCCATCTGGCAGAGCTTTCACAGCTTGCTGTACTCGCGTACAGCGAGAATCTGGCCGGCCGTTGAATCATTCAAGGGCTGCAGTAGAAACGGCCCGCTCACTGCGGCTGTTTCTGCTGAGAACGCGTCTCTGCGGTTCCAGAGTGGTGCGCGCACAACAGGTATGAATAAGCATCAAGGAGCGGAGAGATGGCTTCTCTAGACAAGAAACTGTACCGAGGCTGGCATGCCCGTGCGGCCGGTATCGTGGTGGGGCTGGGTGTGGCCCTGCTGGTAAGCATGCTGGGCACGCTGGGGATTCTGGCTAACGAGCGGCGTCAGGCTGTTGCCGTCCAGGCGCTTACGGCGGATCGTCTCAAGCAGGTCGTTGTCGAGCTGAACCAAGCCTTTTCCAGACTCGAGCAGAGTCGCCTCGAGCGCTGCAGTGAAGAGACTCTGACCCATTTGAGAGGCTTGCTGCTGCAATATCGTTACTTGCGTGACGTAGGGATCGTCGATGCGCGTGATCGCATTCTGTGCACGACCAGTGGAGGACTGCTGAGCGAGCCAACTCCCTTGCCGACCCCCACCAATGTAACCAGAACCGGCTTCAGGAACTGGCTTAATTACAGCGTCGGTTTTGGTGAAGGCCGTGTCGTCGTTTCGCTCACGGCGCGTGGGAATTTCATGCTTATGGTGGACTCGCATGCGAACACCGAACTCATGCAGCACTCAGGTATTGACTCGATCTGGATGGACTCTGAAGGGGTCTCTCCGGGCAAAGCGAGCCCCGTGTGGCGCGCCCCTCGCGTTCAAGAAACCGAACCCTGGGCACCGCTTCATTCCGAACTGGGTTTTTCGAGTCAACAACAGTTCTGGAGCCGAATCGACTGGCGCCGCGGCGTGCTGGCACTGGAAAGCAATGTTCCGGGCACAGGATATTTCATTCAGAACAAGATCTCTCTGCGAGAGCTCTTCCGCAATAACTCCCGCATATTTTCCGGGCTTGTCCTGCTTGCGTTCCTGACAGGAGGATTGGCCGGCGGCCTGGCACATCAACGAGCCAGACTTCTGAGGACTCTGCCGTACCGGATTGCGGATCTTTGCCGGCCGGAGAACATCATTTGCATGTACCAGCCGATCATGGAGCTTACGACCGGCCGGGTTGCGGGCTGTGAAGTACTCATGCGCCTGCGTGATGGTGGGGAGGTGATTTATCCCGACAAGGTGATCCCACTGATTCTTGAGCGTAGCCTGGGTTGGCAACTGGATCAGGCGGTCTCTCTGCGCGCACTGAGAGAGCTGGCCGATGCGCTGCCGAAAAATCCGGTTTCTACGGATGCGCGTCTCTTTAAAGTGGCGATCAATTTTTTCCCTGAAAACATTCGTTTCGAAAAACTGACTGCACTGCTCACGCCGATAAGGCCGGAAGGCGTGAGCTTGAATGTTGAGGTGACCGAATACGGCATGAGCGATGATTTGTTTGAAGAGGTCAGGTGCTTGCGGGAGGCTGATTACCTAATCTCTGTAGATGATTTCGGTACTGGCTACTCCAACCTCGGTACGGTCAAGTGCCTCTCGCCGGACTTCTTGAAAATCGACAAATCTTTCGTGTTTGATATGGAGGATGATTCCCTGCGCTCCAGCCTGATACCGGAAATCGTTGCAATAGCCCGAGCGGTCAATGCTGAGCTTATTGCCGAAGGGGTGGAGAACGAGCAGCAGGCGAATCGGTTGAGGGATATGGGCGTCCAGTATGGACAGGGGTATTTCTTTGCTCGCCCCTTGCCTATTGAAGAATTCATGGAGTTTCTGGCGAAGGCTACATCAGGAAAAAGTGCCTAGAATTTTGTCAGGGGGCAGAGCCCTTTGCGCTGACCGAGTGAGCATCGCTCGGCGATTGACGCAGGAAGCAAATGCCCCGGCATTGCTATCGGCTGAGTTCCTGGTCTGCTGGAAGACATAAGAAATTGTTTACTGGTGCCGGACTGCTGCTGCCACGGCAGATTTCCGCCATGTGCCCAATGTGTCCAAATTGTTTGAGGGCTCCTTGACCACCCGCAGCAGCGTGGCGGGCATAAAGACAGGCACTACTGAGCGCTGCCGGCAACAAGATTGAGTGCGCTGTAGATCGTCTTGCTGCAGCGCCTGCGTATGCCCTGGTGCCAGCGCTACGGCAGAGGAGCTCAGGCAGGGCTTTGCGCCGGCTAAGCCCTATCCCTGGCAGGCGTTCAGGCCTGTTTATTACGCACGATGTTGAAAGGCCCACTGGCCTGGCTGCCGGGCATCAGCTCGATGAAGTTAATATTCACATGGCGTGGCAGGCTGGTGCTCCAGTAAACCGTTTCGGCGATGTCGTCGGCGGTGAGGAAGTCCGTATTGGCATACACGCCGTCGGCTTTGGCCTGATCGCCATGAAAGCGCACGGTCGAGAATTCGGTGCCACCGCACAGACCGGGGGCGATGTCGGTGGCGCGCACGCCTGTGCCAGCCAGATCCGCACGCAGGTTCAGGCTGAACTGCCGCACGAAGGCTTTGGTGCCGCCATACACGTTGCCGCCCGGATAAGGGTAGTGGCCGGCCACCGAACCAAGATTGACGATGTGGCCGCGGCCCCGTGCCACCATGCCCGGCAATAGGGCATGGGTGACATAGATCAGCCCCTTCACATTGGTATCGATCATGCGCTCCCAGTCATCCAGCGAAGCCTGGTGGGCGGGGCTGACGCCGAGCGCCAGGCCGGCGTTATTGACCAGGATGTCGACTTGCGCAAAATCGGCCGGCAGATTCGCGATGACCTCCTGAACCGCCTGCTTGTCGCAGACATCCAGCACGGCGGTATGCAGCGGCAGGCCAGGAAACTCGTCCTGCAGGGCTTGCAGGCGCTCGGCGCGGCGGCCGACGGCAATCACCTTGTGGCCTTCGCGCAGATAACGGCGGGTAATCGCGGCACCAAAACCGGCGGTGGCGCCAGTGACAAATACGATCATCGGAATACTCCTGTAGTTAAATGTCCAATGGAAGGGGGGCGGTAGTGCGCTGTCAAAACAGAAACCAGAATGGCAGGCATCATTTTGGCCTCAGCAAGGCACTCATGACACTTATTCTTGATGCCTCATGCAGATCAAGCCTTGCTGCTGACATCTGATATAGCCTTGGCGTATTAACGGGCAGTGGAGTCGGCATCGTCAGCGTCTTTGCCGGCAACAGATTTACTGGGGAGAACATCTTGATCGTCATTCTTGGGGCCATGGATACCGAGATCGCCGAATTCCTGTCGGTGATGGAGGCGCGCGACACTTCTGTCTGGCAAGGCATTGAGGAACATCGCGGGCTGATCGACGGGCATCGCGTGCTGGTCAGCAAGACCGGAGTGGGCAAGGCCATGGCTGCCATGCGTACCCAGCACTTCATTGACAAGGTGGCGCCACAGGCATTGTTGTTCACTGGACTGGCAGGTAGCCTGAAGCTGGATATCCGGATTGGCGACACCGTGATTGGCCGCGATTTGGTGCAGCACGATCTGGAAAGCGTGGTGCTGGGGCTACCGCGCGGTCAGATCCCGTTTTCGGACATCCGCTTCCTGACCCCCGATCCGGCCTTGTTGGCCTTGGGGCAGGGCTATCAGCCGGTCGAAGGCCGGGTGCATTTGGGGCGTATCTGCACTGGCGATCAGTTCATCACCCATCGTGAGATGAAGAGTCATGCTTATCTGCACAGCGAGCTGGCTGGTGACGCGGTGGAAATGGAGGGGGCAGCCGTGGCGCTGGTGTGCTCGCTGAACCGGGTTCCTTATCTCGTGGTGCGTACGATCTCGGACATGGCCGATGAGGACGCGGTCTCGAATTTCGAGGAGATCCTGCCTCGCGCCAGTCAGAACAGCCTGGCTTTCGTGCGCCATGTGCTGGCCGGTATCAGCGTTATTCCGGTGGCAGGCAACTCCTGAAGACAGACTTTGGGGCGCTGGAGTGTTGCGCGTATTTCAGTCATTTGCGCAACACTTGCAGAACAACCAAAAGTGCGCATAATTTTTATTATGTTAAGTTGGCACTACAGATCAAGGCGACCTTGCGCAAGGTACTGCGCACACTTCAAGAGTCGCTCACTCTTCCGAGGTTGTGCCAGATATAGGCAATACAGCCGCAAGGCTTCCCGATCCACTCCAAGCGCCGCAAGGCGCTTTTTTTCGGCCCTCGCTACCCGATACCACCGGCGAGCTTGCCGAGGCCACCTAGAGGCTCTGATACGCCAGTACGCGGAGCGCAAACGCCAGTAGGGTTTGAATTCTTGATGCACGAGCCTGAAGGCCCAATGCTGCATGTGTCCAGGCACGACAGCCCGAGGGGTTCTAGATTCCATGGGCCCGTGATGATATCCGGGCACGTCCTAGACGGTGCGTTGGTTCTGATGTGTCCTAGTTATAAATCTAGGCGGCTTCGCCGCCCGGACCGCTTCGCGGCCGCCCGCCCGGGCTCGCAAGCTCACCCGTTGGGGCTATCCGCTACGCAATATCCTACTGGCATAGCCATAAGAGCGATGAAGTCACCGCCTACGCGCAAGCGCTACGGCATACAGGTGGAATCTAGCGATTCCACAGGCCCGAATCCAAGCGGCCCCGTATCACGGTCTGCCCGTTCGCTTCGCCTCCGCTGCACTCTAGCCGAACGTTACGCAATGGCCGCCCGCCTGACGGATTAATCCGACAGATCGAGCAGACCATTGCTTCACTTTTCGGCCCGTTGCGCTACGGGCGAAGGCGACGGGCAGACGGCGGATCTTAAAGGGAGGTCCGCCCGGATTCGGGAAGTGAAAAACACGATGGGCTCCAACTCGGGGCTCCGGTCAGATGAAAGGCAAAAACCATGGCGAACAGAGCGTACATGCAAAAGGCGGAATTTCTCGCTAAGCAGCTTTGCTTTGACTTCGCCATCCGCGCACGCAAGACCGTTGCAGCAGTTCTGCCAGTCCTAAAAGCACTCAGGGCACACCTGAAGAGATGCGCCCCGAAAGCCGAGCAATACACGCCAAAAAACGATCTTCAAAAACAGTTCTTTTTCATGTACCTATTTTTCCCTACTCAAAGGACACGCTTTTGACCGTTCCAGTCATGACCACCCTGCCCCGCAGCCGGCGCACCTTGAACGATAGGCGCGTCACTTTTCACCACTTGACCACGGTCAGATTCCCAATCGACGAAATAGCCCTTGTCGGCAATCTCTTTGCATAGGTCCGGATCAATCGCAAACGGCGTGGCTTGTTGCGTATAGCAGCGGCAAGGCTTCGTTTTGGTATAGACACACGCGGCAGGCCGGGGAGCAGTCTTAGCTTGCGTGAGCTGGTCGTACCTGGGGGCAGTCTGAGGCATGTTAGCCATACGCGGCACAGTCGTAGCGGCGTACTCCTCAACAGTCATAGGAGCAGGACCAGACGAAGGCCTGCTACCACCGTTTGAGCCGGCAGCAGACTGACCAACAGGCGCGGCAGTCTTTGATTCAGCAGATGCACCATGCGATGCCGGATCGATATTCCGCTTAACGACAAAAAACGCGCCCACAGCGAGCACCAAGAAGATCGCAAAAACATAGACGTACTTTGGAACAGCAAGCGGGGTCTTTGTATGCACCTCGGCAGACTTGTAGAGATCGAAAGCTTTTTTCGGAAGAGCAACCTTCTTTCGAGCAGAAAGCTCACGACTACGAGGCTGGTCCGGATTCCCGACCTCGGACCACTCTAGCTGCTCACGACCTCGCCACGTACGACGGAAGTGCACATGCCGAGTAATCAAACGTCGAATGTTGCCATCCAGCAAATTGGGATGTTGGGTGATCAGCCAGAAATCGAGACCGCGATGGCGGTGCACTTCGAGCTGAGCCACAGCAGGCGGGACAGCAGCAGACGACGCACGCGGTCGGAAAAACTGCTGGCACTCGTCAATAACAATGAGCGCGCCATCTGGGGCCCAATCCGGCCAGCCCATGACATCTGGCGCAACTTCATGCGGCACAACCAAGTCGCGAATGCCATGTACGAAAACAGGGCGCTTGCCCTGTTCAAGTTCTGACAGCCATTTGACGACATGCAAGGTCTTGCCAGTACCGGGCACACCGGTGATTAACGTGATCATTTTGCGATGTACTCCAACTTAGAGGCGGCCATCATGGCTGCGCGGGCAACGAAGGCAGAGAGGACTATACCGATTGCTTGAGGAATTCCACCAAGGCCGAGCAACTGAGCAATATTCGCGGGCAATTGCCCGTAATAGCCGACCACATAGCCGGTCACAGCATCGGAGAGTGACGACAACGCGGCATAGGACACCGCACCAATGCCGACGGCGATCAGAGCGCGTTTTACGAGGCCAGCGAAGTTATCCGCAAGCCATGTGACGAGCGCGCCAACAGCGATGGCGCCAAGGGCTGGAAGGGCCATTAGGTTTTAGCTCCAAAGACGATGTACGCAGCAGAAAGCCACGCTAGCGCGAGAATGAGCGGGCGCAAGGCAACGACAAAATCACAGGCAGGCAAGAAGATATTGACGGACTCGCCCAACACATTAAGTGAGCCACCAGAAGGACAACCGGAGGCGCTGGAAACAAAGATAGGCGTGAGATTCGCAACGCCGGCTTTTTCTGTCTTCAAATCAACATCGCTAATGTTTGTGTACTTGGCCGCGCTTTGGCAGTCATCGGCTTTTGGGTTTGTAGAGCACAACTCGGCTTGCCCGGTTTTAGATGTCGCCGCGCCGGAAGCCGAAGTAGAAGTAGCGCTACTACCAGAACCGCCAATAACAGTCCCAGGAACAGTTCCTGAAGACGTAGCAGCACCAGACGTTGCAGCCCCGGACGTGGCGGCACTTGAAGTGGCAGACCCGGAGGACGCGGCAGAGGAATCAGCAGAAGACGCAGAGCCGGAAGCAGACGAGGAAGCCGAGCCAACGCACCTAGGCGAACCATTGATGCTGGTCAGAGTTTGTCCAGCGGCGCATGTATCAGGCGGTACAGCAGCCATCGGATTACCGACACCAGCACCACCCGTGCATGTCTCGCCGTTATACCAATACGCGCCATAGGCATAAAAAACGCGTTGGCCATTTTGCATGCCGTACTTGGCCGGCACAGAGCCGGTCGAACCGGACGCGGTACCTCCGAACGTAGCGGCGCAATTGTTATTACATGCAAAAAGGGGAAACGATTGATAACAGGCTTCAGCAGAACCGCCGCAGGAATATAGACCGCTATTTGCAACAGTCCCTTTTAATGGAGCACAACCGGGCGCGGATGATGCAGCAGAGGACGAAGACGAAGAACACGAATCAGCCGCGACTTGTTGAGCGCTAGCAGCGACACCATTACAAACTTTCGCGTAATAAGCGAAAAGATTAAAACAATCAGAGCAAACCAAAGACTTACCGTAATAACATTTAACTTGACCAGATCCAATAGAAGAAGCAGCCAGATTTTCTGATCGGTTAAAGTCAGAAACAGAAGCCCCAGCGTAAGGCGTACTTGATGTAACCATAGCCTTACAAACCTCGGCACCAGATGAGTAGATATAGCTACTACCGTTTGTAGAATAGCCAAGAGGCAAAGCAAAAGATGCACTGGAAAAAAACAGGACAATAAAAATAAGTAAATACTTCATGATCTTGGCCACGAAACAATCAGGGCGAAGACGACCAGGGGCACAAATGACACCCAAAATCCGGGATCGTAAAAACTCATTTAGCGGCCTCCCCCATCATTCGGTAGCAGGCCACACAGATCAAGGCCGACGCGAAGCCCCAACCGATGGCTTGACCATCCCAGAAGCCTTCAAGCGGGTCGCACGAAGAGAACGCAGGCGCTTGCGCAGCTTGAGTGGTGGCGGCAATAAGGCCACCAGCAGTATCAAAATGCTCGACACGACGACACCACATAGACTGAGAGTCGAGAGCGGTACAGGGAACATACGAGGTCTCCAAAGTGTCACCAGAAGGCAGCAAGGCGGCTGCACGAGGCTGGGCGCTGAAGTGCTTGCTTAGAGCATCCTCAGGAGACATACAGCGCCCATCCACGCGCAGCCCGTCCATTACTTGGCGCCCTTCTTCATGTACATGTAAGAGGCAACCAAGATGCCGACGATCAGGAAGGCCGCAGCAATCTCGAGGGTGTCGGTCTTCATATCGCTCACAGCGGTCTTGACCTCAGCAGGCACAGCAGCGGAGGCAGCGCCAGCGATGGTCAGAGCGCCGACGGCAACCACGGAACGGATAGCATTGATGCGATTTTTGAACATTTGAAACTCCGAGCCCAAGGTTTAAGCCGCGCCAGCTAGGGCAATCACTGGCGTGACGGGAAAATCAATCGAAAATTTCGGAAACGCTGAAAGCCCAAGAGCCGTATTCGCAGCGATAGCGAAAAATCCCAAATACATAGGCGCCAAGCCAGAAGCCGAAAACAACAGAAATCAAGACGGTGACAAAAGCCAGCCCCATCCCGAGAACGCCGAGAAAGAAGTCGAGACCAGAGACGTAACCAGAAACAAAAGAAGACATTAAGCAGCCCTCAAAAAGTTAAAAAGGCGGTTCTTCGCCGTCATGCTCAACATCAATTTGCACAGTGTTTTTGCCAGACACCCAAAACGTGGTTCCATCCGGGCTTAGCCACATGTCGAACTGCGCACCTACGAGGCCGTAGAAGGTCTGCAAAACACCGATTGCTTCCGGACATGCTTCAATGACATCAACAGCGCCAAGCCAGACGCGATGCACGGTCGGCTTTTTGGCATCCGCGCTATGCCAATAGCGTTTCTTTTCAGCGTCGGTCAGATCGTCGAAAGTCTTTTCCATGTACTTGACGATATAGCCGCTGAGCCTGCTGCTATCCCATTGACGCCCTGCCCCACCCATGCCCTGTTTTGCCCTGGGGGAAGTCACATCAACTTGACCCGGGGTCTCAGCGCCTTTTTCGTCACCCCTGCCCCCAAGGGCCTGATACCAGCAGCGACGAATCACGCTATAGGGTTGCCACCCCTTAACGGCCAGATGGATGTGGAACGCGCCCCGGTCTTGCAACTCAGGGACCGCCACATAAGGCCACGGACGGCCCTTGAGTTCTTTCCGGAGAAGGCGAACGAAGCGCTTGAAGTCGTCGTAGAGCCTTTCCCGGTCCTGCATGTTTTCCCGGTAGGTCAGCGTCAGCAGCCGATCGGCTGAAATTTGCTTGACGAGCCAACGGGCGGATTGCTTGGCGCGACGCACTGCGCGCTTGTGATTACGTTCCCTCTTTTCGGCCTCCTCCTCATCAGTGAGAGGCTTTGCGCCGAAGCCGGGGGCATGAGTGCCGGAGCTTTCAAAACGATCCTTCATGGCATCCATTGCCATGGGCCGGACGGCTTGAACACAGCCCTCCAAGGTTCCGTTTTGAAAGGTTCGGATCTTCATAAAATAGTTTCTTTCGGGCAGTTCGAAGGGAATGCTTTCGTCATCATTGACAAAGTGTTCAGCAACAGCTAGGTTTGTCATCAGTTCCCCGCAAATCAGACTTGTGTGGAATAGAAAGCCCGGATACCTCGCCAAAGGTTCCGGGCTTTTACTTTATTAGGCAGCAGGGGCTTGAGCAGGCTTCGAAGCGGCACCGCGCGGGGCAGGATTCAAACCCACCAGACGAGGAATCAACTGGCCGGCGTTATCGCCGAAGCCCTTGCCCCAATTGAATTCAGCGAAGTAGTCGCCGGGCTGGATGGGTTCCTTAGCCAGATCGCCATAGACGCGGATTTCACCGACCACGAAAGTTTCGGCATGCAGGCCGCATTGCAGAACTTGATACTTGCGGGAGGCATCCTTCTGGGAGGCCTTGATTTCAGAGGCGAACACTTGCAAGCGATAGACGTTGGACATTTCAAACCCTTTCGGTAAGTAGCGCCTCGCGTTAGCGGGCTTGTTAGTTGCCAACTGACAACGTAATCGAATGTTAGAAGCCGACTAACTCTTTTGTCAAGCGTAAGCGAACGACTTACACTTAGATCAGATCAAGAAAGGAGAAGGAACGATGAAACCGATCTACATGTACATGGACGAAGCCATAGAGATGGGGGCCGTAAAAAACGACTCAGAACTAGCGGCAAAGCTAGGCCTATCAAGGGCAAGCGTATCGGCGTGGAGGAACGGGAAGACCGCACCAGACGACGAGCAAGCCATTGCACTTGCCCGACTGATCGGAAAGCCAGAAATTGAACTGATGGCAGAAGCAGCAGCCCACCGAGCGAAGACGTCGGAAGCTCGCACCTACTGGGAGAGGATTGCAAAATACTCAGCGACCGCCACAGGCGTGGCCGCAACATGGGTTTTGAGCCTGTTTGCAGTGGCGATGATGGCAGGGTATAGCCCAAGGTCAGAAGCCAAAACTTTTGACACCTACCCCACCGAAAGCCGCACCACGCCTAGCAGTAACCACTCAGCCAGTTTTTATTATGTAAAGTTGCGGGGTAGAAAAAGCCAAGCTAGAGAAAGGCGTTGGCCCCTCATCTGTTGATGCACTGGCAAGCCTTACTCTTCAGGGCCGAAGCAGATCGCATGATCGATGCAATCGGCGCAATTGGGCGATTTGCAGATTGGTACACCTGCCCGCCCGCAAAGCTGGCGGTAGAAGAATTTCTTCCACTTCATGTCGCCAACGTTCAGTGTGGCGAGGGTCGGGAAACGCTGACGCAGGACAGCGTTGAGTTCGCGGCGTGACGGCAGGCCCATGTCCTGCCACAGATGATTGTCACGCTGGGCCGCTGTGGCAATGGTGGCCGCAAGCCAGATTCCCATCTGGTCCAGCGGCGCGGCGTGATCAAGGAGGAGCTCAAACAGATCTTCGAATTCGTCGAAGCGATCCGCTGCAGCACCGTTCTCTAAATCCTGCTCAGGTGCACACAGCGCACGCAAGCCTTCGAAGGATGTTGGACCAAGGCCGCGAATCAGCGGTTGCGCTCCAATGCGCCGGGACTCA
This sequence comes from Uliginosibacterium aquaticum, assembly GCF_012972705.2. Taxonomy (GTDB): domain Bacteria; phylum Pseudomonadota; class Gammaproteobacteria; order Burkholderiales; family Rhodocyclaceae; genus Uliginosibacterium; species Uliginosibacterium aquaticum. The sequence goes on along the minus strand of NZ_JABCSC020000002.1, from coordinate 54,247 downwards.
GCCAAGCCACAGCGAATGACCAGCAGATCCAGTGCGTCGAGCGGCTCCAGCAAGGCAAGTTCGGGCGCAATCAACTCAGGTGCATTCATGGTTCGGTCCTCCGCATTTTTCTTCGCAAGGAACAGGCCAGTTTGAAGCCACCAGGAGATGCTCTGACGTGGATGCGCCGGGCCCTCACCGGAAGCTCGCAAACATGGGCATTTCGCGGTTTTCCTCGCCCTTTTTTAGCGCCGCATGCCAGCTATGCCGACGCCGAAGACGCCAAGATGGACACGACAAAGTGCACATTGCTCACAGCTAGGTCAGGTGGATAGCGAAACGGATTGCGACGAGATCCTCTCTATCTGCATGAAATAAAATAGAAAACCAATTCGGCACGGTAATTGCTGAGCTCGTTCCGAGAGGAGCGTTACGCCATGCAAACCGCTTTTACGATCAATGACACCACTCTGCGCGACGGCGAACAGACCGCCGGAGTTGCCTTTACCGTCGAGGAAAAGTGCAGCATCGCAGCTGCCTTGGCAGCTGCCGGGGTGGCTGAGCTCGAGATCGGTATTCCGGCCATGGGCGCTTCAGAGATCGAAGCGATCAATGCCATCGCCATGCTGGGCCTATCTGCCCGCACGATGGTGTGGGGGCGCATGGTGGCGGCCGATGTAGAGGCGGCCAAGCGCTGCCATGCAGACATTGCACACCTCTCAATTCCGGTTTCGGATATTCACATCGACGCCAAGTTGCGCCGCGACCGGGAATGGGTGCTGGCGCAGATCCAGCCCGTGGTGACCTTGGCCCTTGAGGCTGGCATGGAGGTCAGCGTCGGTATGGAGGACGCTTCCCGGGCCGATCCGGCATTCCTGTGCCGGGTCGCTGAGGTGGCTCAAGCGGCCGGCGCACGCCGGATCCGCTTTGCGGACACCCTGGGCATCCTGGATCCCTTTGCCACTTTCGAAGTGATCAGCCGTCTGCGCCCGGCCGTAGATATCGAAATCGAGATTCACGCCCATGATGATCTGGGGCTCGCTACAGCCAATACCCTAGCCGCTTTTCGCGCCGGCGCTACCCATGCCAACACCACGGTGAATGGCCTGGGGGAGCGTGCCGGCAATGCGCCGCTGGAAGAGGTGGTGATGGCCATGCGCCATACCCACGGCGCCGATCTCGGCGTGGATACGCATGCCCTGCTGGATATCTCACGCCTGGTGGCACGGGCTTCACGGCGTCCCGTCGCAGCGAACAAGAGCATCGTTGGCGAAGCGGTGTTTACGCATGAATCCGGCATTCATGTGGATGGCTTGCTGAAGGATCAGCGCAACTATCAAGGCTTTGACCCGGATGAGCTGGGGCGCGTGCATCAGCTCGTATTGGGCAAACATTCCGGCTCGCATGCCGTGCAGATGGCTTGCGGGCGCCTGGGGCTGAGTCCCACACCGCGGCAGATGGCACAGATCATTGAGCGCATCCGTGATTTCGCTATGGCGACCAAGCGCGAGCCCGGTTCGGATGAGCTCACCCGCTTCTATCTTGAAACTGCATTGCCCGCTGGAGAAGCAGGATGAAGGCTGAAGCCGAACTCCTTCGCCAGCTTGCTCCCCCTGCCCCGCTGCCGGGCCTCCTGGCGATGCTGCGAGAAGATGTGGCCTGCGTGTTCCAGCGAGATCCGGCTGCGCGCAGCACGCTTGAATTGCTCACCATCTATCCCGGCATCCAGGCCCTCGTATTGCATCGTTTTGCACATGTGCTGTGGCGCCGGGGCTGGCGTTACCTGCCCCGACTGCTGTCCTTCCTGAGCCGGTTCCTGACCAATATCGATATCCATCCCGGCGCTACCCTCGGCCGGCGTTTCTTCATCGATCACGGCGCGGGAGTGGTGATTGGCGAAACCGCCGAAGTTGGTGAAGACGTCACGCTCTATCACGGGGTCACCCTCGGCGGCACGACCTGGCGCGCCGGCAAACGCCACCCCACGCTCGGTAACGGTGTGGTGGTCGGTGCGGGCGCCAAGATTCTGGGAGCCATCAGCGTGGGAGATCGCGTGCGGGTTGCGGCCAACTCGGTGGTGATTGACGACGTAAAGCCCGGGGTAACGGTGGTCGGTATTCCGGGTCGTGCCGTGTTGCCCAAGGAGCAGCGCCGTGTGATGCCGGGCGGGATCGGCATCGATCTTGATCACCACCAGATTCCTGACCCGGTCGGCAAGGCCATCAGCTGTCTGCTCGAACGCATTGCTGATCTGGAGCGTGAAGTGCAGCGCCTCAAGGGCGATCCTCTGCCCGAACAAGCGGCCTGTCGCGCCTGTGACGACAGCTGTTCCCAACCTGAATTCGATAGCGGCCCGAAAGAGCCAAAACAAGGAGCAAAAAATGGATGAACTCACCCAAAGGCTGGCCAGCCTTTCTTCGGCCGAAGACTTCCTGGACTTCTTCTCGGTACCGTACGAGCAGAGCGTTGTGAATGTGAGTCGCCTGCACATTCTCAAGCGCTTCTACCAGTACCTTCGGCGTGATACCGAGATCTCCGGTGGGCTGGGCGAAGGTGCTCTGTATGCCCGCTACCGTGCCCTGCTGGTCCAAGCCTATGAGGATTTCGTGAACTCCACACCGGCCCAGGAAAAGGTTTTCAAGGTGTTCCAGGACAGCGACGGCAAGCAAAGCGTCACCCTCGACAGCCTGCGCGCCACCCTGCCCTCCGCGGCGTGAGTGCTCATGAGCGAGCATGCCCGTTTCCTCGCCAACATGATCCTGCTGGAAGAGGAAACGGCCAGGCATTGCAAGCGCCTGGCGGATGTAGCGCTGGCGGCTGGTGACGAGGAGCTGGAGGCCTTCTTCCTGAGTGTGGTGGAAAGCGCGCATCTGGATATCGCCGATGCGCTTGCCGAGGGGGCTGAGCGCCGCCACGCCACACTGGAAGTGCGGCCGATCAGTGAGTGCCTGCTGAGTCTGCCCGGCCGCCAGCCACGCAGTGGCCATGCCGCGCTGCTAGGCGTGCACTGCGCGATGGCCTGCGCACTGAGCCTGGTGCGGCGCAGCCACGCCTACTACGCCAGCATTGCGGTGATGGCCGAGGATGCGAGGCTGCGCCAGCGCGCTGCAGGCTTCGAGCGCGAACACAGCGCCCACATTGGCGCGATGGAACACTGGATCAATCGTTTGACCACTTGAACAACAGAGAGAAGTCACCATGAGCAAACCTGCCCGCCATGTTTTCGTATGTTCCCAGAACCGCCCTGCCGGCCACCCGCGCGGTGCCTGCCAGCACAAGGGCGGCAGCGATGTGCTGCAAGCTTTCTGGGGCGAACTGCAGAACCGCAACTGCTGGGACAAGGTTGCCATCACTTACTCTGGCTGCCTCGGCCCCTGTGATCGCGGCACGAATGTACTGGTCTATCCGGAAGGCGTGATGTACAGCCAGGTAACTCCGGCGGACGTCAGCGAAATATTTGATTCGCATTTGCTTGGTGGCATCCCGGTGGCACGCCTGCGCACCCCGGGAGAGATCTGGTGAATCTCTTCACCGGCTCATCCTCCGACGAATTCTTCGGCGGCGAAGTGCCGCCGCAGGTTCGACGCCTGCTCGACGAGGCGCGTAACGCGCCGCCGCGCCAGATGGAGTCCCTGTTATGGACCGCGCAGATCTGCTCGCCGGAATGCCTGCCGGTGTATTACCTGCTCTACAAGTTTCACGCCCGCCTGCGCCAGTATCCGCAGGCTGAGCAGGCCGCCCTGAAAGGGATTGCAACTGCCGGTGCCCAGGCCGGACTGGCGAAGGACTGGCGTGAGGTGGTGGTCAGCGATGCCGATTTTGCTGCCACCGGCCCTGCCCGCTTCTGGCTATTCAGCCTCAAGGCGCTGGCCTTCATCTATCTGCGATCAAGCCGCCACGAAGCCTCACGCGAATTGATCGCCAAGCTCGCTGAGCTTGATCCCGGCCACGGGCTGGGCGGCGAAGTCATCGCCGCCTTGCTCGAGGGCTCAAACACCACCCGTCCTCCCACCTGAAGGAGCTTGTCATGCCGCTCTACGACTTTCACTGCGAAGCCTGTGACGCCACCAGCGAACTCATGGTGCGCGCCAGTGATGCCTGCGCCCCGGCTTGTCCGAAATGTGGCAGCAGCCAACTCAGCAAGCTGCTGTCCCTGCCCAGCGCACCGGGCAAGATCAAGGGCTTTCTTGCACGCCAGCGTGCCCAGGCCAACAAGGAAGGCCACTTCAGCAACTGCTCGGCAAGCGAGCGGGCCAGCCTGCTGAAGTAGCAGCGCACACGGGGGCTGGCCGGTATTGCATTGGGTTTGTAGGGCCGGCTTCAGCCAGCGGGGCCTGACTCTCAGATTGGGCGGATGCGGCTAAAGCCGCACCTACGAGGAGCACCCGGCCGGCACCGCAAGGGCTTGTAGGGCCGGCTTTAGCCGGCGGAGCCTGATTCTCAGATTGGGTGGATGCGGCTGAAGCCGCACCTACGTGGGGGACTGGGTCGCTCCTGTGCGACACAGGCACACCGTGCTGCATCCAGGCTAGGATTGCGACTCTTGCACTCATCAGCTCTCAGGAGACGCCATGAAGCTCATCGGCATGCTCGATTCGCCCTATGTCCGGCGCGTTGCGATCTCACTACAGTTGCTCGGCTTGCACTTTGAGCACCGGTCCCTCTCGGTCTTCCGCACTTTCGAGGATTTCCACCAGATCAATCCGGTGGTCAAGGCGCCTACGCTGGTGTGTGACGACGGCGAACTGCTGATGGATTCGACCCTGATCCTGGCGTATGCCGAGGCCTTGGCGCGGCCGCGCAGCCTGATGCCCAGTGAGCTGAAAGCCCTGCAACGCGAGCTGCACTTGATCGGCCTGGCGCTGGCTGCATGCGAGAAGAGTGTGCAGATCGTGTATGAACGCGAATTGCGTCCGCCGGAGAAGCTCTACGAGCCCTGGCTCGAACGCGTGAGCGGGCAAATGCGCACCGCCTATGGGCTGCTCGAGGCCGAGCTGGCACGCCAGCCGCTCGCTTCCGGCGAGGGCCTGAGCCAGGCAGGCGTGACGCTGGCCGTGGCCTGGCATTTCAGCCAGCAAATGCTGCCCGGGCTACTGCCCGCCGAGCACTATCCGCAGCTCGTGGCTTTCTCGGCTGCTGCCGAAGCCCTGCCGGCCTTCAAGGCGGCGCCACACGGTGATGGCACTTTTCATCAGGCGGAGTGAGGGCTGGCGGCCGCAGGCGGCCACTTGCGCCACCGCTCAGACTTCAGCCGGGGCGTGCGTGTAGCACTTCTTCGGACAGACCTTGGAACAGGCCTGGCAGCCTATGCAATTGGCCTGAGTGGCGATGGTCATGACCTTGCGCTCGAACTCATCGTCGTCGTCCTCATTCTCCGGATCGACCAGCACGATATCGCCGTCTTCAGTCATGCCGGCCAGCGCCAGCACATTGTTGGCGCACACCTTCACACAGCGTGCACAACCAATGCATTTGTTCTGATCGAGTTCGGCGACGAAGTGCGGGGTCCATACCGCGCCGCTGGGCAAGGTGATCGAATAGGTACTCATGTCAGGCTCCAGACGCAGCGCGAACAACTCATAGCCGGCGCGCTGCGTACTCCGGGTTCAGGCGGTGGCGCTGGCCAGCGCCTGGCGCGCGGCGATCAGCGATTGATGGGCGTCGTAAGCGATCTGCGCCACTACAAGGATCTTCTCCCAGTTGGTGGGAAGGTCTTCCGAGAGGTCGTGCAGATCCATCTTGGCCTGGGTGGCTTGAGCGTTGAGCTTCTTTACCCGGGCCTTGAGCGTATCCAGGTCATCCATGGCTATCTCCTTGGTTTCGGTATACAGAGTGATGGACGCGGCGCTCAGCCCCAGTCCGCCACTTCACGGAATTTTTCGATCATCGCCACCCCATCCTCGACATGCTTGGTGCCGGCTTCAGCCAGCTTGGCGAGTGAGGGAAAACCGAAGCGATGCACATCGCGCAACTGCTTGTTCACTACCACCAGACGCCCAGCGATGAGCACCTGACGGCCAAAGCCTTCGTGCGACATCTTCATCATCGGAGTGACCATGGCCTTGGTGCGGCGCTCGATGCACAGGCCCACGGCGCTGAAGAACTGCTCCACGCGCCAGAGGGTTTCCGGGTCCGGGTCGCCCATGATGGGCAGTGCGCGACGCGCTTCGGCGGTCAGGATGAAGGGCTCGAGCAAGGTTGCGTCGCTCTTGCCATCCCATACGCCGTGGGTGTCCTGCGCGCGGAACTGCTTGGCGAGCTGGATCAGGTAGGGTGTTGCCAGGGCGGCCGCATCTTCGGCAGTGCTATCCAGAATTTCAGTCATTTTCAGGCCTCGTCTTCAAAATCGAACTCGCGCGTCTGGTCCTTGGTCATGACCTTGCGCAACCACGGGGGCGGTGTGCCCTTGAGCACATCCTGCAGCTTTTCGAGAATGTCCATGATCGGTTCCGGCTGGCTCACCTTGATCGGATGGATCTTGCTGGCCACCACGCGGGCAGCGGCCGAGCCGCCGATGGCAGCCACGTACACAATCGCTACGTCATGGATGGCTTCGAGCTTGGGCGCGAGCTTGTCTTCATCGCCATCCTCGTCGAGCTTGCCGCCGAAATCGAAGGTCTCGATGTAGCTCGAGCCCTCCTTACCGACTTCGTAGATGGCGATGTGCTTGGCCCAGCCGAAGTGGGCGTCCACACGCTGTTTGTCTTGCGTTGCAAAGGCGACTTTCATGGCTGGAGCTCCTGTGAAAGGTGAGTCTCGGATTGCTCGTGGGAGGGGCTGGCGGCGCAGCCGCAGCCGCCACTGCCACAACTGCTGGCTGGTGGGCTCATGCCCCGGGCGGCAGCCAGGCTTTCGGCGTTGAGCGGCCAGTCTTCCGGTTTGGCCTGATGTTCGGCCTCCAGCAGGCTGTTGGCCCAGTGGGTGATCAGTTCGCGGGTGCCGCGATAGCCCACCATCAGTACATGTGAGGCGCCTAGGCGATCGAACATCGGCAGGCCGGTGCGCAGCAGTGGAATGGCAAGGCGCTCGGCAGCCTGGCGGCCATGCGAATGGGTTAGCAAGATCTCGCAGCCGCTGGCCTTGGCGCGGGTTTCGAGGTCTTCCAGATCGCCGATCAGCACTTCTGCACACGGCAGGCCAGCGAGGACGGGTGACGGGGTGGTGGTCACCGCGGCCAGTACCTCACCGCCCATTTCATAGGCCGTCCAGGTGAGCGCAGCGAGCAGGTCCGGCTCAGCCCCGATGGCGAACTTGCGGCTGCCGATCCAGAAATGCGCGTCGAGCATTGCATCCTGCAGCTGGCCGCGCTGGCGACGGTATTTTGCGGCGACCGGCTGGCCCGAGAGCTCGCTCAGGTAGCCCATCAGCTCGTCCACCGCGCCAAGCCCGGTGAGTCGCTCGAAGACGCGGTAAGGCACGCCGCTGCGCTCTTCCAGCGCCATGGCCGCCGCACTCATGTGGCTGCCAATGGCCAGCGTGGCGACCGAGGCGCCCATGCGCTGCATTTCCGCCAGCGTGGTGCCACCCAGCGTGGTCGGTGTGAAGTTTTCGGGGATGTGGCCGTCAAGTGAGCCCGAGATGTCCGGCAGCACGATGGCCTTCAGGCCGAAGGAAGCGATGATCTCGCGCAGCTCGTCGATATCTGCCGCGGTGAGATGGCAACCAGGCAGCAGGTTGATCTGCTGCGGGTCACGTGCCTCGCAGGGTTCAGCAAAGGCATCAACGACACAGGTCACGGCTTTCGCCCAGCCATCCTCGAAAGCGCCCACGTAATCGGGCGTGGAAACGTACACGATCCGGGTGCCTGCCAGTGTTTCACCATGCTTGCGGTGGATCAGCTTGAGATAGCCATCCACATCATCGCCCTTGGTTTCGGTCAGCCCGGTGGAGGCAATGGCGATGAAGGAGGGGTTTGCGCGCTTCTTGATGTTAAGCACCGCCTGCTCGATATTCTCCAGGCCGCCAAGGATGGTGCTGACCTCGTTCATGGCCGTGGTCTGCAGCGGAATGGCTTCCTTGAAATGGCGCACCAGCAGCACCAGGCCAAAGGAAGTGCAGCCCTGCGAGCCGTGCATCATGGGCATGCAGTTGTCCATGCCCATAAAAGCAAAGCAGGCGCCCAGAGGCTGGCTCATCTTGAGCGGATTGACGGTACAGGCCTTCTTCGATTCGCTCACGCTTGCCATGATGCCCCTCCCCTTTGCATGCGACCCGCGACAGCGGGAGTTCGGCGTCTCTCTGCGGCCATCTCCGCCACCGGACTCCCGCCCGGCTGTACCCAACCCGCAGCGCGGCGGATGACGAGCACCTCTCTCTCCATCACGATCACGCGCAGGCCGGGCAGACCGGCACTGCCTGCAAGCAGCAAGGCAGCAAAGAGCAGGGTGACAGGCTCATTCATGGCCGGCTTCTCAGATGCTGGCCGTGGCAAGTTCCCACGGAGCCGGTTTGCGCACCTGTTCCCAGATCGGGTTGTAGAGCGCCTTGTCGATTTCCTGCACCAGCTCGACCATGCCTTCATACCCGGCATAGGCGTGATGCCGCTCTTGATTGATGTCCAGCCAGGGCATCTTCGCTTTCAGCGCGATGAACTGGCTTCGCCCGCCTGAAAGCATGATGTCCGCCTGCGCATCCTTGAGCATCTTGTACATCTCGCGCGGGGTCATGTCGTCGATCATGTGGGCGTCCTGCCCCATGATCTCGAGGATCTTTTCCTTGTCTTCCTTGGTCGATTTCTTGACGCTGGTGCCCACCACTTCAAGCCCGGCCTCCTGCAGCGCGGCCACCACTGACCAGCTCTTCACGCCACCTGTGATCAAGAGCACCTTCTTGCCTTCGAGGCGCGGCCGGTAGGCGGCGATGCGTTCGAAGGCACGCTTCTCCTCGATGGCGATCAGGGCCTCGGTGCGATCACGCAAGTCCTCCGGTGCACCCTTCTGGATCAGCAGGCGGGCGATCTCGCGCAGGGTCTCGCTCATGTCGCCGATGCCGTAGAACGAGCCCTCGAAGAAGGGGATGTCGTAGCGCTCTTCCATCTTGCGCGCGATGTTGATCATCGACTTCGAGCACACCATCATCGAGGCCTTGGCGCGATGGCTGTAGGCCACTTCCTTGTAGCGCCCGTCGCCCGAGATGCACGAGAGGATGCGCACGCCCAAGGCATCGAGGAGCGGCTTGATCTGCCACAGCTCACCGGACAGGTTGTACTCGCCGATGATGTTGATGTCGTAGGGCGTGGTGTAGTCCGGCTCTTCGGTGCCGATCACGTAATCGAGCAGCGCTTCTGCGCCGAGCTTGTTACCAAGGTTCTTGGGGCCGACGAAGCCCGGCGCGTTCACCGGAATCACCGGCTTGCCGAACTTCTCGCTGGCCTTCTTGCACACCGCCTCGATGTCATCCCCGATCAGGGCGGTGACGCAGGTCTGGTACACGAACACGGCCGGCGGATCGTATTTCTCGATGATTTCCTTCACCGATTTGAACAGGCGCTTCTCGCCACCGTAGATCACGTCCAGCTCGTTGATGTCGGTCGTAAAGCCGGTGCGATAGAGCTTCGAGCCGCTCGAGAACGATGTGCGGTTATCCCAGGAATTGCCTTCGCAGGCGATCGGGCCGTGCACCAGGTGCGCTACATCTACGATGGGCTGCAAGGCAATCTTGGCACCGTCAAAAGCACAGCCCCCCGCGGCCGCGCCGGGCGAGAGCTGCTTGGTGCAGCCCTTCTTCTTTTCCTTGGCGGACTTGTTCTGGTTGTGCTCGCAGGCCGGTTCTTCGAACACGTCCTGAATCTTGGCTGACACTCGCGCATCCATGCTGCACCTCTCTTTGCGCCTGCTGGCTGAACTGCTTTCAGCAGGATTGATGCCATTCGCTTGCAAGGCCCGCTGGGCGGACTTTTCCGGATTTCGGCCGCTGTCATGACCAGCAGTTGCTGCGCGCTTTGAATGCTTTGTCGTGTTCCGTTTTGTCCGGATTGGCAGACTGCTTCATCAGACGCAACAGCCAGCACAGCAAGGTCCTAAAAGTGGCGCGGGCAAGGCGGTAGCAACGCCGCAAGCGGCATTTTTTCGGGCCTTACCTATTCGACGCCTTCCATCTTGGCCCGGTGCATCATCACGTCCTGCATGCGCCGGTGAAGCGCGGCGGGCGAGAGATCCAGCTCGCGCCGCGATTCAGCCAGCAGGTCCTGTACCTGGTTGGCCTCCTCCATGGTCAGCGCGAGCCGCCCGGCCATGTGCGTGGCGCGTGGCAGCACGCGCAGGATGGCCTGGCAATTCGGGTGTTCGATCAGAGCCACCAGTTCGCGTGTTTCCACACGGCCGTCAAGGCAGACGGCACCGTCGATGACTTCGATGCGGCGGCCATCCGAGGTGATGCGGATCAATGTGCCGGTCATGTTCTTCTCCTGGCAATAAGACGGGGTTGGGTGAGCTGACTTAGCAGCTTGCGTGCCGCTTCACAGTTCCGCTTGCTGCAGCAAGTAGCGCTGCGCGCAAGGCACCCGGCCGGGGCTTCGAAATCGACAGCCGCCCGGACATTCCGGACAGCACGCGCGACAAAGCGGACAGTCAAACCCGCCCTGATCCGCACTTGGTCCGCGTTTGGCGGGCAGGAACGAAGTTTGCTGAGCAGGCCTGAAGACTTTCTTTCGACCAGGCTTTGCGAGGTTCCCCATGCAGATCGGCGTAGATACCCAGCGTGCGGTTGAAAACCGGCGTGTGTTCGTCATCGATAGTGACGATGTCGTCAGTGCCGGCCTGCAATTCATGCTGGCTGACGAGATGGAAACCCATGTTTTCGCCAGTAGCGCAGAGGCGCTCGTCAAGGCCAGGAGTTGGCCACCGGAGCTGGCCATCGTGGGGGCAGCACTGCTTGAGCAGGAAGGCGCTGCCGTGATCAGTCAGTTGCGTGAAGCCTTGCCGCAGCTACGCATTCTGGTGGTGTGTTTCGATTCCGACGATGCCCTGGTGAAGGAAGCCCTGGCGCTTGGCGCCGCCAGCACCCTGCTGCGTCCGCTCAAGCTGGAGAACGTGCGCCGCAAGGTGGATGCCCAGCTTGGCCGGCGCACGGCGCTCGAAATTCCGGTTGTCGTGCGCTGAGGTTCCCGATGTCATCCTCCTGTTCAGCCATGCTCGAAACACCCCTGCCGCGCACCAGCAAGGCTCCCTTGCCGCCGGTCGACAAGGCTTCGTCCGTGAAGATCACCATCGAGCGCAAGTACGCCGAGATCCTGATCGCTCGCTTCCCGCCGCTCGCCTCGCTGAAAGACCAGCTGCGCCTCGCCGAGCGCGTCGAGATCGGACTGGGCCAGCTCTCCAGCGAGGCACTGGATGATTTGGCTGAGCTCTACGCCCAGGGCGGTGCTGCGACGCGCGAGCACGCCCTGCGCTTATCCACCTTGCGCGATACGCTGGCCGACGACGGCCCTCGCCTTGAGGATGGCGCCCTTGAATCGGCCGTTCCGGCAATCGCTCGCTACATCGCGAAGAACGCGATTCGTGGCTGGCTGTTTGCTATTTCACTGAGCCGGCACGCCCTGCCCTATGTGATCACGCGCCTGGATTACACGCCGCAGAGCAATGAAGACATTGCCAAGGTGATGATCGAAATCAAGGCCAATGCCAAGGGCACGGTCAGCATCCAGACCATCCGTCTCTACGCCAGTGACGTAGCCGGAAAAACGGTGGCCGAGATCTTCGCCAGCAAGGGCTTCATCAAGGAGACGCCGGGGCTGATCGAGCAGTACGACCGCACCGTCAACACCTACTACGACTGGCGTGGGCGCTATGGCGAGCAGTTCTCCGGCCAGGGCACCGGCTTCTATGCCGACGACCCGAATGCCGCCCGCCGCGATACCGACTGGGCGCGCAAGGATGTTGTGGTGCTCTCCAGCAGCGGCGGCCAGGCTCGCCTCGTCAATGATGAAGGCATCATCACCACGCGCACCCTGACGCTGGATGCGCCCGGCGACATCCTCGGCCCTTACTTGCGGCGCGCGGCGCGCAGCGATAAGTACGAGGCGGGTGACGAAACCGAACGCGAGCGCGCAGCCCTGCCGCCGGATCTGTTCTCGCAATTGCCGATCCATCCCTACATCCTGATGTTCCACCTCGAGTTGCATCACTACCTGTGGGTGCACGTGGCTGATATCCAGCCCTACGCCTACCAGCCCGAGCTCAAGGAAAAGCTGGTGCTGCCGGGCGAGCAGACCGAGCTGATCGACCTGCTCACCGCCGAGATGGATGTGCTGATGGACGATATCGTGGCCGGCAAGTCCGGCGGCACCACGGTGTTGTGTGCCGGCCCGGCCGGTGTGGGTAAGACGCTTACCGCCGAGGTCTATTCCGAGATCATCGGCCGCCCGCTCTACCGCGTGCACTCGGGCCAGCTCGGGCTCAGCGTATCCACCATGGAAAACGCCCTCAAGGATGTACTCACCCGCGCTCAGCGCTGGGGGGCGGTGGTGCTGATCGATGAAGCGGACGTGTATATCAAGCGGCGCGATAACGACATGACCGCCAACGCGGTGGTGGGCGTTTTCTTGCGCGTGCTGGAGTACTTCAACGGCCTGCTCTTTCTCACCACCAATCGCATGGACGATATCGACGAGGCGATCATTTCGCGCTGCATCGCGCTGATCAAGTACGCCCCGCCCGATGCGCTGGCCCGCCGCCGCATCTGGCAGGTGATGTCAGGCCAGTTTGGCCTGGCGCTCGATGACGCGATGCTCGATCAGCTGACCGACCAGTTCCCGAGCGCGACCGGGCGCGATATCAAGGGCCTCGCCAAACTCGCGGCGAAATTCTGTCGCCACAAGCAGCTTGCCCCGAGTACCGAAGTTTTCTCACGCTGCGCGATCTTTCGCGGCATGGATATCCAGCTGCTTCCCGGCTGAAGCCGTCTCCCCACTCAACCTCAACACCCGACAAAGGAAAAAATCATGGCACGCATCGGCATCTTCTTCGGCACCAACAGCGGCAGCACCCGCAAGATCGCCAAGCAGATCAAGAAACGCTTCGACGACGACACCATGGCCGACCCGGTCAACATCAACAAGGCCAGCGCCGAGAGCCTGCTTGCCTATGACTACCTGATCCTCGGCACGCCGACCCTGGGCGATGGCCTGCTGCCCGGCATCGAAGCCGAGTGCGATGAAGAAAGCTGGGCCGAGGCGCTGGACAAGCTCCAGGGCGTGAGTTTCGCCGGCAAGACCATCGCCTTGTTCGGTCTCGGCGATCAGGAAACCTACGGCCACGAGTTCGTCGATGGCCTGATCCTGTTGCACGATTTTTTCCAGGATGCGGGCGCCAAGATGGTGGGTTACTGGCCGACAGAGGGCTACAGCTTCAGCGTTTCGCAATCGGTGATCGACGACAAGTTCGTCGGCCTCGCACTCGACAACGACACCCAGCCGGACCTCAACACCGAGCGCCTTGATGGCTGGCTGGCACTGATCGCTCCGGAGTTCGGGCTGACCGTAGCAGCCTGAGCAGGTCACCTCTTCGATCGGCCTCAAGGGGCAAGGCGCGCGCCTTGCCCCTTTTCTTTGTACGCCAGGATTCCTGCCTGGTTATGGCTTCGCCTTGCCCAAGGGGGCTGCCTTTGCAGACAGGCAGTCCTGCCGAACTAACTTTAATGAATCAAAAAAACTAAGGCTTGAGCGAAACTTGCCGATGAGCTTCTGATACTTGGCGAAGCTTCTTCCGCACGTGCGCAAGTCTGCTCTGTCCTGACTCTGTGGAGTGACGAGAAGTGCCGTCCGCGAGGCCAACCATTCCTTTGCCCGAATATCAGCGCCTCTTCGATGCGGCGCCGGGCTTGTACCTTGTGCTCGATCCAGAGCTGCGGATCGTGGCCGTCAATCAGGCCTACGCCACGGCCACCATGACCCGTCGCGAGGACATTCTCGGCAAGGGCATGTTCGAAGTGTTTCCGGATAACCCGGATGATCCCGAGGCAGAGGGAGTCAGGAATCTGCGCGTTTCTTTGCTGCGCGTACTGCAGACCGGCCAGGCCGACGCGATGCCGGTGCAGAAATACGACATCCGCAAGCCGGTAGAGGAAGGTGGCGGTTTCGAGGCGCGCTACTGGAGCCCGCTCAATAGCCCGGTACTCGGCGATGACGGTCAGCTCGCCTACATCATCCATCGCGTCGAGGATGTCACTGAGTTCGTGCGTCTCAAGCAACAGGGAATCGAGGAGAGTCGTCTCAACGACACCTTGCGCCAGCAGGCGCTACGCATGGAAACCGAGGTCTTCGCGCGTGCTCGCGAAGTGGCCGAGGCCAGCGCACAACTCAAGAGCGCCAACGAGGAGTTGGACCGCCTGTATCACAAGACCCGCGAACTCGATGAACTGAAGACCCGCTTCTTCGCCAATGTCAGCCACGAACTGCGCACCCCACTGACCCTGATTCTGGGCCCACTGGTGAGCCTGCTCGAATCCTCACGCCTGAACGATGTGGAGCGGCGCAGCCTGCAGGTGGTACAACGCAATGCGCGGCTGCTGCACCGCCAGGTCGATAACCTGCTGGATCTCGCCAAGCTCGATGCCGGCCACATGAGCCTGCATTACGCCGAGTTTGATCTGGCTGGCCTGCTGCGGGTGTTTGCGTCCAATTTCGATACGCTCGCCGCCGACCGCAAGATCCTGTACGAGCTGGATTGTCCGCCACAGCTGAAAATACAGGCCGACGTGCAGAAATGTGAGCGGATTCTGCTGAACCTGCTCTCGAACGCCTTCAAGTTCGTGCCCGATGGCGGCATCATCCGGATCAGCCTGCATCAGGCTGCAGACGAAGTCGTGCTGGAAATCCGCGACAGCGGCCCCGGCATTCCGGAGGACATGCGTGAAACCGTCTTCGAGCGGTTCCGTCAGCTTGAAGACAGTGCCGAGCGGCGGGTCGGCGGCACCGGGCTGGGCTTGTCCATCGTGCGGGAATTCGTCGCCCTGCAGCATGGCTCCGTCACCGTGACGAGAGCGCCCGAGGGCGGAGCGGCCTTCTTGGTGCGCCTGCCGGATCGGGCGCCGCCGGGCAGCGTGATGATTGCCCGCTTGGCCGCCAACGAGGCCAGCAACAGCGCTCTGCTGGTCGAGGAAGCCCGCCCCCCGCGCCAGCCATCCGAGCTGGCGAGCGGGCAAGCCGATGCGCCGCTGATCCTGGTGATCGAAGACAACCCGGACATGAACGCCTTCATCAGCTCGGCGCTGGCCGGGCGTTATCAGGTGGCGAATGCCTTTGACGGCAACACAGGCTTGCAACTGGCACTAGACCTGTTGCCCGCGTTGATCCTCTCGGATGTGATGATGCCCGGCATGAGCGGTGACCGGCTGGTCGACATCATCCGCCAGCATCCTGATCTCGACGACACGCCGATCATCATGCTCACGGCCAAGGCCGACGACGCACTGCGTGCCAAGCTCTTGCGTCACGGTGTGCAGGATTACATCCAGAAGCCTTTCACCGTAGACGATCTGCAGGCGCGTATCGCCGGCCTGCTCAAGGAGCGCCGCCGGGTCGGACGCCAATTGCTGAGCCTGGAAGAACGCTTCCGGGCGACCTTCGAGCAAGCCGCCGTCGGCATCGCTCATGTGGCGCCGGACGGGCGCTGGCTGCGGGTCAATCGCAAGCTGTGCGAAATCGTCGGCTACAGCTACGCCGAGCTGCTCAAGCTCACCTTCCAGGACATTACTCACCCGGACGATCTGGATCTGGATATCGGACTGGTCGGCCAGGTGCTCAGCGGCGAGCTGGGCAGCTATGAGTTGGAGAAACGCTACATCACCAAGAGCGGGCAGATCGTATGGATCAAGCTGACGGTGGCACTGGTACGCAACGAAGACGGCGCGGCCGAGTACTTCATTTCGGTGGTCGAAGACATCAGCCCGCGCAAGGCTGCCGAACAGGCCTTGCAGGAGAGCGAGGAGCGCTTCCGCCTGATTGCCGCAACGATTCCCGAGGTGATCTGGTTGATCGAATCCTCGCCGCTACGCTACGTCTATGTCAGTCCCGCCTATGAAAGCATCTGGCAACGCCCGCGCAAGGCGCTCTACGAAAACCCGCTCGCCAAACTGCAGGCGATCGACGAGGCCGATCGCGAACGGGTCGGCCAGATCAAACAGCAAGCCATGGACGCGGGGCGCCCCTTCGAGCTGGAGTATCGGGTTGTGCGCCCTGACGGCAGCCGCCGCTGGGTGCATGAGAGCAGCCGTCCGGTCGTCACGCGGCACGGCCCGGTGGGCCGCTATGTGGGCATAGCCCACGACGTGACCGACAGCCGCCAGGCCGACGAGCGCCTGCGCCAGGCCGCGACCGTCTTTGAAAGTGCGCGCGAGGCCGTGATCATTGCAGGTCTGAGCGGCGAAATCTTGGCAGTGAATCAGGCCTTCACCGACATCACCGGTTATGCCGAAGCCGAGGTACTGGGTCATAACCCCCGCATCCTGCGCTCAGACCGGCACGGGCCGGAATTCTTTCAGGGCCTGTGGGCCAGCCTGCGGCGCACGGGGCAATGGCAGGGCGAAATCTGGAACCGTCACAAGAGTGGCGAAATCTATCTGTGCCGCATGACCATCTCGCCGGTGCTCGACGAAAATCACCAGGCCAGCCGCTACGTGGCTCTGATGACGGACATCAGCCAGCAACGCCGCAGCGAGGAGCAACTGGCCCATCTTGCCCACTATGACCCGCTGACCGATCTGCCCAATCGCCTGCTGCTGCAGTCTCGCCTGGAGCATTCGCTCAGCCAGGCCGCACGTTCGCGCCGCCGCGTGGCAGTGCTGTTCGTGAATCTGGATCGCTTTCAGACGGTCAACGACAGTCTCGGGCACAAGGCCGGCGATCAGGTACTGGTCGAGGTGGGCGCGCGCCTGCGCCAGCGGGTGCGGCGCGAAGATACCCTGGGGCGCCTGGGGAGCGACGAATTCATGCTGATTCTGGAGTCCATCGGCGGCCCGGAAGCTGCCGCCGAAGTGGCGCACGCGATTCTCGCCGCCCTCGCGGCGCCCTTCAACCTGCCAGACAGCGCCGAGCTCTACATCGGCGCAAGCATCGGCATCAGCATCCATCCCGATGACGGCATGGATGCCAATGAGCTATTACGCAACGCCGACACCGCCCTGCATCAGGCCAAGGCCCAGGGGCGCAATCGCTTCTGCTTCTACGCAGCTGCAATGAACGCCGAAGCCCTGCAGAAACTGGAACTTGATGCCGCACTACGCAAGGCCATCGAGCGGCAGGAATTCGTACTGCATTACCAGGCCAAGGCTGAGCTGCACAGCGGCTGCATCTGCGGTGCCGAAGCCCTGATCCGCTGGCGCCAGGCTGACGGCAGCCTGGTGTCGCCGGGCGAGTTCATCCCGCTCGCCGAGGCCACCGGCCTGATCGTGCCGATCGGCGCCTGGGTGATCGACGAGAGCTGCCGCCAGCTGCGTGCCTGGCATGATGAAGGCATGACGGAGTGCCGCCTCGCACTGAATGTTTCGGCACGCCAGTTTCACGCCGGCAACCTGCCGGCGGTGGTGGAGGAAGCGCTGGTGCGGCATCGCCTAGACGCCGGCAGTCTGGAGCTGGAGCTCACCGAGAGCATGCTGATGGATGACCCGCAACACACCATCGAAGTGCTTCAGACCCTCAAACAGCTGGGCGTACGCCTGTCACTGGACGACTTCGGCACAGGTTACTCCAGCTTCGGCTACCTGCAGCGCTTCCCGATCGATGCCCTCAAGATCGATCAGTCCTTCGTCCGCGACATCAGCAGCGATCAAGGTGCCGCCGTGATCGCTGCCGCCATCATCGATCTGGCGCACCGCCTGGGGCTCAAGGTGGTCGGCGAGGGGGTCGAAACTCAGGCGCAACTGGAGTGTCTGCGCGCCCAAGGCTGTGACGAAATCCAGGGCTACTACTTCGCCCGCCCGCTCCCCGCCACTGCCTTTGCCGCGCTCTATCAGGAGGGCAAGCCCTTGCGCAAGGAGCCCCCAGAGTAAGCATCGGGGGCCGCGCGTTTTCCAGGTCGCAAATACGCCCCCCGCAGCTGGCGAGCTTCCGTTCAGGCCGGCTCGGCGCCCTCATCATCCAGATCGACTTCGATATGCTCGCCAGCCACCCGGATCGGGTATTCGCGAAGCTCACAGCCCGTGGGTGACAAGCCTTCGCCGCTATGGCTGTCGAACACCCAGCCGTGCGCACTGCAGATCAGCATATTGCCTTCGAACACGCCCTGCAGCAAAGACACATCCTCATGCGGGCAGCGCGCATCGAATGCCCGCGGCCGTCCACGTTCGGGCCAGAGCACAACGATTTCCGTCGAACCCAGCTTGCAAGGCAGCATTTCGCCTGGGAACAACATGCTTTTCTTGCAGAGTGTCTGGTAGCTCACGCCCCTGCCCTCCTGGATGAGCGATTCGTTCTGCTCCATACCGGAGCTGCGCTGATTTTGCGGCTACTCATCATCATCGTCGTCTGCGGCATTCTTGCGTGGCACCTTGGCCGGATCGCAGACGATGGGGCGATAGATCTCGATCCGGTCGCCCGGATGGAGGCCGGCATCGAGCTTCACCACCTTGCCGAAAACACCGACCTTCTGGTTCTCGAGCTTGATATCCGGGCAGATGGCGAGGATGCCCGAGCGCTCAAGGCCTTCGGCCACCGTGCAGGTGTCCGGCACCTCAAGACGCAGCCAGTATTTCTTGAAGGTGTTCGCATAGGCCACGGCAATCTGCATGGCATTTCTCCTCAGTTGGCGAGTACGGCGGACGTGGAAGCGCTGGCGGCGGCGCGCGCCTCCAACCCGTCCTGGATGCGGCGGCGGGCAGCGATCAGCAGGCCGAGAGTCAGGAAGCCCCCGGGTGGCAGGATCATGAACAGGGTGCTGGCCGCTTCGGGCAGAACTCGCATTTCCAGAAAGGCGAAATGCGCACCGAGCAGGATGTGGGCATTTGCAAAGAGAGTGCCGGCACCAAGGATCTCGCGGATGCCCCCCATCACCACCAGTGCCAGCGTGAAGCCCAGGCCCATCGCCGTGCCGTCCAGCGCCGAGGCTGCGACCGTATTGCGCGAAGCAAAGGCTTCTGCACGCCCCAGAACCGCACAGTTCACCACGATCAGCGCAATGTAAATGCCCAGCACCTTGTAAAGCTCATGTAGCCAGGCATTCAGGCAAATATCGACCAGGGTCACCAGGCCTGCAATGAGGGCGATGAAAACCGGGATGCGCACGGTATCGCTGACCCAGTTCCTGATGCTGGCAATCATGGCGTTCGACACGATCAGCACCACCATGGTCGCCAGCCCCATGCCGAGGCCGTTGGTGGCACTGCTGGTGACTGCCATCACCGGGCACATCCCGAGCATCTGGCCCAGCACCACATTGTTGTCCCACAGGCCGTCACGCACGATGGCCCGGGTGTCCGGCCCTTTGTCCTTGCTGTCACTCATGGCTGGGCTCCTTGGCTTTTCCGGCTGAAGTGGCCGGGTTATCGAGAAGTTGGGCACGATGGTTGGCGAAGAACTCCAGACCACGCTTGACGGTAGCCACCACCGCACGCGGCGTGATGGTGGCACCGGCGAACTGATCGAACACGCCGCCATCCTTTTTCACCGCCCAGGCTTTTTCACCTGGCGCGACCAGCGACTTGCCTTCAAAGGAATGGATCCAGTCATTCTTGGCTGCTTCAATTTTGTCGCCAAGGCCTGGTGTCTCGGTGTGGGTTGTCACGCGCACCCCCTGCACCACCCCTTCGGCATCCACCGCCATGATCAGCTTGATCACGCCGCTATAGCCCTTGCCACGTTGCTCGAAGAGCACGGCGCGCACGGTGCCGCTCTTGCGTGCGCGATACACGGTGACAGCCTGTCCCTCCGCATCCGTGAGTTCGAGGCTGTCCTTGAGCAGATTGTTATCGGCGTAGCCAGGCGGCAGCACTTGCTCCAGGGTCTGGCGCGTATCGCTCTCCACCGCCGCAGCCACTTCTTCACGGGTGCTGGTGTAGGCCGCGGCCAGTGCGATGGTGATGCCCACCACGATGATGCCCAGCGACACCCCTTGGTACCACACTGCATTCAGGCGTTCGGCGTGTGTGCTCATGACAAGCCCTCCTCTACGCGCCGCGCGGGCAGCGATTTACCGGTGAGGCTACGGCCAAAGATGCGCGGACGCAGCCACAGGTCCAGCAGCGGTGCGATGGCATTCATGAGCAGGATGGCAAACCCCACGCCCTCTGGATAACCGCCCCAGGTGCGGATCAGCCAGCTTAGGAAGCCAGCGCCGAGGGCGAATATCCATTGCCCGGTCGGTGAGCTGGGGGAAGTGACGTAATCGGTAGCAATGAAGAAGGCGCCCAGCATTACCCCGCCCGAGAGCAGATGAGTAGCGGCCGGAAGATAAGTCTGCGGCGCAAGTCCGTGCGCGATTAGGGCGGGTACTGCTACGCCGAGCAGAAAGCCTAGCGGGATGCGCAGACCGATGATGCGCTTGGCGGCGAGAAACAAACCGCCGGCGAGAATCAGCAGCGCCGAGGTCTCACCGAGACTGCCGGCGCGCGCACCACTCCAGGCCGAATCATTGGCAAAGGGCTGCAGCGAATCGAGCAGGTCGATGCCGCGTCCGATTTCGGTTTTCACATGCCCGAGCAACGAGGCACTGGTCAGTGCATCCGGTATCGGCAGGCCCTGGAAACTGATGGCCAGGGCCTCACTGAAGCTCATTGCGTTCGTCAGCGCATGCGGATTGATCCACTGCGTCATGTGCACCGGGAAAGACACCAGCAGGATGGTGCGCCCCACCATGGCCGGATTGAAGAGGTTGCAACCGAGTCCGCCGAAAACCTGCTTGGCCAGCACGATGGCGCACACGCTGCCGAGCATCGCCAGCCAGGCCGGGAGGTAAGGCGGCAGCGACATGGCGAGCAGTGTGGCGGTGAGCACTGCTGAGCCATCCCACAACACGGGCAGTACCGGCTTGCCGCTCCAGTGGAGACAGGCCGCTTCACAAGCAAGGCAGCTCACAACGCACACCAGCCACAGGATGAAAGCGGGCCAGCCAAACTGCCAGAATCCAGCCAGCACCGCCGGAGCGAGCGCAAGCAAAACCAGGCCCATGATCTGGCCAGTGGTGCGACTGGTCACGGCGTGGGGGGATGCGTGGATCATGCTTCGGTCTCCTTTTCAGCAGCCCTGGCGGCCTTGGCGGCTGCTTCTGCCGCCTGGGCGCGCTCACGTTCGGCTTTGCGTCGGGCGTGAATCTCGGCCTTCTCACGCGCTTCACGCTCGATGCGCGCGGCCTTGGCTTCAGTGAGCTCCTTGATTGTGTCGAGCCGCTTCTGCTCCCGGCTGCGCGAGGCGAGCTCGCCTTTGGCGTGCTGGAAGTACTGCACCAACGGAATCCGCGACGGACAGATGAAGCCGCAGGCGCCGCAGGTGAGGCAATCGTCGAGACCGATCTCCTCGGCTTCGCCCAGTGCATTGGCATGAATGCGGGCGGCCATTTCCAGTGGCAGCAGCCCTACCGGGCAGGCCTCCACGCAGCTGCCGCAGCGGATGCAGGCACTGGCCTCGCGCTCGCCCACCTCCGCTGCCGCGAGCGCCAGCACGCCGCTGGTGCCCTTCACCACGGGCGTATCGAGGTTCTGTACACCGATCCCCATCATCGGGCCGCCGCTCACCACGCGCGCAGGCGGCACGCGCAGACCTCCGCAGCGTTCGAACAGATATGCCATGGGAGTTCCCAGGCGAACCCGCAGATTGCGCGGCGCGCTCACGGCGCCTCCCGCGACGGTCACGACCCGCTCAGTCAGCGGTTCGCCGTAGCGCAACGCGCGATAGACCGCATAGGCAGTGCCCACGTTATGCACCAGCACGCCCACATCCGCGGCACGTCCGTCGGCAGGTGCTTCAATGCCGGTGAGCATCTTGATCAGCTGGCGATCCGCTCCCATCGGATAGCGGCTCGGAATCTTTACGATGTGCACTTCCGGGAAAGGCTTGGCCGCGAGCTTCATGGCCAGGATGGCTTCGGGCTTGTTGTCTTCAATCCCCGCCAGCACCCGCGTGGCGCCGGTTGCCTTGAGAATCAGGCGTGCCCCTTCGATGATGGCGTGGGCGTTTTCCTGCATCAGCCGGTCGTCACAGGAAAGATAAGGCTCACACTCGCTGCCGTTGAGCATCAGGGTGGTGACCTTGCTGCGATGGCCCAGTGAAAGCTTTACCGCTGAAGGGAAGCTTGCGCCGCCCATGCCGACGATACCGGCATCCTCCACGCGATCCGAAATCTCGCGTTCGCTGAGGTTGATCGGGTAAAGCTCGCTCTTGAGCGGGATCCATTCGTCGAGCCCGTCCGGGCGCAGATGGATGGCCACATCGGTCAGCGCGGCCGGATGTGGCACCACGGCTTCGTCGATGGCCACGATGGTGCCGGAAGTTGGCGCATGCAAGGGCGCCGAGATCTTGCCGCCGGTGGACGCGATCAGCTGGCCGCGCAGTACGCGCTCGCCCACTTCCACGATCACCTTGGCCGGAGCGCCAACGTGTTGCGACAGTGGCAAGCGCAGCATGTCCGGCAGGCCGGCGTCTTCTATATCGAGCCCGGCAGCCGGGTACTTGTGGCTGTCCGGATGCACGCCCCAGCGTTGGAGCAGGCGGCGCAGCGGCGGGATGACGATGGTAGGCATCTCTCGAGTCCTCAGGAGTAACGAGCCGGCTGCGGCATCACCCAGTTATGGATGCTCTGCGGCAGCTCCAGCATCTCGATGGCGCCAGTCGGACACTTCTCGGCACACTGATTACAGCCGGTGCAGGCCTCGTCCATCACGATGTGAAGCTGTTTGGTGGCGCCGATGATGGCGTCCGAAGGACAGTTCTTGATGCACTTGGTGCAGCCGATGCACAGGTGATCCTGGATCAGGGCGATGGTCGGGCGGATGTCCTCTCCTGCCGCCAGCGTGATGCCCAGATGATCAGCAATGGCCTGGGCTACCACCTTGCCGCCAGGTGGGCAGCAGGTCGGTGCGGCGCTGCCATCCACGATGGCCTCAGCCGCGCCGGCGCAACCAGGGAAACCGCATTGCCCGCAATTGGCAGCCGGCAGCATGGCTTGCACCTCTGCAACAAGGCTGTTGCCTTCGACATGGAACTTGCGTGAAGCCAGCCCCAGCGCGAGGCCCAGACCGGAACTGATGGCGGCGAGACTGATGACAGCGGTAAGCATCTTTCCTCTCCTAATGCGCGGCCGGAACCAGGCCGGCGAAGCCCATGAAAGCCAGCGCCAGCAAACTGGCCGTGATGTAGGCAATCGGGGCGCCACTGAATGTCGCCGGCACCCGAACCAGCGCCAGGCGCTCGCGCAGGCCGGCAAAAATCACCATCACCATGATGAAACCGAGGCCCGACGCGAAGCCCTGCACCACACTCATGACGAGGCCTGCGTTGCCCTGCGCGTTAAGCAGCGGAATGCCCAGCACGGCACAGTTGGTGGTGATCAGCGGCAGATAGATCCCCAGTACGCGATGCAGCTCCGGAGAACTCTTCTTGATCACCATTTCGACAAACTGAACCACAGCGGCAATCACCACGATGTAGGTCAGGATGCGCAGGTAGCCCAGATCGAAAGCCTGCAGCAACAGATGCTCGATGGCCCACGCTGCGGCGCAAGACAAAGTCATGACGAAGGTGGTGGCCAGCCCCATTCCTACGGCGCTGTCGACTTTGGTTGACACCCCCATGAAGGGACACAAGCCGAGGAACTTCACCAGCACTACGTTATTCACGAGCACGATGGCAACGATGGTCAAAAGCATTTCACGCATGGCACGGTCTCCTGTCTGGCCACGCCGTTGCATGCTTCGTGCCATCGGCTGGAAAGCCCTTGTGGCAAGCGCTTTGGCTCAGTTCAAGGGATTTCGCGGGAGGTCGCTTTTGTCATTCTTGAAGTGCCGGAATGTCCACAACGGCCGGTGCAGGCCGCGCCGCCAGGGTCCGAACACAACTCTGACAGTTGCTACATTTGCTTCAACATTTCTGACAGCTGCACACCGACCAATCACCGCAAGCTAGCCGCAAACGCCGATCTGGCGGGGTATTCAAAAACTGGTTCGATATTTGCTGTAGCTCCTGCAAGCCCCCACAAGCCAGACGCAGGAGAAGCAGCATGATGCCCCGCCCCATATATCTGGATTACTCCGCGACCACGCCGGTCGATCCGCGAGTGCTTGCAAAAATGATTCCCTGGCTCTCCGAAAATTTCGGCAATCCGGCCAGCCGCTCGCATGCCTATGGCTGGGCGGCAGAGGAAGCGGTGGAGATTGCCCGTGAGCAGGTGGCCTCGCTGATCGGGGCAGACCCGCGCGAGATTGTGTGGACCTCCGGCGCCACCGAATCCAACAACCTCGCCATCAAGGGGGCTGCGCGCTTTCACTCAGCGCGCGGCAAGCATCTGATCACGGTGAAGACCGAACACAAATCGGTGCTCGATACCTGTCGCGAACTGGAGCGCGACGGCTTCGAGATCACCTGGCTGGATGTGCAGGAAAACGGCCTGATCGATTTCGACGTGTTTGCTGCCGCGATCCGCCCGGACACCATTCTCGCTTCGGTGATGCTGGTGAATAACGAGATCGGCGTGATCCAGGATATCGCCCGGCTCGGCACGCTGTGTCGCGAAAAAGGGGTGATCTTCCATGTGGATGCCGCCCAGGCCACTGGCAAGGTAGCCATCGATCTGGCCAGCCTGCCGGTAGACATGATGTCGCTCTCGGCGCACAAGACTTACGGCCCCAAAGGCATCGGCGCTTTGTATGTCAGCCGCAAGCCGCGCGTGCGGATCGATGCACTGATCCATGGCGGCGGCCATGAGCGCGGCATGCGCTCAGGCACCCTGCCCACCCACCAGATCGTCGGCATGGGGGAAGCCTACTGGATCGCCCGCGAAAACATGGGTGCCGACAACGAACGCGCCCGCTGGCTGCGCGATCGCCTGATGCAAGGCCTGATGAAACTCGACCAGGTGTTCGTGAATGGCGACATGGATCAGCGCGTGCCACACAACCTGAACCTGTCCTTCAATTTCGTCGAAGGCGAGTCGCTGCTGATGGGCATCAAGGATGTCGCCGTGTCCTCAGGCTCGGCCTGTACCTCGGCCAGCCTTGAGCCCTCCTACGTGCTGCGCGCACTGGGCCGCTCGGACGAACTGGCACACAGCTCGATCCGCTTCTCGATCGGCCGCTTCACCACTCAGGACGAGATCGATGCGGTGATCGAGAAGATCAGCGCCTCGGTCAGCAAGCTGCGCGAGCTCTCACCCTTGTGGGATATGCACCGCGACGGCATCGATCTCTCCACCGTGCAGTGGGCCGCTCACTGAGCCCGCAAACGGAACAAACCCCAGGCTGAAGCCCCCACGACAGCCCCCAACCCACACAACGGAGAATCATCATGGCATACAGCGACAAGGTTCTGGACCACTACGACAACCCTCGGAACGTCGGCTCGATGTCGGCCGGCGATGACGATGTCGGTACTGGCATGGTCGGCGCACCGGCCTGCGGCGATGTGATGAAGCTGCAGATCAAGGTCAATGCTGAAGGCATCATCGAGGACGCCAAGTTCAAGACTTATGGCTGTGGCTCGGCCATCGCCTCCTCTTCGCTGGTCACCGAATGGGTGAAGGGCAAGAGCCTGGCTGAAGCGCTCGAAATCAAGAACACCGCGATCGCCGAAGAACTGGCCCTGCCTCCGGTGAAGATCCACTGCTCGATCCTCGCCGAGGATGCCATCAAAGCAGCCGTGGCTGACTACCGCGCCAAGCAGGGATTTGTTGAAGAAACCGAAAGCGGCGCCTGCCCGGCCGTCGTCGTCGAAAAAGCCGCCGCCTGAAAGGAATCATCATGAATGCACCAACTGAAATCCCCTCCCCTGTTTTCTTCTCCGACGCGGCCGCGGCCAAGGTGGCCGAGCTGATTGCCGATGAAGGCAATCCCGCACTCAAGCTGCGCGTGTATGTGAATGGTGGCGGCTGCTCGGGTTTCCAATACGGCTTCGCCTTCGAGGAAGAAGACAAGGAAGACGATCTGGCCATCGAAAAGGGGGGCGTGAAGCTGGTCATTGACGGCATCAGCATGCAATACCTGATGGGCGCCGAGATCGACTACGAGGACAGCCTTGAAGGCTCGCGCTTCATCATCCGCAATCCGAACGCCACCTCCACCTGTGGCTGCGGAAGCTCCTTCTCGGTTTGAGAGCTGAGAGAACGCCTCTGGCCTTGTGGTGGCAGCGCTTCGCCCCGTGCGGCCAGAACACTGCGATTAATTTTTGTGCAAATTCATCTGTGTAGTGAGGACAAGACCATGATCACCGTCAGCGAAAAAGCTGCCCGCCATGTGCAGAAGAGCCTCGCCAAACGTGGTGGCGGCATCGGCCTGCGTCTGGCCGTCAAGACCAGCGGTTGCTCGGGCCTCGCCTATTCCCTGGAGTTTGTGGATCAGCCCGAAGCGGAAGACCAGCTCTTCGAGAGCAATGGCGTGACCATCGTGATCGATCCGAAGAGCCACGTCTTCCTTGATGGCACCGAGCTGGACTTCGTACGCGAAGGACTCAACGAAGGCTTCAAGTTCAACAACCCGAACGCCAAGGCAGCCTGCGGCTGCGGTGAGAGTTTCGCGGTCTGAGTGAACGCCGCCGTCATGCTTGCGCATGCAGGCATGACACGGCGCTGGAAGCGTCGCGCCAAGGGCGCCTCGATGGAGATGAATCATGGCCTTGCTGCAAATTGCTGAACCCGGCCTGAGCGCTGCCCCGCACCAGCATCGTCTGGCTGTAGGCATTGATCTTGGTACGACCAATTCGCTGGTTGCCAGCGTGATCAGTGGGGTGACTACGGTCATGCCTGACGAGGCCGGCAAGATGCTCCTGCCCTCAGTGGTGCGTTATGGTGACGAGGCCGGCGCCATCACGGTGGGCTATGCGGCCCAGGCCGAACAGGTCACCGATCCGCGCAATACCATCGTTTCGGTGAAGCGCTTCATGGGCCGCCAGTTGGCAGATCTCACGGCCTCCGGCAGCACGCCTTACGAGCTGCTGGACACGCCGGGCATGCTGAGTCTGAATACGCGTGCCGGGGCCAAGAGCCCGGTCGAAGTCTCGGCCGAGATATTGAGAGCCTTGCGCAACCGTGCCGAGGCCTCACTGGGGGGCGAACTGGTCGGGGCGGTGATCACGGTGCCCGCCTATTTCGATGATGCCCAGCGTCAAGCCACCAAAGATGCAGCGAAGCTCGCCGGCCTGAACGTATTGCGTCTGCTCAACGAGCCTACTGCGGCGGCGATCGCCTATGGGCTGGACAACGCATCCGAAGGCACGTTCGCGATCTACGATCTGGGCGGCGGCACCTTCGATATCTCCATTCTCAAACTCACCCGTGGCGTGTTCGAAGTGCTCGCCACCTCGGGCGACGCTGCCCTCGGTGGCGACGATTTCGATCATCGCATCGCTGACTGGATGCGCGCCGAAATCGGTCTGGAGACACAGACCCCGCAGGATACCCGGCTGCTGATGGCGCTGGCACGGCGCGCCAAGGAGTCGCTTTCGAATGCTGCCAGCACCGTCATTCGCGGCGAGCTGGCCGATGGCCGCGCCTTCTCGCTGGAGCTCGCCAGAGCTCAGTTTGAAAGCATGACCCGCGATCTGATCGGACGCAGTCTCGCGCCGGTGCGCAAGGCCCTGCGCGATGCGGGCGTGACGGCCGAAGACGTTGATGGCGTGGTGATGGTGGGAGGCTCCACGCGCATGCCGCAGGTGCAGGAAGCCGTGGCGAAGCTGTTCGGCCGCGCGCCACTTAACAATCTCAATCCGGACGAAGTGGTGGCCCTTGGCGCTGCCGTGCAGGCCAATATCCTCGCCGGCAATCGCGGCACCGGAGATGACTGGCTGCTGCTCGACGTGTGCCCGCTGTCGCTGGGCCTGGAGACCATGGGCGGGCTGGTTGAGAAGATCATTCCGCGCAATTCCACCATCCCCACGGCGCGCGCACAGGAATTCACCACCTTCAAGGATGGCCAGACCGCCATGGCCATTCATGTGCTGCAGGGCGAGCGCGAGCTGGTGGCGGACTGCCGCTCGCTGGCGCGCTTCGATCTGCGCGGCATACCGCCCATGGTGGCGGGCGCAGCGCGCATCCGCGTCACCTTCCAGATCGACGCGGATGGCCTGCTGTCGGTGGCAGCGCGCGAGATGATCTCCGGTGTCGAGGCGCAGATCCAGGTCAAGCCCTCTTACGGCCTCAGCGATGAACAGGTGGCCGGCATGTTGATGGATGCCTTCGGCAAGGCCGATACCGACATGGCCACCCGCATGCTGCGCGAAGCCCAGGTGGATGCACGCCGCCTGCTCGACGCCACCGAAGCGGCGCTGGCCGAAAACGGCCATGCCCTGCTCAGTCACGACGAGTACGCCAGGGTGCAGCAAGCGCTGTACGCACTGGCCGAAGCGCTCGAGAGCGAAAACGATACGGCCGCCCTCAAGCGTGTCACCGAAGGCCTCAATGCCGCCTCGACCACCTTTGCCGAGCGACGCATGGATGCCAGCATCCGCAGCGCACTCGCCGGCACCTTGCTGACGGAGCTATCCGCATGAGCACCATCACCCTGCTGCCACATCCGGAACTGTGCCCGACGGGCGCCCGTATCGAAGCCCGCCATGGCAGCAGCCTGTGTGATGCCCTGCTCGGCGCCGGTATCGAAATCGAGCATGCCTGCGAGAAAGTCGCCGCCTGCGCCACCTGCCATGTGTATGTGCGCGCCGGGGGAGCCAGCCTTGCAGCCCCGAGTGATGAGGAAGAGGACCAGCTTGACGACGCCTGGGGGCTGGAAGCGAGCTCGCGTCTGGCCTGTTGCGTGAAGCTGGGCGAGAGCGATCTCACCGTGGAATTGCCGGTGCATACGCGCAATCACGCCCGCGAGTGAGGCTCCCGGAGCCGGCTCGGGCAACTGCAGCGCTGGCTGCATGGACTTCCTTAAGCTTTTGGGCCCGGCCGGCTTAAGCCGCCCCTACAGAATCCCTGTACACAGGCTGGTCCCCCGGCTGCAGATTCAGCCGCACAGGCCCCATCACCCTTTCAGGCCTGACTCTGGGAAGGCAATCCCCTCAACCTGCACAGCCAGTGCGCGCAGCGCCTTGCACCGCTCGCACCTCGTGAAGAACGGTGCGCGCCTTGTGCCCGAGCAGGCGGGTCAGGCCCAGGCCTGTACAGAACCCGATCGCCCCGCTCAGCGCAGTCAGGCCATCACTGCCGCTGGCACTGCCAATCAACAGTCCCGCCAGTAAACCCGCCAGCGATGGCAGATAAGCGCTCATGGCCATGCGCAGCAACTGGCCGGAAGGCAGGCTCACGCTGATCGTGTCCAGCACTCTCAGCGAAGCCATCTGCTCCGGAGCTACCCGGATTTCATGCGGCGCGCCGGCGTCCTGCCCGCACTGCTGCTTGCTATGGCAACTGCCGCAGGCCGAAGCCGCGCTGCTCTCCACCAAGAGGGTGTTGCCACGAATGGCCAGAATGCGAACTTGCTGGGAAGCCATGATGTTCTCCACCTGAATCTGTCCGCCTTAGCGCAAGCCTTGTGCCAGGCCGTGTTTGCCCCCCGTGAGGCGGTCTTCGGGCATGTAAGCCGACGGTCTGTTGAGTCCGTGCCGGATTGTTGTGTCCACAATGTCACTTTTGGGTTACCAGAAAAGCGTTTGGCCTGTTCAAGAGCAGAGGACGAGGACCATCCCGGTGCGTGTTGCCCCGCTCTGATGCATAGCCCTGCCCGGCTGCAGCGCTGACGCGAAACGTGCGTATCCGGCGTGAAGCCCGTCACACAAGGCCTTAGGATTTATAAGGTCATTTTCCAGCCCTTTCGGCACATCATTTGCTAGAGATTAGTCACCGGATCCAGGCACGTTTTCTTCCAGACCTGCACCGGAAAAGAGACAGCGCCAGCCCCCAGCTGTCTCGCCTAGCAGAGGATCGCCCCCATGATTGCGACGACAGGAAACCTGGTGGACAAACGAGCCTCGCTCGAGCTGGTCACCATCTATGAGATCAGCAAGATCCTCAGTTCATCCCTGGATGTCAGCCGGACCTTGCGCGAATCCCTTAACGTGCTCCAGTCCCTGCTCGGGTTTCGCCGCAGCATGGTGCTGCTCAAGGATGACGAGGCCGAGGATCTGGAGCTGGCGGTCTCGGTCGGCCTCACTGTGGCCGAGGCGCAGGCTGCGCGCTATCGCCCCGGCGAAGGGGTCATCGGGCGGATCTACTCGCTTGGCTCGCCCAATGTGATCCCGGATATTTCACAGGAGCCCCTGTTCCTGAACCGCACCCAGTCGCTCAGCGAAACCGATGTGGTGCCGACAGCCTTCATTGGCGTGCCGATCCGCGCCACCACCAATGTGATCGGCGTGCTCACGATCGACCGCAAGGACGAAGACGGTAACGGCGGTTTCGGCCGCGATGTGCGCCTGCTCAGCATGGTGGCCAATCTGGTCGGTCAGGCCGTCGCCCTGCGCCGCATCGTCACCGAAGAGCGCGAGCGCCTGGTGCTGAAAACCGAGCAGGAGCGAGACGCCCGCCCGGCCGGCTTCACGCTCGACAATGTAGTGGGCGCTTCCGATCGCATGCAGCAGGTTTTTGCCGAAGCCCACCTGGTCGCACCTTCACGCTCCACCGTGCTGCTGCGCGGCGAGAGCGGCACCGGCAAGGAAGTGATCGCCCGCGCGATCCACGAGCTGTCCCCCCGCAAGGATCAGCCCTTCATCAAGGTCAACTGTGCGGCGCTGTCCGAAACCCTGCTCGAATCCGAACTCTTCGGCCATGAGAAAGGCGCCTTCACCGGTGCCGCCGGCGTGCGCAAGGGGCGCTTCGAGATGGCCGATGGCGGCACCCTGTTCATGGACGAGATCGGCGACATCTCCGCTGCGTTCCAGACCAAGCTGCTGCGTGTGCTGCAGGAGCGCGAGTTCGAGCGGGTGGGCGGCAGCAAACCGATCAAGGTCGATGTGCGCCTGATCTGCGCCACCAACCGCAACCTTGAAAAGATGGTCAGCGCCGGCACCTTCCGCTCCGACCTGTATTTCCGCATCAACGTGATCAGCATCTTCCTGCCCGCCCTGCGTGAGCGCCCGAACGACATTCCTGCGCTGGCCAGTCACTTCATTCAACGCTTCAATGCCGAGAATGATCGCCACATCGCGCTCACGGACTCAGCACAGTCCGTGCTGCAGCACTGTTACTGGCCAGGCAATGTGCGCGAGCTCGAAAACTGTATCGAGCGCGTGGCCACCATGACCCGCAACGACCGGGTCGACATGCAGGATTTCCCCTGTACCCACAACCGCTGCCTGACGCAGGTTCTGCACTTCGTGAAGAAGGATGACGCTGTCGCCCCGGCGGAAACCGAGATGATCAGCTACGAAGCACCGCAAGCGCCCGGCCAGGCAGGCGCACGGCCCGCCGAGCCGGCCGTCGGCGACGGCAAGCCCGAGGGCGAGCGCGAGCGCCTGATCTGGGCCATGGAGCAAGCCCGCGGCGTGCGCGCCAAGGCCGCGCGCCTGCTCAACATCACCGGCCGCCAGATGGGCTACGCGCTGAAGAAGTACGACATCAACGTGCCGCGCTTCTGATCGGTTGCCGGCAAGCCGGGCACGTCAGGCAGGCTCGGTCTTCAGATGAACTGGCCGCCTGCCGAACTGCGTACGCCGCGCCTGCTGCTACGCAAGCCCCTGCCGTCCGACGCCGAAGCCGTCTTCGCGCGCCTTTCAGGCGAAACTCAGGTGACCCGCTACCTGGGCTGGACGCCACACGCCGAGCTACGCCAGACCCGCCAGCAGATCAGCCTCGATCTGCTGCGTTGGGATCGTGGGGCCGGCTGGAGCTGGCTCATCGAGGAAGACGGCTCCGTCATCGGTCTGCTTCAGCTCGCCCGAATCGAGCCCCACCTGCTGCGTCTGGGCTGCATGCTCACCCCCACTCACTGGGGGCGCGGTCTGATGAGCGAAGCCTTGCGCGCCCTGCTCGCCACAGCCTTCCGTCAGCCCTCCTTGCAACGCATCGAGGCGCTATGTGATGTGGATAATCTCGCCTCGGCGCGCATGCTCGAGAAAGCCGGACTGCGCCAAGAAGGGCGCCTGGCAAGCCACACCCTGCACCCCAATATTTCGAGTCGGCCACGCGACATGCTTCTGTACGCGATCACCCGCAGCGACAATGGCGACCCGCCCCTTTCGTATCCGAAAATGAATCATTCCAGACCCGACGCGCCCTCTGTCGCCCGCAACCGCGAGCCCATTCTTGAGGTGCTGCGCGAACACTTCGCCGCTTGCCGCAAGGTACTCGAGATTGGCAGTGGCACCGGCCAGCATGCCATCCACTTCGCCGCAGCCCTGCCGCATCTGGCTTGGCAATGCAGCGAACGAACCGAAACCCTGCCCGGCATCGAAGCCTGGCTGGCCAGTGCAGCTCTGCCTAACACTTTGCCACCACTACAGCTGGATGTGAGCAAGCCCTGGCCGGCCAGCGGCTATGACGCTGTGTTTTCATCCAACACGCTCCACATCATGGCCTGGCATGAGGTGGAGCAGTTCTTCGTCCGCCTGCCGGACGCGCTGGAGCGCCCTGCTCGCCTCGTGATCTACGGCCCATTCAACTACGGCGGCCAGTACAGCAGCCCCAGCAATGCCGAGTTCGACCAGTGGCTCAAGGCTGGCGGTGCGCATCGGGGCATCCGTGATTTCGAAGCCGTCTGCGCCCTGGCGGATGCACAGGGTCTGACACTCATTGAAGATCGGGCCATGCCGGCCAACAATCGCTGTCTGGTGTGGACCTTCTGAGCCGCCAAGGCTGTAGCCCGACGCGGTTCGGATCTTGCTAGAAGAAGGCATCTCTCACAGGAGCCGCACCATGCCCAGCATCGTCACCGTACAGGCCATCGAAAACGCCACCGGCGTACATCTCTACGCTTTTGACCAGGATGACAATTGTGTGCTGGCCATCGACGGCCTTCAGGCGCAGGCAGCAGCCTCCCTGGCGGCACTGATGCAGGCCTGTATCGCCGGGCGTGGCGAAACGCTCGGCCGCGCGGCCAGCGATCCGGTGCAGGACTACCAGCAAGTCACCGACGAAGCACATGCCTGGGAAATCATCGCCGAACTCGAGGGCGGGCAATACACCGCCTTCGAGGCCGACATGGGGCGCGCCGGCCTGCGTCTCGCAGGCGCAGGCTATGTGCTGGGCCTGCTGCACCGGCAGCCCGAGGGCAACTGGTTCGAGCACGCTGGCGAAGGCAGCATCTGGCAATACGTTTTTGCCAGCCCGGTCGCCGCCGAACAGGTGCTCGACGAAGTAGGCCTGGACTGCGAGATTCACGCCATCCCGCGTCTGCTCGAAGCAGGCTGTCAGCTCATCTGAAACGCCGAACGGTCCCAAACCCAGGGTCAACGGTGGCTTCATTGCCCTAGTGCGCAATTGGGTCATCCGCGAGCGCCTGCAGGGCTCACTGGATGACCGCGCTGGCGGTATCTGCGCACTCCGCTGAGCAGCTTTCGACCCCGTGCGGACGCTCAGTCTCTCGGAAAGCAGACGTTCAACGTTGGACGTAACGGGCGCCGGAGCGCAGCGGAGGGAACCAAACTGCGCAGCAGTTTGGCGTCCCGTTGACGGACTTGTTATGCGATTGTATTTCTCTTGGAGAGGCCAGACAGACCCATTCGAATTTGATCGGCATTTATCAAGATCTCAAATCTAGCTGCAATTGTGTCCTCTAGTCGTACGCAGATGCGCAAATCGTTGTCCGCGCAAAATAAGAGGGCCTTGTCGTAAGTCACAGTATCTCTATCGCCGAGAATGTTTTCGTCCTCGGAAGTTTCCTCATATATTTCAATCGACCTCAGGATTGGTGAGGCGGAGCCATCTTTGTGTACAACATGTAGAAAAGACCAAGACTGCTCCTGAGGTGTCTCAGGCTTCCACGATTCTTCTGTGACTGTTATGTCGAAATAATTGAGCAGCACGTTCTGCGTTACGAAATAATTTTCGTTCTTTATCACGAGAATACTGCGTTCAGAAGCTGGAATACCAACCCAGAATGACCGAAGAATGCCTTCTCGGGAGTCGACTTCAAATGGACTGGCATAGATGCGCCAAAACTCTAAACCGATAAGGCGAGAGAGTTGTTTGACGTGCTGCTTTGATATTTCGGCGGATCGAGTATCGCTAGGCATAACGTTTGACGTGAGGGGCGGCCGGAGCCGCAGGCGGAGGGAACCGCAAGCGCAGCTTGCGGACGTCCCTCTCGACGAAATGGTTAGGCTCGATAGTCATTTAAAGCCTCTATACGCATAGAAATATCTGCAGCAAAATCATCTGCGCTTCTATTGAGACCGGCAAAATTTATCTCTTCCGCAGCCCCAGAGATGCTTAAATGAATTATTAATAAATCAGGCTCGCAAGAACCAGGCTCGTATGAAATCGGGGTCGGGTCTTTTGGCGGCACAAATAAGTCATTAATGTCAGACAGGTGGATTGTCTTTCTATTTCTTTTCGGTCTAAATATTTTTATTTCATTTCTTGTAAGCTCTATGGATGTTCGACAGTTAATCATCGCACAGCCCCCTAAAACCCCAGGAAGGAATGTTAAAAAAACAATTAAATATATCTCGGGTGTTGGTGCATCAGCGAGTGATAAGCCAATCATTTCTGGATAAAACAAAATATATGCAAGTATTGCAGTTATAACTGGGCCACCTATTGCACCATCCAAAGGATGTCTTATTTTTATAGTTTTATTAATATCCTTGTGATCTCGAGTCGGCATCCCTCTCGACTCTCGTATTCTTTTGCTGGACAGCATGAAGATTAATCTAAATAGAAAAAATACTATCAAAAAAATAATTGATAAATTTCCAATATCAATGATTGGAAATATTTCATGGATTACGTAAGCCACGGAAATGGACAGAAAAACAACAGCACTTCCTTGCAGGAAAGAAAGTTCATTATTATGTTTCATTGTTTGAATTCGTGGTATGCACTTGGCCTGGCCTAACGTAGAGCTAACCGGCGCTGCGCGGCTCTATCGCGCAGCGTCCAGCGACTGAAAGGAGCGGGGTTGAGCGCCATGTTAGGGTTCATGTGCCCCACGCCTCATATAAGGCAGAAGGATCGGCATCAGCACTAACAACTAGGGGTGGGTCACCTGCATCGCAAATAAGAACCAACGGCCCGGTGAAACTGCTGATGAGATGCATGATTTTCACGATCAGATCAGGCCAGCCTTTCTCAAAGTAGAAGTCATTGGGGCCATCGGTTACCTGGATGATGCTGAGAAGTGTCCAGCCATTTTCTTCTGGCCCTTGCGTGCTCTCTAGGAGGGCCTGCCAGGTCTTTCCGACCTCGGCAGTGAGGGCTTTGATGGAATAGCCTTCGAGTTGGGCGAGTGCAGATTGTATTTCCGCAAGGTGCGGATTGCGCCCTTCTGGACTTGGCGGGTACTCGACAGACATTTCATCAAGCCAAGGCTTGATTTCCGCGGTCAAGGGATAAACCGAATACATGGCGCCCATGCTTTGAGCCCTAACGTTTGAATTCACCGGCCTGCGCGGCTTTTCGCGCAGGTCCGGTGGAATGATGGGTTGGGCCTCGATTGCTTTGCTTACGGGCCATGGTAAGTAACTAGAGCGAACGCAATAAGGTAGAAGATCGCAGATGCGGCCAAGACACGCCCCACCCAGAGATTTGCGATAGCCCGCCAAGGAGGCAGCGGACGAGCAGACTTCCGCGACAAGAGTATTGCGACAGCGCCAATTGCAAGAAACACTGCCTGAGCTTCGGAAATTAGCCACCCAACTTGGCCCAACTCGACAGGGTGGCCGAATGTAAAGGACAGCCCGAGAACGAGGACGGCAACGATAGTCGGAAAGAACGTAAGTAGGGCAAGCATGATTACCGGGGTGCCCTTGTCGGAGCTGTGGAGCGTAGGCAAACCAAAGTCAGCCGTGGTGACACGGCTACCGAAGAACACGACCAACGAAGAAACTGCGTCATAAGCTCAAGAGGCCCAACGTGTTATAGGGATCAGTTTTGCCGCCTAACATCGGCGCGTGCTCCCTAACATGGCACGACCGACCAGCGAAGATTGGCTTCCAGAGCGGCTCTCCACGATTCCGCTGTAAAGATGAACAGCATTAACAGAATCGACAAAAACCTCACTCTACAGATTTCAGTTTCGGTGCGTTGAACGGCTGCTTTGAAGCCGCAAACCTGATCGTCCGCTTGTGGCCGATTGCCGCCGACTGATCATGGCATCCAATACGCTGAGATCATATCAACAGCAGCGTGAGCATGCTATTTCAGAACGGGTGATCCACCATCAATTGATGGCGCATCAAGCCCCTTGCTGCGGGCTTGATCACTCTTTGATTTACCTTGCCTCAAATAACGCGTGCTAGTTCGTCATACCCTCAAGCGCAATCTTCTCCAGCAGCAAGGGCCTCAACTCTTCCAGCCAGGCCGCGAGGCGCGTATCGGTGAGCTGGCTCTGGGTGCGCTGATCAAGAATCAGGCCGAGAAATTTTCCATCTTCCACTGAAGCCGAATGCTCGAACACATAGCCTTCGGTGCTCCATTGGCCGACGATTTCGGCACCCCGCTTCTTGAATGCGTCATGCACGAGTCGCAGCGAACTCGCGAAACGCTCGGCATAGCGTTCCTGGGCGCCGAGCGCGAAGAAGGCGATCCGCTTGCCGGCGAGGCTAAGGTCCTCCGGCAGCTCGGCGAGAAACTCTTCCCAGCTCGATTCGAGGCAGCCCGCGCTGCGCCCGGGAATCTGCCCCACGCCATAGCTGGGTGTGCCAAGCAGCAAACAGTCGTACGCCAGCATCTGGGCAGGCGCTATCCGATTGACATTGAGCGGCTTGTCGGCGATCTCGTCGCCCAGCAGTTTGTGAAGTTTCTTGGCAATCAGGCGCGTCGTGCCGGTTTCGGTGCCGAAGAAAATGCCGATTCTGCTCATGATCCAGCCCCTTGCTGATTAGGTCGTGGCGCGCTGGGCGCCGCCGACCAGGATATTGAAAACCTCGCGCAGCAAGAGTAGCTCGCTCATCGCGGCGCCGCGCAGGGCACTGATGGCGCGCATGACACCGCCCTGCTCTGCGATCAGCTCCACCGGCGCTTCGAAGCCGGTAAAGCGCAGCACATGCACACGGATCAGCTGGCCCTCTTCCTGATACCAGGCATCGAAATCCTCCATGCGGGTGACTTCAGCCGGATTCAGACCGTAATGCACGATTGCAGCTTGGAGCACCGCCGCGCCTTGATGCTCAGGCGCGATCTGTGCGGGAGCCGCCGCCGGCGTTGCCGTGACTGGCAGTGCGGCCGGACCCAGCAGGCCATGCTCCCAGCGTGCGAACAGCAAGGCGGCGCTGTAGGAATCGAAATGCGCCAGGATCACGCGGTTGGTTTGCAGCAAGTCACTCATGGTGCTTCTCCTTGCGGTACTGCGTATCAGGTGGGCAAATCGGCGGTATGGCGCAGCAGATTCAGGCACTCGAGGCTGGCACACAGATCCACGGCACGCGCATCGTCAAAGTTCGTCACCATTGGATCGGCGCCAAGCTCGAGCAGCAGAGCCAGCATCGCGGGCTTGGCACTGGAGGCGCAGTACATCAGCGCGGTAGCACCGGTGTCGTTACGGCTATCGAGCTGCGCGCCGGCTTCGGCCAATGCGCGCACAGCCTCTTCGCTCGCCGCCACACAGGCCAGCCAGACAGCGGTGTTGCCATCGGCATTACGGCACTGCACGTCGGCACCCAGCGCGATCAGCTCGCGGAGCAAGGCCACCTCCCCGCGCCAGGCGGCATGCATCAGTGGCGTAAGCCCATGTTCGCGGGCTTCGTTGAGCTTCTCCGGTGTGAAGCCGCGGGCGCTGAGAAAATTGCGCAATGACGCGCTGAGCTCACCGGGCGGGCCTGCTGGTACGGGCGCTGCGGGCTGCGCCAGCGCCGCCGCCAGCGCATCGTGGCCGCCATCGACGCTATACACCTCGGTGTAGCGGAAATCCGCGAACATGCCGGCCCAGGTCTGGCTGGCATTGCCACGGAAGCAGTACAGCATGATCGGTGTGCTGCGCGGCAGGCCGGCCATGATCTGGCCAAAGCTGGCGTCACTGAGAAACTGGGCGCCGGCAATATGACCCGCGTCGAAGCTCATGCGATCACGTGTATCGAACAGTGCCAGGGTCGGTGGGCTGGCCTGGCGATGGCGCTGGATCAGCTCGGCAGCGCGCTGGGCGCTGATGCGCTGAAATCGGGGGGACATTTCCGGAGAGGCTTCTTCCGTGGTGCTCATGATGGGCTCTGCTGTGACGTTGGGGGCGGTTGAAACGGCCGTTTCCCTGTCGGCATAGGCGGCGAGTGTCTCGATGCGCTCGTCCAGCCGTGGCTTGCCGACAGTGAAGTGGTAGAGGGATTGGTAATGCGTGTCTTCAAGGCCCAGCATCTCGTGCACCGCATCGTCGAAATAGCAGCCGATTCCGGTGCCACGCAGGCCCATAGCCTCTGCTTCGAGATACAGCACCTGACCGAGCAGACCCGCCTGGCGGAAAAGCTCCCGGTAGCTTGCGGGGCTGGCTTCCAGCGCCGGGTCGAATTCGCACAGCATGCCCAGCGCGAAGCTGGCGTGGGCGGCGATGTCCTGATGGCAATGCAGGCTGCGCGCGAGGCGCTGCAAAGCGGGCGCCTCCATGGCCGCGATGAGTTGCAGATCCAGGCCGGGCGGCAGGCCTGCGACTGGACTCAGGGTGTAGTGCTGGTTCAGGCGCTGCTGCAGGGCATTGCCGGCCTTCCCCCGGGTGAGCAGATAGGCTCCGCAGGGCAAATCTTCAACTCGGTGCACGAAAAGCAGCAGATGCATTTCCCATACGGCTGGCAGCACATCCCAGGGGGCCGCCGGTTGCGCCATGAGGCGACTCATCAGGTGCATGAAGGCGGTGCGTGGCATGCGGAAAGCCGGATCGAAGTGCTGCGCGCTGCGCCGCCCAAGCACCACTTCGGCAAAGCCCGGGCCCTTCCCTGAGGCCGCATCTTCGTGCTCACCGCCCTGCCCGGGCGGCAAGGCCAGGCTGCTCTGGCGTGCCGTGGTGCACAGGGCTTCGCGGGTCAGCGCTGCCACTTCCGCGATCACCGGCCAGTGATACATCGGGTGGCGATCGATGCTGCTGGCCGTTCCCATCCAAACCGCTGAACTGCTGGCTGCACGCAGGGCACGAGCCGTGGGCACTGGGGCGGGTGAGTTATCCAAGCCGAGGCTGAGCAGTACTTCGGCTTCCTCCAGTTCGGTCGCCTGCGCACGGCGGGCGGGAAAGTCTGCCAGCCGATCGAGGCCCAGTACGCTGGCCAGCAGGTGATTATCGAGCTGAGGCTGTGCGGTGAGGCTCCAGCCCATGGCAGCGCAGGCATAGCGCAGTGCCGCCATGGCGTGGCCGGTATCGAGCTGGCAATAGCGGAAGGCGCGCTCACCGTATTTCCAGGCTTCCCGCCACATCACCGAGCTCAGTGCAATATGCAGACCGGGTGGCAGGGAGCCAGTCGAAAGATGGCGGGCGCGGCACTCCAGCGCATGCTGCTCGGGTTCGTAGTGATAGAGACCATTGGCGAGGCCCGGCACGTCGCAGGCGATCAGGTAGGCCTCCACCGGATGCAGGTTGCCACTGGAAGGATTGGCGCGCACCGCCCAGCGATCCGGGCCATAGCGCTTCCAGGCCGTGATGCCCAGCGCCAGATGCAGACAAGCCCCCAGGCTGGCCAGATCAAACGGTACATGCTGCGTCACGGGCGCTGCAAAGGGCCGCCGCAAGGCCTCGCCAAGCGCGCCCTGCTGCGTCGGCTCAGCGAGTGGCAAGGGAATGCTTCGGACGCCCTCGAAATGGCGGAAAGCAGCCGGCTGATCGTCCCAATCCAGCGTTTCCGGGCCGGCGGCATAACGCTCGAAGCGATGCTTGGTGCGGCGATGATAGGCCCGCACGAGATCCGCCACGCTGGGTGGCGGCAGGTCGGGCGGGAGTTCGGCGGGCGGCGTGTCCTGCATCTCAGGCGGTTGCGGGGGCTTCAAGTACAGCCACCGCCTTCACGGTGATGTTGTTCTTGGTGGCATCGGTGTAGGGGCAGACCTTCAGCGCCCGCTCGACCAGCGAATCGGCCGTCACCTGATCAATGCCGTGCAGGATGGTGGCGAAGGACAGCGAGAAGCGGTAGGCATCTTCGAAATTCTTGTACAGCGACACTTCTGCTTCGACCATGCAGCCCTTCACCGGCAGGCGGTCGGCACGGATGATGTGGCGCACCGAATTCTCGAAGCAGGCCGCATAGGCCGCAGCAAACAGCTGCTCGGGGTTGGCCCCCGGCTTCTTACCACCCATTTCGGCGGGTTGGGCCAGATCCACCTTGAGCAGGCCGTCTTCACTCTGCACGCGGCCATTGCGGCCACCCTGGCTGAATACACGGGTTTTGTAGACGAGATCCATGACAGCTCCTTGGAGGCAAACAGGGGGTTGGATAAACGCGGCTCGCAGCTCTCCTAGCAAGACTCGTACGCAAGGCCCCTCCTTGCAGTAAAACAGGCTGAGCCTGGGGTTTCGTTCAGGCACGCCCTGCTTGTCTGAAAGATATGTTCCAGGGCGCTCAGCCGAAAGTGACAAAAGTGACGCAGCAACACCCTGCGCATGCCGCCGCTATACGCCAAACCGGAATCACCGGCATGGCATCAAGCTTGCAAGTAGCAGCCTGATGAACTTCACACGGGGAGCAGAATCATGCTGGATACGCTTGTCGTTGGTGCCGGGCTCTGTGGGCTGAGCTTGGCCGGAAAACTGCAGTCTGCCGGGCATGACTATCTGCTGATCGATGCACGACAGCGCCTTGGCGGGCGTATCGAGAGCGTGCCTGAAACCGCCACGGCAGCCGCCGCCGATCTCGGCCCGACCTGGTTCTGGCCCGCCACCCAGCCGCGCATCACGCGCCTGGTCGCCGAGCTGGGGCTCTCCAGCTTCCCGCAGCATGACAGCGGCACCATCCTGCATCTCGCCAAGGGCGACGGCAGCCCCGAGCCGCTGCCACAGAGCAGTGTGCACATCCAGGCACGGCGCCTTGGCGGCGGTATGGGCACGCTGGTCCAGGCCCTGGCCCAGCGCCTGGCACCCGAGCGCGTGCGCCTCGGGCTGGAAGTGAAGAAGCTCCAGGCATACCCGGATCACATCGAGGCGGAGTGCTGGAACGGCACTGAAGCGCTGCGCATCACCGCCCGCCATGTGGTGCTGGCCCTGCCGCCACGCCTTGCAAGCACCCGCATCGCTTTCGCACCTGAGTTGGCCTCGGCCCTGCACACCACACTGCGCGCCACACCCACCTGGATGGCCGCGCAGTGCAAGGCCGTGGCCCGTTATCCGCTGCCGTTCTGGCGCAGCAGCGGGCTGGCCGGCAACGCCTTCGTGACCCACGCCCAGGCCGTGCTGGGCGAAGTCTTCGATGCCTGCGGCGAGAACGGCAGCCCTGCCGCGCTGGGCGGCATCTCGGCCCTCCCCCCAGCGGTACGCATCGCCGTCAGCCGGGTACATGAGCTGATGGTCTTCAGCCAGTTCGCCCAGCTCTTCGGCCCGGCCGCCGCCGAGGGAGAGCTGTTCATGCGCGACTGGGCTCAGGAGCCTTTTACCTGCTCGGCGCTGGATATCGCCGAGCCTGCCGCCCATCCCCAGGATGGCGTAGCGGAGCTAGCCGCGCCCCAGTGGGGCGACAAACTGATCTTTGGGGGCAGCGAAACCGCCGGGCAATCAGCCGGCTATCTCGAAGGTGCGCTGGATGCCGCCGCGCGTATCTGGCAGCAACTCTCGGCGCCCACCGCTCTGCGCCACTCCTCGCGTGCCGACCTGCGGGACAACCATCTCGGGCTTGAAAAATTTGCGCGCATGGTGGCCTTGTTGCGCGAGGAGTCGATCGACAAATATGTCTTCGGTTTCAAGCAGGCATTGATCCGGCAGCAACGTGAAGACATCACGCAACTGGTGCTGACCGAGGTGGTTGCGGGCACCTACAAACAGGCCCTGGAATACCTCCATACGCTGCCGCTCGAACTCGCCGAAGCCGTTGTTGAAAATGGCCGTGCAAGTCTCACGCCCGCCTTGCTGGCGCCATTCATGGGCTTCTCGACCGATCTGCTGAGCCAGGCCCAGACGCATAACGCCAGCTCCTGCGCCATCTCCGGTTTTCCCCTGGAACAGACGCTGAACCACGCTTATGTACAAGCGATTCGCCGAGATCTGGCAGCGCTGTGGCGCGAATTCGCGCTGGCGCTCAACGAGGACTTGTTGCAACGCATGGAAGCTGCCAGCCAGCCGATCTGAAATCAGGAACCGCAATACGCCAGAGGCCGCCTTCGGGCGGCCTTCTCATTTCTGCTGCGGCGCAGATCGGCCAAAGCTGACGCATGCCTGTCAGCCCTGTTCGCTTTGTCGTCGCGATTGCCTGTTTTGTCGCGCCTGCGCAATTCCGACAAAACCTCTCAAGTGTTTGATTTAAAGCAAATAAAAGGCGTGGCACGGAACTAGCTATGTGGGAATCACCCGCCCCAATGCCCGCGTCAAGAAGATCAAGGAGTCCGCCATGCAAGCTGCCGCCAGTTACATCAACATCGCCGACCTGAAGTCCAGTGGCAATGCCCTGGCGGCTCCCGCAGATCTGCCCGCCACCGGCGGTGGTTGTGGCACCCATGGCGGTGAAGGCAAAGCCAGTTGCGGCTCCTCCGGCGGCCCGGATGACATGCCGCAGGAAATCTGGGACAAGGTCAAAAACCATCCCTGCTACTCCGAAGAAGCTCACCACCATTACGCCCGCATGCATGTGGCGGTAGCGCCGGCCTGCAACATCCAGTGCAACTACTGCAACCGCAAGTACGACTGTTCCAACGAATCGCGTCCGGGCGTGGTGAGCCAGAAGCTGACCCCCGAACAGGCGGTGAAGAAGGTGCTGGCCGTCGCCAGCGAGATCCCGCAGATGACGGTGCTCGGCATCGCCGGCCCGGGT
Organism: Uliginosibacterium aquaticum; assembly: GCF_012972705.2. Lineage (GTDB taxonomy): Bacteria > Pseudomonadota > Gammaproteobacteria > Burkholderiales > Rhodocyclaceae > Uliginosibacterium > Uliginosibacterium aquaticum. The sequence continues at coordinate 11,184 of NZ_JABCSC020000002.1, read as the reverse complement.
GATTCGCTCGCCAGCCCGAAGAAGACCTTTGAAACCTTCCGCATGCTTCAGGAGCAGGCGCCGGACATCAAGCTGTGCCTCTCCACCAACGGTCTGGCCCTGCCTGATCTGGTCGACGAGATCTGCAAATACAACATCGATCACGTGACCATCACCATCAACATGGTCGATCCCGAGATCGGCGCCAAGATCTATCCGTGGATTTTCTGGGACCACAAGCGCGTCACTGGCGTCGAGGCCGCCCGCATCCTGCACGAGCAGCAGATGAAAGGCCTCGAAATGCTCACCGCACGCGGCGTGCTCACCAAGATCAACTCGGTGCTGATCCCCGGCGTGAATGACGAGCACATGATCGAGGTGAACAAGGCAGTGAAGGCCCGTGGCGCTTTCCTGCACAACATCATGCCGCTGATCTCCGAGCCGGAACACGGCACCTACTTCGGCCTCAACGGCCAGCGCGGCCCGAGCGCCCAGGAGCTCAAGGCGGTGCAGGACGCCTGCATGGGTGGCGCCAACCTGATGCGTCACTGCCGTCAGTGCCGTGCGGATGCCGTCGGCCTGCTTGGCGAGGACCGCAGCGAAGAATTCACCCTCGACAAGATCGAGGAGATGGAAGTGGTGTATGACCTTGACCGTCGCCGCAGCTATCAGGACAAGGTCGAAACCGAACGCCAGGCCCAGCACGCCGCCAAGGTCGAAGCACTGGCGTCGCAAGGCGAGCTGGAAGTTGATGACAGCATCAAGGTGCTGGTGGCGGTGGCTACCAAGGGCGGCGGCCGTGTGAATGAGCACTTCGGTCACGTCACCGAATTCCAGGTCTTCGAAGTTTCCGCAGCGGAAGCGCTGTTCGTGGGCCACCGCCGGGTCGATCAGTACTGCCAGGGCGGCTTTGGTGAGGACGAGCAATTGCCCTCGGTGGTGCGCGCGATCAACGATTGCCACGCCGTGCTGGTGGCCAAGATCGGTGCCTGCCCGCGTGACGAACTCAAGGGCGCCGGTATCGAACCGGTGGATGCCTACGTCGATGAGTTCATCGAGAAGGCAGCTTTGTCCTGGTTCGCCGATTACAGGAAGCGCATCGCCAGCGGCGAGATCGAGCACCAGGCGCGGGGCGATGCCTCGATCCGCCAGGGTGCTTACACCGCCGCGGCCTGAGCCAGCACACCCTCCCTCCCCCTCGTCGCCCCCCGAAAAGGAGAGATTGCCATGTCACTCAAGATCATCGCCGAGTTGTGTACCGGTTGTTCGGCTTGCGAGCCGGAATGCCCCAACGAAGCCATCAGCGAGCTGAAAAACTATTTCATCATCGATCCGGATAAATGCACCGAGTGCGAAGGGGATTACGACACCCCGCAGTGCCTGGCGGTTTGCCCGGTCGATGAATGCATCCTGCCACTGGTAACCGCCTGAGGAAATCATGACCAACGTCACGCTCACCCCTGCAGCAAACAAGTTCATCTCGCGCATGGTGCGCTTCTCCGGTCAGCCTGAAGGCGCCGGCTTCCGCCTGCATGTTACGGAAGGCGGCTGCTCCGGCTTCAATGCCGAATTCAGCGTCGAAGCCGCACCGCAGGCGGGCGACTCGATCGTCGAAGTCGCTGGCGTGAAGATGTTCTTCACCTCGGCCTCGCGCCTCCTGCTGGAAGGCGTGACGATCGACTTCACGGATACGCCGACCAAAAGCGGGCTGAGCTTCATCAACCCGAACCAGGCGCCCTGCGCCTGCAGCAGCAGCGGCCCGAGCGATCACGCGCATGGCCACAGTCATGGCGCCTCGGCACCGGCGGTGGCTACCGTGTCCATCGCCTCGATCCGGCGCAGCTGAGTCAGGGAGACGAAATCATGTCCGGCACTCAGGTGAATCACGAACTGTCTGGCGACGACCTGGATTTCGGCGGGCTGGATGCCGCCGTACTGGGCGCCGGGCTGCCGGCGCAAGCCGAGTTCCTGATCGCCCAGGCCGGCATGATTCGCCATCAGGTGGCGGAAGCCCAGGCTTTGCTCGAAGGCGCCCATCAACTGGCACCGCAGCACCCGGCCACCCTGATCGCGTTGTATCGCTTCCACTTCTACGGCAACCGCCTCGCGGAGGCGCGCGCAATTGCCCTGCGGGCGCTGGACATGGCCAGCGCGGCGCTGGGTGTCGCACGCGAATGGAGCACGGTTCAGCCTGACCCGCGCTTCACAGCACTCGAAGCCTTGCCGCGCTTCTACCTCTTCAGCCTCAAGGGCCTTGCCTATCTCTCCCTGCGTCTGGGCGAGATCGAGGCTGGCCGCGCCATGGTCGCCAAGCTCGCCGAGCTCGATCCGCGCAACAAGGTGGGGCACGAAGTGCTGGCTGGCGTGATCGCCCGTATCGGCCGTGAAGATGCCGATTACGAGGATGAGGACGAACGCAGCGAGGTGATCGCATGATGATCAATGGCGAATGGCATACCGACGACCCGGACATCCCGGTGCTCGACTGGGAAGGTGGCGAACTCGATTGCGCAAGCTGTCCGGTAGCGGAATCCACCGCGCGCTGCGAGCGCGGCCACGCTTGCGTGCATGATCGTTACGCCAAACGCATCGACCGCTTCTTCAAGTGGAACCCGGGCCTTGGCAACGATTACCTCGACCATCCCTACTTCGAGGTGCGTGCGATTGCCTGCCGCCATGCCGATGTGTTCCGCCTGCAGCACCTGATCGGGGATGAGGATGAGACCGTTCGCCTGTCTGTGGCGGTGCGTCTGCCGCTGAACCAGGTGGTGCGCCTGCGCCACGATCCACACCGCGAGGTCCGCATCCGGGTGGCGATGCGCCTGGAAGGCGGCGAGCTCCTGGCCATGGCCGATGACGAGGACTACTACGTGCGCAAGCTCGTTGCCCGTCGCCTACCCAAGGCCCTGCTGCCGCGCATGCTGCGGGACTCCGAATGGGAGGTTCGGCTGGAAGCGGTCAAGCGCCTAGAAATGCCCGAGCTGCTGCGCCTGTGCGACGACCGCGAACTGGCGATCCGGCGCGAGGTGGTGCGGCGCTTGCCTGAGAGTTTCCTGGAGCGCATGGCTGGCGATCCGGCCTGGGAAGTGCGCTGGGAGCTGGCACAGCGCGCCGGTGTGGCACTGGCCCGCCGCCTCGCGCTCGATCACGAAGAAGAGGTGCGCCACGCAGCCTGTGCGCGCCTTGAGGAACTGGGCATTCACGAAGGAGCCTGCCATGGGTGATATCAGCCGCGACAGCGATACGGTGGAACTCACCGCACCGCCCGAATTCAGTTATGGCGAGCGCGTGGTTACGCGCTACACGATCCGTAATGACGGTACTTACTGCGGCAAGGACATCGGTGAAGTCCTTGCCAAGAAGGGCGATGTTGGCTTCGTGACGAGCATCGGCAACTTCCTGCAGCAGTACTACATCTACGCCGTCGAGTTCATCGAAACCGGCAATCGCGTTGGCATGCGCGGGCGCGAGCTGGTGTCGATCGACAAGCTGCCGGAGCACGTCATGGAAGCGCTCGGTGAAGAGAAGATCGCCCGCCTCAAGAATCTGCGCCCCGGCGTGGAGGCGGCCGATGAAGAGAACCTTTCTGTAGAAGGAGCGCGCGATCATGTTCGAGCTGCGTGAAGCGAAATTCCAGTGGGGCCAGCGTGTCACTGCGCAGGTCGAGATCTTCAATGATGGTTCCTACCCCGAGGTGGAAGCCGAGGCGCTGCTGGTCGGCCTCGGCACCGAAGGCGAGATCGTTCAGATCGGCCATCACGAAGAGGCCAATATCCCGGTCTACATGGTTGAGTTCAGCGGCCACACGCCGGGCAATCGCCCCTGCGTGATCGGGGTGCTTGAAGAGGAGATCGCGCCTCTGTGAGGCGCGAGTCAGGCACATGGCCGTGGCCCGCTTGCCCAGCCTCCTCAAGCCGGCGAATCCACTCGTCAGCGAACGGGAGCTCACGCGCCGGCGCATCGCCCGTGCGCTGGGTGAGCGCAAGCGCTACCGCTATGTGAAACCAGCCGTCACCACCACCGAGGAAGGCTGGCTGATCACCAGCCCCTGTTGCTCGCGCAATGTGGATCCGGACGGGGGCGTGATCGATATCGCCCGCCTCAGCCGGCATGAGGGTGAATGGAGCCTGCTGGCGCGGGATGCAAGCCGCAGTGGCTGGCTCATCCACGCCACTGCCAGCCGGCTCGAGGCATTGCTGAAGATCCTGTGTGAAGACGAGGAAAGGGTGTTCTGGCCATGATTTATCTCGACAACAACGCCACCACCCGCCCGCTCCCCGAAGTCGTGGACGCCATGACCGCCGCGCTGGCCTGCTGGGGCAACCCCTCCTCCAAGCACGCCCTCGGCGAAGAGGCCAAGCGCCTCCTCGCCGGCGCCCGCGCCCAGGTGGCCGCACTGGTCGATGCCCAGCCGGTGGAGCTGATCTTCACCAGCGGCGCCAGCGAATCCAATCACCATGCACTGCTCGGCGCACTGCGCCGCCCGGGTGCGCCGCAACGCGTGATTCTCTCGGCCATCGAGCACTCGGGCTACCTGAAGTCCGCCCTGCAACTGCGCCAGCAGGGCGTGGAGGTGGTGTTGCTGGATGTGGATGGCGCCGGCCGGATCCGCCCCGAATCCCTCCAGCATGCGCTGCATGAAGATGCTGCGCTGGTTTCGGTGATGGCCGCCAACAACGAAACCGGTGTGCTTCAGCCGGTAGAAACCCTGGCCGAGCTGGCACGCGGTCGCGGCGTGCCGGTGCATGTGGATGCCACCCAGATGGTGGGCAAGCTGCCCCTGAGTTTCTCGCGCTGGCATGTGGATCTGGTGTCTTTCTCGGCGCACAAGTTTCATGGCCCCAAGGGCGTGGGCGCCCTGCTGATCCGCAAAGGCCTCAGCTGGCCGGTGCTGCTGGGGGGCCAGCAGGAGCGGGCTCGCCGGGGTGGCACTGAAAACCTGCCAGGTATCGCCGGCTTTGCAGCGGCCGCGCGCCACGCCATGGCCAGCCAGGTGGCCGAAGCTGCTCGCCTCGCCAGCCTGCGCGAAGGCCTTGAATCGGTGCTGGCAAGGATTCCCGGCTGCGTGATCCATGGCCGCGCCGCACGCCGCCTGCCTAACACCACCAGCCTCAGCATCGCCGGCCTGTCTGCCGAGAAGATCCTCGGCGAACTCGCCCGTGCCGGCATCTGCGCATCCTCCGGCGCCGCCTGCTCCTCCGGCGGCTCGGACCCCTCGCATGTGCTGCTGGCGATGGGCGTTGAGCCCGCACTGGCGCTCGGTGCGGTGCGCCTTTCGCTGGGCAGCGATACCGATGCCCACCAGCTTTCACGCCTTGCCGAAGTACTGCAGAGCATGTGCCATTCACAGCCCATGCCGGAAGCCGCCCTCGGCTAACACACTCACCACGGGAGCACGCCACCATGAAAGTCATGATCCGCAAGAACGCCAAGGGCGAACTCTCCCTCTACGTCCCCAAGAAGGACCTCGAAGAGCCCATCGTGTCGATGGAACGTCCGGAAATGTGGGGCGGCATGGTCACCCTCGGCAATGGCTGGGAAATGGCCCTGCCCGAGATGGCTGCAGACACCCGCCTGCCGATCACGGTGGAGGCCAAGCGCCTGTCGGGAGAAGCATGATGGCCATCACTGCCGAACAACTCACCCAGGTCGCCCGCCTCACCCTCGCCGCCGAAAGCCTCGGCGCCGCCGTGAGTGCGGTGCGCACCACGCTACCGGGCCTGCGCGTTTCATCGGTCGATGCCATGGACATGAAGCATGAAGAGCCCGCGCTGAACATCGGCGAGCGTGCCCTGTTCCTGATGGAAAGCGATGGCCACTGCTGGTCGGTAACGCGCGATCCGGCGCTCGCAGCCGGCATCGTCCTCACCCAGAAAATGTAAGCCCGAGGAGTCTGAGCATGGACAGCGACTGGATCCCCCTCTCGGTAGCCGACACCGCCGAGCGCGAAACGCAGCTGGTGCAGCACGCTCTGCTCTCGGGCCATCTGTCCAGTGGCAGCATGGTTGAAGCCTTCGAATCAGTGTTTGCCGATTTTCACGAGCGCAAGTATGCGGTGGCGGTCTCCAGCGGCATGGCGGGCGCCTGGATGGCGCTGCGGGCACTGGGGATCGGGCCAGGCGACGAAGTCATTGCCAGCGCCTACAGCTGGCATCACCTTGCGCACGCAATTGCCCACGTCGGCGCTACCCCGGTGCTGGCGGATATCGACTACTGGTCTGGCTGCCTATCGCCCACCAAGGCTGCCGAAAAGATCGGCCCGAAAACCCGCGCCATCCTGGTCAACAACTGCAACGGGCATCCGGCGGCGTGGAACGAATTCCGCGCCCTGGCCGATCAGCACGGTCTGAGCCTGATCGAGGACTCCTCCGAGGCCATCGCCTCGCGCTATTACGACGACATGGTCGGCAGCTTCGGCGACATTTCGATCTTCGATCTCTCACAACCGCTGGCGATCTCCTGCGGCGAAGGCGGCATGGTGCTCACCGACGATGCCCGCCTGGCTTCCGAGCTGCGCTATTTGCGCTCGCACTCGCTGGCCGACCGGATGTCCGTCTCGGTGGGCAGCCGCGTGCCGCTGCAGGCCTGCCTGAGCGATATCGCGGCTGCCGTCGGCATCGCCCAGCTCGAGCGCATCTACGAGATTCTGGCGCGCCGCAAGCAGGTCGAAACCCTCTACCACCAGATCATGCAGACCTTCGAAGGCATCAAGCCGCCCTACATCGCTGAGGGCGTCACCGAAGTGCACTGGATGCTCTATGTGGTGCACCTGGGCAAGCGCTTCACGGCCAGCGCGCGTACCCAGCTCATCGAGGATCTGGACGACGAGGCGGTGGAAGTGGCCGCCTACAGCCGGCCCCTGCACCAGCAGTTCCATTACGCCAGCTACGGCTACGCCAAGGGCCAGCTTTCCAACACCGAGCGCATTGCCGATCGTTCCCTGGCCCTGCCCTTTCACAGCTTCCTGAACGAGGACGAAATCCGTTTCGTCGTCGGCACCCTCAAGGATGCTGCCACCAACGTCGGCGCTGGCGTGCCGATCTATTGAGATCCGCCCTTCCATTCTCCCAAGGACACAGCCATGACGCTCCCTACCGAACTCGAAGCCAGCCTGCGTGCCGGCACCCTGATTCCCTACCTTGGGCCAGACGTGCTCTCGCTCGCACCGGACTACGCCGTGCCCAACACCCCGGAAGCCCTGGTGGCGCTCCTCACTGCCAAGGTTTCGGTGCCGCACAAGATCCGCACCCGGCTCACCCAGTCCGCCCAGTTCATCGAAAACTTCAAGCATCGCAAGACCCTGATCGACCAGATGAACGCCGCCTTTCTTGCCGAACCGGTGCCCTCACCCTTTCATCACTGGCTCGCCGCTCAGGGCTTCCCGCTGATCGTCGACACCTGGTATGACGAAGCCATGGCCCGCGCACTGCAGGACAAGGGGGTGAAATGGGGCGAAGTCCAGGGCCTGTCGCAGTCCGAACACTTCGGCACCTGGACCGGCTGGTACGACGGCAACGGCAATGCCGTACCCGAACGCGCGCCGGAATGGAAAACCCTGCTCTACAAGCCCATCGGCAGCAGCAACCCGGCGGCCAACTACCTCGTCTCCGATACCGATTACGTTGAAGTACTCACCGAGATCGATATCCAGACCCCGATCCCGGCCGAAATCCAGGGGCTGCGCACAGGCAAGAATTTCCTCTTCGTTGGCTGCCGTTTCAACGATCAGCTCACCCGCAGCTTCGCGCGCCAGATCATGAAGCGCTCCTCGGGTCAGCACTGGGCCGTGATGCCCGAAGAGCTCACCCGCATGGAGAAACTCTTCATCGCCGAGCAGAACATCACCCGTATTCCGCTTCCCCTTGCCGAGTTCGTCGCCCAACTCACGGCGAGCACGGCTGAACTTCAAGCAGCCTAAACCCTCAAGGAGCCCTGTCATGCCCGTTCTGACCCTCATGCCCTCCGGCAAGACCGCCGAAGTCCCCTCCGGCACCGTCCTGCTCTCCACCATCCTTGCCAGCGGTGAAAAGCTCGGCTGTACCTGTGGTGGCACTGGCGGCTGCGAAGCCAGCCACGTCTTCGTGCTCGAAGGGCGCAAGAGCCTCTCCAAGGCAGAGCGCCCCGAGCACGCCACCCTCGATGGCCTGGTCGGTGTCAGCTCCAAATCGCGTCTGGCCTGTCAGGCCAAGATGGGCGAAGAGGATGTAACGATCGAAATTCTCAGCTTCATGTGAAACGTATCCGGGAAGCTACTGCGCGACTCCATCCTGTGCTGCTCGACGCATGTGCGTCTGCGCTTCCCGGAAGCGTTCCGCCCCGCTGAAAACAAAAATACCAACCCCGACAGAGAGAACCCATCATGAGCTACGACGCCATCAAGGCCGATCGCCAACTGTGCACTGGCTACCGCAAAGGCGGCCAGGCTGCCAAGTGCAACGGCCAGCTGTATCGCTGTACCGCCTGCTCCACCATCGGCTGCCGCCAGACTTATGTTGAAGGCTGTTCCGAACAGGCCTTTGATGTGAACTGGAAGTGCACGAAATGCGGCGCCCTCAGCCAGAAGGAAGGCCCGCTGAATTTCGTCAATCGCATCGGTGCCTGAAGGGTTTGAAGGCCTGGCCTCATGCTTGCGCAAGGCCGGCCCTTGAACTCGATCAGAAGCGCTTTCAGCCGGCAGAGCCCGCACGTCAAAAAGGTATTACCGTCTGAAGCCGCAACGGCGGTCAAGTCTCGGCAGGATCACCTCACACCCGGAACCCGGATCATGAACGCCCCCGCCAATGCCCTCTTCAATGCCGCTACCCTCGCCAACATCGAAGAGGCCGGCAGCTCTGTGCTGATCCTGGCCGAAGGGCTGGAGAAGGAGGAGCTGCTTCACTCGCGCATCACCCGCGTCGAAGCCACGCGCCTGCTGCAGGTGCTGGCGGAATGCCTCGCGCAACTGCCCCCCGAACTGCATGAGGCCATGCCGGAGCTGGCCTGGGATGGCTGGCGCAGCACCGCCCGCCAATTGCAACAAACCGGCCAGCCTTGCGACGAAGCGCTGTGGTTTGCCGTGCTCTCGCTGGTCCCGGCCACCCTGATGTGGCTGCGTACCTATCGCCACAACCAGCCGGAGCTGTTCAGCTTCGCCGCCTGATCTTTCGGAGCCCACCGATGTCCCGCACCTGCCGCATCCGTCTCGCCAGCCTGCCTCCCCCTGCCGAGCTGCAGGGCGGCTTGAAAGCACTTGGCTACAAGCTGGATCTCGAAGGCCTGGACCTAGCCAGTGCCAGCGGCTTCCAGGGCTGCGTGCTCGATGGCGAAGATGCCGGCTTCTCGGTGAGCCAGGAAGGCGATGGCCTGAGCCTGCGCTGGTCAGGCGATCCGCGCGAGCACTGCGCCGCCTTGATGGTCGCCGCTGCCCTGCAAAACCTCAGTGAAGCCGAAATCAGCCTCGGCGCCGGCGCGCCACTCGACGCAGTGACACTCCAGAGCCGCGTGCGCGAGTTGCTGGACGAGATGTAAAGCGCACATGAACGTCCGCCAACTGCTCGCCCTGCTGCAGACCTATCCGCCGGAAGCCAGCGTGCTGCTCGAAGGCGACGCCGGCTACTCGCCCCTCGGCGGCCTCAGTCTGCAAGCCAACGAAGGCGGCCTGCCCGATGAAGTGATCCTGCATCCAGACATGACGCCGGATTGAAAAAATAGCCGCTATCGACCGCTGCTGCCGGTCGAAATATCCGGAAACAGACGTTCAGGCTTAGGGCGGGTTAGGCGCTGCTGTAACCCGCGCGAAATAGGTGTGTCCTGTCTGTCCGGAAGGTTTGTCCGCGCGGGTCAATTGACCTGCCCTGCCTGGCTAGTACGTGAGGATCGGTCTTGGCCGTAAGGTCTAACGTAGAGCTAACCGGTGTGCCTCCGGTTGACTGACACGTTAGGCAGCACGTATTGCCTGGGACTGCAGGATTGAAGGAATAGCTGGGTAGAGCTGATCATTACAACTGCGCTACGGCCAGTTTGACCAACTCTGCTGCTTGGAGTACCTCGCTGGAAGACTTGAATCGAACCTCAATCCAAGGCGAAGTGACCGAGCGAGTGGGATGATGAAACGAGCCCGGCGGGTGCGCCAGACCGAGCGAGGCGATGACCTTGCGAGTCAGGCGCAAGTCCAACTCATTGTCGTTGTGGAAGTGCCCGAACTCTTTGCTACGGAAGAACAGCGCGGTGCCTCCAGCGACAGGCGATGGCTCCGCCGTGACACCTTCGATGGAGGCGAGCAATGTAAGCAACTGCTGTTTGGGGGTGACCATGACGATCTTGTACCGGTTCTCGAAGCGAAGGTGCAAGGCGTGCGCGATGTGTGCGGCCTGACGTTTGACATGAGGGGCTGCCGGAGCCGCAGGCGGAGGGAACCCAAAGCGTAGCTTTGGGCTGTCCCTATTGAGCGAATTGTTAGGCGGATGGGTGAAGAAACCGGCATTTCACGCCCAACGAATGCGCCGCACAGCGAAGGCAACCACTTAGAAATAATCGCGGCTCGCCTGGACGCGCCACCGGTGAAACAACGTGCGGCGCACACAGCCCACACGGCACTGACCGCAAATTATCACAGGCCAAGTGACACGAGCGATCAAGCAAGATTTTTCGCCAACAAAATGCCGGGCGGTATAAGCGTTTGCAAAAAAAAACAGCAATCAAGACGCCTCGTATCACCGGATTTTGTTCTCTTCCCTGATTGGGATCGAAATTTTTCGGAGATTCTTCTGCTTTGAGCGCTTGTTGCCGATTAAAAATCCGTTGATATCTGCAAACTCGATGTGGCCTGTAATGTTTCCGATCACGAAGCCATTGACTATAAGTTTTGCATTTAAATCAACATGGATGTTCCCAATGATAAAGCCATCAACAGTGAGAGTTGAAGCAGGCGCAATTGCGATGTTTCCAATGTGAAACCCACTAATGCGTTGTGTTGTATTAATGACTTTGTTGCCAATGTAAAATCCCATTGCTGTCTCCTTGTGAGTTCGCCTAACGTGGAAGTAAGCGGACGCCGTAGCGCGAAGCGCGGAGGGAACCACAAGCGCAGCTTCAAACCGTCCCTCTCGACGGACTAAAAAGGGACTTCCCACAGTCGCCGGAGGCGTAAGCCTCGCCGGCATCAAAGTGCCAAGATTGGGGTTGCGAAACTCAATCTGAATGGCGAAAGGGGAAGTCCATATGAAT